>NZ_JBPQTR010000004.1:0-2112500 GCF_051386435.1 Micromonospora sp. URMC 103 | reverse complement strand
TCCCCAGGCGGGGCGCTTAATGCGTTAGCTGCGGCACAGAGAACCGGAGAGGCTCCCCACACCTAGCGCCCAACGTTTACAGCGTGGACTACCAGGGTATCTAATCCTGTTCGCTCCCCACGCTTTCGCTCCTCAGCGTCAGTATCGGCCCAGAGACCCGCCTTCGCCACCGGTGTTCCTCCTGATATCTGCGCATTTCACCGCTACACCAGGAATTCCAGTCTCCCCTACCGAACTCTAGCCTGCCCGTATCGACTGCAGGCCCGCAGTTGAGCCGCGGGTTTTCACAGTCGACGCGACAAGCCGCCTACGAGCTCTTTACGCCCAATAAATCCGGACAACGCTCGCGCCCTACGTCTTACCGCGGCTGCTGGCACGTAGTTGGCCGGCGCTTCTTCTGCAGGTACCGTCACTTGCGCTTCGTCCCTGCTGAAAGAGGTTTACAACCCGAAGGCCGTCATCCCTCACGCGGCGTCGCTGCATCAGGCTTCCGCCCATTGTGCAATATTCCCCACTGCTGCCTCCCGTAGGAGTCTGGGCCGTGTCTCAGTCCCAGTGTGGCCGGTCGCCCTCTCAGGCCGGCTACCCGTCGTCGCCTTGGTAGGCCATCACCCCACCAACAAGCTGATAGGCCGCGAGCCCATCCCAGGCCGAAAAACTTTCCACCAAGCGCCATGCAGCGCAAGGTCCTATTCGGTATTAGCCCCCGTTTCCGAGGGTTATCCCAAAGCCTAGGGCAGGTTGCTCACGTGTTACTCACCCGTTCGCCGCTCGAGTACCCCGAAGGGCCTTTCCGCTCGACTTGCATGTGTTAAGCACGCCGCCAGCGTTCGTCCTGAGCCAGGATCAAACTCTCCAACAAAAACTTGTTGAACAATCATCCCAGCAACAAAAGTGTTGCCAAAGGAATCCCAGCCGGAAGATCCTAAAAGAATCAACCAGCCCGGGGTATAAAACAATTGGCACTGGCTTATCAAGCACCCTGTTGAGTTCTCAAAGAACAACCACACACCGACCAGAAACCCCGCAACCGCGGAGCCCCAGCTCGGGGTATTTCGTTCACCGCACCCGCCGCTCCCGCGCCGGGCACTTTTACTACGTTACCCGCTGGTTTCCGCCGTGTCAAACCGTCTTTCGCGGTTTGTCGTGCTTCACCCCTTTAGCGGGCACCATGACGGACGCGGCTTGCGCCGATCCACGTCACGGATTCGGCAGGCCGGCCGTCGCGGTCTCCCACGATCTCGCCCGGTGCCCTGCCGGTCGTCAACCATACCCGGTCGGTTCCGCCCCACCAAATCCGCCTCGCGGCGAATCCGGGGCACCACCCGGTACCGGGTCCGAGGGTTACAACCCTCCGAGCCCCGAGGGCATTCCCGGCTTCGCCGGGGCCTCGGGTTCCGGTGGGTACAACCCGCCTGACCCAGTGGTCATTCCCGCGCTCCGGCCGCCAGGACTTTCGCCCTGTTTCGTCCGTTCCGCGCTGGCAGAGAGAAAGTTACGCGCCCCGCGGATTGATCGTCAAATCCGCAGGGCGCGTCCCGCGTCACACCGTCGACGGACGGCTATCGCCGCAGCTCGACGCCGGCGAAGGAGCGCTTGCCCCGGCGCAGCACCAGGTACCGGCCGTGCAGCAGCTCGTCCGTCGACACCGTGGCGTCCGCCTCGGTCACCCGGTTGTTGTTGACGTACGCGCCACCCTCGGCGATCACCCGGCGGGCCTCCTTGAGGCTCGGCACCAGGCCGGAGTCGCGGAGCAGCCCGGCCACGTCGGGCAGCTCGTCGAGCTGCACCAGACCGGCCTCGGTGAGCGCGGCCCGCAGCGTGGCAAGGCTCAGCTCGTCGAGCGAGCCGCGCCCGAACAGGGCCTGGCTCGCGGCCACCACCTGGGCCATCTCGCGCTCCCCGTGCACCAGCGTGGTGAGCTCCTCGGCGAGTGCCCGCTGCGCCAGCCGGGCCGCAGGTCGCTCCGCGGTGGCCTTCGCCAGCTCCTCCAGTTCCTCCCGACTGCGGAAGCTGAAGAAGCGCAGGTAGCGGTCGACGTCACGGTCGTCCACGTTGACCCAGAACTGGTAGAACGCGTACGGGCTGGTCATCGTGGGGTCGAGCCAAATCGAGCCGCCCTCGGTCTTGCCGAACTTCGTGCCGTCGGACTTCGTGACGAGCGGCGTGGTGAACGCCTGCACGGGGCCGGCCCCACGACGCCGGATGTAGTCCACGCCGGCAGTGATGTTGCCCCACTGGTCCGAGCCGCCGAACTGGAGCTGGCAGCCGTGCCGGCGGTGCAGCTCGAAGAAGTCGTTGGCCTGCAGGAGCTGGTAGCTGAACTCGGTGAAGCTGATGCCGGTCTCGAGCCGCGCCTTCACCACCTCGCGGGCGAGCATCCGGTTGACCGGGAAGTGCTTGCCCACGTCGCGGAGGAACTCCACCACCGACATCTCGGCGGTCCAGTCGAGGTTGTTCACCAGCTGCGCGGCGTTCTCGCCCGTGTAGGAGACGAACGGCGAGAGTTGCTCGCGAATCCGGTCCACCCAGCCGGCGATGACCTCCGGCGGGTTGAGCGTCCGCTCGGCGCTCTCCTTCGGGTCACCGATCTGACCGGTCGCCCCGCCCACCAGCAGCAGGGGCCGGTGCCCGGCCTGCTGGAGACGGCGGGCGGTCAGCACCTGCATGAGGTGGCCGAGGTGCAGGCTCGGCGCGGTCGGATCGAAGCCCACGTAGAACGCGGCGCCCCCGCCGTCGAGCAGCTCGCGCAGCTCGTCGAGGCCGGTCGAGTCCTGGATCAGGCCCCGCCAGAGCAGGTCGTCGGTGAGGGAGTCCCGCCGTGGCGGGAGGCTGCTGTCGGTCACGGTCACCGATTCTCCCCCATCGGCGAGCGCCCGCCGTACCGGGTTTCGTCGAAAAGAGCCCCGCTAGGCTGGGCGCTCACGTGATCGAGGAGGCACACCCGTGGAAGAGCCGGACCTGACCGGGGGTTTCGTCAACCTGCTCGGCCTGCGGATCGACGAGGCGACCGCCGACCGCGTGGTCATCCGCTGGCGGGTCCGTCCGGAGCTGCACCAGCCCTTCGGCATCCAGCACGGCGGCGTGTACTGCTCGGTGGTGGAGACGGCGGCCAGCGTCGGCGCGTCGCTCTGGCTCGCCGACCGCGGCACCGTCGTCGGGGTGGCCAACCAGACCGATTTCCTGCGCGCCGTCCGCGAGGGCGAGCTGACCGCGGTGGGGACGCCGGTGCATCGGGGCCGGAGCCAACAGCTGTGGCAGGTGGAGATCACCGACGGCGACGACCGCCTGGTGGCCCGCGGCCAGGTGCGGCTGCAGAACCTCGCGCCGACCGCCTGAGGCGTCGCGCCGCCCTCGGTCCGATCAGCCCCGCGCCTCGTCGAGGACCGGTTCGGCGTCGGGATCGGATCGCGCGCCGTCGGGATCGGCGGCGGGAGGCCGCTCCAGGCGTACCTCGGTGATGGCCCGGTGGTCGATCCGGGCGACCTCGAGCCGCCAGTCGTCGACGACGACGTCCTCCCCGGCCACCGTCGGAATGTGTCCGAGGCAGGCGAGCACGAGACCGGCCACGGTCGTGTAGTCGCCGGCGGGCTGGCTCGACAGTTTCACGCCGACGTCCGGCAGGTCGTGCACCGGGAAGGTTCCGGGCAGCCGCAACGCGCCGTCCGGGTCGGTACGCACGGACCGCACGTCCCGGTCCGTCTCGTCGTAGATCTCCCCGACGATCTCCTCCAGGATGTCCTCGAGGGTGACGATGCCGTCGACCGCCCCGCGCTCGTCCACCACGAGGGCGATGTGCTGGCGTTCGGCCTTGAACTGGCGCAGCGCGTCCACCACCGGCAGGGAGTCGGGCAGCAGCATCGGCGGGCGGGCGCACTCGTCGATCGGCCGGTCGTCGGGCACCCCCACGAGGTCGCGCAGGTGGATGACCCCGACGGCGTCGTCGAGGCCGCCGTGGCGGACGACCGGCGCGCGGGAGTGGCCCGTGGCGGCCAGGACCAGCCGGGCGGCCTCCGCGGTCGTCCCGCTGTCGAGGCAGAAGACCTGCAGCCGGGGCACGAGCACGGCCCGCAGCCGGCGGTCGGCGATCTCGACGGCGCCGGCGATGATGGTCTGCTGCTCCTTGGTGAACCCGTGGTTGCCGGAGACGATGTCGCGCAGCTCGTCGGGGCTGATCTCGTCGCGCTGCGGGCTCGGGTCCAGCCCCACGAGGCGTACGACGAGGTCGCTGGTGGCGCCGAGGGCCCAGACCGCCGGGCGGGTGACGCTCGCGAGGACGTCCAGCGGACGCGCCACCAGCAGCGCCCACCGCTCCGGGACCTGCATGGCGATCCGCTTCGGGGCCAGCTCGCCGAAGACCAGGGTGACGAAGGTCAGCGCCAGGGTGACCACCACGATGGCCACCGGTTCGGCCGCGTCGCCGAGCGCCCCGAGCAGCGGGACCAGCGGCTTGGCGAGGGACACCGCGGCGGCCGCCGAGGCGAGGAAGCCGGCGAGGGTGATGCCGATCTGGATCGTGGCGAGGAAGCGGTTCGGGTCCGTGGCGAGCCGGGCCAGCACCCGCCCCGCGCGGCTGGTCCGTTCCAGCCTCTGGACCTGGCTGTCGCGGAGCGAAACCAGCGCCATCTCGCTGCCGGCGAACGCCGCGTTGAGGATGACCAGGACTCCGACCAGTGCCAGTTGGCCCCAGTAGCTCTGCACGCCCGGCTCTCCCTCGCACGACCCACGCCGGTGGGCGCCGGCGCCACCGGACGGAGGTCCCGGCCGGCGTACGCGCATCTGTGCCCACCCGGACGGGAGGTGAATCCTTCCGTCCGGGTGACGTGGGTCAGGCCGGCGCGGTGACCGCCGGGTTCGGCAGGTCCAGCACGTACGCGTCACCTTCCCGGTGGAAGCCGAGCCGGTGGTAGTAGGGGGCGACCATCCCGGGCGGGCTGACGACCCGGCGGAAGCCCCGGTCGGTGAAGAGGCGGCTGCGCCGGTAGACGAACTCCCCGGGGGTGAAGTCGCGGAACCGCTGGGTGACGTAGTCCAGGTCGATCTGGGCGACCCCGTGCGCCTCGGCGTGCGCGAGAACCACGCCGACCAGCTCGTCGGCGCGGAGCACGAGGAACGCCGAGCGCTCGCCCTCCCCCGCCGGCGGCTCGTCGGGCGGCCAGCGGAAGGCGGGGTTGAACCGGGCGATGTCGGTCGCGTGCACCCGCAGCGTGTGGGCCAGGAAGCCGTCCCGGACGCCGACCTCGACCACCTGGTAGGTCGCCTCGTCGTGGCGGGTGGCGAGCATCGCGCGCAGGTACCACACGTTGATCACCACGAGCACCACGTTGAGCCCGACCATGGGCCAGACCTGCAGGGCCGCGTTGTAGACGATCAGGATCAGACATCCGAGCAGGTTCAGCGCACGCAGGCGGAGGATGCGGGCCTGCAGCAGCGACCACACCAGCACCGCCGAGCCGCCCCAGCCGAGGATTTCCAGCCAGTTCACCCCCCGAGGGTAGTGCCCGTGCTGGTCAGGCGCTTCGCGGCGGCGGCGCCAGCTCAGGCCGCGAGCTCCAGGACGTACTCCTCGACGTCGTGCCCGCGGCCGGGCGCGTAGCCGTGGTCCTCGCCGGTGACGACGAAGCCGCACTTGCGCAGCACCGCGAGCGACCCGAGGTTGTCCTTGGCGGCGCGGGCGTGCACCGGCCGCTGCGGCAGCTCGCGCAGCAGCGCCGCGAGGGCGCCCGTCGCGTAGCCGCGGCCCCAGTGCGCCCGGTCGAGCCAGTAGCTGACCTCGGTCTGCTCGCCCACCGGGAAGGCGACGACGTGGCCCACCACCACGCCGTCGACGGTGACGGTGCGGGAGACGATCGCCGGGTCGCTGCGGATCCGCCGCCAGTGCGCCGCGAACTCGGCCCGGTCGGCCGGGTCGTCGGCCGTGAACGCCGCCATGCGGATCGCCTCCGCGTCGAGCTGGTGGCGGTAGAAGTCCGGCAGGTCGTCGTCGCGTACGGGGCGCAGGCGCAGGTCGGCGGTCACGCGCCCGAGGATAGGGCCGAGGTCCGACAGGTTGGCACCGGAGTCCCGACCGGCGGCCGGAAGAATCCACCGTCGTGATGCGGGCCCGTCCGGCCCGCACCGACAATGACCGGATGAGCGGACTGGGAAGGGTACGACGGAGGGGCGCCTCGGCGACCGGGGCGCGGGCGGTGGGCGTCAGGGCCGCGGGAGCGAACGCCGTGGGCGCCTCGGCGACCGGTGCGGTGGCGGCCGGCGCCCGCGCCCTCGGGGCGGCGGCCGTCGGGTCGCTGGCGGTCGCGGCGTTGGCCGGGGGCGCCGCCGCCGTGGCGGTGCTCGCCATCGGCCGGCTGTCGATCCGCCGGGCGGTGATCCGGGAGTTGCGTATCGGGCGGCTGGAGGTCGACGAGCTGGTCGTGCGCAGCCGCGCGGGAAGCGCCGGCCTCGGCGACGCGACGTAGCGGCCTCCACGCTTGGAACGCGCCGGGCGATCGGCGGGCCGCCGCGGGGAACGACGGACGGTTCGGCGGCGCCCCGTCGACAATGACCGTGTCGAGCAGTGGAGGGGTGATGGACCGACCCGTCGTGGCGGGGGTGGACGGATCGCCGGCCAGCCTGGGCGCCGCCGAGGAAGCGGCCCGGGCCGCGGTGCTGCGCGCCCGGCCGCTGCACCTCGTGCACGGGTACCTGCATCCCCTCGGGTACGGCGTGCCGGTCAACCCGTACGACCTGGGTGTGCCGGCGCCCACGGAGGCCGCGCAGGCGATGCTGGAGCGGGTGGCGGGCGACCTGGCCGGACGCTGGCCGGGGCTCCGGGTGGAGGTGCGCCAGGTGCCCGGTGGGCCGGGCGCGACGCTCGTGGAGGAGTCCTCCCGGGCGGAGCTGGTGGTGGTGGGCAGCCGCGGCCTGGGTGGTTTCACCGGCCTGCTGCTCGGCTCGGTGGGCACGCAGGTCGCCGCGCACGCGCGCTGCCCGGTGCTGGTGGTGCGCCCGGCCGGCGAGCCGGTCCGGGCCGAGGGACCGGTGCTGGTGGGCGTCGACGGGTCGGAGCCCGCCGAGCTGGCCGTGGGCTACGCGGCCGACGAGGCGGCACGACGGGGGGCCGCGCTGGTGCTCGTCCACGTCGCCCCGGACGAGGGCACGCGTACGCCGGACGGCGATCCCGACGCGGTGCTGGCCACCGCAATCGCCGCCGCCCGGGGCAGTCACCCCGGGCTGACCGTGACGGCTCGGACGATCCGCGCCGACTCCCCCGCGCGGGCGTTGGTCGAGGCGAGCGGGGACGCGGCCCTCGCGGTGGTCGGGACCCGGGGCCGCGGCGGCTTCACGGGAATGCTGCTCGGCTCGGTCAGTCAGGCGCTCGTGCAGCACGCCCGGTGCCCGGTGCTCGTCGCGCACCCGTACGGGCAGGCGCGCTGACGGAAACCGGCCCGGCGAGGGGTCGCCGCCGGGCCGGTGCGTTCGCGGGCCGGGTCTACGGCTCGCGCTGGTCGAGCAACTGCGCGAAGTCGGTGGTCAACGCGAACGGGTCCACCGGCCCGGTCGACGGCGGCCGCCGGTGCACCTGCTCGGCCAGTTCCGCCGCCGCCCGGCGGATCCGGCCCCGCAGCGCGCCGTCGGCGGTGCCGCTGGCCCAGTCCTCGGGGGCGGCGAAGACCGACGTCGGCACCACCACCGCGTGCAGGTACGTGAACAGCGGCCGCACCGCGTGCTCCAACGCCAGCGAGTGCCGGGCCGTGCCGCCGGTCGCCGCGATGAGCACCGGCCGGTCCGTGAGGGCGTCGGCCTCGACGAGGTCGAAGAAGGACTTGAACAGCCCGTTGTACGAGGCGTTGAAGATCGGCGTCACGGCGATGAGCCCGTCCGCGCCGGTGATCGTGTCGAGCACGCCGCGCAGCGACTCCGACGGGAAGCCGGTGAGCAGGTGGTTCATGACGTCGTGCGCGTGCTCGCGCAGGTCGACCAGACGCACGTCGACGGCTTCGCCCCGCCCGGCCAGCTCGTCGCCGGTGGCGGCGGCGAGCTGGTCGGCGAGCAGGCGGGTCGACGAGGGCTGGCTGAGGCCCGCCGAGACCACGGCGAGGGTACGGCTGGTCATCGGGTCGCCCCCTCGGGCGCCCGGCCCGTCACGTCGTCGACGGCGTGGACCGTGCTGTCCTTGGCGCCACCGGCGGCGGCCACCAGCGAGGCGTGGGTCGGCGCCTCCGGCACGTGCGCCGGGCGCAGGGCGTCGAACTCCTTGCGCAGCACCGGGACGACCTCCTCACCGAGGATGTCGAGCTGCTCCAGCACCGTCTTCAGCGGAAGGCCGGCGTGGTCGATGAGGAACATCTGCCGCTGGTAGTCACCCACGTACTCGCGGAAGCCCAGCGTCCGGTCGATGACCTGCTGCGGGCTGCCCACGGTCAGCGGCGTCTCCCGGGTGAACTCCTCCAGCGACGGCCCGTGCCCGTAGACCGGGGCGTTGTCGAAGTACGGCCGGAACTCCCGGACCGCGTCCTGCGAGTTCTTCCGCATGAACACCTGCCCGCCGAGGCCGACGATGGCCTGGTCGGCGGAGCCGTGGCCGTAGTGCTCGAACCGCTGCCGGTAGAGCGCCACCATGCGCTGGGTGTGCTCCTTCGGCCAGAAGATGTGGTTGTGGAAGAAGCCGTCACCGTAGTAGGCGGCCTGCTCGGCGATCTGGGGGCTGCGGATCGAGCCGTGCCACACGAACGGCGGCACGCCGTCCAGCGGCCGCGGGGTCGCGGTGAACGACTGCAGGGGGCTGCGGAAGCGACCCTTCCAGTCCACCACGTCCTCCCGCCACAGCCGGCGCAGCAGGTCGTAGTTCTCGATGGCGAGCGGGATGCCGTTGCGGATGTCCTGCCCGAACCACGGGTAGACCGGGCCGGTGTTGCCGCGACCCATCATGAGGTCGACCCGGCCGTCGGCCAGGTGCTGCAGCATCGCGTAGTCCTCGGCGATCTTCACCGGGTCGTTCGTGGTGATCAGGGTGGTGGCGGTGGACAGCAGCAACCGCTTCGTACGCGCCGCGATGTAGCCGAGCATTGTCGTCGGCGACGAGGGCACGAACGGGGGGTTGTGGTGCTCGCCCGTGGCGAAGACGTCGAGACCGACCTCTTCCGCCTTCAGCGCGATGGCCACCATCGCCTTGATCCGCTCATGCTCGGTCGGCTCGCGACCGTTCGTCGGGTCGACCGTGACGTCGCCGACGGTGAAGACTCCGAACTGCATGACCGACTCCTCGGGTTGGTCGCCGGACCGTGGTGGTTCCGGACGCACCCGACAACATATTTGACGAGTCAATAATTCCGCACGCAGATATCTCCGAGGTGGCAGCCGTCACCATCGCGACCGCCACCGACGGGCCCGGGGGCGCGGAACCGCGGCGGGCGAGGGCCTCAGCCGCCCGCCACGGACGGAAGCACCTGCACCTCGGCGCCGTCGGGCACCGGGGTGTCGAGACCCCCGAGGTGCCGGCAGTCCTCCCCGTCGACGTAGACGTTGACGTAGCGGCGCAGATCGCCCCGCTCGTCACGGATGCGGCGGGCCAGCCGGGGCCACGACGCGGCCAACGCGTCGAGGACCGCGCCCAGCGACCCGGCGGCCGGAACGTCCAGCCGGCTCGCGCCGCCGGCCTCCCCGCGCAGCGGGCCGGGCACCAGCACGGTGACCACCTCACACCTCCGCGGCACGGACGCACAGCACGTCCGGCAGGTGGGCGGCGACAAGCGACCACGAGTCGCCCTCGTCCCGGCTGGCGTAGACCTCGCCGGAGCGGGTGCCGAAGTAGACGCCACCCGGCTCGGCGTCGTCGGCGCACATCGCGTCGCGCAGCACGGACGGAAAGAACGGCGCGTCGGGCAGGCCGGCCGTCAACGCCTGCCAACTGCTGCCGGCGTCGCCGGAGCGGTTGACCCGGCACCGGTGCTCGACCGGCCACCGCTCGCCGTCGGCCGCCAGGGGGAAGGTGAACACCGTGTCGGGGCGCCCCGGCAAGGTCACGATCGGGAAGCCGAAGTCGCTGGGCAGGCCCTCGGCGATGGAGGACCAGGTGCGCCCGTCGTCGTCGGAGCGGTAGACGCCGTGGTGGTTCTGCGCGTAGAGCCGGTCGGGGTCACCCGCGTCGCGGGTCACCTTGTGCACGCATTGGCCGAACTCCGGCCACTCGTTCGGCAGGAAGTAGGCACGGATGCCCGTGTTGCCCGGCGCCCAGGAGGCGCCGCCGTTGTCGGAGCGGTAGACCCCGCCCGTCGACATGGCGACGAGGATCCGGTCGGCGTCGGCCGGGTGCGGAAGCACCGTGTGCACGGCCTGGCCGCCGAAGCCCGCGCCCCACTCGGCGCGGTGCGGGTGCTCCCAGAGCGCGCGCACCAACTCGTAGGTGACCCCGCCGTCCTCGGAACGGAACAGCGCGGACGGCTCGGTGCCGGCCCACACGACGTCCGGCTGGTCCGGACCGGCCGGGGTGAGCTGCCACACCCGGCCCAGGCTCGCCCCCGTGTCGGCCGGAAAGGCCACCGGCGCCTGCTCCGGCTCCTGCCAGGACGCCCCTAGGTCGTCGCTGACGGCCACGCTCGGCCCGAAGTGGGAACTCGTGGTGCTCGCGAGCAGCCGGGGCGCCGCCCGTCGCTTGTCGATGCCCACCGCGTAGACACCGGTCATCGGGAAGCGCGGGCCGTCGACCCGCCACGTGCGCCGGCCGTCGGTGCTGGTGGCCAGGAAGAGGCCCTTGCTGGTGCCGATCGCGAGCAGCGTGGTCATGGGGGCTTGTCCCTCCGGTCCTGGGCGTCGTCGGCGTGATTATGGCCACCCCCACCGAGGAAACGGCATCCCCGCGCTGGGCGGACCGGAGGACCGGGCGGTCAGCGGCGTGTGCGCGGCACGTGCCGGCGGTAGTCGCTCACCGTCGGATCGTCCTCGATCCAGAACCGCCAGGGGACGTCGTGCGCGCCGGTCACGCCCACCCGGGGACCGGCCGCCACGGCCGAGGGCGGCACCGGCGCGTCCGCCGGACGCAACCGGACCGGCCCGTCGCCGAGCAGGTAGCGGCCGTACACCGACTTGTCGATGCCGAGCGCCGCGCAGAGCCGGGCCGGTCCGCGCGCGAGATCCACATCCCGGCGTACGGCGGTGCGCCGGGACCGCGCCACGTCGAGACCGTCCACCACCTCGCCCGCCCGCAGCAGGACGGCCGACGCCTCGCCGTCCGGGCCGGTGACCACGTTCATGCACCAGTGCATGCCGTAGGTGAAGTAGACGTAGGCGTGGCCGGCCGGGCCGAACATCACGGTGTTGCGGGCGGTGCGCCCGCGGTGGGCGTGCGAGGCGGGATCGCCGGCCGTCCCCGCGTACGCCTCGACCTCGGTGATGCGCACCGTGACCCCGCCGGCGGACAGCCGGCAGCCGAGCAGCCCGCGGGCGGCCGGCACCACGGGACCGGCGAGCATCTCGGCCAGCGCGACCAGACCCGCGTCGGCGGCCGAACCGCCCGGAAGCACGTCCATGCCCCGACGGTACCCAGCGCGCCGGGCGGCGCACCCGCCCGCCCGACCCTGCATGCCCAACCCCGACCGCCGGCCGGCTACGCGGCGCGGTTGACGCCGGCGCTTCACGATCCGCTCAAGTTCCCCGAAAGTGCTGCCTCGCACGCGCCGGGGACAGCACTTTGCGGGAAAGTGCTCGGATCTTGGGGTGCCCTGGGCCGTGCGCGAAGAAGATCGCGCTCGATCCAGGGAGTAGTGGCCTCGACGGTGTGAGGATCCACTACTTCCATGTTCGAGCACGATCATGGCCGGCGCGTCCGGCATCACCCTTCCTTCGGCGTTTTAGGAGGATAGGTGGGGCGCTTGAACATTCTGTTGACAACCCTATGTTGATAGGCTGGGATGGGAGCATGACGCAGGAGGACACCTTCACGACGCCCGACGCCGCCCGCGCGCGTGCCCACCGCACCCACGCCGCGCTCCAGCGGATCAGCGAGCGGCACGCCGGCACCGACGAACGCCGGCGCCGCTACGCGCACCCGTACGTGGTCGACCCGTGGGAGGCGGTCGCCCTCGTCACGGCTCTCGCCGCCGGCGGGGCCGAGCCGGAGCCCGGCGAGGAGCCGGTCGACGACGCCGATCTCACGGCCGCGTTGACGCTCCTGCCGCACGTCCGCGCCGAGCTCGACGCGCTGGAGGCGGGCCTGTTGACGCTGGCGCGCGCCCGGGGGCTGACCTGGCAGGCGATCGCCTTCGGGCTCGGGCTGGGCAGCGCGCAGGCCGCCCGGCAGCGCTTCGACCGCGTCACCGCGCGTACCGCGACCTGACCGGGCGGCGGAGACGCACGTTGATCATGAGAGTTGCGGCGACCTCGGTCTCGGCGCACGCCGTCAACCTCGTGATCGCGGTGCGTGCTGCCTGGGCCTGTCGGCGGGTGGGGGCAGACTGTCAGGCAGGACCGACGTGGAGGGTGCGATGCGGCACGAGGACATGCGGGCGTACTGCCTGGCGAAGCCGGGCGCCTGGCTGGACCAGCCGTGGGAGGGCGACGAGGTGGTGAAGGTCGGCAGCCGGATCTTCGCGTTCCTCGGCTCCCCCGACTCCGCCCCCACGATCGGGGTGAAGTGCGGACCCACCCGTGAGGTCGCCGACGAGTGGCTGCACCGGCATCCGGGCGACGCCCGCGTGATGCCCTACATCGGACGGTCCGGGTGGAACACGCTGCGGCTGGACGGCGGCATCGCCGACGACGAGCTGACCGAGGCCGTCGACGCGTCGTACGACGCGGTCGTCGCGAAGCTCCCGAAGCGGGAGCGGCCGACGGCGTGACGCGGCCCGCGCCACGCCGCCCGAGCATGACGCGGCCCCGCCACGCCGCCCGAGCGTGACCCGGCCCGCGCGAAAACCCGTGACGCGGCCCGCGCCACGCCGCCCGAGGATGACGCAGCCCCGCCACGCCGCCCGAGCGTGGCGCGGGCCGCGAGCGTCAGCGAGGAACGACCCGCTCGGCGGCCCACTCCCGCCAGCTGGCGAGCCGGTCCGCGGCGGCCGCGAGCTGGTCGGCGACCGGGCCGGGCCCGGTCGACCCCGGCGTGATCCGCGCGGCGAGCGCCGACCGCACCGACAGCACGTCGCGCACCGACGGGTCGAGGTGCTCGCTCACCGCGGCCAGGTCGGCGTCGGAGACCTCGTCGAGGGCGCAGTCACGGGCCACGCAGAGCGCCACGAGGCGGCCGGTGATCTCGTGCGCGTCACGGAACGGCACGCCCTTGCGCACCAGCCAGTCGGCCACCTCGGTGGCCAGCGAGTAGCCCACCGGCGCGGCCGCGACCAGGCGGTCGACCCGTACGGTCATCGTGGAGATCATCCCCGCGAGCGCCGGCAGCAGCAGTTCCAGGGTGTCGACCGCGTCGAAGGCCGGCTCCTTGTCCTCCTGCATGTCCCGGTCGTACGTCATGGGAAGGCCCTTGAGCATGGTGAGCACGCTCATGAGACCGCCCACGAGGCGGCCCGACTTGCCCCGGGCCAGCTCGGCGATGTCCGCGTTCTTCTTCTGCGGCATGATCGACGAGCCGGTGGCGAAGGCGTCGTCCAGCTCCACCCAGCCGAACTCGTGCGACGTCCAGAGCACCACCTCCTCGCCGAGCCGGGACAGGTGCACCCCGATCATCGCCGTGACGAAGAGGAACTCCGCCACGAAGTCCCGGTCGGCGACCGCGTCCATCGAGTTCGCGAAGGACGTGCGGAAGCCCAGCTCCTTGGACACGGCCACCGGGTCCAACGGCAGACCGGAACCGGCCAGCGCGCCTGCGCCGAGCGGGCTGATGGCCGCCCGCTCGTCCCAGTCCCGCATCCGCTCGAGGTCGCGCAGCAGCGGCTGCACGTGGGCGAGCAGCCAGTGCCCGAAGGTGACCGGCTGGGCGTGCTGGAGGTGCGTCATCCCCGGCGCCGCCGTGTCCACGTGACGCTCGGCCTGCTCCACCAGCGCCTCGGCCAGTTCGACCAGCCGGGCGGCCACGCCCCGCGCGTGATCGCGCAGGTAGAGCCGCAGGTCGGTGGCGACCTGGTCGTTGCGGGACCGGCCCGCGCGCAGCTTCCCGCCGAGACTGCCGAGCCGCTCCAGCAGGCCGCGCTCCAACGCCGTGTGCACGTCCTCGTCGTCGACCGTCGGACGGAACTGCCCGGACGCGCAGGCCGCCTCCAGGTCGTCCAGCGCCGCCAGGATCCTCCCGAGCTCCTCCGGGTCGAGCAGGCCGGCGCCGGCCAGGACCCGGGCGTGCGCCCGGGAGCCGGCGATGTCGTACGGCGCCAGCCGCCAGTCGAACTGCACGCTCACCGACAGGCGGGCCAGCGCCTCGGCGGGGCCTCCCGCGAACCGGCCGCCCCACAGGCTCGTCCGGTTGGTGGCGGCGCTGTTCTCGGTCAGGCTCTTGTCGTCCACCCCACCCATTGTGAAGGTCAAGACTGCGCTCCGCCCAGCCGGGCGTCCCGCGCCGCGGCCATCTTGCTGGGCAGGCCCCACAGCTGCACGAAGCCCTTGGCCAGGGACTGGTCGAATGTGTCCCCGGTGTCGTAGGTGGCCATCCCGAAGTCGTACAGGCTGGCCTCGGAGCGCCGGCCGGTGACCGTGGCCCGCCCGCCGTGCAGGGTCAGCCGCACCTCGCCGGAGACGTGCCGCTGCGCGTCGTCGATGAACGCGTCCAGCGACCGCTTCAGCGGCGAGAACCACAGGCCGTCGTAGACCAGCTCGCCCCAGCGCTGGTCGACGCCGCGCTTGAACCGGGCCAGGTCCCGCTCGACGGTGACCGCCTCCAGCTCCTGGTGGGCGGTGATGAGAGCGATGGCGCCCGGCGCCTCGTACACCTCGCGGCTCTTGATGCCGACGAGCCGGTCCTCGACCATGTCGAGCCGGCCCACGCCCTGCGCCCCGGCCCGCCGGTTCAGCTCCGCGATCGCCTGGTACGGGGTGACCGTCTCGCCGTCGACGGCCACCGGCACGCCGGCGTCGAAGGTGACGACGACCTCGTCGGCGTCCCGCTCCTGCGTCGGGTCGGCCGTGTACGCGTAGAGGTCCTCGATCGGGCCGTTCCAGATGTCCTCCAGGAAGCCGGTCTCCACGGCGCGGCCCCACAGGTTCTGGTCGATGGAGTACGGCGACTTCGCCGAGACGTCGATCGGCAGGCCCTTCTCCTCGGCGAACGCGATGGCCTTGTCCCGCGTCCAGGCGTAGTCCCGGGCCGGCGCGATGATCTTCAGGTCCGGCGCGAGCGCTCCGAGGCCGACCTCGAAACGGACCTGGTCGTTGCCCTTGCCGGTGCAGCCGTGCGACACGATGGTGCCGCCGTGCTTCTTCGCGGCCGCCACGAGGTGCTTCACGATCAGCGGCCGGGACAGCGCGGAGACCAGCGGGTACCGGTCCATGTAGAGGGCGTTCGCGCGGATCGCCGGCAGGCAGTACTCGGCCGCGAACTCGTCGCGCGCGTCGACCACCTCGGACTCCGCGGCGCCGCAGTCGAGGGCGCGCTGCCGGATGACGTTCATGTCCTCGCCGCCCTGGCCGACGTCGACCGCGACCGCGATCACCTCGGCGCCGGTCTGCTCGGCCAGGTACGGAATGGCGACGGAGGTGTCCAGCCCTCCGGAGTACGCCAGGACGACCCGCTCGGTCATTATGTGGTGCTCCCTTCGATGTTCTCTTCCCGGCGGGCCCACCCGGCGAGCTTCGCGCCGAGGGCGGCCCCACCGTCGGCCTCGCGGGCCACGACGAGGATGGTGTCGTCGCCGGCGATCGTGCCGACGACCTCGGGCAGGCCCGCTCGGTCCAACGCGCTGGCCAGGTACTGCGCTGCGCCCGGCGGGGTACGCAGCACGGCGATGTTGCCGCTCGAGTCGACCCCGTTGAGCAGTTCACGCAGCAGCCGGACGAGCCGCGCCGGCGCGGACTCCGCGTCGAACAGCGGCCGGTGGCCGTCCTCGGGGATCAGGTAGACGCCGCGCCCGTCGCCGCCGCGTACGGTCACGGCGCCGAGCTCCTTGAGGTCCCGCGACAGGGTCGCCTGGGTGACCTGGATGCCGTCGCCGGCGAGCAGGTCGGCCAGTTCGGTCTGCGAGTGGACGGCCTTGTCGCGGATCAGCTCGACGATCCGGGCGTGGCGGGCGGCGCGGGTCAGCGGGGCGGTCATGTGGTCTCCCTGGTCGCGGTGGCGCCCGGCGCCACCGGGACCGGAACCGCGGCGACGTTCGGCGCCGCCACGACCGGAACCACGGTGGCGCCCGGCGCAGCGGCGTCCGGGACCGCGGTCGCGGCCTCCAGGAGGAACGTGAGCAGCGCCTTCTGGGCGTGCAGCCGATTCTCCGCCTGGTCGAAGACGGCGCTGCGCGGGCCGTCGAGGACCTCGTCGGTGATCTCCTCGCCCCGGTGCGCCGGCAGGCAGTGCAGCACGATCGCGCCGGGCGCGGCCTGGGCGAGCAGCGCGGCGTTGACCTGGTACGGCAGGAACGGGGTGATCCGGTCGAGCCCGTCGGACTCCTGGCCCATCGACGTCCACGTGTCGGTGGCGACCACGTCGGCGTCCTTCACGGCCTCGGCCGGGTCGGTCAGCACGCGCACGGATCCGCCGGTGCCGGCGGCGATCTCCGCGGCGCGGGCCACCACCGCGGGGTCCGGCCCGAAACCGGCGGGCCCGGCGACCCGCACGTGCATCCCGGCGGTCGCGCCCGCCAGCAGGTACGAGTGGGCCATGTTGTTGGCCGCGTCGCCGAGGTACGCGAGCGTGCGCCCGGCCGTACTCCCGAACCGCTCGCGGACGGTGAGCAGGTCGGCGAGGAGCTGGCAGGGGTGGAAGCCGTCGGTGAGCGCGTTCACCACCGGCACGCTCGCCCCGGCCGCGACCTCGGCGATCCGGTCGTCGCCGTGCGTACGCAGGACGATCGCGGCGACGTACCGGGACAGCACCCGGCCCGCGTCGGCGAGGGTCTCGCCCCGGCCGAAGTGGGTGACCTGGGTGTCCACGACGAGCGGGTGGCCGCCCAGCTCGGCGATGCCCACGTCGAAGGAGATCCGGGTGCGCAGGCTCTGCTTGTCGAACAGCACCGCCACCGACCGCGGCCCGTCGAGCGGCCGGTACGCGAACCGGTCGGCCTTCATCCGAGCGGCGAGGTCCAGCACCGCCGCCTGCTCGGCCGGGGTGAGGTCGTCGTCGCGCAGGAAGTGGCGGGTCATGCGGTCGCCTCCGGGGCGGTGATCGGGGTGGCCGGGGGTGGGGCGGTCGTGCCGGCGGCGGCCGGGGGTGGGGCGGTCGCGCCGGCGGCGGCCGGCGCCGTCGCGTCGAGCGCGCCCGGGAGGGCCGCCAGGAACGCGTCGACCTGGTCCGACGTGAGGATGAGCGGCGGGGCGAGCCGGACCACGCCCGGCTGCACCGGGTTGACGAGGAAACCGGCCTCGCGCAGCGCCTCGCCGAGCACCGGCGCGACCGGCGCGGCAAGCACCACGCCGAGCAGCAGGCCGGCGCCGCGTACGCCCGAGACCAGCGGGTGGCCGAGCGCCTCGATGCCCCGGCGCAGCCGCTCACCGACCCGCTTCACGTGGTCGAGCAGGCCCTCGTGGGCGATCGTGCCCACCACGGCGAGGGCGGCCGCGCAACTGACCGGGTTGCCGCCGAACGTGGTGCCGTGGGAACCGGGGGTGAGCAGCTCGGCCGCCCGACCGAACGCGAGGGTCGCGCCGAGCGGCAATCCGCCGCCGAGTCCCTTGGCGAGCGTCACGACGTCCGGCTCCACGCCCTCGGCCTGGTGGGCGAACCAGTGCCCGGTGCGCCCGATGCCGGTCTGCACCTCGTCGAGCACGAGCAGCGCGCCGTGCCGTGCCGTGACCCGCCGCGCGGCGGCGAGGTAGCCGGCCGGCGGGACGACGACGCCGTTCTCGCCCTGGATCGGTTCCAGGATCACCATGGCGGTGGCGTCGGTGACCGCCGCCTCCAGCGCGGCCACGTCGCCGTACGTGACGTGGGTGACCTCGCCGGGCAGCGGGCGGAACGGGTCGGCCTTGGCCGGCTGCCCGGTCAGCGCGAGAGCGCCCATCGTGCGGCCGTGGAAGCCGCCGTGCGTGGCGACCACGTGGCCGCGGCCGGTGAGCCGGGAGAGCTTGAACGCCGCCTCGTTCGCCTCGGCGCCGGAGTTGGCGAAGAACACCCGGCCGGGCCGGCCGGCGAGGGCCAGCAGCAGCTCGGCGAGCGCGACGGGCGGCTCGGCGACGAAGAGGTTGGAGACGTGCCCGAGCGTGGCGACCTGCTTCGACACGGCCGCCACCACGGCCGGGTGGGCGTGGCCGAGGGCGTTCACCGCGATCCCGCCGACGAGGTCGACGTACTCCCGGCCGGCCTCGTCGACCACGACGGCGCCGGAACCGGACACCAGCGCCAGCGGCGGCGTCCCGTAGTTGTCCATCATGGACTGTCCCCAGCGCTGCACGAGCGTGCTCATGACGGCCTTCCGCCTTCCTTGTTCGCGACATCGGGGCTCGCAAGCTCACTCCTCGCGCTCACGACCATGGTTCCGAAACCTTCCGACGTGAACACCTCGAGCAGCGTGGAGTGGGCGACCCGGCCGTCGACGACGTGCGCGGCGGGCACTCCCCCGCGCACCGCCCGGAGGCAGGCCTCCATCTTCGGGACCATCCCCGACTCGAGTGTGGGCAGCAGCTTCGCCAGGTCGTCCGTGTCGATCTCGGAGACCAGGCTGGTCGCGTCCGGCCAGTCGGTGTAGAGGCCCGGCACGTCGGTGAGGACGACCAGCTTGCGGGCGCCCAGCGCGACCGCGAGGGCGGCCGCCGCCGTGTCCGCGTTGAGGTTGTGCAGCACCCCGTCGGCGTCCGGCGCGACCGTGGAGATCACCGGGATGCGGCCCGCCGCGATGAGGTCGGTGACCGCCGACACGTCGACCGACTCCACGTCGCCCACCTGGCCGACGTCGACCGGCTCGCCGTCGACGTACGCCGGCCGCCGGACCGCCGTGAACAGGCCGGCGTCCTCGCCGGAGAGGCCCACCGCGAACGGGCCGTGCGCGTTCACGAGGCCCACGAGCTCCCGGCCCACCTGGCCGACCAGCACCATCCGGACCACGTCCATGGCCTCCGGCGTGGTGACCCGCAGGCCGCCGCGGAACTCGCTGGCGATGCCGAGCCGGCCCAGCATGGCCGAGATCTGCGGGCCGCCGCCGTGCACGACGACGGGCTTGAGGCCGACGTAGCGCAGGAAGACCATGTCGGCGGCGAACGCCCGCTGCAACTCCGGGTCGACCATCGCGTTGCCGCCGTACTTCACGACGACCGTCGAGCCGGAGAAGCGGGCCAGCCAGGGCAGCGCCTCGATCAGCGTGGCGGCCTTGGCCTGGGAGCGGGTGAGATCGGCGGAGAGAATCATGTCGATGCCCACCCCTCGTTCTCGACCACGGAACTCCGCTTCGCCGCGTTCCTCGCGCTCATGTCGAGTACGCCGAGTTCTCGTGCACGTACGCGTGGGACAGGTCGTTGGTCCAGACGGTGGCCGCCGCGCCCCCCGCGTTCAGGTCGATCCGGATGGTCACGTCCCGCCCACTGAGGTCGACCTTCGACCGGTCCTCGGCCGCGGCGCCGCTCCGGCACACCCAGACCCCGTTGACCGCCACGTCCACGTCGTCCGGCTCGAACGCGGCCGCGGTGGTGCCGACGGCCGCCAGGATCCGCCCCCAGTTCGGGTCGTTGCCGAACAGCGCCGTCTTCACCAGGTTGTTGCGGGCCACCGCCCGGCCCACCTCGACCGCGTCGTCCTCGCCCACCGCGCCGACCACCTCGACGGCGATCTGCTTGGTGGCCCCCTCCGCGTCGGCGACGAGCTGCTGGGCCAGGTCGTGGCAGGCGGCCGTGACGGCGGCGGCGAGCTCGCCCGGCGCCGGCGTGACACCCGACGCGCCGCTGGAAAGCAGCAGCACCGTGTCGTTGGTGGACATGCAGCCGTCGGAGTCGATCCGGTCGAACGTCACCCGGCACGCCTCGCGCAGCGCGGCGTCGAGCGCCTCCGGCCCGGCCACCGCGTCGGTGGTCAGGACGCACAGCATGGTGGCCAGGGCCGGAGCGAGCATGCCCGCGCCCTTCGCCATGCCGCCCACCGTCCAGCCCGCGCCCCGCGTCACGGTCGTCTTCGGCCGGGTGTCCGTCGTCATGATCGCCTCGGCGGCGGGGGCGCCGCCGGCCGGGGACAGCTCGCGGACGGCGGCGTCGACGCCGGCCAGCAGCGCGGGCATGGGCAGCCGCTCCCCGATGAGGCCCGTCGAGCAGACCGCGACCTCACCGGCGCCCAGCTCGTGCCCCGTCGCCGTGAGCGCCGCGGCCACGTGTTCGGCGGTGGCGTGCGTGTCCTGAAAACCGGCCGGGCCCGTGCACGCGTTCGCGCCGCCGGAGTTGAGCACCACGGCGCGGACCACGCCGCCGTGGACCACCTGCTGCGACCAGAGCACCGGCGCCGCCTTCACCCGGTTGGCGGTGAAGACACCGGCCACGGCGGCGTCGGGCCCGTCGTTGACCACGAGGGCGATGTCGGCGGCGCCGCCGGCCTTGAGCCCGGCCGCCACGCCCGCCGCCCGGAACCCCCGGGGAACCGTGACGCTCACGGGGCCACCCTTTCGTTCGCGACTGCGGGGCTCCGCTGCGCTGCACTCCTCGCGCTCACGGCGCCACCCCGTACACCGACAGGCCCGTCGTCTCCGGCAGGCCGACCATGAGGTTCGCGTTCTGCACGGCCTGACCGGCCGCGCCCTTGCCGAGGTTGTCCAGGGCGCTCACCACGACCAGGCGGCGGGAGTCGACGTCGACGGTGGCCTGGAGGTGGCAGGAGTTGGAGCCGAGCGTGGCGGCGGTGTGCGGCCAGCGGCCCTCGGCAAGCACGTGCACGAACGGCGCGTCGGCGTACGCCTCGGCGAGTACCGCCTGCGGGTCCACCCCGCGCGCCGGGAGCGCGGTGACGGTGGCCAGGATGCCGCGCGGCATGGGCGCGAGCACCGGCGTGAAGGAGAGGCCGGTGGCGCCGGTGGCCTGCTTGATCTCCGGCACGTGCTGGTGGGTGCCCACCCGGTAGGGCGACAGGTCCCCCATCACCTCGCTGCCGAGCAGGTGCGCCTTGGCGGACCGGCCGGCCCCCGACGTGCCGGACGCGGCCACCACGACCACGTCGGCCGGATCCGCGGCGCCGGCCGCGATGAGCGGGGCGAGGGCCAGGGTGATGGCCACCGCGTAGCAGCCGGTGTTGGCGACCCGGGTGGCGCCCGCGATCCGCTCCCGCTGCCCGGGCAGCTCCGGCAGACCGTAGGTCCACTGCCCGGCGTGGGTGCCGCCGTAGTACTGCGCCCAGTCGTACGGGTCGGCGAGCCGGTGGTCGGCGCCGAGGTCCACGACCCGCACGTCGGCGGGCAGTTGCGCGGCGAGCGCGGCCGACTCGCCGTGCGGCAGCGCGAGGAACACGAGGTCCGCGTCGGCGAGGGCGTCCGGCCCCGCCGGGCCGAGGACCAGGTCCAGCCCCGAGAGCTGCGGGTGCACGACGTCGACGCGATGCCCGGCCTGGGTGTGCGCGGTCGCGGCGACCAGGTCGAACTCCGGGTGCCCGGCGACCAGGCGGAGCAGCTCGCCACCGGCGTAGCCGCTCGCCCCGGCGACCGCGACTCGGATTCCCATACTCACCTCCGCATGACTATGCATCCCAGGTTAGTCGTCTTGATCGCCCGCCGCAAGGTCATGCGGTCCACTGCATGAGAATCAGGTCCGGACTCGTCCCGACTGGGGCGATCGGCTCCGTTTCGCCGATACGGCGGGATCGCCGGGCCTCAGACGCCGCGAGATCGGCGATCTGGTGTCGATCGAGGCACGAGAGCAGGCCGGGCGCGCCGAGTGGCGCTTCCGCCCCTCGGCGGAAAACGGTTCCCCGGGATCACGGACACCGCCAGGTATCGACTGGCATAATTGCCTCGGCGATGGTGTGGGGCCGGGAGACCGGCCCGCGGGGGCACACGACGGAGGTCGCATGGGGCTGAGCTTCCAGATTCTGGGGCCCGTCCGGGCCTGCCGCGACGGTCGCCCGCTGCGGCTGCCCGGTGGCCGTCCCACGGCGTTCCTCGTGACCCTGCTGCTGCACGCCGGGATGGCCCTGCCCGTCGAACGACTGCGCGAGGAGCTGTGGGGCGGGCGGGCACCCGCCTCGGCGGTGGCCAACCTGCGCAGCCACGCGAGCCAGCTCCGGCACGCGCTCGACGCGCCGGGCGAGCCGGCCCGGCTGCGGGCGGAGAACGGCGGTTACCTGCTGCGCGTGGCGCCGGACGAGCTGGACGCCGCGGAGTTCGAACGGCTGGCCGCCGAGGGGCACGCGGCCCGCGACGCGGGCGAGCCGGCCGTCGCCGCGGCACTGCTCGAACGGGCGCTGGCGCTCTGGGCACCGGCCGAGCCGGCCCCGCCGCACGGGCCGGCGACCGCCGCGGCGTACGACCGGCTGCGTGAGCGGCGCGCCGCCGCCCGGGAGACGTACGCGGCCTGCCGCCTCGACCTCGGCGACCCGGGCAGCCCCGCGCTGCTCGCCCTGCTGCGCCGGCACCTGGCCGACAACCCGCTGCGGGAGCCGGGCTGGGCGCTGCTCATGACCGCCCAGTGCCGGGCGGGCGACCACGCGGCAGCGGTGGCCACCTACCGGGCCGCGTCCCGCGCGCTGGCCGGCGAGCTGGGAGTCGACCCGGGGCCGGAGCTGACCGAGCTGTACCGGGCCGTGCGACGGTGCGATCCCCGGCTGCTCCCCGCCGGCCGCCCCGCCGTCCGCGTCCGGGAGCGGCCCGGCGACGCCCGGCCGGCTCTCGTGCCGCACGAACTGCCCTGCGCCGCGCCGCCCTTCGTCGGCCGCCGCGCCGAGCTGGCCCGCGTGCGCGCCGCGCTCGCCGCCGCCCGCGAGCGCCCGGTCACCGTGTCCGTGTACGGCATGGCGGGCACCGGGAAGTCGGCGCTCGCCCTGCACGCCGCCGCGGAGGCGCTGGACGCCTTCCCCGACGGTCAGCTCCACCTCGACCTCGGCGGCTCGGTGGCCGGCACTCCCCCGTCCCCCGGCGAGGTGGCGGCCCGGGTGCTTCGGTCGCTGCGTGCCGGCGTCACGGGCGCGCCGCCGGCCGGCCTCGCCGAGGCGCATGCCCGCGTCCGGTCGCTGCTGTTCGGGCGCCGGGTCCTCCTGGTGCTCGACAACGTCGCCGATCCCGCCCAGGTCGACGGCCTGCTGCCGGTACGCGGCGGGTGCGCCCTGCTGGCCACGAGCCGCTGCCCGCTACCGGACGGGGACGTCCGGCCGCTGCGGTTGGATCCGCTGCCGTCCGTGGACGGGCTCGCGCTGCTGCGGGCCGCGGCCGGGGAGCGCCGGGTCGCCGAGGAGCCGGAGGCCGCCTGCGCCGTGGTGGCCCTGTGCGAGGGGCTCCCGCTGGCGTTGCGGACCGCGGCACGAAGGCTGGCCGAAGGGCCGCACTGGTCGCTGGCCCGGCTCGCCCGGCTGCTGAGCGACGAGCGCTACCGGCTCGCGGAGACCGGGCTGCGGCCCCGGTTGACGGCGAGCTACTGCCGGCTCGGCTGGGCGGCGACGGTCTTCCGCCGGCTGGGCGGCGCGCCCACGGGCCCGGTCACCGCGGAGCAGGCCGCCGCCCTCACCGGTGCCCGCCGGGAGGACGCGGTCCGGGCGCTGGACCGGTTGGTGGCCGCCCAGCTCGCCGAGCCGGCCGGCCCGGGCCGGTACCGCATCGGCGAGCTGGTCCGCCTCTACGCCGCCGAGCTGGCCGCCGCGGAGGGCGACCCGGCAGCCGCCGCGGAGGAGGCCCCGGCAGCCGCCCCGGCAGCCGCCGAGGCGCCGGCGGTCCGGGCCTCGCTCTCCTCCCGGTAGCCGCGCGCCTGGAGCCGGAACAGCCGCGCGTACGCGCCACCGGCGGCGAGCAGCTCGTCGTGGTGGCCGCGCTCGGCGATCCGCCCGTCGGCCAGGACCACGACGGTGTCGGCCTCGCGGACGGCGTTGAGCCGGTGGGAGATCAGCAAACTGGTACGCCCGCGACGCAGCTCCCGCAGCCGGCTGTGCAGGTCGTGTTCGGCCTCGGCGTCCAGGCCGGAGCTGGGCTCGTCGAGGACGAGCAGGTCCCGGTCGGCCCGCAGGAAGCCGCGGGCCAGCGCCACCCGCTGCCACTGGCCTCCGGACAGGACCACACCGGCCTGCGGGTCGTCCCGGTCCGGGCCGTCGAAGAAGATGCGCGTGAGCAGGGTGTCGTAGCCGCGGGGCAGCCGGGCGAGGGCCTCGTCGATGCCGGCGTCGCGAGCGGCGGCCCGTAGCCGGCCGGTGTCGTCGCGGGCCGCGAGGTCACCCACCGCGATGTTCTCCGCGGCGCTGAGGTCGTACGGCATGAAGTCCTGGAACACCGCGCCGAGCCGCTCGCGCAGCGTCGCCGGATCGAGCTCGCGCAGGTCCACCCCGTCCCACCGGATCGAGCCGCGTTCCGGGTCGTAGAACCGGCAGAGAAGCTTGACCAGCGTGCTCTTGCCGGCGCCGTTCAGCCCGACGAGCGCGGTGGTGGAGCCGGCCGGCAGGAACAGGTCCACTCCGCGCAGCACCCACGGGTGGCCCGGCGAGTAGCGGAACCACACGTCGCGCAGTTCGATGCCGTGGCGCAGCGGCGGCGCGGGCCGGGCGGCGGTCGGCACCGGCAGGTCCGGTTCGACCCGGGTCACCGTGTCGTAGTGGTCGAAGAGCAGCAGCGCCCGGTGGATCGCGCCGAGCTGCCCGACGAGACCGGCCAGCGCGCCCTGCACCCCGGGCACGGCGGCCAGGTAGATGACCACGTCGCCGGGGGTGAGCCGGCCGGCGGTGGCCGCCGCGACGGTGTAGACCACGCCGGCGCCGGCCACCGCGGCGCCGAGCAGCCCGAGCAGGCCCTGCGCCCGCAGTTCGCGGCGGTCCAGCCGCTGCTCGACCCGGTGCATGCCGTGCAGCTCGTCGAGCATCCGGTCGCCGAAGAACCGGCCGAGGCCGAACAGCCGGACCTCCTTGGCGGCCGGCACGCCCACCAGCAGCTGGGCGAAGAACAGGTCGCGCCGCTGGAAGTGCTCCAGGTGCAGCACCGTCGCGGCGCGGGCCCGGTTGAGGCGCAGTTGCAGCCAGAGCGTGGGCAGGGCGGCGGCCAGCACCAGCAGCCCGATGGCCGGGCTCAGCGCCAGCAGCACGCCGAGGAAGCCGCTCAGGGCCAGCAGGCTCTGCATGGCGCCGAGCGCGTTCCCGGTGAGCTGGGTGGGGCCCAGGTGCCCGGTCTGCTGGGCGGCCTGCAACCGGTCCTGGAACTCCGGGTCCTCCAGCCGCACGAGGCCGACCAGCCGCAGCACCGCGTCGTGCAGCCGGCGGCGCACGAGCCGGCTCACCGCCCGGTCCCGCTCCTTCTCCACGTACGTGCGCAGGTGGGGCAGGACGGCCCCGGCCGCGGCCGCCACCGCGAGGCCGACCCCGAGCAGGGCCAGCGGCGCCCCGCCCGGGCGCCGGCCGGTGAGCCCGTCGAGGACGAGCTTCGTCAGCCCCGCCACCAGCACCGGCGTCACCCCGGCCAGGATCGCGAGGACCAGGTCCACGGCGGTGCCGCCGGGCGCGGCCCGCCAGGTGAGCCCGAGGGCCGCCCGGGCGTGCCGGACGGCCCGGCGGGGCGCGAGCCGGGGGCCGGTCACCGCGCCACCGGCAGGTCCAACCGGGCGATGCCGAACGCCGTGGACGCGACGATCCCGCGCTCGTCGAGCAGACCGAACGCCGGGAAGCCCTTGACCCCGAACGCCAGCGGCAACGCCCCGGTGCCCGGCTCGACGAACACCGTGGCCAGCCCCGCGAACTGGGCCGCGTACGGCTCGGTCTCCGGCCCCTTGCCGACCACCACGATCCACACGTGCTCGGCTCCGCCCGGCATGGTCCGGGCTCGGTCGAGCAGCACCGGGATCTGCTCGGCGCAGTGCTCGCAGCTCGGCGAGAGGAAGGCCACCAGGGTCATGGGCGGGATGTCCGCGCGGGTGCGCAGCTCACCGTCCACAGTGGTCGAGACGAAGTCGCCGGGTATCGAGCCGACCTCGAGCATCACGGCGGGCGGCTGGGACTGGCGGTCGCTGAGCAGGTCGGTGTGCTCGCGCAGCCGGCGGATCACGCCGAGCAGCAGCACCAGGTTGAGCAGGCCGAGTGCGGCCACGAGGACGACGGCGACGGTCAGCAGGGCCATGGGGGCTCCTTCGGGGGTGCCGGGGTGGGGTCAGGGTCGGCCGGCCGGGCGGGACGCCCGGGACGGTGCGGGAGCGAAAAGGGCCACCAGGTCGTCGAGGCGGACCACCACGGCGGCCAGCGGGACCGCCAGACCGGCGGCGAGCAGGGCGGCGGCCGGCCCCGGCGGCGGTCCCGACACGGCCCAGCCGAGCAGGCCGAGCAGGGCCACCACGGTGAGCGCCAGGTTGCGGGCCACGTGCCGGGGGCCCACGGGCGCGTCGGCGGCGCCGAAGCAGCGGCAGGCCGGGCGGGCCCCGCGGCGCAGGGCGCCCACGATGGCCGCGGTCAGCACACCGAGCAGGCCGGCGGCGAGCAGCAGCCCGGCGGGCACGGTGGCCGGCAGGGCGAGCAGCACGACCACCGCCGCCTCGGTGGCGACCGCGAGCCGGGCCACCGGGGCGGCCCAGCGGGACGGTACGCCGAACTGGCCGACCGCCCCGGCGAACGCCGTGAAGCCCGCCCGCGTCCGCAGCTTGCCGATCACCGCCGCGAGGAACACCAGGGCCAGCAGCAGCCGCGCGGCCAGCTCCACCGCTCGCATCCGTCCGCACCTCCTCGCCACGGGGAGGCCCACGCTAGAAGCGGCGGATACACCGCGGATACATCGACGTACGTCCGCATGGGCGGCGGCTGTAGGTGCGGTGTAGCGGACGGTCGTAGCGTCCCGGCATCGATCGACCGTCGGAAGGAGGTGAACGGATGTTCCGTCGACTGGAGACCCTCGGTGAGCGGATGCTCGGCGTGTTCGTGCCGAAGGTGACCGCCGCCGCCGGCTGCCCGCCGGACCCGTACTGTGCGCTCTGCGGGACCTGCTACTTCAAGCGGTGCAGCCAGAACGGTGCCTGCCAGACGTTCTGCGGCTCGTGCGGGTACTACTGCAGCGCGGGGGCGACCACGATGACCGCCCTGTGCTGAGAACCGGCACCCGGCGTGCCGCACGGCCCCGGCCGCGCGGCACGCCACCCGGGGTCAGTCGGCGCGCAGCCGCGGCCGGACCACCACCCCGAGCAGGTCCGCCTCCGGGATGTAGCCGCACTCCCGGGAGTCGTAGCTGAACGGCGGGTTGTCGCCCAGCACCACGAGGTGCCCCGACGGGACCACCCGCTCCGGCCGCTCCCGCAGCAGCGGCACCCGGTCCACGGGCACCGGCTCGCCGGGCACCGCGTACGCCCGCTTGATCAGCAGGCCGGGCCCGGCGTCACCCGGCCGGCTGGGGTGCCCGGCGGTCATCGCCGCCGGCGCCACCACCACGACGACGTCACCGGAGCGCACCTCGGTCAGCGGCACCCGCCGGGCCAGCACCCGGTCGCCGGGGCGCAGCGTGGGCTCCATGCTGCGGCCGACCACCGAGACCAGCATGAGGTGCCGGCGGGCCCAGAGCAGGGCGGTGGCGGCCGCCACGAGCGCGGCGGCCCCCACCAGCCATCCGATCAGCGACACCGGTCAGGCGCCACGCAGGGTGGCGCCGAACCGCTCGGCGGCCACGGCCACCGCGGCGTCCCGGGCGGCCACCGCCTCCTCCACGGTCAGCGTCCGGTCCGGCGCCCGGAAGGTGAGCTTGTACGCGAGCGACCGGCGCCCGGCGCCGAGCTGCTCCGAGGCGTACACGTCGAACAGTCGCACGTCCTCCAGCAGCTCGCCGGCGCCCTCGGCGAGGGCGCGCTGCACCTGCGCGGCCGGCACCGTCTCGTCCACCACCAGCGCCACGTCGATGAGGGCCGGCGGGAAGCCGGACACGGCGGGCGCCGGCAGCACCGGCGGAGCGGGCAGCAGGTCGAGGTTCAGCTCCATGGCGCTCGTGCGCCGGGGCAGCTCCAGCGCCGCGACGACCGTCGGGTGCAGCTCCCCCGCGTGCCCGACCACCGTGCCGTCGACGCGCAGCTCCGCGCAGCGGCCCGGGTGCCAGGGCGCCTGCTCGGCGGCCCGCACCTCGACCCGGTCGGCCGGGAACCCGGCGGCCGCGAGCACCGTACGCCCGGCCTCGACGGCGTCCGCCCAGCCGGCCGCGCGACCGGCGCCCCACCAGCCGGACAGCTCGATCTCGCCGGCGAGCACCGCGGCGACGTGCCGAGGCTGGTCGGGGACCACGGCGTCGGCGGCCGCGAACTCCGCGTCCGTGGGTCGCCGGTCCACGCCCATGGCGGGCGGGCTGCCCGCGCCGGGACGCGGGTGGAAGACCGCGCCGATCTCGAACAGGGCGAGATCACGGTGGCCCCGGCCGAGGTTGCGCTTGAGGATGCCGAGCAGCGGCCCGAGCAGCGTGGTCCGCAGCAGCGGCTCCTCGTCGGACAGCGGGTTGGCCAGCCGCACCGCGGGACGGCGCGGGTCGTCGGCCGGCAGCGCGAGCAGGTCCGGCAGCTCCGGCGAGACGAACGGGTGCGCGAGCACCTCGACGTACCCGCGCTCGGCCAGCGACTGGGCGACCGCCCGGCGCCGGCGCTGCTCCCCGGTGAGGCCGCGGCCGGCCGGCGCCACGGGCAGCACCGACGGGACGTTGTCGTACCCGTCGAGCCGGACCACCTCCTCGACCAGGTCGGCCGGGTCGGTGAGGTCGGGACGCCAGGTCGGCGGGGTGACGGTCAGCGCCACCCCGGCGCCGGCCGCGACACCGACGGCGCCCGGGTCCTCGGCGAGCCGGTCGGCGCCCTGCGCCACCGTGCAGCCGGCCTCTTCCAACAGGGCCACCACCCGCGCCGGCGGGTAGTCGACGCCGACCCGCCGGCTCGGCAGGTCGGCCGGCAGGGTCACCGGCGTCCGTGGCCGGACGTGGTCGATGTCCAGGATCTCGTCGCCGGCCGTGCCGCCGCCGTGCTCGGTGAGCAGCCGCACGGCCCGCTCCAGGGCGACCAGCGGCAGCGCCGGGTCGACACCCCGCTCCCACCGCTTCGCCGCCTCGCTGAACAGCTTGTGCCGGCGGGCCGTGCGCCCCACCATCACCGGGTCCCAGTGGGCGGCCTCGAACAGCACGGTGGTGGTGTCGGCCACGACCTCGCTGGTCTCGCCACCCATCACCGCGGCCAGCGAGATCGGCCCGGTGTCGTCGCAGATCACCATGTCCTCGCGGGCCAGGACGCGGTCGACGCCGTCGAGGGTCGTGAGCTTCTCCCCCTCCTCGGCGCGGCGCACCACGAGCGGCCCGGTGACCCGGTCGGCGTCGAAGGCGTGCATCGGCTGGCCCAGTTCGAGCATCACGTAGTTGGTGATGTCGACCGGCAGCGAGATGCTGCGGACGCCGGCCGTCGTGAGGCGCCTGCGCATCCACTCGGGCGTGGACGCGGCCGGGTCGACGTCCCGGACGAGCCGGGCCGCGAACCGGTCGCAGCCCACCGTGTCACGCACCTCCACCGGGTACGCGGGCTCCGCGGTGGCCCCCGGCGCGGGCGCGAGACCGGGGTCGCGGAACGGCACACCGAACGCGTGCGACAGCTCCCGGGCCAGGCCACGCACGCTGAGCGCGTACCCCCGGTCCGGGGTGATCTCCAGTTCGAGGACGACCTCGTCGAGGCCGACCGCCGGCCGGGCGTCGTCGCCGGGCTTGGCCGCGCTGTCCGGCGGCAGCACCAGGATGCCGGCGTGGTCGTCGCCGATCCCCAGCTCCCGGGCCGAGCAGATCATGCCGTTGGAGTTGCGCCCGTACGTCTTGCGCGCGCCGATGGCGAACCCGCCGGGCAGCACACCTCCCGGGAGGATGACCACCACGCGGTCGCCCACGGCGAAGTTGCGCGCCCCGCAGACGATCTCCTGGGGCTCGCCGGTGCCGTTGGCCGCGCCGACGTCCACCCGGACGAACCGGATCGGCTTCTTGAAACCGGTGAGCTCCTCGATCTCGAGCACCTCACCGACCACCAGCGACCCGGTGACGGTCTCCCGCAGGTCCGTGGCGGACTCGACCTCGATGCCGAGGTTGACGAGGGCGCGCTCCAGCTCACTCGTGGGCAGGTCGGCGGGGAGGTCGACGTACTCCCGCAGCCAGCTGACAGAAACTCGCATGACTCAGACCACCGTCTCCGTAACTCGTGCCCGCACTCGCCTACACCCCGGTCCCGAGCGCCCGGCTGAACCGGACGTCGCCCTCGAAGAGATGGCGGATGTCGCTGACCCCGTGCCGGACCATCAGGGTCCGGTCGATGCCCATCCCGAACGCGAAGCCGGAGTAGACCTCCGGGTCGATGCCGCAGGCCCGCAGCACCCGCGGGTTCACCATGCCGCAGCCACCCCACTCGACCCACTGCGGGCCGTCACGGTGCTCGGGGAACCAGACGTCGAACTCGGCCGACGGCTCGGTGAACGGGAAGTAGTGCGGCCGCCAGCGGGTCTTCGCGTCCGGGCCGAAGATGGCCCGCGCGAAGTGGTCCAGCGTGCCCCGCAGGTGCGCCATCGTGATGCCCTTGTCGACCACAAGGCCCTCGGCCTGGTGGAAGACGGGGCTGTGGGTGGCGTCCACCTCGTCGGTGCGGTAGACCCGGCCGGGGCAGATCACGTAGATCGGCGGCTTGCGGCTGAGCATGGTGCGGGTCTGCACGGTCGACGTGTGCGTACGCAGCACCAGGCCGGAGCGGTCCGCCGGGTCCACGTAGAAGGTGTCCATGAGGCCCCGCGCCGGATGGTCGGCGGGAATGTTGAGCGAGTCGAAGTTCACCCACTCCAGGTCGATCTCGGGGCCCTCGGCCACCTCGTAGCCCATCCCCACGAAGTGGTCGCTGATCTGCTCCATGAGCGTGCTCAGCGGATGCCGGGCGCCGCGGAGGCGCCGGTCGTACGGCAGCGTCACGTCGACGCGCTCGGCGACCAGCACCCGCTCGGCGTTCTCGCGCTCCAGCACCTCGGCGCGGGCCGCGTAGGCGGCCTCGATCGCCCGGCGGGCCTCGTTGACCCGCTTGCCGGCGTCGGCCTTGGCGGCCGGTGGCAGCGAGCCGATCTCCCGGCGGGCCAGCGACACGGGCGCCCGGTCACCGAGGTGCGCCGGGCGCAGCGCGGTCAGCGCGTCCGGGTCGGTGGCGTCGGCGAACGCCTTCTCGGCGTCGGCCACGGCGTCGGCCAGGGCGGCCGGGTCGAGCAGGGCGGCCTGCTTCGGATCGTACGGATCGTTGCGGTAGGTCATGGCGTACGGGCACTCCCTCACGGCGGCGCCGGCCCTCGCAGGGCGGCGAAGCGAGTCTACGGACGCGCGGCTGTGCCGCAGCCCGCCGGTGGGAGTTGCGCAGGGAGCAGGGTCAGGCCCGCCGCCCGCCGACACCGGCGGGCTGGCTAAACGAACGCCGTGGCGCGTTCATGAACGGCTGCTCTCCCCTGTCGTGACGTCCGGACGGCCGTCTCGCGGCCGCCGCTGTGCCCTCGCTGAAGCGTACAGGCAGACGGCCGCGGCCGCAGCCAGGTTGAGGCTCTCGGCGCGCCCGTGCAGCGGCACCCGGACCCGGGCGTCGGCCGCGTCGGTGAGCGCCCGGGGCAGCCCGTGCGCCTCGGAGCCGAACAGCCAGGCGGTGGGCGCCGCGAGCCGGCCCGCGTCGGCCAGGTCGTCGAGGTCGTCGGCGCCGTAGCCGGTGGTGGCGAACACGGCGAGCCCCGCCGCGCGCAGCGCGGCCACCACGTCCAGCGGGTCGGCGGCGCGGACCACGTCGACGTGGAACAGGCTGCCCGCCGACGCCCGCACGCACTTGCCGTTGTACGGGTCGACGGCCTCGCCCGCGAAGACCACGGCGCCGGCCCCCGCCGCGTCGGCGGTGCGCAGCACCGTGCCGGCGTTGCCGGGGTCGCGGATGTCGGCGAGCACCGCCACGAGCCGGGGCGCGCGGGCGACTGCCCGCTCCAGGGGCACGTCGAGGTGCCGGCAGACGGCCACCAGGCCCTGTGGGGCGACCGTCTCGGCGAGCGCCGCGAGGGCGTCGTCGGTCACCTCGGAGACGGGCACGTCGCCGCCGGCCGCGAGGGCGGCCAGCTCGGCGTGGCGGTCCAGCGCGGCGGGCGTACCGAACAACTCGGTGACCACGCCGGGCGCGGCCAGCGCCTCACGCACGGCCTGCGGGCCCTCGGCCAGGAAACGGCCGGTGGCCTCGCGGTCCCGGCGGCGGTGCAGCCGGCGCGCGGCCACCACCCGGGGCGTACGCGGCGTGAAGAGCATGCTCACCTCGGACATGCGCGAGGCGCCCCCCGTCGGGGTCGACGGAGGGCGCCTCGGGTCGGCGCAGGGGATCAGGCGGCCTGAGCGGCCGCGCCGCCGGTGCCCTCGGCCGTGACGGCGGCCCGGGCGACCTCGACGATCGCCGCGAAGGCGGCGGCGTCGTTGACGGCCAGGTCGGCCAGGATCTTCCGGTCGACCTCGACACCGGCCAGCTTGAGGCCCTGGATCAGGCGGTTGTAGGTCATCCCGTTGGCGCGGGCGCCCGCGTTGATCCGCTGGATCCAGAGCTGCCGGAAGTCGCCCTTGCGGTCGCGCCGGTCGCGGTAGGCGTACTGCATCGAGTGCAGCACCTGCTCCTTGGCCTTGCGGTACAGCCGGGAGCGCTGACCGCGGTAGCCGCTCGCGGTCTCCAGCAGGGTACGGCGCTTCTTCTGGGCGTTCACAGCCCGCTTGACGCGTGCCATCTCAACTCCTTCGTACGTTCAGGTGGCGCGCGTCAGCGGCCGAGCAGCTTCTTGATGCGCTTGACGTCGGCCTTGGCCAGCACGACCGTGCCGGTCAGGCGACGGGTCTGGGTGGAGGGCTTCTTCTCCAGGTTGTGGCGGAGGCCGGCCTGCTGGGCAACGATCTTGCCCTTGCCGGTCACCTTGACCCGCTTGCCCATACCCGTGTGGCTCTTCATCTTCGGCATGTGGAACGTCTTCTCCCCTGTTACTCGCCGCTGGTGTCGGCGACTGCGCCGGTCTCACCGGCTGCTGTGGTCTCGCCGGCCTCGGCGGCGGACCCCTCGGCCCGCTCCCGGGGCGCCCCGCCACGGGAAGCCGTCGCGGCGACCGCGGCGGCCTTGGTGGCGCGGTGCGGCGCGAGCACCATGATCATGTTGCGGCCGTCCTGCTTCGGAGCGGCCTCGACGTACCCCAGCTCCGAGATCTCCGACTCGAGCCGGCGCAGGAGCCGGTAACCCAGCTCCGGGCGGCTCTGCTCGCGACCGCGGAACATGATCGTCACCTTGACCTTGTCGCCGGCCTTCAGGAACCGCACCACGTGACCCTTCTTGGTCTCGTAGTCGTGCGGATCGATCTTCGGCCGGAGCTTCATCTCCTTGATGACGGTCTGCTGCTGGTTACGCCGCGCTTCGCGCGCCTTGAGTGCGCTCTCGTACTTGAACTTGCCGAAGTCCATGAGCTTGCACACCGGCGGGCGCGCCATCGGCGCAACCTCGACCAGGTCCAGATCGACGTCCGCGGCCAGCTGAAGGGCGCGCTCCAGCGGGACGATGCCCACCTGCTCACCCTCGGGGCCGACCAGTCGGACCTCACGTGCCCGGATCTGCTCGTTCACGCGTGGTTCGACGCTGATGGGGCCTCCTCGAGTCGAGTGTCTGTGCGTGCCGACCCTGCGGCTCCCGGGCGGGAACCGATCCGGAAAGCAGAAGGCCCCGGCGTATGCCAGGGCCCGCTCGACCGGTCGGCACGATCACATGATCGCGCATCCGGGACCGGGGCACGCCCGGAACCGGTGACCGGACCCGGACGCCGCTGCGGCGACTCGGGTGGGAGCAGGCGCTCCACTTTCATGCTGCCCGCTTGCACGGGGGCAGCCTGGTCGACTCGACAACACTACACCCTCGGGCAACCCAGCCCCAAACCGGGCACCCCGGGCGCGCGAGCCCCCTGATCCGCACGGGCCGCATCAAGATCCGGGCGAGCCGCATCAAGATCCGCGCAACTTCAGGGGAAAAGTTGCCTCCCGTCCTCGGGAGGTAACCTCGTGCTCAGGTGGTCGTAGCAATCGATCTTGTCGGTCGTTGGTCCTCTTGGTAGGTGTGTGTCTGCTGAGGGGTGGGTGGGGTGTGGGTGGTCGTCGGCCGTTGACGGTGGCGGATCGGGAGGAGATCACTCGGGGGATCGCTGAGGGGTTGTCGGGTCAGCAGATCGCGGTGTTGATCGGTCGAGATCCCAGTGTGGTGTCGCGGGAGATTTGTCGGGGCGGTGGGCGGGGGTTCTATCGGGCGTGGCGTTCGCAGCGGCAGGCGCAACGGGGGCGGCGCCGGCCCAAGGCGCGCAAGTTGGATGTGGATGTGCGGCTGCGGCAGGCGGTGGTGGCGTTGTTGGGTGAGGGGTGGTCGCCGGATCAGGTCGCGGGACGGCTACGGCTGGACTATCCCGAAGACGAGGCGATGCGGGTGTCGCACGAGGCGATCTACACGTGGATCTACGCGCTACCGGTCGGGGAGTTGGCGCGGCAGCACATGCGTCTGCGTAGTGGCCGCAAACACCGTCGCCCGGCACGCTCGGCCGCGTCGCGGGCGCCGAAGATCCCTAACCCGACGTTCATCGACCAGCGGCCCGTCCAGGCCGAGGACCGGCGGGTGCCCGGGCACTGGGAAGGCGATCTGATCATCGGTAAGGACGGTGCCAGCGCCACCGCCTCACTGGTGGAACGCACCTCCCGATTCCTGATCCTCGTGCCCTTGTCGGGCCGGGACAGCCCGACCGTGACCAGCGCCGTGGCCACCGGAATCGCTGGCCTGCCCGACACCCTGCGCCGCACCCTGACCTGGGACTGCGGCACCGAGATGGCCGAACACGCCGCCCTGAGCGTCGCCGCTGACATCGACGTCTACTTCGCCCACCCCCACAGTCCCTGGGAACGCGGCACCAACGAAAGCACCAACCGCTGGATCCGCGAATACCTCCCCCGCGGAACCGTCATCCCCAACGACAACGACCACCTCAACGCCATCGCCGACCGACTCAACAACCGACCCCGGCGCATCCTCGGCTACAAGAAACCCAAAGAAGTCTTCGCCGAACTCCTGACCAGCCAGATTGCTTCCACCAGCTGAGCACGGGAACAACTTCCGAGAACTTGTGCGGATCATGGGCCCGGGCGGGGCGGGCGGGCCGGGCGGGCCGGGCGGGCCGGGCGGGCCGGGCGGGCCGGGCGGGGCGGGCGCGACGGGACGGGCGTCGGGCGGGGCGGCGCGGGAGGGGCCAGGTGCGGAGGGCCGGTACGGCGGCCGGTCGGGGCCGGGTGCGGGCCCGGGTCAGCGGTTGGGGGCGTTCTCGACCAGGCGCGCAAGGTGGGCCTGGTGCAGCTGGCGCAGCGCGCGTACGCCCTCGACGGCCAGCTCCTTGTCGGCTGCCTGGAGGGCGACCATGGGCAGCAGGTCGTCGTCGTGCAGCTCCAGGCTGGCCCAGGGCGCGCCCCGGTCGAACCGGATCCCGCGGACGACGTCCCACGGCAGGTCGTACGAGCCGACGATGTTGCGGACCCGGACGCCCCGGGCGTCGGCCTCTACCCGGGGCCGGGTGAAGAGCAGGAACGCGAGAGCGCCGAAGACGCCCAAACCGACCATGGCGAGCTGGTCACCGCGCTGGAAGGTGCCGTAGCCGTCGCCGGTCGGGCCGTGCAGCGAGGTGGCCACCAGGGTGAACACCACCAGCAGGGTGGCCGCCGAGGCCCAGCAGACCAGCCGGATGCGCCGGGGCCGGAGTCGGATCAGCTCGGGTTCACTCACCCCCTCAGTCTGCCACCCGCCGGAGGGGGCCCCGCCGCCGCCACGCTGCCGGGGTCACCCGACGGCGTGACCACGGCGTGCGGAAGGGCGCACGGACCGCCCCAGCGACGGCGGGCCCTGCGGCCGGCCACGACGACAACGGGGCACGGACCGCCCCAGCGACGGCGGGCCCTGCGGCCGGCCACGACGACCCCGGGGCCCGGACCGCCTCAGCGACGGCGGGCCCTACGGCCGGCCACGACGACAACGGGGCACGGACCGCCCCAACGGCGGCGGGCCCTACGGCCGGCCACGACGACAACGGGGCACGGACCGCCCCAACGGCGGCGGGCCCTACGGCCGGCCACGACGACAACGGGGCACGGACCGCCTCAGCGGCGGCGGGCCCCGCGGCCGGCCACCACCACCGCGAGGAGCGTCAGGGCCGCCCCGGCCAGCACCGCCGGGCGGGCGCCGGGGCCGCCGGGCAGCAGCGCGTCGAGCAGCAGGGCCCCGCCGAGCTGGCCGGCCACGAGGGCCAGGCCGGTCCGCAGCACGCCCGCCGAGCGGACGCCGACCACGAGGCCGGCCACGATGCAGACGCCGAGCACGCCGCCGGTGTAGAGGTACCAGGCGTGCGGCCAGGCCGACGGCGGGTCGGTGAGCGCGCCGGCGAGCGCCGCCACGAGCAGCACGGCCGGGGTGCTGACCGCGAAGTTGACCGCGACGCCGGCGGCCGACGAGGTGGCCGCCGAGACGCGACCGTTGAGCGCGGACTGCAAGGCCACCCCGACCCCGCCGGCCGCGGCGAGCAGGACCGGGCCGACGGCGAGGTCGCCCACCGGCTGGCCGAGCTGGGCCAGGCCCACGGCGGCCACGCCGAGCAGCCCGCCGGCGATCCGGGGGCCGGTGAGCGGGAGGCGGCCGACCGGGGCGACGCCGCCGCGGTCCACTGCCAGCCCGCCGACGCTGCCGCCGGCCACCTGGGCGATGGTGAACACCGCCACGCCGAGCAGCGGCACCACGTACGCCCCGAGCACCACGATCGCGGCACCGCCGAGGCCACCCAGGTAGCTCCACCAGGGCAGCCGCGCCCCGCGCAGCACGGCGAGCCCGGCACGCATCGACGGCAGCACCGCGAGGCCGACGACGACCAGCAGGGTGCCGCCGAGGTTGTTGACGACCGCGGCCACCGTCGGCTCCCCCACCCGGGTGCCCAGTTCGCCGTTGGCCGCTCCCTGGGCGGCGGACGCCACGCCGGCCACCGTGACGACGGACAGGGCGGCCCACGGGGGCAGCGGCCCGCGCACCGGCCGCGCCGACGCCGACGCGGCGGTCGCCGGCGGAACGACGGCCGCCGGACCGGGCACGGCCGGCTCCGGGTCAGGCGAACCCGGAACGGCGGCCGCCGGACCGGGCACGGCCGGCTCCGGGTCAGGCGAACCCGGGACGGCGGCCGCCGGACCGCAGACGGCCGGTTCCCGGTCGGGCGAACCCCCGGGGACCGCCCGGTCCGGTCCGGCGCCGGGCGCCGCCGGCGTCGCCGTCACAGGCGGCAGGCGTGGATGTTGGTGACGAGGATGGCGCGGGCGCCGAGCTCGTACAGCTCGTCCATGATCCGGTGTACGTCGTCGCGCAGCACCATGGCCTGCACCGCGACCCAGCCCTCCCGGTGCAGCGGCGACACGGTCGGCGACTCGATGCCCGGGGTGAGCGAGCTGGCCCGGTCGAGCAGGCCGGCCGGCACGTCGTACGCGAGCATCACGTAGCGGCGGGCCACCAGCACGCCGTGCAGGCGGCGCAGCAGCTGCTCGGCCTGCGCGTGGGCGGGCGCGCCGGCGCGGCGTACGAGCACCGCCGACGAGCGCAGCAGCGGCTCGCCGAAGACCACGAGCCCCGCCTGGCGCAGGGTCGCCCCCGTCTCCACGACGTCGGCCACGACATCGGCGACGCCGAGCCGGACGGCGTTCTCCACGGCGCCGTCGAGGCGGATCACCTCGGCCTTCACCCCGAGGTCGGCGAGGTGCCGCTCGACGAGCCCGGGGTACGCGGTGGCGATCCGGTGCCCGCCCAGCTCCTGCACGGAGTCGATGGCCTCGGGGCGGGCGGCGAAGCGGAAGGTGGCCCGGCCGAACGCCAGGTCGACCACCTCCTCGGCCGGGGCGCCCGAGTCGATGAGCAGGTCCCGGCCGGTGATGCCGAGGTCCAGGTCGCCCGAGCCGACGTAGGTGGCGATGTCCTTCGGGCGCAGGTAGAAGAACTCGAGGTCGTTGGGCTCGTCCCGGCAGACGAGGTCCTTCGGGTCGGTGCGCTGGCGGTAGCCCGCCTCGCGCAGCATCTGGGCGGCCGGCTCGGCGAGGGTGCCCTTGTTGGGAATGGCGACACGCAGCATGTCGGAGTGCTCCTTCCAGTCGGTACGGGTCGACGACGGGACGCACTCACAGATGTCGGTAGACGTCCTTCAGCTCGAGACCGGCGGCGAGCATCAGCACCTGGGTCTGGTAGAGCAACTGGGAGATCTCCTCGGCGGCCCGCTCCCGGCCCTCGTGCTCGGCGGCCATCCACGACTCGGCCGCCTCCTCGACGACCTTCTTGCCGACGAAGTGCACCCCGCGCTGGAGCGCGGCCACCGTGCCCGAGCCCGGAGTGCCGGCCGCGGCCTTGGCCTGCAGCTCGGCGAACAACTCCTCGAACGTCTTCACGCCGCGATTCTTCCAGCGCCCCGGGGCCGCGGGCGCGCCGGGTCAGGCCCCGCTCACCCCGCGGGACCGCAGAAAGGCCCGCACGGCGGAGGAGAACTCGTCCGGGTGGGACGCGTGCACGGCGTGCCCGGCGTCGACGGTCACGAGGTCACCCGCGGGCAACCGGGCCGCCATCCGGGCGAGGTCGGCCTGCGGCAGGTGGCTGGCCGGCCCGCCGGCGACCACGAGGGTGGGCGCCGTGATCCGCGCGAGCCGCGCCCACCCCTGCGGGTCGGGCGCGTTCAGGTCGGCGACCACGGCCTCGCGGGCCGCCCAGTCGTACCCGAGCGGGCCCGCCGGCCGCGAGGGCAGCCGGAGACCGAGCGGGACCGGCGGCGGTGGCTCCTCGAGCACCAGCGCCGCCACCCGGTCCGGGCGCGCCTCGGCGAGCAGCGCGGCGACCACCGCCCCGGAGGAGTGCCCCACGAGCACCGGCCGGTCGAGCGCGAGCGCGTCCCAGAGCGCGAGCGCGTCGTCGCGGAGGACCGCGAGGCCGTACGGCCCGGTGCGGTCGCTGGCCCCGAACCCGCGCGGGTCCGGGGCGTACGACCGCAGGCCGTCCTCGGCCAGCCCGGCGGCGACGGTGGCCCAGGTGGAGCCGTCCGCCGCGCCGCCGGGGAGCAGGAGCACCGGCCGCCCGTGCCGCGGGCCCCAGGTGCGGTACGCCGTCCGCAGGCCGGGCAGGTCGACGAACTCCACGGGCCGTCAGCCGGCGAAACCGACCCGGTGGCCGTTGGCGGTGTTGACCGACCGGATGGCCAGCGCGGCGTCCAGGGCCGCGACGGTCGCCGCCCAGCCCTTGTCCTCCGCCGAACCCGGCAGGCCGGCCCGGTCCCGGGCCTGCTCGATGGTGTCCACGGTGAGCACGCCGTGGGCCACCGGCTTGCCCTCGTCCAGCGCCACCCGGGTCAGCCCGTCGGTCACCGACCGGCACACGTAGTCGAAGTGCGCCGTGGCGCCCCGGACCACGACGCCCAGCGCCACCACCACGTCGCAGCGGCGCGCGAGGGCCTGGGCCACCACGGGCAGCTCGACCGAGCCCGCCACCCGGGCGGCCACGGCCCGCGCCCCGCACGCCTCGGCGGCCGCGACCGCCCGCTCGAGCATGTGGTCGGTCAGCTCGCCGTGCCAGCGCGCGGCCACCACACCGACCGTCATCCCGGTCGCGTCCACGGGCGCCGCCCCCGGCTCACCGAATCCCGCCATGCCTACGCTCCGATCTCGTCACCGGCGGTCAGCCGGCCGGCCGGCGCCTCGGTGATCTCGTCCAACTCGTCCAACAGGTGTCCCATCCGGTCCCGCTTGGTGCGCAGGTACCGGACGTTCTCCGGGTGCGGGCGCACCGGCAGCCCCTCCCGTCCGGTGATGGTGAGGCCGTACCCCTCGAGGCCGGCCCGCTTCGCCGGGTTGTTCGTGAGCAGCCGCATCGACCGCACACCGAGGTCGTAGAGGATCTGCGCCCCGGTGCCGTAGTCCCGGGCGTCGGCCGGCAGGCCGAGGTCCAGGTTGGCGTCCACGGTGTCCCGGCCCAGGTCCTGCAACTGGTACGCCTGGAGCTTGTGCAGCAGGCCGATGCCCCGCCCCTCGTGGCCGCGCATGTAGAGGACCACCCCGCGGCCCTCCCGGGCCACGCGGGCCAGGGCGGCGTCGAGCTGCGGCCCGCAGTCGCAGCGCAGCGAGCCGAAGACGTCCCCGGTCAGGCACTCGGAGTGGACCCGGACGAGCACGTCCTGCCCGTCGCCGATCTCGCCGTAGACCATCGCGATGTGCTCGGCCGCGTCGTTCTCGGTGCGGTAGCCGACCGCCCGGAACACGCCGTGCCGGGTGGGCATCCGGGCGTCGGCGACCTGCTCGACCTGCTTCTCGGTCCGCCGCCGGTACGCGATCAGGTCCGCGATGGTGATCAGCGTGAGCGCGTGCTCGGCGCAGAACTTCTCCAGGTCCGGAACCCGCATCATGGTGCCGTCGTCGTTGACCAGCTCGCACAGCACCCCGGCGGGACGCAGGCCGGCCATCCGGGCGAGGTCGACGGCCGCCTCGGTGTGCCCGGGCCGGCGCAGCACGCCGCCCGGCCGGGCCCGCAGCGGCACCACGTGCCCGGGGCGGGCCAGGTCGGTCGGCCCGGTCGTCGGGGCCGAGAGCAGCCGGATGGTGTGCGCCCGGTCGGCCGCCGAGATGCCGGTGCTGACCCCCTCGCGGGCGTCCACGGTCACCGTGTACGCGGTGCCGCGCCGGTCCTGGTTGGTGTGGTACATCGGCGGCAGCTCGAGCCGGTCGGCCTCGGCCTCGGTGATCGGCACGCAGATGAAGCCGGACGTGTGGCGGACCATGAGCGCCACCAGCTCCGGCGTGGCCAGCTCGGCCGCGAAGATGAGGTCGCCCTCGTTCTCCCGGTCCGCGTCGTCGACCACGACGACCGGCCGTCCGGCGGCGATGTCCGCCACCGCCTGCTCGATGGAGGAGTAAGCGGTCATGCGACGGCCTCCGTGTAGGTGGGCGGGATCGTGACGCGGGTCGGCCGCAGCGCCCGGGAGGTCCGCCACCAGCTCGCGAAGCCCCAGACGCAGAAGGCGCCGTAGACGAGGTACATGGCGGCGGACGGGTAGAAGCCGCCGTCGAGCAGCAGCGGCACGCCGACGGCGTCCACCGCGACCCAGACCAGCCAGAACTCCACCAAGCCGCGGGCCATGCCGTAGGTGGCGAGCAGGCTGCCGGTGAGGATCCACGCGTCCGGCAGCGGCCCCCACGAGCCGAGCGCGGCGAGCAGCGGGTAGGCGGCCGCGGTGCCGAGCGCGGCGGCGACGAGCAGCACCAGCCGCTCGCGGCCGGTGGCCCAGCGCGGCGCCACGGCGCCCCGGTCCGGCACGAGGCCGAGCCGGCGGGTGCGCGACCAGCGCCACCAGCCGTAGACGCTCACCGCGAAGAAGAACACCTGCCGGCCGGCCTGCCCGTACAGGTCGTGCGCCTGCGGGGTCGCGAAGGCCCCGCCCAGGAAGACGGTGAACAGCAGGACGTTGCCGACCATGCCGACCGGCCAGGCCCAGACCAGCCGGCGCAGGCCGAGCAGCGCCGAGACGAGCCCGAACGCGTTGCCGACGATCTCCCGGACCAGCACGGGCGAGCCGGCGACGCTCACCTGCGCGTCGAGCAGCCAGTGCAGCATCACGCCACCCCGCCCGCCGGCGCCGCGCCGTTTACCCCGCCCGCCTGCGCCGGCCGCGCCTCCGGGACCCCGGACGCCGCGCCGACGGCCGGCCCGGCGCCCGCCCGGTCGCCGAGCAGCCGCTCGACGTACTTGGCGAGAACGTCCACCTCGAGGTTGACCGGGTCGCCGACACCGCGCGCGCCCAGCGTCGTGAGCTTCAGCGTGGTCGGGATCAGCCCGACCGCGAACCAGTCCGGCCCGACGTCGGCCACGGTGAGCGACACACCGTCGACGGTGATCGAGCCCTTCTCCACTACGTACCGGGCCAGGTGCGCGGGGAGCCGGAACCGGACCGTCTCCCACTGCGCGGCCGGCTCCCGGCCGAGCACCTCGCCGACCCCGTCGACGTGGCCCTGCACGAGGTGCCCGCCGAGACGGCTGCCCAGCGTGGCGGCCCGCTCCAGGTTGACCGGGTCGCCCGGGCGCAGCGCGCCCAGCGCGGACCGGCGCAGCGTCTCCCCCATGACGTCGGCGGTGAAGACCCCGCCGTCGACGTCCACCACGGTGAGGCAGACCCCGTTGACGGCGATGGAGTCGCCGTGCCGTGCGTCGGCGGTGACCAGCGGGCCGCGCAGGGCGACCAGCGCGGAGTCTTGCGCGGTGGCCGTCACCCGGACGACCTCGCCCAGCTCCTCGACGATGCCGGTGAACATGTCAGCCCTCCCTCTTACGGGGCAGCGCGGTGATCCGCAGATCCGGACCGATCTGCGTAACGTCGATGAACTCCAGATCGATGGCCTCCGCGATGGTGGTCACACCCGCGTCGACCACCGCGGTCGGCCCGGCGCCGAGCAGCCGCGGCGCCACGTAACCGACGATCTTGTCGACCAGGCCGGCGGCCAGGAACGCGCCGGCCAGCCGGGGGCCGCCCTCCAGCAGCACCGCGCGTACGCCGCGCTGGTGCAGCGCCGCGAGCAGCGCCGTCAGGTCCACCCCGCCGTGGGGGCCCGAGCCGACCTCGGCGGCGGTGGCGATCCAGGTGCGGGCCGCGCCGTCGCGGACCCGTGCGTCGGCGGGCGTACGGCCCTCGCTGTCGACCACCACGCGCAGCGGCTGGCGGATGGCGAGGCTGCCGTCGCGCAGGTTGCGGGCGGTCAGCCGCGGGTCGTCGGCGAGCACGGTGCCCACGCCGACGACGACCGCGTCGACGGTGCCCCGCAGCGCGTGCACGTCGATCCGGGCCGCCTCCGAGGTGATCCACATGCTGGTACCGTCGGCCGCCGCCGACCGGCCGTCGACCGTCGCCGCGTACTTCCAGATGACGTACGGCCAGCCCCGGCGCATCGAGGTCAGCCAGGCGATGTTGCCGGCCTCCGCCTCGTGTCCGCGTACCCCGAGATCCACGCGGACCCCGGCGGCGCGCAGGGTGGCCGCGCCACCCGAGGCCACCGGGTTCGGGTCGGGCACGGCGATCACGACGCGGGAGACCCCGGCCTGGATGAGCGCGAGGCTGCAGGGGCCGGTGCGACCGGTGTGGTCACAGGGCTCCAGGGTGACCACCGCGGTGCCGCCGCGCGCCCGCTCGCCGGCCTGGGCGAGCGCCACGATCTCGGCGTGCGGCCCGCCCGCGTACGCGTGGAAGCCCTCCCCGACGACCTCGCCGGCGTCGTCGAGCAGGACGCAGCCGACCACCGGGTTGGGGCTCGTGGTGCCGAGCCCGCGTGCCGCGAGCTCGATCGCCCGACGCATCGCCTCGTCGACGGAGACGCTCGCCATGTCGCGCTGCCTGCCCTCTCACTCGCCGGTCGCGCGCGGGCGGGGCGGGGGACGGCGGCCGTCGGGCCGCGGGCATGCGGTGGCGGAGACGCGGGTACGGCAGGGCCGACCCGCGGGGCCGCGCACCGCACGCCGAAAGAGGCGGCCGGCACGGCCCGTCCGTCCCGCGCGCTGTCTCCCATCCGGACTGTCTGGGCGCGGGATGCCCCGCCCCCAACCGTCGGCCCCGGATTCTCACCAGGTCCACCGGGCGGCAGAGCCGTCCGGGTCGCGGGCTTACCACGGGCTCGCCGTGGATCACCGCCGGTTCGGAATTACACCGAGTCCCGCCAGCGCGTGGTGGGTACTCCGGAAGTCTTACACGCCGACGGGGGTGCGCCGCCACCGAGGCGAGCTACCTCACAGCGGCGGCACACGATCACGTGACGCCGCGCCGCCGGTCCACCGCCACGTACGACCCCGGCTGGCTCTTGGCCACCGTCTTCATCTCGCTGGCCACCGCGATCGCCTCGAGGGGGTTGGTGAAGCGTTTGCCGGAGTCGGAAAGGGAGACCCCGATCGAGAGGGTCACGAGAGCGGCGCGCCGGATGTTGCCCCGCCGGTCCTTCAACTCGACGAAGCCCCGCTCCCGGTCGACCGGGTCGTAGAGCGTGTCGGCCGCCTTCTCGAAGTCGACCACGGCGCGGGAGGTCAGCGGGCGGACCTGGTCCGGCGAGCAGACGATCACGAAGTCGTCGCCGCCCACGTGGCCGAGGAAGGCCGGCGGCAGCCCCACCGAGACCACCGCCCGGTGCAGGCTCCGGGCCAGGGCCGAGATGAAGTCGTCGCCGCGGACGAAGCCGTACCGGTCGTTGACGCTCTTGAACCGGTCGATGTCGATGTAGCCGACGGCGTAGTCGGCGCCGTTGCGCACCCGGTCGCTGATCTCACGGCGGATCCGGCTGTTGCCGGGCAACCCGGTCAGCGGGGACACCTCGCGGAACTCCTTGTTGCGCCGCAGGGTGGAGCTGACCCGGGCGATCAGCTCGGCGGTGTCGAAGGGCTTGACGAGGTAGTCGTCGGCCCCGGCGCTCAGGCCGTTGACCTTGTCGGACGTCATCCCCTTGGCGGTCAGCATGATCACCGGGAGGGCCGAGGTCATGGGGTCGGCCCGCAGCCGGCGGGTCAGTTCGAGCCCGTCGATCCGGGGCATCATGAGGTCGACCACGGCCAGGTCGGGCCGCTGCTGCTCGATGACCTCCAGGGCCTCCTGGCCGTCGCCGGCGTGCAGCACCTCGAACCCGTGCAGGCGCAGGTTGAACTCGACGAAGCGCACGATGTCCTCGTCGTCGTCCACGACGAGGATGACGTCCGGTCGCTCCTCCGCCGGGTCCACGTCAGGTCCCGGGGGTCGCGCGTTCCGCGAGGGCCCGCAGCCGGCGTACCGCCTCGGCGGGGTCGTCGGCGCCGTACACGGCGGTGCCGGCCACGAAGGCGTCCGCGCCCGCCGCGGCGGCCTGCTCGATGGTGTCGGCCGCGATCCCGCCGTCGACCTCGATGCGCAGCTCCAGGTGACCGGCGGACACGTGCCGGCGGGCGGTGCGGACCTTCTCCAGCAGCTGCGGAAGGAAGCGCTGCCCGCCGAAACCGGCCTTGATCGTCATGACGAGCAGGGTGTCGAAGCTGGGCAGCAGGTCGAGGTACGGCTCGATCGGGGTGTCCCGGTCGATGGCGAGCCCCGCCTTGGCGCCGGCCGAGCGCAGGTCCTTGGCCAGCGCCACCGGGTCGTCGCACGCCTCGGCGTGGAAGGTGACGTTGTACGCGCCGGCGTCGGCGTACCCGGGCGCCCAGCGCCGCGGGTCCTCGATCATGAGGTGCACGTCGAACGGGAGCTGGGTGGCCGCCCGCAGGCTCTGCACCACCGGCAGCCCGATGGTGAGGTTCGGCACGAAGTGGTTGTCCATCACGTCGACGTGCAACCAGTCCGCGGCGTTCTCCACGGCACGGACCTCGTCGGCGAGGCGGGCGAAGTCGGCGGCGAGGATGCTCGGCGCGATGATCGGCGGCGGTACGGTCACCGGGCCAGTGTACGAACGTGCCCGCCGCCCCGCGGCACGGCACCATCCGGGACGGGGCGTGACCCGCCGGTGACCGGCGGTGCAGAATGAGCCGTCCGGGCCGGCGTGTCGGCGGTACGGGCCGTCCGCGACTGGCCGTACGGCGCGAATCCGACGAAACTCCAACGGGGACGGTGACACCGGCGGAGGGCCCGCGCCGGCGGTCGGCGGCCCGCCGTGTGCGGTCACAGCTTCCGGGAAGGGCGGACGATGCGACGGTGGCTCGGTGTGGTGGCGCTGGCCGGCGCGGTGACGGTCCTGCTGGCCGGCTGCCAGCGGCCGCGCGGGGCCGACGGTGACCTCGTCGACGACTGGCCGGCCCTGCGGGCGCCGAAGGTGTTCGTGCCGGCCACCGACACCTGCCTGCCCCGGATCACCCCCGTCGTGCAGGCGGGCACGTACGAGACGGTGCCATGCTCCCGCAGCCACCTGGCCGAGGCCATCCACGTCGGCGCGTTCGACTCCCCGCGCGGCGCCCGGCCGGAGCCCGGCTCCCCCGCGCTGCGCACCGCGCGCGCCGAGTGCGACCAGCGGGCCCGGGAGGTGCTCGGCGGCGACTGGCACTCGGCGCGCCTCACCCTGAACATCGCGTTGCCCTCCGGGCCGGCCTGGGCCGGTGGCGCCCGCTGGTTCCGCTGCGACCTGAGCGAGACCGACAGCATCGACAACACCCGTCCGATCAACCGGGTGGGCAGCCTGCGCGGCGCGATGATCGGCGACTCCCCGCTCATCCACCGCTGCTTCGACCCGAAACTGATCGGGGGCAACCTCAACTACATGGCGCCGGTGCTGTGCACCGAGCCGCACCGCGCCGAGTTCGTCGGCGTGTACGCCGAGCGGGACGTGAGTTGGGCGGCGTTCTCCGCGGCGCCCGAGCAGGCGCACCGGCGGTGCATGGCGCTGATCGCCGCCTTCGCGGCGGTGCCCGACGACGCCGACCTGCCCTACCGGGCGGGGTCCATCTTCTACCCGCCGTCGCGCCGGGAGTGGGACGAGGGCGACCGCGGGGTGCGCTGTTTCCTGTGGAGCGACGATCGGAAGCTGACCCGGTCGATGCGCGGGGTGGGCCCGCAGGGACTTCCGGCGATCTGACTCCGGTGCCGTATGCTCCTGCGCTTGTGGCGCCACCGGCGACGATCGCCGGTGGGCGTGACCACGGTCGACGGGGAGGCTGGCGCATGCGACGGTGGTGGACGGCGGTCGCCGTGGGCGCGACGCTGCTGGGGCTCACCGGCTGCGCCCCGGCCGGCCTCGACACGGAACTCACCGACGACTGGCCGGCGCTCGCCGCGGCCGAGGCGTTCGTCCCCGACGCGGGGGTCTGCCACGCCGCCCTCCAGGACGTCGGGTACCTGAGCGCCTACAGCCCCGTCGACTGCGCTCAGACCCACCGGGCCGAGACCGTGCACGTGGGCACCCTCTCCGGCGCCGTCGCGCAGCGCAGCACGCCACCGCCGCCCGGCTCGCCCGGGATGCGGGCCGCGCGCGCCGAGTGCGACCGGGAGGTCGACAAGGCCGTGGGCGCCGACTGGCACTCCGGCAGGCTCGGCGTGGACGCCGTCTTCCCCTCGCCCGCCGCATGGGGCGGCGGGGCGCGCTGGTTCCGCTGCGACGTGAGCGAACTCCAGAGCCTCGACGACCCGGCCGTGCTGCCCCGCACCGGGAGCCTGCGCGGCGCGCTCAAGGGCGACTCGAAGCTGGCGCACCGCTGCTTCGAGCCGAAGCTCGTCAAGGACGACATCGAGGAGATGGTCCCGGCGTCCTGCACGGCCCGGCACCACGCCGAGTTCGTCGGGGTGTACCGGGCGCCCGACGTCACCTACGCGCAGTTCACCGACAACGTCCTCGCCACGCACAAGGCGTGCCGGAAGCTGCTGGCCTCCTACGTGAAGGTCCCGGACAACGCCGACGTGCAGTACCGGGCGGGGACGATCTTCTACCACCCGTTCGAGGAGGAGTGGAAGGACGGCAACCGCGGGGTGCAGTGCTTCCTGTGGGTCAGCGACCGCGCGCTCACCCGCTCCATGAAGGGCGCCGGCACCAAGGCCCTTCCCGTCCGCTGACCCGCCGCCGCGTCCCGACGGCGGCGGATCCGTCCCCGCCGTGAGCCACGGCCCCGGCGCGCCCGGCGTCGACCGCGCCGGGCCCTCCCCCGCCCCTCAGCCGCGGCGCAGGACGGCCAGGAACATCGCGTCGGTGCCGTGCCGGTGCGGCCACAGCTGCACCGTCGGACCGTCGCCGAGGCCCGGCATGCCGGCCGGCAACAGCGGACGGGCGTCGACGAAGTCCACGGGGACCCCGGATCGCCGGGCCGCCTCGGTCACCGTCACGTGCGTCTCCACGACGTGCGGGGAGCAGGTGACGTAGGCGACGAGGCCGCCGGGACGTACCGCGCGCAGCGCCGCGCCGAGGAGCTCCCGCTGCAACCGGGTCAGCGCCGGCAGGTCCGACGGCTGCCGCCGCCAGCGGGACTCGGGGCGGCGCCGCAGCGAGCCGAGGCCGGTGCACGGGGCGTCGACAAGAACGCGGTCGAAGTGCTCCTCCGGCAGCTTCGGATCCTGCCCGACGGTGCGACCGTCGGTGTGCAGGACGGTCACCGGCAGACCACGGGTGGCCTGGGCGACCAGGCGGGCCCGGTGCTCGGCCACCTCGACGGCGGTCAGCCGGGCGCCGCGCTGGGCCGCGAGGGACCCGAGCAGTCCGGACTTGCCGCCGGGCCCCGCGCACAGGTCCAGCCAGCGCCCGTCCGGGCCGTCCAGGGGCGCGGCCGCGAGCGCCGTGGCCACCAGTTGGGAGCCCTCGTCCTGCACGTGGGCGCGGCCCTCGGCCACCGCCGGCAGGTCGCCCGGCGCGCCGCCGGAGAGGTACACGGCGTACGGGGAGAAGGCGCCCGGGGCGCCGCCGACCTCGTCGGCCAGCTCGACCGGGTCGGCGAGGCCCGGTCGCGCGCACAGGTGCACGGGTGGGCGCTCGTTGTCCTCGATGAGCAGCCGCGTGGTCTCGCCGAGGTCGCCGCCGAGGGCCTCGGCGAACGCCCGCACCACCCACTGGGGATGGCTGTAGGCGAGCGCCAGGTGCCCGACGGGATCGGCGTCCATGGCGGGCGCGAGCCGCTGCACCCAGGCGTCCTCGTCCCGGCCCGCGACCTCCCGCAGCACCGCGTTGGCGAAACCGGTGGCCCCCGGGCCGACCACGCGGACGAGGTCGACGGTCGAGGACACCGCGGCGTGCGCGGGGACCCGGGTGTGCAGCAGCTGGTACGCCCCGAGCCGCAGCGCGTCGCGCACCGGCGGGTCGATCCGCTGCACGTCCCGGCCGGCGGCCGACGTGAGGATCGCGTCCAGGGTGCCGAGGTGGCGCAGGGTGCCGTAGGTCAGCTCGGTGGCGAACGCCGCGTCGCGGCCCACGAGACCCTCGTCGCGGAGGATGGCCGGCAGCACGAGGTTGGCGAACGCGTCGTCCCGGTTCACGGCGGCGACCGCCTCGTACGCGGCCTGGCGCGGCCGGTCCACGGCCGGCCGGCCGCCCCGGCCGACCCGTCGGTCCATGCCGGCGCGCGCGGACCACCCGGCCGCCGGTCGCCCGCCACCGAGACGGTCACCCCGGCGGCGGCCGCCGTACGGGCTCTCACCGGAGCGCGCGTCGGCCGGGCGGAGGTCGGACCGCGAGTCGGGCGACCCGTCGCCGGCGGGCCGGTCGTCGCGCGCCGGTCCGGTGCCGCTCACGCCAGGTCCTCGCCGGCCGCGACCCGGGCGCCGCGCGCCCAGTCCGTCGCCGGCATGGCCCGCTTGCCGGCCGCCCGCACCTCGCCGAGGCGTACCGGAACGGTGGCGGTGCCGGCGAGCACCCGGGCCTTCTCCACGAGCAGCTCGCCCGGCTTGAGGTCGGGGCCGTCGGGCGCCGGGGCGACCGGGCCCAGCTTCACCCGCTCGCCGCGGAAGGTGGTCCACGGGCCGGGCGCCGGGGTGCAGGCGCGGATGCGCCGGTCCACGGCGAACGCCGGGTCGGTCCAGCGGACCCGGGCGTCGTCGACGGTGAGCTTCGGCGCCAGGGACACCCCGTCGGCCGGCTGCGGCTCCGCCCGGGCGGTGCCGTCGGCGATCGCGTCGAGGACGGCGACGAGCAGGCCGGCGCCGGAGGTGGCGAGCCGCTCCAGCAGGTCGCCGGAGGTGTCGGTGGGACGGATCTCGTCGGTCAGCGTGCCGTAGACCGGCCCGGTGTCGAGACCCTCCTCGAGCTGGAAGACGCTGGCACCGGTCACCTCGTCGCCGTGCAGCACGGCGTGCTGCACGGGCGCGGCGCCGCGCCAGGCGGGCAGCAGCGAGAAGTGCAGGTTGACCCAGCCGTGCCGGGGGATCTCCAGGGCGGCCGGCGGCACGAGGGCCCCGTACGCGACCACGGGCACGCAGTCCGGCGCGAGCTCGCGCAGCCGGGCCAGGAACTCCGGCTCCCGCGGGCGGGCCGGGGTGAGCACCTCCACACCGTGCTCGTCGGCCCACGCGCCCACCGGCGAGCGGGACAGGCCACGGCCGCGGCCGGCGGGCGCGTCGGGCCGGGTGACCACGGCGACCAGCTCGTGCCGGGACTCGGCGACGGCCGCCAGGGCCGGGACGGCGACGGCCGGCGTGCCGGCGAAGATCACTCGCACGGCGTCACCCACCCAGGCCGAACGGGCTGCTGCCCGCGCCGTGCGGGTTCAGCTTGACCACCGGCGGGGCCGCCGGGTCGTACCACTCGGCCTGGCGGATGGCCTTCATGGCCTCCTTGCGCCCGGCCGGGTCGAGCCGGTCGACGAAGAGCACGCCGTCGAGGTGGTCGGTCTCGTGCTGCACGCAGCGGGCCATGAGGCCGGTGCCGACGATCTGCACCGGGTCGCCGTAGCCGTTGTAGCCCTTCGCGACGACGTTCTGCCGGCGCTTCGTGTCGAAGTAGAGCCCCGGAATCGAGAGGCAGCCCTCGGGCCCGTCCTGCTCCTCGGAGTCAGGGAACTCGAGCACCGGGTTGACGAGGTGGCCGAGGACGTCGTCGACGTCGAACGTGAACACCCGCAGGCCCACTCCGAGCTGCGGCGCGGCCAGGCCGGCGCCGTTCTGCTCGCGCATGGTGTCGGTCAGGTCGGCGATGAGCCGGCGCAGCTCGGCGTCGAAGTCGACCACCGGATCGGCCGGCGTGCGCAGCACCGGATCGCCGAACAGACGGATGGGCTGGACGGTCACGCGGAACGGCTCCTTCGCGGGGTGGGACGATCGGGGCCGTACCAGTCTACGGAGTGCCGGGGTGGGCGCCGGCCGGCGTACCGCGATCGTCCCGGGCCGGTGTGCCGAGCGTCACCGGCAGGGTGTCGTAGCCGCGCAGGGTGAGCCTCGTGCGCCGCCGGGGCGTGCCGGCCAGGGCCAGGCCGGGCAGCCGGCGCAGCAGGTGCGGAAAGGCGATCTGCGCCTCCAGGCGGGCCAGGCCGGCGCCGACGCAGTAGTGCGGGCCGGCGCCGAAGGACAGCGGGTGGGACTGCGCCCGCCACGGGTCGAAGCGGCCCGGCTCGGGAAACCGACGCGGGTCCCGGTTGGCCGCGCCGAGCAGCAGCAGCACCCAGCTGCCCGCCGGCAGCTCGACCCCGCCGCAGCGGACGGCGGCCGTGCTCACGCGGCTGGTGAGCTGCACGGGCGAGTCGTAGCGGAGCAGCTCCTCGACGTACGCCGGGGCGTGCTCCGGGTGCCCGCGCAGCGCGTCCGCGGCCGACGCGTGGTCGAGCAGCACGACGAGGCCGTTGCCGAGCAGGTTGGTGGTGGTCTCGAACCCGGCGACCAGCAGGACCACCAGGTTGGCGAGCAGCTCGTCGCCGGAGAGCCGCTCGCCGTCTGCGTCGTGCACCTGCACCAGGGCGGTGGTGAGGTCGTCGCCCGGAGCCCGCCGCCGGGCCTCGACCAGCTCGATGAAGTAGTCGCGCAGCTCGGCGGCGCCCCGGTCGGCGACGGCCAGCTCCTCCGGCGTGATCTCCGGTTCGAGGACGCCGGTCAGGTCGCTCGCCCAGCGGCGGAACAGCGGTCGATCGCCGGACGGCACGCCGAGCAGCGCGCAGATCACCGCGACCGGCAGCGGGTACGCGAAGTCGGCGAGGAAGTCCACCGGCTCGCCCGAGCCGCCCCGCGCGCACATGGTGTCGATCAGCTCGTCGGCCTGGGCGGCCACGACGTCCCGCATCCCGGCGATCCGGCGCGGGCTGAACGCGCCGGAGACGAGGCGGCGCATGCGGCTGTGGTCGGGCGGGTTGGTCCGCAGCATCGACCGCGAGATCGAGGCCACCGCGGGGCTGTCCCGCCAGCCCGGCCAGACGCTGTCGCGCAGCGCGTCGTCCATCACCCCCAGCCGCGGGTCACGGAGCAGCTCGTCCGCCTCGGCGTAGCCGGTGACCAGGTAGAACATGGGTCCCGCCTCGGCCACCGGCCCGTACGCGCGCAGCCGCTCGTACGTCGGGTAGGGATCGACCCGGCCCTGCGGCGACAGCAGCAGCGTCAGCGCCTCGGCAGCGTCCATGGTCGGCCTCCCGCATCCGTCGAGGGCCTTTCATCATGCCTCCGAACCGGCCGCTCGGCGATCCGGCGGACCGCCGCGCCGGAGGCCCGGGGCGGCCAGGCGATGGCGTCGCGGACGCTCCGGGATCGGTCAGGCGCCGTGGCCCGGCTCGCCGGCCAGCACCGCGTCGCCGCCGAGCAGCGCGTGCTCGGGCAGCGGCAAACGGGTGCCGTGCGCGGCCTCCCAGTCGTAGACGATGCCGGGGCGGACCTGGGCGGCGAAGTAGTCGACGGCGCTCATCCCGCCGACCACCGGCTCGTCGACCTCGGCGACGAGCTGGGCCGGCACCAGGCGGAAGCCGCTCTGCAGGGCGGCGCTGAGCCGGCGGTGCCCGTCGACCACGAAGAAGTACTCGCCCGTGTAGCCGATCCGCAGCGGCTCCAACGCCTCGTCGCCGGCCCCGGCCACCTCGCCCACGAACTCGGAGTCCCAGAGGCCGCGCAGGGTGGCGATGTCCTCGGTCGGGTACACCCGCGCCGGGTCCAGCAGCAGCAGCGGCGGGGCGTCGCGCAGCACGTCGGCGCCGAGCGTGCCCTCGTACGCCGCCACGATGTGCTCGATGACCTCGTCGGCGGAGGCCCGGGTGGTGTCACAGATGAGGTCGTAGTTGCGCAGCCGCGCCTTGTCCACCCCGTAGCGGACCAGGAACCGGCCCCGCTCGCTCTCGCTGCGCTCGCGCAGCTTCGCCGTGGCCTCCTCGAGGGAGGTGTAGCTCTCCGCCGGCCCGGACGGGCGGGCGAGCACCCGCCGGGCCGCCTCGCCCGGCTCGGTGATCATGTGCACCTTGAGGGCGTCGGTGAAGAAGTGCCAGGCCAGCCGGGAGTCCATGACGAGGCTCTCGCCGGAGGCCGCGATGTCCCGCTGGAGCTGGTCGACGTAGCCGTCGACCGCCTGGTCGAGTTCGGCGTGCAGGTTGAGCTGGAGGGCGGTCATCTGCCGCTCCTGCGCCATCTGCCGGTAGAGGTCGCCGACGCTGACCCGGCGCATCCCGAGACGCTTGGCGATCTCCACCGACACCGTGCTCTTGCCGCTGCCGAGGTCACCGTTGAAGACGATCGACTGACGAACGGTCACGACTGGTCCACCCCTGATCACCGGCTGATTGACAGCATCGTCCTGGCGTCGGCTCGACGCGCTCCCGTCATCGTCGCGCGGTCTGTGCGCCCGGGCATGACGGGCGATGCTACCACCCCGGAAAGCGGCGCCTGCCGCACGCGGCGTGCGACACCGCCCGGCTCACCCTCTCGAAGCGCAGCTCAGAAGAGGTCGTGCGGGTCCACCTGGAGGCGGACCGGGTCGGCGGCCTTGCGGGCGCTACGCGCGCCGGCGGCTGTGTGCAGCGCGCCGGCCAGCGCCGCCGCCCGGGCGCGCGGCACCCGCACCAGCATCCGCTCCCGCTCGCCGTCGGCGGGCACCGGCCCGAGCACCTCGGCGCCGTCGGGCAGCCGCGCCTCGTCGAGCAGGTCCGCGACCGCCGCCGGCAGACCCGTGACGCTGGCCATCCGGACCGCCGGCGGGAAGCCCAGCTCGCGGCGCTCGGCGAGCTCGCGGGCCGCGAACCAGCCGGCGTCCCAGCGCAGCAGCGCCTGCACGGGCGCGAGCGCGCCGTCGGCGACCACCACCACCCGGCCGCCGGCCGCGGCCGGGCGGGCCAGCGCCGCGGCGGCCAGCCAGCGGCGCAGCGCCTCCTCCCCCGCGCGCAGGTCCGCCCGGGTGAGCAGCGCCCACGAGTCGAGCAGGAGCACCGCGCCGTACCCGCCGTCGGCGACCGGTTCCGCTCCCGGCGTGGCGACCACCAGGCCCGCGCCGCCGGGCACGGTGGCGAGCACCTCCTCCCGGCCCGACGTGCGCACCGGCACGCCGGGGAAGGCCCGGCCCAACTCCTCGGCGGTGCGCCGGGCACCCGTGACGGCGGCGCGCAGCCGCCGCCCGCCGCACTCCGGGCAGGCGTACGCCGCCGCGACCCGGCCGCACCAGCGGCAGGCGGGCGCGGCCGTTGCCGAGGGCAGCGCGAGCGGGCCGGCGCAGTGCGGGCAGCGCGCCGGGGTGCGGCAGTCGGCGCAGGAGACCGACGGCAGGTACCCGCGGCGGGGCACCTGCACGAGCACCGGCCGGTCGGCGTGCAGCGCCTCCCGCGCCGCCGTCCAGGCGAGGCTCGGCAGCCGCGCCGTGGCCGCCCCGGGGTCCCGGGCGAGCTGTGGGTCGTCGCCGGTCGGCGCGACGGCCGGGGTACGCGCCCGCACGGTCGCCCGGTCGGCCACGACCTCGCGGGCCCAGCCGGTCTCCAGCAGCAGCTGCGCCTCGGCGGTACGGGCGTACCCGCCGACAAGCGCCCCGGCGTCGGCGAGCTGGGCGCGGGTGAGCAGCACCTCGCGGGCGTGCGGGTAGGGTGCCCGGGGCTCGGCGTGCAGGTCGTCCCCGTCGTCCCAGATCGCGACGAGCCCCGGCCTCTCGACGGGGGCGAACATGGCGGCCCGGGTGCCGATCACCACGGGAACGTCACCGCGCCGGGCCGCGAGGAACGCCCGGTAGCGGCGGGCCGGGCCGAGCGCCGCCGACAGGCAGACGTGCCGCCCCGGGCCGAGGGCGGCGCCCACGGCGGCGTCCAGCCGGTCGAGGTCCCGGTTGTCGGCGACGACCACCACGGCGCCCCGGCCGCCGGCCACGGTCGCGGCGACGGCCTCGGCGTAGCGGGCCGCCCAGTCCTCCCCCGGCAGCGCAGACCAGACGGCGCGGGGGGCCCGGCCGTCGGCCAGCGCCCGCAGGTACGCGGGGCCGGCCGGATAGTCCCGCCAGCCCCCCGACCCGGCCGTGACCAAGCCGTCGGCGGCGGCCCGTGGCGGCGGCGGGACGGCCGTAGCCGCCGGACCGGCCGCAGCGGCGGTGGTCGCCCCACCGGCAGCGTCGGCCGCGGTGGGCGCCCCACCGGCGGCGTCGGTGGCGGTGGGCGCCGCACCGGCAGCGCCAGTGGCGGTGGGCGCCGCACCGGCGGCGTCGGCCGCGGGCGCCGCGGTGGTGATGTCCGGGGCGGCTCGCTCGCGCGCCTCCTTCTCGACGCGGGCGTGCCGGGGCGGCACGGCGAGCCGGAGCACGTCGGCGAGGCTTCCGGCGTACCGGTCGGCGACCGCGCGGGCCAGCCGGGCCACCTCGGGCGACAGCACCGGCTCCGGCGAGACGACCTTCTCCAGGTACGCCAGCCGGCCGCCGTGCCCGGAGGCGTCGGCACGCTCCAGCAGCCAGCCGTCCACCAGTTGCCCGGCGAAGCGCACCTTCACCCGGGCGCCCGGCACGGCCGCGCCGTCCAGGTCGGCCGGGACGAGGTAGTCGAAGGGCCGGTCCAGGTGGGCCAGCGGGACGTCCACGCAGACACGAGCGACCGGCGACCCGTCCGCGGGTCGCCGGTCGCTGCGCGTGGTGCCGCTCAGGCTCCCGCTGCCGACTTGAGGTCGGCGGCCCGGTCGGTGCTCTCCCAGGTGAGGTCGGGCAGCTCGCGGCCGAAGTGGCCGTACGCCGCCGTCTGCTGGTAGATCGGGCGGAGCAGGTTGAGGTCGCGGATGATGGCCGCGGGACGCAGGTCGAACACCTCGGTGACGGCCTTCTCGATCGAGGCCACCGGCACGGTCTCGGTGCCGAAGGTCTCGATGAACAGGCTCACCGGGTGGGCCTTGCCGATGGCGTACGCGACCTGCGCCTCGCACCGCTCGGCCAGGCCGGCCGCGACCACGTTCTTGGCCACCCAGCGCATGGCGTACGCGGCCGAGCGGTCGACCTTCGACGGGTCCTTGCCGGAGAACGCCCCGCCGCCGTGGCGGGCGTAGCCGCCGTAGGTGTCCACGATGATCTTGCGACCGGTCAGGCCGGCGTCGCCCATCGGCCCACCGATCTCGAAACGGCCGGTCGGGTTGACGAGCAACCGGTAGCCGTCGATGTCGAGGCCGAGGCTCTCCATCTCGGGGGCGATGACGTGGTCGCGGATGTCCGGCGTGAGCAGCGAGTCCAGCGAGATGTCGGCCGCGTGCTGGCTGGAGACCACCACGGTGTTGAGCCGCACGGGGCGCAGCCCCTCGTACTCGATGGTGACCTGGGTCTTGCCGTCCGGCCGCAGGTAGGGGATCGTGCCGTCCTTGCGCACGGCGGCGAGCCGCCGGGCCAGCCGGTGCGCCAGCGCGATCGGCAGCGGCATCAGCTCCGGTGTCTCCGAGCAGGCGAAGCCGAACATCATGCCCTGGTCGCCGGCGCCCTGGGCGTCCAGCGCGCTCTCCGACGCCCCGGTGCGCAGCTCGAAGGCGTTGTCGACGCCCTGCGCGATGTCCTCGGACTGGGCGCCGATGGAGACGCTCACGCCGCAGGAAGCGCCGTCGAAGCCCTTCTTCGACGAGTCGTAGCCGATGTCGAGGATCGTCCGGCGGACGATGGTCGGGATGTCCGCGTACGCCTTGGTGGTCACCTCGCCGGCGATGTGCACCTGGCCCGTGGTGATCAGGGTTTCCACCGCGACCCGGCTACGCGGGTCCTCGGCGAGCAACGCGTCGAGGATGCCGTCGCTGATCTGGTCGGCGATCTTGTCCGGGTGGCCTTCCGTGACCGATTCGGACGTGAAGAGGCGGCGTGTCACGGCACTCCCTTAAGCATGTGAAAGTCGTTCCGCGGAAGTCTAGCCACCACCGTCGGTGGCGGCGGAGCCAGTTGCGCCGATCTCACCCCTCGGAGCGACGGGCGAACCGCGCCACGACGAGGTCCCAGACGCTGTCGGCGAGGTCCTCCTTGGACTGCTCGGGCATCCGGCTGACCGAGCCGTCCGCGCCGATGACGGTCGCCGCGTTGGTGTCGGCGCCGAACACCTTGTCCTGCCCGACCTCGTTGACGACGACGAGGTCGGCCCGCTTCCGGGCGAGTTTCGCCCGGCCGTTGGCCTCCGCGTCGCCGGTCTCCGCGGCGAACACCACCAGCACCTGGTCGGGCCGACGGCGTTGGCCGAGCTCGGCGGCGATGTCCGGGTTGGTGACGAGCTCGATGGTGGGCGCGCTGCCGTCGTCCGCCTTCTTGATTTTGCCAGGGGCGTAGACGGCCGGACGGAAATCGGCCGGAGCGGCGGCCATCACCACGGCGTCGGCGTCGACGGCCGCCTTCAGCGTCGCCTCCCGCAGCTCCGCCGTGGTGCCCACGCGGACCAGGTCGACCCCGGCCGGGTCGGCCAGACCGACGTTGGCCGCGATCAGCGTGACCCGGGCGCCGCGGGCCACGGCCGCGCGGGCGAAGGCGTAGCCCTGCTTGCCGGAGGAACGGTTGCCCAGGAACCGGACCGGGTCCAGCGGCTCGCGGGTGCCGCCCGCGGTCACGACCACACGGCGACCGGCGAGGTCGGCGGGGGCGTCGATCCCCCGGGTGAGCACGCGACGGGCCACCGCGAAGATCTCCGCGGGATCGGGCAGGCGCCCCTTGCCGGTGTCGACACCGGTGAGCCGGCCGACCGCGGGCTCGATCACCCGGACGCCACGGGAGCGCAGCGTGGCGACGTTGGCCGCGGTGGCCGGGTGCTCCCACATCTCGGTGTGCATGGCCGGGGCGAGCACCACCGGGCAGCGGGCGGTGAGCAGCGTGTTGGTGAGCAGGTCGTCGGCGAGACCGTGCGCGGCCTTGGCGAGCAGGTCGGCGGTGGCCGGCGCGACCACCACGAGGTCGGCCTGCTGCCCGAGGCGCACGTGCGGCACCTCGTGCACGTCGGACCAGACGTCGTCGGCGACCGGCTGGCCGGAGAGCGCCGCCCAGGTCGGCGCCCCGACGAAGCGGAGCGCCGACGCGGTCGGCACGACGCGGACCCGGTGGCCCGATTCGGTGAAGAGCCGCAGCAGCTCACACGCCTTGTAGGCGGCGATGCCGCCACCGACCCCGAGGACGATCCCGGCGGACATCGCGGTGCGGCGGGTTACGGCTGGTCGGTCGGCTCGGCGGTGAGCAGGCCGGCGTTGATCTCGCGCATGGCGATGGAGAGCGGCTTCTCCTGCGGGGTGGTCTCGACGAGCGGGCCCACGTACTCCAGCAGGCCCTCACCGAGCTGGCTGTAGTAGGCGTTGACCTGGCGGGCCCGCTTGGCGGCGAAGATGACCAGGGCGTACTTCGACGTCGTCTTCTCGAGGAGCTCGTCGATCGGCGGGTTGGTGATGCCCTCGGGGTTGGTGGCGATGGATCCCACGAATAACCTCTGCGTCTGTCGAACCGCGCGGACGCGGTGCGGACTGGCGGCCACGGCCGACTCCGGACCGCGGACGGCTCCTAACCGAGAACCCCCGGTCGGGCCGGAGTCGGATAAGAAGAACCGAACAAGCCTACCAGCTCATCGGCGACGCGATCGGTCAGGTCGTGCGTGAGGTCGAGGTCGAAGGCGGCCCGTACGGCCGGGTCCGGCCGGTAGTCGGGCGGGCGCAGCAACACGAGCCGGGCGTCGGCGAGGCGTTCACGGACGGCCAGGGCGCCCGGGAGGTCGAGTGGGAGCAGCGCCGGCTGCCCGGCCGCGAGCCGGGAGCGCAGCGGTTCGTACGGGGTGCCGCGCCGGTGCGGGCCGGCGCGGGACCACTCCAGCAGAGCGCCGGAGGCGATCAGCCGGTCGAACTCGGTGGCCGTCAGGAAGATCCGGTCCACCCCGTCGACCTCGGGGTGGCGCCGGGGCCGGGTGGTCACCGGCACCGGCCGCCACACGGAGGGAGAACGCGCCCGGACGAGCTCGACGACACTCTCCCGGCCGGCGCCCGAAGGACCGGCCAGGACAGTGAGCCGAGCCGCCGGGCGCGCTCCGCCATCCGTGCTCACTGCTTGTTTCTACACGCTGCCATGCTCAGTTGGCGGCGAACTCTCCAAGCAGTGCCTTGCGCTGCTGCTCGCCGAGGCCCCGCAGGCGGCGGCTGTCGGCGATCTTCAGCTTCTCCATGATCTGGGTGGCCCGGATCTTGCCGATGCCCGGCATCGCCTGCAGGACGGCCGACACCTTCAGCTTGCCCACGACGTCGTCGGACTCGGCCCGCTCGAGAACGGCTCCGAGGGTGGTCTTGCCCTGCTTGAGCTGCTCCTTCAGCTCAGCACGGGCCTTGCGGATCTCCGCGGCCTTCTCCAGCGCGGCAGCGCGCTGCTCGGGGGTCAGTGACGGGAGCGGCACCAGTTCTCCTCAGGTCCCTATCGCGACGGGCGGGACGCACCGCCGCATCTGTGAAACGTGGTGTCGCTGTGAACCAAGGGGTATGTGGTTCCCAGCGCGGGGAAAACTAGCGGTCAACGGAGCTTTCGGCAACGTGGGCGCGCCATGATCACGACAAAGTGACCGAGCGATCAATCAGTCAGCGGGCGGGCAGGACGGCCCGGCAGTCGGCCAGGACCCGGTCCGCGGCGGCCCGCAGCGCGGCCGCGTCGGGGCCGGCGCCGAGCACCTCACGGGAGTACGACGGAAGCACCGCGGGGAGGCTGGCGCCGAAGACCGTACGCAGATCGGCGGCCGTCGCGCCCTGGGCGCCGAGCCCCGGTGCGAGCAGCGGACCGCCCACCCGGGACAGGTCGTGACCGGTGTCCCCGATCGTCGCGCCGACCACCAGGCCGAAGCTACCGAGCGGGTCCGCACCCGCGTTGAGCTGGGAAATCTCGTCGATCACCGTCTGCGCCACCGTCCTGCCGTCGGCGGTGCGGGCGTGTTGGACGGCCGGGCCCTCCGGGTTCGAGGTGAGCGCCAGCACGAAGACGCCACCGCCGTGCTCGGCGGCGAGCTCGAACATCGGGGCGAGCGAACCTACTCCCAGGTAGGGACTCGCCGTCACCGCGTCGACATACAGCGGGCTGGATGGATCAAGGTACGCCGAGGCGTACGCCCGGACCGTCGAGCCGATGTCCCCGCGCTTGACGTCAAGCAGAACGAGCGAGCCGGAATCCCGTAACTGTCGGATAGTTGACTCAAGAATCGCGACACCTCGGGCACCGAATCGCTCGAAGAAGGCCGACTGGGGCTTGACCACCGCAACCCGGTCACCGAGGGCGTCCACGACGGTCCGGGCGAACCGGTCGAGCCCCTCGACGTCGTCGGGAAGCCCCCAGCGGGCGAGCAGTCCGGGGTGCGGGTCGATCCCGACGCAGAGCGGTCCCCGCTCGACGAGGGCCCGGTGCAACCGGGCGCCGAAGGTCTCCATCCGTTCTTCTCCCTCTCCTCACTCCGAAACGGGCGGCCCACGCCGCCCGCGCACGCCCAAGGAATCCCCGCGCCCCGGGACGGGGCCGCCGGGGCCTTCAGCCGGCCTTCACGGCCGCCGCCACGCCGGCCGCGATCCGGGCCAGGTCGGCGTCGTCGGTGACGTACGGCGGCATGGTGTAGACCAGGTCCCGGAACGGCCGCAGCCAGACGCCCTCGGCGACCGCGGCGGCCGTCGCGGCGGGCAGGTCCACCTCGTGGTCGAGCTGCACGACGCCGATCGCGCCCAGGACCCGCACGTCGGCCACCCCCGGCGCGCCCCGCAGCGGCTCCAGGCCGGCCCGGAGCCCCGCGCCCACCCGCGCCACCTCGGCCGCCCAGTTTCCGGCCCGCAGCAGCCCCATGGAGGCGTTGGCGACCGCGCAGGCGAGCGGATTGCCCATGAACGTGGGACCGTGCGCCAAAACGCCGTCGCGGGAGATCCCCCGGGCGACCTCCGGGGTGCAGAGCGCGGCGGCCAGGGTGAGGTACCCGCCGGTGAGCGCCTTGCCCACGCACATCACGTCCGGCGTCACACCCGCGTGCTCGGCCGCGAACATCGTCCCGGTCCGGCCGAAGCCCGTGGCGATCTCGTCGAAGACGAGCAGGATGCCGTGCGCCCGGGTGACCTCGCGCAGCACCCGCAGGTACTCCGGGTGGTGGAAGCGCATTCCGCCGGCGCCCTGCACCACCGGCTCCACGATGACCGCGGCCAGCTCGTGCGCGTGCCGCTCCACGGCGTCCACCAGGGCCGCCACGTACGCCGGGTCGGGCGCCGTGTCGAAGCCGCCCGGCGGCACCGGCGCGAAGACCTGCCGGGGCAGCACGTCGCCCCAGAGGTGGTGCATGCCCCCCTCCGGGTCGCAGACGCTCATCGGGTGGAAGGTGTCGCCGTGGTAGCCGCCGCGCCAGGTGCCCAGCCGGCGGCGCTCCGGCCGGCCGGTGGCCCGCTGGTACTGCAGGCACATCTTCACGGCCACCTCCACGCTCACCGAGCCGGAGTCGCAGAGGAAGACGTGTTCCAGCCCGTCCGGGGTGAGCTCGACCAGCGTGCGGGCGAGCCGCACGGCCGGCTCGTGGGTCAGCCCGCCGAACATGACGTGGCTCATCCGTCCGAGCTGGTCGGTGGCCGCCGCGTCGAGCACCGGGTGGCGGTAGCCGTGGATCGCCGCCCACCACGACGACATCCCGTCGACCAGTTCCGGGCCGTCGGCCAGCCGCAGGCGTACGCCCCGCGCGCTCTCGACCACGTAGGGCGGGCTGGCCGGCGGCAGCGCCGCGTACGGATGCCACACGTGGTCCCGGTCGCCGGCGAGAATCTCCTCAGGTGTCAACGTGACCTCCTCCAACATGCTTCAGCCCCGCGCCCCCGCGCGCAGGCCCCGCGATCGTGCGGTCCGGGATGTGGCGCATGCCGGGGCAGGAAGTGCGAGATCGCGGGGAGCCTACGGTGCCGGGGTCCTGGACAGGGCCCGGGCGGCGGAGCGCACCAGGGCCGGGCCCCGGTAGATGAAGCCGGTGTAGAGCTGCACGAGGCTGGCGCCCGCGTCGACCATCCGGGCCGCGTCGTCGGGGTCGACGATGCCGCCCACCCCGATCACCGGCAGCCGGCCGCCGGTCTCCCGGTGCACGAACGAGACCACCTCGCGGGCGCGTGCCGTGAGCGGGCGGCCCGACAGACCGCCCCTCTCCGCGCCCCGGGGCCGGTCGGCGGCGGCCAGCCCGTCGCGGGCGAGCGTCGTGTTCGTGGCGATCACGCCGGCCGCGCCCCGGGCGAGGCAGACCTCCAGCAGCTCGGCGATCGCCGGCTCGGTGAGGTCCGGGGCGATCTTGACGAGCACCGGCTTCTCCCCCACCAGCGCCGCGAGCAGCGCGTCGAGGTGTGCCCGGTCCTGCAACGCGCGCAGGCCCGGTGTGTTGGGCGAGGACACGTTCACCGCGAAGTAGTCGCCGTGCGCGCGCAGCGTCCGGTACGAGGCGAGGTAGTCGTCCACGGCGTCCTCGATCGGGGTCACCTTGGACTTGCCGAGCGAGATGCCCAGCGGCACGCCGAGCGGCCGGGGCAGGGCCGCGAGCCGCGCCGCGAGCGCCTCGGCGCCGGAGTTGTTGAAGCCCATCCGGTTGACGACGGCCTCGCTGTCGCGCAGCCGAAACAGCCGAGGCCGGGGGTTGCCCGGCTGGCCGTGGGCGGTCACCGTGCCGACCTCGACGAAGCCGAAGCCCAGCGCGGGCCAGGCGGGCAGCGCCACGCCGTCCTTGTCCATCCCGGCGGCCAGGCCGACGGGGTTGGGGAACTCGACACCGAACACCGTGCGCGGCGCACCCAGCGCGTACCGGGCCCGCAGGGCCGCGAGGACCGCGGGCCGCCGGGACACCGCGGCGAGCCGCCGCAGCGTCCACTCGTGCGCCGCCTCGGCGTCGCCGCCCCCGAGCCGGAACAGAACCGGCCGGACCGCCCGCTCGAAGATCACGACGCCGACCCACCCACGCCCGTCCCCCGGTCGATCATGAAGTTGTTGCCGCGACACGCCGTGCCGGCGGGCGACAACTTCATGATCGACGCGTGCTGGGGGTCGGGAGCGGTGCGGCGGGTCACTGGGCGGCCCGCAGGGCGGCGTGCAGCTCCTGGAGCGGGCGCACCTGCATGTCGCCCCGGATGCGCGCCTCGATGCCCATCACGGCCGCGGCCGCCCCGGGCACCGTGGTGATGCACGGGATGTCCGCCGTGACCGCCGCGCTGCGGATCTCGTAGCCGTCCGAGCGGGCGCTGGCCCCCGAGCCCTGCGGGGTGTTGACCACGAGCGCGACGTCGCCGCCGAGGATCATCGAGACGGCGTCCTCGCCCTCGCCCGCCTCGTAGTGCTTGCGGATCTGCTCGCAGGCGATGCCGTGCCGGCGCAGCACCTCGGCCGTGCCGGTGGTGGCGACGATCTGGAAGCCGAGGTCGGCGAGGCGCTTGATCGGGAAGATCATCCCCCGCTTGTCCCGGTTGGCCACCGAAACGAAGATCCGGCCCCCGGTCGGCAAGGATCCGTACGCGGCCGACTGGGACTTGGCGAAGGCGTGCCCGAAGTTCGTGTCGATGCCCATCACCTCGCCGGTGGACTTCATCTCCGGCCCCAGCAGCGAGTCGATCCCCTTCCCGGCCGGGGTACGGAACCGCTTGAACGGCAGCACCGCCTCCTTCACGGCGATCGGCGAGTCGGCCGGCATGGTGCCGCCGTCCCCGGTGGCCGGAAGCAGTCCCTCGGCGCGCAACTCGGCCACGGTGGCGCCGAGCGCGATCCGGGCCGCCGCCTTGGCCAGCGGCACGGCGGTCGCCTTCGAGACGAACGGGACGGTCCGCGACGCGCGCGGGTTCGCCTCCAGGACGTAGAGCACGTCGTCCTTGAGGGCGTACTGCACGTTGAGCAGACCGCGGACGCCGATGCCCCGGGCGATCGCCTCGGTGTACCGGCGGACCTCGGCCAGGTGCGAGCCGGCCAGGGTGATCGGCGGCAGGGCGCAGGACGAGTCGCCGGAGTGGATGCCGGCCTCCTCGATGTGCTCCATGACACCGCCGAGGTACACCTCGCCGTCGGCGTCGCAGAGCGCGTCCACGTCGATCTCGATGGCGTCGTCGAGGAACCGGTCCACGAGCACCGGGTGGTTCGGCGAGATGTCGGTGGCGCGTCCGATGTAGTCGCGCAGCGTGGCGTCGTCGTAGACGATCTCCATGCCCCGTCCGCCGAGCACGTAGGACGGGCGCACCAACACCGGGTAGCCGATCTCGTCGGCGATGGCCTTCGCCTCCTCGTACGAGGTGGCCAGGCCGTACGCCGGCGCCCGCAGGCCCGCCCGGGCCAGCAGCGCGCCGAACGCGCCCCGCTCCTCGGCCAGGTGGATCGACTCGGGCGACGTGCCGACCACCGGCACCCCGGCGTCCTTGAGCCGCTGCGCGAGCCCCAGCGGGGTCTGCCCGCCGAGCTGCACGACCACCCCGACCACGCCCGGCCCGCCGGCCGCCCGGCCGGAGGTGTCCTCGGCGTGCCAGACCTCCAGCACGTCCTCGAAGGTGAGCGGCTCGAAGTAGAGCCGGTCGGCGGTGTCGTAGTCGGTGGAAACGGTCTCCGGGTTGCAGTTGACCATGACGGTCTCGAAGCCGGCGGAGCCGGAGCCGCCGCCGGCCGGCGCGGCGCGCAGCGCCTGGACCGCGTGCACGCAGGAGTAGTCGAACTCGATGCCCTGCCCGATGCGGTTCGGCCCGGAACCCAGGATGATCACCTTCGGTCGGGGCGACCCGACCACCTCGGTCTCCCAGTCGTACGACGAGTAGTGGTACGGCGTGCTCGCCGCGAACTCGGCCGCGCAGGTGTCCACGGTCTTGTAGACCGGCCGGATGTCGAGGCGGTGCCGCAGCCTCCGGACGCCGTCCTCGGCGGCCAGCTCGGGGCGCAGCGCGGCCAGCTGCCGGTCGGAGAGACCGGCCCGTTTGGCGCGACGCAGCAGGTCCGCGTCGAGCACCGGCGCCGCCACGATCTCGGCGCGCAGCTCGACGAGGCTCGCGATCTGGTCGAGGAACCACGGGTCCATCCCGCCGGAGGCGGCCGCCACCTCGGCGATCGAGGCGCCCAGCCGCAGCGCCCGCTCGACGGTGTAGAGGCGGCCGTCGTGCGGCGTACCGAGCGCGGCGAGGGTGTTCTCCTTCGTGGCGTCCGCCGGGTCCGGCCGGGTCCAGAACCCCGCGGCGCCGGTCTCCATCGACCGCATGGCCTTGTTGAGCGCCTCGGTGAAGTTGCGCCCGAGGCTCATGGCCTCCCCCACCGACTTCATGGTGGTGGTCAGCTCCGGGTCCGCGCCGGGGAACTTCTCGAAGGCGAACCGCGGGATCTTGACGACCACGTAGTCGAGGGTCGGCTCGAACGCCGCGGGCGTCTTGAGCGTGATGTCGTTGGGGATCTCGTCGAGCGTGTAGCCGATGGCCAGCTTGGCGGCGATCTTGGCGATCGGGAAGCCGGTGGCCTTGGACGCGAGGGCCGACGAACGCGACACCCGCGGGTTCATCTCGATCACCACGATGCGGCCGTCGGCCGGGTTCACGGCGAACTGGATGTTGCAGCCGCCGGTGTCCACCCCGACCTCACGCAGCACCGCGATCCCCAGGTCGCGCAGTCGCTGGTACTCGCGGTCGGTGAGCGTCATGGCCGGGGCCACGGTCACGCTGTCGCCGGTGTGCACGCCCATCGGGTCGACGTTCTCGATGGAGCAGACCACCACGACGTTGTCGTGCCGGTCCCGCATGAGCTCGAGCTCGTACTCCTTCCAGCCGAGCACGCTCTCCTCGATGAGCACCTCGTGCACCGGGCTGGCCGCGAGGCCGTCCCCGGCGATGCGCTCCAGGTCCTCGTCGGTGTGCGCCATGCCCGACCCGAGGCCGCCCATCGTGAACGACGGGCGGATGACCACGGGCAGGCCCAGCTCGGCGACGGTCTCCCGGACCTCGTCCATGGAGTGGCACACCCGCGAGCGCGGCACGAGCGACGACGGGTCCTCGACGCCGAGGCGGGCGGCGGCCTTCGCCACGATGTCCTTGAACAGCTGCCGGTCCTCGCCGCGGTTGATGGCGTCGATGTTGGCGCCGATCAGCTCGACGCCGTACTTCTCGAGCACACCCGACTCGTGCAGCGCGACCGCGGTGTTCAGCGCGGTCTGCCCGCCGAGGGTGGGCAGGATCGCGTCCGGCCGCTCCTTGGCGATGACCAGCTCGACGAACTCGGGCGTGATCGGCTCGACGTACGTGGCGTCGGCGAACTCCGGGTCGGTCATGATCGTGGCCGGGTTCGAGTTGACCAGGCTGACCCGGATCCCCTCGCTGCGCAGCACCCGGCAGGCCTGGGTGCCCGAGTAGTCGAACTCGCAGGCCTGCCCGATCACGATCGGCCCGGAGCCGATGACCAGGACGTGCTTCAGGTCTGTCCGCTTGGGCATTACTTCCCGCCTTCGATCAGCTCTGCGAAGCGGTCGAAGAGGTAGTCCGCGTCGTGCGGGCCGGCCGCCGCCTCCGGGTGGTACTGGACGGTGAACGCGGGCACGTCCTTGGCCCGCAGCCCCTCGACCACGTTGTCGTTGAGGCAGACGTGCGACACCTGGACCCCGCCGAACTCGGTGTCGATCACCTGGTCGGGGACGACCGTCCCGGCGCCGGCGCTAGGCACCTGGACGGCGAAGCCGTGGTTGTGGCTGGTGACCTCCACCTTGCCGGTGGCCCGGTCCAGCACTGGCTGGTTGATGCCGCGGTGGCCGTAGCCGAGCTTGTAGGTGCCGAAGCCGAGCGCCCGGCCGAGGATCTGGCTGCCGAAGCAGATGCCGAACAGCGGGATCCGCCGGCTCAGCACCTCCCGGGCCAGCCCGACGGGCCCGTCGGCGGTGGCCGGGTCACCCGGCCCGGGCGAGAAGAACACCGCGTCCGCGCCGGTGGCGAGCAGGTCGTCGACGGTCGACGTGGCGGGCAGCACGTGGGTGGTGACCCCGCGCGCGGCGAGCCGGCGCGGCACGTTGCGCTTGATGCCGAGGTCCAGCGCGGCCACCGTGAACCGGTGCGTGCCCTGTGCCGGCACCACGTACGGCTCGGCGGTGGTCACCTCGGCGGAGAGGTCGGCGCCCACCATCTCGGGGGCCTGCCGCACCCGGGCCAGCAGGGCCCGCGGGTCGTCCTCGACGCTGGAGATGCCCACCCGCATGGCGCCACGCTCCCGCAGGTGCCGGGTCAGCGCGCGGGTGTCCACCCCGCCGATGCCGACGACACCCTCGGCGGCGAGCCGGTCCTCGAGGCCGCCCGTGGCCCGCCAGTTGGATCCGATCCGGGCCGGGTCGCGCACCACGTAACCGGCCACCCAGATCCGGGTCGACTCGTCGTCCTCGCCGTTCACCCCGGTGTTGCCGATGTGCGGCGCGGTCTGCACCACCACCTGGCGGTGGTACGACGGGTCGGTGAGGGTCTCCTGGTAGCCGGTCATGCCGGTGTTGAAGACCGCCTCGCCGAAGGTCTCGCCGACGCTGCCGTACGCCTCACCGTGGAACGTCCGCCCGTCCTCCAGGACGAGCATCGCCGGCCTGCGCCTGCTGCTCACTGTGCCAGCCTTTCGTCCGCGACTGCGGAAATCCGCCTCGCTGCCTTCCTCGGGCTCACCGAACCGCCTTTCCGTCGAGCACCGTCGGCTCGCCGCGCAGGAAGGTCGCCACGATGCGACCCGGCAGCGTCATGCCGGCGTACGGGGTGTTGCGGCTGCGACTGGCCAGCTCGCCGGGCTCGACCACCCGGCGGGCCGCCGGGTCGACGAGGGTCAGGTTGGCCGGCACGCCGGGGGCCGGGTCGAGACCGTGGCCGTCGAGGCCGGCGATCCGGGCCGGCGTGCGCGACATCCGCTCGGCGATCAGGTCCCAGCGCGGCCCGAGCACGTCGAGGGCGATGGGCAGCGCCGTCTCCAGGCCGAGCATGCCCGGCCGGGCGTACGCCCACTCGCACTCCTTGTCCTCGACGGCGTGCGGCGCGTGGTCGGTGGCCACGATGTCGACGACGCCGTCGACCAGCGCGGCGCGCAGCGCGGCCACGTCCTCGGCCGTGCGCAGCGGCGGGTTGACCTTGTAGACCGGGTCGTAGGTCTCGGCGCGCGCGTCGGTGAGCAGCAGGTGGTGCGGGGTCACCTCGGCGGTGACCCGCACGCCGCGGGCCTTGGCCTGGCGCAGCACCTCGACGCTGCCGGCCGTGGAGACGTGACAGACGTGCAGGCGGCTGCCGACGTGCTCGGCGAGGAGCACGTCCCGGGCGATGATCGCCTCCTCGGCGACCGCCGGCCACCCGGTCAGCCCGAGCCGGGTGGACACCTCGCCCTCGTGCATCTGCGCGCCCTCGGTGAGGCGGGGCTCCTCGGCGTGCTGGGCGATGATCCCGTCGAACGCCTTCACGTACTCCAGCGCCCGGCGCATCAGCCGCGGGTCGGCCACGCAGTGCCCGTCGTCGGAGAAGATCCGCACCCGGGCCGCGGAGTCGGCCATCGCGCCGAGCTCGGCGAGGCGCTCGCCGGCCAGGCCCACGGTGACCGCGCCGATCGGCTGCACGTCCACGAGGCCGGCCTCCCGGCCGAGGCGCCACACCTGCTCGACCACGCCGGCCGTGTCGGCCACCGGGGAGGTGTTCGCCATGGCGCAGACCGCCGTGTACCCGCCGAGCGCCGCCGCCCGGGAGCCGGACTCGACGGTCTCGGCGTCCTCGCGGCCCGGCTCGCGCAGGTGGGTGTGCAGGTCGACGAGGCCGGGCAGGGCGACCAGCCCGGCGGCGTCGACGGTCGTCGCGCCGGCGGCGGAAAGACCCGCACCGGCCTCGGCCACCACGCCGTCGCGGATCAGCAGGTCGGTCGGCGCGGCGCCGAGCACGCTGACCCCCTTGATGAGGTACGCGGTCATGCGTTGTTCCCCCCGAGCAGCAGGTAGAGGACGGCCATCCGGACGGAGACCCCGTTGGCGACCTGTTCGACGATGGTGGAGCGGGGCGAGTCGGCGACCTCGGGCGTGATCTCCATGCCCCGGTTCATGGGGCCGGGGTGCATGACGATCGCGTGCTCCGGCAGCCGGCGCATGCGCGGGCCGTCGAGACCGTAGCGGCGGGCGTACTCGCGGGCGGAGGGGAAGTAGGAGTCGCCCATCCGCTCCCGCTGCACGCGCAGCATCATCACGACGTCCGAGCCGGGCAGCACCGCGTCGAGGTCGTAGCAGACGCCGGTGCCGGGCGCGAGCGCCGCGGCGATGTCCACCGGGATCAGCGTGGGCGGCCCGACCAGGGTCACCTTGGCGCCGAGGGTGGACAGCAGCAGGACGTTGGAGCGGGCCACCCGGCTGTGCAGGACGTCGCCGACCACCGCGACCGACAGGCCGGCCAGCCGGCCCAGCCGGGAACGCATCGTGTACGCGTCGAGCAGCGCCTGGGTCGGGTGCTCGTGGGTGCCGTCGCCGGCGTTGACCACCGACCCGTCCACCCACTCGGCGAGCCGGTGGGCGGCGCCGGAGGCGGGGTGGCGGACGACCACCGCATCGGCGCCCATGGCCTGGAGGGTCAGCGCCGTGTCCTTCAGGCTCTCGCCCTTGGCCACGCTGGAGCCCTTCGCGGAAAAGTTGATCACGTCGGCGCTGAGCCGCTTCGCCGCCGCCTCGAACGAGATCCTGGTGCGGGTGGAGTCCTCGTAGAAGAGGTTCACCACGGTGCGCCCGCGCAGCGCGGGCAGCTTCTTGACCTCGCGGCCGGCGACGGTGGCCATCTCGGCGGCGGTGTCCAGGATCCGGGTGGCGGTGGCCGCGTCGAGGTCGGCGCCGGAGAGCAGGTGCCGGATCATGAGGCCCCTCCGTAGAGCTTGACCCCGTCGGCGCCGTCGGTCTCGGCGAGCGTCACCTTCACGCTCTCGGCGAGGGCGGTGGGGATGTTCTTGCCGACGTAGTCGGCGCGGATCGGCAGCTCCCGGTGGCCGCGGTCGACGAGGACGGCGAGCTGCACCGAGGCGGGCCGGCCGACGTCGTTCAGCGCGTCGAGGGCGGCCCGGACCGTGCGGCCGGAGAAGAGGACGTCGTCGACGAGGATGACGCGCTTGCCGTCGATCCCGCCCGGCGGGACCTGGGTCGGCCCCACCGCGCGGGTCGCCTGCCGGCGCAGGTCGTCGCGGTAGAGGGTGATGTCGAGCACACCGACCGGGACGGTGACGTCCTCGAAGGTGCTGATCCGGGCGGCGAGCCGCCGCGCGAGGGGCGCGCCCCGGGTGGGGATGCCGAGCAGGACGGTGTCGGCGGCGCCCTGGGTCTTCTCCAGGATCTGGTGGGCGATGCGGTCGACCACGCGCTGCACGTCGGCGCTGGCGAGGATCACCTTCACCGAGGGTTGCCGCGCGGTCGGCGACTGGGCGGCCGGTGGGCAGGCCACGGCGGACCTCCTTCCCCGCCTCACGGGACGGGTCGTTAAAGGACGTCGGACACCTCGGCCGTCGGCCGCGAGAGCGGCCCGAGCCGGGGCTTCACGCCACGTTACCAGTGGTCACCGGCTCGGCCCCCGCGGGCCACTGACCACCGGATCAGGGCGGCGAAATGGGGATAACTCCCCCCGTGCTCCCCAACGGTAAGGTCACGACCACTTGACCAGGTGTCGCAATCCCCGTACCGTCACGCTCCGTAGCGAATCGCTGGGAGAACCCCCGCAGCACTGGGAGTGTCCGAATGCCCTCTGAATACGCCAAGTCTCTGGGCGCCCGCCTGCGCTCGATCCGCCAGCAGCAGGGGCTCTCCCTGCAGGGGGTGGAGGAGAAGTCGAACGGGCGGTGGAAGGCCGTGGTGGTCGGCTCGTACGAGCGCGGCGACCGGGCCGTGACGGTGTCCCGCCTGGCCGAGCTGGCCGACTTCTACCGTGTCCCCGTGTCGGAGCTGCTGCCCGACGGCAGTGGCGTACGTCACGAGCCGACCAGCAAGATCGTCCTGGACCTGGAGCGGCTCTACGACGAGGCCTCCGAGGACCTGGCGTACGTGGCCCGCTACGCCCGGGCCATCCAGCAGCAGCGGGGCGACTACAACGGCCGGGTGCTGTCGATCCGCGCCGACGACCTGCGCGCGCTGGCGATCGTCTACGACGCCTCGCCGTCGGGTCTGATCGAGCGCCTCACCGAGCACGGCGTGCTCGTCGCCGACCCGCGGGCGTTCTTCGCCTCCTGAGCGACACGAAGGGCCCGTGCCGGACGGCACGGGCCCTTCGTCGTTCGTACGGGAACGCGGAGGTCAGCGGGTGGCGTACTCGGCGATCCGGCCGAGCACGCCGTTGAGGAAGCGCGGCGAGTCGTCGGTCGACATCTGCCGGGCCAGCTCCACGGCCTCGCTGATGGCCACCGCGTCGTCGATGTCGTCGAGGTAGAGCAGCTCGTAGACCGCGATGCGGGCGAGGTTGCGGTCGATCGCGGGCATCCGGTCCAGCGTCCACCCCTCGGCGTAGCTGGCGATCAACTCGTCGATGCGGTCCAGGTGCGCGGCCACCCCCTCGACCAGCCGCACCGCGTAGCCCAGGTGTTCCGGGTGGGGCTTCTCGATCCGCTCCAGGTAGCCGGCCAGCACCTCCACGGGCGGCCGGTCACGCAGGTCGGCCTCGAAGAGCACGTCCAACGCCCGTTTGCGCGCCTTGCGGCGCGCCGGCATCTGCTGCTTGGGACCCTCGGCCATCAGGCGCGGCCGAGGTAACGGCCGTCCCGAGTGTCGACCTTGATCTTCTCACCGGTGGTGATGAAGAGCGGGACCTGCACGGTCGCGCCGGTCTCGACGGTGGCCGGCTTGTTGCCGCCGGTCGAGCGGTCGCCCTGCAGACCCGGCTCGGTGTAGGTGACCTCGAGCACGACGCTGGTGGGCAGCTCGACGTAGAGCGGCACGCTCTCGTGGGTGGCGACGGTCGCCTCGGCCTCGGGCAGCAGGTAGTTGGCCGCCTCGCCGACGGTGCCGCCGGGGACCGTGATCTGGTCGAACGTCTCCAGGTCCATGAAGACGTAGTCCTCGCCGTCGGCGTACAGGTACTGCATCGTGCGCTTGTCGACGGTCGCGGTCTCGACCTTGGTGCCCGCGTTGAAGGTCTTGTCGACGACCTTGCCGGAGAGCACGTTCTTCAGCGTGGTACGCACGAACGCACCACCCTTACCGGGCTTGACGTGCTGGAACTCGATGACGGTCCAGAGCTCCCCGTCGAGGTTGAGTACCAGGCCGTTCTTCAGGTCGTTGGTGGTGGCCATTTCCTGCCTTGATCATCAATTGGCGGACAGACCTGGAAAGTCTACTAGTCCGCGTGTCGCCGCCGGTCGGTCCTCCCGGGGCCCCTCGGGACGGCCTGCGTCGACCCGACCCGCCGCCGCGGGCATCGGCCTCACGCTCCGTGTCCGAGGCCGCGCCCCGGCACCTGCCCTCCCGCCTCCTTTGCTCTGCACCCATGGATGCACCAGGCACCCACCGTGACGACCGGCGTCGGTGGCGTTCCGCGACCGGCCGGGTACGCCGCAGGTCAGAGGGGTGGTGCACATAGGGGTGCAGAGCAAAGGAGGCGAAGGGGTGTGTCGGATCCGGCCGTGACGCTCACGCAGCGTGAGGCGGGCCCGGAGTCACGCTGCGTGTCCGACCGGGGCCGCGGGTGCGGCTCGTGGCCCGCGTCCGCATCGCTGCCACAGGCGCAACGCGTCGGACCCGCCGCCGACCCGCCGCTGACCCGCCGCCCGCCCGCCGCCGACCCGCCGGCTCAGCGGTCGGGCGCCAGCGTGGCCAGGTGGCGCAGCGCGAGGCAGTAGCCGTCGATGCCGAGGCCGGCGATGACGCCGGTCGCCACGGCCGACACCACCGAGTGGTGCCGGAACCGCTCGCGCGCGTGGATGTTGGAGATGTGCACCTCGATCAGCGGCCCGCGCAGCATGGCGCAGGCGTCGCGCACCGCGTACGAGTAGTGCGACCAGGCCGCCGGGTTGAGCACCACGGCGGCGCCCTCGTCGGCCGCCTCGTGCAGCCAGCCGAGCAGCTCGTGCTCGGCGTCGGTCTGCCGCACCGTGACGTCCAGGCCCAGCTCCCGGCCCGTCGACTCGCAGAGCGCCACGAGGTCCGCGTAGGTGGTCGCCCCGTACACGTCCGGCTCGCGGGTGCCCAGCCGGCCGAGGTTCGGCCCGTTCAGCACGTACACCCTCACGGCAGTGCCACCTCGTCGTACGCCGCCCGCAGCAGCGCCTCGTCGGGGCCCTCCAGGATCGCCGGCCGGGCCAGCCCGTCCAGCACCACGAAACGCAGCCTGCTCCCCCGGGCCTTCTTGTCCACCCGCATGGCGGCCAGCAGCTCCGGCCAGGCGTCCGCCCGGAAGCCGGTGGGCAGACCCAGCGCCGCGACGGCCGCGCGGTGCCGCTCGGCCGTGGCCGCGTCGAGCCGTCCCGCGAGGCGGGCCAGGGTGGCCGCGTAGACCAGGCCGACGGCGACGGCGTCGCCGTGCCGCCACCGGTAGCCCTCCACCTTCTCGATGGCGTGCGCCAGCGTGTGCCCGTAGTTGAGCACCTCGCGGACGCCGGACTCGCGCAGGTCACCGGCCACCACGTCGGCCTTGACCCGGATCGCCCGCTCGATCAGCTCCCGGGCTACCGGGCCCGTCGGGTCGACGGCCGCCGCCGGGTCCCGCTCCACGAGGTCCAGGATCACCGGATCGGCGATGAAGCCGCACTTGACCACCTCGGCCATGCCCGCAGCCAGGTCCGCCGCCGGGAGGGTGTCGAGGGTGGCCAGATCGCAGATGACCCCGGCGGGCGGGTGGAACGCGCCGACCAGGTTCTTGCCCGCGGCGGTGTTGATCCCGGTCTTGCCGCCCACCGCGGCGTCGACCATGCCGAGCAGCGAGGTGGCGACCGGCACCCAACGCACCCCGCGCAGCCAGCAGGCCGCCACGAAGCCGGCCAGGTCGGTCACCGCGCCGCCGCCGACCCCGACCACGGCGTCGGTACGGGTGAAGCCCGCCGCGCCGAGCCGCTCCCAGGCGGCCGCGGCCACGTCGACGCGCTTGCCCGCCTCGGCGTCGGGCACCTCGATGAGCAGCGGCTCGACGCCGCCGCCGCGCAGCCGCCCGGCGAGGGTGTCGGCCAGCTCCTTCAGCGGGGCCGCGTGCAGGACCGCCACCCGCTCGGCGCCGGGCAGCAGCCGCGGCGGCGGGTCCAGCAGGTTACGTCCCACCAGCACGTCGTACGGCCGCTCGCCGCCGACCGGAATCCGGGTCACGTCGTCCATCGCCGGCAGCCTAGTCGAGCCCCCGGCCGCGCAGGCGCGCTCACCCGCGCAGCAGCGCGGCGATCTCGGCGGCGATCTCCTCCGGCGCCCGGTCGTCGGTCACCACCGTCGCGGTGGCCACCTCGGCGTAGAGGGGGCGGCGCTGATCCATGAGGTGCTTGAGCGTGGCCCGCGGGTTGAGCGCCAGCAGCGGGCGGCCGGCGCCGAGGCCGACCCGCCGCACGGCGTCGGACAGCTCCACGGAGAGGTGCACCACGGTGTGCCCCACCAGGGCGGCGCGGGTCTCCTCGGCGAGGACGGCCCCGCCGCCCAGGGCGAGCACCCCCGGGCAGCCCGCGAGCGCGGCGGCCACCGCGGCCCGTTCGAGGGTACGGAAGTGCGCCTCGCCCTCGTCGATGAAGATCTCCGGGATGGGCTTGCCGGCCATCTGCTCGATGTCCAGGTCGGTGTCGCGGAACTCGACGCCGAGCAGGTCGGCGAGGGCCCGCCCCACCGTCGTCTTGCCCGAGCCGGGCGCGCCGACCAGCACGCAGACCGGCCTCGTGACGCCTGCGGCCGCGGCGCTCACCGGATCACCAGCGCGTCCAGGTAGCCGGCCAGGTTGCGGCGGATCTCGGCGACCGAGTCGCCGCCGAACTTCTCCATGGTCGCCTCCGCCAGCACCAGGGCGACCATCGCCTCGGCCACCACGGCGGCGGCGGGCACGGCGCAGACGTCGGAACGCTGGTTGATGGCCGTGGCCGGCTCGCCGGTGGTCACGTCCACGGTGGCGAGGGCCCGGTTGAGCGACGAGATCGGCTTCATGGCGGCGCGCACCCGCAGCGGCTCGCCCGTCGTGATCCCGCCCTCCAGGCCGCCGGCCCGGTCGGTGACCCGCCGGACGCCGGTGGCCGTCGGAATGATCTCGTCGTGCGCCGCGGAGCCGCGCGAACGGGCCTGCAGCCAGCCGTCGCCGATCTCCACACCCTTGATCGCCTGGATGGACATGAGCGCGGCGGCCATCCGGGCGTCGAGCTTGCGGTCCCACTGCACGTGGCTGCCGAGCCCCGGCGGCACCCCGAACGCCAGCACCTCCACCACACCGCCGAGCGTGTCGGCCGCCTTCTTCGCGGCGTCGACCTCGGCGACCATCCGGGCGCTGGCCTCCGGGTCGAGGCAGCGCAACGGGTCGGCGTCGATCCGCGCGGCGTCCTCCGGACGCGGGCGCAGCCCGGGCTTGACGGCCACCGGACCCAGCTCGACCACGTGCGAGACGATCTCGATGCCGAGGGTCTGCTTCACCAGCGCCTTGGCGACGGTGCCGACGGCCACCCGGGCCGCCGTCTCCCGGGCACTGGCCCGCTCGAGGATCGGCCGGGCGTCGGTGTGCCCGTACTTCTGCATCCCGGCGAGGTCGGCGTGGCCGGGCCGGGGGCGGGTGAGGGGGGCGTTGCGGGCCTGCCCCGCCAGCTCCTCCGGGTCCACCGGGTCGGCCGCCATGACGGTGCGCCACTTCGGCCACTCCGAGTTGCCCACGCGGACGGCCACCGGGCTCCCGATGGTGACGCCGTGCCGCAGGCCGCCGATGACCTCGATCTCGTCCTGCTCGAACGACATGCGCGCGCCCCGGCCGTAGCCCAGCCGGCGGCGAGCCAGCTCGGCGGCGATGTCGCCGGTGGTCACCTCGACCCCGGCGGGCACCCCCTCGAGCATCGCGACGAGGGCGGGTCCGTGCGATTCACCTGCGGTCAGCCAGCGCAACACAGCGGCAAGTCTGTCACGCCGGGTGGTCGGTCCCGTGCGGTGCCCGCCCCGTCCCGACCCGCGGACGGACGCCGGCGCTCAGGGCCGGCGGACCGCGATGAGGGACTTGGTGAGGCCGAGCAGGCGTTCGCCGCGAATGGTGGCGTCCGGGAAGAGGTATCTCAGCTCGGCCCGGCCGACCAGCTCGGTGGTGAGCACCTGCCGCATGGCCGACTCGTACGACTTGCCCGGGGTGTACGCGAGCGGCCACTTCCGCGCCACGAACACCCGCGCCGGCACCGGCAGGAACTGCATCCCGGGCGCCACCCAGTGCGGCTCGACCGGGAAGTACCGGTACGGGGTCTGGACCCAGTAGGCGGGCGCCAGCGACCGGACCGCCTCGGCCATCCGCCGCCGCCGCTCGTGGCCGCCCACGTGCTCCAGCACGCTGTTGCTGAAGACCAGGTCGTAGCGCCGGCGCAGAATGCTCTCCGGCAGCTCGCACGCGTCCGCGTGGTCCGCCTCCGCCCAGTCGGGGAGGTCGGCGGGCAGCGGCTCCAGGTTGACCACGTGCACGTGCGCGGGGCGCACCGGCACCTTCGCCCAGCTCGCCACCCGGCCGCCCAGGTCCAGCACGGTCATGTCGGCGAGGTCGGGGAACGTGTCGGCCAGCCAGGCCGCGCGGCGGGCCCGCCGTTTCGCGCCCACCGAGCTCGGGGAGTCCACCAGGTAGAACCGGAGCGAGTGCAGGGCCATCTCACATCCTCGTCGGTCGGTCGGCCTCAGATGCCACGGCCGCGTCTGTGCAGGGTGCGCAGGACGGCGTCCGCCCGGACGACGCGCCCGGCCACGGCGAGGGCCAGGTAGGCCCGCGGCTCGCGGAAGTTGCGGCGGATGGTCCGGCGCGCCCAGCGGACCGCCTCCCGCCGGTGCCCGCAGGCGGCCCGGGCGAACGCGATCTGCCCGGTCACCCGCGCCTCGCCGGCCGGCTGGGTGGTGAACTCCGGGTACCGGTCCAGCAGCCACTGCAGCGCCGTGGAGATGGTGTCCCACCGCTGGGCGAAGTAGGACCGGCGGTGCCAGCGCACCAGCGCGTACGGGGTGGGCAGGTTGACCAGCGGCGCGCTGCGGGCCGCCCGGAGCAGGAACTCGTAGTCCTCCGCGTAGCTGCCCGGGATCTCCTCGTCGACGAGCCCGAACCCGTCGCGCAGCGCCGACGCGCGGATCAGGAAGGTCGACGGGTGCAGCTCGGTCATCCGGTCACGCAGCAGGTCGGCGAGCGTGATCCGGTCCTTGCCGAGCACCCGGTCGACGGTGTGCCCGTCGTAGCTGACCCGGATCCCGCAGCTCACGAGCTCCGCCTCCGGGGCGGCGGCGAGCGCCGCGACCTGGGCGGCCAGCTTGCCCGGCAGCCACTCGTCGTCGTCGTCGCAGAAGGCGATCAGCTCGCCCTCGGCGGCCAGGGCCCCCGAGTTGCGGGCGCCGGCCAGCCCCGGGGTGCGCTCGTTGCGGATCACCCGGACCGGCCGGCCGGGCCGGGACAGCTCCACGAGCGACGCGTCCGGCTCCGACTGGTCGTAGACCACGACGACCTCGACGGCGCCCGCGTGGGCCTGGTCGAGCGCGGCCCGCACCGCCCCGCGGAGCAGCTCCGGGCGGTCCCGGGTGGGCACCACGACACTCACCGGTGGAGCCGCCGTCATCGCGCCCGCCTCCCGTTCCGGGCCGCGCGGCCCCACACCCGCCACCGCGGCGCCCGCCGGGCGGCCTCGGCGATGAGCCCGTCCACGATCCGCCCGACGCGGGCCACGGCGGCCCGCTGCGCGTCGCGTGTGCGGGGGTCGGCCACGACGGCGAAGCGCGCCGGGTCGGCGACCCCGGCGGCCAGCGCGTCGTGCAGCGCGGGCCGGGACTCGCAGAGCGCCACCATGCCGGCCGCGCCGAGCCGGCGCGCGAAGAGCTGCTGGTGGTCGTCGACGTGCTCACCCCGCTGCGGGTCGCGCGGCACCACGATGGGCAGGTGGCCGTGCCGGCGGGCCTCCAGGATGGTGGCCGGCCCGCCGTGGCAGAGCACCAGGTCGGCGCCGGACATCGCGGTCTGCAGCGCGTCGTGCGCGAGGAAGGGCACCGCGCCCGGGACGGCGGGCGCCGGGCTGTGCCCATGTTGAACGGTCAGGCCGACCCGGTCGGCGGCCTCGACGTGCCACTCCTCGAGCCAGGCCAGCAGGCGGCCGAAGGGGTGCTTGTCGGTGCCGACGGCCACCAGCAACTGGATGCGGCCGGCGTCGGCGCGGTCGCGCTGCCGGGGCACCCGGGTGGAGTCGGGCCGGACGGCGGGACGCGCCGGGTGCGGGGCCGGCCGGGCCGCCGCCGGGCTGTCCGCGGGAGCTGCCCCCGCGCCCGCGTCCCCGCTCACAGCAGCGTCCCCACGACTGTCGCCTCCGGATACTGCCGGCGCTGCTCGTCCCACTGCACGAGCATGGCGGAGAGGAACGGGCGGCAGAGCCGGGCCGTCAACGTCGGGGTGTCGATGCGGTCGTACACCTCGATGTAGACGGTCGGGACGCGCCGCAGCCGGGCCAGCACGACGAACGGCACGGCCACGCCGGCGCCGGTGGTGACCACCGCGGCGACCCGCCGCCCACGCAGCACCCGCCAGGCGAGCACCGCGTTGCGCAGCAGGTTCGGCACGTTCCGGGTGGTCGGATGGTGGGCCGGCACCAGCTCCTCGCCGGCGAGCAGCGACACCGCCTCAGGGGTGTCGAAGGTGACCCAGCAGCGCCGCCGGCCCTCGTACCACGGCCGCAGCGCCAGCAACTGGGCGAGGTGCCCGCCGCTGGAACCCACCAGCAGCAGGACCGGGGCCTCATCGTCTTCGATGTCCGTGTCCACGCGACTCCCCACATCGCTCGCTCGGATCCCGGTCGGCAGAGCCGACGTCCGCGCCGGCGGCCCCATCCACCGCCGTCGCGACCAGCATCACGACCTGCAATTCTTCCGTCACGCTGCGGCGATGGTCAACGCCCACCGGCGCGTCGGTCCTGCGCGGGTCGGGCGGACTGTCGTTCCTCGACCACGTCGAGGAGAGCGGGATGCAGCACGGGATTCCAGCCCGCCCCCGCGTCGGCGAGCCGCCACGTGCGCAGCCACATCTCCAGCAGGTACCCGTCGGCCACCAGCCGGCGCTGCGCCGGCCCGAGGCCGAACCCGTCGCCGTACCGGTCGAGCTGCCCGTCGACGGCCCGCGCACCGGCTGCGACCGGCTCGCCCCGCAGCACCACGGCCCGCTGGAACGCGTCGTGCGCGAGGTCGAAGCCGAGCGGAACGTCCGGTCCACTGTGCTCCCAGTCCCACGCCACGAGGCGCCCGCCGTGCCGGCCCAGGTTCCACGGCACCCAGTCGCCGTGCCAGTGCCCGAACTCGACGGTGGTGTCCGCGTACCGCCGGGCGAGAGCGGCCACCGCGGCCGCCGCCCGCCGCCCCGCGACGCCGGCCGCGGCCGCCTCGGCGGTCAGCCGCGCGAGGAACGGCGAGCCGGCCAGCGGCCGTTGCGGCGCCGCCCGACCCCGGCGGGCGACCGCGAGCAGCGCCGCGACCGCCGGCGGCTCGGTGACCGGCATCCCGCGTACGCGGGGTGGCAGCGGCTCGACGACGGCGACCACCTGCCCCGCCCAGTCGACACGGGTCAGCAGCCGGGGTGTGGCCGGATGGTCGGGCACGCCGCTGAACGCGCCCAGCGCGCGTAGCGCGGCCGCCTCGGCGGCGACCAGCGCCCGGGTCGCGCCGTTCCAGCCGATCTTCGCGTAGCCGCGCGGCCGGCCGTCGGCGCTGAACAGCTGGAGGGTGGGCTTGTGGTTCGGGTCCGGTGGCCGTACCCCGCAGGCGGCGTGCAGCGGCCCGCCCCCGAGGTCGGCGGCGAGCCGGTCGGCCAGCAGCAACTCGGCCGGGCGCCCACCCACGGGCACCGAAACGGTGAGGGTGGGAAACGCCCGGCCGGTCGCGCCGAGCCGGGACAGCCCGCTCAGCGCGGCCCGCACCGCACGCACCCTCGGCGGTCGCAGCGCGTTGTACGCGAGCAGCGACGCCGCCGTGGCTCGCGGCGCGCCGAGCGGCAGCAGGAACCGCGCCCGCGGCACCGACGGGACGACGGCGTACCGGGCCACCGCCCGGTGGCCGGCCGGCGGCGTTCCGCCCACGGTCAGCGCGACCCGCTCGTCGCCGAACACCGCCCGGGTCACCCAGCCCAGCCCGTCGTCGCGGGACCGGGGATCGGCCGGCGCGGTGGCCGCCGGCGTCACGCCGCCCCGTCCGGCCAATCGAGGTTCAGGCCGAGCCGCGCGCGCAGCGCGTCGTTGTACGGCCGGTAGTACGCCGTGAGCTCGGCCCGTACCGCCGGGTCCAGCGGCGCCGACCGGCGGTCGTTGTAGACGTCGAAAGCGGGCAGGTCGAACGGGGGCAGCCCGAGGAAGTCCAGCGTCCGGCGGTACGTGGCACGGGCGTCGCGGTACAGGTCCTCGCTGGGCAGGAAGAGGAACTGCCCCCGGTCGAACCGGTCGAGCCACGGCTCCAGGTGTTCCAGGTAGCGGCCCCGGGCCCGGTAGCTGTACCAGTCGTGGCGCTCGCTGTGGTACTCCGGCTCGGCGACGAGACGCTCCCGCTCCCCCGCCGTCCGCTCCGGCTCGGCGGCGAGCGCGGCCGGGAAGTCCAGCGGCTCGACGCCGTGCGTCCGCCGCTCCTTCCAGTGCGAGTACGCCCGCTCCACCGGGTCGCGCAGGAGCACGATCAGCCGCACGGACGGCATGAGCGCGGCGACCCGCTGGGCGGCGAGCGGGTGGAACATGTACAGCGGGGCGGCCTCGCCGACCCGCACCGGCCCGCCGTGCCGGCTCTCCAGCGCGGCCCGCTGCCGCTGCGTGGGGAAATGCGAGCGGTACCAGGCCTCGCCGCGCCGCCAGTTCTCCTCGAAGTAGTGCGACGCCTTGGTGTTCCAGGCCGGAAAGAGGCGTGGCACGAGCGGGTGCTGGATCAGGTAGTTCCACAGGGAGGTGGTGCCGCCCCGCTTGGTGCCGATGACGAGGAAGTCCGGCAGCGGCCTGCGGTCGCTGGTCCGCACGCCGTAGTCGACAAGCGAGTCGCGCACCCGGCTGGTCACCTGCGTCGGCACGAGCTGCTTCACCCGGTCCCGGATGGACGGCACGAAACCCTCACCTGCCCTTCGTCGGCGCCGGAGCGGCGGCGGTCGGCGCCGCCGCCTCCCCCCGGCGGATCTGTCCGATGCTCACCGCGACACGCCGGCGCACGCGGGGAACGGTCACGAGCCCGGCGCAGCCGGCCGCCAGCACCGCGAGGGCCACCGCCAGCCCCGGGAGGCCCCGGCCGGCGGCGAGCACGCCGGCCAGACCGGCGGTCCCGACCGCGGCCAGGGTTCCGGCCGCCGCTCGCCGCAGCGCCGCGTCGACCAGGGGCTCGCCGACCACGGCCCGGGCGCACCCGAAGGCCGTGAGGTTCTCGGTGGCGATGCCGGCGGCCCAGGCCAGCGCGGCGCCCGTCACGCCGTGCCCCGGGATCAGCCACAGACCGAGGCACACCGTCACCGCCAGCCCGGCCGCGGTGGCGGCCAGGTGCAGTCCGCTGCGGCCGCTCATCAGCAGCAGGCTCTGCACGTTGCCGACGCCCGTGTTGACGAGCATGGCCACGGCCAGCACGGTCATGGCGGAGGCGCCCGCGGCGAACTCCGGGCCGAACAGCTGCAGGAACGCCGGTCCGAACGCGGCGAGCAGCAGGTACACCGGCCAGGACAGCACGAGCGCCCAGGCGGTCAGCCGCCGGTGCACCGCCGCGGCGGCGGACCGCCGGCCCTCGCCGAGCAGGCGGGACAGCTGCGGCGACACCGCGACGCGCAGGCCCTGCATGGCCAGTTGACCGGCCAGGACGTAGCGACCTACCGCGCCGAAGATGCCGGCGTCCGCCGGGCCGGCGAGCACGGACGTCAGGAGCACGCCGACCCACACCACGCTCGCGTCGATCGCCGCGGAGCCGGCCCGGGGCAGCGCGAAGCGCCAGAACGCCGACCAGTCGCCGCGCTCCGGCCGCAGCAGGGCGACCCGGGCGAGGCCGAGCGGGCCGCCCCGTTCCGGCCGCACCGCCGCGCCGCGGCCGAGGCCGAGCGGACCCGCCACCAGCACCAGGCAGACCAGGACGGCGCACGCCGCCGGGATCAGCCAGCCGGTCACGCCGGCCAGCACCCCGCCGCCGGCCAGCGCCGCGGCGCCCACGAGCAGCGGGCGGGCCGCCGGCAGCAGCACCGACTGCACCCCGACGTACGCCCCGATCGGGCGCACGCAACGCAGCACGGCGAACAGCAGGGTCATCGCCACGACGAGCGGCACCGCGGCGAAGCTGACCGCGAGCAGGGCCGAGTCGCCCGGTCGGGCATCGCCCAGCAGGTGCGGCGCGAGCGCGCCGGCGGCCACCACGCCGGCCAGCCCCACGGTGACCGCCACCGTGAGCGGCGGGCCGAACGCCACGGTGAGCACCCGGGCCGCGTCGCCCCGCGCGCCGGCGCGCCGCCGGGGCAGCGTCCAGATCAGGCCGGTCTCGGCGCCGAGGGTGCACACGGCGGCGGCCACCGTGACCACCCCGACGGCCGCGAAGAACGCCCCCGCCCCGGCGGTGCCGTAGCCGCGCGTGATGACCACGGCCAGCAGGAAGCCGAAGAGGCCGTTGCTGGCCGCGCCGGCCAGCCCCGCGATCCCGCTGCGGGTGCCGCGCCGGACCTCGGCCGTACCGTCGGTCGCCGCCTCGACGCCGCCGGGACGGGTGTCGGTCGGCGCGTCGACCGGACCGGACCCGGGCACCGGCGTACCCGCCCGCGCGTCGTCCCGGCGGGCGCCGGCGGATGGGCGGGTGTCGGCCGTCATGCCGGCACGGTCTCCGCGCGGCGGGCCGGCGGCGGCGGGGGCGTGACGACCGCCGCGGTCTCCCGCTCGGTGAGCGCGACCGCGACGGCGATCGCGAAGAAGGCGACGGCCAGGGTCGGGCTCGCCATGCCGTAGAACGGGACCTGCACGAGGCAGACGACGGGCACCACGGCCAGCCACTGCCCGGCCGCCGACCGGGCCCGGCGGCAGTGCAGCGCGGCGGCCACGAACCAGGCGAGGAAGCAGAGCAGCGCCGGTACGCCGTGACTGAACAGCACCATCCAGAGCTGCCCCTGCGTGCCGACGGGGGCCTCGGCGGTGACCGTGTCCGCGTGGACCGGCGCGCCGTAGCCGAGCCAGGGCGATTCGCCGATGCGGCGCAGCACCTCGGCGTAGAGGGAGAACCGGTCGGTGTTGGTGTCGGTGGACTCGACGCGGTTCCCGATCAGCTCGGCGACCGGGATGAACAGGCTGGTGAGACCGCCGAGGACCAGCACGCCGACGACGGACGCGCCCACGCGGACGTTGCCGCGCAGGGCCGCCCGGACGCCGAGCACGGCGAGACCCGCGCCGAGGCTCACGAACATCACCCGGTTGAGGGTGAGGAAGGCCGGCGCCAGCGACAGCGGCAGCGAGGCGAGCAGCACCGCGCGCAGCACGCCGCGCCCGCGCAGCATGGTGTACGCCACCACGCAGGGCAGCGTCATGGCGTACGCGCTGCCGTAGTTGTTGGTGTACGGGAACGGCGCCGCGGGCCGGAAGATCGGGTCGAGGGACCGCGCGTTGTACTCGGTCGTGGCGACGTGGACGAGGTCCTGCACGTACGAGTCGCCGGCCACGCCGGCGGGCAGGAGCAGCTCCGTGGGCGTGGTGAGCGCGAGCCGCGGCGCGAGCACGGCCAGCCAGCCCAGCGCGACCAGCCCGAGCCAGAAGGCGCAGAGCGGCAGGAGCACCGCCGCGGCGTCGGCGCGTTCCCGCGCGAGCGTGTACGCGTAGACGCCCACCACCAGCGCCGTGACGTAGAAGCCGAGCCGCAGGGCGAACGCCGGAATCGATCCGGACGACGTGAGCCGGGTGGCGCTGACCAGGACCAGGGCCAGGAAGAGCAGCCAGAGCCCGGTGGCCGGCGGCAGCGGCGTCCGGCCCCGGACCAGCAGCAGCGCGAGCAGGAAGGCCCCGAGCAGCGACCAGCCGAGGTAGAAGGCGCCGGCCAGCCACCAGAGCGGCACGAGGCCGAACATCACGGCCAGCGGCCAGAGCGGCAGCATCGGCGGCCGGCGCGGCGGGAGCGGGTCCGGCGGCCCGGCGGGCGGCGGGTCTCCCCCGGCCGGCTCGCTGACCGCCGGGGCACGGGTGGCCGGCACGTCAGCCCCAGCCGCTGCGGGTCAACACGAAGCCCAGCGGCGTGACCCCGGCGGCGCGGAGCCGGTCGACGAGTCGCCGCAGGTCGCCCTGCCGGGTGCGGTCCCGCTCCACCACGACGACGGCCGTGCCCTGCCGGGCGATCACCACGCCGCGCGGGTCGGACTCCGCGGGCGGCGCGTTGTAGAGCACCAGCCCGTGGTCCGCGCCCTGCCGCCAACTGCCGATCCGGACGCTGCCGAGCCCGACGGGAACCGCGTCCACGGCGACCACCCGGCCGTTCTCGCCGCCCGGCGCCGGCCCGACGCGGTGCAGGGTGAGCGTGGCGTCCGCCTCCGCGGACCGGCGGGCCCCGGGCGGGTGCGGCGACGGACGGCGGGACGCGGACGGCAGCGCGGGGCCGTTGACCGCCGGCGTGTTCGCGGGGCGTGGCTTCGGCACGACCGTCCGGGCGGCGTCGGTCACGGCCGACACCTGCGCGGCGTCGCCGAGCACGGCGCCGCGCAGCCGGTCGGCCCGCCCGCTGTCGTCGGCCACGAACACCTCCCGCCCCTCGGCGGCCAGCGCCGCCGCGAGGCCGGCGGTGAGTGGAGTGGGATCCTCCCGGGCCGCGAGCAGGCACACCCGGGCGGGCTGCCGTACCCGCTCGGCGATCGCCATGGCCACGTAGCGCACGTCGGCCTCCAGGGCGGGGGCTCCCGCGCGGAACCGCCGGCGCCGGACGGTGCCCAGAAGCGGCAGGCCGGTGGTCTCGCGGCCGTCGGCCACCGACCGGATCCGGCGGTCCACCGACTCCCAGGCGTACGCGAGCACGACCCCGAGCAGCGCGCCGCCGAGCAGGCCGGCGATCAGGTGGAGCGGACCCGCCCCACCGGTGGACACGAGGGCCCGCTCGGCCGTCCGGGTGACCCAGCCCGGATTGACGTCGACGGCCGCGATCTCGGTGCGCGCGGAGTTCAACTGGGTGAGCTGGCTGTTGACCCCGGCGAGCTCGGCCACCGCGGCGTCGAGGGCGCCGTCCCGGGCTCCCGCCACCCGCTTCTGCAACGCGGTCTGCTGCGCGGCGACCTTGCCGATGCTCTCGTCGTACGAGCGCAGCATCTCCGCCCGCTGCCTCTCGTACATGGCCCGGCGCACGTCCAGGTAGGCCTGGGCGGCGAGGTTGACGCCGCGGACGGCCTGGTCCGCCGACCGGTCCCGGTAGGAGAACCGCAGGATCTGCCCGCCGGTGGGGACCTCGACGGCGAGCGCGTCCCGCACGTCGCGCTGCTCCCGGCCGTTCGCGTCGGCGAGGCGCTGCACGACCTCCGTGCCGGTGGCGATGCCGCTCTCCACGTTCATGTTCACCGCCCGGTCGGCGGCCGCGCCGCTCGGCGTGAACGCGTCGGTGACGACGGGACGCACGGCGACCACGGCGTTCGCGGTCACCACGGGCGGCGCGAGCAGCAGGTATCCGACGGCCGCGAGCAGGCCGGCCGCCGCCGCGGCCGCCACGAGGCGGACCCGGTGCAGCGGGACGCGGAGCAGGTCGGCCAGGGTGACCGTGCGGGACGGGCGGGAGGCGTCGGCGGGCCAGCCGACGGGAGCGTCTGTCATGGAGCGTTCACCGTCTGTCGTGGGTGTCTGGCGACCATAGCGAGCCACCGGGCTTCTGTCACGGACGGTGAGTCCGTCACTGCACCGAGAAGAACATCCGCGGCACCGACCAGGTGAGCCCTGGGGCGGCCGGTGCGATGACCGTCGGCGGCGCGCCGACCACGGCCGTGGCCGCGGGGTCGAACGGCACGCTGCGCAGCGCGCCGTCGGTCGAGCCGTAGACGATCCGCCCGCCGACCCAGGCCATGCCGCGCACCGTCGACCAGGGGACCCCGGCGGTGGTCAGTGTGAACTCGGTGGCGCCCAGGTAGTTGCCGTCGACCTCGAAGTAGCGGTAGTAGAGCGTGTTGGCGCCCACCCGCGTGTAGTAGAGCCGGCCGTCGAGGAAGAACGCGCCGGTCAGCGAGGCCGGGTTGAACCAGTCGTTGTAGCCGGACGACTCCCACGGCACGCCGATCGCGCCACCGGTGAACATCGAGATGTCGAGGCGGCTGCCAGTGGGGGTGCCGGGCACGACGTGCGACCAGTAGATACGGTCGCTCACCCGCCAGGTGGCCCCGGCGCCCGTGTAGTTCGGCTGGCTCACCGTGGTCGGCGTGCCGATCGCGGTCCCGTCGAACGGCACCTTGGCGAGCTGACCCTCGCCCGTGCCCAGGTAGAGGTAGCCGGTGGTCCCGGTCGGCGGGTTTTTGGGGGTGATGGTCCGGCCGCCGGCGAGCGGGAACATGCCGAGCCGGCCGTGGTACTCGCCGCCCATGCCGTCGGAGTTGTGCCCGAAGTAGAGTCCGTCGCTGCCGCGCCAGAGCACCGGCACCTGCGATCCCCAGTCGCTGGTGCCGGGAGGCATGGCGGCGCTGCCACGGCGGCCGGGGTTCCAGTTGACCGGCAGACCGGTGGCCGGGGTGACCGCGGCGATGCCGAGGCGGTCGACGGCGCCCGGGCCCGCCGCGTCGGTCGCGTACGGGTTGTTCAGCCAGCGGAAGTGCCCGCCCAGGTAGATGATGTTGTCGGCCACCTCGACGGAGGTGATCGTGTCGTTACCCGTGAAGTCGACCCAGGTGCCGACCTGCCCGGCGCCCCGGGCCGCGGTCTCGAAGCGGACCAGCACGTCGCAGTACGCGGCCGGCCAGCCGGCCCCGCCGTTGGCGCCGACCACGAACCAGCTGCCGTCCGGGCCGAACTCGACGTCCTGTACGTAGTGGACGAACGTCGCCGGGGCGGCACACGGCGCCACGAACTTCTCCGTGCTCCAGTCGACCACGCTCGGGGTGCCCGTCAGGTCGATGAGCGCGATCTGGTTGCGCGGCAGACCGTCGACGTACGTGAAGTTGCCACCGGCGACCATGGTGCTGCCGTCCGGTGTGATGTCGATGGTCCAGGCGTACGAGCCGGTGCCGTGGCGGCCCACGGTGGCGTCGACGGTGAAGCTCGGGTCGACGGCGCCCGTGCTGGCGTCGAGCCGGGCGAGCCCGGAGTGGGCGGTGCCGTTGAGCCAGTTGAAGGCGCCCGCCACGTAGAGCGCGTTGCCCTGCAGGGCCATGTCGCGGATCATCCCGCCGTCGGACCGGCCGACCCAGCCGCCGAGCGTCGCCCCGGTGGCCGGGTCGAGCGCCACGAGGTTCTTGCGGGACACGCTGTTGACGGTCTTGAAGGCGCCGCCCACGATCAGCGTCCCGCCCGGGCCGGCGACGAGCGAGTTGACGGCGCCGTCGAGCACCGGCAGGAAGGTCGTGGAGATCGTGCCGGTGGTCCGGTCGTACGCGAAGAGGTAGGGCCGGGCGAGCCACGGCGAGCCGGCGGTCTGCCGGATCTGGGTGAAGCTGCCACCCACGTAGACGGTGGCGCCGACCTGCGCGAAGGCGCGGGTCTCACCGTCGCGGGCGTGCGGGGTGGTGTCGGCGGGGTTCGTCGACACGAGGGTCCCCGGCTCGGGGACCGGAACCACGGCGGCGGCGGACGCGGTGGGCACGGCCAGCACCGCGGCGACGGTCGCCAGCGCGACCACCCCCGCCCGGATGCGGAGCCGTGCCGTGGGACGCCGGAAGGACGGGAAAGCGGGCACCTGCGCCTCCAAGGTGGTGAGACCTCGCGTAGCGTGCCCCGCCCACCACCGTGCGCGATATCCACCGATTGGCCGGTCAGCGACCGGAGTCGGATGTCCGACTGCGCCCGGCGGTCACCGACGACCGGTCACCGGCCCGCTCTCGTGGGTTGCCGCAGGTAGCCGTCCTGGCCGGCGCGGGTGAAGCCGGCCAGCGCGGAGGCGTCGTGGTTCATCGTCATGTTGCAGGTGGGCGAGGTCGTCGTCATGCCGGGCGAGTTGAAGTAGATGGCCGCCTTGATCTTCGGGTGCGCCTTGAGGGCGGCCGGGAACTCCTCGAACCAGCGCCGCTTGGCGTCCGGGTCTCCGGTGTGGACGTTCGTGCCGAACTCGGCGAGCATCCGCGGCTTGCCGGCACCGAGGCCGCGCTCGTCCAGCCACTTGTAGAACGAGCCGATGGTGGCGCTCGGGCTCTTCCACACCGTGCTGCCGTTGCAGACGTGGAAGTTGTACGGGTCGTAGGCCACCCAGTCGACGTAACGGTCGCCCGGGTACAGCCCGGGGTAGCGGTCGTAGTGCCCCGACCAGCCCATCACCGTCCAGACCCAGACGGCGTTGTGCGCGCCGGCCGCCGCGAAGCGGTCGTGCACGTACCGCCAGGCGCGGACGAAGTCCGCGTCGCCGCCCTTCGCGGGCTCGTCCTCCGGCTCGTGGTCGAAGCCGAGGAAGACCGGCACGCCGGTGTCCCGGATCCGGCCGGCCACCGCGTCGATGGTCGCGTCGTGCCGGCCACTGTAGACGTCGGCCCAGGTGAGCACCGTTCCCGTGGAGAAGACCCGGGACTCCCAGGCGAAGAACATCAGCCGGCCCTCGCGCATCTGCTGCCGCTCGTACGCGTCGGGGAAGGCGCCGTTGCTGCCCACGTTGGAGAAGTCGTGGTAGCGGTGCACGATGTCGAACCGCCGCCCGACCTGCGCCTCCACCACGCCGACGGCCCGGCCGTGGTCCCAGCCGTCGGCGGCGCTGGTCGGCGAGTACATGCCCCACCACGCCCCGCAGGAGGGGACGAGCATCGCCGACACCTCGCCGCAGCGACCCGACCCGGTGGACGGGCTCGGCGTCGGGTGCGGCACGGACGCGGTCGGGCTCGCGGTCGGGGTCGGTCGCGCCGACGCGCTCGCCGAGACGCTCGCCGACGGCGGGGGCGCCGGGCGGGTGGTGGCGGGCGACGACGGCGGGGCGCCGAGGTCGAACGTGACGAGCAGGCGGGGACGCAGCTGCGGGTCGCGGTGCTCGGTGGACGCCCAGTAGATCCGGCTGTCCCATCCGGTCTGTGCCAGCGACACCGTCCAGGTGCCGTTGCCGGTCACGAGCGGCGAGACGTCCCACTCGTTGAAGCCGGGCCGCACCCCGCCGACCGTGTCGAGGGCGGGCCCCGGCGCCGCCGGGGCGGGCCGGGCGGCGCCGGCGTCGACCGGCGAGGCGTGCGCCGTCACCGTGGCGGTGGCCGTCCGCCACGCGTACACCCGGAGCGTGGCCCGGACGTTGACGGCCCGGGCGGGCAGCGTCGCCACCGCGAACCGGAGGACGGCGTCGCGGCCCCCGCGCGGGTTGCCGTCGCACCGGGCCGGGCAGGTGGCGAGGGTGGTCTTGACCGCGTTGTCCCCGTCCTGGGAGACGGTGGTGGCCGTGGTGTCGGCCGCCGCCGCGATCGACAGGTCCTCCGCGGCGAGCAGCGGCATCATCGTCGCCACGATCCCGGCCGCCACCGTGGCGCCGAGCACCCCGAGGGCGAGGGCCTTGCGCCGGTGGGCGCCGGCACGGGGGTGTCGGTGCAGTCCACGCCTCGTCACGGAAACTCCCTGTGTCGGATGCGGTAACGCAGAGCAGCGTATCGACGGACACCGGGTGTCGCGGAGAAGTCGGCGCGACCTAAGCGCGTCTTAATGGTCGGCTAAGGGGTGCCACAGCGGCCGGGCCCGGGCGCCGGCCGTTTCAGCCGCGGCGGGCGGCGGCCAGCGCGGCGGCCATCGCCGCGCGCGGGGCCGGCACCCCCGTGAACTGCTCGAACTGGCCCACCGCCTGGGCCAGCAGCAGGTCGAGCCCGGAAACGATCCGGCAACCCGCGGCGGCCGCGGCGGCGGCCAGCGGCGTCGGCCAGGGGTCGTAGAGCGCGTCGAAGACCACGGTCTCCGGCCGCCGGGCCACCGCGCCCGCGAGTGGGTCGGCGACCCCCTTCGGCACGGTCGAGACCACCACGTCGGCGTCGAGGTGCCGCGCCGCGTCGGCCCAGCCCGCCCCGGTGACCGGGACCTCCACCGCGTCGGCGACGGGACGCAGCGCGTCGACGGCGGCGGCGCGGCGGGCCACCACGGTCACCGACCGGGCGTCGAGGCGGGCCGCCGCGGCGAGGGCCGCGCGGGCCGTCCCACCCGCGCCCAGCACGGTCACCGTGGCGCCGGGACGCACCCCGGCCGCCGCGAGCACCTCGACCATTCCGGTCACGTCGGTGTTGTCGGCGTACCAGGAGCCGTCCGGGCGGCGTACCAGCGTGTTGGCCGCGCCGACCGCGCGGGCGACCGGCGAGGCCGCGTCGGCCACCGCGAGCGCCGCCTCCTTGCCCGGCATGGTCACCGACAGCCCGGCCCACTCCGGGCCCAGGCCGGCCACGAGGCCCGGCAGCTCCGACTCCGCGCACTCGATCCGGGTGTACGACCAGCCGGCCAGCCCCGCCGCCGCGTAGCCCGCGTTGTGGATCACCGGGGAGAGCGAGTGCGCGATCGGCTTGCCGAGCACGGCCGCCCGCCGTGGCGTCGCCATCAGATGATCCCGGCCTCCCGGGCCTTGGCCTCGTTGCGCTGGTGCTGCTCGTACGTGTCCGCGAACGCGGAGTGCCCCTGCTTGTCGATCGCCACGAAGAAGAGCCACTTGCCCGGCGGCGGGTCCATGGACCCCGCCAGGGCCTCCTTGCCCGGGTTGTTGATGGGAGTGGGCGGCAGGCCCTTGAGCTTGCGGTTGTACGGGTTCTTCGGGTCGTCGAGCTCGGCGGGGGTCATGTCCTTGGACGCCTTGGTCGGCTTCCCGATCAGCTCCAGGTAGTAGTTGACCGTGACGTCCATCTCGAGGCAGCCGCAGTCGAACTCGCCGTAGACGCGGTTGTAGGCGACCCGGGCGACCTTGCCGAGATCGTCCTTGTTGCCGGCCTCGGCCTGCGCCAGCGACGCGACGACCAGCGCCTCGTACGGGGTGATGCCGCCGCGCTCCTTCTGCACCCGGTCGGCGAACTCCATCTGCCCGGTCACCGAGAGGAAGTTGTCGACCATCAGCTTGAGGATGCTCTCCGCGGTGGCCTTCGGCGGGATCTCGTACGTGTCCGGGTAGAGGAAGCCCTCGATCGACGGCTTGATCTTCTTGCCGTCGCTGCGCTTGAACCACCAGTCCGGCACACCGAGCGCGATGGGGTCCTTCGCCGCGGCCTCGAACTCCTTGACCGGGATGTCGGTCTTCTCCGAGAGCAGCTTGTAGACGTTCTTCGCGGTGCGGCCCTCGGGGATGGTGAGCCCGTTGACGATCTTGTTCTTCAGGTCGAGGAGCGCGATGACCGCGTGCTCGCCGCTCATCTGCTTGCGCAGCTTGTACGTCCCCGGCTGGATGTTCTTGCTGCGGGAGTTCTCACCGGCGGCCTCGATGAACGCCTTCGAGCTCTTCACCACGCCGGCGCTGTAGAGCGCGTCGGCCATGTCCGCGATGAGCGCGCCCTGCTTGATCTCGACGGTGACCTCACCGGTGCCCGCGCCGTCGTAGTCGGGGGTCACGAAGTAGCTCTGGATCCGGTCGAAGCCGTAGAACGCGCCGCCCCCGATCGCGCCGAGCAGGACGAGGGCGAGCAGCAGCGCCAGGACGGTCTTCCCCCGGCCGCCGGATCTGCCGTTGCGTTTGCGGACGAAGCTGCGCCGGTGCCGGCCCTTCTCACCCCGCTCCGGTTCGTCGAAGCCCAGGTCCAGATCGTCGATCATCAGGTCCGCCTCCGCTGCGCGTCCAGCCAGCTCTGCAGGATCTCGACTGCGGCGGCCTGGTCGACCACCGCGCGTTGACGTTTACCTCGGACGCCACGCTCGGCCAGCCTACGAGAAGCCACGACCGTTGACATCCTCTCGTCGGTGAGCGTTACCGGCACAGGCGCTATCACATCGGCCAGCCGCTGCGCGTACGCCTTCACCTGGACGGCGGCCGGCCCGTGCCGGCCGGCGAGGTTCACCGGGAGACCGACCACGACCTCCACCGCCTCATGCTCGCTGACCAGGGCCGCGAGCTCGGTGAGGTCGCTGGGAACGGCGTCCGGGGCCGCCGTGCGGTCCCGGGCGACGGTGACCAGCGGGGTGGCCAGCACACCGTGCGGGTCGGAGCGGGCCACGCCGATCCGCACCTGGCCGACGTCCACTCCGAGGCGCACCCCGCGCGACGGTCCGGTCACCGCTGGTCACACCCCGACACGCGACGAGCCAGGGCGGACCCGACGGTCCGCCCCGGCTGCCGATGGTCAGCCATCACGCCTCGGCGATCGCCTTCTCGACGGTGAGCAGCAGGGCCGGCGCCTCGGCCGCCGGCAGGCCGCCGCCCTGGGCCAGGTCGGGGCTGCCGCCGCCACGGCCGGAGAAGGCCGTCTTCACGAGGTCCGACGCGGCGAGGCCCCGGGAACGGGCCGCCTGGTTGACGGCCACCACCAGCGACGCCTTGCCGCCCGCACGGGCCGCCACGGCCACCACCGCCGGCCGAGCCGGATCGATCTTGCCGCGGATCTCCTGGGCCAGCGTCCGGACGTCGTTGCCGGCCGCACCCTCCGGCGCCTCCGTGCCGACGTACGCGACACCGTGCACGTCCTTGGCCTGCGCGGCGAGCGCCCCGGCCCCGCCGAGCACGAGCTGCGCCCGCAGCTTCTCCAGCTCCTTCTCGGCGTCGCGCAGCTGGGTGACGGTCTGCTCCACCCGCTCGGCGACCTGCTCCGACGGCACGCGGTACAGCTCGGCGAGGCGGGAGACCAGCAGGTGCTCGCGGGCCAGGAAGTGGAACGCGTCCATCCCCACGAGCGCCTCGACCCGGCGGACGCCGGACCCGATGGACGACTCGGAGAGGATCTTCACGAGCCCGAGCTGCGCCGAGCGGGCCACGTGGGTGCCGCCGCACAGCTCCCGGGCGTAGTCGCCGACCTCGACGACCCGCACCTGCTCGCCGTACTTCTCGCCGAAGAGCGCCATCGCGCCGATCCGGCGGGCCTCGTCCAGCGAGGTGATGAAGGCGTGCACCTCCAGGTCGGCCAGCAGCACCTCGTTGACCTGCTGCTCGACGTCGCGCAGCACGCTCGGCGCCACGCCCGTGGGGGTGTTGAAGTCGAAGCGCAGCCGGCCCGGGGCGTTCAGCGACCCGGCCTGGGTCGCCGACTCGCCGAGGAAGTTGCGCATCGTCTGGTGCACGAGGTGGGTCGCCGTGTGCGAGCGTGAGATGGCCCGCCGCCGGCTGGTGTCGATCTCCGCGTAGCCCGTCTCGCCGGGGCGCACCTCGCCCCGGACCACGCGGGCCCGGTGCACGATGAGCCCGGGCACGGGCTGCTGGACGTCGAGCACCTCGAGCTGACCCGCGCCCACCGTGATGAGCCCGTGGTCCGGCTGCTGGCCGCCGCCCTCGGCGTAGAAGGGGGTGGTGTCGAGCACCAGCTCGACCGTGTCCCCCTCGACCGCCCCGCCCAGCGGGCCGCCGGCGCCGAGCAGCGCCCGGATCCGCGACTCCCGGGACACCTCGCTGTAGCCGGTGAACTCCACCGGGCCGCCCGCGTCGAGCACCGCCCGGTACGCCGACACGTCGGTGTGCCCGGTCTTGCGGGCCTGCGCGTCCGCCTTCGCCCGGGCCCGCTGGTCGGCCATCAGCCGGCGGAAGCCCTCCGCGTCCACCTCCAGGCCCTGCTCGGCCGCGATCTCCAGGGTCAGGTCGATCGGAAAGCCGTACGTGTCGTGCAGCTGGAACGCCTTCTCGCCGGTGAGGGCGGCGCCGCCGGCGCTGCGGGTCTCCGCGATCGCGGCGTCCAGGATCGTGGTGCCGGCGCGCAGCGTCGAGAGGAACGCGTCCTCCTCGGCGTACGCGTAGTCGGCGATCCGGTCGAAGTCCGCGGCCAGCTCCGGGTACGACGGCGCCATGCAGTCCCGGGCCACCGGAAGCAGTTCGGGCAGCGCCCGCTCCTGCCAGCCGAGCAGCCGCACGGCCCGGATCGCGCGGCGCATGATCCGGCGCAGCACGTAGCCGCGCCCCTCGTTCGACGGGGTCACCCCGTCGCCGATCAGCATCAGCGCGGTGCGCACGTGGTCGGCCACCACGCGCAGCCGGACGTCGTCCGGGTGCGACTCGCTGGCCACGTGGCTCGTTCCCGCGCCGTACCGCTTGCCGGTCAGCTCCGCCGCCCGGTCGAGGATCGGCCGCACCTCGTCGATCTCGTAGAGGTTGTCGACGCCCTGGAGGATCGAGGCCATCCGCTCAAGGCCCATGCCGGTGTCGATGTTCTTGGCGGGCAACTCGCCGAGGATCGGGTAGTCCTCCTTGGTGGTGCCCGGGCCCCGCTCGTACTGCATGAAGACGAGATTCCAGAACTCCATGTAGCGGTCCTCGTCGACCGCCGGGCCGCCCTCCCGCCCGTACTGGGGCCCCCGGTCGTAGAACAACTCGGAGGACGGGCCGCACGGGCCGGGGATGCCCATCGACCAGAAGTTGTCCGCCTTGCCGCGGCGCACGATCCGCTCGGCCGGGATCCCCACCGAGCGCCAGATCTCGAACGCCTCGTCGTCGTCCAGGTAGACCGTCGGCCAGATCCGCTCCGGGTCGAGGCCGAAGCCGCCGTCGGCGACCGGCTTCGTGACCAGGTCCCAGGCGAGCGGGATGGCCCCGTCCTTGAAGTAGTCGCCGAAGGAGAAGTTGCCGTTCATCTGGAAGAACGTGCCGTGCCGGCTGGTCTTGCCGACCTCGTCGATGTCCGGGGTGCGGATGCACTTCTGCACGCTGACCGCGCGCGCGTACGGCGGGGCCTGCTGGCCCAGGAAGTAGGGGACGAACTGCACCATGCCGGCGTTGACGAACAGCAGGTTCGGGTCGCTGATGGCGGGCAGCGGAGCGGACGGCACCACGGCGTGGCCGTTCGCCTCGAAGTGGGCGAGGTACCGCCGCTTGATCTCCGCCGTCTTCATCGCTGGTGTTCCTCCGGAAAGATTTCTCGGTCGCCGATCCGCGGGTCCTCCCGCAGGTCGGCGAACTGGTCGTCGAACGCCTCGCCATGGGCGAACGCCTGGTGGATCTCGTGCTCGCGCTCGGCCATCCCGACCCGGACGTCCTCCACGAAACTACGGAGCGACTCGACCAGGCCGCCAGCGGATTGCGACAACGTGCCCGCGATGCCGGCCGGAGTGTACGACTGCGCGGTGCGGGTGGCCTTGCGGACCACCACCACGCCGACGGCCAGCCCCACGCCGAGCCAGAACAAGCGTCTCATGCCCCTCGTACCTCCTGGTCGGCCAGCGGGTCAGTGCTCGACGCGCCGGGCGGCGCGCCGCTGCTGCTTGATGACGTCGCGCACCTCGCGCTCGGTCTCGGCGTGCCGGCGCGCCGCGGCCGCCTTGCGGACCCCGTAGCCGAACGCCGCGACCTTGACCAGCGGGTTGGCGGCGGCCGCCGAGACGACGGCGACGAGGTTGGCGACGTTGGCGGTGACGTTCTGGGCGTGGCCGGTCATCGTGTCGACCTTGGCGAGCTGGAGGTTGACGCCGTCGAGGGAGGTCTGCACCTGCTCCAGCGTGGTGTTGACGTTCTTCACCGTGGTGTTCACGTCGCCGAGCAGCGGGGCCGTCCGGTCGTTCAGATCGTTGATCATGCGAGTGGTCGCGTCCACGGTGTGCCGCAGCCGCAGGATGGGCAGCGTCAGGATCAACACCAGCATCGCGAACGCGATCGCCGCGATCAGCGCCGCGACCTCCAAAATGCCCACGCCTGTCCTCCTCAAGCAGATTTCTCGCCGAACCGGACGCCCCGGAACGCGCGACCCGTCATGCCCAGACCGCCGCACCGCGACCGTGGCCGGTCAGCGGGAGCAGGCGTGCCCGCCAGCCCCAGACCCTACCGTCCGTGATGGAAATCGGCTCACGACGGTGTTGGTGTCAGCTCGCCCAACGGATCCGCCGTCAACGTCGGGAACGGATCCTCGCCGGTGAGTGACGGATCGGTGCTGGGCAGCGGTCGGGTCCGCTCGTCGTCGATCGCGTTGCGGACCTTCACCGACACCAACGAGCCGGGGCACGCGCCCGCAGCGGCCGACGGGTCCGGAGACGGCACGATGGCCGGCTCGCCGTCGACCGGCGGCGGTACGCAGGCCGGCGGACGCACCCACAGGTCGAGCGTGAGCTCGTCCCGACGCCAGCAGGTGTAGCTGCCCTTCTCCTGTTGTTCCGGGCAGCGGGCCACCTTCCACGGGCGCCAGCCGTCCTGCCGCAACGCGTCCTCGTAGACCTTCAGCGTCTCCTCGGGCGACCGCTCGGAGGTGACGGTGCGTTCCCGCAGCCGGCACTCGAGCAGGCACCACCGACTGCCGCTGACGTCGTCGACCGTCTTCGTGGCCGCCCAGCCCGGCACGCTCAGCGCGTCGAGGGTGTCGAAGACCGGGTCGCGGCTCAGCGTACGGAAGCCGAAGTAGAGCGGCACCGCGCCGAGCAGGACGAGGCTGACCAGTGCCAGCACGGCCATCCGCAGCCGGCGCCGCTCGCGCATCTGCCGCCGCAGCTCCGAGCGGGCGCCGCGCAGCCCACCGGCCGCGTCGGTCCCGTCCTCCGGAGCGTCCTCGTCGGCGGCGCGGCGCAGCGGCGGCGCGTCCGCCGGCTCGGGGCCCGGCGGCGGTGTCACGACGGCGGCGGCCCGGGCCACGGCGGGCGGCTCGCCCGGCCCACCGGGGGGCGGGATCGGCGAGACCCCGGACGGCTCGGGTCGCCCCGGCTCACGCTGGGGTGGCAGCGCGCGGGCGGCGACACGATCCTCGGAGGCCGGTCGTCCGGCGGCGGGGACGCGGGCCGCGCCGACGGACCCGGCCGCGGCCGGACCACCGGGGCGCGGACCGGACCGGACGTGGTCGTCCGGGCCGCCGGAGGTCGGCGGGCGGTCCGGACCGTCCGGTCCGGACCGTCCGGCGAGATGGGGGCCGGGTCCGGGCGGGGCGTCCGGGCGGGCCGCCCCGCGGGCGGGGCCATCGGGCGCGGGGCGCGCGGCAGCCCGCGCGGGAGCGTCGGCGCCGGGACGGGCGGCACCGCGCGCCGGCCCGCCCTGGAGGCCGGGCGCGGGCTCGGGGCCCGGGCCCGGGCGGGCCGCTCCCAGGGCCGCGCCGTCGCCGCCGGGGCGGGCCGCTCCCCGGGCCGGGCCGTCGCCGCCGGGCCGGGCCGCGGGGTCGGTGCCCGGGCCCGGGCGGGCGGCTCCCCGGGCCGGAGCCTCCGGGCCCGGGCGCGTCACGTCGCGGCCCGCCGCGGCAGGTCCGGCGGACGGGTTGGCCGGTACGCCGCGACCGGCGGCCGGTCCGGAACCGGGGCGGGCCGTCCGCGGATCGTCGACGGGACGGGCCGCGGCGGCGCGCCGCCCGGTCGGCTCGTCGCGGCCCGGCTCTTCGGGCGCGCCATGGCGCCCGCCGGCCGGACCGTCGACGGGCTTGTCGGGGCGGGGACCGATCGGCCGTTCGCCGGTCGGCTCCTGGCCCGGCACGGCCGCACGCGAGCCGCGGCGGCCGCCGGCTCGGGGACCCGCCGGCTCCGCTCCGGGCGGGACGAGACCCGGGGCGGGGCGCCGCCCCGTGGAGCGGTCCGATGGCGGCGGGGGCACCGGGGCGGACGGCGTCGCGCCACCGCAGTTGACCACCGGAAGCTTGGGATCGGTGTGTGGCAGGCGGCCGGCCTGCCGGAGCCAGTCGGCCGGACGGTCGGGACGGTCGGCGCGGCCGTCCTCCGGGACACGGTGCGAACCGGTGTCCTCGTCCGCCGCCCGCCGGCGTCCCGCCGGGGCGGTCTCGTCCGCTCGCTGGGCGGTTGCCTCGGGCTCCTCGGCCGCGCGCCGGCGACGCCCGGCGGCCCGGCCGCTCCGGGGCTCCACGCCGGAAGTCCCCGGGATCGCGGCGGCCGCGCCCGTGGCCGTGGCCTCGTCGGTGTCGGGCGCGCGCCGCCGGCCACCCGGCGAGGCGGGAGCATCGGTGAGCGGCGCCCCGCCGTCCGGGACGGTTCCCGGATCGTCCGCGCCGCGCCGGCGGGGGGTCCGGCGGGCGCGATCCGTGGTCCGCTCGGGGCCCGGTCCGTCCGGCCCGAGCGGTGGAAGGTCGGCGGCGGTGGCCGGGTCGGCGGCCGCGCGCCGGCCCACGGGCAGGCCGGCGGTCGAATCGGGCCCGGTATGCGGACCGGGCGGCGCGGAATCGGGCCCGGTACGCGGACCGGGCGGCGCGGAATCCGGCCGCCGCACGGCCGGTGGTCCGGAGATCGGCGGCACCGCGGGACCGGCGGTCTGCGGCGCCTCGGGAGTGGGCGGCACGCCACGGCCGCCGGGCGCCTGCGGTCCACGGCCGACGGCCGGCGGCGCGCCGGCACCGGACGTCGGCACCGCTCCGCGGCCCGTGGTCGGCGGGGCCGCGGCGGCCGGTGGCACGCCACGGCGGGACGGCTGCGGCCCGGCGCCGGGAACCGGCGGCGCACCGGGTGACAGCGGCGCACCGGGCGATGGCGGCGCACCGCGGCGGGCGGCCGGCGGCGCACCGGGACCGGAGGTCGGCGGCGTCCCGGGAGCGGCGGTCGGCGGCACACCGCGGCCGGCGGCCGGCGGCACACCGGCGCCCGAGGTCGGCGCCCCGGGACCGGCGGGCCCCACCGGGCCCGGGAACCCCGGGTCGCCGGGGGCCGGTGGGCCGTAGCGCCCGGCGGCGCCGGGTTGGACACCGGGACCGGGTCGGGCACCGCGCGCCGCCGGGTCCCCGGGCGTCGGACGCGGCTGGGCGCCGGACGGGCCGCCCGAGGTCGGGCCGGCGCCGTGCGGGGTCGCCGGACCGGCGCCGGCGGGGTGTTGCGGGCTGGGCCGGGGACCGCCGGAGGTCGGTCGGGCGCCGTACGCACCGGGCTGTGGTTCCGCCGGGGCCCCGGCGGTCGGGCGCGGGCCCGCGCCGGGGACCGGCGCCGAGGCACGGCGGACGGGGGCGGGCGCGCCGGCGGGCGGCGCGGCCGGCGGCTGCGGGTCAGGACGGCGAGGTGCGGCGGGCGGCTCGTCGGCGCCCGGCCACGGCCCGTCTGCGGGGCGCGGTCGCCCGGTCTCCGGCCCGCCCCGGCGTACGGGAGGCGCGGCGGGCGGGCCCGCGGGCCCCCGGCCCGGCGGGGGCGCGTCCGGCCCGGGCCCGGACGGCGGTGGCACCGGCGCACCGCCGCGCGGAGGCGCTGGCGGGCCGGCGTCCGGCGCGTCGGGCCCCAGCTCGACCCGTTGCTGCTTGGCCGTGCGCAGGTCGTCGATCCAGCCGAACTCCTCGCCGCTGACCGGCTCCTCCGGCTCGGCCTCGGCCCGGCCCCGTCCCCAACGGCGGCCCTTGGCGCGGGGATCGCGCCGCTCGTCCGGGCCGTCGTCCGGTCGCTCCCCACCACGCGATCTCACTGCTGACCCTTCCCGGCGGCGTCGGTGCCGCCCTCATCCGAAGCGCCGCCGCCCGAACCCGCCGGACCGCCGCCCGAACCCGCCGGACCGCCAGCCGAGCCCGCCGCGCCGCCGTTCGCGGCGACGGACGCCGGGGCGGGCAGGCCGCGGACGATCCGGCGCAGCAGCGGCAGCCGGGCGGCCACCGACCGTTCCGCGCCGTGCTGGCTGGGTTGGTAGTAGTCGGTGCCGACGAGATCGTCGGGCACGTACTGCTGGGTGAGCACACCGCGGTGGTCGTCGTGCGGGTAGCGGTAGCCGGCGCCGTGGCCGAGCCCGCGGGCCCCGGCGTAGTGGGCGTCGCGCAGGCCGCGCGGCACCGGGCCACCGCGTCCGGCGCGTACGTCGGCGATCGCCGCGCCGATCGCCGTGGTCGCCGAGTTGGACTTGGGTGCGGTGGCCAGGTGGATCACCGCCTGGGCGAGGTTGAGCTGCGCCTCCGGCAGGCCCACGTACTCCACGGCGTGCGCGGCCGCCGTGGCCACGCTCAGGGCGCCCGGGTCGGCCATGCCGACGTCCTCGCTCGCGAAGATGACCAGGCGGCGGGCGATGAACCGGGCGTCCTCGCCGGCGACCAGCATCCGGGCCAGCCAGTGCAGCGCGGCGTCGACGTCCGAGCCGCGCATGCTCTTGATGAACGCGCTGATGACGTCGTAGTGCGCGTCGCCGTCCCGGTCGTAGCGGACGGCGGCCACGTCCACGGCCTGCTCGGCGGTGCCGAGGTCGATCCGCCCGGTCCCGAGCGCGGTGGCGGACGCCGCGGCGGCCTCCAGCGCGGTCAGTGCCTTGCGGACGTCGCCGGCCGCGAGTCGGACGAGGTGGTCCTCCGCGGGCGGGTCGAGGGTGAGGACGCCGCCGAGGCCCCGTTCGTCGGCGACCGCCCGGCGCAGCAGGCCGCGTACCGCGTCGTCGTCGAGCGGTTGCAGGGTCAGCAGCACGCAGCGCGACAACAGCGGCGAGATGACCGAGAAGTACGGGTTCTCGGTGGTCGCCGCGAGCAGCGTGACGGTGCGGTCCTCCACGGCGGCGAGCAGCGAGTCCTGCTGGGTCTTGCTGAACCGGTGCACCTCGTCGATGAACAGCACGGTCTGCGGGCCACCGGCGCGGCGCTGCCGGCGGGCCGCCTCGATGACGGCGCGGACGTCCTTGACCCCGGCCGAGAGCGCCGACATGGCGACGAACCGGCGGTCGGTGGCCCGCGCGACGAGGTGCGCGATGGTGGTCTTGCCGCTGCCCGGAGGCCCCCAGAGGATGACCGACATGGGCGCGCCGCCCGACACGAGCTGGCGCAGCGGCGCCCCCGGCGCGAGCAGGTGGTCCTGCCCCACCAGCTCGTCGAGGGTGGCGGGGCGCATCCGGACGGGCAACGGCGAATCCGGTCCCGCCGCGGTGAACCCGTCCACACCGCCGGAACCCGCGGGTGCGCTGGGCGCTCCGGCGGGTTCACCGAGGGAGAAGAGGGCGTCGGACTCCATCACGGAAACAGTACCGGGCCGGACCCGCGGCGCCGGAATCGCGCCACGGGGCCGGCCCTCGGTGATCCGTTACGGTCAGCCGCGTCCCGGACGGCGGCCCCGGTACCAGCGACCGCCGCCACCTCCGGCGGGGCCGCGACCGACGCCCGCGAGGTAGAGGGCGAGCAGCAGCAGGCCGATGAGCACGAGGGTGTTCCAGTTGAACAGGTCCGGTGCGCCGAAGTTGGTGTCCATGAGATCGAGCAGCAGGGCGAACCCGAATACGATCGCCGCGAGAATGGCGAGCATGTCGTCCCTCCGGTGGGGGTTCCCAGTAGGTCGGCGCGGGATGTACCCAATCGGTCCGATCGTCAATCTCCACGGTGGACCGGGTCGGCCGGTCGGGGCACCCGCGGACGGGCCCCGACGGCGGTCCTAGGCTGGGGGCATGATCATCGCCGACCAGGTCCTGCACGGCCGGGACGCCGTCCTGGCCGCCGCCGGCCACCACCCGTACGCCCGTCACTCCCTGTGGCGGGGCAGCGATCCCCGCGGCTACCGGCGCGACGGCGCGGTGTTCTGGTTGCTGCCGCCCGAGCACGGGCCGGCCGGCGGCGCCCTCGGCGCGCCGGGGCCGGCGCTGGACGTCTGCACCGCGCTCGTCGCGGACGGCGTGCTCGGACCGGGCCAGTGGGTGCACCTGCCCCGGCTCGACCCGGCCGATCTCGCCGGCCGGCTGCCCGTGACCACGCACGACGAGTGGGACTTCCTCTGGACGACCGTGCCACCGCCGCAGCAGCCGGGCGAGGAGCGGGTGGTGCGGCTCACCGAGGCCGATCACCCGGCGCTCGCCGCGCTCATCGAGGAGGCGTTCCCGACCACCACGTCCCGGCCCGGCGACCCCCGGGTCGTCGACTGGTACGGCATCCGCGACGGTGACCGGCTGGTGGCCTGCGGCGCCGATCGCAGCCGGGGCGACATCGGCTTCCTCGCGGGGCTGACCGTCGCACCGGCCGAACGCGGACGCGGGCTCGGCGCGGCGCTGACCGCCGGGATGACCCGCGCGTTGTTGGCCCGCTTCGACCTCGCCGCGCTGGGCGTCTTCACCGCCAACGCCGGAGCGATCCGACTCTACCGGCGGCTCGGCTTCACCAACGCCCTCCCCCGCAGCTCCGTACGCCTCGCCTGAGCCACCCCCGTCCGATGTGGTGCGGCGCCGCGGGATCCCGTGCACGACCCCGCGGCGCCGGTGCCGGCCGCCCGCGCGCCGCCTCAGCCGCCCCTCGTGGACCCGAGCGTGTCGGCGACCGCGGCCGGCCCGTCCGTGCCGGCCGGCGCGACGCCCGGCTGGTCCGGTACCGCGGCGGCCGCCTCGACAGCCGGCGCGGCCGGTGCCCGACCCGCCCGCCAGGCGGGGAGGTAGAGCGGCGCGGCGACGGCGAGCACCACCGCGCCGACCAGCATCGCGGTGGTCACACTGGACCGGTCGGCGAGCGCCGTGAGCACCACGGCGCCGATCGCGAAGCCCGGCTGACCCATCATCGAGTTCAGTGAGATGACGCTCGTGCGGTGCGGCCCGTCGACCTGCCGGTGGACCAGTCCCATGTGCAGCGGGTTCGACGTGCCGTGCACGGCGTAGCAGGCGAGGTACGCGATCAGCACGCCGACCGGTCCGGCGAACAGGCCCATGCCGACCACCGTGACGCCCTGGACGATCCGCAGGAGCGCGGCGCTCGGCGCGGCGCCCAGCCAGCGCAGCAGCAGCGGGGTGAGCGCGGCGCCGGCCGCCTGGGCGAGCCACGCCGCCGAGCTCGCGGGCCCGAGCAGCGCGGCGGCCCGCTCGGCGCCGCCCACGACCTCGGAGAGGCGGACCGGGAGCAGCGACTCGAAGGTCACCATGCCGAAGCCCCAGAACAGCTCGACGGCCACCAGGGCGAGCAGCACCCGGGAGCGGCGCAGCAGGCCGACCGCCTGCCCGACCATCCGCGGCGCCTCGACGATCGATGCCCGCAACCCGCCGCCGCCCGGGCCGCGGCGGACCTCCGGCAGCAGCACGAGCAGCGCCACGAGGGCCACGGCCTGGAGCGCGGCGGCGGCCAGGACCGGGACGGTGAGCGCGCTGACCGGGCCGACCGGGCCGAGCGCCACCAGCCCGCCGCCGATCAGCGCGCCGGCGCCGATGGCCACGCCGATGACGGTCCCCGCGTAGCCGAGCCCGGCCTCGTACTTCGCGTCCGGATCGGCGGCCAGCGTCGCGTCGACGTACCAGGACTCCAGCGGGCCGCTGTCCAGCGCGCGGAAGACCCCCTGCAACGCCCAGACCAGGAAGAAGAGCGCGGAGGAGTCGGCCACGCTGAAGAGCAGGAGAGAGGCCAGGTTGATGATCCAGGCCGCCACCAGGACCGGCCGCCGGCCGAGCGCGTCGGCGAACCCGCCGGTCGGCAGCTCCAGCGCCAGCACGACCAGGCCCTGCGCGACCGACACCAGGCCGATCTGCGACAGGGACAGGCCCCGCTCCTGCATGAGCAGGATCATCACGGGGATCGTGAGGCCGGTGGGCAGCCAGCGCAGGCCGTGCAGGACGAGGTAGCGACGCCGGACCTGACTGACGGACAGGGCGCTCACGGCTTCTCCTCCACCCGGGGGAACGCGGCCAGGAAGACGTGGACCTGCCGGGCGTCCGGCCCGTCCGAGGGCGGCTCCTCGTGGTAGCGCATGACCACGCGCCACAGCTCGTCGTTCAGCGCCCGGAGGCGGCCGGGGTCGAGCGTCAGAACCATGTCGCTCAGGGCGGCGGCGTCCCGCCACTCGCGGGAGTGCTCGTCCGCGGACGCCATCCACCGCTCCGCCTGCTCGGCCCACAGCCGGATGTGGTTGGCCTCGATCCACCGCACGGCCGCCCGGGTGTCGGGGTCGTCGTCGAATTCGCTCGGCTCGAAGTTGCTGATGTCGTGCTCGGCACGCCACCAGCGCTGCCGGCCGGTGCCCCGGTCGGGGTCCTCCGTGACCAGACCCACCTCGGCGAGCTGCCGCAGGTGGTAGCTCGTCGCCCCGGTGTTGGTGCCCAGCTTCTCGGCCAGCGAGGTGGCGGTGGCCGGGCCGTCCACCCGCAGCGTGCCGAGGAGCCGCATCCGCAGCGGGTGGGCGAGGGTGCGGACCTGGCCGGCGTCCAGGTGGACGGTGCGCGGGGCCGACTTCTCGTGTGCCATGCATGCACAATAGCTGTGCACACTTTCTGTGCACAATAGTTGTGCACAGGAAGTGTGCATGTGTGCGGCAGGGGATCGAAAAGGTCAGGCGAGGAGTTCGCGTACGCCGCGCAGCCGCATCCGCAGCAGGCCGGCGGCGCGGGAGGAGTCGAGGCGTACGTCGGTGGGGCGCACGACGCCGCACTCGACGCCGGTGGCGGTCTTTATCCCGGCCGGGTCGAGCCCTTCGTGGCGTGCCACGAGCAGGCCGAGTTCGGCACGGCTCACCGCGTCCGGGCCGGCCACGTTCACCAGGCCCGCGTAGTCGGTGCCGGCCAGCTCGAGCACGGCCGCGGCCAGGTCCGTCACGTCGATGGGGCAGCGGAGCTCGTCGGTGAACAGGACGGCCCGTCCCGCGAGCGCGTCCCGGCAGAGCTGGATCTGCTTGCTCCGCTCCCCCACGATCAGCGACGTCCGGACGAGCACCGCACTCGGGTCGATCGCGCGGACCGCGGTCTCGGCCGCCGCCTTCGCGGCCCCGTACGGGAAGATCGGGCTGGGCGGATCGTCGTCGGCGTACGGCTCGGGACGGCCGCCGTGCACCGCGTCGCTCGAGATGTGCACGAGCCGCGCGCCCACCTCGGCGGCGGCGTACGCGACGTGCGCCGCCCCGTCCGCGGTCACCGCCCAGTCCCCGTAGCGGTAGGGGGTGCCCACCACCACGGTGGGCCGCACCCGCGCGAGCAGTGCGCGGACGGCCGCCCGGTCGGTGACGTCGAGCCGCTGCGCCTCGACGCCGGCCACCTCGACGGGCCCGCTGCGGTACGTCCCCACCACGCGCTCGCCCGCCGCGGCGGCCCGCCGGCACACCTCGGCGCCGAGGAACCCGCTGGCGCCCACCGCGAGTACGGTCACGCCGCCCCCTTCCAGCCGATGATCAAGAGGTTTGCGTCGTCCCGACACGCGATCATGACGCAAACCTCCTGATCGGCCACGAACGCGGCGACGGAACCCGTCAGGTCGGGTCGGCCACCGGGGCGGCGGGGCCCGCGGTGCCGCCGTGCGGCGCCGCCTGCGGCTTGGGCTTGGCGTCGATGCCGGCCTCGGTGCGCTGCTGCGCGGTGATGGGCGTCGGCGCGCCGGTCAGCGGGTCGAAGCCACCCCGGGTCTTCGGGAAGGCGATGACCTCGCGGATCGAGTCGGCGCCGGCGAGCAGCATGCAGATCCGGTCCCAGCCGAAGGCGATGCCGCCGTGCGGCGGCGCGCCGTACTTGAACGCCTCCAGCAGGAAGCCGAACTTGTCCTGCGCCTCCTCGGGCGTGATGCCGAGCAGGTCGAACACCCGCTTCTGCACGTCACCCCGGTGGATACGGATCGAGCCACCGCCGATCTCGTTGCCGTTGCAGACGATGTCGTACGCGTAGGCGAGCGCCCGGTCCGGCGCCTCCTCGAACCGGTCCACCCACTCGGCGTTCGGCGACGTGAACGGGTGGTGCACGGCCGTCCAGCCACCCTCGTCCGTCTTCTCGAACATCGGCGCGTCGACCACCCAGCAGAACGCCCACGCGCTCTCGTCGACCAGGCCGGCACGGCGGGCGATCTCGATGCGGGCCGCGCCGAGCAGCTCCTGCGCCTCCCGGGTGTTCGTGCTGGCCGCGAAGAAGATGGCGTCGCCCGGCTTGGCGCCGACCGCGTCGGCCAGCCCCGCGAGGTGCGCCTCGGAGAGGTTCTTCGCCACCGGGCCGCGCGCCTCGCCCGTCTCCGCGTCGAGCACCACGTACGCGAGGCCCCGCGCGCCGCGCGCCTTGGCCCAGTCCTGCCAGCCGTCCAGCTCCTTGCGGGTCTGGCTCGCGCCGCCCGGCATGACCACCGCGCCGACGTACCCGCCGGCGTCGATCGCGCCGGCGAAGACCCGGAACTCGGTGCCGCGCAGGTAGTCGGTCAGCTCGGTCAGCTCGACCCCGTAGCGCAGGTCCGGCTTGTCGGAGCCGTACCGGGCCATCGCGTCGTGCCAGGTGATCCGCGGGATCGGGCGGGGGATCTCGTGGCCGGCCAGGTCGGACCAGAGCGCCGACACGATGGCCTCGCCGAGGTCGATCACGTCGTCCTCGGTGACGAAGGACATCTCGATGTCGAGCTGGGTGAACTCGGGCTGCCGGTCGGCCCGGAAGTCCTCGTCCCGGTAGCAGCGGGCGATCTGGTAGTAGCGTTCCATGCCGCCGACCATGAGCAGCTGCTTGAACAGCTGCGGCGACTGCGGCAGCGCGTACCAGCTGCCGGGCTGCAGCCGCACCGGCACCAGGAAGTCGCGGGCGCCCTCCGGGGTGGAGCGGGTGAGGGTCGGGGTCTCGATCTCCAGGAAGTCCCGCTCGTGGAGCACGGCGCGGGCGAGCTGGTTGGCCCGGGAGCGCAGCCGCATGGCGGTCGCGGGGCCGCTGCGGCGCAGGTCCAGGTAGCGGTACTTGAGCCGGATGTCGTCGCCGGCCTCGACCTGGTCGTCCACGGGCAGCGGCAGCGGCGCGGCCTCGGACAGCACCTCCAGCTCGGTGGCGGTCATCTCGATCTCGCCGGTCGGCAGGTCCGGGTTCTCGTTGCCCTCCGGGCGGCGGGTCACCTCGCCGGTGACCTTCACGCAGAACTCGTTGCGCAGCGCGTGCGCGTCCTCCTCGCGGAACACCACCTGGACCACACCGGAGCCGTCGCGCAGGTCGACGAAGATGACGCCGCCGTGGTCGCGGCGGCGGGCCACCCAGCCGGCGAGCGTCACCGTCGAGCCGGCGTCCGCGGCGCGCAGGCTTCCGGCATTGTGGGTACGGATCACGGCTGGCAACTCCTCATCGTGGAACAGTCCTCACCGGCATTCTGTCAGGGGCGACCGCCGTCGCTCCGGGCACCCGGCACGCCGGGCACGATTCCTCCGGTGGCTGGTGGACGAACCGGGCCCGGCGGGCGAGAGCGGCGGCTACGGTGGCCGGATGCGGGCCGTACCGTCCTGGGCCGTCGCCACGGCGGCGGCGGCACCCGTGCTGCTGGTGGGCGGCTGGACGGTCGCCGGGGCGCGGCAGCCCGCCGGGTACGACCCGGTCCGGGACACCATCAGCGAACTGGCCGGCCGGGACGCCACCGACTCCTGGATCATGACGGGCGCCCTGGTGCTGTTCGGCGCCTGCTACCTGGTGATCGCCGCCGTGCTGCACGCGGCCGGGCTGCCGAGTCGCTTCCTGCTCGCGGTGGGCGGGGTGGCCACGATCGCGCTGATCGCCTTTCCCCGGCCGCCGGTCGGCGGGTCGCTCGCCCACGGCACCGTGGCGACCGTGGCCGTGCTGTCCCTGGCGCTCTGGCCGGCCGGTTCGGCGCTGCGACTGCCGCCCGGCGCAGGGATCGGGCGCCCCGACCCACCCTGGGCGTTCCGCCGGGCCGTGGGGTTGAGCGTCACGGCGCTGCTGCTGCTCCTCTTCGGCTGGTTCGCGTTCGAGGTGACCGGCGGGTCCCGGGCCGGGTTGGCCGAGCGGGTGACGGCCCTGGCCGCCGCGCTCTGGCCGCTGCTGGCCGTCCTGTCGGCCCGGCGGGCGCAGCTCGCGTGGGCCGCCGCCGGGGCGCCCGCCGCCGGCCGGCGGACGGCGGCGGTACGACCCGGCGGTCGCCGCCTCTCCCGCGGGCCCGCCGCACGGCGGCGCGGCCGGCTCCGCTGACCGGCTGGCGGACCGGGTTCGACGGCGCGGCCGGTTGCGGGTGCCCACGGCGGGACGGGAGGCGCGGCCCGCCGGTGCGGACACGCGGGGCGGGCCGCCGGATGGCTCCGGCGGCCCGCTGGCGGGGTGACGGTCAGAGGATGCTGACGCCGTAGGCGCTCAGCGCCTCGGTGACCGGCTGGAAGTAGGTGGTGCCGCCGGTGCGGCAGTTGCCGCTGCCGCCGGAGGTGAGGCCGATGGCGCTGCTGCCCGCGAAGAGCGAGCCGCCACTGTCGCCCGGCTCGGCGCAGACGTTCGTCCGGATCAGACCGGAGACGCTGCCCTCGGCGTAGTTCACCGTGGCGTTGAGCGCCTGCACGCTGCCGCTGCGCAGGCCGGTGGTGCTGCCGGAGCGCTGCACGGTCTGGCCCACGACGGCGTTGGCCGCACCGGTGACGTCCCGGTAGCTGCCGTTGTAGAGGTAGACGTTGCCGGCCGCGTTGGCGGAGTTGCTGTGCCGGACGATGCCGTAGTCGTTACCGGGGAAGCTCGACCCGGCGCGAGTGCCGAGCAGGCTCGTCTGGGAGGAGTTCGAGTACCAGCTCGACGAGATGTTGGTGCAGTGCCCGGCGGTCAGGAAGTAGTAGACGCCGCTGCTGCTGCGCACGTTGAAGCCGAGCGAGCAGCGGCCGCCGCCGCCGGCGTAGATGGCCTGGCCACCGGAGATCCGGGTGCTGAGCACGCCGGCCTCGGACTCGACCCGCAGGGCGCCGTTGGCGCGCGCCGCGGCGGCCTTGACCCGCTCCAGCTTGGCACCGGTCACCGTGCTGTCGACCGAGATGACGACCTGGTTGCTCACCGGGTCGGTCCACCAGGCGGTGCCCGGGATCTTGACGCTGCTCTCCAGGTCGGCGGTCACCCGGTTGAGCTCGGCGGCGCCGCGCTGGACGAACCTCGGGGTCGCGCCGGCGGCGCGGACCTCGCGGGCGGCGGCCTCGTCGGTCACCGTGACGATCATCTTGCCGCTGGCGTCGGCGTACGTGCCGGCGGAGCGGGCGCCCAGCCGTTCGGACAGGCTGGTGGCGGCGTCGGGGGAGGCGACGGGGGCGGCCTGGGCGGGCGCGCCGATGAGCGAGCCGACGACCAGGGTGCCGGCCACGGCGACGGTGGCGGCGTGGCGGAGCGTGGACCTCGTGGGTCGCATGTAACAACCTCCAGGGCGGGGGTGACGGCCCGCGCCGGGGGCGGCGGGGCCCGGAAAGGGTCCGGCCGAACTGGGGGAACCGGCCGAACCTCACTGAAGTATTCACATACTTAAGATCCTCAGCAAGACTGTGTTCCGCCCCTTTCATCCCGAGAAAGGCGGTCCTGGCCGGACACGTCGCGGACAAAGATGCCCGTCTATATCATCTGCTCACGCCGTTCCGGCCCCGACGGCCGCCACAGACCCCGGCGATCATGAGGTGGCGCCCACCCGGCGACGCGCACCGGGACCCGGCCGGGGCACCACGTCGCGCGGCGAGTCGAGGCGGTGCCCCTTCGCGCAACGCAGCTCGACGTGGACCTCGGCGCCACAGTCGCGGTGCCCCACGCTGACCGGTGAACCGTCCGGGTCGGCGAGGTGGCGGTCGCCCCACCCGAGCACGGCGACGAGCACCGGCCAGAGGTCGAGACCCTTCTCGGTGAGCCGGTACTCGTAGCGCAGCCGGCTGCCCGGTTCCCGGTACGGCTCGCGGCGCAGCACACCCCGCTCGACGAGCGTCGCCAGCCGGTTCGTGAGCACCTGTCGCGGGATGGCGGTGCGGACCCGCATGTCGTCGAAGCGGCGGATCCCGTTGAACACCTCGCGGAGCACCACGAGGGTCCACTTCTCACCGAGGATCTCCATCGCCCGGGCGATCGTGCAGTTCTCCACCGACCAGTCCAGCGCCTCGGGCCTCATGGCGACCAGGCTAGGTCTCGTTGACAGACTCAGCAACCGGCTGCCAGGCTGAGTCCATGACGCAGACGCAGGAACCGGTCCGCAGCCGTACCTTCTCCTGGTCCGACCCCGCCGAGAACGCCGCGCAGCTGGGCCGCCGCAGCGGGCTCGAGCTGCTCCGGGCGATGACCGCCGGCGAGCTGGCCGCGCCGCCGGTCATGCACCTGCTCGACATGTCACGGTTGACGGCCGACGAGGGACGCGTCGTCGTCGAACTGGTGCCCCAGGAGTTCCACTACAACCCGCTCGGCAGCGTCCACGGGGGCGTCATCTCGACCCTGCTCGACACCGCCGCCGGCTGCGCCGTGCACAGCACGCTGCCGGCCGGGATGGGCTACACCTCGCTCGACCTGAACGTGAAGTTCCTGCGCCCGGTCACCGTCGACTCCGGGACCCTGCGGTGCGAGGGCACGGTGCTGCAACGCGGCCGCCGCACGGCGCTGGCCGAGGCCCGCCTCACGGACACCGGCGGCCGCCTCGTAGCCCACGCCACGAGCAGCTGCCTCCTGTTCCCCGTGCCCTAACACCCCCCGCCCGACGCCCCCGCCCCCGACTCCCCCGCGATCTTGCACTTCCGGCCCGTGGATCGAGGCATCTGCCCCTTTCGCCCGGGCGCAAAGTGCAAGATCGCGGAGGCGTGGTCACGATCTCGGCGCGCGCTGGCCCTCGGTCACCTCGCGGAGGACCGCCTTGAACGCCCGGTAGGTCTCCGCGCCGACGGCCCGCGCGTGCCGCGCCTCGATCGCCGCCACGATCGCGTCCGACCTCGCCATCTGGTCCAGGCCGCGGGCGGTCGGCGACACGAGCTTGGCCCGCCGGTCGGTGGGGTCCGGCCGCCGCTCCACGTACCCGAGCGCCTCCAGCTCGTCGACCAGTTTGCCCACGACCTGCTTGTGCTGCCCGGACTGCCGGGCCAGCTCGGTGGCCCGGCTGCCCTCGGCGTCGAGGTACGCGAGCACGACGCCGTGGCGTGGCCGCAGGTCGGGGTGCCCCTGGGCGGCGAGGGTGGCGAACAGCTCGTCCTGGAACGCGAACAGCAGCTGCCCGAGGAGGACCCCGAGATCCGGATCACGTCGCTTCCGCTCGCTTCGCCGCTCCGATTTAGTCACCTCCGGATACTATCAACGCAGGTTACTACTGAGGGGTGTGGGTGAGATGACGACCGTGGAACTGACGCGATTCCGCGTCCTGCCGGAGCAGACCGACGCGTTGCTGGCCGCCCGGCCGGCGATGCTCGCCGACTTCCGCGCCGACCGGGCCGGTTTCCTCGACGCCGACCTGGTCCGGCTGCCCGACGGCGAATGGCTGGACATCGTGCGCTGGCGCAGCGCCGAGGACTTCGCGGCCTCCCGCGCGAAGGGCGCGAACCTGCCGGGCATCGCGGCGTTCTTCGCGGCGATCGACAGCGTGGTCAGCGCCGAGGAGGGCACCCTGGCCGGAGGCGAGCGGTGATGCGTGCGGCGTTCTACGAGCGGCAGGGCGACGCCCACGACGTCCTGCAGGTCGGCGAGGTGCCCACGCCCGAGCCGGGGCCCGGCGAGGTGCGCGTACGGGTGGCCTTCTCCGGTGTGCACGTCGGAGACCTCGGCAAGCGGCGGGGCTGGTGGGGCTCCACGATGGCCTACCCGCGGGTGATCCCGCACGGCGACGGCGCCGGCACGATCGACGCCGTCGGCCCCGGTGTCGACGCGGCGCGCGTCGGAAGCCGGGTCTGGGTGTACCTCGCCCAGTCGTACCGCCCGTTCGGCACCGCCGCCGAGTACGTGACCGTGCCGGCGGCGCACGCCGTGGACCTGCCCGACGGCGCGCCGTTGGAGCAGGGCGCCCTGCTCGGGATCCCCGGCATCACGGCCCACCGGGCGGTCTTCGCCGACGGACCGGTGGCGGGGCGGACGGTCCTCGTGACGGGGGCGCTCGGCGCCGTGGGCCGGGCCGCCCTCGCCGTCGCCCGCCGCGGCGGCGCCACCGTGATCGCCACCGTGCGGCACCCCGACCAGCGGACACCGGCGCTGGCGGCCGGCGCCCACCACGTCGTCGTCACGGCCGGAACCGCCGCGGACGTGGACCAGATCCGTGCCGTGGCGCCCGACGGCGTCGACCGGGTCGCCGAGGTCGCGTTCGACACCGGCATCGCCACCGATCTGGAGGTCCTGCGCGTCGGTGGCACCGTCGCCACGTACGCGACGGGCAACGCCGAGCCGCAGGTCCCGTACTGGCCGCTCGGCTTCAAGAACGTCACCGTGCGGTTCCTCAGCAACGACGACTTCCCCGAGGACGCCAACCGGGCGGCGGCCGCCGCGCTGACCGAGGCGGTCGAGGCGGGCGACCTGCGCTACCCGATCGTCGGCCGGTACCCCCTCGACCGCATCGCCGACGCCCACGACGCCGCCGAGAAGTCCGGCTCCCGAGGCCGCGTGGTGGTCGAGCTCTAGCCCCCTCCCCCCGTGGGGTCAGCTCACCAGCGGCTTCAGGTCCTCCGCCGGTGGGGTCCACGTGTGCGGGGTCGCGGGGAGCTGGTCGCCGGAGCGGATGTCCTTCACCTCGTCCTGCGCGCCGTCCGTGCCCGGGAACCAGACGTACGGGATGCCGCGGCGCTCCGCGTGGCGGATCTGCTTGCCGAACTTCGCGGCGCTCGGCGAGACCTCCGTCGGGATGCCGCGCCGGCGCAGCGCGTCGGCCACCCGGTTGCTGGCCGCCCGCTGCTCCTCCGTGGTCACCGCCACGAGGACGCAGGTCGGCACGTCCCGGGAGATGGACAGCCCGCCGGTGCCGAACAGCAGGCCGAGCAGCCGGGTGACCCCGATCGAGATCCCCACCCCGGGGAACCGTACGGCGCCGGAGCTGGCCAGGTTGTCGTACCGGCCGCCGGAGCAGATCGAGCCGTACCGCTCGTAGCCGCGCAGCTGGGTCTCGTAGACCGTCCCCGTGTAGTAGTCGAGGCCGCGCGCGATCCGCAGGTCGGCCACGCACAGGCCCGGCGCGTGCTCGGCGGCCGTCTCCACCACCCGCACCAGCTCGGCGATCCCCTCCTCCAGCAGCGGGTCGCTCACGCCGAGGGCGCGCACCGCGTCGGCGAACGACGCGTCCGGGGCGGAGATCTCCGCCAGCGCCAGGCACGCCTTGGCCTGCGCCTCGCTCGCCCCGGCGGTCTCGGCCAGCAGCTCGGCCACCTTCGCCGGGCCGATCTTGTCGAGCTTGTCCACGGCGCGCAGCGCCGCCTCCGGGTCGGTCAGCCCGATGCCCCGGTAGAAGCCCTCACAAATCTTGCGGTTGTTGACCTGGATCCGGACCTCGGGGATCGGCAGGGACCGCAGCGCGTCCCCGATCACCAGCGGCATCTCCGCCTCGTGGTGCGGGGCGAGCGTGTCCCGGTCGACGATGTCGATGTCGGCCTGGACGAACTCGCGGTAGCGCCCCTCCTGCGGCCGCTCCCCCCGCCACACCTTCTGGATCTGGTAGCGGCGGAACGGGAACTGCAGCTTGCCGGCGTTCTCCAGCACGTACCGCGCGAACGGCACGGTCAGGTCGAAGTGCAGGCCGAGCGCGTCGTCGCCCGCGCCGCCGTGCTCCTCGCCCTGCAGCCGCCGGATCACGTAGACCTCCTTGGAGGTCTCCCCCTTGCGCAGCAGCTGGTCGAGGGGCTCCACCGCGCGGGTCTCCAGCGGGGCGAACCCGTACAGCTCGAAGGTGTCGCGGATGCGGTCGAGCACGAACTGCTCGATCATCCGCTGGGCGGGCGTCCACTCCGGGAAGCCGGAGATGGGCGTGGGCTTGCTCATCGCGTACTCCTTGGATGCCGCGCGGGCGGCGCGGTGAGGTCGTGGGTCGCGGTCGTCACAGACCGCGGGTGGGCGCGGCCGGGCGCGCGCCGCCGGACTCCGCCACCTCGATGAGGTACGGGTTGGTCGCGCGCTCGCGGCCGATCGTGGTCGTGGGGCCGTGGCCGGGCAGGACGACCGTGTCGTCCGCCAGCGGGAGGATCTTGCCCCGCAGGCTGGCGAGCATGGCCGGCATGCTGCCGCCCGGCAGGTCGGTGCGACCGATCGAGCCCGCGAAGAGCACGTCGCCGGAGAGGCAGATCTCGTCGGCCTCCCAGCGCGAGCCGGCGCCGGGCATCCGGAACAGCACCGACCCGCCGGTATGGCCGGGGGCGTGGTCGACGGTGAACTCCAGGCCGGCGAGGCGCAGGGTGGCGCCGTCGGTCAGCTCGGCCACGTCCTCCGGCTCGGTGTACGGCAGCCGGCCGCCGAACAGCGCCGTGAGGTCCGCCGAGAGCCCCTTGGCCGGGTCGGCGAGCATCTCGCGGTCGCCCGGGTGGACGTACGCCGGAATGCCCCGCGCGCCGCAGACGGGCGCCACCGAGAAGGTGTGGTCGAGATGGCCGTGGGTGAGCAGCACGGCGGCCGGGTGCAGGCGGTGCTCGGCGAGCACGGCGTCGAGCCGGTCGAGCACCCCGATCCCGGGGTCGACCACCACGCACTGCTCCCCCGGCGCCGCGGCGACCACGTAGCAGTTGGTGCCGAAGGCGTCGGCGGGAAAGCCGGCCACGAGCACGTCCGCTCCCCTTTCCGTCGAGCCGGGGTCCGTCCTGATCAGCCTAACCGGCGGGACCGTCGGCTTTCGGCGGACCATCCGTCCCGCCGGTCCCACCGGGCACAGCGATGCGCTCCGATACGGGCAGCCTGGACCTCGTACACCACATTCACAGCCGGTGGCCGTACACTCTGGCGGGCGTGTGGCGTGGCGCACTGGCCCGCACGGGCGCGAAACGCCCGGGACGCCGGTGACGACCAGGGTAGAGGAAGGGGAGCACGGGTGGCTTCCAGCAGGGACCGGCAGCGCAAACTGGCGCGGGCCAAGCTCGATCGGCAGATGGCCCGGCGCGCGGCGCGGGTCCGCCGCCGCCGGCAGATCCAGGCCGGGGTGGGCGCGGCCGTGGTGCTCGCGCTGATCGTGGTCGGCTCCGCCTGGGCGCTCGGTGCCTTCGACTCCGAGCCGGCCAAGGACACGGCCGCCGACGAGGTCTGCCTCTGGACCCCGCAGGACGCCACCGCCAACACCAACCTCAAGGACGTGGGCACGCCCGCCACCACGGGCCTGCCCACCGACGGCACGCGCACGATGACGGTGACCACCAACCAGGGCGCGCCGATCACCGCCGACCTCGACCTGGCCGCCGCGCCGTGCGCCGGCGCGAGCATCGCCCACCTGGCGAGCCGGTCGTTCTACGACAACACCAAGTGCCACGAGATCACCGCGGAGGGCGCGCTGCGGTGCGGCGACCCGAGCGGCACCGGCCTGGGCGGGCCGACCTACTCGTTCTACGACGAGAACGTGCCCGAGGTCCCGTCGCCCAGCCCGTCCGCGAGCCCCGCGGCGAACCAGCCGCCCGCGTACCCGAAGGGCACGGTGGCGATGGTCGCCAACCCACCGGGCGCGAACGGCAGCCAGTTCCTGCTCTTCTTCAAGGACTACAACCCGCCGCAGCCGACGTACCCGGTGATCGGGAAGGTCACGGGCGGCCTCGACGTCCTGGAGAAGATCGGCGGCCTGCCGACCGTGGACAATGGGGCGGGGGCGAAGGTCAAGCCCAAGACCGACGTGGTGATCCAGAGCCTCACCGTCGGCGAGCCGAGCACCGGGGCGTCGACCCCGGCGCCGGCGCCGACCGGCTCGGGCGCCCCCTCGGCCAGCCCGAACGCCGGCTGACCCGGCCCCACCCATCGCAACGGCACCCACCGCGCCGAGCAGACAGTCCAGGAGGATCAAGGCGTGACGTCCACCAGAGAGCGGCAGCGCGCGGCGGCACGCGCCCGGCTCGAGAAGGAGATGGCCGAGCGCGCGGCGCGGGCCCGCAAGCGCCGGCAGACCCAGGCGATCGTCGGGGCGAGCCTCGCCCTGCTGCTGGTGGTGGCGGGCACCGTCTGGCTGGCCACCAGCCTCGGTGGCGACGACGACAAGACCACCACCGACGCCGCGGCGCCCGGCCAGTCCCAGTGCGCCTACACCGAGCTCCCGACCGACCAGCGGCCGAAGCAGATCAAGGACGTCGGCCTGCCGGCCAACCAGCAGTCGAACACCGGCGTCCAGACGATGACGCTGGACACGAACCTGGGGCAGATCACCGCGAGGGTCGACCGGTCCCTCGTGCCGTGCACGGCGGGGAGCTTCACCCACCTCGCCGAGAAGAACTTCTTCGACAACAGCAAGTGCCACCGGCTCGTCACCGAGGGCATCAAGGTGCTCCAGTGCGGTGACCCGAGCGCGACCGGCAAGGGCTGGCGGGACACCGACGGCACCGGCGGCCCGAGCTACCGCCTGGCCGAGGAGAACCTGCCCACCGACAAGCGTCCCCCGTACCCGGAGGGCGTCATCGCCATGGCCAACTCGGGCCAGCCGGGCAGCACGGGCAGCCAGTTCTTCATCGTCTACGGCGACTCGCCGCTCGACCCGAACTACACGGTCCTGGGCACCGTCACCGGCGGCATGAACATCGTGCAGGACGTGGCCAAGGCCGGCGACGACGGCGCCTTCGCCCAGCAGGCCGGTGGCGGTCACCCCAAGAAGGAGATCGTCATCAAGAAGCTCACGATGAGCGCCCCGCAGGGCTGACGCTCCCTCGATCTGACGAACAGCGCCCGCCGGTCCACGGACCGGCGGGCGCTGTCGCATCCGGCCCGCCGCCGCGGCTTCTGATCGACACCATTCCGCCGAAACGGCGGTATCCGGCGCCCTCGGACACCGCCACATCGGCGCAACGGAGTGGATCAAGCGCTTCCGGTTGGTCGATCATGCAGCGGCGGGTCGGCCAGGCAGGCTTGGATGGCCGGTGCGTCGCCCCGAGGGCGCGGGGCGCGTACCCGTCAGCTGCCGCGACCCAACCGGCGCCGGCGAGCACGAGGCGGCTGCGGGCGCCGGACGCTGGTGAGCACGAGGCCGCCTCGGGCGACGGACACGTGCGAGCCACCGGTCCTCCGGAGCGCGCACACCCTGCCCCACGACACCCGGGTGGGCGACGGGGTCAGGCGCCGGAGGTGACCCGGTAGGCGTCGAAGACGCCGTCGACCTTGCGGACCGTGGCCAGCAGGTGGCCCAGGTGCTTCGGGTCGGCCATCTCGAAGCTGAACCGGCTCACGGCCACCCGGTCGCGGGTGGTGGTGACGGTCGCGGACAGGATGTTGACCCGCTCGTCGGAGAGCACCCGGGTGACGTCGGCGAGCAGCTTGTGCCGGTCGAGCGCCTCGACCTGGATGGCGACCAGGAACGTGGAGGCGGAAGTCAGCTTCCAGCTCACCTCGACGACCCGCTCGGCCTGCGCCCGCAGGTCCTCGGCGTTGGCGCAGTCGTCGCGGTGCACGCTCACCCCGCCGGAGCGGGTCACGAAGCCGAACACCGCGTCCGGTGGCACCGGGGTGCAGCAGCGGGCCAGCTTGATCCAGACGTCGCTGACGCCGCGGACCACCACGCCCGGGTCGCTGCTGCTCTGGCGGCTGCGCGGCGGCCGGGTGGCGACGGCGGTCTCGGCGATGTCCTCCGCCGCGCCCTCCTCGCCCCCGTACGAGGCCATGAGCTTCTGCACGACCGACTGGGCGCTGACCTGGCTGTCGCCGACCGCCGCGTAGAGCGAGGCCACGTCGGCGAGGTGCAGGTCGCGGGCGATCGCCATGAGCGCGTCGGAGGTGAGCATCCGCTGCAGCGGCATGCCCTGCTTGCGCATCGCCTTGACGATCGCGTCCTTGCCGGCCTCGATCGCCTCCTCGCGGCGCTCCTTGTTGAAGTACTGGCGGATCTTCGTACGCGCCCGGGGGCTCTTCACGAAGCCCAGCCAGTCCTGCGTGGGGCCGGCCGTGTCGGACTTCGACGTGAAGATCTCGATCACGTCGCCGTTGGACAGCGTCGATTCGAGGGGCACGAGCTTGCCGTTGACCCGGGCGCCGATGCACTTGTGCCCGACCTCGGTGTGCACGGCGTACGCGAAGTCCACCGGCGTCGACCCGGTCGGCAGCGGGATGACGTCGCCCTTCGGGGTGAAGACGTACACCTCCTGGCTGGACAGGTCGAACCGCAACGCGTCGAGGAACTCGCTCGGGTCGGCCGCCTCGCGCTGCCAGTCGAGCAGCTGCCGCAGCCACGTCATCTCGTCGATGTGGGCCGGCGGGCCGACCACCGGGACGCCCTTGTGCTCCTTGTACTTCCAGTGGGCGGCGATGCCGAACTCGGCCGTGCGGTGCATGGCGTACGTGCGGATCTGCATCTCGACCGGCTTGCCGGTGGGCCCGATGACCGTCGTGTGCAACGACTGGTACATGTTGAACTTGGGCATCGCGATGTAGTCCTTGAACCGGCCCGGCACCGGCTGCCAGTTGGCGTGGATGACGCCCAGCGCCGCGTAGCAGTCCCGCACCGTGTCGACCAGGATCCGCACACCGACCAGGTCGTAGATGTCGTTGAAGTCGCGACCCCGCACGATCATCTTCTGGTAGATCGAGTAGAGGTGCTTCGGCCGGCCGGTCGTCTCCGCCTTGATCTTGGCGGCCTTCAGGTCGGTCTGGACCTTCTGGGTGACCTGGCGCAGCAGCGCCTCGCGCTGCGGCTGGTGCTCCCCGATGAGTCGGTTGATCTCCTCGAACCGCTTGGGGAACAGCGTGCCGAACGCCAGGTCCTCCAGCTCCCACTTGATCGTGTTCATACCGAGCCGGTGGGCCAGCGGGGCGAGGATCTCCAGCGTCTCCTTCGCCTTCTGCTCCTGCTTGGGGCGGGGCAGGAAGGTGAGGGTGCGCATGTTGTGCAACCGGTCGGCGAGCTTGATGACCAGCACCCGCGGATCCTTGGCCATGGCCACGACCATCTTGCGGATGGTCTCGGCCTTCGCGGCGTCGCCCAGCTTCACCTTGTCGAGCTTGGTGACCCCGTCGACCAGCAGCGCGACCTCGCCGCCGAAGTCGGCCCGCATCTGGTCGAGCGTGTATTCCGTGTCCTCGATGGTGTCGTGCAGCAGCGCGGCGACCAGCGTGGTCGTGTCCATCCCCAGGTTGGCCAGGATGGTGGCCACCGCGAGGGGGTGGGTGATGTACGGGTCGCCGGACTTGCGGTACTGACCGGAGTGCCACCGGGCCGCCGTGTCGAAGGCGCGCTGGAGCAGCCGCACGTCGGCCTTCGGGTGGTTCTCCCGGTGCATGGCGATGAGCGGCTCGAGCACCTCGCTGACCTGGGAGGTCTGCCAGGGCGCGTTGAACCGGGCGAGCCGCGCCCGCACCCGGCGCCCGGTCGGGGCGCTCGCGAGGGCGAAGCCGGCGCTCGGGGCGGCATCCCCCGCGACGTCGGCGCGGAGCGGGACCACGACGCCGTCGGCGGGACGCACCGCGTCGGACCGGACGTCGTCGGTCGGGACGGCTACGCCGTTGCCAGCGCCCGTCACCCGGGCCGTCGCGTCACCGTTCCGGTCGGTCACCGAGCCGTCCGCGTCGCCTGTCGGGTGCACCGTGCCCTCCACCGGAGGGACGACATCGTGGGACACCGGCCTCCTCACCGCTCGCCGGAATCACGCCGACCGCACGGTCGGCCTGGTCTCGTGCCGCCGGACGGGTCACGTCCGCTCAGCAAAGGGCAATGCTACCCGCACGCACGGTGCCCTGCCGCTCCGCCGGACGGACCGCGCCGGGTCCGTCCGACGGCCGTCGGGGTCAAACGGTCAGCAGGGCATGGACCGGACGTGGCGCCAGCCGCTCCCGGCCACCGAGGAAGCTCAGTTCCAGCAGCACGGTGAACCCGGCGACCGTGCCGCCGGCCCGCTCGACGAGGTCCAGCGTCGCCGCGGCCGTCCCGCCGGTGGCGAGCACGTCGTCGACCACGAGCACCCGGTGCCCGGCCGTGAACGCGTCCTGGTGCACCTCGAGGGTGGCCTCGCCGTACTCCAGGGCGTACGACGCCGAGTAGGCGGCCCGGGGCAGCTTGCCGGCCTTGCGGACCGGCACCACGCCCACCCCCGTGGCGTACGCGATGGCGGCCGCCACCACGAAGCCGCGCGCCTCGATGCCGACCACGGCGTCGAACGCGTCCCGCCCGTGGTACGCCACGATGCCGTCGATCACCTCGCGGAAGGCCGCGCCGTCGGCGAAGAGCGGCATGAGGTCCTTGAACACGACCCCGGGCTTCGGGAAGTCCGGCACGTCCAGCACACGGCTGGCCACCAGGCGGGCGGTCTGCTCGCCGCTGTCGCCGCGTACCTCGGCGCTGTGGGTGTCCGTCACGGCTGTCCCGTATCCCTTCCGACGACGACGGCGTCCTGCTGCTGCTCGCACAGCATGCAGGACGCCGTCTGGTGGTTTCCTACCGGGTCGGCCCCGGCCGGCCGGTCAGCGCCGCTTCGCGCCGCCCGGCCGGTTTCCGCCGCCGCCGCTCGGCCGCCCGCTGCGGGCGCCGGTCGGCCGCTTGCCCGCCGGACGCGCGCCCACCTTCGGCGCGGCGCCGGCGAGGGCGGCCGCCTCCGCGTCGGTCGGTTCCGCGCCCGCGGCCGGACGCGGCGCACCCTTCGGGGTCAGCTCGCCCCGGGCGATCGCCCCGCGCCGGGCCAGGACGCGCTTGGTGTGCGCCTGGATCCGCGGCTCGAAGTCCTTGAGCGTGGTGAGCACCGGGGTGGCGAAGAAGATCGACGAGTAGACGGCGATGAACATACCGACGAAGAGCACCAGACCGAGGTCCTTCAGGGTGACCGCGCCGAGCGGCACACCGATGAAGAGCAGGCCACCCACGGGCAGCAGCGCGACCAGACCGGTGTTGATCGACCGCATGAGGGTCTGGTTGATGGCCAGGTTGGCCGCCTCGCCGTACGTCTGGTTGTTGTTGCCCGTGATCCCCCGCGTGTTCTCCTGGACCTTGTCGAACACCACGACGACGTCGTAGAGCGCGAAGCCCAGGATCGTGAGGAAACCGATGATCGTCGACGGCGTCACCTCGAACCCGACCGCCGAGTAGACACCCGCCGTGAGGACGAGGTTGAGCAGCAGCGAGGAGACCGCGCCGACCGCCATCCGCCACTCGAACCGGATGATCAGGTAGAGCATCACCAGCGCGATGAAGATGACCAGGCCGAGGATGGCGCGCTCGGTGTACTGGCCACCCCAGGCCGCGCTGACCTGGTTGGCGCTGATCTGGTCGGCGTTGATGCCGAACTCCTGCGCCAGCCCCGACTTGACCGCGTTGGCCTCGTCCGAGGGCAGGACCGCGGTGCGGAACTCGTAGAACTCGCCGGAGCCACCGCCGATGGTCTGCGCCGACTCGACCTCGGCGCCGCCGGCCTCGGCGCCCAGGACCCCGTTGACCCGCTCCTCGGCCTGCGTGAGCGTGCCGACGCTCGCGGGCACCTGGAAGGAGTTGCCGCCCTCGAACTCGATGCCGAGGGTGAAACCCCGGACGAAGAAGCTCAGCACCGCGGCGAGCACCAGCACGCCCGCGATGGAGAACCAGAGCTTGCGCTTGCCGATGATGTCGAGACCGGCCTCGCCCCGGTAGAGGCGGGTGGCCAGACCACTGCGGGCCATGTCAGGCCTCCTTCACGCGGGACGGGCGGGTGGTGGTGGCCCCCTCGGCCTCGGCCGTGCGCAGGACGCGGCCCAGGCCGCTCACCCGTGGCGACAGGAACGCGTTCGTCCGGGCGAACATCGTCATGATCGGGTGCCGGAAGAGGAACACCACGACCAGGTCGAGCACCGTGGCCAGACCCAGCGCGAAGGCGAAGCCCTTCACCGTGCCGACCGACACGATGTAGAGCACCACGGCCGCGAGGATCGAGATGGCGTTCGCCGAGATGATCGTCCGGCGGGCACGGGCCCAGGCCCGGGGCACCGCGCTGCGTGGGCTGCGACCCTCGCGGATCTCGTCCTTCAGGCGCTCGAAGTAGATGACGAACGAGTCCGCCGCCACACCGAGCGAGACGATGAAGCCCGCGATGCCGGCGAGCGTCAGGGTGAAGCCGATCTGCCGGCCGAGCACGATCAGCGCACCGAAGACCAGCAGCGCCGAGAGCGCCAGGCTCAGGAAGATCACCGAGCCGAGCAGCCGGTAGTAGAAGAACGCGTAGATGATGACCAGCAGCATGCCGATGCCGGCCGCGAGCAGACCCGCCCGCAGGTGGCTCGCGCCCAGGGTGGCCGAGACGTTCTGCTGCTCCTGCGCCTCGAAGGTCGCCGGCAGGGCGCCGTAGCGCAGCTGGCTGGCCAGCGTGCTCGCGTCCTTCTGGTTGAAGCTGCCGGTGATCTGGGAGTTGCCGGTGAGCACGCCCTGGATCTCGGGCGAGGAGACGATCTCGTTGTCCAGCACGACGGCGACGCGGCACTTGCCGTCCTGGCCGAGGGCGGAGGCGTCGCACGCCTGCCCCTCGTTGTTGAACGCCTCACGCGTCAGGTTGGTCCACTTGTCCTGACCGCCGCCGGTGAAGTCCAGGCTGACGACCCAGGAGTTGGTCTGGTCGAGCACGGCGCTGGCGTCGTCCACGTCGGTGCCGAGCACCTTCGCCACGTCGAGCAGGTACTTGGCGGCGCCGTCCTCGCACGCGACGGTCTGCTGGTTGGGGTCGGAGATCGACCCCGGCGGCCGCTTGTCGAGCTGGGCGCAACCGATGGTGGGCACGTTGAACTGCATCTGCGCCGGCAGGACCCCGACCTCCTCCGGGCTGAGCGTGCTGAACGGCTTCAGCTTGTCGGCGAGGGAGGGGTCGGCCGTGAGGTCCGCCGGGGCCTGCAGGCCGTTGGCGGCCGACCAGGCGGCCGCGCCGACCTTCTGCTCGACGGCCTTGCGCTGCTCCTCGATACCGGCCGGGACCGGAGTGCTGGCGCTCGGCGAGGGCGCGGCGGCGCTCGGCGAGGCCGACGCGGGTGCCGACGGGCTGGCGCTGCTGCTCGGCGTCGGCGCCATGCCACCCTGGCCGCCCGACGGCGAGGTGGTCACCTTCGCGGACGGGCTGCCCGACGGCGTCGCGCTCGCACCGCCCGACGGGCTCGCGCTGCCCGACGGGGCCGGGCTGGCGCTGCCGGACGGAGTGGGCGCCGGCGCCGGGGGCGTGACCGCGCCGCTGCCGTCGGCCGCCTTGAGCACCTTGCGGAAACGCAGCTCGGCGGGGGTGCCCACGCTGGTCAGGTCGCGGTTCTCGCCGGGCAGGGAGATCACGATGTTCCGGTTGCCCTCGGTGACCACCTCGGCCTCGGCCACACCGAACGCGTTGACCCGGTTCTCGATGATCTGGCGGGCCTCTTCGAGGTTCTCCGCCGTCGGCGCCCGGCCGTCGACGGTGTTCTTCGCCTCGAGCGTCATCCGGGTGCCGCCGATGAGGTCCAGGCCGAGCCGCGGCTCGAGCCGGTCCTTGAAGCTGCCGCTGGCGCCTCCCGAGAAGAACACCAAAAGATAGAGGACCACGAAGATGCCCGCCAGCACGGCCAACTGCCGGCCGGGGCGCATCTGTCCCTGAGGTGGTGCCACGGCTGTCCTGTCTCCCTGTAACGGTCGCGCCGCCGCCCCCGCGGCGACGGTGTCGGCCGGGGTCACCGGCCGACGGGTCCTCCCGGGCGGCGCGCACGACGGCGGCACGACACTCCCGCGGGCGGCAGGGGACACCGACCGGTCACGGAGGCGTGCCGACGCCTCAGGCGTCGACCCGACTATCCAGTTTTCACGTCCCGCCCGCCGTCCGGTCCGGCCGGCGGAGGAGCCGCCCGGACAGGTGGCGGGTCACTCCTTGACGGTGTCCGCGTCGTCGACGGCCGGGGTGGCCGGAAGCTCGGCCCGCGTGACCACCCGGGCGATGGCCGGGCGTGCGTACCGGGTCTGCACCCCGGGGGCGACCTCCAGCAGCACGGTGTCGTCGTCCACGCCGGTGACCGTGCCGTAGAGCCCGCCGATGGTGACCACCTCGTCACCCGGACCCAGCGCGGACTGCATGGCCTCGGCCTCGCGCCGGCGCTTCTGCTGGGGGCGGATCATCATGAAGTACATGACACCGAAGAGCAGGACGATCATGAGGATCGGCGTGAGACCGCCGGCTCCACCGCCCGCTGCTGCGTAATGCACGGTTACAGACCTTCCCATTGGCTCCCGCCGGCACCGGTATGCCGGAGCGGAGGCGGAATCTCACATCCTGTAGAGACCGCGGCGAAGTCTAATCCCTGCGCCTGGGAACGCCGAATGCGGCACAGATCACGTTCGGATCACGGCTGATCGGGCGCGGTCGAGAACAGATCGGGCACGGGAGGGGCATCCGTGCCAAATGTACCATTCGGTGGCGTACGGCCCAGGTGATGCCAGGCCGCCGCGGTGGCCACCCGCCCCCGGGGCGTACGCGCCAGCAGCCCGGCCCGGACCAGGAACGGCTCGCAGACCTCCTCGACCGTGTCCGGCTGCTCCCCCACCGCCACGGCGAGGGTGGACAGCCCCACCGGGCCGCCCCGGAACGAGTCCACCAGCGCGGTGAGCACCGCCCGGTCGAGCCGGTCCAGGCCGAGCGCGTCGACGTCGTACACCGTGAGGGCCTCGCGGGCGGTGTCGAGCGTGACCACGCCGTCGGCCCGGACCTCGGCGTAGTCGCGCACCCGGCGCAGCAGCCGGTTGGCGATCCGGGGCGTGCCCCGGGACCGGCCGGCGATCTCCGCGGCGCCGTCGTCGGTGATCGGCACGCCGAGGATCCGCGCCGAGCGGCGCAGCAGCACCTCCAGGTCCTGCGGGGAGTAGAAGTCGAGGTGCGCCACGAAGCCGAACCGGTCCCGCATGGGCCCGGTGAGCAGGCCGGAGCGGGTGGTCGCGCCCACCAGCGTGAACGGCTCGACGTCGAGCGGGATGGCGGTGGCGCCCGGCCCCTTGCCCACCACCACGTCGACGCGGAAGTCCTCCATGGCGCTGTAGAGCAGCTCCTCGGCCGGCTTGGCGATCCGGTGGATCTCGTCGATGAAGAGGACGTCGCCCTCGGCGAGGCTGGTGAGAATCGCGGCGAGGTCGCCGGAACGCTCGATGGCGGGGCCGCTCGTCACCCGGATGCCCGAGCCCAGCTCGGCGGCCACGATGTTGGCGAGGGTGGTGTTGTGGACGACGAAATCGTTGACGGTGAACGTGTGGTCGCCCTCAACGGTCAGGCACCGGCACTCCTGGAGGCCCACCGGCTCCACCGCGGTCACCCGGTCCGCCGCGAGCCGCTCCTCGAACCGGTCACGCCGGGGAGCCCACTCCGCGAGTCGCCTGCCTCGTTCCCCGATCACGGTCACCCGCTCGACGAACCTGGCCACGTCGTCCTGGCTGGTGATGCTGAGACGCCACGACTCATGCTGTCTGCCCTGGTAACGCCCCCGCTTCAGCTTCAGCCGGGACTGAATGCCCAGACGCAGCAGAAGGTGTTGCACATCCGCCAGCAGCTCACGAGACACGCTGTAGTACTCGACAACCACGTCGTAGCGATTCCTCCCGCGCCGGCTCACCGTGCCGTCGCAGGCGAAGTACGCGCCGAGGAACGCCGACACCTGCCAGGCGTCGCCTCGATAGACGAACTCCGGGACCCGTTTCTGCCAGGCGTTCTTGTCGAGCAGCCCGTGCTCCGCGAGCCACGGGCGGAGGCCGGAGATCCGGATCAGGGAGCTTCGTGCGCTGTTGGGTCTGGTGGTGTGGACGAGGCCCAACCGATCGCAGGTCGCCCGGAAGTCGGCCAAAACACTCTCGTCGCCGCCCGTGAAGGTGACCTGGTTGGTCGTGCAGCCGTCACCCACCAGGTAGCCGGCGAGCTTGAACTCGGCCAGATCCTGTGTGCCGTCGGCGACCAGGTCCGGCGTCAGCACGTTCGCGACGTAGTCACGGTCGGTGAGGTCGCCGGCCTTCACCCAGCCGTCGGGCGTCCAGAACGGGTGATCCGGTGCCGCCACCACCTCCCGGCCCGAGGCGGTCCGGATCCGAACGGAGCTCAGCTCGCCCTGCTCGTGCACCGCACTCACCGCCGCACCCGCACCGGTGCGGGTGATGACGCGATCGCCGACACGAATGTCGCCCAGACGCCGCCGGGAGCCGTTCTCGAGCAGCACCAGAGCGTCGACGGACACCGGCTTACCCAGGCCGGGCGGCCCGGACAGGAGAATGTGGTCCGGCGGGCTCCCGCGCCGCATGGCGCCCTGAAGCAGCAGGTCGAGCTGGTCGCGGACCCGGTGCTGGGCGATGAACTCGTCCAGCTTCTTCGGCCGGACGCTGGCCTCCGCGTCCCGCTCGGCGTCGTTGACGTACGCCGAGACGAGCCCGCCGTCGGGAGCGGTCATCGGGTGCGGCCCAGCAGCCGGATGGCCTGCTTCAACAGGACCGGCACGGGCGGGGTCGGCCCGTCGACGGTCTCCGCGACCGCGGCGACCGCCTGGTCCGCCTGGGCGGCCGTCCACCCCAGCCCCACGAGCGCCTGCCGGACCTGGTCGGGCCAGGCCCCGCCGGTGACGCCGGCCGCGCCGTCGGCGCCCACCGGCACCGGGCCGATCCGGTCGCGCAGCTCCAGCACGAGGCGTTCGGCGCCCTTCTTGCCGATGCCGGGCACGCGGGTCAGGGCGGCCGTGTCGGCGTTGGCGATCGCCTTGCGTACCGCGTCGGGGGTGTGCACGGCGAGCACGGCCTGGGCCAACCGGGGGCCGACCCCGCTCGCGGTCTGCAACAGCTCGAAGAGCTGCTTGGCGTCGTCGTCGGCGAACCCGTACAGGGTGAGCGAGTCCTCCCGCACGACCAGACTGGTGGCCAGCCGGGCCGGCTGGCCCACCCGCAGCTCGGCCAGCGTGGCCGGGGCACAGTGCACCGCGAGGCCCACGCCGCCGACCTCGATGACGGCCTGGTCGGGACCGGTCGCCGCGACCACCCCGCGCACGCTCGCGATCATCTGACTCCTCCTCGTCGGGCCCGGTCGGCCGCGGCGGCCAGCTTGGAGCGGGTGCCGCCGCGCCAGATGTGGCAGATGGCCAGGGCGAGCGCGTCGGCGGCGTCGGCCGGGCGCGGCGGCTCCGGCAGCCGCAGCAGCCGGGTCACCATGGCCGTCATCTGCGCCTTGTCCGCCTGGCCGGAACCGGTCACGGCCGCCTTGACCTCGCTCGGGGTGTACGTCTGCACGGGCAGCCCGGCGCGCGCGCCCGCGAGCACGGCGATCCCGCTGGCCTGGGCGGTGCCCATCACCGTGCGGACGTTGTGCTGGCTGAAGACCCGCTCCACGGCCACGCTCTCCGGCTGGTGCTCGGCCACCAGGTCGGTGAGCGAGCGGTCCAGGTGCAGCAGGCGGAGCGGCAGCTCGTCGGCGGGGTCGGTGTAGACGACGTAGTAGGCGACCAGGGTGCAGGGCCGGCCGGGCACGCCCTCGACGACACCCACACCGCACCGGGTCAGCCCCGGGTCGACGCCGAGCACCCGCACGCCGCCTCCTCCCCCAGCCGCCAGCAGTACGTGTGTTCGACACCCTACTGGTCACCGGAACCACCGGCCTCACGGGACACGCCGGGGCGGAGGCGGCGCGCGACACACGTGACCGACAGCAGCCGCCGGCCCGCCGCCGGTCGTGCAGCGCTCCCACACACCCTGGCGGTCGAGTATGTGTCACGACCCCATGTGCGCCCGGCCACACAGCTCGTAGTTTTGTGCGCCATGACGGCAGAACCCGTGGCGGTCCCCCACGTCGTGAACGTCGACCTCACCGGTCGGACCGCCCTGGTCACCGGGGGCGGCAGCGGCATCGGCCGGGCCTGCGCCCTCCGGTTGGCGGCGGCCGGCGCGGCCGTGCTGGTGGTGGACCGCAACGTCGAGTCGGCGAAGGCGGTGGCCGCCGAGGCGGGCGGCCGGGCCGAGGGGATCGACCTCGCCGACGCCGAGGCCGTGGACCGGCTCGACACCGACGTCGACATCGTCGTGAACAACGCCGGCCTGCAGCACGTCGCCCCGGTGCCGGACTTCCCCGCCGAGCGTTTCGCGTACCTGCACCGGGTCATGGTGGAGGCGCCGTTCCTGATCATCCGCCGGGCGCTGCCGCACATGTACGCGAAGGGGTGGGGGCGCATCGTCAACATCTCCTCCGTGCACGGGTTGCGGGCCTCGCCGTACAAGTCGGCGTACGTGTCGGCGAAGCACGCCCTGGAGGGCCTGTCGAAGGTGGTGGCGCTGGAGGGCGCGGCGCACGGGGTCACGGCCAACTGCATCAACCCGGCGTACGTGCGCACGCCGCTCGTGGAGAGCCAGATCGCCGACCAGGCGGCCAGCCACGGCATCCCGGAGTCCGAGGTCGTCGAGAAGATCATGCTGGCCCGCGCCGCGATCAAGCGGCTCATCGAGCCGGAGGAGGTCGCCGAGCTGATGGCGTACCTCTGCACCACCCCGGCGGCCTTCATCACCGGCGCGTCGATCGCCCTCGACGGGGGCTGGACGGCGAACTAGTGGCCCCCCGCACAATGGGCGTCATGTCCTCGCCGGTGGAGTTCCTCGAACTGCTCGCGCGGGAGGCGGCCGCCGTCGAGTTCGAGGGCCCGCTGGTCGCCGCCCGCGCCGCCGGCCTCCCCGCCGACCAACTCGCCGAGCTGGAGCAGGCGAAGACCGTGGCGCTGCGGGTCCGCGCGCTGCTGGAGCGCCGGCGCCGCCGGGAGACCGAGCTCTCCGGGCTGTACGACACGGTGAGCGACCTGGCCGGCCTCCGGGACCTGGACGACGTGCTGCGCGCCATCGTGCACCGGGCGCGGACGCTGCTCGGCGCCGACGTGGCGTACATGACGCTGAACGACGACGAGCGCGGCGACACCTACATGCGGGTCACCGACGGCTCGGTGTCGGCCCGGTTCCAGCGGCTGCGGCTGCCCATGGGCGCCGGGCTCGGGGGCCTCGTGGCGCAGACCGGCGCCCCCTACGTGACCGCCAACTACCCGGAGGACGACCGCTTCCACCACACCGGTGAGATCGACGCGGGCGTGGGTGAGGAGGGCCTCGTGGCCATCCTCGGCGTGCCGCTGCGCCTGGGGTCGACCTCGATCGGCGTCCTCTACGCGGCCAACCGCTCGGCGCGGCCGTTCGCCCGGGAGGAGGTGGCCCTGCTCGTGTCGCTCGCCGCGCACGCGGCGGTGGCCATCGACACGGCCCGGCTGCTCGCCGAGACCCGCTCGGCGCTGGCCGAGCTGTCGGCCGCGAACACCACGATCCGGGCGCACAGCAGCTCGGTGGAGCGGGCCGCCGCGGCGCACGACCGGATGACCGCCCTCGTCCTGCGCGGCGGCGGGGTCGAGGACGTGGCCGCCGCGGTGGTCGAGGTGCTCGGCGGGGCGCTGCTCGCGCTGGACGCCGAAGGCCGCCGGCTCGCGCGGGTCGGCGAGATAGACGAGCCGGAACGGCCGGACATCGTGGAGGCGGTGGCCGCGTCGCGTACGGAGGGGCGCAGCGTGCGCCGGGGGTCGCTCTGGTACGCCGCCGTGGTGGCCGGCGCCGAGAACCTGGGCGCGCTGGTGTTGCGCCCGGACGAGGAGCTGGTCGACGCCGACCAGCGGATCCTGGAGCGGGCCGCGCTGGTGACCGCGCTGCTGCTGCTGTTCCGCCGTACGGTCGCCGAGGCGGAGGGTCGGGTGCGCGGCGAACTGCTCGACGACCTCATCGCCCGGCCGCTGCGGGACACCGACGCGCTGCGCAGCCGCGCCCGCCGGCTCGGGGTCGACCTGGACGCGCCGCACGTGCTCGTGGCGGTCGGCGAGGATGCGATCGCCACGACCGGTTCGGCCCGGCAGCGGGTGCTCTCCTGGGCCACGACGTACGCCTCGACCCGCGGCGGGCTGGCCGCGGCGCGCGACGGCCGGGTGGTGCTGATGCTGCCCGGCCAGGACGCCGGCGGCAGCGCCCGCGCCGTGTCCCGGGACCTGTCCCGGGTGACCGGTCGGCCCGTGACGGCCGGGGCGAGCGGCCCGTCCGTCGGCCCGGCCTCGCTGGCGACCGCGTTCCGCGAGGCGGACCGGTGCCTCACGGCGCTCGGCGCGCTGGGCCGGGCCGGCCAGGGCGCGAGCACCGCCGAGCTGGGTTTCGTGGGCCTGCTGCTCGGGGCGGTCGGCGACGGCGGCGACCGCGACGTGGAGCAGTTCCTCACGGCGACGGTCGGCCCGGTGGTCGACTACGACGCGCGCCGGGGCACGGCGCTGGTCCGGACGCTGGAGGCGTACTTCGGGGTGGGCGGCAGCCTCGCCCGCGCCGCCGAGCAGCTGCACGTGCACGTGAACACGGTGACCCAGCGTCTGGAACGGGTCGGTCAGCTGCTCGGCGCGGACTGGCAGAAGCCCGAGCGGGCCCTGGAGGTGCAGCTCGCGCTGCGCCTGCACCGGCTGCGCTCCCCCGCCGGCTGAGGCGGCGGGCGCCCGCGGCTCGACGTGGCTCCCGCGTGGCGGCACAGCCCGGCGCGACCGGGTCAGCGGGCGCGGATGCCGTCGAGCACCCCGTCGACCACCTGTTCCGGCAGCACCGTGTCGTCCAGCTCGGGGTGCCAGCGCAGGACGCGCTGAATGAGCATCGGCCCGGTGAGCAGCGCCAGGGCCAGCTCGACATCGAGGTCCGCGCGCAGCTCGCCGGTGCGGATGCCGCGTTGCAGCACCTCCCGCACCCGGGCCCGGCGGGGCTCGATGACGCCCTGGTAGAGCTGGTAGCGGTCGTGGTTGCGGTTCACCTCGGGCAGCAGGCAGGGCATGATCTTCGCGGCGCGCGGGTCGGCGTTGCGACCCACCCCGCCGAGCAGCAGCACCAGGTCGTCGCGGACGGACCGGCCGGCCGGCTCCGGCGGGACGCCCTTGAGGATGCTCAGGGCATCCCGCAGCAGGGCCTCCTTGCCGGGCCAGCGGCGGTAGATCGTCGCCTTGCCCACCCCCGCGCGACTGGCGATCGCCTCGATCGAGAGCGCCTCGATCGTGCTGCCCTCGGCCAGCAGGTCGAGGGCAGCGTCGATGATCGCCTCGTCGGCGCGGGTGCTCCGCGGCCGCCCGGGCGGCCGCGGAGCATCGGCAGGGGACGTCATGTCGGACATTGTCGCCGAACCTATGCGGTCCCGGCCAACTCCGGTTCGGTGGCCGGAGCCTCCCGCACCGGGACCGATGCGGTCCGGCCCGGCAGCCAGCGCAGCGCCACGACGATGCCGAGGGCGGCGACCAGCGCGGACAGCGCCGCCGCCCAGTGCATGGCCGTGATGAACGAGTCGTTGGCCACCGCGAGCAGCTTGGGCGCCGCCGGCCCCAGCTGGCCGGCCACGGCGTACGCGCCGGAGATGGACTCGCTCGCCGTGTCGTGCGCCTGGGCGGGCAGGCCGGTCAGGGCCGACTCGACGTCGTTGCGGTAGACCGCGGAGAGCACCGAGCCCAGCACCGCCACGCCCAACGCGCCGCCCACCTGCCGGATGGTGTTGCTGACCGCCGAGCCGACGCCGGCCTTCTCCCGCGGCAGCGCCGACATGATCGACTCGGTAGCGGGCGGCATGATGTTGGCCATCCCGACGCCCTGGATGAAGTAGAAGACCAGCACGATCCAGATCGGCGTGCTCGCGTCGATGAAGACGAACGCGCCGAGCGAGACCACGGTCAGCGCCAGCCCGACGGCCGCCACGGCCTTGCCGCCGTACCTGCGGACCATCGCGGCGCTGCGCGGCGCGAAGATCAGCTGCGCTCCCGCGAAGGGCAGGAAGAGCAGGCCGGTCTCCAGCGGGCTGTAGTCGCGTACCAGCTGGAGGTAGAACGAGCCGAAGAACATGACGCCCATCGCGGCGAAGAAGATCAGGCCCACGATGGCCACCGGCGCCGCGAACTGCGGCACCCGGAACAGCCGGACGTCCAGCGACGGGTGGTCGCTGCGCCGCTCGACCGCCACGAACCACGCGAGCACCGCGACGCCGCCCACGATCGCCGCCCACACGAGCGGCCGGTCGAAGCCGTGCTCGCCGCCGTCGATGATGCCGTACGTCAGCGCCACCAGGCCGACCACCGACAGGATCACGCCGAACACGTCCACCCGGCCCGGGTTCGGGTCCCGCGACTCGGGCACCAGCAAGGCCACCAGGATCACGCCGACCACGATCACCGGCACGTTGATCAGGAAGACCGACCCCCACCAGAAGCGCTCCAGCAGCGCCCCGCCGAGGACCGGGCCGATCGCCACGGCGAGACCCACCGCACCGGCCCAGACGCCGATGGCGCGGCCCCGCTCGCGGGGGTCGAAGACGTTGGAAATGATCGAGAGCGTCACCGGCATGATCGCCGCGCCGCCGATGCCCATCAGCGCGCGGGCCGCGATCAGTTGCGCGGGGCTCTGGGCGTACGCGGACGCCAGGGACGCCAGCCCGAACAGCACCAGACCGATCAGCAGGAACCGCCTGCGGCCGGCCCGGTCGCCGAGCACGCCGAAGGTGAACAGCAGGCCCGCGAACACCAGGGTGTACGAGTTGATGGACCACTCCAGCTCACCCTGGCTGGCGCCCAGCCCGTGCACCGGGTCGGCGAGGGTGCGTAGGGCGACGTTCAGGATCGTGTTGTCGAGGACGACCACGAGGAGGCTGATCACCAGCACCCCCAGGATCGCCCACCTCCTCGGGTGGCCCGTGTTGTCACGGATCTCCATGTCCGGTACTCCCCCCGGTTTTCCCCGCAGCACAATTCGATACGGGGCAGACTCGTAATCGCGATCAGCCTACGGCCGCCATTAACGATACGGAACCGATCCGTATCGTATGTGTCCGGCGTCACGCGTCGGCATCGCCACCGGTTCCCGGGGGCGGGTTTGGGGGTTGTGTCCGGATCGCGGGCCGCCGGCGGAGCACCTCCCACGATGCGCGTGATGCCTCAGAGTCATATTTATGCCTCTGAGGCATCACCCTCGTGAAGGGGATCGCCCGCCACGCGGCCCGCGACACGGCCGCGGCGGGGCGTGTCGACCGTGGGGATGGGCGGCTCATGGCCCGCTGGGCGGGCGTGGGTCGTTTGTGGGTGTGACCGGTGGCATCCCGGGGCCGGAATCGTCGCCGGGTCGGGGGCGTTGACTACCCGCGACGGCCGAGGAACCAGCCCGCTGGGTGCGGGCCGAGCTCATGGCCCCCGGAATGATGGCGGGCCGCCGGTCGTTGCACACCAACCCGGCGCGGTGGAGCCCCCGCCCATCGCCTGCCGACCCCGGGCGCAGGCCCCGTGAGGCCGACCCGAACCCCAGAGCTTTCCCCCTTTTGTTTGCCTCACCCCCGAGGAGCTTTCGATGAACACGATGCTGCGTAAGAGCGTGCTGGGTATCGCTGGTCTGGCGTTCACCACCGGTGTCGCCGCCGGCCCCATCGCCGCCCACGCCGCGACCCCGAGTCACGACATGAAGCCCGTCGCCGTGGTGCAGGCTGACAAGCCGGCCGTGGACAAGGCCAAGCTGATCCCCCACGGCACCCAGGGCGCGCAGTCGCACATCGACCTGGACGACGAGCAGACCAACAACGCCAAGGCGATCATCGCGGCGACGAAGAAGTCCGGCCTCGACGAGCGGGCCGCGGTCATCTCCATCGCCACGAGCCTGCAGGAGTCGAAGCTGGAGAACCTGGGTCACCTGGGTGACGCCAACGACCACGACTCGCTGGGCCTGTTCCAGCAGCGCCCGTCGAGTGGTTGGGGTACGCCGGAGCAGATCACCGACCCCGAGTACTCCACGATGGCCTTCCAGAAGGGCCTGAAGCAGATCGACGGCTGGCAGGACATGCCGCTGACCGAGGCGGCGCAGACGGTGCAGGTCTCGGCCTACCCGGACGCGTACGCGCAGTGGGAGCAGCAGGCCGCCGACCTGGTCGCCCAGTACTGGAACAGCTGACCCATCCGATCACCGGCCGGGTCCCCACCACGGGGACCCGGCCGGTGGCGTCCTCAGCCCTGCCGGCGGGCCAACCAGCGCCGGGCCAGCGCGGCGACGCTCCCCCAGATGCCGCGCCGGAACAGCAGCACCACGAGGACGAAGATGCCGCCGGTCACCAGGCCGATCGCCTCGAACCCGGAGAACGACAGCCAGTCCTCCAGGCGGACCACGATGGCCGCGCCGAGCACACCGCCCCACAGCGTGCCGATGCCGCCGAGCACGACGACGATGACGGCCTTGCCGGAGGTCGTCCAGTGCAGCACGTCGAGGGAGACGAAGCGGTGCCCGACCGCGAAGAGTCCGCCGCCCAGCCCCGCGATGAAGCCCGACAGGACGAACGCCGTGAGCTTGTAGCGGTGCACGGGGTAGCCCAGCGCCCGAGCCCGGGCCGGGTTGTCGCGGATGCCGACGAGCACCCGGCCGAAGGGCGAGTGCACGATCCGCCACGCGGCGGTCAGGCCGAGCAGCACGATGGGCAGGATCGCGTAGTAGAAGTAGTAGTCGTCGGTGAGGTCCAACCCGAAGAACGATCGGGGTACGCCCTGGAGGCCGTTCTCGCCCCGGGTGACCGACCGCCACTCGTTGGCCACGTAGTAGACCATCTGGGCGAACGCCAGGGTCACCATGGCGAAGTAGATGCCGGTCCGCTTGACGGCGAGGTAGCCGATGGGGACGGCGAGCACGGCGGCGGCGAGCGCCCCGGCCAGGACGGCCGCCGGGAACGGCAGGCCGGCGTGGATGGCGACCAGCCCGGTGACGTACGCGGACGTGCCCCAGAACGCGGCGTGCCCGAAGGACATGAGCCCCGTGAAGCCGAGCAGCAGGTCCACGGCGACGGCGAACAGCGCCCAGCAGAGGATGTCGACGGCCACGGCCGGGTAGAGCCCGTTGGGCAGCCAGAGCGCGGCGATCAGACCGACGGCGAGCAGGGCGTACCGGATCCAGCCGGGCGCGCGGGCCACGGTCACGAGGGCCGACGGCGGCGCCGGGCGGCCGGCGTCGGCCGGGGTGTCGACGGTGCTCGTCATGCCGGCGCCTCCTCACGTCCGAAGAGCCCGGCCGGGCGCCAGAGCAGCACGACCGCCATCACGATGAACACGATCGTCTGCGACACGATCGGGAAGTCCGACAGGTACGCCTCGCCCCACGCCTGCACGAGGCCGATGCCGAAGCCGGCGGCGACCGAGCCGAAGATCGAGCCGAGACCGCCGATGACCACTACGGCGAAGACCACGATGATGAGGTCGGCGCCCATCAGCGGGTTCACGGCCCGCATGGGTGCGGCGAGCACCCCGGCGAGCCCGGCCAGGCCGATGCCGAACCCGAACACGGGGGTGACCCAGCGCCCGACGTTGATGCCGAACGCGCGGGTGAGCTCGGGCCGCTCGGTGGACGCCCGCACCACCATGCCGACACGGGTCCGGGTCAGCACCCACCACACGGCGACGCAGACGGCCACGGCGAAGCCGAGGATGAACACCCGGTACGTCGGGAAGTCGAAGAGCCCGAAGTCCACCGAGCCGTCAAGCGCCGACGGGGTGGCGTACGGGCTGGACTGCACGCCGTACCGGCTCTTCACGAGGTCCTGGAGGATGAGCGTCAGGCCGAAGGTGAGCAGGAAGTTGTAGAGCGGGTCGAGCCGGGTGAGCCGGTGGATGACCGCCCGCTCCAGCGCCATGCCGAGCAGGCCGAGCCCGACCGGCATGATGACCAGGGCCGCCCAGAACGGCACGCCCGCCTCGCTGAGCAGCACGTACGCGCCGAACGCGCCCAGCATGTAGAAGGCGCCGTGGGCGAAGTTCACGACCCGCAGCATGCCGAAGATGACGGCGAGCCCGAGGGCGAGCAGGGCGTAGAACGCCCCGCTCACCAACCCGTTGAACGTGTTCTGCAGAAAGCCTGTCACAGCGCTGCCCTCGTTCGCGACTGCGGGGCTCGCAAAACCGGCTCACTCCTCGCGCTCACAGCTTGCAGTCCGGGGACGGGGCGGCGAACGCCTCCGCCGCCGGAATGGTCTCGAGCACCTTGACGTAGTCCCACGGCTCGGTGACCTCGGCCTGCGGCTTCACCTGGGCCAGGTACGCGTCGTGGATGACCCGGTGGTCCTCGGCGCGGATCTTGCCGTTGCGCAGGAAGACGTCGTTGATCTCCTTGCCCTCCAGCCCCTTGACGATGGTGTCCGCGTCGTCGGTGCCGGCGGCCTGCACGGCCTCCAGGTACTGCATGGCGGCCGAGTAGTTGGCCGCGTGGGCGAAGGACGGCCGGGTGCCCGTCTCCTTCTGGAACCGGTCGGCGAACTCGCGGTTGGTCTGGTCGAAGTTCCAGTACCAGGCGTCGGTGTAGGTGGTGCCGGCGAGCGCGGCCGGCGTGAGCGAGTGGATGTCGGTGATGAACATGAGGCCGACGGCGAGGCCGACGCCCTTGTCCCGCAGCTTGAACTCGTTGTACTGCTTCACGACGTTCACCAGTTCGGCGCCGGCCTGCATGGTGCCGAGCACCTGCGGCTTCGGGTTCAGCGTCGGCGCCTTCAGCAGGAAGGTGGAGTAGTCGCCGCTGGTGTTCGGGAACGGCGCGCCGTCCTTACCGACCACCTGCCCGCCAGCGGCCGTGATGGCGGCGGAGAAGCTCTTCTCCATGTCCTGCCCGAAGGCGTAGTTCGGGTAGAGGATGTACCAGTTCTTCCCCACCTGCTGGGTGGTGACCTTGCCGGTGCCGTTGGCCAGCATGTGCGTGTCGTACGCGTAGTGGAACGTGTACTTGTTGCAGCTCTTGCCGGTCAGGTCGGTGGTGGCGGCGCCGATGTTGAAGTAGAGCTTCTTCTTCTCCTTGGCCACGTCGGCGACCTTGAGGGCGGCCGAGGAGGTGGGCACGTCGAGGATGATGTCGGCGCCCTTGCGGTCGTACATCTCGGCGGCCTTGCTGTTGGCGATGTCGGGCTTGTTCTGGTGGTCGGCGGTCTCCACGCCGATGTTCGTCGTCACCGCCTTGTCGCCGTACTTGGCCTTGAAGTCGGCCACCGCCATCTCGACGGCCTTCACCGAGTTCTTGCCCGACAGCTCGGAGTACGCCCCGGACTGGTCGTTCAGGACACCCAGCACGATCTTGTCGCCGGTCAGCTTCTGGTCGCCGCCCGACTGGGGCCCGCCGCCACCGCAACCGGCCATCAGCACCACCGCGGCCGACGCCGCGGCCACACCCACGGTCCTACGCATGCCATTCCCTCCATCCGCGCGTGGCGCGCGGTCAGCAGCCGACATCAGATCCCGAGGTACGACAGCAGCTCGCGTTCCCGCGAGCGCACCTCGGAGTTGTCCATCGCCTCCACGACGCGTCCCTCGGCCAGCAGGTAGTGCCGGTCGGCGACGCCGGTGGCGAAGTGCAGGTTCTGCTCGACCAGCAGCACGGTGACGCCGTGCCGCTTGGCCTCGCGCAGCAGGTCGCCGACCTGCTGCACCAGCAGCGGGGAGAGCCCTTCGGTCGGTTCGTCGCAGAGCAGCAGCCGGGCGCCCATCCGCAGCACGCGGGCCAGGGCGAGCATCTGCTGTTCGCCCCCGGACAGCAGAGTGGCCGCCGAGTCGCGCCTCTCGTAGAGGGCGGGGAACGCCTCGTACACCCGCTCCAGCGGCCACGGCTCGGGGCCGACCGTGGGCGGCAGGGTGAGGTTCTCGGTGACGCTCAGCGTGGCGTAGCTGCCCCGGTCGTCGGGCACCCAGCCGAGCCCGAGGCGCGCCCGCCGGTACGCGGGCAGCCGGCCGATGTCGCGCCCGTCGAGTTCCACGGTGCCGCGCTGCCCGCCGTGCAACCCCATGACGCAGCGCAGCAGGGTGGACTTCCCGGCGCCGTTGCGACCCACGAGGGTGACCACCTCGCCGGCGGCGACGTCGAGGCTGACGTCCCGCAGCACCTGCGCCTCCCCGTACCAGGCGGAGAGATTGTCAATGCGCAGCATCGGCGGCTCCCAGGTAGGCGGTGATCACGCGCTCGTCGGCGCGGACGTCGTCGTACGGACCCTCGACGAGGACCTTGCCGGCCTGGAGCACGGTGACGGTGTCGGCGAGGCGGCCCACGACGCTCATGTTGTGCTCGACCATCACCACCGTCCGGCCCTCGCGGACGCGGGCGATCAGCTCGACGGTGCGGTCGACGTCCTCCAGGCCCATGCCCGCGGTCGGCTCGTCGAGCAGCAGCACCTTCGGGTCCAGCGCGAGGGCGATGGCCAGTTCGAGGGCGCGTTTGCGCCCGTACGCGAGCGCCTCGGCGGGAGCGTGGGCCGCGTCGGCGAGGCCGACCATGTCGAGCAGTTCGGCGGCCCGGTCGTGGTAGCGGCGCATGAGCTTCGCCGACCGCCAGAACCGCCAGCCGAGCCCGCTGGGCGACTGCAACGCCAGCTCGACGTGCTCCTGCGCGGTGAGCTGCGGAAAGAGGCTGGTGATCTGGAACGACCGGGCCACCCCGAGCCGGGCCACCCGCTCCGGCGGCAGCCCGGTGACGTCCCGCCCGGCCAGCTCGATCCGCCCGCCGGTGGGCCGCAGGAACCCGGTGAGCAGGTTGAACAGGGTGGTCTTGCCGGCGCCGTTCGGGCCGACCAACGCGTGCACGCTCTCCGGTGCGACGTCGAGGTCGACGCCGTCCACCGCCCGGAAGCCCCGGAAGTCGCGGGTCAGCCCGCGAGCCGACAGGAGCGCTTGCCCGGCCATCGCCATGTCCTCCGAGGTCTCCGGCGACGGTCGGTGGGGTGACCACGGTCACATGGCCGTCGCGTTCAGGAAACCTACGGCCGGCCGTGCGAGTCGAGCCATGTCGATCGCACACATATTCCGATGCTTCGAAGCGTCCCCACTCGCCACACACCCGTCCCCGAGGCACCGCCCCGGCGTCCCGAAAGTGCCGAGTCACCCATGTCGATGCCCGGGGGCATGTGCGGCGTCCACCGTGACGGGGACGCGGGTGTGCCGGGTTCAGCCGGTGAGGGCGTCCAGGGCGAGGTCGACGTCGGCCTCGGTGGTGTAGAGGTGGAACGACGCCCGGACCCGGCCGGCGCGCACCGCCGCCCGTACGCCCGCCCGTTCCAGCCGCTCCTGCGCACCGGGCACGTCCACGACCACGATGGCGCTCTCCCCCGGCGGCCGCCCGAGCCCCGTGAGCAGCCGGTTGGCCAACGCCACGTTGTGCGCGCGGACGGCCGGCAACCCGACGTCGAGCAGCAGCTCCAGCGCGGGCGCCATGCCGACCCAGTTGAACCAGGCCGGGGAGATGTCGAACCGGCGGGCGTCGTCGGCGAGCCGCAGGGGCGAGCCGTAGTAGGAGGTGTGCGGATCGTGGCCCGCGTACCAGCCGGCGGCGTCGGGCCGCAGCCGGTCCCGCAGCGCCGGGGCCAGGTAGGCCAGCGCCACGCCGCGCGGCCCCATGAGCCACTTGTACGCCGAGACCACCACGGCGTCGGCCCGGGACGCGTCGAACGGCAGCCAGCCGCACGCCTGGGTGGCGTCGACGGCCACCAGCGCGCCGTGCGCCCGGGCCGCGTCCACCACCTCGTCGTACGGGGCGATCGCCCCGTCGGCGGACTGCACGAGGCTGAAGGCCACCAGGTCGGTGTCGGCGTCGATCGCGTCGACCAGGCGCGCGAGCGGCACGGTGCGGACGTCGACGCCGCGCTCGGCCTGGACCAGCCAGGGAAAGAGGTTGGAGGTGAACTCGACCTCGGGGACGACGACGGTGGCCCCGGCCGGCAGGGCGGCCGCCACGGGGGCCAGCAGTTGCGAGGCGGCGGCGCCGACCGTCACGTCCTCCGCCGGCACGTCGACCAGCCGGGCGAAGGCGGCGCGGCACAGGCCGACGGACTCGCCCCACCCCTCCCAGGAGGTCCGCCCGACCCGCCAGTCGGCCAACGCGTCCTGCAACGCCGTCCACGCCGGCTCGGGCGGCAGCCCGTAGCTCGCGGTGTTGAGCCAGCCGGGTTCGGGTTGCCACAGCTTCTGCGCCTCGTCGAGTTCCATGGGCCGACGCTAGCCGCGGTGGCAGCCGACGGGGACGGCCAATGCGCGGCCGGCGGCCTTCCCTTCCCTCATGGACGGACGGTCAGCGGGCGCGGTGCTCCGCGGCCGTCACGGCGGCGGCCACCCCGTCGAGGATCAGGTCGAGACCGAACTCGAACTCGGCCAGTTCCGGGTCACCGGCCGGTGCCGGCGCCGCCTCGAACAGGCCGGAGGTGAAGAGCGCGGCCACCTCGGGGAAGCGCTCGGCGTCGACGAGGCCGGCGAGCGCCCGGCCGTACTCCCGCTCCACCTGGGGCTGGTCGAGCCCGCTGCCCCGCCGCCCCTCCGCCATGTCGAGGCTCATCTGCGAGGAGCTGCGCACGTAGCCCGAGAGCAGCGTCATGATGCCGACCTTCTCCGCCCAGTCGAGCCCGGTGCCGCGCAGCGCCCGCAGGCAGGCGTCCATCCAGCTCACCGCGTTCGGGCCGCTGGGCGGGCCGCTGATCGGCAGGTGCGGCAGCCAGGTGTGCCGGGCGTGGACGGCCCGGAGGGCGTACGCCCACGCGCGCAGGCCCGCCCGCCAGCCGTCCGGGTCGGTCGGCAGCTCCGGGGCGGGGCCGGTGGCCTCGTCGCCCATCAGCACGAGCAGTTCCTCCTTGGAGCCGACGTGCCGGTAGAGCGACATCGTCGTGAATCCCAGCTCGGCGGCGACCTTTCCGAGGGTCACGCCGGCGAGCCCGTCGCGGTCGGCGAGGGCCACGGCGGCCCGCACCACCCGGTCGACGTCCAGTGCGGCCGGCCGGCCGAGGCGGGACTCCGCCGGCAGTCGCCACAGCCGGGTCAACCCGACGGGAACCTCGTCGCCCATGGTCGGCGCTCACCTCCGCGTCCGCGTCCGCTCTTCCGGTCCCCATCATGGCCCAGCACGCAGCCGGGCCGGCGCGACGGCGCGACTTTGTTTATGTCATATAGTTTAGGCCGTATGGTTGAGGTCCACCGGAACGAGGGAGAGACCATGACGATCGACATGACGGCGCCCGCCGGACGGCGTGCGCTGCGCCCGGTCTCGGGTGGGAGCCGCATCCTGGCACCGGACCTGGCACGCGGCGCCATGCTGCTGCTGATCGCGCTGGCCAACGCCACGGGGGTGTTCCTGGCCTCGGTGCCGGGCGTCGACACGACGCCGCACGGCCCCGAGCGGCTCTGGAACGTCGTCCTCTTCCTGTTCGTGCACGCCCGCGCCCTACCGCTCTTCGCCGTGATGTTCGGCTACGGCCTCGTCCAGTTCGCCCGCCGGCAGGACGCCGCCGGGCTCCCCCCGGGCGCCGTCCGCGCCCTGCTGGTCCGCCGCAACGCCTGGCTGTTCGCCTTCGGCCTGGCCCACGGCGTCCTGCTGTACTCCGGTGACGTCCTCGGCGCGTACGGCCTGATCGGCATCGCGTTCACCCTGCTCCTGCTCCGGCGCGGCGACCGGGTCCACCGCCTCGCGCCCGCGTACCTGGTCTTCGCGGGCGGCTACCTGCTCGTGCTCGCCGCGCTCGTGCTGCACCGTCTCGCGACCGGTGCCGGCGGCACGGTCGGCGTGCCGACGAGCGACTTCCCCTCGGTCACGGAGACCAGCTACCTCGCCGCTCTGACCGCCCGCGCGACCGAGTGGCCGGCGACCGTGCTGAGCATGCTGCCGATGATCCTGTTCATCTGGGTCGGCGCCTGGGCCGCCCGCCGCCGGCTGCTCGACGAACCGGCGAAGCACCGCCGGCTGCTGCGCCGCGGCGCCGCGGTCGGGCTCACCGTCGCCGTCCTCGGCGGGCTGCCGATGGGCCTGCTCGCCGGTGGGTTCCTGCACGTCGACGCCGGCACCGCCGGGTACGTCAAGATGCTGTACGAGACGGCCGGCTTCTTCGGCGGCCTCGGCTACGCCTGCCTGTTCGGCCTGCTCGCGCTCCGCGTCTCGGCGTGGCCCACGGGCACGCGGCGGCACCTGCCCGTCACCGCCCTCGCCGCGCTGGGCCGGCGCTCGCTGAGCGGCTACCTCGTGCAGTCCGTCGCCTGGCTGGTGCTCGCGTCCCCGTTCGCCCTCGCGCTCGGCGACCACCTGGGCAGCCCGACGTTCGTGGCCGCCGGCAGCGCGGCGCTCGTCTGGCTCGGCACGCTCGTCGGCGCGTACCTCATGCACCTCCGGTCCCGCCGGGGGCCCGCGGAGGTGCTGCTGCGCCGGCTGGCGTACGGCCGGCGCTAGGACCCCAATCGGGCGGGACGGTGGTCCCCGTCCCCGTCAGGCCGCACGGCGCAGCGCCCGAAGGGCCGATCGGACCTCGGTGACGACGCGCTCCAGATCCCAGCGCGCCAGCTCCGACAGGGGATGTTCCTCACGCAGCCGCCGCACCACGGCCAGCCCGACCAGGTAGCCGCAGCGCTTCGGCAGGTCGCCGGCGAGCGGCGAGTCCCGTAGGAGGAAGTACGGCGCGTGGTGGTCGGGATCGGTGGCGTCGAGGTCGGCGCTGATCCGGTCGAGTATGTGCGGCCACTGCCGGCGGCACCGGTCGAGCCACGTCCGGTAGCCCGGCCGGCCGAACCAGAGGTACTCCTCGTCGCCGCGTCCGGGCGCGAGCTCCACCGAGACCTGCGTGGCCAGCCCTTCGGTGAAGAGCGTGTTCGCGACGCCATGCACCGGCCAGTGCCGGATCGCGGCGAGCCGGTCGTGCAGGACGTGCGCGCCCTCGTGCAGGACGAGCAGCCTGTCGTCGCCCGGCGGGCCGAGCTCCTCGACGGCGAGGAAGAGGGCGTACCGGCCGTGCAGTGTGTCGGCCCAGCCGTTGGCCCGGTACAGGCCGACGAGCACGACGCATTCGAGTGGGTCGCCGTCACCCGACCAGTCGAGCGCGCCGGCCACGGCCCCGATGCCCTGCGGCAGCAGCGCGCGTACGGCCGAGGAGCGGACGGCGAGGGTCGCGCCCTCCGCGTGGAGCCGGACCAGGACGGCGGCGAGGTCGTCGGGGCGCGACCACTCCCCCGTCCGGTCCATCTCCGCGAAGACATCGCGATGGCGATCGAGGTACCGGGACCGCCAGAGCGTCGCCCACTGCCCGGCGTCGGCGGCCTCGCACTCGCTCAGGTACGCCAAAAAGTCGGGCACCAGATCACGGACGTGCACCAGCTCGGTGGAGATCACGCACCGATGGTGCCGCACGGAACCCGTCCGCACCGACCCGTCCGGGCACGACCCGAGGGGCGGCGTCAGCTCACGTTCGCGGGGCCCAGGACGCTCTTGAGGTCGGCCATGAGGGCCGTGGTGGCGGCCACCCGGAACGGCCCGAGCCGCAACGTCGTCGTCCTGCTGCCGTTGAGCAGCTTGACGTGCACCTCGGCGTCGCCCGGGTGCAGCACCAGGGTCTCCTTGAGCCGCTCGACCAGCGGCGGCGTGCACCGGGTCACGGGGATGGTGAGCGTGACCGGCTTGTTCGCCGCGCTCGTGCTGACGTCCGGCATGGACATGTCCATGGCCATGATGCGGGGGGTGTCGTCACGGCGGTCCACCCGGCCCTTGACGACCACGATCGCGTCCTCGGCGATGTACTGCCCGATCACCTCGTACGTGTTCGGGAAGAACAGCGTCTCCACCCCGCCGGCCAGGTCCTCCAGGGTGGCCGACGCCCAGGCCCGGCCCTGCTTCGTGACCCGTCGCTGCACGCCGGAGAGGATGCCCGCGAGGGTCACCACCGCCCCGTCGGGCACCGCGCCGTCCTCGGCGAGCGCCGCGATCGTGGTGTCCGCGGCCGCGTTGAGGATGTGCTCCAGCCCGAACAGCGGGTGGTCGGAGACGTAGAGGCCGAGCATCTCCCGCTCGAAGGCGAGCTTGTCGCGCTTGTCCCACTCGCTCTCGCCGATGACCGGCATGACCGTGCTGCTGCCCGCCCCGGCGTCGGTGTCGCCGAAGCCCGCGCCGAACAGGTCGTACTGGCCGGTGGCCTCCTTGCGCTTCACGTCGGCGTACGCGTCGATGGCGTCGGCGTGCACCTGGAGCAGGCCCTTGCGGGTGTGCTTGAGCGAGTCGAACGCGCCGGCCTTGATCAGCGATTCGATGGTCTTCTTGTTGCAGACCACCGCGTCCACCTTGGACAGGAAGTCGTAAAAGTCGGAGTAGGCGCCCTTCTCGTCGCGGCACCGCATGATCGCCGCCACCACGTTCGCGCCGACGTTGCGGATCGCCGCGAGGCCGAAGCGGATGTCCTTCCCGACCGGGGTGAACGGCCCGGCGGAAGTGTTGACGTCCGGCGGCAGCACCTGGATGCCCATGCGGCGGCACTCCGACAGGTAGAGCGCCATCTTGTCCTTGTCGTCGCCCACCGAGGTGAGCAGCGCGGCCATGTACTCGGCCGGGTAGTTCGCCTTGAGGTACGCGGTCCAGTACGACACGAGGCCGTAGCCCGCGGTGTGCGCCTTGTTGAACGCGTAGTCGGCGAACGGGACGAGGATGTCCCAGAGCGTCTGGATGGCCTCGTCGGAGTAGCCGTTGGCCCGCATGCCGTCGCGGAACGGCACGAACTCCTTGTCGAGGACCTCCTTTTTCTTCTTGCCCATGGCCCGGCGCAGCAGGTCGGCCTGCCCGAGGCTGTAGCCGGCGAGCTTCTGCGCGGCGCGCTGCACCTGCTCCTGGTAGACGATGAGGCCGTAGGTGGGGCCGAGGATCTCCTCGAGTGGCTCGGCCAGCTCCGGGTGGATCGGGGTGATCTCCTGGAGGCCGTTCTTGCGCAGCGCGTAGTTGGTGTGCGAGTTGGCGCCCATGGGGCCGGGCCGGTAGAGCGCGAGGACCGCCGAGATGTCCTCGAAGTTGTCCGGCTTCATGAGGCGCAGCAGCGAGCGCATGGGCCCGCCGTCGAGCTGGAAGACGCCGAGGGTGTCGCCGCGGGCCAGCAGCTCGTACGTGGGCTTGTCGTCGAGCGGCAACTGGAGCAGGTCGACGGTGCGCCCGTGGTTGCTCTCGATGTTCTTCAGCGCGTCGTCGATGATGGTCAGGTTGCGCAGGCCGAGGAAGTCCATCTTCAGCAGCCCGAGCGACTCGCAGGTCGGGTAGTCGAACTGCGTGATGATGGCGCCGTCGGCGTCCCGCCGCATGAGCGGGATGTGGTCGATGATCGGCTCGGCGGACATGATGACGCCGGCGGCGTGCACGCCGGTCTGCCGGATGAGGCCCTCGATGCCGCGCGCCGTGTCGATGACCTTCTTGACGTCCGGGTCGGACTCGTAGAGCCCGCGGATCTCTCCGGCCTCGGCGTAGCGCGGGTGCTTCGGGTCGAAGATGCCCGTCAGCGGGATGTCCTTGCCCATCACGGCGGGCGGCATGGCCTTCGTGATCCGGTCACCCACCGCGTACGGGTAGCCGAGCACTCGCGCCGAGTCCTTGATCGCGGCCTTCGCCTTGATGGTGCCGAACGTCGCGATCTGGGCGACCTTGTCCTCGCCCCACTTCTCCGTGACGTACTTGATCACCTCGCCGCGCCGACGCTCGTCGAAGTCGATGTCGACGTCCGGCATCGAGACGCGCTCGGGGTTGAGGAACCGCTCGAAGATCAGGCCGTGCGGCAGCGGGTCCAGGTCGGTGATGCCCAGGGCGTACGCCACGAGCGAGCCGGCGGCCGAGCCACGGCCCGGACCCACGGCGATGCCCTGGCTCTTCGCCCACTGGATGAAGTCGGCGACCACGAGGAAGTACGACGGGAAGCCCATCTGGATGATGACGCCCAGCTCGTACTCGGCCTGCTTGACGTGGGTCTCCGGGACCCCGCCCGGGAAGCGGCGCGCCAGGCCCGCGAACGTCTCCTTGCGGAACCAGGACTCCTCGGTCTCCCCCTCCGGCACCGGGAAGCGCGGCATCAGGTTGTGGAACTCGAACATCCCGCTCGGGTCGACCTTCTCGGCCACGAGGAGGGTGTTGCGGCAGCCCTGGAGCCAGACGTCGGACGAGTCGACGCCGCGCATCTCGTCGGCGGACTTGATGTAGTAGCCGCTGCCGTCGAACTTGAACCGGTTCGGGTCGGCCACGTTCGCCGCGGTCTGCACGCAGAGCAGCACGTCGTGCGCCTCGGCCTGCGCCTCGTGGGTGTAGTGGGAGTCGTTGGTGACGACCGGTGGGATGTCCAGCTTGCGGCTGATCTCCAGCAGCTCGTTCCGGACCCGGCGCTCGATGTCGATGCCGTGGTCCATGATCTCCAGGAAGTAGTTGTCCTTGCCGAAGATCTCCTGGTACTTCGCGGCGGCCTTCAGCGCCTCGTCGTACTGGCCCAGCCGGAGCCGGGTCTGCACCTCGCCCGAGGGGCAACCGGTCGTCGCCATCAGGCCGTCGGCGTTCTCGGCGAGCAGCTCCGCGTCCATCCGCGGCCACTTCACGAAGAACCCCTCGGTGTACGACCGGGAGGTGAGCTTGAACAGGTTGTGCAGGCCGACCTTGTTGCGCGCCCAGATGGTCATGTGGGTGTAGCCACCGCTGCCGGCGACGTCGTCGCTCTTCTGCTCGGGCCGGCCCCACCGCACCCGCTGCTTGTGGAAGCGCGACTCCGGCGCCACGTACGCCTCGATGCCCAGGATCGGCGTGACGCCGGCGGCCATCGCCTGCTTGTAGAAGTCGTTCGCGCCGTGCATGTTGCCGTGGTCGGTCATCGCCACGGCCGGCATCCCCTGCCGGCTGACCTCGGCGAACAGGTCCTTGAGCCGGGCTGCTCCGTCGAGCATCGAGTACTCGGTGTGTACGTGCAGATGCGCGAACGAATCGCCCATGCAGAGCCCCCCCGGGTCGGATCATGGGATGGTCGAGGTCGGTCGGCCTACCCTATCGCCGCCGTCGAGGCCCCCTCCAGCAGCCGCGCGGGAGATCTCCGGAGGGGTGTCGTGGATCTCCCCGGTCCCCGCCGGCGAGTCGGCTGCCGGACTCGGCGCGGGCGCCGGGCGCGTCGCAGGCCGTAGTGTGGAACCCCGCACCCGGCGAGTGACTGGACGAGCCGATGCCCCTGCCGGACGGCACCGACGAGCTGGCCCGCGCGGCGGCGCGCGGCGACCCGGCGGCGCTGGACGCGCTGCTGGTGGCCGTACGCCCGGAGGTGCTGCGCCTGTGCGCCCGCCTGCTGCCCCACCACGAGGACGCGGAGGAGGCGTGCCAGGACGCGCTACTCGCACTGGCCCGGGGCATCGGCCGTTTCGAGCACCGCTCGTCGTTCCACACCTGGCTGTACCGGCTCACCGCCAACCGGGCCCGGTCCACCTACCGGGTGCTGCGGCGGCGCTGGCTCGTGGAGGCCGGCGGGGTGCCGTTGCCCGAACCGCCCGACCCGCGGCGCACCAGCGTGGTGGCCGGCACCCGGATCGACCTGCTCGACGCGCTCGACGCGGTACGGCCCGAACTCGCCGAGGCGGTGGCCCTGCGCGACCTCCTCGGGCTCGGCTACCGCGAGATCGCCACCCTGCTGGGCGTGCCGGAGGGGACCGTGAAGTCCCGGATCCACGAGGCGCGCCAGCAGGTGCGCCGGCGGATGTCGGGATGACCGACCGGCGCCGGGCGGCGACCGCGGCGACCGCACTGGCACTCGCGGCGGCGGGGGCCACGGCCTGCGGGGAGACACCCGTCTCACCGCTGCCGGTCCGCCCACCCGGCCCGACCCTCGCCGCGTCCCCGGCGGCCGGGCCCACGTCGACGGCCCCGCCGGTACCGACGCCCCGGCCGGCCACGTCGGCCGCGCCGGCGCCCACCTCCGGGCGGCCACCGCCGGCTCCCGTGCCCACCCGCCGCCCCGCGTCCCGCACACCGTCGGTCTCCCCGACCGGACGGCCGAGCGCCTGCCTCGGGGCCGTCCGCTACGACCTGGTGCTCGCCGAGACCGAACTGGCGCTGGTGCGGTCGCTCTGCTTCTCCCCCGGCGGCGTGCTGCGGATCGTCGGCATCGGGCCGGGAGAGGTCACGGTCGACCGGGAGGACCTCACCTCCCGCAGCTACGAGGCCGGCGTGGTCGACGTCCGGTTCCTGCGCAGCGGCACGGTCGGGGTGACCATCCCGCGGGACGGCCGGGCGTACACCATCGCCGTGGTGGTGACCTGACGATCGGTCCGGCAGACCCTAGGGTGCACCGGTGGACACCGAGGCGTTGCGATCGTTCGTCCGGGCGGCCGAGCTCGGGCAGTTCCAGCATGCGGCCGACGAGCTGGGCGTGACACCGCAGGCGGTCTCCAAGCGGATCGCCGCCCTGGAACGCGAGCTGGACGTCCGCCTGTTCACGCGTACCGCCCGGGGGGTCGAGCTGACGCTCGACGGTCAGGCGTTCCTCCCCCACGCGCGGAGCGTCGTCGCGGGCGTCGCGCGCGCCGTCGACGCGGTCCGGCCGGGCGCCCGGGCCCTGCGGATCGACGTTCTCGGCCTGCGAAGCGCGCAGGCGGTCGTCCTCCACGACTACTGGCGGTCGCATCCCGACACCGATCTCGACGTGGTGACCCTCCGGGTCGCCGACCCGCGGGTGGCGGTCGCCGCCGTCGAAGCGGGCGACGTCGACGCCTCGTTCCGTACCGTCACCGACCCGGCCGCGCTGCCGCCCGACCTGCGGATGATCCACGCGTTCGACTCCCCGCTGGAGCTTCTCGTCGGCCCGAGACACCCGCTCGCCTCCGCGCGAAGGCTGACGCCGCCGCAGCTCCGGCACCACCGGATCTGGGTGCCGGGCATCGCGCCGCGGAGCGAATGGGCGGACTTCTACGACCAGCTCGGCGCCGACTTCGACCTCCGCGTCGACGCGGCCGGCCCGCACTTCGGGGACGAGGTGCTCCTGGACGCCCTCGCGGACTCGGCGGACATGGCCACTCTCGTCGGGGCACGCGACCGGTACGTCTGGCCGGCGAGCCACGACCTCCGCCGCATCCCTGTCGTGGACCCGGTCCTCGCGTACCCCCTGTCGCTCATCCTCCGCAGGACGGGTCCCCACCCGGCGCTCCGCAGGATCGTCGCCCACCTCGGACGCCTGCCCCGGCTGCCGGGGAGGGTCTGGCGCCCGACCTGGGCGACGACGCGGGGCGGCGACCGCGACGACCGGCGGGCGGGTGACCGCGACGACGCCGCGGGCGGCGACCGCGACGCCGTCGTGACCGGCGGCGCCTAGCCGAGCCGTACCCCGCCGAGCAGCGCGTCGACGAAACCGTCCCCGCCGCCTTCGGGCGGTACGACCTGCGCGTAGAGCAGACCGGCCCGCCCCGGCGCGAGCCCGGCCGCCTCGACGATGAGGGGCCGGCCCGACGGGCAGGTGAAGGCGGCCACCACCCAGTCGGCGGCGCCCTGACGGGTACGCCGCACCGGCGCGGCCACGCAGTCCGCGTGCGGCCGCTCGGCCAGGTAGCCCTGTGGCGTCGTACGCCGGGCGAGGCTCGGGGAGAGGCCGACGAACGCGCCCGGCACGCGCGGGTCGGTGGCCCAGCGTCCGGGGTCCGGGGAGATCACGAGCGCCGGTTCGAGGTCGCCGTCGTCGCCGTACTGGCCGGCCCAGCCCGTGCCCGTGGCCCGCCAGCCCGCCGGCAGCGTCACCGTGATCGGCCCGCTGACCGCGGTCATGGCGTGCGGCTGCCCGGGCCGGCCGGGCCCGGCGTCACCGGACGTGGTGGCCAGCGCCGCGAACGCCAGCAGGCCGGCCCCCGCGGTGACGAACCGCCGGCCCGTCCGCTGCGGCGGGGCCGGGGACCGGTCGACGCGCGGCCGGGGCCGATCCGGGTGGGCGCCGCCGGAAGCGGCGGCGACCGCGCGGGCGAGGGCCGCGCGGAACGCCGCCGCGTCCGGATACCGGTCGGCGGGGCGGAGCGCGGTCGCCCGGTGCAGCACGGCGGCCACCTCCGCGGGTACGCCGTCGCGCAGCCGTGGCGGTGGAGCTGGTGAGGCGCCGGGGTGGCCCGGCGGCGGTCCCGCCGACGGGGGCCCGGCGGGCGGAGGTCCCACCGGGTCGGCCGGAGCGTCGCCGAGCAGCCGCAGCGCGAGCCGACCCAGCCCGAACACGTCGGCGCGGGTGTCCACGACCGCGCGCGGGTCGTCCTGCTCGGGGGCCATGTAGCCGGGGGTGCCGGCCGGGGCGGTCAGGCCGGAGGAGACGGCCAGCGCCTTGGCCAGTCCGAGGTCGGCGACGAGCACCTGCTCGCCGCCGGCTCCCGAGCCGGAGCCGGAGCCGGCCCGCGGCCGGGACCGGAAGAGGATGTTGCCGGGCGTGAGGTCCCGGTGCACCACACCGTGCCGGTGCAGCACCGCGACCCCGGCCGCGATCTGGTCGAGCAGGGCAACAGCGTCGGACACCGGCAGCGGGCCCCGGGCCAGCCGGTCCCGCAGGCTGCCGCCGTCGGCCCAGGCGAGCACGGCGTACGGGCGGCCGTCGGGCAGTTCGCCGACGGCGTGCACCGGCACGAGCCGCTCGTGGGCCAGCCGCCGCAGCAGCCGCGCCTCGTCGAGGAACCGTTCGCGGACCCGCAGGTCGTGGCTCCAGTTCTCGGCCAGCACCTTGATCGCCACCGGGCAGTCGAGGGCGGGGTCGTGCCCGAGCCACACGGTCGCGAACGAGCCCGTGCCGAGCAGCCGCTCGACCCGGTAGGGCCCGATCCGCGCGGGCGCGGTCACCGGCATCACCCCCGCCGGCCGGCACCCCGGCCGTCCGTGCTGTCCCTCGACGGTAGACGCCGGTCGCCCGGGTCGGGTACCCGACGAACCGGAGTGGTCGGGGCGGAGACCAACAGGACAGGAAGCCCAAGACCGGAAGGAGAACCACCATGAACCGTCTCCCGTCCATCGTGCTCAGCGGGGTGCTGGCGTTCACCGCCGCCGCGCTGATGACCACGGCCGTGCCGGCCACCGCCGCGCCGGCGACCGCCGCGCCGGCCACCGCAGTCCCGGCCGCCGCAGTGCCGGCCACCGCGCCGGCGGTCGACGTCGCCGCGTCGTCTGCCGGTGCCGCCGCCGCGCAGCCCCGGCACGGTGACGTGCTCAGCGTCCGGGGCGCCGGCCCGTTCCGGATCGGCGTCCGGCTGGACCGGCTCACGGCGGCCGGTCTCGTCGACTGGGTGGCTCCCGGCTGCGCCGGCGAGCAGCACGCGGGGGTCACCGGCCCCTGGGCCGGCGTGCTGCTGCTGGCGTTCCGCGACGGCCGGCTCGTCGAGGTGGGTACGGCCACCGCCCCGCCCCGCTCCCCCGCCGGGGCCGCGGTCGGCATGACCTTCGCCGAGCTGGAGGCGATCTACGGCCGGCGAGGCTCGGTGATCCGCAACGACGCCGGGACGGCCGAGGCGTACCTGGTGCGGTTCGGCTCCCGCGTCGAGCTGTTCACCGGGCACCCGATCCGCCCCGGCGCCGGCTACTTCCAGGTCGGGCCGGCGTCGTTCGTCGAGCGGAACTTCCGGCAGGGCCCCTCCTGCTGACCCCGATACCGCCGGCCCGGCCCGCGTGGCCGGGCCGGCGGCTGCCGCGCCCACATTGTTGTCGGGCACACGACGATATGGCCGTCGACAACAGTGTGTGGCACACAGTATCGTGTGACGCATGGTCAGCGACGAGACCCTCCGGACCCACCTCCAGGAGCTACGACGGGGCACGGTCGTGGTGGCGAGCCTGGTCGCCCTCCGCCTTCCCGACTACGGCTACGCACTGCTGCAACGGCTCACCGGCCACGGCTTCCCGGTGGACGCCAACACCCTCTACCCGCTGCTGCGCCGCCTCGAGGAGCAGGGGCTGCTCACCAGCGAGTGGAACACCGAGGAGAGCCGACCGCGCAAGTTCTACCGGACCAGCGAGGACGGCGAGCGGGTGCTCGGCCGCCTCCTCGACGACCTGAACGCCGTACAGACCTCCCTCACCGGCCTCATCGAAGGAGCAGACACATGACGTCGCTGACCGACCGTTACGTCGCCGCGACCCTGCGCGCGATACCCGTCGCCCGCCGTGAGGAGATCGCCGTCGAGCTGCGCGGCTCGATCGAGGACATGATCGACGGGCGCCGCGCCGAGGGGCGCGACACCGACACCGCCGAGCGCGAGGTGCTCACCGAACTGGGCAACCCCGCGCAGCTCGCCGCCCGCTACGCCGACCGGCGCCTCCAGCTCATCGGGCCGGCCTACTACCTGGCCTGGGAACGGCTCATGAAGCTGCTGCTCAGCTTCGTCCCCGCCCTGGTCGGGGTCATCGCCGGCCTGGCCAAGGCGGCGGACGGCGCCGCGGGCGCCGCGATCGGCACGGGCATCGTCGCCGCCCTCCAGACCACCGTCCAGATCGGCTTCTGGGTCACCGTCGTCTTCGCGGTGCTGGAGCGCACCAACACGGCGCTGGACCTGCCGACGTGGACCGTCGACCAACTGCCCGAGGACCACAGCAACCGGCAGATCACACTCGTCGACACGGCCGCCGCCATCGGTTGGCTCGTGCTCGTCATCGCGTACCTGCCGGTCCAGCACTTCCGCTCGTTCGTGCCGGACCGGGACGGCGGAAACCTGCCCATCCTCGACCCGGCGCTGTGGAGCTTCTGGCTGCCGTACCTGATCGCCGTCCTGGTCGCCACGGTGGGCCTGGAGGTCGCCAAGTACCGCGCCGGCCGCTGGACCTGGCCGCTGGTCGCCGTCAACGCGGTCCTCGACCTCGCGTTCGCCGTCCCGGTGATCTGGCTCATCTCGACCGACCGGCTGCTCAACCCCGACTTCGTGAACCGGTGGGAGTGGCTCGCCCGCGAGGACAACCTGAACACCGTCGCCACCTTCGTCGTCGTCGGCACCGTCCTGATCGTTGTCTGGGACGTCGTCGACAGCGCGATCAAGGCGTACCGCAACCGGCACTGACGCGCCACCGCGACGGCCCGGCACACACGGGGGTGCCGGGCCGTCGCACATCCGGCGCCCGGGTGCCACCCCGACGGCGACGGCCGGCGGGTGAGAGTCTTTGTCGGGTGACGACCACGACGGCCGACGACTGGCGCAGGCCCCGGCCCACCCCGGAGCAGCTGCGCCACGACCTCTACGGCGGGCTGGCCGTGACCGTGCTGGCCCTGTTCAGCCTCACCCTGGCCCGCAGCACGGGCGCCTTCCTGCTCGGGCCGCCGCCGTCCTGGCCGGAGCAGGTCTTCTGGACCGTGGCGGTGACGCTGCCGCTGATCTGGCGCCGCCGGTTCCCGGTCACGAGCACCCTGGTCGTCTCGGCCACCTTCATCGCCGCGCAGGCACGCTCCGCCCCGGAGACGCAGCTCTCCTCGTGGGCCCTGTTCGCCGTCATCTACTCGCTCGGCGCCTGGGGACCGGACCGCCGGCTCTCCCGGCGGGTGCGCCTCGGCGTCATCGGCACGATGTTCGCGTGGCTCGGCGTGTACTACGCCGTCGTCACCGTCCGCAGCATCCCGCCGGACGCGTTCGCCGACGCCGTCGGGCCGGTGCCGCCCGTGCTGGCCGCCCTCGTGACCGGGGTGCTCGTCAACGTCCTCGCCTTCGGTTTCGCGTACTTCTTCGGGGAGACCGCGTGGCTGGCCGCCCGCCGCCAGCACGAGCTGACGGAGCGGGCGGAGGAACTGCGCCGGTCGCAGGCCGAGGCGCGCGGCCGCGCGGTGATCGGCGAGCGCGTCCGCATCGCCCGCGAGCTGCACGACGTCGTCGCCCACCACGTGTCGGTGATGGGTGTGCAGGCGTCGGCGGCCCGGCGCGTCTTCGAGAAGGACCCGGCGAAGGCCCGGACCGCGTTGACCGCGATCGAGGAGACCGCCCGCACGGCCGTCGACGAGCTGCGCCGGATGCTGGGCGTGCTGCGCGCCGGGGAGGGCGACCCGGGGCGCGTCGAGCCGCCCGCCGGGATCGACCAGGTCGCCGCGGTGGTCGAGCGGGCCCGCGACGCCGGGCTGCGGGCCACCCTCGGGGTGTACGGCGACCGGGTGCCGCTGCCCGAATCGGTCTCCCAGGCGGTGTACCGGGTCGTCCAGGAGGCGGTGACCAATGTGCTCAAGCACGCCGGCGGCGCCGGGGTGCTCGACGTGCGGATCCGGTACCTCGCCAGGGAGATGGAGGTCGACGTGACCGACGACGGGCGCTCGGTCCGCCCCGCGAACGCCGACGGGCTGGGCCTGGTCGGCATGCGTGAGCGGGTGGCCACGCACGGCGGCACGCTGGAGGCCGGCCCGCGCGCCGGAGGCGGCTGGCGGGTGCGCGCCCGCCTCCCGCTGGCGGTCGCCGTGACGGAGGCGGCGTGAACGCGCCCGGCGCCCTCCCCGGCGTGGAGCGGCCGATCCGGGTGCTGCTCGCCGACGACCAGCACCTGGTGCGTACCGGGTTCCGGGTCATCCTCGAGGTGGAGGACGACCTCGAGGTGGTCGGGGAGGCGGCCGACGGCGAGCGCGCGGTGCACATGACCCGGGCGCTGCACCCGGACGTCGTGCTCATGGACGTGGAGATGCCGGGGATGGACGGTCTGGAGGCGACCCGGCAGATCACCGCCGCGGGCTCCCCCGAGGGGCCGGCCGTGCTGATCCTCACGACCTTCGACCGGGACGACTACCTGTTCGCGGCGCTGCGGGCCGGGGCCAGCGGCTTCCTGCTCAAGAACGGCACACCGGAGTCGCTGATCGAGGCGATCCGGGTGCTGGCCCGCGGCGACGGTCTGCTCGCCCCGGAACTCACGCGACGGGTCATTGCCACGTTCGCCCGGCCCGGCGGCGCCTCGACGGGCGGCACGGCGGGCGCGCGGGCGCTCGACGACCTCACCCCCCGGGAGCGTGAGGTGCTCGTCCTCGTGGCCCGGGGCGCGAGCAACGCGGAGATCGCCGCCGACCTGCACCTCGGCGAGGCCACCGTGAAGACCCACGTGAGTCGGGTCCTCGCCAAGCTCGGCCTGCGCGACCGGGTGCAGGCGGTGGTCTTCGCGTACGAGCACGGGGTGGTGCGGCCGGGCGGGTGACGTCCGCCGACGGGGGGACACCGGATCTCCGTCCGGCGGCGGACGGCAGGCGGGCGGTCGCCGCTCTAGTGTCTGTCGCCGTGACCGATGTGCTCCGCCTCCACGGCGTCGACCGTAGCTTCGGCGACCGCCAGGCGCTCAAGAACGTGTCCTTCGACGTGGTGGCCGGTCGGATGACCGGTTTCGTGGGCGGCAACGGCGCCGGCAAGACCACCACCATGCGGATCATCCTGGGCGTGCTCGCCGCCGACGCCGGCCGCGTCACCTGGCGGGGCGCCCCGCTGGCCCGGGAGGCCCGCCGGCGCTTCGGCTACATGCCGGAGGAGCGTGGCCTCTACCCCAAGATGAGCGTCCGCGACCAGGTGACCTACCTGGGCCGGCTGCACGGCATGACCGCGCCGGCGGCCCGCCAGGCCACCGACGCCCTGCTGGAGCGGGTGGGCCTCGCCGAGCGCGGGAACGACCTGCTGGAGACCCTGTCGCTGGGTAACCAGCAGCGCGCCCAGATCGCCGCGGCGCTCGTGCACGACCCCGAGGTGCTGGTGCTCGACGAGCCGTTCTCCGGCCTCGACCCGCTGGCCGTCGACACGGTCGTCGGGGTGCTGCGCGAGCGGGCCGCCGCCGGTGTGCCCGTGCTCTTCTCCAGCCACCAGCTCGACGTGGTGGAGCGGCTCTGCGACGACCTGGTGATCATCGCGGACGGGGCGATCCGGGCCGCCGGGGACCGCGAGGAGCTGCGCCGGACGTACACCTCGCCCCGGTTCGAGCTGGTGGTGGAGACCGACGCCGGCTGGCTGCGCGACCAGCCCGACGTGACCCTCGTCGACCTGGACGGCGCCCGCGCCGTGTTCGACCTCGCGCCCGGCGTCGACGAGCAGCCGGTGCTGCACGCGGCGCTGGCCCGCGGCCCGGTCCGCGCGTTCCGCCCGGTCCGCCCCTCGCTCACCGAGATCTTCCGAGAGGTCGCCCAGTGAACACCCTGCAGGCCACCCGCCTGGTCGCCGCCCGGGAGATCCGGGTCAAGCTGCGCGACCGGACGTTCCTGATCAGCACCCTGTTCTTCCTGCTGATCGCCGCGGCCGGGACGATCCTGCCGGCCGTTCTGGCCGGCGGGCCGTCCACCGTCGCGGTGACCGAGCAGGCCGCCGGCCCGCTGCGGAACGCCGGCCTCGAGGTGCGGGTCGTGGCCGACGACCGCGCCGCCGAGCAGGCCGTGCAGGACGGGACGGTGGACGCCGCGGTCGTCGCCGGGCCGACCGTGCTCGCCATGGACGAGGCGCCGGACGACGTGGTGACGGCGCTGAGCACGCGACCCTCCGTCCGGCTGCTGAACCCGGACGCCGTGGACCCGGCCGTGGCGTTCCTGGTGCCGTTCGCCTTCGCGTTCATCTTCTTCGTGACGTCGCAGAGCTTCGGCGTCCAGATCGCGCAGAGCATCATCGAGGAGAAGCAGACCCGGATCGTGGAGATCCTGGTCGCCGCGGTGCCGGTCCGGGCGCTGCTCGCCGGCAAGCTCGTGGCCGGCACGCTGCTCGCGCTCGGCCAGATCGCCCTCGTGGCGCTGGTGGCGGTGGTCGGCATGGCGTTCGGCGACAACAGCCGGCTGCTGTCCCTGCTGGCACCGGCCATCGGCTGGTTCGTGCCGTTCTTCCTGCTCGGCTTCGTGCTGATCGCGGCCATGTGGGCGGCGGCCGGCGCGCTGGTCAACCGCCAGGAGGACATCGGCGGCGTCTCGATGCCGGTGCAGCTCACGGTGATGCTGCCGTTCTTCGCGGTGATCTTCCTGCACGACAACGCGACGGCCATGCGGGTGCTGTCGTACCTGCCGTTCTCCGCGCCCACGGCCATGCCGCTGCGGCTGTTCACCGGGGACGCGGCGGGCTGGGAGCCCGTGGTGGCGCTCGTCCTGCTGCTCGCCACGGCCGCCGCGTTCCTGCTCGGCGGGGCACGTGTGTACGAGGGGGCGCTGCTGCGCACCAACGGCCGCACCTCGATCGGCACGGCGTGGCGGTCCCGCGAGACGGTCTGATCCTCTCCGTTGCGCCGACGTGGCGGTGTCCGGGCGCCCGGACACCGCCACGTCGGCGATCCGGAGCCGCCAGCAGCGCGCGATCCGGTCACCCTCGGCGCGGATCGCGTCCGCGGCCCGACGGAAATCGCGCGGAAGGACGGCATGATCCGTGCGAGGAAAGCTGACCATGAGTGCCCACGACCCCACGTATCTGCACGCCCTCGCCGAGGAGTGCGTCGACCTGGTGTCCCGGCAGTTCGGCCGCCGGCTGGACTGGTCGACGGAGAGCCTGTCGACGCTCGACGAGGTGTGCGTCGACCTGCTCGCCGACGGTCCGCTCACCGACGAGCGTCTCGACCTGTGGTGGCAGTTGACCGGTGCCTACACCGGCGAGGTGGTCGTGCGGGCCCACGGAGGCGCGTGGGTCGAGCACGAGACGTCACCGGGCGCCCCGGCGGTCGCGGTGCTCGGCGTGACCGGGTTCCCGTTCGGGCTGGCCGCGCGGGTCCTGAGCGGCGAGCCGTACAAGAGCTTCGCCTCGTTCGTACGCGCGCTTCCGGCCATCTCCGAGCGCGCGGAACGCGGCTGACCCTCGGCGCGGGACGACGCCGGGCGCGGATACGACGCCGCCGAGCCGACGCGTGGTCGGCTCGGCGGTGTGACCGCCGGCCTCAGCCGACGGCCGCCATGACCTCGTCGCTCACGTCGAAGTTCGCGTAGACGTTCTGCACGTCGTCGCAGTCCTCGAGCACGTCGATCAGCTTAAAGATCTTGCGAGCGCCCTCCTCGTCCAGAGGGACGTTGACGCTCGGGATCAGCGAGGACTCGGCCGACTCGTACTCGATGCCGGCGTCCTGCAGGGCGGTGCGCACCGGGATCAGGTCGGTCGGCTCCGAGACCACCTCGAACGCCTCACCGAGGTCGTTGACCTCCTCGGCGCCGGCGTCGAGGACGGCCATCATGACGTCGTCCTCGGTGGTGCCCGCCTTGGGCACGATCACCACGCCCTTGCGGGAGAACATGTACGACACGGAGCCGGCGTCGGCGAACGAGCCGCCGTTGCGGGTGAGCGCGGTGCGCACCTCGGTCGCCGCCCGGTTGCGGTTGTCCGTGAGGCACTCGATCAGCAGGGCCACGCCGTTCGGGCCGTACCCCTCGTACATGATCGTCTGGTAGTCGGCCCCGCCGGCTTCCAGGCCGGAGCCGCGCTTGACGGCGCGGTCGATGTTGTCGTTGGGGACCGAGTTCTTCTTCGCCTTCTGGATGGCGTCGTAGAGGGTCGGGTTACCGGCCGGGTCGCCGCCGCCGGTCCGCGCCGCCACCTCGACGTTCTTGATCAGCTTGGCGAACATCTTGCCGCGCTTGGCGTCGATGACGGCCTTCTTGTGCTTGGTGGTCGCCCACTTAGAGTGGCCGGACATCTGCTACCTCCGTCTGTCGTTCCCACGCCTGCGTCGACTGCCACGCCGATCATTGCCGCACCCGGCGGCCGTTGCCGTATCCAGCGATCCGGCGGCCGGCCGGCTCCCGCGGAAACGCCACGCGGGCGATGGCCCTGCCGAACCGCGGCAATCCTACCGAGCCCACGCCCCGACATGTCACACCCGGTCACAGCCGGGGACGGCGCCGGGCTTCCGGGCGCACCTCACCCACAACGCCCGACGCCCGGAAAACATGCCCGAGCGGAGTGTCGGCGCCGGTCAGGCCGCGGCGCGGACGAGATCCACGAAGTAGCCGTGCAGCCGCCGGTCGCCGGTCAGCTCCGGATGGAACGAGGTGGCCACCAGGTTGCCCTGCCGCACCGCCACGATCCGCCCGGCCGCCGGGCCGTCGGTCACCCGCCCCAGCACCTCGACGCCGTCGCCCACCCGCTCGACCCACGGCGCCCGGATGAACACCGCGTGGAACGGCTCCCCCGCGACGCCGGTAATCGACACGGGCGCCTCGAACGAATCGACCTGCCGGCCGAACGCGTTGCGCCGGACGGTCATCGCGATGCCGTCGAATCCACGCTGGTCCGGGCGGCCGCCGAGCACCTCCGAGGCCAGCATGATCATGCCCGCGCAGGAGCCGTAGACCGGCATCCCGCCGGCGATCCGCTTGTCGATGGGCTCGCGCAGCGCGAAGATGTCGACCAGTTTGCTGATCGTGGTCGACTCGCCCCCGGGAATGACCAGGCCGTCGACGGCGTCCAGCTCCTCCGTACGGCGTACGGGCCGCGCCTGCGCGCTGGCCGCCTCCAGCGCCGCGACGTGCTCGCGGACGTCGCCCTGGAGGGCGAGCACCCCGATCACGGGTACGTCGGTCATCGCGCCGCTGCCTCCCCCGTCCGGCGGCCGCCCCGCGCCGTCACCAGCCGCGCTCGGCCAGGCGGTGCGGCTGCGGGATCTCGTCGACGTTGATGCCGACCATCGCCTCGCCGAGGCCCCGCGAGACCTTGGCCAGCACGTCCGGATCGTCGTGGAACGTCGTCGCCTTGACGATGGCCGCGGCCCGCTGGGCCGGGTTGCCCGACTTGAAGATGCCCGAGCCCACGAAGACGCCCTCGGCGCCGAGCTGCATCATCATGGCCGCGTCGGCGGGGGTGGCGATCCCGCCCGCCGTGAAGAGCACCACCGGCAGCTTGCCGGTCTCGGCGACCTCCTTGACCAGCTCGTACGGCGCCTGCAGCTCCTTGGCCGCCACGTACAGCTGGTCGGCGGGCAGCGCGCCGAGGCGGCGGATCTCCTGGCGGATCCTCCGCATGTGGGTGGTCGCGTTGGAGACGTCGCCCGTGCCGGCCTCGCCCTTGGAGCGGATCATCGCGGCGCCCTCGGTGATCCGGCGCAGCGCCTCCCCGAGGTTGGTGGCGCCGCACACGAACGGGACGGTGAAGGCCCACTTGTCGATGTGGTTCTCGTAGTCGGCCGGGGTCAGCACCTCGGACTCGTCGACGTAGTCCACGCCGAGGGACTGGAGGATCTGCGCCTCCACGAAGTGGCCGATGCGGGCCTTGGCCATCACGGGGATCGAGACGGCGTTGATGATGCCGTCGATCATGTCCGGGTCGCTCATCCGGGACACGCCGCCCTGGGCGCGGATGTCCGCGGGCACCCGTTCGAGAGCCATGACGGCGACGGCGCCCGCGTCCTCGGCGATCTTGGCCTGCTCGGGGGTGACCACGTCCATGATCACGCCGCCCTTGAGCATCTCGGCCATGCCGCGCTTCACGCGGGCGGTGCCGACGAGCGGGCCGGCGCTGCTGGTCTGGGAGGCGGTTTCGGGCACGGGACATCGCTCCTCGGACGTGCACGGCGGGTGACAGCCGAATGCTACGTCCGGTGCGACGCCGCTCCGACAGCCAATCAGACCCCCGGTGGCCTGCACCGTGCCACCGGTCACGCCAGGTCGGTCAGCCCGTGGGGACGTCGGCGGGGGCGGTGAGGGTGGGGTCGTCGATGTCGAAGTAGCGCGGCCACTCCCGGCCGCGCCCCATCCGCAACAGGCGTACCAGGGGACGGCCCCGCGCCGCCCGCGCGTCGCGGACCAGGTCGGTGTGCACCTGCCGGGCCAGCGCGAGGCGCCGGCTGGCCGCGATCACCGCCTCGCAGGCCGGATCGGCCGGGTCCAACTGCACCGACCGCAACTGGCGGGTCAGGTCGTTCTCGGCCGCCTCACGCTCGTCCGGGCGGGCGTCGAGCGCGATCCGCGCCGCCGCGTACAGCTCGACGCCGTAGCGACGCTCGGCGAGCACCGCGGCGGCCGCCGCCCGGCGCAGCAGGTGGGCGTCGAGGGCGCGCGCCGCGAGCTCCGCGCGGGCGTGCAGCCGCTGCACCCGGCCGGCGGTCCAGACGAGGTACGCCGAGACGAGCCCGACGACCACGGCCGCACCCACCGCCCACCACATGCCCGGCATCGTAGTGCTGCTCCGTTTCCGTCCGGGGGCCCGGCCGACCGTACGGCGCCGACAGCCGGCAGCCCTTCTCGCACCCGCGCCGACACGCGGGCGCCGGTCGTCAGCTCAGCCCCGCCCACTCCTGGTCCATGACCCGCCCGTCGGTGGCCTCGATGGCCGCCGCGTACACCTCCAGCACCCGGCGGGCGACCACCGGCCAGTCGAACGTGGACACCACCTGGTCACCGCAGGCGGTCAGCGCGGCCCGCGCCCCCGGGTCGTCGAGCAGCTCGACCACCGCGTCGCGCAGCGCGGCCGGGTCGCCGGTCGGGAAGAGCCGCCCCGCCCGGCCGCCGTCGAGCACCCGGCGGAACGCGTCGAGGTCGCTCGCCACCACCGTGGTGCCGGCGGCCAGCGCCTCGGTGAGGATCATGCCGAACGACTCGCCGCCGGTGTTCGGCGCCACGTACAGGTGCACGCTGCGCAGCATGCGCGGCTTGTCCTGTTCGGACACCATCCCCAGGAAGGTCACCCGGTCGCGCAGCGCCGCCGGGAACTGGCCGAACAGCTCCTCGGGGTCGCCCGGCCCGGCCACCAGCAGCCGCAGCCCCGGGCGGCGCGGGGCCAGCTCGACGAACGCGTCGCGGAGCACCGGGAACCCTTTGCGCGCCTCGGTGAACCGGCCCAGGAAGCCCAGCGTCCCCCCGGAGCCGGGACCGCACTCCCCCGGCCACCCGGGCAGCGGCTCGGCACCCGCGAACCGGGCCACCGCCACCCCGTTGGGGATCTCCACGGCGCCGCCGTCCAGGTGCTCGACCTGCACCTTGCGGGCCAGCGCGCTCACCGCGATCCGTGCGGTGATGCGCTCCAGCACGATCTGCAGCACGCCCTGGGCGGCGGCGAGGGCGCGGGACCGGGTGATCGCCGTGTGGAAGGTGGCCACCACGGGCCCCCGCGCAGAGAGGACCGCGAGCAGCGACAGGCTCAGCGTCAGCGGCTCGTGCACGTGCAGCACGTCGAAGTCCCCGCGGGTGATCCACCGCCGGACCCGGGCCGTGGAGACCGGGCCGAAGGCGATCCGGGCCACCGAGCCGTTGTAGGGCAGCGGGACCGCACGGCCGGCCGGCACCACGTACGGGGGCAGCGGGGCGTCCTCGTCGGCGGGGGCGAGCACGCTGACCTCGTGGCCGAGCGCGATCAGCGCCTCGGCGAGGTCCACGACGTGGTTCTGCACCCCGCCCGGGACGTCGAAGGAGTACGGGCACACGATGCCGATCCGCACGTCATCGCCCTCTGTCCGCGGTCTTGGTGCGGCGCTGGTCGAGCCACAGCCGTTGCAGCATGTGCCAATCCTCTGGATGCCGGGCGACGCCCACCGCGAGTTCGTCGGCGATCCGCTGGGTGAGCGCCCGGACCCGCTGGTCGAGCGGGCCCTCGTCGGGGCCGGGCACCGGCACCGGGCCCTCGATGGACGCGCACGCCCGGTCCGGCTCGAACCACAGGGAGGCCACGTAGAGGGGCGCACCGGTGCGCAGGGCCAGCAGGGCCGGCCCGGCCGGCATCCGGGTCCGGGAGCCGAAGAAGTCCACCTCGACGCCGCGGGCGGAGAGGTCCCGGTCGGCGAGCAGCGGCACCACGGCACCGGCCCGCAGCCGGTCGACGAGCACGTCGAACGCGGGCCGTGGGCCGCCGCGGTTGGGAAGGATCTCCATGCCGAGAGCCTCCCGGAAGACGACGAAACGCTCGAACACGCCGTCGGGCAGCCGCTCGGCGACCGTGGTGATCGGCCAGCCGTTCGCGGCCACCCAGGCGCCCGCGGCATCCCAGTTGCCGGCGTGCGGCAACGCGACGACGGCGCCCCGCCCGGCCGCCACGGCTGCCGCCAGCTCCTCCTCGCCGTCCAGCCGGAAGGCGGCCAGGATCTGCTCGCGGTTGAGCGAGGGCAGCCGGAACGCCTCCATCCAGTACCGGGCGTACGAGCGCAGGCCCCGACGGACCAGCTCGTCCAGCTCCGCCTCGGGCACGTCCGGTCCGACCACCCGGCGCAGGTTGGCGCGCAGTCGGGCCGTGGCGCCGCCGCCCCGGCGGTGGACGTGGTCCGCCCCGGCCCGGAACGCCGCGGCCACGATGGGCCGCGGCAACGCGCGGGCCACCCGCCAGCCGGCGACGTAGCCGAGCTCGGTGAGGTTCACCCGTTTCCGCCCGGTGGCGGGAGCTGGCGGGCCTGCCGGTACACGTGCACCATGCGCTGCCCGACCGTGAAGATCGACACGGCGGCGAGCAGCCACAGCGCGATCTGCAGCGCGAGGTCGACGCCCAGGCCGGTGAGCAGGCCGCCGACGCCCACGATCAGCAGCCGCTCGGTGCGCTCGGCGACACCCACGTTGGCGGTCATGCCGAGCCCCTCGGCGCGGGCCTTCACGTAGGAGACCAGGCTGCCGGCGGCCAGGCAGAGCAGCGCGGCCGCCACGCCCGCGTGGTCGCCCTGCGTTGCCAGCCAGTACGCGACCGCGCCGAAGACGGCGCTGTCGGCGACCCGGTCCATGCTCGAGTCGAGGAACGCCCCGAACCGGGTCGAGCCGCCGCTCATCCGGGCCATCGTGCCGTCGAGCAGGTCGGTGAGCGCGAAGACCGTGACGATCAGCGCGCCGGCGACCAGCTGGCCGCGGGCGCCGAAGCCGAGGGCGCCGACCAGCACGCCGACGGTGCCGGTCACGGTGACCGCGTTGGGGGTGACGCCCGCCCGAAGCAGGCCGCGCGCGAGCGGCTCGACGACACGGGTCATCCCCGCGCGGGCCGACACTTGGAAGATCTTCGCCATGGCGGTCCCACGATAACGGTCCCCGGAGGTGCGGCGGTACGGCCGGTCAGCGTGGAGGCCGCGCGGAGGCTTGTGCGCGCCCCGCAACGGGTGTGAGATCGGGTGAGGAGAGTGACCCAGCTCACCCGCCCACCCGTCCGAGTTCCCGTTGTGCAGCAGTCCACCGGAGGATATCGCCGCGCACTCGCCCCGGGCCGCTTCCCCGTCACGCGCGGCGGTCGCCACCACCACCGGCTGAGGGAGGTGCGCCCGATGGCGCAGAAAAGTCAGGAGAAGGGTGTCACCGGCGGCGCGCCGGTGGTGACCGAGCCCGGCAGGGTTCGCAACGTGGTGCTCGTCGGGCACTCCGGTGCGGGCAAGACCACGCTGGTCGAGGCGCTGCTCGCGGCGACCGGCACGGTCGGTCGCGCCGGCACGGTCACCGAGGGCACCACGGTGTGCGACCACGACCCGGCCGCCGTACGCCAGCAGCGGTCGGTGAGCCTCGCGTGCGCGCCGCTGCTGCACGACGGCGTCAAGGTCAACCTCCTCGACACCCCCGGTTACGCCGACTTCGTGGGCGAGTTGCGCGCCGGGCTGCGGGCCGCCGACGCGGCGCTGTTCGTCGTCTCCGCCACCGACGGGATGGACGCGGCCACCGCGGCGCTGTGGGAGGAGTGCGCCGCCGTCGACATGCCCCGGGCCGTCGCGGTCTCCCGGCTCGACCACCCCCGCGCCGACTTCGACGAGGCCGTGGCGCTGTGCCAGCGGGTCTTCGGCGACAACGTGCTCCCGCTCTACCTGCCGATGCTCGGCGACGACGGCGTCTCCACCGTCGGCCTGCTCGGGCTCATCACGCGCCGCGTCTTCGACTACACCGCGGGGCTGCCCGCCGACGTCCGGGAACCGGACCCCGAGCACCTGCCCGCCATCGCGGAGTCCCGCAACGAGCTGATCGAGGGGATCATCGCCGAGAGCGAGGACGAGTCGCTCATGGACCGCTACCTCGGTGGCGAGGAGATCGGCACCGACGTGCTCATCGACGACCTGGAGAAGGCCGTGGCGCGCGGCCACTTCTACCCGGTGGTGCCGGTCTGCGCCGAGACCGGCGTCGGCCTGGACGCGCTGCTCGAGGTGCTCACCGCCGCGTTCCCGTCACCGCTGGAGCACGACCTGCCCGCCGTGAGCGGCGTCGACGGCACGCCGCGCCCGCCGCTGACCTGCGACCCCGACGGGCCCCTCGTGGCCGAGGTCGTGAAGACCACCGTCGACCGGCACGTGGGGCGGGTCTCCCTGGTGCGGGTCTTCTCCGGCACCCTGCGCCCCGAGCAGACCGTGCACGTCTCCGGGCACGGCATGGCCGAACGCGGGCACCCCGACCACGACGCCGACGAGCGGGTGGGGCACATCTACACCCCGCTGGGCGCGACCCTGCGCGAGGTGCCGGCCTGCGTGGCGGGCGACATCTGCGCCATCACCAAGTCGGGCAGCGCGGAGACCGGCGACACGATCTCCGCCAAGGACGAGCCGCTGCTCATCGCGCCGTGGGAGATGCCCGAGCCGCTGCTGCCCGTGGCCATCGTGGCGAAGAGCCGGTCCGACGAGGACGCCCTGGCCCGCAACCTGGCCCGGCTGGTGGCCGGCGACCCGACCCTGCGGCTCGAACGCAACGCGGAGACCCACCAGCTCGTGCTCTGGTGCATGGGCGAGGCCCACGCCGACGTCGTGCTGGACCGGCTGCGCGCCGGTGGCGTCGAGCTGGACACCGAACCGGTGCGGGTGGCGCTGCGGGAGACGTTCACGAACCGGGCCAGGGGGCACGGCCGGCACGTCAAGCAGTCCGGCGGCCACGGCCAGTACGCCGTCTGCGACATCGAGGTCGAGCCGCTGCCGCGCGGCGCCGGCTTCGAGTTCGTCGACCGGGTCGTCGGCGGCGCCGTCCCGCACAACTACATCCCGTCGGTGGAGAAGGGCGTACGGGCGCAGATGGAGCGCGGCCTCGTCGCCGGCTACCCGGTGGTGGACCTGCGCGTCACCCTCTTCGACGGCAAGGCGCACAGCGTCGACTCCTCCGACGCCGCCTTCCAGACCGCCGGCGCGCTCGCCCTGCGGGACGCGGCCGAAAAGGGGCAGCCGACCCTGCTGGAACCCGTCGACGAGGTGACGATCCGGGTCCCGGACTCCGCGGTCGGCGCCGTGATGGGCGACCTCTCCGGACGGCGGGGCCGGGTGCTCGGCACGGAGCCGGACCCGGACGGCGAGGGGCGCACCCTCGTCCGCGCCGAGGTGCCCGCCACCGAGCTGCTCCGCTACGCCGTCGAGCTGCGGTCGATGACCGCCGGCACCGGCACCTTCCGGCGCGCCTTCGTCCGCCACGATCCCGTGCCCGCGCACCTCGCCGACCAGATCCGCAAGGAGCACGCGACGCACGGCTGACGGTCCCGCCCGTCGCGCTCGACCCGCGCCCCACCCTCCCGCGGTCGATCATGCAGTTGTGGTGCCCGTTGTCTCCACTCTCGCCCTTTTCGCGGGGAGCCACAACTGCATGATCGACGAGGCGGGGGGTGGGGGCGGGGGGCGGGGTGGCGGGGCGGGTTTGGTCAGGGGTGGGTTGCGGGGAGTTTCGGGGCGGGCCAGCGGGGGTGGTCGGCGTCGCGCCGTGCGGCGGCACGCAGGGCCGCGAGCTGCCGTTCCACCTCGGCGAACTGGTCCGGTGCCAGCGGCCCCCGGTTAAGCGCCGCGGCGTTCTCCTCCACCTGCGCGACGGTGCGGCAACCGGGGATCGGGATCGTCCGGCCGCTGCGCGCCCAGATCCAGCCGAGCGCGCCCTGCGCCAGGGTGCGCCCGTCCGCGGTCAGCGCCCCGCGTACGGCGGCGACCCGGCGCAGCCACTCCGGCGCCGGGCGCCCGCCGCGGAACCACTCGAGCCAGCCCGGGGCGAGACCGCGTACGTCGTCGCGGGGCAGCGTGGACGTGGCCGCGTACTTGCCGGTCAGCAGCCCCATCGCGAGCGGCCCACGGTTGACGCTGGCCAGGTCGTGCTTCTCGCACACCCCGAGCATCTCGGGAGCGTCCCGGAGCACGGAGAGGGCGTGCTGCACGGCGGTCGCCCCGGCCGCGTCGTGGGCGAAGGCGGCGGCCCGGTCGGGGCGGTCGGTGCTCCAGCCGTACGACCGGATCAGCCCCTCGGCGACGAGGTCCTCCAGTGTGCCGATCAGCGCCTCGGCCCGGGGCAGCGGCAGGTCGGCGAGGTGCAGCTGGTACAGGTCGATCCGGTCGGTGTCCAGGCGGCGCAGGGAGGCGGTGACGGCCCGGCGCAGGTACGCGGGCGAGGCGTCCTCGCCGGTGGCCTGTCGGGTCGCCTCGTCGAACGTGTAGCCCCACTTCGTGGCGATCACGGCCTCGTCCCGGCGGCCGGCGAGAGCGCGGCCGAGCACCCGCTCACTGTGCCCCGCCCCGTACGTGTCGGCGGTGTCGAACAGCGTGACGCCCAGGTCGAGAGCACGGCGTACGGCCCGTACCGACTCGTCGTCGTCGACGGCGCCCCAGCCCAGCGGCTGGCTCCCCTCCGCCCACGGGCCGCCGATGGCCCAGCACCCCATGCCCAGGCCACTGACCTCGATGCCGCTGCGCCCCAACGTCCGCGTCATGACTGCCATCGGCCGATCGTGCCACCTCGAGTCCGCTCAACCGCAACAACGCCGGGACCCACGCCCTCCCCGCCCCCCCGCCCCCTTCCCGCCCCTCGCACCGGTGATCATGAAGTTATTGCCCGAAGGCACGGCGTGTCCCAGCAATAACTTCATGATCACCGCGCGGACTCCCGCCCCGGGGGGGGGGGGGGGGGGGGGACGGGCGCGGGGGACGGTGCGGGGCGGGTTCCGGCCGGTGGGGCATGATCGAGCCGTGCGGCGGCTCGGGGTGGACATCGGCGGCGTGATCATCGAACCGGCGGACGACGACGCGGACACGTCGTTCTTCGGCGCGCACTATCTGCGTACGCCTCAGGTGGCCGGGGCGTTCGAGGCGCTCGCCACGCTGGCCGCCGACGTCGACGAGGTGCACCTCGTGAGCAAGTGCGGCGAGGACACCGAGCGGCGGACCCGCGAGTGGCTCGCCCACCACGGGTTCCACGACCGCACGGGCATACCGGTGGACCGGCTGCACTTCTGCCGCACCCGTGCGGCGAAGGCGCCCATCGCCCGCCGGCTCGGGCTGACCCATTTCGTCGACGACAGGCTCGAGGTGCTCGGCTACCTGGAGACGGTTCCGCACCGCTACCTGTTCCGCGGCCGGCCCGCCGAGGTGGCCGCGCACGCCGCGCACCTGGCGGGCGTACACCGGGTCGGGAGCTGGCCGGAAGTCGTGAGCGCGCTGCGCCGCACCTGACCGGCGGCGCGGACGCGTCGCGGGGCGCGGAGGCCGGTCGCGGCGGCGGGTGGAGACCCGCCGGTCAGGACGGCCAGGCGCGGGCCAGCAGGTCGCGGGTGTCGGTGAGCAACTGCGGGAGAACCTTGGTCCGCCCGATGACCGGCATGAAGTTGGCGTCGCCACCCCAGCGCGGCACCACGTGCTGGTGCAGGTGGGCGGCGATGCCGGCCCCGGCCACCCCGCCCTGGTTCATGCCGAGGTTGAAGCCGTGCGCGTTGCTGACCTTGCGTACGACGCGCATGGCGGTCTGGGTGAACGCGGCCAGCTCGGCGGTCTCCGGGCCGTCCAGCTCGGTGTAGTCGGCCACGTGCCGGTACGGGCAGACCAGCAGGTGGCCCGGGTTGTACGGGTAGAGGTTGAGCACCGCGTAGACGCTCTCGCCGCGCGCCACCACGAGGCTCTCGTCCGGGGGCAGCTTCGGGGCGCGGCAGAACGGGCAGCCGGTCGGCTTCTCGTAGCCCTCGGCGGGGCGGTCCTCGCCGGAGATGTAGGTCATCCGGTGCGGTGTCCAGAGCCGCTCCAGGCCGTCGGCCATCCCACCGCTGTCCGTGTGCCGTTCCGCCCCATCCACGCAGGCGATCCTACGGACCCGCCCGGGCGCCGGCGACGGCTGCCACGGGGCGCGCTTCCCGCGACCGGAATGTCGGCTGTTCAGGAACGCGTCAAATGGAAGTTGTTGACGGGCCAACGTCCGAAGCTGAAACTTCTATTCATTCATGTACTTCCATGAAGCGATGGAGGCTTCTGTGTTCCGACGCATCGGCACCTTTCTCGCGGCCCTCGCGCTGACCGTCGTCAGCTCCGTGGTCGGCATCACCGTCACCAGCAGCGCGGCGCACGCCGACGGCTGTTACACCTGGGGGCGCACCCTGTCGGACGGGATGACCGGCGAGGACGTCCGGCAGTTGCAGATCCGGGTCTCCGGATACCCGGGCTACGGGGCGGTGCTCACCATCGACGGCGCGTACGGGCCGGCCACGCGGGCGGCCGTGCAGCGCTTCCAGCAGGCGTACGGGCTGTCGGCGGACGGCATCGCCGGCCCGCAGACGTTCACCAAGATCTACGCCCTGCAGGACGACGACTGCACCCCGGTCAACTTCAGCTACGCCGAACTCAACGACTGCAACAGCGACTGGTCCGGCGGCGCGGTGTCGGCGAGCACGGCCCGCTACAACGCCCGGGTGGCCATGTGGAAACTCCAGGCCATGCGGCACGCGCTCGGTGACCAGCAGATCGTCGTGACCAGCGCCTTCCGCAGCTACGCCTGCAACAACGCGGTCGGCGGGTCGTCGACCAGCCGGCACCTCTACGGCGACGCCGTGGACCTCGGGGCGGGGCCGCACTCCCTGTGCCGGCTCGCCCAGCAGGCCCGCAACCACGGCTTCAACGAGATCCTCGGCCCCGGGTACCCGGACCACAACGACCACACCCACGTCGCGCACAAGTCGAGCCGGACCTGGTCGGCGCCGAACTGCGGCATCTGACCCGCCGCCGGCCCGGCGCCGGTGATCGTGCCCGAACACGGAAGTAGTGGCCTCCCCGCGTCGCGGAGGCCACTACTTCACGGATCGTGCGCGATCATGACCCGGACGGCCACGACCGGGCGGCCACGACCGCCGGCCGGCCCGACCGGCGGTCGCGGCCGACCGCCGGGCGGCTACTCGGCGGCGGCGGACGGGCCGGAGTTGGTGCGGGAGCCCACCACGTCGAGAACGTGCGCCACGGCCTCCGGGATCGGCACCCCGTTGCGCTGGGAGCCGTCGCGGTAGCGGAACGACACGGTGCCCGCCGCGACGTCGTCGTCACCGGCGATCACCATGAACGGGATCTTCTGCTGCTGCGCGGTGCGGATCTTCTTCTGCATCCGGTCGTCACCCGCGTCGACCTGCGCGCGGATGCCCTCGGCCCGCAGCGCCGCCACGAAGCCGTGCAGGTAGTCGGTGTGGTCCTCGCGGATCGGGATGCCCACCACCTGCACCGGGGCGAGCCAGGCCGGGAACGCGCCCGCGTAGTGCTCGGTGAGCACACCGAAGAAACGCTCGATCGAGCCGAACAGCGCCCGGTGGATCATCACGGGCCGCTGCCGGGTGCCGTCGGCGGCCTGGTACTCCAGCCCGAACCGCGCCGGCTGGTTGAAGTCGACCTGGATCGTCGACATCTGCCAGGTCCGCCCGATGGCGTCCTTGGCCTGCACCGAGATCTTCGGCCCGTAGAAGGCCGCCCCGCCCGGGTCGGGCACCAGTTCGAGGCCCGACTGCTCGGCGGCGCTGCGCAGCGCCTCGGTGGCCTCCGCCCAGTCCTCGTCCGCGCCGATGAACTTCGGCGAGTCGTCCCGGGTGGACAGCTCCAGGTAGAAGTCGTCGAGGCCGTAGTCCCGCAGCAGGTCGAGCACGAAGGTGAGCAGGGTGACCAGCTCGCCGGCCATCTGCTCCCGGGTGCAGTAGATGTGCGAGTCGTCCATGGTGAGGCCGCGTACCCGGGTCAGGCCGTGCACCACGCCGGACTTCTCGTACCGGTAGACGGTGCCGAACTCGAACAGCCGCAGCGGCAGCTCCCGGTAGGACCGCCCGCGCGCCTTGAAGACCAGGTTGTGCATCGGGCAGTTCATCGGCTTGAGGAAGTACTCCGCGCCCTCGAGCTGCATGGGCGGGAACATGGTGTCCGCGTAGTAGGGCAGGTGACCCGAGGTCTCGAAGAGGTGCCCCTTCGTGATGTGCGGCGTGTTCACGAACTCGTAGCCCGCGTCCTCGTGCCGGCGGCGCGAGTAGTTCTCCATCTCCCGGCGGATGATGCCGCCCTTGGGATGGAAGACCGCGAGGCCCGAGCCGATCTCGTCGGGGAAGCTGAACAGGTCGAGGTCCACGCCGAGCTTGCGGTGGTCGCGCCGGGCGGCCTCCTCCAGCAGCTTCAGGTACGCCTTCAGCTCGTCCCGCGTCGGCCACGCGGTGCCGTAGACCCGCTGGAGCTGCGGGTTCTTCTCCGATCCGCGCCAGTACGCGGCCGCCGAGCGCATCAGCTTGAACGCACCGATGAGCCGGGTGTTCGGCAGGTGCGGCCCGCGGCAGAGGTCCGACCAGCAGACCTTCTCCTCGTTCGCCGCGAGGTTGTCGTAGATGGTCAGCTCGCCGCCGCCCACCTCCATCACCTCGGAGGAGTCGAGCCCCTCCCCCTTGACGTCGATGAGCTCCAGCTTGAACGGCTCGGCGGCCAGCTCGGCCCGCGCCTCGTCCAGGCTGCCGAACCGGCGCCGCCGGAACCGCTGCCCGGACTTGATGATCTCCTGCATCCGCTTCTCGAGCTTCGCGAGGTCGTCCGGCTGGAACGGCTTGTCCACGGCGAAGTCGTAGTAGAAGCCGTTCTCGATGGGCGGCCCGATGCCGAGCTTGGCCTCGGGGAAGACGTCCTGGACGGCCTGGGCGAGCACGTGCGCCGTGGAGTGGCGCAGCACGTTCAGCCCGTCCGGCGAGTCGATGGCGACCGGCTCGACCTCGGTGTCGGCCGCCGGCCGCCAGTCCAGGTCGTGCAGCGCGCCCTCGCGGTCGCGAACCACCACGATCGCCTTCGGGCCGGTCAGGGGCAGCTCCGCCGCGGCCACCGCGTCGGCCGCCGTCGTCCCGGCGGCGACGACGACGGGGTCGGCCACGGCGGGGGTACGGGGTGCGGACACGGTGACTCCTCACGAGAAAGACGGCACGAGCGGGCCGGTGCGGCCCCCGCCGATGCTATCGGTCGCCCTCGCCGCCCCGACCGCCGACGCCTCGGCCACGGAGACGCGTCCCGCCGCCGTTGAACCTTTCGCGCCCGGAAGCCGAACTACCCGGTGCGGCCGGAGACCGGTGCCGGCCCCGTGGACACGGATGGGGACGCGACATGGCGAGAACCCGAGGCGACCGTCGACGCCGAGTGGGAGGGGTCGTCGCCCTGGTCGGGGCCGCGGTGCTGGGCTGGCCCGGCACCGCGTACGCGGCCGGGGTGACGACCACACCGAGCGAGGCCCGGCGGGGCGACGCCGTACGGCTGGAGTTCGTGGTGCCCGAGGAGCGGCCCGGCACGCGGACGCGCCAGATCGAGGTCCAGTTGCCGCCGGACTCCCCGATCGCCGAGGTGTACCCGATGTCGGTGCCCGGCTGGGCGCCCCGGATCAGCTCCCGCACGTTGGCAACGCCGGTGGCCGGCCTCCACGCGTCCGGGGTGAGCACGGCCACCACCGCGGTGACCTGGATCCGGGTGGGCGAGGCGGAGCCCGGCCCGGCCCGGCTGTCGCTGTCCATGGGCCCGCTGCCCGACACCGACCGGATCGCCTTCCCGGTGATCCAGACGTACGTCGACGGCACCGTGGTGCGGTGGACCGGGCCGGCCGGGTCGCACCCGGCGCCCGTACTCACCCTGCTGCCGGCCGCCGGTCCGGCGGGTGCGGCGGCCGGCCACGCGGGTCACGGTGGCGCCCCGGGTGCGGCGGACGCCGGCGCCCCCGCAGGCCCGGCGGCCGACGCCGGCCCGTTGGCCGGAGACGCGGCCGGCGGCGGGAACGCGGACGCCCTGCTGGCCGCGGGCCTGCTCGCCGGGCTCGGCGGCGGGGCGGCCATCGGCTGGCTCGCGAGCCGCTGGCGCCGCCGCTCCCCCACCACCGCCACCGCCACCGCCACCGCCACCGCCGACACTGTTGATCATGAAGTTGTTGCCGCGACACGCCGTGGCCGGGGGCAATAACTTCATGATCGACGCGCCGGGCGGGGGCCGGGCCAGAGCCGGGGGCGGGTGGTCAGGGGGTCCAGGTGGGTAGGGGTTCGCGGGCGGTGAGCCAGTCGGTCGGGACCCCGCCAGGGGTGCCCACGCCGGTGTACGCGGCCACGATCCCGCCCACGATGGCGGCCGTCGTGTCCACGTCCCCGCCCGCGGCCACGCACTCCCGGATCGCGGCCGGGTAGTCGTGCAGGTGGGTGGCGGCCACCCAGAGCGTGAAGCCCACGGTGTCCTGCGCGGTCACCCGGGAGCCGTTGCCGAGCGCCGCGACCACCCGTGGCAGCGGGTGACCGAGCAGCTCGGCCGCCCGGCGTACGCGCCGGTGCACCTCGCTCGCCGGGTCCACCGCGCCCGCCACCCCCGCGAGGAGACGGTCGGCCGCCGGCCGGTCCCCGTCGAGCCGGCCCCGGGCGGCCGTCGCGGCGGCCACGGCCACCGCCACCGCCCCGGCGATCCCCTCCGGGTGCGCGTGGGTCACCTCCGCCGACGCGCGCGCCTCGAGTGCCGCCCGGGTGGGCGAGTCGGCGAAGTACGCCCCGAGGGGCGCCACCCGCATGGCCGCGCCGTTGCCGCAGGAGCCCTGCCCGTCGAACGCGGACGCCGCGGCGACCGGCCAGGGGGTGCCGGTGCGGATGAGTCGCAGGATCGTGACGGCCCCCGGCCCGTACCCCCGGTAGGGCTCGGCGCGGTCGGCGAAGGCGAGCGCCAGCCGGTCCCGGTCGACCCGGCCCGACTCGGCCAGCTCGGCCACCACGGAACACGCCATCTCGGTGTCGTCGGTCCACTCCCACGGCGGCGGCGGGAGCGACCCGGCGGCCAGGTCGGCCGGGTGCCGGCCCGGTACGAAGTACTGGGAGCCGAGCGCGTCGCCGACGGAGAGGCCCGCGAGGCTGTCCCGGGCGAGCGCCAGGCGGGCGTCGGCGAAGAGCGTGAAGGACATCGTCGTACCAGCTTGCCCGGTTCCCCGGTGCACCGCAACGCGATCAACTTGCCACGCCAAGTACCGTCTTGGGGTGGCCACCGTCCTCCTGGTCGAAGACGATCACGTCGTACGCGGCGCGATGCTGCGATCCCTCGCCGACCGGGGGCACGCGGTGCACGCCGTCGGCACGGCGCTGGACGCGCTGCGCCGGGTGGCCGCCGAGACCCCGGACCTCGTGGTGCTCGACCTCGGCCTGCCCGACCTGGACGGTTCGGACGCGCTGCGGATGCTGCGCGGCATCACCGACGTCCCGATCATCATCGCCACCGCCCGCGACGACGAGCAGTCGGTCGTACGCCTGCTGCGCGCGGGCGCCGACGACTACATGGTGAAGCCGTTCACGGGCGCCCACCTCGACGCCCGGATCACGACGGTGCTGCGCCGGGCCGGCCGGGCCAGCCGCGCCGTCCAGCCGGCCGTCCACGTGGTCGGCGGCCTCCGGGTGGACGTCGGGGAGCGCAGCGCCCACCTCGACGGGGAGCCCCTGGCGCTGACCCGCAAGGAATTCGACCTGTTGGCGTATCTCGCCGCACGTCCCGGGCGGGTAGTGTCCCGCCGGGAGCTCTTGGAGGAGGTATGGCGGCAGCCATCGGTCGGCGAGGATCAGACCATCGACGTTCACCTGTACTGGTTACGCCGCAAAATGGGCGAGTCCGCGGCGAAGCCGCGCTACCTGCGCACCGTGCGGGGGGTCGGCTTCCGGCTGGTGGCGCCGGACTGAGGGGTTCGCTGGCGCGCCTCACGGCCGGCGTCTGCGCCGTGGTGGCGCTCGCCTTCCTCGTCCCGCTCGCGCTCAGCCTCGGCGACCGTACGCGTGAGGAAGCGATCGCCGACGCGGCGCGGCGCAGCGCGCTGGTCACCGGCGCGCTCGCGGTCAGCACCGAGCCGGCGGTGATCGAGCGGGCGGTGGCGGCCAGCGGTGGCGACGGCGGCGCGCGTCCGGTGGTCCACGGCCTCGACGTCGACGCGGGCGCCGGCCGGGCCGCCGGCGCCGACCTCGACCGGGCGCGGGCGGAGCGGCGTTCCGTCGTCGCGGACGTGGACGGTGGCGTGGTCCGGCTGGACCCCGTGGTGCTCGGCGACCGGGTGGCGGTGGTCGAGGTCTTCGTGCCCGACGCCGTCCTGGGAGCGGGCGGCAGCACCCGCTGGCTGCTGCTCGGGGCGGTCGCCGCGGTCCTGGTGGGCGCGGCGGTCGTGGTGGTCGACCGGGTCGCCACCCGGACGGTGGACGCCACCCGCGGGCTCGTCCAGGGGGCGCTCGCGATCGGCGAGGGCGACCTCGCGGTCCGGGTGGAGCCGAGCGGGCCGCGCGAGCTGGCCGAGGCCGGGCACGCGTTCAACCGGATGGCCGAGAGCCTCGTGGCCGCCCGCGCCGACGAACGCGAGCTGGTCGCCGACCTGTCGCACCGGCTGCGTACGCCGTTGACGGCGCTCCGCCTCGACGCGGAGGCGCTGGAGTCCGACGACACGAGCATCGGCACGTTCAGCGAGGCCGAGCTGGACCGCCGGCGCGGGATCCGGCGGATCCGGCAGGCGATCGTCACGCTCGAGGGCGAGGTCGACGTCCTCATCAAGACGACCCGCAAGGCGGTCACCCACGACACCGGGCCGGCGACCTGCGACGTCAGCGAGGTGGTCCGGGACCGGATGGTGTTCTGGTCGGCGCTCGCCGGCGACCAGCAACGGCCGCACCGGGTGGTCGGGGCGCAGCTGCGCATCCCGGCGCCGGTGCCCCGCGCCGAGCTGGCGGCCGCGCTGGATGCCGTGATCGGCAACGTGTTCCGCTACACCCCCCAGGGCACCGCGTTCGAGGTCGCCGTGTCCCGCCGGGACGGGTACGTGGCGATCCGCATCGACGACGCGGGCCCCGGCATCGCCGACCCGGACCGGGCGTTGCGCCGCGGCGCCAGCGACCAGGGTTCCACCGGCCTCGGGCTGGACATCGCGAAGCGGGTCGCCCTGCAGGCCAGCGGGTCGGTGAGCATCGACCGCGCCCGCATGGGCGGGGCGAGCGTCGTGATGCTGCTCGCCGACCCGGACGCGACGCCCCGGCCGGTCAACCGGTTCGGCCTGGTCGGGCGGATGGCGCGGGAGGCCCGCGAGCAGAAGGGCGCCGGCCGCCGCTGGCCCCGGCAGCGCCCCGGCGACCGCTGAATCCGGCGCCCGGTTGTGGCCCGGCGCAAGTCTTCCTTAGATCCGGATTAACGGCGCGGCCGCCCGGCCGGGCGACTGGGAGGATCTAGGCACGAACCCATCAGTTCCACCGGTGAGCGCACCGAAGTATCCATTCACCGGTGGGGCCGTGCGCGCGGCGGGAGATCGGTCCCCCCACACCAGCTCCCGCCGCGCGCCCACCCCCTTCGACCCCGCGGGTCAGCTCCGGGCGGCGGCCAGGTACGCGTCGATCTCCGCGACGATGCGCTCCTTGCCCGCCGGGTCGAGGAACGAGGCGTTCACCGCGTCCCGGGCCAGCGCCGCGATCCCCTCCGGGCCCACGCCGAGCAGCCGGGCGGCCACCGCGTACTCGTCGTTCAAGGTGGTGCCGAACATCGGCGGGTCGTCGGAGTTGACGGTGACGAGCACGCCGGCCTCGACCAGTCGCGGCAGCGGGTGCTCGTCGAGGCTGGCCACGGCGCGCGTACGGACGTTCGAGGTGGGGCAGACCTCGAGGGCGATCCGCCGCTCGGCCAGGTACGCCATCAGCTCGGGGTCGTCCGCGGCCGCGATGCCGTGCCCGATCCGCTCCGCCCCGAGGTCGCGCAGCGCGTCCCAGACGGTCTGCGGGCCGGTGGTCTCGCCGGCGTGCGGCACCGAGCGCAGCCCCGCCGCCCGCGCCTGGTCGAAGTACGGCTTGAACTGCGGCCGCGGCACGCCGATCTCCGGCCCGCCCAGGCCGAAGCTGACAAGCCCGTCGGGGTGTTCCTCCAGCGCGATGCGCAGCGTCTCCTCGGCCGAGGCGAGGCCGGCCTCGCCCGGGATGTCGAAGCACCAGCGCAGCTCGATGCCGAAGTCGGCCTCGGCGCGCTTGCGGGCGTCCTCGATCGCCTCGCAGAACGCCGGTGCGGGAATGCCCCGCCGGACGTGGGAGTAGGGGGTGATGGTCAGCTCCGCGTACCGGACCTGCTGACGGGCCAGCTCCCGGGCCACCTCGTGGGTGAGGATCCAGACGTCCTCCTGGTCGCGGATCAGGTCCACGACGCTGAGGTACACCTCGATGAAGTGGGCGAAGTCGCGGAACTCGAAGTAGTCGGCCAGCGCCGCCGGGTCGGCCGGCACCGGGGTCCGCCCCTCGTGGCGGGCGGCCAGTTCGGCGACGATCCGGGGCGACGCGGAGCCCACGTGGTGCACGTGCAGCTCCACCTTGGGCAGTCCGGCGATGAAGGTGGACAGGTCGGTCACAGGTTCTCCTCGGCACGGGCGCCGGTGCGGGCGACCACGAAGACGCGGCGGAACGGGAAGTACACCTGGCCGTCCCGGGCCGGGTACGCCTCGGCGAGGCGTACCTCCAGCTCGGCCCGGAAGTCGGCCCACCGCGCCCCGTCCAGCGTGGCGCGGACCGGGCGCAGCGCGGTCCCCTCCATCCAGCGGAGCACGGGGTGCGCGGCGCCGGCGTCGGCCGGGAGCAGGTGCACGTACGTAGTCTCCCAGGCGTCCACGGCGCAGCCCGCGTCGGTCAGCAGCGTCGCGTACCCGGCCGGGTCGTCGACGGGGGCCTCGCGCAGCAGCGGCAGGAGGTCGGCGCGCCACGCGGGCCGGCCCGCGACCTCCCGCAGCGCCCGGTGCGACGGCGCGTCGAAGTTCCCCGGCACCTGCATGGCGAGCCAGGCGCCGGACGGCAGCTCCCGGGCCCAGCGCCGCAGCAGCTCCCGGTGCTCGGGCACCCACTGGAGCACGGCGTTGGTCACCACCACGTCGACGTCCGGGGTGGGCCGCCAGTCGCGTACGTCACCGACGGCGAACTCGACCGGCGCGCCCAGCGCGACGGCTCGCGCGATCATCTCCGGCGAGGAGTCGAGCCCCACGAGCCGGCTGGCCGGCCACCGTGCGGCGAGCGTGGCGGTGAGCTGGCCGGGCCCGCAGCCGAGGTCGACCACCGTGCGCGGGGTTCCGGCCGCGACGCGGGCCACCAGGTCGTGGAACGGCCGGGACCGCTCGTCGTCGTAACGCAGGTATGTGGCCGGATCCCACATGACCGCCTCCCAAACCGTACGTTCGTTTTGTTTACCGTACGGGCGTCGGACCGCGCTCGCAAGCGGGTCTAGGCTCGCTGTCATGGAGCAGCGCACCTTTGCCCGCCTCGGGCGGACCGTCGGCGTCATGGGCCTCGGCGCCTGGCAGCTCGGCGCCGACTGGGGCACGGTCACCGAGGACGACGCCATGGCGGTCCTGGCCGCCGCCGTGGACGCCGGAGTGACCTTTCTCGACACCGCCGACGTGTACGGCGACGGCCGCAGCGAGCAGCTCATCGGCCGCTTCCTGCGCTCCCGCCCCGGCGCCGGCCTCACCGTGGCCACCAAGATGGGCCGACGGGTCGAGCAACGGCCGGAGGGGTACACCCTCGCCCACTTCCGCGAGTGGATTGACCGGTCCCGCGCGAACCTCGGCGTGGACACCCTGGACCTCGTCCAGCTGCACTGCCCGCCCACCGCCGTCTTCGCCGACGACGCCGTCTTCGACGCGCTCGACACACTGGTCGCCGAGAAGGCGATCGCCGGGTACGGGGTGAGCGTCGAAACCACCGACCAGGCGCTCACCGCGATCGCCCGGCCCGGCGTGGCGAGCGTCCAGATCATCCTCAACGCGCTGCGGCACAAGCCCCTCGACCGCGTCCTGCCCGCCGCCGCGGCGGCCGGCGTGGGCATCATCGCCCGGGTGCCGCTGGCCAGCGGCCTGCTCTCCGGCCGCTACGACGAGCACACCACCTTCCCGGCGGACGACCACCGCACCTTCAACCGTCACGGTGAGGCCTTCGACGTCGGCGAGACGTTCTCCGGCGTCGACTTCGACCTGGGGCTCGCGGCCGTACGCCGACTGTCGCCACTGGTCGGTCCGGGCCGCACGATGGCGCAGTTCGCGCTGCGCTGGGTGCTGGACCAGCCCGGTGTGACCGTCGTGATCCCCGGCGCGCGGGACGCCGGGCAGGCCCGGGGCAACGTCGCGGCCGCGGACCTGCCGCCGCTCACGCCGCAGGAGCTGACCGCCGTCCGCGAGGTCTACGACGAGCTGATCCGCCCGCGGGTGCACGACCGGTGGTGACCCGCCCGCCCCGGGTCCTCGCCGCGGCGCGCCGGTCGGGCCATGCTGGAGGTCCGGGGCGCCGCGAAGGGGGTACGCCGTGAGGGGCTGGTTCCTGCTCACGCTCGGCCTGCTGGCCGTGGTGGTCGGTGCCGTCTGGACGGTCCAGGGGCTGGGCTTCGTCGAGGGCAGCGTGATGACCGGCCAGCGGATCTGGGTGGTGGTCGGCCCGGTGGTGTCGCTGGCCGGCCTGGTGACGCTCGGCGTCGGGTTGCGTACCCGCCGCCGGCGTCCCTGACCGGTTGTCGGGCAAACGGAAAGCCCCGCATCCCGGGCGGGATACGGGGCTCCATTGTTGATCCGGAGGTGGATCAGCCCGGTGGCCGGCGGGCCGCCGGCCGGCACTGCTCAGAGGGGGCGGACCTGCTCAGCCTGCGGGCCCTTCTGCCCCTGAGCGATCTCGAACTCCACCCGCTGGTTCTCCTCCAGCGTGCGGTAGCCGCTGGTCTGGATGGCCGAGAAGTGGACGAACACGTCAGCACCCCCGCCGTCGACGGTGATGAAGCCGAAGCCCTTGTCAGCGTTGAACCACTTCACGGTTCCCTGCGCCATGTGTATCTCCTTCTAAAACTGGCGGCCGAGCACGCTGCGGCCGATTGGCCGTTTTCGAGCAGCGGCGCCTGAGGCGGCCCCCGGTGAAGGAGACTTCTCTCAACCCACGCCATCTCTCAACAGCGGGGAACAGCAAACCACGTACGCAAAAACTCTGCACAGCCTACCCGACGAAATTCTCCGACATGTGACCTGACGGATGCATGAGATCCTCTGGGTGGCTGGTCCCCGACCGTGCGAAAGGCCCCCTTACCGTCGATGCGGCAAGGGGGCCCGGCAGGCACGTCCGTCAGTCCGGCCAGCGGCCGGTGAGCCGTCGTACGCCGACCGCGCCACCCCGGTCGACCGCGGCCCGGACGACCGAGAAGATCGCGCCCTGCAACGCGGCGGCCGCCAGGATCTCGCCCCAGCCGCGGTCCTCGTCGGTGGCGTTGGGCGCCTCGCCATCCCCGGCGGTCACCTTCCAGACCTGCCGGAAGATCGCGCCCGCGAGTGCACCGGCGGCGATACCCAGCAGTACGCCCATCGGCTTGTAGGCGGCCCGGTTGATGGCCTTGCTCACCTGCGCCTCCCTCGAACGATCAGCAGCACGATCATCGTAGCGACGGCCCCGGCCGCGACGGCCGCCCACGGCGCCGGGTTGCGTCGGACGAGCTCGCTCTGCTGCGACATGTCGGCGCGGGCCAGCCCGGCCATCTCCGCGGCCTGGCCGCGCACCCGGGCGATGGTGTGCGCGGCCTGGGCCCGCATCCGCTGCCGGGCCTGGTCGGCCGACTCCTTGAGGCGGGCCTTCACGTCGGCCTTGGCGGCCAACAGCTCCATCGTCTCGCCGAGCTCGACCCGGGTGCGCCGGATCTCCTCCCGCAGCGCCTCGGTGTCGCCGCGGCCGTTGCCCGTCATGACCGTCCCCTGTCCTTCACCGCGGCCGCGACGGTGTCCACGTCCGCCCGTACGCTGCGGACGGTCGCCTCCGGAATGGGCGGGACCGCGCGGCTGACCTGCTGCTTGCCGACCAGCGCCAGGATGCCGGCGAGCAGGAACAGGCCGACCGCGATCAGCAGTGCGGCGGCCCACGCCGGTAGCACCAGGTCCAGCAGCAGAATGGCGGTGACGACCAGCGCACCGAGGCCGTAGAACGCCAGTGCCCCGCCGCCGCCGAAGAGGCCGATGCCGATCCCGGCGTGCTTGCCCTTGCGGGTCAACTCCGCCCGGGCCAGCGCGAGCTCGTCCCGCACCAGGCGGGAGATCTGCTCGGTGGCCCGCTGCACCAGCTCGGCGGTGGAGGGCTCGCTCCCGTTGCGGGATGTGCGGGCGTTCGCCACGTCAGCCATGCTGTCCTCCTTTCGTCATCACCGCGCTGTATGCCCGGAGTCGCCGCTCGTCAATCCTCTGCGTGGTCCGCCGGACCTGCGGAGAGACGTCCGGCAGCACGTCCCCCGGAACAGGCCGGTCAAACCTCCCGGATCGGGCGAGTCATCGCAGCGGCCGCTCCGGCCCCCGGAACAGAGAACGCCGCCACCGGCCGGCAGGACACGTCCGTGATCGACCCCGGAACGCCGGGAAGGCCGCAACCGGGCGCGGGCGACAGCGCCCGTCCGGGCGGGGCGGCGGTCAGCGGCGCGACGGCGCGGGTTCGTCGGGACCGACGAACGCCTCGCTGCGGGCGTCGCCGTCGTCGCTGCCGCCGAAGAGCCGGGCGTCGTCGGGCACGTCGCCGTCGGCGAGCCGCCGGGCCGGGCGGCGCGGCCGCACCCACTGCCACGGCAGGTCGCCGCCCGCGTCGCCCAACTCGGTGCGGATCCGGGGCATCGCGGTGGGCCGCTGGTCGCGTACCCAGGCCACCAGGTGCTCGCGGACGAGGCAGCGCAGGTCCCAGAGGCTGCCCGCGTCGGCGGCGCTCACCAGCGCCCGGATGCGGACGGTGCCGCCGGTCGCGTCGGTCACCTGGAGCACGCAGACCCGGCCGTCCCACAGGTCGGTGCTCTCCACGAGGCGGCGCAGCTCCTCCCGCATGGCCTGCACCGGGACGGCCCAGTCGACGTCGAACTCGGCGGTGCCGAGCACGGCGGCCTCGGTCCGCGTCCAGTTCTGGAACGGTGTGCTGGTGAAGTACGACGTGGGCAGGATCAGCCGGCGGTCGTCCCAGATCTGCACCACCACGTAGCTGAGGGTCAGCTCCTCGATGCGCCCCCACTCCCCCTCGACGACGACGACGTCGTCGAGCCGCACCGCGTCGCTGAAGGCGAGCTGAAGACCGGCGAAGACGTTGCCGAGCAGGCTCTGCGCGGCCAGCGCGGCCACCACGCCGACCACACCGGCGCTGGTCAGCACCCCGGCGCCGATGCCCCGCACGCTCGGGAAGGTCATGAGCATGACGCCCAGGGTCAGGATCACGATGATCGCGATGGTCAGCCGGCGCAGCATCACCACCTGGGTGCGGACGCGGCGGGCGTGCCGGTTGTCCGGCACGTCGACCCGGAACCGGGCGAGCGCGGTGTCCTCGACCACGACCAGCAGCGCGGCGACCAGCCAGGCGACGCTCGCGATGACCGCGAGCACCAGGACGTGCAGCAGCGCCTGCCGCCACGGGGTGCCGACCCCGTAACCGGTGGTGAACCGGGCCGCGAACTGGACGGCCAGCACGGTGGCGGCCGCCTGGAAGGGGCGGTGCGCGTGCTCGGTGAGCTCGGTCATCAGTCGCGAGCGGCGCCCGAGCCGGCGGGTCACCCGGTGGACCACCGCGGCGACGAAGAGAGCGGTCGCCGCCGCGGCGAGCGCGGCGGCGACCGTTTCGAGGTAGTTCTGCACGATGTTCTCCCTCGGACCGGGCAGGACGAGTTCGGGCAAAACACCCATGGTGCCGGGTGTCGCCGCCGTCGGCCAGGTCAGACCTTGCGGTATCGGGACTGGAGGAAGCAGAAGACACCGAACGCCGCGATGCCGAGGGCGACGAGGGTCAACAGCAGGCCGCCGTAGGACTGCTCGCGCAGCGTCCGCAGCGCGGCGTCCAGGCCACGGGCCTTCTCCGGGTCGTAGGTGAGCGCGGCCAGCACGACCAGCACGCCCGCGATGCCGTACGCGATCCCCTTGGCCACGTAGCCCGCGATCCCCAGCCGGCGGGCTAGCCGGTGGGTGCCCGGGCTCATCTCACCGGTCTTCAGGTGCTTCTCGAAGCGCTTGACGAGGCCGTAGATCACGAGCCCGACGCCGATCGCCGCGAGGACGACGCCGGCGAGGCCGACGAGCCACCGCCCGCCCGAGGACTCCATGGCACGACCGGTGAGCGCCTCCTGCTGGTCGGCGCTGTTCGAGCTCGCGTCCGAGAAGACCTTGTACGCCGTCCACGCGAAGTAGAGGTAGACCAGCGTCCGGCCCAGCGAGGCGAGCCGCTCCCACGTCCGTTCCCGGCCGCGCTCCGCGCGATGCCCGACAACCGCCTCCAGCGCCTGCCAGATCGCCATGGCGAGCAGCCCGACGGCGGTCGCCACGACCAGGACCTTGCCCAGCGGCTGGGCGGCGAGCGTACGCAGGGCGCCGGACTGGTCGCCGTCGTCGGCGGACCTGCCGAACGCGATCTGCAGCGCCAACCAGGCGAAGAGCAGGTGCACGATCCCGTAGCCGATGAAGCCGGCCCGGGCGAGGAGTTCCAACCACCGGCTGTCGGCGGTGCGGGAGGCGGTGGCTCCGGCGCTGCGGGTCAGTGACATGCGGTCACAATCTCCGCCCGCCGTGATCCTCAAACGTGGGCCACCGCCGGCCCCGCGCCCGTCAGCCGTTGGCGTTGGCCGAGACCCGCACCTTGACCTGCTGGTCGGTCACGCTGTCGAGCGTGACCGAGACACCGCCCACCTCGGCGGCCTGCTGCCCGCTCGTCAGGGTGAGCTGCTCGCCGGCGACCTCGACCGTCACCTGGTCGCCCTCCACGCCGACCAGCTTGGCGTCGACCCCCAGGATCGTCGCGCTGGCGTCGACGCCACGCTCGAAGGTGACCGTGCAGGCGTTGATGCCGCAGTCGGTGGAGGCGCCCTCGGAGCTGCAACCGGCCAGCACGGCGACGCCGAGCGCCAGGCCGGCCAGCACGCCGGCGGCGCGGCGGGTGGGGGTCAGCGGGGAGTTACCGGGTCGGTTCGTCACCTCGACAAGGGTACGAGACGCCCGCCACGGTGCCCGGCGGCGACGGCGGTAGGGTCGGCGGCATGCCGTTCGACATCAACCGGGTCCGGGCCGGCTACCCCGCCCTGGCCGAGGGTTTCGTCCACTTCGACGGTGCCGGGGGCACCCAGACCGCCGCGCCGGTGATCGACGCGGTCGCCGGCGCGATGCGTGCCGCCTCCGGCAACCGCAGCACGGCCTTCCGGCCCGGCCAGCGGTCGCTGGAACTGGTGGCGGAGGCCCGCTCGGCGGTGGCCGACCTGGTCGGCGGCGACCCGGCCGGTGTGGTGCTCGGGCCGAGCGCGACCGCGCTGCTCTACACCCTTGCCCGCACGCTCGGCGCGGGCTGGCGCCCCGGCGACGAGGTGGTGCTCTCGCGGCTCGACCACGACGCGAACGTACGGCCCTGGGTGCAGGCGGCCGAGGCCGCCGGGGCCACCGTCCGCTGGGCGGAGTTCGACCGCGACACCGGTGAGCTGCCCGCCGACCAGTACGCCGACCTGGTCACCGAGCGCACCCGGCTGGTCGCCGTGACGGCCGGCAGCAACGCCATCGGGACGGTCCCGGACGTGCCGGCCATCGCCAAGGTCGCGCACGCCGCCGGCGCGCTGGTCTGCGTCGACGGGGTGCACGCGGTGCCGCACGCCCCCACCGATCTCGCCTCGCTCGGCGCGGACGTGCTGGTCACGAGCGCGTACAAGTGGTCCGGGCCGCACCTGGCCGCCATGGTGGGCGACCCGCGGTGGTGGGCGACGCTGCGCCCCGCGAAGCTGATCCCGTCGTCGGACGCGGTGCCGGAGCGCTTCGAGTACGGCACGCCGAGCTTTCCGCTGCTCGCCGGCGTGGCCGCCGCGGTGGACCACCTGGCGGGGCTCGACCCGGAGGCCACCGGGGACCGGCGGGCCCGGGTCCGGGCCGGGCTGACGGCCGCCCAGGCGCACGAGGAGGCCCTGTTCGACCGGCTGCTCGCCGGCCTCGCCGCACGGGACGCGATCACCGTCTACGGCTCGCCGGCGCGGCGCTGGCCGACCGTCTCCTTCCGGGTCGCGGGGATGGCCCCGGCGCGCACCCAGGCGGCCCTCGGCGCGGCCGGTTTCTGCCTCACGGCCGGCGACTACTACGCCTACGAGTACTTCACGGGCATGGGCCTGCGGGACAGCGGTGGCGCGGTGCGGGCCAGCATCTACCACTACAACACGGCCGACGAGGTGGACCGCTTGCTCGCCGAACTCGACCGCGTGGTCGCCGCCGGGTAGACAATGGCCGGGTGAGCAGCCTGGTCGAGGACAATCCGGCCGAGCGCCGGTTCGAGATCCTGGTCGACGACGCGCTCGCCGGGTTCGCGGCGTACGAGCAGCCGCAGGGCGAGGTGCTGGTCTTCACGCACACCGAGGTGGACCCCCGCTTCCGGGACATGGGCGTCGGGGCGGAGCTGATCCGCCGCACGCTCGACGAGGTGCGCGACCGCGGCGGCCGGGTGGTGCCGCAGTGCCGGTTCATGGCGGGCTTCATCGACCGCCACCCCGAGTACGCCGCCCTCGTGACCGACCGGCCCTGATCCGTCAGCGGGATCGGGTCAGCGGGCGCCGGTCAGCAGCTCGGCGACGGCTCGCCCGGCGGCGCGGGTCGCGCCGTGCGTGGCCACGTGCACGGCGCCGGTGACCAGCTCGGGCACCCCCAGCTCGACCACGACCGCGTCCGGGCGGGCGGCCAGCGCGCGGGTCACGGCGGCCCGCATCCAGTCGTGCCGGTGCAGGTCGCGGACGACCAGCACCACCGGGCGGCCGTCGGCCCCGGCGGTCGGGTCGGCCGGCACGTCGGGTGCGGCGTACCGCCGGCTCATGGTGCCGGGCAGCAGCTCGGAGAGCGGCGCGCCCACCCCCCACGGGGTCTCCGCCCCGATCGCGATGTTGCGGGGCGGCTCGAACTCCACCACGTACGCCGGCCGGGTCAGCGGCAGCGCGGCGGCGCCGGTGACGCGCAGCGCGCGCCGGGCGGCGGCCATCCCGACGGGCGAGGCGTCGGCCGGCAGGCCGTCGCGTACGGCTCCCGCCTCGCGGGCGGCGGCCGTCCATTCGGCCAGCTGTCCCACCCGCTTGGCCGCCTCGGCGAGCCGTTCCTCGGGCAGCTCGCCGGCGACCACGGCGGCCGCGATGGCGTCCCGCAGCTCACGGGCGGCCCCCTCGTCCGCCCGTTCCCCGCCGATGCAGATCGCGTCGGCGCCCGCGGCGAGCGCGCGGACGGCGGCGCCCGCGAAGCCGTACCGGTCGGCGACCGCCCGCATCTCCACCGCGTCGGTGACCACCACGCCGGAGAAGCCCAGCTCGTCGCGGAGCAGGCCGCCCAGGATGCGGGGGCTCAGGGTGGCGGGCAGCTCGGGGTCGAGCGCCGGCACCAGCAGGTGGCCCGTCATGACCGCCTGCACCCCGGCGGCCACCGCGGCCCGGAACGGCGCCAGTTCGGTGGCGTCCAGCCGGTCCCGGTCGGCGGTGATGACGGGCAGGTCGTGGTGCGAGTCGACCCGGGTGTCGCCGTGCCCCGGGAAGTGCTTGGCGCAGGCGGCGACCCCGCCGGCCTGGAGCCCGCGGACCCACGCGGCGGTGTGCCGGGCCACCAGGGCCGGGTCGGCGCCGAAGGAGCGGACGCCGATCACCGGGTTGGCCGGGTTGGAGTTCACGTCGGCGTCCGGCGCGTAGTCCAGGGTGATGCCGAGGCTCGCGAGGTCGGCGCCGAGGTCGCGGGCCACCTCCTCGGTGAGGTCCGGGTCGTCCACCGCGCCGAGGGCGAAGTTGCCGGGCCGGGAGCTGCCCCGGCGCGACTCGATCCGGGTGACGTCGCCGGCCTCCTCGTCGATGGCCACGATGACGTCGGGCCGCTCCGCGCGCAGCGTCGCGGTGAGCGCGGCGACCTGCGCGTCGTCGACCACGTTGCGGGCGAACAGCACCACGGATCCGAGCCCCTCGCCGAGCCAGCGGCAGACCCACGGTGGTGGCGTGGTGCCCACGAACCCGGGTTGCAGGACGGCGGCCGCGAGCGCGGTCAGGTGGCCCCGGGGCACGCTCATGCCGCCGCCTCCGGCCGCCCGGCGCCACCCGGCGCCCGCCCCCCGTGCCCGACCGTCCGCTCGCTGCGCTCGCTCATGCGGCCCCGTACCCCCACGTTCTCCGCGCCTCGCGCGCCGCCCGGGCGGGCGGTGCTGCCATGGTCACACCACGCGATCAAATAGTCAATAAACCTTACAGTTGCCCGCGGGGGCTCCCCGTGGGCAGAGTGCGGGCATGGATCCCACGTTGCTGGCCGACGCGACGAGCCCGGCCGACATCCCCGGCGTACGCCTGCTCGGCGTCGTGGTGGGCGGCCTGCTGCTGCTCGCCGCGATCCGGGCCATGTTCGGCCGCCGCTGACCGGCCGGCCCGGAGACGGACGTGACCGGCGCCGGCCGGTGTGCGGTCGCCGGTGCCGGGGTACCGCTTCCCTCGTTGACCCGGTGAGACGTCGCGAGGGGGAAGAATGAAGATCGGCTACTTCCTGTCCACTGAGGAGTACACGCCGGCCGAGCTGCTGGAGCAGGCCCGCGGCGCCGAGCGGGCCGGCTTCCAGGCGCTGTGGATCTCCGACCACTACCACCCGTGGGTCGACGCCCAGGGGCAGAGCCCCTTCGTCTGGTCGGTGATCGGCGCGCTGAGCCAGGTCTGCTCGCTGCCCGTCACCACCGCGGTCACCTGCCCCACCATGCGGATCCACCCCGCCGTGATCGCGCAGGCGGCCGCGACCAGCGCCGTGCTGCACTCCGGGCGGTTCGTGCTCGGGGTGGGCAGCGGCGAGGCCCTCAACGAGCACATCCTCGGCGACGCGTGGCCGCAGGCCGACGTCCGGCTGGAGATGCTCGAGGAGTCCATCGAGGTGCTCCGGGAGCTGTGGCGCGGCGGCTTCGTCAACCACCACGGAAAGCACTACACGGTCGAGCACGCCCGCATCTACACCCTGCCGGACGCCCCGCCGCCGATCTACATCTCCGGCTTCGGCCCCAAGGCTGTCGACCTCGCGGCCCGGCTCGGCGACGGTTACATCAGCACGATGCCGGACGCCGACCTCGTCCGCCGCTTCCGGGAGGGCGGCGGCGGCGACAAGCCGTGCCAGGCCGGGTTCAAGGCGGCGTACGCCGACAGCGAGGACGAGGGCATGCGGATCGCGTACGAGCGGTGGCCGAACTCCGGCGTGCCGGGCGAACTGTCGCAGGTGCTCCCCTCCCCGCGGCACTTCGAGCAGGCCGCGCAGCTGGTGAAGCCGGAGATGATGAAGGAGACCTTCGTCTGCGGCAACAGCGCCGAGGCGCACGTGGAGATGATCGAGCAGTACGCGAAGGCCGGCTTCGACGAGGTCTACGTGGCCAACACCGGTCCCCACTACCAGGGCCTGTTCGACCTCTACGAGCGCGAGATCCTCCCCCGCTACCGGTGACGCTCGTCGTTGCGGCAGCGGTGCGTCACACACCCGGTTTCGTCGCTGATCAGCCCGGGTACCTGCGGCCTTCGATGACACTCACCCGGAACTCGACGACGTTGCGCCGCGCGGCGCGCAGCCTCTTCGGCTGGACCGCGCTACGGCCCAACCAACTGGCCGCCATGCGTGCGGTGATGAAGCGACGCGACGCCCTCGTGGTCCTCCCCACGGGCGCCGGCAAGTCGGCGATCTACCAGATCCCGGCGAGCCTGATCCCCGGCCCGACCGTGGTGATCTCCCCGCTGCTCGCCCTCCAGCAGGATCAGATCGCGGCGCTCAACGAGCGGCAGCGACCCGAGCTGCGGGCGGTACGGATCAGCTCGCACGAGAGCGCGGCCCAGCAGGCGGAGGCCATCGAGGAGGTCCGCGCGGGCCGGGCGGAGTTCCTCTTCATCACGCCGGAGCAGCTCAGCAACCCGGACCGGATGGCCGAGGTCCGCTCGCTGAAGCCGGCCCTGGTGGCCATCGACGAGGCGCACTGCATCTCGGCGTGGGGTCACGACTTCCGCCCCGACTACCTGGCGCTCGGCCACCTCATCGAGGGGATCGGCCGACCGCCGGTCGTGGCGCTGACCGCCACCGCGTCGCCGCCGGTGCGCGACGACATCGTGGCCCGGTTGCGGCTGCGCGACCCGGAGGTGGTGGTGTCCGGGCTGGACCGGCCGAACCTCTTCCTCGAGGTCGCCCACTGCCCCACCGAGGACTACCGGTGGCGGCGGCTGGTCGCGTTGCTGGAGTCCGACGGGCGGCCGGGCATCATCTACGTCCCCACCCGCCGCGCCGCGGAGGAACTGGCCGCCCGGCTGACCGACGCGGGCTTTCCGTCGCGGTACTACCACGGCGGGATGCCGGCCGGCGCGCGCGGTGAGCTGCACGAGGCGTTCCTGGCCGACCAGGTGCCGATCATGGTGGCCACGTCCGCGTTCGGCATGGGCATCGACAAGCCGAACATCGCCTGGGTGGTGCACATGGCCCTGCCCGACTCGCCGGACAGCTACTTCCAGGAGATCGGCCGCGCCGGCCGCGACGGCGAACCGGCCCGTGTCCTGTTGCTCTGGCAGGCCGAGGACGTGGGCCTGCGCCGCTTCTTCACCGGCGGCCTGCCGGACAGCACGGAGCTGCGCGACCTGGCCGCGCTGCTGCGCAAGGAGCCACTCAGCAGGACGAGGCTGCGGGAGTTGACCGGCCTCGGTCCCCGCAAGCTCGGCCAGTACCTGTCGCTGCTGGAGCAGGTCGGCGCCGCCGAGCCGCGGGCGAAGGGACGGATCGGCGCGCCCCGGTACGCACCGGCCCCGGTGGACGCCGCCGCGGCGGCCCTCGCCGAGGCGGAACGGCACCAGACGCTCACCCGGTCGCGGACCGACATGATGCGCGCCTTCGCCGAGACCACCGGCTGCCGTGGGCAGGCGCTGCTCGCGTACTTCGGTGAGCAGATGACCCAGGTCTGCGGGCACTGCGACAACTGCCACGCCGGCACGAGCACCCCCGACGACGGCGCGGTCGGGCCGTTCCCCGTGCACAGCCAGGTGCGCCATCCGGAGTGGGGGCCGGGCCTCGTGCTCAACTACGAGGACGACCGCATGACGGTTCTGTTCGACGAGGTCGGGTACAAGACGCTGTCGGTGCGCGTGGTGTCCGAACAGGGCCTGCTCACACTGGACTAGCCTGATCCGGGCGCCGCGCCCGGCGCGCGTCGACGCACGTACATGGACAGACATTCGGAAGGGGCGTTGTCGTGATCGAACAGCCGGCGTACACCGGGTTCGGTTTCTCCGACGGGGAGTGGGGGCTGCTGGTCGGGCTGCCGCAGTCGGTGCTGACCGCGGCGAGCGCCGCCGAGTCCGACGGCACCCGGCGGACCATGGCCGAGAACGCGGCCGGCCTCGAGAGCATCGCCGCCGGCCGGGAGTCGGCGAGCCCGCTCGTCGCCGCGGTGGCCGGTGAGATCGTGTCGCGCGTGGGCGACCCGGAGGCCGGCGAGGAACTGCCCGCCATCTCCCCCGCCGACCCCCAGGCGATGATCGACGACGTGCTGGCCCGGGCCGCCGAGGCCGCGGCCCTGCTCGCCGTCCGCGTGGACGAGGGCGAGGCCGGCGCGTACAAGCACTGGCTCGTGGAGATCGCCGAGCAGGTGGTGGGCGCCGCGTCCACCGGCGGTGTCCTCGGGCTCGGCGGTGACGTGGTGAGCGACTCCGAGCGCCGCTTCCGTGACCGCCTCTCGCACGTCCTCAACGACTGATCCCCCGCCCCGGCCCGATGCCGGGACGGCGAGGGAGAATCGGCCCATGGCGGGACTGCGCGTCGACACGGTGGACACCGGCACGGTGCCACCGGCCGACCGCTTCCCGCTGTGGGTCGAGATGGCCGGCCGGGTCTCCGCACCCGTCGCCTTCACCAGCGACCACGCGGGCGACTTCCAGGGGCGGGCCCGGCTCGTCGACCTGAACGGCATCGCGCTTACCCGGTTCCGCTACCAGTCCCTGTCCGGCCGGCGTACGCCCCGACTCATTCGGCAGGCGGACCCGGAGGTGTACCAGATCGCCCTCGCCACGAGCGGCGCCTGCGCCATCAGCGCGAGCCGGCGGGACACCGCCGTGCCGGTGGGGGACTTCACGCTTGTCGACTGGGGCCGCCCACACGTTCTGGAGCACGCGGGCGACGACGCCCGGGAGGTCCCCGCGGCCTCGGTGACCGCCGTCATCCCGCGGGCGCTGCTGCCGTTGCACCCGGACAAGGTGGACCGTCTCACGGCGGCGCGGCTGTCCGGCTCGGAGGGGCCCGGCGCGCTGCTGGCGCAGCACCTGCACCGCGTCACCCGGCACCCCGAGGAGTTCCGCGCCAGCGACGCGCCGTACCTGGCCGACGTGACGCTCAGCCTGGTGTCCGCCCTGCTCGCCCGGCACCTCGACGTCGAGGACGACCTACCGGCCGAGGTCCACCGGCGGGCCCTGCTCGTCCGGGTGCGGGCCTTCATCGAGCGGCACCTCGGCGACCCGACGCTGACCCCGCAGGTCGTCGCGGACGCCCACCACGTCTCCGTCCGGACGCTGCACCGGCTCTTCGCGACCGAGGACGACACCGTGGCCGGCACGATCCGCCGTCGCCGGCTCGAACGCTGCCGCCGCGACCTGGCCGACCCGCTGCTGCGGGACCGTCCCGTCCACCTCGTGGCGCGCCGCTGGGGATTCACCGACAGGGCGCACTTCAGCCGGGCCTTCCGGGCGGCGTTCGGGGCGGCTCCGCAGGCGTACCGGGCGGAGAGCGGTTCCGGCTTTCCGAGCTGATCCCGCGACGCGGCGCGGATCGTCAACCAGCTGGCGCCAACGGTCAACCCGCACCCGGCAGACTGGCCCCGACGCGGCTGGCCGTCCGGGCACGGAGTGGTCCGGTCCGCCATCGGGGGGCCGTGGCGCGCGCCCGCCGCACACCGCGGCGGGCGGACGCCCGGTGCGCCCACCCGTCCGTCCGGCTCAGGCGTCCTCCAGCAGCTCCAGCACCGCCCGCTCGGCCCGCTCCCGGGGCGCGTCCGGGTCCACGGCGACGGTCACGCCGTCGTGGTAGAGGTCGACCACCCTCGGGTCCACGTAGGACGTCCGCGCCACCGTCGGCGTGTTGCCCAGCAGGTCGGCGACCTCCCGCATCACCGCGGCGACGGCCCTCTTGCGCGCCGTGGCGGAGCGGGCGGGGCCCGCCGTGGCCAGCTCGATGGCGGCCCGCACGGTGGCGTGCCAGGTCCGGAAGTCCTTCGCGGTCATCTCGCCGCCGCTCGCGTCGCGCAGGTACTCGTTGACGTCGTCGGCGCGCACGTCGCGCCAGTCGTGGCCGTCCCAGTAGCCGAAGAGCCGTTCCGCCCGGCGGCGCCGCCGGCGCAGGTTGGTGAGGACCCGGCACAGCTCCGGGTCCTCGATCCGGCGTACCTGCTCGATGCCGCCCTTCGCCCGGAACTCGAAGACCACGCAGCCACCGCGGGACCGCGCGTGCTCGGGACGCAGCGTGGACACCCCGAAGGTCGGGTCGTCGCCGGCCGCGTACTGGTCGCTGCCCACCCGGAACATCCCCATGTCCAGCAGCCGGGCCACCGTGGCGAGCACCCGGCCGCGGTTCAGGCCGCGGCCGTCGAGGTCCTGCTCGACCCGGGCGCGCAGCGTCGGCAGCCGCCGGGCCACCTCCAGCACGTGGTCGAACTTCGCCTCGTCCCGCTTCTCCCGCCAGGCCGCGTGGTAGAGGTACTGCTTCCGGCCGGCCGCGTCGATCCCGGTCGCCTGGATGTGCCCGTTCGGGTACGGGCAGATCCACACGTCCCGCCAGGCCGGTGGGATGACCAGACCCCGCAGCCGGGCCAGCTCGTCCGGATCGCGCACCGGCTGGCCGCCCGGGTCGAGGAACAGCCAGCCCCTGCCGCGCCGGCGACGCCCGTACCCCGGCCTGCCCGGATCGCTACGCCGCAACCGCACCGGAGTCCCGCACCACCCGTTCCACCTCGTCCACGGCGGCCGACACCTCGTCGACCCCGAGGGCCATCAACGACGGGTGGCTTCCTACCCCGTCCCAGCTGGGCCAATCCCTCCCTCCGGCCCAGATCACACGGTGTCGGGGGCGGTCCGGCGGCGGGCCCCACCGCGCCGGCGGAACCGGACCGAACAGCACCACGGACGGGGTGGCGTAGCCGGTCGCGAGGTGGGCCACACCCGTGTCCCCGCTCACCACGAGCCGGGCGGCCGCCACCAGGGCCGCCAGCTCGCCGAGACCGGTCCGGCCGGCCAGCACGGCGTCGGGAGGCAACCCGGCCGCGGCGGCCACCCGGATCGCCAGGTTCCGCTCGTCGGCCGTCCCGGTCAACACCACCCGGTGCCCCTCGTCGGTGAGCCGCCGGGCCAGGGCGGCGAACCGGTCGGCCGGCCACCGCTTGGCGGGCACCTTCGACCCGGGATGCAGCACGGTCGCCCCGGCCGGCGCACCGGTCGCCGGTGGCCGGCGCAGCGCGAGGTCGCTCCGGTCGGCGGGTATCCCGTACCAGGCCAGCAGCCGGCACCAGCGGTCCACCTCGTGCTCGTCCTCGTCCCACGCCGGACCGTCGGCGAATCCGGCCTCCGGGCTGGCGAACGCGAGCAGCCGGCCCGGGCGCAGCCCGGCCAGCGCCCGATGCGACCGTGGGCCACGCCCGTGCAGGTTCACGGCGAGCCCGGGCGCCGGGCCGGGCCGGAGCGCGTCCAGGTCCGGCGTGTCGAGCAGCCGGTCCACACCGCCGGCGAGGTCCACAAGGGGCGCGAGCCAGGCCGGCGCGGCGAGCACGAGCTGCCGCCCGGGATGGGCGGCCCGCAGGGCCCGCAGCGCCGGCACGGCGGTGGCCAGGTCGCCGACGCCGAGCGCGCGCAGCACGAGGATCACGGGTAGGAGGACTCCTGCTGCGCGCAGACCACCATCTCCCGCACGGCGCAGCCCGGCGGCTGGGCGAGCGCGAACATGACCGCCGCCGCGGTGTCGGCCGGGTCGTTGAGCACGGCGTCCGCGCCGGGCCGGTAGCGCTCGTCGCGCTCGTCGAAGAAGGCGGTACGCATGCCGCCGGGGACCAGCAGCGTGACGCCCACGGTGCCGGCCAGTTCGGCGGCGAGGGCGCGGGTGAAGCCGACGACGCCGAACTTCGCGGCGCAGTACGCGGTGGCGTCGCTGACCGCCTTCACGCCGAGGGTGGAGGCGACGGTCACGATGGTTCCCCGGGACGCCTCGAGGTAGGGCAGGGCGGCCCGGATCACCGCGGCGGTGGCGAGCAGGTCGACGGCCACGATCCGTTCCCAGGTCTCGGCCGGCACGTCGGCGAGCCGGCCCGGCACGTCCATGCCGGCGGCGGTGACCACCGCGTCCAGGCCGCCCGAACGCTCGGCGAGCTGCCGGGTGGCGGCCTCGGCGGCGCGCGTGTCGGCCAGGTCGCACTCGACCCACGGCACACCGTCGCCCGGGCGCTGCCGGTCGAGGACCAGCGGCCGGCCGCCCGAGCGGGCCACCGCGGCCACCACGGCGGCGCCCAGGCCGCTCGACCCGCCGGTCACGAGCACGGTGGCGCCCGCACCGGCCGGCGCGGCGCTCATCGGATCCTCTCCGGGGCCGGCCCGGACGAGTGCGGTCCCGAGACCGGGGAGGCCGCGCAGCACGCCCCGTTGGACCGCCCGCCGGCGCGGGCCGCCGCGATCATGTCGGTGGTGGAGCGGCCGTCCAGGTACGGCACCACCACGGTGTGACCGCCCCAGCGGCGCAGGATCTCCGCCTCGGGCAGGGCCGGAGTGTCGCCGGCGCCGGTGGCGTAGTCGCCGCCCTTGACCCAGATGTCCGGACGCAGCCAGGACAGCACGGCGTGCGGCGTCGGCTCGTCGAAGATCATGACGGCGTCCACACAGCTCAACGCCGCCAGGAGCCGGCTGCGGTCAACCTCGGGCACGACCGGCCGCTCGGGCCCCTTGAGGCCGGCCACGCTCGCGTCGGAGTTCAGGCAGACGATCAGGCAGTCGCCGAGCTTGCGCGCCGCCTGGAGCGTCGCCACGTGCCCGGCGTGCAGCAGGTCGAAGCAGCCGCCGGTGGCCACCACCGTGCCGCCCGAGGCGCGGACCTCGGCGAGCACCGAGGCCACCGCGCTCACCCCGACCCGCTCGCCGCCCGGCCCGGCCACCGCCACCACCTCCGGCCGCGCCGGGGGCGGCAGTGCGCTCGCCACTCCCCCGCCGGCCACGTACGCGGACGCCTCGGCGACCGCCTCCTGCACCGCCTCGGAGACCAGCGCGCCGCGGGCCAGGGCGAGGCTCGCGGTCGCCGCGAACCGGTCACCGGCCCCGCAGGTGTCCCCCTCGGCGGTGAGCGGGGACGACACCACGAGGGGCGTCGAGTCGGTGTGGCAGAGCAGCGCGCCGTCGCCGCCGAGGGTCACGGCGACCGCCTTGGCCCGCCACCGCCGGCGCAACCCCTGCGCGCCCCGCGACGCAGTCGCCAGCCGGGTCGCGCCGGGCAGCGCCGGGACGAGCTCGCGCGCCTCGGATTCGTTCGGGGTGGCCAGTTGCACGCCGGGCACGGCGGCCGGCCCGCGCGGGTGTGGATCCCACACGACCGGCGCGCGGGTCGCGCCGAGCGCCGCGCGCAGCGCCGGATGCCGTGCCACCCCGCGGCCGTAGTCGCTCACCAGGACGGCGGAGGCGCTGGCGATCGCCCGGAGCACCGCCTCGGTGGGCTCACCGGGGGCCCCCGGCTGCCCGCCCCGGTCGTGGCGCAGCAGCACCCGGCCGCGGGCCCGCAGCCGGATCTTCTCCGGCGTCGCCCCGGCGAGCGGCAGCGCGTACACCTGGACACCGGCCGCCGTGAGCAGCGCGCTGAGCCGGGCGCCGCCGGCGTCGTCGGCGAGCGCCGTCACCAGCACCACCTCGGCGCCCTGCGCGGCGGCGAAGACCGCGGCCAGGCCGGCGCCGCCGGGCCGGTCGACGTACTCGGTCTCGTCCAGCACGGGCACCGGAGAGTCCGGACAGAGCCGGTTGACCACCCCCTCGACGTCCCGGTCGAGCAGGGTGTCACCGACCACCACCACGGGTCCCGTCACGTTTCCCCTCCTCATCCCGTCGCCTGCACCCGCTGGCCGGAGCCGCCGCCCAGCACCACCTCCACCCCGGCGTGGACGTTCCCGGCGCCGGCCGGTTCGGGCGCGGGCACCTCGGCGGCAGCGGCCAGCGCGGCGGGCAGGGCCTCGTCGACGTACTCGCAGAGCACGTGGGTGGAGACCAGGTGCAGCTCCTGGACGACCTGGCTGTCCGGCGAGGCGATGGCGAGCGCCTCGTCGCAGGCGTCGGCGAGGGGGTTGGGGGCGGGGCCGGTGAAGGCCCAGGTGTGGAGGCCGGTGTCGTGGGCGGCGGTGGCGGCGGTGAGGAGGTTGGGGCTGGTGCCGCTGGTGGACAGCAGGAGGAGGATGTCGCCGGGGCGGCCGTGGGCGCGGACCTGGCGGGCGAAGACGTCGTCGTAGCCGTAGTCGTTGGCGATGGCGGTGATGGCGGAGGTTTCGGCGTGTAGGGCGATGGCGGACAGGGGTTGGCGGTCGTCGCGGAGTTTGCCGACGAGTTCGGCGGTGAGGTGTTGGGCTTCGGCGGCGCTGCCGCCGTTGCCGGCCACCAGCAACCGCCCACCACCGGCCAACCGCCGCGCCAGCGTGTCACCCCATCGGGCGAGCAGCGGCTCGCACTCGCGGTACGGCAGCAGGGCCGCGGCCAGGTTCGCCAGGTGGGCGTCGAACACCGAGGCCGCCATCAGGCGACCACCCCGGTCGGCCGACGCACGGCGGTCACCTCGCCGTAGACCTCCACCAGCCGCTCCGCGGTGGCGGCCCACGAGTAGCGCAGCCGGGCCCGCTCCTGGGCCGCCGTGGCGTACGCGAACCGCCGGATCCGGTCGTCGAGCAGCCGCTGGATCGCGGTGCCGAGCGCCCGCGGGTCACGGGCCGGGACGAGGTCACCGGTGACGCCCTCCACCACCGTGTCCTTGATCCCGCCCACGGCCGTGCCGATCACCGGTACGCCACAGGCCATCGCCTCGAGCGGCGTGAGCCCGAACGGCTCGTACCAGGGCGCGGCCACCAGGATGTCGGCCGAGCGGTACCAGCGGCCCATCTCCTCCCGCGGCACCGCCCCGACGAGGCGCACCCGGTCGGCCACCCCGCAGGTGCCGGCGAGGGCCCGCAGCCGGCGCGCGTACGGGTCGCTCTCCAGCAGCCCCTCCGGCGGGCCGCCGACCACCACGCACTCGGCGTCCGGGACGAGCGCCATCGCGCGGATCACGGTCTGGAAGCCCTTGCGCTCCACGAGCCGCCCCACGGTGAGGATGCGGGCGCGGCCGGGCTCGCGGTCGGCGGCCGGGCCGAGCGGCGCGAACGTGCCGAGGTTGACCCCGGAGGGGATGACCGTCATCCGCGACCGGGGCACACCCATCCGGACCAGCTCGCCGACCTCGTCCTGGCACTGCGCGACCACCCGGTCCACGGACCGGCCCAGCTCGCGCTCGTACGCGATCCGCCGCGCCGGGCTGGTGTCCTGCACGCCCTGGTGCCGCCGCTTCACGGTGCCGAGCGCGTGGTACGTCTGCACCACCGGCACCCCGGTCAGCCGGCCGGCCGTCAGCGCGGCGAGCCCGCTCATCCAGAAGTGCGCGTGGACCACCTCGGGCGCCCAGTCGCCGCCCCGCCACCGGTCGACCAGCCAGCGGCTGAACTCCTTCATGTGCGGCAGGAGGGCGTCCTTGGCCACCGGCTCGGCCGGGCCGGCCGGGACGTGCACCACGTCGTACCCGTCGGGGCTGTGCACGGTGACCGGCAGGTCCACCGCGTCGCGGCGCGTGTAGACCCGCACGTCGTGCCCGGCGGCCGCGAGCGCGGCGGAGAGCTCCGCGACATGCGTGTTCTGGCCGCCGGCGTCCTCGCCCCCGAGGACGGCGAGGGGGCTGGCGTGCTCCGAGATCATCGCGATGCGCATACTTCCTCCTCCAGCAGCCGGTCCCAGTCGGTGAGGAAACGGTCGAGCCCGTACCGGTCGCGGGCGGCGGTCCGGCCCGCCGCGCCGGCCTGTCGCGCGAGCGCCGGGTCGGCCATGAACCGGCGGGCGGCCTCCAGCAGCGTGTCGACGCGGGTGGCGAGGGCGCCCGCGCCCGGTGGCACGGCCGTCACCGCCTCGGTGGTGGCGAGTGCCACGACGGGCATGCCGATGGACATGGCCTCGATGAGGCTGAGTCCCAGCGAGGTCCACCGGCACAGGTGCAGGTACGCCCGCCGCCGCGCCAGCTCGGCGTGCATCTTGGCCTGCGGGACGTCGTCGTGGCTGGTGACCCGCTCGGGTGGCAGCCCGAGCCGGTCGGCGAGCCCGGCCACGCCCATGCCGAAGACGTCCAGCGGAGCGATCTCGGCGAACAGGGGCAGCAGGTCGGTCCCGGTGACCCGCCACCGCCGTACCGGCTCGTTTATCACCACGGCGAGCCGGTCGAGCTCGCCGGTGTACTCGACGGCCGGCGGGACGATCCCGTGGTCGACGACGGTGGTGCGGGTCGATCCGGTGTCCCAGAAGAGTTGGTTGAAGCCGGTGACGTGAGCGATGAGTAGGTCGTCGCGGTCGGCCATGGGGTGGCGGCTGTGGGGGATGTTGCCGTCTTTGGGGGTGTTGTGTTCGACGTAGATGGCGGGTAGGTCGTGGCCGGGGCGGCGGTGTAGCCATTGGTGGGTGAGGTCGAGTTCTTCGGGGCGTTGGAGGATGACGGCGTCGATGTGGGTGGTGGCGAGTTGGTCGGGGGTGACTTCGATGGCGGTGTGGGGCCAGGGGTAGGTGCGGGCGCGGCCGAGGCCGTAGGGGCCGCGGTCGGGGGTGACGGGGATGAGGTAGCGGTGCCGGCCGTGCACGAACGCGGTGGTCCACGAACCGTGCACGTGCCACAGGAGGATGTTCATCGGGCGCTCCCGCCCGTGGCGGTCACCGCCGCGCCGGCGGCGTCCGCGCCGGTCGTTCCCGTGGGTGCGGCATCCTGGTGTACGCCGAGCAGCCGCAGCGCGGCGACCACGTCGGCCGGGTCGATGTCGGCGAGGCAGGGGTGCCCGGGGACCGGGCAGGTGGCGGCGCGGGTGTCGCGGCAGGGTGCGGTGGCGTCGCCGAGGCGGACGGTCGGCACCCGGTAGGGACCCCACTGTCCGAACGGGACGGTGGGCGCGAAGAGGCTGACCACCGGCACCCCGAAAGCGGCCGCGAGGTGCGCCGGTCCGGTGTTGCCGACGACCACGGCCCCCGCGTGGGCCACCACCCCGGCCAGCTCGCCGAGGCCGGTGCGGCCGCCCAGGTCCAGAGCGCCGGAGCCGGCCACCGCGGCCGTGAGGTCCCGTTCGTCGGGCGTGCCGGTCACCACCACCCGGTGCCCTGCGTCGACCAGAGCCCGGGCGATCCGGACGGCCACCTCCGGCGGGCAGGCCCGGCTGGGCACCGACGAGCCCGGATGCAGCACGACGTACCCCGGTGGGCCGAGCTGCGCCGGGGGCGACGGCACGGCGTCGCCGCGCAGCCGGAGGGTGGGTTGGTCGTGGGGTGGTAGGCCGTGTCCGGCGGCGGCGGCGAGGGACAGGGCGCGTTCGGGTTCGGGGACGCCGGTGGGTACGCGGTGGCGGATGTCCAGGAGGCTGCCGGGGTAGTCGTCGCTGATCGCGGCGATACGGGCGACGCCGGCCATACGCAGCAGCAGGGCCAGGGGCAGGGGGGACTGGTGGAAGGAGGTGAAGATGAGCGCCTCGTCCACGTCCAGGGCGGCGAGCCGGGCGGTCAACGCGTGCATGTCGGCCGCGTCGACCGGGTCGGGAGTCGGGTCGATCCACGGCAGCGCATGGGTGATGACCTCGTCCACCCCGGGCAGCAGGTTTGCGGCGGCGCGTCCCCGCGGCCCGCACAACAGCACCACCCGGTCCGCGGTGTGGGCGACGGCGCGGATCGCCGGGCCGGTGACGAGCACGTCCCCGGCCGAGTCCGACCGCACCACCAACACCGTCCCCACCCGGGACCCCGACCCGCCCCGCCGGCCGGGCCACGGGTCGGTCGCGGGCACGACGGCGGTCTGGCGGCGCAGGATCTCCGCCACCGCCGCCGGGAAGTCCGCCGCCACCCACGGCGCGGCCGCGACCTCCTCCGGCCGCGTCACCGGCGTGGGCACCAACACCCCCGCCGCACCCGCGGCCAGGGCCGCGGCCACGTCCCGGCCGATGTCCCCCACCACCACACACCGACCCGCCACCGTGCCCACATCCGCCGCCGCCGCGTGCACCAACCCCGGCAACGGCTTACGACACCCACACCCGTCCGCATCCTCATGCGGACACACCCGCCACGTGTCGAACGGCCCCAACAACGCCTCCACCCGCGCCTGCACCGCCCGCATCTGCGCATCCGTGAAGAACCCACGAGCCAAACCCGACTGGTTACTCACCACCCCCAGGCGCAACCCCGCCGCCCGCAACCGATCCAACCCCGCCCGCACCCCCGGCAACGGACGCACCTTCTCCGGATCACCGTTGTACGGCACGTCCTCCACCAACGTGCCATCCCGATCCAGCAACACCGCGTCATAGAGGACCGGCTCGGACCCGGCCCGGTCAGCACCGGCGAAAACCCCGGCTGACCTGCGCTGATCCGGCTCCACCTGGTCCTGTCGCACGACCGGCGGGTTCCCTGCGCCCCGAGGAGTAAACGTCAGCTCCGACGCGGCCACGCCAACCGCGCACGACAGGCCCCATTCACGGCCGCCCGCGCTCGCCTTACCCGTCGCCCCGGAGAAGCTAACCCGTCACCCCTGTTAGCCCCGGTCCGGGCGCGGGTATGGGGGCACAGTGGCGATTGTGGAGCGAGTGATCGACGCACCCCCGCAGAAGGTGTTCGACGTACTGGCGGACGGGTGGACGTACAGCGACTGGGTGGTGGGCACCGCGCACGTCCGGGACGTGGACGACGACTGGCCGCGGGTCGGCAGCCAGCTGCACCACCGCGCCGGGCCGTGGCCGTTCTCGTTGCAGGACGCGTCGACGGTGCTGCTCTCCGAGCCGCCGCGCAAGCTCGTCCTGCGGGCGGGGCTCTGGCCCGCGGGCGAGGCGATCGTGACCTTCACGCTCGACCCGGTGGGTGACGGGGCCACCCGGGTGCGGATCGGCGAGGACTTCGCGGCCGGCCCGCTGCGGTGGGTTCGCAACAGACTCAACGACCTCGTGCTGCACCTGCGCAACCGCGAGACGCTCGCCCGGCTCTCCGACATCGCCACGCGCCAGAAGGACCAGTGATGACGCAGGCCGTCGTGATCACGGGCGCCACGGCGGGGGTGGGCCGGGCGGTCGCGCGGGCGTACGCCCGACGGGGAGCCCGGGTCGCGCTGCTCGCCCGGGGCGAGGCCGGCCTGGCCGCCGCCGAACGGGACTGCCGGGAACGAGGCGCCGCGGACGTCCGCACCTACCGTGTCGACGTCGCCGACGCCGGGGCCGTGCAGCAGGCCGCCGACGACGTGGTGCACCGCTGGGGAATGCTCGACGTCTGGGTCAACAACGCCATGGTGTCCGTCTTCGCCCCGGCCTGGGAGATCACCGCCCCGGAGTTCCGCCGGGTCACCGAGGTCAACTACCTCGGCACGGTGCACGGCACCCTCGCCGCGCTGCGGCACATGCGCGCCCACGGGCGGGGCGCCGTCGTGCAGGTCGGCTCGGCGCTGGCCTACCGCGGCATCCCGTTGCAGTCGGCGTACTGCGCCACCAAGCACGCCATCCAGGGCTTCAACGACTCGCTGCGCGCCGAACTGCTGCACGACTGCCCCACGGTGCGGCTCTCCATGGTGCAGCTGCCCGCCGTGAACACCCCGCAGTTCTCGTGGGTCCGTACGCGGCTCCCTCGGCATCCCCAACCCGTACCGCCGATCTTCACGCCGGATCTGGCGGCCCGGGCCATCCTCTGGGCCGCGGACCGCGGGGTACGCGAGCTGAACGTGGGCGGCCCGACCTGGCGCGCCCGGCTCGGCGACATCTTCCTGCCCGGCCTGCTCGACCGGAAGTTGGCCCGGGAGGGGTACGACAGCCAGCAGACCGGGACCCCGGTCGATCTCGCCGCCTGGCAGGACAACCTCGACCGCCCGCGCGACGACGATCGGGACCGCGGCGCGGACGGCGTCTTCGCCGACGAGGCGCGCGACCGGTCGGCGGCGCTGTGGGTGGGCACCCACAAGTCGGTGCTCTCCGGCCTCGCAATGGCGGGCCTGGCGCTCGCTTTGGCCGGCGTCACACGACGCCGCCGCTGACGCACGACGCCCGGCGAACGTCGGGAGCACAGCTTGCGGACGGGGAGTCTTTACGCCACCGATATGGCAACTGGCTACCCTCTCAGGAAATCCTGTCCGCAAACCGAGGATGTCCGAGATGATCGAACCCGTACAGTTGCCCGCGCCGTGGCGGGACGCACGCCTGACCGTCGTGGTGCCCACCTACAACGAGGCGGGGAACCTCCCGGTGCTGGTCGAGCGGCTCCTCGCCCTGTCCCTGCCGGGCCTGCGGATCCTGATCGCGGACGACAACTCCCCCGACGGCACCGGCGAGGTGGCGGACAAGCTCGCCATCGAGCACCCCGAGCAGATCGAGGTGGTGCACCGGCCCGGCAAGGAGGGCCTCGGGCGGGCGTACGTCGACGGGATGAGCCGGGCGCTCGACGGCGGCGCCGACTTCGTGGCACAGATGGACGCCGACCTCTCGCACCCGCCGGAGGCGCTGCCCGGCATGCTCGGCGCGCTGCTGTCGACGCAGGCCAGCGTGGTGATCGGCTCCCGCTACGTGCCGGGCGGCGAGCTCGACGAGAACTGGCCGCTGTACCGTCGCGCCCTCAGCGGTTGGGCCAACCTCTACGTGCACACCCTGCTGCGGGTGCGGATCCGGGACCTCACGGCCGGCTTCAAGATCTGGCGGGCGGACGCCCTGCGGGACATCGGTCTCGACCGGGTGCAGTCCAACGGCTACAGCTTCCAGGTGGAGATGCACTACCTCGCCACGAAGCTGGGCCACACCATCCTGGAGGTGCCGATCCGCTTCGAGGAGCGCCGCGAGGGCGACTCGAAGATGACCACCGCCACGAAGATCGAAAGCGCGCTGATGCCGTTCAAGCTGCGCAACAAGCACCGCAACATCGAGCGCTGACCGCCAGGTGAGCCGCGCCGGCGCGCCCGTGCGGAGGCGCCGTCGGCCGTGATCGACTCGGTTTCCTCGATGGCGAGGTGTCCGGGCGCGGTGGAGACCGCGCCTTCCGGGAAGCCGAGTCGATCTCGCGGCGCCGCCGGTCGGCCGCTCGCGCGGTGCCCGGTGGCGGCGTCGACCGCCCGCCGAGCGGTGGGCGCGTGCCAGAACGGCGCGTGCCAGAACGGGCGCGCTCGCGCAAACGCCCACCACACTCGGTGACACAGCGTGCTGACACGGTCCGTCACGGTGCCCGCGAGGTCCACCGGTCCCCTCTCCACGCTGCTCTGCACCCACCGAGGCACCACCTCGCTGACCTGCACATCCTTCCGCGCCGCGCCGGAGGACCGGCCGCGCGAGACCACGGAGCGTGACCGTTGCATATAGGGGTGCAGAGCAAAGGAGGCGAAGGAGTGTGCGCCGGGGCGGCGGGTTGGTCACGCTGAGTCGCTGGGGTTCGCCTGCCGATCGCTCGGCGCTCGCCGGCTCACGCCGCGCCGGCACTCGCCGAGACCGCACGCACGGCGGCCACGACCCGCACGCGAAGCGGTGCGGGCAAGGCACGCGGAGCGGTGCGGGCAAGGCACGCGGAGCGGTGCGGGCAGGGCGCGCGGGCAAACGGGCGAGGGCGAGCGGGCGCGCGGGGCAGTGGGCCAACGGGCGAGGGAGAGCGGGCACGCGGGCGAGCGGGCCAGCGGGGGGCCTCGGGGGCGGCGCGGTCAGGCGTAGATCGCGCGGTGGGCCGCGTCGACGGCGGCGGCGTACAGGCCTCCCGTGAGGGCACGGTCGCGGGCCAGCGCGGCGCGGGCGGCGTTCGCGCCGGGAGCGCCGTGCACACCGCCGCCGGGATGGGCGGACGCGCTGGCCAGGAACAGCCGGTCCACCGGGGTGTCCGGCCGGCCCAGGCCGGGGATCGGCCGCAGGAAGAGCTGCTGGTACGCGGCGGCGGTCCCGCCGCCCACCGCGCCGCCGACCAGGTTCGCGTCGCCCTTCTCGAGGTCCGCCGGGCCGGCCACGTGGCGGCCGACGATCAGGCTGCGGAAGCCGGGAGCGGCCTCCTCGAGCACCCGCTCCATGCGCGTCACGTGCTCGGTGATCTCCTCGGCGCGCCAGTCCCGGCGGAACGGCAGGTGGGTGTACGACCAGAGCGACTCCGTGCCGGGCGGCGAGTGGCTCGGGTCGGCCACCGTCATCTGCCCCACCAGCAGGAACGGGTCCTGCGGCACCTCGCCGCGGGCCAGCGTGGCCGAGTAGCTCGTCAATCCGTTCAGATCCGCCCCGAGGTGCACGGTGCCGGCGGTCGCCACCGCGCGGTTCGTCCACGGCACCGGCGCCGACAGCGCCCAGTCCACCTTGAGGGTGGAGCCGTCCCAGCGGAAGTGCGCGAGGTCCTCGACCAGCCGCGGCGGCAGCGCGGCCGGGCCGACCAGGTCGAGGAAGAGCGCCGGGGCGGGCACGTCGGCGAGCACCGCCCGCCGGGCACGCCACAGCGCCCCACCGACCGTGCGTACGCCCATCGCCCGTCCCCGGGCCACCAGTACGCGGTCCACCCTGGCGCCGTAGAGGATCCGCCCGCCCCGCTCGGTGAGCCGGTCGACGAGCGCGTTGGTGATCTTCTGCGCGCCGCCGTCCGGCACCGGCCAGCCGACCTGCTGGCCGAGCATGGTGAGCAGCCAGCCGTACACCCCGGAGCCGGCCTCCTCCGTTGACAGGTCGGTGTGCAGCGCGCAGCCGGCCAGCAGCGCCTGGGCGCCCGCGCCGTCGAAGAGTTCGTCGCCCAGCTTGCGCACCGGCAGCACGAGCCGCCGGGCGAGCCGCAGCGCGCCGACGATCTTCAGCCGGCGGAGCAGCGTCAGGCCACCGCGCACCGGGGGGAACGGGGTGGTGATGGTCTCCAGCATCGGCTCGGCGACCTGCATCCAGTCGTCGTACGCCGTGAGCCAGCGCTTGCCGTCGCCCGGCGCGAACGCCTCGAGCGACGCGGCCGTCACGTCGGGATCCCGGTTGACGACCGCCGCCCGGCCGTCGGGCAGCAGGTGGGCCAGCACGTCCGGCGCGTGCCGCCAGGTCAGGCCGTACCGACCCAGGTCGAGCCCGCGCAGCACCGGCGAGGCGTAGCCCAGCGGGTAGAACGAGCTGTAGAGATCGCTCAGGTAGCCGGGCGCCGTGACCTCGGCCGAGCGGACCGCCCCGCCCGGCGCCGCCGTCGCCTCCAGCACCACCACGTCCCAGCCCGCGTCGGCCAGCATGTTGGCGGCCACGAGGCCGTTGTGGCCCGCCCCGACGACGACGGCGTCCGCGCTCTCCGCGGCGGTGGGAGTCATCCGATCCGCCTACCCGGCCCGCAAACGGGCGAAACGCGTTTGCCTCGCCGGGACCGGGGCATCCCCTGCCGCATGTACACGGTCACGCAGCTCATAGGTGGGGTCTGGGGCGCCGGCGGCGAGGAGGGCGAGCTGGTCGTGCACGACCCGGCCGACGGCTCCCCGGTCAGCTCGGCGCCGGTGGCGACGGCCGACGTCGTCGGCAAGGCGGTGGAGGCGGCACGCGAGGTCGAGGCGGAGTGGGCGGGGACGGCGCCGGCCGATCGGGCGGCGGCGCTGCACCGGGCCGCGGACGCCGTCGAGGCGGCCGCCGAGGAGTTGGCCGCCGCGGTCACGGCCGAGATGGGCAAGCCGCTGGCGGACGCGCGCGGCGGCGTCGAGGCGGGCATCGGCACCCTGAGACAGTACGCGGAACTGGCACCACTGCGTGGCGGACGCACCCTGCACGGCGGTCACCACGCGCTCGACTACATGGTGCCGCAGCCGCGCGGCGTGGTCGCGGCCATCACCCCGTGGAACGACCCGGTGGCGGTGTCCTGCGGCCTGCTCGGCGCGGCCCTCGTAACCGGCAACGTGGTGCTCTACAAACCGAGCGAACGGACGCCGGCCACCGGTTGGCTGCTGGCGAAGGCCCTCGACGAGGCGCTCCCGCCGGGGGTGCTCACGCTGCTCACCGGCGGTGCGGAGACCGGTGCGGCGCTGGCCGCGCAGCCGGTCGACGTCGTGGCCCACGTCGGCTCGACCGCCACCGGCCGGGCGATCGCCGCGTCGGCCGCCCGCACCGGCGCGAAGGTGCTGCTGGAAAACGGCGGCAGCGACCCGCTCGTCGTGGACGCCGACGTGGATCCGGTCTGGGCGGCCCGCGAGGCGGCGCTCGGCGCGTTCGCCAACGCGGGCCAGATCTGCGTCGCCGTGGAGCGCATCTACGCGCACCGGGACGTGGCGGAGGACTTCGTGGCCGCGCTCGTCGAGCGGGCCACCGCGTTGCGGATGGGACCGGGGCGGGACCCCGCCACGGATCTGGGGCCGCTGGTCGACCGCCGGCACCGGGACCACGTGCACGGCCAGGTGACCGCGGCGGTTGCCCAGGGGGCGCGCATCCGCACCGGCGGGACCCTGCCCGACGGGCCGGGAGCGTTCTATCCGGCCACCGTGGTCACCGACTGCCGGCACGACATGCCCCTGGTGCGCGACGAGACGTTCGGGCCGGTCGCGCCCGTGGTCGTGGTCGACTCGTTCAGCGAGGCGCTGCGCTGCGCGGCCGACTCGCCGTACGGGCTGGCGGCGACCGTGCTGACCGGGTCGATGAGCCACGCCCACCGGGCCTGGCGGGAGCTGCCCGTCGGCACCGTGAAGGTCAACGCCGTGTTCGGCGGGGCGCCGGGCGGCGCCGCCCACCCGCGTCGCGGCAGCGGCCAGGGCTTCGGCTACGGCCCCGAACTGCTCGACGAGTTCACCGCCACGAAGGCCGTGCACATCGAGGCGCCGGGCGGCGGCCACTGGTGACCACGTGAAGAGGGTGGCCGCCCCGGGAACGGACGGCCACCCTCTTGGTACGCGTACGGCCGGTCAGCGACCACCCCGGGCCTTGGCGGTCTGCCGGTTGTTGGCCTTCTGGATCGCCTTGACGAGCTCCGGCTTGTTCATCCGGGAGCGGCCCGGCACGTCCAGCTTGCGGGCCACCTTCATGAGGTGGTCCTTCGTGGCGTTCGCGTCCACGCCGGCCGCCGTGGGCGCCCGGCGTGCCGGTCCCCCGCCGGCGGCCTGCCGGTCGCTGGGGCCCTTGCGGCCCTTCGGCTCCCAGTGGTCGCCCACCTTCTCGAACTGGTTCTTGACGGCGGCGAACGCCGTCCGGTGGGCCCGCTGGCCCTCCCCGTACGTCTCCACCGCCGAGTCGTGCGTCTTCTCCCACGTGCGTTGGGCCTTCGCCGGGGAGCGCTTCAGCGTGCTGGGCAGTACCTCGCGCCCGGGCATCTCGTCCTCCTCCGCGTCGATGGGTCTTCTTGGCCTGCATTGACCGTTCCCGCCCCAGGGGGTGCGCAAACCGGGATCCGCCGGGCGCCGGCCGGACCGTTTGCGCGGGGTGCGGCGCGGGTACCGGCGGGGCCATCCGCAGCGGGCCGGACGCCCCGGCGGTCGGGCACAGGGAGACGACATGACGACGACGGACCCCGGCGCCGCGCTCGACGGCCGGCATGGCCTGCACCTGCCCCGGCGGATGCGCCAGTTGAGCTGGCGGACCTGGCGTGGCGTGGTGGTCCGGAGCGCGCGCAACTTCGTCGAGGACAACTGCGCCGACTGGGCGGCCGCGCTCACCTACTACGGGGTGCTGGCGCTCTTCCCGTCCACCATCGTGGTGGTCTCCCTGGTCGGGCTGGTGTCCGACGGCGACCGCACCGTCGACACGGTGCTCGACCTGGCCCGCCAGATCGGGGCGGGCTCGGTGGTCGCCGACGACGGGTTCGTGAGCGTGGTCCGGGACGTCGTCGACAAGGAGAGTTCCGCCAAGCTCCTGCTGAGCTTCGGTCTGCTGGGCGCCCTCTGGTCGGCGTCCGGTTTCATCGGCGCGTTCACCCGCGCCTCGAACGCCGTCTACGGGGTGCGGGAGGGGCGGCCGTTCTGGAAGCTGCGGCCCTTGCAGATCGGGCTCGCCGGCATCTCGCTGCTGCTGCTCGCCGTGGTGGCCGTGGGCCTCATCGTGAGCGGCCCGGTCGCCGACTGGGTCGGCGACCTCGTGGGCGCGGGCGGCCTGGCCCGCACGGTGTGGAGCGTGGGCCGGTGGCCGGTGCTCGCCACGATCATGATGGTGCTGTTGTCCCTGCTGTTCTGGATCGCGCCGAACGTCCGCCAGCCGCGGTTCCGCTGGCTCACGCCCGGCGGCGCGGTGGCGCTGGCCGCCTGGGTCGTGGTCTCCTTCGGCTTCGGCCTGTACGTCGCGAACTTCCACTCCTACGACGTCACGTACGGCAGCCTCGGAGCGGTCATCGCGTTCCTCGTGTGGCTCTACCTGTCGAACTCCGCGCTCATGCTCGGTGTCCAGATCAACGCCGAGTTGCAGCGCGGCCGGCGGCTCCAGGCCGGCGTTCCGGAGGCCGATGAGCCCGTCCTCCCACCGAAGGCGCCGGCCGGTTCGTGACCGGTTGCCGGTTTGACGCCGATGCCGCCGGGTAGCGCAGAAGGCATGGAGCGTGGCAACAGCAAGCACGGACCGCGGCTCGACGAGCAGATGAGCCAGGAGGTCAAGGGCCTCGTCCAGGGGCCGGGGACGGGTGGCTCGCGGGCCGACGAGGCCCGCGTACCGGAGCCGGCGGGCGAGGACCAGCCGGAGGCCACCACGGCGCCGGCCGGCGAACTGCGCACCGGGGCGCCCAAGGGCATGAGCTCGGAGGACGTCGACCGGCGCAGCCGGCTCGGCCGCTTCATCACGTTGAGCGCCCTGCCGGGCGACCGCGAGACGCTGGTCGCGAACGCGCGGGACAACGACGCGCCGGACGACATCATCGCCGCCCTGCAGACGCTGCCCGACGGCACCCGGTACCAGACGGTCTCCGAGATCTGGGCCGCGCTCGGCAACAAGAACGAGACGACGCGCTGGTGACCGGTGCGGGCTTCGGCCCGGGCCGGCGCCGGCGGACTGAGGAGGATGCCTGATGAGTGGCGTGACCGAACACGTGGACGTCTCCGTCCCGGTGCGGACCGCGTACGACCAGTGGACCCAGTTCGAGGAGTTCCCGCACTTCATGGAGGGGGTCCAGGAGGTCCGGCAGCTGTCGGACAGGATGACCCACTGGACCGTCGAGATCGGCGGGGTGAAGCGCGAGTTCGACGCCGAGATCACCGAGCAGCTCCCCGACGAGCGGGTGGCCTGGCGCTCCACGAGCGGCACGCAGCAGGCCGGCGTCGTGACCTTCCACCGGCTCGACGAGAGCCACACGCGGGTCACCCTCCAGCTCGAGTTCGAGCCGCAGGGCGCGGTGGAGAAGGCCGGCGACAAGCTCGGCATCGTGGACCGGCGCGCCAAGGGCGACCTCGAGCGGTTCAAGCAGTTCATCGAGCGGCGCGGTCAGGAGACCGGCGCCTGGCGGGGCAAGGTGGATCGCCCCCAGCCCTGACTCCCCCTGGCACGCAGACCTCGACGGCCGCCGGTTCGCCCGGCGGCCGTCGCCGTGCTCCGGCCCGACCCGCCGTTTGCGATCACGACGCGGGGGTACCGCGACGGCATGACGGACGAGAACAGGGCGTGGCGGAACGAGGAACGGCTGTCGGTGGAGGAGCTGGACCGGGCGGTGGCGCGTTCCACCCCGGACGGGCAGGCCGACGACACGACCGGTAACGACGCCGGCGAGGAGGCCGCGTTCGGCCACGGGCAGGAGGCGGCGGACCGGGGCGGCCAGGCCGCCGGCGCGGGTCGGGAGCCGACCGACCCGGACCGGGCGTACCGGCCGTCGACGACCGGACGCACCGGACCGGACGTCTGACCCGGCCGCGTCCCTGGCTGATCAGGCGGGGGTGGGCGCGGGGCGGCGCGAGCCGGCCGCGTGCAGGGCGATCAGCACCACCGCCAGCACGAGGAGCACCGGGCCGAGCGCCTCCACCGAGGTGTTGCCGATGAGCACCCCGATGCCGGCGGGGACCAGTGAGGCGCCCAGCGCGGACGTGCCGATCTGCAACCCGATGGCACGCTCGGCGTGCGCCGCGCCCACCCGGTCGGCCGTGGTGAGGGTGAGCAGCGGGAAGACCGGGGCGGCGGCGAAGCCGACCACCACGAGCCCGGCCACCGCCACCCACGCCGGCGCTGGAAGGGCGACGAGGGCCGCGCCGGCCGCCATGCCGAGGAGGCTGCCGCGCAGCACGCCGGCGGGGCCCAGGCGCTCGGCCACGACCCCCTGCACGACCCGCCCGAGGAAGAGGCTCCCCCAGTAGGCGGAGACGCAGAGGCCGGCCGGGCCGGCCGCCAGCCCCCGGCCCTCGGTGAGCAGCAGGAAGGCCCAGAGCCCGCTCGCCACCTCGACGGCCACGTACACCGCGAACGCCAACGCTCCCAGCCACACGGCGGGAAGGCGCAGCGTCTCCCGTACCGGAACCGGCCGCGCCGCCGGCGGGGCGGCCTGCTCGACGACCACGCCGAGCGAGCCGACCGGCCCGGAGGTCGCGTCACCGACCGCCGCGGCGGGGACGTCCGGCGCGGGCTCCTGCGGGGCCGTGGCGGCGGGCGCCTGCGCCCGCCAGGCCCGCACGCTGAACACGAACGCCGCGGCGAGGGCAAGTTCGGCGCCGGCCACGATGCCGTACCCCCACCGCCAGCTCAGGCCGGCCCCGAGCGCCCCCGTCATGATGAGCGGCCCGATGGCCACGCCGAGACCGAAGAACGCGTGCAGCCAGTTCATGTGCCGGGGACCGAACGCCCCGGCGGCGTACGCGTTGAGCCCCGAGTCGATGGCGCCGGAGCCGAGGCCGAGCACGAGGGCGCATCCGATCACTACCGCCAGGCCGGGGCTCACCGCGTAGCCGGTCAGGGCCAGGGTGGCCAGCAGGGTGCTGCCGGCCAGCAGCCCGCCCACCCCGAGCCGGGCCAGCGTGAAGCCGGCCAGCACGCTCGACGTCAGGTAGCCGGCCGTGCCGGCGGTCAGCACCAGGCCGACGGCCTCCGTCGGCACGCCGAGGTCCGACCGGATCGACGGCCAGCCGACGCCGATCAGCCCGTCGGGCAGGCCGAGGCTCACGAACGCGAGGTAGGCCAGCAGGAGCAGGGCGGCGCGGGGTGGCCGGGAGATGGTGGACACGGACACCCATCCTTCCGCCCGGAGCGCACGAAACCAACCGTCGGGTCCCCCGTCACGACAAAAAGTGATGTCCGGACGGCTCAGAAAACGGACAGCTCATCCAGAATCGGCCGAACGGAGGACGGCAATCGGACCGTGTCGCGTAAGACTTTCGGGATGCATCAGGGCTCCGGCATCCTCACCCCGCGCCAGCGCCGCCTGGCCTGGCTCGGTTTCCTTCTGGCCGCGCTCCAGGCGCCCGTGTCCGCCTGGCTCGTCTCCGACGACTCGTGGCTGTTCAGCCTCTGCGTCGCGCTGATGGTGGCCACGGTGATCGTCGCCGACGACGCCGCGCGCCGCCGTCCGGCGGGCGCGAGCGACTAGCCGGCGGCGCCCGGGCGCGCCTCGTGCCCGGGCAGCCCCCGGGTGCGCCTCCGCTCCTTCATCTCCGCCTCGTAGAGGTGACGCCGGCCGCCGACGAGCTTCTCGCGGGCCTGCCGGTCCAGCTCCCGGAAGAGGGCGTAGTAGCCGTCGTCGAAGTCCTCGACGATCTGGAACGTCCACCGACCGGCGATGACGTTGCGGCCCAACAACTCGCTGGAGATCCGCTCGGCGATCTCCGGGTGGCCGGCCGCGCGGAACATCTCGACGGCGTCGTCGAGCATGAGGTCCGCGTGACCGACCAGTTGGTGCAGCGAGTAGAGGTGGCCGCGGACGCGCTCCACGCACTCGAGCGCCTCGCTCAGCTTGCCCAGCGCCGCCACCGTCTCGTCGCTGACGCCCGGGGGCCGGCGGTGCCGCTCGTCGGGTCCGTCCTGCTGGGCCATCGCCGCCTCCGTGTTCGCCGCGCTCGTCGGGCCGTACCGTCGACCGCTGGCCGACCCCGGACCGGGCGGATGGCCGCGGGCGACCGCGCACCGGTTGGCTGGATCGTTCCCCCCGCGCGTGCCGTTCAACCGCGCCGCCCCCGGCGCGGGCCACGACGAGACGGGGTCGCCGCCGGCGGAGCGTCGGCGCGACGCGCCGCGCATGATCGGAAACAGCGTTCGGGGGCTCGGGCTAGGCTGCGGTCATGCCAGGTACGGTCGGTAGCGTCCCCACGCCACCCGCCCCGGTCTCGGGAGCACCCGCCGGGACCGACGCGGCCGCAGCCGTCCTCCGCCACGACTGGGCCGGCACGTCCCTCGGCCCGCGGCAGTCCTGGGACCCGGCGGTACGGGCGGTCGTCGACCTCGTCCTCGCCTCCCCGGTGCCGATGGCCCTCACCTACGGCGACGACCTGACGCTGCTCTACAACGACGGTTACGCCGAGCTGATCGGCGAGAAGCATCCGGCGGCCCTGGGCAGGCCGGCCGCCGACGTCTTCCCGGAGCTGTGGCGGCTGCCGGGCGTCGGCGAGGTGGTCGAACGCGTCTACCGCGACGGCGGCACCTTCCTGGAGAAGGAGACCACGCTCCCGCTGGTGCGCAGCCGCAGCGGGGTGCCCGAGCAGGCCGTCTTCACCCGCGGCTACTCCCCGGTCCGCGACGCCACCGGCCGGATCGTGGGCGTGCTCACCGTGGCGGCCGAGACCACCCACGTCACCCAGCAGCTCCAGAGCCTGAGCGAGGTCGCCGCCGCGCTGGCCGGCACGCTCACCCTGGACGACGTCGCGCGGGTGGCGCTGCGCTACACGATCAGCACGTTCGACGCCGACCGGGTGGCCTTCGCCGTGGACGAGGGTGGGGGCGGGTGGCGGATGGTGCGCCGCGTGCGGGGCGAGCTGATGGACGAGGCCGACGAGCGGTTGCCCCCGCTGTGGCGTCGGACTCCCGCCGACTGGCCGGACCCCGTGGTGCAGGCCGCCCGGGCCGGCACGCCGCTGGTCGTCGACGACGGCCAGCCACTGCGCGAGGCCGCGGCCGACCGGCACGACCAGAAGATCGTCTCGCTGGCCGCGGTGCCGCTGCGCGCATCGGTCGTACGCGGTGGCCTGTCGGTGGGTCACCAGGCGCCGCGCCTGTGGTCCGCTGCGGAGCGGGCGCTGCTGGCCGCCTCCGCGGAGCTGATCGGGCAGGCGGCCGAGCGGGCGCGCCGGTTCGAGACCCAGCACGGCACCGCCCAGCTGCTGCAGCGCAGCATGCTCCCGGAGCACCTGCCCGACCTGCCGCGGCTGCGCATCGCCGCCCGCTACGACCCCGGCGTGGACGGCAACGCCGCCGGCGGCGACTTCTACGACGCCTTCCTGCTGCCCACCGGCCGGCTCGGAATCGTGCTGGGCGACGTGGCCGGGCACGACGTGCAGGCCGCCGCCCGCATGGGGCAGGTCCGGGCGGCCCTGCGCGCGCTCGCGTTGAGCGACCCCCGGCCGGACGCCGTCCTCGCCGGGCTGGACCGGCTGGTCACGAGCCTGGGCGCGGAGGCGGGCACCCACGAGCTGTTCGTGACGGTCGTCTTCGGCGTCGTCGACGCCGAGCGCCAGGAGCTGACCCTGGCCAGCGCCGGGCATCCCGCGCCGCTGATCCGGCGCTGCGCACCGGACGACCGCCCGTACGCCGAGTACGTGGACCTGGCCCCCGGCGCCCCGCTGGGCCTCGACGCCCGGCCGGCCGTGACCACGGTGCGGTTCGCGCCCGGAGACACGCTGCTGCTGTTCAGCGACGGCGTGGTGGAGCGGCGGCGGCAGAGCCTCACCGCGGGTCTGGACGCGCTCGCGGGCGCCGTGGCCGGCGCGGGCAGCGGCGACCCCCGGGCGCTCTGCGCCGTGGCGACGGCGGCGGTGCCCGGCGCCACGGAGGACGACGTGGCGGTGCTCGCCGTCGAGCACGCGCTGAAGCCCAGCCGCTCGGCGAGCATGGAGGTGCCCGCCGAGCCGACCGCGCCGAGCCGGGTCCGCCACTGGTTGACCGCGCAGCTCGGCGAGTGGCAGGTGCCGGAGTCCGTGATCGGCGCCGCCGTGCTGTGCACCAGCGAGCTCACCACCAACGCGCTGCTGCACGCGGGCACCGCGGCGCGTGTGGAGATCGATCTGAGCGCCGAGCGACTGCTCGTGTCGGTGGCCGACTCGGGCACCCGCGGCACGGTCACCCGGGCCCAGACCGACACCCTGAGCAGCCGCGGCCGGGGCCTCGGGTTGATCGAGGAATTGAGCGACGCCTGGGGCACCGACCCCACCGTGCGGGGGTCGACGGTCTGGTTCGAGATCCTTCTTCCCACCGGGTGAAACCCGGCGCCACCCGGGAGATCCGGCGTCTCGTGCGTCAGGCCCGCCCGGGCCGGGTAGGAGGACGGCCATGCCTAGCGATAACCCCGCCGGCGTCCTCTTCGACGTGGACGGCACCCTGGTCGACACCACGTACCTGCACACCGTGAGCTGGTGGGAGGCGCTGCGCCAGAACGAGCAGCCGGTGCCCATGGCCAGCGTGCACCGGGCCATCGGGATGGGTTCGGACAAGCTGCTGGACCACCTGCTCGGGCCCGAGCGCGACCGCGACGCCGACGGCAAGCTGCGCGACGCGCACGACACGCTCTACGCCGAGTACTGGGACCGGCTCGTCCCGCTACCCGGGGCCACCAGTCTGCTGCGGGCCTGCGCCGAGCGTGGGATGCGGGTGGTGCTCGCCACCTCCGCCGCCGAGCACGAGGCCGCCGCGCTGCGCCGGGCCCTCGACGCGGACGACGTGATCGACGCCGTGACGACCTCCGCCGACGCGAAGCAGAGCAAGCCGGCGCCGGACATCCTCGTGGCGGCCCTGGACCAGTCCGGGCTGCCCGCCGAGCGGGTGGTCTTCGTGGGCGACTCCGTCTGGGACGTCGCCGCGGCCGGCAAGCTGGACATCCCCTGCGTCGGCCTGACCTGTGGCGGGACGAGCCGGGGCGAGCTGGCCGGCGCCGGGGCGGTGGCGGTCTACGACGATCCGGCGGCACTGCTGGCCGCCCTGGACGACTCGCCCCTGACCCGGCCGCGGTAGCGGTTTCCTCGAGCCGCGTACGCATAGCTCTGCGCGTCGCGGGGCAAGGTCTTGCACCACCTGCCCGCGCGTCGCGGGCGCGGCGGAGGGTGGTGCGGTGGAACCGGTCGACGTGGCCTTCGCGGTGGTGGGGCTCGGCGCTCTGCTCGCCGGCATCCTCCCGCGGGTCCTGGAGCGTCGGCCGCTGTCCATGCCGATCGCGTTCCTCGGCCTCGGCATGGTGGTGTTCCTGCTGCCCACCGGGCTGCCCACGCCGAATCCGCTGGCCCATCCCGAGCTGGCCACCCACCTCACCGAGATCGGCGTCATCGTCGCCCTGATGGGCGCCGGGCTCAAGATCGACCGCCCGCTCAGCTGGTCGCGGTGGTCGTCCACCTGGCGGCTGCTGGTCATCGCCATGCCGCTGTGCATCGCCGCGGTGGCGCTGCTCGGCTGGTGGTGGGCGGGTCTCGTGCCGGCCGCGGCCCTGCTGCTCGGCAGCGCGCTCGCACCGACCGACCCGGTGCTCGCCTCGGACGTGCAGGTCGGCGAGCCGACCGACGTGGAGGACTCGGAGGACGAGGTGCGCTTCTCGCTCACCTCGGAGGCCGGGCTCAACGACGGGCTCGCCTTCCCGTTCGTGTACGCGGCCATCGCCATCGCCACCACCAGCCTCGCTCCCCGCGAATGGCTCCTCCGCTGGTTCACCGTGGACGTGCTGTGGAAGGTGACGATCGGCGTCGGCGGCGGGCTGCTCGTGGGGTGGCTGCTCGGCAAGCTGTTCTTCCGCGCCCCCAGCCACCTGCGGCTGGCCCGGCACGCCGAGGGCTTCCTCGCGCTGGCCGCCACGTTCCTCGCGTACGGGCTCGTGGAGGTCGTGGGCGGGTACGGCTTCCTGGCCGTCTTCGTGGCCGCCCGCGCGATCCGGTCCGCGGAGCGCACCCACGAGTTCCACTCGGTGCTGCACGACTTCGCCGAGCAGGTCGAGCGGCTGCTCACCGTCCTCCTGCTGCTGCTCTTCGGCGGCGCCGTGGTGGGCGGGTTGCTCGGCGCCCTCACGTGGCCGGCCGCCGCCGTCGGGCTGGCGCTGGTGTTCGTGATCCGGCCGCTGGTCGCGTGGCTGTCGCTGCGGGGCGCGCCCGGCCGCCCCGCCGAGCACTGGGTGATCTCGCTGTTCGGCATCCGCGGGGTGGGGTCGTTCTACTACCTCGCGTACGCCACCACGAAGGCCGCCTTCCCGCAGGCGGACCTCGTCTGGGCCACCGTCGGCCTCGTGGTGATCGTGTCGGTGGTGGTCCACGGCGTCGCGGCGACCCCGGTCATGCAACTGCTGGACCGGGCGGGCGAGCGCACCGCGGATCCGGCCGAGGGTCGAGGCGAGCCGGCCGTCAGCGGCGCGGCGAGCTGACCCTCCCCCGCCGCCCTCACGCCAGGCGTCCGACCAGGGCACGCCCGAGGTCCCGGCCGGAGCGCCACGCGGTCTGCACCCGCGGCGTGCCGAAGGCGTCGCCCGCGAGCCCGATGCCGTCGGCGTCGAGGTGGTACGTGCCCCGGCCCGCGACCGTCGGCTTCGCGTACGTCCACCGGTGCACGTGCACGTGCTCCGCCGGCTCCGGCAGCGCCAGCAGGTCCCGTACGGCCTCCTCGATCGCCGGCGCGGCGGCGGTCGGCTGCAGCAGGTGCCGGGAGGCGAACTCGGGCGTGGTGTGGGCGACCAGCACCGGGGCGCCGTCGCCACGCCGGTCGCCGTCGTCGCAGACGGTGCTGAGCAGGGGGTGGTCGTTGACGAACGCGCCGCGGAAGTCGGCCCACGCGCGGTCGGGGAAGCGCAGCACCCCGGCCAACGTCGGCGACCAGCGCTGCGCCTCGACGACCGCGGTGGCGGCCACGAGCGCCGGGTCCAGCAGCAGCGCCGCCTGCGGGCCCGGCATCGCGAGGACGATCGCGGCGCACGGGTCGCCGTCCACGCGGGGGCCGGGCTCGACGCCGAGCACCAGCCGGTCGACCGTCACGGGCACGTCCCGCGCGAGGTGCTCGACCAGCGAGCGCAGCCCGCGGGGCGCGGCCCAGCGCATCGGCCCGGGCACCTCACGCCGGCCGTCGCGCCCGTACGACACGAACGTGTCGGTCCACTCCCGGGCCAGCCCGGCCGCCCGCCACTCCTCCACGAGGAGCGCGAAACCGGGGTCGCTGACCGTGAAGTAGGCGGCGCCGGTGTCGGCCGGCCGGCCGTCGAAGCGCCGGCTGGCCATCCGCCCGCCGGGCACGTGGGCCCGCTCGCGCACGCTCACCGGCACCCCGGCCGCGGCCAGCTCGCGCGCGCACGCCACACCGGCCAGGCCGGCGCCGACCACCACCACGCCCGAGGGGTCCGGTCCCATCGCGCGATCGTATGCGCCGCCCCGCCACCGGAGCCGGCATGAACCTCCGACGATCGGGGTATTGGCACGCCTGTTCGATGAAAGGTGGAGACGATGACGGACCGCACCAGCAACGAGAACAACCCGCAGGCCGCGATCAAGGACCCCGACGAGTGGGTGACCGGCGCCGAGCCGCCCACCGCGGCTCAGGAGTCGTACCTGGCCACGCTGGCCCGCGAGGCGGACGCCGAGGTCCCGGACGGGCTCACCAAGGCCGAGGCGTCCAAGCGCATCGACGAGTTGCAGGAGGAGACCGGTCGCGGCCAGTGACGGCGCACCGGACTCCGGCCCGGGCTGCCCGCGCACGGGGGCGCGGCCGCCGGGCCGGGGTCAGCGCCGCGGGAGGCGGTGCAGCTCGACCCGGTCGAGCCGCCCCGCCGTCACGCGGGCGGTCAGGTAGGTGGCGTACGGCTGCGCCCGCCGGTCGGTCGGCGAACCGGGGTTGAGCAGCCGCAACCCGCCCGGCGCGACAGTGTCCCACGGGATGTGCGAGTGCCCGAACACCAGCAGGTCGGTGTCGGGGAAGCGGGCGGCGCAGCGTTCCTCCCGGCGCGTACGCGGCCCCGTCTCGTGCACCACGGCGACCCGCAACCCGTCCAGCTCCACGTGGGCGACCTCGGGCAGCCGGGCGCGCAGCGGCGGGCCGTCGTTGTTGCCGCACACCCCCACGAGCCGCCGGGCGCGAGCCTGCATCGCGTCGAGCAGCGACTCCTCGACCCAGTCCCCCGCGTGCAGCACCACGTCGGCCTCGTCGACCGCCGCCCAGAGCGGCGCCGGCAGGTCCCGGGCCCGCTTCGGCACGTGCGTGTCCGCGGTGATCACCAGGCGCATCCGCCCATTGTCGCCGTACGCCGAGCGGGACGCGCGCCGACGCGACGGCGTTACCGGGCGGCGGGGGCGGGAAAGGGAGTGCCGACCGAGGGAGGAAGTCATGACCAGTTCCACGGGTCCGACCGGTTGGCGACCGAGCGCCCCCGGCGGCGACCTGCTGCCGTCCGGCCCGGCCGGCCGGCCGACGACGCCCGGCGACGGGCGCGGCCCGGAGACCGGTCCGCCCACCGTGACGATCGGGTCGTATCCGGACTACCCGTCGGCGCAGCGCGTGATCGACTACCTGGCGGACAATCGCTTCCCGGTGGAGCACACCGCCATCGTGGGCACCAACCTCACCCTCGTGGAGACGGTGCTCGGCCGCATGACGACCGGGCGCGCGGCTCTCATCGGCGCCGGCACGGGCGCCTGGTTCGGGCTGTTCATCGGCCTGCTCTTCGGCATCTTCGCGGTCGGCAACTGGCTCGGTGTGATCGTGGTCGGCCTGGTGGTGGGCGCGATCTGGGGCGCCGTGTTCGGCGCGGTGGCACACGCCATGACCGGCGGCCAGCGGGACTTCACCTCGGCCAGCTCGCTGCGGGCCGGCCAGTACGCCGTCATCGTCGACGCGGACATGGCCGACCAGGCCCGACAACTCCTCGGGCGGCTGCACATGACCGCGCCGAACCCCGCCGCCCAGTGAGCGAACACGCCACCAGGGCGGGCATGATCGACTCGACTTCCCGGAGGGCGCGGTATCAACCCCGCCGGGACACCCCGACTTCACGGAAGAGGAGTCGATCAAGCCCCCGGGGGGGGGCACTGCGAGCCCCGACGGACGTCAGTGCGCGTACGACAGCTCGCCGGCGCGCAGCGGCACGTCGACCCGGTTCTCGGCCGGGGCGAGCGGGCACGCCCAGCGGTCGTCGTAGGCGCAGGACGGGTTGTAGAGATAGTTGGCGTCGAGCCGTACGCGCTCGCCGGGCAGCAGCGTCAGCCCGCGCCCGAAGGTGCCCTTCACCGTGTCGGTGAGGTAGCGGCCGCCGCCGTAGCTCTCGGGCCCGCAGGTGGCGTCCCGCACCGGCACGAACAGCCCTCCCCCGTACGCGGCGATCCACCACAGCGTCAGCGGCCCCCACGGCGTCTCGGCGACGGCGACGCGCCGGTAGCGGATCACGCCGTCCGGGCCGCCCGTGTCGATGTCGAGCTGGCCCTCGGCGGGCCGCAGCGGCGCCTCGACCACGGCCGACGGGTCCGGCGGGTAGTAGCGCAGCCCCGTGAAGCCGGCCCGTGCGGCGGGTGGGATGGGGCTCTGCGGGTGCTCGGCGAAGAGGCGGTCGCGCTCTGCCCGGAACCCCGCGAGGTCGAGGTCGGAGAGGTAGAGCCGCGCGATCCGTTCCCGCCAGTCGAGCAGGTCGAGGTCGTCCACCCGCCGAGCCTAGTCGCGCGGGAGGTCCCTACTTCCCGGATGTCGTGTGGATCTCGCGGGACCCACGACACATTGCTTAAATTTTGAAAGACCGGCTACCGTGGGGACGTGACCGAGAGCCTGGACAGCACCCGACTCGCCGCCTGGCGGGCCTACGTCGAGTCCAGCCAGCTGCTGCTCACGCAACTGGAGGACGACCTGCGCGCGTCGAGCCGGCTGACGATGGCCGACTACCACGTGCTCGTGCTGCTCTCCGAGGCTCCGGGGCAGCGGCTGCGGATGGGTGAGCTGGCCGGCCGGCTGGTCTTCTCCCCCAGCCGGCTCACCTACCAGATCTCCTCGATGCAGCGACGCGGGCTGGTCAGCCGGGAGCCCTGCCCGGAGGACCGGCGGGGCAGCGAGGCCGTGCTCACCGCCACCGGCCTGCTGACCCTGCGCGACGCCGCACCCCACCATCTGGCGTCGGTGCGGGCCCACCTCATGGACGACCTCGACGACGACGAGGTCGCCTGCCTCGCCCGGGTGTTCGCGCGGCTCGGCGCCCGCCTTCGCGCGACCCGCGACGCCGCCACCCCCACCACACGTTAGGAGCCACCGATGCCCGCGATCACCGTCGACGACGTGCTCGTCCTGCCCCGCCTGCCGCGGCTGCCCGAGTCCACCGCCTTCCGGCCGGTCCACCGGCTCACCACCGCGCCGAGCGGCTACGAGGGCGAGGGGTTCCCGGTGCGCCGGGCCTTCGCCGGGGTGCCGCTGAGCGAGCTGGACCCGTTCGTCCACCTCGACCAGATGGGCGAGGTCGACTACGCCCCGGGCGAGCCGAAGGGCACCTCGTGGCACCCGCACCGGGGCTTCGAGACGGTGACGTACATGATCGACGGGATCATGGACCACCAGGACTCACACGGTGGCGGCGGCACCATCACCAACGGCGACACCCAGTGGATGACGGCCGGCAGCGGCCTGCTGCACATCGAGGCGCCACCGGAGCACCTGGTGACCAGCGGCGGTCTGTTCCACGGCACCCAGCTCTGGGTCAACCTGCCGCGGGCGGCCAAGATGAACCCGCCGCGCTACCAGGACATCCGCGGTAAAGAGGCCGCACTGCTCACCACGCCCGACGGCGGGGCGCTGATCCGGGTGATCGCCGGCGAGATCGCCGGGCACGCCGGTCCCGGATCCACCCACACGCCGATCACCATCGCGCACGTCACCGTCGAGCCGGGCGCGGAGGTGGACCTGCCCTGGCAGCCGGGCTTCAACGCCCTCGCCTACGTGCTGGGCGGCCGCGGCACCGTCGGCGCCGAGCGGCGCCCGCTGCGCACCGGCCAGCTCGCGGTGCACGGGCCGGGCGACGCGCTGCGCTTCACCGCGGACGCCCGGCAGGATTCGCACACCCCGGCACTGGACCTCTACCTCATGGGCGGCCAGCCGATCCGGGAGCCGGTCGCGCACTACGGCCCGTTCGTCATGAACACCCGGGAGGAGCTCCTCCAGGCGTTCGAGGACTTCCAGGCGGGCCGGCTGGGCGTCGTCCCGGCGAAGCGGCTGCCGCACACCGGCGGTCAGGGCCCGCGGCCCTGACCTCTCCTCCGGTGGCGGGCCTTCGCGGCCCGCCGCCGGAGTCCCGGGTCACATCGGTGGTACGGGTCAGGAGACGGCGAAGATGCCGGCCACTCCGAGGATCACCATGAGCAGCACCGCCACCAGCGCCCCCCGTTCGCCTTCGACCGCCGGCTCGCGGTGCTCGATCACGGGGTTCGTCGTCTCGCCGGGCATGCTGGGGCCTCCTGCGTTGTCTGGCGTCGATCAGGACGGGTGCCGGCCGCGTCACCGGGTGTGCCGGAGTACGTCCCCACGGCGGGGGTCCTGCCGTGGGACGGGGTCGACGTGGGACGGTGCGAGGCCACCGCGGGTGGTTTCTCACCGCGACGCGACGCGCCGATCCGTTATCGGGGTTACCCGTCTGGGCCCGCGGAAACCTCCGCGAGCCGCGAAAACGCGAGATGTGTTGCCCGTTTCACCGCCGCCGGCCGCGCCGACGGTTACGGTGCGGCCCGCCCGAGGCGGCCGGGTGAGGGGCGTCCTGCCGATGCGGCGGCTACTCCGCCGGGGAGCCGGCCGACCGACGGCCCGTCGCGGCGCCGACCCGCTCGTGCGGCAGTGCGACGTCACCCGGGTGGACGGCCAGGCCGCCGGGGTGGGCGAACGACGCGCGCGGAGAGTAGAAGCCCCAGGCGATGGTGAGCGGGTTGTCCGGGCGGAGCGCGTAGGTCGGGTGTTCGGGCTCCAGGAACTCCACCCACTCGATCTCGAAGGGCGTCACCGGCTCGGCCACGTACGGGTACACGGCGCTCAGCAACTGCCCGTTCCGTCGGGTGAAGTAGCGGTGGTGGCCACTGCTGATCACGTGGCCCGTGTCGCCCACCCGGCAGCGCGCGCGGATCACGGGCACCCCGTCCAGCTCCGTCTCGGCGACGAGCACGCCCCCGCTCACCTCGATCGTGGTGTGGCCGGGCGAGGCGGGCGCCCCCCGGGTGCGGGCGTACCCGAGCACCCGTTCGCTGGAGGTCACGTAGTGGGTCCACCAGCCGCCGGGGCTGATGCCACCGGGGGCGTCCACCCCGCTCAGCGAGACCCCCAGGTACGTCAGGTCGTAGGCGCCGAAGCCCGAGGTCTGCGTCTCGTCGTCGACCACGTACTGGTTGAGGAAGACCTGCCGGTCCGGGCGGGGTCGCAGCCCGGACGGCACCAGCGCAGCGACCGCGCCCGGATCCGCCGGCAGCCAGCTGAAGTAGAGCGTGCGGCTGCTCAGGACGAGCTGCGGAGCGGCTGGGTCGAGCATGGCGTCTCCATCCCGGACGGGTCTATGGCGACGCTACGGGTGGTCCCGTGTACGGGACAAGGGCGGAAAGGTGACACTGCCGCCTGTTGTCGGCTTTCGCGTTGCCCGCACGGCCGCCCCGGGGCCGACCGTCCGGTCGCCCCGCCGGGATGTCCCGGTGGCGCCGGGTCGGCCGGACGAACCAGTAACGGCTCTCACAACCGATCGGCGATGCGCCCTATTTGACCTTTAACGTGACCGAAAATCACTTAAGTACATCGGCCGTTCGGCTAGATTTCCAGGAGACGATCGGGTTAAGGTGACTCCCGAACGGCCCATAGGAAGCTAAACCAATTCATCACGTCTTTATCCGCGGACGAGGTGCAGGGAGGACCACCCATGACCGCGCCAGCGATCAGTGAGCAGACGACCGGCACAACGCCGGCCAGCACGGCGAAGCTCGACCCACGGGCACTTTCCGACAGCGCGACCGACCTGCTGCACGCGATGGCCGCACTGCCGGCCAACCACCCGTCGCGGCCGGCCCTGCGCGACAAGGCGATCGAGGCCTGGCTGCCACTCGCCAACCACCTCGCGCACCGCTACAGCGGCCGGGGCGAGCCCACCGACGACCTGGCGCAGACCGCCGCCGTCGGCCTCATCAAGGCGATCGACAAGTTCGACCCGTCCCGCGGCGTCGACTTCGCCGGCTACGCGATCCCCACCATCATCGGCGAGCTCAAGCGGCACTTCCGTGACCGCACCTGGGACATCCGGGTGCCGCGCCGCCTCCAGGAGCTGCGCCTCGCGATCTCCGACGCCAACAGCTCGCTGCTGCAGACCCTGGGCCGCTCGCCCACGGTCGCCGACATCGCCGCCCACCTCAAGATCACCGAGGAAGAGGTCCTGGAGGGCCTCGAGGGCGCCCGCGCCTACAACGCGGTCTCGCTCTCGACCCCGACCGGCGACGGCGACCGGGCCACCGAGCTGGGCGACATGCTCGGCGGCGAGGACAGCGAGTTCGAGCTGGCCGAGCTGCGGGTCGCCCTCGGGCCGGCGCTCGCCACGCTCGACGAGCGCGAGCAGAAGATCCTCACCCTGCGCTTCTACGGCAACCTGACCCAGTCGCAGATCGCCGAGCAGATCGGCGTCTCGCAGATGCACGTCTCCCGGTTGCTGGCACGCGCGCTCACCAAGCTGCGGGGGCAGCTCGACGGGACCTACTAGGGGGTGACGCTGGTGGCCGGGTCGGTGGGACCCGGCCACCGGCATGTCCGGGGTCGATCCCGCTCACGAAACGTCACACTTACGTGACGCTCCGACTCCGCACCGCCCGGAGTCGTCGGGCTCGACGACCGGTCGCGTTCAAGATTCGCGCAACATCAGGGACGTAGTGGCCTTCCCGGGCTCTGGAGGGGACAACTACCGGGTAGCTGTGCGGATCTTCGGCGGCGGTGCCAGGATCCGGACGCGCTCGGTGATGTTACGGGGCCTGGCGTCCCACGAGAAAGGCAACATCCGGGAGTGTGGGGACCGGCCGCCAGTCGCACCCGAGATCCGCTCAACTTCAGGGATGTAGTGGCCTTCCCGCGCTCGGGAGGGGACAACTACCGGGTAGTTGTGCGGATCAACCGGCTGTCGTGCCCACGTCGGCACCCCAACGCGAGGCGACGACCGCCTGCTGCACGACCCCGGGCTTCCCCCGGCACCGACGCCGTGCCGCTCGACGAGCACCTCAACGCTCCCGTGCGGATCGTGACCGGGTGGGTCGGGCCGCCCGGCGTACCGCGGCCGCGCTCCCCCGCGGCCGCGCTCCCCCGCGGCGGGGCGCCGCGACGTTCCGGGGGTCCGGCCCGGGTGGCCACGCCGAGCCGGTGCGAGACTGGGCCGTGCTCTCCGACGTACGCCTGGACCTGCCCGTGCGGCCGACACTCCCCGCACTGGTCGAGGCCCTGGGCGCGGCGGGCACCGGGGTCCTGGTGGCGCCACCGGGCACCGGCAAGACCACGCTGGCGCCGCTGGCCGTGGCCGACCGGGTGGCAGGCCGCGTGGTCGTCGCCCAGCCCCGCCGGGTGGCCGCCCGCGCCGCGGCGCGCCGGATGGCGGAGCTGCTCGGCGAGCGGGTGGGCGGCAGGATCGGGTACGCGGTCCGCGGCGACCGCCGGGTGGGCCCGGACACCCGCGTCGAGGTGGTGACCACCGGGCTGCTCGTCCGCCGTCTCCTGCACGACCCCGAGCTTCCCGGCACCGGCGCCGTGCTGCTCGACGAGTGCCACGAGCGCCACCTCGACGCCGACCTGGCGCTCGCCTTCGCCGTGGAGGCGCGGGGCGCGCTCCGGCCGGACCTCTGGCTGCTGGCCATGTCGGCCACCCCGGAGGCCGACCGGTTCGCCGCGCTGCTCGGCGGCGCCGACACCCCCGCGCCGATCGTCCGGGCCGAGTCGGCGCTGCACCCGGTGACAAGGGTCTGGGCGCCTCCACCCCGGCCGGTGGCCGCGCCGGGCGCCGGCCCGGTGGACCGGGCCCTGCTCGACCACGTGGCCGTCACCGTACGGCGGGCCCTGCGCGAACGTGACGGTGACCTACTGGTCTTCCTGCCCGGGGCCGGCGAGATCGCGGCGGTCGCCGGACGCCTCGCCGACCTGCGCGACACCATCGACCTGCTGGCCCTGCACGGGCGCCTGCGCGCCGCCGAGCAGGACGCGGCGCTACGTCCGGCCGGCCGACGTCGGGTCGTGCTGGCCACCGCGGTGGCCGAGAGCAGCCTCACGGTGCCCGGCGTGCGGGTGGTGGTCGACGCCGGACTCAGCCGGGTGGCCCGGCTCGACCTGGCCCGCGGCCTCGGCGCGCTGGTCACCGTGCCGGTGTCCCGGGCCGCCGCGACGCAACGGGCCGGCCGGGCGGGGCGCGAGGCACCCGGCCACGTCTACCGCTGCTGGTCGCCCGCCACGCACGAGCGGCTGCCCGCGCAGCCGGAGCCGGAGATCGCCACCGCCGACCTCACCGGCTTCGCGCTGGACCTGGCCGCCTGGGGCCGACCGGACGGCACCGGGCTCGCGCTGCCCGACGCGCCGCCGGCCGCGGCCATGGCGGTGGCCCGGGACACGCTCGCCACACTCGGCGCGGTCGACGCCTCCGGCCGGATCACCGGGCGTGGGCGGCTGGTCGCCGCGGTGGGCGCCCATCCGCGGCTGGCCCGGGCCCTGCTCGACGGGGCTGCCCGGGTCGGGGCGGACCGCGCCGCCGAGATCGTCGCCCTGCTGGCCGAGGACGCCGTCGCCGGGCCCGGTGACGACCTGACCGCCGCGCTGCGGAGGCTGCGCGCCGGCGCCGATCCCGCCGCCACCGCCCGCTGGCGCGCCGAGACCCGCCGGCTGCGCACGCTCCTGCCCGCCGGCACGGACACGGGCGGCGACCGGCTGCCCGACGACCTGGCCGTCGGCCTGCTGGTCGGGCTGGCCCACCCCGAACGGCTCGCGCGGGCCCGCCGGAAGGGCGGCACGTCGTACCTCATGACCGGCGGCACCGCCGCGGAGCTGGCGGCCGGGTCCCCGCTCGCGGGCGCCGAATGGCTCGCCGTGGCCGTCGCCGACCGCTCCCCCGGCGCGCCCACCGCCCGGATCCGGCTCGCCACCACCCTCGACGAGGCCACCGCGCGGGAGGCCGCCGGGCCGCTGCTGCGCACCGAGCGGGAGGTCGGCTGGTCCGGCGCCGACGTGGTGGCCCGCGAGGTCGTACGGCTCGGCGCCATCGAGCTGGTGGATCGGCCACTGACCCGCCCCGACCCGGCGGAGGTCGGCGCGGCGCTGCTCGCGGGGCTGCGCCGCACCGGCCTCGGGCTGCTGGAGTGGACGCCGGCGGCGCGCGCCCTGCGCGAGCGTCTGGCGTTCTGCCGGCGGGCGCTCGGCGACGACTGGCCCGACGTGGACGACGAGGCCCTGCTCGCCGCCGCCCCGGTGTGGCTCGGCCCGGAGCTGGCCACCGCCCGGCGCCGGGCCGACCTGGCGCGGGTGGACGTGGCGACCGCGCTGCGCCGGCTGCTGCCGTGGGCGCAGGCGGCCCGGCTGGACGAGCTGGCACCCGAGCGGCTCACGGTGCCCAGCGGCTCGCGGATCCGGATCGACTACGCCGACGCGGCGGCGCCGGTGCTGCCCGTGAAGCTCCAGGAGACGTTCGGGTGGCGGGAGACCCCGCGCATCGCGGGCGGGCGGGTGCCCGTGCTGCTGCACCTGCTCTCACCGGCCGGCCGGCCCGTGGCGGTCACCGCCGACCTGGACTCGTTCTGGCGAACGGGCTACCCGCAGGTGCGGGCCGAGCTGCGCGGCCGCTATCCCCGGCACCCCTGGCCGGAGGACCCGACCACCGCCACGCCCACCCGGCATGCCACCCCGCGGCGGCGTTGACCGCCCGTCACTCCTCCACCACGTCGGCCACGACCACCGTGACGTTGTCCGGGCCACCGGCCCGCAACGCCAGGTCGATGAGCATGCGGGCGCACTCGGCCCGGTCCGGGTAGCCGGCCAGCACCTCGGCCAGCGTGTCCGGACGGACCACGTTGGAGAGGCCGTCGCTGCACAGCAGCCAGCGGTCACCGGCCCAGGGCACCATCGTCGCGTACGACGGGGAGACCTCCTCGCCCTGCAACGCCTGGGTGACCACGGCCCGCCGCGGATGGCTGCTGGCCTGGTCGGCGGTGATGAGGCCCTGGTCGACGAGCATCTGCACGAAGGTGTCGTCGCGGGTGATCTGCTTGAGCACGCCCTCCCGGAAGAGGTAGGCGCGGGAGTCGCCGATGTGGGCGAGCGCCAGGCAACTGCCGGTGCGGGCGAAGAGCAGGGCGGTCAGTGTGGTGCCCATGCCCTGCCGCTCCGGATCCTCGCTGACCGCCTGGCGGATCCGCACGGTGGCCCGCTCGATGCCGGTCTGCAGGGCGGCCACGAGACCGTCCTCGGGTGTCTCCACGTCCAGCGGCGCGAAGGCGTCGATGGCGATCGAGCTGGCCAGGTCGCCGGCCGCCATGCCGCCCATGCCGTCGGCGACGGCGACCAGCCACGTGCCGGCGTGCAGGGCGTCCTGGTTTCCGCTGCGGATCAGCCCACGGTCGCTCGTTCCCACGGAACGCAGCTTCAGGGTCATGGGAGGCAGCCTGCCAGGCGAAGGGCGCAGTTGTCTCTATGAGATCACGGCGGCGCCGCGTGGCGCGGCGAATCTCACTGCGTGGCGTCGCGCCGCGAGGCGGGTCTGCCTCATCCCGACGGTGTCCCCCACGGCTGTGACGCGCGTCGCCCGGCCCGGGCACCCCGCGCGGGACGCCGCCGTCCTACGGTCGGTACGTGTGCGACGACGGCGTCCCCACGGCGCGGGCCGGTTGACGGCCATCCGGATGTCACCGCCGCCGCCGCCCGGGCACCTGCGCTCCCTGGCCCTGGCCACCCTCGCGAACACCGTCGGCCTCGGGCTCTGGACCGCCGGGTCGGCGCTCTTCCTCACCCGCGTGGTGGGATTGAGCCCCGCCGCCGTGGGCGCCGGCCTCACGGTCGCCGGGCTCGTGGGCCTCACCGCGAGCGTCCCGCTGGGCGGGCTCGCCGACAGGTACGACCCGCGCGTCCTGCGTGCCACCCTGCAACTGCTGCAGGCCGCCGTGGCCGCGTGCTACCTGCTGGTCGGCTCGTTCCCGGCGTTCGTCGTGGTGGCCGTGCTCGACGCGCTGCTGGTCTCCGGCAACCTCGCCGTCCGGGCCGCGCTGGTGGCCGCCGTCGGCGGCCCCGAGGGGCGGGTGCACGCCTTCGCCACCCTCCGGGCGGTGGCCAACCTCGGGATCGCGCTCGGGGCCGGCCTGGCCGGGCTCGCGCTCGCCGCCGACACCCCGGTGGCGTACCACCTGCTCGTGCTCGGGAACGTGACGAGTTACCTCGTGTCGGCCGCCCTGATCATGCGTCTGCCGGCGTTCCCCCCGACCGGCGTCCCGACCGGTCGCCGCCGACTGCTGGACCTCCGGGCGCTGCGGGACGGGCCGTTCCTGGCCGTGAGCGCCGCGTCGGCCCTGCTCTCCCTGCACTTTGTCGTGCTCACCCTCGTGGTGCCGCTCTGGGCGGTGCGGCGGGCCGGCGCGCCGCCCGTCCTGGTGTCGGCGCTCCTGCTGGTGAACACGGTGCTCACCGTGCTGCTCGCCGTCCCGTTGAGCCGGGGCGCCCGCACCGCCCCGCGCGCCGCGGGCACCATGCGCCGCGCCGGGCTCGTGCTCGCGGCCGCCATGCTGGTGTACGCGGCGACCGCCGGCGCGCCGGCCTGGTCCACGATCCCCCTGCTGCTCGTCGCCACGGCGGTCTACACCGTCGGCGACCTGTGGCACGGCACGGGCGGCGCGGGGCTCGCGTACGACCTGGCCGACCCGGCGGCCGTCGGCGCGTACCAGGGCGCCGACGGTCTGCTCGCGGGCCTCGCCCGGGCCGCCGGGCCGGCCCTGCTCACCTGGGCGGTCCTGGACCGGGGTGGCCCCGGATGGCTCGGGCTCGCCGCCCTCTTCGCCCTGATGGGCCTGCTCGTCCCGGCCCTGACGCGACGGGCGCTACGGACCCGGCCGACGCCGGCCGGCAAGGCTCAGCCGATCTCCTCGTCCACGTAGCACCAGCGCCAGGTCTCCCCCGGCTGGATCGAGCGCATCACCGGGTGGCCGGTCTCCTCGAAGTGCACGCTCGCGTGCCGGTACGGGGACGAGTCGCAGCAGCCGACGTGCCCGCAGGTGAGGCAGGAGCGCAGGTGCACCCAGTCGGTGTTGCCGATCGCCACGCAGTCGGGGCACTCGTCGATGGTGTCGGGTGCGGCCGTGCCCGCCCCGGTCAGGTGGCCGCAGCTCACCGCTCCCCCTCCCGTCGCAGCAACGATTCCTCCAGGTCCAGGTCACGATATGCCCGCACCAGCACCTCCTCGGGGATCCGGCCGGTGTCCCGGGCCACCCGGAACACCTCACGCTCGGCGTCGATCATCTCCTGCCGCAGCCTCCCGTACGCCTGCGACGGCGTCTCCCGCTCGGCGCCGCCCAGCTGCTCCCAGGCCAGGTTGGTCCGGTCCTCCACGGCGCGGCGCAGCCGGTCCACGACGGGCGCCGGCGCGGTCTCGGCCAGCGCGTCGAGGCGCTCCCGCGCCGCCCGGCTGGCCTGCTGCTGCACGCCGGCCGCGGAGAGCGCGTCCTGCACCGGGTCGTCGGGCGGCAGCCTGAGCCGTCGTGCCACCACCGGCAGGGTGGCGCCCTGGCCGACGAGGGTCACCACGATCGTCGCGAAGGCCAGCCAGATGAACAGCGCCCGCGGGTACTCGGCCCCGCCGGCGACCGTGAGCGGCAGGGCGAGCGCGGCGGCCAGGGTGACCACGCCGCGCATCCCGGCCCAGCCGATGACGAGCGGGTACTTCGCGGGCTTCCGCTCGCCGTCCCGGCGGCGGACCCGGGGCACCAGCCGGGTGAGGTAGCTGACCGGGAAGAGCCAGAAGTAGCGGGCCAGGATGAGCGTGCCGAGCACCGCCGCCGTGACCCCGACGACCCGGTCGACCGGCTCGTCGAGATCCTGGAGCACGTCCGGGAGCTGGAGCCCGACGAGCAGGAAGACCAGGCCCTCGAGCAGGAACCGGACCAGCCGCCAGACCGCGCCCACCTGGAGGCGGGACGCGGCCGACAGGAGAACCGGCAGTTTGTGGCCGAGCGCGAGCCCGGTGACCACGACCGCCACGACGCCGGAGGCGTGGATCTCCTCGGCGGCGAAGACCACCGCGAACGGGATGATGAGCGAGAGCGCGTTGTCCAGCAGCGGGTCGCTGATCCGCTTGTGCACGAAGCCGAAGAGCACCGCCCCGATCGCGCCGACCACCACGCCGCCGCCCGCGGACCGCAGCACCTCGAGGCTCACGTCGGCGACCCCGACCGCCTCGCCGACCGCGGCCACGGTGGCGACCCGGAACAGCACCAGCGCCGTCGCGTCGTTGAGCAGGCTCTCCCCCTCGAGGATCGTGACGACCCGGCGGGGCAGCCCGATGCGCCGGGCCACCGCGGTCGCGGCCACGGCGTCCGGCGGGGCGAGCACCGCGCCGAGCGCCACGCACACGGCGAAGGGCACGGCCGGCAACAGCAGATGCAGGACGATGCCGATCGCGAACGCGGTGAACAGCACCAGCCCGACGGCGAGCAGCAGGATCGGGCGGAGGTTGTGCCGGAACGCCGGCACGGACGTCTCCAGCGCGGCGACGTAGAGCAGCGGCGGCAGGATCCCCACCAGCACCAGGTCCGGGTCGAGCCGGACGTGCGGGAAGCCGGGGACGTAGGAGAGCACGAGCCCCGCCACCACCAGCACGATCGGCGCCAGCAGGCCGAGCTTGCGCGCCAGCGCGGCGCCGAGCGTCGCGATCGCCAGGAAGACGACGACCTCGAAGAGTCCCTCCATGGGTCACGAGCCTAGGCAACGCCCAGGTGGGGCGATCATCGGGCGGCACGCACCTTCGGCAGCACCTCGCTGCCGAACGTGTCGAGGAAGGCGCGCTGCTCCTTCCCCACGTGGTGCAGGGCGATCTGGTCGAAGCCGAGCGCCGCGTACTCCTCCAGCCAGCCGACGTGCCGGCCCAGGTCGGACGAGACGTTCACCACCTGGCTCACCCGCTCCATCGGCACGTCCGCCGAGACGGCGTCGAAGTGGTCGACGGTCTCCAGGTCCCAGCAGACCGGCGGCGGGAAGACGTTGGTGCGCCACTGGTCGTACGCGATCGCCTCCGCCTCGGCCTGGTCGGGCGCCCAGCTGACGTGCACCTGGAGGTGAAGCGGCCCCCGGCCGCCGGCGTCCCGGTAGGCGGCGATCATCCGCCGCAGGTGCTTGACCGGCGCGTTCACGGTGATGAGGCCGTCGGCCCACCCGGCGCACCAGCGCGCGGTGGGCACGCTCACCGCCGCGCCGATGAGGGCCGGTGGCCGCTCGGGACGGCTCCACAGCCGTGCCCGGTCCACCCGGACCAGACCGTCGTGGCTGACCTCCTCGCCGGCCAGCAGCGCGCGGATGACGTCCACGCACTCCCGCAGGCGGGCGGCGCGCAGGTCCTTACGCGGCCAGCGATCGCCCGTGATGTGCTCGTTGGCGGCCTCGCCGGTGCCGAGTGCGGCCCAGAACCGGCCGGGGTACATGGCGGCGAGCGTGCCGATCGCCTGGGCGACGATCGCCGGGTGGTACCGCTGGCCGGGCGCGTTCACCACCCCGAACGGCAACCCGGTCGCCTGCAACGCCGACCCGAGCCAGGACCAGGCGAACCCGGAGTGCCCCTGGCGGGCGCTCCACGGCGAGAAGTGGTCCGAGCACATGGCGGCGTCGAAACCGACCTGTTCCGCGCGCACCACCGCGTCCAGCAGGGCACGGGGGTGGATCTGCTCGTGGGAGGCGTGGAAGGCGAACACCGTCATGGGTGCGTTCCGTACCCATGACGGTGTCCGTTGAAGCTTGCTGCGGGGCGGCGCTATTCGGCGTGCGCGCCGGCCGGCCCGGCCGAGCCGGCGCCCTCACCGCCCACCCAGACGGTCTTGGTGTTGCAGAACTCCCGCATGCCCAGCGCGGACAGCTCCCGGCCGTAGCCGGAGTTCTTCACCCCGCCGAAGGGCAGCTCCGGGAAGGAGGTCGTCATCCCGTTGATGAACACGTTCCCGGCGTCCAGGTCCGTGGTGAACCGTGCCTGCTCGTCCGGGTCCCGGGTCCAGGCGTTCGAGCCGAGCCCGAAGGTCGTGCCGTTGGCCACCTCGATCGCCTCCTCGTACGACGACACCCGGAACAGGCCGGCGACCGGGCCGAACACCTCCTCCCGCCACATCCGCATCTCGGGGGTGAGGTCGGTGACCACGGTCGGCGGATACCACCAGCCGTCGCCGGGAGGCACTTCCCCGCCCACGAGCACCGTGGCCCCGTTGTCGATCGCGTCCTGCACCTGGGCGTGCACCTCGTCGCGGCCGCGTTCGCTGGCGAGGGGGCCGACGTCGGTCTGGTCGTCCATCGGGTCGCCCACGCGCAGTGCGGACATGTTCGCCGCGAACTTCTCGGCGAAGGCGTCGAAGACGTCGTCGTGCACGATGAACCGCTTCGCGGCGATGCAGGACTGCCCGTTGTTCTGGCAGCGCGCCGTGGTGGCCACCTCGGCGGCCCGGTCCAGATCCGCGGAGGGCATCACCACGAACGGGTCGCTGCCGCCCAGCTCCAGCACGGTCTTCTTCAGCTCGCGCCCGGCGATCTGGGCGATGGACCGGCCGGCGCCCTCGCTGCCGGTGAGCGTCGCCGCGCGCACCCGGGGGTCGCTGAGGATGTGGTCGACGGCCTCCGACCCGACCAGCAGCGTGGTGAACGCGCCCTCGGGGAAGCCGGCGCGGCGGAACACGTCCTCCAGCAGCAGCGCGGTCTGCGGCACGTTGGAGGCGTGCTTGAGCAGGCCCGTGTTGCCGGCCACCAGCGCCGGTGCGGCGAAGCGCATCACCTGCCAGAGGGGAAAGTTCCACGGCATGACGGCGAGCACCGGGCCGATCGGCTGGTAGCGGACGAACGCGCGGGTGGCGCTGACCGCCGCCGCGTCGGCGGGCTCGTCGGCGAGGAACTCGGCCGCGTGGGCCGCGTAGAACCGGGCCGCCTTGGCGCACTTGGTGACCTCGGCCTTCGCCGACGCGTACGTCTTGCCCATCTCGGTGGTCATGATCCGGGCGATCTCGTCACGCTCGGCGTCGAGCACGTCGGCCGCCGCGTTCAGCCAGCCCGCCCGCTGGTCGACCGTGGTGCCGTGCAACTGCCGGAAGGCGAGGTCGGCCCGCTCGATGGCGGCGTCGATCTGCTCGGTGGACATCGGGTCGTACGTCTTGAGCACCTGTCCGGTGGCGGGGTTGGTGGTGGCGATGGACATCTCGTCCTCCTGTCACTCGAACAGTGAGTGCCGTACGCCCGGCTCCTCGCGACGGCGGGCGGCGCGGCGGCGCTGGATGATGACCAGGTCGACCACGGCGACCACCGCGAAGAACGCGCAGACCACGCCCAACCACGCGATGCCCGCCAGGAACGCCAGCACCGCGAAGATCGCCATGATCACCAGGCCGAAGCCGGCGAGCGCGAGCCGGAGGTTCAGCGCGCTGTACGCGTGCCCGACCGTGCCGCGGGCGCGGCGAGGCTGCGATCTCGTCATTCCACCGACCTACCCCCGGACGGGCGGGGTTAACCGCGCGGGCGGCAGCCTCCGCCGCGGACGGCAGCCTCCGGCCCCGGGCGGCAGCCTCCGGCCCCGGGCGGCAGCCTCCGGCCCCGGGCGGCAGCCTCCGGCCCCGGGCGGCAGCCTCCGGCCCCGGGCGGCAGCCTCCGCCACGCGGGCGGCCGGCGCGGTCAGCCGATGTCGGCGAGCCTCGGCACGATTCGCTCGCCGACCTGCTCGGCGAACTCGGCGGGGTGCCGGTCCGGCGTCACCTGGAGCTCGGTCACGCCGAGAGCGGCGTAGTCCCGGGCGGCCGCGAGGAACGCCTCCGGCTCGTCGACCGGGGAGATCCGCATGGCGACGGTCTTCTGCACGCTGTCGTAGTCACGCCCCTCGGCCTCACAGTGCGACCGGAGCACGTCGAGCTTGTGCCGCAGCTCGTCCACCGGGGCGCTGAAGAGGTTGCACGAGTCGGCGTAGCGGGCGACCAGCAGGAGCGTCTTCCGCTCCCCGCTTCCGCCGATCATGATGGGCGGGCGTGGCCGGCCGATCGGGGCCGGCACGCAGAGCGTCTCGGCGAGCTGGTAGTGCCGGCCCTCGAAGGGGCCGTTGTCCGGGCTCCACATCTGCAGGCAGATCCGCAGGGTCTCCTCGAGCCGCTCGAACCGCTCGCCCATCGGCACCACCGGCACGCCCAGGCCCCGCTGCTCCCGCTCGTACCAGGAGGCGCCGATGCCCAGTCGGGCGCGACCGCGGGAGAGCACGTCGAGGGTGGTGACGATCTTGGCGAGCAGCCCCGGGTAGCGGTACATCACGCCGGTGACCAGCACACCGAGCGTCATCCGCTCGGTGTGCGCGGCGACGAAGCCGAGCGTGGTGTACGCCTCCAGCATCGGTTCCTCGGCCGGCGCCACGGCCTCCATCTGGAAGTAGTGGTCCATGACGGTGAAGGAGGCGAACCCGGCCGCCTCGGCGAGCTGCGCCGTGCGCGCCAGGGTGGGGGCGATCAGCTCCGGCTCGGGCGGGGTGGTGTAGGTCCAGTAGTGCAGGCCAAGTTTCACAACCACACCCCTCCTCGCGACCTCCGGCTGTCCGCGCCGGGTCCGATCCAGCGTTCCACTTCGAGCGCGCTGGAAGTCAAGATCCGTCTGCTGTCGCCCGATGGCTCGACCCCCGCGACCCGCCACCGCAAGGGGTGTGGCGGATAGCCGACAGCAGCCGTTCGCCCCGAACCCGCGCGCATAGAGTGACCGGGCCGTAGCCGTGTGTCGCCGGACGGGGAAGGTCATGCCTCGACGCTGGGTCACCGCCGTCGCGTGCCTCCTGGCGCTGGTCGCCCTCGCCTGCGAGGGCGGTGGCGAGGCGGGCCCCCGGCCCTCCCGCGCCACGCCGCAGCCCGGCGGCTCGGGCGGCATCGCGGCGCTCGGCGACTCGATCAGCACCGGCTTCGGCTCCTGCCTGGTGCTCACCTCGTGCGAGCGCAACTCCTGGTCCACCGGCGACGGCCTGCGGGTCCGCAGCCTCTACCGCCGGCTGCTCGACCGCGATCCGGCCATCCGGGGCCGGGCGCACAACCACGCGCGGCCGGGCGCCCGGGCCGCGGCACTGGAGGAGCAGGCCCGGGCGGCCGTACGCGACCGCGTCGACCACGTGACGGTGCTCGTCGGCGCCAACGACGCCTGCCGTGGCGGGATCGAGGCGATGACCCCGGTGGCGGAGTTCCGGGCCGGTGTCGACCGGGGGCTGCGGGCGCTGCGCGCAGGTCGCCCGAAGGCGCGGGTGCTGGTCGTGAGCATCCCCGACCTGCACCGGCTCTGGGAGGTGGGGCACACCGACTCCCGAGCGGTCCGCGCCTGGGGGCGCGGCGTCTGCCCGGCGCTGCTGGCCCACCCGACCTCGACGGCGCCCGCGGACCGGGCCCGGCGGGCCGCCTTCCGCGACCGGATCGCCGCCTACAACGCGCAACTGGCGGCGGCGTGCCGGGCGTACGGGTCGCGCTGCCGCTACGACGGCGGGGCGGTGCACCGGGTGCGGTTCGACCTGGACCTGGTCAACCGCCTGGACTGGTTCCACCCGAACGTGACCGGCCAGGGCCGCCTCGCCGAGGTGGCGTGGCGGGCCTCCGGTCTCGATCACTGACCCCGGGATGGGCGCCGTCGGGCGCCGGAGCACACGCCCCGGCTCACCCCCGACGCGGCCCGGGGACCCCCTCGCGCTGCCGGTAGAGCGCCCGGGAGCGCTCGGCGAGTTCCTTCGTGGCCGAGGAGTTCGCCCAGGTACCCAGGATGATCGCCGCGCCCGGCACGACCTTCGCGAACACGCGCTTGGCGGCCCGCACGCCGGCCATCTGCGCCAGCCGGACGCCGAGGCGCAGCATCACCTTGCCGAGTTGGTGCTGCCCGCCCCGACCGAACAGCGCGCCCGCGCGCTCGCGGCCGGCGGCCACACCGAGCGCCAGCCGGGCGCTCTCGGCCACCTTGTGCACCCGCTGGAGGACCAGCAGGTCGGTGGCGCGGTCGGTGTGCAGTGGGTCGACCCCGTACGCCGCGGCGATGTGCAGCACCATCCGGGCCTGGGTCCAGGCCAGCACGCCCACGTCGATCACCGCGCCGGGCAGGCCGGCCGCGCCGGAGACGGCGCCGGAGAGGCGCGCGTGGTTGACGAACCGGCGGACCACCTGCTCGGCGAGGACGTCGGCGGGGACGTCGGGCTGCTCGGCCCGGACCCGCTGGGCCCACTGCGCCGCCTCCGGCCCGAGCCGGCGCACCGCCTCCAGCGCGAGGTGCTCCGGGGCGTACTGCGGATCGTCGCGCATCCGGTCCCAGAGCGTGGCCGGTGGCGTCTCCGGGGCGTCCTCGCCGGCCGCCACGGGCGCGGGCGGCGCGGGTGGCTGCGGCGCGGGAGTGGGCGGCGGGCCGTCGGCGGGTACGGGATCGGTCACAGGTGCTCCCGGGGGTCGGCGCAGGCGGGCACGGCGTCCTGCGGGTGGTCAGCGGCGGTGGGACAGCCGGGAGGCCAGCCCGCGCAGTTTCCGCTGGGTCTCCGGCTTGGCCAGCTCGCGGCGGCCCCGCGCGACGAGTTGCTGCCCCTTGGGTGAGCGCAGGAACGTGTTGATCCGTTGCAGCAGAGACATCTCGGTCCTCCTGTGGGTGTGCCCTCACTCATGTGTACCTGGAACCGACAACGGATGTACCCAGGATCACACCGACCGCAACCGTCCACTGTGGGCGAAAGGATACCTCTTCGGGACGGGCTGCCATCCGGGGAACCGGGCATCGCCGCCCGGCGCGTCCACGATCACTACACTCGACCGTACGGCCGATGGTGGTGTCCGCCGAGCGGACACGACGGCGGTGTCCGGGTGGCGGAACGCGGCGTTTCGCCCGATCCTGATCACTCCCTGAGAACGGACCGCCCGGCGAAGGAATGCAGCAGGATGGCGGGTACGTTGCCGGAACCGGGCGCCGTGGAACGCGGCGGCGCTCCGTAGGCACATCCCAGGGAGGTCCGAACCGGTGCTCGACCCACACGAGCTCTACGAGCTCACCGACGATCTGCCCGACCTCGGTCAGCCGGTCCTGATCCAGGCCCTCACCGGCTTCGTCGACGCCGGAAGCGCCAGCCGGCTCGCCCGCGAGCAGCTGTTCAGCTCGCTGGAGGCCCGCCCCGTCGCGACGTTCGACCTCGACCAGCTCTTCGACTACCGCTCCCGCCGCCCCGTGATGACCTTCGTCGAGGACCACTGGGAGTCGTACGACGCCCCGAAGCTCGAACTGCACCTGCTGCGCGACGACGACGAGACCCCGTTCCTGCTGCTCACCGGCCCGGAACCGGACCTCCAGTGGGAGCGCTTCGTGGCCGCGGTCGCCGGGCTCGCCGCCCGGCTGGACGTCCGGCTCACCGTCGGGCTCAACTCGATCCCCATGGCGGTCCCGCACACCCGGCCCACCGGGGTCACCGCCCACGCCACGCGGCGCGAGCTGATCTCCGGGTACGAGCCCTGGTTGCAGCGGGTGCAGGTGCCGGGCAGCGTCGGCCACCTCCTCGAGTACCGCCTCGGCGAGCAGGGGCGCGACGCGATCGGCTTCGCGGCCCACGTCCCGCACTACGTGGCGCAGACCGAGTACCCGGCCGCCGCCGAGGTGCTGCTCGCCTCGGTGTCGCGCAGCACCGGCCTGCTGCTGCCCCGCGACGGGCTGCGCTCCGCCGCCGAGGTGGTACGGGTCGAGATCGACCGGCAGGTCGCCGAGACCGAGGACGCCGCCGCTCTCGTCCAGGCGCTGGAGGAGCAGTACGACGCCTTCGCCCGCGGTCGGGGCGAGAAGAACCTGCTCGCGCCGGAGGCGGGTTCGCTGCCGACCGCCGAGGAGCTCGGCGCGGAGCTGGAACGCTTCCTCGCCGAGCAGACCCGGCCGAACGACACCCCCGGGAGCTGACGGGCCGCCGGGCGCGCAGCGGGCCAGGCCGGCCGGACGCGCGGGCCGGGCCGGCGCGACACCCCGGGCCGCGGGTTCGCAGCGGCCCGGGCCGGACGGAGGCGCGGGCCGGGCCGGCGCGACACCCCGGGCCGCTGGTCCGGCACGCCGGCTCCCGATGCGGCAGGCTGGGGGCATGCGCCTGGCGACCTGGAACGTGAACTCGGTGAAGGCCCGGCTCCCGCGGCTGCTCGACTGGCTCGACGGCACCGCGCCCGACGTGGTGTGCCTCCAGGAGACCAAGTGCCCGGACGGCGCCTTCCCGGTCGCCGAGGTGGGCGAGCTGGGCTACACGGTGGCCAGTCACAGCGACGGCCGGTGGAACGGCGTGGCGCTGCTGTCCCGGGTCGGCCTGTCCGACGTGACGGTCGGGTTTCCGGGCGAGCCGGGCTTCCCGCTGCCCGAGGCCCGTGCCATCTCGGCCACCTGCGGCGGGCTGCGGGTGTGGTCGGTGTACGTGCCGAACGGCCGCGCCCCCGACGACCCGCACTACGCGTACAAGCTGGCCTGGCTCGCCGCGCTGCGCGACGCGCTGGAGCAGGAGCTCATCGGCGGGTTGCCGCTGACGGTCTGCGGGGACTTCAACGTGGCGCCGACCGACGCCGACGTGTGGGACCCGGCCGTGTTCACCCACTCCACGCACGTCACCCCGGCCGAGCGCGCCGCCCTCGCCGCGCTGCGCGACCTGGGGCTCACCGACGTGGTGCCCACGCCGATGAAGGGGCCGCACCCGTTCACGTACTGGGACTACCGGGCCGGCATGTTCCACCAGAACAAGGGCATGCGCATCGACCTCGTGTACGCGTCGGCGCCGTTCGCCCGCACGGTCCGCTCCGCGTACGTGGACCGGGAGGCGCGCAAGGGCAAGGGGCCCTCCGACCACGCGCCGATCGTGGTCGACGCCGAGCTCGTCCCCGCCGTCGAGGCGTTCTGAACCGTCCTGCCCTGGTTAGGGTGGGGGCATGGCAGTCGTGAAGATCAACGCGATCGACGTCCCGCCCGGCGCCGGCGAGGAGCTGGAGAAGCGGTTCGCGGCGCGGGCCGGCGCGGTGGAGAACTTGCCCGGCTTCCTCGGGTTCGAGCTGCTCCGCCCGGTCGCCGGGGAGAGCCGCTACTTCGTGTACACCAGGTGGGAGTCCGAGGAGGCGTACCAGGCGTGGGCCGCCGGCCCGTCGCGCGCCGCGCACGGGGGGCAGCAGCAGCGCCCCGTCGCCTCCGGCGCGACCCTCCTGGAGTTCGAGGTGGTCCAACAGGTCCCCTGACCGCCCCTCCCGACTCCCCCAACTCGCCCGTCGATCATGAAGTTATTGCCTCCCGGAGCGCTCCCACAGGGCAATAACTTCATGATCACCACTCGGGTGGGGCGCGGGGAGGCCGGCGGGAGGCCGGCGGGAGGCCGGGCGGGAGGCCGGGGCGGGAGGCCGGCGGGGGGTTAGGGCTCGCGCACCTTTGCCAGGGACGCGAAGGCGATGATGTTGTCCTCGTAGCCGGTCCGGCCGCCCAGGAACTCGCCGCCGCAGGTGATCAGTCGCAGCCCGGGCGGGCCCTCGTGGCCGTAGATGCGCTCGGCCGGCAGCCGGTCCTTGGGGAAGCGTTCCACCGAGTCGACCCGGAAGACGACCACCGTCCGGTCGGTCCGGGTCACCTCGACGGTGTCGCCGGGCTTCAGCTTGCCGAGGTCGTAGAAGACCGACGGGCCGTCCTTGGTGTCCACGTGCCCCACGATCACGGCGGGACCGGGCTCTCCCGGAGTCGGCCCGCGGTCGTACCAGCCCGTCTCGTTGTGCCGCTCCAGCGGCGGTACGTCGATCGAGCCGTCCCGCGCCTGCCCGACGGGCGCGACCGGCGCCGACACCTTGATCGTGGGCACCTCGAGGCGTACCGGTCGGCTCGCCCGCAGCGCGTTGGCGTCCTCGCGGGACGGCGACCGCTCCGTGCCGCTCGTCACCCAGTCCAGCGGCCCGACCGACCGGCCCAGCCCCATGCCCGTGACGAAGACGCCGCCGAGCACGCACAGCACCGCGAGCGGCACCGTCCACGGGCTCCGGCCGGACGCGCTCCGGCGGGCCGCGGTGGCGGCCGGGCGGGGGGAACGGGTGTCGACCATCGGCGGGCTCAGCGTCGGGCGGCGCCGCGGGGCCGGCGCATCGCCACCAGGGCCAGGACCAGGCCCGTGACCGTCAACGCCACCCCGCCGGGGAGCAGCAGGCCGCCGGGGAAGCCGCCGGCCGTGCCGCCGAACCCGGTGGCCGGGCCGCGGCTGGGCTGCACCGACTTGACCACCTGGAGCATCGTCGAGGCGGTCTCGCCGTCACGGCACTCCAGCTTGACGCGGTAGTTGCCGGGGCGGGTGCGCTCCCGCACCATCGGCGCCGCGGTGAGCAGCCCGCGCTGCGGCTGCACCTGGACCCGGCCGAACGCGTCCGACACCACGATGGCGGGGATCGAGTTGTCGCGGCAACTGGCCTCGATGCCGACCAGGAAGCCCGGCTGGATGGTGCTCGGGCTGACCTTCACGAAGACGTCCACGACCGGGGTGGGCTGGGGCGCCGCCACCACGTCGGGCTGGGAGGGGTCGGAATCCGCCTCCCGCTGCGGCTCGGGCGTGGGAGCGGCCTGCCCGAAGGCGGCGGGCGAGGCGGCCACGTACGAGGGAGGATCCTGCGTGGCCCCCTCGTGGTTGGAGGCGATCACCAGCAGGAGGCCGGCGACCACGGCGGACAGGACGAAGCCTTCGCGGGTCATCGCTCGCTGCCTCCTCCCGACGTCGTCGGGCCGTGCCGGGCGGCGGAGCAACCCGGCCTGCCGTACGAGATGGATCCTCTCATCCCTGGTCGCACATCACATCCGATCCGGCGCGACCGTCGCGTACGCTCGGAGCGCTGTGACCTCCACCGACCACGACCCCAGCGCCGCGCCGCCGCACCCGGTCCCGCGGACGGTCCGCACCTTCCATCCGCGACGGGGCCGGATGACCGGGCGGCAGACCGACGCGCTGGGCCGGCTCTTCCCCGCGTACGGCCTGGACGTCCCCGACGGACCCGGCGCTCCCGTCGACCCGGCCGTGCTGTTCGGCCGCGCGGCCCCCGTGGTGTTGGAGATCGGTTCGGGCATGGGCGAGACCACCGCGGTGATGGCCGGCGCCGACCCGGATCGAGATTATCTGGCCGTCGAGGTGCACACTCCGGGAATCGCGAACCTGCTGGACCTCGTGGAACGGCGCGGGCTGCGCAACGTCCGGGTGGCGCGGGGCGACGCCCTGGAACTGGTCCGCCGGCTGCCGGCCGGCTCGCTCGACGCGGTGCACATCTTCTTCCCCGATCCGTGGCCGAAGTCGCGGCACCACAAGCGGCGCCTGGTCCAGCCGGCGCACGTGGCGCTGCTGCGCGACCGGCTCGCCCCCGGTGGCAGCCTGCACTGCGCCACCGACTGGGCCGAGTACGCCGAGGCCATGCGGGACACCCTCGACGCCGACCCGGAGCTGGTCAACGCGTACGACGGCTTCGCTCCGCGCCCGGCGCACCGCCCGGTGACCAAGTTCGAGCGGCGGGCGCTGCTCGCCGGCCGCCCGGTCGCGGACCTGATCTACCGGCGGCGGTGAGCCCGGACGGGCGCCGGTCCGCGCCCGTGAGGTCCGTCCGCTACCCGGTTGGCGCCCGGGGGCATGATCCAGGCACCATTGACGGCCTATGACGCTCACCGCCGCGCTGCCCGCAAGCGCCGACCCCGACACCCTCTACGACGCGTTCGCCGGCTGGGCCAAGGAGCGCGGCTTCGACCTCTACCCCCACCAGGAGGAGGCGATCATCGAGATCGTCTCCGGCGCCAACGTGATCATGAATACGCCCACCGGCTCCGGCAAGAGCCTGGTGGCGACCGCGGCGCACTTCGCGGCCCTCGCCGACGACCGCACCACCTTCTACACCGCGCCCATCAAGGCGCTGGTGTCGGAGAAGTTCTTCGCCCTCTGCGAGATCTTCGGCGCGGAGAACGTCGGCATGCTGACCGGTGACGCCAGCGTCAACGCGGACGCCCCGATCATCTGCTGCACGGCCGAGATCCTGGCCAACCTCGCGCTGCGCGAGGGCGCCCGGGCCGACGTCGGTCAGGTGATCATGGACGAGTTCCACTTCTACGCCGAGCCGGACCGCGGCTGGGCGTGGCAGGTGCCGCTCATCGAGCTGCCGCAGGCCCAGTTCGTCCTGATGTCGGCCACGCTCGGCGACACGACCCGGTTCGTCGACGACCTGACCCGGCGCACCGGGCGGCCGACCGCCGTCGTCCGCTCGGCCGAGCGGCCGGTCCCGCTGCTCTTCTCGTACGCGATGACGCCGCTGCACGAGACCCTCGAGGAGCTGCTGGAGACCAAGCAGGCTCCCGTCTACGTCGTGCACTTCACGCAGGCCGCGGCCCTCGAACGCGCGCAGGCCCTGATGAGCGTGAACGTCTGCACCCGCGCCGAGAAGGACATGATCGCGAGTGCGATCGGAAACTTCCGCTTCACGTCCGGCTTCGGCAAGACGCTGTCCCGGCTGGTGCGGCACGGCATCGGCGTCCACCACGCGGGCATGCTGCCCAAGTACCGCCGGCTCGTGGAGACCCTCGCCCAGGCCGGGCTGCTCAAGGTCATCTGCGGCACCGACACCCTCGGCGTCGGCATCAACGTGCCGATCCGCACCGTCCTGTTCACCGGCCTGTCGAAGTACGACGGCACCCGTACCCGGCTGCTCAAGGCCCGCGAGTTCCACCAGATCGCCGGCCGGGCCGGCCGGGCCGGCTTCGACACCGTCGGCCGGGTCGTCGTGCAGGCGCCCGAGCATGTGATCGAGAACGAGAAGGCCCTCGCCAAGGCGGGCGACGACCCGAAGAAGCGGCGCAAGGTGGTCAAGAAGAAGCCGCCGGAGGGCTCGATCGGCTGGGGCGAGCCGACCTTCCAGCGGCTCGTGGAGGCCGAGCCCGAGCCGCTCACCTCCAGCTTCCAGGTCAGCCACTCGATGCTGCTCAACGTCATCGGCCGGCCCGGCGACGCGTTCGCCGCGATGCGGCACCTGCTCACCGACAACCACGAGGACCGCGCCGCCCAGCGCCGGCACATCCGGCGGGCCATCGCCATCTACCGGGCGCTGCGCGCCGGCGGGGTGGTCGAGGAGCTGCCCGAGCCGGACGAGACCGGCCGTCGGGTCCGACTCACCGTCGACCTCCAGCTCGACTTCGCCCTCAACCAGCCGCTCTCGCCCCTCGCCCTGGCCACCATCGAGCTGCTGGACCGGGAGTCCCCCGCGTACGCCCTCGACGTGCTCTCGGTGGTCGAGTCGATCCTCGACGACCCGCGCCAGGTGCTCTCGGCCCAGCAGTTCAAGGCCCGCGGCGAGGCGGTCGCCGCCATGAAGGCCGACGGCATCGAGTACGAGGCCCGGCTCGAACTGCTCGACGAGGTCACCTGGCCCAAGCCGCTCGCCGAGCTGCTGGAGTCGGCGTACGAGATGTACCGGCAGGGGCACCCCTGGGTGGCCGATCACCAGCTCTCCCCCAAGTCGGTCGTGCGGGACATGTACGAGCGGGCCATGACCTTCCCCGAGTACGTGCAGTTCTACGGGCTGTCCCGCTCCGAGGGTCTCGTCCTGCGCTACCTCGCCGACGCGTACAAGACGCTGCGGCAGACCGTCCCCGAGGACGCCAAGACCGAGGAGCTCGTCGACCTCATCGAGTGGCTCGGCGAGCTGGTCCGGCAGGTGGACTCCAGCCTCATCGACGAGTGGGAGCGGCTGCGCAACCCGTCCGACGTCGCGGCGGCCGCCGCGCCCCTGGACGACCGGGTGCCGGCCGTCACGCGCAACGCCCGGGCGTTCCGCGTGCTGGTGCGCAACGCGCTGTTCCGGCGGGTGGAGCTGGCCGCCCTGCGCCGCTGGGATCTCCTCGGCGAACTGGACGCCGCGGACGGCTGGAACGCGGACGCCTGGGCCGACGCGCTGGAGCCGTACTTCGAGGCGTACGACTCGATCGGCACGGGGCCCGACGCGCGCGGCCCGGCCCTGCTCATGATCGAGCAGGGCCGGGAGCGCTGGACGGTCCGGCAGATCCTCGACGACCCCGACGGCGACCACGACTGGGGCATCAGCGCCGAGGTCGACCTGGCCGCCTCGGACGAGGTGGGCGCCGCCGCGGTCCGGATCACGTCCGTCGGGCAGCTCTGACCGGTCGCCAAACCGTGTTGGCGGGACGGCCGAGCACGCCGGCCGGGTGGGTTCCCCCACCCGGCCGGCCTCGTCTCAGTGCTTCTTGAACACCGGCATGGTGTCCAGCGTGGTGGTGATGTTCTGCGTGGTGCCGCCCCGATACGTCTTCCCGGTGAAGATGTCGGTCCAGTCGTTGCCCGGCGGGAACCACACCGTCGTCGTGGCGGTGTCGCCGGGTGTCGTCACGGGAGCCACGAGGTAGTCCGGGCCGTAGAGGTACTCGGAACCGGCGGTGGCGTACGCGGCCTGCTCGTTCGGGTACGCCAGGTACATGGAGCGGACGATGGGCGTACCCGTGCGGGTGGCCTCCCGGGCCGCGGCGTAGGTGTACGGCAGCAGCTTCTCCCGGAGGTTCAGGAACTTCTTGGCCGACGCTTCCGCCGCCGGGCCGTACTGCCAGGGCAGCCGGTCGCTGTGGTTGGAGTGCAGCCGGTCGATCGGCTGGAACGTACCGAGCTGCACCCACCGGGCGTAGAGGTCGTCGGGCAGCTTCGTGCTGCCCGGTTCACTGCCCGGCTGCTGCAGGCCGTTCGTGTGCCCGCCGATGTCGTGGCTGACGGCGGCCAGCCCGGTGGCGGCCGACTCGCCCGGCGTGTAGCCGACCTCCATCCGCAGGGTCTGCCAGTCGGAGATGGTGTCGCCGGTGAAGTGCAGCGTGGTGCGCTTGTCGGCCCACGGTCCGGTCGGCACCGGGGTCGGGCTGCCGTAGCCGCCGGCCTGCAACGACCCGTACGCCCGGGAGAACGCGAACCCGGTCTTGTCGGCGTACTGCTGGTTGATCCACGCGTCCGGAGTCACCCCGGCGAGGGAGGACTTCGAGTTGTCGCAGCACCAGTCCATCCACCAGAGGTCGGGGCCCTTGCTGCCCTCCGGCACCATCTCGTCGTGGAGCTGCAGGTACGCCTTGAGCTGGTCCGGGTCGCCGAAGTCGAACGCGTAGCAGTCGGCGCCCCCGTTGCAGCCGACGCGCTGCAGCTTGCCCTTCGCGGTGGCCTGCGCCTGCGCGAACTTCGGGTCCGAGCCGAGGATGCTCGGGTGGATGTTGATGCCCGTGTGCAGGCCCTGCTTCCGGGCCCAGTCGAAGAACGCCTTCGGGTCGGGGATCCGGGTGGGGTCGATGCTCCAGCCGTTCCACTTGTCCGGCGCCTTGACGTCGGTGTCGAGGACGAGCACGTCCATCGGCACACCCTCGGCCCTGGCCCGGGCCACGAGGTTCTGGAACTCGGTCGCGGTGCGGTCGTAGTACTCGGAGTACCACACGCCGTACGCCCACTTGGGCAGTAGCTTCGTGGGCCCGGTCAGGGTCGACAGGTCCTTCAGGCCACGGGTGAAGTCCTGCCCGTACGCGAAGACGTAGCCGTCCTGCTCGGCGGCGGGCCGGGGCCGGGTGTCGCTCAGGGCCGAGGCCGAGTCGTCGAGCAGGTACCAGCCGTCCTGGTAGAGCAGGCCCGGATAGGTGGGCGCGGAACCGTCCACGCCGTCCAGGCCCCGGCGGTAGCCGCCGAGCGGCGCGTGCGGGGCGAGCAGCGGGGCGTCCGCGCTCGTGACGGCGACCGTGTCCACGTTGACGTTGCAGCTGGCGTCCGTGGGGCAGCCCAGCGTCACGGTGTTGGTGCCGCGCTCCAGGTGGACGGGGACGGAGACCGTGTTCCAGTAGTCCCACCCGCTGGTCGGCGGAAGGGTCGCCGTGACCGGCGCCGCCGTACCCGCCGTGACCGACATGGTGCGCGCCTGGCTCGGCTGGGAGCCGGCCTGGCCGTTGGCGTAGCGGATCTGCACCCGGTAGTCACCCGGGGCCGGGACGTCGGTCACGGTGAGCGCGTCGGCGGACGCGGTGCTCTCCAGGCCGGCCAGGAATCCCGTGCCGGAGGCGCCGTTGTGGTCGTTCGCGGGCTTCGCGCCGCCGGTCAGCGCGCCGGTCTCGGCCTCGCCCAGCGTGCCGAACCGCAGGGGCTGCGGCTGGGGCGCGGCGGGCGCCGGGAACGGATCGCCCGGGTCGACCACCGCGAGGCTGTCGATGTTCACGTTGCCGGAGTCGCCGGGACCGCGTACCACGCTGACCTCGTGCCGGCCGGCGGTGAGCTCGACCGGCACGCTGGCCAGGCCCCAGGTGTCCCAGTTCGCGGTGGGCGGCAGCGTCAGCGTGTGGCCGGCGCCGCCGTCGACCTGAACCGTCAGGGTCCGGGTCACGGTCTGGCCGTCGCCGCCGGCGCTGTTGGCGTAGCGGACGGCGAGCTGCTTCGTGCCGTCTGCCGGAGCATCGACCGCGAACGTGACCGAGTCGCCGGAGGAGGTGAAACCGGCCGCGAAGCCGCGTCCGGTGTAGCCCCGGTGGTCGGTGGCCACGCCGGGACCGCTCAGCTGGAGCGACTCGGCCTCACAGAGCGTGCCGAGCGCGCAGTCCGGAGCACTGTGGCCCGCCCAGGGCCGGCCCTGCACGACCTGCTTGCCGGTGGTGAGCTGCACGGTGAGGTTGTCGGCGGTGAACGCGCCCGAGCCGACCCGGTACCGCAGCGTCATCGCGCCGGTGTCGATGGTGAGCCAGCCGTGGTCGACGTGCTTCGTGAAGCGCGTACGGGGGAAGTCGTCGCGCCCGACGGCGTTGAACGTGGCGGCGTCGGTGAACCTGCCGTCCTTCTGGTACTCGGTGCGGATCAGGGTCGGGGACAGCACTTCGAAACGTGCCCCGCCCGACCGGACGGCTTCGTCCTTCGCCTGCTGACGGCCGGCCTGGGCCGGTGCGGACGGAGCGAGTGTCAGCCCCGTGATGAGGATGCCGGCTGCGGCGGCCGCTGTGGCGCCGCGACGGCGTGAACCTCGATAGAGCAAGGTGGGCTCCTCGTCTCATATGGAGGAAATGAGTCGATGACAACGTTGTCATTCGTCCGAAACACCTGTCAACGGATCTTGGTGGGTGTCCCTCCTCTCTTCCGCCGGCGGTCGCCCGTCCGGCGGGCGCCGCACATACACGCGATTGGGACGACCTGGAGACGGCCTGGGCGATGTCAGTCCCGTCTATTAGAATGTATGTACTAATAGAGCTCCTGACCTGGGAGGACGACCGTGACCGCGCCCGCCTCCGCACCCCTCACGCCCTACGCCACGCTCCTCGGCTTCACCCGCTACGTCGACCGCACGGGCCCCACGAAGGCGACCTTCGTCGGCGGCCTGCGCAAGCAGCGGGCCAGCCGGCACGGCTTCAACCCGCACGGCCAGTTCGTGAAGGCCCTCAAGGCCGACATCGCCTTCCACACCGGCGGCACCCACCTCGACCAGGTGGCCGACCAGGTCAAGCCGCGCTGGCGCCCGCTCTACCAGGCGCTGGTGCCGGGCGCCACCGCCTGGCTGCACAGCCTCGGCGAGCCCACGTCGGTCGACCTGGCCCAGACCCGCGACGCCCTCGCCATGCTCGGCGACCTGCCCGTCAAGATCAACCCGCACTTCGGCGTACGCCACGCCGACGGCCGCGTCGAGGCGGTCCGGCTGCACTTCGACGAGACCCCGCCCAGCGAGGAGGCGGTGCTCGCCACGCTGCACCTCATGGCCCGCCACATGGACGCGGTGCTCCCGCACGCCGAGCCGGTCCTCGTCGACGTCCGGCGCGGCCAGGCGCACCGCATGCCCGACAACGTCAAGCCCGACCAGATCGAACGCTGGCTCGCCGGCGAGGCGGCCGCCTTCCGCGCCCTCTGGTCCACCGCCGCCTGACCGCCCACACCCGCCCGCGCCCAACCCGGCCCGCCTGCCACATCCGTCTGCGCCCACTGCGTCCCAAATGCACAAGATCCGCGCAACATCAGCGATGTTGTCGCCTCCGCCGCGCGGGAGGCGACATCTTCCGAGGTGTTGCGCGGATCTTGACGTCGGGGCGCAGCCGCCGGGTTATCCACAGGGTCTGCGCGGCGGCATCCCCGCAGTCCAGGGTGGGGCCATGCCCGTCGCACCTCGCCGCCCCACCCACCTACGCGGACGCGTCTTCCGGGGATCCGACGTCGTGACCCGGGGGTTGCTGACCCGCGCGGAGCTGCGCAGCCGCGCGTGGCAACGGCTCTTCCGCGATGTCTACGCCGATGCCGAGCTCGCCGTGTCACACCGCACGCGCTGCCTGGCGGCGGCTCGGTGGGTGCTGCCGACAAACGCGGTGATCGCCGGACGCAGTGCGGCAAGCCTCTACGGCGTCGGAGCGGTCGGCGCCGCCGAGCCGCTCGACGTGCTCGTGCCGGCGGGGTCGCGGTTCGGGCCTGTCTCCGGGCTCGCGGTGCACACCGCCGACGTTCACCGGGCCGATGTCCGGCTCCGCGCAGGGATCCCGGTCACCACACCGTTGCGCACCTGTTGGGATCTTGCCCAGTGGCTTCCGATCGAGGAGGCCGTAGCCGTCGTGGACGGGCTGGCCGCCCGCCGCCTGGTGCGACTCGACGAGTTGCGCGGGTGTGCGCGCGACCGGCTCGGGATGCGCGGGTGGAAGCGCATGCTCCAGGTGGCGGGGCTGGCCGATCCCGGTGCGGAGTCGGCTCCGGAGTCCCTCCTGAGAGTCCGGCTCGTGCTGGCCGGGTTACCCCGGCCCGTCACCCAGTTCGTGGTCGAACGCGACGGCCGCTTCGTCGCGCGGCTCGACCTCGCCTGGCCCGACCAACGGGTCGCCGTCGAGTACGACGGGCTCTGGCATCACGATCCCGAGCAGTTCCACCGCGACCGCCGCCGTCTCAACCGGCTCGTCGGTGAAGACTGGATTGTGTTGCACGTGACCGCGAAGCGCCTCAGGGACGACTTCGAGGGCATCGTGGCCGAACTCCGGCAGGCCCTGCGCTCACGGGCCCGATGACCTCGGCCGACACGAAGATCCGCGCAACTTCAGGGAAAATGTCCCCTCCGCCGTGGCGGAGGCAGCATCTTCGGTGAAGTTGCGCGGATCATCTTGGGGTCGCGCGGACCGCGGCCCCGGCTCGGTCAGGCGGTCAGGTACTTCTGCAGGTCGTCGAGGATCTTGTTGGCGGCGCCGACGCCGATCCCCGTCATCCAGACCTCGTCGGACACCACGTACGCCTTGTTCGCCTTCACGGCGGACAGGTTCTTCCACAGGCTGCCCGCCGTGACGGTGGCCTGCTCGGCGGCGGCCTTCTCGCCGTACGCCGTCACGAAGATGACGTCACCGTCGACCTCGTTCACCCGCTCGGGGCTGACCAGGTCGAAGCGCTTGTCCTCCTTGTTGGCGAGCATCTGCCGCTCGGGGCGGCCCAGCCCGGTGTCGCCCAGCACGATGCCGGAGAAGGAGTCCGGGCCGTAGACGCGGATGTTGCCGGGCAGGAACCGGACGATGGAGATCTTGCGGGAGGCGGCGTCGCCCAGCTTCGCGCCGAAGTCCTTGGCCCGCGTCTCGTACGAGGCCAGCAGGTCCTTCGCCTCCTGCTCCTTGCCGAGCGCCTTGCCGTCGAGGAGAAAGTTCTCCTTCCACGTGATGCCGACCTTCTCCGTGAAGACGGTCGGCGCGATGGCGGCCAGCTCGTCGTAGAACTTCTCCTGGCGGAACTTGCTGCCCAGGATCAGGTCCGGCTTGAGGGCGTTGATCGCCTCAAGGTCGGGCTCACCGAGCACCCCGACCTCCTTGATGGAGGCGAGCTTGTCGGCGCCGAAGTACGTCGGCCAGCTCTTCGCCTCGCCGGCGGTCGCGGCGCCCACCGGGGTGACCCCGAGGGAGAGCGCGGTGTCGATCTTGTCGGTGTCGAGCACGACGACGCGCTGCGGGTGGGCCGGCACTTTCGTGGTGCCCATGGCGTGGGTGATCTCCCGGGTCTCCCCGCCGGTGGTGCCGGCGACCGGGTCGCTCTCACCGCAGGCGGTGAGGCCGACGCCGAGGGCGACGGCCGCGGCGAGGACGGCGACGAGACGACGCATCAGTTTCCTTCCGAAGGGTACGAGCCGGCGAGTGCGCCGGCGGCTGGGGTGGCGCCGGAATCCGCGGCGCCAGTGGCAGACGCAGTGCCAGCGGCAGACGCGGCGCCAGCGGCAGACGCGCCGCCGGCGGCAGGCGCGCCGGAACCCGCGGCCCCGGCGGCCAGGGTGGGGCTGGTGAGTGCGGGCACCACGAGCGGCGCCCCGGTCACCGGGCAGGGCACGACCACACAGTCGAGCCCGAACACCTCGCGGACCAGGTCCGCGGTGAGGATCTCCCGCGGCGGCCCGGCGGCCACCACGGCGCCTTCCCGCATCGCGACCAGGTGGTCGGCGTACCGGGCGGCCTGGTTGAGGTCGTGCAGCACGGCGACCACGGTGCGACCCCGCTCGGCGCGCAGCCGGTGCAGCAGGTCCAGCACCTCCACCTGGTGGGCCAGGTCGAGGAACGTGGTCGGCTCGTCCAGCAGCAGCGCCTCGGTGTCCTGCGCGAGGGTCATGGCGATCCAGACCCGCTGCCGCTGCCCGCCGGAGAGCGTGTCGACGGGCCGGTCCGCGAGGCCCGCGACGTCGGCCAGGGCCATGGCCCGGTCGACGGCGACGCGGTCCTCCTCGGACCACTGCCGCCACCAGCGCTGGTACGGCTGCCGGCCCCGCCCCACGAGGTCGGCGACGGTGACCCCCTCGGGCACGAGCGGGCTCTGCGGCAGCACGCCGAGACGCCGGGCCACCTCGCGGGTGGGCAGGTCCCGGATGGCGGTGCCGTCCAGCAGCACGGTGCCCCGGCGCGGGGTGAGCAGCCGGGCCAGGGTCCGCAGCAGGGTCGACTTGCCGCAGGCGTTCGGCCCGACGATCACGGTGAACGCGTCGGAGGGCAGCTCCAGGGTCAGCCCGTCCAGCACGGTCCGCTCGTCGTAACCGGCGACCAGGTCGCGGGTGGAGAGCATCACGCCTCCCGAAGGGTGGACGAATGGGGATGGCGACGGACGGTCACGACGACCGCCGCCGGCCGCGCAGCAGCAGGTACATGAGGTACGGGCCGCCGATGGCGGCGGTCAGCACGCCGGCCGGCAGCTGGGTGGGCGCGAGGAGCCGCCGACCCGCGAGGTCGGCCAGCACCAGCAGCAGGGCGCCGAGCAGCGCGGAGCAGAGCAGGGGCGGCCGCTCGGCGCGTACCAGCCGGCGGGCCACCTGCGGCGCCACGAGCGCCACGAAGTCGACGGCGCCGACCTGCGCCGTCACCATCGCGGCGACGAGGACGCCGGTGCCGGCGAGCCCGACGCGGCGGGCCACCGGGCGCAGCCCGATCCCCCGGGCCGTGTCGTCGTCGAGGGCCGTGCTGTTGAGCGCCCAGCCGGCCCAGGCGAGCACGGGCAGCAGCACGAGCAGGGTCACGGCGATCCAGGTCGCCTCGGTCCAGCCCTTGCCGGCGAGGGTGCCGATGAGCCAGACCTGGGCGCGCTGCCCGTCGATCGGATCGGCGGTCAGCATGACCACCTCGGTGAGGGCCCGCAGGGCGAACGCCACCGCCACACCGGCCAGCACGAACCGCTGTGCGGCCAGCCCGTGCCGCGCGCCGAGGGCGAGCAGCAGGACCGCGGCGGCGAGCCCGCCGGCCAGCGCCGCCGGCGCCACCAGGGCGACGGCCATGCCACTGGTCAGCGCCACCGTCGCGGCGAGGCCGGCGCCCTGGGTGATGCCGATGACGTCCGGGCTCGCGAGGGGGTTGCGCGCCACGCTCTGGATCAGCGTGCCGGCCACCCCGAACGCGGCGCCGGCCACGGCGGCCAGCACGACACGCGGCAGCCGCAGGTCGAAGACCACCAGGTCGTACGGGGTGCCGGCACCGGAGAGCGCGTGCAGGACGTCGGCCGGGGCGACGTACGGGGTGCCGAGCGAGAGGCTGAGCACGAAGGCCGCCGCCAGCAGCACGACGAGCACCGCGGCGACCACCACCGAGCGACGCCGGACCTGCATCCGCAGCGGGCCGACCCGCAGCAGGGAGCGGCCGGGCAGCCGGTCGGTGCCGCCGCCCGCGACGGCCGGATCAGTGACCGTGGTCGGGGCGCTCACGCGGCCGCTCCGCGCCACCCGACCGCGGGGCGGGGCGCCCCGTGGGCGTGCCGACTGGTCTGCTCGCTCACGCGGTCACCACCTTCGCGCGACGGACCAGGACGGCGAGCAGCGGCGCGCCGATCAGGGCCGTGATGATGCCCGCCGGGATCTCGCCCGGCGGGTCGACCAGCCGGCCGACGATGTCGGCGCCGAGCAGCAGCGCCGGCCCGAGCAGGGCGGAGACCGCGAGGGTCCACCGGTGGTCGGCGCCGACCAGGGCCCGGGCCAGGTGCGGCACGGCCAGTCCCACGAACGCGATCGGCCCGGCGGCCGCGACGGCCGCGCCGGTGAGCAGCACCGCGGCGACGCCGCCGCCGATGCGGACGAGCCCGATGCGGTGGCCGAGGCCGCGTGCCACGTCGTCGCCGAGGGCGAGCGCGTCCAGCCCGCGGGCCACGAGGGCGGCCAGCACGAGCCCGGCGAGCACGAACGGGAGCACCTGCACGGCGACCGACAGGTCCCGCCCGGTGAGCCCGCCGACCACCCAGAACCGGTACTCCTCGAAGGTGCGGGCGTCGATGCTGAGCAGCGCGTACACCACGGAGGCGAGACTGGCGTCGAGCGCCGCGCCGACCAGCGCGAGGGTGACCGGGCTGGCGCCCTCCCGGGCCCGGCTGGCCACCGCGAAGACCAGCAGGCCGGCGAGGAGCGCGCCGCCGATGCCGAACCAGACGTACCCGGCGAGCGTCCCCACGCCGAACACGCTGATGGCGAGCACCACGCCGCACGAGGCGCCGGCGCTGATGCCGAGGATGCGCGGCTCGGCGAGCGGGTTGCGGGTCAGCGCCTGGAAGAGCACGCCGGCCACGGCGAGCGCGAGGCCGACGGCGAGACCGAGGGCGGTACGCGGCAGCCGCAACTCGCGGACGATCGTGCTGGCCTCGCCGCCGTCGGGCGCGACCAGGGCGTGCCACACCTGGTCGACGGGGAGGGGCCGGCTGCCCAGGGCGAAGCTCGCCAGCACCACGAGCAGCAGCGCGAGCGCGGCCGCGGAGGTGACCGCGAGCCGCCGCCCGTTTCCGGTGCGGCTGCGGCGGCCGGTGGTCGCCGGCCGGTCGAGGAGGGTGGTCACGAGTCTCCCGCGGATTCGCGCTTAGGTTCGCCTTACCTTATCCGACCCGCATGGGGTCCCCGATCCGGTGGTCGTACATCGAACCCCGTTGACCTGGGCGGACAGCCGGCGAGAGCGGCGGCGGCGCAGCGTGCGCGGCCCTAGGGTGGGGACATGCGATTCGACCAGCACACGGTCGTCCTCCTGGCCCGCCCCGCGGATGCCCCGGAGCTGCCGCGGGACGCCGCCGACCGGTTGCAGGCCGCGCACCTGGCCCACCAGGCGGGTCTCGTGGAGCAGGGGCTGGTCCTGGCGGCGGGGCCGTTCGTCGACACCGACGACGAGCGGCTGCGCGGTCTCGTCGTGCTGTCCGTGCACCGCGACATGGCGCGTGAGCTCTACCACAACGACCCGGCCGTGCGCGCCGGGCAGTTGGAGGCACGGGTGGTGAGCTGGATGGTCCCCGAGGGTGACGTGCGGTTCGAGGGCGTGCCGATCCCCCGCTCCATGCTGGAGGCGGCGGCCGGCGACTGACCAGGTGCCCGCTCGCGACTGACCGGTGGGAATGGTGGGTGGGCGTCGTCGCGGGGGCGCTCGGTCACCTCGCCTTCGGCCGGACCGGCTTCAAGATCGCGCTCGTGGTGGTCGGGCTCGCGCTCGCCGCGTGGGCCGGCCTACGACGTCGACGCCCGGCCGCCGACGAGCCGGACGACCAGCGGCCCGCGGACGCCGCGGACTGACGGCACGGCGGACGGCGACACCGCGCCGGCGGACCGACCACACGGCCGCGCCTTGATCGACACCATTCCGGCGATCCGGCGGTGTCCACGCCGCGGAGATACCGCCACATCGGCGAAACGGAGTCGATCAGGCTCGCCGGCCCCGGCGCCGCCGGGGTCGTTCAGTCGCCGGGGCGTGGCGCGGGCACCGCGTCGGCCGTCCCGTCGACCCGCTGGTCGGCCCATACGTACGTCTCGGGGAGCAGGTCGCCGATCGACACGACGCGCGGCGCATCGGCCGGGCCGACGATGACCCGGATCGACGGGAAGTAGTCGCGCAGCACCTGCCGGCAGCGCCCGCACGGCGGGATCACCCCGCGCCCCCGGTCGCCCACGGCGACGATGGTCTCCAGCTCGGTCACGCCCTGGGTGGCGGCGGCGCCGATCGCCACCACCTCCGCACAGGGGCCGCCCGTGAAGTGGTAGACGTTCACGCCGGTGAAGACGCGGCCATCGGCGGTACGGGCCGCGGCGGCCACGGTGTGGTTCTCGCTGCGGCAGCGCAGCTTCGCGACGGCCGTGGCGGCCTGCACCAGCGCCCGGTCGGTGTCCCGCATCTCCATGCCGCTCCCCCGTGCTCGGTCGGCGGCCACTCTAGCCCGGCCGGCTCCACGGCCCGATCCAGCCCGGCCGGCTCCACGGCCCGGTCCAACCCGGCCGGCTCCACGGCCCGAACCGCCCGGATGATCGCCGGGCGGTAAACCAGGAGGCGGTCCCGGAGCCGCGGACTAATCTTGGCGGTGACATGCAGAATCCAGCCACACCCGCCGCGCCCGACACCGTACGGGAGCTGCACCGCCGCCTCTCCCCCCTCCTGTTCCGCGACCAGCGCCGGCTCCAGCGGCGGCTGGACGGTGTGCGGAAACTGCGCGACCCGCAGCGGCGGGAGGCGGCGCTCGCCGAGATCACCACCGAGGTCGACCGGGCCGAGCAGCGGCTGGCCGAGCGCCGAGCCGCCGTGCCGACGGTCACCTACCCGGCCGGCCTGCCGGTGAGCGAGCGCAGGGACGACATCGCCGCCGCGATCCGCGACCACCAGGTGGTGATCGTCGCGGGCGAGACCGGCTCCGGGAAGACCACCCAGTTGCCCAAGATCTGCCTGGAACTGGGGCGCGGGATCAACGGGCTGGTGGGGCACACCCAGCCGCGCCGGCTCGCCGCGCGTACGGTCGCCGATCGGATAGCCGAGGAGCTCGGCACCGAGCTGGGCGACGTGGTGGGCTACAAGGTCCGCTTCACCGACCAGGTGAGCGAGCGCAGCCTCGTGAAGCTGATGACCGACGGCATCCTGCTCGCCGAGTTGCAGACCGACCGGATGCTGCGCCAGTACGACACGCTGATCATCGACGAGGCCCACGAGCGCAGCCTCAACATCGACTTCATCCTCGGCTACCTGAAGCAGCTCCTTCCTCGCCGGCCCGACCTCAAGGTGGTCATCACCTCGGCGACCATCGAGACCGACCGGTTCGCGCGGCACTTCGCCGACGCCGAGGGCAGGCCCGCGCCGGTCATCGAGGTCTCCGGGCGGACGTACCCGGTCGAGGTGCGCTACCGGCCGCTCGTCGAGGTCGCCGAGTCGGAGGAGGACGACGGGGACGAGGAGAACGTCCGGGACCAGATCCAGGCGATCGGCGACGCCGTCGAGGAGCTGGCCGCCGAGGGCCCCGGCGACGTCCTGGTCTTCCTCAGCGGCGAGCGGGAGATCCGCGACACGGCCGAGGCGCTGGGGCGGCTGGTCGAGAAGAAGCCCGTGCTGCGGGGCACCGAGATCCTGCCGCTGTACGCCCGGCTCTCCGCCGCCGAGCAGCACCGCGTGTTCGCCCCGCACCGCGGGCGACGGGTGGTGCTCGCGACGAACGTGGCGGAGACGTCGCTGACCGTTCCTGGCATCAAGTACGTGGTCGACCCGGGCACCGCCCGCATCTCCCGCTACAGCAACCGTCTCAAGGTGCAGCGGCTGCCGATCGAGCCGGTGTCGCAGGCGTCGGCCAACCAGCGCAAGGGCCGCTGCGGCCGCACCTCGGACGGCATCTGCATCCGCCTCTACGACGAGCAGGACTTCGCGTCCCGCCCCGAGTTCACCGACCCGGAGATCCTGCGCACCAACCTCGCCTCGGTCATCCTCCAGATGACGGCGATCGGGCTCGGTGACATCGCGGCGTTCCCGTTCATCGACCCGCCGGACCGCCGCAACATCACCGACGGCGTCAACCTGCTGCACGAGCTGGGCGCGCTGGACCCGGCGGAGTCCGACCCGGCGAAGCGGCTGACGCCGCTCGGGCGGCGGCTCGCCCAGCTGCCCGTGGACCCCCGGCTGGCCCGCATGGTCGTCGAGGGTGAGCGCAACGGCTGTGCCACCGAGGTCATGGTGATCGCGGCGGCGCTGTCGATCCAGGACCCCCGGGAGCGGCCGGCCGACCGGCAGGCCCAGGCCGACCAGGCGCACGCCCGGTTCACCGACCGCGAGTCGGACTTCGTGGCGCTGCTGAACCTGTGGCGCTACCTGCGGGAGCAGCAGCGGGCCCTGTCGTCGAGCGCCTTCCGTCGGATGTGCAAGGCGGAATACCTGAACTACCTGCGCGTACGCGAGTGGCAGGACATCGTGAGCCAGCTGCGCCAGGTGCTTCGTGCCCCCGAGCAGGGCCGCGGTGGGCGACCGGCCCGGGAGGCCGGCGCGACCGACGGCGGCCGGCGCGGCGTCGGCGCGGACCTGCCGGAGGAGATCGACACCCCGAAGGTGCACCAGTCGCTGCTGGCCGGGCTGCTCTCGCACGTCGGGCTCAAGGACGCGCAGAAGAACGAGTACCTGGGCGCGCGGGGGGCGAAGTTCGGGCTGTTCCCCGGCTCGGCGCTGTTCCGCAAGCCGCCGCGCTGGGTGGTGGTGGCCGAGCTGGTGGAGACGTCCCGGTTGTGGGGCCGGATCGCCGGCCGGGTCGAGCCGGAGTGGGTGGAGCCACTCGCCCAGCACCTGGTCAAGCGCAGCTACAGCGAGCCGCACTGGGAGAAGAAGCAGGCGGCCGTCATGGCGTACGAGAAGGTCACCCTCTACGGGATCCCGCTCGTCACCGCCCGGAAGGTGAACTTCGGCCGGATCGACCCGGCGCTGAGCCGCGAGCTGTTCATCCGGCACGCCCTCGTCGAGGGCGACTGGCAGACCCACCACCACTTCTGGCGGGACAACCAGCGGCTGCTCACCGAGATCGAGGAGCTGGAGAACCGCGCCCGCCGCCGGGACATCCTCGTCGACGACCAGACCATCTTCGACTTCTACGACGCCCGGATCCCCGCCGACGTGGTCTCCGGCCGCCACTTCGACGCGTGGTGGAAGAAGACCCGGCGGGAGCGGCCGGACCTGCTCACCTTCACCCGCGAGCTGCTGGTCAACGCCGGCCGGGGCGGCGTTGACGAGGCCGATTACCCCGACGAGTGGCGCGCCGACGGGGTGGCCCTGCCGTTGACGTACCGGTTCGAACCGGGCACCGCGACCGACGGCGTCACCGTCGACATCCCGCTGCCGCTGCTCAACCAGGTGCCGGCGGAGAGCTTCGACTGGCAGGTGCCGGGGTTGCGGGAGGAGCTGGTGGTGGCTCTCATCCGCTCGCTGCCCAAGGCGCTGCGGCGCAACTTCGTCCCGGTGCCCGACTACGCCCGGGCCGCGCTCGCCGCGATGCCCGCCGGCGAGGAACCGCTGCTGGACGCGCTGACCCGGCAGCTGCGCCGGATGACCGGCGTCACCGTGCCCCGCGACGCGTGGGACCCCTCGAAGCTGCCGCCACACCTGCGGGTGACGTTCCGGGTGCTCGGCGAGGACGAGAAGCCGGTCGCCGAGGGCAAGGACCTGCCGGCGCTGCAACGCCAGCTCAAGCAGGAGGTACGCCAGGTCGTGGCGGCCGCCGCGCCGGACGTGGCCCGCACCGGGCTGCGCGAGTGGAGCATCGGCACGCTGCCCCGCACCATCGAGCAGGTCCGGGCCGGGTACGCGGTGACCGCGTACCCGGCGCTCGTCGACGAGGGCGCCACGGTGGGCGTACGGGTCTTCGACTCGGCGGCCGAGGCGGAGGCGGCGCACTGGGCGGGCACCCGGCGGCTGCTGCGCCTCACCGTGCCGTCGCCCGCGAAGTTCCTCCAGGGCCGGCTCAGCAACGAGGCGAAGCTGGCGCTGTCCCGCAACCCGCACGGCGGGGTGCAGGCGCTCATCGAGGACGCGGCCGGCGCGGCGATCGACAGGCTGGTCGCCGACGCGGGCGGCCCGGCCTGGGACGCCGACGGGTTCGCGGCACTGCGGGAGCGGGTCCGGGCGGACCTCGTGGACACGGTGGTCGAGGTGATGGACCGGGCCCGCAAGGTGCTCGCGGCCGCGTACGCGGTGGAGCAGCGGCTCGGCCGGACGCAGAACCTCGCCGTGGTGGCCGCGTTGGCCGACATCCGCGCCCAGCTCACCGGGCTCGTGCACGCCGGGTTCCTCACCGAGGCCGGGTACGCCCGCCTGCCCGACCTGCTGCGCTACCTCACCGCGATCGAGCGGCGGCTGGACCGGCTGCCGGGCAACCCGCAGCGGGACAAGCAGCAGCAGGACCGGATCGCCGTGGTGCAGAAGGAGTACCAGGACATGCTGGCCGCGCTGCCGGCCGCGAAGCGGCAGTCGGCGGCGGTCCGGCAGATCCGCTGGATGATCGAGGAGCTGCGGGTGAACGTGTTCGCCCAGGCGCTGGGCACCCCATACCCGGTGTCGGAGCAGCGGATCTACCGGGCGATGGACGAGGCCGAGGGGCGCTGAGCGAACCGGTCCGGGGGTGTGGCGCGGGGCGGAGCGGGAACACGCTCGCCTCCGCGTGCCGACCGGGCACGCCACCGGGTGAGGAGACCAGCCCGTGCCCACTGCCCGTGCCACCTCCGGAGCAGTCTCCCGCGGCGGGACCACCCGCCCGCCCCGATCGGCCGCCGCCACGCAGCCGGGGCGCCGGCCCCGGCCCGACCGCGTGGCGGCCGCCGTCCGCCTCGCCGGGCTGGTCGCGGCCGGGGTGGCCATGCTCCTGTTCGGCTTCCTGCACCTGCCCGGCAGTCCGGTCCACCCGGTGCGCGAGACGGTGAGCGACTACGCGCTGGCCCGCCACGGGTGGCTGTTCGACGTGGCCGTCCTGACGCTGGCCGCCGCGTCGGCGCTGCTGCTCGCCCCGGCGCTGCGACGGTCCGGCCCGACCGCCGGCGGGTGGGGGTGGCTGCTGCCGGCCGCGGGACGGGTCACCCTGGGCGCCTGGTGCCTGGGACTCGTCGTCCTGGTCGTCTTCCCCCGCGATCCGGCCGGCGTGCCCGTGACGACCACCGGCGAACTCCACCGCTGGGCCGCCGTCGCCGCCCTGTCCGGGCTGCCCGTCGGCGCGCTGCTGGTCGCCGTACGGCATCCGGGGCGGCTCGCCCGGGTCGTGGTCCTCGCGGCGGTCGCCTGCGCCGTGGCGCTGGTCCCCTTCGTGGCGGCCTACCTCGTGGGCTCGCCGCTGCGCCCGTTCGTCGGCCTTCTCGAACGCCTCGTGTGCCTCGGCGAGGTCGGTCTGCTGGTGCTGGTCGCCCACCTGCACCGCAACACCGGCGCCTACAGCGGTTCGACGCCCGGCGGGAGTTCGCCCTCGGCGGTGGCGTCGCGCACGTACTCAAGCAGGATGCGGCGCAGCTCGCGGCCCGCGTGGGTGGGCACCACGTCGCGGCGGCGCGCCACCGCGATGGTCCGGGTGACGCCGGGCGGGGCGAGCCGGGTGATCCGCACACCGGGGCGGCGGGCCACCACGATGCCGGGCACCAGCGCGACGCCCAGGCCGGCCTCGACGAAGCTCAGCACCGCGTCCATCTCGCCGCCGTCGACCGCCAGCGTCGGCTCGAAGCCGGCGGCGCGGCACGCCTGAATGGTGGCGTCGCGCAGGTCGTAGCCCTCCCGGAACATGACGAGCGGCCGGTCCCGAAGGTCGGTGATGCGCAGCTCTCCGCTGACCGTGGTGGCGGGCAGCTCCTGGAGGGACGCGACCACGAGGCTCTCGCGCAGGATCGGGTCGGCGCGCAGCCCCGGGTCGGCGCCGGTGGACGGCATGATGATCAGCGCCAGGTCCAGGTCGCCGCGGAGCAGGTCGCGGACGAGGTCCTGCGAGCCGCCCTCCTCCACCCGCAGGTCCACCGAGGGGTGGGCGTCGCGGAACCGGCGCAGCACGGGCGGGGCGAGCGAGGTGGCCAGGCTCGGGGTGGCGCCGAGGCGTACCCGGCCGCGGCGCAGCCCGACCAGCTCCTGCACCTCGCGCGTGGCGGTCTCCACGTCGGCGAGGATCCGCTTGGCCAACGGCAGGAGCACCTCGCCGGCGGCGGTGAGGGCGATGTTGCCCCTTACCCGCTCGAACAGCGGGGCCCCGAGGTCGGCCTCCAGAGCGTGAATTTGCTTACTCAACGAGGGCTGGGTTATGCCGACGATGTCGGCGGCCTGGGTGAAATGTCGTACTTCGGCCACCGCAACGAAGTACTTCAGCTGATGTAGCTGCATCTACATAGCCTACGTCTATCAAGACTGCGAGGTCGATGCATTGGACGACTGATCAAAGTGCTCCTAGCGTCGGGGCTGTGGTAGTCACGACGAGAACACGGTCGCCCATCCGCTCGAACGTCGGCCTCAAGGCCCTCATGGCGGTGACGGGCATCATCCTGGTGCTGTTCCTGATCCTGCACATGCTCGGCAACCTGAAGGTGTTCACGGGGGAGACCTCGTTCGACCACTACGCGCACTGGCTGCGCGACATCGGCAAGCCGCTGCTGCCGGGCGTCTGGTACCTCTGGATCCAGCGCGGCGTGCTGACCGTCGCGGTGATCGGGCACATCGTCGCCGCCACCGTGCTGGCGAGGCGGGCCCGCGCCGCCCGTCCGGTCCCGTACGCCCACTGCGCGAAGGTGCAGGGCAGCTACGCGGCCCGCACGATGCGGTGGGGCGGGGTGATCATCCTGCTCTTCGTCATCTACCACCTCCTGGACCTGACCAGCGGCAACCTCAACCCGGTCGGCGACCCGCGCAGGCCGTACGCCAACGTGGTCGCCGACTTCGCGCCGGAACGTTGGTACGTCACGCTCTTCTACACCCTGGCGATCGTCGCGATCGGCTTCCACCTGCGGCACGGCGCGTTCAGCGCGTTCCGCAGCCTCGGGCAGCAGACCCCCAAGGGTGAGCGCCGGGCGCGTGCCGCCGCCCTGGTCTTCGCCGTCGCGCTCTGCGCCGGCTTCCTGGTGGTCCCGTTCGCCGTACTCACCGGATTGGTGGCCTGACCATGGATCTCTACACCGAGGGCGACCCGATCGCCGACACCAAGGCACCCGACGGCCCGATCGAGACCCGCTGGGAACGGCGGCGCTTCGAGGCCAAGCTGGTCAACCCGGCCAACCGCCGGAAGATGACCGTGATCGTGGTCGGCACCGGCCTGGCCGGCGGCTCGGCCGCCGCCACGCTCGCCGAGCAGGGCTACCGGGTCAAGTCCTACTGCTACCAGGACAGCCCGCGCCGGGCCCACTCGATCGCCGCGCAGGGCGGCATCAACGCCGCCAAGAACTACCGCAACGACGGCGACTCGGTCCACCGGCTCTTCTACGACACCGTCAAGGGCGGCGACTTCCGCTCCCGGGAGTCGAACGTGCACCGGCTGGCCGAGGTCTCGGTCAACATCATCGACCAGTGCGTGGCCCAGGGTGTGCCGTTCGCCCGCGAGTACGGCGGTCTGCTCGACACCCGCTCGTTCGGCGGCGCCCAGGTGCAGCGCACCTTCTACGCCCGGGGCCAGACGGGTCAGCAGCTGCTGCTCGGCGCGTACCAGGCCCTGGAGCGGCAGATCGGTCTCGGCAACGTCGAGATGAACGCCCGGCACGAGATGCTGGAGCTCATCGTGGTCGACGGCCGGGCCCGGGGCATCGTGGTCCGGGACCTGGTCACCGGCGAGATCACGACCGAGTTCGCGGACGCCGTGGTGCTCGCCTCCGGCGGCTACGGCAACGTCTTCTACCTGTCCACCAACGCCAAGGGCTGCAACGTCACGGCCACCTGGCGGGCGCACCGCAAGGGCGCGTACTTCGCGAACCCCTGCTACACGCAGATCCACCCGACCTGCATCCCGGTCTCCGGCGACCACCAGTCGAAGCTCACGCTCATGAGCGAGTCGCTGCGCAACGACGGCCGCGTCTGGGTGCCGAAGGCCAAGGGCGACGACCGCAACCCGAAGGACATTCCCGAGGACGAGCGGGACTACTACCTGGAGCGGATCTACCCCTCCTTCGGCAACCTGGTGCCCCGGGACATCGCCTCCCGGGCCGCGAAGGCCGTGTGCGACCAGGGTCGGGGCGTCGGCCCGGGCGGGCTCGGCGTCTACCTGGACTTCGCCGACGCCATCGGGCGGCTGGGCCGCACGGCCGTCGAGTCCAAGTACGGCAACCTCTTCGAGATGTACGAGCGCATCACCGGCGAGGACCCGTACGAGGTGCCGATGCGCATCTACCCCGCCGTGCACTACACGATGGGCGGGCTGTGGGTCGACTACGACCTCCAGGCGACCATCCCCGGCCTGTTCGTGATCGGTGAGGCCAACTTCTCCGACCACGGCGCCAACCGGCTCGGCGCGTCCGCGCTCATGCAGGGGCTCGCCGACGGGTACTTCGTGCTGCCCAACACGATCGCCAACTACCTGGCGGGCGGCCCGTTCGAGAAGGTCGACGGCAGCCACCCGGCGGCCGTCGAGGCCCGCCGGGACGTGGAGGACCGCATCCAGCGGCTGCTCGCGGTCAACGGCGACCGGACCGTGGACTCGTTCCACCGCGAGCTGGGCCAGATCATGTGGGACCACTGCGGCATGGAGCGCAGCGAGGCCGGGCTGCGCAAGGCCATCGACGAGATCCGCGCCCTGCGCGACCAGTTCTGGCAGCGGGTGCGGGTGCTCGGCGACGGCGAGGGGCTCAACCAGTCGCTGGAGAAGGCCGGCCGGGTGGCCGACTTCTTCGAGCTGGCCGAGCTCATGTGCATCGACGCCCTGCACCGCGAGGAGTCCTGCGGCGGCCACTTCCGGGCCGAGCACCAGACGGAAGACGGTGAGGCCCAGCGCGACGACGAGCACTTCTCGTACGTGGCGGCGTGGGAGTTCACCGCCACCGGTCAGCCGTCGGTGCTGCACAAGGAAGACCTGAAGTTCGAATACGTCCACCCCACGCAGCGGAGCTACAAGTGAACCTGACCCTGCGCATCTGGCGCCAGTCCGGTCCCGAGGACAAGGGTCGGATGGTCACCTACAAGGTCGACGACGTGTCCCCGGACATGTCGTTCCTCGAGATGCTCGACGTGCTCAACGAGCGCCTGATCCTCGCCGGCGAGGACCCGGTGGCCTTCGACCACGACTGCCGCGAGGGCATCTGCGGCATGTGCGGCATGATGATCAACGGTCAGGCGCACGGGCCGCAGCGCGGCACCACCGCCTGCCAGCTGCACATGCGGCAGTTCTCCGACGGCGACACCATCGACATCGAGCCGTGGCGCGCCCGGGCCTTCCCGGTCATCAAGGACCTGGTGGTCAACCGGGGAGCGCTCGACAAGGTCATCGCGGCCGGCGGCTACATCACGGCGCCCACCGGCAGCGCGCCGGAGGCCCACTCGGTGCCGGTGGCCAAGGCCAACGCGGACGCGGCCTTCGAGGCGGCCGCCTGCATCGGCTGCGGCGCGTGCGTGGCGGCCTGCCCGAACGGCTCCGGCATGCTCTTCACCGCCGCCAAGGTCACCCAGCTCTCGCTGCTGCCCCAGGGCCAGCCGGAGCGGTACACCCGGGTGATCGGCATGGTCGACGCGCACGACGAGGCGGGCTTCGGTGGCTGCACCAACGCCGGCGAGTGCACCGTGGCCTGCCCGAAGGGCATCCCGCTCAACACCATCGGTCGCCTCAACCGGGACTACCTGACGGCCACCACGAAGGCGGCCGGCAAGCCCGGCTCCTGACGGGTCGCCCCATCGACGGGCCGCCGCACCCCCGTGGTGCGGCGGCCCGTCGTCGTCCCGGCGGCGCCGGTTCGCGTCGGTCAGGGCAGTTGGCCCGGCCGGTCGACGATCGCGACCCGGAGCAGCGCGGTGGCCGAGAACAGCGACTCCTTGCCGTCGCGGACGACGGAGTCGCGGGTGCCGAGGTAGACGTGGGTGTCCCGGTCGAAGACGAAGTCGTTGTTGCCGCCGATCACACCGGGCATCCGGATGGCCACCCCGCGCCGGCCGGCGGCGTCCACCACGTCGCCGGGAATGACGACCGCTCCCGGCTCCCGCGCCAGCAGTTCGAACAGCGCCGCGAGCGCCCGGGGCGGCACGTAGCCGTCGAGCATCGACCGCGCCGTGGCGTACGGCATGCGCTCGTCCCCGTACACGGCCTTCTCGTCGGCGCCCTCGGGCAGGTGCAGGTCGACCGGGTGTTCCCGGAGGTACCGGAGCAGCTCGTCCGGGTCGGTGGGCAGATCGCCGTGGTAGGCGGGCGGCGGCAGCTCGTCGAGCTCCCTGCGGGGATCCGCGGCATCGTTCGGACGGAGCACCCGCAGCGCGCCCCACCCGTCCGGTTCGTTCTCTGGTCGGTACCGGGCCTGCACGTGCGCCAGGCCCCCCGCCGACCGCCACACCTGCGCCCGTGAGGTGCGGTACGGGCCGCTGTCCGGCCTCTCCCGAGTCGTGGCCAGAAACTCCGTGAAGACGTACTGCTCGGGTCGGGCGACGAGCTCGGGCTGCTCCCGGGCGGCGTCGGCGGCCAGTCGGAAGATCTCCGACGCGCTGGCCGTGGGCGGCGGCCGGTCGCCCACCCCCATCGTCTGCACCGCCAGACCTCCGGCGGTCAGCACGACCGCCAGCCCGAACGCGCCCGCGAGGCGCCAACCGCGCGGGACCCGGACGCGTCGTGCGACCGGGCGGGCCGCCGACGGCGCCCCGGCCCGCCGGACGACGTGCGCCCGCAGATCCGTGAGGAGCTGCTCCTCGAAACCGTCTCTCCTGGTCATGGCGTGTCTCCGTCTCGTCAGGCGAGGGTGGCGGCCGGGCGGGCGAGCACGGCCCGGACGGTGCGGCGGGCGCGATGCAGGCGGACCCGGGCGGCGACCGGCGACAACCCGAGCGCGGCCGCCGCCTCCGCCACCGTGAGGCCGTCCACGGCGACGAGCTCGACAAGCGCCCGGGTCTCCCCGGGCAGCCCGCTCAGCGCCCGATGGGTACGGCGGGCCGCCGACTCGGCGTCGATCCGCTCCTCGATGCGGGCGATGTCGTCGGCGTCCAGCTCCCGTCGTCCGGCGATCCGGCCGGTCACCCGCAGCCGCTGGGCCGCCCGACGCCGCTCGTCGGCGACGACGTTGCGGGCCACCCCGAACAGCCAGCCGATCTGGCTGCCCCGTTCCGGGCGGTAGCCGGCCGCAGACTCGATCACCGCCAGGAACACGTCGGCGGTCAGGTCGGCGGCGAGGTGCGGGTCGTCGACCCGCCGCGCCACGAACCGTCCCACCGCCTCCACGTGCCGCCGGTAGAAGGCCTCGAAGGCCTCGGGATCGACTCCGATGCGGGAGATGTCACCCTCCGCCGGGCCAGGATCATGCACGGGCTGTCCTCCCTGGTAGCCGTTACACCTCTTCTTCGTACGCCGGGACGCGGGTGTTACCGGATCCGGGGCGGACGACGCGGAACGCCCCGCGCCGTGCTCCCCGTGCGGGCCCCGTCCCCCGGTTCAACTGCCCACACCCGGGTAGCAGTGCAGGACCACCTCCCGGAGGGAACCGGACATGAAGGCACTGACGTGGCAGGGTAAGCGCGACGTGCGGGTGGAGGAGGTGCCCGATCCGCGGATCGAGGAGCCGACCGACGCGATCGTCCGGATCACCTCGACCGCCATCTGCGGCTCCGACCTGCACCTCTACGAGGTGCTCGCGCCGTACCTCAAGCCGGGCGACGTCCTCGGCCACGAGCCGATGGGCATCGTCGAGGAGGTCGGCCCCGCGGTGACCCGGCTCAGGCCGGGCGACCGGGTCGTGGTGCCCTTCAACATCGCCTGCGGCGCCTGCTGGATGTGCCAGAGGCAGCTCTACGCCCAGTGCGAGACCACCCAGGTCCGCGCCGAGGGCAAGGGCGCCGCCCTGTTCGGCTACACCTCGCTGTACGGCTCGGTGCCCGGGGGCCAGGCCGAGTACCTGCGGGTGCCGCACGCCCAGTTCGGCCCGATCAAGGTCCCCGAGACCGGCCCGGACGAGCAGTGGCTCTACCTCTCCGACATCCTCCCCACCGCCTGGCAGGCCGTGCGGTACGCCGACACCCCGCCCGGCGGCACGCTCGCGGTCTTCGGGCTCGGCCCCGTCGGGCAGTTCTGCGCCCGCGTCGGCCGGCACCTGGGGGCCGGCCGGGTGATCGGGCTCGACCTGGTGCCCGAGCGGCTGGAGCTGGCCCGCCGTCACGGTGTGGAGGTGCTCGACGTACGCGAGATCGACGACGTGCCGGGCACCCTCGTCGACCTCGTGGACGGTCGGGGCCCCGACGCCGTGATCGACGCGGTCGGCATGGAGGCCCACGGCTCCCCCGCCGGCAAGCTCGCCCAGGCCGCCGCCGGCCTGCTGCCCGACCGGCTCGCCCAGGAGATGATCGACCGGGCCGGCGTGGACCGGCTCAGCGTGCTGCACGCCGCGCTCAAGTCCGTCCGCCGCGGCGGCACCGTCTCGCTCTCCGGGGTCTACGGCGGCGAGCAGGACCCGATGCCGCTCATGGAGATGTTCGACCGGGGCGTCCAGCTGCGGATGGGCCAGTGTCACGTACGCCGCTGGGTCGACGAGATCCTGCCGCTGCTGAGCGACGAGGACGACCCGCTCGGCGTCCGGGACCTGCGCACCCACCGCGTGCCGCTGCAACGCGCGCCCGAGGCGTACGAGATGTTCCAGCAGAAGCGGGACGGCTGCGTGAAGGTCGTGCTCGAGCCGTGAGCCGGGTGGTGGTGGCCGTCGGCGCGACCAGCGGCATCGGACGGGCGGCGGCCCGGGAGTTCGCCCGGCGCGGCGACCGCCTGGTGCTCGCCGCCCGCGCCCCGCGGACCCTCGAGGAGGTACGCGCCGAGTGCGCGGCCGAGGGCGCGGAGGTGCTCACCGTGCCGACCGACATCACCACGCCCGGCGCGTTGGAGGCCCTCGCCGCCGCGGCCGTCGACCGGTTCGGCCGCATCGACGTCTGGGTGCACACCGCGGCGGTCACCGCGTACGGGCGGTTCGACCAGACGCCCGGCCCGGTCTTCGAGCAGGTGGTCCGGACCGACCTGCTGGCCGCCGCCGACGCGGCGCGGGTGGCGCTGCGGCACTTCCGGACCACCGGGTCGGGCACCCTGGTCCTCACCGGCTCGGTGCTCGGGCACATCACGGCGCCCTACCTGGGCGCGTACGTGGCCGCGAAGTGGGGGCTCGCCGGGCTCGTCCGGGTGCTCCAGCAGGAGCTGCGCGACACCCCGGACATCCACGTCTGCCTCGTGAGCCCCGGCAGCGTGGACACGCCGATCTACCAGCGTGCGGCGAACCACCTGGGCCACGTCGGGCGGCCGCCGCCACCGATCACCACGGCGCGACGGGCGGCCCGGGCGATCGTCGGCTGCGTCGAGCGGCCCCGCCGGGAGGTGTCGGTGGGTCGGCTCAACCCGCTGATGCGGGTGGGCTTCACGGTGCTGCCCGGCCTCTACGACGTGCTGGTCGGGCCGCTCATGCGGCGGCTGGGGATCGCGGACCAGACGGTGGCCGCGCACGACGGGGTGATCTTCGCGCCCGACCCGGCCAGCGAGGCGGTGCGTGGCGGCTGGCTGCCCGACCTCACCCACCTCCTGCGGGGCGCCGCCGCGTTCCCGCGGACGGTCGGCGCGCGCGTCCTGCGACGGGCGCGGTGAGCCGTCGTCGGGGTCACGGACATCGATCGGTTCTTCTAGTGTGGTGGACCGCAGAGCAGTCGGCTGCACCACGACGGGAGAGAAGATTGACTATCAGGGTGAACCGCAGGACCGCGCTCGGGCTGGGCACGGTGGCCACCGCCGGGACGGTGCTGGCCGCCGCCACACCGGCGTCCGCCGCCGTCGGTGACGCGGACCCGGACCTCGCCACGGCCGCCGCCACCCCGCAGCGGGTCGCCGCCCGGGTCGCCGAGGCCTACCAGCGGGAGACGACGCAGGCCGGCGGCAACTGGCAGGCGTACGTCAGCGTGGCGGACGCCGCCTCCGGCGACCCCGTGGTGGCCGTGGCCGACGACCCTGACCAGCGACTGGAGGCCTACAGCGTCAACAAGATCGCGGTGGCCACGGCGGTGCTCGACAAGGTCGACCGCGGCCTGCTCACGCTCGACCAGCGGGTCGACGTGACCGCCGCGATCGTGGTCCCCGGCGGCGACGGCATCTTCAGCCTCGACAACGCCTACCCCAGCTCCGTCACCCTCGGGCACGTCCTCGCGGCCCTGCTGACGGTCTCCGACGACACCGCCGTACGCCTCTGCGGCCTGGTCTGCCCCGCCGCCGAGCTCAACAGCATCCTCGTCGCCAAGGGCTTCCCCAACACCCAGGTGGAGCCCGTGGCCAACCCCAACCGGTTCTTCCTCGGCACCAGCACGCCCCGGGAGACCCACGAGCTGCTGCGCGCGCTGGTGGCCGGCACCCTGCTCTCCCCGGCGTCCACGGCGTTCCTGCTCAACCTGCTGCGCTCCCCCATCGCGTTCACCGACGGGATCCGGCGCACCATGTCGTCCGAGGAGCGGGCCCGGGTCGCCACCAAGGCGGGCTGGTTCGGCACGGCCCGGCACGAGGCGGGCGTCATCTTCGACGCGACGGGCGCCGCCGTGCTCACGTACGCGATCTTCGCCGACGGCCAGGCCGACGCGGACAACTTCGGCGCCACCCACCCGGCCGTGCAGGCCCGGGCCCGGCTGGGCCGGACCATGATGAACGCGACGGCCCGCCTCGCCGGCGCCGGCCGGCGCCACCGGCCGGGCCGCCAGCGGCCGAGCAACGGCGGCTGAGCGCCCACCGCACCGTCCACGGCCGTCGTGCCCCCCGATTCCCGGGAGCGCGGCGGCCGCTCGGTGACTACGGTGGAGTGCGGGAGACGGCCGGAGGGGACGAGCATGGGGGCACCAGCGCAACGACCGGAACGCGACGGCGCGCTCGGCCGGCGGCTCGGCGGCCTGGCCGGCGCGGCCGCGCTGGCGGGGCTCGCCTGGGCGGCCAGGGACGTGCCCCTGGCCCTGGGCGGCCGGCTGACCGGCGCGCGGGCGGAGCGGGCGGCGCGGTCCCCGCAGTTCCGCGACGGTCGGTTCCACAACCCGGTGAGCACGCGGTCGACGGTCGCCGAGCCGGGGCGCAACCTGCTGTGGGAGCTGTTCTTCGGCAAGCAGAAGCGCCGTCCGAGCGCGCGGGTGCCGCTGCTGCGCCCCGCCGACGCGCCCGCCGCCGACAGCGGCGGGGAACTGAACGTGGTCTGGTACGGCCACGCCTCGGCGCTGGTCGAGATCGAGGGGCGGCGGGTGCTGCTCGACCCCGTGTGGAGCGAGCGCTGCTCCCCGTCGGCGCTGGTCGGCCCGCGCCGGCTGCACGAGCCGCCGGTCCGCCTCGACGAGCTGCCCCGGCTGGACGCCATCGTGATCTCCCACGACCACTACGACCACCTGGACCTGCCCACCGTACGCGGGCTGCTCGCCGGCCAGGACGCGCCGTTCCTGGTGCCGCTCGGGGTCGGCGCGCACCTCGACCGCTGGGGTGTTCCGGCGAATCGGATCGTCGAGCTGGACTGGTCGGAGAGCCACCGGGTGGCCGGCCTCGAGATCACGGCGACGGCCGCGCAGCACTTCTCGGGGCGGGGGGTGCGCCGCGACGGCACCCTGTGGAGCTCGTGGGTGATCGCCGGCACGCGGCGGAAGGTGTTCTACACCGGCGACTCCGGCTACTTCGCCGGCTACGCGGCGATCGGCGCGGAGCACGGCCCGTTCGACGTGACGCTCATGCAGATCGGCGCGTACGACCGGGCCTGGCCGAGCATCCACATGTACCCGGAGGAGGCCGTGGCCGCCCACCTCGACCTGCGCGGCGGCCTGTTCCTCCCGGTGCACTGGGCCACGTTCAACCTGGCTCTGCACGACTGGGGTGAGCCCGTGGACCGGCTCTGGGCGGAGGCGAAGGCCCGCGACGTCCGGATCGCCGTGCCCCGGCCGGGCGAGCGCGTGGTGGTGGACGATCCGCCGCCGGTCGACGGCTGGTGGCAGGCGGTCGCCTGACCGCGTCCGACACTGTTCAGAGCACGAACGCGTCGGTCGGCCGGGCCCGGCGGCGCGGAGACGGCGCGCGAGGGGCCGTCAGAGAACGAACGCGTCGGTCCAGAGGGCGCCGGAGCGCCCGGACAGGGCGTCCAGCATGGAAACCGCCTGGTTGTCGGTGAGCTGCGCCACGAAGTCGACGATGGCCCGCCCGCGGGCCCGGTCGATCCGCTGCGGGGTCCGCGGGTGCAGCTCCGCCTCGGCCAGCTCCACGAGGTCGTGCAGGCGGCGCGGCAGCCGGGACTCCTCCTCGGGGTCGATCAGCCACTCCCACAGCGCCTCGACGAGGGTCCCCAGCAGCCGGGCCTGGCCGCGCTGGTGCAGCGCGAGGTCGGGGCGGGCGAGCACGAACCGGTGGTGCACGAACTTGAGCACCTGCACCTCGTGCCACTGGGCCGGGGCGAGCAGCACGTGGCCGGAGCGTACGGCCGGCTGTTCGGTGACGGTGACCGCCTCGACGAACCGGGTGGACCAGCGGGCGGAGAACCGGGCGACGTACTGCTCAGCCTCGATCGAGCCGTCGAACGGCAGCGCCAGCAGCCCGTCGACCAACTCCTCCCGGACGTGTTCGACGGCCGCGGCGAACGCCTCGTCGTCGGCCACCCAGGCGTCCTTGCGGTGCAGCTGCCGGCGTAGCCGCTCGATGGCCGCGCCGGGGCGGCGGGCCGCGGCGGCCAGCGCGGCGTCGGTGACCGCGCGGAAGTGCCCGCCCTCGCGCTGCCAGGCCATCAGCTCGGCGGCGACGGCGCCCTGCTGGAGCACCCCCACCCGGTAGAAGTCCTCGACGTCGTGGATGGCGTACGCGATGTCGTCGGCGGTGTCCATGACCGACGCCTCGACGGTCTGCTGCCAGTCGGGGATCCGGCCGGCGAACGGCTCCCGCGCCTGCCGCAGGTCGTCGATCTCCGTGCGGTACGCCCCGAACTTCGACGAGCCGCTCTCCGGGTCGTCCGGCGGTGGCGTCGCCCCGCGTGGCGGCGGGTCCATGAACCGCGGGTGCGGGTCGGGGTGGTCGAGCCGCGTCCACGGGTACTTCAGCATGGCGGCGCGCACGGCCGCCGTGAGGTCCAGGCCAGTGGTCGCCGCGCCGCGGATCTCCGTGCTCGTGACGATCCGGTACGACTGGGCGTTGCCCTCGAAACCGTCGGTGAGCCCGAGCCGCTCGCGCGCCAGCCGGTCCAGCACCCGCTCGCCGAGGTGCCCGAAGGGCGGGTGGCCGAGGTCGTGGGCGAGCGCGGCCGCCTCGACCACGTCCGGGTCGCAGCCGCCCAGCTTGTCGAGCAGGTCGCGCCAGCGCTCGTCGGCGGTGAGCCGCTCGGCGATCGCGCGGGCGACCTGGGCGACCTTGAGGCTGTGGGTGAGCCGGTTGTGCACGAGCAGGCCGGAGCCGACCGGGCTGATCACCTGGGTCACGCCGTTCAGGCGCGCGAAGAACGGCGAGCCCACGATCCGGTCCCGGTCGGCCCGGAAGGGGCTCGTGGCCAGGTCGCCGAGGGTCCGGGCGCTGCCGCCGAAGAGCCGCCGCGCCCGAGGCTCCGCAGGTGCTTCCATGATCGCCACGCTAGCGCGGCAGAATGCTGGGCGGAAACCACACCCGAAGGCGGATCGAGATCGTGACCCTCTCTGTTCATCAGCGGATCGCCGAGGAGCTCGGCGTGGCCGAGCGGCAGGTCCGAGCGGCCGTGGAGCTGCTCGACGGCGGCGCCACCGTGCCGTTCATCGCCCGCTACCGCAAGGAGGCCACCGGCCTGCTCGACGACACCCAGCTACGTACGCTCGAGGAACGGCTGCGTTACCTGCGCGAGCTGGACGAGCGGCGGGCCGCGGTGCTGGAGTCGATCCGCGGCCAGGGCAAGCTGGACGAGGCCCTGGAAGCCCAGATCATGGCGGCCGACTCGAAGTCCCGGCTCGAGGACATCTACCTGCCGTACAAGCCGAAGCGGCGGACGCGGGCGCAGATCGCCCGCGAGGCCGGCCTGGAGCCGCTCGCCGAGTCGCTCCTGGCCGACCCGACGCAGGACCCGCGCGCCGTCGCGGCCGGCTACGCGGACGCCGAGAAGGGCGTCGCCGACGCGGCCGCCGCGCTGGAGGGCGCGCGGGCCATCCTCATCGAGCGGTTCGCCGAGGACGCCGACCTCATCGGCACCCTGCGTGAGCAGATGTGGTCGCGGGGACGGCTCGTGGCCCGGGTACGCGACGGGCAGGAGTCGGCCGGTGCGAAGTTCGCCGACTACTTCGACTTCGCCGAGCCGTACACGAAGCTGCCGTCGCACCGGATCCTCGCCATGTTCCGGGGCGAGAAGGAGGGCGTGCTCGACCTGACCATGGAGCCGGAGGAGGCCGGCGAGGCGGACGCCGTCCCGACCGGCCCGAGCCGGTACGAGGCGGCCATCGCCGGGCGGTTCGGCATCAGTGACCAGGGGCGGCCCGCCGACCGGTGGCTGACCGACACGGTGCGCTGGGCCTGGCGTACGCGCATCCTCATCCACCTCGGCGCGGACCTGCGGATGCGGCTGTGGCAGGCCGCCGAGGAGGAGGCGGTACGCGTCTTCGCCACGAACCTGCGCGACCTGCTGCTCGCCGCGCCCGCCGGCGCCCGGCCCACCATGGGTCTCGACCCGGGGCTGCGCACCGGGGTGAAGGTGGCCGTGGTCGACGCCACCGGCAAGGTGGTGGCCACCGACACGATCTACCCGCACGAGCCCCGGCGGCAGTGGGACGCCTCGATCGAGACGCTCGCGCGGCTCGCGGGGGCGCACGGCGTGGAGCTGGTTGCCATCGGCAACGGCACCGCGTCCCGGGAGACCGACAAGCTCGCCGGTGATCTCATCAAGCGGTACCCGCAGCTCAACCTCACCAAGATCGTGGTCTCCGAGGCCGGCGCGTCGGTCTACTCGGCCTCCGCGTACGCCGCCCAGGAGCTGCCCGGGATGGACGTCTCGCTGCGCGGCGCGGTCTCCATCGCCCGGCGCCTGCAGGACCCGCTCGCCGAGCTCGTGAAGATCGACCCACGCTCGATCGGCGTCGGCCAGTACCAGCACGACCTCTCCGAGGTGAAGCTGTCCCGGTCGCTGGACGCCGTCGTCGAGGACTGCGTCAACGCGGTCGGGGTCGACGTCAACACGGCGTCGGCGCCGCTGCTGACCCGGGTGTCGGGCATCGGCGCCGGGCTCGCGGAGAACATCGTGCTGCACCGGGACGCCAACGGCCCGTTCCGAAGCCGGGCGGAGCTGAAGAAGGTGGCGCGGCTCGGCCCGAAGGCCTTCGAGCAGTGCGCCGGCTTCCTGCGCATCCCCGGCGGCGACGACCCGCTGGACTCCTCCAGCGTGCACCCCGAGGCGTACCCCGTGGTGCGCCGCATCCTCGCCAGCACCGGCCAGGACCTGCGGTCGCTCATCGGGAAGTCGACGATCCTGCGCGGGCTGAAGGCCACCGACTTCGTCGACGACACGTTCGGCCTGCCCACGGTCACCGACATCCTCGCCGAGCTGGAGAAGCCGGGCCGGGACCCGCGGCCCGAGTTCCGCACGGCGAGCTTCGTCGAGGGCGTGGAGACGATCAACGACCTGACGCCGGGCATGGTCCTCGAGGGCGTGGTCACCAACGTGGCCGCGTTCGGCGCCTTCGTCGACGTCGGGGTCCACCAGGACGGGCTCGTGCACGTGTCGGCCATGTCCCGGACGTTCGTGAAGGACCCGCGCGAGGTGGTGAAGTCCGGCGACGTGGTCACGGTGAAGGTGCTCGACGTCGACGTACCGCGCAAGCGCATCTCGCTCACCCTGCGGCTCGACGACGAGCCGGGCGCCGACGGCGACCGTCGGGGGCCGGCCCGCGGCGGCCGGGGTACGGGCGGGCCGGGCGCCGGAGGCCAGGGTGGCGGCCAGCGCGCTGGCGGCCAGGGCGGCGGCGGACGCGGCGGCCAGGGCGGCGGCGGGCAGCGCGCTGGCGGCCAGGGTGCTGCCGGGCCGGGCGGTCAGAGCCGTGCCGGGCGCGGCGGTCAGGGCGACCGCGGTAGCACGCGGCAGGGTCGCGGCGCGCCGGCGCCGGCCAATGGGGCGATGGCGGACGCGCTGCGCCGCGCCGGCCTGGCCTGACACGCACAAACCCGCCCCAGGTCCGGGCAGACGGCGTCGATCATGCAGTTGTGGTGGGTGACAAAACGCTCCGTATCACCTCGAAGCAGGCACCACAACTGCATGATCGACCCGGGAATCGGCGCGCCGGCGCGGCTGGGCGGGCGCGCGGTCGGCGTAGCGTCGGGGCGTGGGCGCGGACGACGAGTTGACCTGGGCGGAGCGGCAGCGGCGGGCGGCGCGGGTGCACGCCGAGGCGGACGCCCGACGCCGCGCCGCCGAGCACGCGGAGGCCGCCGAGATCGTGGCCTGGTTCGTGGCGGAGGCCAAGCGGCGCGGGCTGCGACCGACCCGGCTCGCCGCGCGCTCCTACGACGGCCGCGGGCCGTACCGGACGGGGCTCACGGGCTGGTACGTGGACCGGGCGCGGAGCCGGGCCGTCGACGTGGACGGCCGGTGGCACCTGCTCACCGTGCCGGGCGGCCTGCGGGCCCGGCTGCTCGGCGCCGAACCGGAGCCCAGCCCGCCGCCGCTGATCGTGGGCGAGGGCGGGCGCGACGGCGAGTCGATCCCGCTGCGGGTCCTGCTCACACGCCGGCTCGACGCCGGCAACGACGAGCCGGGCTCTGCCACGGGAGCTACTGCGAGCCGCCGCTGAGCAGCCCGGTCGACATCTCGGCCGGCCCATCCGGCGTGCGGCGGCCAGCGCCCACCGCAGGACCCTGAGGCGACCGCCCCTCCCGCGATCGGCCGAGTCCTCCCTCACCCGTCCGGGGACCACCTCGTTATCGCGCGACCGCTGTCCCGCGGCAACCGTCAACGGCCTCGACCGAACCCGTGTCCATCCGCCCAGTTCCGGGGTTGATGGGGCGTAACAGCCCTTGCTGTCGCCATTCGCACGAAGACGTCGGATTCCGGCTTATCAATCTCCTTGATGGTCTGCCGGATGCCTTGGGAGGCCGAGCGGTGTCCGAACCTCATCCCGCGATCGCACCGTCGCGGTCGATCCGGCGCGCACCGTACGACCGCCTCAAGCGGCTCCTCGACATCGTCGGTGCGTCGCTCCTGCTTCTGCTCACCGCACCGTTGATGGCGGTGGTGGCACTCCTGGTCGCGGTGTCTCTCGGTCGACCGGTGCTGTTCCACCAGTGCCGCGCCGGACGGTACGGCAGGCCCTTCGAGCTGGTGAAGTTCCGCACCATGCACCCGCCCGCCCCCGACCGTGGCCGGGTCGGCGACGGTGACCGGCTCACCCCGGTCGGCCGCTGGCTGCGCGCCACCAGCCTCGACGAGCTGCCCACCCTGTGGAATGTGTTGCGCGGCGAGATGAGCCTGGTCGGCCCCCGACCGCTACTTCCCGAGTACCTCGAGCGGTACTCCCCGACCCAGGCTCGCAGGCACGAGGTGCGGCCGGGTGTCACGGGGCTAGCTCAGGTCCGCGGGCGCAACAGCCTGAGCTGGGAGGACAAGCTCGACCTCGACGTGCGGTACGTGGACGGGCGCAGCCTGCGGGTCGACCTGTCGATCCTCGCGGCCACCGTACGGACGGTGCTGCGCCGCGAGGGGATCACCGCGGAGGGCAACGCCACCGCGCCCGAGTTCCTCGGTACGCCCGGCCGGACGGCACCGGCGCAGCGCGACCGGACACCGGTATGACGAGCCGTCGGGAGGCCCAGCGATGAGCCAGACGATCCTTCTGTCCCCGCCCGACGTCGGGCCGCTCGAAGAGTCGTATCTGATCGAGGCGCTGCGCTCCGGATGGGTGGCGCCCGCCGGACCGGCTCTTCAGGCGTTCGAGCGCGAGGTTGCCGCACGGGTCGGCACCGACGGCGCGGTGGCGGTCAGCTCCGGCACCGCAGCCCTGCACCTGGCCCTGCTCGGGGTCGGCGTCGGCCCCGGAGACGTGGTCATCGTGCCTACCCTGACCTTCATCGCCACCGCCAACGCGGTCCGCTACATCGGTGCGCGCCCGGTCTTCGTGGACTGCGACCCGCAGACGGGCAACGTGGACGTCCACCTCGTGGCCGACCTGCTGAAGCGGCTGCGGTCGCGCGGCGAACGGGTTGGCGCGGTCGTCCCCGTCGACATGTTCGGAAGCTGTGCCGACTACACGGAGCTGGCGCCGCTCTGCGCGGAGGCGGGCGTCCCGCTGGTGGAGGACGCCGCGGAGGCCCTCGGCGCCAGCCACCGGGGCCGGCCCGCCGGCTCCTTCGGCCGCGTCGGGGCGCTCTCGTTCAACGGCAACAAGATCATGACCACGTCCGGCGGCGGGATGCTCGTCTCCGACGATGGGGAGCTGCTCGCCCGCGCCCGCCACCTTGCCACACAGGCACGCGAGCCGATGCTGCACTACGAACACCGGGAGATCGGCTACAACTACCGACTGAGCAATCTGCTGGCGGCGCTCGGCCGCGCCCAACTGATCCGGCTGGATGGGATGATCACCCGTCGCCGACACCTCCGCGACCGCTACGCGAAGCTGTTCGCCCCGGTGCCGGGCGTACGGCTGCTCGGCGTGGAGGACACCGAGTCGAACTGCTGGCTCAGCGTAATCGTCGTCGAGGAGCAGCGGTCCGGCTGGCGAGCCGCAGACCTGGCGGACTACCTGGCGCAGCGGGGCATCGAGACCCGGCCGGTCTGGAAACCCATGCACCTGCAGCCGGTGCACGCCGGGGCCGAAAGTCTGCTCACCGGCACCGCCGAACGGCTCTTCGCCGAGGGACTCACCCTGCCCAGCGGCAGCGCGCTCACCGAGTCGCAGGTCACGACCGTACTGGCCACCATCGACGAGTTCCTTGTCGGGGGAGGATCGGCGGCGTGACGGTGGCGCTCGTGGTGGTGGGTTGCGGCGGACACGGCCGAGAGGTGGCCACCATCGCCCGGGCGGTGGACGAGGCGTCCGGGGGCTCGCTGTGGCGGCTGCTGGGGGTCGTCGACGATCAGCCTGCCGAGGACAACCTGAAGCGGTTGCAGCGGCTCGACGTGCCGTACCTGGGCGGCGTGGACTGGCTGCGCGACGCGCCACCGGATGTCCACCACGTCATCGGCATCGGCGATCCCCGGATCCGGCGCGCGGTCGCCCGCCGGGTCGACGGGTACGGCACACCCGCCGCGAGCCTCGTCCACCCGGACGCCACGATCGGCCCCGACACCTGCCATGGACCGGGCTTCGTTGCCTTTCCGGGCGCCCGCGTCACGACGAACGTGACCATCGGCCGGCACGTGCACCTCAACCAGAACACCACCGTCGGCCACGACAGCGTGCTCGCGGACTACGTGTCGGTGAACCCGCTCGCCGCCGTCTCCGGCGACTGCCACCTGGCGGAAGGTGTGCTGGTCGGCACCACAGCCGCCGTGCTGCAGGGGCTGCGGGTCGGGCGGGACAGCATCGTCGGCGCCGGCGCGTGTGTGGTGCGGGACGTGCCCGACGAGGTCGTTGTCAAGGGTGTGCCGGCGCGCTGAGCGCACTGTCGAGAACCGGACGTTCGACACCGTAAAGGTGAAAATGCCCAAAAGCACGATCTGGGCGGGTAACAAGGACGATGAGCACAAAGCTCCTTCTGCCGTGCGGCGGAAGCGGTCGGGAGACGGGACAGGGAGCCACCACATGCCGCAGGAAACAGCGAGCAGCGACCGCACGTACCAGCGATGGCGACGCGCGAGAGCCCGGCGCCGGACGGCGGCGTTCCTCACCACCGACACCACGGCCTGGGTGGGGGGCTTCGTCGCGGCGGTCTGGAGCCGGTACGAGTTCGAGCTGCCTCCCGGCCAGTTCAGCCGGGCCGCGATCATCGGCGTGGGCGCCGCCGTCATGTACGTGGCCGTCGCCTCGCTGCGGCGCCTCTACTCGGGTCGGCACCCGTTGGGCAGCCTCCAGGAGGTGCAGGGCGTCGCGGGCACCACCATCACGACGGCCGGGATCGTCCTGCTCGGCCTGCTGCCCTCGGGCGACCGGCCGGTGCCGGCGAGCACCCCGGTGGTGGGCGGCGCGCTGGCCCTGCTGTTCATGCTCGGCGCGCGGTTCGCGTACCGGCACCGGCGCGACCTCGCCATGCGGCCGGACGTCCGCTCCTCGACCCCGGTGCTGCTGTTCGGGATGGGGGACGCCGGCCAGGGCCTGCTGCGCGCCATGCTCAGCGACCCACGCGGCCGCTATCTGCCCGTCGGCGCCCTCGACGACGACCCGGACAAGCGCGACCTGCGCGTCGACGGGGTACGGGTGCTCGGTGGTCGGGGCGACATCGCGGCGGCGGTACGGCGGACCGGCGCCAACACGGTGATCTTCTCGGTGGCGAACGCCGACGCCGCGCTCATCCGCGAGATCCGTGAGGCCACCCTCCGGACGGGCGCGGCGTTCAAGGTGCTGCCTCCGGTGCGGGACCTGGTCGACCACCAGATCACCGTCCGGGACGTCCGCGACGTGCAGATCAGCGACCTGCTCGGACGCCGCCAGGTCGTCGGCGACCTGCCGCTGGCGACCAACAGCCTGACGGGACGGCGGATCCTCGTCACCGGTGCCGGCGGCTCGATCGGCTCGGAGCTGTGCCGCCAGGTGATGAAGGCCGACCCGGGCGAGCTCATGATGCTGGACCGCGACGAGTCCGCCCTGCACAGCCTGCAGATGTCGCTGTCCGGTCGGGCCCTGTTGGACGGCCCGGAACTGATCCTCGCCGACCTGCGTGACGACGAGGGCATCCGGCGGATCATCCAGGAACGGCAGCCGGAGATCATCTTCCACGCCGCGGCGCTCAAGCACCTCACGCTGCTCCAGCGGCACCCCGGCGAGGCGGTCAAGACCAACGTCTGGGGCACGCTGTCGGTGCTGGACGCCTGCCAGGACGTGGCGAAGTTCGTCAACATCTCCACCGACAAGGCGGCCGACCCGATCAGCGTGCTCGGCTACTCGAAGCGCATCACCGAGCGGCTCACCGCGCACGCCGCGTCCCGGTTCCCGGGGGCCTTCCTCAGCGTCCGCTTCGGGAACGTGTTGAGCAGCCGGGGCTCCGTGGTGACGGCCTTCCAGCGTCAGATCGAGGCCGGCAAGCCGCTGACCGTCACCCACCCGGACGTGACGCGTTACCTGATGACCGTCCAGGAGGCCGTGCACCTCGTGCTTCAGGCCGCCGAGATCGGGCGCGACGGGGAGGCGCTGGTGCTCGACATGGGCGAGCCGGTCCGCATCGCCGACCTGGCCCGCCAGATGGCGGAGCAGTCGTCCAGCTCGGTGCCGATCGTCTACACGGGGCTGCGACCCGGCGAGAAGCTGCACGAGGACCTGCTCGGCACGGGCGAGGTGGACACCCGGCCGTTCCACCCGCTGGTGTCGCACGTGGCCGTGCCCGCGCTGGACCCGATGGAGGTCAGCGGGCTCGACCCGTACGCCGAGCCGGCGAAGGTGGTCGAACAGCTCGCGCTGCTCTGCGCCCAGCCCGTGGGCCCGATCGTCGACGGTCCGGTCGGCGTGCCGCTGTCGTCGCACTGACCGGACCCGCTCCTACGAGGGGGCCGGCGACCGCGTCTGCGGTCGCCGGCCTCCTCGCCTCTCTCAGCGGCGGATGCCCGCCCAGTCGTGGTGCCGGCGGACGGTGGAGAGGATGAAGTCGACCACGCGGCGGGACGTGTCGGTGACCTGGTAGTCGACCGGGCAGGGCACGCCGGCCGCGGCCACCTGGTCGACGGTCACCTGCACAGCCTCCACCACGCCGGCCGGGTCGAGGCCGGTCATGATGATGCCGCCGGCGTCCAGCGCCTCGGGTCGTTCGATCGACTCCCGCAGGGTGACCGCGGGAAAGCCGAGGATGGCCGCCTCCTCGCTGATGGTTCCGCTGTCCGACAGCGTGCAGAACGCCTGCGTCTGCAGGTGCACGTAGTCGACGAGGCCGAACGGCTCGTGGAAGGCGATGCCCTCCAACGCCGCGGCGTCCGGAGCGAGCGCCTCGAGACGCTTGCGGGTGCGTGGGTGCGTCGAGACCAGCACCGGGAACCCCCAGCGTTCGTGGACCGCGCGCAGGCAGTCCAGCAGCTGCCGCAGCCGTGCGGGCTGGTCCACGTTCTCCTCGCGGTGCGCGCTGACCACGAAGTAGCGGCCCCGGTCGAGTTCGAGCTGGCGGAGGATCGTCGAGGCGCCGATGTCGGCGCGGTAGTGCTCCAGCACCTCCCGCATGGGCGAGCCGGTGTGCAGGATCCGTCGCGGGTGCAGTCCCTCGGCGATCAGGTTGCGCCGGGCGTGCTCGGTGTAGACGAGGTTGAAGTCGGAGACGTGGTCGACCAGCCGGCGGTTGGTCTCCTCCGGCACGTTCAGGTCGAAGCACCGGTTGCCGGCCTCCATGTGGTAGACCGGCACCCGCATCCGGCGGGCCATCAGGGCCGCGATGCAGCTGTTGGTGTCGCCGAGCACCAGCAGGCCGTCCGGCCGGTGTTCGGCGATCGCGGCCTCGACGCCGACGAGCACACCGCCCAGCACCCGGCCCAGCGAGGACGTGTCGACCCGCAGAAAGCGGTCCGGCTCGCGCAGCCGCAGCTCCTTGAAGAACACGTCCGACAGCGTGGTGTCCCAGTTCTGCCCGGTGTGGACGAGCAGGTGGTCCACGGTGTCGTCGAGCCGGGCGATCACCCGGGAGAGCCTGATGATCTCGGGCCGGGTGCCGACCACCGTCATGATCCGGGTCATGCGCGTCCTTTCTCCGCTGCCGGCACCACCGGTCGGCACCGCCGGTCGTTGAACCAACGAATTCACATTGCACGGAGACACGGCGGTCTACACCAGAACGAGCTGAATCGGCAATTCTGCCAGCATTATGGCTGTTCACGATAGTAGAGGACCATATCAGCGGTATCGTCCGCTTGACGAGAACCGCTAGCTCCCTGACCACCATCGGGGAGGACCAGGAGCAGATGTGACTTCCTCACTTTCAGGCCGGCGTTTCCTGATCACCGGTGGGACGGGTTCCTTCGGGCAGACAATGGTGGCCCGTCTGCTGAATTCCGGTGCCGAAGAGGTACGTGTTCTCAGCCGCGACGAGTCCAAGCAGGACGCGATGCGGCACCGGCTCCGCGACGACCGGGTCCGTTACTACGTCGGCGACGTGCGGGACTACGACACCACGGTCAAGGCGAGCCGGGACGTCGAATTCGTCTTCCACGCCGCCGCCCTCAAGCAGGTGCCCTCCTGTGAGTTCTTTCCGCTCGAAGCGGTCCGTACGAACGTGTTGGGCAGCGCCAACGTGGTCAACGCGTGCGAGCGCAACGGCGTCGAGGCCCTGGTCCTGCTGAGCACCGACAAGGCGGTCTATCCGGTCAACGCCATGGGGATGACCAAGGCCCTCATGGAAAAGGTGGCCCAGGCCCACTCCCGTAACAATCCGGCGGCACGCACCCGCGTCTGCTGCGTCCGCTACGGCAACGTCATGTATTCGCGTGGCTCGGTCATTCCGCTGTTCATCGAGCAGATCCGGGCGGGGATCCCGCTGACCGTCACCGACCCGGGCATGACACGGTTCCTCATGTCGCTCGACCAGTCGGTCGAACTCGTCGAGCACGCCTTCCACCACGGCCAGCCGGGCGACGTCTTCATCCGCAAGGCGGACGCCTGCACCATCGGCGACCTCGCGACCGCCCTGTGCAACCTGTTCGGCGTGCCCGCGAAGTTCAACGTCCTGGGCATCCGGCACGGTGAGAAGCCGTACGAGACGTTGGCCAGCCGGGAGGATCTCGCCCGGGCCGTGGACTTCGGCCAGTTCCTGCGCGTTCCGGTGGACAGCCGCGACCTGAACTACTCGCTCTACTTCGAAGAGGGCGACGTCGACCGGGAGCCGCACGCCGACTACCACTCGCACAACACCCGCCGGCTCGACGTACCGGAGATCATGGAGCTGCTGCGCTCCCTGCCGGAGATCCGGGCGCAGCTCGACGAGCTCGCGCAGCCGGCCGCGCTCGCCCGAGGGTGAACGGTCGGATGGAACGACCGGTGGGAGACCGGCCGGAGCGGGTGGCCCTGGTCAGCCAGTGGTTCCCGCCCGAGCCGGCCGGGATCGCGCTCGGTATCACGCGGTCGCTGCGCGCTCAGCACTTCGACGTGGACGTGCTCACCGGCGTGCCCAACTACCCCACGGGCCGCGTGCACGACGGCTACAGCGCACGCCGCCGACGGGTGGAGCACCGGGACGGGTTGCGCGTCCTCCGCACGCCGCTCTACCCGAGCCACGACCACTCGACGCTCGGGCGCGCCGCCAACTACCTGAGCTGGGCGGCGTCCTCGTCGCTCCTCGGCCAGTCGGCGCTGCGCGACGCGGACGTGGCCCTCGTCTACGCTTCGCCGGCCACCGCGGCCGCCGCGGCCATGACGGCCCGGCTGCGCCGGCGGATCCCGTACGTGCTGATGGTGATGGACCTGTGGCCGGACTCCGTGTTTGCCACCGGCTTCCTCACCGGCGGGCTGACCCGCCGGCTGGCCGAGGCCGCACTCGGCCGGTTCACCGACCAGACGTACCGGTGGGCGGACCACGTCACAGTCCCCTCCCCCGGGCTGCGCGAGGCCGTCGTGGCACGCGGCGTCCCTGCGGAAAAGGTGTCGGTCGTCTACAACTGGACCGACGAGAAGGTGATGCAGCCGACCGAGCCGGACCCGGACTTCCGCCGACGCCTCGGTTTGGACGCCGGCGACTTCGTCCTCATGTACGGCGGCAACCACGGCGCGGCCCAGCGGCTCGACGTGGCGGTCGACGCCATGGACCGGCTCCGTGACCTACCGGACGTCCACCTGGTCCTGGTCGGCGACGGCGTCGACAAGCGGGCGCTGCGGACGCGCGCCGCCGAGCTGCGGCTGCGTTCCGTCCACTTCCTCGACCCGATCGAGCAGCAGCGGATGGCGGCCGCCATGGCCGCGGCGGACCTGCACCTGATCTCTCTGGCCGACGAGCCGCTGTTCCGCGTCACCCTGCCGGGAAAGGTCCAGGCGATCCTCGCGTGCGGCCAACCCGTCCTCACCTGCGCCCCGGGGGACGCCGCCCGGATCGTCCTCGAGGCGGGCGCCGGCTTCGCGGCGCCGCCGGAGAACCCGGCCGCGCTGGCCGACACCGTTCGCGCGGCGTACGGCACACCGCGCTCCCGGCTGCGCGCCATGGGACAGGCGGGTCGCGAGCACTACCTCACGCACATGAGCGAAGCGATCAACGCACAACTGTTGGCCGATCTGCTGTCCCGTGCCGCACGGCGGCGCGCCGGATCGTGCCGCCACGAGGAGAGACGATGAGCCGACGGGTACTGGTGCTCGGTGTGACCGGCATGCTCGGTCACACCCTGCTGCGCGAGCTGGCTCAGGCCACCGAACTGGACGTGCACGGCACGGCCCGGACCGGGGGCCGTCTCGCGGAGCTCTTTCCAGCCCCACTCCTCGATCGCATCACGACCGGGGTCGCCGCGTCCGACCTCGACCGGATCCGTGAGCTGCTGCGCGACCGGCGCCCCGACGTGGTGATCAACTGCATCGGCGTCATCAAGCAGCTACCGGCCGTCCAGGACGCGGTGCACACGGTGTCGATCAACGCGCTGTTCCCGCACCTGCTCGCGCGGGTGTGCGCCGAGCACGGCGTCCGGTTGATCCACGTGAGCACCGACTGCGTCTTCTCGGGCGACCGGGGAAGCTACGTGGAGACCGACCTGCCCGATCCGCCCGACCTGTACGGCCGGTCGAAGCTGCTCGGCGAGGTGGCTGGGGCGAGCGCACTGACGCTGCGCACCTCGATCGTCGGTCACGAGTTGACCTCCAACCGGTCGCTCCTGGACTGGTTCCTGTCCCAGACGACGCTGGTCCGCGGGCACACCAAGGCGATCTACAGCGGCGTGACCACGGTCGAGTTCGCCCGGCTGCTCAGGACGGTGGTCCTACCCCGCGAGGACCTCGTGGGGCTCTACCACGTGGCCGCCACCGCGATCTCGAAGTACGAGCTGCTCCGCCTGGTCGCGAGCGTCTACGGCTGGCAGGGTGATCTGATCCCGCACGACGGGTTCGTCTGCGACCGGTCCATGTCGGGTGAGGCCCTCGCCCAGGCCACCGGCTACCGGCCACCGCCGTGGCCGGAGATGGTGCGCCAGTTGCACGAGGCGCGAAGCCGCTGGGCTCTCGCGGGCCTCGCGGCCTGCTGAACTGCCGGACGTCGCACGCGGGCGCCGGTGGGCGACCGGGAGGACGTCCGGCGCGGTCGGTCAGGACGCCCCGCGCCGTCGGTCAGGACACCGCCATGGCGGGGACGAGCGAGCCCGCCTCCACCGGCTCGGCGTACGTGTCCGGCGAGGCCGGGTCGAACAGCTCGTTGGTCCAGAAGAGGGTGAGGAGTTCACCCGCGCCCACGTTGACGATGTTGTGCACCCACATCGTGGGCATGTCGACGACCACGGGTTCGTCGCCCGAGACCGGGAACCGCACGACGTCGCGGTGACCGACCCGGCGGAGGCAGATCTCCCCGGAGCCGCTGAGCACGCAGAACCGTTCCACCTTCGCCAGGTGGAAGTGTTCCCCCCGGACCACTCCCGGGTGGCTGGTCGAGCAGAACGTCTGCCCGGCGCTGCCATGCGCCTTCACCGTCTCCACCAGCTCCCCACGAGCGTCGGACCGGCGCGAGAGTGGCATCGGGTAATGAGCGGGGAAGCAGTGGGACCGGTAGGTGTTGAACAGCCGGACCGCGTGGCGATCGGGCAGCGGCGGGATTTCCCCGGTGCGGTAGATGGCGGCGAACGTGGCCAGGCGATCGGCGAGGTCGCGGAGGCCGATCCGCAACTCCGGCATCCGGCCGTCCCACGATCCGCTCGTCGGGGCGTCGAGCAGGTGCGCCGCGGCGTCGGTCACATGGACCAGGCTCAGCTGCCGATCCTCGTGGATCTCCGGCCGCCCCTGCTCGGCGAGGATGCGGCAGAACGTCGCGACCACGGAGTTGTAGTGCGGGCGGCCGTGCTCGCCGTACAGGTTGGTGAGCCGCACGTCCCGCAGGTCGTCGCACGCCTCGGCCAGCAGAGCCGCCGCCATCGCCTTCGAGTCACCGTACGGGGTTCCGTTGCCGGCCTGGATCGAGTTGGCGTAGACGACCGTGCCGGGCGGCGCGAGGCAGCGCCGGAGCCCTTCGGCGAGCGCGGCGGCCGCGTCGACGTTTCCGGAGGAGACCTCCGCCGGCTCCCCACGGTTGACACCCGCGAGGTGCAGGACCCGGTCGATCCCCTCCAGCCTGACGGCCACCGCGTCGGCGTCGCGCATCTCCGACCGAGTCAGGAGGACGGGTTCCGGCCACCCGAGCGCCTTGACGAGGACCCGCACGTGCCAGCCCAGGAAACCGTCGGCTCCGGTGAGCGCGACCCTCACCGCGTCGCACCCCGACCGGGTTGGCAGGTTCGTGGCGTCGATTCACGGGCACCCTCCGCCCGAACGCTGGGTCCGGCGGTCAAGAACTGCATCAGATTCTCCCGTTTCGTTGCCTGCGACGGTGCGGGGCCGATTCCGGGACGGAATCGTTGCCACAACAGGCCAACGAAGATGCGGCGGCCGAAGAAACGGTGGCGCCGCTTATCGCGGGAGAACCGATCGATGTTTTAACCATCGTTCGAATATCGCCCCCGGCTGCGAGAAATTTGATAGAACATCTGGCATCCGTGTTTGTTTGCCGCTGCCGCGGTTGGCATCCCACTTCCCCCTGCCGCCCGACGCCAACCCTGCCCGGAACCGTCTATAGCGAAGAATTCTCTTTCCGAATGAGGGACGTCAGGATGCTGGAACGTAGAGCGCCGCAGGCCATCGCGGTGGGTGTGGGGGGCGTCCTCGCTGTCGGTGCCGGATACGCGGCGACGAAGCCGATCGTCGCCGCCCTGGTCCTCGCTCTCGCGGTGGTGCTCTGCTGTCTGCGGCCACTCGACGGATGGCAGCGACTGTTCGCCGCCACGATCACACTGCTGCTCTGCGCCGTGTCCAACATCGGCGTGCTCATCGAGACCAGCTACCACCTGCGCTACGTCGCACTGGGCGCACTGGTGCTGTGGACGTTCGCGAGACCTGCCCGTGACACCGCGAAATCACCGCTCTCGACCCCCCTGCGGATGCTGGTCGGCGGGCTGTGGGCCGCGGCGGTGCTCGCCGCCCTGAGCGCCGTCTGGTCCGTCGACCCGGTGCGCACCCTCGCGCAGGCGGGAGCGTTGGCGCTGTTGGTCGGGCTGGTGCACGGGGTCGTGCGGCACCGGTGGCAGAGCCCACAACGCGTCGCGAAGGACCTGGGCGTCGCGTACCTGCTGCTCAGCGGTTCGATCGTGGCGAGTCTCGGTTACTGGCTGGCGGGCGGCGCCAACGCGCTGTCGTTCGGCGACCGCTTCCAGGGCCTCTACGCCAACCCGAACATGCTGAGCATCGTGTGCGCCATGGCGGTGCCGCTCGGCTGGGTGGTGTACCGCCGGTCCGGCAAACTGTGGCATCTCCTCGGCGTCGCGCCGGCGATCGTCGCCCTCGTGATGTCCGAGTCACGGACCGCCCTGCTCGCCCTGCTGATCGGTGCGGCCTGGGTAGTCGCCCGGCACGGCCTCCCCGCCCTCGCCCGGCTCGCGGTGGCCGCCGTCGCCGGCGTGGCCCTGATCTACCTCTTCAACGCGGGCGACGTCCTCCTCAACTCCGAATGGATGAGCGGGCTCGTCGCCCGGTTCACCGGCAACGAGGGCGGCGACGTCTCCAACGGGCGTACGGCCACCTGGCAGGCGACGCTCGCGCTCTGGGAGGTCCGTCCCTCACTCGGGTACGGCTATTCCGCGGGCTCGTCGCTGTTCGAGCAGACACGGGACACCGGCTTCTTCGACGTCAGCGTGAACCTGGTGCACAACAGCTACCTGCAGTGGCTGCTGGAACTCGGCGTCGCGGGCGGCGCCGTGCTCCTGGTGGTGGTCGCCGCCTGCCTGCTGGCCGTGGCCGGGGCGCCGGTACGGGGAATCAACTCTGGCCTGGTCTGGATGGTCCTCAGCGGCCTGTTGATCCAGCTGACCGAGTCCACGATGTTCGGCACCGGCCAGCCCTACCCGTACCTCTTCTGGCTCGGGGCGGCGGCCGCCCTCTGCCAGCCCGGCTCGGTGTCTCGCGGCGCCCGTCACCGCGACGGCCTCCGCCACGCCGTCCGGCGGGACTTCGCCACCCACGGCATGCCGGGACGGCATCGCAGCTCCCCGGTCGGCGACCCCCGGTTCGCCCCCCAGCGGCGCGTCCCAGTGGCGGCGGGTCGACAGGCGCCCTGAGGGCACGACACAGCGGCGGGGTGAGCAGACCACCTGCTCACCCCGCCGCTCTCTGCGCTCAGCCCAGGAACTCGCTGACCACGGACCGCCAGGCCCGGTGGTCGAACGACTCGCGGGCGCGCGCCCGCCCGGCGGCGCTCATCCGCCACCAGTCGTCGTCGCCGAGGCGCAACGCCCGCTCGATGCCCCGCCGCACGTCCTCGGCCCGGTAGCCGTCGAGCACGATGCCCTCCACACCGTCCCGCACGTAGCGGGCCAGGTCGCTGGTGTGGTTGAGCAGGACCGGGCAGCCGGCGGCGAGGCTCTCGGGCACCTTCGACGGAAAGCCGTAGGCGGCGTAGCCGCCGGTGGGCCGGACGAGGACCGAGAAGTGCGATTCGCCGAGCAGGGCGTGCACGCGCTCCCGGGGAACCCGGCCGAGGAACGTCACCCGGGCGGCGATCCTGTCGAGCACCGACACGTCCAGATCGGACAGGGCCGTCGCGTCGTCCCGGGTGATACCGGCGATCGTCACGCTGACCCGCTCCTGCTGTGCGGCCGGGAGCTGGGCGAGGCCGCGCAGCACGACGTCCAGCATGTCCTTGCGGCCGGGCGTTCCCGCGTAGAGCAGGCGCAAGCCATCGGAGATCGGCGGCGCCTTCGACTCGCCGAACTCCTTGCAGTCGACCTGCGGCGGCACGACCACGACGGACAGGCCACGGGACACGAAGTGGTCGGCGAGCCTCGTGGACACCGCGGTGGCCCGGCCGACCAGGCGGGTGGCCAGGAACGTGGACCACCGGTGCCGGACGAAGTACGGCGTGAGCCAGCCTCGCCGGAACTGCCGGGAGTCGTGCCGCTCGGAGGCGTCGACCACGACCGGGCAACGCAGCACGAGCCGGAACAGCAGCCACGTCTGCAGGGTCATCATCGCCATCGGCAGGCACACCACGGAGATGTCCCCGCGGCGGAGGCCCGCCCGGCGCATCGCGCGCAGCACGCGCGCCGGGCGGGCCAACCGCGCCAGCGCCCTCGTCAGGTGGTTGCGACCGCGGGTCCGCAGCGTGATCAGGTCGATCCCGTCGACCACCGGGTCGCCGGGGACCGAGCCGTCGGGTGGCCAGTCGTTGACGACGAGGGTCCGGGTGTCCGCGGGCGCCGCCGATCGGGCCAGTTGCAGCAGGCGGTTCGACGTGGCGTCACCGTGCGGAAAGCGGTAGGCGCCCACCAGCAGTGGGCGGGGGCGGGCCGGCGCGCCGGCGTGGCGGTCGGCGCCGCGGACGACTGTGGTTTCTGCACGCATCCTTGTCTACCGATCCGAGCCGACGTAGGTCCGGCTCTCGTTTCGGGCGGGAACGTCCGCCGCCGGTTGCCGGCGAGCCGGCTGGCGGCGGTACAGGGCCAGATGCACCTCGGCTGCGGCATCGAGCGAGAAGATGCTGCGCGCGAAGCGCTCCGTCGCCTCGGCCCGGTCGAGGCCGGCCCGGTCCTCCACGGCCCGCCGCACGGCCTCCGCCCACCGCGCCGCCGGCGCCTCGGTGTCGACGATGACGACGCCGGGCAGGTGCTCGCTGATGTAGCGCACCCCCGGGAGGTCGGCCGCGACCGTGGGAACACCCAACGCGACCGGTTCGAGCACCGAGCCGGGCAGTCCCTCGAGGAGGGACGGGTGCACGACCACGTCGGCCTGGCTCAGGAGACCGCCGACGTCGTCTCGCGGACCGAACAGGTGCACGCGGTCCGGGACGCCCGCCTCGGCCGCCGCCGCGCGCACCCGCGCGTCGTCCGCCGGGTCGGACGGGCCGACGAGCACCGCGTGGGCGGGGATCCCCCGGTCGCGCAACTCCGCCACGATCGGGGGCAGCAGCCAGCGCCGCTTCTCGGGCGAGGCGCGTCCGACGGTCAGGCAGAGCAGCTCGCCCGGCGCGGCGCCGACCGCCACTCGCAGGTCGATCTCGGACGGTCGGCGCAACCGGTCGAGGTCCAGCCCGTTGAGCACCACCCGGCAGCGCGGGTCCGCCTCCCACGACGGGCGGTACCCGAAGGTGAGGGCGCTCGGCGAGACGCCCAGGATGTCGGTCGCGGAAGCCTGCAGCAGGCGGCCCAGGACCCATCGCTGCGCCCGCCGCCGGGCGCCGCGGTGCTGGTTGTCGTCGCTGCGGAAGTGCGCGACCCGGGTGGGCACGCCGGCGAGCGCGGCCAGCGCGAGCAGCGCGCCGGAGAAGTTGGCGCAATCGGCGTGCAGCACGTCCGGCCGCAGGTCCCGCAGCAGCCGCAGGAAACGCCCCGGAAGGCGGGCGTCCAAGGGCACGGGCCGGACCGTGCCGCCGTACCGGCGCACGGCGGCGGCCAACGGCCCGGGACCGATCCGGTCGCTCAGGGTCACGAAGTGCGGCTCCACGCCGGCGGCCGCGAGTCGCGGCAGCAGGTCCACGATGCGCAGCTCGGTGCCGCCGAAGTTCAGCTCGCCCACCACCCGGAGCAGCCGGCAGGGGCGGGCCGGTGGCCCCGGGTCGACCCCCGTGGCCGGGTCGGTCGTCGGCGGGCACGCGTCATGGGACATTGGAGCCTCCCAGGCTCGGGTCGGTTCGGATCGTTCAACGGGCGGCCGCAGCGTCCCGCTCCCCCGCGGCGGGTGGGCCGACGACACGGTCGGGAAGCCCGAGCAGCCACCGGAAGTAGCCGTTGCGCTCGAACGCGTCCGGCTCCGGCACGATCGGCTCACCGATGCGCTCCAGGGCGGCTGCGAGGCTCGACACGTCCCCCAGCCGGTACGGCGTCAGCGCCCCGGCCGCGATCTCGCGGGCCTGGTCGGTGTCCGGGGCCAGCACGGGTAGGCCGTACACCCGCGCCTCGGCGAGCGGGTAGCCGAACGACTCCAGGACGCACGGGAAGAACACGGCGCTGGCTGTCCGCCAGTACGCGGCCAGGTCGTGGTGCGGAAGCCGGCCCAGGGTCCGCAGGCGCGGGTGGTGGGCCACCTCGTCCGGCAGTTCCCGCCGGTAGACGGTCATCAGCACGTCGGCGGGCCCGCCGAGCAGGTCCAGCGCCGCGAGCAGGACGCGCAGCTCGGACACGACGTTCTTGAACGGCGACGGGACCACCGGCACCAGGATCGACACCCGCTCGGTGGGAAGGCGGGGACCGACCGGGCTCACGGGGTTCGCGCGGACCTGGACGCGGTCGCGCACCGACGGCACCAGCTCGCGTACCCGCTCGGCCATGGCCGCGCAGGGGACGCCCACGAAGTCCGCCCGGCGCAGCAGGCCGCGGACCACGGGGATCTGGGCCCGTAACGTACGCGGGAGAGCGGCCAGCAGGTGCTCCTCGGCCGGCCGGAGGAAGTGCAGGGCGTTGTGGACGAGTACCCGCCGGTGGGTGCCCTTCCAGGCGAAGGAGGCGTTGTTCGTGGCGACGGCCACGGGCGTCCGTTGGGCAGGCAGTTCCCGGCGCAGCAGCCAGGAGGGCGTGAGCTGCCGGTCGCGGCCGATGACCGTCACCGGCAGCGACCGCCCGGCTAGAAAGGCGTCGAGTTCCACCTTGAGTCGTCCGGCCCCGCCACCGCTGCCTCCGGCGGCGTCGACCAGTACCCGCGACTGAGTCATCGTGCGCTCCCCTGCTGTCGTCCCTGCCGTCGGCCGCACCCGGCCGGCGGCACCGTCATGCCTTCGACCGGCTCAGCCGGCCCGTCCGGGCCTCCGCGGGCGTTGCGTCCCCGCCGCGGCGGTGTCGCGGCTGCCTGCGCCCGGAGAGGCCGATCGACCTGCGGTAGCCGACGACGGCCGCCGGCATGAGGGTCAGCAGGTACGCGACGCAGCCCGCGGCAGGCAGGCCCACCAGCCCGAACCGGCGCGCCCACCAGACCTTGAGCGCGGTCGAGGCGACCAGGAACGCCGACCAGCCGGCGAACTGCGTCCGCAGCATGCCGATGCTGTTCTGCACCAGGAACAGCGGCGATGCCAGCGCCAGCAGCACGGACCAGCCGGCGAACCAGGCCAGCAGCGCGACCGACACGAGGGATTCGTCGACCCCGCCCACCCAGAGCCGCAGCAGGGGCTGGCCCCACACGACCAGGGCGAGGCCGGCGGCGCCCACGGCCGCGCCGTACAGGACCACCATCCGGGCGGTGGTGCGGCGTACCCACTCCACCTCGCCGCGGGCGAGCGCCTCTCCGTTGGCCGGCCAGAGGGCCATGCCGACCAGCGTGATGAAGACGCCGAGCACCCCGAAGAGCTTCGCGACGACCGCGTACTGCGCCGCGGCGGCCACGCCCAGCACGTGCGCCACGAGTGGGTTGTCGAGGTTGAGCGCGATCGAGGACATGATCGACAGCGCGAAGAACTGCAGGCCCAGGCGGAGCAGCCCGGCAGCGGCCCCCCGCTCGACGAGCGCCGCCCGCGGCCGCGACGCCCGATCCTGCCGGCCGAAGTAGACGAGGGTGTTGAGCAGGTTCATCAGCGGCACGGTCAGCACCGCGCACGCGATGACCAGAAGGTAGCTCCGCCCCGCGGCGATCGCGCCGAGCACCGCGGCCGTGGAGACGGCGGCGCCCACGGCCTGCCAGATGTTGCTCTGCACCACCTGGCGCTGCGCGTACTGGATGCGCTGGATCAGAGAGAGCGGCACGTTGACCGCGAACGAGGCGAAGCAGAGCAGCACCACCCAGGGCGCGTCGCGGGCCAGGCCCGGGTCGTCGACGCCGAACACGGTCGCCCACGGCACCAGGGGCACCAGCAGCACGAGCGCGGCGAGCAGGACCGCCGCGACGAGCCCGAGGGTCGCGTACGCGCTGGTGATGTCCCGTGCCGCGCGGGCTCGGTCGTCCCCGTTCCGGCTCAGGCGGGTGAGCAGCCCGTTGCCGAGGCCGAGGTCGGCGAACCAGGCCATGCCGGTGAGAGCGGTGACGGCGGTCCACAGCCCGAACCGCTGCTCCCCGAGGTACCGGAAGGTCGCCGGGGTGATGACCAGGGGCGCGGCCATCGCCACGCCCTTGCCGACGAGGGAGGAGAGGATGCCGGAGGCGAGCGCCCGATTCCGCCTGGCCGCCGCGGTCGGTCCCGGCGGTGGGGCGGCGGGATCGGGACCGGGCGCCTGCGGCGTCGCCGCCGGGCTGCCCTCGTCCGACACGGCGACGGCGGGTCGGCCCGCTCCGGAACCGGTCGCCGTCATGTGGCAGCGTCACTCCGCAGGCCGGCCCGGCCGATCATCCACTCGACGGTCGCCCGCAGGCCGTCCCGCCGTGCCACGGGCGTGACGTCGGGGAAAAGGTCCCGCAGGACCCTGTTGTCGGCCATCGAGTGGGGGACGTCCCCGGGGCGGGGCGGGCCGTACTCCCGCGCGACGGGGCGGCCCAGCACCTCCTCCAGCTCGGCGAGCACCTCCAGCAGGCTTGCCCGCGTTCCGAAGGCCAGGTTCACCGCGTGCGGGTGGTGCACCCCGCGCCGCACCGCGTCGAGGATCACGGCGCAGACCGTCTCCACGTAGGTGAAGTCGCGGGACTGGGTGCCGTCGCCGTGCAGGAGCACCGGTTCGTCCCGCAGCGCCGCGTGCACGAACCGGGGGATCACCGCGGCGTAGGCGTGGTCGTGCCGCTGTCGCGGGCCGAACACGTTGAAGAAGCGGAAGGCGAGCGTCGGCAGCTGGAAGGCCGTCTGGTACGCGAGCGCGTAGCTCTCACCGGCGAGCTTGCTGGCCGCGTAGGGGCTCATCGGCCTCGTCCAGGTCAGCTCCTCCTTCGGCAGCGCGGGGTTCATGCCGTAGACGGACGACGAGGACGCCACCACGACGTGCCCCACACCGTGCCGGCGCGCCGCCTCGAGCACGGCGAGTGTGCCGCTCGCGTTCGCGTGGTGGGAGGCGACCGGGTCCCGCAGCGACCGGGGCACGCTGGGCAGGGCGGCGAGGTGGACCACCGCCTCCCGTCCGGCCATCGCGGCGTCCAGCGCCTGCGAATCCAGCACCGAACCGCCGACGAACTCGACGTCCGTCCCGTCGAGGTTGCCCCGGACGCCGGTGGACAGGTCGTCGATCACCGCCACTTCCTTGATCGCCGGGTCCGCCAGCGCGGCGTGGACCAGGTTGGAGCCGATGAAGCCGGCTCCGCCGGTGATCAGGACGCGCATCGAGAACTCCCCCGCTCAGGTGTCGACCACACGTTCATCGGATGAGCGGGGCGTGCCGTAACGGCACCTTCGTCCCTTTTTTGCGTCCCGACCTCCCGGACCGGGCCGGTCGCCTCGGAGCCGGGCCGTGGCCCGGCCGAAATGCCGCGCGCACCTGTCCGTACGTCCGGCCCGTCCGCCCGGGATGTGGTGAGCTGTACCCATGGATCGCGTCCTGCTCGGGCTGGTGCTGCACCCGACGCGGGACGCCTCCGAGATCGTCGGGATCATCGCCGAGTGGGCGGCGCGGCACGGCAAGGGCCTCGCCATCCGCTGCGAGGACCGGCACCGCGTCCCCGCGAGCGTCGAGGCGTTCCCCGAGGACGAGCTGGTGGAGCGGGTGACCGCGCTCATCAGCATCGGCGGGGACGGCACGATGCTCGGCGCGCTGCGGTCGGCGGTCGGCAACCCCAAGCCGGTGCTTGGCGTCCACCTGGGCCGGCTCGGGTTCCTCGTGGAGGTGGAGCCGCCGGACCTGCCGGCGGCGCTGGACCGGCTCACGAGGAAGGACTTCACCGTCGAGGCGCACAGCTGCCTGGTCTGCGACGTGTGCGGGGACGACGTGGTGGCGTTCAACGACATCGCGCTGGTCCGCATGCCCGGCCACGGGTTCGCCAACGCCACCCTCGCCGTGGACGGCCAGCGCTACGGCTACTACCGCTGCGACGCCGTGGTGGTCAGTACGCCGACCGGCTCGACCGCGTACAGCTACGCGGCCGGCGGGCCGCTGGTCTCCCCCGCCAGCCAGGCCGTGGTCGTCACCCCCTCGGCGCCGATGGCCGGCATCAGCCGCTCGGTGGTGCTCTCCCCGGAGGAGAAGATCCGGCTGGAGCTGACGCCCGAGTCCGGGCCGGTGGCCGTCGAGGTGGACGGCCAGGTCTTCCGGGAGGCGTCCACGGAGGGGGCCGTGGACATCAGCTTCCGCCGCGCGGCGGGGCTGGTGGTGCGGCTGGACCCGCGCCGCTACCAGGAGCGCAACCAGCTCAAGCTCAGCCTCATGGACCTGCCGCTGCTGCCCGAGCAGCTCCGTGAGCTGCTTCCGGACGGGCTCCGGGAGCAACTGCACCGTCGCGAGCTGCCCCCGCCCCGCTGATCGCGTTGGCCCGGGACCGGCGCCGGGAGGCCGCGGAAGCCTCAGGCCTGCGCGAGCACCTCGGTGACCAGGTCCTTCGCCTCCTGCTGGATGCGGGCCAGGTGGTCCGGGCCCTGGAACGACTCGGCGTAGATCTTGTAGACGTCCTCCGTGCCGGAGGGGCGGGCCGCGAACCAGCCCGAGTCGGTGGTGACCTTCAGGCCGCCGATCGGGGCGCCGTTGCCGGGAGCCGTGGTGAGGGTCGCCGTGATCGGCTCGCCGGCCAGCTCGGTGGCCGTCACCTGCTCCGGGGAGAGCTTGCCGAGCACGGCCTTCTCCTCCCGCGTCGCCGGGGCGTCGATCCGGGCGTACGCGGGCGCGCCGAACCGCTCGGCCAGCTCCGTCCAGTGCTCGCTCGGGCTCCGGCCCGTGGTGGCGATGATCTCCGAGGCGAGCAGGCAGAGCAGGATGCCGTCCTTGTCGGTGGTCCAGGTCCGCCCGTCGCGGCGCAGGAAGGACGCGCCTGCGCTCTCCTCGCCGCCGAAGCCGACCGCACCGTCGAGCAGGCCGGGCACGAACCACTTGAAGCCGACGGGCACCTCCAGCAGCGGCCGGCCGAGGTCGGCGGCGACCCGGTCGATCATCGACGAGGAGACGAGGGTCTTGCCGACGGCGGCGTCCGGCCCCCACTCGGATCGGGTGCGGAAGAGGTGGCCGATCGCCACGGTGAGGTAGTGGTTCGGGTTCATGAGCCCGCCGTCCGGGGTGACGATGCCGTGCCGGTCGGCGTCGGCGTCGTTGCCGGTGGACACCTGGTAGTCGGCGCGGGCGGCGATCAGCGACGCCATGGCGTTCGGCGAGGAGCAGTCCATCCGGATCTTGCCGTCGCCGTCGAGGGTCATGAACCGCCAGGTCGGGTCGACGGTCGGGTTGACGACGGTGAGGTCGAGGCGGTGCCGCTCGGCGATCTCGCCCCAGTAGGCCACGCTCGCCCCACCCAGCGGGTCGGCGCCGATGCGGACGCCGGCGGCGCGGACCGCGTCGATGTCGATGGCCGAGGGCAGGTCGTCGACGTAGCTCGCGAGGAAGTCGTACGTCCCCGTGGTGTCGGCCGCGCGCGCCCGGGCGTACGGGATGCGCTTCACCTCGGCGAGCCCGCCCGCGAGGATGGCGTTGGCCCGGTCCTGGATCCAGCGGGTGACGTCGGTGTCGGCCGGCCCGCCGTGGGTCGGGTTGTACTTGAACCCGCCGTCGTCGGGCGGGTTGTGCGACGGGGTGATGACGATGCCGTCGGCGAGGCCGCCGGTGCGCCCCCGGTTGTGGGTGAGGATGGCGTGCGACAGCGCCGGGGTGGGCGTGTAGCCGTCCCGGCTGTCGACGAGCACGGTGACCTCGTTGGCGGCGAGCACCTCGAGCGCGTCGACCGCGGCCGGCGTGGACAGCGCGTGGGTGTCCCGGCCCAGGAAGAGCGGGCCGTCGATGCCCTGCTCCCGCCGGTAGTCGCAGAGCGCCTGGGTGACCGCGAGGATGTGGTCGGAGTTGAAGGCCCGGCGCAGGCTCGACCCCCGGTGGCCGGACGTGCCGAAGGAGACCTGCTGTGCCGGGTCCTGCGGGTCCGGGTGCTCGGCGTAGTAGGCGGTCACCAGTCGGGGCACGTCGACCAGGTCGGCGGGCTCTGCGGGCCGGCCGGCACGGGGGTGGGTCACTGCGGCAACCTCCTCGCGGATGGGGCGGACGCCACATTCTTCCCGGCCGCGGGCCGGACCATGCGTGCGGGGACGGACGTCACGGCTCGACCCGCTGGCCCTTGCCGATCACCACGATGCCGTTGTCGGACACGGTGTAGCGCTGCCGGTCCTTCTCGAGGTCAACGCCGATCTCGGCGCCCTCGGGGACGAAGACGTTCTTGTCGAGGATGGCCCGGCGGACCACGGCGTGCCGGCCGATCTCCACGCCCTCCATGAGCACGGCGCCGTCGACGTGCGCCCACGAGTGCACCTTGACCTTCGGCGACACGACGGAGTTCTCGACGAGCGAGCCGGAGATCACGGCCCCGGGCGAGACCATCGAGCCGACCGCCCGGCCGACCCGCTCGCCCCACTGGTGCACGAACTTGGCGGGCGGGTAGGGCGGCTGCTCGGTGTAGATGGGCCAGTCGAAGTTGTAGAGGTTGAACACCGGGTGCACGTTGATCAGGTCCATGTGGGCGTCGTAGAACGAGTCCAGCGTTCCCACGTCGCGCCAGTAGCCGCGGTCGCGGTCGGTGCTGCCGGGCACCTCGTTGCGCCTGAAGTCGTAGACGTTGGCCTCGCCCCGCTCGACGAGCATGGGGATGATGCTGCCGCCCATGTCGTGCTTGCTGGTCTTGTCCTCCGCGTCGCGCTCCACCGCCTCGCAGAGCGCCCTGGTGGTGAAGACGTAGTTGCCCATCGAGGCGTAGATCTCGTCGGGGGCGTCGGGCAGGCCGACCGCGTCGGTGGGCTTCTCGCGGAACGCCCGGATGCGGCGGCCGTCCTCGCCCACCTCGATGACGCCGAACTGGTCGGCCATCGACAGCGGCTGCCGGATGCCGGCCACCGTCACGCCCGCGCCGGAGGCGATGTGGTCCTCGACCATCTGCCGGGGGTCCATCCGGTAGATGTGGTCGGCGCCGAAGACGATCACGTAGTCGGGTTGCTCGTCGTTGATCAGGTTGAAGCTCTGGTAGATGGCGTCGGCGGAGCCGGCGAACCACCACGGGCCGCGGCGCTGCTGGGCCGGCACCGGCGTGACGTAGTTGCCGAGCAGCGTCGACATCCGCCAGGTCTTGGTGACGTGCCGGTCCAGCGAGTGGGACTTGTACTGGGTCAGCACCACGATCTTGAGGTAGCCGGCGTTGGCCAGGTTGGAGAGGACGAAATCGACCATGCGGTACATCCCGCCGAACGGGACGGCCGGCTTGGCCCGGTCCGCGGTCAGCGGCATCAGGCGCTTGCCCTCTCCGCCGGCCAGGACGATCGCGAGCACCTTGGCAGCCATGGTCAGACGCTAACCACCCGCGTCCGACTTCACCACTCGTACGGTCGGGATTCTGCACTAGGGTGCGGGGATGACCGACTCCTCCCCGGCCACCGGACAGCTGCGCGTCGATCTGCTCACCCGCGAGTACCCTCCGGAGGTCTACGGCGGGGCCGGGGTCCACGTCGAGTACCTGGCCCGTGAGCTGCGCCGACTGGCCGACGTGCGGGTGCACTGCTTCGGCCTGCCGCGCACCGAGCGGGGCGTCACGGCGTACGCCGAACCGCCGGGTCTGACCGGCGCGAACGCCGCGCTGCGCACGATGGGCGTCGACCTGGAGATGGCCGCCGGCTGCGCCGGCACGGACGTCGTGCACAGCCACACCTGGTACGCGAACCTGGCCGGCCACACGGCGAAGCTGCTGTACGGGGTGCCGCACGTCGTGACGGCGCACAGTCTCGAGCCGCTGCGGCCGTGGAAGGCCGAGCAGCTCGGCGGCGGCTACGCGCTGTCGTCCTGGTGCGAGCGCACGGCCGTGGAGGCCGCGGACGCGGTCATCGCGGTGAGCGAGGGGATGCGGCGGGACGTGCTGGCCGCCTACCCGGCGGTGGACCCGGACCGGGTGCGGGTGGTCTACAACGGCATCGACACAGCCCAGTACGCGCCGGACCGGGGGACGGACGTGCTGGCCCGGCTCGGCGTCGACCCGGCGCTGCCCAGCGTGGTCTACGTGGGCCGGATCACCCGGCAGAAGGGCCTGCCCTACCTGCTGCGCGCCGCGCGGGAGCTGCCGGCCGACACGCAGCTCGTGCTGCTCGCCGGGGCGCCGGACACCCCGGAGATCGCGGCCGAGGTGGAGGGTCTGGTCGCCGAGCTGCGGGCGAACCGCTCCGGCGTCGTGTGGGTGGCCGAGATGCTGCCCAAGCACGAGGTGATCCAGGTGCTCACCCACGCCACGCTCTTCGTCTGCCCGTCGGTCTACGAGCCGATGGGCATCGTCAACCTGGAGGCGATGGCCTGCGAGACGGCGGTGGTCGCCACGGCGACCGGCGGCATCCCGGAGGTGGTGGCCGACGGCGAGACCGGCCTGCTGGTCCCCATCGAGCAGGCCACCGACGGCTCCGGCCGGCCGCTGGACCCGGGGCGCTTCGTGGCCGACCTCGCGGCGCGGATGAACGAGCTGCTGGCCGACCCGGAGCGCATCGCGCGGTTCGGGCGGGCGGGGCGGGCCCGAGCCGTCGAGCATTTCTCGTGGGACGCGGTCGCCGCGCGGACGCTCGAGGTCTACCGGTCGGTGGGCGCCGCCGGCTGAGCCGAGCGGGAACGGATCTTCCGCAGTAGGTTGGCGGGGTGACTGGACGGTTCCCGATCGAAGACGTCTCCCCCGTCGTCTCGTGCGGTCGCTATCCGGCCAAGGCGGTGGTCGGCGAGCTGGTGCCGGTGGCGGCCCGGGCCTACCGGGAGGGCCACGACGCGCTCGGCTGCAACGTCGTCTGGCGCGGTCCGGACGGCGCGACCCGCCCGTTCACCCGGATGCGGCCGGGCGAGCCGGGGCAGGACCGGTGGCACGCGACCATCCGGCCGGACGCGGTGGGTGCCTGGACGTTCCGCGTCGAGGCGTTCGCCGACCCGTACCTCACCTGGCAGAACGCGGTGACCAAGAAGGTCGCCGCCGGGCAGGGGCCCGCGGACCTGGCCAACGACCTCGCCGAGGGCGCGCGCGTCCTGGACGCCGCCGTGCCGCTCGTGCCCGCCGCCGAGCGGGAGCGGGTCGTGACGGCCGCCGCGGCGCTGCGCGACGACGACCGGGCGCTGCGGCAGCGGATCGCGCCGGCGCTGGACCTGGCCGACCTGCTGTGGGAGCACCCGGTGCGGGAGCTGGTGACGGCGGGCGACGAGCACCGGCTCTGGGTGGACCGCGAGCGGGCGCTGTTCTCCGCCTGGTACGAGTTCTTCCCCCGCTCGGAGGGCGCGATCCCGGCCACCGTCGACGCGCCGGCCCGCTCCGGCACGTTCGCCACGGCCACGGAACGGCTGCCCGGGGTGGCGGCCATGGGCTTCGACGTGCTCTACCTGCCGCCGATCCACCCGATCGGCCGGGTAAACCGCAAGGGCCGCAACAACGCGCTCACCGCAGGGCCGGACGACGTGGGCTCGCCGTGGGCCATCGGCGCGGAGGAGGGTGGTCACGACGCCATCCACCCCGACCTGGGCACGCCGGAGGACTTCCGCGACTTCGTGGCCGCCGCCGCCGAGCAGGGCCTCGAGGTGGCCATGGACCTCGCGTTGCAGTGCGCGCCGGACCACCCCTGGGTGCGCGAGCACCCGGAGTGGTTCACCACGCGGGCCGACGGCACCATCGCGTACGCGGAGAACCCGCCGAAGAAGTACCAGGACATCTACCCGCTGAACTTCGACAACGACCCCGACGGTATCCGGGCGGAGATCCTGCGGGTGGTGCTGCACTGGGTCGGCGAGGGCATCCGGATCTTCCGGGTGGACAACCCGCACACCAAGCCGTTCGACTTCTGGCACTGGCTGATCGGCGAGGTCAAGAAGGTCGACCCGGACGTGCTGTTCCTCGCCGAGGCGTTCACCCGGCCAGCCATCATGCACGGCCTCGGCAAGATCGGTTTCAGCCAGTCGTACACGTACTTCACCTGGCGCACGTCGGCCGCGGAGATGCGCGCGTACTGCGAGGAGCTGGTCGCGGCCGCCGACTACATGCGACCGAACTTCTGGCCGAACACGCCGGACATCCTGCACGAGACGCTCCAGCACGGCGGCCCGCCCATGTTCAAGATCCGGGCGGTGCTGGCGGCGCTGCTCTCCCCCTCCTGGGGCATGTACGCCGGCTACGAACTCTTCGAGCACGTGGCCCGCCCCGGCGCCGAGGAGTACCTGGACAACGAGAAGTACGAGCTGCGCCCCCGGGACTGGGCCGGCGCGCAGGAGCGGGGACGCTCGCTGGCGCCCTTCATCACCACGCTGAACCGGGTGCGCCGGGAGAATCCCGCCCTGCGGCGGCTGCGGACCCTGCATTTCCACGACATCGACAACCCGGCGTTGCTCTGCTGGTCCAAACACGACCCCGACACCGGCAACACGGTCATCGTGGTCTGTTCGTTCGACGCCCGCGAGGTGCAGTGGGGCAACACCACGCTGGACATGCCGGCGCTCGGGTTCGACTGGCACGAGCGCTTCACCGTGCACGACGAGCTGACCGGCACCAGTTACGACTGGGGGCAGCGCAACGCGGTGCGGCTCGACCCGTACCTGCAACCCGCGCACGTGCTGACCGTGCGCCGCCCGACCCCGCCCGAGGCGCCGACCGCCGCCCCGACCGGCCCGGCGGATCTCACCGTCGAGGCCGTCCCGGACGACCTGTCCGGGGGCACCGCCCCGACCACCCCCGCCGAGAAGGACGACCCGCGATGGACCAGCTGATCGCCGGCCACACCCACGACCCGCACGCGGTGCTCGGCGCGCACCCCGCCGGCGGCCGGACGACCATCCGTACGCTGCGCCGGGGCGCCGGCGACGTGGCCGTGCTGGTCGACGGCGACCGCCACCCCATGAAGCGGGTGGACGACGCGGGGATCTTCGAGGCGACGGTGCCGGGCACCGTGCTGGACTACCGGGTCGACGTCGACGGCACGGTGTGCGACGACCCGTACCGCTACCCGCCCACAGTCGGCGAACTCGACCTGCACCTGATCGCCGAGGGCCGGCACGAGCGGCTCTGGGAGGCGCTCGGCGCGCGGGTCTTCGACGAGGGTGTGGCGTTCGCCGTGTGGGCGCCCAACGCGCGTGGTGTGCGGGTGGTGGGCGAGTTCACCGGCTGGGCGCCGGACGACGGCTGGCCCATGCGCTCGCTCGGCTCGACCGGCGTGTGGGAGATCTTCGTGCCGGGGGTCTCCGTGGGCGCCCGGTACAAGTACCGGGTCCTCGGCGCCGACGGGCGGTGGCGCGACAAGGCCGACCCGCTCGCCGCGTACGCCGAGGTGCCGCCGGCCACCGCCTCGGTGGTGCACCACTCGACGTACGAGTGGTCCGACGCGGCGTGGCTGGAGCGGCGGGCCCGGACACGGTCCCACGAGGCGCCGATGAGCGTGTACGAGGTGCACCTCGGCTCGTGGCGGCCCGGCCTCGGTTACCGGAAGCTCGCCGACCAGCTCACCGAGTACGTCACCGGGCTGGGCTTCACCCACGTGGAGTTCCTGCCCGTCATGGAGCACCCGTTCGGCGGTTCGTGGGGTTACCAGGTCACCGGCTACTACGCCCCGACCGCCCGGTTCGGCGACCCGGACGACTTCCGCTACCTCGTGGACCGGCTGCACGCCGCGGGGATCGGCGTGATCCTCGACTGGGTGCCCGCGCACTTCCCCCGCGACGAGTGGGCGCTGGCCCGCTTCGACGGCACCCCGCTGTACGAGCACCCCGACCCGCGCCGCGGCGAACACCCGGACTGGGGCACGTACGTCTTCGACTTCGGCCGCCGCGAGGTCCGCAACTTCCTCGTGGCCAACGCGCTCTACTGGCTGGAGGAGTTCCACGTGGACGGGCTTCGGGTGGACGCCGTCGCCTCGATGCTCTACCTGGATTACTCCCGGCCGGAGGGGCAGTGGGCCCCGAACCAGTACGGCGGCCGGGAGAACCTGGAGGCGATCGCGTTCCTCCAGGAGGTGAACGCGACCGTCTACAAGCACCACCCGGGGGTGGTGATGGTCGCCGAGGAGTCGACGGCGTGGCCGGGTGTCACCCGGCCCACCTCGGCCGGTGGGCTCGGCTTCGGGTTCAAGTGGAACATGGGCTGGATGCACGACACCCTGCTCTACACGTCGAAGGACCCGATCTACCGCCAGCATCACCACCACCAGCTCACGTTCTCCCTGGCGTACGCCTGGAGCGAGAACTACGTGCTGCCGATCAGTCACGACGAGGTGGTGCACGGCAAGGGCTCGCTGGCCGGCAAGATGCCTGGCGACACGTGGCAGCGGCTGGCGAACGTGCGGGCGCTGCTCGGCTACATGTGGGCGCACCCCGGCAAGCAGCTGCTGTTCATGGGTTGTGAGCTGGCCGACGACCGGGAGTGGAGCGAGGAGCGCGGGCTCGACTGGTATCTGCTGCACGACCCGGGGCGCGCCGGTGTCCAGCGGCTCGTCGGCGACCTGAACCGCGTCTACCGGGACACCCCGGCGCTGTGGGCGCAGGACACCGAGCCCGCCGGGTTCCGGTGGATCGCCGGGGACGACGTCGCCAACAACACGGTCTCGTTCGTCCGGATCGCCCCGGACGGCTCGACGGTGGTGTGCGTGGCGAACTTCTCGGCGCTGCCGCTGCGTGACTACCGGATCGGCCTGCCCGCCGGCGGGACGTGGCGGGAGGTGCTCAACACCGACGCCCACCACTACGGCGGCTCGGGGGTGGGCAACCTGGGCGAGGTGCACGCCGAGGACGTGCCGTGGCACGGCATGGTCGCCTCGGCCGCGCTCCAGGTGCCGCCGCTGGGCGTGCTCTGGCTGGCACGGGACTAGCGCGACCCGCCGCGTGCCTCAGACCAGGCCGGCGTCGCGGAGCAGCTGCCACAGGCCGGCGCCGTCGGGCGCCGACAGCCACTTCTGCCCCACCGGCCCTGAGACCGACCGGCCGGCCGGGGCCGGCAGGCTGCCGGCCAGCACCGACTGGGTCGGGGACAACCGGCGGATGGCGACCCCGGCCACGTTCTCCGGGTGGGCCGCCGCGAACTCGCGGTAGATCTCCTGGTCGTGCTGCCCGTCGTCGCCCACGAGCAGCCACTGCACGTCGGGGAACTCGCGGGCCAGCCGGGCCAGGGTGGCCCGCTTGTGTTCCTGGCCGCTGCGGAACCACCGGTCCGCCGTCGGCCCCCAGTCGGTGAGCAGCAGCGGGCCGGCCGGGTAGAGGTGCCGGGAAAGGAACCGGGTCAGCGTCGGCGCGACGTTCCACGCGCCGGTGGACAGGTAGAACACGGGCGCGCCCGGGTGCGCGGTGACCAGCCGCTCGTAGAGCACCGCCATGCCGGGCACGGCGGCCCGGGCGTGCTCGTCGAGGACGAACGTGTTCCACCCGGCGAGCAGCGGCCGGGGCAGCGCCGTGACCATGACCGTGTCGTCGATGTCGGAGAGGATGCCGAACCGGACGGCCGGGTCGAGCACGCGCACCGGCGCGTCCACGGGCTCCGCGTCCGGCACGCTGAGCCGCACCGAACCCCAACCGGGCGGGAGGTCCGCCTCGACCACCGTGTCCACGAAGCCGCTGCGATCGGTCTGGGCCTCGTGCCGCACCCCGCCCGCCTCGATGGTCACGGCGACGTGCTTGGCGGGCAGGGTCGTGAAGCTGCGCCAGCCCCGGACCTTCTCCAGCCGGGCGCGCTGGCGCGTGTCCGGGCGGCCCAGCAGCACCCGGCACAGCACCCGCACCCACCCGGGCGCGCCGTAGCCCGTGTACGCGACGATGTTGACCCGCCAGCCGGTGCGTCGCAGCCGGCGCTCGACGAACTGGTGCACGGCGTCCTCGATCCGCGCCGCCCGGTGCAGGCGCGGGATGGCCAACTGGCCGGCGGGAGTCGGTGACACGCTGCCACCCTGCCACACCCGTGCGGTCCCGGCCACGCGAGGCGATCTCCGTCCGGTCGTCTGCCCCGATCCACCGCGCCCGCCCCCGGGATCGTGAAACACTCCGGTCGGGACGACGACGGGGGCGTGGTCGTGTCGCAACCAGTGCAGGATCGCGGGCGGTGGCGTCCGCGGCTGGACCGGCCGGCGCTGGTCGCGCTGCTGCTCGGGGTGGTCGGGGTCGCGTACCGGCTGGTGCTGACGCTGCTCACGGTGCCGGTGTCGAACAGCGACGAGGCGACGTTCGGCCTGGCCGCGCTGCACATCTCGCAGGGCCGGGCGCACCCGGTCTTCCTCTACGGCCAGCGCTACATGGGGATGCTCGAGTCGTACCTGGCGGCGCCGCTGATCGCCGTGACCGGGCCGAGCTGGCCCGTGCTGCGGCTGCCGCTGCTCGTCCTGTACGCGGTGTTCCTCTACCTCGTGCACCGGCTCACCCGGCGGATCGGCTCGCCCTGGTTCGCCACGTTCGTGGTGGGCCTGCTCGTCCTCGGCCCGGAGCGCGTCGTCCGCGACCAGCTCACCGCGGTGGGCGGCCGGCCCGAGGTCAAACCGGCGGTGCTGCTCATGGTGCTGATCGCCGTGGGGTGGGCGAGCGGCGCCATGCGCGGGCGCCGGCTGGCCGCCGGGCTCTTCGGGCTGCTCGCCGGGCTGGCGCTCTGGTCGGACTGGCTGATCGTGCCGTACCTGGCCGTGGCGGGGCTGCTGCTGCTCTACGCGGCCCGCCGGGAGCTGCTCGGGTGGGCGGGGGTGCTGCTGGTGGCCGGTTTCGTCGTGGGCGTGGCCCCGATGATCTGGGACAACCTCGTGGCGCCGCCCGGCCAGGACTCGCTGTCGGTGTTCCGCGAGATCAGCAGCCGGGCGGGGCCGTCGCCGCCGTGGTCGCAGCGGCTGCGTGGCGGCGTGCTGGAGGGGGTGCCGCTGGCTGGCGGGCTCTGCCCGATCGACGGGTGCGCGCGGTGGCAGGAGTGGTTCGGGTTGGTCTACCCGCTGCTGCTGGTCGTCGCGGCCGCGCTCGCGCTGATCTTCTACCGCCGCACCGCGGGCGCGCCCCGCGCCGTCCGGGTCCGGCCGGTCGCGCACCTCGCCCTGGTCGCCGGCGCGGCGCTCACCCTGCTGTCGTACGTACGCAGCCCCCTCTCCGCCACCGATCCGCTCGGCAACGCGCGGTATCTGTCGGTGCTCCAGATCTCTCTGCCCGCCGTGCTGTGGCCGCTCTGGCTCGCGGCGCTGGCCTGCTGGCGGGGGACCGTCGGTGCCGTCGGCCGGCTGACCGGTGCGGTCGCCGCCGCGCTGCTGGCCGGGCTGGCCGCCACCAGCCTCGTGGCCACCGTGCTGTTCGCGACCACCGGCCTGGGCGCCTCCCGCGATGAGGAGCGGGGCGCGCGGGAGCTGGCCGGCGCGCTGCGCGCCGACGGGCCGCACGAGGTGTACGGGGACTACTGGATCTGCAACCGGCTGGCCTTCAACACGGCCGAGGACGTGGTGTGCGGGGTGCTCGACGCCAACCTCATGCCGGGGCAGAACCGCTACCTGCCGTACTGGCGCCAGGTGGGACGCGCGGACCGGCCGGGGTACGTGGTGGAGGCCGGCTCGGCGGCGGAGCGGCGGCTGCGCCGGCTCCTGGGCGATCGCGTGGACAGCACACCGGTCCGCGAGGTGGGCGGTTACCGCGTCTACCACCCGGAGGACCCGGTGCGGCCCTGGCGGTAGATTCCACCGGTGCTCATCCTGCTGCCACCCTCCGAGGGGAAGGCCGACACCGGCACCGGCCGGCGGCTGGACCTGACCCGGCTCAGCCTGCCGGAGCTGAACCCGGGTCGGGAGGAGGTGCTGGCCGCGCTCGTCGCGCTCTGCGAGGGGCCGGACGAGGCGGCGGCCCGGGCGGCGCTGGGGCTCAGCGAGGGCCAGCGCGACGAGCTGCGGCGCAACGCGCGCCTTCCGCGGGCGGCCACCGCCCCCGCCGCCCGGCTCTACACCGGGGTGCTCTACGAGGCGCTCGACCTGGCGTCGCTGCCGCCGGCCGCGACACGGGCCGCCCGCCGGTCGGTGCTCATCAGCTCCGGCCTCTGGGGCGCCGTACGCCTCACCGACCGGATCCCGCCCTACCGCTGCCCCATCGGGGCGAAGCTCCCCGGCCCGGGCGCACTTCCGGCGTATTGGCGACGGGTCCTGGGCCCGGCCATGGACGCGGCGGCGGGCGACCGGCCCGTGCTCGACCTGCGCTCGGGCGCGTACGCCGCCACCTGGACGCCGCGCGGCGAGGTGGCCGCCCGGACGGTGACCGTACGGGTGCTGCACGAACGTGTCGTGGACGGCGTGCCGGTGCGGTCGGTGGTCAGCCACTTCAACAAGGCGACCAAGGGGCGCCTCGTCCGCGACCTGCTGCTCGCGGACGTCCGGCCGCGCACCGTCGACCAGCTCGTGGCCGCCCTGCGGGACCTCAAATACACGGTGGTGGAGCAGCCGACGCCGCCCGGGCGGCCACGCCAGGTGGACGTCGTCGTCACCGAACTCTGAGGGCGTCCGCAAGATTTCCTCAAGGCTGGGGCCGATCGGTTCCCTGCCCGGGGCGCACGGTTCACGGTAGGGGTGTCCCGACGCGACAAGGGAGTGCCTCCGTTGGCCCGCGAACCCGCACTGCTCGACCGGCCCCGCCGGCCGTCGGCACCGCCTCCGCTGGACTGGCTGACCCTGGCCGACGCGTTCGAAGCCGCCTGCCTGCTGCGCTGCATGCCCCCACCGGCGGGCACCCGCCCGCCGCGCGCGGCGCAGTCCGGTCCCACACCGCTCGTGGAGTTCAACCGCGAGGACGCCGCCCAACGCATGCGGCAGCTCCTGGAGCGGCTGGGCGTCCCGGTCGCGCACGAGTTCGCGGTGGGCGGCCTGCGCCGCCGCTACGAGCTGCACCGGCTCCAGGTGGCGCCGGAGCACCGGACGCGCTACGCGCGGCTCGTGGAGGCCGGCTGGCGACAGGGGCGGCGCGAACTGCTCGCCGCGCCGGTGTCCGGCGCGTCCGCGCCCCGCCGGGTGTGGATCCCCCGGCTCGCGGAGGCGGCCTGGCGCTCCGCCCTGCTGGCCGGCGGCCGGCACGTCCGGCGGCACATCCTGGGCATCCGTCTCAGCGACCGGGAGTTCGCCGCGGTGCTGATCCGCAGCGGCGCCCTGCTCGGTGTGCCCGCGGAGCTGCGGGCGGGCACCGGCTGTTTCCTGGTGAGCGTGGCCGACGGCCCGGACCGGCTGCGGATCCTGCACCGGACCACGCTCGCGCCCGCCGCGGCCAACCAACCGGCCTGACCCCACGGGACGAGAAGCCGACCCCGCCCGGGCCGATCATGCAGGTGCGGCGCCGGGGTCGTCCACAGGTGCCCCTTCTGTCGCCCACCCCACCGGCCTGATCGCCGAGGCGGAGGCCGTGACCCCGGTGAATGTGGAGTTGCGTTGACCGTTCGCCGGGCGCAGAGTGCTGGCCGTGAGTCGTACCTGGCCCGGGCGCGCCGCCCGTCCCGCGACGCTGCTGGTGGTGCTGCTGGCCGTGGCCGTCGGCCTCACCGCCTGCCGGGACGCTCCGGGCGCGCCGGTGGAGATCCGCATCGCGACGGGCAGCCCGACGGCCGTCTACCACGCCTTCGGCGAGTCGCTGGCCGCCATCCTCAACCGTGAGCTGCCCGGGGTGCGGGCCAGCGTCGTCGTCACCGCCGCGTCGGCGGAGAACGTACGGCTCGTCGGCTCCGGCCAGGCCGAACTCGGCTTCACCCAGGCCGACGTGCTGCCGGCCGACCCCGCCATGGAGCCCCGCGTCGCCGCCATCGCCCGGGTGTACGACGACCAGCTGCACCTGGTCGCGTCCGGTGGCGGGCCGGTCCGCACGGTGGAGGATCTGCGGGGCCGGCGGGTGTCGGTCGGCGCGGCCGGCTCCGGCACCGAGATCACCGCGATGCGCCTGCTCGACGTGGCCGGACTGGCCGGTGACCAGGTCCGCCAGTCCCGGCTCGGCCTGGACGAGTCGGTGGCCGCGCTGCGTTCCGGCCGCATCGACGCGTTCTTCTTCTCCGGCGGGCTGCCCGTACGCGCCATCGCGGACCTGGCCGCGGGGAGCCCCACCCGCGTCCTCGACCTCGGCGCGTGGACGGAGCCGCTGCGCGCGCACTACGGCGAGGTGTACGTGTCGCGGGACATCCCCCGCTCGGTGTACGGGGTCGACCCGGTGACCACGGTCGCCGACCCGAACTTCCTCATCGTCCGCTCCGACCTGCCGCAGTCCCTGGTGCGGGACGTGACCCGGCTGCTCATGGAACGCCGCTCGGAGCTGGCCGCCGCGCACCCGGCCGCCGGCCGGATGAGCCCCCGTTCGGCGATCGCGACCTCGCCGCTGCCGCTGCACGCCGGCGCCGCCGCGTGGTACCGCGACGCGAAACCCTGACGGGCCGAGCGGGCGGCACACCGGGGCGCGTGCTCCGGCCGCCGGGGAACGCGGCTCGCGCTCCTAACTCGCGGCGGCCGGCAGCCGGGCCGGCGCGGGCGGGCCGGCGCCGTCGGCGTCGTCGCACGGCCCGTCGTCGGGCGTCGGGAACCAGAGCCCGGCCACGAGACCCCGCGGCGTGCCCGCGCGCATGGTGAGCCGCCCGTCGGAGGCGTCCACGAGCACCGCGGCGATCGTCAGCCCCAGCCCCGCGCCGTCAATGTTCTGCACGTCCGGGGCCCGCCAGAACCGCTCCGTGGCCTGGCCGAGCTGGCTCTCCGTCATGCCCGGCCCGGTGTCGCGCACCTCCAGCGCCACTCCTCCGTCGCGGGCCGACACGGTCACCGTCACCACGCCGCCGGCGCCGCTGAACTTCACCGCGTTGTCGATGAGCGCGTCGAGGGCCTGATCCACGGCCGTCGGCACGGTACGGGCGTACACCGGCGTGTCGGGGGCGTCCAGTCCGAGCGTCACCGCCCGGTGCCGGGCCAGTGGCTGCCAGGCGGCCACCCGGGAGGCGGCCACGTCGGCCGCGTCGACGACGACGCGTTCGTTCTCCTGGCTCTCGGCGCGGGCCAGGGTGAGCAGCGCGTCGAGCACCAGCGCGAGGCGGTCGGTCTCCTCCAGCGCCAGCCGGTGCTCGGTGCGGCCCTCCGGGTCGGTGAGGCTCGGGCCCAGCTCCTCCACCCGCAGCCGCAGCGCCGTCAACGGGTTGCGCAACTGGTGGCTCGCGTGCGCCACGAAGGCACGCTGGCGGTCCATCACGTCCGACACCGCGTCGGCCATCGTGTTGAAGCTGGTCATCAGCCGGCGCAGCTCCGGCGGCCCGAGGTGGTGCTGCACCCGCGCGCCACGGTCACCCTCGGTGATCTCGTGGGTGACCGCGTCCAGCTCGGTGACCGGCCGCAGCACCCAACCGGCCAGTCCGAATGCGGTGAGCACGCAGGCCAGCACGGCGAGCAGCCCGATCACGGCGAGCGCCAGCCACCAGCCGGTGACGGTGCGGCGTACGTCGGTGGCGGGGCTCACGGTGACGACCGCGCCCAGCACCTCACCACCGTCGTTGATGGGCGCCGCCACGACCACCGGGGCGTCCGCCCATGGCCACACCGAGTCGGGGCCGCTGACCTGCTGGCCGGCGAGGGCCGTGTCCAACGCCTCGGCGGTGCCGACCGCGCTGTGGAACCGCGCCGAGGAGACGACGCTGCGCCGGTCCCGGTCGACCACCGCCGCGCCGATGCCGTACAGGTCGTCGTAGCTGCGCAGCTCGCTCTGGAGCGGGCCGGTGCTGCCGCCGCGCAGCGCCGGCCCGGCGAGCGACGCGAACCGGGTGGCGTCGGCGAGGCGGTCGGCCCGCACCCGGTCGGTCTCCCGGCTGGCGAGCGTCATGGCGAGCGGGGTCTCCAGCGCGATGAGGACCAGCACCATGAGCAGCAGGTAGCTGATCACCAGCCGACGACGCACCGGCCCCTCCTCACTCGCTCCGCAGCCGGTAGCCGATCCCGCGTACCGTCTCCACGAGGCGGGAGTCGCCGAGCTTGCCGCGCAGCGACCCGACGTGCACCTCCACGGTGTGCCGGTCGGTCCACGTGGTGCCCCAGGCGTCCAGCAGGATGCGGTCGCGGGGCACCGCCACGCCCGGCTGCCGGGCCAGCGACAGCAGCACGTCGAACTCCTTGCGGGTGAGCGCCACCTCCCGGCCCGCGACGGTCACCGTGCGCGCCGACACGTCGATGCGGACCGTCCCGGCCTCGATGAGGTTCCGCTCCGGCGTGGCCTGCGCGGTGCGGCGCAGCACCGCCTCGATCCGGGCCTGCAGCTCCACCATCGAGAACGGCTTCACCACGTAGTCGTCGGCGCCGAGCCGCAGGCCGAGCACCCGGTCGCGCTCCTCGCCCCGGGCCGTCACCGCGATGATGCCGAGCTGTGAGCTGCGGCGGCGCAGCTCCCGACACAGGTCGGTGCCGTCCCCGTCGGGCAGGGTCAGGTCGAGCAGGACAAGGTCGCACGGTGCGGCGGAGAGCGCGGCGGCCACGGTGGCCGCCTGCTCGACCTCGTAGCCACGGCGGGTGAGCGCGGACGTCAGGGCGGCGGCCACCCGACGGTCGTCCTCGACCAGCAGGATCCGCACCGATGCCCCCCATCCGTCGAACGGTCGTCCTGCGAATGGTGGCAGACGAACCGGCGCGGCGGGAGAGCCGCCCAGCGCGGCGCTGGTCAGAGGCCGAAGACGTCGTCCGCGGTGGCGTCCCGCACGCCGTCGACGAACCCGCGGAAGCCGGGATCGTGGTGGCTGGCCGGGACGCTGGTGACGTTCTCGCCGCTGGCCTGGGTGACCGCGTCGACGAGCGGCGGGTAGTCGAGCTCCGCGTCGCCGAGGGTGTCGTCGTCCGCCTCGGCCAGGTTGATCACGTACTGCACGTCGTCGGAGGGGGTGCCCGGGTCGTCGGCCCACTCGCCGCCGTACCGGTAGCACTCGTCGTACAGCGCGCGCTCGCTGTCGGTCCAGTCCTCGTCGTAGCTCGCCATCGCCACCCCTCCGCGACCCCGCTCCACCCTGAGCATGCCGGGCCGGGGTGGACGCTCGGGCCGGTACCGCCGAAACGGTGCCCCACTCCCGCGTACGCTGCGGAGATGATCTACAAGCTGCTGCCGACAGTCGAGTGGGACGATGCCAGGGCGGCCGGGCACCTGGCCGGCACGGCGATGGACCGCCAGGACGGCTTCATCCACCTCTCGGCCGGCGACCAGGTGGTCGAGACCGCCCGGCGGTACTTCACCGGGGTCACCGGGCTCAGCCTGCTCACGGTGGATCCGGCCCGGCTCGGCGACCGGCTGCGGTGGGAGCCGTCCCGGGACGGGCAACGCTTCCCGCACCTGTACGGCCCGTTGCCGCTGGCCGCGGTGGTCGCGGCCGAGGCGCTGCCGGCCGACACCCCCGTCGACGAGGCGGTGGCCGCCCTGCTGGGCTGACCACCGCCGGCCGCGCTCAGCGGCAGAGTCGCGTTCAGCGGCAGAGCCGCGCGATCTCCTCCTGGAACCGGTCCATCGGGTTGGCCTCGGCCGGGCCGAGCAGGTACGTCTTCAGCTCGCGGCGGGCCTCGGTCATCGGGTCGTCCCCGGCCCGGGTCACGGCCACGATCTTCTCCAGCTCACCGCAGTCCCGCGCGAGCAGGTACGCCGCCCGCGAGGTCGGGTACTCCCGGCGGAACTCGTCCTCCGGCAACCCGCCGGGGTTGGCGACCACGTACGGCCGCTGACTCTGCACGAAGTCGGACACCACACTGGACACGTCGCTGATGAGCAGGTCCGTCTGGTTGAAGCAGTCGAAGAGCGCCGGCACGCGGCCGGTCACCACGAGGTGGCGGGTGCCGTCCAGCGAGGTCGCGTCGGCGTCGCCGCCGGCCGCACGGACCATCTCCACGATCCGCTCGTGCACGGCCTTGGCCGTCTTCGACCGGGAACCCGTCAGCGGGTGCGGCTTGTAGATCAGCCGGACCCGGGGCGTGACGGCCAGCAGGCCCGTGACGATCCGCTCCCCCATGAGCACGAGCGAGGTGTGGTACGGGTCGTCGTCGAGCCACCCCTCCCAGGTGGGGGCGTAGAGCACGGTGAACGGCCGGTCCACCGACTCCGCGCCGAAGGTGTGCACCCCGGCGAGCTGGGGGCGTCCGATCTCGACGATGTCCGAGTCGAGCACACCGACGTCGGCCCGTGCGTACCGCTCCCGGCCGGCGAGACCGGCGACCCACACCTCGTCGTACACCTTGCTGTACGGGTTGACGCTGGCCTGCTTGTCGCTGTCGCCGTGGCCGACGAACACGTGCTTCATCCCCGGCTCGCGGAGCATGTGGATGTTCGCGCCGACGTTCGCCGCGTAGAGCGCGGCGCGGACGCTGCCCAGCTCGAGGTTCATGAAGTCCACCCCGGCCGGGACGCAGATCACCGGCAGCCGGGTGTCGCTGAGCTCGTGGAAGGCCTCCCGGCTGCGCATGAGCACCACGGCGCGCTGCCGGAGCGCCTCGGTGGGCGCGAGCCACATGTTGGCCTGGTAGACGTCCTTCGCCGGCCCGGCGAAGTACAGCGCCACCTCCGGGCGGTAGCTGTCCAGCCAGCGCTGCACCGCGGGCAGCAGCGGGCTCTGCCCCATGCCCCGGCCCCGCAGCCAGGTCACCACGATGACGGCGCCGATCACGGCGGTCACCGCGAGCGCGACGGCGCCCGCCACGAAGAACGGCGTGACGTCGTCCTGCACGGCGGCCGCCACCGCGGCCGGCACCAGCAGCACGTTCAGCAGCGGCATCCGCTCACCGGCGACGGACGCGGCCCAGGCCGGCGGCCGGGGAGCGGCCTTCAGCGGGCCCAGGTCGATGTTCCGGACCAGCGCGGACAGCGGGTTGCGCCGGTCGATCATGGTGGAGAGCGCACCCGAGAAGACCGAGATCACCCAGACGGCGGCGGGCAGCGCCAGCAGCAGGGTCAGCTCCACCCTGCCGAGCGGCACCTCGGCGACGACCAGCAGCACGGCCGCGAGGTCCCGGGCCAGCTGCCGGTACGAACCCTGCAGCCCCACCTTCTCCAGCAGCGTCGCGGACGGTGGCGACCAGCGGGCGAGGGCGAACTCACCGAGGACGGCGGCCAGCCCGGCGACGGCGAAGACCGCCACCCAGCCCAGGGCCCCGGCGGCGAGCATGACCAGGTAGGACAGCACCAGCAGCGCGCCGCGAGCGGCGACTCCGATCCGTCCTGACACCGTGCCGAACAACGAGAACGCTCCCTACGAGATCGATGATGGGCGGGTCGCCCCGGTCGTCATGCCATCACCCCGACACGTGGTCGGGTGTTGCGGGCCCACCCTCGGCCGGGTGAGGTCGCCATTGCGGGAACGGCTCGGCCGCCCGGTGCCGTCGGCGTGCCGGCTGGCCTCGTCCCATGTGTGAACTCCCGAATTGCAGTGTGTCACGGAGACGACCCGGGTCTCCCGCCTGAGTGGGCGCAGCTGCGACCTTAACGCGAGGGGACATCAGGGTGTCCCTCGGGTATCGATGCCATTTCCGGTCAAACCTCGCGGCCTCCCGCACGGCCGGCGTACCGACCCGCCCCGGGGACGGGTGCGGGTACGCCGGGTCTCGCGCCGTCTCTCAACCGCGTCGGAAGCAGGTGACCGCCCCCGGCCGCTTGCGCTTGGCAAACTCCTCGAAGCCCAGCTGCGGCGCGAGGTCCCGCGCCACCTGGTTGCTCGACCAGACACAGATGGTGGTGACATCGAGCCGCTCGATCGCCGCGGTGAGCTCGGGCACCGGCGCCAGCTTCGCGCTGCCGTTGGCGAGCGCCACCAGCTTCAGCCGGTCCTGCACAAAGGGCGAGGTCATGTCGTAGTCCGGCAGGTAGCGGTCGTTGGGGCTGACCACGCGCATCCTGCTGGTCACCATCGGGGCGGTGTGCATCAGGGTCGAAGGAGCCAGCACCACACCGTCGGGCCGGTCGAGTCGGGTCATCCAGAAGACGACCGCCTTGCGCGTCTGGGGCACCTTCCAGACCGGCTCGCCGTGCACCTCCACGTAGCTCTTGGGTGACCACATCGGTGTCCCGAAGAAGGCGAAGCAGGCCACCAACGCCACCGCGAGCGCAGCGCTGCCGACGGCGCGCAGGCGTGGCAGGTCGACGGTGCACAGGATGCCGACCAGCGCGGTGAGGGCAAACATCCACGGCACCCGCCAGAGCACCACGCCGATGCCGGTCAAACTGTTGATCAATTCGAGCACGCCGGGGAGCAGCAGCACGCTCATCGCCAGGGTGCCGCCCGCCACCAACAGCTGGGGCGTCCGCTTGCGGGCGATCATCGGGCCGAGCCAGAGCGCGAGGCCGCCGATCACGCCCAGCACGCCGGCCAGGATGGTGCGCCGGTACGTCGTCTCGGCGTCGTAGAAGGCCGCGGCAGCGGTCTCGGTGATCGGACCGGCGTTGAGCCGCGACCAGATCGTCGCGCCGATCGGGTAGACCAGAGCCGCCACGCCGGCGAGGAGACCGTCCCGCCACCGGCCGACCACCATCATCGCGAACGCCGCGCCGCCCACCAGCAGGGGAAGAATGATGGCCGAGGTCGTGGTGAGGCCGGTGGCCACGATGGACAGCGCGGCGATGAGGACGAGCCCGCGCCTGGAACGCGAGTCGAACCACTCCGTGAGGTAGAGCCACATCAGCGGCACCACCGCGGCCACGAACATGGTCTTGCCCTGGTGCAGCCGCGTCAGGTGGAAGGTGCCCAGCGCCGCGTCCTCGCCAGCCACCAGATAGAGATAGGCCACGGCCACGGTGAAGGCCAGCGCGGCCCGCCGCGGCGCCCAGCGGTGCACCAGGCGCCACAGGGCCAGCACCGCCAGCACGGCCATCACGGGGGTGACGAGGTACCAGGTGGCGGAGGCGGCGTGCAGGCCGAACACGTGGGCGAAGGCGCCGTAGAAGACCTCGATCGAGGGCACCGGCGGCTGGGAGTTCATCGCGGGGGCGACGCCATCGGTGAAGAGGAAGTCCCGCAGCGGCACCTCGTCGCGTTCCGCCACCCAGACCGACTTGCCGATGAAGAAGGCATCGTCGACGGAGTTGCGGGCGAAGAAGAGGCCGGAGATCGCGGCCGACACGGCGACCAGGAGCGCGTACGCGGAGGACAGCGGCGTCGCGGCGGCGGCCGGCGCGGCCCCGATCGCGGTGGTGAGCCAGCGCTTCCGGGCGAGGAGCAGCGCCGCCACCGCGGCGACCGCGCCGCAGCCGCCCGGGATCCACCACGGTATGCCCTGGCCGGGACCGTCCTTGACGACGGTGAGCCCGGCCGTGACGGCGGCCAGCGCGCCCGCGCCGAGGACCGTGGCGAGCAGCGCACGCGGGTACGCCGCGGGCGCGGGCGCGGTGGCGTCCCCCTCAGCCGGGGCAGCGGGGAACTCCGGGCCGGACCGCCGGCGCCACCACAGCCACCCGGCGAAGGCGGCGGCGCAACCGGCCACCCAGACCAGGAAGGTCGTCGACGGAGCCAGGCCGAACAGGAAGGCAAGGTGGTAGAGCACGGTCCAGAGCGCGAAGGCCAGCACGCCGGCGTCGGTGAGCAGGGCCGGGGCCGCGGCGATCAGGGACCGGAGCCGGCCCGGCACGTCCGGCCGGGGACGTTCGGTCCTGGCGCCCGCCGCGGGAGCCGGTCGGGGCGGGGCGACGGCGACTTGGTCGACGTTCGACACGGGAAGTCCTTGTCGTTGTGTGGACGAGGGTGGCGGTGACCTGCGCCAGCCGGCGGGCGGGCGGCCGGTCCGCTCCGATCTGGCATGCAGAGTAGCGGCAAGCCCTGGTTGTCGGGATCCGGCGGAACCTGGTGTCGTGGCGCCGACGGTCAACCGGGCAGCGGCTCCGCCCGCGGCCGGGGCAGGGCGCCCGCCGCGCCGAGGCCCGCCGCGACGGACTCGACGAGGGCGTCCAGGTAGCTGTCGGTGAGCGGGGTGCGGGCGATGGCGAGCCGCCAGTAGATCGGCCCGACGATGAGGTCGACGGCCGCCTCGGGGTCGGTGTCCGCCGGCAGCTCGCCGCGGCGGACGGCCCGCACGACCAACTGGCCGCCGATCTCCTGCTGCCGTGCCCGGAGCAGCCGCTGGAGGGTCTCGTCGATGGCCGGATTGCGGGCGGCCTCGGCGAGCAGGTCGGGGATGATCTGCGAGGCGAGCGGGTGGCGCAACGCGTGCGCCACCACCTGGTACAGCAGCGCGAGGTCGCCCCGGAGGCTGCCGGTGTCCAGCGCCGGCAGCTTGCCGTGGGCGGCGGCCCCGACGATCTCCAGCACGAGATCGGTCTTGGAACTCCACCGGCGGTAGATCGCGGTCTTGCTCACGCCGGCACGGCGGGCCACCGCCTCGATGGACAGCCGCCCGTAGCCGACGGCGGCCAGCTCCTGCATCAGCGCGCGGCGGATGGCCGTGGTGATGTCGTCGCGGAGCACCGCCGCACCGGCCGGGGTCCGTCGCTTTTCTGTCGTCACCTGGGGCTCTTTCCGCACGTCACGGGCACCAGGGTAACGCAACGACGATACGGTTGCGTCCCGACGTGTTTCGGACTACTGTCCACGCAGCGACGAGGCGGCGCTCCCCCGCAGTGGCCACGTCTGAGACCATCGTCGCGCATCACAGCCGACCCGAAAGATCGGAGCGCCCACACCCATGGCCAACACCGCGCTGGCCGACCCCGACTCCGGCCTCACCCAGGCGCAGCTGGCCGCCCGCTACGGACTGCGGGTCGCCGACCAGCCGCCGTCCCTGGCCGAGTACAGCCGGCGACTCTGGCACTACCGGCACTTCACGGCCACGTACGCGAACGCCAAGCTGGTCGCCTCGTTCAGCAACGCGCGGCTCGGGCAGCTCTGGCAGCTGCTCACCCCGCTCACCAACGCGGCCGTCTACTACCTGATCTTCGGTCTCGTGCTGGAGCAGAGCCGCACCCCGAACTTCATCGCGTACCTGTGCACCGGTCTGTTCATCTTCAACTTCACGCAGACGGCCGCGCAGAACGGCACCACGGCGATCAGCAGCAACCTGGGCCTCATCCGGGCGCTGCACTTCCCCCGCGCCTGCCTGCCGCTCGCGGTCACCGTCACCCAGTTCCAGCAGCTCCTCGGCTCGATCGTGGTGCTGCTCGCCATCGTGCTTCTGACCGGCGAGCCGATCACGTTCGGCTGGCTGATCCTCGTGCCGGCCGTCCTCCTCCAGACGGTCTTCAACGCCGGCCTCACGATGGCGGTCGCGCGGATGGGCGCGAAGGCCTCCGACCTGCGCCAGGTCATGCCGTTCGTCATGCGGGCCTGGATGTACGGCTCCGGCGTGCTCTACAGCGTGACGCTCTTCGAGGACAACCTTCCCGGCTGGGCGAGCCGGCTGGTCGAGTTCAACCCGATGCTTGTCTACATCGAGCTGGCCCGGGTGGCGTTGCTGGAGAACGCGCCGGTGCTCAACTCGTCCCTGCCCCAGCTCTGGCTGGTCGCGGTGGCGTGGGCGATCGTGATGGGTGTTGGGGGTTTCTTCTACTTCTGGCGCGGCGAACAGGAGTACGGCCGTGGTTGACCAGTACGAGACGTCGAGCGACTCGACGCTCACGCTGCCTCGCGTGCAGGAGCGCATCCCCACCGTGGTGGTGGATGACGCGCACGTGATCTACCGGGTGCACAAGGGCGCGGGCGGCGGGACCAGCCCGGTGGCGGCGCTGCGCCGGCTCGTCACCCGCACCGCCGCCCCGGAGATCCGCGAGGTGCACGCCGTGAAGGGGGTCACCTTCACGGCGTACCGGGGCGAGGCGATCGGGCTGATCGGCAGCAACGGTTCCGGCAAGTCCACCCTGCTGCGCGCGATCGCCGGCCTGCTCCCGGTGAACCGGGGCGCGGTCTACACGCAGGGCCAGCCCTCGCTGCTCGGGGTGAACGCGGCCCTGCTCAACGACCTCTCCGGCGAGCGGAACGTGACGCTCGGGTGCCTCGCGATGGGCATGTCCCCCGCCGAGGTGCAGCGGGAGGCCCCCGGCATCATCGAGTTCTCCGGCATCAACGAGCGTGGCGACTTCGCCTCGCTGCCCATGCGCACCTACTCCTCCGGCATGGCGGCGCGGCTGCGCTTCTCCATCGCGGCGGCCAAGAAGCACGACGTGCTGCTCATCGACGAGGCGCTCGCGACCGGCGACAAGGGCTTCCGCAAGCGCAGCGAGCAGCGGGTGCGCGAGCTGCGGGAGAGCGCCGGCACCGTGTTCCTGGTCAGCCACCAGCTCAGCTCGATCCGCGACACGTGCGAGCGGACGATCTGGCTGGAATCGGGCGTGCTGCGCATGGACGGGCCGACCGACGAGGTGATCCGGGCGTACGAGGCGTTCGCGAACGGCAAGTGACCTGGCGACGACCAGCGTCATCGATGCGGCGGCGGGCCCGCGGCACCGACACGGTGCCGTCCGGCCCGCCGCCGCCGTTGGGGTGAATCGATTCGCGCGTTAAGGTTCATCCCGGCGCCGCCTGGGCGGAACCTCTCGTTCACCACCCCCGGAAGTGAGGATCGGCAATGACGCAGGACCACACCACTGGCCCGGACGCCGCACCGGAGATCCCGGCACCGTGGCGGCCCGCGCGGACAGTGGCCGTGGTGCTGGCCGGCGGCACGGGGACGCGGCTGGGCCTCGGCATCCCCAAGCAGCTGCTGAAGATCGCCGGTAAGCCGATCATCGAGCACACCCTCGCCGTCTTCGAGTCGGCCCCGGAGATCGACGAGATCATCGTGTTGATGGCCTCCGGGCACGTCGACGAGGCACAGCAGATCGTCGACAAGGCGGGCTTCCGCAAGGTCAGCAAGGTCCTGGAGGGCGGCGACACCCGCAACGCCACCACCCGCATCGCGCTCGACGCGGTCGGCGAGGACGACTGCAACATCCTCTTCCACGACGCGGTGCGGCCCCTCGTGAGCAACCGGATCGTCCGCGAGTGCGTGAACGCGCTGTGGACGTACTGCGCCGTCGACGTGGCCATCCCGTCCGCCGACACGATCATCCAGGTGGACGCGGACGACTGCATCACCGACATCCCGGTGCGTTCCTCCCTGCGCCGCGGCCAGACGCCGCAGGCCTTCCGCTCCGGGACGATCCGCGAGGCCTACCGGCTCGCCGAGGGCGACCCGAACTTCGCGGCCACCGACGACTGCGGCGTGGTGCTGCGCTACCTGCCCGGCACGCCGATCAAGGTCATCGAGGGCTCGGACGAGAACATCAAGGTCACCCACCCGGTCGACGTCCACCTGGCCGACAAGCTCTTCCAGCTGGCGGCCGCGCAGCCGCCCCGCCTGGCCGACCACCGCAGCTACCGCGAGGAGCTGACCGGCCGCACGTTGGTGATCTTCGGCGGCAGCTACGGCATCGGCCACGACCTCGCCGAGCTGGCCCGCCGCCACGGCGCGCAGGTCTTCCCGTTCAGCCGCAGCAGCACGGGCACGCACGTGGAGCGCCCCGAGGACGTCGAGGCCGCCCTGAAGACCGCCTTCGAGGCGACCGGCCGGATCGACCACGTGGTCGTCACCGCCGGCATCCTGGAGCGCGGCACCCTCACCGAGATGGACGACGAGACCGTGGACCGGGTCCTCCAGGTCAACTTCGTCGGCCCCGTCACGGTGGCCCGCCACGCCCTGCCGTACCTCCAGCAGACCAAGGGCCAGCTGCTGCTCTACACCTCCAGCTCGTACACGCGGGGTCGCGCGCGCTACGCGCTCTACTCGGCCACCAAGGCCGCGCTCGTCAACCTCACGCAGGCGCTCGCCGACGAGTGGGCGGAGTCCGGCGTACGGGTCAACTGCATCAACCCGGAGCGGACCGCCACCCCGATGCGCACCCGCGCCTTCGGCGAGGAGCCGGAGCACACGCTGCTCTCGGCCGAGGCGGTGGCCCAGGCCTCGCTGGACGTGCTGATCTCGGAGCTCACCGGGCAGGTCATCGACGTACGCCGGGCACCGGGCGAGACCCCGCAGGCGCCGTCGCCGGCGGTGCCCGCCCAGGCCGGCGCCACCGCGGCCGCGTCCGCGGCGACCGCCGGCTGAAACGGCCGGAGCCTGACCGGGACGGCGATGATCGGAGCGACATGCGTGGGGACCTCGTCCGGAAGCTGATCGCCCGGTGCCTGAGCATCGGACTGGCCGTGCTGGCCTTCCTCCTCGCAGCGCTGACCGGCGCGACCGGCTGGGGGCTGGCGCTCGCGGTGGCGGCCCTCGGCGCGGCGGCCGTGGAGCGGCGGATCCGTCCGGGCGCGGACACCGCGGCCGAGACGACGCTGATCGCCGCGGCCGTCCTGGTCGGGTACGCCCGCCGGCTCGACGACGGGTTCGACCCCGCGCTCGCGGTCACCGCGTTGCTGCTGCTCGGGCTCGTCCTGCTCGTGGGGCCGCTGCGGCAGGCCGGAAACCTGGAGACCCGGGCCGCGAACCTGCGGGTGCGGTCGTGGACGCCGCTGGCCGCCACCCACCTCGGCGAGGCCCTGCTCGGGCTGCTGGCCGTGGTGGCGTTGGCCGCCGCGGCCACCCTGCCGGCGTGGGTGGCGCTGGTCGCGGCGCTGCTGGTCGGCGCGGGCGCCGCGGCGGTCGCGCTGGACCTGGCCCGGCGGCGCTTCCGGCCCCCCGCCGGGGGCGGGGCCGTGGGCCGGGCGGTGCGGGCCCACCAACCGGAGTTCCTGCTCTACTTCTCCGCCCCGCCGGGCTCGGAGTACCAGGTCACCATGTGGCTGCCGTACCTCGAGCGGATCGGCCGGCCGTTCCTCGTGCTGCTGCGTGAGCCGGAGTTCCTGGCCCCGGTCGCGGCGGCCACCACGGCGCCCGTGGTCTACTGCCCCACCCTGCGGGCCATGGACGAGGTGCTGGTGCCGAGCCTCAAGGTGGCGTTCTACGTCAACCACGGCGCCAAGAACAGCCACTGCATCCGGTTCAGTCAGCTCACCCACATCCAGCTGCACCACGGCGACAGCGACAAGGCGCCGAGCGCCAACCCGGTGTCCGCGATCTTCGACCGGATCTTCGTGGCCGGGCCCGCGGCGATCGAGCGGTACGCGCGGGCCGGGGTGGACATCCCGGCGGAGAAGTTCGTGGTGGTCGGCCGCCCGCAGGTGGAGTCGATCGCCGTGCGTCCGGAGCCGCTGCCCGCCGGCGCGCCGCGCACCGTGCTCTACACGCCGACGTGGACGGGACACCACGCGGACGCCGACTACTGCTCCCTGCCGGTCGCCGAGCCGCTGCTACGCGGGCTGCTCGACCGGGGGGCCACGGTGATCCTGCGGGCCCACCCGTACACCACGCAGAACCCCGCCTCGGCGCGGCAGCTCGGCCGGCTCACCGAGTTGCTGGCGGCCGACCGCGCCCGGACCGGCCGGCAGCATCTCTGGGGCACGGCGGCCAGCCGCGACCTGAGCCTCGTGGAGTGTGTGAACCGCTCCGACGCGCTGGTCTCCGACGTCTCCGGGGTGATCTCGGACTACCTCTACTCGAGCAAGCCGTTCGCGGTCACGGACATGGGCGGCGACGGGGAGGCGTTCACCGAACGGTTCCCGCTCGCCACGGCCGGCTACGTGCTGCGGCGCGACATGGCCAACCTCGACGAGGTGCTCGACCGGCTGCTCGGCGCCGACCCGCTGGCGCCGGAGCGCTGGTCGACCCGGCGGCGCTACCTCGGGGACTTCCCCGTCGAGACGTACGCCGAGGCGTTCCTCGACGCCGCCCGCCGGGAGCTGGCGCCGGGCTGGGACCCGGTCGCGCCGCGCGTCGGCCGCCCGGTCGAGCCGGGCACCGCCCCGCTCTCCCCCACCGCCTGACCGTCGACCGGTCAGCGGTAGGCGTCCACGAGCGCCAGCACCGCCTCCGGGTCCTCCACGTGGGCGTTGTGCCCGAGCCCCGGCAGCGTGGCCACCGGCACGCCCAGCTCCTTGAGCTGCGCGTCGGTGACCATGGGGTCGTGTTCGCCACGGGCCAGCAGCACGGGCACGTCGGTGGCGGAAATCAGCGACGGCAGGGCGGGCTCGCCCACCGCGAACGCCGCCGGGTCCATGGCGAGCCGCCACCGCCCGTCGACCTCGCGCAGGCCGGCGTCGACCGCCGGGTGGTCCGGGGCGAGCAGGCCGGAAAGGCCGGAGACCCGCAGGTAGCGGTGGGCGGCCTCGTCCCGGCTCGGAAACCAGGTGACGGGGCGGCCGGCCAGCTCGCGCGCTCTGGCCAGCTCCGCCGGGGACCAGACGGCCTTGATGCCGAGCCCCACGACCGCGGCCACGGGCGGCCCGCCGGCGCGGGCGGCCAGGGCCAGCCCCACCACGCCGCCGAGCGAGTGCCCCAGCACCACGAGCCGGTCGTTCGGCGCGAGCGCGGCGGCCACGCGCTCGGCGAGCGCCGCGAAGGAGTACGCGGGCAGCGGCGGCGCGCCGCCGTGCCCGGCCAGGTCCGGTGCCAGCCAGCGCCCCGCCCAGCGGCTCTCGATCAGCGGGGCCCAGGGCGCCCAGACGTCGCCGGTCGCGCCCATGCCGTGCAGGAGCAGCAGGACCGGTCGGCCACCCGGGGCATCCACCATGCGCGCAGTCTGCCACGGGACACGACCGCGCACGAGCGGCCGACCGGCCGGGACGGCACGGCGGTGGCCACTGTGGAGTCCGGCGTCCGAGCCGGGCAGAACGCCCGCGGACAGTCCCGCGGGCCGGTACGGCTTCGTCACGTACTGACGCCGGGGCACCAACGCCGCGGGCGCCGGCCCCTCCGGGAGCCGGCGCCCGACGGTAACGCGGTTGATCAGGCGGAGTAGCCGCGGGTGGTGATCCAGTTCGCCAGGTCGATCGTGGTGATCCAGTACGACGGCACGGCCGGGTTGGCCGAGTCGGCGATCTTCACGGTCCGGCCGTTGTCCCGGTAGCCGACCACGGCGATGTAGTGCCCGCCGGAGAACGAGTGCCAGCCGCCGTCGACGTCCGTGGCGTCGCCCACGATGTTGGCCACCACGCCGCGCCCGTCGGTGATGGCCCGCACCACGTCGGCCTGGAGCTGGTCCATCTGGGCGGGGCTCGGCGCGTCGGGGAACATCCGGGTCCGGTACGGGCTGCCCTTGACCACGGCGTTCAGCACGCGGGTGGTGTCCTCGGCGGAGTTGGTGCCCATCTCGGTGGTGCCGAGCTGCGCGGCGAGGGCGTCCTGGCTCCGCTCGATGCCGCTGGCGCTCAGCGCGTTGCGGGTGGCGGCCGGGCCGCAGTAGAAGTAGGTCGTCTGCGCCTGGTAGTCGTAGTCGAGGACCTTGCTGGCCGGCGGCTTGGGCGCCGGCTTGCGGGTCAGGTCGGGGTCCGCGGTCTTCTTGGCCGCCGGGGACGCGCTCGGGGACGACGGGGCACCGGTCTCGGGCGCGTCGCTGGGCGACGGGGCGGTCCGCTCCTCGCCTCGGGACGCGACGCCCGTGTCGCTGCGCAGCTCCGCGACAGCGGCGGAGGCCCGCCCGGCGGGTGCGTCGTCGGTGGCGCTGATCAGGGCGCCGGCGCCGGTGGCCAGCGTCAGGGCCGCGGCGGAGGCGGCGGCGATCTGGTACGGGCGCTGGGAGGCCAGCCGGCGGAGCTGACGCTTCAGGGTGTGCTTCACAGTTCCTCCACGGTTCAGGGGGAGAGCGCGCCCGGATCCGGGCAGGCGTCACCGCGCGGAGGTCGTCCGCGGGCGGTGCGGCGCTCAGGGGATCGCCCGGCGGGCCGGGCGGGAAGACGCGGGTGCCGGGCTCAGCTCGTCGCTACGGGACGGGCGGGAGCGGGCACCGCGGTGCCGTGGAGGGGCGGAGAGGGCCGAGGGGTGGGGTGGTGCTGCACGAGGATGGAACTCCTTCCGACACCGCCTACCGGGTTAGCTGACGGATTCGGGCGGGAAGATCGCCCTACCGCGGGCCGTGGCTCGCGGATTCACCCCGGACGTGCACGTGGGTCCCCGGCTCGTGATGGTCACGATTGAGCGGGTCGGCGCGGCGTCGCCTCTTGCGATCGGTTACCGCACCGGACGGGCCGACAGTACTGGTCGGTACCGGGCCTGCCAACCCCTCCCCACCTGCATAAACCTGCTCCGAGCGCGTTTTTTTCCGGTCGTAGCGCCACTGACGTGACTCAATGGGACGAGCGTTTCCGTCGGCGCCCCCGGGACACAACGGGACAGCGGGGCGGGAAGGCACCCGATCGGCCCGAGGAATTGTGGCGGGCTGTCCCTCCTGACCGTTTCGGTGGCGCTGTGACGGGGCTCACGGAACATTCCGCACCGGAAGCGCGGTGGGCTTCCTCCCCGAGCCTTTGACCAACTCGGCTGCCGAGCCCGGGATCGACGGTGAGCCGGCTCAGCCCACCCGGGCCGGGCGCCAGCGAGGCGCGGTGGCCGGGCGGGGCTCGGCCGCGGGCACGGCGGCCGGCACCCGGATCGGCCGCAGCCGGGCCCGGGCCGCGTACGCCTCGGCGGAGAGGGCCCGCGCCGCGTCCGCGGCGAGTTCGGCGTCGCGCCAGGCCGCACGCTCCCGCTCCTGGGCGGCCCGGTAGTCGGCCAGCCGCGTGTCCCGGACGACCCGGGTCAGTCGCACCTCCTGCTCGACCGGGTGCAGCCGCGGGTCCCAGCCGTTGCGGTGACCGAACACCTCGCCGAGCTGGTGCAGGGTCAGCTCGCCCCGCCAGTGCGCCGCCGCGGCCGCGCGGTGCAGGTGCCGCTCCCGGGCGGCGTACTCGGCGGGTGTGCGGGGCGTACGGGGCGTGGACAGGCTACCCGCCCCGGCGAACCGTCGGGCGGCGGTCTCCGCCTCGTCGTACGCGGCCCAGGCCCGCTCCAGGTCCGTCTGGGCGGACAGCCACTCGCCGCGGCGGCGGCGGGCGGTCTGCGCTGCGCCGGCCGCCGCGACGGCCACCTCCTCCGCGTACCGGCGCAGGTCGGCGGCCTCGGCGGCGGCGAGTTCGCGGTCGGAGGGGACGGCGGGGGCCGCGTCGTCCTCGGGGCGGTCGCGTTCGGGGCGGGCGACCAGCACGGTGAGCACGACGAGGGCCAGCACCAGCAGGCCCGACCAGATGGCGGCGGCCTGTGGCACCTCGACGAGGAACTGGTAGAGGACGGTCTTCTCCATGGCGGCACCTCACGGGCAGCGGATGCGACAGGGACCGCACGACCGGCCGGAGCGTGGTCGGGACCACAGAAGTGCGGCGGCGGGTGCGGAAGCAGGATCGAGGTGCGGTGGGGCGGGAGGCCGTTCCCGCCGGCGACGTTCAGGCGCCCGGCGGAGCGCGGGGGGCCGAGGCGGCCGGAAGGGACGCCGGCGGCACATCGGGCTCGGGCCCGGTGACGGCGTCACCGGCGACACGCGCCGACGCGCCGGGCACGACAGCGTCGAGCGGCACCGAGTCGTCGAACGACCGGTGCGGGTCGGTCGTGGCGCCGACGAGAACCGCCCGGTCGGGCGCCGTGACGTGCGCGACCACGACGAGCCGGCCCGGGTCGCCGAGCCGACCGAGCGCGGTGTGCAGGTCGACGGACGTGTCGACGCCGGCAGCGGGAGCGCCGAGCGGCGCGGCGGCGGCCGCGGGGAGGGCGAGCGAGCCGAGGAGCCCGAGGCTGGTCAACAGCCGGGCGGCCCACCGCGCGACCCACCACAGGGGACAGGTGAGCGCGACGGGAAGCACGCGACAAACGCTACCGCCACAGTGGCCCGAACGCATCGATGCCGGGCGTGTCGGACATGCCGCGCCGACCGCACCGGCCAGAGCGGACGGTCTCAGCGGGAGTCGACGTAGGCGTGACGGTCAGCGGCGCGTGCCGCCTCCCCCTCGTCCCCGTCGGCCGCCGGTCGGGGCCGCGGAACGGTGGGCGCCACGGCGGCGGCCGGGCCGGACCGGCGCGGGCCGAGCAGGCGCATCATGGGCCTCTCCACCCAGCGGTGCAGCAGCCCGGCCAGCGCCAGGTTGGCCAGCAGGAGTCCGAACACCGCGGCGGGCCCCTGCCAACCCGGCAGGCCGGTCCCCCAGTCGCCGGTCAACCGCAGCACGGTCGTCGCGACGAACACGTGCACCAGGTAGAAGGCGAACGACACCTCGCCGAGCCAGACGAGAGGACGCGACCGCCACGGGGAGCGCCGGCCACGCACGTCCGCGTCGGCCGCCGCGGTGATGACGAGGAGGTACGCGACCGACAGCAGCGCGGCCCAGAACTCGGCGCGGATCCACCCGGCGGCCGCCACCCAGACGACGACGAAGGTGACGCTGGCCGACAGAAGCCCCGGCCCCCGCCAGCGTCCGCGGCGCATCAGTTCCGCGGCGGCCACGCCCATCCAGAACTCGAACGACCGGGTCAGCGGGAAGACCTGGGTGAACCACCAGCGGTTCTCCGCCGGCACCAGCGCCTGCGCCGGCCAGAGCGCCAGGATCAGCAGCGGCACCGCGACCACGACGGCCCACAGCATCCACGGCCGGGCCCGACGGAGCAGGGGCATCGCGAGCGGCAGGCAGAGGTAGAAGAAGAACTCGCAGGACAGCGACCAGCTCACGGTGTTGACGCTGTAGAAGGCTCCCTCCCGCGGGTCCCACGCCTGGAGCAGGAGGAGGTTCTCCACGGCGACGTCGAGCCGCACCGGGTCGGCGAACCAGAACGCGGCCAGCAGCGCGAGGGCCCAGAGCAGCGCGTGGTTCGGCCAGATCTTCGCGAACCGGCGCCGCCAGAACCGCCACCGGGTGTCACCGGGTCGGGCCGACCACACCAGCACGAACCCGCTGAGGATGAAGAAGAACTCCACCCCGGACAGACCGAGGCTGAAGACCTTGCCGACGACGTGCTGGTAGTCGGGTTCCGCGATGATGCGCATGGTGCCCGCGTGGAACCCGAAGACCAGCAGCGCGGCGATCCAGCGCAGCCCGGTCAACGAGGGCAGCCGGGCGACGACGGCCGCCGGCGCCGGTGGTGCGGGTGGTGCCGCCGTGGGGGCGCCCGTCACGTCGCACTCCACGGGATCACCAGCACCAGGCCTCCTCCTCGGCATCCATCGACGTGGCGGCCGGCAGGCCGTATCGGGGCACCCTACCCGAAACCGCTTCGCGCACGCCGATCCCCCGGCCCGCGGGCGACGCGCGCCGTTAACCTTGCGCTCCGCCGCTGTTCAGGGACTTCACCTCCGCCGGCCACGTGCGGTTCCAGGGCCGGCCACCCGGGGGGACAAAAGTGGCGTGGTGGTCAATGAGCCGTCGCAACCACCGCTGCTCAGCATCGTCGTGCCCGTGTACGGCGTCGAGGCGTACCTCTACCAGTGCCTCGAGTCGATCCGGGCCGACATCCCGGCGGGCGACGCGGACGCCGTCGAGCTGATCGCGGTCGACGACGCCTCACCGGACCGCTGCGGGGACATGCTGCGGTCGTACGCCGCCGGCCGGTCCGGGGTGCGGACCGTGCACCTGACCACCAACGTCGGCCTGGGCCTGGCCCGCAACGCGGGGCTCGACGTGGCCGGCGGCCGGTACGTCTGGTTCGTCGACAGCGACGACTGGCTGCCGCCGGGCACGATCCCCGCCGTGCTGGACCGGTTGCGCCAGCACGAGCCGGACGTGTTGATGCTCGACCACCTGCGGGTGCACGAGGACGGCCGGCGCGAGGTCGACGCGAGCAGCCACCTGCTCCACGGGGTGTCGGGAGTCGTCCGCCTGGCCGACCAACCCCACCTGCTGCGGGTGCAGCACACCGCCTGGAACAAGGTGGTCCGCCGGGCCTTCATGGACGAGCTGGGGCTGCGCTTCTACCCCGGCTGGTACGAGGACATCCCCTTCAGCCACCCGCTGCTCATCGGCGCGGAGAAGATCTCGGTGCTCGACCGGGTCTGCTACCTCTACCGCCAGGGCCGGCAGGGCGCCATCACCTCCACGCGCAGCGGCCGGCACTTCGACGCCTTCGACCAGTACGAGCGGCTCATGGAGTGGGTGCGCAGCCGGTACCCGGACGAGCACCTGCACGCCGAGCTGTTCCAACTCATGGTGAACCACTACCTCGTGGTGGTGGGCAACGACGACCGGCTGCACCCGCACCTGCGGCGGGCCTTCTTCGCGCGCGTCGCCGAGCACTACCGCCGGTACCGTCCGGCCGGCGGCTACCCGCTGCCGGCCGGTGTCGCCGGCCTGAAGCACCGGCTCGTGGGGCGCAACGACTACGTGGCGTACGCCGCGCTGCGCCAGGCCCACCGGGTGGCCGGCCGGCTGCGGCGTCCGTCGCCGGGCCCCGCGTCCGCCACCGGCGGGTCGGCCGACGACCGTTCCTCCGGGGACGACGGCGGGCCGGCCGACCGGGTGGCGGACACCGAGCGCCAGGGCGCGCTGGCGGGCCGCGGCGCCGGGTGACGACGATGCGCGACGACATCCCCGCCGGGGGCCGTATCGGCTCCCGGCGCCACGGTTTTCCAGGTCGTTCCCCCGCACGAGGGACGACGACGGCAGGACCGCACCCCGGGTGCGGAGGCAGGTGAGCAGAGGTATGACGGCGACAATGAAGATCGGGCCACACGTGGTCGGTGCCGGCGAGCGACCCTTCGTGGTCGCCGAGATGTCCGGAAACCACAACGGTGATCTGGACCGGGCGCTGGCCATCGTCGACGCGGTGGCGGCGAGCGGCGCGCACGCGCTCAAGCTCCAGACGTACCGACCGGACACGATCACCATCGACGTCGACACCCCGGCCTTCCGCATCTCGGGAGAGCACGAGCTGTGGGGCGGGGAGAACCTCTACAGGCTGTACGAGAAGGCGCACACCCCGTACGAGTTCCACGCGCCGATCTTCGAGCGGGCCCGCCGGCACGGTCTCACCGTTTTCTCCTCCCCGTTCGACGCGACGGCCGTCGAGCTGCTGGAGTCGCTGGACGTGCCGGCGTACAAGATCGCCTCGTCGGAGCTGGTCGACCTGCCGCTGATCCGGCTCGTGGCGAGCACCGGCAAGCCGATGGTGATCTCGACGGGGATGGCCACCGTCGCCGAGATCGACGCCGCGGTACGCACCGCCCGGGAGGGTGGCGCCGGCGGGATCGTCCTGCTGGCCTGCACCGCCTCGTACCCGGCCCCGCCGCAGGACAGCAACCTGCGCCGGATCCCGGTGCTCGCCGACGCCTTCGGCGTGCCGGTCGGGCTGTCCGACCACACGCCGGGCATCGGCGTGGCGGTCGCGTCGGTGGCGCTCGGCGCCTGCTTCATCGAGAAGCACGTGACGCTCGACCGGGCCGACGGCGGCGTCGACTCGGACTTCTCCCTGAACCCGGACGAGCTGTCGGCGCTCGTGGCCGAGTCGGAGCGGGCGTACGCGGCGCTCGGCGGCACGGCGATCGGCCCGACGCCGGCCGAGCGGGAGGGGTTGCGCTTCCGCCGCTCGCTCTTCGTGGTCGAGGACGTCCGCGCGGGCGACCCGGTGACCGAGCGGAACGTCCGGTCCATCCGGCCGGCGGGTGGCCTGCCGCCCGTGGAGATCGACCGGGTGCTCGGCCGCACCTTCGCCGTCGACGTCCCGCGCGGCACCCCGCTCAGCTGGGACCTGATCTAGAACCGGGCCGAGGCCGGGCCTCGGCCCGGCCTCGGGGGTGGGTCCGGCGCGAAGGCCACCGTCACCACGAGGTCGCCGAGGCGCAGCGTCCGCCAGACGGCGGCGCTGTCCGGCGGGATGCTGAGGCCGTGCCGCCGCCACCAGGCCGCGACCGGCACGTCGGCGAGCTTGCAGAGACACTCGGCCCGGGTCCACCGGGCCCAGAAGTCGGCCGTGCCGAAGCGCCGGGCCAGCGCCGCGGGCACCGGCGCGTCGGCGCGCTCGGCGTCGACGGCCACCCGCCATCCGAGGGCAGGGGGGCCGTACCAGCCGACGCAGCGGCCGTCGTCGAGGTGACTACGGGTGACCGCGCCGGCCAGGTCGGCGGGCGTACCCACCCGGAGGTGCCGCTCGGCGGCGGCCAGCAGCGCCGGCACCGGCCGCGGCCCGACGGCGGCCACAGGAACGAGCCGTCCGCCCTCGTCGCGGCAGCTCCGGGGCGGTTGTCTCCAAAGCGGTGATGCCTCAGAGGCATATTTATGACTCTCAGGCATCACGCCTGCCGCCACATCTGCCCCGTGCGCCTCCGACTCCGGGCCGGGCCGGCTCAGACGGAGGCCGCACCGTCCACCACGAGGACCTGGCCGTTGATGTTGGTGTGCTCCCGCAGCAGCATCCGCACCACGGGAACGACCTCCTCCGGCTCGGTGAGGTGCCCGGTCGGGGTACGCCGGACGATCTGGTCGAGCTGGGTCGGGCCGAGCACCGCGGACATCTCCGAGGCGAAGAAGCCGGGCGCCACGGAGTTGACCAGCATCCGGCCGCCGAGTTCCCGGGCGAGCGACCGGGTCGCCGCGTCCATGCCGCCCTTCGTGGCGGAGTAGGCGACCAGGCCGGGGAAGCCGCGCTGGGCGCAGATCGAGGTGATGTTCACGATCCGGCCGCGCCGACCCTTGCCGAGCATCCGGCGGATCACGAGGCGGGTGAGCTGCAACGGCGCGGTCAGGTTGGTCTCGATGATCCGCGCGATGTCGCCGTTGGCCGTGTGGACGTGCAGCGAGTCCTGCCCCACGGCGGCGTTGTTGACGACCCCGTCGATCGGCCCGAGCCGCTCCTCCACCTCGCGGACGAAGGACTGCGCGGCGGCCAGGTCGGTCACGTCGACGGCGCCCACGTGGAGCCGGTCGGGGTGCTCGGCGGCGAGCTTCTCGAGCTCCGGCGTGACGGTCCGGGCGAAGGCCGCCACCCGTACGCCCTGCGCCAGCAGGTCGGTGACGATGGCCAGACCCAGACCGCGGGAGCCGCCGGAGACGAGCACCACGGAGCTGGGCGGGACGAGCGGGGTTTCGACGCGGTCAGACATCGCTCTTCAGGGTCTCCTTGACGGGAATCTCGGGCAGCACGCGGATCCGGCGGGGCACCGCGTGCTCGGGCAGCCGGTCGGCGCACCAGCGGACGAGCGCGGCCTCGTCCGGCGGCACGGAGCCGTCGCCGTTCGCGGGGTGCAGGACCACCTCGGCGACCACCATCCGGCCCAGCACGGGGGCCCGGCGGCCGGTCACCCGCGCCCAGGCGACGCCGGGGTGGGCGGTGAGCACGTCGCGTACGAGGCCCGCGGAGACCTTGCTGCCGCCGACGTTGATCTCGTCGGAGTCGAGCCGACCGGTGATGAGCACGCGGTCGCCGACGACCTGCACGCGGTCGCCGGTGCGCACGGGCCCGTCCAGCCCCGCGCCGTGGTACGGCGAGGTGATGACGAGTTCCTCGCCCCGCACGCTGAGTGTCGGGCGGCCCGGCGCCGGCCGGTCGAGCCATTCCACCGGGAACCCGGCGCGGCCGTCGTGCACGACGATGGAGGCGCCGACCTCGGAGGAGGCGTAGATCCAGGAGATCCGGGCGGCCGGGAAGAGTTCCCGGAGCTGGTCGAGGATCGCCTGGTCGACCGGCTCGCCCCCGAGCGTGATCTGCCGCAGGGGCACCCGCGCCAGCGCGGCGGCGTCCGCGTAGATGCTCCGTCGCCAGAACGTCGGCGTGCCGGAGGCGGCGTCGACGCCGTGTGTGGCGGCCAGCGCCGGCCAGTCGTCGAGCTGGTCCGGCTCGACGACCACGAGGTCCTGCCCGGGCTGGGTGAGGGAGAGGGTGACCACCTGCCACCACGCGTACGTGCCGGGGGCGTACGGGCAGAGCCACGTCCGCGCCGGCTGGTCGCCCCGCACGGTCGTGAGCGAGCCGAGGGTGTGCCCGACCCGCTTCGGCCGACCGGTGGAGCCGGAGGTGAGCAGCCAGAGCCGGCCCGGCTCGGCGGCGCGCGGACGGGTCGGCGGGGTGCCCTGGGTCTGCCCGTCCGCGAGGTCGGTCAGCGTGAACCCGGCGTCGCGCAGCTCGGCCCGCAGCGTCGCGTCGACCCGCCCGTCCGTGCCGAGGAGCAGCTCGGTGCCGTGCACGGCGTGGTGCCGGGCCGCGGCGAGGGCGTCCCGGGCGCTGTGCGCGAGCACGGCGGCCGGGGCGGGCAGCGCCGGATCCGGCAGCTCCTCCCAGGTCAGCACGGCGCCGCCGACGACGATGCGGTTGCCCGCACCGCCAGGCCGCGGCTGCGACGCGGCGACGGGGCCGGTGGTCCCGACGGTCACTGCTGCTGGAGCTCGACGAGGAAGTCGAGGACGTCCCCGACGGTGGCGATCCGGCGCAGCCCGGGGGCGTCGAAGTTGAGTTCCTCGCCCGTCTCGTCCTCGACCCGCAGCGCGAGCTCGGAGAAGTCCAGGGAGCGGAACCCGATCTCCCGCAGGTCCGCGGCGTCGTCGTCCGGAAGCACCTTGCCCTGGTTCTTGAGCACCTGCGCCATGAGGTCGCGGATCTGCGCGCGACTCAATTCGTTCATGCGCCGGAGTGTACAGGCCGGCGAATGCACATCCCATTTCCCGGGGGCCGGCGGGTAGGGTGCTCCAGGCGGAAAACAAAGGACCGGGAAAGCGGGAAGAAGTGCTGCGCGAAGCGACCGGGGACGACGTTAACCTGATGTTGTCCTGGCGTAACCAGGACATCAACCGGCAGGCCAGCAAGACCAGCCATGTGATCACCCCGGAGGAGCACGCCCGGTGGTGGGCGGCGGTCCGGACGGACCCGACGCGGCGCGTGCTCATGTACCTGCGCGACGGCGTGCCGTGCGGTGTGGTCACGTTCTTCGACCTGCGCGACGACGGGTCCCGGAGCGGCTCGTGGGGCTTCTACCTGGACGCCGACGGGCTGGCCGCGCGGGGCGAGACGCTGCCCGCGTGGCTCGGGGTGATGCGTGCGGCCGTGGACCACGCCTTCGACGAGCTGGGGCTCAACCGGCTCGAGGGCGAGGTGCTCGGGCACAACACCGTCGTACGTCAGATGAACCGCCGGTTCCGCTTCGTCGAGGGAACGCCCCGCACGGAGGTCGCCGACGGCCGGGAAATCACCGTCATCCCGATTTCCCTGGACCGGGCGAATCGCCGCCGACGCTGATTTCGGGAAACGCTTCGGCGGGTGTCCGGCAGCCATTAACCACCCGGACACCCGCCGTTCATCCGTACGCCGAAAATACCGCCGGAATTGTCAGCCCCGACGCCACGCCGCCCAGTGTTGACGCGGATTCCCGCCGAGGCGGACGAAGCCGTACGCCGCGCCGTCCCAGTCGTCGGCGGCGCCGGGCGCCCACCGGGTGAGGACCACGTCGGCGTCGGCGGGCGGGCGCTCGCCGAACCACCGCACATCGGTCCAGGTCACCTGGTGGCTCAGGTTGAACCGGAGGATGTAGTTCACGCCGTTCGACGCGTACACCCGCTCGCCGGGGCGGATGCCCAGGTCGGCGACCGTCGGGGTCGGCTCGGTCCACGCCACCATGGGCCGCACCAGCCGCTGGCCGATCAGCTGCATGGCGCCGACGTTCACCACCACGAGCGCGACCAGCAGCGGCACCCGCAGCCGGGGCACCCGCGCCACGGCGACCAGCAGCAGGCAGCCCACGAGGCCCACCACCGCACCCACGACCGGACGGAACTCCCGCCAGCCGCCGGTGAGCGCCATGAGGTCGGGAGCGCTGAACCCGCCGTAGCGCAGGTAGTGGCCCTGGCTGGCCACGTACGCGAGCCGGCCGGCGACCACCGCGGCGCCCAGCACGAGCACGGCGGCCGCGACGGCCGCCCGGCGCAGCACCACCCGGTACCCGGCGGCCAGGACCACGCCGAGCCCGACCAGCAGCCAGAACGGGACGAGCATCTGCACGTAACGGGCGTAGATGGCGTCGGACGGCTTCCCGGTGACGCCCGCGAGGATGACCGACGCCCCTCCGGCGACGCCCACCGTGGTCACGAGCGCGACGCCGAGCGTCCACCGCATCGCCGCGTCCGACCCGCGCCGGCGCAGCTCCCGCACGGCGGTGGCCCAGGCGACGCCGGCCAGGCCGAACGTCACCACCACGAGGTACCAGAGCTGGGTGGCCACCGCGGCGCCCAGGCGCACGACGCCCTGACCGGACGCGACGGCCTGCACCGTGCCGCCGCCGGGGTTGCTGCCCAGCAGATAGATCCGGTCCCCCAACAGCCGGACGACGGCCTCGTTGACGAGGGCCAGGGCGAGCACGGGCAGCAGCGCGACCGCGACGTCGCGGGGCCGGATCCGTCGGCGGACGGCCAGCAGCAGCACCAGCCCGACGTGCACCGCCACGATCACCAGTCCGCGGGAGTGCAGCAGGTGGAACGCGCCGACCAGCAGGCCGGCGGTCGCCGCCGCGAGCGGGCCGGGCCGCCCGATCCACCGGTGCACGGCGAGCATCCAGACCACGACCAGCGGCGCCATGACGGCGTCGATCATCGCCACGTTGGCGTAGAACACGGTGGCCGGCAGGGTCGCGGCGACGGCGGCGGCCAGCAGCGCCTGCGGGACGCCCAGCCGGGGCAGCCGGCGGGCGAGCAGGTACGCGAGGGGGAACAGGGCCGAGTTCGCCATCGCGTTGATCAGCTTGACCAGCCGGTAGCTGGTGGTGAAGTCGTGGTCGCCGAGGAAGGCCGGGGAGATCAGCAGGGGGTAGCCCACCCGCCGCAGCACCTCGTTCTCGCTGCTGAAGCCGCCCGGGCCGCCGGCCAGCGCCCGGGCCGTGTTGAGGTAGCTGTCCTCGTCAGTGTGGGCGATCGGCAGGGTCGTGTGCCGGGCCAGCCACATCCGCCACGCCACGCCGACCAGCCAGCCGACGGCCAGCAGGAGCGGAACGAGCCAACGGCGTCGGCCGCCGTCGGCCGGCCCGCTCGGGGTGGGGGCCGGGGCCCGGTCCATCACGTCGGTACCGGATGCCATCTCGGCCTCCTGGGGTCGTGGGCCGCGCCGGCGCCGGACGCGGTCCGGTGCGCGGCCAGCGGCCGGTCTGCTTCGGGGGAAGTCGCCGTCGGGGCGGGCGCCGGCGGGGTGGAACGAGGCGGCGCGACGCCGGAACGGCGGTCCCGGGGCGCACGCGCGGGTCACTGTAGCCGCCCCGTCTCCGCTGGTCAGCCCGTCGCGGACACGGGGGCAAGTGTTCGCCTGACGGGTGCCGGCCATTCACGGGAGCAGCGGCGGTGGTTAACCCGCGGGCGTCGGCCCGTTAACCCGCCGCGGTTAGCGTTCCGCTCCGGCCGGCCGGCCGAGGCCCGCCGGGTCATCCACGGATACGGGAGCACCAAATTGAGTGAGTTGAATGGATCGTCCATTCTGATCACCGGAGGAACGGGTTCCTTCGGCAGGACCTTCCTCCGGCACATCCTCACCGAGGCCGACCCGGCCCGGGTGGTGGTGTTCTCCCGCGACGAGCTCAAGCAGTACGAGCTGCGCCAGCAGCTCGGTGACGACCCCCGCCTGCGCTGGTTCGTCGGCGACATCCGCGACCGGCAGCGGCTGACCCGGGCCATGCACGGCGTCGACCACGTGGTGCACGCCGCCGCGCTCAAGCAGGTGGACACGGCCGAGTACAACCCGTCGGAGTTCATCGCCACGAACATCACGGGCTCGCAGAACGTCGTCGACGCGGCGATCGACGCGGGCGTACGGAAGGTCATCGCGCTCTCGACCGACAAGGCGTCCAGCCCCATCAACCTGTACGGCGCCACCAAGCTGGTGGGCGACAAGCTGTTCGTGTCCGCCAACCACTACGCCGCCCACCACCCGACCCGGTTCGCCGTGGTGCGGTACGGCAACGTCGTGGGCAGCCGCGGTTCGGTGGTCCCGCTGTTCCGCCGGCTGGCCGCCGAGGGCAAGAGCCTGCCGATCACGGACAAGCGGATGACCCGCTTCTGGATCACGCTCGACCAGGCCGTGCAGTTCGTCATGGACTCGTTCGACCAGATGCGCGGCGGCGAGCTGTTCGTGCCCCGGATCCCCAGCATGCGGATCCTCGACCTGGTCGAGGCGGTCGCACCGGACGCCACCACGCACGAGATCGGCATCCGCCCGGGCGAGAAGCTGCACGAGGAGATGATCGCGCCGGACGACAGCCGCCGGACGCTGCGCGCCGCCGACCGCTTCATCGTCCAGCCGACCATCGCGGGTTGGGGCTACGAGCCGCCGGCCGACTGCGAGGCGGTGCCGGACGGCTTCGCGTACCAGTCGGACACCAACGACGAGTGGCTCAGCGTCGAGCAGCTGCGCACCATGCTCGGCATCACCGCGTGATGGCGATGCTCCCGTACGGCCGGCAGACGGTCACCGAGGAGGACGTCGAGGCCGTCGCCGCGGTGCTGCGCACCGACTGGCTCACCACCGGCCCCCAGGTCGACGGGTTCGAGGCCGACCTGGCCAAGTGGACCGGCGGCGTCGAGTGCGCCGCGGTCTCGAACGGCACCGCGGCGCTGCACGTGGCGTACGCGGCGGCCGGCGTGGGCCCCGGCGACGAGGTGATCGTCCCGCCGATGACGTTCGTGGCGACGGCCAGCAGCGCCGCCCTGCTCGGCGCGAAGATCGTGTTCGCCGACGTCGAGGAGGAGACGTTGACCCTCGACCCGGCGGCCGTTTCCGCCGCCACGACCGCGCGGACGAAGGTCGTCTCGGCGGTGGACTACGCGGGCCACCCGGCCGACTACGACGCGCTGCGCGCGGCCATGTCCGGGTCGGACGCGCTGCTGCTGGCCGACGCCGCCCACTCCATCGGCGCCACCTACCGGGACCGGCCGGTGGGCGCCCTCGCCGACCTCACCACGTTCTCCTTCTTCCCGACCAAGCACCTCACCACGGGCGAGGGCGGCGCGGTCGCCGCCCCGGATCCGCACCTGCTCGGCCGGGCCCGCCGGTTCCGCAACATCGGTCTGGTCCGCGACCGCGACGAGCAGCGCTGGCCGGACGAGGGCGGCTGGCACCAGGAGGTGCACGAGTTCGGGCTGAACTACCGGCTGCCGGACGTGCTGTGCGCGCTGGGCCGTGCCCAGCTGCGCCGGCTGGACGCGTTCCTCGCGCGCCGGGCCGAGCTGGTGGCCCGCTACGACGAGGCGCTCGCCGACCTGGACGGCGTGCGCACGCCCGGCCGTCGCTCCTGGGCGGAGCCGGCCTGGCACCTCTACCCGATCCGGGTGCTCGACGGGCGTCGCCGCGAGGTGTACGACGCGATGCGCGCGGCCGGCATCGGCGTGCAGGTCAACTACATTCCGGTGCACTGGCACCCGGCGTTCGCGGATCTGGGCTACCGGCGCGGGTCCTGCCCGGTGGCCGAGTCGTTCTACGCCCAGCAGCTCTCGCTGCCGCTCTACCCGACGTTGAGCGACGCCGACCAGGATCGCGTCATCGACGCCCTCGGCGCGGCGCTGCACGGACGTCCGGCGCGCACCGTGGTCTGATGGGACGTTGATGCACCACGCCAACCACTTCTACGGACACGCCCACGTCCTCGCCCGCTACGCGGGCCTGGGCGAGGGCCACCCGCCGCGCATCAACGGGTACGTCCAGCACGGCTGGAACATCGGCGACGGCCTGGCCCCCGGCCACCCGTACGCCGACCGGACGCCGAGCCTGCTCTGGTCCGAGCAGACGCGGCGGCGGGCCTGGTCGGTGGGGCGGCGCAACGTCGTGGTCATCGGCGCCCCCTTCGTGTACCTGCTGGCCATGCGTCCCGAGGAGCCGCCGGCCGCGGAGCGGGAAGGCACCATCTGGTACCCGTTCCACGGCTGGGAGGGGCAGCACGTCCGCGGCGACCACCGGAAGCTCATCGACCTGATCCGGGCCACCGAGCCGGGCCCGGTGACCGTCTGCCTCTACTGGCACGAGTACGGCATGCGCAAGGTGCGCCGGCTCTACGAGAACGCCGGCTTCCGGGTCATCTGCCACGGCTACCGCGGCCACTGGTGGAAGGACACCGACCCGCACTTCCTCGACAAGCAGCTCACCGAGCTGCGCCGGCACCGGCGGGTGGCGTCGAACCGGCTGACGAGCGCCATCTTCTACGGCATCGCGGCCGGCTGCGAACCGGCCGTGTACGGCGACCCGATGGTGCTCGCCAACGAGGACCCGACGTTCGGCGGGACGGCCCGGGTCCGCCGCCAGTGGCCGGAGCTGCACGGCGAGTCGGTCGACCTGTCGACCGCCGTGGCGATCGCCCGCGCCGAGCTGGGCACCGACCATCGCTGCACCCCGGCGGAGCTGCGTGAGCTGCTCGGTTGGGCGCAGCGCGAGGAGGCACGAGTTGACCACTGAGACGGCGGCCGCCGACCGGATCGACCTGCCGGGCGGGGAGATGCTGGCCTGGTCCGACCTGCCGGAGAAGCGGCTGGCCGGTGGCGGTCCCCTGGCCACGCTGGCGGCGCGGATCGTGCCGGCGGGGGCCCGCGTGCTGCTGGCCGGGCCGCACGACCCCGCGCTGCTCGACCGGCTGGCGCACGCCGAGGTGACCTGCCTGCTACGCAGCTATCCGGACGGGGTGGCGCTGGCCACGCGCACCGCCCGGGTGGTCGTGGGCGGGCCGGCCGGGCTGCCCGACGGCGAGCTGTTCGACGTGGTCATCGCCGGCGCCGGCCTGGACCCGGTGGAGTCGGTGGAGGGCCCCCGGCTGGGTTGGAGCGGGGTGCTCGCCCGGCTGTCCGGCGCGCTGCGCCCCGGCGGCGCGCTGCTCCTGCGGGTGGACAACCCGATGGGCCTGCGGCGACTGGTCGACGTGACGCCCTGGTACGCCCGCCGCGAGGACGACGCCTGGAGCATCTCCGGCGTCCTGGACACCGGTCGGCCGGCCAACCGGGCGCAGCTCGGTGACCGGCTCGCCGCGGCCGGTCTGACGCCGGGCGCCTGCTTCGCCGCGTACCCCGATCCGGGGGCGGCGACCGCGCTGGTCGACGCCGACCGGCTGGAACGGCACCCCACGTCCGGCGTCCTCGACGCCGTGCTGCACGGCGCGTGCGCCGGCGGGGCCGGCGGCCCGTCCGTGCTCCAGGACCCGGCCCGGCTCGCGGTCGACGCGCTGCACGCCGGGCAGGGCGCCGCGCTGGCCCCGGGCTGGCTGGTGCTGGCCCGTACGGCGTCGGCCGGCGCGTCCGCCCCGACGACCGAGCCGCCCACGGAGCTGCCGGTGGCGCTCGTGCAGACCGGACCGCCCGGCGCCGAGGTGGTCGCCGTGGTCGACGGCCCGCAGGGCTGGCGGTGGCACGTCACCGTGCCGGAGCGCGACGACGCGACGGAGGCCGCGCCGTTCGCGAGCCGCGAGGCCGCGTACCGCGACCTCACCGCGCTCGACGGGCAGCCGGTGCCGGACGGCCGCCTGCTGCGCACCCTCCTGATCGACGCGGCCCTGCGCCGCGAACTCGACACGCTGCGCCGGCTGCTCGAGGGGTACGCGGACTGGCTGGCCGGGCAGGCCGACCCGGACGGCGCGCTCACCGCCGCCGTGGCGCTGGCCGGCGTCGACAACGTGGTGGTCGCCGACGACCGGTACGCGCTGCTCGACACGAGCTGGCGCGCCACCGGGCCGGTCCCCGGCGACGTGGTGCTCGCCCGCGCCCTGTGGCGGTTCACGGCGGAGCTGCTGACCGGCGGCTACGCCCATCCGTGGCCGTCCACCCTGGACGTGGCCGGCCTCACCGTGGTGCTCGGCGGCCTCGCCGGCCGCGACCTGGACCGGGCCACCGTGTCGGCGGCCGTGGAGACCGAGGCCGCCGTCACGGCGGCGGTGCGCGGGCTGGACGCCGAGGGGCGGGTGACCCTCGCAACCGAGCTGCGGGCCGTCCAACCCACCGACCCGCCGGCCGGCCGGCCCAGCTACCAGCAGTTGCACGAGGCGTGGGAACGGCAGCGGGAGGAGCTGACCCGGCTCGCCGCGCTGCAGAAGTGGACCGACGAGCTGCTGACCTCGCGGGAGCGGGCGCTGCGCCGGGCCGAGGCGACGATCAACCTCCTGAGCGGCTCGCTGAGCTACCGGGTGGGCCGGCTCGCCGTCACCCCGGCCCGGCTGGCGAAGCGGGGCGCGCGGGCGGCCAAGCGCCGCGCACGCGACGTCCTGGCCCCGAAGCAGAAGGAGCAGCAGTGACCGGGCGGAGGTGCCGCTGATGCGGATCGTCGGAATCGTGCAGGCGCGGATGGGCTCGTCGCGGCTCCCGGGGAAGGTGCTGCGCCCCCTCGCCGGCCGCAGCGTCCTCGGCCGCGTCGTCCGGGCCGCGCGTGACAGCGGGGTGATCGCCGACCTCGTGGTGGCGACCAGCACCGATCCCGTGGACGACGCGGTGGCCGTGGAGTGCGAGCGGCTCGGCGTCCCGTGCCACCGGGGCCCGGTGGACGACGTGCTGAGCCGGTTCGTCGGGGCGCTGGACGCCCACCCCGGGGACGCCGTCATGCGGTTCACGGCCGACTGTCCGCTGCTCGACCCCGAGATCATCGCCCTCGTGGCGTCGGTCTACCGGGCCGTGCCCGGTCTCGACTACGCCAGCACCTCGATCGCCCGCACGCTGCCCCGAGGCCTGGACGTCGAGATCATCCGCGCCGAGGCGCTGCGGACCCTGGACCGGCTCGCCACCGACCACCACCGGGTGCACGTCACGTCGTACGCGTACACCCACCCGGAGCTGTTCCGGGTGCTCGGGGTGACGCTCACGCCGGACCGGTCCGGCCTGCGGCTCACCCTCGACACCGAGCAGGACTGGAACCTCGTACGGGCGGTCGTCGACCACTTCGGCGACGCGAGCGTCCCGCTGGCCAAGCTCGCCGACTGGCTCGACGGGCAGCCCACGCTGCGGGCGCTCAACGCCGACGTACGGCAGAAACGGCTGGAGGAGTCCTGAGCACACCACGTGTCGGGCTGCGCTGCGACGCCGGGCCCCGGCGCGGCGTCGGCCACCTGGTCCGCTCCCTGGCGCTCGGCGAGGAGTTCCTCGCCCGGGGCGCGCGGGTCGAGATGTTCGGCGCCGTCGAGTCGGTCGGCTGGGCCGCCGCCCAGCTCGCGGCGCGGGGCATCCCGCTGCACCCGGGCCCGCAGACGCCGGCCGACCTCGTGGCGACCGCCCGCCGGCACCGCCTGGACGTCATGGTCCTCGACTCGTACGAGTTGGACCCGGCCGGTGCGGGGGCGCTGCGCGCGGCCGGCGTGGTCACCGTCGCGATCGTCGACGACGACACCCGGGGCCAGGACGCCGACGTCTACGTCGACCAGAACTTCGGCACCGGGATCGACGCTCCGGCGTCGCGGCTGCTCGCCGGCTCCGCGTACGCCCTGCTGCGCGACTCGGTGGTGGCGGCCCGGCCGCCGGCGCCCCGGCCCGCGACACCGGTCGGGCGTCCCCGCGTGCTCGCCTTCTTCGGCGGCACCGACGCGGTCGGCGCCGCACCGGTGCTGGCGCGGGTGCTCGTCGCGACCGGGCACCCCATGGAGCTGACCGTCGTCGTGGGCCGCCCGGAGATCGAGGCCGAGTTGGAGGACGTGCACCCGGGACGCGGGCAGGTGCTGCGTCCCGTGCCGCCCACCGACCGGCTGCCGGCCCTGATCGGCGAGGCGGACCTCGTGGTCAGCGCCGCCGGCACCTCCACCTGGGAACTGTGCTGCCTCGGCGCGCCCGCGGCACTGGTCTGCGTGGTGGACAACCAGCGGGAGTCGTACCACCGGGTGGTCCGGCACGGCCTCGCGGCCGGGCTCGGTGAGCTGCCGGAGCTGGCCGCCGGCGGGATGGCCGGGCGGGCGGCCCGGGCCGCGGCCGGACGCACCCTGCAGGCACTGCTCTCCTCGCCCGAGCGGCGGGCCGCGCTCTCCGCCCGCGCGTGGGCGGCCGTGGACGGGCGCGGCCGGGCCCGCGTGGTGGACACCGTGCTGGAGGCGCTGCGCGGGACCGCGCTGACCCGCTGACGTCGATCGTACGGCTGTACGAAAGCCCTGCTAGGGTGGGCGGTATGACACCGGCCGCCTACCAGCCGTCGATGCTCGACCTGACCGACACCGGCCCGTCCCTGGGGCAGCTTCCCGGCGGGCTGCGCCGGCATGTGCTCAGCCGGGGCGCCTGGGTCGACCACCTGCCCGGCTGGGTCCACGGCTCCGACCAGGTGTTCGACGTCCTGCTGCGCGACGTGCCCTGGCGGGCCGAGCGGCGCACCATGTACGACACCGAGGTCGACGTGCCGCGCCTGCTCTGCTGGTACGACGGCGAGCGGACGCTGCCGCACCCCGTGCTCACCGAGGCGCGGGCGGCGCTCACCCGGCACTACGCGGCCGAGCTGGGCGAGCCGTTCGTGACGGCGGGCATGTGCCTCTACCGCTCCGGCCGCGACAGCGTGGCCTGGCACGGCGACACGATCGGCCGCTCGGCGCACACCGACACGATGGTCGCCATCGTCTCCTTCGGCGCGCCGCGGCCGCTGCTGCTGCGCCCCCGCGGTGGTGGCGAGAGCCTGCGGTTCCCGCTGGGCCACGGTGACCTCATCGTGATGGGTGGCTCCTGCCAGCGCACCTGGGAGCACACGGTCCCGAAGACGGCCCGCCCGACCGGCCCCCGGATCAGCGTCCAGTTCCGCCCCGTCAACGTCGCCTGACCCCTCCCCGCGCTCCCGCCCTCGCCCGCGCTCCCGTCCTCCCCCGCCTCGGCGATCTTGCACTTTCGGCCCTCGGTTCGCGCCTTTTCACCCGGTGTGCCGGGGCGGAAACTGCAAGATCGCGGGAGTGGGGGCGCTCGGGCCGCCGGCGGTCGTGCTAGAAACGACGTCCAGGGTCCTCACCGCCCCCGTCATCCCCTCGGACGTGAAGGGCGCGCCATGACCCAGACCCCCACCGCACCGTCCCGCCGCACACCCTGGTCGCTGCACGGCGACGGCCGGTCCGTACGCCCCGGCGACGTGGTCCACCCCGACGAACGCCTCTCCTGGCCGCGCACCGTCGGCGTCGGCGTGCAGCACGTCGTCGCGATGTTCGGCGCCACGTTCACCGTGCCGCTGATCACCGGTTTCCCCCCGGCGACCACGCTCTTCTTCTCCGGGCTGGGCACGCTGCTGTTCCTGCTCCTCACCGGCAACCGGCTGCCGTCGTACCTCGGCTCGTCGTTCGCGTTCATCGCGCCGGTGCTGGCCGCGAAGGCCGGCGGGGACATCGGCCCGGCGCTCGGCGGCATCCTCGTGGCCGGCGTGGCGCTCGCGCTGGTCGGGCTCGTGGTGCAGCTCGCCGGGTCCCGCTGGATCGACGCGCTCATGCCCCCGGTCGTCACCGGGGCCATCGTCGCGCTGATCGGGCTGAACCTGGCGCCCGTGGCCTGGGACGGCGGCGGCGCTGGCACCGGCGTCAAGGCGCAGCCGGTCATCGCCGTGGTCACCCTCGCCGCGATCCTGCTCGCCACCGTGGTCTTCCGCGGCTTCCTGGCCCGGCTGTCGATCCTGCTCGGCGTGCTGGTCGGCTGGCTGCTCGCGGCCGCGCTCGGCGATCTGGACCCGGCGGCGGTCACCGGGCTCCGGGAGGCCGCCTGGGTCGGGCTGCCCGACTTCCACGCGCCGACGTTCAGCGTGCGCGCCGTGGTGCTGGTCATCCCGGTGATCCTGGTGCTGATCGCGGAGAACGCCGGGCACGTCAAGGCGGTCGCCGCGATGACCGGACGCAACCTCGACCGGGACATGGGGCGCGCCTTCCTCGGTGACGGCCTCGCCACCGTCCTGGCGGGCGCCGGCGGCGGCTCGGGCACCACCACGTACGCGGAGAACATCGGCGTGATGGCGGCGACCCGGGTGTACTCGACGGCCGCGTACTGGGTCGCCGGCCTGGCGGCGGTGCTGCTCGGGCTGAGCCCGAAGTTCGGCGCGCTGATCCTCACGGTGCCGGCCGGCGTGCTGGGCGGCGCGACCACCGCCCTCTACGGGCTGATCGCCATCCTCGGCGCCCGGATCTGGATCGAGAACCGGGTCGACTTCCACGACCCGGTGAACCTCATGACCGCCGCCGTCGCGGTGATCGTGGGTGCGGCGAACTACACGCTGACCGCCGGGGACCTCTCGTTCAACGGCATCGCCCTCGGCACGGCCGCCGCCCTCGTGATCCACCACGGCATGCGGCTCGTGGCCCGCCTCCGCGGCACGACCCCCCAGTCCCGCCGAGGCCCCGAACCCGAACTCTGACCCGCCCCCGGCACCACCCGGGGCCCCGCCGCCCCGCCCGGGGCCCCCGCGCGTTGATCATGAAGTTATTGCCTCGACACGCCGGTGACGGGGGCAATAACTTCATGATCAACATGGGTGGGGCCGCCCAGGGGCCCGGGGAGAGGGGACGGCTGGATGTGGGCGCGCCCCGGACCCATCGGTCCGGGGCGCCGCCGTTCGGGTAAGGGTCAGTCGCGTTCGATCAGGTGGCCGATCACCGTGGGGCCGAGCATCACGGCGAAGCCGGACCCGTCGCGGCGCGGGTCCGCCGCAGGCAGTTCTACCGGCTCGCCGGTCGCCGTCGAGCCCACCGGGCGCGGCCCGATCCACGCGACCACCACGTCGGTCTCACCCTTGAGGAACCGCTGCGCGCGCACCCCGGCGGTCGCGCGCCCCTTCGCCGGGTACGCCCCGAACGGGGTCACCTTGACCGTGGCGCCCGTCGAGGTGACCACCATCGGCTCGCCGTGCGTCGGGTCGTCGGTGCGGACCGCGCCGAAGAAGACCACCCGCGCCGAGGCGGGCAGGTTGATGCCGGCCATGCCGCCGCCCCGGAGGCCCTGCGGGCGCACCAGCGTGGCCGGGAAGCGCAGCAGCGACGCCTCCGAGGTGACGAACGTCAGCGCCTCCGCCCCGTCGGTCAGCCAGGTCGCCCCGACCACCTCGTCGCCGTCGCGGAGGCCGATCACCTCGAACTCGTCGGCGCGTACCGGCCACTCCGGCGCGCAGACCTTCACGACACCCTGACGGGTGCCGAGAGCGAGCCCCGGTGAGCCCTCCGCGGTCGGGCCGAGCGGCGCCAGCCCCACCACGGTCTCGCCCGGCTCCAACGGCACCAGCTCGGCCGCCGACATGCCGCCGCGCAGCGACAGCGTGCCCGCCTGCTCCGGCAGCACCGGCAGCGGCAGTACGTCGATCTTGAAGGCGCGCCCGGCGCTCGTCACGAGCAACACCCGCCCCCGGGCCGTGGAGTGCACCACGGCGCGGACGACGTCGTGCTTGACCCGGCCGTTCCGGCGCCGCCCCTCGGCGGTCTCCTCCGACTCGGCGGCGGTGCGGGCCACCAGTCCCGTCGCGGAGAGGATCACCTGGCACGGGTCGTCGGCCACCTCGAGCGGACCGGCCGGCGCGGACGCGGCCAGCACCTCCTTGAGGTCCCCGTCGACCAGGGTCGTGCGGCGCGGCGCCGCGAACTGCTTGCCCACGGCGGCCAGCTCGTCGGAGACGACCTTCTTGAGCACCTTCGGGTCGTCGAGGATCTTCGACAGCTCGGCGATCTCGGCGCGCAGCTTCTCCTGCTCGGCCTCCAGCTCGAGCCGGTCGTACTTCGTGAGCCGGCGCAGCGGGGTGTCGAGAATGTAGGTCGCCTGGATCTCGGAGAGCTTGAAGCGCCGCATCAGCGCGTCCTTGGCCGCCTGCGCGTCCTCGCTGCCCCGGATGAGCTTGACCACCCGGTCGATGTCGAGCAGCGCGACGAGCAGGCCGTCGACCAGGTGCAGCCGCTCCTCCCGCTTACGCCGCCGGTACGAGGTGCGCCGGGTCACCACCTCGTAGCGGTGGGACAGGAACACGTCGAGGAGCGCCTTCAGCCCCAGGGTCTGCGGCTGCCCGTCGACGAGGACCAGGTTGTTGACGCCGAAGGACTGCTCCAGCGGGGTGAGCCGGTAGAGGTCGGCCAGCAACGCCTGCGGGTTGACCCCCACCTTGCACTCGATGACGAGCCGGGTGCCGCTCTCGCGGTCGGTCAGGTCCTTCACGTCGGCGATGCCGGTGAGCCGCTTGGTCTTCGTGACCTCGTTGGTGATCGCCGCAATGACCTTTTCGGCGCCCACCCCGTACGGCAGCTCGACGACCGTGATGGCCTGCCGGCCCCGGCTGCCCTCCACCGGGCCGATCTCGACCTTGGCGCGCATGCGGACGACGCCCCGGCCGGTCTCGTAGGCCCGGCGCACCTCGTCGAGGCCGAGGAGCATGCCGCCGGTGGGCAGGTCGGGGCCCGGGACGAACTCCATGAGCTTGTCGAGCGGGGCGTCCGGGTGGTTGATGAGCCAGCGGGCCGCCTGGACGACCTCGCCGAGGTTGTGCGGGATCATGTTGGTGGCCATGCCCACGGCGATGCCGGACGCCCCGTTGACCAGCAGGTTGGGGAAGGCCGCCGGCAGCACGGTGGGCTGCGTCAGCGAACCGTCGTAGTTGGGCTCGAGGTCGACGGTCTCCTCGCCCAGCTCGCCCACGAGCAGCATGGCCTCGCGGGACATCCGCGCCTCGGTGTAACGCGCCGCGGCCGGGCCGTCGTCCGGGCTGCCGAAGTTGCCGTGCCCGTCGATGAGCGGGGCGTTGAGCGAGAAGTCCTGCGCGAGCCGGACCATCGCGTCGTAGATGGCCGCGTCGCCGTGGGGGTGGTACTTGCCCATGACGTCGCCGACGATCCGGGCCGACTTCACGTGCCCCCGGTCGGGGCGGTGCCCCTGCTCGTACATCGACCAGAGGATGCGCCGGTGCACCGGCTTGAGCCCGTCGCGGGCGTCGGGCAGGGCCCGGGAGTGGATGACCGAGAAGGCGTACTCCAGGTAGGAGTCGGACACCTCGGTCACCAGCGGGTTGTCGAAGACCCGCGCGCCGGCCTGGTCGAACGCGGAGAGGTCGACCTTCGTTTCCTTGCGGCGTGCCATGCTCAGCCTTCCCCTCAGCTCATGCGTCGATCGCCTCGCGGTCGACCCGGTCGGCCGAGTCGATCAGCCAGTTGCGACGGGGCTCGACCTTCTCCCCCATGAGCAGGTCGAGGATCCGCTCGGCGGCGTCGACGTCGTCCAGGGTGATCCTGCGGACGGCCCGGGTGGCCGGGTTCATCGTGGTCTCCCACAGCTCGTCGGCGTCCATCTCGCCGAGGCCCTTGAAGCGCGGGATGGGGGTCACGATCTGCCTGCCGGCCTTCTCCAGCCGGCGGACCGTGGCCTCCATCTCGGCCTGCGTGTACGTGTAGACGGTCTCCGGGTTGCGGCCCTTCGTGGTGATCTTGTGCAACGGGGGCATGGCCGCGTAGAGCCGGCCGGCCTCGATCAGCGGGCGCATGTAGCGGGCGAACAGGGTGATCAGCAGCGTGCGGATGTGGGCGCCGTCCACGTCGGCGTCGGCCATGATGAGAACGCGCCCGTAGCGCATGGCCGAAAGGTCGAACGTACGGCCCGAGCCCGCCCCCAGCACCTGCACGATCGCCGCGCACTCGGCGTTGTCGAGCACCTGCTGGAGGTTCGCCTTCTGCACGTTGAGGATCTTGCCCCGGATCGGCAGCAGCGCCTGGTACTCCGAGGAGCGGGCCATCCGGCTCGTGCCCAGCGCGCTGTCACCCTCCACGATGAACAACTCGCTGCGGTCGATGCCGGTGGCCCGGCAGTCGACGAGCTTCGCCGGCATCGACGCGCCCTCCAGCGCCGTCTTGCGGCGGGCGGCGTCCTTCTGCTGCTTCTGGGTCAGCCGGACCCGGGCCGCGTCGACGATCTTCTGGAGCACCGTGCGGGCCTCGGCCTTGGTCTTGCGGTCCTCCAGCCAGGACTTCAGGTGCTGCTCGACGATGCCCTGGACCACCTTCGTGATGCCGGCCGTGGACAGCTCGTCCTTGGTCTGCGAGGTGAACTGCGGCTCGGGGATCCGGACGTGCACCACGGCCGTCATGCCCTCGAGGACGTCGTCCAGTGTGGGCGCATCCTCCTTGGCCCTGAGCAGGCCCCGCGTGTTGCGGGCGGCGTCGGCCAGGGTGCGGGCCAGGGCACGCTCGAAACCCCTGCGGTGGGTGCCGCCGTGGGCATTGCGGATGGTGTTGGTGAAGCACTCGACGGTGCGCTCGTAGCCGGTGCCCCAGCGGAAGGCGATCTCGACCTCCGCGCGCCGCTGCACGTTGGACTGCATGACGCCGTTGGCGTCGGCCGCGTTCTCCCGGTAGGTGCCCTCGCCGGTCACCAGCAGCGTGCCGGAGACCGGCCGGTCGCCGGCCGGGGCGAGGAACTCCACCATGTCGCTGAGGCCGTTGGGAAAGTGGAACGTCTCCTCGACCGGGGACTCGCCCGTCTCGTCGCGCAGCAGGTAGGAGACGCCGGGGACGAGGAAGGCGGTGTTGCGGAGCTTCAGCCGGACGGCCTCCACGTCGAGCTTCGCGCCGGTCTCGAAGTAGCGCGGGTCGTACCACCAGCGGCTCGACGTGCCGGTGGGCTGGCGACGCTTCATGGCGCCGACGACCTGCAGGCCGGGGCCGGGGGTGAACGGCGCGTCGGGCCCGTCGCCGTCGAAGATGCCCGGCACCCCGTGGCGGAACGACATCGCGTGGACCTTGCCGCCCCGGCGGACGGTCACGTCGAACCGGCGCGAGAGCGCGTTGACGGCGGAGGCACCCACGCCGTGCAGGCCGCCGGAGGTCTTGTAGCCGGAGCCGCCGAACTTGCCGCCGGCGTGCAGCCGGGTGAGGACCAGCTCCACGCCGGAGAGGCCGGAGCGGGCGTGCACGTCGGTGGGGATGCCGCGGCCGTCGTCGTCGACCTGGACCGAGCCGTCGGCGTGCAGCGTCACCTCGATCCGGCTGGCGTGACCCGCGACACCCTCGTCGGTGGAGTTGTCGAGGATCTCGTTGACGAGGTGACCCACGCCACGGCTGTCGGTGGAGCCGATGTACATGCCGGGGCGCTTGCGGACGGCGTCCAGCCCCTCGAGGTGCGTGAGGTCGTCGGCCCCGTACAGGGTCTCAGGCTCTGCGGTCAACGGGTCGTACTCCCAGGTCTCGGCGGTGTGGTGCCGCTCACCGGCGGGCCGCGCCGGCGCGGCGCGCCGCAGCGAGCCTAGCCGGATGCCCCGACAAGCCCGCGCGACCCGCCGCGCTCGGAGCGCCGGCACGGGCCGCGGCGCGCAGGGCGGCCGGACCGGTACGCGGCGCCCGGGGACAGCAACGTCGCAGGTCGGCGCGGGATTCCACGGCCCCGACCACCGCTCCCGGGCGATCATGGTCGACCCCCACTCGGCACCCGACGGACGCGCTCGACGCGAGGGCGGCCGGGATGTCCTCCGGCCGCTACGCTGACCGGCGGTCGCGTCCGCACCGGGCGCGCCGGAGGCGGGCGGAGGGCGGGCGGCGTGGACAAGGACGAGGCGACCGCGCGGCTGTCGGCGGAGTCGCTGGCCGCCGGTGACCCGACCGGCTGGTTCGAGCGCCTCTACACCGAGGCCGAACGGGGTGAGTCCGCCGTGCCCTGGGACCGGGAGTCGCCGCACGGGCTGCTCGTGGAGTGGGCCACCGACCGCGGGCTCCAGGGGGCCGGCCGGCGGGCCCTGGTGGTGGGCTGCGGCTACGGCCGCGACGCCGAGTACCTGGCGGGGCTCGGCTTCGACACCACCGCCTTCGACATCTCCCCGACCGCCGTGCGGGTGGCCCGCGAGCGGCACCCCGACTCGCCCGTCGACTACCGCACGGCCGACCTGCTCGATCCGCCGGCGCACTGGCGGCGCCGCTTCGACCTGGTGCTCGAGAGCATGAACGTGCAGGCGCTGCCGCCGGGGGTGCGCGACGCCGCGTTCGGCGCGGTCGGCGAGCCGGTGGCGTCGGGCGGCACGCTGCTCGTCATCGCGGCCGGCCGGGGCGAGGACGAGGAGCCACCCGCCGCACCACCGTGGCCGCTGACCCGTACGGAGGTCGACGCCTTCGCGCGCGCCGACCTGACCCCGCTGGGGGTCGAGGCGCTCCGGGACACGTCCGGCGTGCTGCGCTGGCGTGCCGAGTTCCACCGTCCCGCCTGACGTCTGTCTGAACGTGCAGCGGGCCTTCGACGGCGCCCGGCTGTGCGAGGGGTCGGTCACCGTCTCCTGATCCCGGGCGTACGCCTGGGGCCCGCCGGATCCGGCGCGCCCCGCGTCATGTCGCCGTACGGTCACGAGGCTCTCACGGTCGGTCAGCGAATTTCCACAGTCGACCGCCGCACAGGGAGAAGTCGATGATCTAGAGGTTAGGCGGAGAAGTCGAGGGTAGGGACCTCTCATGCGGGTCCTCGGTATCAATGCGATCTTTCACGACCCCGCGGCCGCCCTGGTGGTCGACGGACGGGTGGTGGCCGCCGCCGAAGAGGAGCGGTTCAGCCGCCGCAAGCATGGCAAGCGTCCCGTTGCCTTCTCGGCCTGGGAACTGCCCGAGCTCTCCGCCGCCTGGTGCCTGTCCAGCGCCGGGGTGCGCGTCGACGACCTCGACGCGGTCGCCTACTCCTTCGACCCGGCGCTCTGCCGGGAGCCGGAGGGCGTCGGCCTGGCCGACCCGTGGGACTGGCTGCGCGTCGAGTACGCCAACCGCGCCCCGCAGTTCCTCGCCGCCGCCCTGCCCGGGCTCGACCCCGCGAAGGTGCGGTTCGTCCCGCACCACGTAGCCCACGCCGCGTCCGCGGGCCTCGCCGCGCCGGAGGCCGGCGACGACACGGCCGTGCTGGTCCTCGACGGGCGCGGCGAGGCGGCGAGCCACCTGGCCGGCCGGTACGACGGCGGCCGGCTGCGGTCGCTGCGTACGCAGGAGCTGCCGCACTCGCTCGGCCTGCTCTACGAGGACCTGACCCGCCACCTGGGCTTCCTGCACTCCAGTGACGAGTACAAGGTGATGGCGCTGGCGTCGTACGGGCAGCCGCGGCATCTCGGGCTGCTGCGGGACCTCGTGCGCACCACCGACGACGGCGGGTTCACCGTCGAGCGGATCGACTGGGCGAGCCTCGCGAAGGCCCGCGAGCCCGACGCGGAGATGACCGACGACCACGCCGACCTGGCCGCCAGCGTGCAGGCCCGGCTGGAGGAGGTGATCCTCGACCTGGCCCGCTGGCTGTACGACGCCGCGGGCGGACCGTCCACGCTGGCCATGGCCGGCGGGGTGGCGCTCAACTGCGTGGCCAACGCGCGTCTCGCCGCCGAGGGCCCGTACCGGCGGGTCTGGGTGCAGCCCGCCGCCGGGGACGCGGGCACGGCGCTCGGCGCGGCGCTGCACGTGGCCGGCGACCTCGGCGACCGGTCCGTGCCCATGCGCGGCGCCGACCTCGGTCGGGGCTGGTCCGACGAGGAACTGGAGGCGGAGCTGCGGCGCGCCGCGCTGCCGTACACCCGTCCCGAGTCGATCGCCGCCGAGGCCGCCCGGGTGCTGGCCGACAACGGCATCGTGGCCTGGTACCAGGGACGCAGCGAGTACGGGCCGCGCGCCCTCGGCCACCGGTCGCTGCTCGCGCACCCCGGCGACCCGGCCACCACGGCCCGGATGAACGACGTCAAGGGCCGGGAACAGTTCCGACCGATCGCCCCGATGGTCCGCGCCGAGCGGGCCGCCGAGATCTTCGAGGGGCAGCTGCCCAGCCCGTACATGCTCTTCGTGCACCGGGTGAAGCCCGGGTGGCGCGACCGTATCCCGGCCGTCACCCACGTGGACGGCACGGCCCGCGTGCAGACCGTGTCCCCCGACACCGAGCCGCTGGTGGCCGAGATGCTGGCCGAGTTCGACCGGCTCACCGGTCTGCCGGTGGTCGTGAACACGTCGCTCAACACGGCCGGACGCCCCATGGTCGACACCCCGCGGGAGGCCATGGAGCTGTTCGGCTCGGCGCCCGTGGACCTGCTCGCGCTCGGCCCGTTCGCGGTGCGCCGGAGCGGGCTGGGCGGTGGCCGGTGATCAGCATCGTGGTGCCGACCGTCGGGCGGCCCAGCCTCGCGCTGCTGCTGGAGGCGCTCGCCGGCCAACTCGACGACCTGCCCGAGGTGGAGGTGCTGCTGGTCGACGACCGGCGTGACGCCACCGGCGAGCTGGCCGTGCCGGGGAGGCTGGCCGCGTACACCAAGGTGCTCACCGGGCGCGGTGCGGGCCCGGCGGCGGCCCGCAACGTCGGGTGGCGCGCGGCCCGGGGCCCGTGGGTGGTCTTCCTCGACGACGACGTGGTGCCCGCCCACGACTGGGCCCGCCGGCTCGTCGGGGACCTGTCCGTCGGCGAGCGGGTCGGCGGGGTGCAGGGCGGGGTGCGCGTGCCGCTGCCGGCGCACCGGCGACCGACCGACTGGGAGCGGAGCACCGCGGGCCTCGCCGAGGGTGAGTGGATCACCGCCGACATGGCGTACCGCCGCAACGCCCTCGTCGCCGCCGGCGGCTTCGACGAACGCTTCCCGCGCGCCTACCGGGAGGACGCCGAGCTGGCCCACCGGGTCCGGCGCGCCGGCTGGGACCTGGTCCGCGGTGGGCGGGCCGTGACCCATCCGGTACGCCCCGAGGACCGCTGGATCAGCCTGCGGACCCAGCGGGGCAACGCCGACGACGCGTTGCTGCGCCGGTTGTACGGCCCGCGCTGGCGCGCCGACCTCGGGCTTCCGCCGGGGCGCCGGCACCGGCACGTCGCGGTCACGGCGGCCGGTGTGCTGGCCCTGGCCGGCGCGGCGCTGCACGCCCGGCCGCCGGGGCGGGCCGGCGCGCGGCGCGTGCTCGGCCTCGCCACCGGCGCCGCCGCCCTGACCTGGGCGGCCGGCACCGTGGAGTTCGCCCGCGCCCGGATCGCGCCCGGCCCCCGGTCGAGCGACGAGGTCGCCACCATGCTGGCGACCAGCGCGCTCATCCCGCCGCTGGCGGTCGTCCAATGGGTGCGCGGCTGGTGGCGCAGCCGCGGCGTACGCCCGGAGGTGGGCGTGTGACGCCCACCCTCTATGACGCGGTGTTGCTGGATCGGGATGGCACGTTGGTGGAGGACGTGCCGTACAACGGTGATCCGGAGAAGGTGCGTCCGTTGCCGGGGGTGCGGGCGGGGTTGGATCGGTTGCGGGCGGCGGGGTTGCGCCTGGGGGTGGTGAGTAACCAGTCGGGTTTGGCTCGTGGGTTCTTCACGGATGCGCAGATGCGGGCGGTGCAGGCGCGGGTGGAGGCGTTGTTGGGGCCGTTCGACACGTGGCGGGTGTGTCCGCATGAGGATGCGGACGGGTGTGGGTGTCGTAAGCCGTTGCCGGGGTTGGTGCACGCGGCGGCGGCGGATGTGGGCACGGTGGCGGGTCGGTGTGTGGTGGTGGGGGACATCGGCCGGGACGTGGCCGCGGCCCTGGCCGCGGGTGCGGCGGGGGTGTTGGTGCCCACGCCGGTGACGCGGCCGGAGGAGGTCGCGGCCGCGCCGTGGGTGGCGGCGGACTTCCCGGCGGCGGTGGCGGAGATCCTGCGCCGCCAGACCGCCGTCGTGCCCGCGACCGACCCGTGGCCCGGCCGGCGGGGCGGGTCGGGGTCCCGGGTGGGGACGGTGTTGGTGGTGCGGTCGGACTCGGCCGGGGACGTGCTCGTCACCGGCCCGGCGATCCGCGCCGTCGCCCACACCGCGGACCGGGTGGTGCTGTTGTGCGGGCCGCGGGGACGCGCCGCCGCAAACCTGCTGCCCGGGGTGGACGAGGTCATCACCCATGCGCTGCCGTGGATCGACCCGACTCCCGACCCGGTCGACGCGGCCGACATGCACGCGTTGACCGCCCGGCTCGCCGCCCTGGACGTGGACGAGGCGCTCATCTTCACCTCCTTCCACCAGTCCCCCCTGCCCCTGGCCCTGCTGCTGCGCATGGCCGGCGTCGCCCGTATCGCCGCGATCAGCGACGACTACCCCGGCAGCCTCCTGGACATCCGCCACCGCGTACCCACCGGCGTCCCCGAACCCGAACGCGCCCTGTCCCTCGCCGCCGCCACCGGACACGGCCTACCACCCCACGACCAACCCACCCTCCGGCTGCGGCCCGGGACGCTCACGCCCGTGCCGGGCGCGGAGCCGGACACCGGCCCGGACGGCTACGTGGTCGTGCATCCCGGGGCGTCGGTGACCGCCCGGGCCGCTCCCCCGCAGCGGTACGCGGACATCGTGGCGGCGCTCGCCGCTGCCGGACACCGGGTGCTCGTCACCGGCGGGCCCGCCGAACGGGAGTTGACGGCCCGCGTGGCCGCGGCGGGCGGCGTGGACCTCGGCGGGCGGCTCGACCTCGCCGGGCTGGCGCGGGTGATCGCCCGGGCGCGGTGCCTCGTAGTGGGCAACACGGGGCCGGCCCACGTGGCGGCGGCGGTCGGCACCCCGGTGGTCAGTCTCTTCGCGCCGACCGTCCCGTTCGGACAGTGGGGCCCCTACCGGGTGCCCACCGTCCGCCTCGGAGACGCCACCGCACCGTGCCGCGACACCCGCGCCGCCACCTGCCCGGTCCCCGGACACCCCTGCCTCGACGGCATCGACCCGGCCGAGGTCGTGGCGGCCGTCGACGTCCTCGCCGCTCCCTCCCCCGGTTGACCGACCCGTCCGATTCCGCCCACGCCCGCGACAGCCGCGAAGGAGAGGCATGAACGTCCTGCTCTGGCACGTGCACGGTTCGTGGACGACCGCGTTCGTGCACGGCCGGCACCGCTACCTCATCCCCGTCACCCCCGACCGCGGCCCCTACGGCCTCGGCCGCGCCCGCACCTACCCCTGGCCCGACACCGCCATCGAAGTCACCCCCGACCAACTCGCCACCACCCACATCGACGCCGTCATCCTCCAACGCCCCGAAGAACTCGACCTCACCCAACAATGGCTACACCGCCGCCCCGGCCACGACCTACCCGCCATCTACGTCGAACACAACACCCCCAAAGATGGCAACATCCCCCACAGTCGCCACCCCATGGCCGACCGCGACGACCTACTCATCGCCCACGTCACCGGCTTCAACCAACTCTTCTGGGACTGCGGCGGCACCCGGACGACCGTCGTCGACCACGGGATCGTCCCGCCGGCCGTCGAGTACACGGGCGAGCTGGACCGGTTGGCCGTGGTCACAAACGAGCCGGTACGGCGGTGGCGGGTCACGGGCACCGACCTCATGCCCCGGTTCGCCGGCGTGGCACCGCTGGACGTGTTCGGCATGGGGGTGGCCGGGCTGGCCGAGGCGCTCGCCGCCCGGGTTCCCGGCCTGGCCGCCGCCGGTGCGGGCGACGGCGGCGCGGGCGGGCTGCGGCTGACCGCGTACGACGACCTGCCGCAGGCCGAGATGCACGCCGAGCTGGCGCGGCGGCGGGCGTACCTGCACCTGTGCCGGTGGACCTCGCTGGGACTCAGCCTCATCGAGGCCATGTCCATCGGCATGCCCGTCGTGGCACTCGCCACCACCGAGGCGGTGACGGCCGTGCCGCCCGACGCCGGGGTGCTCTCCACCCGCGTCGAGACGCTCGTCGAGGCGGCCCGGTGGCTCATGGAGGACCGCGACGCCGCGTACCGGCTGGGCGCGCGGGCGCGGGAGGTGGCCAAGGAACGGTTCGGGCTCGACCGGTTCCTCGCGGACTGGGACCGACTTCTGGAGGAGGAAACATGCGCATCGCGATGATCTCGGAGCACGCCAGCCCGCTCGCCGTTCTCGGCGAGGAGGATTCCGGTGGGCAGAACACGCACGTCGCCGAGCTGGCGGCCGCGTTGGCGACCGAGGGCCACGACGTCCGGGTCTACACGCGGCGGGACTCCCCCACGCTCCCCGAGGCCGTGGGCGCCGCGGCCGGCTACCAGGTGCTGCACGTGCCGGCCGGCCCGGCCCGGCGGGTACCCAAGGACGACCTGCTGCCGTACATGGGCGAGTTCGGCAGGTGGCTCGCCGGGCAGTGGCGCGACGGCGGCTGGACGCCCGACGTGGCGCACGCGCACTTCTGGATGAGCGGCCTCGCCACCCTGCACGCGAGCCGGCGGACGGGCGTGCCCATGGTGCTCACGTACCACGCGCTCGGCGTCGTGAAGAGGCGCCACCAGGGCGCACGGGACACGAGCCCACCAGGCCGGGTCGGGTACGAACGGGCGCTCGGGCGGGCCGCCGACCGGGTCGTCGTCCAGTGTCAGGACGAGATCGGCGAGCTGGTCCGGATGGGCGTGCCGCGCAGCCGCATGACGCTCGTCCCCTCCGGCGTCAACCAGGAGATGTTCCGTCCCGACGGCCCGACCGTCCCGCGCGATACGGCCCGGCCGCGGATCCTCACCGTCGGCCGGATGGTGGAACGCAAGGGCTTCCAGGACGTCATCCGAGCGCTCCCCGCGGTTCCGGACGCCGAGTGCGTGGTGATCGGCGGGCCGCCGGCGGGCCAGCTCCCGGCCGACGCGTTCGCGTGCCGGCTGCGTGGCCTCGCCGAGTCGTGCGGGGTGGCCGACCGGGTGCGCCTCGTCGGGGCGGTGCCGCGGGAGGAGATGGGCCGTTGGTACCGCTCGGCCGACATTCTGGTGGCCGCGCCCTGGTACGAGCCGTTCGGGCTCACCCCGCTGGAGGGGATGGCCTGCGGCGTGCCGGTGATCGGCACGAACGTGGGCGGGATCGCCGACACCGTCGTGGAGGGGCTGACCGGTGACCTGGTCCCGCCGCGGGATCCCCGCGCGCTCGGCGCCGCGATCCGCCGGCTGCTGACCGACCGGGTCCGGCGGTTCGCGTACGCCACGGCGGCGCTGGACCGGATCCGGAGCAGCTACTCGTGGAAGCGCGCCGCCGAGCAGCTCGGCGCGGTCTACGCTGCGCTCGGCGCCGTCGGCCGTCCCACCCCGGCGGTGGCCTGATGACCGGGACGCTCTCCATCGTCGACGCGCACCTCACCGGGCTCGCGGCCGCGCTGCTGCCGTACCGGCAGGTCGCCGAGCGGCTCTGCGGGTGGGGCACCGAGCTGGCCTGGACGCTGGCCGGTGGTGGGCGGTTGCTGGTGGCCGGCAACGGCGGCAGCGCCGCCGAAGCCCAACACCTCACCGCCGAACTCGTCGGCAAACTCCGCGACGACCGCCAACCCCTGTCCGCCATCGCCCTACACGCCGAAACCTCCGCCATCACCGCCATCGCCAACGACTACGGCTACGACGACGTCTTCGCCCGCCAGGTCCGCGCCCACGGCCGCCCCGGCGACATCCTCCTCCTGCTGTCCACCAGCGGCACCAGCCCCAACCTCCTCACCGCCGCCACCGCCGCCCACGACACCGGCCTGCGCACCTGGGCCTTCACCGGCCCCGCCCCCAACCCCCTCGCCGACGCCTGCGACGACGTCCTCGCCGTGCCGTCGCCCGACAGCCAGGTCGTCCAGGAACTGCACCTGGTCTCCACCCACGTGCTCTGCGAGTACGTCGACCAGGCCCTGCCGCTGGTCCGGCAGTTGCCGCGCCTGGCCGGCACCGGCGCGCACGGCGTCGTCCCGACCGACCGCGCCCGCGTCGACGGCCGCGCCCTCACGGTGGTCGGCAGCCCCGGGCGCGGGTCCGGCGCCGCCCCGGGAACGAACGGCCACGGGCCCGACGGGCACGCTCCCGGCCGCGCCGGCGGGGCCACCCCGCAGATCCCGCGTAACGGGCACGGGCCGGACGGCCGCAACGGCACCGGGAGCGGGTCGTGAGCGGGCCGCTCGTGGTGGTGGGCGACACCCTGCTCGACCGCGACGTGTCGGGAGCGGTCACCCGGGTCTGCCCCGACGCGCCGGTGCCGGTGCTGGACGAGCGCTCCGCCACCGACCGGCCCGGCGGCGCCGGTCTCGCGGCGCTGCTCGCGGCCGCGCAGGGCACCGAGGTGGCACTCGTGACCGCGCTCGCCGACGACGCGGGAGGCGCCCGGCTCGCGGACCTGCTCGCCGCGGCCGGCGTCACCGTCTACCCGCTCCGGATGCCGGGCGCGACTCCGGAGAAGATCCGGCTGCGCGCCGGCGGCCAGACGCTGCTACGACTGGACCGCGGCGGCGAGCCGCAGTCGCCGGCCGAGCCGGCGCCCGCCGCGCTGGACGCGCTGCTGGGGGCCTCCGCGATCCTCGCCAGCGACTACGGGCGCGGCCTGTTGCGGCAGCCGGCGCTGCGGGCGGCGCTGGCCGAGGCGTCCGCCCCCGTCGTGTGGGACCCGCACCCGCGCGGCCCGGCCGCGGTGCCCGGCGTCCGGCTCGCCACCCCGAACCTCGCCGAACTGCGACAGCTCACCGGCGACGCGGGCGCCGGTTCGGCGCTGTCCACGGCGAGCCGCGCCGGTCAGGAGCTGCGGCGGCGGTGGCGGGCCGCCGCGGTCGCGGTCACCACCGGGTCGGCCGGCGCGGTGCTCTGCCACTCCGGCAGCACCCCCCTCGTGGTGCCGCCACCGTCCCCCGTGGACCGGGTCGAGGACACCTGCGGCGCCGGGGACCGGTTCGCCGCGGCGGCGGCCACCGCGCTGGCCGGCGGCGCGCTCGTGTCGGAGGCGGTGCAGGACGCGGTGGCGGCCGCGTCGGCGTACGTGGCCGCCGGAGGCGCGGCCGGCCTGACCGACGAGCCGCCCCGGCCAGCGGCGGATCCCGCCGCGCCGGTCGCGGAGCTGGTCGCGCGGGTCCGGGCCGCGGGCGGCACCGTGGTGGCCACCGGGGGCTGCTTCGACATCCTGCACGCCGGTCACCTCGCCACTCTGCGGGCGGCGCGCGGGCTCGGTGACGTCCTGGTCGTCTGCCTGAACTCCGACCGCAGCGTACGAGGTCTAAAGGGCCCGGACCGGCCGATCAACGGCGAGGGCGACCGCGCCCGGCTGCTCGCCGCCCTGGACTGTGTGGACGGCGTCGTCGTCTTCGACGAGCCGACACCGCACGCCGTACTCGCCCGCCTGCGCCCCGACGTGTGGGTCAAGGGCGGTGACTACGCCGGCGACGGCGGACCCGAGCTGCCCGAGGCGGACCTCGTACGCGGGTGGGGCGGCCGGGTGGTGACGGTGCCCTACCTGGCCGGGCGGTCCACCACCGCCACCATCGCCGCCGCGCGCTCGCGCGACGGGAACCTCGTGAAGGGAGCAGCATGAGCAGGGACCTCAACGGGTCGCCCGTCCTGGTCACCGGCGGGTCGAGCGGGCTCGGCGCCGCCGTGGTGACCGCGGTGGCCAAGGCCGGCGGCCGGCCGTACGTGCTGGACCGGCAGGCACCGGCCGACGGTGTGCCGTGGGTCGAGTGCGACCTGGCCGACACGCGCGCCGCCGAGGCGGCCACCCGGCGGATCGCCGAGCAGGCCGGCGGCCTCGACGGCGTGGTGACGGCCGCCGGCATGGACGTGCCCGGCCGGCTCGCCGACGTGCCCGGCGAGACGTGGGACCGCATCGTGGCCGTCGACCTGCTCGCCACCGCCGCCGTGATCCGGGCCGCCCTGCCCTGGCTGGAACGCGCGCACGGCACCGTCGTCACGGTCGCCTCCACGCTCGGCGTCAAGGCCGTCAGCGACGCCACCGCGTACTGCGCCGCGAAGTTCGGCGTCGTCGGCTTCACCCGCGCCCTCGCCGCCGAACTGGCCGGCACCGTGGGCGTCACGCTGCTGATCCCGGGCGGCATGCGTACCGCCTTCTTCGACGACCGCGACGAGCGGTACAAGCCGGGGCCGGACGCCGTGCTCAACGACCCGGCCGACACGGCGGCCGCCGTGCTCTTCGCGCTGTCCCAGCCGGCCGGCTGCGCGGTACGGGAGCTGGTGGTCTGCGCCGAGCAGGAGAGCTCCTACCCGTGATCCTCGTGCTGCGGGCGCTCGGCGTCGGCGACCTCGCGACCGGGGTGCCGGCGCTGCGCGCGCTGCGGGCCGCGTACCCCCGCGAGGAGTTGGCACTGGTCGCGCCGCGCGCGTTGGCGCCGCTCGTCGACCTCGTCGGCGGCGTCGACCGGCTGGTGGACGCCCCCGGGCTGGGAAACCTGCGCTGGTCCGGCTCCCCGCCGCGGCTCGCCGTGAACCTGCACGGGCGCGGCCCGCAGTCGCACCGGATGCTGGCCGGGGCGCGCCCGGGCCGGTTGCTGGCGTTCGCCAACCCGGAGGCCGGGTTCACCGACGGGCCGCCGTGGCGCGCCGAGGAGCACGAGATCGACAGGTGGTGCCGGTTACTGGCCTGGTACGGCGTTCCCGCCGACCGGGCCGACCTGGCGCTGCGCCGGCCGGAGCCGGGTGGGCTGCCCACCGGCGTGAGCATCGTGCACCCCGGGGCGAAGGCCGCCCACCGGCGCTGGCCGCCGTCCCGCTTCGCGGCCGTGGCCCGGGAACTCACCGCGCGCGGGCACCGGGTCGTGGTGACCGGCAGTGGCGCGGAGCGGGACATCGCCGAGCGGGTGGCCGCGCTGGCCGGGCTGCCCGGCGCCGCGGTGCTCGCCGGCCGCACGGATCTCGGCGAACTCGCGGCGCTGGTGGCTCACGCCCGGCTCGTGCTCAGCGGGGACACCGGCATCGGCCACCTCGCCACCGCGTACGCCACGCCGTCGGTGCTGCTGTTCGGTCCCGTGGCGCCCGCGCAGTGGGGCCCGCCGCCGGACCGGCCGTGGCACCAGGCCCTCTGGGTCGGCCCCCGCGCGGACGGGTCCGGCGCGGTGCCGCACCCCGCACTCGCCGCCCTGGACGTGCCCGACGTCCTCGACGCCGTGGACCGGGTGGAGCGGGGCGCCCGCGTTGCCCGCCCGCGGCGGCTACCCGCCGGTAGCGTGCGGTCGTAGGCTGGGCCGGTGAACGGGGCGATCGAGTACACGCAGGAGTTCGTCGACGTCGACGGCGACCGGCTCGGGGTGCAGGTGTACCCCGAGCCCGACCGGCCCGACGCGCCCGCCGTGGTGGTCTGGCCGGCCATGGGCGTCCGCGCCCGCTACTACCGGCCCCTCGCCGCGGCGCTGCGCGCCGAAGGGCTGGCCGTCTCCGTGGCCGACCTGCGCGGCACCGGCGCGAGCACACCGCCACCAAGCCGCCGGTCCCGTTACGGGTACGCCGAGCTGGCCGGCGACGTCGGCGCCGTGCTGGAGGCGCTCAAGCCCCGCCACGACGGGCGCACCCGACTCCTGCTCGGCCACTCGCTCGGCGGGCAGGCCGCCCTGCTGCACCTCGCCCTGCACGGGACCGACGCGGTGGACGGGCTCGCGCTCGTGGCCGTCGGTCTGCCCTACTGGCGCGCGTATCCCGGCCGGCGCGGGTACGGGGTACTGCCGTACACGCAGGGGATCGCGGCCACGGCGGCGGTCCTGGGCGTGTGGCCGGGCTGGGGCTTCGGCGGCCGACAGGCGCGCGGGGTCATCCGGGACTGGGCGTACACCGCCCGCACCGGGCGTTTCCCGCGCCTCGACGGGGTGGACGCCGAGGCGGCGGTGCGAGCCGTACGCACACCGGTGCTCGCGGTCAGCGTCGACGACGACCAGTACACGCCGCACGCCACGATGGACTATCTCTGCGCGAAGCTGGCCGCGGCGCCCGTGGACCGGGAGCACTACACCGCGGCGGCGGCCGGCGCCGCGCTGGACCACTTCACCTGGGTACGCGCCGCGACGCCACTGGCCGCCCGGGTGGCCGCCTTCACGGCGGGCCTACCGACGGCCCGGTCCCGGCCGGGCGTGGCCCCGGATGCCGACGGGCCGGTGCCCCGCCGAGCTGACGGCGGGGCACCGGCCGAACCGGTCTGACCGGGTCGTCAGCGGCCGGCCATCGCCATCTGCCGCTTGCCGGTGCCCGTTCCGCCCATCCGGCCCGCCAACTTCGCGGCGCCCATCAGCTTGGCCGGGCCCGCGATCTTGCCCATGCCCCTCATTCTGCCCGCGTTCTTCCTGGGCCCCAGCAGACCGCCGGCGCGGCCGAGCATCCCGCGCCACATCTGGCCGGGCTTCTGCTGTTCGCTCATGTACGCGGTCACCACCACGAGGGCGCCGGTCAGTGCGGGCACCGCCCACTGGAGCATCTTCATCTGCCGCTGGCTGGCGGCCACCTGGGCGGGAGTCTGGTGGTTCGGCTCGGTGACGCCGTCCACCGGAGGGCCGCCGGCACGCTGGAGCCGCATGCCGAGCAGCCGGCTGTAGCCGGTGACCGCGAGCGCGCCCACGGTGAGCGCGGTCTTGACGGTGCTCGCCCGGGCGACGCCCGCCTGCGCGGCCACGCGTGGGCTCTCCGCCACGAGTTCGCCGACCGCGCCGGCGAGGTGCGCGCCGATGGCGGCCGCGTTGACCGGAGTCCAGCGGGCCCAGCCTGCCGAGGCCACCGGAAGCCGCTGGGTCGCATCATTGATCTTCGCCGCCGCGCCGTTGACACCGAGCGCCCCCATGAGGGAACCCCCGAACCAGGCCGCCAGACCCAGATCGTGCATCGAACGCAGTGCGGTGTGCCGTTCCGACATCTGATCCCCTTCCGCCGTGTCGGGCGGTGCGGCTTACCCACCGCCCGGGCGGCTAACCCCGTCCCTCACCCGTCGAGACCTCGCAACCGGAACGGCCGGGACGGGATGGCCCGGAAGGCGCGCCGCGCGAACGTCGACGGGTGGCCGGCGCCCGGCAGGAGTCGTCGGGGCCTGCCGGGGTAGTGCAGAGCGGACCGACGAGGAAAGGGGACGGCCGATGACGCAGCCGGACGAGAGCCGCGAGAAGACGTCGGATACCGACGCGGTGCTGATGCACCCGGGCAACGACCCCCACCGGACCACCGCGGAGGTGCCACCGAGGCGGGACCACGGCGAGATCCGCGTGGAGCGCGACGGCGAGATGGTGCCCCTCGAACCGGAGGAGTGACCCTGCCGTCCCGGACGGGGCCGGCACGGCGACCTGCCCGGGTCGGGCGGGCCGCCTGCCGGCACTCTCGTGGCCGGCAGGCGGCAAGGGGGCGGCTCCCTCTTGATCGACACCAGCTCGCCGATGTGGCGGTATCCGATGGACCGGGACCCCGCCACATCGCCGGAACGTAGTCGATCAAGCCGGACGGCCTGCGCTCCCTACCCGGCGGCATGACCTGCGTCGGCGCGGGCAATCAGCGCCGGTACCGGCGACCGAGCAGCGAGGTGGGACATGACGGCGGATGACGGACGCGGTGGCCAGGCCCCGCGCGATCCGGAGGCGACGGTCCCGTGGGGCACGCGGGACGTCTACGACACCGAACCGCCCTGGGGTGTCGGCGAGGACGACCAGATGGACGAGGGCAGCGAGACGCCCGCCGTGCCCGAGGGGCACCGGGGCGAGCTCCGCGCGGGCGCGCCGGCGGGACCGTCGGGCCCGGCGGGGCGGCACGGTTTCGGCTCGGTGGAGCCGAGCCGGATGCCGGAGGCGGGGCCCGGCGCGCCCCCGGATCCGGCGCCCAGCCGCCGGCCCTTCCCGGACGACGCGGACATCGACGAACGCGCGCAGGACGCCTTCCGCAGCCGGGGCCGCCGGTCGGCGTGACGCCGCGGCCGGCACCACCCGATCCCGCGGCCGCGTGACGGCGCACCAAGCGCCGCCGCTCGAGCCCACCACCGGGCGAGCGTGACATCGCGCCTCACCCGGCCGTGCGGCGCCCGGAGGGTGTGATGCCGCGACGGCGACGTGTCGTACGACGACGCGGGGCGACGGCCAATCAGCGGCACGTTTGCCGACCCTCGGCCCGGGCAGGAGAGGGCCATGCCGTCCCGCCACGTCGTCCGACCGGACAACACGCTCGCGCTGGCCCTCGAGGGCTACGCCTGGTTGCCCAACCGCCTGCGCCGCTGCGGCGCGGACGTGCTGCGCACGCGACTGCTGGGTCAGCGCGCGGTGGCGTTGCACGGCCCGGACGCGGCGCGCTTCTTCTACGACGAGCGGCACGTGCGCCGGCACGGCGCGATCCCGGGACCGGTCCAGAGCACGCTGTTCGGGCACGGCGCGGTGCACACCCTCGACGGTGAGGCCCACCGGGTCCGCAAGGCGCTGCTGGTGGCGCTGCTCATGAACGGGGGCATCGACGCCCTGGTCGAGCGGGCCGGCGTCGCCTGGGAGGCGGCCGCCCGGGACTGGGCGGTACGCGGGCCGGTGGTGCTCTTCGACGAGGCGAGCCGGGTGCTGACCCGGGCGGTGTGCGACTGGACGGGCATCGCGCTGCCACCTCAGCAGGTGCCGGCGCTCGCCGCCGATCTCGTGGCCATGGTGGACGGATTCGCGACCGGCGGGCCGCGGCACTGGCGGGGGCGGCGCGCGCGGACGCGCCGGGAGGACTGGTCGGCCGGCCTCGTCGAGGGCGTACGCCGGGGTGTGGTGTCCGTACCGGACGGGTCGGCTGTGCGTGCCGTCGCCGAGCACCGGGACGCCGACGGTTCGGCGCTGGATCCGTGCACGGCCGCCGTCGAGCTGCTCAACATCGTCCGGCCGACCGTGGCGGTCACCTGGTTCGTGGCGTTCGCGGGGCACGCGCTGCACCGCTGGCCGGAGCACCGGGAGCGGCTGCGGGCGGGTGACCCGGCGTTCGCCGAGGCGTACGCGCACGAGGTCCGGCGCTTCTACCCGTTCGCGCCGTTCGTGGGCGGGCGGGCCGTCGCCGATCTGGAGTGGGGCGGCGTACGCATCCCGAGCGGCGCCATGGTGCTGCTCGACCTGTACGGGCAGAACCACGACCCGCGGCTCTGGCCGGACCCGTACCGCTTCGATCCGGACCGGTTCGTGGGCCGGGAGATCGGCCCGTTCGAGCTGGTGCCGCAGGGCGGCGGGGATCCCCGTACCGGCCACCGCTGCCCGGGCGAGATGATCACCGTGGCGTTGCTGCGTGACCTCGTCGTCCGGCTGGCCCGCCTCGACTACCGCCTTCCCCCGCAGGATTTGCGGATCCCGCTGCGCCGCATTCCCACGCGGCCGCGCAGCGGCGTGGTGGTCGAGGTCCGCGAGCCGGCCTGAGCGTCGGTCATCCGACGGGCTGGGCGGCCGCGGGGCCGGGCAGCAGGCGGGCCATCTCCTCGGCGTCGCGCTGCGCCTGCCCGGCGCAGCAGTTGTTGAACAGGACGTGCAGCTCGGCGGCCTGCCCGGCGAGCTCGGTGAGCAAATCCGACCAGTGGCGCAGCTCGCGTTCGCCGTACGCGTAGCGGAACTTCTCCTGTTTGTCCCCCGTCGCCCAGGCGTCGCTGTGCCCGTGGAACCGGACCATCGCCAGCTCGGCGGTGGCCAGCAGGATCGGCGGGACCGACGAGGGGTGGCCCTGCGGCATGTCCACGCAGACGAGGGCCAGCCCGTGGGCGCGCAGGAACTCCACCGTGTCCAGTGCGGCGCGACCGTCGAACCAGGACCCGTGCCGCAGCTCCACGGCGACGCGCCACGGCCGGCACCGTTCGGCCAGTTCGGCAACGCGCCGCTCGGCGGCCGCGCTGCGGACCAGCCACGGTGGGAACTGAAGCAGGACCGCGCCGAGCTTGCCGGCCGCCGCGATCGGCTCCAGCGCCGCGCGGAACCGGGCCCACAGCTCGTCGTACGCCCCGGCGGGCAGGTCGCGACGGCGGATCCGGCCGGGGCCGGCGGCGGGACGCAGGTCGCGCGGCAGCGCGGCGACGGGTGTGGGGTGGCCGGTGAAGAGGCTGAACGCCTTGACGTCCAACGTGAACCGGTCCGGAGTGGCGTCCACCCAGCCCTGCGTGGTCTCGGGTACGGGCACCGCGTAGTACGAGGTGTCCACCTCGACGAGGGGGAAGTGCCGGGCGTACCAGCCCAGCCGGGCGGCCGGTGTGGACACCGACCGCGGATACCACCCGGACCTCAGCAGCTCCCGATCGGCCCAGGACGACGTGCCCACCCGAATCACACCCATGTCATTCGAGGTACCCGGATGCGGGTGGCAGCAACCGACCCGCCGGCCGCGTGGCGCGGAAATGTCGGTGACCCGTTCTACCGTGTGCGCGTGGCCGACACCGAGCGAGAGGCGAGTGCATGACCATCTCCGAGCAGGTCAACGCGGGCGAGCGGGCCGACCTCCTGCAGACGCTCCGCCGGCACCGCGGCTTCCTCCGGCAGACCGTCGACGGCATCACCGACGCGCAGGCCGCGGCCCGCACCACCGTGAGCGAGCTGTGCCTCGGCGGCCTCGTCAAACACGTGGCGGTCACCGAGGAGCGCTGGATGCGCTTCGCGGTGGGCGGCGCCGAGGCGATGCAGAGCGAGCCGATCGACTGGGCCGGCCAGTTCCGGATGCAGGAGGGCGAGACGCTCGCCGGGCTGCTCGAGGAGTACGACCGGGTCGCCGCGGGCACCGACGACCTCGTCGCGACGCTCGACCTCGACAGCGCGCACCCGCTGCCGGTGGCGCCCTGGTTCGAGCCCGGGGCGAGCTGGTCGGTGCGGCGGGTGCTGCTGCACGTCATCGCCGAGACGTCCCAGCACGCCGGGCACGCCGACATCCTTCGCGAGGCGATCGACGGCGCCAAGACCATGGGCTGACACCCGCATGTGACGTCCCCTCGCCGCGTGGCGCTGAGGGACACGAGATGACCGCACATCGGATGGACCAGGACACCGTCGAGCGCCTGCTCGACGCCAGCCACGCTGCGTCGTGGGACGCCACGCACCCGGACGCCACCCACCCGCTCGCGCCGCTGCTGCTGGCCGTGCGCAGCGCACCGCTGCCCGGCGAGCTGGACGGTGAGCACGCGGCCGTGCAGGCGTTCCGCCGCGCCCTGGCCGACCCGGCCGGGGCACCGGGGCGTCGACGCACGCTGACCAGCATCGCCGCGCGGGCCGGTCTCGCCGCGCTCGCGTTCGCCGCGACCGGCGGGGTGGCTCTGGCCGCGACCGGCACCCTGCCGGGCGGCGCGCCGGAGGTTACGACCAGCCCGCCCGCGTCGTCCGCGCCCTCCGCACCGTCCACGTCGGGGGCGGGGCCGTCCGCGGGCGGCGGCACCGGACGCGCGCCGACGCGGGGGCCGGACGCGTCGGCCCGGCCGACGCCGGCCGCCGCCCTGACCGGCCTGTGCCGGGCGTACCGGGCGGAGGAGGGTGACAGCCCGGGCCGGGCGCTCCGGAATCCGGCCTTCGCCGCTCTCGTCGCCGCCGCCGGCGGGCCGAGCCGGGTCGCGGACTACTGCGATCTCGTTCTGGCCGACGAGCCGCCGCACGGCGGTGCCGCGGACCGGTCGCAGGGCCCCGGCCGGCCGGGCGCCGGGTCGGGCGCGCCCCCGACCGCGCCACCGGGGCAGCGCGCCGAGCCGACCGAGTCCCCGGGGCAGCGCGCCGAGCCGACCGAGCCGGCCGGGCGCGGCGAGCCGCCCGGGTCCGGGGAGCCGGGTGGGCCGCGCGAGCCGGGCGGGCCGGGCCCCGACGCCACAGGTGGCACCGGGAAGAGGCAGTCCGACGGGTCGGCCGCGCCGGCCGGCGACGAGGATCGCGGCGGCGGCCCGCCGGCCGGCTGACCGGGCCCGCCGCGGCTGTTACCGTGCCCCGATGAGTGTGCGGCGTCGGCGCGCGGTCGCGGTCCTGCGGGTCGTGACGGTGGCCGGCGTGCTGGCCGGGATCCTGCTCACGGCGCTCGGCCCGGCCACGGTGACGGGGCTGCTGCCGTACTTCACCATCCAGAGCAACGTGGCGGTCGGGCTCCTCGCCGGCTACGCCGCCTGGCGGGCCTGGCGGGAACGGCCCGAGCCGCCGGCGGTGCTCACGGGCGCCGTCACCCTCTACATCACGATCACCGGCGTCGTGTACCACCTGGTGCTCGCGAATCCGGCCAGCCCGTTCGCCGTCGCCCAACCCGATCGTGCCCCCGGGGAGGCGCTCGGCAACCAGCTCCTGCACACCGTCGTGCCGCTGCTCGCCCTGACGGACTGGGCGCTGTTCGACCGGCGCGGGCGGATGCGCCTCCGGCACGCGGCCTGGTGGCTGGCGTTCCCGCTCGCGTACCTCGCGTTCGCGCTGCTGCGCGGGCTCGTGGTGCACGGCTACCCGTACCCCTTCCTCGACGCCGGCGAGTTGGGGTACGGCGGCGTGGCGCTCGTGTCGGTCCTGCTGGCGATGGCGTTCTGGCTGCTCGGCGTGCTTCTGGTGGGCGCCGACCGGGCGCTCGCCCGGCGCGCGGGGACGGCGACGCCGGAGCCGGGCCGGCCGGACGTGCGGCCGGGCCCCGGCCCGCAGGTCGGCGAACGCCGGCGCGCGCCGGTGGTGGCGCCGCGACCGCGGGCGGCCCGCGGGGCCCACGAGACGGACGCGGACCTGCCCGCGGGGCCGACGGGCTGACGGGCTGACGGGCCGGGCGGATCAGCGCAGCCGGGGCCGACCCTGGCCGGCCGTGGCGCGGTCCCGCCCGTACGCGTCGGAGTGCCCCCAGCGGCCCGGGATGTCCAGCAGTTCGATACGACCGAACCCCGCCGGCAGTGCCGGGTTCACGAGCAGGTTCTCCCCGCTGGGCCGCAGCCCGAGCAGGGCGCCGAGCAGCATGAGCAGCCCGCCGGAGGAGCAGGCCTGGGGTCGCCCGGCCGCCGGCAACTGCACCGGGTACTTGGTGACGTGCCGCTCGTAGCCGGCGACCATCTCCGGCACCGACCCGCCGAGCGTGCAGGCCATGTCGAACAGGCCGGACGCGATCCGGGCGGCCTCGGCGTCGCGGCGGTAGTGACGCAGCCCGGCCACGATGAGGGAGTTGTCGGACGGCCAGACGGCGCCCAGGTGCGACCCGACCGGGTTGTACGGGCGTTGCCCGGCGGCGAGGGTGCGTACGCCCCACCCGGAGAACAGCTCCGGGCTCACGAGGTGCGCGGCGATCGCCGGGGCGCGCTCGTCGTCGACGATGCCGCTCCACAGCAGGTGCCCGATGTTGGACGACAGCGCGTCCACCGGTGTCCCGTCCGGCTCCAGCGCCAGCGCGTAGTACTCCTGCTGCGGCAGCCAGAAGTCCCGGTTGAACCGCCGCTTCAGCTCCGCGGCCTCCCGTTCGAGCCGGTCGGCGTACGCGGGGTCGCCCCAGAACTCGCGGGCCAGCCGGGCGCCGCGCCGCTTGGCGTCGTACACGTAGCCCTGGAGCTCGCAGGTCGCGCGCGGGAGGCCCGGCATGCGCCCGTCGGCGTAGGTGATGGCATCGGGTGAGTTCTTCCAGCTCTGGTTGGCCGTGCCGCCCCGGCGGAGGCGGGTCTGGTAGCGCAGGTAGCCGTCGCCGGTCATGTCGCCGTACTCGTCGATCCAGTCCAGCGCCATCCGGGCGGGGTGCCGCAGCTCCCGAACCACGTCCGCGTCGCCGGACCAGCGTTCGTACTCGTCGAGCAGGACGACGAAGAGCGGGGTGGTGTCGGCGGCCCCGTAGTAGATGGCGGTCGGCTGGTCGCCGAAGGCCGCCGCCTCGCCGTAGCGGACCTCGCTGAGGATCTTTCCGGGTTCCTCGTCGTGCGCGTCGTCGAGCCGGCTGCCCTGGAGGATGGCGAGGATGCGCAGCGTCGGCGCGGCGAGCTCGGGCGTGAACGCCATGGTCTGGAGGCAGGTGATGAGGGCGTCGCGGCCGTACAGCGTCATGGCCCACGGAAGGCCGCCCACGGGCACGGGCCCGGGGTTCGACAGCGGGCGGTACCGCAGCGAGGCCAGGTCGACGAGGGCCCGCTCGTACGTCGTCTCGAGCACCGGCCGCTCGGCCACGAGGTGCGGCGCCCGGTCGACCCACTCCTCCAGGTCCTCGCGCATCCCGCGGCGCACGTGGTGCCGGTGCTCCTCCAGGTTGGCCCGCAGGTCGCGTCCACCCTCGCCCTGGATGGTCATGGCGACGTGCAGGTCGGCCACCCACGAGCCCTCCGGCTCGATCCGGATGCGGAACGTCATCCCTTCCTCGTCCACGTCGACCGGCACGGTGCTCGTGACGGTGGTCTCCCGGACGAACCGGTCGCGGGTGTAGCGGAGCCGCAGCTGGCGCCGGCCCGGGTCGGCGATGACCGCGACGTCGCGCGGGCACGGTTGGCGGATCTCGGAGGTGTCGGCGAAGTCGCTGCCGATGTCGAGCCGCACGGTGTACTCGGCGGGCTCGGCCGAGTGGTTGAGCACGGTGACGCGCTCGTGGAAGGCGCTGTCCAGGGACCGGTGGCGGATCACCGAGACGTCGGCGTCGACGTAGTGGCTCGCGGCGCCGGGCACCAGGAAGAACCGCGTCTCGAAGTACGTCATGTCGTCGCGGGACAGCGCGTTCAGCCGCTCGCCGTCAACGCTGAGCACCCAGCGGGACAGGAACCGCGTGTCGAACGAGATCAGACCGACTGGGGCGCGCGGGTCGACGAGCATGTCACCCTGGGTGTCGCTGAGCGCGAAGGCGTTCCCCGCCAGCACGTACACGGGCTCCTGCCTCATGGCCGGCCCTCCCCCGCGCCGGCGCGGCCCGTCGTGGCGGCCCGGCCCAGCGCGCGGGGGTGCCGAGCGTCGGCCGGGCCGGGGAAGATCCGGCGGAGCAGCATGAGCAGCCGGATGTTGCCCTGCACGGTGAGGTCGTTGCGCAGCAGGGCCTCCGAGACGTGCACGCCCCCGTTGGCCAGGCGGTCGAACACCGCCCGAGGGGCGCGGACGACAAGGTCCGCGTCCTCCGAGGAGCGGCTGACCTCGACCTGCTGGTCGGCGACGGTCAGGTACCAGTGATCGGTGCGGCCGTCCTCGCGCGCGTCCAGCCGCAGCGTCCCCGCGGTCGCCTCCGGCAGGTCCGGTCGCCGCCCCGGCGTCAACGCCGCGAGGTAGTCCGCCGCCGTCGTGCCCATCGGCCCCCTCCCCTCGTCCGCACACGGTCGCACCGGCGGGGGTGAGCGGGCTTCACCCGCATCGGGTGAGATCACCGGCGTTTCGCGGCCGGAACGGGCCGGCGCGCGGCCGTCCGGGGCGGGCGCGCGCCCGCCCGAGTCAGTCGGCGCCGAGCAGCCCCCGCACGTAGGCGGCCTGCCCGACGTGCTGGAGGTCGTCGTTGGCGACGCTGACCAGCCGCACGCCCAGGGTCACGGGCGGGTCCCACGCCTCGTCGACCACGCGGTCCAGGTCCGCAGGGCCGAGCCCCGCCAGGAACTCCCGGGTCCGGGCGTGGACGGCGTCGTAGTAGTCGAGCAGCACCTGGACGCTCTCCGGGCGCACCGCCGCGACCTGGTCGGCCGTGTGGGCGTAACCGGTGTCGTGCGGGTCCGCCGCGAGCCCGAACCGGCCGGCCCAGTCGCCGGTCACCCAGACCTGCTCGGTCCCGATCAGGTCGGCCACGTGGTCGTCCTGGATCCGGGTCAGGTGCCAGACCAGCCAGCCCACCGGGTTGGCGCCCGGGCCCGGCGCCTGGCGCAGTTGCTCCGGGCCGAGCCCGTCGACCGCCGCGCGGACCAGGTCGGGCAGCCGGTCGTACGTCTCGATCAGCAGGTCACTCACGTCCACGCCGTCACGCCCTTCACGCTCGCCGTTTACGGGTACGTACCGCCGCCGGCGACCGCCAAACCTGCCGACTACGGTGATCGGGTGGTCGCGGCGCTGGAGCTCTACCTCGACACCGACGCCACCCGACGCATCCGCGTGCTGTGGGACGCGCTCGAGTCGGAGGGCGTGCAGAGCATGCGGTCGCTGCTCGCGCAGCGGCACCGTCCGCACGTGTCCCTGGCGGTGGCGCCCCGCTTCGACCCGGAACGGGTCACCACGGCACTGCGGGACATGGTGGTGGCCGCTCCGCTGCGGCTGTCGTTCCAGCACGCCGGGCAGTTCGTCGGCCGGGTGCTGTGGATCGGGCCGACCCCCACCGCCGAGCTGCTGGCCCACCACCGCGAGGTGCACGCCCGGCTGGCGGCCGCCGGTGTTCCGCTCGTCGAGCACTACCAGCCGGGGCGCTGGGTGCCGCACTGCACGCTGTCCATGCGGGTGCCGAACGCGCTGATGGCCGCCGCCGTGCGCCGCTGCCTGGAGGTGCTGCCCGTGGAGGCGACCGTCGTCGGGGCGGCGCTGGCCGATCACGCCCGGGGCATCTCCTGCCCCCTGCCCTGATCGCGAAAGGCGGCGCGTATGCGACGGGTCGGACTCGGTCCTGTCCCGTATGCGCCCGGCTCAGTCAAGCCGCGCGGCGCGGGCCTCAAGGTAACGACGTTCGGGGAGGCTGGTGGTGAACCGCGCGGCCGTGAGGTAGTCGGTGCGGGCCGCGGGCACGTCGCCGGCCAGCTCCAGCAGGTGGGCGCGGACCGCGTACAGCCGATGGTGGCCCGCCAACCGGTCGTCGCCGGCCAGGTGAGTGATCACGTCGAGCCCGGCTTGCGGTCCGTGGATCATGGCGGAGGCGACGGCGCGGTTGAGGGTGGTCATGGGGTTGGGTTCGAGGCACTCGAGCAGCTGGTACAGCGCCTCGATCTGCGCCCAGTCCGTCTCTCCCGCCGACCTCGCCTCGGCGTGCACAGCGGCGACGGCTGCCTGGATCTGGTACGGCCCGATCAGGGAGCGTGGAAGTGTCTCGGTGATCAGCTCGACGCCTTCGACGATCAGATCCGCCCGCCAGAGTCGCCGGTCCTGATCCGCGAGCGGGATCAGGTTTCCGTCGGCGTCGGCCCGCGCCGGGCGGCGCGCCTCGGTGAGGAGCATGAGCGCGAGCAGTCCCGCGACCTCCCCGTCCCGGGGCAGCCGACCCCGCACCTGGCGGGTGAGGCGAATCGCCTCCGTGGTCAACTCGGGCCGGTGCAGGTGTGGACCCGCGCTCGCGCTGTAGCCCTCGTTGAAGATCAGATACAGCACCCGCAGGACGCCGTCGAGCCGTTCCCGCGGGATGCCGGTCACGGCCCCAAACGTTGCGCCCGCTTCCCGGATGCGTTGCTTCGCGCGCCCGATCCGACGGGACATGGTCGGCTCCGGGACCAGAAAGGCCCGGCCTATCTCGGCGGTGGTCAGCCCGCCGACGGCCCGTAGGGTCAGGGCGACCTGGGAGGAACGCGACAGCGCCGGGTGGCAGCACAGGAAGAGCAGGTCGAGGGTGTCGTCCTCGGCGGCCGGGGGCATCTCGTCGGCCGGCGGCGCGACGTGATCGTCCGCCGGTACGAGCTGCGCGGCGACCATCTCGCGCCGTGTGCGAGCCACGTCGCTGCGCCGCTGGTCGGCCAGCCGCCGGGCCGCCACCCTGATCAACCAGCCACGCGGATTCTGCGGCTGGCCGTCCACCGGCCAGCGCTCGGCCGCGGCGATGAGGGCCTCCTGGACGGCATCCTCGGCCGCGTCGAAGGTGCCACCGTGCCGAACCAGCGCGCCGAGGACCTGCGGCGCGAGCCGACGAAGCAGGTCCGTCAATCCGGCGTCGACGCCGTTCACATCTCCATGCCGTTCAAATCCATCACCGGTCGTACCTCGACCGCGAAGAGTCCCGCCTCCGGCAGGCGGGCGGCGATCTCCGTCGCCCGTTCGATGCTGTCACAGTCGACCACGTCGTAGCCGGCCAGCTGCTCCTTGACCTCCGCGTACGGACCGTCAGTGATCATCGGGACGGTCTCCCGGACCCGAACCACCCGGGCGTGCGTGGCGTCGGCCAGCGCGTGGCCGCCGACGTACTCCCCCGAAGCGGTCAGCTCGGCCACAAGGGCGGCGTGTTCGCGGGTCATCCGCTCCCGCTGCTGCCCCGGCAGCGCCTGCCAGGTCGCTGGCGAACTGTAGATCAGCAGTAGGTACTTCATTCCACTCCCCGTCTCCGCATCCAGGATCGCACCTCGCCCGGCCGCGCCGGTTCACTGAGACGACGCAGCCGGGTCCTCGAACCCGACACCTCGGCGGTGAGGAATTTTTTATCGGCCGGTGGTCCGGTCAACGAGCCCAGCTCCGTCGTCTCCTCAGCGGCCCCGGGTGGGGGCGATGGCGGATGCGGGAGGCGATGATGCGGATGAGCGGGCGAGCATGCCTGTGGGCGTTGCGGAGGTGGCGGAGGCCCAATTCGGGCGCGAAGGGAACGGCACCCGGGTGGTCGGCGGCCAGGCGGCTCGTCGAGCTGGCCCGCGCCGCCGCGTGGGCCCAGGTGCACCGCTGGTGACGTGCTCACCGGGCCACGACGGTGCTCGTTCCAGAGTCGGCTAGTGGGAAACGCGCTGTGCCAGCGGGCCATGCCGTGGGATGGTGGTAGTGAGCCGTGTCACACGGCGCGCGATCGCAGGGCCGCGGTCGCCCGCCGTACCCACCCTGCCGCCCGCCATCCCGGTGGGCCTTCGCACGGGTCACGGCTGCGACGAGAGAGGCAGTGCCATGCAGGCTCAACGCAGCGCGCCACCGGTCGAATCGAGCCGGACCGCCGACGACCCACAGCGCGGCGGCACCACCGGGGCGTCCACCCCGCTGACGGTCTGGGCCGCCTCCGCGCTGCTCGGCCGCATCGGCGCCGACGAGGACGACACGGAGGACGAGCGGCACATCCTGCGCGGGTTCGAGTAGCGGCGGCCGGCGGGCCGCCCGCCCCGTCTCAGAGCCAGCCGCGACGCTTGAAGATCAGGTAGAGGGTGCCGCAGACGAGGGCCATGAGCCCGACCGCGAAGAGGTAGCCGAACCGCCAGTGCAGCTCTGGCATGTGCACGAAGTTCATGCCGTAGACGGTGCCGATCAGGGTCGGGGCGAAGAGGATCGCGGCCCACGAGGACACCTTCTTCAGCTCCTCGTTCTGCGCGTAGCTGGCCGCCGTGAGGCTGCGCATCTCCTCGTTCTGCTGCTGCGAGACGAGGGTCGCGTTGACGGTGAGGATGTTCTGCAACAGGTGCCGGAAGCTGTCCACCCGCTCCACCACCTGGGTGAGGTGGTCGTTGACGTCCCGCAGGTAACGCTGCAGCTCCTCGTCGCTGCCGTAGTTGCCCGACCCGGCGGCGAGCGCGCCGAGCACCCCGAGCAGGGGCCGGGCGGCCCGCTGGAACTGGATCACCTCACGGCTCAGCTCGTAGATGCGCCGGCTGGCGTTCGGGTCCCCGCCGAACACCTCGGTCTCGATCTCGTCGATGTCGTGCTCGAGCCCGGCCACGACCGGGGCGTACCCGTCGACCACCTGGTCGAGGATCGCGTAGAGCACCGCCTGCGGGCCCTGGGCCAGCATCTGCGGCTCGGCCTCCAGTCGCCGGCGGACGGCCGCCAGGTCGGGCGCCTCGCCGTGCCGCAGGGTGATGACGAAGCCGGGGCCGATGAACAGGTGCACCTCGCTGAACTCGACCTCCTCGCGCACGTCGACGTAGCGCGCGGCGCGCAGGACCACGAACAGCGTGTCGCCGTAGCGTTCCAGCTTGGGCCGTTGGTGGGCGTTGATCGCGTCTTCCACGGCGAGGTCGTGCAGCCGGAACTCGCGGGCGAGCGAGGTGATCTGGTCCCGGTCCGGGCGGTAGAGCCCGATCCAGGCCATGCCGTCGGCCACCTCCTGGAGGCAGCGGTACGTGTCGGCGAGGGTCGCGGGCGAGGCGTGCCGGTGTCCCTGGACGTACACGGCGCTGTCGACGAGGCCCCGGGGCCGGTGCGGGATGTCCTCCGGCCGCGGCTCGTCGGGTGCGTGTTCGTGCTCGTCGAGGCGGCGCCCGAAACCGGCCTCGTCCGTCCGGAGGTGACCGTCGCCGACCATGACCACCTCCCCACGGGCTGTCCGGTGGCCGGCGCGGGACGGCCCGCCGCGACGACCCGGGGCCGGACGGCACGCCCACCGGAGGGCCTGCATCCCCCCTGGCCGCCGGCCGAAACCCCCGGGCCGGTCGCCCCGCGGTGTCAGCCGTCGATCCGGCGGACCATGTTCATGATGGTCTCGACCTGCGCGCCGCCCTTGATCGGGTAGTTCGTCGCGCCGAGATAGCCCCACCAGTCCCAGCACCCGTTCGGGTTCACGGCCGAGGTGGTGGCCTGCGGGTACAGCACGACCATGTTGTTGGTGTCGGCGTACTGGTTGAGGTTGGCCCGGTCGACGAACGCGGTGCCCACCCTGCGGTAGCCCTGGAGGCACCCGTGCAGCGCCACGAGCAGCCGGCAGGACTGCCCGCCCGCGCAGGAGGGTGGCACGTACGCGAAGCCGGCGGCGTCCATGCTGAGGCCGTTGGCCCAGCCGTTGACGGCGAAGGTGTCCTGGTCGAAACGGATCAGCGTGCCGCGCAGCGGCCCGGTGTTCGGCGCCTGCACGGATCCGAGGAGCTTGCGCAGGAAGGCGTTCTGCGGGTCGGTGCCGCAGTCGTTGAGGAACGGCGACGCGGTGACCGTGCACCCGCCGGTGCCGTACGGGGTCACCCAGGCGTGGCCGGCCGGCGAGCCGCTGTCGTACTGGACGCTCCCGCCGAAGCGCTGGTGGTAGCCGACGAGGTCGTCGGTGACCGACTTCCGGACGGTGCTGTCGGAGCCGCCGTGGAAGACGTACGCGGGGCGGGAGGCGAGGTTGCCCACCGGGTCGATCCAGCCGTACGAGGCCCAGGTGCGGGTGTACGCCTCGAGATTGGGCAGGTAGGTCGGGTAGATGTTGTCGCCGCACGCGTACAGGGCCTGGCTCACGGTGTTCTGCGCGCAGTAGTAGGGACCGGCCGCGAACACGGCCGACCCACGGATCCGCCCGGAGTACGCCACCTGGAGCTGGGTGGCCATGTAGCCGCCGGAGGAGACGCCGGCCACGTACACGGCCGAGACGTTGTACGTCTTCAACGCGCCGGCCACGGGCGGCACGGTGTAGAGGGTGCCGGCGGCCCGGGCGGCGCCGGCCGGGGGCAGCGCCAGCAGCAGGCCGACGGCCGCGGCCAGGACCTTCCACGCAGTCTTCATGTCCCACTCCTCCCGGAACCGGCGGCGCCGGCGGTGCGCCGACGGTACCGAGACATGCATCACAGTCCATATGACCGTGGCCCACACATCCGTTCGGTCCGGGGTGTCGGCGACCACCGGGACCGCCGGTGGGGCCCGGCGCGGGGCGCGCCTGGACCCGGAGTGTCGGCGCCGCGGCCACGGGTATCCGGGGCGGGCCCGCGGACGCCGGGTGTCAGGGAGCGCCGGGAGGCCACGATGTCGCAGGGTTCCGACGAGCAGCGCCCACCCGCGCGCGGGCGGGCGCGGCCTGCGGACCACCGCGAGCCGGAGCCGCCCACCGACCGCGACGACGACGCGATGACCGACGAGGACGCGCGAACGCCCGACACCGCGACGACCGAGGAGCCCTGACGCCCGTTCGCCGGATTTCCGGGCTCGGGCGAGCGGGCGACGCCCACGGCACGTTAGCCTGATCACTTCAGAGCACGAAAGTTTGCGGAGGCTGCAAGATCTTCTCTAGGTTCGCGGCGTGGTCCTCGACCCCGCCCCCGCCGGCCTGCGGGACCGGAAGAAACGGCAGACCCGCGACGCGCTGGCCACGGCGGCGCTGCGCCTGGTCGCCGAGCGCGGGCTCGAACACGTGACGGTGGAGGACATCAGCGCGGCGGCCGACGTCTCGTCCCGGACGTTCTTCAACTACTTCCCGAGCAAGGACGACGCCCTGCTCGGCGACCACGTCGTCGACAGCGCCCGGTTCCGGGAGCGCCTCGCCGCGGTGCCGCCGGCGGTGCCCGCCCTCGCGGCGGTCCGCGCGGCGCTCACCGAGGTGATCGACGCGATGCAGGCCGACCGCGAGCGGTGGCTGCTGCGTATCGCGGTCGTCGAGCAGAACCCCGCCCTGCTGCCCCGCCTGGTCGCGGCCGGCACCGAGGCGGAACGGGCCATCACCGAGGCCGTGGCCGCGCGGGTGGGCGTACCCCCGGATCACGGGTTTCCCGCCCTGCTCACGACCGTGACGGGCGCCGCGTTCCGCACCGCCATGCTGCGCTGGGCCGCCGCCGGCGGCGCCCGGTCGTTGACCGATTTGGTCGACGAGGCGTTCGAGTCGCTCGCCGCCGGCCTGCCGGCCCCCCGCCCGGCGCCGTGACCCCGAGACGTTCCGTACCGACGAGACGAGGAAACCGATGACCGCACCCACCACCGCCGACGTCGCCGAGGCCGGCCCGGCACGCATGTCCCCCCGAGAGGTCCTCCAGGCCCTCTCCGGCCTGATGGTCGGCATGTTCGTGTCGATCCTCGCGTCCACGGTCGTGGCGAACGCGCTGCCGCGCATCATCGCCGACCTGCACGGCAGCCAGACGGTCTACACCTGGATCGTCACGACGGAGCTGCTGGCCATGACGGCGACCGTGCCGTTGTGGGGCAAGATGGCCGACCTCTACAGCAAGAAGCTGCTCATCCAGTCGTCCCTGGCGCTGTTCGTGGTCGGTTCGCTGATCGCCGGCTTCACGCCGAACGTCGAGATCCTGCTGGTGAGCCGCATCGTCCAGGGCGTCGGCGCGGGTGGCATGACGGCCCTGGCCACCATCGTGATGGCCGCCATGATCCCGCCCCGCGAGCTCGGCCGCTACGCCGGCATCTTCGGCGCCGTGTTCGGCGTCGGCACCATCGCCGGCCCGCTGATCGGCGGTGTCCTGGTCGACACGTCCTGGCTGGGCTGGCGCTGGTGCTTCCTCATCGGGGTCCCGTTCACCCTCCTGTCGATCTTCCTGTTGCAGCGCACGCTTCACCTGCCCGTCGTCCGCCGCGAGGTCCGCATCGACTGGCTGGGCGCCGCGCTGATCACCACCGGCGTCTCGCTGCTGCTGGTCTGGTCGTCGCTCGCCGGCAACAAGTTCGCCTGGGCCTCCGGGTGGACGGCGCTGATGGTCGCCGGCGGTGTCGCGTTGCTCGCGGTGGCGGTGTTCGTCGAGTCCCGGGCGGCCGAGCCGATCATCCCGCTGGACATCTTCCGCAACCGGACCGTCTCGCTGGCCACCCTCGCCAGCGTCCTGGTCGGTGTGGCGATGTTCGGAGGCACGGTCTTCCTGTCGCAGTACTTCCAGATCTCGCTCGGCAAGTCGCCCACGGTGGCCGGCCTCATGAGCCTTCCGATGATCTTCGGTCTGCTCGTCTCGTCGACCGTCGCCGGCCAGCTCATCACGAAGTACGGGCGCTGGAAGCCCTACCTGGTGGCGGGCGGCGCGATCATGACGGCCGGCATGGTCCTGCTCGGCACCATCGACGCGCGGACCAGCGTGGTCGTCCTGGGGATCTACATGGCCGTGCTCGGCATCGGGGTCGGCATGCTCATGCAGAACCTGGTGCTCGCCGCCCAGAACGACGTGCCCGCGCACGAGCTGGGCGCGGCCACGTCCGTGCTGACCTTCTTCCGGAGCATGGGCGGCGCCATCGGCGTCAGCGCGCTCGGCGCCGTCCTGGCCAACCGGGTGACCGACCTCACGACGGAGAAGCTCGGCCCGGCCGCGGCCGGCGGCGGCTCGTCCGCCGAGGTACCGGACCTGAGCGCGCTGCCCGCGCCGGTGCTGCGGATCATCCAGGACGTGTACGGCACCGCCACCGCCGAACTGTTCCTGGTCGGCGCGCCACTGGCCCTGCTCGCGATGGTGGTGGTCATCTTCATCCGGGAGAAGCCGCTGCACACACTCAGCGGTGACGAGCGGCGGGCCCAGGAGGAGGCCGCCCGGTCGGCCACCCTGTCCCACTGAGCACCCCCACCCGAACGGGGTCCCGTGGCGCCGGCACCGCGCCGCGGGACCCCTTCGCCGTTTCCGGGCCGCCCGGCCGCGCCGGGTCGGCGAGGGCCCCGGGCCGTCAGGGCCGCCGCTCGGATGTCACACCTGGAGCCGCGGTGGCGCTCAGGGTGACGACGGTGCCGGTGTCGGAGGTGTCGATGGTCACGTTCTCGCAGAGCTGCTGCACGAGCCAGAGCCCGCGACCGCCCAGCGTCTGCGGCGAGGGAAGGTGGGGCGACACGTGCTCGGGGATCCCGCTGCCGCGGTCGCGGACGCTGACCACCACGAGGCCCGGCGCCACGCTGAGGGTGACGTCGGCCGCACCGCCGCCGTGCTGGATGGCGTTGATCATCACCTCGTTCACCGCGATCGTGAACTGCTCCGCGCCGTCCGGCCCGAGGCCGGCCCCCAGCGCCGCCGCGGTGACCCGGCGGCGGACGTCTGCCGCCCCGGGCGCCGTGACACCGCGTACTGTCGCCGCAACCGGATGCGCATCCGGCTGGTCCGCTGATGTCACTTCCACAACGTCCTCACCGCCGGAGCCTAACCACGATCGGCGATCCGCGCCCGAGACGTCACGATGCCGGTGACCCACTATAGAGTCGGCACGACCCTGCAGACCGGGATGCGAGAGGAGGTGGACGGCGTGGCGCTGTCGTTCTCCGACCATCAGGGCGCCGTGGCCGTCACGGTGACCGCGCACGGCGAGATCGACCTGTCCACCGCTGACGAGCTGCAGCGGGAGATCGAGGCCGCCGTGGCGGGCGAGGCGGCCACCGTCATCGTGGACCTCACCGCCGTGTCGTTCCTCGACTCCGCGGGGATCAACGTCCTGCTGCGGGGGCGGCGACTCGCCGACGAGCAGGGCAAGGTCTACCAGGTCAGCAACGCCCACGGCATGGTCCAACAGCTCCTCCGGATGACCGGCGTCTGGGACCACCTCGCCGCGCCGGCGGCCGGGTGACCGGCATGGGGCGGCAGCGGGCCCGGGTCGGGCACGGACACGCGCGGACCAGCGCGCCGGCGGCGGGTTGAGGACGCCATGGTCATGAGCGGCGACGTCTCACGGGCGAGCAGCGAGGAGAAGCTACGCCGGCTGCAGAGCATCACCGACGCGGCCCTGTCCCAGCTCGGCCTCGAGGATCTGCTCGACGAGCTGCTGGAACGGGCCCGGGATCTCCTGCGCGCCGACACGGCCGCGATCCTGCTGGTCGAGTCGGACGGCACCGAACTGGTGGCCACCGCCGCCAGCGGCCTGGAGCAAGAGGTCCGCCAGGGGGTGCGGCTTCCGGTCGGCCGGGGCTTCGCGGGCTCCGTCGCCGCCCGCGGCGAGCCACTCATGCTCGACCACGTGGACCACACCAACGTGCTCAACCCGATCCTGGTCAACCGGGGCATCGCCTCCCTCCTCGGCGTGCCGATGCTCGACGGTTCCCAGGTCATCGGGGTGCTGCACGTGGGGACGCTGACCCCCCGGCAGTTCACGCCCGACGACGTCGAGCTGCTGCGGCTGGTGGCCGACCGGGCCAGCCTCGCCACCCAGGCCCGGCTGTCACGGCTCGACCGGGCCGCCGCGGTGGCCCTGCAACGCAGCCTGCTGCCGGCCCGCCCGCCGGCGGTGCCGGGGCTCGACGTCGCCGCCCGTTACGTGCCCGGCACGGCTGCCGGCGTCGGCGGCGACTGGTACGACCTGTTCCCGCTGCCGTCGGGGCACGTCGGCGTCGCGATCGGCGACGTCGCCGGCAACGGCCTGCGGGCGGCCGTGGTCATGGGACGCATCCGCAGTGCCCTGCGGGCGTACGCGCTGGAGACCGACGACCCCGCCGAGGTGCTCACCCGCCTCGACCGCAAGGTGCAGCTCTTCGAGCCGGACGCCATGGCCACGGTGCTCTACGCCGTCCTCGACCCGACCCTCAGCGAGCTCACCCTCTCCAGTGCGGGACACCTCCCCCCGCTCGTCGCGGAGCCGGACGAGCCCACGCGGCTGGTCGCTGTCCCTCCCGACCTCCCGTTGGGCGCCTACCGGCACACCGTCCGGCGCAACACCCGCGCCACCCTGGCGCCCGACGGGTGCCTCGTGCTCTACACCGACGGCCTCATCGAGCGACGCACCCGCCCCCTCGACGAGGGCGTCGACCTGCTCCGCGCCTCCGTGACCTGCGCGCCCGCCGACATCGTCTGCCGCGACGCCATGGCCGCGCTGCTCAGCGACAACGTCGATGCCACCGACGACATCGCGGTGCTGACTGTCCGGCGTACCGACACCGCGGGCTGAGCGCCCCAGGCCCGTGACGGTTTGCCGTCCCGGCACGCGGGTAGACGCCGCTGTCCCTCGCAGAGAAAGGCCGCGACGGTGGAGAACAGCGAGTTCATCGACTCGGTGGCGAAGCGCCTGCGGACGTCGCCCGAGCAGGCGACCGCCATCACGCGCGCCACGCTCACCACGCTGGCCGAGCGGATCGAGAGCGGCGAGGCCAAGGACCTGGCGGCCCAGCTGCCCGAGGAGCTGCGGGGGTACGCCCACGGGCCCGCCGGCGAGAGCGGCCGCTTCAGCTTCACCTCGTTCCTCAACCAGGTGCGGGGGCGGGCGGAGGTCGACGACCCGACGGCCCGGGACGGGGTGCGCGCCGTGTTCGACACGCTGCGCGAGGCCATTCCGCCCGCCGCGTACGACGACGTCGTCACCCAGCTTCCCGCGGAGTTCTGGGAGCTCACCGACTCTGCCGCCCGCTACGACGGACGTCGCCGGGACTGACCCGCGCCGGGACCGCCGCCCTCAGATGGCCGTGGCCTGGGACACCTTCCACTCGCCGCCCACCGGCACCAGCGTCAGCACCACCCGGTTCTGGTCGACCTTCTCCCCCGCCGTGCTGACGTTGCGCCGGTACTGGTTGAGGTAGAGCAGCAGCTCCACCCGGTCGGCCTCCGCGCTCACCACCCCCGTGGCCGACACCTCGGCCAGCACCACGGCCTGCTGCTTGCCGGCCGTCTCCTTGAGCGTCGCGGTCGTCCGGGCGTACTCCTCGGCGAACGCGCCCGTGGCGAAGGTGCGGCCGTTCGCCACGCTGTCGTCGAACGTGCGGTAGTCGTACGAGAAGATGGCCTTCGCGGCCGCGGGCGCGGTGGCGACGGCCTCCCGCACCGCCTCGTCCCGCTGGGCGGCGCCGCGGTCCTCGTACCAGCCGTACGCGGCGACGGCGGTCACCAGCACGGTCGCGACGGCCAGCGCCACCACGGGAGACCGGCGACGCCGGGTGACGCCGTCGCGCCGCTGCGAGCGTGGGACACGCATGGTGAACCTCCTCCGGGTCAACCGACGAACTGCAGTTTCGCCACGAGCCAGTCGCCGGAGTCGTCGTCGCGGACCAGGTCGAGCTGGATCCGGTAGTGCGACGGCCGGCCCTGCGGCGCCTTGACGTTCTTCACGGTGGCGTCGACGGCCACCAGCGCCACGGCCCGCCGCCGGTCGCCGGAGACCAGCCCGGCGCGCAGCACCGTGCCTTCCGAGTCCACCTTGTTCTCGACGACCGCGGTGCGGACCTGCGCCTGGCCGCGCGTGAACTCGTCCCGGAACTCCCCCGTCGCGCCGGCGGTGATCCGTTGCAGGTCGCGGTCGACGCTGGCTGCGCTCACCGACACGAAGTTGACGCTGGCCTGCCGGGCGGCGGCGAGGGCGTCCTGCCGGGCCTGCTCGGTGGCCCGCGCCACGTACCACCGGTGGCCGTACACCCCGGCGCCGGCCAGGGCGGCGGCGAGCAGCAGCACCAGCGCGACGATCAAGGCCCGACGCCGGCCGGGCCCGCTCGCACGGTCCCCGGCGGGGGGTGCCACCGTCACGGTGGCGTCCCGGTCGTCGCTGGGGGAGGCGTCCTCGTCGGGGTCCGGCGTGTCCTCGACCTCGGCCGGGTCGCCGACCACCGTGAGGTCACCGGCCTCCAGGGGATCCTCGACCGGCTCCCGGTCGAGGCGTTCCAGCACCTCCTCGATCCCGCCGCCGGCGGTGGGCGCGGGTCGGGAGACGATCCGGCGCCGCACGGGCCGGCCGGGCACGCCGGCCTTCGCCCCCTTGATCACTCTGAGCGTCCGTTCCCTGCGGGTCGGCACACCGTCACCTCCCTGTCCGTCGCCCGTCACGGTGTCACCCCGGCGAGCAGCAACTGCTTCCACGACTGGTCTCCGGCCGTCCGGTACTGGCCGCCGGTACCCCCGAACTGCAGGGGTCGGCCGTCCGAGGCGAGCACGAGGCCGGTCGCGGGGTCGTACCCGCCGGGCGCGACCGGCGTGGCCCCGGCCGCGGACGGCGGGGCGGGGTCCCGGCCGGACGGTCGCGGGGCGTTGCCGGCGCCCCGCACGCTCCCCCCGGCCGCCCGGTCCCCCTCGCCGCAACGCGTCCCACCGCCCGAGTACACGCAGGACGGTGGGTCGCCGACGTTCAGGACCAGGCCGAGGTGGGCGGTGCCGTCGCCCGGAGTGACGGTGAACCCGCCGGCCACGGCGATCGGGTAGACCACCAGCAGCTGCTCGATCCCGGGCAGCCGCCGCGCCGCGACGCCGCCCGTGGTCACCAGGTTGCCGAGCAGCGTGCCGACGGTCGGCTCCAGGCCGCGCAGCAGCGTCCGCAGTTCCGCGCCGGCGGGCGGGCCGTCGGCGAGCAGCCGCCGCAGGTCGGGATCGGCCGAGCGGACGGTGGCCGCCAGCGCCGCGAGCCCCGCGGACCAGCGGCGCAGCGCCTCGGCCGACTCGGCCTGGGTGGTCAGCACGGTGCGCCCGTCGCGGATCAGGGCCAGCGTCTCGGGCAGCCGGGCGGCGGCGTCGGCGAGCAGCGCGTCGCCGGCGTCGAGGATCCGGGCCAGCGCCTGCTCGTTGCCCTCGAACGCGGCGCCCAGCTCGCTGACGAGCACGGTGAGGTCCTCCGGATCCACGGAGCGGACCAGCTCGTCCAGGTTGGTGAGCAGTGTCTCCGGCGCGAGCGGGACACCCGTGCGGTCGGCCGGGATGACCGCGCCGTCGGCGAGATAGGGCGCGCCGTCGCGGTCCGGGCGCAGGTCGACGTACTGCTCCCCGACGGCCGAGCGCTGGGTCACGACCGCCCGCAACGCCGCGGGGACGCGGACGCCGCGCCGGATCGACAGCTCCGCCCGGACGCCGCCGGCCCGGAGCTCCACGGCGGTGACCCGGCCCACCGGCACACCCCGGTAGGTGACCGGCGCGTGCGGGAAGATCCCGCCGGCGCGGGCGAGGTCGAGGTGGACGAGGTAGCCGCCGCCGAGCAGCCGCTCACCGAGCCCGACGTAGCGGACGCCCACGTACCCGACGCCGAGCAGGCTCACCAGCACGAACACGAGCACCTGGAGTTTCGCCGTACGTCCGATCACCGCAGCAGCCCTCCCCCCAGCACGTCGCCCAGATCGCCGATCAGCCCGGTCACCGCGCCGGTCACGGGCAGCACGCACTCCGCGGTGAGCACCGTGCCGGGCAGCAGCTTCGTCCCGGCCGGGAACGCGGTGCCGGGCGGCACCAGCCCCTTGGGCAGGAGCAGCCCGCCGAGCGGCAGCAGGGAACCGGGCTTCAGGAGCTTGCAGCCCTTCGGCAGCAGGCACTCCGTGGGCGGTGTCCAGACGTTCGGGAAGTCCTTGAGGTCGGGCAGGCACTCGGTGAGCGGTGGCGGGCCCGGGCGGGGCTCCCCGCCCTCACCGGTACCGGTGCCCGGACGGGGTTTCGGCGCGACCGCGCCGGGCTTGGCCGCCGGTCGCTTCGTGCCCGGCGTGGGCGGCCGAGCCGTCGGCGCGGGCGCGGGCGGCGGGGGCGGGGCCGCGACGACGAGGTTGGCCAGGATGGTGGCCGCGTCGAGATCGGCCGTGATCGCCAGGTTGACGAAGTCGCCGGAGATCGCGCCCGTGACGTTCGGCGGGAACGGGTACGACAGCATGAAGTCCAGCGACTTCGGCAGGTTGTCGCCGGCGCGGGCCAACTGCTCCAGGATCGGTTGCAGCGCGCGGACGCTCGCGAGGGTGTCGTCCCGACTGCGGTCGACCACCCGGGTGCCGACCTTCCCCAGCTCGCCGAGGGCGGTCAGCGCGTCGGTGAGCTGGGTCCGCTGCTCGGCCAGCACGGTGATGCCCGGGGCGAGCGAGTCCAGCGCGTCACCGACCACCTGGCGCTGCCGGCTGAGCCGGTCGGTCAGGCGGTCGAGCGCCTCGATGGCCCGCACCAGGTCGGCCTTCTGCCGCTCCAGCCCGCCGACGAACGTGTCGAGCTGGTGCAGCGCGTCGCGGACGGCGGGCTCGCGCCCGTCCAGGGCACGGCCCAGTTCTTCGTTGATGGTGCGCACCTGGGCCAGCCCGCCGCCGTTGAGGAGCAGGCCGAGCGCGGCCAGCACCTCCTCCACCTCGGCGCCCCGCTCGGTGCGCGACAGCGGGATGACGTCACCGTCGGCGAGTCGGCCCGCCGCGCCGGTCGGCGGCGGAGCCACCGTCACGTACTTCTCGCCGAGCAGGCTGCTCTGCCGCACCGCCGCCGTGGCGTTGGCCGGCAGGCGCACCGCGCGGTCGATGCGCAGCCGCACCCGGGCCGTCCAGCCGGCCAGCGAGATCTTCTCCACGCTGCCCACCGTCACGTCGTCGACCTTGACGGCGGCCTGCGGCACCAGGTCGAGCACGTCGCCGAACTCGGCGGTGACCGTGTAGCCGTCGCCCGCCGGGGCGCCGCCGGGCAGCGGCAGGTCGGCCAGCTCGGGCAGGCCGCACCCGGTCGGCAGGAGCAGGACGGCGAGCGCGCCGGCCAGTGCCCGGGACAGCCGAGGAGTCATGCGCCACCTCCGAGGATCCCGCCGAGGGTGAGGTCACGGGTGATGCCGGGGCCGCCCGGCGCCCCGTCCGGACCCGGCCCACCGGCGGAGCTGACCGGAGGAGGTGCCGGTGGGGTCGGGCCGGTCGCCGGAGCGCCGGGCGGCAGCTTGAGGAGCTTGCGGAGCTGGTCGGTCAGGGGCAGGCCGCGCGCGTGCAGGGTCTGGGCGAGTGCCGTGCAGGTCTCGGGCACCTTGGCGCCCGGCAGTTGGTCGACGATGAGCGAGCACACGAAGCCGGCGGGGTCGTACGGGCCCATGACGTTGTCGCGGGTGTCCAGGGTGCCCGAGCGGGGGTTGTAGGCCAGCGCGAGGTTGTTGAGCGTCAGCGGGGCCACGTCGAGCAGGTCGATGACGGCCTTCTGCTGCCGCACGAGCACGCCGGTCACGTCGGCGAGCGCGGCCACGTTGCCGGTCAGCTCGTCGCGGTTGGCGCGGACGAACGTGGTGACCTCGCCCAGCGCGGCCGAAAGGTTGCGCAGCGCCGCGGCCAGCTCGTCCCGCTCGCCGGCGAGCTGCTGCGCGACGTCGGCGAGCTGCTGCTGGAAGCCGCGCACCTGCTGGTCACTGCGGGCCAGCGCCGTGGTGAACCGTTGCAGGTTGGCCACCGAGGCGAAGAGGTCCTGCCGGCCGTCGGCCAGCGTGTCGAGCGCGCGGGACAGCCCGGTCAGCGTCTCGTGCAGGTCGTCGCCGTTGCCCTCCAGGTTGGCCCGCCCGGTGGCGAGCAGGTCGGACAGGGCGCCGTCCTTGTTCGCCCCCTGCGGGCCGAGCGTGCGGTTGAAATCGTCGAGCGCCTGGTAGATGTCGTCGATCTCCAGGGGCGCGGCGGTGCGGTCGACCGGGATCTCGGCGCCGTCGGGCAGCGCGGCGCCGCCGGTGAACGCCGGCGTGAGCTGCACGTACCGGTCGCTCACCACGCTGGGCGGCACGATGAGGGCCTGCGCTCCGGCGGGGACGCTCACCTCCGCGTCGTAGCGCATGCGCACCCGGACGACCCGCCCCTGCGGGGTCACCTGCTCCACCTCGCCGACGCGCACCCCGAGCACCCGCACGTCCGAGCCCGGATAGACCCCGACCGCGCGCGTGAAGTACGCGACCACCCACCGCTGCGGCGGCTCGTGACGCCAGACCACGAGACCCGCGGCGAGGGCGGTCACGAGCACGGTGGCGGCGGCGACGGGTCGGCGCCACCCTCGGATCGGCCCGGACATCAGCGTCCTCCCGTCGGCACGTAGGGCTGCAACAGGCCACTCACGTACGAGTCGAACCAGCGGCCGTTGCCGACCACGTTGGCGAAGGCGGTGACGAACGGCGCCATCCGCTGGATCGTCTGCTCCAGCTCGTCGCGGTTGCGCTGGAGCACGGCGACCACGTCGCGCAGCTTGCGCAGCGCCGGTTCGAGTTGGGCGCGGTTGTCGGCCACCAGCCCGGACAGCTCCCGGGACAGCTCGTCGGTGCCGACCAGCAGCCGGTGAATGGCGTCGCGGCGGCGGCTCACCTCGGCCAGCAGCGCCTCGCCGTCGGCGACCAGCTTGCGGAACTCCTCGTCCCTTGTGGCCAGCACGTCGGTGACCTGGCGGGCCCGGCCGAGGAGGGCGCGCAGCTCGGCGTCGCGCTCGGCCACCGTCCGGGACAGCCGCGAGAGGCCGGTGAGGGACGACTGGACGCTGCCGGGGGTGTCGGCGAACGTGTCGCTCAGTGTGCGGAACGCGGTGGCGAGCTGGTCGGTGTCGACCCGGTCCAGGGTGTCGGCGAGCCCGGTGACCGCCTGCACCACGTCGAACGGGGCCGCCGTGCGGTCCAGCGGGATCCGGGCGCCCTCGGCCAGCCGTCCCGGGCCCGCCGGGGTGAGGGCCAGGTACTTCTGCCCGAGCACCGTCTTGATCCGGATCATCGCGCCGGTGTCCCGGCCGAGGCGTACGGAGTCGTCGTCGACCCGGAACCGGACCCGCACGTACGGCTGGGCGTCGCGGGCCAGCTCGACGGCCGTCACGGCGCCGACCCGGACCCCGGCGACCCGGACCTCGTTGCCGGCGGCGAGGCCGCTCGCGTCGTGGAAGGCCGCCTGGTACGTCCGGCCGGTGAGCGCGGCCAGCCGGTCGAGCTGGAAGGCGCCGAGCAGGGCGGCGGCCACCAGGGTCAGCCCGACGGTGCCGACGACGACCGGGTTGCGTTCGCGGAAGGGTTTCACTGGCGGCCTCCGGTGGCGCAGCGGGCGGCCGGCGCGCTGAGGGTCGCCGGGTTGAGCGGGGCGTGCCCGGCGACGGCCACCCGGCCGTCGAAGTCGCAGAGGTAGAAGTTGAACCAGGAGCCGTAGGAGGCGACCCGGGTGAGGGCCTCGTACCGTTCCGGCAGCCGGCCGAGCGTGCCGTCGATGACGGCCGCGTTGCGGTCGAGGGTGCCCGCGAGGTCGCCGAGGGCGCGTACGTCGGCGGCGAGCGGCGGCCGGGCCTCCTTCAGCAGGCCGGCGGTCACGTCGGTGAGCTCGCCGAGGTTGGCCAGGGCGTCGCCGATCGCGGTGCGGTCGGCGGCCAGGCCGGAGACGAACTGCTGCACCTGGGCGATCGTCTGGTCGAGTTCGGCGTCGCGGCCGGCCAGCGTGCCGAGCACCTCGTTGAGGTTGGTGACCACCCGGCCGATGACGGCGTCCCGGTCGGCGAGCGTGTTGGTGAGCGACGCGGTGCGTTGCAGCAGGCTGGCGACCGTACCGCCCTCGCCCTGGAACACCTGGATGATCTCGTAGGCGAGTTTGTTGACGTCGTCGGGGTTCAGCGCCGTGAACAGTGGCCGGAACCCGTTGAACAGCGTGGTGAGGTCGAGTGCCGGCGTGGTCTGGGCGAGGGGGATCAGCCCGTCCGCCGGCAGCGGACGGCCGTCACCGGGGCCCTCGGTGAGCGCCAGGTAGCGCTGGCCGACGAGGTTGCGGTAGCGGATCTTGGCGCGCGCGCTCGTGGCCAGCGGCAGGTCGTCGGTGACCGTGAAGGCCACCTCCGCCACGGTGTCGTCGACGACCCGGATGTCCCGGACCTTGCCGACCCGCACCCCGGCGACCCGGACGTCGTCGCCGGCGAGCAGCCCGGTGACGTCGGTGAACCGGGCCCGGTAGGTGACCCCGCCGGGCGGGAAGGCGCCGAGGGTCTGGGCGAGCAACGCGGTGAGCAGCACCGTCACCGCCGCGAAGACCAGCAGCTTGACGAGCGGCGCGAGCGTCTTCCCGGTCATCGGGCGTTCACCACCCCACCACGCAGCAGCGGCCCCCACAGCAGGACCGCGACGTCCGGCACCTCCGCGGGCAGGAGGCCGGTGAGCGCGCCGAGGAGCGGCCTGACGAGCGCCTGCTCCTCGGCGGTGCCGGCCCGGCCCATCTCGACGGGGAGGTTGCCGTCGGCGGGGGCGGCCGGGCGGGCGGGCGTCGCGGGCGCGGCGGGCGGCTTCGCGGGCGCCCGGCCCGGTACGCCGACCCGCAGCAGGGGGTGCGGACGGTCGCCGGAGTAGTCGTAGCCGTCGTTCACGGGCATCTCCGGTGCGGGGACGGGCGGGTGCGGCAGGCCGTGGCACTGCGGGCCGTTGCGGGCCCCGTACACCGGCTCGTCCCGGCCCGGCTCGTACGGCCCGCCGTCCCGGGTCACCTCGAGCGTGACGTGCATCCGTCCGCCCGCGAAGGCCTCCTCGACCCGGGGCTGGAGCGCCACCAGGCCGTCGACGAGGCACGGGTACTCCGGGGCGTACGTGGCGAGCAGTTCGAGCACCGGCCGGCTGACGTCGCCCAGCCGGATGAGCTGGTCGCCGTGCCGGTCGAGGAAGCCCTCGGCGGTCTCGGCCGTGCCGGTGGTGTCGGCGAGGAACGCGGCGAGCTGGGTGCGCTGGTCGGCGACGGTCGCGGCGGTGACGGTGACGTCGCGCAGCAGGGCGAGCAGGTCGGGCAGCGCGGCGTCGTAGGCGTCGAGCACGGTGGCGAGCTTCCGGACGTCCTCGGTGATGGTGGGCATCGCGGGGTTCAGCTCGCGCAGGTACGCCCCGAGCCGCTCGACGGTCGCGCCGAGCTGCTCGCCGCGTCCCTCGAGGGCGGTCGCCAGCGCGGCGAGCGTGGCGGCGAGCTGGTCGGGGCGGATCGACTGGAGCAGCGGCAGCGCCTCGTCGAGCACCCTTTCCAGCTCCACAGCGGTCTGGCTGCGGTCCTGGCCGATGACCGCGCCGTCGCGGATCGGCGCGGCGCCACCGCCGGGCGGCGGGACCAGCTCGACGTACCGCTCGCCGAAGAGCGTCTTGGGCAACAGGCGGGCGGTCACGTCGGCGGGGATCCGGTCGGTGCGGGCGGGGTCGATCGCCAGCCGCAGCACGGCGCCCGCGCCGGTGCTGCGCACCGATCGCACGTCGCCCACGAGCACCCCGCGTACCTTCACGTCGGCGCCCTCGGTGAGCTGCAGGCCGGCGCGGTCCGCGTGCAGGGTGACCCACGCCACGGGGGTGAACGCCCTGTGGTACTGCAGCACCGAGGCGGTCAGCGCCGCGGCCAGCACGGCGACGAAGACGATGCCGAGGATGCGATGTCTCATGCTCACCCCGCGATCCGGACGGTGGTGGTCGCGCCCCAGATGGCCAGCGACAGGAAGAAGTCGACGACGTTGACCGCCACGATGGCGAGGCGGACGGCCCGGCCCACGGCGACGCCCACGCCGGCCGGCCCGCCGCTGGCCGTGTAGCCGTACCAGCAGTGCACGAGCACGACGATCACGCTGAACACGAGCACCTTGCCGAACGACCAGAGCACGTCGCCCGGTGGCAGGAACAGGTGGAAGTAGTAGTCGTACGTGCCGGCCGACTGTCCGAAGTAGAAGACGGCGATGGTGCGGGTGGCCAGGTAGCTGGCGAGCAGGCCCACCACGTACAGCGGGACCACCGCGACAAAGCCGGCGATCATCCGGGTGGTGACGAGGAACGGCAGGGACGGCACGCCCATCACCTCGAGCGCGTCCACCTCCTCGGAGATCCGCATGGCTCCGAGCTGCGCCGTGAACCCGCAGCCCACGGTCGCCGACAGGGCCAGCGCCGCCACCAGCGGCGAGATCTCCCGGGTGTTGAAGTACGCGGAGACGAAGCCGGTGAACGCGCTGCTGCCGATCTGGTTGAGCGCCTGGTAGCCCTGCAACCCCACCTCGGTGCCGGTGAAGAACGTGAGGAAGCAGATGACGCCGACGGTGCCGCCGAGCACCGCGAGCGCGCCCGAACCGAAGCTGATCTCGGCGAGCAGCCGTACCACCTCGCGCTTGTAGCGGCGCAGCGTGCGGGGGCTCCAGGCGAACGCCCGCAGGTAGAAGGCGAGCTGGCCGCCCAGTCCGTCGAGGAGTCGCCACAGCGCCACGTCAGCTTCCCTTCTGCGGTACGACCTGGAAGTACACGGCCGTGACGAGGAAGTTCAGCGCGAACAGCAGCATGAACGTGATGACGACGCTCTGGTTGACCGCGTCCCCCACACCCTTCGGGCCGCCCTTCGCGGTCATCCCCTTGTACGACGCCACCAGCGCGGCGGCGGCGCCGAACAGCACCGCCTTCACCTCGCCGACGAGCAGGTCGGGCAGTTGGCCGAGCGCCTGGAAGCTGGCCAGGTACGCCCCCGGCGTGCCGCCCTGGAGGACGACGTTGAAGGCGTAGCCACCGGTCACGCCGACCACGCTCACGAGCCCGTTGAGCAGCACCGCCACGAGCATCGAGGCGAGCACCCGGGGCACCACGAGCCGCTGGATCGGGTCGATGCCGAGCACCTGCATGGCGTCCAACTCCTCGCGGATCTTCCGCGAGCCCAGGTCGGCGCAGATGGCCGAGCCGCCCGCGCCGGCGATGACCAGCGCGGTGACGATGGGCCCGGCCTCCCGCACGACGGCGAGCACCGAGGCGGCGCCCGTGAACGACTGCGCGCCGAGTTGGCGGACCAGCGAGCCGAGTTGCAGTGCGATGACCGCGCCGAACGGGATCGACACGAGCGCGGCGGGCAGGATCGAGACCGAGCTGATGAACCAGGCCTGCTGGACGAACTCGCGCACCTGCACGGGCCGGCGGAAGAGCCCACGCAGGGCGTCCAGGCAGAACGCGAAGAACTCGCCGGTGCGGCGTACCGCCGTGACGGGGGCGCTCACCGGGGCCCACCTCCCGCGCCGACCGGCCCGGGTCGGCGGTCGCCGTCGCCGGCGGCCGTCCCGGCCACCGCGTCCGCGAAGGAGCCCGGCGGCGGTGTGACGCCGTGCTCGCGGCACCACTGCCCCGGCGGTCGTTCGGCCCGGCGCGGCCTCCCGTCGGACGGCGGCAGTTGGAGCGGGATGGGCGGCAGCGGGGGCAGTTCGGCGCCCGCCTGCGCCTCGGCCGCCAACTCCTCGGCGTCCTTCTCCTCGGCCATGCCGATCGGGCCGATCCGCTGCGCGTTCAGGAACTGCCGCACGACCGGTTCGGTGCTGGAGAGCAGCATCTCCCGCGGCCCGAACATGGCCAGGCGCCCGTGGTAGATGAGGCCGATGTTGTCCGGCACCGTCCGGGCGGTGTTGATGTCGTGGGTGACGATCAGGAACGTCGCCTCGGTGCGTTGGTTGAGGTCGATGATGAGCTGGTTGAGGTACGCGGTGCGCACCGGGTCCAGCCCGGAGTCCGGCTCGTCGAACAGGATGATCCGCGGGTCGAGGACGAGCGCCCGGGCCAGCCCGGCGCGTTTGCGCATCCCTCCGGAGATCTCGCCCGGCAGCTTCCGCTCGGCGCCCACGAGACCCACCATGTCCAGCTTCTCGGTGACCACGGCGCGGATCTCCGCCTCGGTCTTGCGGGTGTGCTCACGCAGTGGGAACGCCACGTTGTCGTAGATGGTCATGGAGCCGAACAGCGCGCCGTCCTGGAACAGGACGCCGAAGAGCTTGCGGACCTCGTAGAGGGCGCGCTCGGAGAGCCGCGGCAGGTCGAGGCCCTCGATGACGATCGAGCCCCGGTCCGGGCGGAGCAGCCCGACGAGGGTCTTGAGGAACACCGACTTGCCCGTGCCGGAGGGGCCGAGCAGCACCGAGATCTCACCCGCCGGAAGGGTGAGGGTGACGTCCGACCAGACCGGCTGGCCGTTGAAGGACTTGGTGAGCCCTTGCACGGCCACCTCGACACCCATGGCCCCTCCTCCCACTCGCTAATGGGGACATCGCGGGAGAGCGTCCGAACGCAACACACTTTCTTTGCGGCACCGGCGGATGACGGAGCGTGAGGTGGCGCGCCGGCGGGCGGCTCGATAGCGTGCCCGTTAACCGGCCGGTAACCGAAGGTGTCCCCCCGACGCATGACGACCACCATCGAGCCCCAGCTCGTCCGCCGGGCCGCCCAGGGCGACCGGACGGCCACCGCGATGCTGCTCGCCGACGTCCGCCCCGGGCTGGTCCGCTACTGCCGGGCCCGCCTGGGCCGCATCGGCGGGGCGTACACCACGGCCGACGACGTGGCGCAGGAGATCTGCCTCGCCGTCCTGCGGGCCCTGCCCACCTACCGCGAGCGGGGCGTGCCGTTCTCCGCGTTCGTGTACGCCATCGCCGGGCACAAGGTGGCCGACGCGCAGCGCGCGGCGGTCCGCGCGGCCTCCGTCACCGCCGACGACCCGCCGCCCGAGACGCCCGACGCGGACCCGGGCCCCGAGCAGCGGGCGGTGGCCACCGACCTGGCGCGCCGGCTCTCCGGGCTGCTCGACCAGTTGCCCGAGACGCAACGGGAGATCGTCGTGCTGCGCGTGGCCGTGGGCCTCTCCGCCGAGGAGGTGGGCGCCATCGTCGACATGTCCGCGGCGGCCGTCCGCGTGGCCCAGTCCCGCGCGCTGGCCCGGCTCCGTACGCTGGCCGGCGACACACTCGGCGAGGTGGCGGCATGACCGAGCGGGCCCGCGACGGCGGGGAGGACCTGGACCTGGCGACGATCGCCCGGGACGACGCGCTCCTCGACGCGCTCGGCCGCGGCGAGACCGCGCCCGCCGGCGACGAGGTGGCCGCGCTGCTGGCCGCCTGGCGCACGGACCTCGACGACGACGCCGACCAGCGGCTGATCCGAGCCGCCGTGGACGTCCCGCCCCCGGCGCCGCTGCCCGGGCCGGCGCCGGTCGGCCGGGGCGCGCTGCGCCTCGCCGCCGCCGTCGTCGTGCTTCTGGCGATCGTCACCGGGCTCGGCGCCGGCAGCCGTCACGCCGGACCGGCCAGTCCACTCTGGTCACTGACCCGCGTGCTCTACCCGGAGCACGCCCAGATGCGGGTCGTCGAGGACACCCTGGCCCGGGCTCGTGCGGCCCTGACGGCGGGCCGGCTCGACGAGGCGCGGGCCCTCGTGGAGCGGGCGCGCCGCGACCTCACCGCCGTCGACGACCGGGCCGCCGCCGCGCGGCTGCGCGCCGACCTCGACGGGCTGGACCGCGACCTCGCGGCGGCGGCGCCGGCGCCCGTCGTGCCCGCGCCGTCCGCGCCCACGGGTGGTCCGGCGCCGGCGAGTCCGACGCCGGCCGGCCCGACGCCGGCCGGGCCGACGAGCGCTCCGGCGCCGGGCGCCACCGGTCACGCCCCCGTGCCGTCCGCGCCGCGGCCCCCGTCGTCGTCGGTTGCGCCCGGCCCGCCCCGCATCCTGCCGCTGCCGTCCCTGCCCGGCCTGGACCCGATAGTCCCGCCGATCCTGCCGCTGCCCTCCCTGCCGGGACTGCCGCTGCCGCTGCCCACCGTCGTAACGCTCGGCTGAGCAAGGCACCGTCGTCCGGCGAGGCCAGTCAGGCGGCCGGGCGGGTGAGCGCGAACACGAGGCCCGCGACGGCGCAGCAGCCCGCCGACAGCAGCAGGGCCCAGCCGGTGCCGACGGCCACGGCGGCGCCCATCGACGCGACGCCGAGGGTGGCGCCCACCTGGCGTACGGCGTTGAGCAGTCCGCCCACCGCGCCCGCCGTACCCGGCGGTGCGACGCCGACCAGGGCCGCGACCAGGGCCGGCAGGACGGAGGAGACGCCGAGACCGGTGAGCAGGAGACCCGCCGCGAGCCACGGGTAGCCGCCACCGGCGAAGACGACGCCGGCCAGGACCAGCCCGCCGGCGGCCAGCAGGCCGAGCCCGGCGAGGATCGGGCGGCGCGGGCCCACCCGGCTCACGATCCGGCCCGTGAGCGGAGGATTGGCCACGAACGGGACGGTCAGCGGGAGGAACGCCAGGCCGGTCTCCAGCGAATCCAACCGCCACTGCTGTTCGAGCAGCAGTGGCAGCACGAACAGCCCGCCGGTCAACGCGAAGTTCGCCACCGCGGCGGCCAGCAGCCCGGCGCGCACCCCGGCCGACCGCAGCAGGGCCCGGTTCAGCACCGGGGCCACGCTGCGGCGCTCCCGCGCCCGGAACGCCAGCGCCGACACGGCGAGCCCGGCGGACGACCACGCGGCATGTGCCCAGGCGCGGGCGCCGGTGGCGATCAGCGCGTCGGTGCACAGCGCCAGCACCGCGGTTGCCGCGAGCTGGGCGGGCCAGTCGATCCGATGGTCGTTGCGGGGGCACACCACGGCCCGCCCCCGGGTCAGCCACAGCACCAGGAGCCCGATGGGCACGTTGACGAGGAAGACCGCCCGCCACCCGGCCGCGGCCACGAGCGCACCGCCCACGACCGGGCCGGCGGCCACGGCCGCGCCGCTGATGGCGGCCCACGTCGACACCGCACGTGCCCGCGGTCCGGCCCCGGGGTACAGCCGGGCGATCATCGCCATCGAGGCGGGTACGCACGCCGCCGCGGCCACCCCCGACACCGCGCGCAGGACGAGCAGGGCCCACAAGTCCGGTGCGACCACGCTGAGCAGGGACGCGATCGCGAACACGGCGACACCGGCCCGGAAGAGGCGCTCGGCGCCGAACCGGTCCGCCGCCGCGCCGGCCGACAGCAGCAGGGCGGCGAACGCCACGGTGTAGCCGGTGGTCGCCCACTGCAACCCGGCCATCGAGGTGTGCAACGACGACGCCAGGTCGGGTTCGGCTACCGGCAGCACCGTCATGTCCAGCAGCACCATGAAGTAGCCGAGCGAGATGCCCGTCAGCGCGCGGGCGCGGACCCGCCGGGGCGCGGCCTCGGCGGGCGGGGACGGGCACGGGGACGGGTTCACGAGGGTCATGCGCGACAGCTCCGAGTCGTACGGAAAGGGGCGCGACCACTGTCCGCGTGCGCGGGTGTCCGGCTCCACCGCCGGGGCCGTACGCCGCGTTCGGAATTCCCGAACGCCCCGCGCTGTTGGCACACCGCGTGGAACTGCGCCAGCTCAGGACCTTCCAGGCCGTCGTCCGGCACCGGACGGTGACCGACGCCGCCGTCGCGCTCGGCCTCGCCCCCTCGTCCGTCTCCCAGCAGATCCGGGCGCTCGAGGCCGCGCTCGGCGTTGACCTGTTCGCGCGCGGCCCCCGGGGCATGGAGCTGACCCGGGCGGGGCAGCGGCTGCGGGGGTGGGCACGATCGCTGCTCGACCAGGCCGAGCAGGCGGCCCGAGACGTCCGGGGCGAACGGCAGCGGCTGCGGCTGGGCGCGCTGGAGACCCTCGCCGGCTCCCACGTGCCCCACGTGCTCACCCGGCTGGCGCGACGCCGGCCCGACATCGACGTCGACGTGCACGCCGACCGCTCCCGCGCCGGGCTCCTCACCGACCTGACCGAGAGCCGCCTGGACGCGGCCCTGCTGCTGGACTCCGGCGACGAAGTCGGTGGGCTCGGCTTTCCCGCTCCCGCCGAGCCGCTCACCTTCGTCGACCTGGAGCCGGTCCCGCTCGTGCTGGTCTCCGCGCCGACCCACCCGCTGGCCGTCCGCGGGGCGTTGACCCCCGCCGACCTCGACGGCGAGCGGCTCCTGGTCAACGTCCCGGAGTGCTCGTTCTCGATGGCCGGGGACCGGATCCTCGGCGCCGGGCCCGAGCGGATCAGGGCCGGCGGCGTGCCGGTGATGCGCGCCTGGGCCGAGCACGGGCTCGGGATCTCGCTGCTGCCGCGGTTCGCGGTCGCCGACAGCCTCCGCGCGGGCACGCTGGTCCCGCTCGACCTTCCGCTCCCGGATCTCAGTCTGCGCCTCGTCTGGCGTACGGACCGGGAACGCCTGCCCGGCATGCGCGACGTCCTGTACGCGGCGGCCCGCCCCTGACCTCCGGGGCGGGCCGCCGGATCCGCGCCCGTCGACGCGACCGCCTAGCGGACGGCGACCACGTGCGCGGGACGCTCGACCCGTACGGGCGTGCCGTAGTCGGACAGCGCCACCGTCACGAGCCACGTCGAGCCGAAGCGCTCACCCTGCTTCACGCCCGGCTTCAGCTGCCCCTCGTTGGTCGACTCGACGGCGATCGTGGCGATCCGGCCCCCGCTCACCGTCACGGTGCCGTCCAGCCGCCGGGTGCCGGTCGCGTACCGGTCCTCGTACGGCTGGTTGCTCACGACGTGGTACGTGTCGGGACCGGTCCGGGTGACCCTGGCGTCGGCGCGGCGCAGCGCCGCGAACAGCTCCTCCGGGTCGGCCGAGGCCACGACGGTCCCCTCCGGGGCGGCGCCACCGTAGTCGAGCCGGTCGTGCCGGCCGCGCTCCTGCTTCCACGTCTTTGAGCCGGTGCTGCCGAGGAAGCGCACGCCCCGGACGAGCCGCTCCTCCGCGTACGCGGGACCGCCCGCGATGGGTGAGCGCAGGTAGCCCGTCCGCTCCCCCGGGTCGAAGGCCCCCTCCGCGGTCTCCCGGCTGCCCGGGTCCCCCTTGCTCGCGGTGGTCACCCGGATCCGGTAGCTCGTCTTCTCGCTCGCCGTGACGGCCGCGACGAGCTCCACGTTCGCCTCCCCCTCGGCCGGCGCCGGCCCCGCCGCGGCGGGTGGGCGGGTCTGCGGGGCAGAGCCGCCACCGGCGCCTCCGACCGTGGCCGAGACGGCCAGCACGCCGGCGAGACCGGCCACGCCCGCGGCGTACGCCCCGCGGCGCACCAGCGTGTGGCGGCGGTGCGCCCGGGTGGCCGCGCCGAGGACGTCCGTGGCGAGGGTGACGCCCGCGACCTCCTGGCGCATGCCGGCGGTCAACTGCTCTTCGATGTCGATGGTCATCTTCCCGCTCCGTTCCAGGCCGGGGCGTCGTCGCGCGCCCAGGCAGCAGTGACCTCGCGCAGGCGGGACAGGCCCCGCGAGGCGGTGGACTTGACGGTGCCCACAGAGCACCCGAGAACCTCGGCGGACTCCGCCTCGGTGAGCTGCTCCCAGTAGCGCAGCACCAGCACCGCCCGTTGCCGGGGCGGCAGCGTGGCGAGCGCCTGGACCAACGCCGCGCGCAGGTGCAGCGCGTCGGTGCCGTCGGGCTGGCTCGGCGGCTCGATTTCGGCCAGCACCTCGGGTCGCCGCCCGCGCCGCCGCCACTGGTCGACCGCCAGGTGGTACAACGTGCGGCGCAGGTATCCCTCCGGGTCACCGTGGATCCGGTGCCAGTGCCGCATGAGGCGCTCCAGTGCCGCCTGCAGCAGGTCCTCCCCCGCGGCACGGCTGCCGGTCAGCAGGACCGCCGCCGCGAGCAGGCTGTCGCCGCGTTCGGCCACGAGGGTGTCGAGCCCCTCGAAGCGTCTTCTCCAACGCACGCGCTCTCCTTCCGTCGCCACCAAGGACGACGGCCGCCGACCGAAGGTTGACCGGTCGGTGCGGGATTCCGGGCGGCGTCCGGAAGCCATTCATCCTCCGGCATCTTCCGGCGGGACGGCCGGCCGCTCGGCGAGGATCCCGGGTGGAGGAAACATGAGGGTTTCTTACGATGGTCGCGGGAAGCGCCGGCCCGGGTGAGCCCGGCCCGCCGCCGGACCGGCACCGGCCGCCCACCGGCCCTGCGGCCGCCGCTCACGCCGATGCTCGCGGCGTCGGTCGAGACCGTGCCCGAGGGCCGCGGGCTCGCGTACGAGCCGAAGTGGGACGGGTGGCGCGCCCTCGCGTTCCGCCGGGCCGACTCGGTGTACCTCCAGTCCCGGGCCGGCCGGGATCTCACCCGGTACTTCCCGGAGATCGGCCGGGCGGTCCGCGCCGCCGTGCCGCCGGGGGTGGTGCTCGACGGTGAACTCGTCGTCTGGCAGGGCGACCGCACCGACTTCGCGCTGCTGCAACGACGGGTCACGGCCGGCCGGCGGCTCACCGCCGTGGCCCGCGCCCACCCGGCCAACTACGTCGTCTTCGACGTGCTCGGCGCGCCGCCCGACCGCGTCCTGTTCGACCTGCCACTCGCCGAACGGCGGGCGCTGCTCACCGACCTGCTCGCCGACGCGCCCGCGACGCTCACCCTCTCGCCGTTGAGCACCGACGTGGGGCAGGCGAGCGAGTGGTTGCGCACCTGGACGGCCGCGGGCGTCGAGGGCGTCATGATCAAGAGCCTGGACGGCCGGTACGAACCGGGCCGCCGCGGCTGGCGCAAGTACCGGACGCGGTGCACCACCGAGGCGATCATCGGAGGTGTCACGGGCAGGGCGGACGATCCGGAGACCGTCCTGCTGGGCCACCTCGACGAGGCGGGGACGCTGCGTTACACCGGCCGCAGCCACCCGCTGCGGCCGCACCAGCGCCGGCAACTCGCCCCGCTGCTCACTCCGGCCGGCCCCGGCGGGCCCGCCCATCCGTGGCCGCAACCGCTTCCCGCGGCGTGGTCGGGGCAGCTCGACCATCCCGAGCCGCTGCCGTACGTCCCAATGGACCCGACGGTCGTCGCCGAGATCGAGGTCGACACGGCGTACGAACATCACCGCTGGCGGCACCGCGTCCGCTTCCTGCGCCCCCGGGCGGACCTCGACCCGTCGGAGGTGCCCGGCTGGGCACCGTAGGGCGCAGGCCGCACGCCTCCGCACTTGACATCCCACATAGCTAGCGGTTATCCATAAGCGATCTAGCTGAGGGGCGTGCGGGTGCAGGACGTGGTGCTGGCCATGCTGGCGAAGGAGCCGGCACACGGGTACGAGCTGCGCAGGCGGATGCGTGGTGCGCTCGGCCCGCTCGGCGAGGCGATGAACGCCGGGCAGATCTACGTGACGCTGACACGGCTGGCCAAGGCCGGGCTGGTGACCTCGGAACGGGCCGAGGGCCTGCCGGACCGGCCCGACCGGCGGGTGTACGCGCTGACGCCCGCCGGGCAGGAACGGGTCACCGCCTGGCTGACCGAGGTGACCTGGCCGAAACCGGATCTCACGGAGTTCCACCTCAAGCTCGTGGCCGCCGCGGCCGCCCGGCTGGCCGATCCGGTGGCCCTGGTCGACGCGCACCGGCGTGAGGTGCTGCGTCGGTTGCGGGACGCCCAGCGGGCCGCGCTGGACCGGTCGGTCGATCCGGTTGTCGGGTTGTTGTTGGAGGGGGTCGTGCTCCGGTTGCGGGCCGACCTGGAGTGGCTGGAGGCGTGCGAACGTATGTGGACCGCACGCGGCCGGAAGGCGGAGGCATGACCGGGTCGGCGCTGCTGCGGACGCACGGGGTGAGCCGGTGGTACGGCCGGGGAGGCGCGCTGGTGCGCGCGGTCGACGAGGTCGACCTTGAGGTGCCCGCGGGGCAGACGGTGGCGATCATGGGTCCCAGCGGTTGCGGGAAGTCGACCCTGTTGCACCTGCTCGGCGGGCTGCAACGCCCCACCGACGGCGAGATCTGGCTGGCCGAGCACCGGATCGACGCGATGAGCGAACGCGCCCTGGCCCGCCTCCGACGCCACCACGTGGGCTTCGTCTTCCAGTCCTTCCACCTGATGGACGAGCTGACCGCCGTGGAGAACGTCGAGCTGGCCGCGCTGCTGGCCGGGCAGTCTCCCCGCCGGGCGCGGCAACGTGCCCTGCATCTGCTCGACCGCGTCGGGCTCGCCGACCGCGCCCGGCACCAGCCGTCGGCGCTGTCCGGCGGCCAGCGGCAACGGGTCGCCATCGCCCGCGCGTTGAGCAACGAGCCGCTGGTCGTGCTCGCCGACGAGCCGACCGGAAACCTGGACAGCGCCGCGACCCTCGAGGTGTTGCGACTCTTCGAGGATCTGCGTACGACGGGGCAGACGCTGGTGGTGGTCACCCACGACGCGCGCATCGCCGCGGTCGCCGACCGGGTGATCTCCATGCGTGACGGCGCGTTCGCCGACGACAGCCGGCTCGCCGGCACCGGCACGCTCTACGGCGGGTCGCGCTGAGGTGGGCGGCCGTCTCCTGCTCGTGTGCCGGCTGCTGGTGCGGGACCTGCGCCGGCGCCGGACCGAAACCGTCCTGCTGCTGATCGCGATCACCGCCGCGACCGGCACGCTGACCATCGGCCTCGCCCTGAACGACGCTCTCGCCGGGCCGTACGAGCGGACCCGGGCCGCGACCGCGGGCCCCGACGTGGTGGCGATGCCGGGAGCGACCGGCCCCGACGCCCTGGCCGCCCTCGCGCCGCTGCCCACCGGGCCCGGTGTGACGGCGCACAGTGGCCCGTATCCCATCGCGTTCCTGATGCTGACCGCCCACGGCAAGACCGTGCAGGCGGTCGTCCAGGGGCGGGACGGCTCGCCGGCGGCGCTCGACCGGCCCGCGGTGACCGCCGGCACCTGGGTACGCCCCGGAGGGGTGGTCGTCGAACCCACCTTCGCCAACGCCCTCGGCGTGCACGTGGGCGACACCGTCGCCATCGGCGGTCGGTCGCTGCGGGTGGTCGGGACCGCGGTGACGGCCGCCAGAGCCGTCTACCCGAACGCCGACTGGCGCTACGACTTCGGCAGCCCCCTGGTCCAGCTCGCCGGCCTGGTCTGGGTGGACCGCAGCGAGATCGGCGTGCTGGCCGGCGGGCGGCCCCTGTCGTACACGCTGAACCTGAGACTCGCCGACCCGCAGGCCAGCGCCTCGTTCCGGCACCTGAGCAGCGGCGGGATCGAATACACCAGCTGGAGGCAGATCGCCGAGGCGGACGGCAGGCTCGTCAAGAAGGCGCACCTGGCCCTGCAGGTCGGCAGTTGGTTGCTCACCGCCCTCGCGGTGGCCAGCGTCGCCAACATCGTCGCCGGTCGCGTCGTCGACCAACGCCGCCGCGTGGGACTGCTCAAGGCCGTCGGCGCCGGACCAGCCATGATCGCCGTCGTCCACCTCGCCGAATACCTCGTCATCGGGCTCGCCGCGGCCGGCATCGGCCTGGCCGCCGGCTGGCTCGCCGCGCCCGCGCTGACCAACCCCGGTGCCGGGCTCCTCGGCTCCGTCGGCGTTCACCCGCCCGCGCTCCGCACCGTGGTCACCGCCACCGTGCTCGCCCTCGCCATCGCTGCCGCGGCGACCGTGGCGCCCGTGCTGCGCGCCGCCACCACCGACACCGTCCACGCGTTGGCCGACGCCGCCACACCACCCCGACGCCGTCGGTGGCGCGTCTGGCTGTCGCGCCGGCTACCCACCGCCCTGCTGATCGGGGTGCGCGTCAACGCCCGCCGCCCCCGCCGCGCCCGCCTCGTCATGGTGAACACCCTGATCACCACGACCGCGCTCGCCGCCCTGCTCATGGGCCTGGCACAGGACCGGCAGGTCAAGCTCGGCGATTCGGAGCTGGCCAACCCCCAGGACACGCGAACCCTCCAGGCCATGCTCCTCGTCATCGGCGTCCTCTGCGTGCTCGCGCTCATCAACGCCATCGTGAGCACCTGGACCGCCGTCCTCGACGCCCGTCACCCCCTGGCCGTCGCCCGGACACTCGGTGCCACGCCGGCGCAGGTGACCGGGGGCATGGCGGTGGCCCAGCTCCTTCCCGCGACACCCGGCGTCGCCCTCGGGATCCCGCTCGGCATCGGGCTGTATCTGGTCGTCAGTCCGGGCGAGATCCGGTACGCACCCGCCTCCTGGATGCTCGCCATGGCACTCGCGGTCCTGCTCGCCGTCGCCGTACTCACCGCCATCCCCGCCCTGACCACCACCCGGCATCCGGTCGCGGACGCCCTTCGGTCCACGCCGACCTGACCGGCAGCAGACGGCACGCGGCCGCTCACCGCGGCGGCCAGTTCCGCAGGACGGCGTCGAGGGCGTCGAGGGTCCGCGACCAGGAGGCGTCCACCTCACGCGGGGTGTGGCGGAAGCCGCCGGCCCGCTCCAGGCTCACGTACCCGTGGAACGTGCTGTGCAGCATCCGTACGGCGTCCGTCTGGTCGGGCTCGGCGAGCTGGTAGCCGCGCAGGATGGCCCGCGTCAGCTCGGCGTGCCGCACGGCCGCCGCCACGGTCGCCGGATCGGGCTGGTCGAGCTCCCGCTGGGTGGCCGCGTAACGCCCGGGGTGCTGCTTCGCGTACGCCCGGTAGGCGTCGGCGAAGGCCACCAGCGCGTCCTTGCCGGAACGGCCGGCCAGCGCGGCGGCGACGCGGTCGGCGAGCTCGGTGAGGGCCAGGGCCGCCACCCTGCCCCGCAGGTCCTGGGCGTTGCGGATGTGGGAGTAGAGGCTCGCGTCCTTGACGCCGAAGCGACGCGCGAGCGCCGACACGGTCACGTTCTCGAAGCCCACCTCGTCGGCCAGCTCGGCCGCCGCCACGGTCAGGCGTTCGACGGTCACCCCCGCACGCGCCATGTGTTCCACCCCACGCCTAGATGTCTTGGGCATTTCCCTAATAGTATTAGGCTAGATCCTATGATGCCAGCGACCGAACCCGCGATCCGCGCCTCCTTCGTCAACTGCACGAAGGGTGAAACCCAGCGTCTCGCCGTGCCGCGGGACCTCGCCGAGCGCCCCTGGGCCGACCTCGACTTCCTCGGGTGGCACGACCCCGCCGCCGAGGAACGGGCCTACCTCGTGGCCGAAGCCGACACCGGGCTCGTCGGCGTGGCGCTGCGGGTGGCGCCGCACGCCGGGCGCGCCCGGCGCAGCATGTGCTCGCTGTGCCTGACCACCCACACCGGCGACGGGGTCTCGCTGATGACCGCGCGCAAGGCCGGGCGGCAGGGGCGGCAGGGCAACTCCGTGGGCGCGTACATCTGCACCGACCTGGCCTGCTCGCTCTACCTCCGGGGCAGGAAGGACGCCGGGCGGCGGCTCGACGAGACCCTCACCGTGGCCGAGAAGGTCGACCGGACCACCGCGAACCTCGCCGCCTTCCTCCGCAAGGTCGTCGGCTGACCGCGCGGTGACCTCGGCGCCCGCCGCCGTCGGCGGGCGCCCGGGGAAGACTGGCCGCATGTCCTCGACGATGCTGGTGCTCGGGCCGAAGCTCTGGGTGGCGCTCGCCGCGCTCACCGCCGTGGCGGCGGGCGTGGCGGTCCTCGGCCGGCTGGGGCACGAGCGGCAGATCGTGGTGGCCGCCGTCCGTGCCGCCGTCCAGCTCACCGCCGTGTCCCTGCTGATCGCCGCCATCGTCACCTCGCTCCGGGCGACGGCCGGCTTCGTCGCGCTGATGTGCGTCGTCGCGTCCGGCACCGCCGCCCGGCGGATCACCCCCGGCGTACGGGGCTGGTGGGCCGGCCTGCCGGTCGCGGCGGGAAGCCTCGCCGTGGTGGCGTCGCTGCTGGTCGCCGGCCTGGTGCCGGCGCGGGGGATCGCCGTCATCCCGGTGGCCGGCATCATGATCGGCGGGGCCATGACGGCCACCTCGCTCGCCGGCCGGCGGGCCCTCGACGAGCTGACGGGGCGCCGCGGCGAGGTCGAGGCGGCGCTCGCGCTCGGCCTGGTCCCCCGCGACGCCGTGCTGCTCGTCTGCCGGTCCGCCGCCGCCCAGGCGTTGATCCCCGCGCTGGACCAGACCCGCACGGTGGGTCTCGTGACCCTCCCGGGGGCGTTCGTCGGTGTCCTGCTCGGCGGCGCGAGCCCCCTCGAAGCGGGGGTGACCCAGCTCTTCGTCCTCGTGGGGCTCCTCGCCGTGGAGGTCGTGGCGATCGTGATCACCGTCGAGCTGGTGGCCCGGGGCCGGCTGCGCCCGGCCGAGCCGGTGCCGGCCCTGGCCGGCTGAACGCGAGCCAACACGGTTGGTTTTCCCGTCCCGTCCGCCTATGGTGGTCGGATGCCAACGGTCGGTAAGTGCGCCACCACCGTCAGGACACTGACGGCGCTGCGTGCTGCCCACCGGTCCCGCCACGCCGCGCTGCCCGACGGCCGCCCCGCGGGCGCGCCCGTCGTGCCCACCGCCGTCGCCACCGGGCGGCCGAGCCCGATCCCGGGCCGTGGCCCACCGGCGGATCCGCACACCACAACGGACGCCAGGGGCGAAGCTTCCAAGCTTCGGCCCTTTTCTTTTTACCCCCGACAAGGAGACACGCCATGAGCACCGGCACCCACCGACGGGCCGACCAGGAACGGCTCGACGAGCTGCACGCATCCCTCGCCAAGGAGTTCGAGGTCCACACGGCGAGGCTGACCGAACTCACCGCCGACACGGGCGACCCCGGCCAGGCGCACACCCAGTCGGCGCTGATCGCCGCGACGCGCCAGAGCCTGGAGCAGATCGCCGGGGCGCTGCGGCGCATCGCCGACGGCAGCTACGGCGCCTGCGAACGGTGCCGGGGCGACATCCCGGCGGAGCGCCTCGGGATCCTGCCGCACGCCCGCTACTGCGTGCCCTGCCAGCAGAAGCAGAACGGCTGACGCGACCGCACGGTATGGCCGGGTCCCGGCGGGACCCGGCCACCCCCGTCCGTTCGCCCTAGAGGACCGGGCTGCCGTACACGTAGTGCGGACCGAAGGCGAAGAGGCCGTCGTTGTTCTCGTCCCAGTTGAGGAACCCGTCGACGCTCACCGTCCCGCCGCTCGGGCGGGTCGCCGAGAACGAGCAGGCGCGTACGCCCGACGCCGCCGCGTTGATGTCACCGCCGACCCAGCACTCCCACTCCTTCTTGGTGATGTCGCCCACCTGCAACTGTGGATGGATCCCGAAGCCGTCGAACTTCGTGCCGACCGTGACGGTGCTGTCGTCGTCGCTTCCCGAGTACGGTCTCCACGACACCGCGATCCAACCGGTCAAGGTCGTCGCCGACTCCTCGCGGATACAGCTGTGGTAGCTCATCTCGACGTTGCGATAGCCGGTGAGCCGGAACAGCGGCAGCTCGCGGGTGTTGCAGGCCGGCGCGGACGTGCCCGGGTTCGGCACCTCCGTCCCGGCAACCTGGTTGAACGACTCGTTGCGCTCGTCGGCGGCGCCGTCCCCGTCGCCGTACTTGTACGCCGTCATGTGGGAGAACTCCGACAGCGCCGCCTCCCGGTGGTTCATGTCCTCGGCCGTGCTGGCCTGCTCGAAGATCCACAGTCGGGTCTTGTCGGCGTTCGCCCACTTCTCGAAGAGCACGACGTGCCCGGCCGTGCCCGAGCCGTCCCACATCATGATGTCGCCCTCCTGCAGGTCCGACTTCGGGATGGTCGTCGAGACGTCGTCGAGGGTGTCGGTGGTGCGGCTCGTGGACAGCCGCCAGGCCATCGAGATGAAACCGGAGCAGTCGGTGCGGTACGGGACGCCCTCGACGTCGGTGGCCGTCGCCCCCTGGTTGTAGGGAATCCGGCGCTGCCACCAGTCGTACGCCCGGACGATGATCTCGGCCCGGCTGATCCGGGTGCCGCGCGGCTCGTCGGCCTGGGCCGGCGCGGCGACGGTGAGCGTCGCGCCCACCGAGGCCAGGACGAGCAGCGCGACGAGGACGGCGCGCCGCCTCAACGCGCCCCCACGTCCAGCATGGACGGTTCTCTGCATGGTCTCGCCTTCCGGTAGGGGTTTACGGCGACGACCATCCGCGACCGCTGTTTCAGCGTTGTGCGTCCGGTTGTTTAGATCTTCGATGTCCAGCCGTCGCGGCCCGTTCACGGTCGCCTGGTTGGACATCGACGGTTGTGCCAGGATTGGCGCGTGGAGTTTCGGATTCTCGGTCCGGTGGAGGCATGGCACGACCGGGACCGGCTCCCCCTGTTCGGCACGAAGCCGAGGACGGTCCTCGCCACCCTCGCCGTCACCCCGAACCAGCCCGTGTCCACCGCGCGGCTGATCGACCTGACCTGGGGCGCCCACCCGGCCCCCACCGCCCGGCGCGTGCTGCACCAGTACCTGTCACTGCTGCGTCGGGCCCTCCCCGCCGACGTCATCGTTCGGAAACCGGCCGGCTACGTGCTCCGGGTGCCCGGCGAGACGGTGGACTCGGTCCGCTTCGGCGCGCTCACCTCGGCCGGCCGGGCCGCCCTGGACGCGGGCGACGCGGCGACGGCGGCCAGCCTGCTCGACGAGGCGCTCGCCCTGTGGCGGGGTCCCGCGCTGGCCGACGTCACCGACGAGCTGGCCGCCGCCGAGGGGCCGCCCCTCGAGGAGCTGCGGGCGACCGCGCGCGCCGGCCGGATCGAGGCGGAGCTGGCGCTCGGCCGGCACGCCGAGCTGCTCCCCGAACTCCGCCGGCTGGTCGCCGACCGGCCGCTCGACGAGCGGCTGCGGGCACAGCTGATGCTCGCGCTGCACCGGGCGGACCGGCGCGCCGAGGCGCTCGACGTGTTCACACGTGGGCGTCACCTGCTCCGCACCGAGCTGGGCATCGAGCCCGGCGCGGCGCTGCAACGCCTGCACCGGCGGATCCTCGCGGCCGACCCTGCCCTCGCCGCCCCACCGTCGGCCGTGACGACCGTCGAGCCGCCGACCGCGCCGCCGCCACCCGACCCGGACGCCGCCCCGACGACGGCCGGCCCGGTGCCGCGGCCCCGACAGCTGCCCGCCGTGGGCCAGCACTTCGTCGGCCGACAACGGGAACTCGCGCGGGTGGGCCGGCTGCTCACCGACGCGTCGTCCGGCACTCCCGCCATCGTCATCTCCGGGATGGCCGGCGCCGGCAAGACGACCCTCGCCGTTAGGGCCGCCCGCGCCGCCGCCGACGCGTTCCCCGACGGACAGCTCTACGTGAACCTGCACGGACATGGCACCGAGCCCGAGCTGACCGCACGGGAGGCGCTGCACCACCTTCTCGGCGGCATCGGCGTGCCGGCCCGCGAGGTGCCGGCCGACGTGCAGCAGGCCGCCGCGCTGTTCCGGTCCCTCACGGCCGACCTGCGGCTGCTCGTCCTCCTCGACAACGCGCGTTCCGCCGAGCAGGTCCGGCCGCTGCTCCCCGGTGGGGCTGCCACCCGGGTCCTCGTCACCAGCCGGGAACGGCTGCTCGGCCTGGTCGTCCGTGAGGGCGCCGAGCGGGTGGAGATCGACGCGCTCGACGAGGCCGACGCCGTCGAACTCATCGGCCGGGTGGCCGGCCCCGAGACGGTCGCCGCCGAGCCGGACGCGGCCCGGGACCTCGCCCGGCGCTGCGGTCTGCTGCCGCTCGCGCTGCGCATCGCCGCAGTCGACCTGCCGGTCGGTATCGAGCGCCCGGTGGCCGCCCGCGCGCGGCAGCTCGCCGGCCGGTCCCGGCTCCCACTGCTGCGCACCGGCGACGACAGCGCCAGCGGCGTGACGGCGGTGTTCCACCACTCGTACGACCGGCTGGCGCCCTCCGCCCAGCGGGTGTTCCGGTTCCTCGGGCTCCTCCCGGTGACCGAGTTCGACCGCTCGCTGGCGGTCGCGCTGGCCGGAGGACCGGCCGACGAGGTGGAGCCGTCGTTGCTCCGCCTGGCCGACGCGCACCTGCTCACCGTCGGTCCCGGCCGGCGTTTCGTGGTGCACGACCTCCTGCACGAGTACGCCGGCGGTCTGACCCGCAACCGCGACCCCGCCGAGGAGCGGGCCGCCGCGGTCCGCCGGGTCCACCGCTGGTACCTCGACCGGGCCGCGTCGGCGTGCCGACTCCTGGCGCCGCAGCTGCTCCAGGTCGACACCGCCGCGCCACCGTCGTTCTTCGCCGGTCCGGCCGAGGCCGTGACCTGGCTCGACGAGGAGTACGACCACCTCCGGTCGCTGACCCTGCGCGCGGCCGAGCGGGGTGTTCCGGACCTCGCCTGGCGGCTGGCCCTCGCGCTGCGCGTCAAGTTCCTCGCCGCGCGGGACATCGACGCGTGGCTCACGGTGACCCGCGCCGGCCTCCGGGCGGCGGAGGCGCAGGGCCAGGTCAAGGCCGTGGCGGCGCTGTGCCTGAGCCTCGCCATCGCGCACGTGCTGGAGGGACGCCCGAATGAGGCGATCGCGCACAGCGCCCGGGCCCGGCGGCTGAGTCGCCGGATCGGCTGGACGGAGGGGGATCTGTCGGCCCGCTCCCTGACCGCCGTGCAGCTCTCCCGGATGGGCCGGACGCGCGCCGCGGAGCGCCAGCTCGCGCACACCGTCGCGGCGCACGGCGACGCCGGCGGCGCACAGGTGGCGGTGGCGCTCAACAACCTCGGTGTGACCCGGATCCTCACCGGCCGGTTGGCCGATGCCGCCGCCGACCTCGCGGAGGCGCTGCGGCGGCACGAGAGGGCTGGCGCGAAACGCGGCGCCGCGTCCGCGCTCATCAACCTCGGCGTGCTGAGCCTGTGGCGGGGGCAGCTCGGTCAGGCGTACGAGCAGCTGAGCCGCGCGGCGGAGCGGTACGAGGAACTCGGCGACGTCGAGGGCCGCGCCGCGGCGGCCGGGCACCTCGCCGTGGTGCGGATGTTCCAGGGCGACCTGTCCGGGGCGCTGCGCACCGCGGTCCGCGGCCTCGCCGCCCTCCGCACCGTGACCGACCCGCTCGCGCAGGCTCTGGTGCTGCACAGCCTCGGCACCGTCCGTCTCGAACTCGGGCACCGGCGGCTCGCGGCGGCGTACTTCCGACGGGCGTTGCGCCTGTCCGACCAGGCCGACGCGGCGCAGGGCCGGGTGCTCGCGCTGCTCGGCCTGAGCCGCGCCCACCTCGCGTCCGGCGACACGGACCGGGCCGGACGCGACGCCGCCGAGGCCGCGGCGCTCGCCCGCGAGTGCGGCTACCGACAGTACGAGGGGATGGCCGGGACCCTGCTCGCCGAGACCGCGCTGCGTGCCGGCGACCGGGCCGGCGCGCAGCGGCTGGCCCGGGCCGCCGCCGACCTGCTCCGGGACGTCGGCTCCCACCTCGAGCACGCCCACGCCCTTCTCGCGCTGCGGGCGGCGACCGGCGACGGCAGCCACACGGCGACCATCGAGACCCTGCTCGCCGAGGCGGCGCCCCGGTTCCGGCGTCCCAGGATCGACGCGACTCCCCCGACGGCGCGGTGACGGGGAGACCCCGACACCGCGCCGTTGGAAGGGCGGCTCGTCACGCCGTCAGCAGCGGGGCACGCCCGGGATGTATCCGCTGTGTCCGGTGTTCACGTACACGTCGGCGACCCAGCGGTTGGTGCCGATCCGGTTCCAGACGTTGCTGGTGCCGGACGGGCCGGTGACCGTCGTGCCGGCGGCCTGGCAGTAGACGCTCACCGTGGCGCCGGCCGCCACGCTGCCGACGATCGCGTAGCCGGTGCCGGGGCCCGAGCGCACGTTCAGGTTGGCCGAGGAGGTGTTCACCGTGCCGGAGCCGATGCCGGTGACGCCGTTGACCAGCTGCATGTAGTACGTCCAGTTCCAGTTCGGACCGGGGTCGGTGTGGGTGGCGCCGGGCACCTCGACGTGCCCGATGATGTGCGACCGGTCGCGGGGGATGCCGTACTTCGTGGTGAGGCTGCGGGTGAGCGCGGCCGAGGCGCGGTACATGGCGTCGGTGAACCAGGCGGGGTTGTCCACGTACCCCTCGTGCTCGATGCCGATGGACTGCGTGTTGTAGGTCCAGTTGCCGGCGTGCCAGGCGATGTCCTTCTCCCGTACCGACTGGGTGACCGCACCGTCGGAGGAGCGGAAGGTGTAGTGCGCGCTCACCTGGGAGGCCGGGTTCTGGAACCAGCTGATCGAGCCGGCGTACGAGCCCTGCGTCATGTGGATGACCACGTAGTTGACCCGGTGGCTGCTGGGCCGGCTGGCCACCGTGTAGTTGCTGGTGCTGGCCGGCGCCCACGCCGCCGGCGGGTAGTCGGTGCTCAGGGTGCCCATGTCGCCCGGCGACGACGCCCGCTCCAGCGCGCCCCGCTGCGGCGTGACGGCCCGGCCGGTCACCGTCTCGCCCTGATCGGACGCGAATCCGGTGCGCAGCAGGTCGTAGACGCTGTCGGCGTAGAGGCGGGCGGCGGAGGGCTCGCGCGCGCCGCCGTACCGGGCCACCGCCCCGTACCAGCGGCCGAGGTCGTCGCGCGCCGCCGGGGTCAGGCCGGTCTGGTCGGCGTACGCGCGCAGCACGGCGGCCGCGCCGAGCACGTTGGCGGCCGGCTCGGTGCGCAGCGCAGCCGCCGGAAGCCCCGTCCGGGCGGCCGCCTCGTCGAGGGTGCGCACCTGCGGGTTGCTCGCGAGGTGCATGAGGCCGTACCCGCCGGACGCGCTGGGCGCCCCGGCGTGCATGTCCAGCCGCGTCTCGGCGTAGCCGAGGGCCACGAGCAGGTCGCGGGGCACGTCGTACCGCGCGGCGGCGGCGTCGAACGCGGGGGTCAGGGGGCCGGTGCCCGCCGGTGACCGGACCGGGTCGGCGGCCGCCGGCGCGGCGACCGCGGCCGGGACGGCCAGGGCGGTGATCAGGGCGAGCGCGAGCCGAGCGCGACGGGAGGGGGGTGCCGCGATCATCTTCTGTCCTTTCGGGGACGGTCAGGCCGGGACGACGAAGAGGTGCGGGCCGGCGGGCGGTGGGGTGCCGGCCAGGCTGAGAAGGGTGTGCCCGGTGGCGTCGTCGACGACGGCGACACGCACCGACGCGGGCTCCGGGTCGGCCAGCGGCACGGCGAACACGGCGGTCGCCGGCCGCCCCTGGTAACGGGCGGCGTGGCCCACGAAGCGCCAGCCGTCGTCGTCCCAGTGCTCGCGTACGTCGGAGCGCAGCAGCGGCGCGATCCGCCGGTAAGCGTCGCTGAGCTGGAGCTGCTGGACGCTCGCGAGCAGCGGAACGCCCGAGTTGCCGCGCAGCGGATGGGTGAGCCGCACCCGCACCTGGCGGAGCGGGAGCAGCCAGACCCGGTCCAGTTCGGGAGAGAGCGCGACGACGGCGGCCAGTTCGGCGAGCAGCACGGCCGCACCGGCGAGCGGCCGCGCCGTGAGCGCGCCCGTCCAGCCGCCGCTCGCCAACACGGCGAGGCCGCCCGCCGCCACCAGCACGGCGGCTCGGCCGACGCTCCGGCCGGAGACCGGCGTGGACCGGGCGCTCAGGCAGCCGCACGACGAGGTGGGGGCGACCCGGCGGGCGTAGGTGAGATAGGCGAGGAAACCGACGGCGAGGACGGTGGCGGCGCCCGCCTCCCACCGCGACGCGGGCGGTAGCAGGAGCAGCCCGCCGACAGCCAGCTCGACGCCGCCGAGGAGCCGGTACGCGGGCAGCGCCCGACGCTCCCCGACGAGCCGGGCCAGCGCCGACCGGTTGGCGGTCGCGGCGGCGTGCCGGCTGAGAAGTTTGACGCGGGCGGACCAGACCAGCACCGCGCCGATGACCAGCGGTTGCAGCGCCGCGATCATCTCGAGCATGGGTTCTCCCTCCGGTGGTCCGGCGGGCGGCGCCCCGGACGGCGTACGGCGCCGCCCGGGGCGCGGCCCGGTCAGGCGGCGGCGTAGACGGTGGCGATGTCGATCTCGTTGGTGTCCGGGTGCCAGGCGCCGAGCACCTGGACGTGCCGGCCGACCCGCAGCAGCGACATGTCGCTGATGGCGGGGGTGCCGTTGTAGACGGCGGCGGAGCGGCCGGGCACCACGTGCGCCACGATCCGCTGGCCCTTGTGGTCGAGGTGCAGCATGTTGCGGCCGACCGAGGCGATGTGCCCGTGCAGGTTGACGATGTTCACCCACACGGAGTCGGCGGCGAGCGTGCCGTCGGGCAGGCGCACGCCGCGGGCGTAGAGCCCGTCCCCCACGGCGACCCGGTCGAACGTGGTGGGGTGCAGCTTCCAGATGCTCGTGCCGTCGGTGATCCGGATGGAGTGCAGGACGGCGTCCGAGCCGGTGACCAGCAGCATGCTTCCGGAGATCTTGCTGATCCGGCCCTCGGCGAAGTTCGGGTCGGGCATGCCGGGCTCGACGGCCGCCGTCTCGGCGGCGAAGGCCGCCTCCGGAGCCAGCGAGCCGAGGCCGGTGGCACCGACCACGCCGCCGAGCGCGGCCGTGGCGAGCAGTCGGCGGCGGTCCAGGGTCTGGTTCATGGTCTGCGCCCTCCCGTTGTCAGACGGTGTCGACCGAGCAGGGCCGCAGCCCGGCGGAGAGACTGGCGATCGCGCTGTACGCCGCGGGCGTCAGGTCGATGATCCGGTTGCTGCCGCAGGCCGAGCCGCAGCAGGTGCGCTCGCCGCAGAACAGGTCCGTCTGCGGCCCGCAGTCGGCGATGGTGGTGCCGATCCGGGCGCCGTTGCAGAGGTTGGTCGTGTAGTGCCGGAAGCCGCAGGTACGCCGGGTCATGCCGGTGATGCCGCAGGCGTCGGGGCGGGTGATGGCCAGGCACGCGTCCGAGGTGTTCGGCCAGGCGTGCTGGTAGTTGGCGGAGCGGCAGGTGCCGCACGCGCCGCCGCCGGCCGTGCCGCAGGGACCCCAGGCACTGCCGCAGCAGAACCAGGACACCTCGCCTCGCAGAGCTGCCATGGGTGCCTCCTTCCAGGGATGACAATTGACAGCGGTAGATATAGACGGGGATTGTTTCCGTCACAAAGCATCGAAGTCAACCGCTTGAAAGAAGTTTTCCTACATCCGGTGAGCCGGCCGCGGGGCCGCGTTCGGCCGTGGGCTGACGGGGTGCGATCCACGCGGGCTGATGGGCTGGCGGGCCGGCCGGCTCGCGCTGGCCGGCGCGCCGTGACCCGGCTTGATCGACTCCGTTCCGGCGATACGACGGTGTCGCACCGCCCCGGAACCGCCACATCGGCGATCCCGTGTCGATCACGCCTCTCCCGTGAGCCGGTCGACCGGGCCACGTCGCCCCGCTCGGCGGGTCGGGTTCGCGGGCCGGCGGATCGGGTCGCGCCGGCCGCGGCACGCGACACGACCCGGTCCGACGGCGGTGGTGGTGGCCACTGTCGTACCGAGGGGGCACGGTGGTCGTCGAGGATGGTCCGGCGACGGGAGGGTGCGATGACCTACGGCTACGTCAACTCGATGAGGACGCGGCCCGGACACCGGGACGAGGTGGTGGCCATCCTCCTCGAGGGCGGCGACGGCCTCCGCGCGGCCGGGTGCCACCTCTACGCGGTCGGCGTCGTCGAGGACGACCCCGACCTGATCCGGGTCTGCGAGATCTGGGAGTCCCGGGAGCACCACGACCGGTCGCTCCACCTGCCCGAGACGAGGGCCGCCATCGCCCGGGCCATGCCCCTGCTGACCGGGGAGTTCGCCAGCCAGGAGATGGCCGTGGTCGGCGGCCTGGGCGTCTAACGGCGGACACGTGGTCAGACCCCGCGGACGCGCGGACCCAAGCAGCGGTCAGACGACGCGGGCGCGCAGCGCCCGGATCGACCAGTCGAGCACCGGCGCGAGGCTGTCGGTCGCCCGCCAGCCGTTGACGACCGACAGCAACCGGAGGTACAGCTCCCGTCGGGGGTCGCTGGCCGCCTCCAGCCGGGCCAGCAGCCGACGCCGCAAGGGGCGGCCGTCCGGTCTGCCGCAGAGCCGCGCGTACCGGGCGGTGATCGCCGCGACCACGGCGTCGGCCGGTGGCGAGGACGGGTCGACGCCGGCCGCGAGCGCGGGCCCGGCCTCGGCACGGACGACCGCCACCGCGTCCCGGCGCACCCCGCCCGTGACGTCGTGCGCACGGTCGGCGGCGTACTGCTCGGCAACCTCCCGCATCCGGGCGCGGAAGTCCGCGTCCTGCGCGAGCCCGGCCAGCTCGATCCACGCCTCGACCTGGTCGCCGTCCGGGTCGTCCGGCAGCTCCGGCGTCATCGAGCGCCGGAGGCCGGCGAACGCCGGGTCGGCGTCGAGGCCGCCGAAGACGGCGTCGAGGAACTCGCCCACGAGGCGCCCGCGTTCCTCCCTGCTCAGGGTCGCCAGCCGGTGAATCAGTTCCATCTCCTCCGCGTCGGGTTCGCGCCGGGCGATCGCCACGAGCACCGCACGGCGCAGGCGCAGCAACCGGATCTGGACGGAGAGCGCGTCGGCGTGCGCCGCGGCGACCTCGGCGAGCGGGATCTCCCGGTGCACCACCCGGCCGATCGTCGGCAGGTCGAGCCCGAGGTCCCGCAGCGTCCGCACGAGTTCCAGGCGCGCGACCGCGTCGGCGCCGTAGCGGCGGTGGCCGGCGGGGCTGCGCCCGGCCGGCGGCACGATCCCCCGGTCGGCGTAGAACCGGATCGTCTTGACCGTGAGCCCCGTACGCCGGGCCAGCTCACCGATCGCGTACCGCGCGTCGCCGTCCATGCCCCCACCCTCGCCTCTCCCCCCACGGGAGATGCAAGCCACCCCGGCGACGGCCCGCCCGAGCATCGTCGTCGAACGGGCCGCCGCGAAGGGTCAGACGGCGATGCGGCCGCCGTCGACCGGCAGCACCGCGCCGTGCACGAAGCTCGCCCGGTCGCTGGCCAGGTAGACGATCGCCTCGGCGATCTCCTCGGCGGAGCCGGGCCGGCCGGCGGGCGCCTGGGCGGCCTGCTGGTCGAGGGCGTCACCCATCGGAGCGGTGCCGCTGGTCCGGGTCGGGCCGGGGCTCACCGCGTTGACCCGCACACCGTGCGGGCCGTACTCGGCCGCCCACGACTTGGTGAGGAGCACGACCGCGGCCTTGCTCGACCCGTACAGGGCCATGCCCGGCGAACCGAACTCGGCGACCATCGTGCTCACGTTGATGATCGCGCCGTGACCCCGCTTGGCCATCTCCGGCGCGAGGTCGGCGACCAGGAAGTACGGCGCCTTCACGTTGAGCGAGTACACGGCGTCGAAGTCCTGCTCGGTGGTCAGCTCGGTGGGGCCGAAGGGGTAGATGCCGGCGTTGTTCACCAGGATGTCCACCCTGCCGCCCAGCTCCCGGGCCCGGGCCGCCAGCGCCCGCGCCGACGCCTCGTCCCGCAGGTCGGCCACCACGAAGTCCGCCCGACCGCCGGCCGCCCAGATCTCCCCGACGACCTCGTTGCCCCGGGCCTCGTCCCGCCCCGAGATGACCACGTGCGCGCCCTGGCGGGCGAGCGCCACGGCGGCGGCGCGGCCGATGCCGCTCGTGCCACCGGTCACCAGCGCCACGGTTCCCTGCAGTTCCATGATCTCTTCCACCCACATCTCGTTCCTGCGACGGTCGGGGCTGTCCCGACCCGTGGGTGTCAAGGCGCGCAGCGGCCACGACTTTCCCGAACGGCTGACGGAGCCGCTTATGGCCGCCATAAGCGGTCGCCGGCCTACTCCGGCCCCTGGTACTCCAGCGCGGCGATCAGGTGGCCGAGGTCGCGGCGCCGGGAACTGGCCGGCCAGGTCGCCCACGTACGGCGGACCAGCGGATGCCCGACGAGGGGCAGCCAGGCCAGCGACTCCGGTATGGGCTGCTGCCAGTCCGGCGGCGCCAACGCGAACGCCCCGCCGGCGGTCACCGCGGCGAGCTTCACCGGGGCGATGAGCCCCTGCCCCTCGGGCGGCGTACGGCCCAGGTCCAGCCCGTGGCTGCGCAGGATGGCCGTCACCTCGTCGTACCACATGGGGCTTCCGGACCGGGGGAAGCCGACCCAGTCGAGCCCGGCGAGGGCATCCAGCCGTACCCCGTCGGGGCCGCCCAGCTTCGCCGCCCGCTCGGCGTCGAGCAGCACTCCCAGGCGCTCCTCGACGACCAGCACGGCATCCAGGTCGGGGCCGACCGGGTGCTCCCGCACGAGGCCCACGTCCAGGTCTCCGGCGCGGAGCGCGGCGATCTGGGCCGCGGTCGGCATGTGCAGCGCCTGGACGCGGGTGCCCGGGTATGCCGTGGCCAGCTCGGCGAGCGGAGCGGACAGCAGGTCGGCGGGGAGCTCCAGCGGGATCCCGAGCCGCAGCACCGTCTCGCCCGGCCCGGCGTGCCGGGTGACGGCGGCCACCGCCTGGTCGTAGCGGGCCAGCACCGCCCGCGCCTCGGCGAGCAGCGTGGCGCCCGCCTCGGTGACCTGGACCCCGGTGCTGCTGCGGACCAGCAGCTGCACACCGAGCTGCCGCTCCAGGCCGTTCATCTGTTGCGACAGCGCGGGCTGGCTCACGTGCAGCCGCCGGGCGGCGCCGGAGAGGCTGCCCTCCTCCACCACGGCGACGAACGCCCGCATCTCACGCAGTTCCACGGGCCCATGACATCACGGCCGCCCCCGCCGCCGTGCCGAACGGCCGAGTCGTCGCGACGCCCGCCCGGTCCGTCGCCGGCCACGACGCGACCGCCCGGGGTGATGCGCCGCCGGCCACGACGCGACCGCCCGGGGTGATGCGCCGCCGGCCACGACGCGACCGCCCGGGGTGATGCGCCGCCGGCCACGACGCGACCGCCCGGGGTGATGCGCCGCCGGCCACGACGCGACCGCCCGGGGTGATGCGCCGGGACCGGCGGGCGACGGGGCCGGCCGGGGACCCGCCCCGGCGTACGCTCGCGCCGTGGACCGATGTGACGAGTGCGGCTTCGTCTACGCGAGCGTCTCCCCGGCGGACCTGCCGGCGCTCCTGCGCGCGCTGGGCGGCCGCTACGCCGCGGCGCTCGGCGCGGCGCGGGCGCCTCGACGGCGGCCGGCGGAGCGGGTCTGGTCACCGCTGGAGTACACCTGCCACGTACGGGACGTGCTGCGCGTGCAGGGCGAGCGGCTGGTGCTCGCGCTCACCGTGACCGCACCCGAGTTCGCGCCGATGGGCCGCGACGAACGCGCGGTGGCCGAGGCGTACAACGAGCAGGCCCCGGCCGTGGTGCTGGCCGATCTGGCCGACGCCGCCGACGCCCTGGCCGCCCGCTTCGACGGCCTCGGCCCGGCGGAGCTGGCCCGCACCGGCGTCTATCCGTGGCCGCAGCCGCGGGCCCGGACGCTGCTGTGGCTCGGGCAGCACACCGTCCACGAGGGAGAGCACCACCTGCTCGACATCCGCCGGGCCGGCTGAACGCCGGCGCTCACCGTGCGCTGCCGGGCGGGGCACGTACAGTGGGGTGGGTCCTGGCCCCACTGATCGTGGCCGGCCCGGCTCCCCCACCGCGAGGCATGCCGCCGGGGAGCGGGCCGCCGACCGGAAGGAGCACAGTGAACCGTCACCTCAGGACCGCGCTCTCCGCAGCCCTGACCGCCACCCTCCTCGCCACCGCCGTCGCCACACCGGCCGCGGCGCACGACCGCCCCACCAAGCCCACCCGCATCGCCCTGCCGGACGGCTTCCAGCCCGAGGGCATCGCCACCGCCGGCCGGTACGCGTACCTCGGCTCGCGTGCCACCGGCGAGATCTACCGGGCCGACCTGGTCCGTGGTGACGGTCGGGTGATCAGCCCGGCCACGGGGACCCCGTCGCTCGGCCTCAAGGTCGACCGTCGCGGCCGGCTCTTCGTGGCCGGCGGGGCGGCCGGCGACGCTCGCGTGATCGACACGCGCACCGGCCGGGTGCTGGCCCACTACCAGTTCGCCACGGCGCCGACGTTCGTCAACGACGTCGTCCTCACCGACCGGGCCGCGTACTTCACCGACTCCAACCGGCCGGTGCTCTACCGGCTGCCGCTGGGTCGCCACGGCGCGCCGCCGCCTGCCGACGGCTTCGCCACGATCCCGCTGACCGGCGAGTTCCAGCAGGTCGGCACGGGGATCAACAGCAACGGCATCGCCCGTACGCCGGACGGCCGGGCGCTGATCGTCGTGCAGTCGAACACCGGCACGCTCTTCCGGGTGGACCCGGCCACCGGCGTGACCACCGCCGTCGACGTGCCCGGGCACACCTTCGCCGCCGGCGACGGGCTGCTGCTGGTCGGGCGCACGCTCTACGTCGTGCAGAACCGCCTCAACCAGATCGCGGTGGTCGAGCTCGACCCCGCCGGGACGGCCGGGCGGCTCACCGGCATGATCACCCACCCGCGCTTCGACGTCCCGACCACGGTGGCCATGGCGTTCGGCCGGCTCTACCTGCCCAACGCGCGCTTCACGACCACCCCGACGCCGACCACGAAGTACCGGGTCGTCGCGGTCGACCCGCGCTGACGACCCGTCGGGCGCGCCCGGTCGACGTCTGATCGACCCCATTTCGCCGATGTGGCGGTGTCCGGGTCCGCCGGATGCCGCCACATCGCCGATCCGTTGGGGATCATGACCGTCCGGCGACCGGGCCGGCCGGGGTCGGCGCCCGGTCCGGCCTCCGCGGCTCCGGCCGGCGGGCGGTGACGGCCACGGCGAGGAGGCAGACCCCGGCGGCCGCGACGAGAGCCGGCCGGCCGCCGAGGGCGACGGCCTCGGACCCGAGCGGCGTGGCCAGCACGATGGGCCCGAACATGGCGGTGTTGGCCGTGGCGGACACCCGGCCGAGCATCGCCCGCGGGGTGTGCGTCTGCACGGCGGTGATCGCCGCGACCAGCGTCCACGGCAGACCGACGCCGCCGACCACGGCCGCCGCCAGGACGCCCGGCGGCCAGGGCAGGCACCGGCCCAGGCAGGCGGCCGCGAACAGGAGCGCACCGACCACCGCCACCCGTACGGCGCCGTGGCGGGCCAGGAGACGCCCGACGACAAGCCCGCCGGCCACCGACCCGGCGCCCTGCGCGCTGAGCAGCACGCCGAGGAACGTGCTCGGCAGGCCGAGGTCCTCCGTGACGACCGCGTAGCCCGCGGCCGTCGTGAAGCCGGACACGGCGATCGACACCGCGGCGAGCCCGACGGTCACCCGGGTCACCCGCTGTCCGAGGAGGAGGCGGAAGCCGGCCCGTACGCCGCCGGGGCGGTCCGGTGCCGGCGCCGACGGCGTACGCGCCGGCCGCAGCGCCACGTACAGGGCGGCCACCAGCACGGGCAGCCCGGCGCAGAGCACCGCGACGACCGGCCCGCCGTGCCAGGCGTAGAGGCCCGCGCCGGCCAGCGGGGCGACGAGCTTCATGCCCTCCTGGGCGCTGGACCGCCAGCCGTTGACGTCGGCGAGTTCACCGGGCGCCAGCACGGACGGCAGCAGCGCCGTCTCACCCGCGTCGATCAGCAAATAGCTGATCCCGTACGCGGCGGAGACCACGAAGATCAGCCAGGTCTGGCCGGGCCCGCGTACCGTGAGCAGGCTCGCGATGACGACGGCGAGGGCCAGGTTGGTCGTGACGAGCAGCGGTCGCCGCGGCGCCCGGTCGAGCACGCCGCCCAGCCACGGGCCGGCGAGCTGGGGGCCGTAGAGGAAGAGCCCGGCGAGCGCCGCGATGCCGGTGGACCCGGTGAGGTCGAGCACCCAGAGGCCGCTCACCAGGTTCATGGCGCTGCCGCCGAGGCCGGACAGCACCGATATCGCCACGAACAGTGTCGCGTTCCGTCGCACAGCCCCTCCGGGTCAAGTCGAGACGACTCAGATCCTCGGAGTTGAGCCGGCACGGCGCAATGGCTGAAGGATGCGTCAATGCGCTGTTGACAGTTCACCGTCGAGCCGGCCCGCGATGGACCGGACCGGCGCCGGCAACCCGTCCGGTCCCGCCTCGGCGAGGTCGGCGGCGATGTGCCGGGCCAGCGCGTACAACGCGCCCGGCTCGGCGTCGTGGGCAGCCGCCGCCGTGGCGCGCACGAGTGCGGCACGCGGGAACCGGCCGTCCCAGCGCCGGTCCGCGTCGATCCAGCGCTGGAGATCGAGGACGGCGGCGCGCAGGGCGACGATCCGGGCGGAGTAGCCGCGGTCCCGCTCCTGCCGGCGGGCGCGCCGGGCCGCGGCGAGGCGTTGCCGGCGCTGCTCCGCCGCCTGCCGGCTGGCGAGGCCGAGCGCCGACGCGACCTGCGCCCAGGTGGCGCCGGCGTGACGCGCCCGGTCGATCAGCTCCAACTCCTGCTTGTCGAGGCGCTCCCGCGCAGCGCGGAGGGCGGCGAGTCGCTCCAGGTCCGGCGGCACGTGTCAACGCTACATTGACGCGTCCGGTGTGGACGGGGTCGGCCGGACCGTGGCGCTGCTGCCCGAGGTGCACGCCGTCGCGCAGCACGACGACGTCGTCGTGATCGTGACCGCCGGTGGCGGAGCGGCGGACGACGCGACCGCCGCGGAGGCGCTGCTACGCCGCCAGTACGACCGGCTCTGACCTCCCGCTGCCCCGGTGGTGATCTTCGCCATGCCGGCCGGAACCGGCATCCGCGCGGCGTAGATTCGGGGCCACCGGGCCGGGCTCACCAGGACGCCGCCCGGGAGACGGAGGGTGGCATGGCGGGTACGGCGCAGGCACCGCTGCGGGTCGCGCTGCTGGGGTACGGGCTCGCCGGCCGGGTGTTCCACGCCCCGCTCATCACCGCGACACCCGGGCTGCGGCTGCACGCCGTGGTGACCCGGGATCCGGAGCGGCGGCAGCAGGTGCGGCACGACCACCCGGACGCCCGCCTCGTCGACGACGCCGACCTGCTGTGGCGTACCCCGGACGCCCTCGACCTCGTGGTGGTGGCCACGCCCAACCGGCTGCACGTGCCGATGGCCCGGGCCGCGATCGCGGCCGGCCTTCCGGTCGTGGTGGACAAGCCGCTGGCCGCCAGTTCGGCGCAGGGCCGCGAGCTGGTCGACGAGGCGGCGCGGCGGGGCGTCCCGCTGACCGTGTTCCAGAACCGCCGCTGGGACGGCGACTTCCTGACCGCCCGCCGGCTCGTCGAGCGGGGCGACCTGGGGCGGGTCACCCGGTTCGAGTCCCGGTTCGAGCGCTGGCGGCCGGAGATTAAGCCGGGCTGGCGGGAGCTGGGCGCCCCGGACGAGGCCGGCGGCGCCCTGTACGACCTGGGCGCGCACCTCGTCGACCAGGCGGTGCAGCTCTTCGGGCCGGTCTCCCACGTCTACGCCGAGGTGGACCGCCGGCGAGCCGGGGCACAGGTCGACGACGACGCGTTCGTGGCCCTGACCCACACCGGTGGCGTCCGCTCCCACCTGTGGATGAGCGCCGTCACCCCGCAGCTCGGCCCGCGCCTGCGCGTCCTCGGCGACCGGGCCGGCTACACCACGTACGGGCTGGACCCGCAGGAGGCGGCACTGCGTGACGGGGGCCGCCCGGGCACGCCCGGCTGGGGCGAGGTCGGCCCCGACCGGTACGGCCGGCTCGGCGTCGACGGCGACCTGCGGCCGGTGCCCACCGAGCCGGGCCGGTACGAGAGCTTCTACCGGGAGGTGGCGGTGGCGCTGCGCGACGGCGTGCCGATGCCCGTGGACCCGCGCGACGCCGTCGACACGGTGGCGCTCATCGAGCTGGCGCACCGCTCCTCCGTCGAGGGGGCGGTCCTTCCCGTACCGCCGGCCTCGGCGCGGTGACCCCCGGGCCGGGCACGGTTCCGCTAGCGTGCGGGTCGGGCTCGGGCCACGCGAGCCGGAGGGGGCCGGATGAGCGTCGAGGCGCACGGTACGCGGCCGGCGGTGGCGACCGCCGGGACCGCGCCATCGCTGGACTACTACCTGATCCTCGACGCGTCCGGTGGCACCGCCGAGGCCCTCGTGGTCGAGGAGTTCCTGCGCGCGCCCGACTGGTCCACGACCGGCCTCGACAGCGCCGTGTGGACGCCGTCGGCCGGCTGGGGCGGCTCCGCCGCGTTCAGCCGGGGCATGCGCGCTGACCCGCAGCTTCGGGCCCGGACGCTTCCGGTTGCCCGGGACGCCGCGGACGCGGCCCACCGGTGGCTCGGCGGCGGGCCGCTGCCCGACGAGCGCGCGCTACGCACCCGCTTCCAGGACCGGCAGGCGTTCCCCGCCACGGCGCCGCTGCGGCTCGGTGTGCCGCAGGCACCCCACGGCCGCCACGAGCGGCGCGTGTACCGCGTCCTCTTCGCAGGAGACCTTCCGCCCGACCGGGTGGCGAGGCTGGCCGCACACTGGCGACCGGTCGGCGCGCCGCCGCCCGTCGACGGCATGCCCGCCGGGCGGCGCCGCGTCGACGGCGACGACCACCGCTGGACGCTGCGCCGGATCGGCGGTGGCATCGCCTGGTGCGTCGACCTCACCGTGGACCTGGCGACCGCGACCGACGCGACCGTCGGGCCCGTCCTGCACGAGCTGACCACCGCCGTACGCCTGGCCGGGCTCATTCCGGCGACGACGGAGCGCTTCGCCTGACGGCCGCCGGCAGATCACGGCGTTCAGGGCTGGTCCAGGGCGCCGAAGGCCTTCCGCACCAGCCGGTTCGCCTCCTCCTGCTCGACCCCGGTCGCCACGAACAGGTCGCTCGTGGTGGTGCGCACCTGGGCGACCACGACCGCTCCCGAGAATCCCACGCCGACCCGGTAGGCGTGTCCCGCCTCGGCCACCGCCCGCAACGCCTGCTCGCGGGCCTCGTCGGGTTCGTCGGCGGTGGCGAACTCCCGGCGCAGGTGCCGGCACGCCTCGGCGAGCGCCGACACCGCGGCGGGCAGCGCGTCGGGGATCGGCTCGTCGTCCTCGATGAGGGTCACCGTGCGGCGGATCAGGGTACCGCTGTTGCGCATGGCCCGGTCGACCGGCTCCGCGGCCCGCGCGTACCGGCCCACCGGGCCCTGCCGGTGCTCCCAGTGCACCGGCGAGAGGGCGCTCGCCTCCCGCGCGGCCTGCGCCGCCTCGAAGAACGCTGCCACCTCGCTCTTGTTGTTCCGCAGCCGGTCGAGGGCCGCCTGCGCTGCGGCGGCGTCGCGTCGTCGCAGCGCCCCGGCGGTCGCCTCGAGCTGGTCGACGAGGAGGTCCAGCGCGGGCTTCGCGGCCCGGTTGATGACCCGGAGCGGGTTGAGCGGCAGCAGCACCGCCGTGACCCCCACGGACACGGCCCCGCCGATGAGGGCGGCCAGGAAGCGCGGGAACTCCAGGTTCGCCACGACCGGGCTCAGCGTGCCGATGAGCACGGCCGTCGCCGCGGACTGCACAATCACCGCCGGGCTGCCGCCGACCAGCACCGCCACGACGATGGACAGCACCACGATGAGGCCGAGCTGCCACGCCCCCGTCCCGACGGCGAGGATGAGCAGGTCGCCGATCAGCACACCGAGGGACACCCCGACGATCAGCTCGACGGTGCGGCGGAGTCGCTGACCGACCGAGGCCGCGAGCGCGATCACCGCGGAGATCGGCGCGAAGACCGGCTGCGGGATGTGCAGCAGGGTGTCGGCCACCAGCCAGGACAGACCGGCGGCGAGCCCGGCCTGGAGGGCCAGCCCGCCCCCGGCGCGCACCCGCCGCAACCGGTCGCTTAGTGAGCCGGCGAGCCGCGACCGCAGCGACGCGAGCCGGGCAGCCAGGGCCTCCCCGGGCGCACCGGCCCGAGCCGGTCCGCCGCCACCTTCCCGCGGACCGGCGTCGACCACGGCCGCTCCTACCCGCTGCCCGGCGGATCAGTCGTCACCGGTCGCGCTCGTCCTCCTCGTCCCCGGGGTGGCGCCACTCGCGGGGTGCGCCCTCGCGGTGCTGGGCGTCCAGGGGATCCGCGTCGGCCTCCCGTGTGTGCTCGAAGCTCGGCCGGCGCACCTCCTCGGGACGCGGAACGTCGATGGGACGGGCACCCGACTCGGGGCTCGGGTGGTACCTCTCCACCTCCTCGGCCCCGTGCGCGCCGGTGAGGGTGGGCGCCTCCGGTCCGCGCCGCTCGCCGTGCAACTCGTCGCGCATCTCCTGCGGCGGCCGGGCGGCGCGCTGCGGCAGGTCGCGGCCCAGGTCGGCGACCATCGTCCCGTACTTGGCGTCGAAGGCCGGGCGCTCCGAGCGGATGCGGGGCATCCGGTCGAAGTTGCGCAACGGCGGCGGGCAGGAGGTGGCCCACTCGAGGGAGTTGCCGAAGCCCCACGGGTCGTCCACGGTGACCACGGCCCCGTAGCGCCACGACTTCCAGGCGTTGTAGATGAAGAACAGCGTGGAGAAGCCCAGGACGAACGCCGAGATCGTGGAGATCGTGTTGAGCGTGGTGAACCCGTCGGTGGGCAGGTAGTCGGCGTACCGCCGGGGCATGCCCTCGCTGCCCAGCCAATGGTGGACCAGGAACGTGCCGTGGAAGCCCAGGAACATCGTCCAGAAGTGGACCTTGCCGAGCCGTTCGTCGAGCATCCGGCCGGTGAACTTGGGCCACCAGAAGTAGAAGCCGCCGAAGAGGGCGAACACCACGGTGCCGAAGACCACGTAGTGGAAGTGCGCGACCACGAAGTAGGTGTCATGGGTGTGGTAGTCGGCCGGTGGCGCGGCCAGCAGCACGCCGGTGAGGCCGCCGAGCAGGAAGGTCACGAGGAAGCCGATGGCGAACAGCATCGGTGTCTCGAAGGTGAGCTGCCCCTTCCACATCGTGCCGATCCAGTTGAAGAACTTCACGCCGGTCGGCACGGCGATGAGGTAGCTGAGGATGCTGAAGAACGGCAGCAGCACCTGCCCGGTGGCGAACATGTGGTGCGCCCAGACCGTCATCGAGAGCACGGTGATCGCGATCGTGGCGAGCACGAGACCGGTGTAGCCGAAGATCGGTTTGCGGGAGAAGACCGGGATGATCTCGGTGATGATGCCGAAGAACGGCAGCGCGATGATGTAGACCTCGGGATGGCCGAAGAACCAGAACAGGTGCTGCCACAGCATGGGGCCGCCGGTGGCGGGATCGTAGACGTGCGCGTTGATCAGCCGGTCGGCGGCGAGCGCCAGCAGGGCGGCGGCGAGCAGCGGAAAGACGAGGATCACGAGCACGCTGACGAAGAGCATGTTCCAGGTGAAGATCGGCATCCGGAACATGGTCATGCCGGGTGCGCGCAGCGTGAGGATCGTGGTGATCAGGTTGACCGCGCCGAGGATCGTGCCCAGACCCGAGATGACCAGGCCGATCACCCACATGTTCGCGCCCACGCCCGGGGAGTGCTCGACGTCGCTCAGCGGCGTGTAGGCCGTCCACCCGAAGTCCGCGGAACCGCCCGGCACGATGAACCCGCCGAGGACCATGAGCCCACCGAGGAGATAGAGCCAGTAGGCCAGGGCGTTCAGGCGGGGGAAGGAGACGTCGGGGGCGCCGATCTGGATCGGCACGATGAAGTTGCCGAACCCGAACGCCGCCGGTGTGGCGAACAGCAGCAGCATCACCGCGCCGTGCGAGGTGAACAGCTGGTTGTACTGCTCCGAGGACAGAAACTGCAGCCCCGGACGCGCCAACTCGGCGCGCATCACCATCGCCTCGAACCCCGCCGCCACGAAGAACCCGAACGACGTGAGCAGGTACAGGATCCCGATCTGCTTGTGGTCCGTCGTGGCCAGGAACCGGATCAGCGAACTACCCGGAACGGGCCGCCGCAGGGGCCCGGGATATCCGCCGAACCGGCCCGGCGCCAGGATCGCCGGCTGCCGGTCCTGACCGGACACCGCACTCCCCCGCTTCGGCATGACCCACTCCGAGACCAGTTATCCGCGCGCCAACAGTCCTCCAGACCTTGGCACAGCCAGCCGGACAACGAGGGCAAGTTGGACAAAACCGTTCACGCTCGGGTGTCGCTCGGCGGATCCGCCGACCCGCGGTCGCGTACGGGTGCCGGAGGGCGGCTGCGCGACAATGGCGCCGTGCGGTTCGGCATCCTGGGCACGACAGAGGTCGGCACGACCGACGGCCGCCGGCTTCCCGTCGGCGGCCCGCGGCTGCGCGCGCTCCTGGCCCTGCTGCTGCTCGACGCCGGGCGGGTGGTGTCCCGGGAGCGACTGGTCGACGGCCTCTACGGCGAAGCTCCGCCCGCCGGCGTGGCCAACGCCCTGCAGTCGCAGGTGTCCCGGCTGCGCCAGGTGCTGGCGGCCGGTCCGGCCGACCCCGTCGAGTTCCACCCGGCGGGCTACCGGCTCGCCATCGACCCGGACGACGTCGACGCGCACCGGTTCGCCCGGCTGGCCGACGCGGGCCGCGCCGCTCTCGACGCGGGCGACCACCGCGGGGCCGCCGAGCTGCTGCGCACGGCGCTCGGCCTCTGGCGCGGCGAGCCGTTGGCGGACGTGGCCGACGCGCCGTTCGCCCCTGCCGCGGCGGCCCGCCTGCTCGAGCGGCGGCTGGCCGCCGTCGAGGACCGGGTCGAGGCGGACCTCGCGCTGGCCGACGCCGGACGCCTCGGGCCGCTCGTGACCGAGCTGCGGGAGCTGGTGGCCGCCCACCCGCTGCGGGAGCGGCTGCACGGTCAGCTGATGCGCGCGCTGCACGCCGACGGCCGACGCGCCGAGGCGCTCGCCGCCTTCGCCGACCTGCGCCGGCTGCTCGCCGACGAGCTGGGCGCCGACCCGTCCGCCGAGCTGGTGGCGCTGCACACGACCCTGCTCCGCGACGACGCCGCTGCCGCCCCCGGGCCGCCCCGGCTGCCGACGCCGCTGACCAGCTTCGTGGGCCGGGAGGAGGAGCTGCGTCGCCTCGCCAAGCTGCTGGGCGAGGCCCGGCTCGTGACGCTGCACGGCCCCGGCGGGGCCGGAAAGACCCGGCTCGCCCTGGAGGCCGCGCAGCGGTACGACGGCGAGGTCCGCCTCGTCGAACTGGCCGCGCTGCCGCCCGGGGCCGACGTGGCCCCGGCGGTGCTCGCCGCGCTGGACCTGCGCGACAGCGCGCTGCGCGTGCCGGGCGGCTCGCCGGACGTCGCCGGCCGGCTGGTGGCGGCGCTCGCCGACCGTCGCCTGCTGCTGGTGCTGGACAACTGCGAGCACGTGGTGGCCGACGCCGCCCGGTTCACGGCCCGGCTGCTCGGCGCCGCCCCGGCGGTGCGGGTGCTCGCCACCAGCCGGGAGCCCCTCGGCCTGACCGGGGAGGCGCTCTGCCCGGTCGTCGGCCTTCCGGTGCCGCCCGGCGCCGCGCCGGCCGAGCTGGCCCGGGAGTACGCCGCCGTACGGCTGTTCGCCGAGCGCGCCGCCGACGTCGCGCCGGACTTCGCCCTGGACGCCGCGACCGTCGCGGCGGTGCTGCGGATCTGCCGCACGCTCGACGGCCTCCCGCTCGCCGTCGAGCTGGCCGCGGCGCGGCTGCGGGCGCTGCCGGTCGACGAGGTGGCCGGCCGGCTGGACGACCGGTTCCGGCTGCTGAACCGGGGCAGCCGGGTGGCCGCGCCCCGGCACCAGACGCTGCACGCGGTCGTGCGGTGGAGCTGGGACCTGCTGGACGAGCCCGAACGACGACTGGCGCGACGGCTGAGCGTGTTCGCCGGCGGTGCCGACCTCGCGGCCGTGGAACGGGTGTGCGCGCCGCTCGGCGCCGAGGTCCTCGACGTGCTGACCAGCCTCGTGGAGAAGTCCCTCGTCGACGCGGCCGACGGCCGCTTCCGCATGCTGGAGACGGTGCGCGCGTTCGCCGCCGAGCGGCTCGTCGAGGCGGGCGAGGCCGACGCGCTGCGGCAGGCCCACGCCGCGTACTTCCTCGACCTCGCCCGGGCCGGCGACGCCGGGCTGCGCGGCCCGGCGCAGCTGGACTGGCTGCGGCGGCTGGACGCCGACCGCGACGACCTGCACGCGGCGCTGCGCCGGGCGGCCGACGGCGGCGAGACCGCCACCGCGCTCGGCCTCGTGGCCGGCCTGTCGTTCTACTGGTGGCTGCGCGGTCTCCGGGCCGAGGGGGCCGCGCTCGCCGGGCGGCTGGTCGACCGGCTCGACGGCCCGCCGCCCGGGCTCGCCGAGGAGTACGCGCTCTGCCTGCTGGTGACCGCCCTCAGCGGCTCCGGTGGGACGGACCGCACGGTCGTCGGTGCGGCCGGCGACATCCTCTGGACCCTGGGACGACCGCCCCGCCATCCGTTCCTGCTCTACCTGTCCGGGATGGCCGCCGGCCCGCCGTCGGCGGAGCGGCGGGCGCTGCTGCTCGCCGACGGGAGCCGGCACGCGCTGCTCGGCGCCGACCGCTGGAGCATCGCGCTCGGGTCGCTCGGCATGGCCATGGTGCGGCTGCTCGACGGCGGGCACGACGAGGCCCGCGCCGAACTGGCGGCGGCCCTCGACGGGTTCCGGGCGCTCGGCGAGCGCTGGGGGATGATCCTGGCGCACAGCACGCTGGCCGAGGCCGCGTACCGGGTCGGCGACCCGGCGGCGGCCGCCGGGCCGATGGCGGAGGCCCTCCGGTTGGCCGACGAGCTCGGCTCCGCGCTCGACACGGCGGAGCTGCTGCGTACCCGCGCCGACGGCCGGCTCGGGGTCGGCGACCTGGCCGGGGCCGAGGCCGACTACCGGCGGGTGGTGGAGGTGGCGCAGCCGGCCGGGGCGCCGGAGCTGGTCGCCGCGGGGCACTACGGGCTCGGCGAGATCGCCCGGCAGCGCGGCGACCTGGCGGCGGCCCGGCACCTCTGCGAGCAGGCCGTGGCGGAGTGCCCGAGCGGCTGGTTCGGCGCCGCGGTGGTGCGGCTGGCGGCGCTCGTGACGCTCGGGCGGATCGCGGACACCGTGGGGGACGCGCCGACGGCTCGCGCCCGTTACCGCGAGGTGCTCGGCGCGACCATCGGGATGTGGGACGTGCCCACCGTGGGCGCCGCCGTGGAGGGCCTCGTCGCGCCGGTGCTCCGGCGGGGCGAGGACGGCCGGGCCGCGGTGCTGCTCGGGGCCGCGGCGGCCGTGTTGCGCGGCACCGGCGCCGAGGCGGCGGCGGACGGCGTCCCGGTGGCCGCGGCGACCCGGGCCGCGCTCGGGGCCGCGCGGTTCGCGCGGGAGTTCGCCCGGGGCGCGGCCCTCGACCGGGAGCAGGCCCTCGCCCTGCTGAGCGCCGGCTGACGGCGGGAGGCGCGCGCCGTCAGCGTCCGGTGCGAGCCCGGTCAGCGACGGCGGCGACGCTGCCGGCATGACTGACGAGACATCGGCCGTCGTGGCCGAGGGCCTGCGCAAGTACTACGGCCGCACCCGGGCCTTGGACGGGTTCGACCTGACCGTTCCCGCCGGCACGGTGTGCGGGCTGCTCGGCCCGAACGGGGCCGGCAAGACCACGGCCGTGCGCGTCCTGGCCACACTGCTGCGCTTCGACGGCGGCCACGCCCGGGTGGCCGGGTACGACGTGACCCGCCACCCCGACCGGGTGCGTACGGCCATCGGGCTGACCGGTCAGTACGCCGCCGTCGACGAGACGCTCAGCGGCCGGCAGAACCTGGTGCTGTTCGGCCGGCTCCGGCACCTGCCGGCACGGGTGGCTCGCCGGCGCGCCGGCGAGCTGCTCGACCAGTTCGGGCTCACCGACGCGGCGGAGCGTTCCGCCGGAACGTACTCCGGCGGGATGCGTCGCCGCCTCGATCTGGCCGCCAGCCTCATCACCCGGCCCCGGGTGCTCTTCCTCGACGAGCCGACCACGGGCTTGGACCCGCGCAGCCGCAACGGGCTCTGGGAGGCGGTCCGGTCGCTGGTCGCCGAGGGCACCACGGTGCTGCTCACCACGCAGTACCTGGAGGAGGCGGACCAGCTCGCCGACCGGATCTCGGTGGTGGACGCCGGCCGGGTGGTGGCCGAGGGCACCTCCGACGAGTTGAAGGCCCGCAGCGGCGCGGACCGGATCGAGCTGGTGGTCCGCGACGCGGGGCACCTGCCCGTGGCGGCGGCCATCGTCGAACGGGTGACGGGCGGCGCGGTGACCCTGGACCGGGAGATCCGGCAGCTCAGCGCACCGGTGGCCGACCGGATCGGCGCGCTCGCCGACCTGCTGCGGGCGCTCCAGGACGCCGCCGTGGCCGTCGAGGACGTCGTGCTGCGCCGGCCCACGCTCGACGAGGCGTTCCTGCAGCTCACCGGGCACCGCGCCGCGGGCGCCACGGAGCGGGCGGAGGTGGCCGCATGAGGCCGGGACGGTGGGGCTGGGCGATGGCCGACGGCTGGGTGATGACCGGCCGGAACATGCGGCACGTGATCCGGTCACCTGAGGAGATCGTCCTCTACTTCAGCCTGCCGATCATGTTCGTGCTGGTCTTCGGCTACGTGTTCGGCAGTGGCATGGCGGTGCCCGGCGACGGCAGCTACCGCGAGTTCCTGCTTCCCGGCGTGTTCGTGATGACGATGTTGTACGGCCTCGGCGCCACGGCGTCGCAGATCTCCCTCGACGCCAGCCGCGGTGTGGTGGACCGGTTCCGCTCGCTGCCGATGGCCCGGTCCGCGCTGCTGACGGGGCGGGCCGGCGCGGACCTGCTGCGGGCGTTGCTGGAGCTGGCCGTTCTCGTGGTCTGCGGGCTGCTGGTCGGCTGGCGCTGGCGCAACGGGGTGGGCGACGCGCTCGCGGCCGTGGGCCTCATCCTTCTCCTGCGGCTGGCGCTCACGTGGGTGGGCATCCTGCTGGGCCTGCTCGTGCCGAACCCGGACACGGTCTCGGTGATCGTGTTCCCGCTCGCGTTCCCGCTCACCGCGCTGTCCAACGTGTTCGTGGCTCCGGAGCTGCTTCCGGACTGGCTGGGCGCGGTCGCCGCGTGGAACCCGCTGTCGGCGACCGTGGCGGCCGCGCGCGAGCTGTTCGGCAACCCGGGGATCGGCGGCGAGTCGTGGGCGGCCCAGCACGCGCTGCTACTGGCGCTCGGCTGGCCGGTCCTCATCATCGCGGTGATCGGTCCGCTGGCCGTCCGCCGCTACCGGCGACTGAGCCGCTGAGGCGCCGGAAAGCAGTCGGGTGGCCGGCGCCGCCGGCCGCCGTGGCCGGTCGGGCGTGATGCCTCAGAGTCATCAATATGCCTCTGAGGCATCACGCCCGTCGCCGGTTCGGTCCCTACGCCTGCGGGGCGAACAGGATGTCGAGCTGGGCGTCCAGCGCCGCCAACGCCTGCTCGGCGGTGTACTGGCCGCCGAGCAGGTAGATGCCGAGACCCTCCATGAGCCCGAGCAGACCGGCGGCCCGCTCCTCCCGTTGTCGCCCGGGAAGGAGACCGGCCAGGAAGGCCACCAGCTCCCGGGTGTCCTCGCTCAGGCCGGCGGCGGCGTCGGGGCGTACCGCGCTGTAGGCGAGGAACGCGAGCGCCACCCGTCCGTCGGCCCGGGACTCCTCGGTGAGCGGCAGCAGCGTCGCGATCATCGTGCGCAGCAGCAGCCGCGGCGGCGGGGCCTCGCCCAGCCGGGCGATCGCCTCGGTCACGCGGGCCTGGTTGCGTTCCCGTACGACGGCCATGGCGAACGCCATCATCTCGTCCTTCGTACGGAAGTAGTGCTGGACCATGCCCGACGAGACGCCGGCCTCGGTCGCCACGTGGCGCAGGCTGACCGCCTCCAGGCCCTGTCGGGCGGCCACCCGCATCAGCGCGTCGGCGATGAGCGTGCGCCGCTCGTGGCGGTCGACCTTCTTGGGCATGGCTCCCATGCTGTCACGACGTGGTCGGGTCCTTGATCGTCCGCGGTGGCGCGCGCCGTGTCCCCTCGGCTCACGCCACGGTCACCGTGCCGGCCGCCGCGTCCACCGTCACGACGTCGCCGGTGCGGATGAGCCGGGTGGCGCCGGGCACGCAGATGACGGCGGGGATGCCGTACTCGCGGGCCACCGTCGGGCCGTGCGCCATGACGGCGCCGGTCTCGGTGACCAGCCCGGCAGCGGTCAAAAACAGCGGGGTCCAGCCGGGATCGGTGGTGGGCGCGACCAGGATCTCGCCGGGTCGCACCTGGGCGGTGGCGGGGTCGTGGACGACCCGCGCCGGTCCGGTCGCCACGCCCACCGCGGCACCGACCCCGCGCAAGGCGCCGGTCGGGTCGGCCGGTGCGGGGAGGACGGCCTCGAGGTCGGTGCCGTCGGAGAGCAGGGCCACCGGCACCGCGCGGCGGCGCAGCTCGCGCCGGTGCACCGCCTGGCGGGCGGCGACCGTCGACCGGTGGTCGGCGCGGTCGTGCACGGCGCTGGCCGCCTCGTCGAGCGTCAGGAACATGATGTCGTCGGCCCGGGCGAGCAGCCCGCCGTCGGCCAACTCGGCCCCGATGAGCAGGAGCTGGCGGCGCATCGCGCGCAGCCGGTAGAGGCCGGCGAACTTGCCGGCCTCGCGCAGACCGGCCAGCGACCGCGCCCGGCGCAGCAGGAAACCGGCGAGGCGGCCACGGACCGGCCGCTTCCGGCGGGCGCGGGCCACGACGTCGGCGAGCGTGGCCTCGGCCGTGGCGGCGGCCCGGGCGAAGCGCCGGTCCGGCGCCTGGTCGGGCTCGGTGACCCGCAGGTAGTTGGCGATCACGGCGAAGACGGGCGTCGGGTCCTCGTCCCAGCGCGGGACCCCGAGGTCGACCTCGGCGACGGCCCGGTGTCCGTACCGGAGCAGGAACGCGTCCAGTCCGATGTCGGGCAGCGCCCCGCGCCGGTACCGGTCGGCGAGTTCCTGCGGCGGCGTGGTGAGCAGCAACTCGCGGTGGGCCCGGGCCCGGTCGGCGAGCTGCCACAGCGCGAGGTCCATCTCGATCGTCACGTTGTGCGGCATCCCGCCGAGCACGGTGTCGATCTCGTGGCGGCTCGCCACGCCCTTCAGCAGGTGTGCGGGCAGCGTGGCCGCCAGCATGCCGGCGACGATCGGCCAGACGATGTCGTCCGGGCCCGTCGCCGTGTCCAGGTCCCGCACGAACCGGAGCCGGTCGGCGGCGGTGGGCTGCCCGGGCGGCCCGGTCGGGCTCGCCGCGAGCCGGTCGACCTCCGCGAACAGCCGGGCACGGGCGGCCTCCGGCCGGGCGAGGGCGCCGACCACCCCACGCACGGCCCGCACCGCCGTACCCGCCGTCGGGCCGCCGCCGGCGCGCCGCGTCCTGGGCCCGGGCCGGGGCGCGAAGCGCGGATCGGCGAGCGCCCGCTCCATGACCGCCTGGGCGCGCGGGCCGAAGTCCACGGCCATGAGCTTCACGAGGCGCTTGCGGGCGGACGGGTCACGCGCCAGGTCGGTCAGGTCCCCGTAGAGCCGCCCGCCGATGTCGGTGATCTCGACCCGCAGCCCGAAGCTCGCGAGCATCGCGGCCACGACGGCCTTGAGCGTCGACATGCCCATCGGGGTGACGGGCCGCAGCATGCCCTGCACGTGCCCGAACTCCAGGTAGAGGCGGGGCTCCGGGTCGTCGGTCGCCGGCGGGAGGGGGAACAGCGTGGTGATCGGCCGTGACTGGAGCAACCACAGGACGCCGGCCCGGTCGTACGCCCACTCGACGTCCTGCGGGCCGCCGAGCCGGCGCTGGAGTCGCTCGCCCGCCCGGCGCAGTTCGTCGAGCTGGTCGGCGGTCAGCACGCCCTCGACGGGACGCGGGGAACCGTCGAGGACGTACCGGTCGACGTCGCCGCCGCCGTCGACGACGGACGTGCCGGGCCCGGCGGCGGCCTCCACGACGGTCTCGCTCCGGCTCCCGGTCACCGGGTTGGCGGTGAAGAGCACCCCCGCCACGGCGGGCGCCACCATGCGCTGCACCACGACGGCCATGCGCACCGTCGCGTGGTCGATGTCGTGCGCGTCGCGGTAGGCGACGGCGCGGGCGGTATGCAGGGAGCGGCGGCACTTCTCGATGGCCGCGAGCAGGTCGGCGAGGCCGGTGACGTCGAGGTACGTGTCCTGCATCCCGGCGAAACTCGCGTCCGGGAGGTCCTCGGCGGTGGCGCTGGACCGGACGGCGACCGGCCCGCCGCCGAGCCGCCGGTACGCGGCCTCGATCTCGGCCTCCGGCAGCACGTCCGTGTCGTCGACGGCGGTGGTGACGCAGAACCCCTCCGGCACCCGCTCACCGAGCCGGATCAGCTCCCCCAACCCGGCCGCCTTGCCGCCGACCAGGTCGATCATCTCCCGGGTCAGCTCGGACAGCGCGATCACCCGCATGGGACGCCCCTTTGCAATACGACTGCATTGCGACGAGCGTATGGCAATACGACTGCAATGCCAAGGACGGGTGTCCGGCGTCTCAGCGGCGGCGCCGCAGGTGTGCCCGCGACAGGCAGTAGACGTCGCCGGAGTTGGCCTCGTGGGGCAGCGACTCCAGGTGCGCCGCCATCCGGGCCGCGGACATCCACTGCGACGACGCGAGCGCCATCGCGTCGCCCAGCGCGAGGTTGAAGGAGTGGAACCCGAGCGCCGTGAGCCGGCGCAGGCACCGGCGCGCCACCGCGCGCTCGATGGTGGTGAACTCGAACGAGAGCGCGGGCAGTGGACGGGTCAGACCGGCGAGCACCGCGTCCTCGAAACCCTCCACGTCGATCTTCACGAAGGCCGGCACGCCGTGGTCGGCCACGAGCCCGTCGAGCGTGACGGCGGGGACCTCGATCCGGGCGTCCCACCGCTCGTGGGCCCACCCGGCGGCGCCGTCGGCGGCGCGGATGAAGGCCGCCGAGGCGGTGGAGATCGTGGGGTTGGCGGAGTTGACGTTGAAGGGGACGCGGCCCGCCCGGTCGCCGCAGACCGCCTCGACCACCGTCACGCCGTCGTCACGGCCGTAGATGGCCCGCAGCGCCCTCGTGCAGGGCGGCTGCGGTTCCACGGCGACCACCCGGGCGCCGAGCCGGCGGAAGCTGCCGACCCGGTCACCCACGTGCGCGCCGACGTCGAAGACGAGGTCGCCGGGCCGGACGAAGCGCGCGTAGAAGGCGTCCATGGCCGCCTCGCGCGCCGGGTGGCCGTAGTAGACCTCCAGCGAGCGGCGCAGGGAGACGGTTGCCGGATCCGTCTTCAGTGCCTCGATGGCACCGGTTCGGGCGTCCACTGACCGAATCTAGCCCGGCCAGAACAGAGAGATGCTCACTTTCAGGCAGCGAGGTGACCGCGGCACGGCCCGGCCGAGAATCCGGGGCGCGACGGTGGCGCGTGCGGCGTTCACGGGGTAGAAACATGCCGATCCCTTTTTCTCCGGCGTGATGGAAGTCGGAGGGTCGTGAGAGCGCTCTCCACACGCCGCCTCCCCCACGTCGCCGCGCTCCCGAGCCCGTTGCGGAGCACGGCGGAGAGGACGAACCCGATGACCCACCACCGACGCGCCCGGCGACTCGGCCGGGCGTTCATCCTCGGCCTGGCGCTCGTGACCGCCGTGAGCGCCACTCCCACGGCCGCCAGCGCCGCGGCACCCCGGCACGGCGGGCCCGAGCTCGGTCCGAACGTCACGGTCTTCGACCCGAGCATGCCGGTCGGCGAGATCCAGGCGCGGCTCGACGCGACGCACGCCCAGCAGGTCGGCAACGAGATGGGCACCCAGCGGTACGCCTTCCTCTTCAAGCCGGGCAGCTACGGCACCCCGGAGCAGCCGTTGCAGATCAAGGTCGGCTACTACACGGAGATCGCCGGCCTCGGCGCCTCCCCGACCGACGTGCAGATCAACGGCAAGATCGAGGTCTACAACCGCTGCCTCGAGGGCGGCGGCACGAGCAACTGCCTCGCGCTTGTCAACTTCTGGCGTACGCTGTCGAACCTCTCCCTCACCATCAACGGCGCGGGCCAGGACGGCTGCCGCTCCTCGGCGAACTTCTGGGCCGTCTCCCAGGCGGTGTCACTGCGCCGGATGAACGTCACCGGCGGCGGCCTGTCCCTCATGGACTACTGCACGGCCGGCCCCCAGTACGCCAGCGGCGGCTTCATCGCCGACTCGCGGCTGCCCGCCGTCACCAACGGCTCCCAACAGCAGTGGCTCACCCGCAACAGCGAGGTGGCCGGCTGGTCCAACGGCGTGTGGAACCAGGTCTTCGCGGGCGTCGTCGGCGCACCGGACGACGCCGGTTTCCCCGACCCGCCGTACACCACGCTCGACACCACCCCGCTCAGCCGCGAGAAGCCGTACCTCTTCGTCGACGGCAGGGGCCGGTACGCCGTGCGCGTCCCGGCCGCGCAGCGGAACACGCGAGGCGTCTCCTGGGCCGACGGCGTCACGCCGGGGCGCACCATCGGCATCGACGACTTCTTCGTGGCCCGGCCGTCCGACTCCGTGCGGACCATCAACAGCCAGCTCGCGCGCGGAAAGCACCTGCTGCTCACCCCCGGGGTGTACGACATCGCGCGCAGCATCGAGGTGAAGCGTCCGGGCACCGTGGTGCTCGGCCTCGGCCACGCCACGCTCACCGCCGTGGACGGTTCGGTGCCCCTGGACGTCGCCGGTGTCCCCGGCGTGGTGGTGGCGGGCGTGACCATCGACGCGGGGCTGCGCGAGTCGCCCGTCCTGCTGCGCGTGGGCCAGCGGCACGGCCGTGACGCGAGCCGGGCGGACGACCCCACCACGCTCTCCGACGTGTACTTCCGCGTCGGCGGCCCGCACATCGGGCGGACGAACATCGCCCTCGAGGTCAACAGCGACAACGTGCTCATCGACCACACCTGGGTCTGGCGTGGCGACCACGGCGTCGAGGGCTTCACCGAGGGGGTCAACGGCGACACCGACCGGTGGCGGACCAACACCGGCCGCTACGGCGCCGTGATCAACGGCGACCACGTGACAGCCACCGGCCTGTTCGTCGAACACTTCCAGCGGTACAACACCGTCTGGAACGGCGAGCACGGCACAACGGTCCTCTACCAGAACGAGCTGCCGTACGACCCGCCGACGCAGGCCGACTGGATGAACGGCGACGTCGAGGGCTTCGCCGGGTACAAGGTGGGCGACCGCGTCCGCCACCACACCCTGTACGGCGGCGGCGTGTACGTCTTCAACCAGAACAACCCGTCCATCCACACCGAGAACGGCTTCGAGGTGCCGGAGACGCCCGGCGTACGGCTGCACCACGTCATGACCGTGAACCTCAGCGCCGGCACGATCGACCACGTGGTCAACGGCGTCGGCGACGCGGCCGACACGACGCGGGTCGGCGCGCCGGTCTACGTGGCGGAGTACCCGCTCCCGTAGCGGTCGGCGGGACATCGGGGCGGGCCGGGCGCGCGACGCGCCCGGCTCGCCCTCGCCGCTTCAGGCTCGTTGCAGAACCGGGCTCGCCCGCAGCGCCACCTTCAGCCAGCCCGGGCTGCGCAGGTCGAACTCCCGGTACGCGGCGAGCGCGTCGTCGAGCGGTTCGTGCTGGGTCAGCATCCTCTCCGGGTCGACGAGGCCGGATTCCACCATGGACAGCAGCCGTGGGATGTAGCGCGGATGGTTGCCGTTCCCGGTCCGGATGGTGAGGTTGCGGCTCAGCGTTGTCCCGATCGGGAAGAAGCGGTCGGTCGCCGGGTACACACCCACGACGCCGAGGGTTCCCACCTTGGCGAGGCTCTCCACCGCCCAGGACTGGGCCTGGCTCGGCGCGTCGCCGGGCTTCCAGCGCCCGTCCTGCTGGTTGGTCTGCGGGGCGATCTCGCGCAGCTCCGCGCGGTGCCGCTCGTCGGCCTGCCGCGCCTGGTCCCCGGCCGGGCCCGCCTTCGGGCTCTCCGCGTCCACGCCGACGGCGTCGATGGCGCAGTCCACGCCGATCCCCAGCGTCAGGTCGAGGATCGCCTCGACCGGGTCCGCCTCGTTGAAGTTCACGATCTCGGCACCGAGCCGCCGGGCGCGTTCGAGCCGGTCGGCGTGGCCGTCGACGGCGATGACCCGGCGGGCGCCCTGCTGGAAGGCCGACAGGATCGCGAACTGCCCGACCGGCCCGCAACCCCAGACCGCCACCACGTTCCCGTCCGAGACGCCGGCGATGACGGCCGCGAAGTAGCCGGTGGGGTAGATGTCCGACAGCGGGATCGCCTGCGCGTCGGAGACCGAGTCCGGAAGTCGGAACAGGTTCGTGTGGGCGGCCGGGACCCGGGCGTACTCGGCCTGGAGGCCGTTGAACGGTCCCTGCACCTCCGGCGAGCCGAACGAGCCGGTGCCCGACCGCGAGCCGTACGGGTTGATGGTGTCGCACTGGGCGAAGTAGCCCCGCCGGCAGTAGGCGCAGGAGCCGCAGCCGAGGACGGCGGAGACCAGCACGCGGTCGCCGGGCCGGAGGTTGCGGACGTCCCGTCCGACCTCCTCGACCACCCCGACGCCCTCGTGCCCGAGGATCTTGCCGGGCTGCATGCCCGGCACCGTGCCCCGGATGAAGTGCAGGTCGGTGCCGCAGATCGCCGCGGTGGTGATGCGGACGATGGCGTCCGACGGTTGCTCGATCCTCGGCTCGGAGACCGTGTCGACACGGATGTCGCCCACCCCGTGGAACACGACTGCCTTCACCGATTCCGCTCCTCAGCTCCGCCGTGGCCTCGCGGCCGGCGTCCGTCCGGGTCGCGGCGCATTACCCGTGCCGCCCGGCGGCAAACGGGCGAGAAAGCCGGACCCGGGACCCCGCCGGTATCGCGGGCTCGACCCGTGCCGCTCGGCTAGCCTCGGGGCGGGGACGGCGCCAGACCCCGCGCCCTTTCGCACTCCCTTCCGGGCAGCCGACGGCTTCGAGAGCCGGGCCGCCACGACGACCGATTTCCGGCTCGTGCGAAGGGCGCAGATGACCCCTCGACCGCAGGACGGCCCCTGGCGGTCCGGTGATTTCCGGCTGCTGGTCGCCGGCCAGACGGTGACCCAGCTCGGCACCGACGTCACGGCGCTGGCCTTTCCGCTCATCGCGGTCCTGCTCCTGGACGCCATGCCCCTGCAGCTGGGCGCTCTCGTGGCCGTGCAGAACGGCGCGTTCCTGCTGGTCGGCGTCCCGGCGGGAGTGTGGCTGGACCGGCGGCGACTGCGACCGGTCCTGATCGCCACCGACCTGGTCCGGTGCGCGGCGCTGGTCACCGTCACCGTGGCGGCCGCGTTGTCCTGGCTGAGCCTGCCGCTGCTCATGGGAGCGGCCGGCGTCATGGGCGTGATGCGGGTGCTGTACGACATCGGCCACCAGTCGTACCTGCCGTCCGTGCTGGGCCGCCGGCACCTGCTCCAGGGCAACTCCGCCGTGGAGACCGTCCGCTCCTCCGGGCAGGTGGCCGGCCCCGGCCTCGCCGGGTGGCTCACCCAGCTCGTGGGCGCCACGAACACGCTGCTCGTCGACGCGGCCAGCTTCCTGGCGAGCGCCGCCTGCCTCGCCCGGATCCGCACCCGTGAGCCGGCGCCCCGCCGTGTCGGTCGGGCCGGGCCGGTGCACGAGGCCCGGGAGGGGCTGCGTCTCGTGCTGGCCAACCCGGTCCTGCGGGCGATCGCGGTGACCAGCGCCCTGTCCAACCTCCTCTTCGCGGCGGCGACCGCGCTGCTCGTGCTGTTCCTCGTCGACACCGTCGGGTTCGCGCCCGGCACCGCCGGCATGCTGATGTCCGCCGCTCCGGCCGGCGCGCTGCTGGGCGCCGCCGCCGCCGCGCGGTTGGCCCGTCGGGTGGGGTCGGCACGGATCATCTGGCTGGCCGTGGTGGCCACCAGCCCGGCGAACCTGCTGGTCCCGCTCACCGGCCCGGGCTGGGGGGCCGCGTTCTTCGTGGCGGGCATCGTCGGGGCCGGGGTCGGTCAGGTCGTGTACGGCATCACCCAGGTCACGTACCGGCAGACGATCGTGCCCGCCCGGTTCCTGTGCCGGGTCAACGCGAGCATGCGCTTCCTCGTCATGGGCGCGATGCCGCTCGGTGGCCTGCTCGGGGGCGCCCTCGGTGACGCCGTCGGGGTGCGCGCCACCCTCCTCGCCGTCGGTGTCGGACTCACCCTGGCACCGATACCGCTGCTGCTGTCGCCTCTGCGCCGCGCCCGCGACGTCGACGAGCTGGTGACGCGGCCCGCCGGTGGCGGCGACGGGCCGGTCGCGGGCACCCGGTCCACCGCGGGACGCCGGCGACGCCGGGCCGCGTCCGCCCGCCCCGGCGGCCCGCGGCATCCCTCGGGCGTACGCCACGATCCGAAACGGCCGGCGTCGATCGGATCTTGACCCCGGGAATCCGCAGGTCATAGGCTCGCGTCAATGTGAGCCAGTTCCCGGGAAGGGAAACCTGCATGGCCCCGATGCGTCCGTTCCGTACGCCTCCCCGCCGGCGGCTCGCGAGCGCCGCCGCGATCGCCCTCCTCCTCGGCACGGCGCCGCTGCTCGGCGGCTCCCCGGCCGGAGCCCGGCCCCCGTCCCCCACCCACTGCTCCACCGACCCCACCGCCCGCCTGTCCACCGTGCCGAGCCCCGAGCGGGTGCTCGGCTTCCCCCTCGGCGTCGGCCAGGAGCGCGTCGTCACCACCGACGAGATCGACACCTACCTGCACGCCGTCGACAAGGCCTCCGACCGGGTCGTGACCGGCGTGCTGGGCAGCAGCGTGCTCGGTCAGCCGCTGCCGTACGCCGTGGTGTCGAACGAGCGCAACGTCCGACCCGCGGCGCTGCGGAAGATCGCCGAGGACGTCCGCGACCTGCGCGACCCGCGGCGGACCAACCGGTGGGAGGCCGCGCGGACGGCGGCCGACAGCCCGGCCATCGTCTGGGTGGCCGGCAACGTGCACGGCGGTGAGAAGAGCGGCGGGGACGCCGCGCTCAAGACGCTGTACGAGCTGGCCGCCGGCCTGTCCTGCGCGGTCGCCCAGCGCAACGACAACCTCGTCACGATCATCGTGCCCACGCAGAACCCGGACGGCCGGGACGCCAACCGGCGGCAGAACGAGTTCGGCTTCGACCTGAACCGCGACTGGTTCGCGCGCACCCAGCGCGAGACCGACAGCAAGCTGGAGCTGATGCGGCGCTACCCGCCGCAGGTCTTCGTCGACGCCCACGAGATGAACGGTTCGCAGTACTTCTTCCCGCCCAACGCGGACCCGATCCACCACGAGATCGCGGGCGAGGCGGTGGACTGGATCAACCGGATCGGCGAGGCCAACAAGGCAGGCTTCGGCTACAACGGCGCCTGCGGCGGCGCGGTCACCACCGAGTGCTACTTCAACTACGCGAGGTACGACCTCTTCTACATGGGCTACGGCGACACGGTGCCGGCCACCGGCTTCGGCGCCGCCGGCATGACCTTCGAGAAGGGCAGCGCCTCGGCCGTGGCCGACCGCGTCCAGCAGCAGTTCCACACCCAGTGGTCGACGCTCGGCTGGGCCGCGGCGAACCGGCACGAGGTGCTCAGCGACTACTACCGGATCTGGACGGACGCGATCGCCCAGGGCCGGGCGGGGGCGCTGGAGCCGAACGAGGTGGTCGAGCCCACCAACGAGGTCCAGTTCCCGGTGCCGGACCTGCGGATCCGGTCGTACTTCCTGCTGCCTGACCGGCAGCTCGCCGACGTGCGGCGGCTCGTCGAGCGGCTGCGCCGGATGGACGTCGAGGTGTACGAGGTCCAGAAGGAGATCCGGGTGCCCCACGCGCGGATCTTCGGGGGCCGCAGCGCCCGGAACGTCAGCGTGCCGAAGGGCGCCTACTGGATTCCGATGGAGCAGCCGCAGAAGCACTGGATCCAGGCGATCATGGGTGAGGACCCGTACGCGCCGTTCCCGTACTTCTACGACGTGTCCTCCTGGAGCAACCCGCTGCTCATGGGCGTGAACACCCTGTACACGGGCGACGACGTGCGGCCGAAGGCGGAGCTGGTCCGCCGGATCTCGGGCGGCGCCACCGGCCGGGCCTCGTTCCGCGGCTCGTACGGCTACCGGCTCGACTCGGCGGCCGGCGCGGAGTTCACCTTCCGGCTGCTCGACCGCGGCGTGCCCCTGGTGCGCGAGGGGGACTCCACCGTCGTCCGGTTGGCGGCGGCGCGCCTGACCCGGGAGGTCGACGACCTCGCCGAGTCGCTCGGGGTCACGCTGACCCCGGGCGGGCCGGCCACCGGCACCCCGCTGGCGCGGCCCGACGTCGGGCTCTTCCAGGGCACCGGCATCTCGACGACCTCCGGCTCGCACGGCGAGGCCCGGTACGTGCTCGGCGAGCGGTGGGGTCTCGACCTCACGCCGGTCACCACGGCCGACATCAACGACAACACCCCGGCCTTCACCGGTCGTACGGTGCTGCTCGTGCCGGACGGCAGCAGCCCGACGGGCGGTCTCACCGCGGCGGGACAGGCCAACCTGCGGGCGTGGATCGCCGCGGGTCACACCTACATCGGCCTGCGCAACGAGGGCACCCGGCTGGCTCGGGCCGCCGGGCTCACCTCCGCCACCGAGAAGCCGAAGCCGGCGCCGGAGGAGTACCAGGTGATCGGCTCGCACCTGCGGGTCGACGTCGACCACGACAGCCCGGTGGCCTCCGGCCGCCCGGCCGAGGACTTCCAGTTCAACAACGGTGACCCGATCCTCAACCCCAGCACCACCGGCACCAACGTGCTCCGCTACCCGAGCGGCGACACGTTCTGGTCGAACGGCCACACCGTGGGCGTCGACACGCTGCGCGGCACCGCCGCGCTGGTCGACGAGCCGACCGGCGCCGGCCGGGCGCTGCTGTTCGCGTTCAACCCGCTCTTCCGGGCGTACAACGAGAGCGGGCTGCACCTCCTGGCCAACGCGCTGCTCTACCCCTCGACGGGGGCCGGCGCGGCGGGGCGCACCGCCCCGCCGACCGCCACGGCCGTGGACCCGGCGCGGGCCGCGGCGGCCGCCGCGCCGGCCACCGAGAACCTCGGCGGGGAGTGGCGACCGATCACGATCGAGGTGGCGAGCGCCGACCTGGCCCGCACCCGGGCGATCGTGGAGCGGTTCACGGGTGAGGCGCGGGTGTCCGGGGCCGGCGGCTCGGCGTACCTCGTGATCCCGAACCGCGAGGGCCGGCAGGCCGACGAGCACCCGTTCCTGGGCGACCTCGTCCGCGCGCTGCAGGAGAGCGGGGTGCCGTTGCGCTCCCTGGTGGCCTGAGCCAGCCGGGCGGCCGGCCCCGCTCCCAAGGGGGCGGGGCCGGCGCCCCTGTCATGGACGTCACGTGGTTGGGGATGGACGCTTCTCAAGGTCCGCGGGAGTCTTGGAAAGCTGATTCCAAGATGAGGTGAACGTTCCCATGGACCTGCGCTCAGACGCTGTCGTGCTGTTCGGCGTGACCGGAGACCTGGTCGCGAAGAAGCTCTTCCCGGCGCTCTACGAGCTGACCCGTCGTGGCCGGCTGGACATGCCGGTGATCGGTGTCGCCCGTTCCCGCTGGGACCACCAGCAGTTGATCACGGCGGCGCGCAAGTCGGTGCTGGAGGCGAACGGCCGCGTCGACGACGAGGTCTTCGAGGCCCTCACCCGACGTCTCACGATGCTCTCCGGCGACTACGCCGACCCGGCGACGTACCGGCGCCTCGCCGAGGCGCTGTCCGCCGCCGAGCGGCCGCTGTTCTACCTGGCCATCCCGCCGGCGGTCTTCACCCCGGTGGTCGACGGTCTGGCCGCCGCGGGCCTGGCCGGGCGCGGCCGGGTCGTGGTCGAGAAGCCGTTCGGGCGTGACCTGGCCTCGTCGTACACGCTCAACGAGGCGCTGCGGGCCGCCTTCGCCCCGGAGCGGATCTTCCGGATCGACCACTACCTCGGCAAGGAGTCGGTGGAGGGGCTGCGCGTCTTCCGGTTCGCCAACCGGCTGTTCGAGCCGCTGTGGAACGCGGAGCACATCGCCAACATCCAGATCACCCTCGCCGAGGGCTTCGGCACCGAGGGCCGGGCCGGCTTCTACGACCGGATGGGCGCCACCCGCGACGTCCTGCAGAACCACATGCTCCAGGTCGTCGCCCTGCTCGCCATGGAGCCCCCGGCCGCGGCCGGGGACGAGGCCTTCCGCGCCGAGGAGGTCCGGGTGCTGCGGCAGGTGCGGCCGCTGTCACCCGAGACGACGGTACGCGGGCAGTACGCCGGCTACCGTCTCGAACCCGGTGTGGCGGCCGACTCCAACACCGAGACGTTCGTGGCCACGCGCCTGCTCGTCGACTCCCCGCGCTGGGCGGGGATGCCCTTCTACCTCCGCACCGGCAAGCTCATGCCGGGCACGGCCACCGAGGTCGTCGTGGAGTTCCGAGCGCCGGAACGCGACCTCGTGGCGCCGGCCGGCGGGGGCGAGCGTCAGCCGAACCTGCTGCGCTTCCGGCTCGGCCGCAACGACGGGATCGCCCTGTCGCTCCAGACCAAGGAGCCGGGGGCCGAGGTGGCGAGCCGCACGGTGGAGCTGCCGATCGACTTCGACGCCGTCCTCGGTCACCGGCGTGAGGCGTACGAGCGGCTGCTCGACGACGCGCTCGACGGCCGGCACCTGCGGTTCGCCCGCGAGGAGGCCATCGAGCAGGAGTGGCGGATCGTCGAGCCGATCCTGGACCTGCCCGAGCCGGTGGCGTCGTACCCGCGCGGCAGTTGGGGGCCCGCGGAGGCGGAGGCGCTGGCCGGGCGCTGGCACGCGCCGACGCGGCGCTGACCGGTGGCGGGTGGGCTCCGCGCGGGCCCACCCGCCACGCCGTCCGAACGGACGCCGACAGCCTCGGTTACCCGACGGTAGGATGAGCCGATGACGCCTCCCGACGCCGCCCTGGGGTCGGCGCCACCCGCGCCCCGGATCACGGCCGCCGGCCGCCGCACCCGGGACCGGATCGTGCGGACGGCGGCGGAGCTGATGTTCCGCAAGGGCGTCGCCGGCACGAGCATCCCCGACGTGCAGCAGGCCGCCAAGGTCAGCGCCTCGCAGATCTACCACTACTTCGGCGACAAGAGCGACCTCGTCCGCGCGGTCATCCGGCACCAGATCGAGCAGACCCTCGCGGGCCAGCAACCGCTGCTCGAGCACCTGGACAGTTTCGAGGCGCTCCGGGCCTGGTGCGCGGCGACCGTCGAGGTGCAGGAGCGGCGCGGCTGCGAGGGGGGCTGCGAGATCGGCTCCCTGGCGAGCGAGCTGGTGGAGACCTGCGAGCTGATGCGCGGCGAGCTGGTCGCGGCCTTCGACCGGTGGGAGGCCCCCATCCGGGAGGGGCTGCGCCGGATGCGGCGCAACGGCACTCTCGCCGCCCACGCCGACGTCGACAAGCTGGCCACCGCGATGCTGGCGGCGGTCCAGGGCGGGCTGCTCCTCACCCAGGTCCGGCGCTCCCCCGAGCCGCTCCGCGCCGCCACCGAGGCGGCCGTCGGCTACATCGAGACCTTCGCGGCCTGACCACCGGCCGCCGCTCCCCCGAACGTCGCCGGCGTCGGTCGCCGCCGCCGCGTACGAATCGCACGGCAGCCCGGCCCGCGACCGGTGGGCCGGTCCATCGCCGACGCTCGAAGGGTTCTGCCATCGGCCGAACCCTTGTACGGTCCGTATGACCACGATCACGGCCGATGCGGGCCGCGACCGTGGTGCTACGGCCGTTTCCGGGAGAGGGCGTGCGGGTGAAGATCAGAGCAGGGTTGTGCGTCGCCGCGATGGTGGCGGCGGGCCTCGTGGCCGCGCAGCCGGCGGCCGTCGCGGCGGTGGGCGGTGCGGCGGTGGGCAGTGCGACCGTGGTGCCGATCCAGGTGACCGGTGACCCGGCGGAACGCTTCAACCTGGTGGTGCTCGGCGACGGCTACACCGAGGCCGACCTGCCCACCTTCCGCGCGCACGTGGACAAGCACCTCAACACGCTGTGGACCATCGAGCCGTTCAAGTCGTACCGCAGCTACTTCAACGTCTACGCCGTCGAGATCGTCTCGGCCGAGTCGGGTGTCGACTGCGACCCCGGCCTGTCCGACCCGCAGCGCGACACCGTGCTCGACATGGGCTTCTGGGGTGGTTGCAACCCCGGCAGCGTCCAGCGCCTGCTGGCGGTGGACGGCGCCACGGCGAACGCGTACGCCGACCTCGCCACCGGCACCAACCCGGGCAACCGGCAGCTCATCGCCCTGGCCAACAGCGGCACGTACGGCGGGGCGGGCGGCACCAACGCCACCGCGTCCGGCGGCAACGCGCTGTCCGCGCTCATCGGCCCGCACGAGATCGGGCACTCCCTCGGCGGCCTGCAGGACGAGTACGACTACTACGCCCGCGGCGTCGCCGGTGACACGTACGAGGGTCCCGAGCCGTCGTCGGTGCACCACACCCTCCTGACCGAGCAGCAGATGCGCGACACCCGGGCCAAGTGGTGGCGCTGGCTGGGTGAGCCAAGCGAGTCCGGCGGCACCATCGGCCGCTACGAGGGCGGCATGTACCTGCAGAAGGGTGTGTGGCGGCCCAGTCGGCACTCGATGATGAAGTCGCTGGGCTTCTACTTCGACCAGGTCGCGCGCGAGCGGATGACGCAGCGGATCGCGGGGAAGCTCCACATCCTCTCCGGTGGCACGCCGGCCGACCGGCCGATCGGCGCCGACCGGGTCGTGTCGGTGGAGACGCTGCACCCGGTCAGCCACGAGCTCGCGGTCACCTGGTCGGTCGACGGCGCGACCGTGCCGGGCACGGGCAACGCGCGCAGCCTCGATCTGCGGGCGTTGCGACTCGCGCCCGGCACGCACACCGTCACCGCCACGGTGACCGACCCGACCCCGTTCGTCCGCGACCCGGCGGTGCGGGGATCGGCAGCGCTGACGCAGCGCCGCACCTGGACGGTCGACACGGCGCTGACCACTCCCCCGGCGGAGGCGCCGCTCGCGATCGCCGCGTCCACCGCCACCGACCGGCCGGTCGGCGCGCAGGACGTGGTGTACGTGGAGACGACCCACCCGAGCGACCGGGTGCCCGCGGTGAGCTGGACCGTCGACGGCCGGGCGGTCGCCAACCCGGGCCACGACGGCGCCCTGGAACTCGGCCCGCTCGGGCTGACCGGCGGCAGCCACCGGCTCACCGCCACGGTCACCGACCCGGTGACCCACCAGTCGGCGTCCCGCACCTGGACGGTCGACGCGGCCCGGCCCCGGGTGGACTACGACCTCTCCGAGCCCCTGCTCACCGTCGCCCGACCGGGCCGGCCCACCGAGTACGTGTACAACGGCCCGTTCGGCATGAAGCTCGCCGGCGCGGACGAGGGCACCGGGCAGGTCACCGCGGAGTTCCGCGTCGACCGGGACGGCTGGCACAACTACTACGGCTGGCCGACCGACGCGCAGGCGCCCTTCCTGTTCACCGCCACCGGCACCGACGTCGACGGCCTCGTCTACGGCAACCTCGGCTCCGGCGGCCTGTCGGTGTCGCCGTTCGCACAGCGGTCCCCCGGCTACGGCCGGCACACGGTGGAATACCGGGGCATCGACGCGGTGGGCAACATCGGGCCGGCCCGCGAGTTCGTCGCAACGCTGATCCCACCGCCGCCGGCGTGCACCAGCGTCGTCTCGGGCCGCCACCAGGGGGCGCTCGTGGTGACCTCCGGGGTCACGTGCCTGCGCGACGCGACCGTGTCCGGCGGGGTGACGGTACGCCCCGGTGCCGCCCTCGTCGTCGAACGGTCCACGATCTCCGGTGCGCTGGCGACGGTCGGCGCGGCCTCCGTCGAGCTGCTGCGCAGCGAGGTGCGGGGGGCGGTCGCGTTGACGGGCACCACGGGCCACGTCACCGTGGTGGGCAGCAGGGTGCACGGGGCGTTGGCCCTCAACGGCAGTGTCACCGGCACGACCGCGTCGATCCTCGCCGGCAACGACGTGGCCGTGCTGCAGTGCGCGGGCAACAGCCCGGCACCTGTCGACCTCGGCGCTCGGAACACGGTGCGCGGGGCCGCGTCGGGGCAGTGCCGGGGTCTCTGACTCCCGTGGGCGCGGCCCGGAAAGGCACACCTCCGGGCCGCGCCGCCGGACCCCGTCGCCTAGAGCGGCGGGTTGGTCTCCGGGCCCTGCCGGTGGATCACAAAGTCCATGCCGGCGGCGCCGGCCAGGATCACCCCCACGGCGACGGCCGCCGCGATGGGCGGCAGGACGACCATCACCGGCGCGACCACCCCCAGGGCGAGCAGCCCGAGGTAGAGCGCCGGGCACTGGCCGTTGAGCGGGGTGGGGCCCTCGAGATAGGCCCGGCCGACGAGGAACAGGGCCGGGCCACCGAAGATCACCACCACGAGGGCCCAGTCGACAGGCGGGTTCATGTGCCGGATGATCTGCCCGTAGCCGACCGCCGTGCAGATGACCCCGGCGACGATGAGCAGCAGGCTGAAGCTCGACCATTCGTTCAGGCGCAGCGCGCCGCCCCGGGCGCGCGACGGGGCGGGCCCGCGGCCGACGTGGTAGAAGTACATCCGCCAGAAGGCCACGACGGCCAGGAAGGCGGCCACCAGCACGACGGTCCGTTCGAGCGAGAAGCCCGGGAAGCTCACGGCGGCGCCGGTCTCGAGCACCACCTCGGCGAGGGCGATCATGAAGAACTGGTTGTAGCGCTCGGCGAGGTGCTCGTAGTTGACGCGCGCGTACCCCGATCGGGTGAGTCCGAGGCGGGGGGCGGGCCAGCTCAGGGCACTACCGAGCACCTCGACGGCAAGGGCGGCGGTCCACAGGATTCCGCGCCCGAGGCCCGCGGTGGCGGCGCCGCAGAGCCAGAGCACGCCGGACGCCACGTGCCAGGCCAGCACGCGGGCCGGCTGCCGCCACTCCGGCTGCGGGCGCAGCGCCAGCGTCAGGTAGAGCGGACGACCGACCTGGATGAGGACGTACGTGCAGGCGAAGATGACCCCGCGCTCGCCGAACGCCTGCGGCAGCGAGACCGCCAGCACCAGCGTCCCGAACATCGTGGCCAGCAGCGCGACCTGGATGCTCGGGCTGCGCGGGTCGTAGACGCTGCTCATCAACGCGTTGAGGGACCAGATCATCCACATCGCGATGAAGAACAGCAGCGTCTGGCCGGCCTCGGACAGCAGGGTGTGCCGGACGATGGTGAGGTCGTCGGCGACGCGGCCCGCGAGACGCGCGAGCGCGAACACGTAGACGATGTCGAACAGCAGCTCGAGGACGGTCGCCTCACGGGGGACCGCGCCCACACCGAACCAGCGGCCCTCCGTACGCTTCAGCATGCCCGTCGTGGGGCGGCGTGACACGGCCCCGTCGGAGCGATCAGCATGGCGGGCGCCCGACGGGCTCGGCGAAGAAAGCCGACTGAGCCACGTCCCCTCACCTCCGCAGCGCGCTCGAGGCACCCGAAAGATGACGATATACCCGTCCAGATGCGTATGGACGGATACGTCGCCACCGGACGTGGAGGCGGCATCCGGCGGCTGCCGCCTCCACGGCGGCCGAGCTACGCGATGCGACGGATCCAGCGGACGGCGAGGTAGACCAGGAGCAGGGCGAGGGCCACGAAGATGCCCGTCTCGATGGCCTGGAAGGGCCAGAAACGGTCGGCCGGGTGGTACTGCTGCCAGTTGTAGGCGCCCGGCCCGAGCCCCATTTTCTCGCCACACACTCTCCCCGGCGGCATCTGGTCGGCCGGCGGGCACATGAGCGTGCCGTCACTCACCACCAGCCTCCCGTCGGCGGCGCGCACCCCGCTGGCGAGGATCCAGTCACCCCGGGCCTCGTGCGACTCCGAGCCCGCCACCGGGAACGTGAGGGTCTCGGCGGGTAGATAGCGGGGCCGGGCCAGCACCTCCACGGCCGCGCGGACGCCGACGTACCCGAAGAGGGTGACGGCCATCGCGGGAAGCATGCGCCGCCAGACGGTGCCGGCGAAGATGCCGAGCGCCACGGCGAACAGGGTGTAGCCGATCGGCACGACGCCCTGTAGGTCGAAGATGATGAAGCCGAGCCGGCCCTCGTGCGCGGCCTTGGTGAGCGGGTCGACCCACCACGACATGCCCAGCCCGTAGCAGATCGCGAGGACCAACACGATCGCGCCCACGAGCCCGACCTTCACGAGCGCCCACCGCCGCCGGCTGATGCCCTGGGTCCAGACGAAACGGTGGGTGCCGTGCTCCACCTCGCGGGCCACCAGCGGCGCGCCCCAGAACAGGCCGACGAGCAGCGGCAGGATGAGCAGCAGGACGGCGACGAAGTTCAGGGCGCCGTACTGGTTCGTGAACCGGCGGAAGCCCTGCTCGCAGGAGTCCACGGTCTCCCGCGCCACGTCGGCGCGACTCAGGGCCTGTACGCAGTCCGGCAGCCCGAGCTGGTCGAAGGAGTGCCGCGTCGCCAGCCCGATCGGGACCATCAGGGCGGCGAGCGCCGCGAAGGCGAGGAGCGTGAACAGCACCTGCCGCCGGTGCTGCCGCCAGGCCATCCAGATCATGCCGGCACCCCCCACGCGGAGTGACTGGTCGTGGTGTCGCCGTCGGCCAGGTAGGCCAGGATGAGGTCCTCCAGGGCCACCTCCCGGACCGTCCAGGACGGATCGGTGATCGGCCCGTCGGTGCGGACGAGCAGGGTGGACTGCCGGTCGGTGTGGCTGGCCCGGACCACCGCCGCGACACCGCCGATCGGGCCGCCGTCGTGCCGCGGGCCGACGATCTGCCGGTGGTCGGCCACGATGTCGTCGGCCACGCCGACGAGCTGGACCCGCGCGGCGTTCAGCACGATCAGGTAGTCGCACACCCGCTCCAGGTCGGCGAGCAGGTGCGAGGAGAGCAGGACGGTGGTGCCGGCGTCGGCGACGCTGCCCATCAGCGACTGGAGGAACTCCCGCCGGGCGAGCGGGTCCAGGCTCGCGACCGGCTCGTCGAGCAGCAGCAGCCGTGGGCGCTTGGCCAGCGCGAGCGCGAGCGCCACCTGGGCGCGCTGCCCGCCGGACAGTTTGCCGACGGGCCGGTCGGGCGGGATGCCCAGCTGGGCCAGCCGGTTGCGGGCCAGCGCCGCGTCCCACCGCTGGTTGAGCTTTCCACCGGCGGTCACCAGTTCCGCGGCCGTGAAGTCCCGGTACAGCGGAGTGTCCTGGGCCACGAAGCCGATGTCGGCGAGGCTGCCCCTGTTGTCGTACGGTGACTCGCCGAACACCCGGACCGCCCCCGCGTCGGGCCGGAGCAGGCCGACGGCCAGGTGCAGCAGTGTGCTCTTGCCGGCGCCGTTCGGGCCGACCAGCGCGGCGATCCGCCCGGCCGGCAGGCGCAGCGAGCAGTCCCGCAACGCCCACGTGTTGCCGTATCTCTTTCCTAACCGGTCGGCCTCCAGGACCACGTCCATCTTCGTCCTCTCATTCCGCTCGCGCGGTCTCCCTCTGCGATGTGTCGTCGGCGAGTGCGGCCCGCAGGGTGGTCTCCACCAGGGCCGTGACGTCCTCGGGCGTGAGCCCGGCCGCCCGCGCCCGGGCGAGCCAGGCCTCGAGGTCCTCGCGCAGCTCGGCCTGATTGGGCAGGGACGCGCCGGCCAGGGTCCGCTCGACGAACGTCCCGACCCCGGGTCGGCCCGCCACCAATCCCTCGATCTCCAGTTCGCGGTACGCCTTGAGCACCGTGTTCGGGTTGATCGCCAGCGACTGCGCGACCTCCCGGACCTTCGGCAACTGGTCGCCGGGCACCAGCAGGCCGACCCGGAGCGCCTGCCTCACCTGCTGCACCAGCTGCATGTAGGTGTTCACCTTCGACCGGCTGTCCAGCACAAACTCGATCACTCGAGACGATCCTCTCTATTGTCCTACGCCAGTAGGACAAGGAGAGGATGAACGCGGCAACCGGCCGCTGTCAAGGTGCCGCCGGCGGGTCGCGTGACGGGCTGGTCGCGTGGCCCCCGACGGGCCGGGGTGATCGCCGGACCGAACGCCGAATCGGCCCGCGGTGGCATTCCGCGCTGCGAGACTCGTGCGGTGGGCGGCTTCCGGTGGCGGGGGACGCTCGGGCCGGCCGTACCCATCGCGCCCGGCACCCGGGCGGACAAGTTCGAACTCTTCTTCGACCTCGTCTTCGTCGTCTCGTTCTTCATCATCACCCGGGCCACCGCGGCGAACGTCACCGGCACCGAGCTGCTGCACGCGCTGCTGGTGCTGGCCGTGCTCTGGTGGTGCTGGGTGGTGCACAGCGTGGTGGCCAGCCGGGTCCGGCTCGGCGAGGGCTTCGTCCCGGTCGCCATGGTGCTGGGGATGGCGGCGCTGTTCACCTTCGCGCTGGCGCTGCCCCAGGCGTTCGACGACCCACGGCACGGGGTGGCGGGGCCCATGCTCGTGGCGACCAGCTACGTGGCGATCCGCGTCGTGCACCTGGGGCTGTACCTGCACGCCGTCCGGGGAAGGCCGCACGCCCGCCGCAGGATGCTCCAATTCGTACCGGAGATCGCGATCACCACCGTCCTGCTGGTGATCGCGGCGCTGGTGCCCCAGCACATCGAGGATCCGGGTACGGCCGCGCTGGTCCGGGACGGTCTGTGGATCTCGGTCGCCGTCATCCAGTACGGCAGCGGGCTGGTCGGCGGCACGTGGGGCTGGGAACTGCCGTCGGCCGAGCACTGGACGGAACGCTACGACCTCATCCTGATCATCGCGCTGGGCGAGTCGGTCATCTCCGTCGGCGTCGGCGGCAACCTGATCGGCAAGCCGGTCACCTGGGAGGCGATCCCGGCCGCCATGCTCGGAATCGTGTTCACGGCGGCCCTGTGGTGGGCGCACTTCGACTTCGTGGGGCCGGCCGCGCGGATCGCCCTGCACGCCGCCGAGGGCGGCCCTCGCATCGCGCTGGCCCGGGACGCCTACGCGTACCTGTACCTACCGATGATCGCCGGCGTGATCCTCTTCGCGATCGGGGCCGAGGAGGTCGTCCGGACCATCACCGACCCGGCCGGTGGGACGAGCGAGCAGGCGCACGGCCCCGCCGTACCCATGCTCTTCGGTGGGGTGCTGCTCTACCTCGCCGCCGACCTGGCGTTCCAACTGCGCGCCCTGCGCACGGTCACCTGGACGCGCGTCGGCGTGCTCGTGGCCCTGGGCGTCTGCCTGCCGCTCGCCGGGCACCTGCCGGCGCTCGCCGCCCTCGCCCTGCTCACCGCGATCTGCGTCGCGCTCGTGACCGTCGAGGCGGTCGTGTTCGCGGACTCCCGGCGCGCCCTGCGGGCGGCCATCCTCGAGGAGAAGACCACCCACGAGGCGAACGAGGCCGCCTTCCGCGCCCGCTGGCACGACGGCGACCGGTGACCGGCCGGCCCCGGGCCCCGTTGATCAAGAGGTTTGCGTCAGGATCCGGCTTCGGGATGACGCAGAGCTCTTGATCACCGGGCGGGGCGCGGGGACGCCGGGAAGGACGGGCGGACGGGAAGGGCCGCCCCGCCGTGCGGCGGGGCGGCCCTTCCCGGGTGTCGGGGCGGTCAGCGCCCGGTCGACGCCCGCTCCGGCGTCCCGCCGGCGGTGGTCCCGCCGAGGTCCACCTCGTCGAAGGGCGGCGCGCCGTCCACCGCGTCGGCGGCGACGGCCGCCGAGCGGGCGGCGTCCGGCAGGTCGAGGCTGGTCCGCAGCGTGACCGGCTTGAGCAGCAGGGCGGCGATGACACCCACCACGGCGATGGCCGCCGAGATGAGGAAGATGTGCCCGGTGGCGTCGCCGTACGCGGCCCGGACGATGTGCTGGATGGCCTCGGGCAGCGCCGTGATGTTGAGGTTGCTGTTGCCGCTTCCCGCCGAGGCGGGGACCCCGGCGGCGGCCAGGTCGTGGGTGATCTGGTCGGTGACCCGGCGAGCCAGGACCGCGCCGAGCACCGACACACCGATGGTGCCGCCGAGCGACCGGAAGAACGCGACGCTGGAGCTGGCCGCGCCGATGTCCTTGAGCGCCACGGTGTTCTGCACGGCGAGGACCAGGTTCTGCATGGTCATACCGACACCGACGCCGACGATGAGCATGGCCGCGCCGACCAGGACCAGCGACGTCTCGTGGTCGATGGTCCCGAGCAGGGCGAACCCGACGACGAGGACGATCGAGCCGACGACGATGTACGGCTTGATCCGTCCGGTCTTGGTGATGAGCCGGCCCGCGATGATCGAGGAGAGCAGCACGCCGGCCATCATCGGGATGGTGAGCAGGCCGGCCTCGGTCGGGCTGTAGCCGCGGCCGATCTGGAAGTACTGGCCGAGGAAGACGGCACCGCCGAACATCGCCATGCCGACCGCGAGGCTGCCGAGGATGGCGAGCGCGGTGGTGTGCTCGCGGACGATGTGGAGCGGGACGACGGGCTCCGCGGCCCGCCTCTCGACCCAGACGGCAAGGGCCAACAGGACCAGCGAACCGCCGACCATGGCCGCGGTCTGCCAGGAGACCCAGGCGAACGAGCTGTCGACGAACGAGATCCAGATGAGCAGCACGCTCACGCCGGCGGCGATCAGGAAGGCGCCGAGATAGTCGATCTTGACGTTGTCCCGGCGGACCGTGGGCAGACGCAGGGTGGCCTGGAGCAGGACCAGCGCGATGATGGCGACGGGCACCCCGACGAAGAAGCACCAGCGCCAGCCGAGCCACGAGGTGTCGACGATGAGACCGCCGAGCAGCGGGCCGCCGACCGTGGCGAGGGCCATGACGCCACCGAGGTAGCCGTTGTAGCGGCCCCGCTCCCGCGGCGGGATCATCGCGGCGATCGCCACCTGGACGAGGGCCTGCAGGCCGCCGACGCCGATGCCCTGGAAGGCACGGGCGGCGATGAGCTGCCCGGCGCTCTGCGAGAAGCCCGCGACCACCGAGCCCAGCAGGAAGACCACGATGGCGATCTGGATCAGGAGCTTCTTGCTGAACAGGTCGGCGAGCTTGCCCCAGATCGGGGTGGTGGCGGTGGCGGTCAGCAGCGTCGCGGTGACCACCCAGGTGTACTGGGTCTGCGACCCGTTCAGCGCACCGATGATCTTCGGCAGAGCCGTCGAGACCACCGTGCTGCTCAGCATCGCGACGAAGAGCACCAGCAGCAGACCGCTGAGTGCCTCCAGCGTCCGCCGGTGCGTCATCGGCTCGGCGCCGGTCGTTGTGGTGGGTGCGCTCATCGCGCGGCCTCCATGGTGTCGTGGTGTGCGAGGGCGACCTCAATGTCGCGGGTGAATCGGCGCAGCCCGGCGCTGAGCGCGGCCACCTCGTCGGCGGTCCAGCCGGCGAGCGCCCGACCGAGGAGCCCGGCATACCACTCCTGGGCTTCGGTGAGGGTCCTCCGGCCGTCGGGGGTGAGCGCGAGGACGTGCGCCCGCTTGTCGGCCGGGTCGGGGCGCCTCTCGACCAGGCCGTCGGTGACCAGGGCGGCCACGGCACGGCTGACCGTCGAGGGATCCAGCCGGGTGTGTAGCGCCAGCTCCCGCGCGTGACAACCGTCGGTGAGCCGGTCGATCTGCGTGAGGATGCCCACAAGTCCGACCGGAACCGCAGGCCGCTCCTCGGCCCGGCGCTGCTTCACCAACCGGATACCGCGGAGGAAATCGTGCAGCCGGAGAACGAGGTCGCCCACGTCTTTGCCCACACTTCCCCCCGGATCCAGATGGTTGCCTCATGCAAGCATCTACAAATCTTGCCCATCAGGCAAGTTTGCCCCTTGAGAACTGCGTCACGTACGGTGAAAAGCATGGACGAGACCCCTGGGCTGCGCGAGCGCAAGAAGGCGGCCACCCGCCTCGCGCTGCACGAGGCCGCCCTCCGGCTCGCCATCGACCAGGGGCTCGACCGGGTGACCGTCGAGGCCATCGCCGACGCGGCGAACGTCTCCCGGCGGACGTTCTCGAACTACTTCTCCAGCAAGGAGGAGGCGATCTTCCACGGCGACACCATGCGGTTGCGCCGGATGCTGGAGCTGATCCGGGAACAGCCGATCGACGAGCAGCCCTGGACCGTGCTGACCCGGGCCGCGCTGCGCCTCACCGAGGAGAGCTACCTCGACGCCGACGCGGAGTGGCTCACCCAGCGACGGCAGCTGCGGGGCCACCCGGGCCTGGCCGCGCACCAGGTGGCGGCGTACGCCACGATCGAGCGGGAGGTGGCCACCGAGCTGGCCCGCCGGCTGGGCGGCCGCGACGTGGTGCTGCGGTCCCGGGTCCTGGCGGCGACCTTCCTCACCACCGTGCGGGTGGCCGTGCAGGAGTGGATCGAGCATCCCGAGCATCCGATACTCGACGCCGTACGCAAGGCGCTCGCCGCGGCCGCCCCCGCGGCGACCCGACCCGGGGATCTCGCGGCCTCCGACACCCCGCAGGCCGGGGCGGCCTGAGCGCCCTGCATGATCAGCGCCGCCAGACCGGCGGCGCGCTCCACTCGATGACGGCCAGCGTCACCCACGCCAGGGCGACGAGCAGCACCACGGCCAGCGGCGGCAGGCCGACCAGGCCGATCAGGAGGGCGGCCAGCACCAGCCCGGCCTGGGCGAGGGCGACCCGCCGGCCGACCCGGACGTCGAACCCGCGGTAGACGACCACACACCCCAGCACCAGCACCAGCTGGCTTCCGCCCAGCAGCGGCCCGGCCACTCCCCCGCCGCCGTGCACCGCCTCCCGCGCGGCCACCTCGACGGCGACCCCCGAGGCCACGATCGCCCCGTACACGAGCAGGTGCCCGTACGCGTAGAGGTAGCTGCGCACGATCAGCGCCCGGCCGGCGCGCACCGCGCGGTTGCCCGCCTCCGGGTCGAAGGTCGACGTGAAGTAGACCCACCAGATGCCGCAGGCGATCACGAACCCGCCGACGCCGACCGCGACGGCCGGAGGTCGCCAGCCCGTCTCCCCGATGCCGTTGGCGACCGCGAGCACCGCCTCGCCGAGCACCACGATGGTGAACAGGCCGAACCGCTCCGGCATGTGCGACTGCTGGATCGGCAACCGCCGCACCCGGGCGTACGCCAGCGGCCCGGCCACCGCGGCGTTGACGGCGAGCGCCAGGCCCCAGAGCGCGTACCGGGTCGGTGCGGGGGTGGCCAGGGAGGCGAACCAGCCGGCGGCGCCGAGCAGGAACCCGGCGGCGTTCCACCGGCAGAAGTCCCGCGTCGCGGGTTGCCGCCACCCGACGAGCCCGTACATGCCGGCGAGCAGGACGAGCAGCAACCCGTACAGCAACCCGAACCGCACCGAGTCGTCGGTCACCCCGCCGTCCAATGACGCGGCGAGAGCCAGCACGCCCAGCATCGCGACCAGCTGGACCAACCGGCTCGGCGGACGGTCGTCGTCGAAGAGGTCCGCGAAGTAGGAGAAGCTGAACCACAGCCACCAGACGGTGGTCAGCAGCCCGGCGAAGACCAGCACGCCGTGGACCGTCGGGTGCTCGTTGAGGAACCCGCCGAGCTGGAAGACGGCGACAACGAACACCAGGTCGAAGAAGAGTTCGAGCCAGCTCGACCGACGCCCGGCCGCGGAGCCGTCGACCCGCGAGCCGGCGCGGCCCTGCCGTTCCACCGGATCAGCCTAGCCGGGCGGTATGCGTCGCCCATCCCCTTTGCCCGAGTCACCCTCGGGGCCGACACCTGCCCGCGCACGCGCCACGCCGTCGCGGCGCGCCATCACCGCGGGCTATGGCCGCCATCCGGCTTCCCGATGGCCGCTGCGAAATCGGCCTCCACCGGTCCCGGTTGTACCGACCGTCGCCGATCGGGCGACGCGGCGGTGCGGGGCGGCGACGAGCCAGCACCATGCCGCCGACGGCGGAAACGAGACTTCGAAATGGAGCGAACCATGGGATTGCTGGACGGTAAGGTCGCGCTGGTCACCGGGGGCACCTCCGGTATCGGCCGGGTCAGCGCCCTCCTGTTCGCGCGGGAGGGCGCCAAGGTGGCCTTCACCGGGCGACGCGATGACGCGGGCCGCGCGGTGGCCCAGGAGATCGCCGAGGCCGGTGGGGAGGCGCTGTTCATCAGGGCCGACGCCACGCACTTCGAGGGCGCGGCCGACGTCGTGCGGCAGGTCGTCGACCGGTTCGGCCGGCTCGACGTGGCGTTCAACAACGCCGGCACGGCGGCCGTCGGTCCGCTGACCGAGCTGGGCGAGAAGGACTGGGACCATCTCGTGGACGGCAACCTCAAGGGTGTCTTCTTCTACCTCCAGGCGGAGGCCGCGCAGATGAAGCGGCAGGGCGGCGGCGGCTCGATCGTGTTCAACGGTTCGGTCTTCGCCGAGCTGGGCACGTGGGGCATCTCGATCTACAGCGCCAGCAAGGGTGGCGTGGCCGCGCTGGCGCGGGCCGCCGCCGTGGAGCTGGGCCCCGACGGCATCCGGGTCAACACCGTGAACCCGACCGTCATCCGGACCCCGCTCACCGAGGGCGGCATCTCGACGACCGACGAGGGAGCCGAGCACCACCCGCACGGCGAGCGGATCCCGCTCGGCCGGATCGGGGAGCCGGAGGAGGTCGCCGAGGTGGCGCTCTTCCTCCTGTCGGACCGGGCCTCCTTCGTCACCGGGCAGTCGGTGATGGTGGACGGCGGGCAGAGCGTGAACTGACGGCCGGCGCGGTGACCGGGACGTGGAAGCCGCTACGTCCCGGGACCCGCGCGGCGGGACCGCGTACGCCGCGCCGCCACCAGGCCGCCGACCAGGAGTAACACGCCCAGCGCGCCGGCGGCCGCCACGACGGCGAGGGTGCCGCGCGACTGGCCGCCCGCCCTGGGGGCCACGGGCGCAGCGGTGGCACCGGAGGGAAGCGCCCCCGCCGGCGCGGCCGACGCGACGGCCTCCGGCAGCGGGTAGCGCAGGACCGTGGGCCTCGTGCCCGGTGGGCGGCCGGCGGTCTCGGAGACCGTGAGCAGGCTACGTCCGTCCCGGCTGTACGTGACCGACTCGCCCTGCGGCTCGTCCGGCAGCGGGACGATCCGGGGCGTGCCGCGGGTCAGCGCAGCGACCACGTCCCCGCCCGCGACGTCGAACTCGAAGGCGTCGGCGTACGTGCGCAGCACCACCCGGTCCCCACCCGGCGCGGTGGCCGCGCCCGTGACGACGGCACGTCCGACAAGGCCGAACGGGTTGCTGGTCGTGGACGCCGGCAGCCGCACCTGGCCCACCTTCACCAGCGGCACCGTCGCGCCGGGCCGCAACGCGGTGGCCGGGGCGTACAGGATCCTCGACGATTTCGTCACGATGACCGGCCGGCCGTCACCGGTCACGAGAAGGGCCTCGGCGTCGTGCGCGCCGTCCGGGTACGCCAGACGGTGCAGCACGGGCCGGTCGGCGCCGGGCGACAGCCGCCACAGCGCGACCGTCTGCCGGGTGCGGTCGTTGTCGCCGGTGTCCCCCACCCACACGGTCCCGTCGGCGCCGACCGCCAGGTCCTCGGTGTCGCGCGGCCGGGACGGAAAGGGCACCGCCCGCACCACGGTGCAGGCCCGGTCCAGGAAGAAGATCCGGCGGGCGGCCTCGTCGTCCGCGCCGTCGTTGACCATCACGAAACCGTCGTCCGTCGCGGCCATCCCGGAGATCTCGGTCAACCGGCCGTCCCGTACCTCGCACACCGGCTCCCCCGGGGCCGGGGTGGCCACGGGTTCCGCCGCCGCCGGGCCCGGTGCCAGCGCGGCGGCGAGGACGGCCAGGGCCCACACCGCCGCCCGCCGTCTTCTGATCTCCTGACCTCGCATCGCCGCCATCCTCGCACCGCCGCCGCACGCCGCGGGAGGGAACAGGCCGGCGCGGGGTCGTCGGCTTGACGACGCCACCCGCGGACGGGTCCGACACGCCGCGTGCCGGCCACCCCGTCGGGTGGCCGGCACGCGGTCGGTGGTCCGGTCTCGACCCTCAGGCCGCGCCGTTGAGCGAGGCGGCCAGGGCCGCGGCGAACCCCGTGTCTGCCGGCGCGCCGCTCGCGCCGATCCGCCAGGTGCCACCCGCCAGGTCGCCCACCGGCAGCGCCCTCCCGCCCGGCTGCCACAGCGGCTGCCACGCGATCGAGCCGCTCGGCCGGTTGAACCACCGGTTGTCCTCGCTCCACGCCGAGCCAGCCCGGTACGCGGCCACCAGCGTGGTCGTGTCGTCCGTGGCGAGCACCCACGGGGTGAAGCCCGCCGCGTCACCGTCGCGGTCGGCGCCGGCCGGGTCCGCGAGCCGGGGCAGGGTCGAGTCCAGGTTCCAGGCGGCCTCCCAGACCGGCGCGCTCGTCGGGCCGGTCACGTGCCAGACGAAGCCGAGGTCCACCGTGGTCGCCGCGAACCGGAAGCGCCAGTCGACGCTGACCGGCTCGTCGCCGAGCGGGATGCCGGTGAGGTTCACGTCCGTGCCGTCGGCCGACACGGTCACGTTCCCCGCGGCGCCCGCGAGGTCGGTGGGCCCGAAGGTCCCGACCGCGAGGTAGGGCGCCGTGGACCGGAACGACGAGTCCGTCACCGGCCGGTACTGCCCACCGCCGGCGGGGTCCACCTCGTAGGAGACGAGGCGCGCGGCGGGCGCGGTCTGCACGACGGCCCGGTAGTAGGGCGTGGTGACGATGCGTCCCTTCGTGACCACCGGCGTACGCCAGTTCAGCGGCGCCAGCCAGAGGCCGCCCTGGCCCCAGCCGGCGCCCGTGACGTACCACCGGCCGTCGCCCGAGTCGTCCTTGACCACCTCGGCGGCGTGCGCGTCGATCTGGCCGGCCAACTGGTCGACGGAGAAGTGGAACGGGTCGGAGCTGCGGTACACGCGGGTGTCCTGGTAGCCGCTCTCGCAGCAGACGAAGAGGTACCACGAACCGTCGTGGCGCACCACGAACGGCGACTCGGTCGGCCCGCCGAAGGTCCCGGTGGCCGGGTGCTCGAAGGCCGTCCGCCGGTCACTCCAGTGCACGAGGTCGCGGCTGGTGCGGTACGCGACGATGTGGTGGCCGCCGGCGGGGGTGCTGTTGGCCGTGTAGTACATGACCCACTGGTCGCCCACCCGGGTCACCATCGGGTCCCGCCCGTCGAACCCGTCGGTGAACAGCGGGTTGCCCGGGTGGCGGGTCCAGGTCGTCAGGTCCTTCGACGTGGCGAGGTGCATGCGGTACGCCTCGTGGTCGGCGGTGCCGCCGGCGTAGAACATGTAGTAGGTGCCGCCGTTGAACAGCACGTACGGCGCCCAGATGTGGGTCTCCCCCGCGCTCGGGTCGGCCTCCAGCGCGAACGGCTGCTTCGTCCAGGGGCCGCGCGGCGAGGGGGCCGTGGCGTGGCCGAAGACCTTCTCGTCCAGCGGGTTGGCCGGCTCGGCGTGGGTGATCGCGAAGACGTGCCACAGGCCCGTCCGGCGGTCGCGCACGAGGGTGTGGTCGTTGTAGTACCAGCGCTCGTTCTCGCCGACGCTGGGGTCGTACACGTTCACGAACTCGCCGGCCGTCACCTGCACGGACCGGTTCTCGTACGCCTGGTTGTCGACGGTGGCGGTGTCAGCGGTGGCGGTGTCGGCGGCCCGCGCCGGCGCCGGGGCCACGACCAACCCCAGGGCGAGGGCGAGCAGCGCGGAGAGCCGGCCGACGCGGGACGGTGAGCGGGGCATGGTTCCTCCAGTGCTTCACGGGTGGCGTGGGGGTATCCCGGACGTGCGCGGCCGGTGCGGGTCCGCCGTCGTACCGCCGGCGGCGGACCCGCGCCGCGGTCGCTACTGCTTGCCGCCGAGCGTGGTGTAGGCCTCGGCCGCGTTCTCCTTGGTGATCTGGAGGGTGCCGAGCGTGGTCGTCTTCGGGACGTCCTTCGAGCAGTCGACGAGGATCTTCTTGGCCATGTCGATGGCCTCACGCCCGCCGGTCGGGTACTGGAACGTCGCCTGGAGGCGGCCCTGCTCGACCGCCTTGATGCCGCCCGACGGCACCGGCAGCGCGTCGATCCCGGTGAACTTGATGGCGCTCTCCTTGCCGGCCGCCTTCGCGGCGAGGTACGCGCCCTCGGCCATCGGGTCGTTGTGCGAGTACACGGCGTCGATGTCGGGGTTCGCCTTGAGCATCGCGTCCATGACGCTCTGCCCCTTCTCCCGCAGCCACTCGGCGGTCTGGCTGGCCACGATCTCGATCTTCGGGTTGCTCGCGATGCCCTCGCGGAAGCCCTGGGCGCGCTCGGCGGCCGGGGTCGAGCCGGGCAGGCCGGAGATCTCCACGACCTTGCCGCCCTGCGGCAGCAGCGTCTTGGCGTAGTACTCGCCCGCCGCCTTGCCGATCGCCACGTTGTCACCGCCGATGAAGGCCGTGTACGCGTCGCCCTCGACCTTGCGGTCCAGCACGATGACCGGGATCCCCTGGTCGTACGCCTTCTTCACGACGGCGGTCAGCGGCTTCGCCTCGTTCGGCGAGATGATCAGCAGGTTGATGCCCTGGGAGAGGAAGTTCTCCACGTCGGCGACCTGCTTGCTGTTGTCCTGGGCCGCGTCCGAGACGACCACCTTGAAGCCGGGCACGTTCTTCGCCGCGTTGGTCACGTCGTCGTTCATGACCTGCCGGTACGGCTCGGCGTTGTTGGCCTGCGACATGCCGATCAGGAAGTCCTTGCCGGTGCCGCAGTTCGCCGAGGCGTCGGCGCTGCCGCTGCCGGGGTCGTCCTTCTCGACGCTGCACGCCGAGGTGGTGGCGAGTGCGGCCAGCGCCAGGATGGTGACGGCTCTTCGGGCGTAACGCATGGTGTCCTCCGTTGGGTGGTGGGTCAGGCGATGCGGGGGCGGAGCTTCTGCAGCGCGGCGGCGGCCACGATGACGAGGCCCTTGACGACCAGCTGCACGTTCGCGTCGATGTTGTTGAGGGCGAGGATGTTGTTGAGGATCCCGAGCAGCAGCGCGCCGGCGATGGTGCCGCCCATGGATCCGCTGCCACCGGCGAGGCTCGTCCCGCCGATGACCACGGCCGCGATAGCGTCGAGCTCGTAGCCGGCGCCGTCGTTCGGGCTGCCCTGGTTGAGCTGCCCGGCGTGGATGATCCCGGCCAGCGCGGCGAGCAGGCCGGAGATGGCGAACACGGTGATCCGCACGCGGCGTACGGGCACGCCGGAGAGCCGCGCGGCCTTCTCGTTGCCGCCGATGGCGTAGACGTGCCGGGCGAAGGCGGTGGAGCGCAGCACCAGCAGCGCCCCGACGCCGATCGCGAGGAACAGCACCGCCGGCACCGGAAGGATCCCGTTGATCGACCCGCTGAGCAGGGAGAACGCCTCCGGCGCCTCCTGCGGCCCGTCACCGTAGGCGATGGGGATGCCGAGGCCGCCGGACCACATCCGGGCGATGCCCCGGGCCGCCTGCAGGCCGGCGAGGGTGACGATGAAGGACTGGATGCCGAGCCGCGCCACGATCGCGCCCTGGGTGGCCCCGAAGGCGGTGCCGATGAGGAGCACGATGAGGACCGCCGGCAGGATGCCGAGGCCACTGTCGACCATGAGGGTGGCCGACCCGACCGCCGCGAGCCCGAGCACCGCGCCGACCGAGAGGTCGATCCCGCCGATCAGGATGACGAACGTCATCCCGACCGCGATGATGCCGATCTCCGAGACGGCCCGGACGATGTTCGCCAGGTTCCCGGAGCTGAGGAAGACGTTCTCTCCGTTGCGGACGGGCGACACGGCGATCGCGATGACGAAGACGGCGACCAGGCCGAACAGGCTCTGGAACCGGAAGAAGCTGTCGACGAGCGCGTGCCGGTCCCGCGGGAGCCGGAGAGGCCGGCGGCGGGGCGGTGTCTCGGGCGGCGCCTCGGCGACGGCGGTGGGGTTGGGCGAGTTCATCGGGCCTCCTTGGCGTCGAGGCCGTCGAGGACGCCGGTCACCGGCTGGTCCCCGTTGGCCGCGGCGAGGATCGCTTGCTGGCTGGCGGACGCGCGGGGCAGCGCGGCCACGGTGCGACCGCGGTGCAGGACGACCACCCGGTCACAGAGGCTGAGCAGCTCGGGCAGCTCGGACGAGGCGAGCAGGATCGCCATGCCGGTGTCGGCGAGCTGGTGCAGCAGCCGGTAGATCTCCGCCTTGGCCCCGATGTCGACGCCCCGGGTCGGCTCGTCGAGCAGCAGCAGTCGCGGTCGCGTCAGCAACTGCTTGGCGAACACGACCTTCTGCTGGTTGCCGCCGGAGAGCGTGGCGGTGGCGACCGCGGGCGACGCGGCCTTCACGGCCAGGGCGGTGAGCTGCGCGGCCACCGTCCGCTTGAGCGCCTGCCGGCGGACCAGGCCGAGCGTCGTCAGTGACGACAGCGCGGAGAGCACGACGTTGTCGGCCACCGAGTGCTCCAGCATCAGTCCCGCGCCGCGCCGGTCCTCGGGGACGAACGCCACCCCGCGCGCGAGGGCCGAGCGTGGGCCGTGCGGGCGGTACGGGCGTCCGTCGATCGTCACCTCGCCGTCGCGGTGGCCCGAGCCGCCCGCGCCGAACAGCGTCTCGAGGAGTTCGGTGCGACCGGCGCCCATCAGCCCGGCGAGCCCCACGATCTCGCCGGCGCGCACCGTGAGGTCCACACCGGCCGGCTCGGTCCGTCCGGGCGTCGGCCGGCGGGGCGTCACGGCCAGCCCGCGGACGTCGAGCAGCACGTCGCCGGGCTCGTTGCGGCCCTCACCGAACAGCGCGTCAACCGAGCGGCCCACCATCAGCCGGATGATCTCGTCGCGGCTGGCGGTCTTCGGGTCGACGCTGCCCGCCACGCCACCGTTGCGCAGCACGGTGACCCGGTCCGCCACGACCTCGATCTCGGCCATCCGGTGCGAGATGTAGACGATGCCCACGCCGGCGCGGCGCAGCTCGGCGATCGTCGCGAAGAGGCGTTCGACCTCCGCGTCCGCCAGCGCCGCGGTGGGCTCGTCCATGATGAGCACCCGCGCGTCCAGCGACAGCGCCCGGCCGATCTCCACCAGTTGCTGCTCACCGACGCGGAGCGACCCGACGAGTCGGCGGGGGTCGAGGTCGGCGCCGAGCGTGCGCAGATGCTCCGCGGCCTGGCGGCGCATCCGCCGGATGTCGACGGTGCCCAGCCGGGTGCGCGGCTCGCGCCCGAGGAACATGTTCTCCGCGATGGAGAGCCCGGCCACCAGGTCCAGCTCCTGGTGGATCGTGGCGATCCCGGCGCGCTGCGCGTCGGCCGGGCCGCCGAAGCTCACCGGCTGGCCCTCGACCTCGATGGTGCCGTCGTACTCGGTGATCACGCCGGAGAGAATGTTGATCAGTGTCGACTTGCCGGCGCCGTTCTCGCCGAGCAGCGCGTGCACCTCACCGGCCGTGACGGTGAGGTCGATGTCGCGGCAGGCGTGCACGCCGCCGAACCGCTTGCCGATGCCGGTCATCCGGACCAGCGGGCGTTCTGTCATGCGACACCTCGTGGGTCGTCTGCGGGGTCGGGGTCGGGCCGGAGCCGCCGGGCCCGGTGCGGGCCCGGCGGCTCCGGTCGGTCAGGAGACGAGCCGCGCCTCGACGTAGTCGAGCCCGGCCAGGTAGCCGACCGACTCGGCGGCCTTGCCGGTCACGGTGAGCGTGAGCGTGTGCCGCCCCGCCGTCAGCTCCCGCTGGCCGTAGTCGAGCGGCTCGCTGACGACGACCTCCGGCGAGTGGTACGCGTCGAAGGAGTCCCCGATCCGCTCACCGTCGATCGCCACCGTGTTGGTGCCGTAGTCCCGGGCCAGCGTCTGCACGAGGCGCAGGTCGTAGGTCCCGGTGGTGGGCACCGTGAACCCGATGGTGACGCTCTGGTTCGGCCCGTTCGCGTGGAACCACAGCTGCGCGCTCTGCGACCAGTGCACGCCGCAGCAGTCGCCCTGCACGTCGGCCGGCGCGTCGCCGCTCACCGCGGGCAGCAGCGACTCGGCCTCGAGCCGCAGCGTGTCACCGGTGCTGGCCGAGTCGATCGCCGAGTACGGCCCGGCGTTGCCGGCCGCGTCCACGGCGCGCACCCGGTAGTACCAGGTCTCCCGCAGGCCGAGTCCGGTGTGCTGGAAGCTCGGCCGGGTCGTGGTGCCCACCCGGTTGGCCGGTCCAGGCGTGAAGCCCGGCGTGCGCGAGGCGAACACCTCGTAGCTCGGGGCGTACACGTCGTCGCGGGCCGGCTGCCAGGTCAACGCCACGGCGTTGGTCGTGCCGCTGGTCGCGGTGAGCCCGCTGACGGCGCCCGGCCGCGTGTGGTCGGTGAACGGCGTGACCAGGCTGAGCGCCGCGTACCGGGCCGCCGACCAGGCCGGGGCGCCGGCGGTGGGCGTCAGGGTCACGGTCACCGCGGACCTGCCCCGGGTCAGCGCGGCCGGGAGCCGGTACTCGTCGTCGAGCCAGCGGTGCGTCGTGTTGGCCAGCGGCTGGGTCCAGGTGCCGGCGTCCCGACCATCGACCTGGACGGCCACCGACTGGTACGCGGCCGACTGGTCGCCGACCCGGCGCAGCACCGCACCGTCGTTCTGCTTGTCGAGCGCGACCCGGAACCGGATCGGGCTGGTGGAGGCGCGGACGTCGTCGGTCACGGGCCGGGGCGCGCCGTCGTCGCCCTCGAACGTCGACGTGAGCACCGTCCGATCGCCACCGGAGGCGTACCCGTGGGCCGACTCGCTGGCGGTGTCGCCGACGTCGACGGTGTCCGTCCACCGCTGGCCGAGGTTGTCCTGCCCGTACCAGTACGCGGTGGAGCCGTACCGGGCCGGGTCCTGGTCGCCCGGGCCGTGCTCGATGCCGAACCGCAGCCCGGTGGAGAACGCCACCGACTCGGCGAGCAGGAGCCGGTACGCGCCCGTGCAGTCGTACTGGCAGCCGTAGTCGGCGACCTCGTGGGCCGGGTTGCCGTTCACGGGCGCCGAGAACGTGCCGTGGTTGAAGTACCAACCGCTCTCGTAGAAGTCCTCGGTCCCGGTGCCGTGGATGCTCGGGCTCTGCGCACCGTCCACGTAGACGCGCTCGTCACCCTCTAGGTAGTCGCGCTGGTTGCCGGCGGGGATGTGCCCCTCCATGGTGTGGGTGACCCCCACGAACTTGCCCCGTGCCGCCACGTCGAGGAAGAGGTGGTCGGCGCCCGGGGTGGTGTCCGCGCTGGTGGCGGTCGCGCGGAAGTAGCCGGTGTCGCCGGTCGGCCGCAGCGCCGCGGCCCAGCGGCCGGACCGCGCCGTGGTCACCGTGGCCACGGACGGCTTGATGGCCACGTCGGAGGCGTTGCGCAGCTCGACGGACCAGCGCGACCGGTAGGGCATCGGCCACCAGGCCGACAGCGTCCCGGTCGCCGGGTCGACGCCGAACATGAGGGACCGGACGGAGTGCAGCCCGAGGCCGGTGCCGAAGAACTCGCCGAGCGGCGCGTCCACCGTGGTCTTCCCGTCGAACGAGATGCGCAGCCGGGTCTCACGCAGCACCGCGTCGGACGCGGCGACGGCCGCCTTGCGCGCGGCGTCGGCCGGGTAGGACATCGTGTTGCTGCCCTCCCAGTTCTGCGCGGTGATCCGGTAGCCGTGCGCGGCCTCGACGTCGGTGTGGGCCGGTCCGAGGTCGACGGTGTCGGTGCGCTTCGCGGTGCCGGCGACGACGCTGTCGACCCAGTAGGTGAACTCGTTGACGTCGAGGTCGGACGAGACGAACTCGTTGCGGATGGTCAGCTTCGACTTCCCGGCCGTGGCGCTCGCCGGCAGCTCGACGGTCTGGTCCAGCCAGGTGCCGAACGGGATCGCGTCGTTGGCCGGCCACTCGGCGACCGCTACGCCGTCGACCAGGACCCGCGCCCGCTGGTTGCCGATGTGCGGGTCGAGCCGGCGGGTGAGCCGTACGCCGGTGTTGGCCGGGTCGACGGCGACGGTGAACTCGCTGCCACCGCCGGCGCCGTAGGCGCGGCCGTCGTCGGCGATCGGCTCGGGGGCGCCGACGAGCTGCGGGATGCGCAGCTGGAGCGCGGTGACGGCGCCGGGGCCCACGCCGCTGGCGAGGGTCGCCCGGCCGCCGGCCGGAACGGCGAAGGGCCGCTCGGTCGTCGTGGCGCCCGCTTCGGCGGGCTTGGGGTCGGCCGTGCCCGCGGCCTTGAGCTTCGCGATGACGTCCTCGGCCCGGTCGGAGGGGTCGAAGGTGCGGACGCCGTCGGCCGTCGTGAACTTCCGGTAGGTGACGTGGTAGAAGATCGGGTTCTTCTCGGTGACGACCCGCATCGAGCTGCGGTACGTCATGGGCGCCTTGATGTAGACGCCACCGGAGCTCTGGGCCGCGTTGGCGACGACCGGGTAGACGAAGGGAGCGCCCAGCTTGCCGTCGACGACGTCCTGGAGCTTCGCGTCGAGCACGGTCTTGCCGTCGAGGACGACCTTGATGGTGCCCGTCGCGGAGACGTTGCCCTCGTCGCGGGTGAACCAGATCGAGTCGATCTCGCCGGCGCCGGTCGCCTCGGCGATGACGCAGCCCTCGGCGGCGGTGCGCAGGCACGAGTACTGCCCCGAGAAGCCGTCGTCGTTGCCGCCGCTGCGGTCGAAGCTGGAGAACTGGTAGGCGCGGGATCCGTCGGTGAGCTCCGGCAGCCGGTCGAGCCGGCGGTAGACGTCCCAGCCGACCGGGCCGTTCGTGGTCGGGCCGGTCGAGGCCGCGGCCGGTCCGGCGAGACCGACGACGGCGGAGCCGGCGATGAGCGTCGCCGCGGCGGCGGCACGGAGCAGCCGCCGGGGCGAGGTGCGTGGTGCACGGGTGGTGGGTGTCATGAAACGCCTTCCACATCGGTGGGTGGGGCGGGTCGTGAGGTGCGGCGAGCAAGGAATCGATTTCTCGCTGCAGTAGCGATCAGCGTAGGCAGCCGTCGCGCGGCGGTCAATCCTCGACTGTCGACGACGAGGTAGGCGGCATACCGGCGTTGACAGCCCTCCATCGCGCTCCTATGGTCCTCGATCAGAACTGAGCAAACGATTTCTCCGTTCGCACAAGCGTCGCCGCGGCCCCCGCGGCGGGCTGGGAGGCGCTCCGTGCCCCGACTCGTCGTCCTCACCGGGTTCCTCGGCGCGGGCAAGACCACCACCATGCTGACCGCCGGGCGGCTGCTCACGGCACGCGGTGGCCGGGTCGCGGTCATCACGAACGACCAGGGCAGCGACCTCGTCGACACCCGGCTGGCCCGGGACGCGGTGGCCGACGTCGGCGAGGTCACCGACGGATGCTTCTGCTGCCGCTTCGAGGAGCTGGCCGACCTCGTGACCGAGCTGCTCGACAGCGGACGGGCCGACACGATCCTCGCCGAGGCCGTCGGCAGCTGCACCGACCTCCAGGCGACCGTCATCCGACCGCTGCGGGCCCACTACGGCGACCGTCTCGCGCTCGCACCCCTCACCACCGTGGTCGACCCGGCCCGCCTGGACGCCCTCGACGGCGACCTCGGCTACCTGTTCGACCGCCAGCTCGCCGAGGCGGACCTCGTGGCGGTCAACAAGTGCGACACCCTGCCCCGCGCCGACCTCGACGCCCTCCTCGACCGGATCCGACGCGACCACCCCGACGCCGGCGTGCTGGGCTACAGCGCGAGCCGCGGCGACAACCTCGACGCGCTCGTCACGCGGTGGGCCGGCCCGCCCGGCCGCGCCGCGGAGGTGGACCTCGACGTCGACTACGACCGGTACGCGGCGGCGGAGGCGCGACTGGGCTGGCTCAACCAGGTCTGGCAGGTCTCGGCCGACACCGGGTTCTCCGCGCGGCGCTGGGCGCACGTCGCGCTCGACTCGCTCTCGGCCGCCTGCGCCCGGCGCGGCGACGTCATCGGTCACGCCAAACTCGCCGTCCAGTCGCCCGCCGGGCTGGTCCGCATGAGCGTCGTGGCCGCGGGAGACCCGCCGCGCCACGAACCCGCCGGGCCGGACGGACCGCCGGTCACCCACGCCACCGTGCTCGTCAACGTCCGCGCCACCTGCCCGCCCGAGGACCTCGAATCGCTGGTACGCGCCGCCGCCTACGAGGCCGACCTGGCGGCCGGCGCCGCGGGCCGGCCCGGACCGGCCCGCGCCTTCGCACCGTCCTATCCGCGCCCCGTGCACCGCCTCCCGGCCGCACCGGCCTGACCCGTCAGGAGCACCCATGGCAGACCACTCGCACGACCAGTGCTGCGCCGGCAACGCGTGCGGCCCCAACCGTCGTCAGGTCCTCACCCTCTCCCTCGGGGTCGCCGCCGGCACCCTGCTGGCCGGGTCCCGGGCCGAAGCCGCCGCCGCCCTCGGCGTGGCCGAGGACTCGCTCGTCGGCGTACCGGTCGACAAGGCGCTGCCACCCGACTGGTCCACGACGCTGTACCGGCGAGGTGAACCGACCAGCTACGAGGGTGCCGACCTGCGCTGGCTCGGGATGCCGGTCGGCGGCGGCGCCACCGGGCAGCTCTACCTGGGCGGTGACGGGCGGCTGTGGAACTGGGACATCTTCAACCGGGCGGCGGCCGGCACCACCGACGCCGGCTACGCCAACCCCCGGCAGCCCGCCTCGCCGGTACGGCACGGCTTCGCGGTGCGCACCCGGTCGGCCGGCCGGGTGCAGACCCGCGCCCTCGACGCCAGCGGGTTCGACGAGGTGCGCTTCACGGGGCAGTACCCGGTCGGCCAGGTGCGGTACCGGGCCGAGGACTCCCCCGTCGAGGTCACCCTGGAGGCGTTCTCCCCGTTCGTGCCGCTGTCGGTGGCCGACTCGACGCTGCCGGCGACCGTGCTCGCGTACACGCTGCGCAACACGTCGCGCCACGCGGTGGACGCCACGGTGCTCGGCTACGTGGAGAACCCCGTCTGCCTGGACACCCGGACGCAGCGCGGCATCACGCTCCGGTCGGCGGCGTTCGGGGACCGGTCACTGCGCGGCGTCCGGTTCTCGGCCGCCGAGCAGACGGCGACACCGGACCGCCCCGACGTCGTCTTCGAGGACTGGGAGCGCGACACGTACGACGGGTGGACCGTCGAGGGCACCGCCTTCGGCGCCGGCCCGGTGCTCGTCTCCGAAATCCCCGACTACATGCGACGCGGCGGCCCGCTCAACGCGACCGGGCAGCGCCTCGTCACCTCGCACGCCTTCCGCGGGGCCGGCGGCGACATCGGCCGGGCCGACGCGCCCACCGGCCGGCTCGTCAGCAGCCCGTTCACGATCAGCCGCAAGTCCGTCCGGCTGTCCATCGGCGGCGGCAACCACCCGGGGCAGACCTGCGTCAACGTGGTGGTCGACGGGACCGTGGTCGCCACGGCGACCGGCCGGGACGCCGAGGCCATGACGACGGTCCACCTCGACGTGGCCGCGTACGAGGGCCGGTCGGCCGTCATCGAGATCGTCGACGGCCACGACGGGGCCTGGGGGCACGTCAACTGCGACCGGATCGTGTTCACCGACGCCGCGCCGAGGCCCGAGATCGTGTTCGAGGACTGGGAGCGCGACACGTACGACGGTTGGACCGTCGAGGGCACCGCCTTCGGCGCCGGCCCGGTGCTCGTCTCCGAGGTTCCCGACTACATGAAGCGCTTCGGCGACCTCGGCGTGTCGGGTCAGCGGTTCGTGACCTCCCACGACTTCCGCGGCGCGGGCGGGGACACGGGCCGCGCCGACGCCGCGACCGGCAAGCTGACGAGCCGGCCGTTCACCGTCGAGCGCCGCTACGTCAACGTGGCCGTCGGCGGTGGCAGCCACCGCGGCAGCACGGTCGTGAACCTCCTCGTGGACGGCGTGCCGGTCGCCAGCGTGGCCGGTCGCGACGCGGAGCCGGTCGCCGTGACCACGATGAACGTGTCCGCCTACCAGGGCCGCACCGCGGTCATCGAGATCGTGGACGCGGACACCGGCGGATGGGGGCACGTCAACGTCGACCGGATCGTGTTCAGCGACGTGCCGACCGACACGAGGCCGCTCGACCAGGTGCCCGACAACGGCACGCTCGTGCTCGCCGCGCTGGACGGCCGGGCCGTGACGCGTCCGTCGCTCGCCCGGTGGGGCAGCCTGGCCGAGGTGTTCGCGGCGGAGGCCGGCCCCACGGAGGTGGACGGCTCGCTGGCCGGGCAGGCCGGGTCGGTGGCCGTTCCGGTCCGGCTGGCCCCCGGCGAGAGCCGCACCGTGCGGTTCGTCCTCGGCTGGCACTTCCCCGTGCCGGACCGGGTCTCGCTCGGCTTCCTACGCGGCTCGGACACGCTGCGCCGGCACTACGCCACCCGGTTCGCCGACGCCCGGGCCGTGGTCGAGCACGTCGCTGGCGACCTCGACCGGCTGGAGGCCGACACCCGCTCCTGGGTACGGACCTGGTACACCGACTCCACGCTGCCGCACTGGTTCCTGGAGCGCACGCTGGCGCCCGCGTCGACGCTCGCCACCAACACCTGCTACCTGTTCGACGACGGGCGGTTCTACGGCTGGGAGGGCGTCTACTGCTGCCCGGGCACCTGCGAGCACGTGTGGAACTACGCCCAGTCCATCGCCCGGCTCTTCCCCCAGCTGGAACGCGACACCCGCGGTCGGGTGGACCTCGGCGTCGGCTTCCACCCGGACACCGGCGAGATCGGCAACCGCGCGGAGGCCGACATGGCCTGGGCCACCGACGGGCAGTGCGGCACGATCCTGCGCTGCTACCGGGAGCACCTGACCGCGCCCGACGACACCTACCTGCGGACGAACTGGTCCCGGCTGCGACGCGCGCTGGAATGGATCATGGAGCACGACGCGGGCCCCGACGGCACGCTCGACGGCGCGCAGCCGAACACGCTGGACACCGTCTGGTACGGCGAGATCGCCTGGATCACCGGCATGTACGTGGCGGCGCTGCGGGCGGGCGCCGAGATGGCCGACGAGGTGGGTCAGGCCGAGTTCGCCGGCCGGTGCCGCGACCTGGCCGAGTCCGGCAGCCGGTACCTGTCGACGGAGCTGTTCAACGGCGAGTACTTCGTCCAGAAGGTCGACCCGGCCCACGCCGACGCGATCAACAGCAACCGGGGGTGCCACATCGACCAGCTCTTCGGGCAGAGCCTCGCCGGCCAGCTCGGGCTCCCCCGCGTCGTGCCGGCGGAGCAGGCCGTCAGCGCCCTCGAGAGCCTCTACCGCTACAACTTCACGCCCGACCACGCCGCGTACCGGGAGGGCAACGTGATCCCGGGTGGCCGGTGGTTCGCCATGGACCACGAGTACGGCATGCTCATGACCACCTGGCCGCACGGTGGCGCGGACACCGCCGCCGGAAACCCGGCGAGCTGGGCCGCCATGTACTTCAACGAGGTGTGGAGCGGGCAGGAGTACCAGGTCGCGGCGCACATGCTCCAGGAGGGTCTCGTCGAGCAGGGACTCACGCTGACCCGGGCGGTGCACGAGCGGTACGCGGCCGGCAAGCGCAACCCGTACAACGAGATCGAGTGCGGCGACCACTACGCCCGGGCCATGGCGAGCCACGGCGTGTACCTGGCGGCGTGCGGCTTCGAGTACCACGGACCTCGGGGGCACATCGGCTTCGCGCCGCGCGTCGGCCCGGACCGCTTCGCCGCGGCGTTCACCGCGGCGGAGGGTTGGGGCCTCTACCGGCAGGAGCGCCACGGCCGGCACCTCACCGGGACGATCGAGGTGCGGTACGGGCGGCTCCGGGTGGCGAGCGTCGCGCTGGCGGTGCCGGACCGCCCCGCCCGGGTGGCCGTCCGCCTGGGCAACCGCACCGTACCCGTCCGTGACTGGACGTACCGGGACGGGCGTATTCTCGTTACCTTGGCCGCCGGGGCCGTGGTCGGTCGGGGTGAGGCCCTCCGGGTCGCGGTCGACGGCTGACCGTGCCGGCGCCCGCCACGGGACCCCGCCCACCGTCCGTGCGGGAAGTCCGTGACAATTCCGTCATTTTTCGCCCGTAGGATGCCGAGTCCCCCGCACCGCCGGAGGTGCGGGGCCACGGCGACCACTCTCGGGCTCGTCATCGATAGGAAACGACCGGATGGAGGCGAATGGCGACGATCTACGACGTGGCACGGCAGGCCCAGGTCTCGCCTGCGACCGTCTCGCGGGTGCTCAACGGACGTACCACCGTCGATCCAGCCATGGCCGCGCGCGTGCACGAGGCGATGCGGGACCTCGACTACCGTCCCAACGCCGTCGCCCGTAACCTGCGGCTCAGCCAGACCAGCCTCTGGGCGGTCATCATCTCCGACATCGGGAACCCCTTCTTCACCTCGATGGTGCGCGGGGTCGAGGACGTCGCGCAGAGCTCCGGCTACTCGGTGGTCCTGTGCAACAGCGACGAGGACCCGGAGAAGGAGTCCCGGTATATCGCGGCGGCCCTGGCCGAGCGGATGGCCGGCGTCATCATCTCCACGTCGGGCCGCTCGACGGTGATAAACCGGCTCGTCGAGGCCCGCATCCCCGTCGTGGCGATCGACCGCCAACTGCGCGGCGTCACCATCGACACCGTGCTCGTCGACAACGTGCACGGTGCGGAACTGGCGACCACCCACCTGCTCGACAACGGCTACCAGCGGGTCGCGTGCATCACCGGCCCCCGCCGGATCTCCACGGCCGCCCAGCGGCTCCGCGGCTACCAGCGCGCCCTGCGGACGCGCGGCCAGGAGGCGACCGACGCCCTCGTGCGGTACGCGGACTTCCGCGAGGAGGGCGGCTACCGCGCGATGGCCTCGCTGCTCGACAGCGACAACCCGCCCGACGGGGTGTTCGCGACGAACAACCTGATGACCGTCGGCGCCCTCGAGTGCCTCGTCGACCGCGGCATCCGGGTACCGGCCGACTTCGGTGTGGTCGGCTTCGACGACATCCCGTGGGCGCACCTGGTCCGGCCGTCGCTGAGCACCGTGTCCCAGCCGACGTACGACCTCGGGCGGGCCGCCGCCGTCCTGCTCACCGAGCGGATCGCCAACCCCTCGCGGCCGCCGTCGACCGTCACGCTGAGCACCGGCCTCCAGGTGCGGGAGAGTTCCTCCCGTCCGGGCTGACCGCCCAGACGGGAGACCGGGGAGCCCGCCCCAACCTCGGGCTCCCCGGTCTCGTCGTCGCCACCGGGTCTCCGGCGCGCGCCGGGAGGTGGCCGTGTGTGGGTCGGCGACCCGGCCGGACGCATCCGTCCGGCCGGGTCTCGCCCCCTCAGAGGTTGACGTCGCCGCAGAGGTGCACCCGGACGCCCAGTTCGGCGAACATGGCGGCCTTGACCCGCAGCGCCCGGTCGGCCGTCTCGGCATCCGGCGCGTAGGCCACGTTGACGTGGTTGGCCTTGTGCCGGGCCATCAACTGGTCGCGACCGACCCCGTGCAGCACGGCGTGCATGATGGGCCACTGCGGGTTCGTGGCCTCCAGGCGACGCCGGGTCTCCTCCTCGGGCAGCTCGACGACGGTCGCGCGACCCAGGTCGACGTGCAGGGCGCCGTCCATGATGAACACACGCGACCAGACGATCTCGCCGGGCTTGGAGACGCCGCTCAACGTGCCGCCGCCGAGCGGGAAGAACATCGGCGGCTGCCGCATGCTGTACGACTTGTCGTACCCGCCGTTGTGCGACGCGGGCACCGAGCCGGAGATCTCGAACACCCACACGAAGTCGTCGCCGTACGTCTCCCCCCACCGGATGTCGTGCAGGGTGGTGGCCGGGTCGAGACCCATGGCGGTCCAGATGCGGTTCGTGACCAACGAGTCCACGGCCACGCCCTCGTCGACCTCGTTGAAGTGCGGCAGCGGGGCATCCGGGTAGAGCTCGCGCTCGCCGTCGCGGCTGCGCACCGGCGGCCGTTGGACGTTGTTCAGCAGCCCCTCGGCGAGGTCGCTGGCCGGGACGGTGTCCTTGAGGCCCTGCTGGTACTGAATGCCGACCGCGTCGAGGCCGAAGTCGTCGGCGATGCGCAGGGCCGCGATGTACATCTTGAACTGGCTCGTCAGTTGCGCGTCGGTCAGCTCGGTGGCCTCGTCAGTGCCGGTGTGGAAGGTCATCCCGGCCTCGTCGAGCCAGCGGCGGACCGCGTGGGCCTCCTCGTCCGGCACCCGCGCCATCTCGGCGACCAGCGCGCTCTGGGACAGCCGTTCCTTGTAGATGCCGAGCGGGTTGATCAGCTCGTCGTCGAAGATCGCGTTGTACATGCCCATGCAGCCCTCGTCGAAGACGCCGATGATGGCCTTCTCCCGGGCGAGCTGCGTGGCCAGCGCGCGGCCCAGCTCGACCTCCGGGTCGTCGGGCAGGGCGGGCAGGTCACGCACGTGACTCGTGTCGTGGCGCAGCTCGCCGGTCTCCAGCCAGGTGCGCAGCCCGTCGACCGCCCACTCGTCGGTGAAGTCCCGGCTCCACAGCGCGGAGTGCCGTACGCCCGCCTTGGTGAGGCTCGCCGTGAGGTTGAGCAGCCCGACGAGGCCGGGGAACTCGCCGCTCCAGTTCGCCACGATGAGGATGGGCCCGCGGTGGCTGCGGAGCCCGGCGAGCACGTGGTGGCTGTACTGCCAGACCGCCTCGACCACGATGAGGGGCGCGTCGACGGGGATCCGCTTGAAGACCTCGATGCCGGCCCGCTGGCTGTCGATGAAACCGTGGCCCTTGTCCGGGTGGAACGCGTGGCCGCGCTCGACCTTCCACCCGAGCGCGTTGACGGCGGCCGCGAGGTCGGCCTCCAGTTGCTGCTGCGTGGGCCAGCAGGTGACGTTCGCGCTGGGCCGGAGGTCGCCACTGGCCACCGTGTAGACGGTGGCGGGTGCCGCGGCCGGCGGGTCGGCCAGCACGGGCAGCGGGTAACTGGTCATGGGGCGACTCCTTCGGTGCGTGGGGTGTCGCTGGCAGCCGGCGGCCCGGCGGCCAGGAGACGGTCCTGACGTGCAGCGAGCGCGTGAGCGACCCGCTTGGTACTCGTGTACAGCTCCCGGTACAGCCCGTAGAGCTCGTCGTAGTCGGCGGCCAGCTCGGCGCGGGGCTCCCGGACCTCCTCGACGGGGTTCCACTCCTCGATCGAGACGGGCCACCGTGTCTGCGCCGCGAGGAACGCGGCTCCGTAGCTCGCGCCGATCGTCTGGGACGGGACGACCTGGGGCCGGCCGGTGACGTCCGAGACGATCTGGGTCCACAGCCCGCCCTGGGTACCGCCGCCGACCGCGACGACGCGCCGGATGTCGCCGCCGCTCGCCTCGATGGTCTCGATGTTGTGGCGTACGCCGAGGGCGGTCGCCTCGAGCGCGGCGCGGTACAGGTCGCCGCGGCTGTGCGAGACGGTGAGACCCGCGACGATCCCGCGCGCCCGCGGATCCAGGATGGGCGTGCGCTCGCCCGCGAAGTACGGCAGCATGAGCAGCCCCTTGGCGCCGGGGCCGGAGGCCTCGGCGAGGCGGAGCAGCTCGGGATAGTCGGGCGAGCCGAACAGGTCGCGCAGCCACGCCGTGATCGCGCCCGAGGTGGCCAGGCCGCCGGCGAGGTTCCGCGTCCCGGGCAGGGCGCCCACGGTCCCCCACAGCGACGGGTTCGTGAGCCGGGCCCGCACGGTGTGGACGAGGAACATCGTGGTGCCGTACATGAGCATGAGGTCACCGACGCCCTGCGCGCCGACGCTGACCGCCTCGGACCAAGCGTCGATGGTGCCCGTGACGACGGGCACGCCCGCCGGCAGACCGGCCTCCGCGGCCGCCCGCGCCGTGACGGCCCCGGCAACCTCGCCGGGCCAGCGCAGTGGTGGCAGCTCCAGCTCCGGCGCGATCTCGGTGGCCCAGGGCGCGTACCAGTCCTGAGCCTCGGTGTCGTAGAGCGGCGTGCACTGGCTCGCGGAGTGCTGGTCGAGCACGTACCGGTCGGTGAGCTTCCAGGCCAGCCAGGAGTTGGGCATGAAGAGCCGGCGGGCCCGCCCGAACAGCTCCGGCTCGTTGTCCGCGACCCAGGCGACCTTCGCACCCGCCGCCTGGCTGGACAGCGCGGAGCCGCACCGCCGGAGGATCTCCTCCGCGCCGAACCGCTCGGTGAGGCGGGCGATCTGGGCGGTCGAGCGGGTGTCGACGCCGTACAGGATGGCTGGACGCAGCGGGACGCCCGCGGCGTCGGTGAGCAGCACGCACGGACCCATGCCGCTCACGCCGACGGCGACGACGTCGGCGTCGCCGGGCGCGAGGAGCTCGCGGCTGAGCGCCACGAACTCCTGCCACCAGACGTCGGCGTCCATCTCCACCCAGCCGGGTCGGGGGCGGCTCACCTCGTGGGCCCGTGTCGCCGAGCGGACGACCCGGCCCTCGGCGTCGACGAGGACACCCTTGCTGCTCGATGTGCCGATGTCCACGCCCAGGACGGCCGCAACCTTCATGGCGCCACTGTTCCAGCAATCGATTTCCGAATCAAGACCGCTGCGACGGTGGCTTTCCTCTCGGATGGGCGAACGGCGGGTCCCACACGGTCTGTATGGGCTGATGGAAGCGGGAGCCGGAAGGGCCGTCGATGCCCGGGCCCGGCGGGAAATCGTTAACCCGGTTCGGCGCGGATCCGGGCCCGGCGGTGGCGCCGCACGGCGATCGGCGGCGGTCGGTTCCCCGGTCTGATGCGCTGCCAGCTCGACCACCCGGAGTGGCGCACCGACTACCGGCTCGCGCCGTTCGTCACCCAGCAGGGCGCGTCGGTGTCGACCCGCGCCAGCTTCGTGGTGGAGAGCGGCCGCCCCGGCGTCCAGGTGGACACACAGTAGGACGGGCCGGGCCGGGCTGGGTCGTCGGCGTCGCCAGCGGCCCGGGCCCCGTCGTCGCCGGGCGTACGCGCGGCCGGCGGGCTCCTATGCTGGGCCGGTGGAGCTGACGTTCAGCGGCGAACTGTGGTTCTGGAGGGGCCCCGCGCCGTGGCACTTCGTCACGGTGCCGGCCGACGGGTGCCGCGAGCTGGAGGCCAGCGCCGCCCTGGTCAGCTACGGCTGGGGCATGATCCCGGTCACCGCCCGGATCGGCGCGACGACCTGGACGACCTCCCTGTGGCCGAAGGACGGCCGCTACATCGTGCCGGTGCGGACCTCGGTGCGAAACGCCGAAGGGCTGGAGATCGGGGACCTGGTGACCGTGCGGCTGAGCGTCGACGTCTGATCGCCGCGAGTGCCGCTCAGCGCGCCTCGAGCCGCGCGAGGTCACGCAGCGCGTAACGGCGGTGGGCGATGTGCTCCTCCCACACCACGCGGAGGCACTCGCCGACCGCGTGCGACTCCGCGCCCCAGGCGGGATCCAGCGTCGCCGTCCGCGTCTCGGCGAGCAGCTCGTCGGTGGCGGCCCCGACGACCCGGCGCACCTGCGCCCGGCGGTCGTCATAGACGGCGAGGACCTCGGCGTACGAGGGGCGGGCCTCGGCCGCCACGTTGAGCGCCGCCGCGCTCGCGGCGGAGAAGTCGGTGGGCGGCAAACCGAGCGGGTGGTAGGCCCGTGGCTCGTCGAGGATCATCCGACCCACCCACGAGTCGATGGCGAAGACCAGGTGGCGCAGCGTCTCCACGATGGACCACTCTTCGTCGACGCGCTCGTGGCGGATACTCTCGGGCAGCCGCTCGGCGCGGGCCACCGTCTCCGACCAGAGGTCCTCGATCGTCGCCCACATCGCGCGGTGGTCGTCGGCCGTCCGGACACCCCGCAGCCGCACCCGCTCCGGGTGCCGCCGGTCGAGCTCGGCCGCCACGAACGCGCTCACGTCGACGTCGTCGACGATCACCCGGCCCGTCGCCTCCCCCTGCCGGGACACCCGCAGGTCGTCGACGTGCGAGCCGACGATCCGGACGCCCGACAGGTCGCACTCGCGGAACGTCGCCCCGCTGAGGTCGGCGAGGCGGAACGTGGCACCGCGGAAGGCGTCGGTGCGGGCGTACTCCGAGGTCATCGGTCGATGATGCCGCAGGGGTACGACGGCCGTCGGCCCCGCGGCCGGGACGAACCGGCGCGCGGGGCCGACGGGGAGCGTCGGCTCCGGTCAGCGGACGCGGACGAAGACCGGGTTCGAGTAGAACCAGAGGTCGTCCCACGGGCTCTCCTGCCCGTCGGCGAGCGGCTCGGCCTCGTCCGTGCTGGTGCCACGGATCCGGGCGTACATGTCGGTCTCCACGTTGCGCAGGGTGTGCGTGATGACGTAGTCACGCCCCTGCCGGCGCCAGTCGCGGGGGCCGAACCGGGCCACGACCTTGGTGGTCGGGTTGGTGTCGGCGTCGAGGCTGGCGGCCGGCCCGGTGATCTGACCGGTGATGAGGTCGACCCGGCGGACCTGCGGGCGGTCGCCGTTGTGGTTCTCGCCCTCGAGCGGCCGGAACCGGATCTCGATGTCGACGTCGGTCCGGTTGCGCCGGCTCAGGGTGATGGTCTCCCCCACCGCCGCCTCCCGGCCCTGGCTCGACGCGGTGACGTCGAGGCTGGTGATCAGGTCGCCGGTGGTGACCCAGATCCGGCCGTTGCGCAGCGCCTCCATGATGTCGGCGTAGTCCTGGCGGGCCAGCACGTACGTCTTGCTGTACTCGCCCGGCCAGAAGTCGGAGCCGCCGCGGGTCCAGTGCACGTGCGAGTCGGAGGTGGCGGTGATCCACCAGCGCCGGCCCTCGCCGAGCAGCGAGTCCCACAGGCCGCCGACCCGGGCGGTCATCTGGTCGAAGCCGCCGTGCGTCGGGTAGTTGCCGTAGCCGCCCCGGTCGCCGCCGTTGAGCGGGCCGGCCTGGTGGCCCGGCGCGCCCTCGAAGCCGACGTAGATGTCCGGCGCGACGTTGTTGCCGTTGCGGAACTCGTGCGGGGTGTCCTGGCCCCAGACACCCCAGCCGGGAGCCGAACGGGCGGCGTGGTGGGCGATGACGAGGGGCTTGTGGGGCAGGCCCTTCGCGTACTTGAGGAACTCGACCATCCGCGCCTCGGTGTCCCAGGTGGGGTCGGCCGGGAACGGGTTGTTCTTGGCGAACTTGCTCTCCAGGTCGTAGAGCATCTTCGCCTCGTCGTCGTGACGCGGGATCATCAGCGTGTGGTGGTCCATCGCCGGGGCGTCGAACTCCATGCCCCAGAACTGGAGCACCTCGGGGACCAGCTTCCGCGACCGCAGCAGGTCGGGGTAGGCCTGCTCCAGGTTCACCTTCGAGTGGGTCGGGCCGCCGTGGTCGGTGCACATGGCCCAGGTCAGGCCGAAGTTCTTGGCCATGATGGCGTTGGTGACGATCGGGTAGACCGCGTCCGCGCCCTTGTGGAACGTGGGCGGGTTCGTCGAGGTGTCGAACTCGCCGCTGTACTCGGAGTGGATGTGGTGGTCGCCGGCCCGCCAGACCCGCCCGCCGGAGTTGCTCGGCTTCCCGTGGCGCTCCTCCTCCTCGTCGGCGAAGGCCGGGGTGGCGCCCATGACCGAGCCGGCCGCGGCCAGCGTGGCGCCGACGCCGGCGTACTTGACCAGTTTCCGCCGCGAGAGCCCGGACTGCTCGGCCTGCTCCAGATCCTTGTCTGTCAAGACGAAGTACTCCTCTATCCAGCAGTTGCTGTGTCAACACAGGAGCCTCGACAAGCGCGTTGAATCGTGGCTGTACGGGACACGGGCGTCCGGTGAACAGCGGCGAGCGGTGCGCTGCGTCTCGCGGACGAGAGGAAGAACACTGCCGGTGGAGCGGGCCGCTGGGGCAGGATCGTGCCGGTCGCCGGCCATCCCTGCGGACGGACAGACACGACGGAACGGGCAGGACGAGCATGCAGCACGCGGAGGACGACACGGACCTCGTCCGCCTCGCCCAGGCCGGCGACGCGGCGGCGCTCGGCGCGCTGCTGGCCCGCCACGAGGCCGGGATGAAGGCCGTCGCGCTCAGCCTGCTCGGCTACGGTCCCGAGGCCGAGGACGCGGTACAGGACGCCATGGTCGTCGCGCTGCAGCGCATCGGTGACGTCCGCGACCCCGCAGCCGTGGGCCCCTGGCTGCGGGCCGTCGTCCGCAACACCTGCCGGATGGCGCTACGCGCCACGCGACCGGTGCCGGTCGCGGAGCCGGAGTGGTTCACCCCGCCGGCCGGCGCCCCCACGCCCGAGGAGGCGCTGGAGGGCAGCGCGCTGCGCGACTGGGTACGGCACGCCGTCGACGCGCTCTCCGAGCCCGACCGCATGGTCACCCTGCTGCGCTACTTCAGCGACGCCTCCTCGTACGAGCAGATCGCGACCCTGTGCGGCGTGCCGGTCGGCACCGTCCGCAGCCGGCTGAACCACGCGCGCCGTCGGCTCGCCGACGGGCTCCGGGCGGCGGCGACCGCCGCCCACGCCGACACCGCGGCGGCCGCCGATGCCCACTGGCGGGAGGGCCGGGACGTCCTGGCCGCCGCCATGCGCGGCGAGTTCGACCGGGTGGTACGCGACACCTGGTGGCCCGACGCGGAGATGCTCGTGCCCGCGGGCGGCATCCGCGGCGACCGGGACTTCGCCGTCCGGGGCATGGCGAAGGATCTGGGCGCCGGGGTGCGCCAGCGCCTGCGCAACGTCGTGGCCAGCGGAAACGTGGTTATCTGGGAGACCGACCTGGTCAACCCGCCCGACGACCCAGAGCACTGCCCGCCGCGCGCCCTGTGGTTGCAGGTGCTGCGGGAGGGACGGCTGCGCCGCCTCACGCTCTTCCACCCCGCCCCGCCACGCGGGCCCCACCCCGCGACCGTCTGAAGAAGTTCCGCACCCGAGCGAACTTTCCGGGTCGGCGGCGCATCCGGTCCCCGTCATTCAGCACCCCTCACCCGCGTGGCGCCATGCCGCGCGGGCCACGGATCGGAGACAACCATGCGTTCCACGGGCCACGACGCCGCCGCCCTCGCACCGGGCACCCACGAGTTCGCCGTCGACGGCGTCCGGCAGGTCTACCACGTCGCCGGCAGCGGCCCGGTGTGCGTGGCGCACTCGGGCGGCCCCGGCATCGAGTGGGCCTACCTGCGGATGCCGACCCTCGAGGAGCACTTCACGGTGGTGTACGTCGAGCCCGTGGGCACGGGAGCCTCCGGGCGTCTCGCCCGCCGGGAGGACTACGGTCTGGACACCTACGTCCGGTTCCTCCACGCCGTGGTCGAGCACCTCGGCGTGGCGGCCGCGCACCTGCTCGGGCACTCGCACGGCGGCTTCGTCGTCCAGCGGTACGCGCTGGAGCACCCCGACCGGGTGGCCGGCCTCGCCCTGTACGACACGTCACCCGTCACCGGCGCCGAGTTCTGGGCCGAGGCGATGGCCGGGCTGGCCGCGTACCCGTCGCGGCACCCCGACCAGCCGGAGGCCGCGGCCGTTCCGGCCGCCTTCGAGCGGGCCGTCACCGCCACCGACGACGACACGCTGTCGGCCGCCCTGGGCGCCGCCATCCCGGTCTACTTCGCGGACTTCTGGGGCCGCCGCGACGAGTTCGCCGGAGTCCAGGCGGCCGTACGCGCCTGGGCCGAGCCGGCGTCGGCGCAGGATCCGACGCCGTTCGACGTCCGGGACCGCCTCGGCGAGATCGTCGCGCCGACCGTCGTGATCGTCGGGGCGCACGACTTCATCTGCGGCGTCCGCTGGGCCGAGCAGCTGCACGAGGGCATCAAGGGCTCGCACCTGGCGGTCCTGAAGCGCAGCGGTCACTTCGGACACCTCGAGCAGCCGGCGGAGTTCACGGCCGCCGTCCGGGAGCTGCTCCGCATGTGAACAGCGCCGGATCGACCCCGCGCGGGGAGTCGCGCCGCGTTCCGCTCACCCCGCCGCGAAAAAAGTCCGTCGGACATGTCGAGCGGCCGTCCCTCGGCATCGACCACCGGGTGGAAGGCAGGCCCGGCGTGCCAGCGGGGCCACGAGACCGAGGAGCGGATCGATGACGACTGTCATGGCCGGAGCGACCATGTCCCTGGACGGATACATCGCGGACACGACCCACGGAGGCTTCGAACACCTCTTCCAGTGGTACGGCAGCGGCGACGTCGAGACGCCGACGGCGAACCCCGAGATGACGTTCCGCACCTCGGCGGCGAGCGCCCGGCACCTGCGCGACCTCAACGCCCGGACCGGCGCGCTGGTCGTCGGCCGGCGCTTGTTCGACATGACGGGCGGCTGGGGTGGCCGGCACCCCATGGACGTGCCGGTGGTCGTCGTCACCCACCACGTTCCGGACGGCTGGCCGCGCGAGAGCGACTCGTTCGTGTTCGTCACCGACGGCATCGAAAGCGCCGTCGACCGGGCGAAGGCCATCGCGGGTGACAAGCACGTCGGCGTCAACGGCGGCACCATCGCCGCCCAGGTCCTCCGGGCCGGGCTGCTCGACGAGGTGCACGTCGACCTCGTCCCCGTGCTGCTGGGCGACGGCATCCCGCTCTTCGCGGACCTGGGGATCGCCCCCGTCTCGTTGGAGGGGCCGGTGCGCGTGGTGGAGGGCGTCGGCGTCACGCACCTCGCGTACCGGGTGCGCCGGGCCGTATGACGGCGCGCGGGGGCCGGTCTCCCGGCCGGCCCCCGCGGGCAGGTACGGCGTTCAGCCCTCGGGGGTCGTGAACGTGACGTCGGCGGTGTCCACCGTGCCGCCGGTGCGCCCCGGGGCGCTCTGGTGCTGCCAGTAGAGGTTCGTGTGCGCGATGACCTGCGCCGGCGCGGGCGCCCCGTACGCGCTCAGGTCCTCCGTCGTGTGGGCGTCGCCGACCAGCGTCACGTCGTAGCCGCGCACCATGGCGCCGTGCAGGGTCGAGCGGATGCACGCGTCGGTCTGGGCACCCGTGACGACGAGCCGCCCCACACCGCGCTCGGCGAGCACCGCCTCCAGCTCGGTGGCCTCGAAGGAGTCGCCGTAGTGCTTGTGCACCACCGGTTCCGACTCCTCGCGTACCAGCTCCGGCACGTACTGCCAGCTCTCGCTGCCCTGCTGGAGACCGTCGTCGGAGTGCTGCACCCAGACCACGGGCACGTCCTCCGCGCGGGCCTTGCCGACGAGGAGGTTGATGTTGGCGATGACGGCATCGCGCTGGTGTGCGCCGGCGACCACCCCGTTCTGCACGTCGATCACGAGCAGCGCGCTGTGCGGCCGGTCGGGCAGGGTCGTCATGGGGGCTCCTTGATCTCGACGTGGACCGGTTCGCCTCACGGTAGCGACGACCACCGACAACGCCCGGCCCCACCGCAATCGGAGTGGGCGCCGACGTCGCGCCGAGATAGAGTGCGGGCATGCAGATCAGCAGGCTTTCCGCCGCCGCGGCCGCGCGAGCTATCCGCTCGACGGTCGCTGCCGCCTGATCTCCTGACACCACGCCGGCGACCGGAAACGGTCCGCCGGCATTGTCGTCTCCGCGGTCGAATCCCTGCCGGCGGACCTTTCCGGTCATCCTGACCCGAAAGGTCCCCCATGACATCCGACAAGATCATCAGCACGTTCGTCGACTTCTACCGTGAGCGTGGGCACTCCCTCCTGCCCGAGAGCTCGCTGATCCGGCCACCGGAGGATCCGGTGCTGTTCACGACCTCCGGGATGCACCCGCTGACCCCGTACCTGGAGGGGCGCCCGCACCCGCTGGGACGGCGGCTCGTGAACGTCCAGCGGTGCCTGCGGACCACCGACCTGGACGAGGTGGGCGACGCCACCCACCTGACCGTCTTCCAGATGCTCGGGTCGTGGTCGCTGGGCGACTACGACGGCCCGCGGAGCCTCCGCTGGGGCTACCAGCTGCTCCGTGAGGGATTCGGCATCGACCACGACCGGCTGCACGCGACGGTGTTCGGCGGCGACGAGCAGGTCGGACCGGACACCGACGCGCGGGACGTCTGGCGGGAGCTGGGCGTACCGGTCGAACTGACCGGCGAGGAGAACTGGTGGTCGAACGGCCCCACCGGGCCGTGCGGGCCCGACTCGGAGATCTTCGTCTGGACCGGCGACGGCCCGCCGAGCGGCACCCCCGGCACCGACGGGCGCTGGATGGAGGTGTGGAACCACGTCCGGATGCGCTACCACCGCCACGGCGACGGCCGGCTGGAGCCGTTGCGCCAGCACAACGTGGACACGGGGATGGGACTGGAGCGGATGGAGATGGTGCTGCGCGGCGGCCGGTCGGTCTTCGAGGGCGACGGCCTCGGCCCGTGGGTCCGCACGGTCGGCGGCCTGTGGCGCCCGGACGAGGTGACGCTGCGCCGTGTCTCCGACCACCTCCGGTCGAGCGTGGTCGTGGTCGGCGACGGGGTACGACCGTCGAACACCGGCCGCGGGTACGTACTGCGCCGGCTCGTCCGCCGGACGCTGACCCTGCTGTGGCGCGACGACCCGTCGCGGAGCCTCGGCGACCTGCCGGACGAGCCGTTCACGGGGACGCTGGACCGGTTCGGGCAGCGCACCGACGTCGGCGGGCTGCGCGGCCTGCTGCTCGACGAGGAACGCCGCTTCCGGGACCTGCTGCGGCGCGGCCGGCCGCTGGTGTCCCGGCGCCTGTCCCGCGGGCCGCTCGGCGAGGAGGACTACCGCTACCTGCACGACACGCACGGTCTGCCCCGCGACCTCGTCGACGGGCTGGTGGCGGAGGCGGTCTGAGCCGCGCCCGGACGGGGCCGGCACCACCGGCCCGGTCCGGGCGACCGGTCACGTGAGCGGCGCCGGGGACTCGGCGCCGGGCACGAGCAGCCGGGGCGCGCCCGACCCGTCCGCCGGGACCGCCCACACGTCCGGCCGGCCGTCGCTCTGGCGCAGCGTGTAGCCGAGCGTCGCGCCGTCCAGCCAGGCCGCCTGGTCGTCCACGCTCGCGGTCTCGGCGGTCGCCGTCACCCGCATCGTGGCGAGGTCGAGCACCGACAGCCGCCAGCCCTTGTTCGGGTCGGCGTCGACCGCCTCCTTGAACGCGATGCGCGTGCCGTCCGGCGACAGCGACGGGCACTCGACGTTCTCCTTCAGCGTCTCGACCCGGCGGGCGGCGAAGTCACCCCGCACCAGGTACCGCTTGCCGCCGGTCGACATGGTGGCGTAGAAGTGGTTGTCGTCGGCCGTGAAGGTCACGCCCCAGTAGTTGACGTCGGCGCCGCGGTAGGGCCGGCCGTCGCGGGTCACCGCGAAGTCCTCGAGCGACATCACGGTGGTCCCGTCACGGGTGTCGACGATCCCGGTGCGGGTGGAGAAGCCGCTGGCCGTGTACGAGTCCCCGCCCACGAACGTCGTCCACGAGACCATCCGGCCGGAGGCCGAGACGCGTGCCCGGTTCGGCAGGCCGGGGATGGCGAACGACCGCTGCGGGCGCAGCGCCGCGTCGAGCACCACGAGCCGGTACGACCACGCGTTCTCCGGCCCGAGGCACACGCCGGTGCCGGCCGCGGCGTACACCCGCAGGCACTCCACGGCCGAGACGGCCCGCGGCCCGGCCGGGTCGGCGGTGGCCACGGAGGCGACGTGCCGGTCGGTGATCGTGAGCAGCCGCGGCCCGGGATCCAGCGTGACGGCCCCGGCGCCCGGGGCCGACGCCGGCGGTGGGGTCGGCTCGGCGGCGACGGCGGCGTAGCCGGCGGCGACGGCCCCCAGCAGGACGGCCGAGGCGGCTGCCACGCCGACCTTCGCTCGGGTCGACAGCGCGGTCATGAGGGCACCTTCCGGGAAGCGGGACGGTGGACGGGCGCCAGCAGGAGCACCGTGCCGACCAGGACGCCCGCGACGGTCGCGGCGGCGACCCGGATGGCGTTGTCCGGGCCCCACGCCTGCCAGGCCAGTCCGAACAGGACGGATGAGACGAGGTACGCGAGCGCCTGGCCGGTCTGCACGAGGGCGATGCCGGTGGTGCGCAGCCGCGGCGGGAGGACCGGCCCGGCCAGTGCCACGAGCACGCCGTCGGTGGCGGCGTAGAACAGGCCGTAGAGGACGAGGGCGAGCACCAGCAGCGGCCAGCCGCCGACCGGGCCGGCGAGCAGCAGGTAGGTCGCGCCGAGCGCCGCGTACCCGCCCAGCACCACGGGCAGCCGGCCGACCCGGTCGGCGAGCAGGCCGAGCGGTGTCGCGAGGACGAGGTACGCGAGGCTGGTGCCGACCGCGAGCAGCGGGAACCAGGTGAGGTCGACGTTCTCGCGCCGTTGCAGCAGCAGGTAGACGAACCCGTCGCCGATGGCGGCGAGCCCGAGCAGGGCGGCGGCCAGCAGGATCCGGCGGGGCGCCCGCTCCCGCAGCAGCCCGAGCGCCTCACGGACGGACACCCTCGCGTCGCCCGCGCCCTCCGGCGTCGCACCGTCCGCCGGGCTGCCCGGCGGGCGTTCACGGACGAACAGCACGAGCACGACGATGCCCAGCGCCGCGACGCAGAAGCTGGCCACGAAGACCGCGTCGTACGACCCGCCGACGGCCAGCAGCACCGCCATCGCGACGAGCGGGCCGAGGAAGGCGCCGACGCTGTCCATCATCCGGTGCACGCCGAACGCCCGACCCAGCGAGTGCGGCGGCGTGGACAGCGTGATGAGCGCGTCGCGTGGGGCGCTGCGTACGCCCTTGCCCAGCCGGTCGACCGCGATGACCGCGCCGATCGCCGGCACCGAGCGACCGGCGAGCAGCAGGCCGAGCTTGGCGAACGCGGACAGCGCGTAGCCGAGCCCCGCCACGAGCTTGCGCCGCCGGAAACGGTCGGCCACGAAGCCGCCCACGACCCGCAGCAGCGCGGTCGCGCCGGTGTAGACACCGTCGACCACGCCGAAGGCGAGCGGGCTGAGTTGGAGCCCCAGCACCAGGTAGAGCGGCAGCACGGCCGTGACCATCTCGGCCGAGACGTCCGTGATCAGGCTGACCGTGCCGAGGGCCACGACGTTGCCGCTCACCAGGGCGACCCGGCGGCCGGTGGGACGCGGGCCGTGGCCCGGCGGGTCGGTCGTCGGTCGGGAGACGGTCGACAGGTACACCAGCGCTCCCCTTCGGATGGCGGTTGACGGTCAGCCATCGTGCGTCCTGTCACGACCGCCCACAACAGACCCCGGGCACCAGGCGGGAATGCACCGGATGAACAACCGGGCAACACCGAGGTGTTCGTCTACGCGGAGGAAGCGTTCACCCGGCCGTCGCCAACCCGCCCATCGACGTCCCTACATTCCATCCGCTCTCTGCACACCTCTAGAGAAGGGTTCCTGGATGGGCATCCGAATCACCCGTCCGTGGCTGGCGACGGGCACGGTCGCGGCGCTGGTCGCCGCCACCGCCGCCGTCCTCGCGACCGGCGCGACCTCGGCCTCGGCGGCGTCCGTCACGTTCAAGCCGGTCGCCGACACGTACGTCCAGAGCGACGCCGCCTCCACCAACTACGGCACGTCCACGCAGGTCGTGGTCGACAACTCGCCGGTCCGGCGGATGTTCCTGCGGTTCACCGTGAGCGGCGTGAGCGGCACCGTCACGAGCGCCAAGCTGCGACTGCGCACGATCAGCGGCAACAGCGGCAGCAGCAACGGCGGCACGTTCAAGGCGATGTCCAACACCACCTGGTCGGAGACCGGCACCACCTGGAACAACCAGCCGGCCATCGACGGCGCCACCCTCGGCTCGATCGGCTCGGTGAGCGCCGACGGGTGGTACGAGGTCGACGTGACGTCCCGGGTCACCGGCAACGGCACGTTCAGCTTCGGCGCGACCTCCGCCAACACCGACGGCGCCTACTACGACTCCCGCGAGAGCGGGGCCGACGCGCCGCAACTGGTGGTGACGACCGGCACGACGACCCCGCCGCCGTCCGGCGACCCGGTCCTCGTGGGCGCCGGCGACATCTCCGACTCCGGCTCCGGGGACACCGCCACGGCGGCGCTGCTCGACGGCATCTCCGGCACGGTCTTCACCACCGGCGACAACGTCTACAGCAACGGCACGGCGTCCGAGTTCAGCTCCTACTACGCGCCCACCTGGGGTCGGCACAAGTCGCGTACGCGGCCGTCGCCGGGCAACCACGACTACAACACCTCGGGCGCCACGGGCTACTACACCTACTTCGGCTCGCAGGCCGGCCCGAGCGGGCGGGGCTACTACTCGTACGACCTCGGCAACTGGCACGTCGTGTCGCTGAACTCGAACATCAGCATGTCGGCGGGCTCGGCACAGGAGCAGTGGCTGCGGGCGGACCTCGCGGCCAGCACGAAGCCGTGCACGCTGGCCTACTGGCACCACCCGCTGTTCACGTCGAGCTCCAACCACGCGCCGTCGACGTCGACGCGCCCGCTCTACCAGGCGCTCTACGACTACGACGCGGACGTCGTGGTGTGGGGTCACAACCACGTCTACGAGCGGTTCGGCCCGATGAACCCGAACGGCGGCTACGACGCCAACCGGGGCCTGCGCAGCTTCGTGGCCGGGATGGGCGGTGCCGGCCACTACGCCTTCGGCACCATCCAGCCCAACAGCGAGGCCCGCAACAGCTCGGCGTACGGCGTGCTGAAGTTCACCCTGCACGCCAACACGTACGACTGGCAGTTCGTGCCCGTGGCGGGGCAGACGTACAACGACAGCGGCACCGGCAACTGCCACTGACGCATCCCGTGCCCGCCGGCGCGGTCACCGTCGGTGAACGCGCCAGCGGGCGCAACCTGCCCGGCTGTGGCGACGCGGGTCATCGCTCGCGTCGCCACAGCCGGCACACTCCGCCGCCGGATCGCCCGCCCCTGCGCCCAGGTGGTCAGGGACACGGTGCCCGGTCCGCTCGACGGGCCGGTCCCACGCCCGCGATGTCGGGCATCACGGGCGGGTTCATGTCGACCGGCTCAGGAACCATCGGGCGGACGTGGTTCCCGACAGGTCGCCCGACCACACGCCTGACCCCGGTCGGACCGGTGAAGGTTATCCGGCGTATGCGCGGGTCGGCGATCAGCGCCTCGACCACCGCCGAGCCGTCCGCGCGGTCGTTGGCGACCACGGTGACGACGCCGGTGGGCAGGCCGGCCTCGACCAGCACATCGGCGAGGATCAGGCCGGAGATGACTGGCGCGTCCGCACCGGGCCGGATCAGCACCGTGTTGCCGACTGCCAGCGCCACGGCGATCGCCCGGGCGCAGCGGACCATGGAACCGTTCCACGACACGAACGACACGACCACGCCGGCCGGCGGGCGGACCACGGTGGCGGCGCGGTCCACGTTGTCGGCGAGCAGTTCCGCGACCGGTCGGGTCGCCATCGCGGCACCCTGCCGTAGCTGGCCGGCGGCCATGCGGATGGTGAACTCCGCCCACGCACGGCTGCCCGCGGTCTCCTGGCGCAGGATGCCGGCGAGCGCCTCCGTATGCCGCTCGAGCAGGTCCGCGGCCTTGAGGAGCAGCATGCACCGCGTCGTCGCCTCGGTCGCGGCCCAGCCGGGGAACGCGGCCTGAGCCGCGTCCACGGCCGCGCGGACGTCGGCCAGTTCCGCCGCCGGATCCGTCACGTGCGCCCCATCGGTGGCCGGGCCCAGGTCCGCGGTACGACCGGAGGCGGCGGGCACCTCCCGGGCGCCGATGAGCCGTCCCCTGGACCGGGGGGACATGTCTGTCACAGAAACAGCCGTCCCTCAGCCGTGCGGGTGGAGCAGGTCGTCGAGGCCGATGCGGGTGAGGAATTCGGTGCGGATCCGGTCGGCGACCACGCTGACGACCTCGGAGCCGTCGTCGGCTGGGTCGACGTGGACCCGGAACGGCCGCTTGCCGTGCGGGGTCTCCACGACCCGCACGACCGCCGCAGCCACCTCGGCGACGTCGGCGTCCGGCGGCGCGAGCTTCGCCAACCGTTGCGAGACCTGCTCCATGAGACCCGCGTACCGCTCCTCGTACGCCTTGACGGTCACCTCGTCGGACGGGCGGCCGCTGTGGGCGAAGTGGTTGGTGCCGTGGGTGAAGGAGCCCGGCACGACGATGCTGGTCTCGATGTTGAATCGGGCCAGCTCGGCGGCGTAGCTGACGGCCAGGGCGTCCATGCCGGCCTTCGCGGCGAAGTACGGGCCGAGGTAGGGCGGGGTGCCACCCCGAGTGCTGCTCGACCCGATCCACACCACGAGGCCGTGCCGCCGCTCGCGCATGACGGGCAGCGCCGCCCGGTTCACGCGCTGGGTGCCGAGGACGTTGATGTCGTAGACGTGGGCGATCTCCTCCGGGGTGAACGCCTCTGCCGGCCCGGTCACCATGTGCCCGGCGTTGTGGATCAGGATGTCGAGCGCACCGTGCTCGGCGACGACGTCCGCCACAGCGGCTGCGGCGGAGTCCTGGGACTGCACGTCGAGTTCGATGGTACGCAGGTCGACGTCGTTCTCCCGGGCGTACGCGGCCGCGTCGGCGACGGCCGGCGCGTTGCGGTCGGTGGTGGCGTGCATGCTGGCGTAGACGGTGTGGCCGGCGCGGGCGAGTGCTCGGGCGGTGAGCGCACCGAAGCCGCTGGACGCGCCGGTGATCAGTACGACGGACATGAGAGGTCTCCCCTCGGTGGTTGCGGCTGGCGGCAGATGGTCAGAAGACGATGACGCTGCGCCCGTGCGCGGTTCCCGCCGCCATGGCGGCCAGGGCCGCCGGTGCCTCGTCGAGAGAGATGCGGGTGATCTCGGGGAGGATCCCGTGCGCGGCGGAGAACGCGAGCGTGTCGCGCAGGTCGTGCGGAGACCCGGACGGGTTGGCCATCACGTGCAGCCGGTTGAGGACCATCGGCTGGGTGGGCAGGCTCAGCGGCGTGTTGTCGTAGCCGCACAGCACCAGCGTGCCGTCGGGGGCGAGCCCACCGAACGCGGCCGCCGCGGCGGCGGTGGTGGGTGCGGCGTTCAGGATCACGTTCGCCCCGCCGTCCCAGTCCTTCAGCGCCGCGGCGGGGTCCTGCTCGCTGGTCACGACGAACCGCTCCGCGCCCAGCGACAGCACCTGCTCCTCCCCTCGGCGGGAATGACCGAGGACCGCGACGCGGGCGCCCATCGCGACGGCGTAGCGGATCGCCAGCGCGCCGATGCCGCCGGCGCCGATGACGGCCACCCGCGACTCCGGGCGGATCCCCGCCTGCCGCAGGCCGTTGAACGCGGTGATGCCCGCGCACATCAGCGGCGCCGCCGCGACCGGGTCCAGCCCGGCCGGCAGCGGGGTCACGAACCCCGCCTTCAACACCGCGTACTCGGCGTACCCGCCGTCGACGACGATCCCCGTGATCCGCTTGGCCGGGCAGAGGATCTGGTCGCCGCGTACGCAGTAGTCGCAGTGCCCGCACGAGTCGGCCAGGAACTGCGCCCCCACCGCCGTGCCCACCGCCGGGAAGGTGACGCCCTCCCCGACCGCCTCGACGACACCGGTGATCTCGTGGCCCGGCACCACCGGGAAACGAGCGAACGGAAAGTGGCCACGGAGCAGGTTCAGATCGGTGAAACACACCCCACAGGCGGTCATCCGGACAAGAACCTCGCCCGGTCCGGGGGTGGGCACATCACGTTCGACGAGCGACAGTGGCGCGTCGACAGCGGTAGCGACAGCGGCGTGCATGGTTAGTCCTTCTGATCGGTCGTTCAGCCGCCCGGTCTGGCGGTCGATGGGAGGTGGCGGCGCGAGGCGACCGCGCGCACCTGGCGGGCGGGCAGGCGCGGGACCGCAGCCTGCCCGCCCGCCGCTTTCGGCCCGTCGGTCAGGCCGTCACTTCTCGAGGAAGGCGAGCAGCGCCTTGTTGACCTCGTCGGCGTGCGTCCAGAGCAGGCCGTGCGGCGCGCCCTCGATCTCGACGTAGTCGGCGCTGGGCAGCGCCCGGTGGAACGGGCGACCGGTGGCGTCGATCGGCAGGATGCGGTCGCCGGTGCCGTGCAGGATCAGGGCCGGTACGTCGATCGCGGGGATGTCGCCCCGGAAGTCGGTGATCCAGGTCAGCGGCGCGGCCGCGGCGGCGTACCAGCCGCCGTCGGCAGCGACGGAGAAGCTGTTCCGAACGGCTTCCTCGCTGATCCTCGCGCCCAGGTTCTCGTCGAGGTTGTAGAAGTCGGCGTAGAACGCGGTGTAGTAGGCGTACCGGTCCTTGCGCAGCTGCTCCACGATGCCCTCGAAGAACTCCCGCGGCGCCGCGCCGGTCGGGTTGTCGTCCGTCTTGAGCAGGAACGGCTCCAGCGACGCGAGGAAGGCGACCTTCGCGACGCGGCCGGTGCCGTAGCGGCTCACGTACCGGGCGACCTCGCCGGTGCCCATCGAGAAGCCGACCAGAACGGCGTTGGTCAGGTCGAGCTTCTCCATGAGGACGTTCAGGTCCGCGGCGAACGTGTCGTAGTCGATGCCGAGCGTGGTCTGGCTGGACTGGCCGAAGCCACGGCGGTCGTAGGTGACGACCCGGTAGCCGGCCCGCAGCAGCTCGGCCGACTGCTTCTCCCACGAGTGCCCGTCGAGCGGGAAACCATGGATGAGTACGACCGGCTGGCCGCTGCCGTGGTCCTCGTAGTACAGCTCGATCGCGCTGCTGTTCTCTTCGCCGACGGTGATGTACGGCATGGTGCATCCTCTCCCTGATCCGATCCCTCGACCCGAGGGCGCCGCGGGCGGCTGTCGCACGGGTCGGTGTGTCCCGGCCCCCAGCGCTCACTGCCCCTGTGCTCCGCGGCCGTTCAAGATTCGGATTCGGGTGCGGAAACCGCATCTGTCGGATGACTGGGCGACTGGCGCTGCCGTCGGCGTGACGACCTCGGGCCGGATGACGTATCGGCCGGCCCGCGGACGTACGTCACGGTGTTCCGGGCGGGAGACGACGGTCGACGGCGGCGGATCGTCCCGTCACCGCCGGGTCCGGCGGCTCGGGCCGGTCCGTCGGCCCTGCTCAGGTGGGGGGCGGCGACGTCTACGGCGAGGGACCGTCATCCGCCAAGTCATCTGACCGGTAACTCGGCGGTACGGCGCCGGCAGAGTAGGTGCCGAGCGCTCACCCGTGCTGTCCGCATCCCGCCGGGACGGAGCGGGGGTCGGTGCGACGAGCGGTCCACCACGTAGCGAAACGGAGATCGACATGCTGCACCCACGGGCCGGCCACGGCGTGTCCTGGGCCCGCCGGGACACCTACCGGTCCACCGGCGGCGCCCACCCACGCGCCGAGTCCTCGATGCACGGCGAGACCGTCATCGAGGCGTCTCCGGAGCAGGTGTACGCGCACCTGGTCGGCGTCGCACGGTGGCCCGACTGGGTTCCCGAGGTACGACGAGCGCACGCCCCGGGCGGTATCCGCCTCGGCGCGGCGTTCGAGGTCGACATGTACGGGCTGCGCCTGGAGGCCGTCGTCACCGAGTACGAGCCGAACACCCGGTTCGGCTGGATCGGCTCCTCCGTCGACCTCAGCCTCTACCAGGCCTGGATCCTCGTCCCGGTCGCCCCCGGCACGCAGGTCATCGCGAAGAAGGTGGAGCGGGAACTGACGACGGCGCTGATGCGCAACTCGCCGGCGGACGAGATCTACTACGCCCACCAGGACACGCTGCTGCGGCTCAAGCAGCGCGCGGAGGGCACCGAACCGTCGGCGTGAGGACCGGGGTGGACGAGGGAGCGTCGGGATGGCACTACTGAGGCTCCGGGGCTCCCTCGTCGGCGAGTGCCGCCAGGGCGTCGCGGAGCGCGGCCCGGGAGGTGATGCCGAGCTTGGGGAAGATCTGGTACAGGTGGGTGCCGACGGTCCGGTGCGACAGGAACAACTTCTCGCCGATCTGCTTGTTCGTCAGTCCGGAACCGGCCAGCTCCGCGATCTCCCGTTCCTGAGGGGTGAGGACCGCGGACCGGGTGCCGCTCCTCGGCTTGGCGAGGCCGGTGGCGCGCAACTCGTTGCCCGCCCGCTCGGCCCACGGGCGGGCGCCCAACAACTCGAAGGTCGCGAGCGCAGTCCGGAGCTGCGCCCGCGCCTGCCCGGTCGCTCTGAGCCGGCGCAGCCGCTCGCCGTACGCGAGGCGCACCCGAGCCAGCTCAAACGGCCAACGCTCGACGTCGGGCAGCGCCAACGCCGCCTCGAACAGCTCCCCGGCCTCGTCGTCCGGGGCGGCGAACGCCGACGCCGCCGCGTCGAGCAACGCGAGCCGCGACGACACACCGGCGAGGTTCGCGTTGCTGATGGCGGCGGCGTGGGCGGCGGCCTCGGTGAGGCGGTTGGTACGCACGGCCGCCTCCACGAGGTCCAGGCAGCCCCACATCGCGTGCGGCACGTACGGGGCGAGCGTGCCCGCCGGGCTCAGGGAGATCGCGTGCTGGTACGCGCTCTCGTGGTCACCGCGCGCCAGGTCGTTCAGTCCCCGTACGTGGTAGGCGTAGAACTCGGCGGCCCGGGCACCACGTGGGACCGCGAAATGCAGCATGGCGTCGGTCAACCTGTCGCTGGCCTCGGCGTCTCCGCGCGCCGCGGCGAGCAGCGCCTGGACGTACTGGAAGTACCACGTGAAGAAGCGGAAGCCGTGCTCGTCGCACAGCCGGATGCCCTCCTCGGCGAGTTCCGCCGCCTCGTCCCACCGCCCGCTGTGGTAGTCGTCGAAGCACAGGTGCAACAGCACGCCGAGGTGGCGACGGGCTGGCGCCGCACCTTCCCGCCCGAGGCGTACCACCCGCCAGTCCGCGTCCCGGCAGTCGCCAAGCCGGTCCAGGTAGATGGCGGCGACCCCGATCCGCACGATCTGCGTCGAGTCGACCTCGTCGCTCATGCCGGCGACGATGGCGTCAAACCGACCTGCCGCCGCCTGTCCCGTACGCGCCGGGTCGCCGAAGCTCGCACCCGCCACCGCGAGCAGCTCCGGCACCTCGGGGGTCAGCCGGTCGAGCGCGGCGAAGAACGGCTCCCACATCGCGGGCTCACCGGAGAAGAAGCACAGCAACAGGAGCGTGTGCATCGCGTCCATGAGGGCCGGGTCGTCGGCGTCGTAGCCGTGGCCGCCCGACTCGATGGCGCCCACCAGCAGCCGGTGCGCCGTCCGGACGTCGCCGTCGCGGTTGAGCAGTAGGTGCACGGCGGCGGCGCTCGCGTACAACGAGCCGCCCGGACTGGCCCGCCGGGCGTCGTCGAGCAGCTGCGACGCGTTGGTCAGCTCGCCTCCGGCGTCGGCGCCGATGTAGGCGGCCTGGGCGAGACGCCGGCCACGATCGACCGGGTCGGGCGTCAGCTCCGCCGCGCGCGTGAGCGACGCCACGGCGCCCACCGCGTCGCCCCGCCGCATGATCCGATGCGCCGCCTGCTCCAGCAGCGCGGCGACCTCCTCGTCGGGGCCCACCGTGGCCTCGCCGAGGTGCCACGCCCGGCGCTCGGGCTCAGCGATCAGCGTCCGGGCGAGGGCGCCGTGTGCCCAGCGCAGCTCGCTGCTCGTGGCGACCTCCACGACCGCCGACTCGATGAGCGGGTGCCGGAAGGCGAACCGGCGGCTGTTGCTGTGCACGTGGACGAGCTGGTCGCGTTCGGCCGGTTCGAGGTCGTCGAGGTCGTGCGCGCCCGCCGCCGCGAGCAGCACGGCGAGTTCGCCCGTACCGTCGAGTGCGGCGCACAGCAGGAGCCGGCGGCAGGGCTCGGGCAGCTGGGAGACCCGGGACGCGAAGAGCGTCTGGAGACGTCGCGTCAGCGGAAGGACCGCGGGCAGCGACGCCGCGGCGAGACGCTGCGGCCCGGTCAGGGCGGTGGGGAGTTCCAGCAGGGCGAGCGGATTCCCGCGAGCCTCCGACAGCAGCCGTCGCCGCACGGCGGGCGCGAGGCCGGGAAAGCGTTGGTTGATCAGCTCGTCGGCGGCGGCCGGCGGCAACGGTTGCAGTTCGAGTTCGGGAATCCCGCCGTGCTCGAAGAAACTCGCGGTCTGCGACCGGGACGCGGCCAGGAATCCGACGCTGGTGCCGACGAGCCGGCGCGCCACGAACCCGAGCACCGCCGAACTGGCCCGGTCGAGCCACGGCAGGTCGTCGACGATGAGCAGCAACGGCCGCGCCGTGGCCATGGACCGCAGCAGCAACAGCACCGCGTTGGACACCAGCAGCCGGTCCGGCGGCTGGCCGGTGCCGAACCCGAGGGCCACTTGCAGCGCCTCCCGGTGCACGGGCGCCAGCTCCCCGAATGCCTCGTACAGCGGGAACAGGAGCTGGTTCAGCCCCGAGTAGCTGACGTCGGCCTCGAACTCGACCCCGGCGGCCCGGAGCACCAGCGTCCTCGTCTCCGCGGCGGACTCCGCGATGGCGTCGAGCAGCGCCGTCTTGCCGACACCGGCCTCTCCGGAGATCAACAACGCCCCACCGTTGACGGCCGCCTGCTGCAGGAACCTGCGAGCCGACAGCAACTCGTCGGTGCGGCCGACCAGCGACGCGGTCGGGCCTCCGGAATGATCCACGGTGTGCAGGTCCAAGCCGTGCTCCTCCTTTCCAGGTCGCGGCACCCGTGTGGGGCCGAGACAAGATAAGCAGGCCGGTGCCGGCCCCAGGCACGTCAAGAGCGGCCCATCGTACCTAGGACCCGCAGGCCCCCCTTGTAAACTGGAATGGAAATTCCGAAAAAGGGTGGATCAGAGCGTGGACGAGCTCACCATGGGCGATTTCCTGCGTAAGCGGCGTGCGTCCGTCGCTCCGAGCAGCGGCGACCTGCGGTCGACGCCGGCCCGGCGGGTGTCGGGGCTGCGTCGGGAGGAGGTGGCGCGACGGGTCGGCGTGAGCGTCGACTACTACGTCAAGCTCGAGCAGGGTCGCCGGATCACCCCGTCGGACGCCGTCCTCACCGCGCTCGCCGACGTGCTCCAACTGGACGACGCGGCCCGGGAGCACCTGCAGGACCTGGCCCGTCGCGATTCCCGCCCGAAGCAGTCACCCGAGGCGAAACAGCAGGCACGGGTCGGAATGCTCCGCCTCATGGAATCGCTCGGCGGGATGCCCGCCGTTCTCCTGGGGCGGCGCACCAACATCCTCGCCGCGAACCGCGCGGCACGGTTTCTGGTGCACGACTTCAACGCGATGCCGGCGCACGAACGCAACGCCCTCCGGTTCCTGCTGTTCTCCGAGAAGTCGCGCCTCATCCACCGCGACTGGGAGACCGCCGTCGCGGGCCTCGTCGGCATGCTGCGCATGGAGTGTGGCCGCCACCCGAACGACCCGAGGACGGCGGAACTCGTCGACGAGCTGAGCGCCCGGAGCGGGCTTTTCCGGCAGCTGTGGGCCGACCGCCACGTCGCGAGGAAGGTGGTCCTGGACACCAGGGTGATCGACCATCCGGACGTGGGCCCGATCCGGCTGCACCTCGAGTCGGTGCACATGCCCGAGGACCGGGATCAGACACTCCACGTGCTGATTCCCGCATCCGACTCCGCGTCGCAGGCCGCCATGCGCCACCTGCAGCAGCTGGTGGGTACGGGCCGCCACCCGGATCAGGGCGCGGCGGACGGCACCTGAACCGTTTGCGCTACGGCTGCCCCGGCGCGCAGTTGTTGCTCGTACGCCGGACCGTGTACTCCCGGTCGTCGTGGGTGATGCCGGAGGGTTCGCCGTCGAACCAGGTCTCCACCTTCTCCCAGCCCCGGCGCTGCTCGTAGTGCAGGTGCGGCGCCCCGGAGTCGCCGGTGCTGCCCAGCTTGCCGATCTGCTGGCCCCGCGTCACATCCTGACCCACCTCGACGAGCGGCGGCTCGAGCATGTGCAGATACTGCGTCTCCCACCGGCCCCCGTGGTCGATCTTCACCCAGTAGCCGCCGCCGCGTCCGCGCGGCCCCTGCGGGTCGTCCGGTGTACGTCCGCCCAGCGAGCCGTTGATCCCCGCCTCGGTGACGGTGCCGGCGGCGGACGCGAGCACGGGTCTCCCCCACGCCTCGCCCTCGATCGGGAACAGGTCGACGTCGTAGTCGTCGTGGCCGGGATAGGTGCCGAGCTGCCACGTCTCGCCGCAGGCGACGGGGAGCTGGAAGAGCGGTCGCGGACCCGGCGGCCGCACCAGCGGCACGACGACCACGGCGACGGCCACGAGAGCCGCCACCCCGACGAGCGCGAGGACGAGGCGGGTCGTGCGGCGCCGCGGCCGGCGATGGGCGTGGGGTCTGGGTGGCTGGCCGGTCGTCATCGGCCACGAGCATGGCAGACGCCCACAAGGCGGCTCGACGGGCGCCGGCCGTCAGCCGGGCAGGCGTCGCCAGGACGGTCCGGCCGCGGCGGGCGGGTCGCTCACGGCGGGGACGACGGCGTGCCAGCTGGCCTGCCAGGTGCGGGGAGGCTGGGCCAGGATCTCGCACACCGCCCGCGCCAACTCCTGCGGCCCACGGCCCTGCCACGGGACGTCGACGAACACCTGGTACTCGTCACCGGCGCGCAGCGCGACCCGGAACAGCCCGGGATCCCGGTCGCCGGCGACCCGGTCCACGTCGAGACCCTGGAGCCGCAGCCGGTACCGGTCGACCTGTGTGAGGACCAACCGCCCCACGGTCCGCTCGGCCGTCTCCCACGAGTGGTCGGCGGCCGCGCGCGTGACCTCGGCGTCGTACGCGGTCGCCAGGAAGGAGGCCCGGCGGTCCAGGGGGACCTCGCGCGACCAGACCCAGTGCACGAGGTCGCTGTCACGGACGATCGTCACGTCGGTGGCACGGCAGCCGTAGACGCCGCACTCGCAGCGGGCGATGGCGACGGTGGCCGGGTCCGGGGTGGCGGCCAGGCGGTTGGTGGGCACGAGCAGGTCGTACGGGTCCATTCCGAGGCCGGCGCCGGCCGAGGTCATCTCGACGCCGTTGACGAAGACCTGGACCTGGAAGCCGTTACCGGCGGGAGCGGACTCGCGGGCCACCGCGAGGCGCAGCGTGTCGACGCCGGAGCGGCGGCCGGCCGGGGCCTGCGCCGCCCGGTCGGACCGGCGGCGCCCGGCCGGCCCGTCCTCGCGCTGCGTCACACCGCCATGATGGACCGCCGGCAGGACGGCCGCAGCGCGAGACCGGCGGCCGTGCCCCGTCCGCGCCCGCGGACATTCATGCTTTCATATGTCCATGATCACTCCCACTCCCCTCATGCGCCTCGTGGCCGGCGTGTGGGGGTTCAAGACCCTCGCGGTCGCCGTCGAGCTGGGCCTCTTCACCCGGCTGGCCGGCGGACGGACCGTCACGGTGGACGAGGCGGCCGCCGAGTTCGGTCTCGCCGAGCGCCCCGCCGACATGCTGCTGGCCGCGTGCGCCTCCCTCGGGCTGCTCGAGAAGGCCGGTGCCGGTTACCGCAACTCCGACCTGGCGGAGCAGTTTCTCGTCGAGGGCGCCCCGTACTACTTCGGCGCCCAGGTCCGCTACTCCGACCTACGCACGTACCTGCCCTGGCACCGCATCGGCGAGGCGTTGCGCACCGACCGGCCGCTCACCTGGGACCCCCAGGCGCAGGACTCGATGTTCGACACCGCCGACCCGGCGATGCTCGCCCAGTTCTGGGACGCCATGTACTCCACCTCGAGCTTCACGGCGCGGGCGCTGGCGGACGCGTACGACTTCGGCGGCCACGAGCGGCTGCTCGACGTCGGTGGCGGGGCCGCGGCGTTCCCCATCGAACTGTGCCGGCGCCTGCCCCACCTCTCGGCGACGGTCCTCGACCTGCCGCACGTGTGCGCGCGGGCCGAGGACCGGATCGCGGAGGCGGGTCTGGGCGGGCGCGTCGGCACGGTCGCCGGTGACTTCCTCACGGACCCGCAGTTACCGGGTGGGCACGACGCCATCCTCCTGAGCATGATCCTGCACGACTGGGACGAGCCGACGAACCGCGCGCTGCTCGCCAAGTGCCACGCCGCGCTGCCGGCCGGCGGCGTGGTCGTCGTCTGTGAACTGCTGCTCAACGACGAGCGCACCGGTCCGCCGGAGGCCGCGCTGATGGGCATGAACATGCTCGTCGAGACCGAGGGCGGCCGGAACTACTCCGGTGCCGAGTACGCCGCCTGGCTCGCCGACGCCGGCTTCGTCGACGTCCGCACGGTCCCGTTCGACGCACCGGGGGCCAACGGCGCCGTGGTGGGCCGCCGCGCCTGAGTTTCAACGAGCCGGACATGGGCGGCCAGGCGAACATGACCGTGGAGCAGGCGCTGGACCTGTGGCCGCGGTTGGAGGCCACCGGCCTCCCGCTGGGCAGCCCCGCGGTGGCCTGGGGTGGTGACCGGCCGGGCGAATGGCTCGACGCTTCATGTCCGGCACCGGTACGCCTGGTTCGGCCTGCCCGCCACGGACAAGGACCAGACCGGGCTGTTCCGCACCGGCAGCCAGGCCACGGCCGTCGGTCGCGCGTTCCAGGCCGCGCGCTGACGCTGCCGCCACGGACGTCGGCTGTGGTATGTTCGCCGCCGTTGTGCGACGGTGCGGACCGAGGAGGTGAGACCGATCAACGCTGTGTCAGGTCGGGGCTCCCTCCCGCGCAGGGCCTAGGGAGCGCCCGCGGAACGCATCCCGAAAGGCTCGCGACGCCATGCGCTTCACCTCCCGAACGTCGTCCGACGGCGTATCCGAACAGCTCTTCACCCTCGGTGAGATTCCCGGCGTGCTGTGGACGCCGGACGGTGCCACCGGCACCCGCCCCCTCATCCTCCTGGGACACGGTGGCGGCCAGCACAAGAAGGCCCCCGACATCGTGACCCGCGCCCGTCGCTTCGTGGCCGAGTGCGGCTTCGCGGTGGCGGCGGTGGACGCGCCCGGTCACGGCGACCGTCCGACCGACGCCGAGTACGACCGGATCGCGACCGAGAACCAGGCGCGCGTGGACGCCGGAGCGGAGCTGGCTCCGCTGATCGCCCACTTCCAGGCACTCGTGGCTCGCCAGACCGTCCCGGAATGGCGTGCGGTCCTCGACGCGGTCCAGGCCCTCGATCATGTGGGGCCCGGGCCGGTCGGCTACTGGGGTGTGTCGTTGGGGTGCGGCCTCGGCCTGCCCTTCGTCGCGGCCGAACCGCGGGTCCGCGCGGCCGTGCTGGGGCAGGGCGGAGTGCTGACAGCGGCCGAGGCAGCGGCGAGGGTCACCGTCCCGGTGGAATTCCTCGTGCAGTGGGACGACGAGCGGGTGCCGCGTGCCCAGAGCCTGGCGCTTTTCGACGCCCTGGCCTCGGCCGAGAAGACCCTGCACGCGACCCCGGGCAGGCACGGGCACGTCCCCGCTTTCGAGGTGGAGAGCACCATGCGGTTCTTCACCCGACACCTCGTCTGACGCCGCGCGCGGCCGGCCGGATGCCCGTTCCACCCGGGTGAACCGGGTCGATGTTCTACGCTCGGCGCAGCTCCGGGAGGTCACCTCCGGCCTCGCGCACGACCAACGGAAGACGACACATGACCAGCACCGACGTCCCGGCCCCGATCCGCGCCTTCATCGACGCCACCAACCGCGGCGACTCGGACGCGTTCGTCGCCGCGTTCACCGACGACGCGTACCTCAACGACTGGGGCCGCGAGTTCCACGGCCACGACGGCGTGCGCTCCTGGGACCGCACCGACAACATCGGCGTGCAGTCGCACTTCGAGTTCGTGGGCATCGAGCCCGGTGGTGATCCCGACAGCTACGTGGTGACCCTCACGGTGAGCGGCAACGGCTTCAACGGCACCGGCCCGATGACCTTCCAGCTACGCGACGGCCGGATCGCGAGCGTGCGCATCAGCTGATCCGGGTCTGGCGTCACCGTGGCCGAACCCGTGCTCCGGTCATCGTTGGACGGGGCCGGGGTAGGCGCCCAGCTCCGCGAGCACCGCCCGGCCCTCGGCGGCCCGGTCGGGCAGGAGCAGCAGGGTCGCGGCACGTTCGAGGCGGGCGTCGAGGCGCTCGAAGCCCCGCACGGCCGCGCCGAGCGAGTCCCGGTCGCCGTGCCGGCGGCCGCGCGCCCGGGCCAGGCACGCGGCCGCCCACGCGTTCTCGTCGCCCGCCGCCTCGGCCTCGGCGAGCCGGTCGTCCGCGTCGGGAAGCCCTGCCAGCACGGCGAGTTCGGCGGCGGCGGCCCGCGCGTACGTCTCGTGCCGGCCCGGCGGTACGTCGTCGAAGGCCCGCTCGACCAGCGCGGCGGCGTCGCCGAAGCGGCCGGTGTGCGTGGCGACGCGCACGTCGACGAAGGCCGCGAAGGACGCGTTGCCCCGGGCCAGCGCGGGGTTGGTAACCCCGGTGGCGCGCAGGGCCCGCGCCCGCCAGTGGTGGTGCCGCTCGACATCGCCGCGCAGACCGTGGACGAGGGCCACGGCCGAGACGGCCGGCGCCATCCACGCCGCGACCGGGCAGCCCGCCGCCTCCCAGCCGCGCCACATCTCCCCCGCCTGGTCGAGGGCCTCGTCGAACCGACCGAGCAGGACCAGGGTGGGCACCAGCTTGCTGGCGGCGCGGTAGGGGTGCGCGCCGAGCACCTCGTCGGCGGCGATCGTCTCGGCGGTGGCCAGCGCGGCGGGCAGGTCCCCGGCGGTGACGGCGCACAGCCACGCCACGTGGAAGGTGTCGAGGACCTCGGCGGCGCTCACGGGCCGGTGCCGGGGCATCAGCGGCAGCAGGTCGAGCCGCCGACGCGCGATGCGGTGCGCGTCCCGCAGGCGACCGGCCCGGGCCGCCAGCGTGCCGGCCAGGTCGAGCGCCCCGCTCACGAGCACCGGGTCACCCGCGGCTTCGGCCGCCCGTACGGCGGGGTCGGCGAGTTCCGGGGCGGCCCCGGTCGCCACCGCGCCGGCGCTCCACGCCTCGGCGGCGGCCAGGTGGGCGGCCACCAGGGCGTCGTCCGGGTCGGCCGCCGCCCGCGCGTCCTCTCCGAGCTGGCGTACGCGGTCGGCCGGCACCGGGTGGGCGAAGCCGGCGGGGAACCGGTGGACCGTGACCACGGCCCGGGCGAGGGCGACGGCCTCGCCCCGACGGTCGCCGGCGTCCCGCGCGCGTTCCGCGGCGTGCAGCAGCAGGTCGAACGCGACGCTCGCGCGGTCGATGGCGTAGACGGCGTCGGACGCGGTGAGCAGGTCGTCCGCGGCGGCAGCCGGCGGCGCGTGGTCGGCGGCGCGGCGGAAGTGGGTGACGGACTCGCGGAGGAACCGGCGGGCGTACGTGAGCGTGCCCAGCGAGCGGGCGAGCAGGTGCGCGTCCGGGTCGGGTCCGGCCGGCGCGGTGGCCGCCGCGGACCGCAGGTCGTCGGCCACGGCGTCGAACTCGTCGGCCCAGGCGTCCTCGACGAGGTCGACGCGACCGGCGAGCGTCGCCGCGGTCCGCGCGGCCCAGGTGAGGTGCGCACGGCGGACGGCGGCCTCGTCGCCGCTCGCGGCCAGCTTCGCGGCGGCGTACGCGCGGACGGTCTCCAGCATCCGCCACCGGCCGGTGGCGCCGCGGTGGCGCACGACGAGGCTCCTGTCGGCGAGCCGGCCGAGCACGTCCGCCACCGACGCGGCGGCGGCCGTGTGCGGATCGCCGGCGGCCGCGGTGCGGACGGGCGCCGCGGCGGCGCTCCCGGCGCCGCCCGTCCCGGGGACGGCGCTCCCGGTGGGGGCGCTCCCGGCGGCGGCGCTTCCGGCGACGGCGCCGGCCGTCACCGCGGTCGCCGCGGCCAGGTCGAACCCACCGCGGAACACCGACAGGCGCCGGAACACCGCCTGCTCGGTCGGGTGCAGAAGGTCGTGGCTCCAGTCCAGGACGGCGCGCAGGGAGTGGTGCCGCCGGTCGTGGCCCCGGCCGCCGTCGAGGACCCGCAGGGTGTCGCCCAGGGCGGCGCGCAGGGTGTCGACGCCCAGGGAGGCGGTGCGCGCCGCCGCGAGCTCGATGGCCAGCGGGATGCCGTCGAGCCGGGCGCAGATGTCCGCGACGGCGGCCGGCTCGGCGACCAGCTCCGGGTCGACGGCGGCGGCCCGGTCCTGGAAGAGTCGCTCGGCGTCCGAGGCGAGCGGGAGCGGCCCGACCGTCACGGTCCGCTCGCCGGGCAGGCCGAGGCGTTGCCGGCTGGTGGCCAGCACGGTCGTGGCGGGGCACGCGGCCAGCACCCGGTCGACGAACCCCGCCACGTCGTCGACGAGGTGCTCGCAGTTGTCGAGGACGAGCAGCGCCGGCCGGTGGCCCAGGTGCGCGACGATGGCGTCCAGCAGCGGCTGCTGCGGTCCTTCGCGCAGCCCGAGGCGGGTCGCCACGGCCTGGGCGACGTACCCGGCCCGGACGGCCACGAGGTCGACGAAGCCGCCGTGGCCGGGATGGGCGACGCCGCTCACCTCGATCGCGAGCCGGGTTTTGCCGACGCCGCCCGGGCCCACGAGCGTCACGAGGCGGGCGCCGTCGAGCGCCGTGAGGAGGGCGTCGCGCTCGTGCGCGCGGCCCACGAAGCTCGTGCGGGGCGCGGGCAGGCCGGGCAGCCGCGTCGGCGCCGACGTGCGGGCGCGGGCGATGCCGGCGAGCGCCAGCCGGTCGGTGACCGCGAACTTCCGCAGCAGCGACGAGACGTGACTCTCCACCGTGCGTACGGAGATGAACAGCTTCGCGGCGATCTCGGCGTTCGTCAGCCGCTCGCCCAGCGCGGCCAGCACGTCGGCCTCCCGCCGGGAGACCGCCGGCGTGCCCCCCGCGCCCGTCACGCGAACCATCCTCGCCGATCGGCGTCCACCGTGGAAGTTTCCGTGCTGAGCACGGATGCCCCGCGTGGGGCGGTGCGGACATGCTGGACCGCGTAACCGACGAGAGACGGAGGTGCGTGATGCCGGCCGGAGTGCTCAGCGAGGCGTACGCGAGGCTGCACCGCAGTGGCCCGGAGTGGGGCGAGGACCAGTTGACCAACCACGGCCCCATGGCGGTGGAGGTGATGATCCGGCGCGGGTACGCCGAGCGGGTGGACCGCTGGGTGGACCAGTACCGGCGGCGGCTCGACGACCTGCCGGGCTCCACCGACCCGATCGGGGACGGCGACTGGCCGGAGGCCCTCGGCGACGGCCGGCGGGTGGCGGACTGGACGGCGTACTTCGGGCGGCAACTCGCCGAGGCGCCGTGGCGGGACGTGCTGGCCACCTGGTGGCCCCGGCTGCTGCCCGGCGTGCTGGCGGGCACCACCCACGGGGTGATCCGGGTCGGGCACGCGGTGCGGGCCCTGCTCGCCGGGGCGGAGAACCCCGAGACGCTCGACGAGCTGGCGCACGGGCTGGCCTTCTGGGCCGCCCGCTACCAGGCCCTCCCGGCGGCCGCCCACCCCGCGGGTCGCCTCGACGCGGGCACGGCGCTGGACGTCCTGGGTCGGATCCCCGTGCAGAACGGCCGGGTAGCCGAGCGTCTCGGGCAGCTCGCGGCCCTGCCCGACTGGCCCGGCGCCGTGGCGGCCCTACGACCGGCCGGCGGGCCCGACCAGGTCCCCGCGCGGCTGGCCGACCTCGTGACCGCCGCCACCGTCCGGTACCTCGCCCAGGGCCACGCGAGCCCCGTCCTGCTCGTGCACACGGCCACCGCGCCGAACGCGGTGCTGCACACGCTGCCCGCCCTGCCCCGCGACCTCTGGGTGCCGAGCCTCAGCGCGATGTGGACGACCACGGCGGCCATCACCGCCGCGTATGCTCCGCCGGTGGGACCACCCACGCCCCGGGTCGCCGGCGTTCCGGAGGGCCCGGACGCGGCGGCCGAGGTGGTCGACCGCGCGATTGCCCACGGCGACGAGCACGTCATCAAGTTCACCGACACGGCCGCCGAGGTCTACACCCGCACCGGCAACCGCGACGCGCTCGCCGCGGCGCTGCACATCACCACCCTCATCGCTCCCGCGAACTGACAGGAGAGGCACGTGCGCAAGCTGAAGCTCCAGGTCCTGACCACCGTCGACGGTTACATGGGCGGCCCGAACGGCGAGATGGACTGGATGACGTTTCCGTGGACCGACGACATCAGCTCCTACATCGACGCGCTCACCAAGCCCGTCGACACGATCCTGCTGGGCCGCCGGCTCGCCGAGGGCTTCATCCCGGCCTGGGCGGCCGGTCCGCCCGGTGAGGCCCAGGAGTCCATCGACTGGATGAACGACACGCCCAAGGTCGTGATTTCGCGCAGCCTCACGGAGTCGCCGTGGGACAACGCCGTCGTGGCCGGCGGCGATCTCACCGAGACGGTGACCCGGCTCAAGGACCGACCCGGCGGGGACATCATCACGTACGGCGGCGCCACGCTCGTCCGCGAACTGATCGCCCGGGGGCTGCTCGACGAACTCCACCTGTTCGTGAACCCGACGGCCATCGGGGCCGGGCTGCCCGTGTTCCCCACCGACGGCGCGTACCAGCGGCTCCGCCTCGTCGCCGCACGGCCGTTCGACTGCGGCGTCACCGCGCTGCACTTCGAACCGAAGCGCCCGGAGGCCTGACCCACCCCGCCGACGAGGACGTCCGGAGCCGCGGCGCCGTCCCCGGCTCCGGACGTCCGCCGCCGGTTCGTCGCGGCCGGACGGCAACCGGGCCGGGGTCGCCGGGCGTGTGAACCAACGATGAAGATCTCGATCAGCCGCCGTCCGGAGCCGTCGACCGTCACGCGCCGCACCCTCCTCGGGGCGGCCGCCCTGTCACCGTTGGCCGCCTGCGGGGACGGCCGAACGTCTGCTCCGCCGCCGACCGCCGCGCACTCCTCCGCAGCGCCCTCCCCCGCCACGTCCTCCTCCGGCGCGAGAACCGACGCCGGTCACGCGCGCCTCGTGGAGCTGGAACGGACGTTCGACGCGCGCCTCGGGGTGTACGCGCTGGCCACCGGCACCGGCGCCACCGTCACCCACCGGGCGGACGAGCGTTTCGCGTTCTGTTCGACGTTCAAGGGGCTCGCGGCCGCGGCCGTCCTGTCCCGGAACCCGCTGTCACACCTGGACCGGATCGTCCGGTACACCGAGGACGACCTGATGGCGAGCTCCGCCATCACGAGACGGCACGTGCGGACGGGGATGACGCTGCGCGCGGTGTGCGACGCGGCCGTCCGCTACAGCGACGGCACGGCCGGCAACCTCCTCCTCCGCGACGTCGGCGGGCCGGCCGCGTTGACGGCGTACCTGCGGGGTCTCGGCGACACGGTCACCCGGATGGATCGCATGGAGCCGGAGATCACCGAGGCGACACCCGGCGACCCGCGCGACACGACCTCTCCCCGGGCCGTCGGCACCGACTACCAGCGGCTGCTGCTGGGCGAGGTCCTTCCGGCCGACAAGCGCGCCTTCCTCCGCGACCTGTTGGAACGCAACGCCACCGAGGCCGGCGCACGTCGGATCCGGGCCGGGGTGCCCCGGGGGTGGACGGTGGCCGACAAGACCGGGACCGGCGACCACGGCACCATCAACGACATCGCCGTGGCGTGGCCGCCCGCGTCCCCGCCACTCGTCATCTCGATCATGTCGAGCAGGGCCGCCAGGGACGCCGAATACGATCAGGCGCTCATCGCCGAGGCGACAACCTACGTGGTGGCCACACTCGTCTGAGTAGGAAGCACCCCCGGACCGCCGCGGGTGCCGTACCGGGGGGACAGCAGGAATGACGGAGTACGCCTCGACCCGCACCACCGCGCCGCCGGCGCCACGGCCACCCGGCCGGCGGCGCGGGAGCGGCGTCCGGCTGCTCCTCACCGGCCTGCTGACGCTGCTCCTGGCCAGCGCGGCGGTGGTGGCCGTGGCGCCGCTGCGCCACCCGTTGCCCGCGCCGACGGTCACGCGGACGCTGCCCGCGTCGATGGTCATCCCGGGCAAGGCGCCGACGATGCCGTGGCCGACAAGCGGCCAGGCCGCCCTCACCGTTCCGGGAGTGGGGTCGTTCGGCACGTCGGGCGAGCAGAAGCCCGTGCCGATCGGCAGCGTGGCCAAGGTGATGACGGCGTACGTCATCCTCACGGCGCATCCCCTCGACCGGGGCGAGCAGGGCCCGTCGCTCACGGTCACCGCGGCGCAGGCGGCCGCGTACCCCGCGGAACTGGCACGCGGCGAGTCCCTCGTGCGGGTCGTCGCGGGAGCCGTCTTCACCGAGCGCCAGGCGCTCCAGGCGGTGCTGCTGCCCTCGGCGAACAACATGGCACGGATCCTCGGCGCCTGGGACGCCGGCAGCGAAGAGGCGTTCGTCGACAAGATGAACGACACCGCCGCCGCGCTCGGCATGACGGACACCCGCTACACCGACCCGGCCGGGCTCGACCCGGGCACCGTGAGCACCGCGGTCGACCAGGTCACGCTCGCCCGCCGGGCCATGGAGCTGCCCGCCTTCGCGGAGATCGTGGCGCAGAAGACGGCCACGCTGCCGGTCGAGGGGAAGGTGCGCAACTACAACTCCCTCGTGGGCAAGGACGGCGTCGTCGGGATCAAGACCGGGTCGACCGACGAGGCGGGAGGTTGCCTGGCCTTCGCCGCCGTCGTCACGGTCGGCGGGCGGAAGGTCACCATCGTGGGCGCCGTCCTGGGGCAGCCCGGCGCCGACACTCCCGTGCAACTGGACCGCGTGTTCCGGGTGACCCGCCCCCTCGTCCGCGCGGCCGCCGCCGCGATCTCGGTGCACCAGGTCGTGCGGGCGGGCGACCAGGTCGCCGCCGTGCGCGGGCCGCTCGGCGCCGACACCACGCTCGACGCCTCGGCCGACGTGGCGGTGGTGGGCTGGCCGGGCCTGCCGGTGCGGCTGGAGGTCGACGTCCCGGCCGTGCCGGAGCGGCTGCCGGCGGGCACCGGGCACGGCCGGGTCAGCGCGGCCGCCGGCGACGGTGAGCCGGTCACCGCCGGGCTCCGGGCGGGCGCGGGGCTGGAACCACCCAGCACCTGGGACCGCATCCGCGAACACCGCTGAGGACCGCCGGAGCGGACCCGTCCGGCCACGTCGCCTCCGGCAGCCGGTCGACCTGTTGGAAGGCCACCTCCGGCGGCCCCCGCTCGCCGCTCCACTCGGCGGCGTCGATGTCCGCACCTGGACGTCCCGTCGGTCGAGCTCCACCGGATTGTCGAAGGGCCCGGGAACTTTCGGGGGCTCCACGGCGACTACCCGGCATGCGAGCGATCATTGCGACGCGTACGGCGGGACCGCCCGCCATGGGCGTCGCGCGGCCGAGCGGTGGCGGCCGGTGACCGGCCCGGACGCCGAGGTGACGGCGTGGGCGCTGGCCGCCGGCAGAGGCGACCGGGACGCCGCCACCCGATTCGTCCAGGCGACCCAGCAGCAGGTGTGGCGGTTCGTCGGTCACCTGACCGGGCCGGGCGAGGCCGACGACCTGACCCAGGAGACGTACCTGCGGGCGATGCGGTCGCTGCCGTCGTTCGCCGCGCGCGCGTCGGCGCGGACGTGGCTGCTCGGCATCGCGCGCCGGGTCGTGGTCGACCACATCCGGGCCGCCACCTCGCGCCCGCGCACCGTCCCCCTGACCGAGCGCCTGGACGTGCCGGACCGGAGCGGCGGCTTCGAGGGTGTGGTCGCGCTGGAGCGCATCCTGCTGACGATCGACCGCGACCGGCGGGAGGCGTTCGTGGCGACCCAGGTGCTGGGCCTGTCGTACGCCGAGGCGGCCGAGGTGTGCGGGTGCCCGATCGGCACGATCCGGTCCCGGGTGGCCCGCGCCCGGGAGGACCTCGTGGTCGCCCTCGGTGGTCGTCCCGCCTCCCTGCCCGGGCGGGCCGGCTGACCCGCGGCGGGTGCGTGAGCAGCGGCAACGCTTGGTTCTTCCGGAAAGTCCCGGGAACCGGAGCCGGCTTCCGGACGACTACCGTTACATGGAGTGCGAGCACTGGCGTGAGGTGCTGTCGGCGCAGCTCGACGGCGAGGAGACCCGCGCGGAACGGGACGGGGCCGACGCGCACCTGACCACGTGCGCCGACTGCCGGCGGTGGCTCGACGGGGCCGCCGCCGTGACCCGCCGGGCGCGCCTGTCCGTGGCGGCGCCCCCCGCCGACCTGACGGCCGCCATCCTGGCCGCCGTGCCGGCGCCCCGCGCGTCCCGGCACCGCTCCCGCCTCGTCGTGGGCCTGCGCACGGTGCTGGGGCTCATCGGCGCCCTCCAGCTCGTCCTCGGCCTCGCGCAGATCGGCCGCGGGCCGGGCGCCGCCCACGACCATGCCGCGACCGAGGGGATCCTCTCCGCCGGCCACCTGTGGCACGAGGCGGCCGCGTGGAACGTCGCGATCGGCGCCGGTTTCCTGTTCGTGGCCGCCCGCCGCACCCCGTCGACCGGTCTGCTGCCGATGCTCACCGCGTTCGTCGGCACGCTCGTCCTGCTGTCGGTGAACGACCTCGTGACGGGCCGCGTCGACCCGGCCCGCCTCGTGAGCCACGGCTTCCTGATCGCCGGGTACGCGATCGTGGCCGCCCTGTCCCGTCCTCGGCTGCGCCCAGGGGGCCCGCCGAGCCGGCGACCGAACGACCGGCCCGGGTGGCGCCTGCCCGCCCGGGAGGAGTCCCCCACGCCGCCGCTGCGGGTGCTGCCACCGCCGCATCCCGGCAGCGCGCGCGTCACCGACCGGCCGGCGGCGTAGCGGAGGCGTTCCGGTCGGCGGTCCCGGGTGCTGGCGGAGACCCGGACGTCGCGCGAACCCTTGACCCCGGACAGTGATCGGCTTAGCTTCATCAATCAGAAAGGTCTCTTTACTAATCTCGCTCATCCCTACCGGGAGTGCCGATGCGACCGTTCCGCCACCGCCGCCTCACCGCGCTCGTCGCCCTGACGGCGACGCTCGTCACCATCGCCCCGCCGACCGCCGCGAGCGCCGACCGCGGCTCCGACCGCCGCGCCGGCTACCACCGGGTCGGCTACTTCACCCAGTGGGGCATCTACGGCCGGGCCTTCCCCGTCAAGAAACTCGACACCTCCGGCGCCGCGAGCCGCCTCACCCACGTCAACTACGCCTTCGGCAACGTCAGCGAGGACGGCCGCTGCTTCGTCGACGGCGGCCCGGGCGAGGGCGACGCGTGGGCCGACTACCAGCGCCCCGTCCCCGCCGAGGAGAGCGTCGACGGCGTCGCCGACGCCTTCGGCGAACCGCTCAACGGCAACATCGGCCAGTTGGCCAAGCTCAAGGCCCGGCACCCCGACCTCAAGGTGCTGATCTCGCTGGGCGGCTGGAGCTGGTCGACGTACTTCTCGAACGCGGCCCGCACCGACGCCTCCCGTAAGGCGTTCGTCGCCTCCTGCATCGACCTCTACCTCAAGGGCAACCTGCCGGTCCTCGACGGTGGCAGTGGCGGGCCGGGCGCGGCCGCCGGCGTCTTCGACGGCATCGACCTGGACTGGGAGTGGCCGAACTGGCCGGGTGAGCCGGGCAACGTGGTACGCCCCGAGGACCGGGAGAACTTCACGAAGCTGCTCGCCGAGTTCCGCCGGCAGCTCGACGCGTACGGCCGGAGTACCCGCAAGCACTACGCGCTCACCGCGTTCCTGCCGGCCAACCCCGCGACCATGGACGCCGGGTACGAGGGACGCAAGATCTTCCGGTACCTGGACTTCGCCACCGTCCAGGGGTACGACTTCCACGGCGGCTGGGACGCCGTCACCAACCAGCAGTCGGCGCTGCGCGTGCCGGCCGGTGCGCCGGACGACCCGGACTTCTCCGCCGAGGTGGCCATCGACGGCTGGATCGCCCGTGGCGCGCCGCGCGGGAAGCTGGTCCTGGGCATCCCGTACTACGGTCGCGGCTGGACCGGCGTCACCGGCGGCGGGGACGGCCTGTTCCAGCCCGCAGCCGGGCCTGCGCCGGCCACCTTCGAGCCCGGCTACGAGGACTACCGGCAGCTCAAGACCCTGGCGGGCAACGGGTTCGCCGTGCACCGCGACCTCCGCGCCGGCCACGCCTGGCTGTTCGACGGCACGACGCTGTGGACGTACGACGACCCGGCCGTCGTCCTGCAGAAGACGCTGTACATCCGGCGTGCCGGCCTGGCCGGGGCGATGGCCTGGTCGCTGGACGGCGACGACGACAACGCCACGCTCACGAGGACGATGAGCCTGGGGCTCATGACGCCGTAGAACCCCCACCCAAGTGTCGATCATGCAGTTGTGGTGGGGTACGAACCCGGCGAAGACACAGGTCTCAGGCACCACAACTGCATGATCGACGGGCGGGTGGGGACGACCTATGATCCCGCGTATGGCCCTGCTGCACCGTGCGGAAGTGCACCCCTCGAAGATCGAACTGCTGGCCGCCTGGCTGCCCGGCCGCTCCTGGTTCTCCGGTGAGGCGGGCGCCGACCTCGTGCGCGTCGCGGCGTACCGCTTCGACGACCCGGCCGGCGAGGTCGGGATCGAGACCATGCTCGTGCGGGCCGGCGCCGGGCCGGTCCACCAGGTACCGCTGACCTACCGGGCCGCGCCTGTCGACGGTGCAGAGACGTGGCTCGTCGGCACGTGCGAGCACTCGGTGCTGGGCCGACGCTGGGTGTACGACGCCTGCGGCGACCCGGTCTACGCGGCGGCCCTCGCGGAGGCCGTTCTCGCCGGCGCGGGTCAGGCCCAGGCGTACTTCGAAGTGGACGGCCGGCGCGAGTACCGGGCGCCGAGCATGGCGCTCACCACCGAGGGCGCCCAGCCGGCCGCCGTACCCGGGATCGCCGCCCTCGATCGGGTCGAGGACGGCGACCCGACCCGCATCGTCGCCGGCCCTCTCGACCTGGCCGTGGTCCGGCGCCTGGGCGCCCCCGTCGACCTGCCGGGCAGCCGGCTCACGGGTTCCTGGGAGGGTCAGCCCACCCCGCTGCCGCTGGCGTACGCCTCGGTCCGCTGAGGCGCGACCGGGTCTCAAGCGGCCCTCAGGGTGTGGATTCCCGGCCATCGGCCTGAGACGATACTTGCGCTCCTAGTGCAAAAACACGTCCGCCAATCCGGAGGATCGATGCACACCTCTCGTCGAAGGCTGCTCTCCCTGGTGACCGGGGCGGCGCTCGCCGCCGGCCTGTCCGTCGCCGCCGTCCCGTCCCCCGCCCGGGCCGCGCCCGCCGGGCCGGCGTACCGTCCCGTGATCTTCGTGCACGGCAGCGCCGGATCGGCGTCGCAGTTCCAGACCCAGGCCAAGCGCCTGGCCAGCAACGGCTACCCGATCGACATCATCGAGGCGCACGAGTACGACTCGCCGAACGTCGCCACGATCCTGCCCCAGATCTACGCGGGCCTGGACGCGCGGATCTCCCGGCTCCTGGTGGCGACCGGCGCCGACAAGGTCGATCTGCTCGGCCACTCCCTCGGCACGTTCGTCATGCAGGGCTACCTCGGCAGTTCGCCGGCGCGGGCCGCGCGGGTCGCCCACTACGTCAACCTCGACGGGCGCACCGCCACGGCTCCTCCCGGTGGCGTGCCCACGCTGGCGATCTGGGGCGAGGGCGACCCGACGCGGGCCATCGTGGGCGCGCGGAACGTGTACTTCCCGGACCAGTCCCACACCCAGACCGTGTCGTCGCAGGAGTCGTTCGGGGAGATCTTCCGGTTCTTCCGGGGCCGCGCGCCCCACACGACGCGGATCGTGCCCCAGATCCTCGGCACCGCACGGGTGTCCGGTCGCGCGGTGCTCTTCCCGAGCAACGTCGGCGTCACGGGGGCCACGCTCGAGGTCTACCCGGTGAACCCGCTGACCGGCGCTCGGCTGTCGAACCGGCCCGCGCACCGGGTGCCCCTGACCGGCGACGGCTCGTTCGGGCCGTTCCCGGTGCTCGCCACGGCCCGGTACGAGTTCGCGGTCGTACGCCCCGACGCGGCCACGCACCACTTCTACTTCCAGCCGTTCCTGCGCTCCGACTCGTTCGTACGCCTGCTGACCAGCGCGCCCGGCGAGGGGCTCGGCGCGCTGGTCGACACGAGCGACCGGCACACGGCGCTGACCATCCAGCGGCAGAAGGAGTGGTGGGGTGACCAGGGCGAGGCCGGCGACAAGCTCTGGATCAACGGCCGGAACGTGCTGAACGCGGCGAACGCCCCACGCGCCAAGCGGGCCATCGCCGTCTTCGCGTTCGACGACGGCAGCGACCGGGTCACCGACCTGACCGCGCCGCTGCCGGAGTTCTTCAGCCAGACCTTCATCACCGGCATGGACGTGTTCATTCCGGCCGCGCCCGCGCACCTCGGTCTCGTGTCCATCGCCGTGGACCAGCGCGGCGGCGGGCTCGACGTGGTGACGGTGCCCAACTGGAGGTCCAGCGAGCACCGGGTGACGGTGAACGTCGACGACTTCTGATCAGTCGATGGTCACGGCCGCGCTGAGGCCGCCCTCGTTTCCCACCCGGTCCACACCGGACACGCAGTAGGAGACGGGGCGGCCGGGCGGGGCGGCCGGGTCGACCCACGCCGCATCCCGGGTGGTGCCGACGAGGTGGGCGGCGTCCGCGTCGAGCCGGTAGACGGCGAAGCTCGCGGCGCCGCTCCCCCGCCAGGTCAGCGCCACCCCGCCGCCGTCCGTACGCCGGACGTCGGTGACGGTGGGCGCCGCCGGTGGCGCGGCCGGTAGCTGCGCCATCGGAGGCAGCAGCGCGGGGCCGGCGTAGTGCGCCCTGCGGTACCGGCTCACGGCGCCGAGCTTGTCGGCGCGGACCTGCGTGGCACTGAAGTGCACACTTCCGTTCACTCCGTGCCGGCGGTTGAGGGCCAACTGGCGGTCCAACTCACCCGGGTCACGCCAGGGGCCCCGCTCGCCCACCCGGTAGTCGGCCTGGCCGATGTAGAGCTGCACCCGGGTGCCCTTCACGGTGGCCACCCACCACGGCAGCAGCGTGGCGTAGTCGGCCTTGTCGAACCCGATGGGCCAGTACAGCTGCGGCACCACGTAGTCCAGCCACTCCTTCCGCACCCAGAGCCGCGTGTCGGCGTAGATGTCGTCGTAGCTCTGCAGGCCGGCCGTCGCGGAGCCCGTCTTGTCGGTGCGCTTGTTGCGCCAGATGCCGAACGGGCTGATCCCGAACTTCACCCACGGCTTGGTCGCCTTGATCCGCTCGCTCATCTCACGGACCAGCGTGTTGACGTTGTCCCGGCGCCAGGCGTCCCGGTCGGCGAACCCCCGGCCGTAGCGGGCGTACGTGGCGCCGTCCGGAAAGTCCTGTCCCGCCTCCGGGTACGGGTAGAAGAAGTCGTCGAAGTGCACCCCGTCGACGTCGTACCGCCGGACGGCCTCGAGCATCGCGTCCTCGACGAACCGGCGCGCCTCGGGGATGCCCGGGTTGAAGTAGAGACGGCTGCCGGGCCGGTCGGCGCTGGGATAGGTCACCGCCCAGCCCGGGTGCCGCCGCAGCGGATGCGTCGGCGCGAGCCGGTCCAGCCGCGGACCGGGCCCGCCCACGGACGCCGGCTGGCCGCCCCGGTACGGGTTGAACCAGGCGTGGAACTCGAGGTTGCGGGCATGCGCCTCGGCGACCATGAACTCCATCGGGTCCCAGCCGGGACCGCGGCCGTCGCGGCGCCCGGTCAGCCACTCCGACCAGGGCGCGTACTCCGACGGCCACAGCGCGTCCCCGCTGGGCCGCACGTGCACGAAGACGGCGTTGTGATGGTTGCGCACCGCCAGGTCCAGCCAGGCCCGGTACTCCGCCCGGACCTTCTCGGCCGGCAGGCCGGGCCGGCTCGGCCAGTCGATGTTGTTGACGGTCGTGAGCCACATGCCGCGCAGCTCGCGGGGTGCCCGCGCGGGCCGGCCGGCGCACCCGGTGGCGCCGGCCGTCGCCCCCGGAACGGCCGCCACGTCGAGGACTGCCCCGTCGCGCGGGGCCGCCGCGCCGCCGTCGCCGGTCGCCCGGCGCAGCGACCACGCGCCGCCGGAGACCGCCACGGCGAGCGCGGCGACCACGGCGACGATCACGGAGGTACGAGGGCGGCGGCCGGCGGGAGCGGGCGGGTCGGTGGCGGGCACCGGAACAGTCTGCCAGCGCGCGACGCCGGGGAGACCCGCCGGCGCGTTACTTAACGGTCGGCTAAGGCAGCACCAGTTCGCGCAGCCGGGCGTCGAGCGCGGCCGCGTCGACCCCGCCGGGCCAGCCCCGCAGCAGCGCGCCACCCTTGGCGACGATCACGACGGCCGGGGGTTCGCGGACGGCGTACGACCGCCAGATCGCCCCGTCGTCGTCGACCACGACCGGGTACTCCACCCGGTGGTCCCGCAGGTACCGCTGCAGGTCGTCGGCGGTGTCCTCGGTGGCCACGCCCACGAACGCGACGCTGTCCCGGTGGGTGCGGGCCAGTTCGCTGAGAGCGTCCTGGCGCTGCTGGCAGACGGTGCACCAGGAGCTGAAGAACACGAGCACCACGGGGCGGGCGGCCCACAGGTCGGCGAAGGCGACGCGGGTGCCGTCGGTGAGGGTTCCGGTGACCGCCGGCGCGCCGGGCGCGCCGGACGGGGCCGGGCGCAGCGCGAGGCCCGCGGGCGCGGGGCCGGGCAGCGCCGACGCGCCGCCGGCGAGCGGCGGCTTCGCCGGCGTACCGTCGTCGCCCGAGCAGGCGGTCGTGGCGAGCACGCCGACCAGCGCGAGCGCGACGGCGGTCAGCCGGGTGGCGCGGCGGCGGGTCACGACGGCACCACGGCGACGAGCGCCGGTCCCTCGCTGTCGTTCGGGGTCAGGGCGATGGGCGGGTGCCCGTCGACCACGAGCCGGTAGGCGTCCCGCGCGGCCACCGTGACCGGCACCGCGAACTCGCAGTACGTGGGCACGCGCTCCACCTCGAGGTCCTCCTCGAAGGTCGCCACCGACGTGCCCGCCGGCAGCGCCCCCTCGGCGAGGGTCTCGCCGCCGGCGTCGATCACCTGGAACGGCGCCCGGTTGTGGAAGTGGGTGTAGGGGCCCGTGCCGGCGCACTCGACGCCTTCCGGCCGGATGTTGATGTCGCGTACGAGCACCCGCACGGTCATCGCCGAGGGGGCTTCCTCCGCGTCACCACCGCAGGCGGTCAGCGCGCCGGTGAGCAGCGCCGGCAGCCACAACGCTGCGAGCAGGCGACGCATCGGTCCTCCCAGGTCGTTCCGGAATGGTGCCCGGGGCGGTGGCACGTCGGCCGCCGCCCCGGGCGTTGCCGCGAGGTCAGCCGAGCTGTGCGCGGGGTCGCTCGACCCGGCACTGGCTGGTCACGGTCTTGCTGGGGTCGCTCTCCGAGGTCGCGGTGAGCGTCACCAGGGTGGTCGCGGTCGCGTCGCGGTCGGCGCCGACGGAGACGTTGACCTGGGTGCTGTCGCCGAACTCCGCGGTGGCCAGCTCGTTGGGCAGCTCCACCTTCCAGCCCCGGCCGCCGACGCTCGCCGAGAGACGGTACACGTCGGACTTGAGGTACGCGCTCGCGTCCTCCGGGTGCGACTGCGCCCCGGCCACGTACCGGCCGGTGTTCGCCAGGTCGAAGCTGCAGCTCGCGCCCTTGTCGCCCGGCTTGCCCCGGGTGACGAGCTTGCCCTTCGACAGCTTCACGCCGTGGGTGCTCGGGCCGGCGCCGTCCAGCGAGCGGACGGCCACCGTGTACGACAGCACCCCGTCGCCGTCGCGCCGCAGGTTGAGCACGTAGAAGTGCAGCCGGTTGGCCTCGTCCACGTACTCGTACTCGCTGCCCGAGTTGGCGCCCGCGTGGAAGAGGGCGTCGGACAGCTGCCGGTAGTCACCCATGGTGATCTTCTGCGGGGTGCCGTTCGGCTGGTAGAAGTCCACCATGTCGATGTCCTGCGGGTTCGCGTCGACGACCCAGACGAACGGCGCGCTGTCGTTGTTCTTCGTCTTGCTGATCATCACGCCGTGGTCGGGCGTGAACGAGTCGGCGCCCATCCGGTCGACGACCTCGACCGTGTAGTTGTTGAACCGGCCGCCGTCGCAGAGCGGGTCGGCGCTGGTGTCGCACGCCGGGGAGCGGTCCGCGTCCATGGCGACGTTGATGCCGGTGAGGCCGCCCTCGCCGGCGTCCACGGCACGGGCCGTGACGTCGGCGACGACCATGCCGGAGGAGGCCAGACCCTCCCGCGACAGCCGCAGCGCGTGCTCCTCACCGAGCAGCCCGATCTTCAACTTGTCCCGGAGGGTGTGCAGCGAGCCCATCGAGCCGCCGTTGACCGGCGGGATCTGCCAGCGGGTGTGCGGGCCGCCCGGCCCGTTGAAGGAGCCGCGCGACATCATGCTCCAGATGCCGCTGTAGGCGCGTCGTAGTGGCGTGCCGTACGGGTTGTTGTAGTTGTCACCGATGCTCAGCAGGTGGCTCAGCTCGTGGGCGTACGTGCCCTGACCCGAGCTCTCCGCCTGGGTCGAGGAGCCGCCGCCCGCGTTCGGCCAGATGGTCGAGGCCGCCTTCCAGGACGTCCACGGGACGTACCGGGTCTTCGCGTAGTTGGGCAGGGCGGGGTCCGGAGGGCCCCACGCGTCCGGCACGTCCTCCTTGGTCTGGAACATCATCTGGCCGAACTCCTGCCAGGTGGACGACTCGTCCTGCCCGGCGGAGAGGATGAAAACCAGCTCGAAGCTGTTCGCGACCTCCTCGCCGACGGCGGCGCGCCAGGCGCCGAGCCCGTCGGTGCGGATGTTCCGGGCGCACGTCTCCCCCGACGGGCAGGCGCCCGGGTTGAAGCCATTGTCGATGCCGTACTGGTACGACTTCGCGGGCATCTCGTACGGGCCGAAGCCGCTGAGGTCGACGCCGTACCGGCCGTTGGAGTCCTGCATCCAGTACTCGTGCAGCGTGTGCCCCTTGTTGAGGTCACCCGGCTTGTTGAGGAAGTCCTGGTAGAACTGCGGAACCTGGCTCCGCGGCACGTTGGAGGCGGTCGCCTGCGGGTTGCCGAAGACCGTCGAGCCCGGCGGCTGGGTGATGACGAACGGCTGGTCCGGGTAGTCCAGGGTGACCAGCGCGATCTTGAAGTTGCGGACGGAGCCGCGCACGGTGGGATCGGCCCAGTTCTTGTTGGGCACCGGCTTGTAGTCGTCCCACGTCATCGTGTCGGGGTTCTGCCAGTTCTGCGGGTCGAGCACCTGGAACGGGGCGGGCCCGTCCGGTGGACGGCCCGGCGCCGCGGTGGCCGGTCCGGCGGAGCCGCTCGCGACCACGACGGTCGCGACCGCGGCGGCCAGCACCGAGCGCCACGCGGCGCGCCTGCTGGGCAGAAGGTGCATCGGGTCACCTCTTCAGGTCGGGGGTTGGTAAGGGGGTGATCGGTGCCGGCACCGTTGACCGTCCACATGATCACTTTGTCCCCTGCGAATGTAGGAGCCGGCCCGTCGCGCGGTCACCGTGCAGATGTCGGCAGGTGGACCGGCCCGTCTTCCGACACATGCAGGACACGAGGTCGCCTCGGCCGGTCGTACCGTCGTCGGCGGCCTCGTGGGTGGCCGGGCGCCGACGCGCCCGACCACCCACCGGGGTCAGGTCAGCCCTGACCGCCGAGGTACATCGCGTTGAACAGCAGGCGGTAGGTGCCGTGCGACTGTGCCCGGTGCTGCGGCTTGAAGCCGATCATCACGACCTGCCCCTCGCCCACCTTCGCGGTCACCACGGCGGCCTTCCCGCCGATGACGTCCTCGCCGAGGAGGAAACCGCTCTTCAGCAGGTTCGTCTTCGGCCAGGTGGCCGCCACGGAGACGCCTTGGGCGCCGTCGGCGACCTCGAACGCCGGCCCGTCGGCCACGAACGCCGAGGCGGTCGACCCGAATCCGGCGGCCACCGGGTCGTCAGCGTCGACGTTCAGGTTCAGCACCGACCCGGGGATGTTGTACCGGGTCTCCTCCACACCCTCGGTGACGTCCCGGACCGGCACACCGAACGCCTTGATCGGCAGCTCGGCGGCCTTGTTGAGGGTGACGACCGTGCCACCGGCCGCCACGAACGCCTTCAGGTTGGCCACGCCGGCGTCGGTCATCCCGCCGGTGTACTCCGGCGGCAGGGAGCCCGCCGCCCGGCCGTTGCGCATCGAGTTGTACGTGGCGTCGGGCAGCACGATCGTGTCGAACTTCGCCCGCAGGTCGCCGGCGCGCACGGCCGCGTTCGTGAGCCGCTCGTACCCGAACCCGAACTGGTCGAGGATCAGCCGGGTCCAGCCCTCGTCGTAGTTGTTGAACCCGTCGTACAGGCCGATCCGGGGCGCGGCGAGCGCCGTCACGTTCGCCGGCTTGGCGTCCACGGCCGCGATGCTGAGCCCCAACCGGGTGGCGAGGTCCGTCACCCGCTGGTCGGTGCCGGCCCCGGGCGTGACCAGGAACGTCCCCGCCGGCAGCTTGCCCGTCCGGGTGGTCACCTCGCCGTCGCTGCGTGCCACCTTGTCACCCGCCGCGAGCAGGGCGTTCACGGCCGCCGCGCTGTCGTTGACCCGGGGGTCGAGGGCGTACGCGTACTTCGGTGCGCCCGCCACCACGCCCTTCGGCACGGCCGGCCAGTCGACCTCGACGGTGCTCGCCCGCACGTTCTGGCTGAGCTTGTCGACGGTGACGCCCATCTGGAAGGACAGGGTGTAGCCGGTGATGTCGTACGGCGGTTCCAGCGGGCCGCCCGGGTAGAGCCGGCGGTCCGGGTACTTCTGCGGGTTGAGCAGGTCCAGCACGGCGGCCCGGTAGGGCTGGGCCTCCCGGACGAGGTAGCTCCCGGCCGGGTACCTGCGGTCGCCCACCGTGAACGCGTTCACCGCCCGCTCGACGCGGATGTTGTTCCAGCGCAGCTTGTCCACGAGCTTCGTGGCGGTCGGGAAGTCCGCCTGGTCGGCGGGGATAACGTAGGTGGTCTTCGCGCCGTTTCGTGCCCCGTCCCGGGCCATCTTCGCGACGCCGTTGAGCAGCGCCTCCCGGTCGTCGCTGGCGACCCGCAGCATCGCCCACGACGCCGTCTTGATGTAGTCGCAGCTCTGCGACAGGTGCCACTCGCCGCCGGGCCAGGGGCTGGGGTAGAAGACCGACGGCTCGCTCGTGGAGGTGCCGTCCGCGAAGGTCTTCGGGAAGGTCGCCGGGTCGTAGTAGCGGGGCGTCGCCGAGGCGTGCGCCGTCTCGGTGAGGATGCCGATCTGGTTGTGGTAATACGGCGCGGTCCGCGCGCCGCCGTTCCACCAGATGTCGTACGACTGGCGGGCGAGCGCGCCGACCTTGTCCTCCCGGTCCAGCCGCTGGCCCATCGCGTCGCCCACGAGGTTGACGCCCCGGACCACCTCGGGGTGGATGTTCGGGTTCAGCGGGTCCTCGTACGGCGGGATGCTGATCCGCGCCGGGAAGACGGCGCTCTGGTGCACGTTGTGCATGACCTGCGGAATCCACTCGTGGAACAGCTGACGGCCCACGTTCTGGGTCTCCTGCAGGTTGAACATGTACCAGTCGCGGTTGTTGTCGTGACCCGCGTACTTCTGGTACAGCTCGGGGAAGTTGGCGTCCTGGTAGGGCCCGCCCAGGTTCTTGCGGTACCACTCGGCGACCTTCGTGCCGCCGTCCGGGTTGACGTTCGGCACGAGCAGCGTGATGACGTTGTCCCGGATGGCGCGCGCCTCGGGCGTCTCGCTGGTCACCAGGTCGTACGCGAACTGCGGCGCGGTCTGGTGCCCCGCGACCTCGGTGGAGTGGATGCCGAAGTCGACCCACGCGATGGCCTTGCCGCTCTTGGCCAGCGCCCGCGCCTCCTTCTCGGGGAGCTTGTCGCCCTGCGAGAGCCGCACCGAGGTCTCCTGGTAGCGCCGGAGGTTCTCGGGCTTGAGGTTCTTCTCGGAGGAGACGATGGCCATCAACTGCGGCCGTCCCTCGCTGGTCTTGCCGATCTCCACCAGCTGCATCCGGTCGCTGGCCTTGTCGAGCTTCCGGTAGTAGTCGGCGATCTGCTCGTAGGTCGCCAGCTTGAAGTCGGCGCACGGCGTCCAGCCGATCACGGCCTCCGGCTTCGGGACGCGGTCCCGGGCGGTGGCCGTGGTCGCCGACGTCAACGCCTGCGTGCTGACCAGGGCCAGCACACACGCGACCGGCACCGCCGTTCGAGACAGTCTTCGTTTCACCTGTTCGCCCTCCACAGCACATCGCACGACGGGACAGGAACCGACAGGGGCGGCCGCGCCAGATCGGACGAGATCGATTCAACAGGCTTCGATTCGTCGCGGGAACGGCGCGGCCGGCAATTGAGGAAAACTTGAGCGTCGTCGATCGGCCGGGACCGGCGGAGGGCGGGAGCGCGCTCCCGCCCTCCGCCGGCGTTCACTGCGTGAGCTCGGCGACCTGCTCGGCCGTCAGTCGCGGCGCCTCCGCGGCGCGGGTCCGGGCGGCGGCGGTCGGCGGGTCGGCCGGCCGGCGCAGGTGCCAGTCGGTGACCGCCTGGTACGCGGCCACCACGGACAACAGCCGGTCCTCGGCGTACGGCAGGCCGCCGAGGATGGTGCCGATCGGCAGCCCGGCGTCGGTGAACCCGATCGGGAAGGCGATCTCCGGCAGGCCGATGATGTCGAAGGGCACCGGGTCCGTCTGCACCACCACGTCGCAGGCGCCGAAGAGGCCGTCGAGGACACGCTCCAGAAGCACCAGCTTGGCGCGCTGGCCCGTGATGAACTCGTTGCCGCCCATCAACGCCCCCTGCAGCCAGCTCGTGAGCGTGACCCCGAAGGCGCGCAGATCGGTGCGCAGGTACGGCATGAACGGCTCGCTGCGCTCGGGCAGGCGGACGTTGTTGAAGGTGCCGCCGGTGAGCAGGCTCCACTCCTCGGGCAGGGGCACGTCGACCAGCGTGACGCCGGGGATCGCCGCGAGTTTCGCGAGGTACGCCTGCCGGGCCAGCGCGGTGGCCGAGGTCCCGTCCGTGAAGCCGGGCAGCACGCCGACGCGGGTGTTCCAGCGGAGCCTGACCCGGTTGCGCTGGAGGACGGGGGTGGCCGCGTCGATCAGGTCGGGCACGTCGGGCAGACCCTGGCTGCGGGGGTCCGCGGGGTCCTCGCCGGCCATCGCGGTCAGCATGATGGCGGCGTCCTTGGCGTCACGGGCCAGCGGGCCCGGGTGGTCCCGCGTGTACGTGAGGGGAATGATGCCGGCCGCCGAGACCCGGCCCATGGTCGGCTTGAGACCGGTCAGCCCCTGGGCGTTGGAGGGTGACGTGATCGAACCGCCGGTCTGGGTGCCGATGCCGGAGACGGCCATGCGGCCGGCCACGGCGGTGGCGCTGCCCGTCGAGGACCCGCCCGGGTCGACGCCGGGACTGGTCGGCGCCCAGGCGTTCACCGTGGTGACGACGCCGGCCGGCGTGGTGGCGCGGGTCGTCGCGAGAGGGCCCATCTGCGTCTTGCCGAGCACGACCGCGCCGCTCGCCTTGAGCCGGGCCACGGCGGTCGCGTCGTAGGGCGGTACGAAGTCCTGGAACAGGAAGGAGTTTGCCGTGGTGCGGACGCCCTCGGTGTAGTAGTTGTCCTTCACGGCCAGGGGGATGCCGTGCAGCACGCCGCGCCGGGGGCCGCGGGACGCCGCCCGCGCCGCCGCGACGGCCGCGTCCGCGAGCACGAGGTTGAAGGCCCGGTAGACGCCGTCGTACGTGGCGATGCGCGCCAGGTGCGCCTCGACGAGTTCCTCCGGGCTGAGTTTGCCGGCCCGGATGAGCCAGCCCGCCTCGGCGATGGTGAGTTCGGTGGGGTCGGCGAGCGCTTCGGGCCGGGGCCTGGCGTAGGCGTTGGGCCGGTCCAGCGCCGGGCCTCTCCGCCGCGCCGTTTCGGACGCGGTCCGGGGGTCGGCCGCGGCCGCCATCGCGGGCAGCGCGACGGTGGCACCCGCCGCGGAGGCGGTGGCCAGCGCGGCGGCGCGGGCCAGGAAGGCCCGACGGTCGATCGAACGATCCAACGGCTGGGTCATGCCTTCCGCCATTCCGTGCTGTTCGCGGGGTACAGGATCGGCACGCGCTGCTGCGACAGCGCCCTGGCGGCCTCGGGGTCGGCGGCGTCGGGCGTGGGCGGCTGGTACGCGGCCAGCGAGGCGACCGTGCCCCGCACGAACGAGCGCAGCGAGGCGAGCACGGCGTCCCGCCCCGGGGCGCCGGTCTCCGGGTCGGGCGCGGTGCCGGGCGGCAACTGGTCGAGGTCGATACCGATGGCGGCGAGCCGGGCCCTGATCAGGACGTTCAGGTCGGCGTCGGTGGGCGGCGTAGGGGCCATGGCGCTCCTTCGGGTGCGGCACCGGTCGCCGTGATCCGGCGAAGTGGTCTGAACCTAGGCCGGTCGTCGTAACACGACGGCATGCCGAGCGGGGAAATTGAGCAACATTTGAGTCTGGCCGCCGCCCGCCCCGCCCGACTCCGTCCACACGGGACGCGTAGGCAACCCGCCGCCGCTGGTCCCGGCCGCTATGATCACCCCCGCCATCAACGGGGAGGAATCTTTGTGAATCGTCCACGCCTACTGCGGGCCGCCGCCTGGCTCGGCGCCTGCGCCGTCGGCCTGCTCGGCGCCGGCGCCGTCGCGCCGGTGTCCGCGGTCGCGCTGCCCAAGGGCACGCAGCTCACCTTCGACCACACCGCGCTGGTGCCCGGATCGTTCGGCAAGACCCAGTCGGTCTACCTCTACAACTACGACAGCGACTTCACCCTGCACGACGTGGCGGTCACGATCGACACGTCGAAGCTCGCCGGTGTCGCCACGGCGAAGAAGACGTTCGACTTCGACCCGTGCGAGCAGGCGGGCAGCATCATCACCTGCGCGTTCGACAACCTCACGTCGGAGAGCCAGTTCGCGAGCATCACCTACCTCACCCTCCGGCCGGAGGCAGCGGCCAAGGTCGGCGACGAGGGCGAGGTGAGTGTCAAGGTCACGAGCCGGGAGCAGACGTTCACCAAGACGTCGAAGGTGACCGTCAGCGAGAAGGTCGCGCTCGAGGTCGGGCCGATCATCAGCAAGAAGGCCAAGCCGGGCGACACGTTCACGAACCCGCTCTCGGTGAAGAACGCCGGGGACAACGCGATCACCGGCGTGGACATGTTCTTCCTCTACGAGGCCCCGTTCACGGTGCCGAAGCGGTACAACAACTGCGAGTACGGCAGCTTCGCCGCGTACTGCCACTTCGACACGACGCTGGCCGCCGGCGGGGAGTACGTGCTCTCGGAGGAGCTGCCGTTGCGGCTGCGCCCCGAGGTGCCGGCGCCGGGGGTCGCGGGAGCGTCATTCCAGTTCTCGACCCCGGTCGACGGGCGCGACAACCTCGACATGGTCCGGGCCACCAACCCGACCCGTGGCACCCAGGGCGACCTGCGGCTCGTGAAGAAGCCCGCGACCCTGCGCGCCCAGGGCGCCCAGACCGAGGACTCCGTCTTTCTTGACTCGCAGACCGTGATCCTCACGGTCGAGGGCACGAACCGCGCCGACGTGAGCGCCGTGGGCGCCGAGGTGCGCGGCGCCGTCGGGTCGACGGTCACGGCCGCGGTCGGGGTCCGGAACCTCGGTCCCGCGTACGCCTCGGGCCTCACGGAGCCAGCCGCGATGGTCACCGTCACTCCGCCGAAGGGCACCACCGTGACCACGGTGCCGGCCGGCTGCGAGAAGGCCGACGCCGCGTACGTCTGCACGACGGCGGTCCACCCGCTCGAGGTCGACCAGGCCGTCACGTGGAGCTTCGGGCTGCGCATCGACACCGCCGGGGAACTGCGCGGTTCGGTGACCGCCACGCCCTCGAACCCGGACGCGGCGACGGGCAACGACGTGGCCGAGCTGGTCGTGAACCGGGCCGGCGCCGCCGGCGGCGGTGGGGGCGCGGAGGACCCGTCCCTGCCCATCACCGGCACGTCCGGGATCGTGCTGGGCGGTGCCGCCGCCGCGCTGCTGGCCGTGGGCGCCGCCCTGTTCGTGGTGGCGCGCCGCCGCCGTACGCGTTTCGTCGCCTGACGGGCGCGCCCGGTGCGCCGCGCGTCGTGAGGCGCCGTCGACCGGAACGCGCCGGCGAACGAAAGGCCCTGGTCGGACACACGTCCGGCCAGGGCCTTCGCGGTTTTGGCGGGACTACTGCGTGGGCCGCGCGTCGAGGTGCGCGCGCAGCGCCGCGGCGATCTCGCCGGCCGCGGCGATCTGCTCCGGCGTGAGGGCGTCGACGAAGAGCTCGCGGATGGCGCGCAGGTGGGGAACGGTTGCTCCCCGGAACGCCTCGGATCCGGTGGCCGTGAGCAGGATCTCCGCTCCCCGGGGGTCGGTGGCACACTCCTGGCGTTGGATGAGCCCGCGCCGCTCCATCCGCCCGAGGTGGTGCGAGAGCCGGCTGCGCTCCCAGCCGATGTGCGCCGCGAGCTCGGACGAGCGCATCTGCCGGTCCTGCGCCTCGCTGAGGGCGAGCAGAACGGCGTAGTCGCCGGGCGAGAGCGAGGAGTCGCTCTGGAGCCGGGAGGCGATCCGGGACTTGACCACCTCGGTCGTCTCGACGAAGGAGCGCCAGGCGCGCAGTTCCTCCGCGTTCGGTAGCCGGCGTCCCTTCCGCCGGTCGGGTGTGGCCATCGTCATGCTCGCCCCCCTGATTGACATGTCAATTAGCAGGCTAGCATGATTGACATGTCAATCGTCGGGAACTCCCCCGCGACGAGCATCGCCGCCGGGAGCGAGCGTGAGGAGGGGACGATGACAGCCGAGAGGTTCGAGCTGGGGCTGAACTCCTTCGGAGAGGTCGCCACCGAGGGCGGCCGCGTCCTGAGCGACGCGGAGACCGTGCGCCTGCTCGTCGAGGAGGCACGGCTCGCGGAGTCGGTCGGCCTCGACGTCTTCAGCGTGGGCGAGCACTACCGGAAGGGCCACAACGACTCGGCCACGCCCGTGCTGCTCGCCGCGATCGCGACCGCGACGGAACGGATCCGGCTGGGCACCTCGGTCACGGTGCTCAGCACGAACGATCCGGTACGGCTCTACCACGAGTTCGCCACTCTCGACGCGGTGTCCAACGGCCGCGCCCAGATGGTCCTCGGGCGCGCGTCGGCCACCGAGTCGTTTCCGCTGTTCGGCTACGACCTGGCCGACTACGAGCGGCTGTTCGAAGAGAAGCTGGACCTCTTCGTCCGGCTCCAGCGGGAGGAATCGGTCACCTGGTCGGGTACCGTACGCGCTCCCCTGGTCGCCCAGCAGCTGCACCCGCGGATGCGGCCCGGCGGCATCCCCACGTGGATCGGCGTCGGCGGCAGCCCGAACTCCGTGATCCGCGCCGCCCGCTACGGACTTCCGCTTATGCTGGCGATCATCGGCGGACGCCCGCAGCGGTTCGCCGGTCACGTCGACCTCTACTTCCGGGCGCTCGAACAGTTCGGGCATTCCGCGCAGCCGGTCGGGCAGCACTCGCTCGGCCTCGTCGCGGACTCCGACGAGGAGGCGGTGGAGACCTGGTGGCGGTACTGGCAGCCGGTGGTGGCGCAGCTCGCCGAGGAACGCGGCTTCTACAAGCCGGACTGTCGACGCTACGAGGCCGAAATCGACCACGGGGCGCTGTTCGTCGGCTCCCCCGAGACGGTCGCGCAGAAGATCGCCACGATGGCCCGCGACCTGCGGCTGAACCGCTTCGACCTCAAGTACGACATCATGCACCTGCCCCGGGAGGCACGCGCGCGCTCCATCGAGCTGCTCGGCAGCGAGGTGGCCCCGCGGGTCCGGGAGCTGTTGGCGAAGGAGCCCACCCATGTCTGATCTCGAGTTCGGCCTCGACACCTTCGGCGACGTGCCGGAGGACGACTCCGGCCGGCCCGTGTCGCACGCCGCGGCGATCCGGCAGGTCGTCGACGAGGCAGTGCTCGCCGACGAGCTCGGCGTCGACGTCATCGCCCTCGGCGAGCACCACCGGCCGGAGTACTCGGTGTCGACGCCCGAGACCGTGCTGGCGGGCATCGCCACGCGGACGTCGCGCATCCGGCTCGCGTCGGGCGTGACCGTGCTGAGTTCGGACGACCCGGTCCGGGTGTTCCAGCGCTTCGCGACGGTGGACGCGCTGTCGAACGGCCGCGCCGAGGTCATCCTCGGCCGCGGCTCGTTCACCGAGTCCTTCCCGCTGTTCGGCTACGACCTCAGCGACTACGACGTGCTGTTCGAGGAGAAGATCGAGCTGTTCGCGAAGCTGCTGGAGGAGAAGCCGGTCACCTGGAGCGGCACCAAACGGGCTCCGCTCGACAACGCCGACGTCTTCCCGAAGACCGAGTCCGGGCATCTCACGACCTGGGTGGGTGTCGGCGGCTCGCCGCAGTCGGTCGTGCGTACCGCCCACTACGGTTTCCCGCTGATGCTCGCCATCATCGGCGGCGCGCCCCAGCGCTTCGCGCCCTACATCGACCTCTACCGGCGGGCCGCCGAGCAGTTCGGCACGACGGCGTACCCGGTCGGCATGCACTCGCCGGGCTTCATCGCCGACACCGACGAGGAGGCCAAGGAAGTGTTCTGGCCGCACTACCGGGTCATGCGCGACCGCATCGGCGCGCTGCGGGGCTGGCCGCGCATCCGCCGCGAGGAGTTCGACGCCGAGGTGGAGCTCGGCTCCCTCTACATCGGTTCGCCGGAGACCGTGGCCCGCCGCATGGCCGACGCGATCCGCGGCCTCGGCGTCGGCCGGTTCGACCTCATCTACACCGCCGGGGCCCAGCCGGTGAGCGCCCGGATGCGGGCCGTGGAACTGTACGGCAGCCGCGTCGTACCCCTGGTCCGTGAGATGCTGGCCGGTTGAACCGGCCCTGGGGCGCGCCCGCCGGTATGCGGAAGGACGACATGAACGACAACGCTCAGCACGAGCCGCGGACCATCGGCATCCTCGGCGCCGGCAAGGTGGGCACCGTGCTCGCCCGGCTCGCCGTCGCGGCCGGCTACCGGGTGCTCGTCGCCGGCTCCGGCGACCCCGCGAAGATCGCCCTCACCATCGAGGTGCTCACGCCCGGGGCCGTCGCCACCACGGCGGCCGACGCCGCGGCCGACGCCGACATCGTGGTCCTCGCCCTCCCGCTCGGCAAGTACCGCAGCATTCCCGCCGAGGGGTTGCGGGGCAAGCTCGTCGTCGACGCCATGAACTACTGGTGGGAGGTCGACGGCATCCGCGACGACCTCACCGACCCGCGCACCTCGTCGAGCGAGACCGTTCAGGCGTTCCTGCCCGACTCCCGGGTCGTCAAGGCGTTCAACCACATGGGGTACCACGATCTGGAGGACGAGGCACGGCCGGCTGGCACTCCCGGCCGCAAGGCCATCGCGATCGCCGGCGACGATCCCGCCGACGTCGACGTCGTCGCCTCCCTCGTGGACCGGCTCGGCTTCGACCCGGTGGTCGCCGGGCCCCTGGCCGAGGGCGTACGGCTCGAACCGGGCAGCGAGCTGTTCGGCGCGAACGTGAGCGCCGACGAGCTGCGCGTCATGCTCGACCGCTTTCCCGAGTCGGAGCGCGGGCGGGTCGTCGCCCTCGCGCGGGCCGGCGGGCCGGGCGACGCGGGCTGACCGGAGGGATGTCGGGCGGATTTGCCCGGCTACTCCTCCGGCACGCCCGGGCCGACCTCACCGCGCGCCAGGTGCTCCGCGTTACGGTCGGCCTCGCTGTCCGCGTGCGCCGCTCCGGCGCCCGGGTCCCTGGTCCGGTGGCCCTCGGCGTCCTGGAACACCTCGCCACGCTCGAGGGCGTCTTCCTGCTGCCTCTGCTCAGGTGTGGTCACGTCTCCCTCACTACCCTCCGGCCGCATGGGCAAACGAACGGCGGGGCCGCGCGCGTCGCACGCTCGGTATACGCGAGAGGCGGCGATGGTTGCGGCGAGAGGGTGCCGCATAGTCGACACCGCCGCTGGCCGGAGAGCCGGTGCGCGGCGCCGGGGTGGGCCGCCAGCATGGACTCCTGAGCTCGGTCGATGTGCGACCGTCCACGAGGGGAGTTCATCATGCAGGCATCCCGTCCACCACGAGCACGTGCCCGACTGCTCGTCGTCCTCCTCGCGCTCGTCGTGGCCACCGTCGGCGTGGCCGCGGCACCGGCCGGCGCCGCGGCGCCCGGCTGGGGTCGGCCCCAGGCGGCCTGGACTCCGGTGCCCGGCCAGGCCGAGGCCCGGTCCGGGCCGGAGGCCGTCGCGTACGGCTCGGACCTGTGGCTGTTCACCCGAGGCGCGAACGGTGAGGTGCGCGTGAACCGTTTCTCGCTGGCCACCGACGCGTGGTCGGGCTGGTCGGCGGTGCCGGGCGCCCCCGGCGCGGCCTCGGCCCCGGCCACCGCGGTCTACGGCGGCGAGTTGCAGCTGTTCGTCCGTGACGGCGCCGGCCGGGTGCGGGTCAACCGGTACTCCCTGGAGACCGGCGCCTGGTCCGGCTGGTCGACCGTGCCGGGCGCGGCCGGAGCGGCCTCGGCGCCCGCCACCGCCGTGTACGGCGGCGAGCTGCACGTGTTCGTCCGTGACGCCGCCGCCCAGATCCGGGTCAACCGCTACTCGCTGACGACCGGCACATGGTCCGGCTGGTCGACCGTACCGGGCACCGCGGGAGCGACCTCGGCGCCGTCGGCCGCCGTCTACGGCGGCGACCTGCAACTGTTCGTCCGTGACGCCGCCGGCCGGGTGCGGGTCAACCGGTACTCCCTGGAGACCGGCGCCTGGTCCGGCTGGTCGACCGTGCCGGGCGCGGCCGGAGCGGCCTCGGCGCCCGCCACCGCCGTGTACGGCGGCGAGCTGCACGTGTTCGTCCGTGACGCCGCCGGGCAGTTGCGGATCAACCGCTACTCGGTGACGACCGGCACGTGGTCCGGCTGGGCCGTCGTGCCCGGGCCGGCCGGGGCCCGCTCGGCGCCGGCCGCGGCGTCGTACGGCGGGGTACTGCGGGTCTTCGTCCACGGGGCGCACCACCGGATCTACCAGCACGAGATCGCCCTCTAGCGCGACGGACAGCACCGGAGCCGCGCGGACACCCGTCCGCGCGGCCCCGGTCGCGAAGCCGTTCTTGCCGATGCGGGCACGGCGACAGGGGCAGCAGCTCGGGCCGAGCGCCGGTAACATCCGTCGATATTCCTACGCTGGCGGAGGTGCGGGTTGCGCGCGATCACACCCCTCTGGCAGGAGATGCTCACCGGCGCGCTCGCGTTCGGGCTGCTGTGCCTCGTGCTGCTGAGGTTCGTCTTCCCCCGGATGGAGCAGACCTTCCAGGCGAGGACGGCGGCGATCGAGGGCGGCGTCGCGCGCGCCGACGCCACCCGGTCGGAGGCGCTGCGCCTGCTGGAGCAGTACCACGCCGAGATGGCCGCGGCGCGGGCCGACGCCGCCCGGATCCGGGAGGAAGGCCGGGCCGACGCCGAGCGCGTCCGGCAGGAGGTGCTGGCCGCCGCACGAGCGGAGTCGGATCGGGCCGTGGCGGCGGGGAGGGAGCGGCTCGCGGCACAGCGGCAGGGGATCATCCGGGAGCTGTACGCCGAGATCGGGCCGATCGCCGTCGACCTGGCGAGCCGGATCGTGGGCGAGTCACTGGCCGAGGAGGCCCGCCGCGCCGGCACCGTCGACCGGTTTCTGGCCGGGCGCGGGGCCGGCGCCCGGTCCTGATCGGGCGGTCACCGGCCCACGCCTCGTCGAGCCGTCCGCCTACTCGCACACCCGCCCGTCGCCGTCGCGGTCGTCGTACCAGGCGTACTCGGGATCCTGGCCGCGCACGTACGGCCCGTAGCCCGCCCTCTTGGCGGCGGTGCACGTCGCGAAGCGCGGATCGGTACCGCCGCCGCCGCTGTCGCCACCGCCGGTGTCACCGCCGGCAGCGCCCGATCGTCCCGAGCGGGCTGGCCGAGGTCGGCCGGTCGTCGCCGCCACGGTGGCGCACGGCTGCCGGTCGGTGCGGTCCGGACAGTCGACTGCGGACGGTCGGTGACCGGGTGTCCGAACTCCCATCGGGCGACAGACCGAGCCGTCCGCGGCGGGGCACGGTCGCGTCACCCACCCGTCTCCCGCTGAGCACCCCGTTGTGGTGTGATCTCGAGGCATGAGAGTCAGGGTCGTCGGCGCCGGTGTGGTGGGCCTGACCAGCGCGCTGCGCCTGGCACAGGCCGGTCACGCGGTCGAGGTCGTCGCGGCCGCGACCGGCGAGGGCACCACGTCATCGGTCGCCGCCGCGCTCTGGTATCCGTATCGCGCGTACCCCGAGGCCGACGTGACCCGGTGGTCGGCGACCAGCTACCGGGCGCTGCGTGGCCTCACCTCCGATCCGGCGGCCGGCGTCCGGATGCGCGCCGGCCGGGAACTGTTCCGCCGGCACACCCCCGACCCGTGGTGGCGCGACGCCGTTCCCGCGCTGGCTCGGGTCGCCGCGGAGCGGTTGCCGCCCGGCTACGTCGACGGCTACGAGCTGAACGTCCCGGTGGTCGACATGGCGGTACACCTGCCGTGGCTGCGCGGCCGGCTTGACGCGGCGCGGGTGCCCGTGCGGACCCGGCACGTGGCCGATCTGGGCGACGCGTTCGACGACGTGGACGTCGTGGTGAACTGCACCGGCCTGGGTGCCCGGGAGCTGGTCCCCGACACGAGCCTCACGCCGGTGCGCGGCCAGGTGGTCGTCGTGGCCCAGTTTGGCCTCGCCGAGTGGCTGCTCGACCAGACCGATCCCGAACACCTGGTCTACGTGGTCCCCAGGGGCGACAGCGTGCTGCTCGGCGGCACCGCGGAGGAACGCGACGAGGACGTCCGGGTGCGGCCGGAGACGACGGCCGACATCCTGCGACGCTGCGCCCGGCTCGTGCCCGCCCTCGACACCGCCCGCGTCCTCGGCCACCGCGTGGGCCTGCGACCGGGGCGACCGACCGTACGGCTGGAAACCGAGTTCCTCGACCGCGGCCCGGTCATCCACTGCTACGGCCACGGTGGCGCCGGCGTCACACTGTCCTACGGCTGCGCCGAGGACGTCGCAGGCCTCGTGTCACGACTGTCCTGAGGGCCCGCACCGGGGAAGAGGATCAGAGCCCGATGCCCGTGCACCGGCAGGGGTTCGACCTCGTGCCGAGGGCCTTCACGGCGACCAACCCGATCGGTCCCACCGCCCGCGCCAACCGTGAACGGGCGCCCCTGAGGCACCGGAAACGGTGCTTTCCTCCGGTTCCGGGGCGAACGCGCCCTCGTGCCGCTTACCTTCGGACGGACCGGACGAACGAGGGAGCGCCATGGGAACGCTCGACGGCAAGGTAGCGGTGATCACCGGCACGGGCGGCGGAATGGGCCGCGCCGCGTCGCTGGTCTTCGCGCGCGAAGGCGCGAAGGTCGTGGGATGCGACATCAACCCTGCCGGCAACGACGAAACCGTCGAACTCGTCCGTCGCGCCGGCGGTGAGATGACGGGCATCGCGCCGGTCGACCTCACCGATCCGGAGCAGGCCCGGCAGTTCGTCGAGGACGCCGCGGCCGCCTTCGGCGGCCTCGACGTGGTCTACAACAACGCCGCCTCCCTGCGCTTCGGCCCGATGCCCGACTTCTCCGTCGAGGACTGGCGGGCCACGATAGCCGGCGAACTCGACATCCCTTTCTTCGTGTCGAAGTTCGCGTGGCCCCACCTGGCCCGGCGAGGCGGTGGCGTCATCATCAACGTGGCGTCGATGGCCGCGATGATCGCCGGCGAGTTCCCCCCGATGGTCGGACACTGCGCGGCGAACGCCGGCATCCTCGGCATGACCCGCCAAATGGCGCTCGAAGGGGCGCCGCACGGCATCCGCGCGCTGGCGATCAGCCCCGGCCCGGTCCTGAGTCCGGCCAGCGACCGTGACCTCGGCGACGACCAGGCGGCCCGGGACGCGATCACGAAGAAGACGATCCTCCGGCGCTTCGGCCGGCCCGAGGAGGTCGTCGAGCTGGCCGCCTTCCTGGCGTCCAACCGCGCCTCCTACATCACGGGCGCAAATATCCCGGTCGAGGGCGGCGCGACCGCCTGGTAGGTCGAGACCGTGCCGCGCCGAGCTGAGTCGGGGCCGATCATGCAGTTGTGGTGCCTCGCAAAAGGGGCGGACGCCGACGCTCCGGGCACCACAACTGCATGATCCACGGGGTCTTCCGCTGTCGCCCCCCATGTGAGCAGAGGGGTCGACCCCGTTACTTGCTTCGGTGTTCCAGTTCTGCGAGCGGGCTACGTGGGCGTTGGCGCCAGATCGGTGAATCGACCGGCACACCGGTTTCGTTGAAGCGGATTGCGGCGCCTCCCAAGCGGCCGCTGACCAGCACTCTCCACATGCGGCGACGGTACCTGGCGTCCTTGCCGGTAACGCCCTTCCGCGCTCGCGCTGCGCGTGCGGAGACTCGATGTCGGACGCGCCGCTGTGCCGGTCCCTGGAGGCGACGCATCGACTGCGGTGCCGGGTGGGCACCGCAGCCGATGTCGTTGCCGCCGGCCGGACCTACCGGAAGGCGCCGGCCAGTTGACCGGCCGTCACGTCCTCTCCGGCGCCGTTGTACATGGCGTTCGTGACGACGGTCCACGAGGCACGGGGCCAGGTGCGGAAGGTGATGTGGCCGCCGGCGATGGTGGCCTCACCCTTGCCCACGTCGAAGGTGGCGATGTTGGTGGCGCCGCCGATGGCGGAGGTGCCGTGCGCGTAGCCACTGACCAGCAGATCCTCCTCCTTCGGGTAGGTGGCGGCGACCTGCGCGTCGCCGGTCACCTTGAACGCCGCGTCGTTGTTGAACCAGGTCGGCCAGGACTCGGGCATGCCCCACGCCGCGGGGACCTCTGGGTCGTAGCTCTGCTTGAGCAGCGCCCCGGGCGCGTTGAACGCGGTCCGGTTGCTCGGCGTGACGTTCTGGACGGGCAGGCCGAGCGACGTGGCCGCCGTGGTGGACGCGCTGCCCAGCGCCACGAGATTGCCGCCGCCCTCGACGAACTGCTTCAGCTTGTCGAGCCCGTCGGGGACGCCCCGGGCCCACCGGAACTCCGGCGGGTTCTTGGCGGGGTCGAGACCGCGGGTGATGGAGTTCGCCGAGATACCGGGCGCGAGCACGATGGTGTCGTACTTGCCGCGGAGGTCGGCGTAGTCGTCCGCGGAGACGACCTCGTAGTTCACGCCGAACTGGTCGAACATCCACATCATCCACCCGCCGGGCATGTTGTTGGCCCCGCGCACGAGACCCACCCGGGTGTCGGCCTTGAGCTTGACCGCGGCGACGTTGGGCACCGTGTCGGTGGCGTAGACGGGCAGGCCGGTCTCCTGGCTGGCCCGGGTCAGCACCGGGCGGGCATTCGGGTCCTTCGACGGCACGAGCAGCGCGCCGGCGGGCAGGGTCCGGCCGCCGACGGTGACGGCGGCCTTGGCCCGGTACGCCGGCACGTCCGCCTTCTGGAGGTCGGCGATGACCTGGCCCAGCCCGTACGAGGTGGGACTGAGGACGTAGGCGCCGCCGCGACCGGGGTGGCCCGGCATCTGCTGCCGCACCGGCTCGATGCCCCGAACGCGGGTGGTGGCCGCCGCGAAGGGCTTCGCCACGGCGTCGACGTCCACGCCCATGAACAGCGCGAGATTGTCGGTGGTCTCGCTGTACGGCATGATCAGCGGGCATTCCGCGCACTTGCGCGCGGCGTCCGGGTACTCGTCGATCCGTAGGAGCTGGTCGACCCACCGGCCCATCGGCTGCTGTGTCTTGAGGATGTAGGAGCCTGCCGCGTACTTCTTGTCGCCGACGGTGAAGGCGGTCGTGGCCCGGTCGATCTCCACCTGCCCGAAGTCGAAGATCTTCATCATGTCGTACAGGGCGTAGGGGTCGCGCTGGTCTGCCGGCACGACGTACGCGTACGGTCCGCCGGTCCACGTCTCACTGTTCCGGTTCGACAGGTAGAGGTTGTCGTAGAGCCACGTCTCGGGGTCGCTGGCGACCGTCTTCATGCCCGAGTACGCCGCGGAGGCCCCGTACTCCACGATCTGCTTGAGCGTCCAGGTCTTGCTGTCGTACGGCAGCACCGAACGCAGCGTCTTGGTGGCCGGCTCCAGGATCTTGTCGGAGGTGTACGTGTACGCGAGGTCCCGGACCGAGGCGATCTCGGTCAACCAGGTCGACGTGCCGAGGAACGGGCTGTAGCCGATGACGTCGGCGTTCCAGAGGATGCCGTATGCGTCATTCCACTTCGCGCCCTTCTTGCCCTCCGCCACGAGGTCACGCTGGGTCTGCATGCCGAGCGTGTTGGACGCGGAGACGACGATCGGGTCCAGCGTCTCGGACATCGGCTCGTCCCACGGCGGCGACCAGATCCGGGGGGAGGTAGCGCCCGCCTGGTGCATGTAGTGCTGCGCGACGGGCCGGTACTTCTGCTCGAGCCGGACCCGGGTCTGCGACTCCTTCTGGGTCAGCATGAACCAGTCGCGGTTGTCGTCGTGGCCCGTGTAGTGGTGGTACAGATCCGGGTACGTCCGGTCGTAGTTCGTGCCCGCCGTCCGGTTGAAGTGCTCAACCACCAGCTTCTGCCCGTCGGGGTTCTGCGACGGGACGACGAGCAGGATCACGTTGTCGAGGACCTGCCGGGTGAACTCGGAGTTCTCCGTCGCCAGCCGGTGCACGACGTTGACGAGGGACTGGGTGGGGCCCACCTCCGTCGAGTGGATCGTCGCCTCGATGTAGTAGACGGGCAGGCTCTGGGCGGCGAGCTTCTTGGCGTACTCGTCGACCGGGACGCCCGCGCGCTTCGCCTCGGCCTGCATCACCCGCGGGTCGGAGAGGCGCTTGTTGATGTCGAGGACCTGGTCGATCCGCTTGAGGTTGTGTTTGCTGCTCATCAGCAGGATGGGGTACTCGTTGCCGAGCGTCGTCCGGTCCACCACCTGGTAATCGGCTTCGTCGGAGCGGTCCGCGATGAGCTTGAAATAGCGCTTGATGCTGTCGAAGTGGGCGAGCTTCCCCTCGTCGCCCATCTCGAAGCCGAAGAACTCCTTGGGCGTCGGGACACCTTTCACCTTGACGCCGACCTGAGCCGATGGTCGCTCGAGCACCCGCGCCTGCACGGGCACGGATACGAGTCCCACCATGGCCGTGGCGACCGCCACGGCGGCTACGTGCCGTAACCTCATCGCGCCTCCTCTCCTGGGAAACCGGTGGCGACAGGGTCACGGCGAGGCCACGAGACGGTCAACTATTACCAATGGGTAAGGTCAAAAAGAAGACGAACTCCTTACCTTCCGTCGACCCGTCCGGCCATTCGTCCGCTGAGCAGCGTCAATCGATGCCTTTGATCCACAGCGATGGGTTGACGCCGTTTCGGTCCCGGCTCACCGGTCGTGACCGCGCCGAGTTTGCCCCCGGACCGTCGGGGTACCGACTCCAGTGCTTCGGACGGTGCCGGGGCACGTCGAGCGCCAGCGCGCTGGTCCAGGAGGCAACGAGTGCGAGCAATGGTCTACCGCGGCCCCTACCGGGTGCGCGTGGAGGAGAAGGACCGCCCCACCGTCGAGCACCCCAACGACGCGATCGTGCGGGTGTCGCGGGCCGCCATCTGCGGCTCGGACCTGCACCTCTACCACGGCATGATGCCCGACACCCGGGTCGGGATGACCTTCGGCCACGAGTTCATCGGTGTCGTCGACGAGGTGGGCCCGTCGGTGCGGAACGTCAAGCCGGGCGACCGGGTGATGGTTCCGTTCAACGTGTACTGCGGGTCGTGTTTCTTCTGCGCCCGCGGCCTGTTCAGCAACTGCCACAACGTCAACCCCAACGCCACGGCCGTGGGTGGCATCTACGGCTACTCCCACACCTGCGGCGGCTACGACGGCGGGCAGGCCGAGTTCGTCCGGGTGCCGTTCGCCGACGTGGGCCCCAGCCTCATACCCGAGTGGATGGACGACGACGACGCGGTCCTCCTCACCGACGCGCTCGCCACGGGGTACTTCGGCGCGCAGCTCGGTGACATCGTCGAGGGTGACGTGGTCGTGGTCTTCGGCGCCGGACCGGTCGGCCTGTACGCCGCCAAGTCGGCCTGGCTGATGGGCGCCGGCCGGGTCATCGTCATCGACCACCTCGACTACCGCCTGGAGAAGGCGGCGTCGTTCGCCCACGCCGAGACCTACAACTTCGCGGAGTACGACGACATCGTCGTCCACCTCAAGAAGATCACCGACCACCTGGGCGCCGACGTCGCCATCGACGCCGTCGGCGCCGAGGCGGACGGGAACTTCCTCCAGCACGTCACCGCCGCGAAGCTGAAGCTGCAGGGCGGCTCCCCCGTCGCCCTCAACTGGGCGATCGACTCGGTACGCAAGGGTGGCACCATCTCGGTGATGGGCGCGTACGGCCCGATGTTCAGCGCCGTGAAGTTCGGCGACGCGCTGAACAAGGGGCTGACGCTGCGCATGAACCAGTGCCCGGTGAAGCGGCAGTGGCCGCGCCTGTTCGCGCACATCCGCAACGGCTATCTCAAGCCCAGCGACATCGTGACCCACCGGATCCCGCTGGAGCACATCGCCGAGGCGTACCACATCTTCTCCGCCAAGCTCGACGGCTGCATCAAGCCGCTCATCGTCGCGAACGCCGCCTGACCCGACCGGGAGCCCGACCATGCCCTACACGCCGGACAAGCCGAAACTCGCCGAATCCCGCGACGAGCTGCGCGCCCGTATCCCCGGGTGGGGCGTCGACCTCGACCCGAAGGACCGGCCCTCGGTGCCGAAGGAGCGGTTCGACCCGACCCTCAACGGCGCGCACTGGGAGTTCCCCGAGCGGCAGCCCGAGAGGTGGCCGCGGGAGCGGTCGATCGAGCACAGGTTCCTCACCCCGGTCTTCGGCACGGCGTGCCCGCCCAAGGGGCTCTCCGGCGTGATCCGCCGGTACTCCTACCGCACGTACAGCGAGGGGCGCGCGGCCCACTGGCTGCTCCTGCTCGCGGCGGACCGGGTGGACGCGGTCGAGAGCACGCTCCGGTCGTTCCTCACCCTCCACCCCGACAACCCCGTCACCGAGACCGGTGTCCTGAGCGAGTTCACCCACCACGGGCTCTCGTCGCGCCTGCGCGGCAAGCGCGTGGACCGCGTGCACCACCCGCTCGATCCGGTCATCGTGGCCGCGCCGTGGGCGCTGGCCGGCGGGGCCGCGTACCTCGCGCTGCGCTGGGTCGCGGGGCGCCGCCGGGGCTAGGCGCGGCCCGTCGCGGACGGACGGGGACGGCGCTCGACGAGCGGTGTGAGCCCGTCCAGCATGAGCCGCAGGCCGAGTTCGAAGACCCGGTCGAGGTCGAGGTCGTAGCCGTCGACGGCGAAGCGCGCCATGAGCCGGGCGAAGGCGGGATAGCGGCCCGTGGCGGCGATCGCACCCATGGCGGGGCCCTGCTGCCGCATCCACTCGTCCTCGGTCAGGCCGGTGGCGGCCTCGGCGTGCGCCTCCCGCTCGAGGTGCACGGCGAGGCCCTGCACGTAGCTGTACAGCAGGACCTGCACGTCGAGGGTGGCGACCGCGTCCAGACCGGCCTCCTCCAGGGCGGCGAGGATCTGCTCGCCGTGCGCGAGGAGGCTGGGTAGCGGGAGCGGTCGGCTGAGCGGGCTCAGGTGGGCCAGCCAGGGATGCCGCCGGTGCAGCGTCCACAGCGTCCGCACCGCCCCCTCCACGCGCTCGCGCCAGGTCGCGTCGGCGGTCGTGGGCGGCAGCTCCGCGAACGCCGCGTCGGCCATCAGCAGGACGAGGTCGTCCTTGCTCGCCACATGCCGGTAGGTCGACATCGGCGAGACGCCGAGCCGGCCGGCGATCCCGCGCATCGACAGGGCCTCCAGCCCTTCGGCGTCGGCGAACTCGATGGCGACCCGCACGATCCGCTCACCGGTCAGCTCACGACCGGAGCCGGCTCGCGGATCCGGCGCCCGCGGTGACGCACCGGGCGCGGAGACCGGCCGAGGCTCGGCGACGAGTGTGCCGACCCGCGGCTCGGCCCGGACCAGCCCCTCCTGGCGCAGCGTCGCCAGCGCCCTCGTCGCGGTGGCCAGCGCGACGCCCCACCGGATGGCGAGTTGACGCGTCGACGGCACCCGGTCGCCGGGGCGAAGTTCGCCGTCGGCGATGCGTCGCCGGAGGTCGGCGACGATTCGCTGGTACGGCGGTTCCGCCACCACAGCCCCTCCTCTGTCCTAGTACAGAAACCGTACCAGCACGCGCTGTCCTAGCACAGAAATGCAGGTCAGAGCGTTGTTCGGAGGCGTGTGTACGCCGTACATTCAGGACGCGTACAGCGTTATACAAGGAGGCGTCATGACGAAGGTGCTGATCTCGGGGGCGAGCGTGGCCGGCCCGGCGTTGGCGTACTGGCTGCACCGACACGGCTTCACCGCCACCATCGTGGAACGCGCGCCGGCACTGCGAACCGGCGGGCAGGCGATCGACGTTCGCGGTGCGGCGCTCGACGTGGTCGACCGGATGGGCCTGCTCGGTGCCCTGCGTGCGGCGAAGACCCACATGCGCGGCATGTCGATGGTGGACGGGGAGGGCAACGAGCTGATGCGTTCGACCGAGCACGCCATCAGCAGCGGCCGGCTCGACAGCGACGACATCGAGGTGTTGCGCGAGGACCTCACGGCCCTGCTCCACGAGCGGACGAGTGGCACCACCGAATACCTGTTCGGCGACTCCATCGCCACCCTCGACCAGGACGACCGCGGCGTCCGTGTGACGTTCGAACGGGCGGCGCCGCGGACGTTCGACCTCGTGGTCGGCGCCGACGGGCTGCACTCGACCGTACGCCGGCTCGCGTTCGGGCCCGAGACGGCGATCCTCCACCACCTGGGCACCTACCTGTCGGTGTTCACGACGGAGAACTTCCTGGGCCTGGCCGACTGGCAGGTCTGGTTCCGTGAGGGCGACCTCGGCGGTGGCATCTACCCGGCACGGCACAACACCGAGCTGCGGGTCAACCTCGGGTTCATGGCCGAGCCGATCGCGTACGACCATCGGGACCTCGACGCCCAGCGCCGGCTGGTGGCCGAGCGGTTCGCCGGGATGCGCTGGGAGGTGCCGCGGCTGCTCGACGACATGTGGAAGGCGCCGGACTTCTACTTCGACGCCATGGCCCAGGTGAGACTCGACTCCTGGTCCCGTGGGCGGATCGCGCTGCTCGGTGACGCCGGCTACTGCGCCTCACCGCTGTCCGGGCAGGGCACCAGCCTCGCCCTCGTCGGCGCCTATCTGCTCGCCGCCGAGCTGGCCGCGGCCGACGGCGACCACGTCGTCGCCTTCGCCCGGTACGAGCGGCGCATGCGCCCGTTCGTCGCACTCAACCAGGCGCTGGCCACGGAGAATCCCGGCGGCCCCGCCGCGGAGGAGTCCATCGAGCGCGCGAAGTGGGCGATCTCGCTCGACGGGTGACACGGCGAGGAGGCCGGCCTCCCCCGTCACGGTCGGCGTATGCAGGATCGTCACGGTGCCGCTGACGGGCCGGCGGGCACCGGTGCGTCCGGTCGCAGCAGCCCCTCGGCGACGAGCTCGGACCAGAGGTCGGCCGGTGGGGGCGCGGCCTCGTGCAGGGCGACGTTGCGCCGGACCTGCCGGCGGTCGTGGGCGCCGACCACGAGCGCCGCCACCGCCGGGTGCGCGCCGGCGAAGGCGAGCGCGGCGGCCGGCAGCGAGGTGCCGTGCCGGGCGCACACGGCGGCGATCGCCCGAACCCGGTGCAGCAGCGGCGCCGGCGCCTCGTGGTAGTCGTACGTCGCGCCGGCGCCCGGCTGGTCGACGGCGAGCAGGCCGCTGTTGAAGACACCGGCGTTGAGCACCGAGACACCACGCCGTTCGCACTCCGGCAGCAGCGTGTCCAGGGCCGGCTGCTCCGCCAGCGTGTACCGGCCGGCCACCATCACGGCATCGACGTCGGTGTCCGTGACGAACCGGTGCAGCACCTGCCACCGCATCGAACCGACCCCCACGGCGCCGACCACGCCCTGCGTCCGCAGCTCGTGCAGGGCCGGATAGGCCTGCTCCAGCGCCTGCCTCTGGTGATCCTCCGGGTCGTGGACGAGCACCACGTCGACCCGGTCGAGCCCGAGCCGGTCCAGGCTCGCCTCCAGCGAGCGGCGTACCCCGTCCGCGCTGAAGTCCCAGACCCGGCGGTGGTCGGCCGGCACGTCGAAGCCCGCCGGATCGCGACCCGTGGCCCCGGCCGGGTCGGGCACGAGCAGGCGGCCCACCTTCGTGCTGACCGTGTACGACCCGCGCGGCCGCGCACGCAGGGCCTCGCCGAGGCGGCGCTCGGACAACCCGAGCCCGTAGTGCGGCGCCGTGTCGAAGTAACGCACACCCGATTCCCACGCCGCCGCCACCGTGTCGGCGGCCTGCGCGTCACTGAGCGCCGTGTAGAGGTTGCCGAGCTGGGCGCACCCGAGACCGTGACGCGTCACCGTCACCCCCGACCGACCCAGCCGGACGCCGGTCACGGCAGTTCCCACACCAGGCGCAGCCCCGAGTCGGCGCCGGAGTAGTCGTCCTCGACCTCCAGCAACTCCGCCATCCGGGCCTGCCAGGGCACGTTGGCGGGGTGGTCGCGCAACTCGTGTCGCATCCGCTGGTAGTCCTCGACCTCGACCAGGTGGAACAGGTCGCGGCCGTCCCGCCAGATCCGCCACGAGTGCACCCCGGCGGCCCGCAGCGCGCCGTCCAACTCGGCGGGGATCTCCCGGTGGATGGTGTCGTACGCGCTCTCCCTGCCCGGCTTGAGTCGGGTGTGCAGGGCGATCCGTTGCACGGGTGCCGCTCCCTTCCTCAGCGGGGACGATCCGCGGCGGGCCGCAGCCGCAGGCCCTGCATACCGCCGTCGACGGCGAGAGCCGTGCCGGTGGTCGACCCGGCGAGCGGGCTCGCGAGGTAGGCCACGGCCGCCGCCACCTCGTCCGCGCTCACCAGCCGGCCGTGGGGCTGGCGCGCCCGCAACGCCGCCAACTCCGCGGGCGGATCCTCGGCCGCGTCCAGCAGCCGGCGTACCCACGGCGTGTCCGCGGTGCCGGGGTTGACGCAGTTGACCCGGATCCCCTCCCGCAGGTGGTCGGCCGCCATCGCCATCGTCAACGACTGCACGGCGCCCTTGCTCGCGCTGTACAGCGCCCGGTCCGGCAGCCCCGCGGTCGCCGCAATGGAGCAGGTGTTCACGATCGCGGCGTGGGACGACGCGCGCAGGTGCGGCAAAGCCGCACGGGTTACCCGTACGATCCCCACCACGTTCACGTCGAGCACCCGGTGCCACTCGTCGTCCGGGTTGGTCTCCACGGTGCCGCTCGCGCCGATCCCGGCATTGTTGACGAGCACGTCGATGCCGCCCAGCGCCTGGGCGGCGGCAGCCACCGCCTCCCGTACGGAGGGATCGTCGGCGACGTCCGCCGCGAAACCGAGCAGCGGCTCGGGCACCTCCGGCCGCAGGTCCAGACACGCCACCCGAGCGCCGCGGGCCGCGAGCAGCGTGGCCGTGGCCAGCCCGATGCCCGACGCCCCGCCCGTCACCACGGCCGTCAACCCGGCGAACTCGCTCACGCCTGCCCCACCTCCTGGCGCTGACGCCCCAACCCGTCGATCTCCAACTCGACGACGTCGCCCGCCACCAGGTACGGCTTCGGATCCGGCTGCCCCAGCGCCACCCCGGCCGGAGTGCCCGTGTTGATCACGTCACCCGGGTAGAGCACCATGAAGTGACTCAGGTAGCGGACGATCTCCCCCACCGGGAAGACCATGTCGGCGGTATTGCCGTCCTGCCGCAGGCGACCGTTCACCCACAACCGCAGCCCGAGACGCTGCGGGTCGGGCACCTCGTCGGCCGTCACCAGCCACGGCCCGAGCGGATTGAACGTCTCACACGACTTGCCCTTGTCCCACTGACCGCCACGCTCCAGCTGGAACTCCCGCTCCGAGACGTCGTGCGCGATGGCGTAGCCGGCCACACAGCCCATCGCCTCGTCCACGCTGGACAGGTAACGAGCGGTGCGTCCGATGACGACCGCGAGCTCGACCTCCCAGTCGGTCCTGGTGCTCCCCCGCGGCACGAGAACCGTGTCGTCGGGGCCCACCACGGTGTCGGAGGCCTTCAGGAACACGACGGGCTCGGCCGGGAGCGGTGCGCCCGTCTCGGCCGCGTGGTCCCGGTAGTTCAGGCCGATGCACACGACCTTGCCGGGTCGCAGCGGCGGCCCCACGCGCAGCCCCTCGGTCGCGAGGATCGGCAACTCCTCCGCGCGAAGGTCGGCCAACCGGCCGAGCCCGTCGGCCGCCAGGAACGCCCCATCCAGGTCCTCGATCACACCGCCGAGATCGCGTACGCGCCCGGCCTCGTCCAGCAACGCCGGACGTTCCCGCCCCGGCTCGCCCACCCGCAGCAGCCTCACGCTCGCCCCCAGAATCCGTGTCGCACGTCGGATGCGTAGTGGTTGACGTCAACGCACGGCCGCGGTGGGTCAACGCCGGAGCGCAGTACATCGGATCTTTGGACGCTGTGTCAACGCTCAGACTCGGATTCGAGGGGACGAACCGCCGCAACGGTCGGATGACTGAGGCGCGCGGCCGCCACGATCCCGCACGCGGCGACCTCGTCGCACAACATCCGGTTGTGGCTCGCCGGGGTGCGGTTGTTTGAGCCCGGTCTCCCGCTCCTGTTCTCATCTCGCGGAGGTGCGCGACGGGGGAGGTACGGAGTCGGTGGCTGGGCGATCTCTGGGCCGCCGGTTCGGCTGGCTCTGGGCGGCCTACGCGGTGAGCGCCTACGGCTCCGGGCTGGGTTTCGGCGCCTTCCCGCTTATCGCCGTGCTGGCGCTGCATGCCAGCCCCGCTCAGGTGTCCGTGCTGTCCGCGGTGGGGCCGGCGGTGGGCGCGCTGATCGCGGTGCCGCTCGGGCCATGGGTGGAGCGTCGGCGCAAGCTGCCGGTGATGGTCGCCATGGACCTGGCCCGGTTCGCCGCCATGATGACGGTTCCGGTGGCCTACGCCCTCGGCCGGCTCACCGTCACGCATCTGCTCGTCGTCTCCGCCGTGGCGGCGGCCGCCAGGATAGCGTTCAACGCCGCGAGCGGGGCCTTCCTCCGGGCGCTCGTCCGGCGCGACGACCTGCTCGTGGCCAACGCCCGGTTCGAGTCGACGACGTGGAGTTCCATCGCGGTCGGGCCGCCACTGGGCGGGGCGGCGATCGGCCTGTTCGGGCCGGTCACCACCGTGTTGGCCGACGCGCTCAGCTATTTGATCTCCGCGCTGGGCATCACGGCGATCCGTGGCCGGGAGGAACGCCCGCCGCGCATCGGCGACAGCCGGGACCGGGCCCGGGAACTGCTGGCCGGCTGGCGGCACATCCTCACCCATCCCGGCCTGCGCGCGCTCTACCTCAACAACCTGCTCGTGGGCGGCCTGATCATGGCCACCGAGCCGCTGTTGGCCGTGCTCCTGCTCCGCGAGCTCGGGTTCCCACCCTGGCAGTACGGCCTCGCCTTCGCCGCTCCCTGCGTGGGCGGGCTCGTCGGCTCACGCCTGGCCAGGCGCGTGGTGGCACGGTACGGCCAGCACCGGATTCTCCGTACCGTCGGCACGCTGCGCGCGATCTGGCTGATCGGCCTCGCCTTCGTGCAGCCGGGTGTCGGTGGTCTCGTGACCGTCATGACGGTCGAGCTGGCGATCATCCTCTGCATGAGCCTGTACAACCCGGTGCTCGCCACCTATCGGCTCGAACACACGCCCGGAGACCGCGTGGCCCGCACCCTGTCGGCCTGGTCGATCAGCAGCGGCGCCGCCATCGCCGTCCTCAGCGCCCTCGGCGGCCTGCTCGCCGAGGCGACCAGCCCACGCACCGCGATCGCGGTCGCGGGACTGCTGATCCTCACGAGCCCGCTGCTGCTGCCCCGCTCCTCGCGCGCCCCGGCGTCGTCGGCCCGCCGGGCGGCGGAGGAGGGCGCCGGCGTTGGCGGCCGGCCGGTGTGACCCGTTCGGACGTCACACCGGCCGGCCCCGCACACCCGCGCCGTGTTCCGTCGGCGGATCAGTCGAGCGCGTCCTTGACCTTGCGTACCACGTTGGTGAGCCCCTGGGCGTGCGCGCCGGCCGCGTCGCCGGGCTTGCCCGGGCCGCGGGAGCCGTCGTAGGTGGCGTACAGCTTCGGATCCGGCGGCGGCGGCAGGGCGGTGTCGTCGGTGAGCGCCACCGGCTCGGGCAGGTACGTCAGATCGGGGCCGCCGATCAGGCTGGGTCCGTGTGCCCACCGGCCCTCACCCGCCTGGCTGTCCGTGCCGAAGCTCCAGAACGTGTGGTTGTGGTCCTTGTTCTCGATGTCGCCGTTGGAGTTCTCGATGCCGTGCTCGACGAACCCGTCCTCGATGAGCTGCTCGATGCCGAGCAGCCACTGCTGCTGGTGGTAGGTGTCGCGGGCGAGGTTGAAGCGGAGCATCTCCTTGACGCCGGGATCGTCGGTCATGTTCATGACGCGGCTCGTCTGCAGCCGGCTCTGCGCCTCGGCGGCCACGTTGGAGCGGAAGTCGGCGAGGAGGTTGCCGCTGGCCACGATGTAGCCGGCGTTCCACGGCACGCCCTGGCTGTCGCGCGGCAGTGGCGAGCCGCCGCCGACGATGGCGTGCTGCGGGTTCATGCCGCCGAGCACCGCGGCGAGCACGGGGTTGGCGGCGACGGCCTTCTCGGTGGTCTCGGCCGGCGCGCCCTCGAGCAGTCGGGCGAGCATCGTGGTGAGCATTTCGACGTGACCGATCTCCTCGGTCCCGATGTCCATGATCATGTCCTTGTACTTGCCGGGGACCCGGCAGGTGAAGCCCTGCCACAGGTACTGCATCATCACGGTCATCTCGCCGAACTGGCCGCCCAGGACCTCCTGCAGCTTCATGGCGAACAGGGCGTCGGGCTTCTCGGGTTTGGCTTGGAACTGCAGGTGTCGGTCGTGTCGGAACACGATGGCCTCCCGTCGGGGTGTGTTGCGGTTCTGCTGTGCCGTTGTCCGGCAACTACCCGGCCGGTTGGCCCCTGCGGGTCCCCCGTGGCCCGGCCGGGCCACGGAAGGCGGCCCGCCGGATCCGGACGTGCCCGTCGGTGGATTCGGCCGGTGCGGGGACCGTGAGGATGCTTCAATCGGAGCAAAGCCGACATACGGCAGGACACGGACGACGTCCGCTCGCCGAGGAGTCCGCAATGCAGATGACCGCCACCGACAACCACGCCGTCGCCCAGGCGGTGCACGACATCGGATCCGCCCTCTGGTTCGGGGGGACGGTGATGGGTGTGGCCGGCGTGAACAAGTCGGGCAGCGACCTGCGGGACGGCATCGACCGCATCCGCGTCGCCGAGTCGGCGTGGGGCCGGTTCGGCCCGGTGCAGTGGCTCGGCATCGGCGCCACCCTGCTCGCCGGCGCGCAACTGGCCCGGGTCGGTGGGCGACGCATGGCGTTGCAGAAGGGCTTCGGGACGGTCGGCGCCGTCAAGGCCGGGCTCGCCGTCGCCGGCGCCGCGGCGAGCGCGTACGCCGCCTACTGCGGCAGCCGGATCGGGCGTCTCGCCGAGGAGGCGCACCAGCGCGGTGACCGGGTCGAGGTGCGCGACGCGACGCTGTCGACCCCGGAGACGCCACCGGAGATCGCCGTCTGGCAGCGCCGGCAGCGGGTGGTCCAGTATCTCGTGCCGGCGCTGGCCGGGGCGAACATCGCCTGCGGCTCGTACCTCGTCCAGTCGTACCGGATGGGGGCGACCGGCAAGGGAGTGCTCCGGCGCCTGCTGCCCGACTGACCGCCCGGCCGCCGCGGTGCCGGACCTGACCTCCCCGCCCTGGCCGCTCACCTGGAGCATCGGGGTGTTCGTCGTCGCCGGGGCGATCACGGTCGCCGGCAGCATCCGCCTCGCCGGCCTCGGTGACGCCCTCGCCGACCGCACCGGCTGGGGCGAAGCCCTGTTCGGCGTGGTGTTCTTCGGCGTCGTGACCGGCCTGTCCGGCATCGTCATGACCATCGTGGCCGCCAACAGCGGCGAGCCCGGGCTGGCCTACAGCAACGCGGTCGGCGGCATCGCCGCCCAGACCACCGCGGTCGCCGTCGCCGACGCCTTCCACCGCCGCGCCAACCTCGAACACGCCGCCGCGTCCCTGTCGAACCTGCTCTCCGGCGCCCTGCTCATCGCGCTGCTCTCCCTCGCGCTGCTCGCCAGCTACCTGCCCGAGACCACCGTGGCGGGCGTCGACCCCATGTCGGCGGTCCTCGTCGCCACGTACGCCGGCGGGCTGGTCCTCATCCGCCGCGCCGGCGCACAACCCATGTGGCAGGCCATCGCCACGGAGGAGACCCGCCCCGACGTCCCGCACAACGACAACGCCCTCAACCGTCTCCGCCCGGTGTGGCTGTGGGGCCAGTTCGCGGCCGTCGGGCTGCTCGTGGCCACCGGCGGCTGGCTCGTCGCCGTCGCCGCCGAGAGTCTCGTCGAGGTCACCGGGCTGACCGCCGGGTTCGTCGGCGGGGTGCTCATGGGTATCGTCAACGGCCTTCCCGAGACCGTCACCGCCATCGCCGCGGTCCGTCGCGGCGCGGTGACGCTGGCCGTCGCCGCCGTGCTCGGCGGGAACATCCTCGACGTGCTCACCCTCGTCGCCGGCGATCTCGCCTACCGGCAGGGCTCCATCTACCACAACGCCGGCAACGCGGAACTGCTCGCCACCACCACCAGCCTGTTCATGACCGCCACCCTGCTCGGCGGGCTGCTCATCCGCCAGACCTGCGGCTGGGGCCGCCTCGGCTTCGAAGGCGTGCTCCTGTTGACCACCTACGCGGCCATGACGCTCATCCTCGCCCTCCAGCACGGATGAGCGGTCCTCCCCGATCCGGCCGCCCCACGGGCGCGGCGGCGACGACGCCCCACCCCGGTGGTATCTCGGCGACCCGGCCGCACGTCACGCCCGTCTGGCCTACCGTGAAGATCCGGCGCGGCCACGGTCGCCCGTTGGCGGTGCGACACGGGCGTCCCGACCGGGGCCGGGGACCTTCCCGTCGTCCAGCCGGAGGACCGACCGATGACCGACCGACCGTCGCCGCTCGCCGCGCCCCGGGCGTACGCGCGCGACGTCCGCCACCGCTGAGATGGACTGGGCCGGATGGGCGCTGTTCGGGTTGGTCGCCACCACGGCGCTCACCGCGTCGCTGACCACCGCCCAACTGGCCGGCCTCACGCGCCTCGACTTTCCCCTCGTGCTCGGGACGGTCGTCACCGAGGACCCGGACCGGGCCCGCGTCGTCGGGTTCTTTCTCCACCTCTGCGCCGGTCAGGGCTTCGCCCTCGGCTACGCGGCCACGTTCGCCCTGCTGCACCGCGCCACCTGGTGGATCGGGGCCCTGCTCGGGACGCTTCACGTCGGCATCGCGCTCACGGTGATCCTGCCGCTCCTGCCCGGTGTCCACCCGCGCATGGCCTCCCAGCGGGCGGGCCCGGCCAGCACGGCCGTGCTGGAGCCGCCCGGACTGCTCGCCGTCAACTACGGCATCCAGACGCCCGTGGTCACGGCGGCCGTCCACATCATCTACGGTGCGGTACTCGGGCTGCTCCTGCGGGCCCACTGATCCGCGCCACCGGGCAGCGGTCGCCATGACCGCCGCAGCCGACCCGACGCCTCCCCGGCCCCCGTCGCCGATCGCCGACTACGGGCTGCTGGGCGACACGCGCACCGCCGCCCTCGTCGCCGCCGACGGCGGGATCGACTGGCTCTGCGTGCCCCGCTTCGACAGCGAACCCCTGTTCGGCCGGCTGGTCGGCGGCGCGGACGCGGGAACGTTCCGGGTCGGCCCGGCGGGGCCCGCCACGGTCGTCGACCGGCGCTACCGGCGGCACACCGCCACGCTCTCAACGACCTGGGCGGTGGGCGGGCGGCGCCTCACCCTCACCGAGGCCATGGTGGCCGAGGTGAGCGGTCGGCTGCTGCCCACGACACTCGTCGTGCGGCGGCTGTCGGTCGAGGACGCCGCGGTCGAGGCCGTCGTCGAGTTCGATCCCCGCCTGGGCTTACGGCACCGGAGGCCCCGGGTCCACACCCGGCGCGAAGCCCTGGTGTGCGAGTGGGGACCGCTCGCGGTCTCGCTGGCCTGCGAACCGGCGTTCACCGTCGAGCCGGGCCGTCCCACCGTGGTCCAGGTCGCGCCGGGTCGGCCGGTGACCCTCGTGATGGCCGTGGCCAACCGGGAACCGTTGATCCACGTTCCGCCGGCCGCGGCCTGGGAACGCCTCGTCGACGACGAGGACCGCTGGCGGGCCTGGACGGCCGGCATCGACGGGTCGCTGCCCTTCCGGGAACACGTCGTCCGGAGCCTGCTGACCATGCGGCTGCTGACCTACTCGCCCTCGGGGGCACCGGTCGCGGCGCCCACGACGTCACTGCCCGAGGACCCCGGCGGGGTACGCAACTGGGACTACCGCTACGTCTGGCCCCGCGACGCGAGCATCGGCGTCAGCGCCTTCCTCAGCGTCGGCAAACCCGAGGAGGCCCGGGGATTCCTCGCGTGGCTGCTGCACGCCACCCGCCTGCACCGGCCGCGCCTGCCGGCACTGCTCACCCTGCACGGCCGGGACGTACCGGCGGAACGGGACCTGCCCGGCTGGCCCGGTTATCGCGGCAGCGTCCCGGTGCGGATCGGCAACGCCGCCGCCGGGCAGCACCAGCTCGACGGCTACGGCTGGGTGATCGACGCGGCCTGGGCGTTCGCGCAGGCGGGGCACCGCCTCCACCCGGAGACGTGGCGGACGGTGCGCGCCTTCGCCGACGTGGTGGCCCGGTGCTGGCCGGATCCCGACGCCGGCATCTGGGAGGTCCGCGAGCCCGCCCAGCACGTGCACTCCAAGCTCATGGGCTGGCTCGCGTTGGACCGGGCCCTCGCCATCGCCGAGTCCCACCGGCTGTCGGAGGTGCAACGTCGACGCTGGCGGGAGGCGCGCGACGCCATCGCCGCCGAGGTGCGGACGTCCGGCTACGACGCGACGACCAGCAGCTACGTCCGCACCTACGGCTCCGACGACGTCGACGCCGCCCTGCTCGTCCTGCCGCTGCTGGAGATGGACCACGCCGACTCGCCGCGCGTACGCGGAACGGTCGACGCCGTCCGGGACCGGCTCTCCGCCGGTGGTCCGCTGCTCTACCGCTACCCACCGGGGCGCGACGGCTTCCCCGGCGCCGAGGGCGCGTTCCTGCCCTGCTCGTTCTGGCTGGTGCAGGCGCTCGCCCGCACCGGACGCCGCGACGAGGCGGTCGACCTGTTCCGGGCCGTGCTCGACCTCGCCGGCCCGCTCGGCCTCTACCCCGAGGAGCTGGATCCGGTGACCGGCGCCCACCTCGGCAACTATCCCCAGACGCTCACCCACGCCGCGCTCGTCCAGGCCGCGCTCGCGATCCGGGACGCGCCCGCGGGCTAGGGTCGTCTCAGTCCCCGTCGGGACCGGGGACCGCGACCGTCGAGACGGGCGTGCCGAGTTCCACGGTGCGGGAGACCGTGCAGAGCCGGTCGTGCGACTGCCGCAGCGAGCGGGGCAGCGCCTCGCGCGCCCGGTCGCCGTCCGCGCCCTCCGGGAACGTCACGTTGAAGGTGACCGTGAGGTTCTCCATCCGGTTCCCGCCGGCCTCGTCGCGGATCTTGTCGCCGGTGACCTGGACGGAGAATCCGGTCGGCTCGGCCCGGCGGCTGGTGATGAGGTCCACGTCCACCGCCGTGCAACCGCCGATGGCCGCCAGGAGCAGTTCCACCGGTGTGAAGCTGCCGTCCTCGCCCGTGCCCACCGTGATCGACCCGCCGCGGACGTTCCGCACGACGTACTGACCCACGCTGGTGCGCTCGATGTCCACCGAGCGGAAACTGTCCGCACTCATGACAGGAACGCTACCGCCTCCCGGTCCCCGACCGGCCGGCCACTCGGTCGACCGGGCCCGCCGTCGTCCGCAGCGTCCACCTGCCGGCGCCGCCGCGCAGGACGGTCGCGGTGAGCGGGGCGATGTCGATCCGCCAGAACGACGCGGGTGTGGCGTGGATCGCGTTCACGACGCAGGCGCGGACCACCATCGGATGGGTGACGGCGACGACCGTACGCGCCACGTCCGGCAGCCCGCGCAGCCACCTCGCGGTCCGGTCGAGCAGGTCGGTCAGGGACTCGCCGCCGTGCGGCGCGGCGGCCGGGTCGGTCAGCCACGCGGAGACGGCTTCCGGCTCGTCCGCGGCGACCTCGTCGAGCGTACGACCAGCCCAGCGGCCAAGGTCACCGTCGCGCAGTTCCTCGTCGAGGGTCGGCGTGAGCCCGAGCGCCGTGGCGGTCTGCACGCACCGCCGAGCCGGCCCGCAGCGCACCTCGTCGACCCGGGACAGCGCCCCGGCGAGGGCGGTCGCGTCGGCCAGCCCGTGCGCGTCGAGTGGCTCGTCCCGGGGGAAGGCGGCGGCGCGGGTGGCCGTGGTCGGTGCGTGGCTCACGAGGATCAGGCGACTGCTCACGCTGCCAACCTCCGGCTCGTCGGCGTCGTGCCGCAAGGCCGCGACCATCACAGGCTCTCGCGTTGACACCGTTCGTCGGCACCCCGTAGCGTGCGGGACACCAGCGTGACGGTGGAGGAAGCCGGTGGAATCCCGGCACGGTCGCGCCACTGTAACCGGGCCTCGGCAATGGAATCCGAGGCCGGAAGTCAGACCCTCCCCGTCACGGCACCCCACGATGGGACGCGTGATCCCGAGGAGGTCTGTCATGGCAGACGTCTCACTGCCCACTCCCGTTGCCGTTCCGGCGCCGGCCGCCGTTCCGCTCCGCCAGATCCTGCCCTGGGCGCTGTTCGGTGCGCTGCTCGCGGCCGTGTTGCTCTACTTCGTCGGCGTCGAGCAGGGCGTCCTCTCGGTCTTCGCCGGCGAGACGGTGCACGAGTTCGTCCACGATGGACGTCACCTGCTCGGTTTCCCCTGCCACTGAGCGGCGGGGCACCCCATGCTGTCCGCACGCTCGCTCCTCGTCCGGGGCATGCTCGTCGGGCTGGCCGCCGGCGTCGTCGCCTTCCTCTTCGCCTCCGTCTTCGGTGAGGGCCCGGTCGGGCAGGCCATCGACGTCGAAGCCGCCCACGCCGCCGCGCACACGCACACGCACGCTGGAGGCGGCGAGCACGAGCTGGTCAGTCGCACCGTGCAGAGCACGATCGGTCTGGCCACCGCCACCGTCGTCTACGGGGTGGCGCTCGGCGGCCTGTTCGCGCTCGCCTTCGCCGTGGCGTACGGCAGAATCGGTCGCTTCGGCGCCCGCGCCACGGCCGCGCTCGTGGGCCTCGGCGGTTTCGTGACCGTCGCGTTCGTGCCCTCGCTCAAGTACCCCGCCAATCCCCCGGCCACCGGCAACCCGGACACGCTCGGCCAACGCACCGGCCTGTTCTTCCTCATGATCGTCATCGCGGTCGCCGTGGGGTTGCTGGCCATCTCGTTCGGACGCTGGCTGTACCCGCGGTGGGGTGGCTGGAACGCCACCATCCTCGCCGCCGTCGCGTTCACCGTCGTGATCGCCGTGGTCCAGCTCGCCCTGCCGACGGTCAGCGAGGTGCCCGACGGGTTCCCCGCCCTCGTGCTCTGGAACTTCCGGCTCGCGTCACTCGGCACCCAGCTCGTCACGTGGGCCACCCTCGGGCTGCTCTTCGGCGCGTTGACCGAGCGACAGCTCCGCGTCCGTTCGGTGTTCACCCCGGCGGCGTGACGTCCTCGGTGGACACGACCACGACCACGCCCATCGGCTAGCGGTCCAGCGGGCACGGGCCGGTCTCGCGTTCCACGCGGGCCCAGGCCCGTGCCCGTTTCGTCTGCGCCAGCGTCCGTCAGGACGGCGCCAGCAACCCGACGCGCGCGACGACGTGAGTGATGCTGCCGACACGACGGCACACCATATGGTGTTGCTACTCCTCCGGCACACCCATATATGGTGTCCGTGCAGCTGGTTCGGCGACCGGTCCATCGGGAGTCGAGGCAACAGGGAACCCGGTGGGAATCCGGGACTGCCCCGCAGCGGTGAGTGGGAACGACCGCCGTCACGACAGCACTGGGCCGCGAGGTCTGGGAAGCGACGGCCAGTAGGCGACGTTCGTCAGGCCCACGAGTCCGAAGACCTGCCAGCGCGCCGCACGCGTCGCGTGCGGCGGTCGGAGGCCGCGCGGGACGGCCGACGCCAGGAGCCGGCCGGTCACGGCGGGCCGGCCGCGTACGGCCAATGGCGTCCTCCTGCGCGTTCATCGACCTCGGGGACAGGCGTGAGGAGGGGACATGACGGCGACGCAGGAACAGGCGGTGGCCGATGAGGCGGTGCCGGAGCAGCGTCGGCATGTGATGCAGGTCCGCAAGCGCAACGGCGACACCGAGCCGGTGGACGTCAACAAGATCGTCAGAGCGGTCGAGCGGTGGGTCGCCGACCTGGACGAGGTCGACCCGCTGCGGGTCGCCACGAAGACGATCAGCGGCCTGTACGACGGGGCGACCACCGCCGAGTTGGACAAGCTGTCGATTCAGACGGCGGCGGAGCTGATCGGCGAGGAGCCGCAGTACTCGAGGCTTGCGGCGCGGCTGCTGGCCGCGTACGTGGACAAGGAGGTCCGTGGGCAGGGCGTGGCGAGCTTCAGCCAGTCGATCGCGTACGCCCACGGGCTCGGACTGATCGGGGACGCGACCGCCGCGTTCGTGGCCCGCAACGCCCGCAAGCTCGACGACGCCGTCGACCCGGACGGCGATCTGCGGTTCGAGTATTTCGGCCTGCGGACGGTGGCCGACCGTTACCTGCTGCGGCATCCGGAGTCCCGCCTCGTGGTGGAGACGCCGCAGTACTGGTTGCTGCGGGTCGCCTGCGGGCTGTCGCAGACGCCGGGCGAGGCGATCGGCTTCTACCGGCTGATGTCCAGCCTGGCCTACCTGCCGAGTTCCCCGACCCTGTTCAACTCCGGGACCCGGCACACCCAGATGTCGTCGTGCTTCCTGGTCGACTCGCCGCGGGACGAGCTGGACTCGATCTACGAGCGTTACCACCAGGTCGCGAAGCTGTCGAAGTTCTCCGGCGGCATCGGCATCTCCTGGTCCCGGGTGCGCGGTCGGGGCGCGCTGATCCGCGGCACGAACGGCAGGTCGAACGGCATCGTGCCGTTCCTCAAGACCCTCGACGCCGGCGTGGCGGCGGTGAACCAGGGTGGCCGGCGCAAGGGCGCGGCCTGCGTCTACCTGGAGCCCTGGCACCCGGACATCGAGGAGTTCCTCGAACTGCGGGACAACACCGGTGAGGAGTCCCGGCGTACGCACAACCTCAACCTGGCGAACTGGATCCCCGACGAGTTCATGCGGCGGGTCGAGGCGGACGGCGACTGGTCGCTCATCGACCCGTCCGACGCGCCGGAGTTGCCCGACCTGTTCGGCGAGGCGTTCGACGAGGCGTACCGGGCGGCCGAGAAGAAGGCCGTCCGCACCGTCAAGGCGCGGGACCTGTACGGGCGCATGATGCGTACGCTCGCGCAGACCGGCAACGGGTGGATGACGTTCAAGGACGCCTCGAACCGGCTGTCCAACCAGACCGGCGCGCCGGGCAACACCATCCACCTGTCGAACCTGTGCACCGAGATCCTCGAGGTGAACGACGACACCGAGACCGCGGTCTGCAACCTCGGTTCCGTCAACCTCGGCGCCCACGTCACGGCCGACGGTGTGGACTGGGAGAAGCTGCGGGCGACGGTACGCACGGCGGTGGTGTTCCTCGACCGGGTCATCGACATCAACTACTACCCGTCGGCGCAGGCGGCGGCGTCGAACCCGCGCTGGCGGCCCGTCGGGCTCGGGTTGATGGGCCTCCAGGACGCCTTCTTCACCCTGCGGCTGCCGTTCGACTCCGCCCAGGCCCGGGAGCTGTCGACGCGTGTGCAGGAGGAGATCTTCCTGACCGCCCTGGAGACGTCGGTCGGGCTGGCCGAGCGGTTCGGCCCGCACCCCGCGTACGCCGAGACCCGCGCCGCGAGGGGCGACCTGCACCCGGACCTGTGGGGCGCCGACACCACCCAGGTCGAGCGGTGGGCCGCGCTGCGGTCGGCGATCGCCGCCCACGGCCTGCGGAACTCCCTGCTCGTCGCCATCGCCCCGACCGCCACGATCGCCTCGATCGCCGGTTGCTACGAGTGCATCGAGCCGCAGGTGTCCAACCTGTTCAAGCGCGAGACCATGTCCGGCGAGTTCCTCCAGGTCAACACGTACCTGGTGCGGGAGCTGAAGGCGCGCAGGCTGTGGACGCCGGCGGTGCGGGAGCAGATCAAGCGCGCCGAGGGCTCGGTGCAGGGCATCACCGACCTGCCCGCCGACGTACGGGAGCTGTTCCGCACCGCGTGGGAGCTGCCGCAGCGGGCGCTGATCGACCTCGCTGCCGCCCGTGCCCCGTTCGTCGACCAGTCGCAGTCGCTGAACCTTTTCCTGAGTGCGCCGACCATCGGCAAGCTCTCCTCGATGTACCTCTACGCCTGGAAGTCCGGGCTCAAGACCACCTACTATCTGCGGTCGCGTCCCGCGACCCGCATCCAGCAGGCCACCGTCGCCGTCACCCCGGCGGTCAAGCCGCTCGTCGCGGTGAGCGACGACGAGGCGCTGGCCTGCTCCCTGGAGAACCCCGAGAGCTGCGAGGCCTGCCAGTGACCGCCACTCCCGACACCCGCACCAGCACCGGTGAGCGGCACATGCTGCTCGACCCCGGAATGGACCTGACGCTGCGGCCGATGCGCTACCCGCAGTTCTTCGACCGGTTCAAGGACGCCATCAAGAACACCTGGACCGTCGAGGAGGTCGACCTGCACTCCGACCTCGCCGACCTGGCCCGGCTGTCGCCGGCGGAGCAGCACCTCGTGTCCCGCCTCGTGGCGTTCTTCGCCACCGGCGACACCATCGTCGCGAACAACCTCGTGCTCAACCTCTACCAGCACGTCAACTCCCCGGAGGGCCGGCTCTACCTGTCCCGGCAGCTCTTCGAGGAGGCCGTGCACGTCCAGTTCTACCTGAACCTGCTCGACACGTACGTCCCGAACGAGAAGGAGCGGTTCGAGGCGTTCGCGGCGGTGGAGAACATCCCGTCGATCGCCCGCAAGGCCGAGTTCTGCTTCAAGTGGATCGACTCCGTCTTCGCGCTGCGGGAACTCCGGACCCGCGAGGACCGGCGGGCGTTCCTGCTCAACCTCATCTGCTTCGCTGCCTGCATCGAGGGGCTGTTCTTCTACGGCGCCTTCGCGTACGTGTACTTCCTGCGCTCCCGGGGCGTGCTGCACGGCCTCGCCTCCGGCACCAACTGGGTGTTCCGCGACGAGTCCATGCACATGGCCTTCGCCTTCGACGTGGTCGACACGGTGCGTGCCGAGGAGCCGGACCTGTTCGACGCCGACATGGCGGCGCAGGTCAGGGACATGCTGGCCGAGGCCGTGGAGTGCGAGGTCCAGTTCGCCGCCGACCTGCTGGAGCAGGGCGTCTCCGGTATGTCACTGGCGGACATGCGCGAGTATCTCCAGCACGTCGCCGACCGGCGCCTGGCCATGCTCGGCATCGAGCCGATGTACGGCAGCCGCAACCCGTTCGCGTTCATGGAGCTCCAGGACGTCCAGGAACTGTCGAACTTCTTCGAGCGGCGGGTGTCGGCCTACCAGGTCGGCGTGACGGGCTCGGTGAGCTTCGACGACGACTTCTGACCGGCGCGGCTCGGGCTGCCGTCAGGGCACCCTGATCGCCTGACCCGCGCCACCTCGGCCCGATGCGGGCGGCCGGACACCAACCGGTGCCGGCCGCCCGCGTTCTCGTCGCCGTGGGGCGCTACAGGTCGAGCGGCTCGACCCAGATGTTGCGGTACTGGACCGGGTTGCCGTGGTCCTGCAACCGGATCGCGCCCGTCGCGGGGCCCTCGGGCCGGCTGCCGCCGGTCGGGCCGAGGATCTCGACGTCGTCCTGCACGGTGACGCCGTTCCACACCACCGTCACGCGCGGGTTCTCGACCTTGTTGCCGGCCGCGTCGTAGCGGGCCTGCCGGTAGACGATGTCGTACGTCTGCCACGTCTGCGGCGGCCGCGCCGCGTTCACGTCGGGGGCCTTCTGGTTGTAGATGGCTGCGGCGTCATTGGCCTGCGGTGGGTCGATCCCGAACGAGTCGAGCACCTGGATCTCGTAGCGGTCCTGGAGGTACACGCCGCTGTTGGCGCGGGCCTGACCCGTCACGTCGGGCGGGTACAGGGGGAGGTTGAACTCCACGTGCAGGCGGAAGTCGCCGAACGCCTGAACCGTGCGCAGGTCTCCGTTGCGTACGGTCATGGCACCGTCGGCGACGGCCCACTCGGGCTCGCGCCCGTCGGTGTGCTGCCACTCGGTGAGCTCGCCGCCGTCAAACAGGGTGATGCGCGCGCCGTGCGGCCGGACGGCGAGCACGTCCAGGTTCACGTGCCCCGAGTCGGCGGCCTCCTTGCGGTACTCGACGATGTTGCGACCCTTGTTCAAGGACACCGTGGTGGTGACGGTGCCCCACTCCTCCCAGGTCACCGTCGAGGGGAAGACCGTCTGCTCCACCCGTCGACCGTTGACGTACAGGCTCAGTTGCTTCTCACCTGAGTAGGGGTTCGGCCCGTTGCTGTAGCGCATCGCCAGGTCGTACGACCCGCTCTCGCGGACGTCGACGGAGATCCTGGTCGACGAGCCGTCGTCGGCGAACCCGGCGGCGAAGCCGGCACCGGAGTAGGCGGCGTGGTCGGTGGCCATGCCGACGCCGACGGTCCGGCCCTCCTCGGCCTCGAAGAAGGTCTGCGGCTGCACCACGCGCCCCGGGATCTCGTTGAGCGTGTACCAGGCCTCAGTGTTCCACAGCTCCTCGCCGTCGGCCGAAGTGAACGGGCGCGGGGAGCGTACGTGCACCACGCGGTTCTCCTTCAACCCCGGGATCTTGAGCTTGACGGTGCGGCGGTCGGCCGACAGCTCCGCCTTGGCGACCGGGAGGGTCTCCAGGTCGAGCTTGGGGCCGCCGTACTGGCTCGTCGCGCCGTACCGCCACTGCGTCACCTGGTACGCGTCGGCGAGGTCCTGAGCGGTCTCGGCCGACAGCGGCTCGGTGTACTCCAGCTCGAACCCGACGTGCGACGCGCGCATCCTCTTGACCTCGAACACCGACGTCCCGTTGGGGGTGAGCTTCTGCAGGCCGTACGTGAGCTTGCCCTCCTGGCCCCAGTTGCCGCCCGCGCCCAGGCCTCCCACGTAGATCGCGCCGTCCGGGCCGAGGGCCACCTCGTTGATGCCGGACTCCAGGCCCTGCGTGTGCCGGAACACCGCGCCCTGGTACTGCCCCTCGATCTTCTCGAGGAAGACGCGCTGCAGGCCGCCGTACGTGACGTCGCCGACGACCAGCTGCCCGGCGTACGGCCCCTTCTTGAGCAGCACCGGCGTGGACGGCGAGTTGCCGATCTCGTTCTGCGGGAGCCAGACGATCGGCCGGGTCACCGGGTTGTCGTCGAAGGGGCCCGCGGGCGTCGTGTAGTGGTTGTAGAACGCGCCCTCGGAGATCGCCACGAGCTTGGACGCGGGAAGCCATCCGCCCTGGTTGTCGGTGACGAGGACCTCGCCTTGCGGCCCCCACCCGATCCCGTTCGGCGTACGCAGACCGCCGGCCACGTAGGTGATCTCGCCGGTCCGCGCGTTCACCTTGATCGAGGTGCCCCGGTTCGGCGCCGGCTGGGGCACGGTGGTGGCGCCGCCCAGGTTGATGGCCACCGAGAGGTTGAGGTGGAAGTACCCGTCGCGGTAGAGCAGGCCGAACGCGAACTCGTGGAAGTTCTGGCCCCACGGCCACGTCGCGATCGTGTCGTAGTCGTCGGCGGTGCCGTCGCCGTCGGTGTCGCGCAGGGCCGTCAGCTCGTGTTTCTGGCTGACGTAGACGGTGCCGTCGACGACGGCGAGGCCCTGGGGCTCGCGCAGTCCCTGCGCGAACCGGCGGTAGGTCACCTGCTGGGGGCCGGTCGTCCCGGTGACGCCCTCGACCAGGTAGACCTCGCCGGTGGCGTTGTCCGTGCCGCCCCACGTCGAGATCGCCAAATCGCCGTCGGGCATGAAGCCCATGCCGGTGACCTGGGGCTCGAAGCCGTCGGGACGCAGGTCGGTGAGCGTGTAGCCCGGGTGCACCCGGTCGAGCGGCAGACCGTCGCCGGCCGAGTCGGTGGCGCCTTCGCAGTACTTCCAACCGGGTGCGGTGACCCGCACGACGCCGGCGTCGGTGCTCAGCGCGGAGGCCGGCACGAGTGCGAAGTCGTCGGCGCCGGAGACGCGCCATTCGAGCCGCAGCACCTGGCCACCGCCGTTGTCGAAGAACTCGACGAGCAGCGGATGCAGACCGGCGGTCAGCGTGACCGTCCCGTCCTTCGAGGTCTCGCCGTGCAGGCCGTCGTGGTCGACGACGAGCCGGTCGTCGATCGTCAGTCGCGAACCGTCGTCGCTCGTGAGCCGGAACGTGTAGTCACCGTCGGCCGGGACCGTGAGGTTGGCGATGGCATGGCTGATGAACCGGTCGGACAGGCCGAACTCGTCGGTTGCGGTCCAGTTGATCTGAGGCATGAGCTTGTCGACGTTCGGCGTCTGCGCCGGCTTGAGGGTGCACAGCGCCGACAGCGGGACGCCCATGTCGTACGAGCGAAGGGTCACGCCCGGTTCCTGTGGCGGGACGTCGGCGGCCGGGGCCGCGGTGGCAGGGGCGGCGGCGAGCAGGGTCGCCAGGGCGGCACCTGCGGCCGTCAGCACGGCTCGCCGGCGCCGCCGGTTCGGTGCGGGCATTCGTCCTCCCGGGTGGGTGCGATTCCGGCCAGGAAGGAGCCGTGCCACTTTCTCTCCCCGGGCCGGTAGTACGGTCTCACGTCGCGAAAGATTGATCGGTGACACTATCACTTCAGATCGATATAGCGGAACCTTTGAATATTCAAGCGAAAGACGGCCCCTCGCCGCGCCGGAACCGGGCCCGAACCGGCCGACCACACGGCGAAGGGTGGGCACCGGAGGCCGGTGCCCACCCTTGCGCGGCGAGTCGCTCGTCGGGTGTCAGTTGCCGCCGTCGAGGACCTCGCGCAGCTTCCGCGCGAACGCTTCCGGCTGGCCGGGGTATCCGGACTCGGCGCCGAGGAAGCCGCCGTGGTGGCTGGGGAAGACGGTGGCCTTCTGGCCGAGCGCTTCGGCGGTGGCCACGGCGGTGCGTCCGGTGAAGATGTCCGCGGACTCCTCCCCTACGGCGATCACGATGCGGGTGGGCGCCGCGGCCAGCGCGTCCAGGTCGGGTCGGTAGCTGCTGACCGCCCACGACCGGTCCGACAGCAGCGGGTCGTCACGAGAGCCGTCGTCGTCGCCGGGCATCCCGAACTGACCCGGATCCGGCGCCGGCCGGGCGAAGTAGTCGTCGGTGAACTCACCCCGCCACGACGTCATGGCGATGAAGGCCGCCATGCCGGCATGGAAACCCTTCGCCTCGTAGACCTCGCGGAAGCCGGCCCGTGCGCGCTCGGCGGCTTCGGCGTCGGGGAGCACGGAGATGAGTGGTGGCTCGTGGGCCACCAGCGTGGTCACGTCGTTCGGGTACGCCGCCACCAGCGCCAGCGCGGTCACCGCCCCGCCACTGCTGGCGAACATGTCGACCGGCCCGAGGCCCAGCGCCTCGATGACGGCGTGGACGTCGGCGGCCTGGACGGTGGGCGTGTGGTCGACTCGGCCGTCGTTCCGACGGCTGCGGCCCAGGCCGCGTGGGTCGTAGGTGATCACCGTGCGGTCGGTGAAGTGCGGGACCAACGCCGCGAAACCACCGGCGTCCATCGGTTGGCCGATCAGGAACAGTGGTCGACGTCCGTCGGCGGTGGTCAGCGGGTCGTGCACGTCGTAGACGATTTCGGCCTCGGCGGTCTCCAGCGTGTGGGTGTGCGTCATGACGGTGTCGACTCCCCTCGGGGCGGAAACTCATCGGTCCTCGCGGCCGCAGTTGTCGCCGAACGCAGCGTCCACGTCGCACAACATGTTACTACCCGAGAATATACTTTCGACGTATACTCTCGACGTATAGTCAACGTCCACACCGGATGAGACGGACTGCGAGTCACTGCCGGACAGACCCAGGGAGGGCCCATGACCACTGAAGCATTCATCGGTCGAGGACGAATGACGCGTCGTCGCGTCCTCGGGGCCGCGCTGGCAGCCGGGGTCGCCGTGCCCATCGGCGTCGGAAGCCAGGCACGGGCCGCCGTGGCGACGTCGGCCCCGGTGCGGCCCACCCTGCCCCCGCCCACCGGGCCGTTCCCGGTCGGCAAGGTATCGCTGCATCTCGTCGACAGGTCACGGCCGGATCCCATAGCCGGCCCGGGGCGTCACCGCGAGCTGATGGCCGACGTCTGGTACCCGGCCCGGAACGTGTGGCGGTATCCGCTGGCGCGGTGGATGCCGGCCGCTCCGCTGCGCGCGCTCCTCGCGTCCGCCGGGTTCGATGCCGACGCCGCAGTCGCGCCGCTCACGGCCGGGCACGAGGGCGCGCCGGTGCGGCACACCGGCGAACGGTTGCCTGTGGTCGTGTTCTCGCACGGCGCGCACGATCACCGTTCCGACACGACGATCGTGGTCCAGGAGCTCGCCAGCCACGGGTACGCAGTGGTCACCGTGGACCACACGCACGACGCGTTCGGCGAGTTCCCCGACGGGCGGCTCATCGTCCCCGTGGAGGACCCGGCGCTGACACCCTGGGACTTCGCCCGCGACATCCGGTTCGTGCTCGACCGCGTCGCCGACCTCGCCGCCGGGTGCAATCCCGACGCGGACCACCGGCCGCTGCCCGCCGGCCTCGGCGCGGCGCTCGACCTGCGTCGCATCGGCATGTTCGGTTGGTCGAAGGGCGCGACGGCGACGGCCCTCGTCATGAGCGAGGACCGGCGGGTCCGCGCCGGGCTCAGCTTCGACGGCCCGATGCAGTGCCAGCCGCCGATCACCGCCGACCTGGACCGGCCGTTCATGCTGATGACCGCGTCGTTCACGCGGGCCGCGGAGCCGAGTGTCGCCGAGTTCTGGTCGCACCTGCGCGGATGGCGGCTCAACGTCCAGGCCGACGGCGCGGTGCACTCGTCGTACTGCGACCAGCAGTGGCTGATCCCCCAACTCGCGGAAGCCGTCGGGCTGAGCGACGAGGAACTCGAGGGCATGATCGGCACCCTCGATCCCGCCCGGGCGGTACGGATCCAGCAGGCGTACCCCCTCGCGTTCTTCGACCTGCACCTGCGGCGGCGGGGGCACCTGCTCGACGGCCCGAGCCGGCGCTTTCCCGAGGTCACGTTCCTTCGCTGAGGGGGCCGGCTTCCGTCGTACGCTGCATCGCAGGTGAGGGGTGGGAGGCTGAGGTGGCCGGGACGACGCTGAGCGGCACGACGGTGGCCGAGGTGATGGCCGAGGACGCCGAGGAGCTGCGCGTGGCCTGGTCGGCCGACCCGGATCCGGTGGTCGCGAGCGCCGGTTGGGCGTTGACGACCGAACGCGTGGCGAGGAAGCCCGCGGGTCTCGACCTTTCGAGCCTGCTCGACGTGATCGAGGCGGAGCTGAGGGACGCCCCGGACCGCCTCCAGTGGGCCATGAACCACTGCCTGGCCCAGATCGGGATCGCGCACGCCGAGCACCGCGCCCGTGCCATCGCCATCGGGGAGCGCCTGGAGGTCCTCAAGGACTACCCGACGCCCGCGGGCTGCACGTCGCCGTTCGCGCCCGTCTGGATCACCGAGGTGGTGCGCCGACAGGACGGCGGGCCGCGCCCCGGCGAGGCTGATGACGCAGAGGCATGAACATGCCTCTGCGTCATGGCCGTCCATCGTGCTGCCGATCCGGCGGTGACCTCAGGTGACGACGGCTCTCCGGCCCCGGCCAGGTGGCGGCACGGCGGCGCCGGCAGATCCAACACGATCGCACACTTCTTGACCCAATCGCTCAGGCGCATCTATGGTCGCGGATGAATCTGACTCGCACCCGCCGCCCTTCTGGAGCCGCCATGCGAACAGTCATCACCGCCCTCGCCCTCGCCCTCGCCGTTCCGGCGGCCGCCGCGACGCCGTCGCAGGGAGCGCCTCCACCGCCGGAGGCGCCGCCCTCGCAGAGGACGTCCGCGCCGGCCGCGTCGGAGCTGGCGCGGACACCGCCTCTCGGCTGGAACAGCTGGAACACGTTCGGCTGCGACATCAACGAGAAGTTGATCCGCGACACCGCGGACGCGATCGTCTCCTCGGGGATGGCGGCCGCCGGCTACGAGTACGTCAACATCGACGACTGCTGGGCCGAGAAGGAGCGCGACCCCGTCACGGGCACGTACGTCGCCCACCACGAACGGTTCCCGAGCGGCATCAAGGCGCTGGCGGACTACGTGCACGCCAAGGGCCTCAAGCTCGGCATCTACACCAGCGCCGGCACCGAGACCTGCGCGCGGACCATGCCGGGCAGCCTCGGTCACGAGGACCTCGACGCGCAGACGTTCGCGGACTGGGGTGTCGACTACCTCAAGTACGACAACTGCAACAACCAGGGTGTGCCCGCGCAGGAGCGCTACCAGGCGATGGGTGACGCGCTGCGGAAGACCGGCCGGCCGATCGTCTACAGCATCTGCGAGTGGGGCGAGAACGACCCGTGGCTGTGGGGCGACTCGGTCGGTGGCGACCTCTGGCGCACCACCGGCGACATCACCGACTCCTGGTCGAGCGTGATGTCGATCCTCGACCAGCAGGTCGGTCTGGAGGCGTACTCGGGGCCGAGCGCCTGGAACGACCCGGACATGCTCGAGGTCGGCAATCCCGGCCTGACCCAGGGCGAGAGCCGCGCCCACATGAGCCTGTGGGCGCTGCTGAACGCGCCGCTCATCGCGGGCAACGACGTGCGCTCGATGCCGGCGTGGGCGCGCAACCAGCTCACCGACCCGGACGTGCTCGCGGTCAACCAGGACTGGAGCGGGCGACAGGGCGCGAAGCTGCGCGACGACGGCGACAGCGAGGTCTGGACCAAGCGGATGTCGGACGGCTCGGCCGCCGTCGTCCTGCTCAACCGGGCCTCCGCGCCGGCCATGATCGGCACCACGGCGACCGAACTCGGGCTGCCGCGCTCCGCCACCGGCTACCGGGTGCGGGACCTCTGGACCGACACCACGTCGGCCTCGGGCGGCAGGGTGCGCGCCCAGGTCCCCGGCCACGGCGCGGTCATGGTTCGCGTCAGCGCCGGCCGCACCGCCGGGCTGCCACCGATGGTCGCCGTCGACGTGACGCCGGCCCAGCCGTACGTCGAGGGCAGCGAGGCGAACACGGTCACGGTGACGGTCCACAACGACGGTACGACGGCCGTGACGAGGGCGCGGTTGGCCCTCGCGGCTCCGGTTGACTGGACCGTGACGGCCATCGGGCCGACGCAGCTCGGCGCGATTGCTCCCGGTCGGACCGGCACGGCGGCCTGGCGGCTGAGCGCGGACCGGCCCGACCTTGGTCCCGTGAACCTGACGGCGAGCGCCAGCTGGGTCTGGCGCAACCGGGTGTACGGCGGCAGCGCGGCGGGACAGTTCACGGTGGCGCCGCCGGCCCCGGCCGGTACGTCGTACCTGTCGGACCTCACCTGGCTGTACGCGGAGAACGGCTGGGGGCCGGTCGAGAGGGACCTCAGCAACGGCGAGACGGCCGCCGGGGACGGTGAGCCGTTGACGATCGCCGGCACCGTCCACGCGAAGGGCCTCGGCAGCCACGCCCCGAGCAGGATCGGGTACTTCCTCGACTCACGGTGCAGCCGGTTCACGGTGACGGTCGGGATCGACGACGAGGTCGGCGACCGGGGCCGGGTCCGGTTCGAGGTGTGGGGCGACGGCGTCAACCTCGCGACCGCCGAGGCCACCGGGTCGGGCGCCGGTGTGCCGCTCGACGTCGCGGTGAGCGGGGTGGACGTCGTGGAGCTGCGGACCGATCCGGTCGACGGGCAGAACTACGACCACGCCGACTGGGCGACACCCGTGATCACCTGCGCCTGACCGTTTTCCCTGATCGCCGGTACCGACGGCCGGCCTCGCATCCGCGACGCGCCGTCGGTGCCGGCGTTCCCGTCCCCGGCGACGGCGGCGCGTCACGCCTGAACGTTAACAACCACGCTTGCCGGTCCTCCCCCATCGCCGTGCGGGTGCCGCCATCGTCGCAGCTCCAGATATTGACATCAGTGAACGTGGTGCATATGTTGGCGCTCGTTCGCGAGATGTTAACGCTCACTCGGCGTTCCGGACGCTCCCTCCCGCACCGCCGCACGCCCACGACAGGGAGGCTCATCCCCCATGCGCACCCACCGCCTCGTAGCGGCCCTGGTCACCGGACTCGTCGGGACGGCGCTGCCCCCCGGCGTCCCCGCTCTCGCCGCCGGGACGCCGGCAGCCCTCGACTACACGATCACCGTCGACCCGAAGCGCAGCGGCCCCGCCATCGACCCGGACATGTACGGGGTCTTCTTCGAGGACATCAACCGGGCCGCCGACGGCGGGCTCTACGCCGAGCTGGTCCAGAACCGCTCCTTCGAGTACCTCCCGGTCGACAACCGTGCGTACACGGGCCTCACGTCGTGGAGCGCGGTCGCCACCCCCGGCGGGAGCGGCAGCATCGCCACGGCCGACGACGACGCCCGGCTCAACGAGCGCAACCGCACCTACCTCACGGTGACGCTCACCAACGCCGAGGGCGGCACCTACGGCGTGCTGAACTCCGGCTACAACACCGGCATCGCCCTCCAGGCCGGCAAGACGTACGACTTCTCGGTCTGGGCCCGCACCGACGCGACCGGCGGCACGCCCCTCACCGTGACCCTGCGCGACCAGGCCGGCGCGACGACCTACGCCGAGCCGCTCCGGCTCGCGGTCCAGGGCGACACCTGGCGCCGGTACAGCGGCACGTTCGTGGCCACCGCCACGACGGACGCCGCCCGCCTCGCCGTGCAGGCCGGGGGCACCGGCACCCTGCGCCTCGACATGGTCTCCCTCTTCCCCCGGGACACCTTCAAGGGCCGTCCCAACGGCCTGCGCCGGGATCTCGCCGAGAAGATCGCCGCGCTCGAACCCCGCTTCATCCGCTTCCCGGGCGGCTGCCTCGTCAACACCGGCAGCATGTACGGCTACACGGCCGAGGACGGCTGGCAGCGCGCCCGGTCGTACCAGTGGAAGGACACCATCGGGCCGGTCGAGGAGCGGGCCACCAACGCGAACTTCTGGGGCTACAACCAGTCCTACGGCCTCGGCTACTACGAGTACTTCCAGTTCGCCGAGGACCTCGGCGCCAAGCCGGTGCCCGTCGTGCCGGCGCTCGTCACCGGCTGCGGCCAGAACCGGGCCGTCGACGACGACGCCCTGCTGCGACGGCACATCCAGGACACCCTCGACCTCATCGAGTTCGCCAACGGCCCGGTGACCTCGACCTGGGGGGCCAAGCGCGCGGCCATGGGCCACCCGAGGCCGTTCGGCCTCGACCGGCTCGAGGTCGGCAACGAGGAGAACCTGCCGGACGCCTTCATGACGCGGTTCGTGCAGTTCCGCGACGCCATCAAGGCGAGGTACCCGGCCGTCACCGTCATCAGCAACTCCGGCCCGGACGACATCGGGAACACCTTCGACCGGGCGTGGGAGCTGAACCGCGCCAACGGCGTGGAGATGGTCGACGAGCACTACTACAACAGCCCGAGCTGGTTCCTCCAGAACAACAGGCGCTACGACAGCTACGACCGCAACGGCCCGAAGGTGTGGCTGGGCGAGTACGCGTCGCAGGACAACAAGCTGTCCAACGCGCTCGCCGAGGCCGCGTACATGACCGGGCTGGAGCGCAACGCCGACGTGGTGACGATGGCGTCCTACGCTCCCCTGCTCGCCAACATCGACTACGTCCAGTGGCGGCCGGACCTGATCTGGTTCGACAACGACCAGTCGTGGGGCTCGGCGAACTACGAGGTGCAGAAGCTGTTCATGAACAACGTCGGTGACCGGGTCGTGCCGAGCACCGCCACCGGAGCCGTACGGACCCCGCAGCCGGTCACCGGAGCGGTCGGCCTGTCCACGTGGCGGACCGCCGCCCGGTACGACGACGTGGCGGTGACGTCCGCCGACGGCGCCGAGCTGTTCCGCGACGACTTCTCCGCCGGCGCCGACCGGTGGACGCCCATCGCGGGCCGCGGGTCGTGGTCGGTGGTGGACGGCGCCTACGTCCAGTCCGACACCACGGCCGAGGACACGATGGTCGAGGCCGGCGACGAGAACTGGCGCGACTACGACCTGAACGTCAAGGCGACGAAGCTCTCCGGCGCCGAGGGTTTCCTCGTCGGCTTCGGCGTCAAGGACACCGGCAACTACTACTGGTGGAACCTCGGCGGCTGGAACAACACGCAGGGCGCGGTGGAGAAGGCCGTCGACGGCGGCAAGACCACGCTGATCGCCAAGCCCAACTCCATCGAGACGGGCCGCACCTACGACATCACCGTCCAGATCCGCGGCACGAGGGTCACCCTGCTGCTCGACGGGCAGGTGTGGGGCAGCTTCGACGACAACGCCGTCACCGAGCCCTTCGCCCAGGTCGTCACCCGCGACGTGGCCGCCCGGCAGCTCATCGTCAAGGTGGTCAACGCCCAGGACGCCCCGGCCCGCACCAGGATCGACCTGGGCGCCGGCGTCCGGGTCGCCAACCGGGCGCAGATGACCGTCATCACCGGTGACCCGGAGCAGCTCAACACCCGCACGGCGCAGCCGATCAAGCCGGTGACCAGCACGATCAAGGGTGTGGCGCCCACCTTCACCCGGACCTTCCCTCCGCACTCGGTGACCTTCATCCGCGTCCAGACCCGATAGGAGCAGCGATGGGCACCCACCTCAGTCGACGTACCCTCCTGCGCGGCGGCCTCGGCGTGGCCGCGACCGGCCTGGTCCTACCCACCGCGGCCCGGAACGCCGGGGCGGCCCCGGCCCGGACGCCCACGGACGCCGAGATCTACGGCGCGCCGACCGCCAATCCCCTCGTGTGGCAGCGGGCCGACCCGTTCGTCACGCACCGCATCGACGGCCTCTACTACTTCACGGCGTCCGTGCCGGAGTACGACCGGCTCATCGTGCGTGCCGCGCCGACCCTCGAGGGGCTGGGCGACGCCGCCGAAGCGGTGGTGTGGCGTCGCCCGGCCAGCGGGAAGATGGGCGGTCACATCTGGGCACCGGAGCTGCACCGGATCGACGGCCGCTGGTACATCTACTTCGCCGCCGGTGACTCCGACAACGTCTTCCGGATCCGCATGTACGCCATGGAGTCCGCCGCCGCCGACCCCCGCGACCCGAGCGGCTGGTCGTCGCCGCGCCAGATCGTCACACCGTGGGACAGCTTCGCGCTGGACGCCACCACCTTCGCGCACGACGGGCAGCGCTACCTCGTCTGGGCGCAGAGCGAGCCGGAGATCAGCAGCAACAGCAACCTCTACATCGCCCGGATGACCTCGCCGTTCACCATCACCGGCAATCCCGCGCGGATCGCCACACCGACGAAGTCCTGGGAGGTGCAGGGGTTCCGCGTCAACGAGGGGCCGGCGGTGCTCACGCGCAACGGCCGGATCTTCGTGACATTCTCGGCAAGCGCCACCGACGCCCGCTACTGCATGGGGCTGCTGACGGCCGACGCGCGGGCCGACCTGCTCGACCCAGACACCTGGAGCAAGAACCCCGACCCGGTGTTCACCACCAACGAGCAGACGGGGCAGTACGGCCCCGGCCACAACAGCTTCACGGTGGCCGAGGACGGCGAGACCGATGTGCTCGTCTACCATGCGCGCGACTACCGGGACATCGTGGGCGATCCGCTCTACGACCCGAACCGCCACGCCCGTGCGCAGCGCCTCTACTGGCACCGGGACGGCACTCCCCTGTTCGGCGTGCCGGTCGGGAAGGGCGGCCCCATCGTCCGGCTGTCGCCCGCGGACGCCCCGTCCACGTACGTGCGCCACGACGCGTACCTGCTGCGGGTCGACCGCGGAGTGCGGGAACTGGCCGACTCGCAGTTCCGGTTCGTGCCCGGGCTGGCCGGCGCGGGCACCGTGTCGATCCAGTCGGTGAACTTCCCGGACCGCTACTGGCGGGTGGACGGCACGAGCCTGCGGATCGACCCCGTGGAGGCCGACGGGCCGTACGCCGGGCAGGCCAGCTTCCGCCGGCTGCCGGGCCTCGCGCACCGCAACGGCATCTCGCTGGAGCTGGCCGACCGCCCGGGCGTCTACGTCCGGCACGGCAACGGCCGCCTCACGGTCGGCAGGCCGTCCGGGTCACGGTCGACGTTCTGGCTGAGCTGACAACCGTACGGGGTCGGCGCGCTCCCGCGCCGGCCCCGCCGCTCGGGCTCACTGACCCGCCGTCCCGAACTACCGGCTCTACGCGCGGACCAACGCCCAGCCGGGGCAACCGGGCCACGTGGTGTACCCGCACGTCGGCCGCTTTGATCGACACCATTCCGGTGAAGTGGCGGTGTCCGGCACGTCGGGATACCGCCACATCGGCGAAGCGGAGTCGATCAAGCCCGCACCTCTTCCGGACGCCGACCGAGCTGGCCGGCATCCGGGACGCCCGCCCGGCCTGACCCTCGCCCCCGATCGCGACTCAGAGCCAGCCGTTGGCGCGGGCGCTGAGGGCCGCCTCGATCCGGTTGCGGGTGCCGGTCTTGCCGATGGCGGCCGACAGGTAGTTGCGGACGGTGCTCTCGGACAGGTGCAGGCGGGCGGCGATGTCCGCGACCGTGGCACCGTCCACGGCGGCGGCCAGCACGTGCCGCTCCCGGTCGGTGAGCGGGTTCGGGCCGGCCGACAGCGCCGCCGCTGCGAGCGCCGGGTCGATCACCCGGTGGCCGGCGAGCACTCGGCGTACGGAGACCGCGAGGTCCTCGACCGGCCCGTCCTTCACGAGGAACCCGGCCGCGCCGGCCTCCATCGCACGCCGGAGGTAGCCGGGCCGGCCGAACGTGGTGAGGATCAGCACGCGGCACCGGGGCACACTGTCCCGCAGCGTCGCCGCGGTGTCCAGGCCGCTGCCGTCCGGCATCTCGATGTCGAGCAGCGCCACGTCCGGCCGGAGCCGAAGGGCGGCCTCCACCGCCTCGGCGGCGGTCCCGACCTCGGCCACCACCTCGATGTCGGTTTCGAGGTTCAACAGCAGGGCCAGCGCGCCGCGCATCATGCCCTGGTCCTCGGCGAGCAGCAGGCGGATCATCCGCCCACCCGCTCGACCGGTCTCGCCGGTACCCGGGCCGTGAGCAGCAGGCCGCCACCGCGCGCCGGGCCCACGTGCAACGTCCCGCCGGCCTGCTCGACCCGCTCGGTGAGACCACGCAGGCCGTTGCCCGGTTCCGGCCGGCCGCCCACCCCGTCGTCCCGAACGGTCAGCACCGACCCGTCGGCGCCGGCGCTGACCTCGATGTCGCACCGCGAGGCCCGGCTGTGCCGCAGCACGTTGGTCACACCCTCGCGGAGCACCCACCCGAACGCGTCGTCGGCCTCGACGTCGAGCGGGTGGCCGCTCTCGCGTACGGTGACCGCGATTCCCACGTCGGCCAGGGCCGTCCGGGCGTTGTCCAACTCCCGGGCAAAGCTGTGCTCGCGGTAGCCGGTGACCGCCTCCCGCACCTCGGCGAGCGCGGTGCGGCCGATCCGCTCGATGTCGGCCGCCTCGGCCGCGGCCCGGCCGGGGTCCGTCGGCGTGAGCCGGCGCACCACCTCCGCTTTCACCACCACCAGCGACAACGTGTGGCCGAGCAGGTCGTGCAGGTCCTTGGCGAACCGGAGCCGTTCCCGCTCCACCACGGTCCGGGCCAGCTCCCGCTGCGTACGTCGAAGCTCGTCCACGAGGCGGGCCACCCGGGCGAACGCCATCGTCATGGCACCGGCGAGCACCGTGATCAGCGCGATCTGGGCGACGTCGTCCGCCGGCACCCCGCGCACCGCCCCGATGAGCAGCACGGCGGCGACGCTGCCGCCCACCCAACCGAACCCCAGACTCGCCCGCAGCAGCCCCACGGCGCCTGCGGAGCAGACGTACACCAGCAGGACCAGCCAGCCCTCCGGCGCCCCGGCGTAGGCGGTCGCGAGCCCGACCCCCAGCAGCGCGAGCAGCACCAGCCCGGCGTGGTGCAGAGCCGGCCGGACGGGCAGCTCCGCCACCGGCACGGCCACCAGTGCGAGGTAGAGCAACGCGAAGACGCCCAGCCCGAGCGCCGCCGTGGGCGCGTGGTCGATCTGTCCCCGGGTGATGGCCGTGGCCGGCGGAAGCAGCAGCCACAGCCACAGCGTGTGGGCGGCCACGAGCACCAGCCCGCGACGCCGCCGGCTCGGGTCGACGGGCAGCGTGGCATGGGTGGCACCGGCCATGACGCACACCGTAGCGCCGGTCAACGACGTGCGGTCGAGCGCCGGTACGCCCACGCCGCGACGGCCGCGAAGACCACGGTCCACGCCAGGAGCACCGCCAACCCGGACGCGGTGGGCGCCCGCCCGGCGACGGACCGCCAGCCGAGTTCGGCGTACCGGTACGTGGGCAGCGCGTGCGCCAGCTGCCGCAGCACGGTCGGGAAGTACGTGAGCGGCACCAGCAGCCCGCCGAGCACCGACAGGCCGAGGAACGCCAGGAAGTTGACCGGCTGGGCGAGCTGCGGGGCCAGCCCGTACCCGATGGCGAGCCCGAGCAGCGCGAACGGCACCGTACCGACCCACATCAGCAGCAGCGCGATCCACCGGCCGGCGCCCAGCTCGACGTCGTGCTGGATCCGCCCGGCGATGCCCACCGCCACCACCGACGGCACCCCGCTGAGGGTGCTGACCAGGGCCTTCGCGACGACCGCATGCCCGGGCGGCAGCGGGGTGACGCGGAGCTGGTGCAGCCAGCCCACGGCACGTTCCTGGGACACCAGCGACCCCACCGAGAGCACGCCCGCCACCGCGCCGTACCCGGCCAGGCCGACCATGAGCGCGGTCGCCGCGTCCAGGCCCTCCAGCCGGTCGCCGCCGCTGGTCAACCCCGAGAAGATGAGGTACGTGACCACCGGGCCCAGGACGGTGAACAGCGCGAGGCGGGGATCCCGGGCCAGCCGGCGCAGCTCGAATCGCACGTAGGCACGCATCTCAGTGCTCCGTTCCGGTGAGGGCGAGGAAGGCGGTCTCCAGCGCGGCGGACACCTCGAGGTTGCGGAAGCCGCGGCCGGTGGCCAGCGCGGTGACGGTGGCGTCGGCGTCGTCGGTGGTGAGCACCGCCCGGTCGCCGCGGACCTCCACCGAGCGGACACCGGGCAACAGGTCCAGGCCCTCGACCGTCGCGCCGGCGAGATCGAAGGCGACCGTACGGCCGCCGGCCAGCGCGCGGATCTGCGCGGGCGGCCCGTCGGCCACCACCCGGCCCCCGGCGAGCACCACGACCCGGTCGGCGTACTCGTCCGCCTCGTGAAGCTGATGGGTGCTGAACACGACCGTACGGCCCTCCGCGGCGTACCCCTGGATGGCGGCCCAGAACGCCTGCCGGGCGGCGACGTCCAAGGCGGCGGTCGGCTCGTCGAGGACCAGCAGATCCGGAGCGCCGGCCAGCGCGAACGCGAACCGGGCGCGTTGCGCCTCGCCGCCGGACAGCCTGTCCAGCCGCCGGCCGGCCCGGTCGGCCAGCCCGGCCGTCGCGAGGATCCGATCGGCGGCCAGCGGGCGCGGGTACAGCGCCCGGGCCAACTCGACCACGTCCCGGACGGTGGCGGCGGGCACGACGCCCGCGTCCTGGAGCATCGCGCCGACGAGGCCCGCCCGGACCGCCTCGGTGGGAGCCCGGCCGAAGAGGGACACGGCACCCGCGTCGGGCGGGGTGAGACCGAGCATCATGGAGACCGTCGTCGTCTTGCCCGCGCCGTTGGGGCCGAGCAGGGCGACCACGGCGCCCCGCGAGATGGTCAGGTCGAGGTCGTCGACGGCTCGGACGGGTCCGAACCGCCGGGTGAGGCCAGTGAGACGTACCGCGATGTCACCCATGCCGTCACGCTACGAACGCGCGGGCGGCGTTGGCAGAATCGCCGGTACCCGGTGCGCGGTGACAAATGTCCCGGCGCATCAGGGCTCCTGCGGCGACAGCACGTCGAACAGCCGCAGGCCACCAGCAAACCGCGACTCGGAAGAGGAACAGGGTGCGCCTCGACTCCAGCTTCGATTTTGGCCTGACCGGCTTCGCCGGCCGCTTTCACCAAGACTGGCGTTATGAGGGAACTGCCGCGGAAATGCTCGCTCACCTGCTCGGCCCGCAAACGGATCCGCGCGAGGTCGAAGCGCTCCGCAGCGACGCCGCGTCCATGCGGTCGGGGCTGACCGCGGATGGAATCGAAACGCTCTGGGTCGCGGGTACCGGGGACACCTTCGGGTTCGGTCCGGACGGCGCCTGGCCGTCCGGACCGGAGTGGCTGGACTTCATCGTCGACGCATGCGAGCGGTGGCTTCGCGTACACGGTGCGCCGCAGCCGCAGCCCGAACCAGGAGGGGATTCGGCAGACACGGTGGCCGCAGAGATCGCGGCTACGACGGCGGCCCTGCCTGAGCGGCGGGACCCAGGTCGTGCGGTGACTGCGGCTCTCTCGCGGTGCGTTCGGGCCTGTTCCCCAGATCTTGCTCTCCGCTGGACCCTACGCATCGCGAGAGAGCGCAGCTGGCCGCTGGATCGCAGTCAGTACGAGCGCCTCGTGCGACTCGGCGAGCGGTTCGAGTATGGCGAGTTCGTCGTCGCTGATCTTGAGTATCTGGTTATTGATGAGCGGGAGGAATGAATCGACACATCCCGTCGGGCCGGCCAACCATTGACGGCCGGCAGGCTGAGCTTCGGCGCGTACGGCGTCAGGTCATCACGCCGACGCGCGGGGCACCTCGTAGAGCAGGTGCGTCACACGGTTGCCCTGGACGACGCGGGCGGGGTCGTCGAGGGAGACGACGTCACCCGCGCCCATCGCCCCGAAGAACGGGCGACCCGAGCCGAACACGACGGGAACGACGTTCATCACGACCTGGTCGACGAGGCCGAGGCGCAGCGCCTGCCCTCCGATCTGCCCCGCGGCGAGGTCGACGACCCGGTCGTCACCGGCGAACGCCCGCGCCTGCTCGATGGCCGCCCCCACCCCCTCGGTGACGAATGTGAACGGGGCGCTCCCCGCGTGCTTCCAGTCCGTCGGCGGCTCGTGTGTCACGACGAAGACGTGCTCACCGGCGGCCGGCACCCCGTCCCATCCGTCCGTGAGGTCGAACGTCCGGCGGCCCATGACCACGCAGCCGATGCGCGGATAGACGGATCTGACGAACTCCACGGAGGCACGTGTGCTCCGCATCGGGTGCTCCTCCGGGTCGCCGCTCCAGGTCCACTCGACGTCGCCGTTCGTCGCCCAGTCGAACAGCGGGCCGATGTCGTCGCTGTCGTCGGCGATGAAGCCGTCGACCGAGACGGCGGCACAGCCCATGATCACCCTGCTCATCGAACCCCCTCGCATCGTGGCTGTGCCCATTCTGCAGGGCGAGCACTTCTCCGGAGTGGACACCGCGTCGAGCCGGTCGCGCAGCTCGTCGCCCGAGCACCCGCGCCGTGAGGGGCACATTGCTGCCCGCCGCGGCCGTTACGCTGCTCGCGTGGGACTGCGGTTCACGACGCGCGCGTCCGACTCGCCCTGGATCGACACCGTCTGGACCTGCACGAGCGAGCAGGTGACCCGGATGACCTCCGTCGCGACCGTGCACTGGGGCCTGGTGTTCTGGAAGCAGGAGGGCGGGGCGTACGCGGCGGTCTCCGGCCCGGAGAGCCGGGCCGGGGTCGCGCCCGTGCCGGCGGACGCAACCTTCGTCGGCATCGAGTTCGCGCTGGGCACGTCGCTGCGGGCCGCGCCCACGCCGGCCCTGGTCGACAGGGGCGTCGTCCTGCCCGACGCCACGCCCCGGACCTTCCGGTTGGACGGCGCACGCTGGGAGACGCCCGGCCCCGACGACGCCGAGGCCCTCGTCGACCGGCTCGTCCGCTCCGGAGCCGTGATCCGGGATCCGTTGGTCGGCGACGTCCGCTCCGGCGGCTGCACGGACGTGTCTACACGCACCGTCGAACGCCGGTTCCGCGCCGCGACCGGGCTGACCCAGGGCGCCGTACGACAGATCGAACGGGCCCGCGAGGCCGCGGCCCTGCTGGCCGGCGGCCTCGCGAGCGCCGACGTCGTCGGTCGGCTCGCGTACTTCGACGAGCCGCACCTGGCCCGAGCGTTGCAACGGTACGTGGGACGCACGGCGCGCCAACTGCGGGAGGGCACTGGCGGCGCCATCTCGCTGGAGCTGGATCAGACGGCGACCTCGTAGATCAGCTTCAGCACGCCGTTCGGGTAGGCGGCGGAGTCCCGCAGGCGCAGCACCTGCTTCTCCTGGTCCTCGGCGCTGAACAGGCGCTTCCCGGCCCCGAGCAGCGCGGGGAAGACGAGCAGGTTGTAGCGGTCGATCAGGCGTGCGTTCGACAGGCGCCGGGCCAGCTCGGCACTGCCGTGGATGAAGATCGCACCGCCCTCGCTCTTCTTGAGGTCGACGACATCGTCGGTGGAGCGCAGGATCGTCGTCGGCCCCCAGCCCTCGACGAGCGCGTCCTCGGGCAGCGTGCTCGACACGACGTACTTCGGCAGGTCCTTGTAGGCGGCGTGGTCCTCCGATTCGCGCCACACCGGCGCGAACACCTCGTAGCTGCGGCGGCCGAACAGCAGTGCCGAGGTCTCGGCGAGCTCCTCCCCCTTCAGGGCGAAGGCCTCGGGCAGGACCTCGACGTCCTTGAACACCCAGCCGCCGCTGCGGTGCCCCTCACCCGGCCCGCCGCCGGGCGAATCCACCACGCCGTCGAGCGACATGAACCCGGTGTAGACCAGCTCACGCATGTGCTTTCTCCTCATCGTCGGAACGCCGGGGCCCATGTTAGGAAACGGCCACCACGGCCGTCTTGTACAGAAACGACGGCCGGCGTGCGACAGGAAGCGCCCGGAGTGGCCTTCAGTCGGCTGGGCGGCGATACACGCCGTGCCACCAGATCAGGGCCAGTTCGCGGGCGAACGCCGCGTCGTCGCGGGAGTCCCGCGCGGTGACGTGGTCGAAGATGGCGCGCTCCCCGCCCATGACGACCACCCGGCTGGCGCTGACGAGGTCGACGTCGGCGGGGGTGCGCCCCGCTTCCTGCTCCTCGCGGAGCACCGCCGTCGTCCGGTCGAGGAACTGCGTGAGCCCCTCGTACCAGAACTCACGCACGGTGGCGTCGTAGCTGGCGACCTCGGCGACGGCTCGCAGTACGGCGGCGTGTTCCCGGTAGATCTCCACCACCCGGAGGAAGGCGTCCGCCAGACCCTTGACGCCGCTCGACGGTTGCCACGTCGAGGCGATGTCGAAGGACGTGGCCAGCATCGCGGTGGCGAGGCGCACGAGCAGGTCGGTCTTGTCGCGGAAGTGGCTGTAGAAGGTCGAGCGGGCGACGCCGGCCTCGGTGGAGATCTGCTGTACGCCGAGCTCGGTGTAGTTCGCGCCGTTGATCAGCAGACGTCGCGTCGCGGCCAGGATGTCCGCCTCGGCCGATGCACGTCGCCCCGGGTCCGGGGTGCGTCGTCGGGTGATCGAAGGCATTCCCGGATCCTACGTCTTCCCCGTCGCCGGCGTGTTCGCCCTGCTCACACGTGCACTACACCGTGTCCGGACAGCATGTAGCATCGGACCCGGCACGCGACGTCCTTGGCAACTCGCTTGATGCGCGGCCGCTCGGCGAGCCAGCGCGAAAAAGGAGCAACAGTGAAATACCGCCTTCTAGGGCGCACCGGGGTCTGGGTCTCCGAGATCTCCCTCGGCACGATGACGTTCGGTGGCAAGACGCACCCGGTGTTCGGCAACATGGGCGCACTCGGGCAGGAGGAGGTCGACCGGGTGGTCGGCACGGCGCTGGACGCCGGGATCAACTTCATCGACACCGCCGACGTCTACGCCGACGGCGAGAGTGAGGAGCTGCTCGGTCAGGCGATCCGGCGGCGCCGGCGCGACGTGGTGCTCGCCACCAAGCTGATGGCCCCCATGGGGCCAGGGCCGAACGACATGGGGCTCTCCCGCCTGCACGTCATGCGTGCCCTCGAAGACAGCCTGCGCCGTCTGGGCACGGATCACATCGACCTCTACCAGATCCACAACTACGACCGCATCACGCCCCTCGAGGAGACGCTGAGCGCGCTCGACGACGCGGTACGGCAGGGCAAGGTCCGCTACATCGGCTGTTCCAACCTCGCGGCGTGGCAGATCAGCAAGGCGCTGGGCATCTCCGCCCTGCACAACCAGGCGAGGTTCGTCGCCAACCAGACGCACTACTCGCTGGTGTCGCGCGACGCCGAACGTGACCTGGTGCCCATGGCCGAGGAGGAGGGGCTGAGCCTGACGGTGTGGAGCCCGCTCGCCGGCGGGTTCCTCTCGGGCAAGTTCGACCGCGGCGGGGTGACCACCGAGCAGGACTCCCGCCGGGCCCGGGTCGGGTTCGACTTCGTGCCGTTCGACGAGGAGAAGGGGTTCGAGGTGCTCGACGTGCTGCGAACCGTCGCCGCGCGCCACGAGGTGAGCCCCGCCCGGGTCGCCATCGCCTGGCTGCTCGCCCAGCGGGCCGTGACCAGTGTGATCGTCGGCGCTCGCAAGCTGGAACAGCTCGCGGACAACATCGCCGCCAGCGACCTGACCCTCACCGAGCAGGATCTCGCCGCACTCGACGAGGTCAGCCGGCTCCCGGTCGCCTATCCGAACTGGATCCAGGACAGTTTCGCCCCGACGCGGATCCCGGCCGGCAACCAGGCCTGACTCGTCCGTCGGGTGCCAGGCGCGGGGAACGCGTACGCCTGGCACCCGACGCCGCGCGCCGACCGCGTCGGTGCGCGCCCGCACGGCCCGGGTGCTCGTGCCGCCACTGCCCCGGCCGGGTGCGGACGGATCAGCCGGACGCCCAACCCGTGCTAGCTCCCGCGGCGGGTCGTGCTGAACCGGCGCTGGTAGGCGGCGGGGCTGATCGACAGCTTCCTGGCGAAGACCCGTCGCATGCTCTCGTAGCTGGGGAACCCGGCCAGAGTCGCGGCCTGCGTCGCGGTGTGTCCCTGGTCGAGCAGCGCCCTGGCCATGTCGAACCGGATGTTCTCCACGTAGCGGGCCGGTGTCGTCGACAGCTCTTCGTGAAAGAGCCGGGTGAGGTGCCGGGTGCTCACGTTGAGGTGTTTCGCGAGTTCTCCGAGCGAGTGGTCTCCGCGCGGGTTGGCTGTCACCAGGTCGGTGACCCGGCGGAGGGCCGGCGAGCGGGGCGGCGGTCCTTGCAGCGGCGCCGAGAACTGGGACTGGCCGCCCGCACGCTGCATGTACACCACGAGCGCGCGGGCGACCTCGCGCGCCAGGTCGGGCCCGTGGTCCTCCTCGACGAGAGCGAGCGCCAGGTCGATCCCGGCCGTCACCCCCGCCGACGTGTACGTGGTGCCGTCGCGAACGTAGATCGCATCGGGTTCGACGCGACACGTCGGGCACCGGGCGGCGAGCTCGTGCGCGACCTTCCAGTGCGTGGTCGCGCGCTTGCCGTCGAGCAGGCCGGCGGCGGCGAGGACGAACGCCCCGGTGCAGACCGACGCGACCCGGCCGGCCGCCCTCGCCGGCGTCCGCGCGGCGTCCGCCAGGTCACCGGGGACACCGGTGCGCGGATAGAGGTCCGATCCGGCCACCAGCAACGTGTCGAAAGGCGGCTGCGGAAAGACGGCGGCGTCGACCGCGATCCGGATCCCGAGGTTCGACGTGACGTCCGCACCGGTCGGCGACACGAGCACTATCCGGTAGTCGGCGCCGAACCGGTTCGCCTCCTTGAACACCTCCGCGGGGCCGGCGACGTCCAGCAACGTCACTCCGTCGTAGGCGAGGATCCCGAGGCGGTGGGGATTGCTCACCACTCCGGTCTCTCCGGGTCGCCCACCGGCCGGCCGAAGCCCGCCGGCACCGGCCGCCGTCGGGGCGGCGACGCGGGCGGCAGGGACACGCTCATTCGTAACACACCGTCACCGGGGATGACGGGGATCCTCAAGTCCGCCTCGGGTGTGCCGCCTCACCCTCTGACCGGAGCGACCGCGACGCGCCTGTCCCGATTCGAGTGATTCCTGGCCGGACGAAGGCGGCGCGGCCCGCCGGTCGTTGGGCAGCATGGAGCCAGATCAGCGCACACACATCCCTGGGAGTCAGAGGTCATGCCAGAGGTCATCGCGGGACTGGAAATTCCCGAGACGGCGGCGGTCGCCGAAGCGACCACGCTCGTCCAGGAGACGACCAGGCCCTCCATCTACCACCACTCGCGGCGGGCCTTCTTCTTCGGCCTGATCCACGCGCGGCAGCTCGGCGTGAACCTGGATCCGGAGCTGCTCTACGTGGCGACCCTGTTCCACGACACCGGCCTCCTCACGCCGTTCTCCGACGTCGTGCAGCGCTTCGAGGTCGACGGCGCCGACCACGCGCGGAAGTTCCTCCTGGACCGGGGGTACCCGGCGGCCGCCGCCGAGACCGTCTGGACGGCGATCGCGCTGCACACCACGCTGGGCATCCCGGAGCGGATGGGGCCGGAGATCGCGATCACCCAGCTCGGCATCGCGACCGACGTGATCGGCATCGGCCTGGACGGGCTGGATCCCGATCAGCTGAACGAGATCCTCGCCGCGCACCCGCGGGGGGACTTCAAGAACGAGTTTCTGCGGGCCCACGTCGACGGTCTCAAGGACCGACCCGAGACCACGGAGGGCACCATGAATTCGGACATCCTCGAACACTTCCTCCCCGGTTTCCGTCACGTCTCGATGGTCGAGCGGATCCTCGGCTCGCCCTGGCCGAGCTGACCGCACCTCGGCACCACTGCGCACCAGGCCCACGTCTTGAAGGATCCGAGCATGCGAGCGATCACCGTGCGAGACCGCCACGCGGGTGTCGACGGCCTCACCCTGACCGACATGCCGTACCCCCACGCCGCGGAGAACGACGTCATCGTGCGGGTGCACGCGGCGGGCTTCACTCCGGGAGAGCTCGACTGGCCGGCGACGTGGTCCGATCGCGCCGGCCGCGATCGGACGCCCAGCATCCCCGGGCACGAGCTGTCCGGGACCGTGGTCGAACTCGGTTACGGCACCACCGGCCTCACGGTGGGCCAGCGGGTGTTCGGGCTGACCGACTGGGCCCGAAACGGATCCCTGGCGGAGTACGCCGCGGTGGAGGCTCGTAACCTCGCTCCCCTCGCGGCCGACATCGACCACACCGTGGCCGCCGCGCTGCCCATCTCCGGGCTGACCGCGTGGCAGGGACTGTTCGACCACGCGCAGCTCAGGGCCGGTCAGACCGTCCTCGTCCACGGGGCCGCGGGCGGCGTGGGCTCGCTCGCCGTGCAACTCGCGCGAGAGGTGGGCGCCCGCGTGATCGGCACCGGCCGGGCCGCCGACCGGGAGGTCGCGCTCGGGCTCGGTGCGCAGGCCTTCGTCGACCTGGACGCCGACGACCTGCGGCACGTCGGCGAGGTGGACGTGGTGTTCGACGTCATCGGCGGCGACGTCCTCGAGCGATCCACCGCACTCGTACGCCCGGGCGGCACCCTCGTCACCATCGCCATGCCGCCCACCGTGCAGCCCAGGGACGGGCGAGCCGTCTTCTTCGTCGTGGAACCCGACCGCGCCCGACTGACCGACCTCGCCGAGCGCGTCCGGGCCGGACGGCTCAACCCCGTCGTCAGCGCCGTACGACCGCTTCCCGAAACCGCCGCCGCGTTCAGCCGCCGCCATCGCGCCCCCGGCAAGACGATCATCCAGGTCGCGGACGAGCAGGAACCGCAGCACTCCTGATCGGTGTATGGGAGCGTCGGCGCGGCTGCCGGTACGACCGGTCAGGGGCGTACCGGGTAGTGAAGCGCTGTCAGCAGTTCGCCGTGCAGGTTGGCGTTGGAATACAGGCCGCCGCCCCGGTCGCCCCTGCGCCCTCCGGTGCGATCGGTGAAACGGCCCCCCGCCTCCTCGACGAGGAGGATCCACGGCGCGTGATCCCAGATGTGGTAGCGCTCGACCAGGAAGGCGTCGATCTCGCCACGAACCAGTTCCACGAGCGGGAGGGGGCTCGCCGGCGCGCGGGCCACGCCCGGTGGGAGACGGGCTCCGGCCACGTCGTCCAGGGCTTCGAGCCGCGCATCGGCCAGCACCGAGGTGGTGCTGACGTCGAGTCGCCTCGGTTCGGCCTCCCCGCGCGGCCAGGGCGACTCGAAGGAACCGCCGCCCCGGGTGGCCCACCAGCGGCGTCCGAGCGCGGGAGCGGTGACGACCGCGATCTCGGTGTGCCCGTCGACCTCCAGCGCCACGTGAACGCGCCAGTTCGGGTCACGGCGGCTGAAGAACGAGGTGCCGTCGATCGGGTCGAGAATCCAGACCCGGTCGGACGTCCCGAGTCGACCGAGTTCCTCGCCGAGGAACGCATCGTCCGGCCTCGCCGCGGACAACGTCTCGCGGAGCAATCGCTCGACTGCCCGGTCGGCTTCCGTGACCGGTGTGCCGTCGGCCTTCCGCGTCGCCGAGACGCCCGACGTGAAGTAGCCGAGCGCGAGGTTCGCGGCACGATCCGACGTGTCGAACGCGAGTCGGAGATCGTCACTGTCCACGGTCGACGACGCTACCGCAGACCGTGTCGGCGACGACCCGTGCCGCGTCTCGGCAGATGTCCATGCGGCGTGCCATGGACTTCGTGCATCTGCCTGATGACGACCACGCGGGCTTTTCGTAGCGTCCGGTGGTGGTCGCGCCGGCGCGTCAAGAAGCGTCGTCCGGGGCCGGATGAGGAGGGACGTCATGAGGGCGATCATTCCGGTCGGCGTGGTGATGGCGATGCTGGCCGTGCCGGCGCCGGCGACCGCCGCCGAGCGGGTCGAGACGCCGACGGTCACCGTGGCGGCCGGAGTCACCCAGCCGGTGTTCGGATACGCCGACGCGATCCGCGAACGGGTGTGGGTGGACACCGACTTCGACAGTGACCGGGACGGCGTCAAGGACGTCGTCCGGGTCGACCTCATCCGCCCGGCCGCCACGGAGCGGGGCCTCAAGGCTCCGGTCATCATCGACAACAGTCCGTACTACACGACGCTGGGACGCGGCAACGAGTCCGAACTCAAGGCGGACATCGACAACGACGGCCTCCTCGACCGCTGGCCGCTGTTCTACGACAACTACTTCGTGCCCCGCGGCTACGCGGTCGCGCTCGTCGACATGGTCGGCACGGCCGGCTCCACCGGCTGCCCGACGATCCAGGGCGCCAACGAGAACGCCACCGGACCAGCCGTGGTCGACTGGCTCAACGGCCGCCGGACCGCGCACGACTCCCACGGCGATCCGGTGGTGGTCGACTGGCACAACGGCAAGTCGGGGATGATCGGGAAGTCGTACGACGGATCCCTGGCGATGGCCGCGGCGGTGTCCGGCGTGAAGGGCCTGTCCACCGTCGTTCCCATCTCCGGGCCCTACAACTACTACGACTACACCCGCGGCAACGGCATCGTCACCCGCGGCAACAACTACCTCGGGTCTCTCGCCCGGACCATCACGGACGACGACCCGGCCCGTCAGTCCCGGTGCGCGCCGGTCTGGAACGAGATCGCGGCCAACGACGGCGACGAGCACGGCGACTACACGCCGTTCTGGGACGAGCGCAACTATCTGGACGACGCCGCGAAGATCAAGGCCAGTGTGTTCCTCGTGCACGGCATCCAGGACGACAACGTCCGCGCCGACCACGTCAGCAAGTTCTGGCAGGCGCTGAAGACGTACGACGTGCCGCGCAAGCTGTGGCTCGGCCGCGTCGGGCACATCGACCCGTTCGACTTCCGCCGGGACGTGTGGGTGGACACGCTGCACCGCTGGTTCGACTACTGGCTCCAGGGCGTCGACAACGGGATCATGGATGAGCCGAAGGTCGACGTCGAACCCTCCAGCGGCGTCTGGGAGCAGCACGCGGACTGGCCGATCCCGGGCACGGGCAACGTCGACGTGTGGCTGCGCCCCGGCGCCGACAGCGCGGGGACGCTCGCGCTCACCCCGGCCAAGGCCGCCCCGACGACCCGTTCGTTCCTCGACAACCCGAGCCAGACCGAAGCCGCGATGATCAGCAACCCGAGCCAGCCGAACGGGAACCGCCTGGCCTTCCTGTCCCCGCCGCTGACCGAGGACCTGCGGATCTCCGGCACTCCCGTGGTCGACCTCGTGGCGTCGTCGAGTCTCGCCGAGGCCTACTTCGGTGCGATCCTCGTCGAGTACGGGCCGAGCACGCAGAACGACCGGTCCGGCGACGGCGTCCTCCAGACGACGCTGCCCGAGGAGTGCTACGGCGAGTCGAGCCCATCCGACGACGGGTGCTACCGGCCCGTCGCGTACCGGCCGACCAGCGTCACCCAGTGGCGGGTGACCAAGGGGATCCGCGACGGGCAGAACCGCGACTCGGTCGCGACCCCCGAGCCCATGACGCCCAACCAGATGTACGAGATCAGCGTCCCCCTGCTGCCGGAGGACTACGTCTTCTCCGCCGGCAACCGGATCGGCGTCATCATCGTCGGCAGCTACCGCAGCTACTCGGCCCAGACGCTCGCGTCCCGGCCGACCATCACCGTCAACACCAAGGTCAGCCACCTCTCCCTGCCGGTGCTCGGCGGCCACCAGGCCGCCCGGCAAGCGGGGATCCCCCTCCGCTGAACCGCCGTCCGGAGCCGTTCGAGGCCCCGGCGGCTACGGCAACGTCGCCTGGAGGGCGGCGGGTCAGGCCGCGGTGGCGGGCTTCCTGGTGGGATCGGCCGAGGTGGCGCCGTCGGTGGGGCGGCGGGTCAGGACCTGGGGTCCGGAGACCGTGATGGCGACCGTGTGTTCGGAGTGGGCGGTGCGGGAGCCGTCGGCGGAGCGGATCGTCCAGCCGTCGTCGTCGACCGTGATCCTGTCGGTGGAGCGGCAGAACCAGGGCTCGATGGCGATGGTGAGGCCGGGGTGGAGTCTCATGCCGCGGCCGGCGCGGCCGCTGTTGGGGACGTGCGGGGCCTCGTGCATGGTGCGGCCGATGCCGTGCCCGCCGAACTCGGCGTTGACGCCGTAGCCGTAGGAGCTCGCCACCTCGCTGATCGCGGCGGAGACGTCGCCGAGGCGACCGCCGGGCTGGGCGGCGGAGATGCCGGCCTCCAGGGCGACCTCGGTGGCCTCGATCAGCTTCAGGTCGGCCGGGTCGGGGGTGCCCACGATGATCGAGAGCGCGGAGTCGGCGACCCAGCCGTCGATGCCGGCTGCCATGTCGATGCTCAGCAGGTCACCGTCGCGCAGGACATAGTCGTGCGGCAGGCCGTGCAGCACCGCGTCGTTGACCGACAGGCACAGCACGTTGCGGAACGGGCCGCGGCCGAAGGACGGGGCGTAGTCCCAGTAGCAGGATTCGGCGCCGCGTTCGGCGATCCGGCGACGGGCGTGGTGTTCGAGGTCCATCAGGTTGACGCCGACCGCGGCGACGCCGCTCAGCTCGGCGAGCAGCCCACCGACGAACTGGCCGGTCACCGCCATCCGGCCGATCTCCTCGGCGGACTTCAGCTCGATCACGACAGCCTCCCTCTTCGTAAGCGGTATTTTTATACCACGTCCGGCGTGGGTGCCCGGGGGGATATCCTGCTGGCATGGTCCGCCAACCACTCACCGCCGAACAGGTCGCCGCGGGTCAGCGCCTCGGAGCCGCCCTCCGGGCCGCCCGGGCCGGCCGCAGCCTCGTCGAGGTGGCCGTGGCAGCCGGCATCTCCCCCGAGACGCTGCGGAAGATCGAGGCGGGCCGCCTTCCCGCACCGGCGTTCGGCACGGTGGTCTGCCTCAGCCAGGCACTCGAGGTCCCCCTCGGCGACCTGGCCGACGTCTGGTTGGCCGACATGCCCGTCCGCCAGGCGTCCTGACGACCGCGGCTACGGCTGCGGCTGCGGGCCCCGCGAGAGCGCGGGCCCTGCTTTACTGTGCGCCGTGTCAGAGCCGTATCCCCTCCCGTCCCCGCCCGAGCCGCTCCCCCTCGACGTCCCGCCCGGCGCGCCCGAGTCGCCGGCTCCCCGTCGCAGGCGGTGGATTCCGCTGGTGCTCGTGGGCGTGGTGGCGATGCTCGTCGGCGCGGGCGCCGCGACGGCGGTCACCCTGGCCGTCACGAGGAGCGAGCCGCACGAGTACGCCGTCAACGTGTACCTGGAACAGGACGCCACGCCCGAGCAGAAGGCGGCCATCGGGTCGGCCCTCGACGTCCTGAAGCCGGTGGAGCGCAGGTTCGAGACCCGGGAACAGGCGTGGGCGCACTACAAGGAGCTCTTCAAGGACCATCCCGAGGCGCTGGCGGCCGGCTCGCTGGACGCGATGCCCGAGTCGTTCCGGCTCAGGACGAGGAGCCGGACGTTCGACTGCGCCCTCCTGGCGCCGGTCCGGGACCTGCCCTCGGTCGACAAGATCCAGGTGCTCCAGATGCCCAGGGCGGACGAGGCCGGCGCGGAGGTGGCCTGCGGCTGAGCCGCGGCAACGCACCGCGGTGCCTCCAGGTTTCACGCACGGCAGCGGCAACCTGCTGTTCACCGGCTGTCCCGCTGGAAGCACCCCGGACGGATTCCCGCAGGGCTACCGTGTGCGCCCGCGCCCGATCCCCGCCTGGAGTCCATCATCACCGCGAGTTGGCCGTTGCACCGCGCCGCCACCATTGCTGCTCCGTCCGACCCGACGTCCGCGCCCTCCCGCCGACACGGCGCCAAGGCAGCGCAGGACAGCGGACACGCTCGTCTCCCCCGGGCGATCCCCGTGCTGGTGTGGGCCGCGCCGACGCTGCTCGCCGCGCTGCTCGGCCTGTGGCGGTTGACCGGCGCCGCGCTGTGGGCCGACGAGCTGGCCACCTGGGGCGCGGTACGACTCACCTGGACGCAGCTGTGGCAGCTCTCCGGCTCGGTCGACGCGGTGCTCACCCCGTACTACGCGCTCATGAAGGCCTACGCGACCGTGGCGGGGACCGGCACCGTCGCGTTGCGGCTGCCCTCCGTCGTCGCGATCACCGTCGCGACGCTCACGGTGACCGCTCTCGGGCGCCGCGTCGGCGGGCCCGGCCTGGGCCTGCTCGCCGGTCTGATCTTCGCGATCCTGCCGGTCACGTCACGCTACGCGCAGGAGGCGCGCTCGTACGCCTTCGTCATCTGCGCCGCCGCACTCGCGGTGCTCGGCCTCATCCGCCTGTTGGAACGGCCCGCTCCCGGTCGGCTCGCCGCGTACGCCGCCGCGGTGGCCGCCGCCGGGCTCCTGCACCCGCTCAACGGGCTGCTTCTGCTCGCCGGCCACGCCAGCGCGGTCGCGGTCTGGCAGCTCACCCGACGCCCTCGGCGATGGCGCACCACGGGACGCTGGCTCGCGGCCGCGGTCGTCGGCGTCCTCCCGGCGGCCACCCTGTCGGTGCTCGGCTCCGGGCAGACCGCCCAGGTCTCCTGGATCCCCCTCGTCGGCCTCAACGCCCTGCACGTCTTTACCGAACGGCTCTTCCTCACCCCCGCCGTCGGCGGCATCGTCCTGGCGCTCGGTCTCCTCGCCGTACGCCGTAGCCCCGCGTACCTCTGCCTCGCCGGCGCCGCGTTCGTGCCCCTGGCCCTGCTGCTGCTCGCCGGCACGCAGGCACCGGTCTGGGTCGCCCGCTACGTCCTGGTGACGCTGCCACCGCTCGCCGTCCTCGCCGCCACCACCCTGCTCCGCTTCGGCACGCCCCGGGCGATCCTGGTGGCCGGCCTCGCCGCCGTCCTCGCCTATCCCGCCCACGTCACGATCCGCGAGGCTCCCGGCCACAGCCAGGACTCGGCGAAGATCGCGCAGGTCATCGGCCCCCGCTACCAACCGGGCGACGTCGTCGTCTTCTCCGACACCCACCCGAGCATCCCGTGGTCTCCACGGGACATCTACGAGCGCTACCTGCCGGCCCCCCGCCCGCCAGACGTTCTGCGGACCGCCCCGCAACGCACCGACGGGCGCTTCCTCGCGCAGGAATGCCCCGAGGCCGCGTGCCTCGGCACCCCACCCCGCATCTGGGTCGTGCGCGCCGACAACTCGAGCGACCCCCTTGCCGGCATGCCCGCCGGCAAACGCGACCGCATCGGGAGGGACTACCGGCCCGTACAACGCTGGCAGTATCTCCTGCTCGGTATCTCCCTCATGCAACGCAAGGCGAACTGACCAGCGACTACTCACGCCGCCGGACGCGCTGCCCGGCACCCGCGAGACGGGTGCCGGGCAGCGGCCGTTCGGTCATCCCCTCCGGGAAACCGTCAGCGGGAAGGTCGGGGCGCCGACCTCGTCGAGCGTGATGGTGTTGGCGGCCACGTACCGGTCCAGGTACGGCGATCGGTCGCCCTGGGTGGGCGAGTCGAACCGCGGGTCCTGCACCTCGAGGGCGAGCCGCGCGTCGGTGACCGTGACGGTCTGGCCGGAGGGCACCGGACGCCAGCCCCGCGAGGCGATGGTGCCGATCTGGACCCCCAGCTGGTGCCCCCGCTCGAAGGTCCAGTCGGTCGCCTTCAGGGCGAACGAGGTCGACCCGTGGTCGAGCGCCGCGACGTTCTCGTTGAACATGGTGGCCTTGCCGTCCGGGGCGACGTCCCACAGCCGTACCCAGACGTTGCCCTGGCCCCTGGTCTTCAGGCTGATCTCCGGCGTGCCCGTGATGCGCACCTGCTTCGACACGCGGGTGGAGAAGGTCCAGTAGCTGTTGCCCGGCGCCTCGGCGCTGAGCGCACCCGCCTGCTCAGAGGGCGGCGCGCCGGCCTCCGGCGCGTACTCGATGTCCCAGACGTCGGCCTGCGGCGCCGCCAGCGAGCGGGCGGTCCCCGGCGTCTGGCCGCCGTCGTCGACGTACCGCCCGGACGACAGCCGCACCTTGTACGAGTTGTGGACCACCGGCCAGGTCGGCTGGGCACGCCAGTTGCCGAGGCTGTCCTCGACGGCGAACGCCGGGTCGGTGACCGACGGTCTGATCCCGCGCAGGTGCTGGTCGTAGAAGCGCATCACCTCGTCGAACCAGCCCGCCCGTCCCATCTTGAGCTGGCCGTCGTCGGTGGTCTCGTTGCCGCGCACGTGTTCCCACTGGCCGAGCCAACCGCGTTCCGGACCGTGGTGGTTGGCCAGGTACTGCTGCATGTCCTCGGGCTTGGTGTTGTCCTCGATGAAGCCCGAGGTGACGAACAGCGGCGTGTGGGAGCCGGCGGCGCGGGAGGCGAAGTCACGGGCACGCCAGAACGACGACTTCGGGTCGGGGTTCTGGGTGTCGGTGGAGTTGTTGATCTGGCACTCGGGGTGGCTCTTCTCGTACTCGGCGTTCGCCTTGTAGCGGTCGCTGTCGTCGGCGAGGGGCGACATCGTGGCGATCGAGTAGTAGCTCCGCGGGCTGCTGGTCGCGTTGGAACGCGGCACCCCGTTGCTGAACAGGTAGTTGTACCGGTCCCAGGTCGGCTCCTGGGCGACGATCGCCCGCAGCGGCTTGAGCTTGAGGACGTTGGCCGCCAGCCCGGTGTTGGCGTCGTACGACTTGCCGTACATGCCGATCTTGCCGGTCGACCACGGCTGGCGCGCCGCCCACTCGACGGCGGCCTTGATGTCGGCCTGCTCGCCCGGGCCGAGGAAGTCCAGGCATCCCGTGCTGCCGCCGAAGCCGCGCAGGTCGACCATCACGAAGGTGTATCCACGCTCCATGAGCCGTGCGCCGTCGATGAAGTCCTGGAAGCGCCCCGACGGCCCGACCTGGTCGAACCCGCCGGGAGACGTCTCCCCCGCGTGCGAGAAGTACGGACCCACGGACAGGATCACCGGCGTCTTCGCGCGCGCCGGCAGGTGCGCCGGGCGCAGGATGTCGGCGTGCAGCTCGACGTCACTGCCGTCCGAGGACGGGAAGTACGTCTCCGTCCACGCGGCCCCCACGGGCACCCGTGGGTTCTCCTCGTGGGTGATCGGGGCGTCAGCTGCCGCGGACGGCGGAGCGGCGTGCGCCGCCGAGGGTAGGCCGGCCGTGGTGAGGCTCGTGATGATGGCCAGCGCGCCGGCCGCCGCGACGGGCGAGACCACCCTCCTCCGAAGGTTCATCAATCCTCCACCTAACTCCAGACGAGGTCGCCTGGTCCGCCATCGACGCTAACGATCTTCGAAGGTCATGTATCCCTGTGTTATCTCCCCGTGACCTTCGCTCGCCGGGTCGCGGCGCGCGTCTCCCGTCTGCTGCCACGGTCCCGACCCGGCGGGACCCATGACTAGATCGGGAAGCGGCCGCGGCGGATGTGCCAGTGGCGGCCCGCCCTGAGGTGGTCGACGATCGCCCGCTGGAGCGCGGTCCGGCGCGGCAGCTGGTCGAGCGGCGTGGTCAGGGTACGGAACACGAACCGCAGCACCTCGACGTCCGCGTCCAGTTCTTCCGGCTCCTCGTAGGGCTCCAGCTCGAACCTCCGCTGGAACCGGACGATGTTGGAGTCCTCGGGCAGGTACTCCGACAGTTGCGGGTCGAGCAGCCACGAGCCGCAGGAGAACTCCGTGTAGCGCTCGTCGGGGAAGTGGCGCGGGAAGAACGCGCGGGCCTCGTCGAGCGATGCCGTGACCGCCTCCGGGGTCAGCGGCCCCGACTCGGGGATGTGCAGGTCGATGGCCGGGCCGCCGCGCTGGTGCTGTAGCCGGCCCAGCTCGTAGATGCCGCCGCGCGCGTGCAGCGTCAGCCAGCTCTGCATGACCGGCCAGCCCTCGCGGTGCATCCGCCGGTCGATCGCGAGGTTGCGACCCAGGTCCGCGAGGGTCGCCCACGAAACGGCGTCGGGGATGCCGTGGTCGCGGTGGTATCCCCTGACGACATCGACCAGGGCCAGGTACGCGTACACGTAGAGATGCCGCCAGGCAGGACCGCGTTCGCGCGGCAGCGCCGGACCGGGCGGCAGCCAGCCGTGGCCCCCGAGATCGGCGCGGACCAGGGCGACCGAGCGGTCGAGCAGCCAGCGCAGCTCCGGAGTCCACAGGGGAGATCCGGCGTCGGGCCAGCCCGCCATGATCTCGGCCGCGTCGTCCGGCCGGACCGCGAGCCGGTGGAGCATCGCGGGCGCGTCAGTCTTGGCGGGCAGCGGAGCCGAGGGCCGGTCGCCGGCGAGTCGATGAACGCGGTCGATGTCCTCGACGGGCACCCCGAGCCGGGCGGCAATGTCATCCAGATCCACGCGGACGACCCTACCGATCGGCCGGCGTCGGCTTGAGCGGAGCGGAATGTTCCGTTACCGTAGCGGGCAGGGCGGGCCGACGGAGAACCCCTTCACCCCCTCCGGTCCGGGCACCTCCGACTGACGACCAGTCGCGCTGACCTCGCCTGGGGGACCCGGTTCCCCCAGGCGAGGGAGGTCCGCGGCGGTGACCCGCTGCGATCGTCGTTCACATGGCCACGCTCACGGGAACACGACCCACGACCGCGCGACTCCGGGCCGCCTGGTCGGCTGCGCACGCTCCCGTCCCCGGCGTTCCCCGCTGGGCACGGATCGCCGCGTACGCCATCCCGTTCACCGTCCTCCCGTCCGCCGCCTGGCGGCTCGCGGCGGTCGTCTTCCACGTACCTCTCGACGGCGGTCGAGCCGACCGCGGCGCCGGCGACGTCCCCGCATGGCTGCCCATGGAGGTGTACGTGATCATCCTGTCGGTCGTCTCCGAGGTGCTGGCGTTCACCGCCGTCGGGCTGATCGCCCGCTGGGGTGAGCGGTTCCCGGGCTGGCTTCCGGTCCTGCGTGGACGCCGGGTGCCGACGCCGGCCGCCGTCATTCCCGCCACCGTCGGCGCCGTGACCCTGACGGTCCTGTGGGGGGTCAGCCTCACGCTCCTGTTCGCCGGGCGCACCATCACCGGCGAGCCGATCCCGGGAGAGGGCTTCCTGACGACGTACGACTGGCATTTCGTCGTCCTCGTTGCCTGCTACGCTCCGCTGCTCCTCTGGGGACCCCTCCTGGGCGCGGTCACCGTCGCGTACGGGAGGCGTCGCCGCGCCGCGGCGGCTCCTCGCTAGCCCGTAGGGAACACGACCGGCGCCCCCGGGCGGGCGACGGGTACGAAACGAGGGGCCGCCGCAGCGATGAGTCTGCCGGCGCCGGCAGGTCTACCTCCCGACCGAGACATCGACTGACCGGGAGTTCGGCATGGGCCTCATCCACATCGAGCTGTTCGCGACCCTCGACCTCGTCGGGCAGTCGCCCGGCGGCCCCGACGAGGACCCGGTGGGGTTCCCGTTCGGCGGCTGGCAGGCCCCCCTGTTCGACGAGGTGGCCGGGGCGCAGGTCGCCGCCGCGTACGAGGGCACGGACGCCCTCCTGCTGGGCCGGCGGACGTACGACATCTTCGCCGCCTACTGGCCGCACCAGGAGGGCGGCGAGGACGACGACATCGCCACCCTCTTCAACAGCGTCCCGAAGTACGTGGCCTCCCGCGGCAGGCCCGACCTCTCCTGGGCCGGCTCGACCCAGCTCGGCCCGGATCTGGCCGGCGCGGTGCGTGAGATCCGTGACCGGCACCAGAACGTGAAGGTCGTCGGAAGCCTCAACCTGGTGCAGACCCTCCTGCGCGAGAAGCTCTTCGACCGTCTCGACCTCTGGGTGCACCCGATCGTGCTCGGCGTCGGGAAGAAGGTGTTCGACGGTGGGGCGGTGCCCGCGAACCTCACACTCCTCGAACCGCCCGCGGCCAGTCCGAAGGGTACCGTGCACCTGCGCTACGGGCTTGCCGACGGCACGCCCCGGACGGGAGACATGAGCGCGCCCGACCGCGGTGTCGGACGCGACGACTGACGTTGCCCGCCTCCGAAGTAGGCGGTCGAGGGCCGGCGGAGGATCCGCCGGCCCTCGAACCGTGGTCACTGTCCGGCACCAGCGGCGCGGGCGGCGCGGGCGCGGTGTGCTTGGCGAGCTGGGTCGCATGCTCGGCCAGCAGTCGTGCAGGCGGACCGGTTCGGCGGCGACGGCGAGCGCCGGACCGCACCGCGTCGGCGTCGGCGTCGCCACGGAGTCGGCGTGACGCTCAGCCGCCGACGTGGCGAAGGACGGCCAGGACCCGGCGGTTGTCGCTGTCCGAGGACGGCAGGCCGAGTTTCGCGAAGATGCTCGCCACATGCTTTTCCACGACCCCGGGAGTGATGACGAGGGAGGCCGCGATCCCGGCGTTGGATCGTCCCTCGGCCATGAGCGACAGCACCGCACGCTCCCGCGGCGTCAGCGACGCCAACCCTGCCGTGTCCTGCCCGGCCCGCATCAGGTGGCCGACCACCTCCGGATCCAGCGCGGTGCCGCCGGATGCCACCCGGGTCAGCGCGTCCACGAAGTCGGCGACGTCGGCGACGCGGTCCTTGAGCAGGTATCCGACGCCGGCCGGCCGGTCGGCGAGCAGGCGGGCCGCGTAGCGCGTCTCCACGTACTGCGAGAACACCAGCACACCCACGTCGGGGTGGTCGCGCCGAATGTCGATTGCGACCCGCAGTCCCTCGTCGGTGTGCGTCGGTGGCATCCGGATGTCGACGATGGCCACATCCGGTACGACGGCGGCGATCGCGGACCGCAGCGCATCCGCGTCGGACACCGCCGCGCACACCTCGAAACCGCGGTCGGTGAGCAGCCGGACGAGGCCTTCGCGCATCATCGCGGCATCCTCCGCGATCACCACCCGCATCCCGTCGCCTCCGTTCACACGTGTGTGGGCAGCTCGATCTCGACCCGGGTCGGCCCGCCGGTCGGGCTGTGCACGCGTATCCGGCCGTCCACGACGGCGATGCGGCGGGCGAGGCCGGACAGGCCGGGACCGTCCGGGTGCGCCCCGCCGACGCCGTCGTCCTCGACGGTCACCGTCAGGCGGTCACCGGATCGGACGACGCCGAGCGCGACACGGGCCGCCCGGCTGTGTTTGGCCGCGTTCGCGAGCAGCTCGGCGGCGCAGAAGTACGCGATGGTCTCGATCGCGGGTGCCGGTCGGTCGGGCAGCTCGACGTGCACCGCGACCGGGATGGCGCTGCTCGTCGCGAGCGTAGCCAGCGCGTCGCCGAGACCGTTGTCGAGGACCGGCGGGTGGATCCCGCGCACCAGGTCGCGCAGGTCGGCGAGGGCGTCCTTCGCTCCGCGGTGGGCGAGCGCGACCAGTTCGCGGGCCTGCGCTAGGTCGGGTGGCGGGCCGTCGACACCGAGCTTCTCGGTCGCCATGCCGAGGTTCATCGCCAGCGTGGCCAGCCGGATCTGCGCGCCGTCGTGCAGGTCCCGTTCGAGTCTGCGCATCATCGCGGCGGCGTCGTCGATCGCGCGGGCCCGGCTGACCTGGAGTTCGCGTACCCGCTCGGCGAGTCGACGCGGGCCGAGCAGCCGGCGCATCGCGGCGAGGTCCGTCGTCGTACCGAGCCGCATCAACCACGGTGCGACCAGCAGCATGGCGAGGCCGGCCGCGGCGATGAGGAATGTTCCCGCGAACGTCCGCGTGCCGATGGCGCCGAACGGCGTCAACGCCCACACCGGCCCGAGGCGCGTGCCCGGCGGGTGGTTGCGGAACAGCGGCCACCACACCGGGTAGCTGAGGTTGACCAGGCCGAACACGTAGCAGAAGGCGCCGTAGCCCTCGGGGATGGCCAGTGGCACCTTGAGCAGGCCGTACCCGACGGCGCGCCAGCCCGGTCCGTCGGCGACCAGTGCGCTGATCCGCTTCGAGAGCCGCGGCGGCGGGGCGTCCACGTGCACGTCGAGCAGCCGGTCCGCGAGCGAGCGGTGCACGGCTCCCATCGCGCGGCCGATCGGGGCGGCCAGCACGACCAGGAACGCGACGACGAGTGGGAACAGGACCAGGAACACCGGCGCGACGGTGGGTGCGGGCCGGTCGTCCATGGCTCCGGTCGCCCAGAGGACGAGGACGCTCAGAGCCGGCACGATGGCCGGTACGGCCAGGATCGCGGCGGCGCTGACCGCGCCGGCGACACAGAACACCGCCTGGCGCAGAGCCAGTGTGGTGAACGGAGCGCGCAGCGCGGTCATCGGCCCATTCTCGTGGGTCACGCGTCGCGGTGGCGGAGCAGCACTCCGCCGCACAGGATCGCCACCGCCGCGTACCCGCACACCAGCAGCACGCTGATCCAGCCGGCGAACAGCCCGGGTATGGGTGAGGTCACCGCGATCGAGTTGAGCAGCATGAGCAGCGGGACGAAGCGGCCGACCTGGATCCCGCTCTCGCCGAACAGGCCGACCACGATCATCGGGACGAACATCAGACCGAACAGCGTGCCGATCCCGGCGCCCGAGTGCCGCACGATCGCGCCGATGCCGACACCGATCAGCGCGGTGGCGCCCAGGTACACGCCGGTCAGCAGGACCGCGCGCAGGATCGCCGGCTCCCCGAGGGAGGCGGCGGGGATCGCGGTACCGCGAATCGCGAGCTGCCCTGCCACGTAGCCGGCGAAGCTCGCGACCAGACCGACGGTGAGAGCCGTGCCGCCGCACACGGCGACCTTCGCGGCCAGGACGGTCCGACGCCGCGGGACGGCGGCGAGCGTGGAGCGGATCATCCCGGTGCCGTACTCGCCGGTCACCATCAGGACGCCGAGCGCGCCGAGGAGCAGCTGGGCCAGGATGGCGCCGCCGAGGCTGTTGTTCAGGATCTGAGCGGCGGTGGCGACCGGGGTGTGCGACCGGTACCCGAGACCCACCCCGGCACCGGCCGCGGCCATCGAGACCACCGCCGCGGTCGCCAGCCACCATGTCGACCGGACGCTGCTCAACTTGATTCGCTCCATCCGGACCGCGTGCCGGAATCCGTACCCCTTCATGACGCTCCCACTCCGCGATAGTCGGTGGCCTGCGAGGTGAGCCGGAGGAACGCGTCCTCCAGGCTGTCGTCGCCGGCGGCCAGTTCGGCGACGGTCGTCTCGGCCAGCAGCCGGCCGCGGCCGATGACCACCAGCCGGTCGGCGGTCAGCGCCATCTCGGCGATCAGGTGGCTGGACACGAACACCGTCCGGCCTTCGGCGGCGAGTCCGCGCAGCAGGTCCCGTATCCACCGGATGCCCTCCGGGTCCAGTCCGTTGACCGGTTCGTCGAGCAGGAGGACCCCCGGGTCGCCGAGCAGGGCCACCGCGACGCCGAGCCGCTGGCGCATGCCGAGCGAGTACGTACCGGCGCGACGGGTGGCCGCGTCGGACAGGCCGACGACACGCAGCACCTGCGCGACCCGGGAACCGGGGATGTCGTTGCTCGCGGCCAGCGCGGCCAGGTGGGCGCGGGCGCTGCGACCGGGATGGAACGCCCCGGCATCGAGGAGCGCACCGACCGTCTTCAACGGCCAGTTCAGCTCCCGGTACGGGACGCCTCCGATCAGTGCCTCGCCGTGGTCCGGCGCATCCAGGCCGAGGATCATCCGCATCGTCGTCGACTTGCCGGATCCGTTCGGGCCGAGGAAGCCGGTCACCATCCCCGGCTGGACCCGGAGGCTCAGCCCGTCGACGGCGACCCGCCTGCCGTAGCGTTTGGTCAGCTCACGTAGTTCGATCACTCAATCGACGCTAGGCAGCGCCGTGGGCGGTCGGAAGCCGGGAACCACCCGACTCCGCCTGGGGGTTTTCCTCCCTCCCCGGCGCGATCATCGTCGCGATTTCCGCGAACCTGGCCCGGGCGACCGGCTGCCCCGCGACGATCAGATCGTGTGGGCGCGAGCTGAGATCACCTGCGAGGTCAGGAAGGCCACGGGATGACGTACGTGATCCCCCGGAACGTCATCGCCCAGCTCGCCGCGGAGGTCGCAGGCCCGGTGCTGGCCCCCGGTGACGAGGGGTACGCCGCGGAGACCGCCGCCTGGAACACGGCCCTGGTGCAGTGCCCGGCCGTCGCGGTGGGTGCCACGTCCGCCGCCGACGTGCAGGCCGCCGTACGCTTCGCCGGTGCGAACGCTCTGCCGGTCGCCACGATCTCCACGGGGCACGGCGCGGTCGTCCCGTCGGACGGCGCGGTTCTGATCAATCTGCGCCGGTTGAACGGCGTCAGCATCGACGCGCACTCGCGCACGGCGACGATCGGGCCGGCCGTCCGAGCCCAGCAGCTGATCGAGAAGGGCACCGGGATGGGCCTGGCGCCGCTGGCCGGTTCGTCACCGAACGTCGGCGTGGTCGGCTACAGCCTCGGCGGCGGGATCAGCCCGACCCTCGGACGCCGGTACGGCTTCTCCGCCGACCACGTGCAGGCCGCCGAGATCGTCACCTCGGACGGCGCGCTTCGACGGATCGACGCCGACCACGAACCCGACCTGTTCTGGGCGATCCGGGGCGGCACGGGCAACTTCGGGGTGGTCACCTCGCTCACCCTCGGCCTGGTGCCGGTGACGCGTTTGTACGGCGGCGGGCTCTACTTCGCCGGCGAGCACGTCCGGCCGGCGGTCGACGCGTACCGCCGGCTGACCGCGACCGCGTCCGAGGACCTGTCCGTCTCGTTCGCGTTCCTGCGGTTGCCGTCCGGACCGTCTGTGCCGGAACCGTTGCGCGACCGCTTCACCGTTCACGTGCGGATCGCCTACCTGGGTCCGGCCACCGACGGCGACCGGATCATCGCGGACCTGCGCGCCGTCGCGCCGGCACTGATCGACACGGTGGCCGAGATCCCGTACACGGCGATCCCCGCGATCCACGCGGACCCGGTCGAGCCGACGCCGACGTACGAGATGTCGACCCTGCTCCGGGACCTTTCCGCGGACGCCGCCGAGGCGCTGATCGTCGCTGCCGGCCCCGACGTCGACATCCCGGGCGGGGTGGTCGAGGTCCGCCAGCTCGGCGGCGCGCTCGCCCGCGCACCGCGCGTGCCGAACGCCGTCGGCAACCGGGACGTTGGCTTCCAGCTCTCCGGTGCGATGTTCGGCGCACCGGGCCGGGCGGAGGAGTTCCGTACGCCGTTGGCAGAGATCGCCGACGCGATGGCGCCATGGACGACGGGCGGTAAGCAGGCCAACTTCCTGACCGGCTACGACACCACGGCCGAGGCGGTGGCGCGGGCCTACGAACCACACACGTACCGCCGACTCGTGGAGATCAAGGACGCGGTCGACCCGCACAACATGTTCCGCGTCAATCACAACATCCCACCGTCGAACGCCACGCGGGCGTAGCCCGGCCCTGGAGATCCCACGCGCTACTTGGTGCTACCGCATACCGGTACTCGGTGATACCGTATAGCGGTACCCGGTGGTACGAGGTACCGGGAGGTCGAAGAGGAGCGGCGATGGACGACCTGACGGAGATGCTGAAGGGCACGCTCGAAGGCTGCGTGCTCGAGATCATCGGCCGCGAGGAGACCTACGGGTACGCCATCACGCGTCGGCTCAACGAGCTCGGCTTCGCCGATGTCATCGAGGGGACCGTTTACACCATCCTGCTGCGGCTGGAGCGGAACGGGCTCGTCCAGGTGACGAAGCGACCATCCGAGGTGGGCCCGCCGCGCAAGTTCTACGCGCTCAACGACGCCGGACGCAAGGAACTCGCGACGTTCTGGGCGAAATGGCAGTACGTCTCGTCACGCATCGACAGGCTCAAGGAGGGCGGGGAATGAGCTTCTGGGAGACCATCACCGGCAGCGATCTCACCAGGGAATGGAAGGCCTTCGAAGCCCGGGCGGCAGCGCTGCCGGCCGACCACCAGGCGGCGTGGCAACAGATCAAGGGCAACCTCTTCCCCTACGGGAGCTTCACGGGTCGCAACCTGATGCCGATCCTCGACGCCGCCCTGGGGCTGCTCGAAGAGGCAGCGGCCGACGGGCAGAGCGCCCACGAGGTGCTCGGCGACGACATCGCCGGCTTCTGCACGGCGCTGGCCGGCGGAGAGGGAGCCCGGACCTATCGCGACCGGTGGCGCGAGCAGTTGAACAGGAACGTCGCACGGAAACTGGGCCGGCTGGGAGGCTGACGTGGGCATCCAGGACATCATCGAGGGCAAGAAGCAGTGGCGGGCGCACGTGGCTCGGGTCAAGGCGCTCCCGCCGGACTACCAGATCGTCTACAAGGAGATGCAGAAATACCTGTTCAAGGTCGGACCGGTCGACCTGCCCGACGGGCGCCTGCTCCCCGGGATCGTCGACTTCTTCGAGGAGGGCGTCGCGGCCGGCAAGGGGGTTCTGGAACTCATCGGCAACGACGTCGCCGCCTTCTGCGATGACCTGATCAAGGACTCCCGCACCTATGCGGACGTCTACCAGGAGTCCATCAGCCGGAAGCCCGGCACGAACGAGAAGTAACACCGTCGTCCGTCGCCAGGGCCGCCGGCACCTGGTCGACGGGCGCGGCGAGCATCGGTACGACCGGCCGGCCCGGCTCTTCGCCGGGCCGCGCCCGTTCCCGCGCCGATCGCGCCGTGAGGCGTCACGTCGACTTTCCTGAACCACCGCACGCACGACGATGCCGCGCGGCGTCAGCTGCTGCACTTCCTGGCCGCGTTCGATGCGGGACTTGCGGCCGGCCACACGACGTGAGCAGTCGAGATGATTGATTCAGGCTGTCGCCTTAGAGCCTCGTCGGCTCCGTCGACGCCACATGAGCAGACCTGCGACTGCGGCCGCGATGGCGGCGAGGATGTACCAGTCCCCCGCGACGGCCGCCTCCGGCAAGGCCCGCACCGGCTTGGGCTGGGCCTCGTGCTCGTCGATCCCGGGCGCTTCGTTCATGCCGACACGCTATCGCGCCGAACCCATCAACCCCGGTGGCGCTTGCGCCGCGCAGTGGTTCGAGCACGGCAGCCAGTTTCACCACCGTGAATGCCGTCGGCCGGAGGTGTCACGGATCAAGTGACACTGATCCGTGCCGCATCAACTGAAAGTCGACACGGCGGCAGGCGATAAACCCGGTGACGTCGATGGTCGTTCCCACGAAGATGGCCGACGTGGAAGAGGTCGAGGTCGTTGTCGCCCATAGCGAGCGTGCGACCGTACGCGTCGGCGACGTGTTTCTGAAGATCGACTCTGATCAGACGCGCACCGACGTCGAGGTCGAGGCGATGGCCATGGCACCGATCCCGACTCCGGAGGTCCTGTGGCGCAAGCCGCCCGTGCTCGCGCTCGCCGCCCTTCCGGGGACGGCACTCGGCCGCCTCGGCGAGCCGTCGACCGCGTCGCCCGCGGCGTGGGCCGCGGCGGGTGCCGCCGCACGGATGCTGCACGATGCGCCGCTGCCCCCATGGCCCGGTCGGACCCTCGACGAGATCGCGTCGCGCCTCGACGACGAATGCGAGTGGCTCGTCACGAACGGCGTCCTTCCCACCGAGCTGGTGAGCCGCAACCGTGAGGTTGCCGAGGCTGCGCTCCGACCGTGGACACCGGTGTTCACGCACGGCGACCTCCAGATCAGCCACGTGTTCGTCGACGGCGACGAAATCACCGGCGTGATCGACTGGTCCGAGGCGGCCAGGTTCGACGCCCTGTACGACCTTGCCAGCTTGACCCTTGGACACGACGAGCACCTGAGTGACGTGGTGGCCGGCTACGGCACCGATGTCGATCTCGACGTGATCCGCGGGTGGTGGTCGCTGCGAAGCCTGTTGGCGGTCCGCTGGCTCGCCGAGCACGGCTTCGATCCGTCCTCGCCGGGCTGTGAGGTCGACGTGCTCAAAGCCCGGATGTGAGGCCGGACGTCGATGCGGCCCACATCAAATGCGCCGTGAACGACGAGCGCAGGTGCCATCTGCTGTACGGGCAGCAGGAAGGCCACCCACCTGAATGGGACTGGGGTTCAGGTCAACCTTCACCCGGGGCGCGGGCCTGCCCCGGTCGCTGCTGTGCGCGACGCAGCGACGAGCGCAAACACCCCCGCACCGAGGATGGGAAATCCGATCGACAGGATGCCGAGAAGGCCGAGCACCACCATCATCACGCCCGACACCGCCAGCACCAATCGGCGCCCGGGCGCCGCGCGAGCTACACCATAGATCGAAAGAAGTGCTGCCATTGCCAGTCCGGCGAGGAACCAGGCCGCCGCCTGGCCGCCTTGCTGACGTATCAGCCCGACATAGAGACCGATCATGATCGAGGCGATCACCGCCGCAGTCGCCGCCAAGGGATCCCAGCCGTTCCGCGATCCGGAGGTCATGATTCATGGTCGCAGATCCCCGATAGCGCTCACCCGATTGGCGTGCGGAGACGTCGTCATCTCGCCGGCGCGCCCCACCCCGCGGCCGCTGACCCGGAGTCGAGGCGTCCTGCCACCGCGCATGCCCTCTCGTGCGCGGTGGCAGGACCTCCGGTTCACACCCGTCACACGATGCGGATCGACCGCACCTGGGTGTTGCCCTTGGTCTCGACGTACACCTTGTAATCGCCGACGGTGTACGTGCCGGTAGCGTTGTTGTCGATGGTGAACGTGGCCGTCACAGGAGACTCAGTGCCGTCGACGTGGGTCTGCGTCACCGTGACGGTCAACTCGTTCTTGTTGCCCTTCAGCTTCTTCACCACCGCCGACGGCTTGGCATCGACGACGGCGTTGGCGACTGTCACGTAGACCGCGTCGGGCGAGGAGAACTCCGCGTTCTTCTGCCCGTCACCGAACACGAAGAAGCCCCGTTGTTCGATGGCTCCGCGGCCGGGGAACGGATCCGGGTTCGAGGCCAGGTACGTCGGATTGACCGTGTACAGGTCCGTCTTGGAATCCGCGAGCTTGGCCTGCACCCCGGTGTACGGTGCATCGGTGATCGCGAGGTTGACCGACAGGTAGATGGCGTCGGGGTTGTTGGCGGAGATGCGCGAGGAGAAGTACTTGTCCGCACTCTGCCCCGCGGGAACCGCCAGCGGCACGACCTTGTCGCCGACGAGAATGTTGAACTGGAAGTCGCCGTAGCCCCCGGCCACGAACTTCGCCCAAGCCGCGTCCGACATGTGGTCGGGGCGCTCCACCTTGAATTCCAGACGCATCGGCGCCACGTACGTGCTGTTCAGGTACTCCGTGTCGTTCAGGGGCAGATAGACCCCTCCCGGAGCGTGCCCCAGCGCGTAAGCCGAGGCGGTCGGGGTCGAGTTGCCGCGCCCGTTCCACATCGGAATGTTGAACGAGGTGGCGCCGAGCAGGGCCTGGTTGCCCAACTGGCTCGTGCCGACGGCGGCCGACGCGTCCTTGTAGGTTCCGATCGTGACGTCGAGCAGGTCGAGGTCCGCCCGGTCGGCGTTCAGCCCCGGCATGTCCGCCCACATGAACTTGGCACCGGCGGGTCCCGAGTACCGGGCCATCTCCAGCATGCCATCGGCCATGATCTTGGTCATCTGCACCGCCGAGTCGACCTTCATCCGCTCGTTGGCCGTGTGCCACCAGCGCTCGTTACCCGGGATCACCGCGCCGAAGGCGGTCATCTTGTTGCGGAAGCTGCTGGCCAGGGTGCCGCCGGTCGTGCCCTGCGGATAGACCACGTCCCTGAGGGAGTACGGGTCCGCGAACTCCTCCGGGTTGCGGTTGACCGAGGCCTGGTAGCTCCCGAACTGCAGAGCCGTCAGCGGGTTGTCGTGAGTGACGTACAACCCGGCGCCGACGGGCGCGCCGAGGTTGTCGATGCTGAAACCCTTCGCCTGGAAGGCGGCCGTGACCGCCGTCGTGGCCTGGCTGGAGTCGGCCGCGGTCACGTGCATGCTGCGCACGTACATCGGAATGCTGAGGCTGCCCGAGGCGTCCGTGTAGAAGCTCGTCGGGGTCTCCGAGTTGATGCCTCCCATGAGGGCGAAGGTCAGGTTCGGGGTGCCGTTGCTCGGGTTCCGCAACAGGTTCGCCGGGATGCCCATGTACTTGCCGATATAGGCTTCGCCCTCGACGCCGTCGCGGAAGAACAGGTCGGTGATGCCGTCGGCGGCCTTCTTCAACTGCATGTCGGCGGCCGTGTCTCCCAGCGCGCCGAGCCCCTTGGAGAGAAGGAACATCCCCCACACGACGGCGTTCTTGCCGTACTGCGGGGTCGGCATCTCCATGGCCACATCGGTGTTGATCTCCAGCGTGAGCGAGTCACCGGTGATCGTGGTCTGCACCTTGGGGGTGGTGCGGGGAGCAGCCGGGAGCCAACCCTTCGTGGTCGCGGCGTCGGTGATCGCGGCTACGAACCGGTCGCGCTCGGTGGAGCCGGCCCCCGCCACGTCGAGGGTGAAGATTGCCCGGGAGGCGATCTGCGTGGTGCTGCCGTAGGCGATGTCCTTGAGCGTCGGATCGCCTTCACGCAGGGTGACGCCGGCTGTGGCGCCCGTCAGCCGGAAGGCCTTCGTGCTGTCTGCGGACAGGCTCATCGACACCGACGGGGTCACCGATCCGGAATTGCCCACGATGACCGGGAACCGGGAGTCGGAGGTGTAGGCCGCGACCGGGATCTCCTCCCGGTTGAGGTTCTTGTAGGCCCAGTTGTCGTAGAAGCTCGGGTTCGAGTTGTACGGGATGGACTGGAAGGTGGCGGTGTTCGTCGTCGAGGGCGTGCCGGGACCGCCGTCTTCGTAGATTCCCATGACGATGCGGATGCGTCGGTCGAGGGGCAACCCCGCCTCGAGCAGCGCCTTGGCCGCGAGCAGCGTCGCCAGCGTCGGGCCGCTGTCGTCCTGCAGGCCCGCCCCGTATACCCAGCCGTCCTGGACGTAGGGCGAGTGGTACGCACCAGGAGTGCCGAGATTGCCGTCGGCGTCCCGCCAGCGTGCCAACTGGGCTGGCGAAACGGAAGCCGTCGGCGAGTCGAGGTGACTCAACGCCATGACCATCTCCGGGGCGTCCGGGTCACCGATCTCCGCGTAGACGTACTTGTCGGGCTGGCGTTGGACGACCACCGGGAAACCCAGGTCGGTGGCCAGCTTGACCACCCAGGCGAGCTTGGCGACCTTGCGGTCGTACTCGTTCTGGTTGGCTGCGGTGTTGCTGACCGGGAAGGGATACGCCGTCGCGGCCGTGCCGCCCCGGGAGATGGAGTCGTAGCTCGACCCGTCCAGCATCGCCCCGATCAGACTGAGCGGGTCGTAGGTGCCGTCCCCCGCCCGCGCGCGGTTGACGCGGCCGGCCAACGCCTCGACCTCCGCGTGGATCGCGTCGCGCTCGGCGTCGGTCACCGACAGGTCGTAGGTGACGCTCGGCTGGAAGCGCTCCGCGCCGGCGCTGGTCTCTCCCAGTGCGACGCGGCCCCGGCCGGCGGCGTTCGCGGGCTCGTTGGCCGCCACAGCCATGGACAGGAGCAACGACACGCCAAGTGTCAGGGCAAGACGTTTCTTCCGCATCACCGTGATCCCCCTGAATGGTCAGACCCAAAAAAATCTGATGATCTTCGTTGTATACAAGACCCTTTCAGGCCCTTCCCAGCTTGTCAACGAGCCTTTCGAGTAACGGTTCAGGCGCCCGATGATCGATACATCGGAATATGGGAAATGACTTTGGTCGTCTGTGTGGGTGCGGTGCGGCTTAGTCTGTCCGCATGCGGCACTTCGACGACGAAGACCTCACGGGCGCGGAGTTCCGCGAGTGCGACCTGAGCAGGGCGCGACTGGTCGGTGTGGTCATGCAGGACGTCGAGATCGACGGTCTGGTCACCAACCTCGTGGTCAACGGGGTGGAGGTGATGTCGTACGTCGAGGCGGAGCTCGACCGCCGGCACCCGGTGCGGCTGCTGATCCGTTCCGATGAACCGGCCGACCTGCGCGAGGCCTGGCGACAGCTGCGCAAGGCGTGGGCGACGACCACCGAGCGGGTCAGTCGATGGCCGAGGGCAGCGAGGATCTCGGCGTCGACGGCGAGTGGTCGATGGTCGAGACTCTGCGTCATCTCGTCTTCGTGCACGACTCGTGGTTTCGGCGCTGCGTACTCGGGCTGACCGAGCCGTTCACGGCGATGGGACTGGCATCTCCGTTCGTGCCGGATCAAAAGGGGCTGGGGCTGGACAGGTCCGCCCGGCCGAGTCTCGACGAGGTGCTGACCGTGCGCGATCGGCAGGCCTCGGAAATTGAGGCGTGGCTGGCCGAGGTCACACCCGAGCAGCTCGCAAGGCCCGCGCCGGTGCCGGACGACGACAGATGGCCCCCGTACGCCAAGGGCCGGCGCGTGCGGCAATGCCTCGGCACCGTGCTCAACGAGGAGTGGCAACACCACGGTTTCTGCGTGCGCGACCTGGACAAGCTGTCGCGTCGGGGGGCTCCGAAGGTGCGGTGATGAGGATCCAAGGCGGGCCGAGTGCGCGAGTACGGCCCAGAGCCGCGAACCCGGTGGTCGTGGTCAGAGCCTCCACGGCGATCCGAGGAGGCTCTGACCACTGACCGGTCCGGCTATCTCACAGGCGCGGGTCCTCCTGGACCTTCAGGGCGTTGAGGATCGGGTCGCGCTCGCCGATCTCGCCGCGGAACTCGACCTTCAGATCGCCACCGGCGTGCTCGACGGTGACCGCGTTCGCGTCCGCGGTCAGCGCACCCACCTTCGCCTGCACGTCGTGGTCGTAGAGCACGGCCTTGCCGTCGACCACAACATCGAAGGTACGCATGCCGGCCTTGACCTTCTCGATCTCCGCGAAGTCGAGGCCGATCCGGTAGGTCCCGGCGGGCGCGTCCTTGAACACATAGGTGAACGTCTTGCCGGTCCGCTGGCTGCGGAACAGGTCGTCGTCCTCCGTGCGGCCGATGTCGGCCTTGGTGGCACGAGCCGTGCCGCCGACGTAGCCCCACGGCCGCGAGCCGAGCTCCTGGTCGGGCGACCAGACGAAGCCGTCGCTGCCGACGTACCCGGATCCGCCCACGTCGACGCCCTTCCAGTAGGCCGAGGTCGCCAGGCGGACCGGCTTGAGCTGGGCCTCGCTCTTGCCGGTGTTCGACGCCACGAGCACGTCCCCGACGAGCACGCCGGGCTCGACGTCGGCGTTGTCGGCCGTCGCCGTGACCGTGGTGGACTCGCCGACCGCGAGCGTGACCGTGCCGGTTGCGGCCGCGCCCGTGAGGGCCAGCCACGGAAGGTCGGCGGCCTCGTGCCCGCCGTCGCTGGTGCGTTTCTGCTCGCTGAGCCGCACCTCGAGCGGGGCGGAGCCGGTGTTGGTCACGGTCACGTCGGCCGTCGCCTTCTGGCCCTTGTCGAGGAGCCAGTCGAAGTCACCTCCGGTGACGGTGGCGATGCCCGTGGTCAGTGCCGTGTCGACCACCTCGGCCTGATCCTTCTTGGCAATGGTCACGGGGTGGCTGGCGGTGACGTAGTTCGGCGCCTCGACCTGAACGGTGTTCTCGCCGACCAGCGCCTGGGCCTTCCACCGGCCCTTCGCGTCGGCCGTGATGACCCGCTCACCGTTCGGTCCCTTGAGCGTGACGATCGCGCCCTCGATCGGTTTGCCGTCGTTCTTGTCGGTGACGGTGCCCTCGATCGTGCCCGCGGCCGGGAGGGTGTACTCCAGCCCCAGGCCGGCCTTCAGGACGGGCTGGTCGAAGGAGTACTGGCCCGCGGGGTTGCGCGTCAGGCTCTCCACACCGACCGTCGCCGACGACCCGCGGGTGAGGGGGTTGTCGCCGCCGACGCCGTCGCCGTACCCGATCTGGATCCGGCCGTCCGCGATGAGGGTGACGGAGAAGCTCACGCGAGCCGTCTGGTCGCTGTAGAAGGTGGCGTTGCGCCACTCGATGACCTCAGCGGCCAGGCCGTCCACCTCGGTCCTGCCGAAGTAGATGCCCGCCTGGTCGTCCACGACCAGGTCGTCCCAGAGCGGATAGATCGCGTCGAACGCGTACGGCGACGGCAGCTCCGTGTTGTTCCCCACGGCGCTGGCCTGGTCGAAGATCAGCTGGCCGTTCGTCGTCACGCACACGCCGTCCCAGGCCGTGTCGTAGAACGGGAACAGGAAGCTGGTGTCGAACCAGAGCACGCCGCAGACGTCATCGCCGTGCCACCCGGACTCCTCCGTGCCCTGGCGGTAGAGCCCCTCGGTGACCTTCATCGAGTACGAGCGACCGGCGGGAGCCACCGGCACGGGGCCCGGCTCCGGCTGCTCGGGCTGCGGCTCCGGTTCCGCGGCGTCCGCGCGCGGGTCGAGCGTCACACGCAGCGCGGCGATGGTCGGGGCCTTCAGGCCCTTCGAGCCCCGCAGCTCCACGGTGAGCGGACCGCCCTCGTGCTTCACGACAGCGGTGCGCCAGTCGGCGGTGTTCGGCCCCACGGCCGCGGCCGGGTCGTACGCGTACTCCGTCAGCGACCCGTCCACGAGGACGTCGAACACCCGCTTGCCCTTGGCCACCTTCTCGATCTCGGCGAACCCGAGATCGATCGCGTAGGTCCCCTTGGGCGCGTCGGGGAAGCGGTAGAACAACTGCTTGTCGGGCGTGGTGCGCTGCGACTGGAACAGGGCGTCGTCCGTCGTACCTGCGATCTCGGCGGTCGTGGTGGCGACCTTCGTCTTCCCGTCGTAGCCCCACGTCGCCTTGCCGGCGGCGTGGTCGCCGGACCAGGTGTAGCCGGAGCCGTCGGTGAACTTCGAGCCGCCGGCGTTGACGCCGACCTGGTACTTCGTGGTCGTGAGCGTCACCGGGACGTAGGTCTTGGACTGGCGTCCGGAGTCCGACCTCACCACGATGTTCGCGCCGAGGACGCCGGGCTTGGCGTCCTTCGAGGAGATCGAGACCTTGACGGTCGTCGACTCACCCGGGGCAAGGGTGCCGCCGGCCGAGGAGAGCGACAGCCACGGCAGGTCGGTGAGCAGGTCGTCCTCGACGTCGACCAGCACGACGTCATCGGCGACCTGGTCCGCCGCCCACAGCGCCCCGGTCGAGTCGGTTTCGAGGCCGCCGCCCTGGCCCGCCTTCTGGCCCGGGAACCACCACGCGTTCACGAGGGAGCAGTCGTCCGGGTCGACCTGTAGCAGGCGGGTGGGCCGGTTCGAGGTGAGGTCGGTGTACCAGATGGTGTCGGACGCCTGGTTGTAGGCCAGGCCCATCACCTCGGGCAGCGGCGGGGCGCAGAAGGACAGCAGCGCACCCGCGTTGTCGTGCGACGTACCGGCGACGGTTCCGATCATGCCGTTCGCGCGACCGCCGACGTAGAACACGTCCTCCGTCGGGTTGTAGGCGAGTCCGGTCAGTTGCAGCGTGGACCAGTCACCCTTGATCTGCCGGGTCTCCTTCCCGGTGTTCCGGTCGAAGCAGTGGATGTAGCTGGCCGGGCTGTCCTCCATCTGGCACATGTCACCGGTCTTGGTGTCGAGCGCCATGTCGAACGCCCGGTACGCGGGGTTCCACGACGCGTCGAAGACCTTGCCGGTCGGCTTGCCCGCCACCGTGTAGGCGGTGTTGGTCCGCTTGTTGTAGTCGTGGACCCAGACGTCGCCGTCGTACCCGACGCCGGAGGGCTCCTTCTCGGCGATCGTGCCCGGGATGGCGATCCGGGTGATGACGTCCCCGCCGGAGGTCGGGCCGACCTTGCCGGCCGCCTGCGCTTCGGCGGCCTTCGCCGTCGCGGCCTTTCCGTCGACGTTCGACGGCTTCATGCCGCTCGCACCGGCCTTCCACGCGGTGAGGTCGATCGTGCTGGCCGCACCCGTCCCGGTGCGCGCGGTGGCGCCGGCGGCGTCGAGCTCGGGGTGGCGCGCGGCCTCGCTCAGGTTGTACGTGAGTGGGGCGGAACCGTTGTTGGTCAGCGTCAGCGAGCCCACACCGTTCTGGTCGGTGCCCAACAGCGCGTCGAGGCCGTCGGTCTTCACGCCCGCGACGCCCGTGGTCAGACGCGCGTCGATCTTGGCGTTCGCGTAGAGCTTGTCGAGGGTGAAGGGGTATGCCGCGATCGCGTAGTTCGGCGCGTCGACCGTCATGGTGTAGTCGCCGACCGGAAGCTGCCGGTGCACGACGCCCGTCCCGTTGGTCGTGACGGTCTCGACGAGCCCGTTCTTGTTCGTGAACGAGACCTTGGCCCCGGCCACCGGCAGCCCGTCGTTCTTGTCGACGACGGTCGCGTCGAGGTACCCGAAGTCAGGCATGTCGTAGGTGACGACCATCCCGTCGCGCAGCACCGGGGTGCTGTCGGAGAACCGGATGCCGTCGACGCCGGCCCAGCCCTGGATGCCGGTGACGGCGTGCGCGCCGGCGGTCACCGGGTCGTCGGTCCCGACGCCGTCGCCGTACCCGAAGATCACGGTGCCCGAGCGGGTGAGCGTGGCCGAATAGTTGACCGGCTCCGTGTACTCCGACCGGGTCGGATAGGCCCAGAGCTTGGCCTTGCGGAACTCGACGACGAACGCGTCCTCGCCGTTGACCTTGGTGGCCGCCGTGAAGACTCCCCCGCCGGGGGCGAACTCGACGGGGCTCTGGACCCAGAACGGGAAGATGCCCGCACCGCCGCTGCCGGGCCCGGTGGACGTGTCCGGAGAGATCACGCCGCGCAGGCCGATACCGAGGGTGTCGTGGCTGCCGTTGTAGAGCGCGATCGGGAACGGCAGCTTCACCGTCGCCCACACGCCGCTGGTGAACGCGACCGGGTCGCTGCCGCGCAGGTACTCGCCGTCGGAGACGGCGCAGCTGTAGCCGCCCTTGTCGACGACGAGCCCGACCGGGATCTCGGGCGACTCGTTCTGCGCGCCGACGGTCAACGGGACGGTCGTGGACGAGAAGCAGGCGTTGGGCTTGACGTCCAGCGTGTAGGCGCCCTCGGGGACAGCGCTGATCGTGAACGCGCCGTTGGCATCCGTGCGTACCGGCTTCAGCGGCGTGCCCCTGACGGAGACGTCGGCGTTCGGGACCGGCTGTTTCCTGTCGTCGACGACCCTGCCGCTGATGTCGTGCCTCGCGGCGGCCGTGAGCGGCAGCGTGACGGAGGTGTCCTGGCCGAGGGAGATCGTGACGTTGGCGGTCGCGGTCAGGTAGCCGAAGACCTTGGTGCTGATCTGGTAGTCGCCGACCGGGAGGTTCGTCGTGAACCGGCCGTCCTTGTCCGTTCCGATCGACCGGCTGAACGGTCCGCTGATCGTCACGTCGGCGGCGGGGACCGGGGCGCCGTTGGCGGTGACGACACCGGTGAGGGTGCCGCCCTGCCGGGGCGCGAGCTCGAGCAGGCGGACGAGGTCGAGCCGACCTTCGCCGTACGAGTTGTTGAAGTCGGCGGTGCCGCCGCACTCGGTGTCGTCGACGTCGACGGCCGACTCGGCGAGCAGACGGCGGGTCTCCTCGACCTGCCCGATGAGGGTCGGGTCGTAGCTCCACAGCGCCGCGACGGCGCCGGCGACGTGGGGTGCCGCCATCGAGGTGCCGGACATCTCGGTGTAGCTGTCGTTCGGGTAGGACGAACGGACGGCGTCGCCCGGAGCGGAGATCTCGGGCTTGATCCGGCCGCCTTCACCCTCGCCCTTGCGGGAGAACGACGCGAGCGTGCCGTCCGACGCGTAGGCGCCCACGGAGTAGGCACTCTCGGCGGAGCCGGGCGAGGAGACGGTGTCGCAGGCCGCGTACGGCGAGGTGTTGCCCGATGACCAGACGCTGAAGATGCCCGCGGCGCTCCAGGCCTCGTCGATGGCTCGGAAGAAGTCGTCGAAGCTGTGCTCGGCCGTTTGGCCCCACGAGTTGTTGATGACGTGGGGGCGCTTGGACGGGTCAGGGTTGTTCCCGTGGACGTCGGTCGGGGCGAGCAGCCACCAGCCGGACTCGAGCAGCGACTCGGCGCCGGTGCTGTCGCAGCAGCCGTTCGTCGCGATCCACTGCGCGTCCGGGGCGACGCCGACGTGGTTGGTGCCGTCGTCGCCGACCATGGTGCCCATGGTGTGCGTGCCGTGCCCGTTGTCGTCGCACGGCGCATCGACGCAGGTGCCTCGGGTGGCCATCCAGTTGTAGTTGTGGTCGACGGTGCCGTCGGGCTTCGTACCGCGGTACTGGTGCATCAGGGCGGGGTGGTCGAACTGGACGCCCGAGTCGAGGTTGGACACGGTGATGCCCGCACCGGTGGCGCCCATGGCCCACGCCTGGGGAGCGTGAATGGCGTCCAGACCCCACGAGACGGTGCCTGCCTCGGCGGCGGCCTTCGGGGCGGCGGGGCGGGCGGCCCGGTCGGCCGGCGCCTTCTCGTCCACCGGCTCCACCAGCGCGACCTGCGGCGCCGCGTGGATCTCGGCGACCTGCCGGACCGAGGCGACGTCGAGCGCGAGCTTCTGGGTGCCGCCCTTGACGAGCACGGCGTTGACGAGCGGGTAGGACGTGTACTTCACGCCCGCCGCGTCGAGCTCGGCGGAGACGGACGCCGCGGAGCTTTTCGCTGCCGCTTTCAGCGCGTCGTAGACGAACTGACCGCGGGCAGTCCAGTCCGCGATCCTCTTGGCGGGGGCGAGATCGGCCTTGGTGTCGAACGTGATCCAGAAGTCGGCGGCCGGCTGCGTGCGGAAGCGGTCCTTCAGGTTCGACGCGATCTTCTTGTCGGCCGCGCCGGGGTCCGGCTCAGCGGCGAACGCCGGTGGTGGCTGGATCATGCACAGGCCGACCGCAGCGGCCAGCGAAGCCGCGAGGGCTTTGAGTCTCATATGGGTCCTTCGGCCTACAGGGGTTGGTAGGGGTCGTGGCTCTCGGCACCGTCGGCGTCGTGGGCATCGGGGATGTCGTGGGCGCTGACGCGCGGCTCGCGCGGCAGCTCGAGTGGCGGCTGGTGCTCGCCGGCGGAGTCCTCACGCGCGGCAGGTCGCTCAGGCATGCACTGCCCTGGGTCTATGGATCATGGAGTCATGCTCCGGCGGGACGAGCGGCCGTCGCTATCCAGCGGATGCGTCAATTTTCACGACGGGTCATCGAGAGTTCTCTTCGGCGAACACTCCGGCCTCGACCGCCTTGACCGCGAGCGCGGTCCGGGAGGTCACCTTCAACTTGCGCATCGCCGCCCGCAGCTGTTGATCCACCGTGGCGGGTGACTTGGCCAGGATCCGGCTGATCTCCCGGTTCGTCTTGCCGGCGACAACCAGTTGGACGACGTCGAGCTCACGAGGTGAGAGCTGGTCGCCGTACCCTCGCCGGCCACCGCGCCACAATCGTGGAACCTCGGCACCGTGTTCGCGAAGCCGCTGTGCGACACGGTCCGCATCACCGCGTGCTCCGATCCTGAACAGGTGCTCGTACTGTGCGGCCAGCAGCTCTCGGCCAGGTTCAATCTGGCCGTGCGCGATGAGCGCCTCGGCTTGACGCTCGCGGGCGAGCATGGCGTCGTAGGGGCGCGGCAACGCGCTCCAGGCGCGCGCCGCCCGGTCGTATGCCGTCGCCGCGCGGGCGTGCTCGCCGGCTGCGGCGAGCAGCAGGGCACGGCAGACGATGAGGGCGGCGCGAGGCGCAGGCGCCGTACGGCCACGCAGTCCTCTGGCGAACTGGTCGCCCAGGCGTGTCGCGGCCTTGAGGTCGCCCGCCGCGAGGTGCGCCTCGATCCGGGCGGGGACGAGGTCCGTCGCCCAGACCCAGATGCCTTTTCTCCGGACGGTGTCCATCGGCTCGTTCGTGATCTGCAGCGCCCGGCCGCTGTTTCCGTCCGCCAGCCACAGTCTGGCCAGCGCGGCGGCGGCCTCCATCGTGTCGTCGGCTGCGCCGAGACGGGCGGACTCCTCGAGCACCAGCCGGAACTGCTCCTCCGCTGCGCGCCGTCGTCCGGTCGCGGCCGCCAGCCGGGCCGCGAGCCGAACGCTGCCGAGGTAGTGCGCCGGCCGGTCTCGGTCGGCATCGGCGAGTGCCGCGCTTCGCTCCGCGAGACCCTCCCACCGACCGGTGAGCCACGCCAGGTTGGCCTGTTCGAGTCGGACGTTGTGCTGCAACCGGGACGCCTGCTCGGCCTCGGCGAGGCGCATGGCCACGGCGAGGTGTTCCTCCGCGTCGGCGTACCGACCCCAGATCAGGGCGCCGGTCCCGATGTTCGCGTGGATGCGGGCCACGTCGAGACGCTCCGCCGGGGTCGCGCCGTCGATGGGCAGACCAGCGACGACGTCCCAGGCCTCCTCTTCGCCGAGCATGAGCAACGCGGCGGCTCGGTTGCCGGCCAGGTTCAGCCGCTCCGCCGGAGAATCGAATTCGGCCGCGAGCTCAGCGGCGCGATCCAGCCAACGCCGATGGGTCGACGCCGGCCACGGTCCCGCGTAGGCCCAGCCGAGATAGGTCATCGCCCGAGCCGCCTCGACGGGGTCATGGTCGAGGTTGGCCACCGCCTGCTCGAGCTCGCCGAGTGCGGCCTGCGCCTCACCCCCGGTGATCAAGAGCCGGCCCAGGGGGTTGCGGATCTCGGCCTGCTGACGTGCGGAGAGACCGGGGGTCTCCAGCACCGAGCGCAGGGTGCGGATCACGCGGTGGTAGACCTCGTCGACCGGTTCACGACGGCCCAGAGCGGCCACGCCGGCGATGCGGGCGACCCGTGCCCGATCCGCCGGCGGCAGCCCGGACCACGACAACAGATCGACCAGCAGGGCGACCGCCCTGGTGTGGTCACCCGAGGCCATGGCCAGCTCGGCGCCCTGCTCGGCGTACCGCGCCCAGGACTGCGTGTCGCCCGCCTCACGGAAGTGGCGGGCGAGGCGTGCGACAGGCGGCGGCTGGATGTCCTCCAACGCCCGGCCGGCCAGCAGGTGGAGGTGCCTGCGGTCGGTCAACGGGATCGCTTCGTAGACGGCCGTCGCGGCCAGCACGTGCCGGAATCGCCACTGGCCGCGGTCGTCCCCGTCCAGCACACCGGCATCGGCCGCCTCCGCGATAGCGTCCCGACACGCATCAGGGGACAGACCGGCGGTCACCGCGATCGTGGCCACCGATGACCGCTCGGCCAACGTCGCCGCGGCCCGCAACACCTGCTGCGCCGTCGGCGACAGACGGCCCACCCGCTCCCGGGTGGAGTCGCGCACCGTTGGCGGCACCTGTAGCTCGCGCAGCTTCAACCGAACCCACTGCCCGTCGCGGAAGACGAGGTCGGCACGGTCGCACATGAGGCGAACCGACTCCTCCAGCGCCAGCGGAACGCCACCGGTCCGCTCGTGCATGAACGTCGTGAACTCCTGCGATATCGGCTTGCCATCGAGCATCGAGGACACCAGCGCCGCCGTGTCGTCGGGTCGCATCGGCGCCAGGGCGATCCTCAGCTGGGTCACGCCAGCAGGCAGCCGGGACGTCAGCCGCAGCAACAGCGATCCGGCGTCCACCTCCTCCGGCCGGTAGGAGATCACGAGGCTTGGCCCGTCCGACTGCTGTCGGGAGGCGACGAACAGCAGGAACTCCAACGTCACCTCGTCGGCCCAGTGAGCGTCCTCGAGCACGAGAACGTCGACACGCAGAGCCCGAAGCAGCTCGTCCAGGGCGCGGAACAGACGATGCCGGGCCGCCTTCGCGTCGTCCAGGGGCTGCAAGGCGGGCGGCAGATCCGATGACCATTCAGGGAACAGGGGCCGTAACGCACCCGCGAGGCCGGTGAGCCGCAGCCGCGACACCGGCCGGTCGATCCCACGGAACGCGTCGACGATCGGCCCCAACGTCAGCGACTCTCGAAGCGGTGGGCACACCGAGACCAGGGCGGTGCGCTGGTCCGGCGCGGCCAACCACTCTCGCAGCAGTCGGCTCTTTCCGATCCCTGCCTCACCCTCGACCAGCACGATCGCCGGTGGCCGGGCCAAGGCGGCCCGGAGCGCCGCCAACTCCCGATCACGACCAACGAAATCCGGTGTAGTAACCGTCGGTGAAGGTCGTTCGTCCTCGGGCGAGGGGTCGAGCATGGGTGATGATCTCGCCTTTCGACGCTCGGGCGCAAGTAGCATCCCGGCGACTGGCGTTGCGGGATCCAGAGCCGGCGTACCGACGATGGCGACGGCACCACCTCCCGGATCCACGACGGCGACCAACTCCTCACCGAGGTGCCCCGCACAAGATATAGCGCGCTTTCCCCTGTTTATAGGTCGGATGAGGGCATAACAGACTACTTTCGGGACCATCCGTTGGCTGGACGTTGTCGGGAGCTATTGAGCATGGAAGTCGATGTCACCCTCCGCGTGGACGGAACCCTGCACCGGCTGACTGTCGATGTGCGAACAACCCTGCTTGACGCTCTGCGGGAGCGGTTGGGTATCACCAGCGCAAAGAAGGGGTGTGACCACGGGCAGTGCGGCGCGTGCACGGTGCTGCTCGATGGCCGGCGGGTCAACAGTTGCCTCGCCCTCGCGGTGGCGCACGATGGTGCCGAGATGGTGACTGCGGCCGGGCTGGCCCCAGACGGTGAGCTACATCCGATGCAGCGTGCCTTCATCCGCCACGATGCCTTTCAATGCGGCTATTGCACACCGGGTCAGATCGTCTCGGCGGTCGGCATGCTCCGCGAGGTCGAGGCCGGCTGGCCGAGTGCGGTGACCGCGGACCGGCCTGCCGCCGTGGGCGATGGCGGGGGTGACCGCCCGACCATGGAACAACTGACCGACGACGAGGTGCGCGAGCGGATGAGCGGCAACCTGTGCCGCTGCGCCGCGTACGCCAATATCGTGCCAGCGGTCCAGGAAGCGGCACGGCGATGAAGCCTTTCCGCTACGAACGCGCCAGCAGCCCGTCCGGGGCCATTGCGCTACTCGCCGAGGCGCCGCACGGCGCCTTTCTCGGCGGGGGAACCAACCTGGTGGACCTGATGAAGCTCGACGTGGCCCGGCCGGACCTGCTGGTTGACGTACGGCGGCTGACCTCCGACCGGATCGAGGAGTTGCCCGACGGTGGAGCACGGATCGGCGCCGGTACTTCCAACAGTGATTTTGCCGCCGACCCGCTGATTCGCCGACGTTACCCGATGCTCTCCCAGGCCCTGCTGGCCGGCGCGTCCGGGCAGCTACGCAATCTCGCCACCACCGCGGGGAACCTGTTGCAGCGGACCCGCTGCCCGTACTTCCAAGATGTCACAACGCCGTGCAACAAGCGCGAACCAGGGACTGGCTGCTCGGCGATCGAGGGACATCATCGAGACCTCGCCGTCCTCGGCGCCTCACCGCAGTGCGTCGCGACCCACCCGTCGGATCTGGCCGTCGCGCTGGCCGCGCTCGACGCGGTGGTGCGCACCGAAGGGCCGGACGGGGAGCGGCTGATACCGATGACCGACCTCCACCGCCTGCCCGGAGCGGATCCGCAGCGGGACACCGTGCTTCAGCACGGCGAGTTGATCACCGCGATTGATCTGCCGCCCCTGCCGTTCGCGGCCTGCTCGTACTTTCGCAAGGTCCGGGATCGGGCTTCGTATGCGTTCGCGTTGGTCTCGGTGGCCGCCGCGATCGACGTCGTAGATGGTGTGGTGGGTGACGTGCGAATCGCGTTCGGCGCTGTGGCGCACAAGCCGTGGCGAGCGTATCGGGCCGAGGAACTGTTGCGTGGCCGACCGGTCGGCGAGGAACTGTTCCGCCAAGCCGCCGACGCCGAGTTCGCCGACGCCCGGCCGCTGCGGGGCAACGCGTTCAAGGTCCCATTGGCCCGAAACACGATGGTGCGAACGCTGCTGGATCTGACCGGAGGACAGCGATGAGCACAACCACCCCGGCCATCGGTCAGGCGTTGGACAGGTTCGACGGACCCGAGAAGGTGCGCGGCCTGGCCCCGTACGCGTTCGAGCACCCGGTTGAGCACCCGGCGTATCTGTTCCCGGTGTTGAGCACCGTCGCGGTTGGCCGGATAACCGGGATCGACTGCAGCCAGGCGAGCGCGCAGCCGGGCGTGCTGGGCGTCCTGACGCACCAGAACGCTCCCCGGCTCGGCACAGACGACGGTGAGCTGCGCGTCCTGCAGTCCGACGAGGTCGCCTTCCGCAACCAGATCGTCGGCGCGGTGATTGCGGAAACCTCGGAGATCGCCCGGCACGCCGCCAGCCTGGTGCGTGTGGATTACGAGAAGCGACCCCACAACGTCGACCTCCAGGCCGAGGTACCGGGCCACCGGGAGAAGCTACGAGTGCCGAACGAGGTGCTGCCGCTCTTTCCGATGGACACCGCCGACGGTGACGTCGACGGTGCGCTGGCTTCGGCGGACGTGCGCGTCGACCACGTCTACAGCACCCAGTGGATAAGCCACAACTCGCTGGAACCGCACACGACGATCGCCTGCTGGACCGACGAGGGGTTGACTCTGCATCTGTCGACCCAGGGGGTGACCGGGATACAGGGGGCGGTGGCCGGCGCCTTCCGGCTCGACCCCAGCCGGGTACGGGTGATATCGCCGCACGTCGGCGGCGCGTTCGGGTCGAAGGTACTTCCGCGCGCCGACGTCGTGCTCGCCGCGATGGCCGCCCGGCTCGTTTCGGGCCGACCGGTAAAGTTCGTGCTCACCCGGCAACAGACGTTCTCCCTGACCGGCTACCGGCCACCGACGATCCAGCGGGTCCGGCTGGGCGCCGGACGCGACGGCCGCCTGGTCGCAATCGACCACCGCTCGATCGAGCAGACCTCGAAGGTCAAGGAGTTCGCCGAGCACAGCACCAGAGGCACCCCGAGCATGTACGCCGCACCGAACCGCCTTACTCAGCAGTGGGTGGCCGAGCTGGACGTTCCGACGCCGACGATCATGAGGGCGCCCGGGGAGGCGTCCGGCATGTTCGCGCTCGAGTCGGCCATGGATGAGCTGGCCATCGCCTGCGGCCTGGATCCCATCGAACTGCGGATCCGCAACGAGCCGGACAAACACCCACATTTCGGCCTACCATACTCCAGCCGAAACCTGGTCACCTGCCTGCGTGAGGGCGCCCGCCGCTTCGGCTGGGAGCAGCGCGATCCCACCCCGCGGGCACGTCGGGAGGGAGGCTGGCTGGTAGGCACCGGAGTGGCAGCCGCAACGTACCCAGTACTGCGGCTGCCAGGATCGAAGGCGACCATCCGGGCCGGCGCGGACGGCCGGTACCTCGTACTGATCGCGGCCGTGGACATCGGCACCGGGACCCGCACCGCGCTGACCCAGGTCGCCGCCGACGCGCTGCAGGTCGACGTCGAGCAGATCGACCTGCGACTCGGAGACACCGCATACCCTCCCGCGGCCGAGGAGGGAGCATCGGCGGGGATCACCAGCTGGGGCGCCGCCATATACGCGGCCGCCGACCAGCTGCGTCAGCGACTGAGCACCGAGCACGGCGGGACCGTGCCGGCGGACGGCCTGGAGGTCACCGCCGACACGCCGGAGAACCCATACCTCAAGCAGTTCGCGATGCACAGCTTCGGCGCGCAGTTCGCCGAGGTACGGGTACACGAGGACACCGGCGAGATACGAGTACCCCGGCAGCTGGGAGTGTTCGCCTGCGGCCGGATCGTCAACCCGAAGACCGCCCGTTCACAACTGATCGGTGGAATGACCTGGGGTCTGTCCATGGCGCTACACGAACAGAGCGTGCCCGATCTCCGGTTCGGTCACGTGATCAACCATGACCTCGCTCAGTACCACATCAGCAGCAACGCGGACGTCGGCGCCGTCGAAGCGCACTGGATCGAGGAGGACGACCCTTACGTCAACCCGATGAGGACCAAGGGCGTCGGCGAGATCGGCATCGTCGGTGCGGCGGCCGCGATCGCCAACGCCGTGTACCACGCCACCGGCGTCCGCATCCGGGAGCTACCGATCACCCTCGACAAGCTCCTCCCAGTTGAGGAGGGGTCACAGCGGTGACGGGTCGTCGCGCAGCCGGCTGTAGAGACACCCGTCGCGCCAGGCACCGGCCCGAAACTCGCAGGCCCGCAGGACCCCCTCCAACTGGAAGCCGGCCTTCTCCAGCGACCGCCGCTCGGCGGCGTTCTCGGCATGGGTGGTGGCCTGAATGCGCTGCGCCGGGGTGTGGCTGAACAGGTAGTCGCAGAGCAGCGCCTGGGCCCGCCAGCCGATGCCCTGGCCGCGCCACTCGGGCAGCAGCGCGATGCCGATCTCCCAGTAGGGCGCCCGCCCACCGTACTGACCCTGGAGATAGCTGAGGTAGCCCGCCCGGACATCCGCCGCCGGCTCCACCTGCACGACCAGGCCGCCGGTCCGCTCGCCGAGATAGCCGTCCTCGGCGAAGCGGCGGGCCGGCGCGGCGGCGTCCCGGAAGCCGGCCCAGTCGAGCCCGATCAGTCCGGGTTCGACCGCGAACCGGCGCAACATCGCCAGATCGTCCTCGGCCACCGGGCGCAGCCGTACGGTCGAGCCGGACGCCTGGTGCACGATGCCGGCCACCGGCGGATGGGAACTGTCCATCCTCCGCACCGTAGTGGCGGGCCGGGCCGCCCGCTGCCCCGGACCGGCGGCCGTCAGGCGGGTGGCGCAGCAATCCCGCAGGGTGACGGTCTCCTCGTACCTCTCGGTGCGTCACCGTTGCGGTTACCAGGGCTGGGCGCCGGCGTCGCTGAAGTAGCCGCCGCTCGGGGCGTCGGCGGCCAGCGTCGTCAGGCGCACGATGATCCGGGCGCCCTCGGCGGCGGTACGCGGACTGCCGTGGTGGGTGAGGTCGGTGGCAACGTGACCGGGTGACGCCGAGTTGAGCGCCGGAGCACCCACTCATGACCAAGCGAAGCCACCACCAGGTCGTCGTGTTCGAATCGCAGTCGGAGACCACCGACCGACGGCTCTGTTGGTAGCCGCGGATGAGAGAGGCGTCGAGCAGGCGCTGGCCAACGAACGAGGCCAGCAAGTCCGGCTCCCGCGCGGAGCCTACTTGCGTCTCACCGCACTCCTGCATCTCGTAGGACGGGTAGGGGCCGACGAGTTCCAAGCGAAGGTGCTGCCGCAGCCCCTAGGTCGGCCGATGCCGCCGGGTTGATCGGCTCGCGGCATGGCGGGGCTTGAGGAACGGCGAGATGGGGCAGCACGGGTACGACCCGTGGCAACCGTTAGACAACAACCCGACAGTATGTTGACGCCACTTGTAGGACGATCCATCTATGAGGGAGTTCGGCGGCGACGAGCGCGAAAGCCCACTTTCAGGTATAGAGATGCTGCGACGGACAGAACGTCGCCGGATCTTTCCGCCTGCGTCAACACGATCGTCTGAGACGATTCCTGAACCTACAGTGGACGCTCGCATGCTCCCGCTCGAGGCGGCTGAGGCAACTAGACCAGCGGAGGGCGCCGAAACACCGAGGCCACGCGAGGTTCGAGGAGAGAGCGCGGCCGCCCAAGAGTTTTTCCGGAACCGGGAGACCCGCTTTATCGAGGCGGTCAACAGCGTCAAAGAGGCCGCACAAACACTAGTGCGCAATTTGGCAGACGAAGTGTCGGTCGCCAAGCTGGAGCAGTTCATGGAAGATGTTAGCGTTAGCTGCGACTTCCTGACTGACCAGCTTAGGATCCTGGTGACTCAGGACACCGACGCACAAAGTCGGGCCGTAGCATCAATGGCGTTGGCAATGCAGTCCCTGCAAACTGAGGTGACGGAGTTTCAAGACGAGCTATCCAGCCCCGACTGGGCCGACCACGAGATCACCGTAACGCCTCCCCGCAAGGCCGCAGCCTTCACCAGAATCCTGCAGCTAATTCGAAAGGCCATGGGGTATCTGTGGAACCTCATATCGGGCCTACTGAAACCGAAGGAATGGTCGATCAAGGGTGAGTTGAAGGCAATCCCCTTGTTGGCCAAAGCCGAGGTGGAAATCAGATTCGGCGCTTGACCCGAGCGGCAAGGCGGCCCGCTTACAAGCTCTGCCCGCTCCGTCTAAGCGGGTCCGTCCGCTCCGTGAGCTCGGGCGACTGTCCGCGCCCGGCTGGCGGGCGTCCTCGTCCCGGCCCGTTGCTGTCGCCGTTGCTGTCGACAGCCGCGCCCCTGGGCGCGGCTCAGTCCGGTCCAGCCGTGTCGGCGCTGCTGCCGTCGTAAAACCAGACCACCGCCTGCGGTAGCTCTTCCGCAACACGCGCCGCCAGCACACGTCCCTCGGCGGCGAAGGCCGCGTCCGGGTCAGACGGCCTGCTGACGCGGTTCTCGGCTCGGTTCGGCTGGCATGGTTGCTGTATTTCGCTGCTGTACTGGTGGCATGGGCTCGCCGGCTTCCCTGGTCCAGCCGAGGAAGCGGCGGTGCAGCACGCCGGCCGGCGTCCAGGGCATGTCCTCGGTGGCCTGGACGAGATAGCTCCCGAGGTAGAGGACCAGCGACACCGGAGCATCCGCGTACTCCGCCCGCAGCTCCCGCTTCCGCGTCGGGCAGGGCCAGGGCAGATCGCAGCCGCCGCAACTCCAGATCGGCATGACCGGGCCGTGGGTGGTCACCGCACACTCTCCAGGAAGCGAGCGGTGATCATCCAGGCCTGCCGGCTGGTCGCCCATTCCACCTGCCAGCACGGGTAGGGAGCCAGCCGCGACCACCATGCGCGGCAGCCGACGCACATGCCGTCCAGCCCTCGGATATGCACGGCGACGATCGTCTGCTCCTGCCCGGTTCTCACTGCTCATCCTCCTGCGGCCAATGGCCACGGTTGATCGGAACCCGATGCCGGGCGCGACAGGGAAGGTCTGCCCCACAGCGGCAGACGCGCCGCCAGAGCTGCCATGACCACACCGGCCGATGCCTGCGGCCGAGTGTCAGCGCGGTGGCCGAGAGGTAGTCGTCATACGAGACGCGCCGCACATACCCTCCCTCGTCGGTCACGAGGGCGGCTTCCTGCCCTCGCAGCTGAGAGGGACGCGGCGACCAGGCGATACCCGCACCGCCCGCCGCATCCCGTGAGCAGGAAGCTACGGTGGGTCGCGGAGCGGAATGGGTATGGTCTGTACCCCTGAATCAGGAGAGGAGCCCGACCTTCACTGCAAGGTCACGGGCGTCGTCCCGGGTGGAACGCGGACCATCGAGCAGGTCCAAGGTGATCTGACGGGCGTACCCGTTGAAGCGGATCGTTTCCGGCGCCGACTCGTACGCCTGCCGAAGGGTCTTCACGGCCGCTTCCTTGTCGTCCTTGCCGTAGTGCGCCCGCGCGACCTCAATGAGGTGGCGTGCCCGGCGCGGCCTCGACGGAATGGCCGCCGAGTCGTGGCGGCGTGCCTGCCGTACCGCTTCCCCAGACTTTTGCAGCTCCACCGCCACGGTCACCGCATGAGCACCCATGATGACCCGCGAGAACGAGGTCTGCGGCTGATAGAAGCTCTGCGGTAGGCGCTGCGCCACCCGGTCCGCGCGATCCCAGTACCGCCAGGCCCGGCCTTCCTCCCCAGCACGAGCGGCGGTGTAGGCCGCCTCGAAGTTAAGCGCACCCCACAACGCCAGCAAGTTCGTGCTCCCGTCGGCCGCGCGCGACTCTAGAGCCGACAGGACGTCCAGAGTCACCGCCATCGCGGTGTCCCAGTCACCGGCATCCCGATGCACCTGGCACAGGAACCATCCCGCGCATGCCACCGCCTCCGGGTCACCGGACTCCTGGGCTGCCATCATCGCCCGATCAGCCACCCGCCACAGCAGTTCGGCGGCAGGCTGGTAGGCAAGGAACATCTGCGTCAACCCGAGTGTCTCGGCCAACAGCGCTTGAGCCCGTCGACGCTCGTTACCCTCGTACGCCAACACGGCGCGCTGCACGTCGCGAAGCAGCCCCGGCAACAACCGGCCCAACACCGTACGGTGAGCCGACGCATGGTGGCGTGCCCGCCATGCCACCGTCAGCCGCTCCCTCAGGCTCGTCAACGACTCCGCGGAAGCCTCGTCGGGAAGTACGAAGCGGTTCACGGCGTCCCGGACAGACGCCAGCGCAGGATGCTCCGGCCCGTTGACCACGGCAGACCGGTCGCTCAACTCCCCGGCCAACGCCGACACGTCGACCTTGAGCGCACGCGCGATGCGATCCAGCATGTGAATGCGCGGCGGCAGGATTCGGTCGGTCTCCACCGCCTTAACCCACTCGGCGCTACGGCCCACCAACCCGCCGAGCACCGCGCGAGTCTTCCCGGACCGCTCCCGGTAGACCTTCAACCGCTGTCCGAAAGTCAACTCCGGCAAGGAATCCATCCCGAACCTCCTCATAGCGCGGGATGCACCATCGGCCCCGGGCCGCCGTGGCACCAACGCTACCGGCCTGCCCGCCGCCTTATAACCCCTCACACACGGCGCGCCAACTTCCAGGCCGACGCAACGGTGCCTAAGACCCCTCGCTTGTAAGTTCTGGGCGCTCCGTCCGGCCGGTCTGCGTCTTTCTCTGACCTCGGGCGGCAATCCGCGGCTGTCCGCCCGCGCCCATCCCCGTCCGGCCCCGTTGCTGTGGAAGCACCAGGGCAACCGAACAGGAGCAGAAGAGTCAGGGAAGGCTCCCTTCCTGCCCGGCCTCCAATCGGTCTGCTCGACGGTGAAGTTCCGCAGCTATGGCGTCCCAGTCAGGACCGAAGGCATGTAGGTCGGTAGCCGCCACACGCAACAACTCGACGTCCTCCGGCCGTTGGAGGCAGGCCAGCCGGAACGCGAGGTTTCGCGCCCAGACCGGAAGACCTATCCAGTCCTCCTCCAGCATCACGTCCAGCATCGCCACGATCTCGTCAGTCGACGCGAAGGTCACCACCTCGACATACGCACTGGCAACTCTCTCGCTGTACCCCCGACCAGCGAGCAACCGGGCCAACTCAAGCAGCGACATGCACTCCGGTGCGAAGGGCTTGGCGTCAGAGGATTCCTCGCGACGATCCCTAGTACCCCTATCCAGCAACGCCCGCAGCCAACCCGTCGTCTTCGCCACTGAGAAGCTAACCGCTCCTCACCTGACGAGACGGGCACGGCAGAGACATCGGGCGACGGTTCGACACAGGGGCTCGCCACGGTTGGCCGAGCCACTGACAGGTGGCGACCGTGCGGCAGACCGACCTATGCCCAAGCGGCGGCCACGGCGAGCTGTCCTTCACCGATGACGGTTCCGCCCTGCCGCTCGGATCGCCCAGACATTGGCAAGGAGGCATCCGCCTCCAAGCCCCAAAAGGAGCGCACCGCCTGCGCCGACGAACCCAGTTTTCCAGTTGAGGGTCAGTCCACCGACGGCGAACAACAACGACACCATGCCGAGCCCGGCCGGAATCGCCTGACCGTCGAGCCACCGGCGGATTCCGATGACAATCAATGACGAGCCGACCGCGAGGCCAACCAACAGACACAACGCTGCAAGCGCCACGTGACTGGAGGCTGTTGTCACCGTGACGCCGGCCGCAACCACTGCCAGCCCAATCAAGAGAGAGGCGGGCATCGCGCCCTTCGGCCAGGCTCGGTCGTCACGATGCTCAAGCTTCGTCTCAGTCACCGGCACATTGTGCAGCCGGTAGCTCCCCGCACCAAAGAGGCACTGGCCCTCCAACGAAGGGCTGGGAAGCCGCCGTGGCCGTCCACCACGTCAAGCGAGCTTTGACGCACGTACGGGCGTCGCCTGACACAGCCTGAGTCGGCTTTCGTGCCGTGGACCGCGCCCTCGACGGACACCGCCACAGTGGCGCAGTTGTCCCAACCTCGACCAGCACGGACCCGGCTCCCGGGGCCGGAGCTGGCGCTCCTAGAGGACCGGCATGCCTCACGCGGACACCGCCCGGCGACTCGCTCGGCATCTGACCGAGACGGACAGAGACGGGTACTGCTCAGTTTTCGCGGTTCGGGTCGCCGAGAGCGTCCCACTCCTCAGGTGTGGCGGGAAACGGCTGCCAGTACGGCAGATAGAACGGTCGCCACGTCGGAGCGACCATCGAAAACGACTCCAGCTCCGGGTCCGCGAGCATGCGGTAGATGAACTCCGTCATGGACATGTCGAACCGGTGCCACGGGTGGGGCGGGTCGTGCCGAGCGAGCACGGGCCACCGATCAGACTCCACCGAGCGGTCCGCCAGCCAAAAGTACTGACCTCCGGACGAGTCGTGACCCCATTCGATCAGCCCGGACCCCTTGTCGGGCCCATACAGATCGTAAGGGGCGTACAAGCGCGCGGCGGGATCGTCATGCTCACTCACCCAACGCCGGCCGGAGTTCCACCACCCGAGCAGCGAAGTCGAATCGTGATCGTCAGTCGGGCGCAGTAGGTCAAGGACGCCCATGAACAGGCCTGGCACGAACCGCCGGCACAACTCCTTGAAGTCGCCAGGCAGCGTGACGCCGAGCTCGGCCTCCGCCTGCTCCCAGCCGGCAGCGCCCTCGGGCTCATGGCGCCACCCGGTCACCTCGATGATCCGGTCGATCCACGACAGCTGATCATTCACGGCCGGCAAGGTAACAGCACAGGCGGACATCTCCTCGCCTGGTCGTCACCCGCCCGCTGACCGTTGCGGCTACCAACGGAGGGCACCGGAATCGTCGACGTCTCGGCAGCCCGGCGAGGATGTAGCCGGGTGAGGTGTCCGCGGCCGCTGAAGGCTCTGCGCCCTGCGTTAGAACCAAGTCCACGGGCGGACAAGTCGCCACAGGCGCCCCTGCCAGCGAGCATGCAGAGGATGCAGGAAGCGCTCGATGTCCTCCAGCGCGTCGGTGGCAGTCCCCTTGACGTGAGGCAAGACGCGCGCCCGACGGAGCGCGGCGACTACGCGATCTTCGTCGAGCTGACCGTAGACCCTTGCCAGGTGCCCAAGGCAGGTGGCGGCGAGCGCCTGCACTTGCTGGTTATCGTGACCGAGTAGAGCCAGGTAGAGCTCCTGCGACTCTCTCCAGTCGCCATCGCCGTATAGGGCGCATCCCACCATCGCATCCAAAGCGCCGATTATGTCATCGCGATCGAGAGCAATCTGGACCACCACCGGCGTCGCCGGTGGAGGATTGTGAAACGTGAGGTGCTCGTGACCCATGTCTTACATCTTTGATCATCGCTGCCGTCGGCCAACATCCGCTCATCGGCAGGAGAGCACCAGGACCGGACGAGCAGGCGCCCTCGAGCCGATTCGTCGACAGACGTAGCGGTCGCGCTGTTGGCTGCCCAGCCCCCAGACGCGCCTTCGAGCATCGCATGATGTGAGCAGCAGGAGGCGACCACTTCGGACCCTACTGGGAGGTCAAGCACTACGCAGCGCCCCGTTGTTGCTGCTCGGCGGCTTGACCGGCCGTTGAGCACTCCTATGAAAACAGGACGCCGTACCGAGGTACGTCATACCGTCGGCGCGTGGTACGAATGCCCTAACTTTGGCACAAAGCCGATAGAACGGGCGAGCCGATGACGACGAGCATGGCGGGCGAGCTGCTGCGGAGACCCGGGGAGCCGCAGCGGGCCACCTTCCTGGAACTGTTCTTCGACCTGGTGTTCGTCCTCGCGCTCTTCCGGCTCTCGCATGGCCTGCTGGACCATCTCAACTGGAGCGGCGCCTTCCAGACGTTGGTACTACTGCTGGCCCTGTCGTTTGTCTGGTCCCACATTTCGGGAACAACCGACATATTCGACCCGCACCGACCTTCGATACAGCTGCTGGTCATCGCGTCCATGCTCGGAAGCCTGGTCATGGCCGCCGCGCTGCCTGAGGCGTTCGGCAAGCATGGCCTGACCTTCGCGGGCACGTACGTCGCCATCCAGATCGGTGCCAGCGTCGTGCTCGCGCTACTGGTGCGAGGCCACGAGACGCAACGCGCCTTCCAGCGGATACTTTTCTGGTTCGCCGTGTCCGCTGCGCCGTGGATCGCGGGAGCCGTCACGCACGGTACGGCGCGTGTGGCGCTGTGGACGCTGGCGGTGGCTACCGACTACACGGCGAGCGCTCTCCGCTTGCCCACGCCGGGGTTGGGTCGCCTGAACGCGTCAGAGCTTGCGATCCTGGGCGAGCACTTGGCCGAACGCTTCCGGCAGTTCTTCATCATCGCGCTCGGCGAGATGATCCTGGTCACCGGACTGGCGTTCAGCGAGAGCGGCTTCGACGCGGAGCACAGTGCTGCCGTCTTGGTGTCGTTCGCCACCACCGCGTTGCTGTGGCGGATCTATATCTTCCGAGCGGGGGAACTGTTGGCGGAAGCCATCGCGGCCGCTCCGGATCCACTCCGAGTCAGCCTCTCGGCGACCTATTCCCACCCGATCATGGTGGCGGGCGTCGTGGCCAGCTCCGTCGGCGCCGAGCTCGTCATCGCCCACCCCTTCGGGCACACACAGCCGGCCTGGATCGCCGTCCTCCTCGGCGGACCCACGCTGTTCCTGACCGGGCGCGGCATCTTCGAGCACACGGTGTTCGGCCGCGTGTCCCGGGATCAACCGATGGGGGTGCTTGCGCTGGCCGCCCTGGCCCCGGCAGTGCTCCTCGCCCCGCCGCTGCTGGCCGCCCTCGCCGCCACCGCGGTCCTCGCCGGGATCGCCGTTTCCGACGCGATCCGCGCGCGAGGACGCCCACCCGAACCGCCCTCTCCCCCAGGTCGAACTGCCGTCCGCCGATTCCCTCGACGTTGACAGACCGAACGGCTTGGGCACCTGCTCGACGGCAGACTTCTGCGCCAACGTGCAAACCGCTCACGCTGGGAGCGCTGTCGGAACTCGGTGGAACGATCTCGTCAATCAGGCCGAGGATCTCGTCGTCCTCAATAGCGTCGAACTGCGCCATGATGCGCGACCTCCACCGCCGCGTCGCCCACGTCGAATCCCGGCCGACCCTGAACCAAAGCCCCGTTCACCCTCCCGTACCACCGAGGGCAGGTGCCAGCAGGACTTCGCGGCAGCAGTGGAGTCAACAGGGCGGAACGCGCGAATTGATCTTCCGGGGCACGTACGATCCCGAAGAGGGCGAGCGGATTGTGCAACAAGTCGCCCGTATCGTGCTAGTTGATCAAGGCTCCGAGGGCTTGGATGGTGGGGCGCCCGGGGGCGGTCCGTGACACCGCCTCGTACCTCTGTCAGTTTGGAGCTCCCTGATGTCGCTCGATTCCTACGTCACGCTCGGCCGTTCGGGCCTGCGCGTCAGCCCCTTCACGCTGGGCACGATGACCTTCGGCGAGGATTTCGGTTGGGGAAGCAGCCCTGAGGAATCCAAGAATGTCCTCGCGGCCTACCTGGGCCGGGGCGGCAACTCGATCGACACGGCCAACATCTACACGAACGGTCATTCCGAGAAGATTATTGGCGACTACTTCGCTCGCCAGCGCGAACTGCGCGATCGGGTGGTGATTGGTACGAAGTTTTTCGGCAACCTTTACCAGAACGACCCTAACGGCGGCGGACCGGGCCGTAAGGCGATCGTGCAACAGTTGGAGAACTCACTGCGGCGCCTACAGACCGACTACGTCGACATCTACTGGTTGCACAACTTCGACCCGTCCACCCCCGTCGAGGAGACCCTCAAAACGCTGGATGATCTGGTCAGCGACGGCAAGGTTCGCTACGTCGGTTTCTCCGACATCCCGGCGTGGGCGACTGCCGAGGCCGCCACCGTCGCGCGTTTCCGCGGGTGGGCGCCGATCGTCGCCCTGCAGTTGGAGTACTCCCTGCTCGAACGCACTTCGGAGGGGGAACTGATCCCCATGGCTCAGGCCCTGGGCATGGGAGTGATGCCATGGGGGCCGCTGAAGAGCGGATTCTTGTCTGGCAAGTACTCCAGCGCCACCACCGGCCCGGTCGACACCGCCCGCGCGCAGATGGTCGGCGTCCCGGACGAGGCCGACTACGTCGTGATCGACGCGCTCCACGCCGTCGCGCGCGAGGTGGGCGCCAGTCCCGCCGCAGTGGCCCTGGCGTGGGTACAAGGCCGTCCCGGCATTACCTCCACCTTGATTGGAGCGCGCCGCATGGACCAGCTCGAGGCCAACCTGCATGCCTTGAACGTCACTCTCACTGAGGCCCAGCGCGCCACACTGGATAACGTATCCACTCCCGTATTGAACTTCCCCGCCGACAACAACCGAATGATGGCCCGGATGATGCAGTTTGCCGGAGCCACGGTGGACGGGCAAGCGTCAACGGTCTCGCCGCGACTGCAATCCAGCAGCACCCGCTACTGAGCAAGGCCCAGACGCTCATTCCGATGGTCCGCCTCATGGCTCTGACCCGTTTCCGGGGTGTCCTCGAACCGGTCTAGCAGCACGACGGAGGGCCGTGACCGCAGCGGCCGGTCATACCTCGCCCCCGCCCCGGTCGATTGGCCGAGGCGGGGGCGGTGGTGCGGCGGCGGCTGCTGGTCGCCGTGCCGGTGCTCGCCGCGACCAGCGTCGGCATGTTCGCACTGGGCGCAGCATCGCCGGTCGACCCGGCCAAGCAGTACGCGGGCGCGGCGGCGTTCACCGCCAGCGAGGAGAACCTGGCGCAGGTCCGCGACAACTGGGGTCGACGATCCGCTGCCTGTGCAGTACCTGTGCTGGATCGGCAACCTGCTGCGAGGCGATTTGGGCTGGTCGACCAGCCGCCACGAACCGGGCGCGTCGGTGCTCGCCGCCCGGGTCGGCTGGACGCTGCTGCTGATCGGCATCACCCTCGCCGTGGTCCTGGTCGCAAGCCTGCTGCTGGGTGCGCTCGTCGCCTACCGGCGCGGTGGAGCTGTTCGACCGCGTGTTGCGGGCCGCCGCGTACACGGTCGAGTCGATGCCGGTGTTCTGGATCGGTCTGGCCGCGATAGCCGTGTTCGCGTTGGCTCTCGGGTGGGTGCCCGCAAGAGGGCTCACCGACGTCACCGCGACCGCCATATCCGCCGATATCCACCGCCCTTCCCGCCGGCTGCGCCTTCACCGCTCGCTGCCCGCGTCGCACCGCCGCCTGCGAGAACCAGCCGCAGTCCACACCGGCTGGCGATGGCACGGTCGCCTGTCACGACCCCTTCGGTGTGAACTGTCGGCGAGCCGGTCGGATCAGGCTCGATGCGAGGTCAGACGGCCTGCTGGTGCACTGCTCGGTCTGGTTTCGACTGGCACGGCTGCTGCACTTCGCTGCTGTACTGCTGGCGCTAGATCAGGCGCTGGATGCGGACCTTCGGGCGCTCGTTTCTGAGGTGGCCTTGCTTGTGCTGGCGGACCTGTTCCTCCCAGACCTCCTGGTCGTAGTCCGGGTCCGGCGGGGTCCACTTGTGGGAGCCGTCGCTGTAGTGGAACTTCTCGTCGCCGGGCCGCAGGATGCTCATCGAGTCCAGCCGACGAATCGGTAGTGCAGGTGGCCGGCAGGAACATGGGCCAGGTCCTGGGCAGCGTCGACGAGCTGGGCGGCCAGGTAGAGGGCGAGGGATACCTGGGCTTTGTCGTACTCCGCTCGCAGCTCCCGCCTGCGGGTCTGGCAGGGCCAGTCGGCACCGCAGCCGCCGCACGTCCAGGCCGGCGTGATCGGGTGGTGAGTGGTCACCGGGGGCTCTCCTGGCCGGGCCAGTGGCCGCGGTTCATCGGGATGCGGTGACGGCTGCGGCACGGCAGGTCCGCGCCACAGCGGGCAGATGCGTCGCCAGTGCCGCCATGACCAGACCGGGCGGTGGCGCCGGGCGAGGGTGAGCGCTGCCGCCAGGATGTACTCCTCGTAAGAGATCCGCTTCATCGGCTCGCGACAGCGGCCGAGGGCCCGACCCGCTGAGTTGGGGAGATGGAAGGGAACACGGCCGTCTTCCCGCCCATCGTCACCCAGCTTGTCACTCACTCGGCATGACCCTGTTCGGACAGGCAGAAGGCGCGCCTTGGCATAGCTCAAGCAGGTCACACCAAGGCGGTGCCCGCCATCTACATTGGCTGCCATGGCAAAACGCGCAGCGGCCACCGGCAGATTGCCGACAACAGAGGGCAACCGTCCGACGCAACCCTGGACAGTCACGGTGGCCCTGGTCCTGCTGGGCATCGTGGTAGTTACGCTGCTAGCCGCCGCCGCACATTCGATCGAGGCCACAATCAGAGTCCAGCGCCTCCTGCCGCAGGTGGCCAAAGCCACCGGGGCGACCCAGTCCCAGATGGCCCAGGAACGCATCATCAATGCCGCGATCGGGCTTGCCCTTACGGCCGTGCAGGGTTTGGTCGCCGCGGTGTTGGCGGCGCTGGCAGTCTGGGTTCAACGCGGGCACCAGACGGCGCGGATCATGCTCGTTGCGGTGGCTGGGCTCTTGTCAACCTGCTGCTCTTGGGGTGCCGGCATTGCCGGCCGTTCGACCAGTGAGTCCAGTGAGTCCCTGTTCGTAGAGGAACTGGCCCGGCTCACCGTCGCCACGCAACCCAGCTGGGTGTCCGCCCTCGAGCTGCCGTCGAGAGCCGTAGGCATCGTCCTCCCACTCGTGGCGCTGGCCTTGTTGCTGATGCCCCCGTCGAACCGGTTCTTCCGCCAGCAGCGCGCCGTCACACTGCCCCCGGCCCGCAATCTGCCGATGACGGACGGCATCAAATGAGTTAGTCAACCAGGCCCGAGCGTCAGACGTTGAAGCGGAACATGGAGCCGCTGTCCCGCCACCAGCGGGAACAGCGCCCGACGCCTGCTCACACGCCGCCTCTGGCTGACAACGATGGTGGCTGGTTGACGACGTTTGACGGTTCTTGTGCCCCATATGTGCCCCACACCGCAGGAGACGGCCGCCGTCCGAACCCCTGGCACACTGCCGCCATGCCGTCTGAACCTGAATCCTGGACCATCAAGCACTTCTCGCAAGCCAACCCAATCGGCCCCGGCCAAGACAGCGTCCCGGCGCTGCTACGCCGCATCGCAGACAGCATCGAACAACGGCCCGGCATCGAGGTCCAGGACGTCATCCTGCACAGCGAGGTCACTGCCGACGGTGACTGGTGGTCGGCCACCGTCTACTTCCACGAACCATCGCTTTAACGGAATCCGGCGTACAGGTCGACTCGTCCGTCGCCCACCAGGTCAGCCGCCGTCATGTGGTGGCTGACCTGGTGTTTCTTCGGGTGCTGCTGGTCGTCCTCGGTCATCGTTGGTCGGCGCTTGACGTCCCAGGACGGCCCACAGACGGCCCAGCCGGCCCCTCGCCAGGTTCACCGGCACCGGTAGTGGGTGGGTGGCCTCAGAAGAAGTGGTACCACCGGCCGGGCAGGGGCCTGATGGCTTCGACAAGATCCTGCTCGGTACGTCCGCAGACCCACACAGCGGCATCGCCTTGCAGGGAAACGAGCACATCCGGGCCCCCGTACCAGTGCACCCTGCCCACCGGGTCGTCCTCGTCAACTGGCACAGGCGGTAGCTCCAACGCGGCGTACTGCCCGGTGAGCCGCGCCACGAGAGCCTCGTCGTAGTCGCCCATGGCCAAGTACATGCCCTCACCGACCACTGTCTCGTACAGCACCAACTCAGCGGCAGCAAGGGAGAACCTGTCCAGGTAACGGAACCATCCCCGCATGTCCGTTCGCACCATCACCGGCGGATCGTCCAGGTGCAGGTCCGCCAAGCGGATACCCCAGTGGAAAGCGCCCTGCCCCGCCACTCGAAAGACCAGCATGTGCGGGCCGTGAGGACTCCAGAAGTCCAGCTGGTCCAGCCGGCGCATCCCGTGTTCGTTGCGGGTCAGGTCATCTCGCCGGCCGAACAACGCATACGCCTCGTGCACCGCAGCCGGTAGCGGGACGAGCAACCGCTGTTCCACAGCGGCGATGGCAGCGCAGCTCTCCCCGTCACCTGGTCCTAGAGGCTCACGCCAAGCCGCGGCGAACCTCCGGATAAACGTCCAACATCCGTCACGGTCACCCAACGCCTCGGATTCCGCGGCCGGATCGAAGATCCCCATCGGCGCAGCGTAGGGGAAGAGGCGTCATACGTTGAAGCGGAACTTAGAGCCGCTGCGCTGCCACCAGCGGGAACGGCATCCGACGCCTGCTCACACGGCCTCTCGGGCGGCCATCGTTGGTGGCTGATTGACGACGTTTGACAGCGTCTTGTGCCCCCTGTGTGCCCCACACTGCCAGGAGCGGGCACGGCGTGGTCATGGTGTTCCCGGGCCGGTAGGGCGGTCCGGTGACGTCCGCAACCGTCCGGGTGGTTTCGCCGCCTTGGCTACTCGCGTGGCTACTCGCTGCCGGGTTAAGCGGTAGGCGCTTCGGAGAGGTTGCGGTCGATGTGGTCGGCGTGGAACAGGGCTTGCCGGAGCAGTCTTCGGACGTGGTCGTCGGCGGCGGAGTAGTAGACGAAAGTCCCCTCGCGACGCCCTTTGACCAGCCCAGCGAGCCGGAGCTTGGCCAGGTGCTGGCTGACTGCGGTGGGTGCGGCTCCGGCCAGTTCCGCGAGGCAGGCGACGGAGGATTCGCCCTGCAACAGCGCCCACAGGACCTTGATCCGGGTGGGGTCGGCCAGGAGCCGGAACGTCTCGGCCGCGAGATGCACCTGCTCCTCGTTGGGCATGTCGAAGTCGGGCAGCGACGTGTGCATGTTGGGAGCATACCGGCCATCCGATTGCTTGCGTATCTGCATGACTGCGCATATAAGATGCCCCCGTGACGACGAGCGTCGAGAACCCGTTTACCGCCCAACCCGCACCGCCGCTCCCCCCGCGCCGAGCGGGTCAGCGGCGGACCGCCCTCTGGTCGCTGCCCGAGGTCCGCTGGGCCGCGGCGGCAACTGGCCTGTTCGTGCTGGGTCTGCTGGCTCACCTGTCCCCCGCCCCGGATTGGGTGTGGTGGGCGCTCTTCCTGGCCTGCTACGTCGCTGGCGGGTGGGAGCCGGGCTGGGCCGGGTTGCAGGCGCTGCGCGAGCGCAAACTCGACGTTGACCTGCTGATGGTCCTGGCGGCGATCGGCGCGGCGTCCATCGGCCAAGTCCTCGACGGGGCGCTGCTCATCGTCATCTTCGCCACCTCCGGCGCGTTGGAAGCTATCGCCACCAAACGCACCGAGGACTCCGTCGCCGGCCTGCTCGACCTCGCACCCGACACGGCCACCCGCCTCACCGCGACCGGCGAGGACACCGTCGAAGCCGCCGACCTGTACGTGGGAGACGTCATCCTGGTCCGCCCCGGCGAGCGGATCGGCGCCGACGGCGAGGTCACCCACGGCGCGAGCGAGGTCGACCAGGCAACCATCACCGGCGAGGCATCACCCGTCGACAAGTACCCCGGCGACGAGGTGTTTGCCGGCACCCTCAACGGCACCGGCGCGCTCCGCGTCCGCGTGACCCGCCCAGCCAGCGACACCGTCATCGCCCGAATCGTCGCCATGGTCGCCGAGGCCAGCGCCACCAAGGCCCGCGTGCAGTTGTTCATCGAGAAGGTCGAACAGCGCTACTCCGTCGGCATGGTCGCCGCCACGATCGCCCTGTTCGTGATCCCACTGGCCCTGGGTGCCGAGCTGCAACCGACGCTACTGCGGGCGATGACCTTCATGATCGTCGCCTCACCGTGCGCGGTGGTCCTGGCGACCATGCCGCCGCTGCTGTCCGCGATCGCCAACGCCGGCCGCCACGGCGTGCTCGTCAAGTCCGCCGTCGTGATGGAACACCTCGCCACCGCCACCCGGGTCACCTTCGACAAGACCGGCACCCTCACCCAAGGCACCCCCCACCTGACCGACATCCGGCTCCTACCCCACACCAAGCGCACCGAAGATGAGGTGCTCGCGCTGGCCGCCGCCGCCGAAAGCTCCTCCGAGCACCCCCTGGCCCGCGCCATGGTCATCGCCGCCCGCACGGCGCAGCTCCCGCTACCCACGCCGGAAGCCTTCACCTCGACTCCCGGACGCGGCGTCACCGCCCGCGTCGACGGCCACCAGGTCGACGTCGGCCGCCCCACCGCACTCGACACCGGCCATCACAGCTCGCTGCGCGCCCTCGTCGACGAGCTGGAGCAGACCCGCCGAACAGCCGTCGTGGTCCAGGTCGACGGCGAACCCGTCGGCGTGCTGGGCCTGGCCGACACGCTCCGCCCCGACGCCGCCGCCACCGTCACCCAGCTCACCGCTCTAACCGGAGGGAACCCGGTCCTGCTGACTGGTGACAACGAACCCGCCGCCCGACGCCTCGCCGCCGAGGTCGGCATCACCGACGTCCGCGCCGGCCTGCTCCCTCAGGACAAGGTCGCGGCGGTACGCGAGTTGGAAAGCCGCGGCAACCGGGTGGTCCTGGTCGGCGACGGCGTCAACGACGCCCCCGCCCTAGCCGCCGCCCACGTCGGCGTCGCCATGGGACGCGCCGGCTCCGACCTCGCCCTCGACACCGCCGACGCCGTCATCACCCGCGACGAACTCGCCACCCTGCCCGCCGTCGTCCAACTGGCCCGCCGCGCCCGCCGGCTCGTCGTCGCCAACCTCGCCATCGCCGCCACGTTCATCGCCGTACTCGTCGCGTGGGACCTCATCGGCACCCTGCCCCTGCCACTCGGCGTCGCCGGCCACGAAGGCTCCACCATCATCGTCGGCCTCAACGGACTCCGTCTGCTCCGCCGAGCCGCCTGGCACCAGACAGCAAGCCCAGCAGCAACGGAAGGACAACCGTGACGATCCGCATATCCGGACTCGGCCTCCACCTGCGGGAATGGACCGACGACGACCTGCCCGTCATGGTCGAACTCTTCGACGACCCCGACGTCGCCCAATGGACGCCACTGGCCTCGCCGTTCGACCTGACGGCGGCGCGGAACTACCTCGACCAAGCCCGCACTCGCCGCGCCGGAGGCCACAGCATCCAACTCGCCATCACCACCGACGGACACACTGCCCTCGGCGAAATCCTCCTCTTCCCTCAAGCTCCGGCAGGAACAACGGGACGAGGCACGAGCAGCCGCCGGCAACGCCTGGCAGGAAACCGGCCTCGTATTCACCAGCCGCTATGGCACACCCATCGAGCCGCGCAACTTCCAGCGCTCCTGGCAAACCCGGTGCGAGAAGGCCAACGTCATGCCGATCACCGTCCACGACGCCAGGCGCACCTGCGCCACGCTGCTCGCCGACCTCGACGTCCACCCCAGAGTCGCCATGCAGGTCCTCCGCCACGCCCGTTTCTCCGTGACGATGGAGATCTACACGCAGGTATCGACGAAAGCGGCCAGAGATGCCCTCAAACGTCTCGGTGACTCGCTCGGCCGCTGACGAAACTGCTGTACTTAGCTGCTGTACCGAAGCAAAAAGGCCACCTCCCAGAGCTGGGAAGTGGCCTTTGACCTGTGTGGGCGATACTGGGATCGAACCAGTGACCTCTTCGGTGTGAACGAAGCGCTCTCCCGCTGAGCTAATCGCCCTCAGCGCGGATGACTGTACCTGATCGGCTCCCCCATCCGCGAATCCGGGGGTCAGTGCGTCGCGAGGTAGCGCATGATCCGCGCCACCACGTCGATGCCGAGGCTGTACTTCAGTGAGAGCCAGAGCACCACGGCCACGAAGATCAGGCCGATCGAGCCGAGCACGACGCGTACGAGCAGCGACTGGCGCCGCACCCACTGGGTCCAGCTCTGCACGTTGCGGCGGGTGAAGGCGAGCAGCCGGCGCGCCCAGTGGAACTCGACGGCCCAGATGCCCAGCCCGGCGATGACGAGGAGCCAGCCCGGCCCGGGCAGCGGGATGAGGGCGATACCGACAGTGACGACGAGCGCACCGGCGATGGCAATGAAGATCTTGAGGGTGATCCGGCCGGTGGGGTTGGCGCGGATGAGGTCGAGGGTGCTGGAGACCCGTCGCCGCCAGCGTGGCGGGCGTCGCTCCGCCAGGGCGAGACCGCCGGCGCCGCGCTCCGGCGTCGGTTCGCCGGAGTCCGTCCGACCGGCCCGGTCGTGTCGCTCCATCGGCACCGCGTACCCCCGCTTTTCGGCTGCTCGACCTGCGACTTCCGGTGGGCCGGGCGCCGCGATCGGATCCACTGAGGATCGTTTCGTGACCATTTCACCCCCTAGTGTCGCCCGGGACCGTCACCCCTTCCGACGACTGGACGTTACCGGAGTAAGTCGACGACTGAACCACCCGATCCCGGTCGGGACCACGCACTGGGCAGAACCGGAAATCCTACATGAATTTTCACATTCAGGAGGCCTTTCCGAACTCCTTCCCACCACTGGGTGAAGTCAGCGTATGGCGGAGCGTAGCCAGGAGTAGCACCTGAGTATGGGAAAAGCGGGACACGCGCGTTCCGCAGCGGTGCCGGGGGGAGAACGTCCATGAGTGTCATCCGACCGACGACCGTAGAGGTCGAGACGTCGCTAAGGCTCGTCGCGCCTGACGCCACCGCCTTGCCGGTGCGTGCCAGCTTGCGTTACGACCCTGCTGACCCGTATGCGGTCCATGTCCTGTTCCACGCCGAGTCGGCCGGGGGCGAGGCCGTGAGCTGGTCCTTCGCCCGCGAGCTGCTGGTGACCGGCCTCGACGAGCCGGCAGGCATCGGCGACGTCCGAGTGTGGCCGTGGGCCACGCCGCGCGGCGACTTCGTCGCGCTCGCGCTGTCGTCACCCGACGGCAACGCTCTCTTCGAGGTGCCGAGGAGCGTCCTGGTGCGCTTCCTGCGGCGGACCTACGTCGTCGTCCCGCGCGGCCGCGAGGCCGAGCACCTGGACGTCGACACGGCGGTCAACCGGCTGCTCGCCGGCCGCTGAGACACCGTTCCACCGGGTAACACCGGCCTTTCGGCCACGAGGAGCCGCGCGGATCTGCCGAGTCCGCGCGGCTCCGGCACACACCGCAGGCGTACGCGCACCGCCCTCCCCCGGGACGGCCACGCGTCAGCCGTGCGTGGTGATGCCGCCGTCGACCGGAATGACCGCTCCCGTGAGGTACGCGCCGGCGCGCGAGGCCAGGTAGATCGCCGTGCCCGCCATGTCCTCGGGGCGCCCGATCCGGCCGAGCGGCACCTGCTGCTCGATGGCCGCCCGGGACGCCGGGTCGTCCAGCGCGAACGCCATCATCTTGCTCTCGAACGGCCCGGGCGCGATCGCGTTCACGGTGATCCGCTCGCCGGCCAGTTGGTGCGCGAGGCTGCGGGTGAGCATGTGCACGGCCGCCTTGGTGGCCGAGTACGCGTACACCTCCATCCACGGCACGCGGATGCCGTCGATCGACCCGATGTTGATCACCCGTGCGGGGTCGTCGTCGCCGGCCGCGGCGCGCAGCGCCGGCAGCAGCGCGGTGGTGAGCCGGAAGACGGCCTTGACGTTCACCGCCCACAGCTTGTCGAACGCGTTCTCCGGGTACGCCTCCAGCGGCGCGCCCCACGTGGCCCCCGCGTTGTTGACCAGCACGTCGAGCCGTTCGACCCGCTCCCGGACGGCGGCCGCGAGCCCCTCGGCGCCGGCGTCGTCGGACAGGTCGGCGGGGATCGCCTCGCAACGTCCCTCGACCGAGAGCTTCTCGGCCACCGCCGCGCAGACGTCCGCCTTCCGCGACGAGATGATCACGTGCGCGCCGGCCCGGACGAAGCCCTGGGCGATCATCAGCCCGATCCCCCGGGATCCCCCGGTGACCAGGACCGTCTTGCCTTCGACCGAGAACAGATCCGTCATGCCCATCCCATCGCGAGTCGCCGGGGTCGCCTGGCCGCTCCGGTCGTACCCGCCCGGCAGTGGCCGCCGGCCGAGCCGCGACCGGCGGCGCTACCGCCGGGTAACGTAGCCCGGCCGCCCGGACCGCGACAAGCCCGCGCCGACGACTGGCGTGCGCGGGCCTCCGGAACGCCCGGCGAAACCGGCTCGCCGCCGGTCGGCGGGGTGGGTCGGGATGCGATGACCTGCGACGCGGGCTACCGTCGGCAGCGATGCACTCCTCCGGTCAGTTCCCCCCGGTCCCGGTCGACGCTGCGCTCCCCTTCCCCGTCGAGATAGACACCCTCGCGCTCGCCGACCTGGCCGGTGATCCGGGCTGGCGCCGGCCGGTGCTCGTCGAGAGGGACCTGCTCGTGCTCACCACGGGTGGGCACGGCGACGCCGAGCTGGACTTCCAACTCCTGCCCTGCCGCCCGGGCACGCTGCTGCGGGTCCGCGCCGGGCAGGTGCTGCGCTGCCCGTGCCCGCAGCTCGACGCCACGGTGGTGCGCTGGGACGCCGCCGCGCTGCGCGGCCTCGACGTCGACCCGGACGCCGTACCCACGTGGCGGCAGCTCGCCGGCGAGGACGAGGACGCCGTCATCAGCGAGGTGACCCAGTTGACGGTGGACTGCGCCCGGCACCGCGGCGTGCCCGCGGCCCGCGCGCTGCTGCGCCACCAGCTCGCCGTGCTGCTGCTGCGGCTGACGCTCGCCGGCGCGGCGGGGCCGGCGTCCCGGCCGGAGGAGGCCACGTTCGACCGGTTCTGCCGGGAGGTCGAGCGCGGCTACCGGCACAGCCGCCGCGTCGAGGACTACGCGGAACGGCTGGGCTGCTCGGTGCGTACGCTCACCCGGGCCTGCCTGGCCGTCACCGGCCGCAGCGCCAAGCAGGTCATCGACGAGCGCGTCGCCTTGCAGGCGAGCCGCCTGCTGGCCGCCACCGACGAGCCCATCGCCCGGATCGGCCGGGGGCTCGGGTTCACCGAGCCGACCAACTTCGGCCGGTTCTTCACCCGGGAGGTTGGGATGAGCCCGGGCGCGTTCCGGGCCGCCCGGGAGCAGTCCCTGGCCGGCCGGGTCGTCCGGCCCCGCCCGCCCATCGAGCCCTCCGGCCTGCCGCACCCGCCGGTCGCCCACGCCACACCAACCCGGCACCGGGCCTGAGCGGCGGAAAAGCCACGGCGCCCCCCGCCGCGGCACGAGGGCCGGTCGGCGAGGGGAGCCGCGATCCGACGGACGCGAACCGCGTACGTCAGCTGGTGTGTCCCGGCGCGTCCACGATCCGGCCGCTGACCCGGACCAGCTCGACCTCGACGTCGCCCTTCTTCAGCCGGACGCCCTGCGGTGTCGTGTGGTCCTCGACCACGAGGGTCCGGCTGCCGAGGAACTCGTGCGTGGTCGGGTCGATCATGACGTCCTCACGCCGCCAGCCGTCGGCGACCAGGCCGATCGCGATCGCCGGGCGTCCGTCGAAGTCGACCGGGTCGGCGGACCGGGTGACGCCCGGGATCAGGGCCATCGCCCGCAACAGGGTCGCCTTCACGCCGGGCGGAAGCACGTTGTCCCGGAGCATCGCGCCGATCACGGAGTACGCCACGACGTCGTCGCGGGCCGGGTCGCCCTTGCCCTCCGGAAACTGGGACCGCACCCGGTCGAGCAAAGCCCGCGGATCGGTGGGCAACCCGGCCAACGTCGGGTAGTCCTGCGGCGGCACGGTCTGCGGGATGTCCGGGGACTCCGCGCCGATCTCCAGCCTGCCGTCGACCAGCATCGCGCTCTGCCGGCCGTCGGCGCGCCGCCACGACCGGGTCGTCTCCCGTGTGGCCTGCCCCTTGTCCCGGGCGATCTTGCCGCGCACGATCGTCAGCTCCACGTACGTCCACTGGTCGGGTCGTGGCGGCGTGAACGGCTCGGCCTCGGCGTGCACGGCCGCCAGCTCGAAGGTCCGCGCGATCGAACCGCCCGGCTCCGGTAGTGGCCGCGACGCCGACCCCCCGCCGGGGGCGGGCGCGTCCTGGCCGAGACCACCGGTCACGACCGCCCCGGCCACCACGGCGGCGACGCCGAGGGTGGCGAGCCCGGACCGCCACGCCCAACCCGGCAGGCGCCGACGGGGCGTCACCACCCGCGGAGCCTGCTGGGACGCGCCGCCGCCGTCGGCCTGCGCGATCCGGGCCAGCAGAGCCGTGCGGGCCCGATCCCGGGCCTGCGGCGACGGCGGCTCCCGGTCGCCCCAACCCTCCCGCAGCATCGTGATGTCGTCGATCATGGAATGTCCTCTCCGGTTGCCAGGGGGTCGGTGTCGCCCAGCGCCGCCCGTAACCTCGTACGCGCCCGGTGCAGTCGGGACCGGACGGTCCCGGCGGGAATCTCCAGAGCGCGAGCGACCTCCTCGCAGCTCAGGTCCGCCCAGGCGACGAGCAGCAGCACCTCCCGGTCGGAGGGCGCGATCCCCGCCAACGCCGCCGCGAGCCGCGCGCGCACGGCCTGCGCGTCCAGTCGTCCGGCGACCCGGTCGGCGGGGCCGTCGGCGCTGTCCGGGTCGGTCGTGGTCTGGTCCATCCGGGCCAGTGCCCGGTACCGCCGCGCCTCGGCCCGCTGATGCCCGGCTATCAGGTTCGACGCGATGCCGAACAGCCACGGTCGGGCGCTGGGCTGCCTGACGTCGTACCGCCGCCACCCGTCGAAGGCGACCAGGAACGTCTCGGCCGCCACGTCGTCGGCCACGTCGCGGCCCAACCGCCGGCTCACGTAGCCGTGCACGTCCGGGTAGTAGCGGTCGAAGACCACGGCGAACATCTCCGGATCCCCGTGCATCCGGGCGATGATCTCGGCGTCCGTCTGCCCGGTGGCGGTGTGCACGACCCGTGCCACCACACCCATGAGTCCTCCCTCTGTCCGCCTCCCCCGTACGCGGCCGAGGGCTCATCCCTACTTCGCCGATGGCGGCGGAAGTGTTCGCGGGAGCCCCCGACGTGGCGCGGAGCTGCTCACTCCACCCTGGAGTAACGCGGAGTTTCGCGATTCGGCGTTCCGGGCATGTTCGAGCGCGACACGGCAGGGAATGGGAGGAAGGGAGCCCGGCCATGGGTGTGGTTTTCCGGAAGCGGCAGAAGATCGGGCCGCTGATCCTCAATTTCACCGAGAACGGCTTCTCCTCGTGGAGCTTCAAGATCGGCCGGTGGTCCTGGAACTCCCGTACGCGGGCGCACCGGGTGGACCTCCCCGGCCCGCTGTCCTGGAAGCAGGACAAGTCCCGGAGCTAGTCTCCACGCGTCGGGCGGGGTGCCGGTGAGACCACCGGCACCCCGCTCGGCGTCCGGGGCGGCGCTGCTTCAGGACGGCGGCGCCCCGGCCACCACGGTGATGACGACGTCGCCGCCGAGCCGGCCGTCGGCCGGCGCGCGGGTGACCGCGCCGGCGGCCAGCAGCCCGGTGAGCGCCCGGAGGGCGTCCGACGAGCGGTAGACGGTCGACGTGAGGGCGTAGCGGCGCAGCTCGGTGACCGTACGGGGACCGGAGCGGGCCAGCTCGGCGAGCAGCTCCCGGCGCAGCGGGCCGGGCTCCGGGTCGAGCGCGATGTCCAGCGACCGCGCCGCCGGGTCGGCCGGGTCGCGGTACCGGACACCCGCGAACTCGTCGACGGCCCAGAGCGCCTCCTTGAACGCCTCCAGGCTCCGGTCGGAGCCGGTGCCGAAGGTGACCGGGATCGCGGTACCACCGTCGACGGGCACCAGGTCGACCTCGGTCACCAGCGGGAAGCCCACGGCGTCCAGACCGGCCCGGGCGGGGTGGCCGCCGCAGAGCAGCAGCTCCGCCGGCCGCCCGCCGGCCGCGGCACGCAGCACGGCGGGATCGGCGCCGGCGGGCGGCGTCGGGCCGCCGGCCAGGTCCACGTAGGAGAACAGCGGCGCGCCGGCGGCGCCTCCCGCCTTGAGGGCCACCGACAGCCGGGCCGGCTCGCCCGGCACGACGTGCACGGCCACGTCGGCCGGCAGCTCCGCCTGGAGGGGGCCGAGCCGCGCCGGCAGGTCGCCCGGCTCGCCGGCGAGCACCAGCACGGTGAGGCGGCCCCCGCGCAGCCGGTCCGCGTACTCGGCGACGACCCCCAGCGCGGCGTCGGCCGAGCCGCCGTCGTTCCCGGCGTACGCCAGGGCGACGGTGGCCCGCCGCGAGCGGTGCAGGGCTCCCGGCAGCCAGGTCTCCAGCTGGCGGACGAGCAGCTCGCGGCGGACGGGGACGGTCGGGTCGCTCGGCATCCTGCCGTTCTACCGCACCGGGCCTCAGGCCGGTACGGAGATGCCCACCCCACCGCGGGTCTGGCCACCGTAACGCTGCCGCTCGCGGTCCAGGTCGAGCCGACCGATCCGCTTGCGCGCCTCGAGGGCGGTGTCGTCGAGCAGGGCGGCCGGGACGAGCCACACGATCTCGAACTCCAGGCCGTCCGGGTCCCGGCCGTAGAGGCTCTTCGTGGTGCCGTGGTCGGAGGTGCCGACGAGCGCCCCGGCGGCCGCCAGTCGCCCGGCGGTCGCCTCCAGCTCGTCGAGCGTGTCGACCTCCCACGCGAGGTGGTAGAGGCCGACGGTGGCGCGCCCCGCGGTCGAGGGGCCGGCGCCCGCGCCGATCTCGAACAGGCCGAGGTCGTGGTCGTTGGTGGAGTCGGGCGCCTGAAGAAAGGTGGCGCCACGGAAGCCGTCCGGCGTCATGGCGACCGGGCGGAAGCCGAGCACGTCGCGGTAGAAGGCGACGCTGCGGGCGAGGTCACTGACGTAGAGGACCGCGTGGTTGAGCCGGTGGATTCCCATGCCCCCACGGTAGCCCGCATTTGTTGAACGCTCAACTACCGCGAGTATGATGGCCGTCATGACGAGGTGGCTGAGCCCGGACGAGCAACGCACGTGGCGGGCGTTCCTGACCGCCTCGCGCGGTCTCATGGACGCCCTCGACCGGGAGCTGCAACGCGACGCGGGCATGCCGCACGCGTACTACGAGATCCTCGTCCGCCTCTCCGAGGCGCCACGGCGGCGGCTGCGCATGAGCGGGCTGGCCGACGCCACCGGCTCGTCGCGCAGCCGGCTCTCACACGCCGTCGCCCGGCTGGAGGCCGCCGGTTGGATCGAGCGGGAGGACTGCCCCACCGACCGCCGCGGCCAGATCGCGCACCTCACCGACGCCGGCTTCGCGGCGCTCGCGGCCGCGGCGCCCGGCCACGTCGAGGGCGTACGCCGGCACCTGTTCGACGCGTTGACGCCCGCCCAGGTCGACCAGCTCCGCCGGATCAGCGAGGCCCTGACCGAGCGCCTGACCGGATCCTGACCGATCCGCACCGGCGCGGGTCTTGTACTTACCGTCGCCGGATGAGCACGATGGGGCGTGTCCTCCGGCTTCGGCGAACTGACTGATCAGGCGCACCACCTGGTGTCCACCGGCGACCTGGCCGGCGCGCAGCGGCTGCTGTCCGACGCGCTGGGCGAGGCCGACCCGCGCCCGGCCAACGCCACCGCCGAGATGGCCGAGGCGGCGAGCCTGCACGCCCGCGTGCTCGTCGCCCTCAACGAGCCGCACTCCGCCCGGGGGTGGGCCGCCTACGCGTACGCGGCGCAGACCCGGCTGCACGGCCGCTCCGACCCGCGTACGGTGGCCGCCGCCGCGACGCTGGCCGCGGTGCTGCACCGGGTGGGCAGCCAGTCCCGCGCCGCCCGGCTCTACCAGGACGTCATCGTCGAACTGACCGCACAGGACGGCCCGGAGTCGTTGCGCGTGCTCGCCGCCCACGCCGACCTGGCCACCGTGGAGTACGCGCGCGGACAGTGCCGGACCGCCCGGGACCGCCTGCAGGACGCGTGGGAGCTGCACCGCGAGGTGTACGGCGAAGGGCACCCCAGCGGCATCAAGATGCTGGCCCGGCTCGGCGCCATGCAGCGCGACTGCGGGGAGTTCGCCGAGGCCCACGACAACCTGTCACTGGCCCGGGAACTCTGCCGACAGCACCTGCCCGTCGACGACCCCCTCGCCCTCCAGGTGGCCGCACTGGCCCGGGCCGCCGCCAACCCCGACCACGTGTGCGCCGACGAAACGCCCGACGCTCCCGTCGTGCCGTCGGCCCGCGCCCCGGCGCAGGGGGACGAGCCGGCGTACGACCCGCCAGCCGTGCCCACGCCGCGCCAACCGGCGGACGACCCGGCCGGCGCGGACGAGGCGTGGTGGCCGCCGGACGCCGGGCCGGCCGGCGTCGGGCCGGCGGGTGCTGAGTCAGCGGGTGCTAGGTCGGCCGGTGCCGGGGCGGCCGGCGTTGGACCGGCTGCGGCGCCTGCCGGCGAGCAGGTGGAGTGGCCGCCGGACGAGCCGCCGGTCCCGTCGATGGACGACGCGGGGACGGCCGAGCCGACGGGGTGGCCGCCGGACGGACGGGACGGGTGGTCGTCGGATCAGCCGGCGACGGTCCGGCACGCGGGGTTGCAGTCGGACAATCCGGGGAGCTGGCCGATCGACGAGCCCGCCGCCGGACCCGCGGCGCGGCGACCGGACGAACCGCGTGGCTGGCCGATCGACGAGCCGGTCACCGCCGCCGGGCAGACCGGGTGGCAGCCGGGCGAGCAGGGCGCGTGGCCGCCGGGCGAGCAGGGCGCGCGGTCGCCGGGCGAGCAGGGCGCGCGGTCGCCGGGCGAGCAGGGCGCGCGGTCGCCGGGCGAGTGGAGCGGATGGCCGCCGGGCGAGCAGGGCGCGTGGTCGCCGGGCGAGCAGGGCGCTGGTCCGGTGCCGCCCGCGGTCGTCGGCATGGCCGGTGGCGACGAGGAGACCGACGGCGTCTACCGGGTCCGGCGAGGCGTCGACCCGGCCGACCCGTACCGCCCGTCGCCGCTGCTGCCGGTGCCGGTGCGCCATCCGGCCTCTTCGAGCGGCGGCCGGCGACTGGTCCCGCTCGTGGTGGGCGGTGTCGTGGTGGTGCTGCTCGGCGCGGCGGCCGTCATCGCCGGCGTGGCCCGGGTGGACGGCGACGACCCACCCCGGGCCGCGCCCAGCACGCCGGCCGGCTCGGTCGCCGCCACCACGGGCGGGACGAGCCCGACGGGAGCGGCCCCGAGCCCCACAGCTTCCGCGCCCACCGTCACCGCGGCGTCGCCGGGCACGCCACCCACCGGGGTCAGCCTCCGGGACAACCGGGACAACGTCGCGCTCAAGTGGACGTACCCGGCCGGTGGCGAAGGGCCGGTGGTCATCTCGGGCGGGCGTGCCGGCCAGGCCAAGAGCGCCCTCACCGACCTGCCCGCGGGCACCGACAGCTTCATCATCTACGGGCTGAACCGCAGCCTCGACTACTGCTTCACGGTGGCGGTCGTCTGGTCCACCGACACCGTGGCCTCCGCCGACGAGGTCTGCACCCGCCGTCGCTGACGCGCGGGCTCGCGGCTTCGGCAGACCCGCCTTCGGTGGGGCGGCTTCGACGAACCTCTTTTCGTGGGGGGATTCGGCAGAGGCAACCTCAGGTGGGGCGGCCTCGGACACACCTAGCTCGATGGGGCGGCGGTGACATAGCCCAGCCGCCCTGTCGACCTGCCCCAGATCTGGGGCAGGTCGACAGGGCGCGCCCACCCCTGCGGGCTGCCCGCTTCCCCACGCCCACGCCGCGCCCACGCCGCGCCCACGCCCACGCCCGCGCCCGCGCCCGCGCCCGCGCCCGCGCCATGATCGTCACAACTTCAGGGAAGTAGTGGCCTCCAGCACGAGGGAGGCAACAACTTTCCTGAAGTTGCGCGGTGGATCGCCGCCAGGACGGCCGCGTCCCGGGTCGGCGTCGCGTCGCTCGTCTCCGGGGTACTGCTCGGGGGGTCACCGGTGACCTGGCGCCGGATCGGCATGGTGGGCGCGCGATCGGTGTTCGGGCTGGCGCCCGAGCGCGAGACCGGAGGGGGCGGCCGGGTGCTCACCGGCCTCGGCGTCTTCCTCTTCGTCGGGCTGCCGCTCGTCGTGGTCGGGATCGTGGCCCTCGCCTGAGGATCCTCAGACGCCGTCGGTGGTGGGCAGCGCCGGCAGGCGCAGCGACACCCGCAGCCCCGGCCCGTCGGCGTCGCCGAGGGAGACCGAGCCACCGGCCCGGCGTACCAGTTCCCGCACGATCGCGAGGCCCAGCCCGGCGCCGCCCGCGTCGCGCGCCCGGGCGTCGTCGAGCCGGGTGAACCGGTCGAACACCCGGTCCCGGTCGGCGACGGGGATGCCCGGCCCGTCGTCGGTCACCGTCACGAGGTGGTACGCGCCGGCCGGCGCGGCCGCGAGCACGACCCGGGTACGGGCGTGCCGCACCGCGTTGTCGAGCAGGTTCGTGAGGATCCGGTGCAGTTCGTCGGGGTGGCCGACGGTCCACAGCGGCTCGTCGGGCGGCGCCACCCGCACCGGCGGGGACGGATAGCGGGCGGCCACGCCGGTGAGCAGTTCGCCCAGCTCGACCGGGCCGACGGCCCGCCCGCGGCCCGCCCCCGCCCCACCGACGCCGACGCCAACACCGCCGCCGCCGCCGACGCCGACGCCGACGCCCGCACCCGCACCGACACCGCCGCCCGCAACGGCACCGCCGCCCCCACCAGCGCCCGGACCGGACGGACCAGCACCCGGACCGGACGGACCCGCGCCCGCCTCGCCGGACTCGTCGAGCCGGGCCAGCAGGAGCAGGTCGTCCACCAGCCGGCCGAGCCGCTCGGTGTCGGCGAGCAGGTTGCCGGTCACCGACGCCCAGTCGGTGCGGTCACCGAGGCGCCGGGCCACCTCCAGCTCCGTACGGATGTTGGTGACCGGGCTGCGCAGCTCGTGCGCCGCGTCGGCCACGAAGGCCCGCTGCCGCCGCCGTGCCGACTCCAGCCGGTCCAGCATTCCGTTGAGGGTGACCGCGAGCCGGTGCACCTCGTCCCGCGAGGCGGGCACCGGCAGGCGGCCGGGTCCGGCGCGACCGGTGATCTCCTCGGCGCCGCGGCGCAGCGCCTCGACGGGCCGCAGGGTCGCGCCCACCACCCGCCAGGCGACCGCCGCGAGCACGCCGACCAGCAGCGGGAAGCTGATCAGCAGGATGGTGCGGACCACGTGGGTGCTGTGCCGGACGTCCGCCATCGACTTCGCGACGAGGACGGTGAGCGGGTCCGCGGGATGCCCGGCCGGCATGGTCACCACCCGCACGGGGCCGGCGAGCCCGACCCGCTCGCCCGACACGACGAGGCGCTGCCGGCGGTCCGCGTGGAGCTGGTCGGGGCGCACCATGGGCACCAGCCGGTCGGCGTCGATGGAGGCGGCGCGGATCCGACCCTGCGCGTCGACCACCTGCACCCGGACCTGGCCGCCGGCCACCGGCAGCGGGTCGGGCAGGGCCTCCTCGGCGGCGAGCCGGGCCACGGCCTCCGCCGTGCGCGACACGTCGTTGTCGATGCTGCGTTGCAGCGCGTACTCCAGGACGGCGAGCAGCACCACGCCGCCGAGCGCCAACCCGACGGAGAGCCCCAGCACACCGATGGCCATGAGCCGGCCGCGCAGCCCGAGGGCCACGTCCGGCAGCCGGACCGCCGAGCGGAGCCGGGCGGCGGCCCGTCGCACGGTGGTCATGTGGCGAGACGGTAGCCGGCGCCGCGTACCGTCTCCAGGCGCTCCCGGCCGATCTTGCGGCGCAGGTAGCCGACGTACACCTCGACGGCGTTCGGCGCGGTCTCCAGGCTGGCGTCCCAGACGTGGTCCAGCAGCTCGGTCTTCGAGACCACCTCGCCGGGACGGCGCATCAGGTAGTCGAGCAGCGCGAACTCGCGGGCGGTGAGCGCGATCTCGACGTCGGCCCGGGTCACCCGCCGTCGGGCCGGGTCGAGCCGCAGGTCGCCCACCGTCAGCACGGTGGGCCGCTCGGGCGCGCCCCGGCGCAGGAGGGCGCGCAGCCGGGCCAGCAGCACCACGTACGAGAAGGGCTTGGTGAGGTAGTCGTCGGCGCCGCAGTCGAGCCCGTCGGCCTGGTCGTACTCGCCGTCCTTGGCCGAGAGCATGAGCACCGGGAGCCAGTGCTCCTCGGCACGCAGCCGGCGGACCAGCTCGTAACCGGAGAACCCGGGCAGCATGACGTCGAGGATCATCGCGTCGTAGCCGCCGCCCCGCGCCGCGTCCAGCCCGGCCGGCCCGGTCGACGCCACGTCCACGGCGAACCCCTCGGCCTGGAGGCCCCGTTGCAGCGCGCCGGCGAGCCGCGCCTCGTCCTCCACCACCAGCAGCCGCACGGGTCAAGGGTGCCACCCCGTTTCAGCGGCATACCGGCGTCCTCAGCGCCCTCACAGCCGGCACCGGGCAAGATGTGGCGAGGAGGTGCCGTCATGTCCGTCGTTAGCCGTCCCGTCCTACGGTGGGTGGTCCCCGTGGCCGCCGCCGCCACCGTGATCGGTGGAGGTGCCGCCATCGGCACGTTCGCCGCCGAGGCGGAGCCGAGCCTGCCGCCGCGCACGGCCGCCCAACTCCTGGTCGACCTGCAGACGTCGCAGCTGGAGGGGTTGTCCGGCACCGTCGTGCAGCGGGCCGACCTGGGCCTGCCGCCGATCGTGGGTCTCGCCGCCGGCGCCAACGACCTCGCGGCGCTGGCCACCGGCACGCACACGCTGCGGGTCTGGTACTCGGGACCGGAGCGGCAGCGGGTCGCCCTGCTCGACACGCTCGGCGAGCGGGACATCATCCACAACGGCCGCGACGTGTGGACCTGGGACAGCCGGGCCAACGCGGCCACGCATCACAGGCTCGACGGGGACGCCGCCGGCAAGCCCGGACCGGGCGCCGGCGGGGCGCCGGAGCTGCCCTCCACGCCCCAGCAGGCCGCCGACCTCGCGCTCGCCGCCATCGACCCGACCACCGCGGTCAGCGTCGGCCGGGCCGCCACGGTCGCCGGGCGGGACGCGTACGAGCTGGTGCTGGAGCCGCGCGACAAGGCGTCGCTCGTCCACCAGCTCCGGATCGCCATCGACGCCCGCGAGCACGTGCCGCTGCGGTTCGAGGTCTTCGCCACCGGCAGCGACGCGCCGGCGTTCGAGGTGGCGTTCACCCAGGTCGACTTCCGCCGTCCGGACGCCGACCAGTTCACCTTCAACCCGCCGCCGAGCGCGACGGTGAAGGAGGAGACCGCCGACCGGCCGGACGCGTCGACCCGTCGCCCCGCGAAGCCGGAGCACCCGCAGGTGCGTACGGTCGGTGTCGGCTGGACCACCGTCGTCGAGGCCCGGGTCGGCGCCGACGCGAAGGCGCCCGCCGGGGCGAAGAGCCCGGCGGGCGGTGACCTCGCCGGTGTGCTCGGGTCGCTGCCGGCCGTCAGCGGCGACTGGGGCAGCGGCCGGTTGTTCAGCTCGAAGCTCGTCACCGTGCTGCTGACCGACGACGGCCGGGTACTGGCCGGTGCCGTCACCCCGGAGCGGCTCTACGAGGTCGCCCGCGGCTGACCCGCCCACGCGTTGATCCCGCGGCGCCGCCGGCTGAGGCCGGCGGCGCCGCTCGCGTTTGGTCGCCCGTGCTCCTACGCCGTGCCCGCGCGGGCCCGGAGCAGGTCGAGGATGAGGGCCAGCGGCGGCCAGCCGGCGCGGCCCCGCCGCACGACGGCGTACGAGCGCAGGCGCGCCTCCGGGGCGGTGAGCGGGATCAGGCGGACGCCCGGCCGGGTCGGCTGGTCCGCCGGGAGCAGCCCGACGCCGAAACCGGCGACCACCAGGTCCTGGACGAGGTCCAGGCTGTCGGCGCGGTGCTCGACGCGGGGTTCGAAGTCGGCCATGGCGGCGATGGCCCGTACGACCACCTCGTCGGCGGTGTTGCGGGAGTTGACGATCCAGTGGTGCGCCGCGAACCGGGCGAAGACCTCGGGAGACGTGCCGGTGACCGGCGGGGCGTCGGCGGGCACGCCGAGGCTCCACCCCGCCGACCAGAGCGGGACGACCTCGACGGTGTGGTCGGCGGGCGCCGGTGCGAGGTGGTAGTCGTACGTCAGCGCCAGGTCCACGTCGTCCGCCGCGAGCAGGGCGTACGCCTCGGCCGGCTCGTGCTCGTGGATGCGCAGCCGGACCGCCGGGTGGTGCGCCGCGAGGTCGGCGGCGACCGGCAGCAGCGACCGGCGTACGGCGGTGGCGAAGCCGGCGACCCGGACCGTGCCGACCGGCTCGGCGTGCGGGTCGAGGTCCAGCCGGGCCGCCTCGACGGCGGCGAGGATCGTCACCGTGTGCCCGGCGAGGCGCCGGCCGGCGGGGGTGAGCCGGACGCGCCGGCCGGCCGGTTCGACGAGGTCGGCGCCCACCTCCCGGGCCAGCACGGCGAGCTGCTGGGAGACCGTCGAGGTGGTGACGCCCAGCTCGTCGGCGACCTCGCGCATCGAGCCGAGCCGGGCGAGCTCGTGCAGCAGTCGTAGCCGGCGCAGGTCCACCCCCGCATTGTTCGCGATTTCCGAACGGTCCGTCCAGGAATGACACGTGGACGTGAACGGTTGGGAACCGGTCTACTGGGCGCATGACTCCCACCCGTGCCGGTTCGGCGATGGCTCTCGCCTCGATGATGCTCGTGCAGCTCGGCCTGGCCGCCTCGGTCTCCCTCTTCGACGAGGTCGGTCCGGAGGGCGCGGCCTGGCTCCGGCTCGCCTGGGCGGGGGTCCTGCTCGCGGTGTTCGTCCGCCCGCGACCGTCCACGTTCACCCGCTCGGCGCTGCGCGCCTGCCTGGCGTTGGGCGTGGTCACGGCCGGGATCACGATCCTGTTCATGGCGGCCGTGGCCCGGCTGCCGCTGGGCACGGCCAGCGCGCTGGAGTTCCTCGGCCCGCTCGGGGTGGCCGTGGCACGGGGCCGGGGCGGCGCGAAGCTGTGGCCCGTGCTCGCCGGCGTCGGGGTGCTGCTGCTCACCGAGCCGTGGCGGGGCGGCGCCGACGTGGTCGGTGTCGCGTACGCGCTGGCCGCCGGCGTCTGCTGGGCCGCGTACATCCTGCTCACCCAGCGGGTCGGCGACGAGGTCTCCGGCGTGCGGGGCCTGGCCGTCTCGATGCCGGTGGCGGGCCTGGTGGCGACGGTGGTCGTGGGGCCGTCGGTCGTCGCCGACCTCACCTGGCCGGTGGTGTTCGCGGGCCTCGGCCTCGCGGTGCTCCTGCCGGTGGTCCCGTTCGTCCTCGAACTGCTCGCCCTGCGCCGGCTCACCACGGCGGCCTTCGGCACCCTCATGAGCCTGGAACCGGCGATCGCGATGCTCGTGGGCCTCGTGGCGCTGGACCAACTGCCGGGCGTCGCGCCGCTGCTGGGCGTCGCGTTCGTGGTGGTCGCCGGCATCGGCGCGGAGCGCACCGGCGGGCGGGTGGAGGAGGCCGGCCCGGCGTCGGTGGAGCCGGTGCCGGCCGGGACCCGGTGAGCGTCAGCCGGTCGTGTCGCTGGGCTGATCGGCGGCGGGCCGGGGCCAGGGGGCGGCGGCGGGCCGGGGGGCGGCGGGCGGAACGGCGTCGAGGGCCGCGAGGAACGCGTCGGCCAGCAGGGCGTGCCCGGCCAGGTTGGGGTGCACCCGGTCGTCGGCCCAGTCGCCCGGCGTGCTCGCGGCGAGTGCCCGGTCGACGGCCGCCTGCGTCGGCACGTGCACCGCGCCGAACTCGGTGGCGAGCGCCGCGACGACCGCCGCGTACCGGTCGGTGTCGGCGCGCTGCGGCTCGGCCCGGTCGGGCTCGATGAGGTACGGGTCGCCGAGGATCAGCCGGCAGCCGGTCGCGTCGACAGCCCGGCGCAGCAACGCGCGCAGGGTGCGCTCGTACTCGTCGATGGGGACCGCCTCGGCGACCGGGCCGCGGTAGCGGCGCCAGATGTCGTTGATGCCGATCATGACGGAGAGCCAGTCGGGTCGCTCCCCCAGCGCGTCCCGCTCCCAGCGCGCGGCCAGGTGACGGACCGTGTCGCCGCTCACGCCCCGGTTGACCCAGCGCAGGCCGAGACCGGGATGCCGCGCCGTCACGAACGCGCGGACGAGGCTCACGTAGCCGTTGCCGTACGGCGCGTTGGCGTCCCGGCGGCCGCAGTCGGTGATGCTGTCGCCGATAAACACGACCCGCTGGCCGGCTCGCAGGATCATCGCGACGCACCTCTCCGTCTCGCGCGGGAATCGCCGGACGGCTTGGGAAAGCCCGCGGCGACGCGCTATCTTTCGAAGTTCAGGCACAAAAAAGAACGGCTCGAAAAGCCGTTCTTGCAGCGAATTCTAATTCTTGGGGAGACGGCTTGTCAAGGCACTCCGGCGGCACCGACGAATTGCCGCTCGACGACGAGATCGGTCGCGAGCAGGAGTACGTCTCCATGCTCTACCACCGCCTCGACGAGCTGCGTGAGCAGGCCGCCCGCCGGCTCACCGACGAGCTGCGCGCGACCGGCGGCACCCGCCAGGCCCGTTCCCAGCGCGACGACTCGGTACGGATGTACGCCGAGCAGGTAGAGCAGTTCTCCGCCGTGGAGAACGGGCTCTGCTTCGGACGGCTCGACGGTGCGGACGACTCCCGCCGGTACATCGGCCGGATCGGCATCTTCGACACCAGCAGCGACTACGACCCGCTGCTCATGGACTGGCGCGCTCCCGCGGCGCGGCCGTTCTACCTCGCCACCGCCGCCAACCCGCAGGGCGTACGGCGGCGCCGGCACCTGCGTACGCGGCAGCGGAAGGTGACCGGTCTCAACGACGAGGTGCTGGACATCGCGGCCGCCTCCCCCACCGCCCACGAGGAGCTGACGGGCGAGGCGTCGCTGCTGGCCGCGCTGAACGCCGGACGCACCGGGCGGATGCGGGACATCGTCGAGACCATCCAGGTCGAACAGGACCGGATCATTCGCGCCGACCTGCCCGGGGTGCTCGTCGTCCAGGGCGGCCCCGGCACCGGCAAGACGGCGGTCGCGCTGCACCGCGCCGCGTACCTCCTCTACACCCACCGGCGCGAGCTGTCCACGCGCGGTGTGCTGCTCGTCGGCCCGAACGCCACGTTCCTGCGCTACATCTCCCACGTGCTCCCGGCGCTGGCCGAGACGGGCGTGCTGCTGCGTACCCAGGCCGACCTGTTCCCCGGCGTGCAGGGCCGCCGGGTCGAGTCCGCCGAGGCCGCCGCCCTCAAGGGCCGGCAGGTGATGGTCGACGTGCTGGCCGCCGCCGTACGGGACCGGCAGCGCGTGCCCGACGAGCCGGTGGCGATCGAGGTGGAGCGGGAGATCCTCACCCTCGACCCCGCGATCGTCCGCACGGCCCGGGACCGGGCCCGGCGCACCAACCGCCCGCACAACCTGGCCCGGGCGGCGTTCGACATCGAGGTGGTGCACGCCCTCGCCGACCAGGTGGCCGAGCGCATCGGCGCCGACCCGCTCGGCGGGGAGAACCTGCTCGACGAGGCCGACCGGGCCGAGATCCGCCGCGAGTTGCGCGAGGAGTCCGGGGTGGGCGCCGCGCTCGACGAGCTGTGGCCGGTGCTCACCCCGCAGCGCCTCCTCGCCGACCTGTACGCCGACCCCGACCGGATCGCCGCCGCCGCGCCCATGCTCACCCCGGGCGAGCGGGCCCTGCTGCACCGCGAGCCCGGCGGCTGGACGCCCGCCGACGTGCCGCTGCTCGACGAGGCGGCCGAGCTGCTCGGCGAGGACGAGCGCGCCGCCGCGGCCCGCCGGGAGCGCATCCGGTCGCTCCAGCGCGAGTACGCCGAGGGCGTGCTCGAGATCGCCCGGGGCTCCCGGTCGATCGACGTGGAGGACGAGGCCGACGGTGGCGAGATCCTCGGCGTCGCCGACCTCATCGACGCCGACCGGCTGCTCGAACGGCAGGAGGAGGCGGACCACCTGACCACCGCCCAGCGTGCGGCGGCCGACCGGTCGTGGGCCTTCGGGCACGTCATCGTCGACGAGGCGCAGGAGCTGTCCCCCATGGCCTGGCGCCTGCTCATGCGCCGCTGTCCCAGCCGGTCGATGACGATCGTGGGCGACGTCGCGCAGACCGGCGCGCTCACCGGAACGCCGTCCTGGCAGGACGCGCTGAAGCCGTACGTGGCGGACCGGTGGCGGCTCACCGAGCTGACGGTGAGCTACCGCACCCCGGCCGAGATCATGGCGGTCGCCGCCGACCTGCTCACCGAGATCGACCCGACCCTGAGCCCACCGCGCTCCGTACGCGAGAGCGGCGTGCCGCCGTGGGACCGGTCGGTGCCCGCGGGCCGGCTCGGCGCGGAACTGGTCGACGCGGCGGCCCGGGAGGCGGCCGGGCTCGACGAGGGCCGGCTCGGCGTGATCGTGCCGGCCGGCCTGGTCGACGACCTCGGGATGGCGCTCACCGCGGCGCTGCCCGAGGCCACCGTGGGCGAGCATCCCGAGTTGGAGAGCCGCGTCGTGGTGCTCACCGTGGCCCAGGCCAAGGGGCTCGAGTTCGACTCGGTGCTGGTGGTCGACCCGGACCGGATCGTCGCGGAGTCGCCACGCGGGCGCAGCGACCTCTACGTTGCCCTCACCCGGGCGACCCAGCGCCTGGGCGTCCTCCGCCCCCAGCGGGCCTGACCGACCCACCCCGGCCCGCCCCGGCCCCCGCTGTCGATCATGAAGTTGTTGCCGACGAACACGGCGTGTCGCGGCAACAACTTCATGATCACCGGGGCCGAAGGGCCGGCCCGGCGGAGGCCGGCGGGTCAGTCGTTGACGGACTTTGCCGGGCCGCTGCTCATCGTGGACTGGTCGCTCGTGGAGGTGCCCTCCGGGGTGCTCATGCCACCCGTCGTGGCGTCGCCCGTCGTGGTCGGGGCCACCTTGCCCCGGTGCTGCTCCGGCTGCCGGGCCACCCGCCGCACGCTCGCCGGCCCGGCGGTGCCGCCGGTGGTGGTGACGGCTCCCTGCCCGGCGACCGGGCCGCCGTCGCGGAGCACCGTCGGGTCGACCCGCGAGTGCGCCGGGTCGTCCGGGTCGACGTCCTGGATCGCCCGCTGCACATCGGTGCGGGGCACCGTCACCTCGTCGAGCGCGCCCTCCCCGTAGATGCCGCCGGCGATCCGGTCCTCGGCCCGTCGGGCCGCGTCCTGTCGCATGTCGTCCTCACGCACGTCGCACCACCTCGCAGAAACATCGGTCTCTCTGCGTGCCCGCCGTCGGCCGGGTCAAACACGCGGGGCCGGCCGCACAGACGTTCACCCGCGTGTCTCCCGCCGGCCGCCTGAGCGCCGCCCCCGCTGCCCATGCTGACCGGCGGATTGGCGGGAGAGACCCGCCGGAGGAGGAGTGACAGCGTGCGCACAGTACGCCGTATCACGATCGCGGCCCTCGCGGCGGCGACCGTGACGACCGGGCTCGCGGCGCCCGCCGGGGCGAAGCCGCGACCCGACCGGACATTCGACGTGCAGGCCCACCGCGGTGGTCTCGGGCTGCGGGTGGAGAACACCCTCGCCTCGTTCGGCAACGCCCTCCAACTCGGTGTCAGCACCCTCGAACTGGACGTGCAGATCACCGAGGACGGCCAGGCCGTCGTGACCCACGACCGGAAGGTCACCGGCACGAAGTGCACCGACACGGCGCCCGTGACCCCCGCCGACCCGGAGTTCCCGTACGTCGGGAAGTACGTCAACACGCTCACCCTGGCCCAGGTGCGTACCCTCGACTGCGGATCGAAGACGCTCGCCGACAAGCCCGGCCAGCTCGCCGTCCCCGGCGCCCGGATGCCGCTGCTGCGCGAGGTCTTCGACCTCGTCAAGCGCTACCACGCCGACGACGTGACGCTCAACGTGGAGACCAAGGTGGAGGCCGGCGCGCCGGCCGAGACGGCCCCGCGGGAGCAGTTCGTGCAGGTCACCGCCGCCGAGATCCGGCGTGCGGGGCTGCTGAAGCAGGTGACGATCCAGAGCTTCGACTGGGGCGCGCTCATGCGGATGCGCCAGGTGGAGCCGCGGCTGCCGCTGGTGGCCCTCACGAACTACGACTTCCTGCAGACCGGGCAGCCGGGCGCCTCGCCGTGGCTGGGCGGGCTCGACATCGACGACTTCGGCGGCGACCCGATCAAGGCCATCCGCAGCTTCGGCGCGAGCGCCTTCTCGCCGGTGCACGGCTCCCCGCAGAACGGCACGGTCACCGACCCCGGCTACCAGCCGTACGTGACGCGGGAGATGGTGGCGCGGGCGCACCGCTACGGCATCAAGGTGATCCCGTGGACGGTGGACGACCTGCCGACCATGGCGAAGCTGGTCGACGACGGCGTGGACGGGATCATCACCGACTACCCGGACCGGCTGCGCGGCCTGCTCGCGCAGCGTGGCTACCGGCTCCCCAAGGCGTACGCCTCGCCGTTCGACATCCAGGCACACCGCGGTGGAAGGGCGACGCGTCCGGAGAACACGCTGCCCGCGTTCACGAAGGCGCTCGCCAACAGGGCGATCTCCACCCTGGAGCTGGACACCGGCGTGACCCGGGACGGCGCTCTCGTCGTGCTGCACGACCGGGCCATCAACGGCTCCCACTGCGTCGACACCGCGCCGGCCACCAAGGGTGACCCGGAGTTCCCGTACGTGGGCAAGCCGGTGCACGACCTGACCCTCGCGCAGATCAAGACGATCGACTGCGGCACGAAGACGCTGCCGGAGCTGCCGGCGCAGGTGCCCGCCCCGGGCGCCCGGATCCCCACCCTGGACGAGGTCTTCGCGCTGGTCAAGCGCAGCGGCCGGGACGACGTCCGGATGAACATCGAGACCAAGATCAGTCCGGTCGTGGACGACACGGAGCCGTACCGCAGCTTCACCCGCAAGCTCGTCACGGCGATCCAGCGGGCCGGGTTCACCGGCCGCGCCACCATCCAGTCGTTCGACTGGCGGACCATCACCTACGCCCGGCAGCTCGACAAGCGGATCGAGACGGTGGCGCTGGTCTGGCAGTACGGGCCGGCGGAGTGCACCAGCCTCGCCGACGAGTGCTCGCTCCAGGCCGTGTACGGCGACCCGTCGGTGAAGAGCCCGTGGACCGGTGGGCTGGACTGGTGGACGTACCGGGACCTGGGCAAGCTGACCCGGGCCGCGGGCGCCGGCACGGTGTCGGCGAACTGGCAGGTGCACGACCCGAAGCAGGGCACGGTGGCCTCGGCCGACTGGTACCTGCGGCAGGACCCGGCGTACTTCCACGGACCGGACGTGCGCACCCTCCAGAGCCGGTACGGGCTCAAGGTGATCCCGTACACCATCGACGACGCCTCCGTCATGCAGCGGGTGATCGACCTCGGTGTGGACGGCATCATCACCGACGACCCCGACCTGCTGGTCGGCGTGGCCATCCGCAACGGCCTGCGCTGACGTACCACGCCGGTGGCGCCCGCCCGGGCGTCACCGGCGTCGTCCGCGAACCCAACGGCGGCGGGCGATTTCGGGCCGGGAGCGGGTGTTACCTCGCCCCGGGCCTCGGGTAGTCGGTGGGCGTCCCCGCCACGAAACACGAAACCGTGCCGTGGCCGGAACGCGGTAGCGGGGCGAGGAAGCGCACGACTCATCGCATCCTGAGGAGGACCAGATGAGCACGCAGGCTGCATCCACCAGGCCGATGAACAGGCCGAACGCGGACATTCAGAACCGCCAGGCGATGCAGGACACGCCGACCCGTCCGATGCCCATGGTGTCCGACGGCCGGCGGGAGGCCATTCAGGCTCCCGGTACGGAGACCAAGCCGTCCCTGCTGACCACCGAGTTCTGGATCTACCTCGCCTCGGTCGGCGCGGTACTGCTCGCGTCCTTCCTGGTCGGTCGGAACACGGTCGGTGTGGACATCTTCCGCGCCAACCAGGCCTGGTTCTTCATCACCCTGCTGACGATCGGCTACCTGGGTAGCCGCGGCCTCGCCAAGGCGGGCAGCAACTACCGCAGTAGCCAGGAACGCGCGGCGCGGCACTGACGCGGCGCGGCGCGCAGCGAGGCGACGCCTCCGGGACGAGGTCCCGGAGGCGTCGTCGTGTCCGATCCGGCGCTACTCGTCGAACCCGCCGAAGTCCTCGCCGAAGTCGCCCTCGAAGGCGTCCTCGATCATCTCGCCGGCGATCATCCCGCCGGCCACACCGAGCGCCGCACCGGCGACCATGCCGCCCATGCCGGCGCCCCGGCCGTGGCCGTGGTGGCCGCCGTGGCCGAAGCCGGCGGCGCGCATGCTGCCGTAGTGCGACGTCGTCTCCCGCAGCCAGCCGTCGACGACCTGCGTCCAGTCGACACGGTCGGCGTCCGTGTGCGGCACGTGGTAGCGGCCGAACGCGTCGTGCCCGGAGCTGAGGAAGCCGCCGCGCTTGTCGCACTCCAGCACCACGTCGACACCGCGCTGGCTCGTCACGAACGTCAGCTCGACCTCCCGGACGGTCTGCGCGTACTGCGGCGCCGCGAAGAACTCGATCTCCTGGTAGAACGGCAGCGTCTGCTGCACGCCGTGGATCCGGCCACGCTCGAGATCGGCGTGCTTGAACCGGAAGCCGAGGCGCTGGAACGCCTCCAGGATCCGCTCGTGCACGGGCAGCGGGTGCACCGCCACCTGGTCGAGGTCGCTCTTGTCGACCGCCCGCGCCACCGCGAGCTCGGTGCGCAGACCCATCGTCATGCCGTGCAGCCGCTGCCCGTAGACGTCGGTGATCGGGGTCTCCCACGGCACGGGCAGCTGGAACGGGATGGCGAGCTGCTGCTTCGGGGCGAGCTGCAGGGGGCCGCTCACCGCCATGCGGTGGAACTCCATGATGCCGGCGTACTCGGTGTCGTGCCCCTCGATCTCGACCCGCGTGACCAGGCTGAGCACCACCTGCTCGATGGCCGCCGGGGCGTCGCCGCCGACCAGGTTGACCTGCCCGTCGAGGGTCAGGCCGGGGCGCGTGTTCGGGTTGGTCAGCACCGTGTCCACGCTGGGGCCGCCCACACCGAACGCGCTCATCATCTTCTTGAAGACCATCGGAACTCCCGTGCGACCGCCGAGGGCTCCACCGTGGAGCCGGACGTTGCTCGGTGGCACCCTAACCGGCAGCCCTGTGAGGTGGCTGTGAAGCGCCGTGGCGGGTCTAGACCGCGCCCACCACGATCAGCTCGCCCACCTGCTCGCCGATGGCCGTACGGGCCTCGGACGGCAGGCCGGCGTCGGTGATCAGGATGTCGGCGGCCTCCAGCGGCGCGATGGTCGCGATGCCGATGGTCTCCCACTTCGTGTGGTCGGCGAGGACCACGAGCCGGCGGGCGGAGCCGATGAGGCACCGGTTCACACCCGCTTCGAGCAGGTTGGGCGTCGTGAACCCGGTGCGCGGGCTCATCCCGTGCACGCCGAGGAAGAGCAGGTCGACGTTGAGCGACCCGATGGCCGCCTCGGCGACCGGCCCGGTCAGCGCGTCCGAGGGCGTACGGATGCCGCCGGTCAGCACCACCGTGCGGTCGGCCCGCGGGTCCTGGTAGAGCGCGTCGGCCACCGGGATCGAGTTGGTGACCACGGTGAGGCCGCGTACGTCCGACAGGAGGGTGGCGAGCGCCGCCGTGGTCGTACCGGCGGACAGCGCGATGGCCATGCCCGGCTCCACGAGCGCGGCCGCCCGTTCGGCGATGGCGCGCTTCTCCCCCTGTTGGCGGATCGACTTCGCCGCGAACCCCGGCTCGTCGGCCGAGCCGGGGCCGGCCAGCGTCGCGCCGCCGTGCACCTTGTCCACGAGCCCGCGCTCGGCCAGCACCTCGAGGTCCCGGCGGATCGTCATGTCCGACACGCCGAACCGCCGCACGAGGTGGCTCACCCGAACGCCGCCGTGCTGCCGGATCAGATCGAGGATGGCGCTCTGCCGCTGCTGGGCGAGCATCCGGTCAACCTCCTTCGATCCCCGGTTTTCGGGGCTCAGGCCGCTGCCGCGGCGGGATCCTCCCGGATGACCGCCACCTCGCCGGCCGGCACCGTCAGCTCACCGTCGCACCGGGCGCCGGTCAGCAGATCGACGCCGGAGACGGACAGCCGCGCCGGGTCGCCGGTGTGGTTGATGACGAACAGCCAGCTCCGCTCGTCGTCGCGACGGCGCACCACCTCCACCCCGGGGGCGGCCGGGACCGCGGGCCGCACGCCGGACTCGGCCACGAGCCGGGCCACCAGCGCGTCGGTGGCGGCCTCGTCGAGCCGCGTGCCGAGGTACCAGGCCGCGCCCTCGCCGACGGCGTGCCGGGTCACGGCGGCCACGCCGGGCAGCGGACCGTCGGCGTACGAGGCGAGCACCTCGGCGCCCTCCGGGTGCAGCCACTCCGTCCACACGTCGGCCGTGGCGCCGTCGTCGAGCCGGACCCGTTCGCCGGCGCGCAGCGGGAAGAACTCCTCCGTCCGTACGCCGAGCAGCTCGCGGAACGCCCCCGGGTAGCCGCCGAGCCGGATGTGGTCGTTCTCGTCGACCACGCCGCTGAAGTACGTGACGAGGGCCGTCCCGCCGCCCTCGACGAACCGGCGCAGCGCGTCGGCGTCGGCGTCGCGTACGAGGTACAGCGTGGGCGCGAGCACCAGCCGGTAGCGGCCGAGGTCGGTCGAGGGGTGCACGACGTCGGCGGTGATGCCGGCCCGCCACAGCGCGTCGTGGAGCGCCGCGAGCCGGTCGGAGTAGGTGACGTCGACGCTGGGGTGCGAGTCCAGCTCGACGCCCCACCACGCCTCGTAGTCGAAGAGGATGGCCACGTCGGCGTCCACCCGGCTGCCCCGGACCTCGGCGAGCGCGCCGAGGTCGGCGCCGAGCTGGCACACCTCGCGGAACACCTTGGTGTCGGGCCCGGCGTGCGGCACCAGCGCGGAGTGGAACTTCTCGGCGCCGGCGCGGGAGGCGCGCCACTGGAAGAAGAGCACGCCGTCGGCGCCGCGGGCCACGTGCGCGAGGCTGTTGCGGCGCAGCTGCCCCGGCGTCTTCGCCACGTTGCGCGGCTGCCAGTTCACGGCGCTTGTCGAGTGCTCCATGAGCAGCCAGGGTTCGCCGCCGGCGACGCCGCGGGTGTGGTCGGCCGAGAGCGCCAGGTTGACGTGGGCACGCGGATCGGCGGCGGTGAGGTAGTGGTCGTTGGCGACCAGGTCCACGTCGCCGGCCCAGGAGTGGTAGTCGAGGTACTTGATGCCCGTGCCGATCATGAAGTTCGTGGTCACGGGCTGGCGGACGAGGCGGCGCAGCACCTCGCGCTCGGCGCGCAGCTGGGCGCGCTGCTCGTCGGAGGAGAACCGCAGGAAGTCCAGCTGCTGGGTGGGGTTGGCGAAGGTCGGGGCGGTGCGCGGCGGGTTGATCTCGGCCCAGTCGCCGTACCGCTGGGTCCAGAAGGCGGTGCCCCAGGCGGCGTTGAGCCGGTCCAGGTCGCCGTAGCGGTCGCGCAGCCAGGTGCGGAAGGCCTCGGCGCTGACGTCGCAGTAGCAGTGCACGTTGTGGCAGCCCAGCTCGTTGGACACGTGCCACATCACCACGGCGGGGTGTTCGGCGTACCGGCCGGCGATTGCCTCGACGAGGGCGAGCGAGCGGTCCCGGAAGACCGGGGAGCTGGGGCAGTACGCCTGCCGGCCGCCCGGCCAGAGGACGGTGCCGTCGGCCCGGCGCGGCAGCGTCTCCGGGTGCGCCCGGGCGAGCCACGGGGGCGGGCTCGCGGTGGCGGTGGCCAGGTCGACGCCGATGCCCCCGGCGTGCAGCAGGTCGAGCACGCGGTCCAGCCAGCCGAACTCGTACCGGCCGGGCGCCGGTTCGAGGAGGGCCCAGGAGAAGATGCCGACCGAGACGAGGTTGACGCCGGCGCGGCGCATCAGGTCGACGTCCTCGGCCCAGGTCTCCTCGGGCCACTGCTCCGGGTTGTAGTCGCCGCCGAAGAAGATCTGGTCGCCCTGCCATCGCCGCATGGCAGCAGAGCGTGCCCCTATCGATCGATTAAGTCAACAGGTTCCAACATCCGAGGGTTTCCAACGTTTACCTGATAACAGCCCTGTCACGACTGGGTTATCGGTGCCTGAGCACCCTCTTGACAGGACCGTGGGGGCGGGTAGCTTGAGGCGCCACTGGCAGTTCGTGTTTGCCAATGTGGATTCACGGTGGATCCCGATGTGCGATCACGAGCGCCGGACCCGCCACCCCTGACGGCCCTTGGGCGCAGCGCACCTCTTCATCCGCAGGAGGAACCATGTCCCGTCCCCGTACCCAGGCCGAGTACCTGGCCAGACTCGTACCGCCCTCCGTCGCCGGCCTCAACCGCCGCTCGCTGCTCGCCGGCGCGGCCGGCGCGGGCGCCCTGGCCGGCACGGGACTCCTCGCCGGCTGCGGCGGCTCCGACTCCGGCGGGTCCGGAGGCAAGACGGTGTCGCTCGGCTCGAACGCCTCGGACCCGACGCCGAAGGACGTCCTCGCCAAGGTCGCGGGCGCCTTCAAGACCTCCTCGGGCGTCGAGGTCGCGATCAACACCGTCGACCACAACACGTTCCAGGAGAACATCAACAACTACCTGCAGGGCAAGCCGGACGACGTGTTCACCTGGTTCGCCGGCTACCGGATGCGCTTCTTCGCGGCCCGCGGCCTGGCCGGTGACCTGTCGGACGTCTGGGGCAAGCTCTCCGGCTTCTCCGACGCCTTCAAGAAGGCCTCGACCGGCGACGACGGCAAGCAGTACTTCGTGCCGTTCTCCTACTACCCGTGGGCCGTCTTCTACCGCAAGTCGGTCTGGCAGCAGCACGGCTACCAGGTGCCCACCACGCTCGACCAGTTCACCGCCCTCGCCAACCAGATGAAGCGGGACGGCCTCGCCCCCATCGCCTTCGCCGACAAGGACGGCTGGCCGGCGATGGGCACGTTCGACATCCTCAACCTGCGGATCAACGGCTACCAGTTCCACGTCGACCTGATGGCCGGCAAGGAGGCCTGGACCTCGGACAAGGTGAAGAAGGTCTTCGACACCTGGGCCGGGCTGCTGCCGCTGCACCAGCCGGACGCACTGGGCCGCACCTGGCAGGAGGCCGCCCAGTCGCTCCAGCAGAAGAAGAGCGGCATGTACCTGCTCGGCCTCTTCGTGGCCCAGCAGTTCAGCGCCGACGAGCAGAACGACATCGACTTCTTCACGTTCCCCGAGATCGACTCGACCATCGGGGCCAAGGCCCTGGACGCGCCGATCGACGGCTACATGATGGCCCGCAAGCCGAAGTCCGAGGCCAACGCCAAGAAGCTGCTCGAGTACATCGGCGGCGTCGACGCGGGGAACATCTCGGTGAAGACCGACCCCGGCACCCTGGTCGCCAACACCGGCGCGGACACCAGCGGCTACAGCGCCCTGCAGAAGAAGGCCGCCGAACTGGTCGGCTCGGCCACCGAGATCGCCCAGTTCCTCGACCGGGACACCCGGCCGGACTTCGCCTCCACGGTGATCATCCCGGCCCTCCAGCAGTTCATCAAGGACCCGAAGGACGTCAGCGGGCTGCTGACCAGCATCGAGAACCAGAAGAAGTCGATCTTCACAAGCTGACGGCGAGAGGGGGAGGACACCGTGTCCGACCTGCCCCTGATCCAAGCGGATCGCGCCGTGCCACCGCCGGCCGCGACCACCACCACGGGTGGTCGCGGCCGGCGCCGGCTACGGCTCCTGTCCCGCACCGACCGCGTGGTCGTCACGCTGATGGTGCTCGTCCCGCTGCTGCTCGTCACCGCCCTGGTGTGGCTGCCGGCGCTGGCCACCGTGGTGCTCTCCGGCACGAACTGGGACGGCATCGGGCCGCTGGGCGACATCGACTTCGTCGGCGGCCGCAACTACAGCGACGTCGTGAACATCTACCCGCCGTTCGTGCCCGCGGTGCAGCACAACCTGCTGTGGCTCGCGGCGCTGTTCCTGGTGGCCACGCCGTTCGGCATGTTCCTGGCCGTGCTGCTGGACAAGGAGCTGCGCGGCAGCCGCTTCTACCAGACGGCGCTCTACCTGCCGGTGGTGCTCTCGCTGGCGCTCATCGGCTTCGTCTGGCAGCTCATCTACTCCCGCGACCAGGGCCTGCTCAACGCCGTCCTCGGCTCCCACGTCGACTGGTACGGCGACCCGGGCGTCAACATCTGGGCGGTCATGGCCGCCTCCGCCTGGCGGCACGTCGGCTACATCATGCTGCTCTACCTGGCCGGGCTGAAGGGTGTCGACCCGTCACTGCGCGAGGCCGCGGCGGTCGACGGCGCCTCCGAGGTGAAGGCGTTCTTCCGGGTCGTCTTCCCGGTGCTGCGACCGATCAACATCATCGTGCTGGTGGTCACGGTGATCGAGTCACTGCGCGCGTTCGACCTCGTCTGGGTCGTCAACAAGGGACGCAACGGGCTCGAACTGCTCTCCGCGCTCGTCACCCAGAACGTCGTGGGCGAGGCGAGCCGGATCGGCTTCGGCTCCGCCCTCGCGACGATCATGCTGGTCGTCTCGCTTGTCTTCATCACCATCTACCTGGCCACCGTGATGCGGGAGGACCGATGACGAGCGTCAGCCTTTCCCGGCCACCGGTCGCCGAGGACGGCGCGCCGCCGCGCCGACGGCTCACCCCGCAGCGGGTGGTGCTGCACGTCTTCCTCATCGCCGTGGCCGTCGGGTGGCTCTTCCCGGTCCTGTGGGCGGTGCTGACGTCGCTGCGCTCGTACGACTACACGGCCACCCACGGGTACGTCTCGTTCGGCGGATGGACCATCGACAACTACGTCACCGCGTGGCAGACGGCCGAGTTCGGCAAGCACTTCCTCAACTCCGTCTACATCACCGTCCCGGCGGTGCTGCTGACGCTCTTCCTGGCGTCCTGCGTGGCCTTCGTCATCGCCCGGTTCAGCTGGAAGCTCAACGTGGTGCTGCTCGGCCTGTTCACGGCGGCCAACCTGCTGCCCCAGCAGGCCCTGCTCATCCCGCTGTTCCGGCTCTTCACCGAGGTGCCGCTGCCGGCCTTCATGAGCGACTCCGAGCTGCTGTACGACAGCTACTGGGGCCTCATCCTCATCAACGTCGCGTTCCAGTGCGGCTTCTGCGTCTTCGTGCTCAGCAACTACATGAAGGCCCTGCCACGCGACCTGTACGAGGCGGCCATGGTCGACGGGGCGAGCATCTGGCGGCAGTACTGGCAGGTCACCATGCCGCTGTGCCGACCGGCCCTGGCCGCGCTCGCCACCCTCGAGGTGACCTGGATCTACAACGAGTTCTTCTGGGCCACCGTGCTCATGCGCACGGGCGACAAGTTCCCCGTCACCAGCTCGCTGAACAACCTGCGCGGCGAGTTCTTCACCGACAACAACCTGGTCTCGGCCGGCAGCGTGCTGGTCGCGATCCCCACCCTGGTCATCTTCTTCCTGCTCCAGCGACACTTCGTCCGGGGCCTCACCTTGGGAGCCAGCAAAGGATGAGTCTGCTGCACCTGCGCCGCGCGCGTACCAGTCTCGTGCTCGACGCGCGCGGCACGGGCCTGCCCCGGGTCGTGCACTGGGGCGGCGACGTCGGCGACCTCGACGAGGACGGGCTGCGCCAGCTCGCCGACGCCACCGTGCCGCCGGTGGTGCCGAGCAGCTTCGACGCGCCCACCGTGCTCTCGCTGCTGCCCGAGGCGAGCGCCGGCTGGAGCGGCCGGCCGGCGCTGGCCGGGCACCGGGGCGGCGCCGACTGGTCCACCGCGTTCCGGCTCGACGGGCTCGACGTGGACGACTCCGCCGACGGGTCTCGCGCGCGGGTCGTCGTCCGGGCCACCGACGCCGCCGCCGGGCTGTCGCTGACCGTGGAACTCACAGTCGACCCGACCGGCCTGCTCCTGCTCCGCCACCGGCTGCGCAACGACGGCGACACCCCGTACGAGCTGCGCGAGCTGACCCCGGTGCTGCCGGTGCCGCAGGTCGCCACCGAGCTGCTCGACCTGACCGGCCGCTGGTGCCGGGAACGGTCCCCGCAGCGGCACCCGTGGCCGATGGGCACCTGGGTGCGCGAGGGGCGGCACGGCCGCACCGGCCACGACGCCACGCTGTTGCTGGTCGCCGGCACGGCCGGGTTCGGCTTCGGGCACGGCGAGGTCTGGGCCGTGCACACCGCGTGGAGCGGCGACCACGTCACCTTCGCCGAACGGCGACCCACCGGCCAGGCCACCCTCGGCGGCGGCGAGCTGCTCACGCCGGGCGAGGTGGTGCTCGGCCCCGGAGCGTCGTACGCCTCCCCCCTGCTCTACGCGGTCTGGTCGGACACCGGGCTGGACGGGCTCAGCGACGCCCTGCACACCCACCTGCGGGCCCGCCCGGGGCACCCGGGTTCGCCCCGCCCGGTCACCCTCAACGTCTGGGAGGCCGTGTACTTCGACCACGACCTGCACCGGCTGCGGGCGCTCGCCGACCAGGCGGCCGAGGTGGGCGTCGAACGCTTCGTCCTCGACGACGGCTGGTTCCGGGGCCGGCGGGCGGACACGGCGGGCCTCGGCGACTGGTACGTCGACGAGCAGGTGTGGCCCGACGGGCTGCACCCGCTCGTCACGCACGTCACGAAGCTCGGGCTCGAGTTCGGCCTGTGGGTCGAGCCCGAGATGGTCAACCCCGACTCGGACCTGTTCCGCGCCCACCCCGACTGGGTGCTCGCCGCTCCCGGGCGGATGCCGCCGACGTGGCGCAACCAGCAGGTGCTCGACCTCGCTCATCCGGAGGCGTACGCGTACCTGCTCGACCGGCTGGACGCGCTGCTCACCGAGCACCCCGGCATCGGCTACCTGAAGTGGGACCACAATCGGGACCTCACCGAGGCCGGCCACCGGGGCCGCCCCGGCGTGCACGGGCAGACGGAGGCGGTCTACCGCCTCCTCGACGAGCTGCGCCGCCGGCACCCGGACGTCGAGATCGAGAGTTGCGCCTCCGGCGGCGCGCGCGTCGACCTGGAGATCCTGGCGCGCACCGACCGGGTCTGGGCCAGCGACTGCAACGACGCGCTGGAGCGGCTCGCCATCCAGCGCTGGACCGGGCTGCTGCTCCCGCCGGAGCTGGTGGGCAGCCACATCGGCCCGGAGCGTTCGCACACCACCCACCGGGTGCACGACCTCGGCTTCCGGGCCACCACCGCGCTGTTCGGCCACTACGGCATCGAGTGGGACATCAGCGCGATCAGCCCCGCCGAGCGGGCGCAGCTGGCCGCCTGGGTGTCCCTGCACAAGCGGCTGCGGCCACTGCTGCACAGCGGCCGCGCGGTCCGCGTCGACCACCCGGACTCGGCCGTCTGGGCGCACGGCGTGGTCGCCCACGACGGCTCCCGGGCGGTGTACGCCGTGAGCCGGCTCGCCACCTCGGTGGCCGAGGTGCCCGGCGCCCTCCGGCTGCCCGGCCTCGACCCGGCGCGGCGCTACGCGGTCCGCCCGGCCGAGGGCGTCCCGGCGCCGGCCACCGTCCAGCGCGCCGAACCGGCGTGGCTGGCCTCCGGGGCGACCCTCACCGGAGCGGCGCTGGCGCGCGTGGGCCTCCAGATCCCCGCCCTGCACCCGGAACAGGCCCTGCTGCTGGAGGTCACCGCGCGCGACTGAGAAAGCTCGAAGAAAAATCGGCCGGGCATGTCGAGAAGCACGGCGCCTGCTTCTACCTCAGGGTGAGAGCACCGAGAATGGGGTGCGCAGGCGTGAGGAGCCCACCGTGAAGTACATGTTGCTGATGCAGTTCAGCCCCGCCGGGACCGACTTCCCGTCGATCGACACCTGGACGCCGGAGGAGATCCGGGCGCACATCGCGTTCATGGGCGAGGTCAACGCCAAGCTCACCGCCGACGGGGAGTGGGTCGACGGGCAGGGCCTCGGCGGGCCGCAGCAGGCCCGGATCGTCCGGGCCGGCGACGGCGGCGCGCCGGTGGTGACCGAGGGACCGTTCGCCGAGACGAAGGAGTTCCTCGCCGGCTTCTGGCTGGTCGACGTCGAGAGCCCGGAGCGGGCCGTGGAGATCGCCGCGCACATCTCCACCGCTCCCGGGCCGGGCGGCCGACCGCTGAACATGCCGATCGAGGTGCACCCGGTGCTGTCCGCGCCACCGCAGGAGCTGTGACGCCTGACGACCACCGACCGACGCACCGAGGACCTGCTGCGCGACCTGGCGCCGCAGGTTCTCGGCGTGCTCGCCCGGCGCTTCGGTGACTTCGCCACTGCCGAGGACGCCGTGCAGGAGGCGCTGCTGGCGGCCGTCACCCAGTGGCCCGCCGAGGGGATGCCGGCCAACCCGCGCGGTTGGCTGGTCCAGGTCGCGTACCGCCGGATGATCGAGATGGTCCGCGGCGAGACCGCCCGGCGGCGGCGGGAGGACCTGGCCACGCGACGCGAGCCGGACGACCGGCAGGCCGCCCCCGGCGCGGACGAGCAACTGACCGCCGACCGGGACGACACGCTGGTCCTGCTCTTCCTCTGCTGCCACCCGGCGCTCTCCCCCGCCTCGGCCATCGCACTCACCCTGCGGGCCGTCGGCGGCCTCACCACCGCCGAGATCGCGCACGCGTTCCTCGTGCCCGAGGCCACCATGGCCCAGCGGATCAGCCGCGCCAAGCAGCGGATCCGCGCCTCCGAGGCGCCGTTCCGGATGCCCGAGCGGGCCGATCTCGCGGCGCGGCTGGCCGCCGTCCGGCACGTGCTCTACCTGATCTTCACGGAGGGCCACACGAGCAGCGCCGGGCCCGACCTGCACCGCGTGGACCTGTCGGCGGAGGCGATCCGGCTCACCCGCGCGCTGCACACCCGGCTGCCCGACGACAGCGAGACGGCCGGGCTGCTGGCGCTCATGCTGCTCACCGAGGCGCGCCGCCCGGCCCGGACCGGCCCGTCCGGGGAGCTGATCTCCCTGGCCGACCAGGACCGCTCCCGGTGGGACGCCGCCGCGATCGCCGAGGGCGTCGACCTGGTCACCCGGGCGTTGCCGCGCGGACCGGTCGGCCCGTACCAGCTCCAGGCGGCCATCGCCGCGGTGCACGACGAGGCGCCGTCGGCCGAGCAGACCGACTGGCCGCAGATCCTCGCCCTCTACCAGGTGCTGGAGGCGCAGTCGGGCGGCCCCGTGGTGGCGCTGAACCGCGCGGTGGCCACCGCCATGGTGCACGGGCCGGCCGCCGGCCTGGCCGCCCTCGCCGAGTTGGGCGACGACCCGCGCATGGCCGGGCACCACCGCCTGTACGCGGCCCGCGCGCACCTGCACGAGATGGCCGGCGACCGCGCCCGGGCGGTCGACGACTACCGGGCCGCGGCCGCGCGCACCAGCAGTGTGCCGGAGCAGCGGTACCTGACCATGCGCGCCGCCCGCCTGGCCGTGGGAGACGCTCCGCCGAGCGACGACTGACGAGGTACGACATGGCGTACGTCCTGCTGGGCATCGCGATCGCGGCCGAGGTGGCGGCCACCAGCCTGATCAAGTCCACGGCCGGCTTCACGCGGCTCTGGCCCACCGTGGCCTGCCTCGCCGGCTACGGGCTGGCCTTCGTCATGCTGTCGCAGGCGGTGAAGCAGATCCCGGTGGGCGTCGCGTACGCCCTGTGGTCGGGTCTGGGGACCGCGACCATCGTGGCGATCGGCGCGGTCTTCCTCGGCGAGCCGGTCGGCGCCGTGAAGCTCGTCGGCATCGCGCTGATCATCGCCGGTGTCGTGATCGTGAACCTGAACGGCGTCCACTGAGGGCTCCCCCGCGCGTCGGCCGGTCCGGACGAACCGGACGCGAGGGTTGACCACGGCCCGACGGGGTATCCGGGGAGGATCCGCCGGGTCGGAAGGAGACGTCATGGTCAGCGTCGGCTACACCCTCATGTGCGAACAGGCCGGCCCGAAACAGCTGGTCGACCATGCCGTCCGGGCGGAGGCGGCCGGCTTCGACCAGCTCGTCATCTCCGACCACTACTACCCGTGGCTGGACTCGCAGGGACACTCCCCGTACGCCTGGTCGGTGCTGGGCGCCGTGGCGCACGCCACCTCCCGGGCGGAGCTGATGTCCTTCGTGACCTGCCCGATCCGCCGTTACCACCCGGCCGTCGTGGCCCAGAAGGCCAGCACCATCGGGCTGCTCTCGGACGGCCGGTTCACCCTCGGCCTGGGCGCCGGGGAGAACCTCAACGAGCACGTGATCGGGGGCTGGCCACACGTGCAGCAGCGGCACGAGATGTTCGAGGAGGCGTTGCAGGTCATCCGCCCACTGCTCAACGGGGAGACCCTGACGTTCTCCGGCAACCACTTCGACGTGCCCGACGCGTACGTCTGGGACCGGCCGGAGACTCCCGTGCCGATGGCGGTCGCCGCCTCCGGCCCGCAGTCGGCCACCCTGGCCGCCGAGTACGGCGACGGGATCATCGCCAGCGAGCCGGACCGGCGGGTCATCCAGCTCTACGACGACGCGGGCGGCGCGGGCCGGCCGCGCTACGGGCAGGTGCCCGTCTGCTACGGCCCCGACGAGGCGGAGTGCCGCAAGATCGTGCACGACCAGTTCCGGTGGTTCGGGCTGGGCTGGAAGGTCAACGCGGAGCTGCCGGGCCCGGAGTCGTTCGCGGGCGCCACGCAGTTCGTGCGGGAGGAGGACGTCGCCGAGGGGATTCCCTGCGGCCCGGACGTCGAGCGGCACGTCGAGGCGTTCAAGAAGTTCGTCGACGCCGGCTTCACCCACGTGGCGCTCCTCCAGGTCGGCGGCGACAGCCAGCCCATGTTCCTCGACTGGGCGCGGGAGCAGTTGCTGCCGCGGCTCCGCGAGCTGTGACGCGGACGCCCAGCCCGGCCGGGCGCTTCACCCTCGCGGAGCTGCGCCTGGCGCTGGCCGCGCCGCGCGCGGCCGCCGGCCTCACGAGCGAGTGGCGGGTGGTCGACGGTGTGCGCACGCACACGCGGCGCGGCGCCGACCCGGGCACCGGCGCGCCACCGGTGGTGCTCGTGCACGGCCTCGCCGTCTCGCACCGCTATCTCACCCCGCTGGCCGTCGCGCTGGCCACCACGCATCCGGTCTACGTGCCGGACCTGCCCGGCTTCGGGCTCAGCGAGCGCCCCGGCGAGGCGTACGACGTGTCGCGGCACGCCGCGCACCTGGCCGCCTGGCTGGACGCGTACCGGCTGCCCCCGGCCTGCCTGGTCGGGCACTCGTTCGGCGCGGAGGTGGTGGCGGCGCTCGCGGCCCGGCACCCGGAGGCGGTCCGCGCGCTGGTGCTGGCCGGGCCGACCAGCGACCCGGCCGCCCGGACCCGGCGGGGCCAGGTCGGCCGCTGGCTCGTGGACACCCTGCGCGAGGCCAAGGCGCAGTCGCCCATCCTGCTGCGGGACGTCTGGGACGCCCGCCCGTGGCGGGTCCTCGCGACGCTCTCGCACTCGGTGCACAACGCCATCGAGATGGACCTGGTGCGGGTCGCCGCGCCGACGCTCGTGGTGACCGGTGGGCGCGACACGGTGGTGCCGGCGGCCTGGCGGGAGCAGGTGGCGCACCTGGTGCCGGACGCGCGTGCGCTCGTCGTGCCCGGCGCGGCGCACAACGTGGCCACCACCGCGCCGGCCGAGGTCGCCGAGGCGATCCGCCGGCTGCTCCACCGCGCGCCGTCCACCCTGCCTGACGCACCGTCCGACAAGGAGTGCCATGCGCATCGGTAACACGGAGATCCGCCCGCTCGGCGGCGGCCTCGGCTGCCTGCTGATGATCCTCTTCTCGGTGCTCGCCTCGGTGGTGCTCACCGTCCTGGTCAACCTGGTGCTCTGAAGCACCGGACCGGCTCGTCCTCCCAGAGGTCGCAGCAGAAGCGTGATGCCTCAGAGGCATATTTATGCCTCTGAGGCATCAGGCTCACCGCGGCACACCCGCTCCGCCTGCTGCACCCCGGCGGGCCGCCTCTCCGTCGCGCCGCGGCGACGAGCGCGTTCAGGCCGGAGCGAGCGCCACGTCCGCCACCACGGGGTAGTGGTCGGACGCGGAGTCGGCGGCGCCACCCCGCACCACCCGGCACTCCCGCACCCGGCCCGCCAGCGCCGGCGTGGCCAGCAGGTAGTCCAGCCGCATGCCGCTGAACTCCGCCCCGCCGTGGCGGGTCGGCACGGTGAGACCCTCGTCCGGCCCGCCGGCCGCCCGGTACACGTCGACCAGCCCGGCGGCGAGCAGCACGGCCACCGCGCGGGTGTCCACCGTGCGGCCGTCGCGGCGCAGGTGACGGCGGCGGTACGCGGGCGGCAGCCGGCCGAGCCGCTCGGTGTGGTCGGTCGACGGGTCGAGCGTGTTCAGGTCGCCACCGACGAGGGTCAGCTCGCCCGGCGCCCGGCGTACGGCCCGGGCCAGCCAGTCCACCTCGACCCGGCGCCAGCCGCCGGACAGCGGGTGGAGATGGGTGCCGAGCACGGTGAGCGGGCCGGCGTCGGTGGCCAGCACCACCCGGGCGGCCGCGTGGTGGAACGGCCGGCGCAGCGGTCCGGACGCGAGGCTGCGCAGCGGCGGGCGCACGAGCACCGCGACCGGCTGGCCCAGGCAGCTGCCGGCCCGGTGCGGACGCAGACCCAGCCGGTCGGCGAAGCGGGCCAGCACCCGGTCGTCGAAGCCACGCAGCTCCTGGAGCAGCAGCACGTCCGGCCGCTGACCGTCGATCACCTCGACGACCGCGTCCCGCCGGTCGGTGCCGTCGCCGTCCCGCCCGCCGGTGCGGATGTTCCACGTCATCACCCGCAGCACGGCGCGCTCAGTCCGTCCGGGCGGCGGCCGGGGCCGCGGGGGCCGCCTGCACCGCCGGGGCCGCGGGGGCCGGCCGGGCGGCCCGGGCCAGCTCGTCGTCGAGCCGGGACACGTCCTCGGACTCGATGCTCGGCCGGTTGCCCCCGTACACGTCGGCGTTGGGGCGGATCACCCAGTAGAGCAGCCCGATCCAGAGCGCGGCGAGCAGGATCGCGCCCATGAAGTCGGTCGGGTGGTGCATGCCGCGGTACATCCGGGAGGTGGCCACGCCGACGGGCATGACCACGGCGAGCACCACCGTCAGCCACCGCCACCAGCGGTCGCTGCGCGGCATGACGACCACCGCGATCGCCGTGTAGAGGCAGATCGTCGCCGCGATGTGCCCCGAGGGGAACGACGAGGTGGGCATCGGCCCGTCCAGGTTCTCCACCGGCGGGCGGGGCCGGTCCACCGCGTGGGCCGAGGCCAGGAAGAGGCTCAGCTCGCCGAACATGGCCAGCGCCACGAAGAGCACCGGGCGCCAGCGCCGCCACACGGCGAGCACCAGCGGGCAGAACACCAGCGAGACGAGCAGGATCGCGTGGGTGTCGCCGAACTTGCTCCACCACCAGCTCAGCTCCGTGAGCGTGTCGGTGTGCCGCCGCGCGAACCAGCGCGGCACCTCCGTGTCGAGCGTGGCCAGGAAGGTTCCCTTGGCGTGGTAGCTGGCGTACATGCCGAAGGCGTACAGCGCGCCGAAGACCAGCACCCAGCCGACCAGCAGCTCGGCCACGGCGGAGCGCGGATGCTCCAGGACGTGCTCCTCGGCCGGGGCGGGGGTGATGTCGTGCCCGGCCTCCGGCTCCAGCCCCTCGGCGAGCGGCGGCACGGGCCGGCCGCGCTCGCGCCGCCACAGCCGGAAGGCGTACGCCGTGACGCCGAGCCAGGCCGCGCCGAGCAGCCAGCCGGCCAGCACGTCGGAGACGTAGTGGACGCCCAGCGCGATGCGGGTCAGCCCGATGAGGACCACCAGCGCGCCGACGAGGGCGATGACCGGCCGGCGCCACCGGGGCGCGAGCGCCGGCAGGAAGACCAGCAGCAGGGCGCCGTACGCGACGAACGAGCCCAGGGCGTGGCCGCTGGGGAAGCTGTTGCCCGGCGCGCTCGCCACGGGCACGTCCACGACCGGGCGGAGCCGCCCGACCAGCGTCTTGAGCGACGGGTCGAGGATCAGACCGCCCACGCCCGCGATGATCAGGTAGACGGCCAGCCGGGGCTGCCGGCGGATCAGCAGCCCGACCACGGCGATGGTGACGAGCCAGATCAGGATCGGCCGTCCTCCGAGGTCGGTGACCGCCTGCAGCACGGTCACCACGGGGTGGTGCGGCGCCACGAGGTCGTTGAACCAGGCGGCCACCGCGCGGTCCGCGTGCTGGAGCGGACCCCAGTGGAAGCGGACGAGCATGAGCAGCACGCCGAAGGCCGCGCCGGCACCGATGACGGCCGCGAGCCCGGCGACGGTCCGCTCGGTGAAATGCCCGATCGGTCGCCGGAGCACCTCTTTGACGCCGGTCACCCCCGCACCTCCCTTGTCGTCCCTGGCGAGGCGCTTTACCCGATCCGCGTTGCCCGTACACGCGGGCGGCGGGCGGACGCCGGGGGCCGGACGGGCGGGTGCGTCAGAGCGCGGTCATCTCGCCGGTGTCGAAGACCTCCGCGCGTTCGGCCTCCGGCTCCCACAGGTCCGGCTGCGCCGGCTCCTGCACCCCGATGCGCAGCGCCTCGAGCTGCGCGGCGAACGACAGCCCCCCGAAGAGCGCCACGCCGGTGAGGTTGGCCCACAGCAGCAGCGCCATCATCCCGGTGAGCGCGCCGTACGTCTGGCCGAACGCGTCGCTGTAGTACACGTACGCGGCCAGCAGCAGGCTGGCGAGCCACCAGAGCACGGTGGCGATGCCGGCGCCGAAGAACAGCCAGGACAGCCCGGGCTGGCGGCGGCGGGGCGCGTGCCGGAACAGCACGGCCACGGCCAGCACGGTCAGCGCGAGGCTCAGCGGCCAGCGGACGACGTCCCACACACCCTCGAAGACGCTGCCCCACTCGTAGTGCTGCTGCACCGACTCACCCATCGGGCCACCGCCCACCAGGATGAGGAACCCGGTCAGCGCGGGCACGCCGGCGGTCACCGCGAGGACGGCGGCGCGTACGTACTTCCAGAGCGCGGGCCGGTCCCGCTCCACGCCGTAGATCCGGTTGGCGCCGCGCTCGATCTGCGCCATGGTCGTGGTGAGCGCGATGAGGCCGGTGATGAGGCCCAGGGTGAGCGCCAGTTCCCCGGCGCGCTCGGTGGTCTCCCCCTCGCCGAGCAGCTGCGCGACCACGGGCTCGCTGGCGCCCGGGGTGAGCGCCAGCACGGTGTCGGCGACGACCTGGCCGCCCTCCTCGACGCCCAACTCGCTGATGAGGCCGGTGAGGGCGATGAGGAAGGGCACCACGGCGAGGCAGAGTTGCAGCGCGAAGGCGCGGGAGTGGCTGAACCCGTCGCCGTAGCGGAACCGGATGAACGCGTCCCGCAGCAGGTGCCAGCCGCCCTGCCGGCGCAGGGTGTGCCAGGCGTCGTCGGCGGACAGCTCCTCGTCGGGCATGAGCCGGGTTTCCGGCACCATCCGGGTGCTACTCACGGCGCGCCTCCTCGACGAGCTGTTCACCCCGCTCGCCCGCGGCCTCGGCGTCCACGGCGAGGTCCGGCGCCCGCTCGGGCTGCGGTACGCACAGCCACAGCGCCTTGGGCCGGATCACCGCGCGCAGGCGGCGGCCGGGCTCGATGAGGTCGCCGTCGAGTTCGCGGGGCTGGGTGCGGGTGGCGGTGATGACCACGCGCCGGCCGCGGAGCACCTCCATCCGGGGCACCCGCCCGCGCCGGCGGATGACGCCCCAGCCGAGCTCGAGCCAGTGCCGCAGCGTACGCGGGGTGAGCACGGCGACGTCCAGCCAGCCGTCGTCCGGCTCGGCCTCGCTGAGCAGCCGGATGCCGCCCTGGAGCCGCCCGACGTTGGCGACCAGCACCGAGCGGGCCCGGCGGCGCACCGGCGGCCGGTCGTCGACCCGGATCGACACCCGCATCGGGCGGTCGCGCAGATGCCGCGCGGCGCCCATCACGTACGCCGGCCATCCGATCTTTGCCTTGGTGGTCTCGGAGGTGGCAGCGAGCATCTGGGCGTCGAAGCCCATGCCGGCCATCACCGTGAAGTAGCGGCCGTCGACCTCGCCGACGTCGAGCAGCCGACGCCCCCGCTCGACGGCGACCTGCAACCCGGCGGCCAGGTCGGTGGAGAGCCCGAGGTTGGCGGCGAGCAGGTTGCCGGTGCCCTGCGGCAGCACGGCCAGGGCCACGTCGGTGCCGACCAGCGCGCTCACGCAGGACATGACGGTGCCGTCGCCGCCGCAGGCGAAGACGAGGTCGACGCCGGCCTTCACCGCACGCTCGGTCTGGCCCCGGCCCGGGTCGTCGACCGTGGTCTCGAACCAGAGCGGCTCGGGCCAGCCGGCGGCGGTCAGCGTGTCGTCGACCGTACGCCGCAGCTCGGCGAGATCGGTCACCTTCACCGGGTTGACCACGACGGCGGAGCGGAGTCCACCGTCGCCTCCTCCGGGCCGCGCGGGCCGTCCAGCAGTCACGGCGTCAGTGTGCAGCAAGCGGCACCGTTCAGCGAGCCCCGGCCCGGACTCCGTCGGAAGTGCCACAGACGGGTTTGAAAACGCGCGTGCCCCGCCCCGCCGCCGTGGCGCCGGCCCTCGAGCCGCCGGCCACGGCGACGGGCAGCCTCCTCAGGCGGCCGCGCGCAGGGCCACCTCCACCCGGCGGCGCAGGTCGTCGAGGTCGGCACCGGCCTCGGTGAGCACGAGCGCGGCGAGGCCGGAGCCCTCACGGAGCAGACCGAGCAGGATGTGCTCGGTGCCGATGTGGCGGTGCTTCAGCCGGATCGCCTCGCGCAGCGACAGCTCCAGCACCTTCTTCGAACGGGGTGCGAACGGGCCGCCGGTGTGGCGGCGCCGGCCCCAGCGACGGCGCGGCTCGGGCACCGCCTCGCGCAGCGCGTCCGGCCCGAACGACTCCTCGATGCGGGCCACGATGGCGGCCAGGTCGATGCCGATCTCGCGCAGCGCCGCCGCGTCGGCGTCGCCGAGCCCCACACCGCCGGCCTCGGTGTGCCGCCGGATCCTGGCCCGCAGGTCGTCGGCCGTGACGCCGGCCTCGGTCAGCACCCGGCTCGCGAGGCTCGCCTCGTCGGCGAGGACGGCGAGCAGGAGGTGCTCGGTGCCAACCGGCCGCTGGCCGTCGCCGCTGGCCTCCTCCACCGCCCGCTGGACGACCTGGCGGGCCCGGTTGGTGAACCGTTCGAACATCACGCCTCCCAGGAGGTGGGGACCGCCGGTCGCCCGGCGTGCTTCTTGTGGACCGCCTGCCGGCTGACCTCGAGCGCGTCGGCGATCTCCTGCCAGGACCAGCCCTGTCGACGGGCGTTGTCCACCTGGACCACCTCGAGCCGCTCGAGCAGCCGGCGCAGCGCGCGGACGGCGCGGAGCCCGACCCGGGGGTCGGTGCTGCCGGCGGCTGCCGCGAGTTCCGTCGCCTGACTCATGCTGTCAACATACGTTGACAGCACAACTCTGTCAACCCGTGTTGACGCGGGAGGGGCCGGAACGGGTTCGGGGCGGGCCCTATAGCTGCTTCGCGTGCCCGGGCAGCTCCACGTCCGCGAGCCCGGCGAGGATGTCCCCCAACGACAGCGGCTGGTCCACCAGGCACGCGCCGTTGGACAGGAGCAGCACCGGCACGGTCGTGGCGAGTTCGGCCTCGCTCAGCACCGCGGCGTAGGCATGCCGGAGGGGCGTGGTGTCCACGGATCGGGTTCCTCTCAGGCGTGCGAGCCGGCCATGTCCCAGGGCGACTGCGGAAGCGCGTCGCCGGTCTCCAGCAGGGACTTCAGGTTCGACAGGACGGCCGGCCAGCCGCTCGAGATGCCGTTGAGCATCTCGACGTTGGGCAGGTTCTCGTGGGTCACCGTGAGACGCACGATGTCCTGGTGCGGTTCGACGAGGAACGTCACGACCGACGGGTCCCGCTCCTCGCCCGCGCTGTCCTCGAAGGTGACGACCAGACGCGTCGGCGGCTCGGCGGCGAGCACCTTGCCCACCACGTCGACCGCGCCCGAACCGTCGACGCGCCGGTGCTCCCAGGCCGAGCCGGGCTGCCAGTCGGAGACGTTGGCGTGGCCCCAGTACCGGGCCGTCAGGTCGGCGTCGGTGAGCGCCCGCCACACCTGCTCGGCGCTCGCACGGATGTAGGTGACGTACACGTACGTCCGGACGGATGTCATCGCGTACTCCTCTGCTTGGTGTCTGATCGCGCTCAGCGCCCCCAGGCGGGGCTTGTCGAAGCCGGAGATCCAGCGCTCCTCGATCTCGTGGATCGGCCCCGGGTTCAGGTAGTGCAGCCGCTCCCGCCCCCGCCGCACGACGGCGACGAGGTTGGCGCGCACGAGGATGTCGAGATGCTGGGTGGCCGACTGACGGGCCATGGCCAGGTGTTCGCAGAGCTCGCGCAGCGTCTGCCCGTTGCGTTCGCGGAGACGGTCGAGCAGGAGCCGCCTCGTCGGGTCGGCAAGCGCCTTGAAGACCAGTTCCATCTCGCTCACCGCCCCATTATGCAGGTGTTTACCTGCCTAATTCAACCGGCCCGTCCGGTGGCGGGAACCCACACGCTCGCCGCGCTCGCACGACTACCCTCGGTGCAGGGCGCGTTCGCCGGGCGCGACGCCCGGGAGGTGATGTCCGATGACCGCAGCCGCCGGCCCCGCCGTGCTCGTCGGTCTCGGTTCGGAGCGCAACCTCCCGGTGGTACGGCTCGCCGCGCAGGAGGCCGCCGCCCACGGTCGGCCCCTGCACCTCGTACACGCCTTCGACTGGAGCGCGGCCTTCCAGGCGGACACCGTGGCCGCGCCGCGCGACGCGGCCGAGGACCTGATCGCCCGCGCCAACGACCTGGCACGGGACGTCGAACCCGAACTCGTGGTCAGCGGTGAGATCGTCGAGGGGGCGCGGGTGCCCGTCCTGCTCCGGCGGTCCGAGCAGGCGTTCCTGCTGGCCGTGGGCGACGGCGGCATGGCCACGTGCGACGACTGCGTCCCGGCCGACGCGCCCGCCGTCCAGCTCGCCGCCCGGGCCGGCTGCCCGGTGCTCGTGGTCCGCCGGGAGCCACCGCCACAGGGTCCGGTGCTGGTCGGCGTCGACGGGTCACCGAGCTCGAACACCGCGCTGGAGTGGGCGTACCACTGCGCCGCCAGCCGGGAGGCGCGGCTGCTCGCCATCCGGGTCGTGGAACCCGACGAGGACACCGACGAGATCGCCCGCCAGCTCACCGAGGTCGTGGAGCGGTACGCCGGCCGCCACCCCGACGTGGCCACCGAGTGCCACACGATCCGGGGGGACCCGGGGAGCGTCCTCGTCGAACAGTCCCGTTCGGCGCAGCTGGCACTGGTCGCGGCACGCGGCGACGAGCCCGGGCGGGGCATGCTCGGCGCCGTGGCGCAGTCCCTGCTCTACCACGCGCCCGCCCCGGTGATCGTGGTGCGCGGCGTGATCCGCACCGCCGAGCAGGAGCACGACGCCCGGCCGCACCGGGCCCGACGACCCTGACCCACCGCCGCCCGACCGGAGCGGGCGGGACATGCCCGCGCCGCGCGGTGCGGGCGTCCCCGAACTGCGAGAGGCTCAGTTGACCATGGACACCGCTGTGGAGACGCAGGGTCCCCTGACCGGGGACGAGCTGCGCCGGCTCGACGCCTACTGGCGGGCGGCGAACTACCTGACCGTCGGGCAGATCTACCTGCTCGGCAACCCGCTCCTGCGCGAACCTCTGACTCCCGAGCACATCAAGCCCCGGCTCCTCGGGCACTGGGGCACCAGCCCCGGGCTGAACCTGCTCTACGCCCACCTCAACCGGGCCGTCGTCGCCCGCGACCTGAACGCCATGTTCATCACCGGGCCGGGCCACGGCGGCCCGGCCATCGTGGCGAACACCTGGCTGGAGGGCACCTGGAGCGAGCGCTACCACGGTGTCGGCCGCGACGAAGCCGGCATGGCCCGGCTGTTCCGCCAGTTCTCCTTCCCCGGCGGCATCCCCAGCCACGTCGCCGCGGAGGTGCCGGGTTCCATCCATGAGGGCGGCGAGCTGGGGTACGCCCTCAGCCACGCGTACGGCGCCGCGTTCGACAACCCCGACCTCCTGGTCGCCTGCGTGATCGGTGACGGTGAGGCGGAGACCGGGCCGCTGGCCGGCAGCTGGCTGTCCAACGTGTTCCTCAACCCGGCCCGCGACGGGGCCGTGCTGCCCGTGCTGCACCTCAACGGCTACAAGATCGCCAACCCGACGGTGTTCGCCCGGATCCCGGAGCAGGACCTGCTCGACATCCTGCACGGCTCCGGCTACCAGCCGTACGTGGTGGCCGGCGACGACCCGGCACGGGTGCACCAGGCGCTCGCCGCCACCCTGGACCGGGCGCTCGACGAGATCCGCACCATCCAGCACCGCGCCCGCTCCGGCGGGGACACCGAGCGCCCCCGCTGGCCGATGATCATCCTGCGGACGCCGAAGGGCTGGACCGGCCCGCGGGAGGTGGACGGGGAGCCCGTCGAGAACACCTATCGCTCACACCAGGTGCCGCTGTCCGAGGTGCGGTCGAACCCGGCGCATCTCGAAGCCCTCGAGCGCTGGCTGCGCAGCTACCGGCCGGAGGAGCTCTTCGACGCCACCGGTGCCCCGGTCGCCGAGCTGGTCGCCATGCCACCCAAGGGCGACCGGCGGATGAGCGCGAACCCGGTGACCAACGGCGGGTTGGTGCTGCGGGACCTCACCCTGCCCGACTTCCGCGAGTACGCCGTCGACGTGCCCGAGCCCGGCCGTCCCATGGCCGGCGCGGCCGGCGCGCTCGGCCCCTGGATCCGTGACGTGATCGCCGCCAACCCGCAGACGTTCCGGCTCTTCGCCCCCGACGAGGTCGCCTCCAACCGGCTCGGCGCCGCCTTCGACGTCACCGACCGGGTCTGGGTCGCGGAGCGGCTCCCCGGCGACGACCACCTCTCCCCCGACGGGCGGGTGATGGAGGTCCTGTCGGAGCACCTGTGCCAGGGCTGGCTGGAGGGTTACCTGCTCACCGGCCGGCACGGCATCTTCACCAGCTACGAGGCGTTCATCCACATCGTCGACTCGATGGTGAACCAGCACGCGAAGTGGCTCAAGGTGACCCGGGGCATTCCCTGGCGGCAGCCGCTCGCCTCGCTGAACTACCTGCTCTCCAGCCACGTGTGGCGTCAGGACCACAACGGCTTCTCGCACCAGGACCCCGGCTTCATCGACCACGTGGTCAACAAGAAGGCCGAGGTGGTGCGCATCTACCTGCCCCCAGACGCCAACACCCTGCTCTCGACGATGGACCACTGCCTGCGCAGCCGGCACTACATCAACGTGGTGGTGGCCGGCAAGCAGCCGGCCCCCAACTGGCTGAGCATGCCCGAGGCGATCCAGCACACCCGGCGCGGCCTCGGCATCTGGGAGTGGGCCAGCACCGACGCGGGCAGCGAGCCGGACGTCGTGCTCGCCTGCTGCGGCGACGTGCCCACGCTGGAGGCGCTGGCCGCCGCGGACCTGCTCCGCCGGCACCTGCCCGACCTGAAGGTACGGCTCGTCAACGTGGTGGACCTCATGCGGCTCCAGCCGCCCAGCGAGCACCCGCACGGCCTGTCCGACAAGGAGTTCGACACGATCTTCACCGCGGACCGGCCGGTGATCTTCGCCTACCACGGCTACCCCTGGCTGATCCACCGGCTCACCTACCGCCGTACCAACCACGGCAACCTCCACGTCCGCGGCTACAAGGAGGAGGGCACAACCACCACTCCGTTCGACATGGTGATGCTCAACGACCTCGACCGGTTCCACCTCGTCATCGACGTCATCGACCGGACGCCCGGCCTGGCCGCCCGCGCCGCGCACCTGCGGCAGCACATGGTCGACACCCGGCAGGCGTGCCGGGACTACACCCGCGAGCACGGCGAGGACGACCCGCGCGTGGCGGAGTGGCGGTGGATCCGCGAGACCGAGCCGGGTCTGCGGACGGCGCCGTGAGCGGCGGGGACATCCTGGTCGGCTACGACGGCTCGGCCGACGCCCAGCTGGCCCTGCGGTGGGCGCTGGACGAGGGGGGCCGCAGCGGACGGCCGGTGCGGCTCGCGTACGTCTTCGAGTGGATGACGGTGGGCGACTGGCTCGGCCCGGGGGTGGCCCCGGGCGTGTGGCCGAACGAGACGGCCCGGCGCAAGGTCGAGGAGCTGGTCCGCCGGGCGGTGGCGGACGCCGCCCGCGCGCACCCCGACCTCGACGTCACGGGCGAGGTGTACGACGGCCCTCCCCCGCTCGTGCTCCAGGAACGGTCCGCGGAGGCCGCGCTCCTGGTGCTGGGCAGCCGCGGCCACGGCGGGTTCGGCGGGCTCCTCGTCGGCTCGACGGCCGTCGCGGTCACGGCCCACGCGGACTGCCCGGTGGTGGTGGTACGCGCGCCCGCCGCCCCCGAGGACGGGCCCGTGGTGGTCGGCGTCGACGGTTCCGCGCAGTCGCTGGTGGCGCTCGGCTTCGCCGCCGAACGGGCGGCGCGGCGGCGGGTGCCGCTGCGCGCGCTGCGGGCCTGGTCGCCGCCGGGGACGGCGCGCAGCGACAGTGAACGCGAGGCGGACGAGACGGCGGCGGCCGAGCGCGCCGCCGTGGAGGAGGCCCTCGCCCCCTGGCGCCGATCCTTCCCCCACCTGGCCGCCACGGTGGAGGTCACGGCCGGCAACCCCGCGTCCCTGCTCGTGGACGCGAGCGGCGGCGCCCAGCTGGTGGCCGTGGGCACGCGCGGTCACGGCGGGCTGCGCGGCATGCTGCTCGGCTCGGTCAGCCAGCAGCTCATCCAGCACGCGCGCTGCCCGGTGGCGGTCGTCCGGGAACGATGACCGCGCCCACGGCGTCCCGCCGGGGCCGCGTACCGTGCGGGACCCGGCGGGGTGGCGCAGGATGGAACGGCGGACCGCCGCCCCCCCGGGCGCGACGGCCACAGACGAAAGGTCGTGACGATGAGCCAGGAGAGCCCCACCGACCGACCGTCGGCCACCGCGCTCGCGGAGGCCGCCGCGGCCGCGCAGCACGCCCCCACGGTGCACGACGCCCGGCCGTGGCGGTGGCAGGTGCTGCCCGACGCCCTGGAGCTGCGGACCGCTTCCGACCGGCGGCTCGCGGCCACCGACCCGGAGGGGCGGCTGCTCGCGATCGGCTGCGGCGCCGCCCTGCACCACGCCCGGGTGGCGCTCGCGGCCGAGGGCTGGACGCCGGTGGTGGAGCGGCTGCCCGATCCGGGTGACCCCGAGCTGCTGGCCCGGCTGAGCGGCCTGCGCCGCACCGACCCCGACCCGGACGCGACCCGGCTCGTGCGGTGCATGCCGGCCCGGCACGCCGACCACCGGCCGGTGAGCGACGAACCGGTGCCGACGAGCGCGATCGGTGAGATCACCCGCGCGGTCGCCGCGGAGGGCGGCCGGTTGCAGATCCTCGACGGCGACCAGGCGGCCGGGCTGGCCGGGGCCGTCGCGCGCGCCGGCGCCGGCGAGGCCACCGACGGCGGTGCGGCCGCCTACGCCCTGCTCTACGGCGACGAGGACGAGCCGGACAGCTGGCTGCGCGGCGGCGAGGCGCTGTCCGCCGCCTGGCTGACCGCCACCCGACTGGGCGTGGCGGTGGCCCCGGTGCGGGGGGTCGTGGAGGTCGAGGGCGCCCGGCAGGCGCTGCGGGGCCTGCTCGGCGGGCTCGGCTTCCCGTACCTCGTGCTGCGCCTGGGCATCGCCGACCGGACGGCCCCCGGCGCGCCGCCCGCGCCGCGGCCCGCCGGTGAGCAGGTGGTGGACACCTCCGCGGTCCGCGGCGAGCACGGCTGACGCCGGGCCGACCGGTCACGGCCAGCCCGGCGACCGGGCGCCGTGTCAGCGGGACCCGAGCGCGCGCTCCGCGTACTCCCAGAGGCGGTCGGCCGCGGCCTGGTCCAACGCGTACGCGGCTACACCGCCGGTGGCGTCGCGGCCGGGGGTCACGATCTCGGGCTCCTGGTTGTCCTCGAGGTACCGGCCGGTGACGCCCTCCACCAGCGGCGAGGCCGCCAGCAGCACCGACGTCGCGGCGCCCTGGGCGGGTGTCTTGTAGTGCGGCAGGTCGATCCGGTTGCCCGCCTCGTCCAGCACCCCGAAGCCGCGCAACGCCTCGTCGTCGATGTGGCGCTGGAGGTTGGTGTTGATGTAGCCGGGGTTGAGCGCGTTGGCGGTGATGCCGTCGGCGGCCCAACGCCGGGCGATGCCGACGGCGAGCAGGACGTCCGCGGTCTTCGACTGGGCGTACGCCGACCACGGGTCGTACGGCCGCCGCTCGAACTGCGGGTCGTCGAAGTCGAACCCGCCCCACAGGTGCGCCCCGGAACTGACGATCACCACCCGGGCGGAGCCGGCGGCGCGCAGGTTGTCGTGCAGGCCACGGACGAGTGCGAAGTGGCCGAGGTAGTTGGTGCCGAGTTGGAGCTCCCAGCCCTGCGGGGTGAGCTGCCGCGTGGGGATCGCCATGATCCCGGCGTTGGCGACGAGCGCGTCCAGGGGCCCCTCCCAGGCCGCCACGAACGCGTCGACCGAGGCGAGGTCGGAAAGGTCGAGGGCGGCCGCCCGTACGACGCCGGGGCCGGTTCCGGCGAACTCGGCCACGAGGCTGTCGGCGCTCGCCGGGTTGCGGGTGGCGACGGTGACGTCCGCCCCGGCCCCGGCCAGGGCGCGCACGGTCTCGGTGCCGATGCCGGAGGCGCCGCCGGTGACGACGACGCGGCGACCGGTGAGGTCGACGCCGTCGATGATTTCGGCGGCGGTGGCGCGGGCGGTGAACGGGGTGCGGAGTCTTGTCTGGGTCATGGCAACCACGCTACGTACGGACCGCTGGACTGCCTGTAGCCCAGAATCCGATAATCTTTAGCAGGCGTCCAGGAGGGCGGAACTTGGGGGGGCGGAACGTGGATCCGTTGGAGGACGTGCTGGCGCTGGTCGGCGCGACCAGTCACCTGTCCACCTCACTCGCGGGCGGCGGCCGCTGGGCGGTCCGCTTCGACCCGCCGGCCGGCGTCAAGTTCAACTCCGTCCGGCGCGGCAGCTGCCTGCTGCGGGTCGACGGTGTGCCGGAGCCGCTGGACCTCACCGAGGGCGACTGCTTCCTGTTGACCCGACCCGTGGCGTTCACCCTGGCCAGCGACCCGGACACCCCACCCGAACCAGCGGAACCGATCTTCACGGCCACCATCGAGGGTGTCGCGCGTGCCGGCACCGGCGAGGACGTTTTCCTCATAGGCGGCGCCTTCTCCTTCACGGGACGCGCCCGCGTACTGCTCCTCGACGCGCTGCCGCCGGTCATCCACGTGCCCGCCGGGACGCCGGAGGCCGCGACCGTACGCTGGGCGATCCGGGAGATCGACAGCGAGCTGCGGACGGCGTCGCTGGGCGGCACGCTGGTCGCCGAACACCTCGCCCTCGTCATGCTCATCCGCATCCTGCGCCTGCACCTCGCCCGGGCCGGCGGGGCCGGCTGGCTGGCCGGTCTCGTCGATCCCGTGGTCGCCCCCGCGCTGCGGGCCATGCACGCACGCCCGGCCCAGCCCTGGACCGTGGCCGAGCTGGCCCGGGTCGCCGCGGTCTCCCGGTCGACGCTGGCCGCCCGGTTCCGGGAGGTCGTCGGCCGCGGTCCACTTGAGTATCTGACGGGCTGGCGGATCGAGCTCGCCGCCGACCGCGTCCGCCGCAGCGACGACACCCTGTCCAGCATCGCCCGAACGGTCGGGTACGGCTCGGAGAGCGCGCTCAGCGTGGCGTTCAAGCGCACCACCGGTGTCTCGCCGCGCGAATACCGCAGGTCGGCGCGGGCCGGCGCCGTCGACTCCATTACCGGCTCGTGACATTTCGCGGATCGCCCGAGGACATGGGGCTGCCACCTTCGGTCAGGTGATCCGACAGCTATCTCCCGCCGCCGTGCCGGCAGCGCCCGCGAGCACGGCGTCTGGCCCCGGGCCGGCCCGGGCGCCCCGCGCGCAGTGGGCCGACACCGCGAAGGGCGCCTGCATCGTCCTCGTGGTCGCGTGGCACGTCATCGTCAAGGACTATTTGCAGATCGACTGGCACGTCGGCGCACCCGTGCCGGGTCTGTGGGGCACGCTGGGCGAGCAGCTGCTGCCGCTGCGGATGCCGCTGTTCTTCACCATCTCCGGTGTCTTCGCCACGAACGCCCTCCACCGGCCCTGGCGGGTCGTCGCGCGGAGCCGGATCGCCCGGTTCCTCTACCTGTACGCCGCCTGGCTGCTCGTCCACACGGCTGTCCTCGCGGCCGTACCGGGCTTCCCGACCGACCGCGCCACGTCCGCCCTCGGCCTGCTGGAGCAGCTCACCGTCACACCCTCCAACCTCTGGTACCTGTACGCCCTCGCGCTCTATCTCGCGTTCGCGAAGGCCGTACGCCGGGCGCCCCGCGCGCTGGTCCTCGTGCCGGCCGCGGCCCTGTCCGCGGCGGCCGCCGCGGGACTGCTCAACACCCCCGGCAACCGCGGCGGCCTCTACCAGAACCTGATCTTCTTCCTCGCCGGCCTGCACCTGCGGCCCCACATCGGGCGGTGGGCGGCCACGGCCACCCGGCGTCGGCTCGTGCTGACCGCGGGCGCGTACGCGCTGGCCCTCGCCGCGATGGCCGCGGCCGGCGCCCAGCGCTGGCTCGGCGTGTGGCCGCTGGTCTCGGTCGTGGCGGTCGCGTTCGGCATCACGGCGGCGGCCCACCTGTGCCGGCGTTCCGCGCTCAGCGCCCCGATCGCCACGCTCGGCCGCACCACCCTGCCCGTCTACGTCATCCACCTGCCGGTCCTCGCTGTGCTGCACCGGCTGCTCGTCGCGCCGCTGTCCGGGCTCGGCCGGGCCGGCCAGAGGCCTGCTCGTGCTCGGCTACCCGATCCTGGTGACCGCGCTGGTGATCGCCGCGAGCCTCGCCATCCACCGCGGCCTGCGGGCCGTGGGCGCGACCTGGCTGTTCGACCTCCCCGGCCGCCGTGTGGAGCCGGCGCGATGACCGCGCTGGCCGAGGCGGTGGTCGACCTCGCGGCCATCGCCCACAACGTGCGGACGGTCGCGGCGGTCGCCGACCGCGAGGTGATGGCCGTCGTGAAGGCGGACGGGTTCGGGCACGGGGCCGCGATGGTGGCGCGGGCCGCGCTCGGCGCTGGTGCGAGCTGGTTGGGCGTGACCTCCGCGGGAGAGGCCCTGGCCCTGCGCGCGGCGGGCGTCACGGCGCCCACCCTGAGCTGGTTGCACCGCCCGGACGAGGACTTCGCCGCGCTGGTCGCCGCGGACGTCGACGTCGGTGTGTCGACGCCGACCCACCTGCACGCGGTCGTCGACGCGGCCCGCCGGCTCGGCGTGCCGGCCACGGTGCAGCTCAAGGTGGACACCGGGTTGTCCCGCAACGGCGCCGCCGGGGACGACTGGCCCGAGCTGGTCGGTTGGGCCCGGAAGTACGAGCTGGAGGGCTGCCTCCGGGTGCGCGGGGTGTGGTCCCACCTGGCCGACGCGGACGTACCGGGGAGCCCCGGCGCGGCGCGGCAGGTGGCGGCCTTCGAGGAGGCGCTGCGGGTCGCCAGAAGCACCGGCCTCGACCCCGACCTCGTGCACCTGGCCAACTCGGCGGCCGCCCTGTCCGCGCCACCGACCCGCTTCGACCTCTGCCGCATCGGGCTGGCCCTGTACGGCGTGGACCCGTTCGGCGCGGCCGGGCCCGGCAGGTACGGGCTACGCGCCGCCATGACCCTGCGTACGACCGTGGTCAACGTGAAGCGCGTGCCGGCCGGAACGGGCGTCTCCTACGGGCCCGCCCACGTGACGGAACGGCCGACGACCCTGGCGCTGCTGCCCCTCGGGTACGCCGACGGGCTGCCCCGGGCCGCCGGGGGTCGGGCCGCCGTGTGGCTCGGCGACCGGCGCTGCCCGATCGTGGGACGGATCGCCATGGACCAGTGCGTGGTCGACGCCGGGGACCTCCCCGTGGCGGTCGGCGACCCGGCCGTGGTGTTCGGCCCCGACGGCGGCGACGGCGCTCCCCCGACGGTCGCCGAGTGGGCGCGGTGGGCGGGCACCATCCCGAATGAGATCTTGACGGGCGTCGGGCCACGGGTGGTCCGCGCATACCTGCACGGAGAGGCGGAGAACGGATGAGTTGGCGAGTGGCGGTGCTGTACGGCGGGCAGAGCGGCGAACACGACGTGTCGCGGCACTCGGCGGAGAGCATCCTCGCAGCGCTGGACCGCGACCGGTACCGGGTCACCGAGGTGCTCATCGGCCGGGACGGCGGGTGGCACGTGGACGGCCGCGCCGTGCCACTGGCCTCGGCCCTGCGCGTGCTCGCGGCGCAGGACGTGGTGTTCCCGGCCCTGCACGGCCCCTACGGCGAGGACGGCACGGTCGCGTCGATGCTGGAATGGCTCGGCGTGCCGTACGTGGGCAACGGCGTCCTCGCCAGCGCGGCCGGGATGGACAAGGCGGTCACCAAGAAGCTCCTCGCCGCGGAGGGGCTGCGGGTCAGCCGCGGCGTGACCCTGCGCCCCGGCGAGGAACCCTCCGCGGCCGAGCGGCGGCGGTGGGGCCTGCCCGTCTTCGTCAAGCCCGCGCGGGCCGGCTCCAGCCTGGGCGTCGCGAGGGTGGACGACTGGGCGGAGTTGCCCGCCGCGCTGGACCGGGCGCGGGAGTTCGATCCGAAGGTGCTCGTCGAGGAGGCGGCACACGGGCGGGAGATCGACGTGGCCGTCCTCCAGCACCCCGACGGCCGGGTGGAGGCCGGCCCGCCCCTGGAGATCAGCGTCACGGGGGCCGGCTTCTTCGACTACGACGCCAAGTACGACGGCGGGGCCGTCTTCCAGATCCCCGCCCCGCTCGATCCCGCCACCACCGCCCTGCTCCAGGACCGGGCGGTACGCGCCTTCGCGGCCCTCGGCTGCCGCGGGCTGCTCCGGGTCGACCTGTTCCTCCCGGCGACGGGCGACACGGAGCCCATCGTCAACGAGGTCAACACGTTCCCCGGCTTCACGAGCGCGTCGCAGTATCCCCAGATCTGGCGCGCGGCCGGCATCGAGTTCCCCGACCTGCTCGACATCCTGGTCGCCGGGGCACTGTCCGACCACGGCCGCGCCCGCCCCGGCGTGTCCGCCCGACCGGCGCGGCCCGGCACCGACCCCGTGGGAGCCGCGTCGTGATCCTGCTCTCCGACCCGCGGATCGCCGCCGTTCCGCTGGGCCACAGCGGGGAGACCCTGGTCGACCTGCGCGAGATCCCCGAACTCCGCGTCGACGACCGGCTGGCCGACCCGGCCGGCGCGTACGCGCGCCTGCGGGAGGGGACCGCCGAACGCCTGCTGGCCGCCCAGCGGTCCCTGCCCGACGGGCTGCGCCTGCTGATCGTGGAGGGGTACCGGCCGCTCGCGCTCCAGACCGCCTACTTCGAGGAGTACCGGGAGGAGCTGCGCCGGCGGCACCCCGACTGGAACGCGGAGCGTCTGCACGTCGAGGCCAGCAAGTACATCTCGCCGCCCGAGGTCGCTCCGCACAGCACGGGCGGCACCGTCGACCTCACGCTGTGCACCGGGGACGGGCGCGAACTCGACATGGGCACGGCCGTCAACGCCAGCCCGGTGGCGAGCGCCGACGCCTGCTTCACGTGGTCTCCCCTCGTCCCGGCAGAGGCGCGGCGCAACCGGACCGTCCTCGGCGCGGCCCTGCTGGCGGCCGGATTCGTGAACTACCCGACCGAGTGGTGGCACTGGTCGTACGGCGACCGCTACTGGGCAGTCACCACGGGGGCCGACCGGACCCGCTACGGCCCGGTCGACCTGGCGTGACGAGGCACGGATCCCGACGGGGCTCGCGGTCAGGGCCGGGCGGGCCCGCGGTAGGGCAGGGTCTGGTTGTAGACGACGCTGGTGGTCGTGCTGCCGAAGGCCGCCAGCTCGTCCACGAGCGTCTCGAGGTGGCCCATGGACGTCGCCGCCACCTTCAGCGTGTAGCAGTCGTCGCCGGTGGTGCGGAGACACTCCAGGATCTCCCGGCGCTCGGCGAGCAGGCGGTGCAACGGCTGGTGGCGGTTGCCCGGGTACTTCAACCGGACGACGGCGAGCACCGGATAGCCGACCTTGGCGAGGTCGACCACCGCCCGGTAGCCGGAGATGACACCCCGCGCCTCCAGGTGCCGCACCCGCTCGGTGGTGGCCGACGGGCTGAGGCTCACGCGCCGCCCCAACTCGCTGAGGGAGATGCGCGCGTCCTGCTGCAACTGGTCGACGATGGCCCAATCGACGTCGTCGAGATTCCCGGTCATCGCGCCAATCTACCGGGCCTTTCCCGGCGCAATGCCGGCTCTGCCGCGAGAAGCTTGTTCCACGGTGGTCGATCACCCGGATAGCCTGACGTCATGCAACTGGGCGTCAACGTGCCGAACTTCGGGCCCGGCACCGATCCGGGGGTGCTGCGTGAGTGGGCGCGGATCGTGGAAGGGCTCGGCTTCGACCTGCTCATGATGTCGGACCACGTGGCCGTCACCCCGGACGTGGCGCAGCAGTACCCGGAGCCGTTCTACGAGCCGTTCACCACGCTGTCCTGGCTGGCCGGAGTCACCACCCGGCTGCGGCTGGGCACGACCGTGCTCGTGCTGCCCTACCGACACCCCCTGCTGGTGGCGCGCATGGCCACGAACCTCTCCCAGCTCAGCGACGGTCGGTTCGTGCTCGGGGTCGGCGTGGGCTGGGCACGGCAGGAGTTCGAGGCGCTGGGCGTGCCGTTCGCCGAGCGCGGCAAGCTGACCGACGATCACCTGGCCGCACTGCGCGACGCCGTCCCGGCGCCCATCTGGGTCGGCGGCAACAGCGACGTGGCGATCCGGCGCGCGGTCCGCTTCGGCGACGCCTGGCACCCGCTGCGGGTCACCCTCCCCTGGCTGCGCGCCGCCGTGGCGAAGCACGCGCTGCCCGCACTCACGCCCCGCATCGCCCTGCGGCTGACCAGCACACCGGTCGACGATCCCGCGCGGCTCGCGGGCGTCGGCACCGTCGAGCAGGTCCTCGACGACCTCGACCAGCTTCGTCAGCTCGGCGCCGAAGCCGTCGTGCTCGACCCCTACCACGGAGACCCGGACGAGACCCGCCGGCCGGACACGGCCTGGCAGGCGCTGACCGCACTGGCCACCCACCGGAGGACACCATCGTGATCACCCACGCCGACGAGGAACTCCTGCGGCGGGCCATCGCCATCGCGGCGCACGCCATCACCCTGGGCGACGCGCCCTACGGCTCCCTGCTGGCCGGACCGGACGGCACGATCCTCGTCGAGGCGCACAACACGGTGCAGCGCGACAACGACATCAGCGCCCACCCGGAGCTGAAGCTCGCCCGCTGGGCGGCCCGCGAACTCGACCCGGACACCGCCGCGCGCACCACCATGTACACGAGCTGCCAGCCGTGCGGCATGTGTGCGGGCGGCATCGTCCGGTCCGGCCTCGGCCGGGTCGTCTACGCGCTGTCCACGGAACAGTTCGTCGACCTCAACCCCTCGGGCGCCTGGCCGACCGTGCCGCAGGACGGCCCGGCCCTGTTCGACGAGGCGCGGGTGCCCATCGACGCCTACTACCGGCGTCAGTAGAGCGGGCAGACCTCGGCTTGCCGCTCACCGTCGGATCCCCGGACGGTGATCCGGACGGACGCGTTCCCGACGGCGTCGCGCAGTGTGCAGACGATCTGGTCGACCGCGGTCGCCGACAACGGGGCCACCGGGCCCGACAGCGTCACCCCGATCCCGGATCCCGCGGTCACCGGGCCCAGGGCCGCGGTCCGGCCCAGGCTGGCCGGCACCTCGGTCGTGAACCCCTGGCTTCGCTCGTTGTCGTCGGGACCGGCGACCAGCAGCCCGATCACATCGGTGGGCGTGCGGTTCTGCCGGTTCGGGCGCAGGACCAGCGCGAGCTCACCGTCCCGGACCAGGTACAGGCTGATGCCGGCCGCCGGTCCGCCCAGGGCCGGCCGTCCCTCGATCACGTCGCTGGGCCGGACCCCGCAGCCCGCCGCGAGCAGGGCCAGCAGCACCAGCACGCCGGCGAACAGCGGCCGGACGGCCGGGCGGCGGGTCACCGTACGCCTCCCGTGCCCACCGGGTCGGCGAGGCACGGCAGGCGGAGCGTGAACACGGCGCCGCCGCCCGGCGCGTTGCCGGCGAGGAGACGACCCGGCTGGCCGGCGTACCGGTGCAGGCGGGCGTTCTCCCACGCGATGGCGAGACCGAGGCCGCTGCCCTCGGACCGGGTGCGCGCGGTGTCCGCCTTGTAGAACCGGTCGAACACGTGCGGCAGCACCTCCGGATCCAGGCCGGGGCCGTGGTCGCCGACCTCGATGGTGAACCAGTGCGGTTCGGTGTGCAGGCGCACCCACACCGGCGGCGTGCCGTGGCGGAAGGCGTTGCCGACCAGGTTGGCGACGATGACGTCCAGCCGGCGGGGATCGACCCGCGCCATCACCCCCGGCGGCAGGTCCGCGCGCACCCGGTCGGCCCAGCCCCGTACCCGGAGCGTCGCGGTGACCGCCGCGGCCACGTCGACGTCGTCGAGGGCGAGCCGCGCGGTCCCCGAGTCGAACCTGCTCACCTCGATCAGGTCCTCCACGAGGCGGGTGAGGTTGTGCGTCTCCTGGCTGACGAGGCGGGCGGCTCGGCCGGCGTCGCCGGGCAGCCGGTCCGCCTCCTCGTCGAGGACGTCGGTGACCGCCGTCATGGCGGCCAGCGGCGTACGGAGTTCGTGCGACACGTCGGCCACGAAGCGGCGGGCGTCGGACTCCATCCGGCGCAGCTCACCGACCTGCCGTTCCAGCGTCTGGGCGGTGTCGTTGAAGGTCCTCGCCACGTCGGCCAGCTCGTCGGTGCCCCGCACGGCGAGCCGGGTCGTCAGGTCGCCCTGGCCGAGCCGCTGCGCGGCCCGGCCCAGTTCGCGTACGGGCCGTAGCACGCCGCCGGCGGCGAGCAGGGCGAGCAGGACCGCGAGGGCGAGGGAGAGGCCTCCGGTCAGCCAGGCGAGGGTCGCGAGCTGGTCGATGCTCCGCTGTTCCGGGATCAGGCTGCGCACGGCGTACACCTCCAACCCGGACGGCCGGGGCGGGCCGTCCGCCTGGTCGAGCATCAGCTGGGTCCCGATGAGCAGGACGGGTACGCCCTCCAGTGAGACGCGTTGCCAGGCGACCCGTCCCTCCTGGACGGTGCGCCGCAGCTCCGAGGTGAACGGGTCCGCGAAGGTGCCGGTCTGGGCCCGCATGTCGTGGTAGTACACCACCACGTACCCCTCCCGGTCGGACAGGAGCTGGGCCATCTCGTCGAGGTCGGCCTGGGTGGGTGGAAGCTGGCGCATCGGGTAGACCTTGGTGAGCTGGTCGGTCAGCGACACCACGGCGGCGTCCTGCGCCTGCTGGAGGATGACCCGCCGCGCCTGGAAGTAGCTTCCGCTGGCGACCACCGCCGTGGTGGTCACACCGAGCAGCGCGAACGCCAGCAGCAGTCGGACCCGCAGGCCCGAGGCCCGCCCACCGGCCCAGCGCCACCGGCTCACAGCGGCCCGAACCGGTAGCCGAACCCGCGCACCGTCTGGACGAAGACCGGCGCGGACGAGTCGTCCTCGATCTTGGCGCGCAACCGCTGCACGCAGGCGTCCACGAGGCGCGAGTCGCCGAGGTAGCCGTGCTCCCACACGGCCTCGAGCAGCTGCTGACGGCTCAGCACCCGGCCCGGCGTGCGGGAGAGTTCGAGCAGCAGGCGCAGCTCGGTCGGGGCGAGGCTGACCGGCAGCCCGTCCTTGCTGACCACCAGGGCGGACCGGTCGATGGTCAGGCCGCCGTGCCGCTCCAGGGCCGCCTGCTCGCCGCCGGTGCGCCGCGACTCCCCGCCGGTACGCCGCAGCACCGCGCGGATCCGCGCTTCGAGCACCCGCGCCTGCACCGGTTTGACGACGTAGTCGTCGGCGCCGGCCTCGAGGCCCGCCACCACGTCCATGTCGTCGCTGCGGGCGGTGAGCATGATGATCGGCAGGTCTCCGGAGGCCCGGATGCGACGGCACACCTCGAACCCGTCCATCCCGGGCAGCATGAGGTCGAGCACCACGACGTCGGACGGAGCCACGCGCAACCGGTCCAGACCCTGCTCGCCGGTCGACACGGCGTCCACCGTGTGGCCGTGTCGGGTGAGCGCCAGTTGCAGCCCGTCGCGCACCGTCTGGTGGTCTTCGATCAACAGGACCCGGGACATGTCGCCAAGTATCGCAGCATAGGCCGACTCTGCCGTCTCACCATTTGGGACGCCGGTTGTCGTCCGGTTCCCGCCCCGCCACGGAGATTCTCCCCTGCCCGCCACTCCTCGGACTCTTTGGGGGAATCCCCGCAACGGTCGGACCGCCCGAGTCGAGCAGGAACACCGCCGAGGCCACGGCCAGCACCGTCAGCCCGGTGGCCGCCACGACGGCGAGGAGAGGGCCGCCCTCCAGCGGCGCCGCACACACGACGGCCAGCAGCGCTCCCACGACCGCGACGGCGCCCACCGCCATCCCGCCCGTCCCACCGGGCGGCTCATCCCACCGGTCCTGGCCACCGGCCCCGCCGGGCCCGCCTGCCAGCGCGGCCGCGGCCAGACAGAACAGCGCCACGGCCAGCAGGACGCCGCCGAGCGCGTCGCTGAACCGGTGCCACCCCGCGATCATCGTGGCCGCGGCCACCACGGAGACCCCCGCCGCCCCGGGCACGGCGAGCCACCGTCGGGGACGCCCCGGCAGGACCAGCAGGAACGCCAGCAGCAGGGCGGCCGCGGCGGAGACGTGGCCGCTCGGGAAGCTGTTGTGGGCGCTCCCGTCGCCGAGCGGGAACTCCGGTCGGGGCAGCAGCGACTTGGCCACGCCGGCCACGGCGACCGTCGTGAGGACCAGGCCGACGCCTGCCACACCCGCCGCAGGCCGCCGCCGGAGCAGACCCACCAGCAGCACCCCGCCGAGCAGGAGCGCCAGGACCAACGGGCTGCCGAACAGGGCCAGCACGGCCTTGGCGGGGCCGAGCAGGACGGTCCGCTGCTCGTAACTCCCGCCCCGCTCGGCACGCGGCAGAAGCAGGCCGTCCAGCCACTGGCCGGTCCGCGTCCAGAGGAACGCCCCGCAGGTCAGCCCCAGCGCGAGCAGCGAGCCGAGGGCCGCCGCGAGCAACTGGCCCGGCGGCGCGCCGCGGTGGCTGAGCGGCAACCGTCGCGCCGGCGGCGGGCCGGCGACCGGCTGCCGGGTGAGCGAGGGATACATGTGGCCATGGTCGGGCCGGCAGATCCGCGCGCCGTCCGCGCCATGTCATGGTTCTGTGACAGTTGCGGTCGGCGCGCGGTCCCGACCACGCAGAAGGGCTCCGACCGGCCGGCCCCGCGGTGGGCCGCCCCCGTCGGTCGGCCCACCGCTCCCGGCTCAGGGCACACCGGCAGGTCCGGCCGCGGCGGCCGCGAGCAGCGCCGCCTCCCGGGCCGGGTCCAGACCGACCGGAGCCCGCGCCGGGCGGCCGGCGCGCGGCGGCACGCCGCCCACCTCCCCCAGCCACCGCCAGGTGTCCTCGACCGTCTCGGCCACCGGCCGGCAGGTCAGCCCCGCGGCGTACGCGCGCGCGACGTCGCGCTCCTGCAACCACCGGTACTCGTGGCCGGGCGGGATCCAGACCGGCAGGTCGTTCCAGGGCGTCACGCCGGCCGCGAGGATCGGCTCCGGCGGCGTCCAGCGCAGTCGCGCGTCCGACCCGGTCGCCGTGACGCACGCGTCGAGCAGGCCGCCCATCGTGGTGTGGCCGGGCCGGCTCACCACGTTGTAGGCGCCCGACCGGCCCCGCGCGCCCGCGTCGAGCAGCCAGGCCGCCAGGTCACGGACGTCGACGTACTGCACCGGCAGGTCGGCCGGGCCGGGGGCCAGCACGTCCCCGCCGCGGGCGATCCGCGTGAGCCACCAGGGCAGCCGGCCGATGTCCTCGCCCGGCCCGAGGATCAGGCCGGCCCGGGCGAGCAGCGCCCGCTCGCCGAACACCGCCCGGACGGCCCGCTCGGCGCCCGCCTTGTTGCGCGCGTAGTCGCTCTCGTCGTCGTCGGCGGCGGCCTCCACGACCGGCGCGTCCTCGGCCGAGCCCGGCTCGACCGGCTCGGCGTACACCGATCCGCTGGACACGTAGACGTAGCGTCCCGCGCGGTCGGCGAGCGCGCGGGCCGCGGCGAGGGCCGCGCGCGGTGCGCCGTCCCACGTGTCCACCACGAGGTCCCACTCGCCGCCGGTCAGGGCGTCGAGCCCGCCCGGCGCCGTCCGGTCACCCCGCAACCGGTGTACGCCCTCCGGCGTGCCGCCGTGCAGCCCCCGGTTGAACACCGTCACCGTCCAGCCGCGACGCACCGCCTCGGCCACGGTCGCCCCGCCCACGAATCCCGTACCACCGAGCACCAGCATCCTCATGCGCCCACTGTGCCCGCTCGCCCCCGCGGAGCGGGCCGGTGTTCACGGTGAGCGGATCTGCCGAGGGCAGAACACTTCCGGTCACTTCTTCTTCGCCACCACCTCGCGCCAGATGAGACCGAGGACGCCGGGCCGGACGTCGGTGGTGATCACGGCCATCGCCCGCCGTGCGAACCGGTCGTCGGTCAACTGGGCCACCATGCTCGCCGCCAGGTCCGAGCGTGCCGTGAACAATCCGTCGGCGACGTCCTCCTCGACGTGGTACCGCGTCACGCTGTGGTGGTCGAAGAGGCCGGAGGGCCGCGCGATCGTCCAGTCGAGCCCGCTGTCCCGCACGACGAACTCCATCCGGCGCATGTCATCGTGCGCCGTACGACCGAACCTGCGGTTCACCAACGGGTCCACGACGGTGTTGAAGAAGAACTCGCTGGTCGGGCGCCAGGTCGGGTCCAGGACGCTGGAACTGACCGTGACGAGCCGCTTGATCCCGTGCCGGTGCATCGCCGCGACGATGTTGGCGTTGCCGCGCGAGTACACCGTGATCGGCCTGGGCGAGCCGGGCGGCCCGACAGCACTGACGGCCTCCGGTCGGCGCCGACCGGTTCCCGGTACCAGCCCGGGCCGGACGACGGCGGGCGCCACCCGCACGGCCAACCCGGTGTCGGCGCTTCCGGCGACACCGCTATCGCGAAGCTGACTGTACGGGTTGACGCCCTCACTCCCCGCTTACGCTGCGACCAGCCTGGCCGTCCCACCAGGCGATTCCCACCATCGTCAGCCCACCTTCGCGGGTCCGGGCTGCCTGCGCGAAAGAGGTGCGCATGAGCGAAGTGGTGTACGCGGCCGAGCCCCGCGGGGCCTGGCGACGACGTCTCAGCGGGATCCCCATCGTCCCGGTCCTCGTCAGCGCGCTGCTGCCGGTCCTGGTGCTGGGCAGCCCGGCGGCGGCGGCCGATCTCAACATGACGGTCCGGGTGACCGTCGAACGGGTGGAGGGCCACGACTTCGGGGAGGACCCGGACTTCTACAGCTACGTCGAGATCGCCGGAGAGTCGTTCAACAACGAGGACACGCCCGCGAGCGACCCGTTCGAGGACACATACACGATCGAACCGAACTGGGAGTTCTCCAAGCAGGTCTCGCTGTCCAGCGGCACCGTGCCCGTCTACCTGGAGATCCGCGACGAGGACGGCTTCCTGCGCTTCGACGACGACCTCGCCGACCTCGACCCGGACGGCGACGACCCGGACGACCCGTCGGACAACGACGACGACACCGACCAGGCGCTCAGCTTCACGCTCGACCTCAACGCCTGCACGGTGACCGGTGACCTGAACGGCGGCTGCGGCGTGTTCACGAGCACCGGCACTCCCGACGAGTCGGCGTCCATCCGCCTGCGGGTCGAGGTCACCGAGCCGCCGGCCGCGCCGGGCATCCGGATCCGGTGCATGCACAGCCCGCTCTTCCCGAAGGTCGGCGACACCGTCACCATCACCGCGGAGTTCCTCGACGGGGCGCTCGCCCCGACCCGCGCCGACACGCTGGAGGTCTGGGTCAACGAGCGCACCGCCCCGAAGGTGAGCGCCGGCAACTCGCTCACCCTCACGTACACCCACACCATCACCGGCGGGGGCAGCTTCAGCTACGGATGCCGCGGCGTCGACGGCGGCGTACCCATCTTCACGGGTTGGCGGTCGGTCGCCGCGACGGCCGGCGCCGGCGACGAGGTGCCCGTGCTCTACACCGGCAGCACGTACAGCAGGGTGGACTGGGTGTTCGTCGGCGACTCGGACGACTACAGCGGCGCCGCCGACCCGCAGTTCCAGGCCGACGTGCAGCAGATCATCTACAACTCCTTCTACAGCTACGACCGGTTCCTCGTGCACCAGGACGCCATGAACTTCTGGCTCCAGGTCGGCACCGGGCAGGCCGATCCGGCCGAGGACGGCTGCGACCACGTCGCACCCGACTCGGGCTGGGCCGACAGCGTGATGATCGTGCACGTCGACACGTTCCGCGACTGCGCGATGGGCGGCTCGAACGTGTTCTCCGGCGAGAACACCAGCTTCGGCACGATCCGCCACGAGTCCGGGCACCGCCCGTTCGGGCTCGCCGACGAGTACTGCTGCGACGGCGGTTACTACCAGCAGGACGTCTACCCCAACGTGTACGACGAGCCGGAGGACTGCGCCGACGACGCGCCGGACCTGGGTCGCACCGCCTCGGACTGCCGTGAGTTCGAGGAGGAGATCGAGAACTGGGACGACTTCGACTGGTCGGTCTCCGACCCGGGGTCGAACGACCTGATGGTCGACAACACGACGGCCCAGGCCGCGGACATCAGACGCATCGAGTGGTACTTCGCCGAGTGCCGCGGCGCGAAGTGCTGAGGGGGATGAGGACGATGCGCAGGACAACGAACGCACGCCGCCGTCTGGCGTGGTGGCTGCTGCCGGTCGTCGTGGGCGGCGCCCTGTGGGCCGGCGCCCCGGCCTTCTCCGAGGCGGGCGACGACCCGACCCTCGAACCGATCCCGGACTTCGCGGCCGACGCGGCGGCGGACGAGGCCAAGTCGATCGTCGTACGGGTGTCGTTCGACGGCCGTGCCAACGCGACCGTCACCGACGTCGAGGTGGTGGATGAGCGCGCGCCATCGCACCTGGGCGCCCCTCCGCTGTCGAAGGTCGACGTGCTCGGCGAGTCGGGCGGAGTGATCGACACGTTCCACGACTGGCACCCCATGTGGGAGCTCGGCGAGAAGGCGGGCGGCGGTGAGACCCGGCGGCTCAACCCGCGGGCGTCGGGTCGCTGGATCGCCCCGTTCGACCGGGACGCCGCCACGGTCGTCGTCACCGACATCGCCGCCGAGGACGAGATCGTACGGGCCGACCTCACCGAGGCGATCCACGACTTCTGCCTGGCCAACCCGGACGACGAGGACTGCCTCCGCGCGGACCTCGCCGTCGAGGCGGTCACCGTGACCGACGCGCCGCCGATCGGTCTGGTCGGGCAGACGGCCACCATCTCGGTCGCCACCGTCGTCACCAACAACGGCCCCGACGGCCCGGCGGACGCGGGGCTGACCACGACCGCGGTGGCCGGACCGGGTCTCACCGTCACGCCGGCCACGCAGACGGCCACGCTGCCCGGCGTCGCCGTGGGCGCCGACGTCACCGACACCAGGCAGTGGACCGTCCGGTGCGACGCGCCGGGCCTGCGGACCGTCACCGTCACCTCGACGGTGGCGACCGTGCACGCGGCCGACGTCGACCTGGTCGCGGGGAACAACACGAGGTCCACCACCCACACCGTCGACTGCGCGGTGCCGGTCACCGTCAACGTCAAGCCCGGCGGCGACCCGAACAGCATCAACCTGGGCGCCGGCGGCAACAACACGCCCCTCGCGGTGCTGACCACGGCGGCGGGCGAGTACGGCAACCCGCTCGCGTTCGACGCCCGTACCGTCGTCGCCCCCACGGCCCGGTTCGGGGCCCGGGCGGTGGTGCTCGGCGGCGGAGGCGGCGCCGAGACGCACGGCCGCCGGCACGACGAGCGCAGCTACGAGTTGGACGAGCGGACCCGCGACGCCGACCTCGACGCGGTGCTGCACTTCCGCGCCGCCGACGGCGGCTTCACAGCCGGTGACACCGAGGGCTGCCTGATCGGTAAGTTCACCACCGCGGCCGGCACGTTCACGTTCTTCGGCTGCGGGCCGGTCCGTATCGTCCCGTGATCCCGGGCCCGCCGTGGCCGCTCCCGGGCGGGAGGGTCACGGCGGCCTCCGGGCCGTGAACGCCGACGGCTCGCCACCGGTCCTCCGGTGGCGAGCCGCTCGTCCTGCTCATCCGTCTGGTGGGCGATACTGGGTTTGAACCAGTGACCTCTTCCGTGTCAAGGAAGCGCGCTCCCACTGCGCCAATCGCCCGTGGTCACCGCCCGGACCCGGCAGCACCGGGCAACCATCGGGGCGGGTCGCGAGCGGACGACGGGACTCGAACCCGCGACCCTCACCTTGGCAAGGTGATGCGCTACCAACTGCGCTACGTCCGCACGTCACCGGCGAGCGCCGGCGACGGGAGAACCATACCCGATACCCAAGATCGCTTCGCGCCCGACCCGGCAACCCCGTGGTTGCGCCGATCCGCCCCGGGGTACAGAGGCCCTCGACAGCGCACCACCACTGCCAGGACAAGGAGGCTGTCGTGGGTATCGGAACGAGCATCTTCCTGATCGCGCTCGGCGCGATCCTCACCTTCGCGCTCGACGCGAACCTCGGCGGGCTCAACCTCGACGTCGTGGGCTGGATCCTCATGGCGGCCGGCGTGCTCGGCCTTCTCATGACCACGATGATCTGGGGCCGCCGTCGCCGCGAGGTGGTCACCACCACCGAGCCGGTGGAGTACCGCCGCGTCGAGGAGCGCCGGGACGTCGCGCCGCCGCTGTGAGGCGCGGGCACCGGTCGCCGCCGGCGGAGCTGACCGGTCGCGACCGCGGACGCCCCGACGGGCCGGTCGTCTCGTCCGAGGTGACCGGCCCGTCCCCCGTCATCCCATCAGCGTGTTGAGCGTCCCGTAGTCGATGGCGTCCGCGAGCGCCCGGTAGGTGCCCGCGCCGAACGCCTCGTCGGCGGCCCGGCGCGCCACCGCGTACGCGGCCTCGGCCACCGCCGAACCGAGGCTCACCCGGGCCACGCCCAGCGCGGCGAGGTCGGACACCGCCGGGGCGCCCGGTCCGGCCAGGACGTTCAGCGGCGCCGGCACCCCCTCGACCAGGGCCCGGACGGTCGCCGGGTCGGTCACCCCGGGCACGAAGATCCCGTCCGCGCCGGCCGCCACGTACGCCACGGCCCGGGTCACCGTCTCGTCGACGCCGGCCACGCCGCTCAGGAACGTGTCGATCCGGGCGTTGACGAAGAGCGGCACCCCGGCCGAGTCGGCCGCCGCCCGCGCCGCCGCGATCCGGGCACTCTGGTCGGCCACGTCCCGCAGCGGCGAGCCGGCGTCGTGCCGCGCGTCCTCGATGTTGACGCCGACGGCACCGGCTTCGATCACCGCGCGTACGGTCGCGGCGACCTCCGCGGGCGTGGCGCCGTACCCGGACTCGATGTCCGCGCTCACCGGCACGGGCACCGCGGCGGCCACGCGACGCACCAGGTCGACGGCCGCCTCACGGCCGAGGGCGTCGCCGTCCGGCGTGCCCAGGCTCCAGGAGGCGCCCGCGCTGGTGGTGGCCACGGCGCGGGCCCCCGCGGCCGCCACGATCCGGGCGCTCGCGGCGTCCCAGGCGTTGACGAGGACCAGTGGTGTTCCCGGGACGTGCAGGGATCGGAAGAGTTCGGCGCGGATGTTCTGTTCGGTCACGGGACGAGTCTCGGGGCACCCGCGCGGCAGCAGTATTGTTTCAGCCCCAGCTAAATCGACGGGGGGCACGCATGGTCGCGATCGGCCTGTCGGCGGGCGCCGTGGCCCGCATCCGGTTCGCCGTCTCCTGCCTGTGGGAGGTCGTGGCCAGCGTGCGGGTGCTCCGGGACCCGGGCGAGCACGCCGTCCACCTGCCGTGGGCGCGCCGGGTCCGGCCACGGCTGGCCGAGGCCGGACTGGCCGGCCCCGACGGCGGTCTGCTCTGGCAGCTCGTGCCGGCCCCGCCGGGCTACCTGGCGGACTTCCTCACCCCGCCACCGGCGGGCCTCAACCCGGATCCCGCCGCCGAACTGGCCGCGCTTGTCGCCACCCCACCGGACACCGTGCGCGCGCACCTGCGCCTCTACCCGGGCGAGCACGGTCCCGCCGTCGCGGCCCTCTACGCCGACCCGGAGGCCGGACTCCGGCGGCTGGCCGCCGAGGTCGAGGCTTACTGGCGGATCGCCCTCGCACCCGACTGGCCGCGCATCCGGCTGCTGCTCGACGCCGACGTAGCCACCCGGGCCCGCCGCCTCGCCGAGGAGGGCGCCGGCGGCCTCCTCAACGACCTGCACCAGCAGGTCCGCTGGGAGGACGACACCCTGCTCATCGCACAGCGGCACTGCCTCGCCCCGGACGTCCCGGACGGCCCGGGCCTCGTGCTGGTCCCGTCGGTGTTCGTGTGGCCGTCCGTGCTGAGCATCTCGGCCGGGGACGCCCCGCAGCTCGCCTACCCGGCCCGCGGGATCGGCGCGCTATGGGAGCGCCCAGCCGCCGCGCCGGACGCGCTGGCCGCCGTGATCGGCCGCGGTCGGGCGCGGCTGCTCGCCGAGCTGGAAGCGCCGCTGAGCACCACCAAGCTGGCCCGGCGCACCGGAATGTCGGCCGGCGGCGTGTCGCAGCACCTCACCGCGCTGCGGGCGGCCGGGCTCGTGGTGACGCACCGACGGGGGCGGATGCTGCTCAGCGCCCGCACCGATGTCGGCGAGGCGCTGCTCTCCGCCGCCGGCTGAGCCCCCGGCCGCGGACCGGCACCGTCACGTCGCACGCGCTCAGCGCTGGCGGATGGCCTCTCCCGCGATCTCGACCCGCACGGACTTGCCGACCAGGACGCCGCCGCCCTCCAGGGCGACGTTCCAGAGCAGGCCGTAGTCCTCCCGGTCGAACTCGGCCGTGGCCGTGAACCCGAAGATGTCCTGCCCGTAGGGGTCGCGCCGGGCGCCGCCGAACTCGACCTGGAGGTCCACCGGCCGGGTGATGTTCTTGACCGTCAGCTCGCCGTTGAGGACGAACCGACCGGTGGTGCGGATCGGCGGCGGCGCGACGTCCGCGCCGCCGCGACGCCCGAGCCGGTTGCTGCCGCGCAGGCGTGCCCAGAAGAAGATGGGGTCCGTCTCGTCCTGCGGTACGACGCCCGTGCTGCGGTACTCGATCGCCGGGTAGCGCTCCACGTCGAGGAAGTCGGGGCTCTTCAGGTGCACGTCCCGGTCGTCGGACCCGGTGACGATGCTCGCGGTGCCGATGGTCGCCACCACGGAGGACCGCAACGGATCCTCGGCCACGGTGATCCGGGCCTTCGCCTCCGTGAACTCACCCCGGACCGGGCTCACCATCATGTGCCGGCCCACGAAACCGATCCGCTTGTGCGCCTGGTCGAGGAGATAGGTGCCGGCGACCGGAATGGTCATGCCCTCCCACGTCCGCGTGGCGGGACCCGTCATCGATATGTGCCTTCCCTGACGTCGGGGTCCGCGCGGCCGATATCGCCGTCCTGTGCCACAAAGGGCCGCGGACATCTGCCCCGGCGCTCAGGGTAATGCGTGCCGAATTCGCGTCCGGCCACAATTCAGCGAGCACGTTGAATGGCCTACGCCGCAGGTGAACGCCGTGCCGAAGGTCCCCCGTCGACCGCCGATTGCGCCAGGATCGTTGCGGCGAAAGGGATTTCGGCAACGGTCCCGGGCGGCCGGACCGGAGCCGGCATCGAATTCCGTACGACCTCTGCGCCTCGGCGGGAGGGGCGGCGGCGTGAAGAACGTCACGAGCCAACCGGGCTGGCCGATTCGTGCCCCGCAGGCGGCGAATGTCGGCAATCACCGCTGCGGCGAAAAACAGAGCGGCTCGTCACCGGGAGCCGGTAACGAGCCGTCGATCTGCCGTGCGGATGGTGGGCGATACTGGGTTTGAACCAGTGACCTCTTCCGTGTCAAGGAAGCGCGCTCCCACTGCGCCAATCGCCCGCGTCTGTGTTGTCCGAGGTGGGGACGGGATTTGAACCCGCGTACACGGCTTTGCAGGCCGTTGCCTCGCCTCTCGGCCACCCCACCGAGGTTGCCCCCGTCATGCGTGGCGGCAGCTCCGAGCGGACGACGGGACTCGAACCCGCGACCCTCACCTTGGCAAGGTGATGCGCTACCAACTGCGCTACGTCCGCGTGTCACCGGCTTTCCCGGTGACGGATGAGAACTCTAGCCGAGCCGGTGAACGGTTGCCAACTCGGGTGCCCCGTCGGCGCGTCCCCGTCCCCGTTCGACCGGTTTCCCGGGTACGCCACCCGGCCTCGGCTTCCTAGGAGCCTGACTCGGTTGCCCTCCCGTCGGAGATCACCCCACGACCCGGCGCCCGGGCGGCCAAAAGTGTCCAACTTCCGACTGTCCGCCGGTCCGGTCAGGGCTCGATCGTAACTGCCCGTGTTCGTCCCCATGGGTTACGGTAACGGTCGTGACGAGACGTGCGGCCGAGATCCGCCTGGATGCCCTGCTGCGCACGGCCTGCGACGTGATCGCCGAACGTGGCCTGGCCAACACCCGGACGGCCGACGTCGCCAACGCGGCCGGGGTGAGCCAGGCGCTGGTCTTCTACCACTTCGCCACCAAGGAACGCCTGGTCGCCATGGCGTTCGAGCATGCGGTCGAGCAGGATCTGGCCCGACTGGACGCGGTCGTCCGCTCCCCCGCCCCGCCCCTGGCCAAGCTGCGGCGGATCCTGAAGCTCTACACGCCGGCCGGGCGACCCACGTCCTGGCCGATGTGGATCGACGGCTGGTCCGAGTCGCTGCGGACCCCGGAGCTCGAGCGGGTCTCCCGCCGGCTGGACCTGCGCTGGCGAGAGGACCTCGCCCGGATCATCGCCGACGGCGTGGGCGACGGCACCTTCGAGTGCGCCGACCCGGTGGGCGCCGCGTGGCGGATCAGCGCGGTCATGGACGGCCTCGCCATCCAGCTCGCGGTGCACGAGCGGGTGATCTCCCGGCGGCAGTTCACCGAGTGGGTCCGCCTCGTCACCGCCCGGGAGCTCGGCCTGGACGCCGCCGCGCTGGACTGAGCCCCAGCGCCGACACCCCGACCCGTCCCGACCGCCCGTCGCGGGCGGCCCGTCCGGGGCCCCGCGAGCGGACACGCCGGCGCGACGCCGGCCGGAAAGGACCGACACGCAGCTACGGACCTTGCCGGCGCGTACTCCCCCTGGTATCCACAGATGCGCATGCGTCGAGACGCTGCGCGGCCGGCGGAGCGCCGGCCCTCCCGCTCCCACGAGGAGGTCCCGTGCCACACCCGAGGTGGTCACCCCTGATGAGCCGGCGCCGACGCCGGCTCATCCCCGTCCTGGCGGCGACCGCGGTGGTCGCCGCGCTGCTGCCCGCCGGCACCAGTGCGGCCGCACCCGGCGCGGGTGCGTCCGCCGAACGCCGCTCCGGCCCGTTCGCCGAGGGGTACGAGCACGCCGACGTCGACAACCGCGCCGGCAGCGCGGCGCCGGACGCCCGCCAGCGCGGGCTCGCCCGCAAGGCCGACCCGGACGTGCGGTGGAACAAGCTCGGCACCCCCCACGCGCTCGGTCCGGGCGACGCCCCGCTCGCCACCGGCCTGCCGGCCGACCCGGAAACCGCCGCACGCACCTACCTCTCCGACAACCGTGACCTCTTCGGCCTGGACGTCGAGGCGGTCGCCGCCATGGAACGGGTCCTGGTCCGCCCCATCGGCAGCGGCGCGGTCGTCACCCTCCGGCAGCGCTTCGGCGACCTGCCGGCCGGGCACGACGGCCTCGTCACCCTGGCGATCACCGGCGGGAAGGTCATCTCCGTCAGCTCCTCGCTGTCCCGGGACTCCGCGGCGCCCGCGCCGGCCACCCTCACCGAGGAGCAGGCGTACGCGGCGGCGCTCGCCGACGCCGGGCTGGACGCCACCGCGGTGGCCAGCCACAGCGTCCGGAAGGTCGGCGTACCGACGCCGCTCGACGGGCCGCGCACCGCGTACGAGGTGACGCTCATCGGGTCGGACACCGACCACCCGGCCGCGTTCACCACCTACGTCGACGGCATCACCGGCCAGACGCTCGTGCGTGAGGACCTCGTCGACTTCGACTCGGACAACCCGAGCTGGGCGGTCTTCCCGGCCACCCCGCCCCGCGACCTCGGCCCCGGCCAGGACCCGCGGGTCCGCTGGTGCGGCGACCCCGCCCCGGGCTGCCAGGCGGCGTTCCGTGACCCGGCCACCGGCAACCCGTGGGACGTCGACGCGGCGACCGGCACGCCGACGTTCACCTCGCGGGGCAACTCCGCCAACACCGTGATCTCCTGGGGCGCCAACACGCCGGTCGTGAACGCCACGCCCAGCCCCGAGCGCCGCTACGAGTACCCGTTCACCGACCAGTGGCACCAGGCCAGGTGCAACCCGTCGGTGTTCACCTCGGCCCAGCGCAACGACGCGGACGCCGCCATCAGCAACTTGTTCGCCATGCACAACCGAATGCACGACTGGGCGTACCACCTGGGCTTCACCGAGTCGGCCTGGAACCTGCAGGCGGTCAACCTGACCCCCAACGGCCTGGGCAACGACGCGGAGCAGGGCCGCGCCCAGCAGGGCGCGCTGACCGGCAACCGGAACAACGCCAACCAGGGCACGCCGCGCGACGGCCTGCCGCCCACCACCAACATGTACCTGTGGCAGCCGCAGGCCGGCGGGCCGTACCCGCCCTGCGTCGACGGCGACTACGACATGACGGTGATCGGGCACGAGTACACGCACGCCATCAGCAACCGGATGATCGCCGGCCCGGACAGCGGCATCGGCGGCCACCAGGGCGGGTCGATGGGCGAGTCGTGGAGCGACCTGCTCGCCACCGAGTACCTGTTCCAGCACGGTCTCCGCGCGCCGGGCGAGACGCCGTTCATCGTCGGTGGCTACGTCACCGGCAACCTGGTGAGCGGCATCCGGAACTACGACCTCAGCCGGAGCCCGCTCAACTACTCCGACGTCGGCTACAACACCGGCGGTCCCGCCGTGCACGCCGACGGGGAGATCTGGGGCGCCACCAACCACCGCGTCCGCTCCGCCTTCGTGAAGCGGTACGGCCTCGGCACCCCGCAGCGGCAGCTGGAGTGCGCGCAGGGCAAGGTGGCGGCCGACAAGTGCCCGGGCAACCGGCGCTGGTCGCAGCTCGTCTTCGACTCGTTCCTGCTCCAGGCCGCGAGCCAGGTGAGCATGCTCGACATGCGCGACAACATGCTCACCGCCGACCAGCTCCGCTTCGGCGGGGCGAACCAGGACCTGATCTGGGCCGAGTTCGCCCGCTCGGGCATGGGCCGGGACGCCGTCACCAACGGCGCCTCCGACACCGACCCGACCCCGAGCTTCGCCTCCCCCCGGGGCGGCAACGCCACGTTCACGCTCCGCCCGCGCGGCGACAGCGAGGACGCGCCGATCCGGCTCTACGTCGGCGAGTACGAGGCGCGGGCCACCCCGATCGCCGACACCGACCCGGCGACGCCGCTGCCCGACACGGTGGAGCTGGTGGCCGGCACGTACGACCTGCTCGCGGTGGCGCCCGGCTTCGGGCACCAGCGGCTCAGCGTCGTGGCCAAGGCCGGCCACGACGGCTACATCGACCTGCGGATGAGCCGCAACCTGGCCTCGACGGCGTCCGGCGCCACGATCAGCGGCGACGGGGTCAACCTCGACCGGATCGCCGACGACACCGAGGCCACGAACTGGGCCTCGCTCGACGGGGTGGCCGGCAAGCAGGTCACCGTGGCGCTGCCCGGCGACGCGCCGCAGGTGGTGAAGCGGGTGAACGTCAGCGCCATGCTGCGCCCGGCGATCAGCGGCGACGCCGACACCGGCAGCCAGAACGCCCTCAGCTCGCTGCGGTCGTTCGCGGTGCTGGCCTGCAACGCGAAGACCACCGACTGCGCGAACCCGGCGCACTTCCAGCGCATCTACACGAGCGCGGACGACGCGTTCCCGGGCGGTGCGTACCGCGCCTACACCCGGGACATCAACCTCCGCTCGTTCCCGGTGCCCACCACCCTCGCCACGCACCTGCGCCTCGAGGTGCGGGACAGCCAGTGCACGGGTGGCCCGGCGTACGCCGGTGAGCAGGACGACGACCCGGCGACCACGACCGACTGCGCGACCGCCAGCCCGGCGCGCGACCAGGTCCGCATCGCCGAGTTCCAGGCCTTCTCGAAGTGACCGGAGCCGGGGCCGGCGCCGCGTGGCGCCGGCCCCGGTCCGCCTACCAGCGTCCGGCCGGCCGGCCCGGCGGGCCCCAGAGCCGGTCGTCCGGCGCCGGCCGCGGGCCTACCAGACGCGAGTTGTGGCGACCCGCGCCAAGGACGACCGGCGATGTCACCCACGGTGCTGAACCGCTCACCGTCCCCCGCGGCGACCCCGTCGCCACCTCCGGGAGAGAATCGGCCGGTGTCCGAGCTCACCACCGCCTTCGTCCGGCTGCACGCCCGGCTCGCCCCGGTGGCCTTCGTCCCCGAGGTCCGGCTGCACCAGGCGGACGAGCCCATCGGGCTCTGGGAGCTGACCGAGGGCGAGTTCCACTCCGACCGACCGCCGCCGTTCTGGGCCTTCGCCTGGGCGGGCGGACAGGCGCTGGCACGCTACGTGACCGACCATCCCGAGCTGATCGCCGGCCGCCGGGTGCTCGACCTGGCGTCCGGCTCCGGGCTGGTCGCCATCGCCGCCGCACGGGCCGGCGCGGCCGCCGTCCGCGCCGTCGAGGTCGACGAGCTGGCGGTGGCGGCGGTGGCGCTCAACGCCGAGGCCAACGGGGTACGCGTCGACGCCGAGTTCGGCGACATCCTCGACGGCGACGCCGGGGGCGCGGAGGTGGTGCTCGCCGGGGACGTCTTCTACAGCGACGCGATGGCCAAGCGGATGCTGCGGTTCCTGCTGCGCGCGGCCCGGGCCGGCGCCCGCGTGCTCGTGGGGGACCCGGGTCGCGCCTTCCTCCCCCGGGACCGCTTCGACGAGCTGGCCGTGTACGACGTCCCGGTGCCGCCGGCGCTGGAGACCGTGCGGGTGAAGCGCACCACGGTGTGGCAGCTGCGGCCCGGCCTGCCGAAGGCCGCCGACTAGCGTGTCGGCGTGCTGTTCCGCAGCTGGGCGCAGGTCGCCGACACCGGTTGGCCGGACGTGGCCCGCGTGGCGGATCACGTCGGTGTGGAGCACCTGGTCGTCACCCGGCACGCGCTGGTCCGGCAGGTGCTCACCGACCCGGTCACGTACCGGCCGGACAACGCGCTGGACGCGGTCACCCCGATGCCGGTCAACGCGCTGCGGGTGCTCGCCGGCCATCGGTTCCGCCTGCCGCCCACCCTCGCGAACAACGCGGGCGCGAGCCACCCGGAGATCCGCGCGATCGTCGCCGGGGCGCTGCACCCGTCCCGGGTCGCCGCGCAGCGGCCCTGGCTGACCGACCTGGTCCGGGAGCGGGTCGCCCGGCTGACCGCGGCCCTGGACGCCGGCGCCAGCGTCGACCTGTACGCCGAGCTCGCCGCCGATCTGCCACTGCTCGTCCTGGCCCGGCTCGTCGACCTGCCGGACGCGCCGGTGGGCGCCGTGAAGGCGTTCGCCCGGGCGGCGCTCGAGCTGTTCTGGGCGCCGCTGGACGCCGACCGGCAGGTCGCGCTCGCCGAGGAGGTGGGCCGGTTCCACCGGGTGCTGCGCGAGTTCGCGGCCACCGGTGGCGGGCTCGCGGGCGCGCTGCGCGCGGCGGGGCACTCGCCGGACGTGGTGGTCGGCGCGCTGTTCTTCCTGCTGGTGGCCGGGCAGGAGACCACGTCGCAGTTCCTCACCCTGCTGCTGCACCGGCTCGCGGGCGAGCCCGCGGTGCGGGCCGGGCTGCGCACCGGGGAGATCGCGGTCGGCGACGTCGTGGAGGAGGGTCTGCGGCTGGAACCGCCGATCGTGACCTGGCGCCGGGTGGCGGCGGCGGACAGCACGCTGGGCGGGACGCGGGTGCCCGCGGGAACGAGCGTCGTGCTCTGGCTGGCCCGGGCCGGCCGCGACCCGGAGACCGTCGCGTACCCCGACGAGTTCCGCCCCGGCCAGCGCGGATCGCGCCGGCACCTGGCGTTCGGCGCGGGCGCGCACCGCTGCGTGGGCGACGTGCTGGCCCGGATGGAGGCGGCCGTGGTGGTCGCCGAGGCCACCCCGCTGCTCGACGGGGCGACGGTGGTCCGCGCCCCCTGGTGCCCGGACAACCTCACCTTCCGGATGCCCGACGCCTTCGTCATCCGCCGCGCCGAACCGCCCGACCCGCCGGCCCGGCGCGGAGCACCGGCGGGTTGATGTGGACGCCTCGGCCGGCGAGCGGTGGGTGCTCGCGCCGCCTGTCGAGCTGCCCCAGATCTGGGACCGGCACGACCAGGACCGCACCGCCGCACAGAGGCACCGCCGCACAGAGGCACCGCTGCGCATAGGCACCGCCGCGATAGGCACAGAGGCGCTGCGGTGCCGCGGCGCCGCGGCGCCGGTCCGCGCTGCCCCATTTCCGGGGCAGCTCGACAGCGTCCGCACGACTACTCGCCGCCCGGCCACGCCGTCCCCCGCGGAGCACGGTCGCGAGGCGGAGACGGCCGGCGACTGACGAAAGTCAGGGCGGAGTGGTGCCGTTCGGGCGCGGTGGACCGGCACCTCGCGCGCCTAGCGTCAGCGCATGATCACACTACGTGGGTTGACGAAGCGGTTCGGGGGGACGACCGCGGTCGACGACCTGACCGTCGACATCGCACCCGGCCGGGTCACCGGGTTCCTCGGCCCGAACGGCGCCGGCAAGTCCACCACCATGCGCATGATCCTCGGCCTCGACCGGCCCACCGCCGGTAAGGCGCTCATCGACGGGCGGGCGTACCGGGAGTTGCGCCATCCGCTGTACGAGGTGGGCGCGCTGCTCGACGCGAAGGCCATCCACCCGGCGCGGTCCGGGCGGGCGCACCTGCTCGCCATGGCCCGCAGCAACGGCGTACCGACCCGGCGGGTCGACGAGGTGCTCGCCAGCGTGGGGCTGGACGACCGGGCCGCCGCCAAGCCGGGCCGGACCCTCTCCCTCGGCATGGGCCAGCGGCTCGGCATCGCGGGCGCGCTGCTCGGCGACCCACCCGTGCTCATGTTCGACGAGCCGGTGAACGGGCTCGACCCCGACGGGGTGCGCTGGGTGCGGCAGCTCATGCGGTCCCTCGCCGGGCAGGGCCGGACCGTCTTCGTCTCCAGCCACCTCATGAGCGAGATGCAGCTCACCGCCGACCAGTTGGTCGTCATCGGCCGGGGACGCCTGCTCGCCGACGCGCCGATCGCCGAGGTGATCGCCGGCAGCGCGGTGGCCGTCCGGGTGCGCAGCCCGCAGCCGGCCGGGCTCGCCACGCTCGCCGAGCGGCTCACCGCCGCCGGCGCCACCGTCGAAGCGGCCGGCCCCGACGAGCTCACCGTCACGGGCGCCAGCGCCGACCGCATCGGCGACCTGGCCTACGAGCTGGGCGTACGGCTGCACGAGCTGAGCACCCACGGCGCGTCGCTGGAACGCGCGTTCATGGACCTGACCGCCGACAGCGTCGAGTACGCGGGCGTTCCCACCGGAGGCGAGACCCGATGACCACGACCACCCTTCCCCGCGCCCGTCCCGCCACCCGGTCGGGCGGCTTCGGCGGCACCGTCGCCGCCGAGTGGACCAAACTCTGGTCGGTACGCAGCACCTGGTGGACTCTCCTCGCCGCGGCGCTCGTGACGGCGGCCACCGCCGGGCAGCTGGCCATCTACGCGGCCAACGCGAACACCAACGACGACCCCGCCGACGACGCGGGCATCGTCACGGTGGGCAGCATCCTCGCCAGCTCGGTGGAGCTGACCCAGTACGCGGTCCTCGCGATCGGGCTGCTCGCCATCACGAGCGAGTTCACGAGCGGCACGATCCGTACGACGTTGCAGTGCACGCCGTCGCGCGGACGCGTACTGCTGGCGAAGGCCGTGGTGACAGCGGCCGTGACCTTCCTCGCCGGCCTGCTGCTCGGCGGCGTCGGTGTGCTGGTGGCCCGGCCGGTGCTCGGCGAGTGGGGCACGGCCCCCGCGGCGGGCACCGCCGGGGACGTCGTGGCGTTCGCCGCCTACCTGGCGCTCGTCGGGGTGCTGGCGCTCGGGTTGGGCACCGCCCTGCGCAGCGCGGTGCTCACCCTCGTCGTGCTCGTGGCCACGCTCATGATCGTGCCGCTCTCACTCCAGGAACCGGACATCACCGTGCTCAACCGCATCGCCGACGGCTTCCCGGGCGTCGCCGGGGCGCACTTCCTCGCCGGTGACACCGACCCCTACCCGGCGGCCGTGGGGTTGCTGCTGCTCGCCGGCTGGGCGGTGGCCGCGCTGGCGCTCGGCCGGGCCGCGTTGCGCCGCCGGGACGCCTGAGCCGGCGGTAGGAACGGGCTCCGGGGCGGCGCGCCCCGGAGCCCGCTCACCGCTCGACCAGGCCGGCCTCGTACGCGAGGATCGCCGCCTGCACCCGATTACGCACGTCCAACCGGGTGAAGATGCTGGTGAGGTACGTCTTCACGGTGCCCTCGACCAGGTGGAGCCGGCGGGCGATCTCCGCGTTGGACAGCCCCGCCCCGACCAGCGCCAGCACCTCCCGCTCCCGGTCCGTGAGCCCGGCCGTGCGGTCCCGCGCCGCCGGCCGCCGGGTCAGCCGCCCGCCGCCCAGCTCGATGACGCGACGGGCCACCCGCGGCGACAGGTACGCCCCGCCGTCGGCGACCGCGTGCACACCGGCGATCAGCTCCCGCGGGTCGCCGGACTTGAGCAGGAAACCGCTCGCCCCGTGCCCGAGCGCCCGGCCGATGTGGTCGTCCTCGCCGAACGTGGTGAGCATGAGCGTCGCCGTCTGCGGCACCAGCCGGCGGATCTCGGCGGCCGCGCTCAGCCCGTCGAGCCGGGGCATCCGGATGTCAAGCAGAGCCACCCGGGGCCGGTGCGCCCGCACCAGCTCCACGGCCGCACGGCCGTCGCCCGCCTCGGCGACCACCTCGATGCCGGGGTCGGCGGCCAGGATCGCGCGTACGCCGGCCCGGATCATCGCCTCGTCGTCGGCGAGCACGACCCGGACGGGCATGGTGATGCTGTCGGTGGTCACTGGTCGATCCGCTCCTTGCTGGCCAGCCGCCCGTCGGCGAAGCACAGTCGCCAGGTCGGCTGTGCCAGGGGGAAGTTCCCGTCGGTGTAGTACTCGCATCCGCCCTCGTGGGCGCCCGCCGGCCGGTCGAGCTGCCGGCGCGGCAGCCCCGGAAGGTCGGCACGGGCGGCGCCCACCGGAAACCGGTCGAACGTCGCCTGGTCGAGCACCGTGCCGGCGGTCGCCACCGGGTAGTAGACGAACGACAGCACCAGCGCGAGCCCCGCCGGCGCGCCGAGGGCCGCCAGCAGGCTGCGGCGGACCCGCCGGCGGGCCTCGTGCAGCCGCCGCTCCGCCTCGGACGGTCGCTCCGCCGCTCGCGGCGGGGTGGGCGCGGATTCCTCCGCACTCCCGAGCCAGGCGCGGTCCGCCACGACGGCGGGCCCGTCCGGCTCCGGCGCGGCGCCCTCCGGCGGCGGACCGGCGGCCGGCAGCCACGCCCGCACCGCGAAGCCGCCGTCCGGCCGTGGGCCGGCGTCGAGCGAGCCGCCCGCGAGACGTACGCGCTCGGCGAGCGCCAGCAGCCCGCTGCCGTGCGACGGCGGGCCGGGCAGCGGACCGGCCGGTGCCGGGGCGTTGACCACGGCCACCTCGATCCGGTCACGGGCCCGCGCGAGCCGCACCTCGACGGGGGCGCCCGGGGCGTACCGGGCCGCGTTCGTGAGCGCCTCGCGGACCAGCCGGTGCGCGGCGTGCGCGACAACCGTCGGCAGGTCGGACACGTCCGGAGCGGCGTCCAGGCGTACCGCCATGCCGGCCTCGCGCGCGCCGTCGACGAGGTCGGGGACGCTCTCGTCGGCCGGCCGCGTGCCGGCGCCGGCCGCCTCCTCCCGGAGCAGGCCGATGATCTCGTGCAGCCGCTCGGTGGCGGCGCCCACGCTGGCCCGCAACTCCCCCGCGGCGGCCCGGTGCCGGCCGTCCAGGTCGGGGGCGACCTCCAGGGCGGCCGCGCGCAGCGCGATGAGGCTGAGGTCGTGGCCCAACGAGTCGTGCATCTCCTGCGCGATGCGGGCCCGCTCCCGCAGCCGGATCCGCTCGGCCGCGCCGTGCGCCTCCCGGGCCAACGCGTCGGCGTGCCGGTGGCCGGCGTCGACCAGCTCCTGCTGCTGGCGTCGGTAACGGCCGACCAGCCACGGGAACACCCCGGCGAAGAGCAGCACCGACGCGAGCAGGAACCAGGTGGCCGCGCCGGTGCCGAGCAACCCCAGGTTCAGCGCCGTGCCGCCGGCCGCGATCAGGGCGAAGGCGGCCACGGCCGGGCCGGCGCTCGCGCTGCGCCGCCCGGTCAGATAACTGAACACCGGGATCGCGAAGACGAAGTTGCCCTGGAACAGCGAACCGAGCACCACCAGCGTCAGGGCGACCACCGGCCAGCGCCGGCTCACCGCCACCGCCGTGGCGAGCAGCGCCAGCCCAGCCGCCACCACCAGCAGCCAGAGCCGCGGGTACGGCGGAGTGAGCCCGGCGTACCCGACGGGCGCCGCGAGCGCCGCCCACAGCAGCGCGTCCCGGAGCAGGCGCCGCCGCGCCGCCCCGCGCGGCGCCGTCCGCACCCATCGCCACCTGGTCACGGCGGTCAGGCTACCCACCGCCGCGAGCGCCGGGCACCGACGAAAGTCAGGTGTTCAGCCGATGTCCTCGGCCCACGCGCGCCAGTCGTCGAGCACCCCGTGCAACGCCGGGGTGAGCCAGCCCGGCGCGGACCGCCGGAACACGCCCGGGTCCATGGCGCCCGCCCCCGCGGGCAACGCGCCGAGCAGGTTCGGCAGCAGGTCGGAGAGGTTCGTCCAGTGCACCAGCTCCGGCGCCGTCGGCCAGGCGCCGATCACCACTCCGGCGGGCACCGCCCGCCGGTCCAGCGCCTCCAGCGTCAGGGCCGTGTGGTTGAGCGTGCCGAGCCCCGCCCGGGCGACCACGACGGCCGGCGCGCCCAGCGAGACGGCCAGGTCGGCCACCGTCCACGGCTCGCCCGACGGGCGCAGACCCATCGGTACGAGCAGCCCGCCCGCCCCCTCCACGAGCACCAGGTCGTGCTTGTCGGCCTCCTCGCGGACCGCGTCGACCGCCGTGTACAGCTCCAGCGGCTCCAGCTCGGCGACCCGGGCCGCGGTGAGCGGGGCGAGCGGGTCGGGAAAGCTCGCCAGGGTCCGACCCGTGAGCGGGGCGGCCAGCCGCTGCACGGCGTCCACGTCGCCGGGCTCGCCCGTCGCCGTACCCGTCTGGCCGGGCTTCAGGACGGCCACCCGCAGCCCGGCGGCCTGCGCGGCCGCCGTGATGGCCGCCGTCACCACCGTCTTGCCCACCTCGGTGTCGGTGCCGGTCACCACCACCGGCCCCCGCCACGGCTCACTCCTCGCGCTCACGGCGTCACCTTCGTTCGCGACTGCGGGGCTCGCAAAACCGGCTCACTCCTCGCGCTCACGGCGCCACCTTCGTTCGCGACTGCGGGGCTCGCAAAACCGGCTCACTCCTCGCGCTCACGGCGCCACCTTCGTTCGCGACTGCGGGGCTCGCAAAACCGGCTCACTCCTCGCGCTCACGGCGCACACTCCACGATGACCTCCAGGGCCCGCTCGAAGTCCGCCCGCGGCACACCGACGTTGAGGGTCAGCCGGAGCCGGGAGCGGGTGTCCGGTGTGGAGGGCGGGCGGAAGCAGCCGACGGCGACACCCCGGTCGCGGCAGTCCGCCGCCCACGTCGTCGCGGCCTCCGGCCCCGGCGCGGTCACCGAGATCACCGCGGCGTCCGGCGCGGACACCGGAAGGCCCGCCTCACGCAGCCGGCGTACGGCGAACGCGGCCCGCGCGGCCAGCTCGGCGCGCAGCGGGTCGCCGGCGCGGGCCAGACCCACGGCGGTGTGTACACCGGCCGCGACCGCGGGCGGCAGCGCCGTGTCGAAGATGAACGTCCGCCCGGTCTCGACGAGGTGTCGGACGAACTCGGCCGGGCCGGCGACCAGCCCGCCCGCGCCGCCGAGCGCCTTGCTGAGCGTGGCGGTCACCACCACGTCCGGCTGGCCGGCCAGCCCCGCGGCGGCGACCGCCCCGGCGCCGGCCGGGCCGGTGACGCCGAGCGCGTGCGCGTCGTCGACCAGCAGCAACGCCCCGTACCGGCGGGCCACGGCGTGCAGCTCGGCCAGCGGGGCGAGGTCGCCGTCGACGGAGAAGACCGATTCGGTGACCACCACGGCCGGCCGGTCGGGGGCCACGGCGAGGGCGGCCGCGACCGCGGTCACGTCGGCGTGCGCCGTGACGACGGTCTCCGCGCCGGAGATCCGGCAGCCGTCGATGAGCGAGGCGTGGTTGTGCGCGTCGGAGACGAGGAGCGTGCGGGGCTGCACGAGGGCGCGCAGCGCGCCGATGTTCGCCAGGTACCCGGAGGAGAAGACCAGCGCCCGGTCGGTGCCGATCCAGCCGGCCAGGGCGTCCTCCAGCGCGTGGTGGGCGTCGGTGGAGCCGCGCACCAGCCGCGACCCGGTCGCCCCCAGTCCGTACGCCGACAGCGCCCGCGCGGCCGCCGCGGTGACCTCCGGATGGGTGGCCAGGCCGAGGTAGTCGTTGCCGGCGAGGTCGGTGACCGCCTCACCGGCGGCGCGCGGGTGCAGCCGGCGGGTCAGCCCGGCCTTCGCCCGCAGCTCGGCACGGCGGTCCAGCGCCGCCAGCCAGTCCGCCACCGTCACCCCTCACACCGCCTCGGGCCGGCCCCGTCGACCGCCTCCGCCGGGCGAAGTTACCACCCGCCCGATGCGGCCCGGCGGATCCCACTCACACCCGTCCGGCCTGAACCGACGTTCAGGGGCAGGCCCCGGACGCAGCCGTTTTCCCTCCCGGAGGGGCCTTGTAGGGTACGAGCCATGCCAGAGATCCTCGACCAGGCCCGCGCCCGGGTCCTGGGTGACGGCGTCGGCCTCGACGAGGCCGGCGTCCTCGCCGTGCTGACCCTGCCCGACGAGCACCTGCCCGCCGCCCTGCAGCTCGCGCACGAGGTGCGGATGCGCTGGTGCGGGCCGGAGGTCGAGGTCGAGGGCATCGTGTCGCTCAAGACCGGCGGCTGCCCGGAGGACTGCCACTTCTGCTCGCAGTCCGGCCTGTTCACCTCCCCGGTGCGCTCGGTCTGGCTGGACATCCCGTCCCTCGTCGAGGCGGCGAAGCAGACGGCCGCGACCGGTGCCACCGAGTTCTGCATCGTGGCCGCCGTACGCGGCCCGGACGCCCGCCTCATGAAGCAGATGCGTGAGGGTGTCGCGGCCATCAAGGCCGAGGTCGACATCCAGGTCGCGGCTTCCCTGGGCATGCTCACCCAGGAGCAGGTCGACGAGCTGGTCGACATGGGTGTGCACCGCTACAACCACAACCTGGAGACCTGCCGCTCCTACTTCCCGAACGTGGTGACCACGCACACGTGGGAGGAGCGCTGGGAGACACTGCGGATGGTGCGCGACTCCGGCATGGAGGTCTGCTGCGGCGGCATCCTCGGCCTCGGCGAGACGGTCGAGCAGCGGGCCGAGTTCGCCGCGCAGCTCGCCGAGCTGGACCCGCACGAGGTGCCCCTGAACTTCCTCAACCCGCGCCCCGGCACGCCGCTCGGTGACCGACCCGTCGTCGAGGGCAAGGACGCGCTGCGGGCCATCGCCGCGTTCCGGCTGGCCATGCCGCGCACCCTCCTCCGGTACGCCGGCGGCCGGGAGATCACCCTCGGCGACCTGGGCACCCGCGACGGGCTCCTGGGCGGCGTCAACGCGGTCATCGTGGGCAACTACCTGACCACCCTGGGCCGGCCGGCGAGCGAGGACCTCGCGCTGCTCGACGACCTGAAGATGCCGGTCAAGGCGCTCTCCGCGACGCTGTGAGGAGGCCACGGTGACGGAGCCGGTGGGGCTGACGCTGGCGGACGACGCGGCGCCGACCTGGTGCGACCGCTGCGGCGAGGCCACTGGGGACGCTCCGCACGAGGCGTGCGCCAGCGCCCGGGCGCTGGAGCCGCCGCGGTTCTGCGCGCGGTGCCGGCGGCGCATGAAGGTGCAGGTCGTGCCGGTCGGCTGGTCGGCGGTCTGCGTCGAGCACGGCGAGATCCGCTCCTGAGGCGGCGTCCGCGCGCCCACACGGAGACGATGTGACGTCCCCCACCACCGCGTCCGCGGTGGTAGGTTGCCGTTCCGGGCCATGCCGTGGCCCGGGACGGGTGGAGGGCCATGGCGGACGGCGCGGGCGCGGCCGCGAAGCAGCGCGAGGATCACACCGACGCCCGCGTCCTGGAGCGGCTCGGCACCGGCCGGTTGCGGGAGCGGTCGTGAGCGTCCTGCGCGGGCGGTTCGTGACGCTGCGGCCGGCCGGCTCCCAGGACGTGGCGGCGCTCGCGGCGATCCGGGCCACGCCGGAGGTACGCCGGTGGTGGCGCGGCGACGACGATCTGGCCGCCACGGTGCGCGCCGACCTCGCCGACGAGGAGCTGACCGTCTACGCCATCGGGCACGACGACCGGGTCGTGGGCGCCATCCAGTGGTCCGCCGAGGAGGACCCGGACTACCGGCACGCCAGCCTCGACATCTTCCTCGACCCCGCGGTGCACGGGCGCGGCCTCGGTCCGGACGCGATCCGCACGCTGGTCCGGCACCTGGTCGACGAGTACGGGCACCACCGCTTCACGATCGACCCCGCGGCGGCCAACACGCAGGCGATCCGGGGCTACGCGAAGGTCGGCTTCCGCCCGGTCGGGGTGCTGCGGCGCTACGAGCGGGGCGCGGACGGCCGCTGGCACGACGGCCTGCTCATGGACCTGCTCGCCGACGAACTGGTCGACTGACCCCGCCGGGCTACGCGGGCCGGCTGGCTTCGTCGACACCGCGCTTCCCGGCCCCGCGCGGCGCCGCGGCGCGAGGGCGACTCAGCCGTCCCAGACCAGGTCGTGGCCGCCGTCGCGCCGGGCGCCGGCGGCCGGCCGGTGCGGGGTGAGCCGGCCGTCCGGCATCAGGTGGTCGACCGGCACGCCGTGGCCGAGGACCGCCACGTCCGCGATGAGCCGCCGGTGGCAGCGCCACCAGACACTCTCGCTGCACATCACGGCCGTGGTCCGGGCCGCCGCGTCCGCGAGCGCCGCGTCGAGCGCGGCCCGGAAGTCGGGCGTACGGGTGTGCGCCGCGTACGCCCGGAACGCCGCCACCGTCCACCAGGTGTCCGGCTCGGGGCTGCCGGCCGGGACGTGCCGCCGGCCGCCGAGGCGCGGCTCCCAGCGGTAGTCGATGCCGGCCTCCGGCAGCCAGCGTTCCAGCTCCTCACGCCGGACGTCCGGGTTGGTGCGGCTCGCGGGAAACCGGCGCACGTCCACCACCAGCGCGATCCGCGCCCCGGCCAGCAGGTCCCCGAGCCGCGCCCGGTCGGCCGGCCCGTGTCCCACGGTCACCAACGCCCGCTCCACCACCCGTATCCTGCCGGGAACGCGCGACGATCGCCGAGGAACCGGCGTCAGACGGTCCGATGGGGAGCGACGCCGACCCGCTCCGCGGGAGCGCCGCCCCGCCCGTGTCCGTTACACCGACACGCGGTCGACGGACCGGAAAATCGGATCACACCGAGACGTATGCGCAGGTCAAACCGATCGACCGATGTCGAGTGCCGATCTCGTGCGTGAGATCATGTGCCGTTCCCTCTCCCGATCTCGGAGGAATCCTCATGCCACAGCGTCGGCGCGCGGCGCGCGCTGCCGTCCTGACGGCTGCCGCCGCGGCCAGTCTCGCCATCGCCTCCCCGGCGTGGGCGGCCGCCGGCAAGCCGCACAACCCCCCGGGCGACAACGGCACCGTCAAGATCGACGGTGCGCCCTTCGGGGACAGCGTCGACAACCAGCCGCACGTCGGCTGCGAGTTCGAACTCGAGTTCTTCAACTTCGACGAGGGGGAGACGGCCGACATCACCCTCGCCGCGCACCCGCCCACGGGACGCACGACGGTCAAGTTCCTCGACAACTACGTGATCAGCGACGACCCGGCCTCCGGTGCGGCGAACGACCACGACGCGGTCGTCCGGTTCTCCGCCAACGACCTGGCGCTGGCCGGCCTCGATGCCCAGCCCCAGCAGGGCTACCACATCAAGCTGACCGTCGACCTGACCGACGGCAAGGGCAAGGCCAAGCAGAAGGTGTTCTGGCTGCAGCCGTGCGCGGCGTCGCCGACCCCGACGCCGTCCACGTCCACCCCCGGCGAGGGGTCGCCCACCCCGACGCCGGGCGGGTCGCAGAACCCCTCCGAGAACCCCTCGGCGAACCCCTCGGAGAACCCGTCCGCCAACCCGTCGGCGAACCCGTCCCCCTCGGACGCGTCGGGTGTCGGCGGCAACGGTGGTGGCGGTGACACCGAGGGCGGCCTGCCGCTCACCGGGGTCGCCGTGACCAGCATCAGCCTCGCCGGTCTGGCGCTCATCGTGGGTGGGGTCGTCCTGATGGCGCTGCGTCGTCGCCGGGACAAGATCACCTTCACGAGCTGATCCCGTCAGCACCCCGAGCGGCCGTCGGACCCCCGGTCCGGCGGCCGCTCGCCGTTGCCTCCCGTGTCCACGCTCGACCGATCCGCGCCGAGCCGGAATCCGTATCGGCGGGTAACCCGGTCGACGGCGTCCGGAGATAGCTCACACCATCGATGCTTGTCGATGATGTGGCACCGTCCGCCCAGCTCAACGGCCCCGCTGTTGCGGTCGCCTCCGGCGCCCGACCGGGACGACCCGTCCTGGCATACGAGCGTACGGTTGCTGGCCCGCCGCGCGGCGCGGCACAGTACCCGACACCAGCGGTGCCATCGACGCCGCCGCTCCCCGGTCGAACCTGAGGAGGACGCGATGGCCCTACGACTCGCCGACGGCACCGCCTGGTCGGAGACCCTGGCCCGCGCGGTGGCCGCCACCCCGGAGGCGTTCGCCGCCCCGGTCGACGGCGTCACCACGCTGCACAACCTCGTCGAGGGCGCGTGGCGGGCGATCGGTTCGCCGACGCCCGTCCGGACCCCGGTGGACAACACCGTCCTGGTCAACCTGGCCCGGCTCGACGCCGACACCGCCCACGCCGCCGTCGCGCACGCCGCGGCCGCGCACCGCGAGTGGGCCGCCACCCCGCTCACCGAACGCACGGCGCGGGTCACCGCGGCGGTGGACGCCCTCACCGCCCACCGGGACCTGCTCGCCCTGCTGCTGGTCTGGGAGATCGGCAAGCCGTGGCGGCTGGCCTGCGCCGACGTGGACCGGGCGCTGGACGGTGTCCGCTGGTACGTCGGTGAGATCGACCGGATGCTCGCGGGCGGGCGCGAGCCGCTGCCCGGCCCGGTCAGCAACATCGCCTCGTGGAACTACCCGATGAGCGTGCTCGTGCACGCCGAGCTGGTGCAACTGCTCGCCGGCAACGCGGTCGTCGCGAAGACCCCGTCGCAGGGCGGCGCCGTCTGCCTCACCGTGGCGCACGCGCTCATGCGCCGCGCCGGGCTGCCGGCGACGCTCGTCTCCGGTGGTGGTGAGGAGCTGTCCGAGGTGCTCGTCCGGGCGCCGGAGATCGGCGCCGTGGCCTTCGTGGGTGGACGCTCCAACGGCGGCAAGGTGGCCGCCGCGCTGCTCGACTCCGACAAGCGGCACTTCATCGAGCAGGAGGGCCTCAACGCCTGGGGGATCTGGGAGTTCTCCCAGTGGGACCTGCTCGCCGCGCACCTCAAGAAGGGCTTCGAGTACGGCAAGCAGCGCTGCACCGCGTACCCCCGGTTCGTGGTGCAGCGCAACCTCGTCGACGAGTTCCTCGACATGTACCTGCCGGTGGTTTCCTCGATCCAGTTCGGACACCCGCTTGCGGTGGACGAGACCTGGCAGGTGGGCGACCCGCTGCCCGACCTCGACTTCGGGCCGCTCATCAGCGCCGCGAAGGCCGACGAGCTACGCCGCAAGGTGGACGAGGCGGTCCGCGGCGGCGCCGTTCCGCTGTACCGGGGCAAGCTCGACGGGGCGCCGTTCCTGGCCGGGCAGGACACGTCGGCGTACGTCGCGCCCGCCGTGCTGCTCGCTCCGCCCGGCCGGTCCCGGCTCATGCACGCCGAGCCGTTCGGGCCGGTCGACACGATCGTCGTGGTGGACACCACCGACGAGCTGCTGGCACAGATGAACGCCTCCAACGGCGCGTTGGTCGCCTCGCTGGCCTGCGACGACGAGGAACTGGCCGGCAAGCTCGCCGTCGACCTCCAGGCGTTCAAGGTGGGCATCAACAAGCCCCGCTCGCGCGGCGACCGGGACGAGCCGTTCGGCGGCCGGGGCGCCTCCTGGAAGGGCGCGTTCGTGGGCGGCGACCTGCTCGTGCAGGCGGTTACACAGGGCGGCGACGAGCGGCTCTACGGCAACTTCCCCGACTACAGCCGCTACCCCACGACCTGACCCCACCCCCACCCCGCGCCCCCACCCCCGCCTCCCACCCCCGCGATCTTGCACTTTCGGCCCCGGAGAAATGGCGTTCGTCCCGTTTCGCCGGGGCACGAACCGCAAGATCGCGAGGGCGGGTGGGGCTGGGGCGGGCGTGGGGGGTGGGGCGGGGGTTTGGGGGGTTAGGCGGTTACCGCAGGGGCGCCGACCAGGTCGAGCCGGTCGCCGAGGATCACCGCGCCCGCCCGGACCAGTTGGGCCAGCCGGTCGACCTCCGTGGCGTGGAACGCCGCCGCCACGAGCGGGTCGGTGTGCCCGCGCGCCACCACGAGCACGAGACCGGCCCGCCCGAACGGCGCGACCGCGTAGTGGGTGCCGTCGGGCGCGGTCGCCGAGCGCGCGCGCAGCGGGGTCACCTCCGGCAGCGGTGGCGGTACGGGGGCCCGCCAGCTCGCGTGCGCCACGGTGGCGCCGCCCCCGCCGGTGCGCGACGCCCAGTCCAGCGGCACCACGGCGGCCACCGCCCAGTCGGCGGCCAGCAGACCGGGCGCCGCGTCGACCAGGGTGGCCACCCCGTCGGCCGGGTTCGCGGCGACGTGGGCCAGCAGCTCGGCGTCCTGGCCGGTCGTGGTGGGCGCGCCGATCGCCCGCCAGACCCCGTCCACGCGTACGCCGGGAATGGCGGCCAGACCGGCCAGCAGCCGCTCGACGCGCGCGGCGCCCGGCCACACGACGGTGAAGTCGTCCACCGCCCGCCCGCCGAGCCGCTCCAGCACCACCACCTGGACGATGTCCGCGCCGGACACGCCCAGGGTGCGGGCCACCTGGCCGAGGGCGCCGGGACGGTCCGGCAGCGTGACCCGAACTCGCAGCAACATGGTCGTCCCTCCGCTCGGCGGGCCGGCGCGGTGGCCGGCAGGCTGGTCCCCAGCCTGGACGCTGCCCATTTCGTCCCTGTTGCCGCGGCATGTCCCGGACGCAAAACCCGACCTTGACAACATGACGGAGCTGCCATCAACTAATCGGATGACCGATCCGGCCGTCGACGCGCTCCGGCCGGGCGCCGCCCCGGCCACCCCCGCCGAAGCAGACCCGGCCACCCCCACCGTCCCGGACGGCGACGTCCCCGAGGATCCGCCCGCGGGCGTCGACCTGGGCCGGCTCGCCACGTACCTCGCCGCGCACCGCCCCGAGCTGGCCGCCGGGCCGCTCGGCGCGACGCTGATCGCCGGCGGCAAGTCGAACCTCACGTACCTGCTGCGCGCCGGGGACCGCGAGGTGGTGCTGCGCCGCCCGCCGCTGGGGCACGTGCTGGCCACCGCGCACGACATGGCCCGGGAGTTCCGGGTGATCTCGGCGCTGGCGCCCACCGACGTGCCGGTGCCCGGGGCGATCCTGCACTGCCCCGACCCGGAGGTGATCGGCGCGCCGTTCTACCTCATGGGACGCGTGACCGGGGAGGTCTTCCGCACGCGGGCGCAGACCGACCCGCTCGGCGACGGCCCGCGACGCGACCTCGCGATGGCCATGATGGACACTCTCGCCGCGCTGCACCGGGTCGAGCCGACGGCCGTCGGGCTCGCCGACTTCGGCCGGCCCGAGGGCTACCTGGAACGGCAGGTGCGCCGCTGGGCGGGGCAGCTCGACCGCTCCCGCAGCCGGCCGCTGCCCGGCATCGACGAGCTGCGCGACCGGCTCGCGGCGACCGTGCCCGCGAGCGCCAACGCGGGCCGGATCGTGCACGGCGACTACCGGCTCGACAACCTGCTCGCCACCGTCGACCCGGTGGCGGTCCGGGCGGTGCTCGACTGGGAGATGGCCACCCTCGGCGATCCCCTCGCCGACCTGGGCCTGCTGCTCACGTACTGGGACGTGCTCGGCGGCAGCGAGACCGCGGCCGGCAACCCGGTCGCCGACGGGCTCGGCCCGCGCGCCGGGTTCCCCACGGGCGGCGAGCTCATCGACCGGTACGCGGAACGCAGCGGCGTCGACGTCGGGCCGCTGCACTGGCACGTCGCGCTGGGCTGCTTCAAGCTCGCCGTGATCTGCGAGGGCATCCACTACCGGCACACGCTCGGCCAGACCCTCGGGCAGGGATTCGACCGGATCGGCGAGATGGTGGCGCCGCTGATCGCGTACGGCCTGACCGCCGCCGGGGAGCGTTGATGGACTTCGCGTACGACAGCCGCACCGAACAGCTCCGCGCCGAGCTGACCGCGTTCCTGGACGAGCACGTCTACCCGGCCGAGCCGGTGCACGCCGCGCAGGTGCTCGCCGCTGGTGACCCGTGGGCACGGCCGCCGGTCATGGCGGAGCTGAAGGCCGAGGCGCGCAAGCGCGGCCTGTGGAACATCTTCCTGCCCGACCGGCGCTACGGCGCCGGCCTCACCAACCTCCAGTACGCTCCCCTCGCCGAGCTCACCGGGCGCAGCCCGCACCTGGCGCCCGAGGCGCTCAACTGCGCGGCACCGGACACCGGCAACATGGAGCTGCTGGCCGAGTTCGGCTCGGAGGCGCAGCGTGAGCGCTGGCTGCGCCCGCTGCTGGAGGGTGAGATCCGGTCGGCGTTCTGCATGACCGAGCCGGAGGTGGCCTCGTCCGACGCCACCAACATCGCCACCCGGATCACCCGGGACGGGGACCACTATGTGATCAACGGCCGCAAGTGGTGGTCGTCCGGCGCCATGGACCCGGCCTGCGAGATCTTCATCGTGATGGGCAAGACCGACCCGGGCGCCGACCGGCACCGGCAGCAGAGCATGGTGCTGGTACCCCGGGACACCCCGGGCGTCACGGTCCGGCGCGGCATGACGGTCTTCGGCTACAGCGACGCGTCCCACGGCGGGCACGCCGAGATCGACTTCACGGACGTCCGGGTGCCGGTCGAGAACCTCGTGGGCGAGGAGGGCGGCGGCTTCGCCATCGCCCAGGCCCGCCTCGGCCCGGGCCGGATCCACCACTGCATGCGGCTCATCGGGATGGCCGAGCGGGCGCTGGAGCTGCTCTGCCGGCGGGCGACCGAGCGGGTCGCGTTCGGCCGGCCGCTGGCCGAGCAGGGCGTGGTCCGCGAGTGGATCGCCGAGTCCCGCGTCCGCATCGAGCAGGCCCGCCTTCTGGTGCTGAAGACCGCCTGGCTCATGGACACGGTCGGCAACAAGGGCGCACACACCGAAATCCAGGCCATCAAGATCGCCACGCCGGCCATGGCGGAGTGGGTGATCGACAAGGCCATCCAGGCGTACGGCGGGGCCGGCGTCAGCCAGGACACCCCGCTGGCCTCCCTGTGGGCCGGTGCCCGGACGCTCCGCCTCGCCGACGGCCCCGACGAGGTCCACCGCGCCTCCCTGGCCCGCCGCGAACTCCGCCGCTGGACCGCGGCGCCCGCGTAACCCGGCCCAGTCCCCGCGCCCCCGGGCGGCACCGCCGCGTCGATCATGAAGTTATTGCCCCGGACACCGGCGTGTCACGGCAATAACTTCATGATCACCGGGGAGGAAGGGCGCGGGTGGGTCAGGCGCTCGCGCGCTTGACGAGCTGGGTGTCCAGGAGGATGTGGGGGGCCGGGAGATCGTCGCCGCGGACGCGGGCGACCAGCAGCCGGGCCATCTGCCGCCCCATCTCCTCCACGGGCTGGAACACGGTGGTGAGCGGCGGGTCGGCCTGCCGCGCGATCGGCGCGTCGTCGAAGCCGACCACCGCCACGTCGTCGGGCACCCGCCGGCCGGCCTCGCGCAGCGTACGCAGCGCGCCGAAGGCCATGAGGTCGGAGGCCACGAAGACGGCGTCCACGTCGGGCCTGGTCTCCAGCAGCCGGCGCATGCAGGCCGCCCCGCTCTCCTCGCTGAAGTCCCCGTACGCCACGAGGTCGTCGTCGACCCCGCCCAGCGCGGCCGTGACCGCCTCGGTGTAGCCGGTGAGCCGGGCCAGGCCGGCGCCCATGTCCTGCGGGCCCGCGATGGTGGCGATCCGCCGTCGCCCGCGGCCCGCGAGGTACTGGACGGCCTGCCGGGCGCCGCCCACGTTGTCGACGTCGACGAACCAGGCCGGCTGCGCCCCCGGTCGCAGCATCCGCGCCGGCCGGCCGCCGAGCACGGCCGGCAGGCCCCGCTCCTCGAGCAGGGTGGGCAGCGGGTCGGAGTCGTGCAGGGAGAGCAGCAGCACACCGTCGACGTGCTGGTTGGTGAGGTGGTGCTCGACGCGTTCCCGCTCCAGGGGCGACTGCACCATGGCCAGCCAGAGCTGCATGGGCGTCTCCAGGAGCGCGGAGCTGATCCCGCGGACGATCGCCGCGAAGAACGGCTCGGTGAACACGCGCTCGCCGGACTCGGAGACGACCAGCGCTACGGAGTCGGTGCGCTGGGTGACGAGCGCCCGGGCCGCGCGGTTCGGCACGTACCCCAGCTCGGCGATGGCCTGCTGCACGGCGGCCCGCGCCTCCGGGCTCACCTGCGGGGAGCCGTTGACGACACGGGAGACCGTCCCCCGCCCGACACCGGCGCGGGCGGCGACCGCGTCGAGGGTGGGGCGACCGAGTGAGCGGCTGCGCTGCGTTGTCATCGTCTGCTCCTCCGACGTCGGGCGGCCCGGCGCCGCCGCGCGACCGTGGCGCCGGACCGCCCGCCTGGCTGGCCCGAGCCTACTGCGCGGGCAGCGCGTTGCGTCGGATCACCTCGGCGTACCACCGGCCGCTGGACTTGGGGATCCGGGCCTGGCTGCCGTAGTCGACGTAGATCATGCCGAACCGCTTCGTGTACCCCCACGCCCACTCGAAGTTGTCCATGAGCGACCAGGCGAAGTAGCCGCGCAGGGGCACCCCGGCCTCGATGGTTGCGTGCGCGGCCCGCAGGTGCGCGTCGAGGTACGCGAGCCGCTCGGCGTCGTCGACGCGGCCGTCGACCACCTCGTCGACGAACGCCGACCCGTTCTCGGTGACGTACAGCGGCAGGTCCGTGTACTCGTCGTGCACCCGGCGCAGCGTCTCGACGAGGCCCGGCGCGTCGATCTCCCAGCCCATGTCGGTGACCGGGACGCCCCGGCTCACGAACCGGACGTCCTCGCTGCCGGGCCAGGCCGACGGCGACCGGCGGTGCACCCCGTCGACGGGACCGGCCACCACGTACCGGCTGTAGTAGTTGACGCCCACCAGGTCGAGCGGGCTGGCGATCACCGCGAGGTCGCCGTCGCGCACGTGACCGAAGTCGGTGACCCGGCGGAGGTCGGCCAGGAGGTCGGCCGGGTACGCCCCGCGCAGCAGCGGGTCGAGGAAGAACCGGTTGGCCAGCGCGTCGATCCGCCGGGCCGCGTCCCGGTCGGCGGGCGCGTCGGTGGCCGGGGTGACCGGGTACAGGTTGACGGTCACCCCGACCTCGGCGTCCGGCCGGGCCGCCCGCAGCGCCGCCACGGCGAGCCCGTGACCGAGCATCAGGTGGTGTCCGGCGCGGACGGCGTCGGCGCCGTCGGTCCGACCCGGCGCGTGCACGCCCGACCCGTAGCCGAGGAACGCGGAGCACCAGGGCTCGTTGAGCGTCGTCCAGTAGCGGACCCGGTCGCCGAGCGCGTCGGCCACGAGCGCCGCGTAGTCGGCGAACCGGCCGGCCGTGTCCCGGGCCGGCCAGCCACCGGCGTCCTCGAGCGGCTGCGGAAGGTCCCAGTGGTAGAGGGTGACCCACGGCTCGATGTCGTGGGCCAGCAGCTCGTCGACGAGCCGCCGGTAGAAGTCGAGGCCGGCGGCGTTGACGGGGCCGGCGCCGCCGGGCTGCACCCGGGGCCAGGAGACCGAGAACCGGTACGAGGTGAGGCGCAGGTCGGCCATGAGCGCGACGTCCTCGCGGAACCGGTGGTAGTGGTCGCAGGCCACGTCGCCGGTGTGCCCCTGGAGCACGCGACCGGGCGTACGGCTGAAGGTGTCCCAGATCGACGGCGTACGCCCGTCCTCGGCGGCGGCCCCCTCGACCTGGTACGCCGCGGTGGCCGCGCCCCACCGGAAGCCGGGCGGGAAGGTCGGTTCCGGCCCCCGGCCGAGGACGTCGACGGCGGGCGGGCTGGCGGGGATGCTCACGACTTGACGGCACCTTCCATGATCCCGCCGATGATCTGGCGGCCGAACACGGCGAACACGAGCACCAGCGGCACCGTGCCGATGGCCGTGGCGGCGAAGACCTGCGAGTAGTCGGTGTAGTAGGCATACGAGAGGAAGGCCAGGGAGACCTGGAGGGTCGGGTTCTCCGGCGTCAGCACGGCGTACGGCCACAGGTACGAGTTCCAGGTCTCCATGAAGGTCAGCAGCCCGAGTACGGCGGCCGCCGGGCGCAGCGCCGGCAGGACGACGCTCCAGTAGATCCGGAACGTGTTGGCCCCGTCCACGCGGCCGGCCTCGATGAGCTCGTCGGAGATCGCCTGGGTGGCGTACTGCCGCATCATGAACACGCCGAACGCGCTGACCATGAAGGGCACCGTCACCGCGTAGAGGGTGTCGTACCAGCCGAGGTCCTGCATCATGCCCCAGAGCGGGATCAGCCCGAGCTGGGTCGGGATCATCATGGTCACGATGATCGACAGCAGCAGCGCGTTGCGGCCGCGGAAGCGCAGCTTGGCGAAGGCGAAGCCGGCCAGCGAGCCGGTGACGACCACGGAGACGGTCACCACGGCGGAGACGATGACCGAGTTGAGCAGGCCGGTGAGGAAGTTCGCGGCGTCGTTGTCGAGCACCCGGCCCACGTTGTCGCCGAACGCGCCGCCCGGAGTCACCGGCGGCGGGACGTCGTTGATCGCGTCGAGGCTGCGGGTCGCGATGACCACCATGTAGTAGAAGGGGTAGATCGAGAAGAGCACCGCGAGCACGAGCGCGCAGTAGGTCAGCGGGCTGGTGCGCCACAGGCGCCGGGAGGCGGAGGTCACGGCGGGTCTCCTCACTTCACCGTGCGGCGGACGAGGACGAAGTTGAGCAGCGAGACCAGCGCGATCATCAGGAACATTGCCCAGGCCACGGCCGCGCCGTACCCGGCGGTGTTCAGGTTCTCGATGCCGAGTTCGTACATGTACATGGCGAGGGTCTGGAACTCGCGCTGGTCTCCGCCGGTGATGTTGCCGTTGGCGAAGACGAGCGGCTCGGTGAAGAGCTGCAGCCCGCCGATGGTGGAGAGGATCACCACGAAGACGAAGGTCGGGGTGAGCATCGGCAGGGTGATCCGCCAGAACTGCTTCCACTGGCCGGCCCCGTCGATCGCCGCGGCCTCGTACAGGTCGCGCGGGATGGCCTGCATGCCGGCGAGCAGGATCAGGGTGTTGTAGCCGGTCCACCGCCAGTTCACCATCGACGCGATCGCCGTCCACGAGCTCCACCGCTGCGCGTCCCAGTCGACCGGGTCGACGCCCACGAGCCCGAGCAGCCAGTTCACGAGGCCGAAGTCGCGCTGGAAGAGCATGCCGAAGACGATGGCGACGGCGGCCACCGACACCACGTTCGGCATGAAGATGGCCATCCGGAAGAAGGTCCGGGCGCGCAGGACGGTGCGGTTGAGCAGGTTCGCGAGGAAGAGGGCGAGCAGCAGCTGGGGCACGGTCGAGAGCAGGAAGATGCCGAAGGTGTTCGCCGTGGCGTTCCAGAAGTACTCGTCGGAGAGCAGCGCCGTGTAGTTGTCGAACCCGATGAAGGTGTGGTCGCCGATCAGGTTCCAGTCGTGCAGGGACATCCAGGCGGTCCGCAGCATCGGGTAGAGCCCGAAGATGCCGAAGACCACGAAGAACGGGGCGATGTAGAGGTACGGGGAGAGCTTCAGGTCGAGGCGGGTCAGCGAGAGCGACCGGGACGACCGTCGGGTGGCGGGAGGGGGCGACGGCGCGTCGGGAGGCGCCGTCGTGGTCGACAGGCTCATGGGAGTCCTTTCCGGGCGCCGGCACGGGTGGCGGCGTGGCCGGGTGGCGGGACGGGGACCGGCCGGTGGCGTCCGGGCGGAACCCCGGACGCCACCGCCGTGCGGTACGGCTCAGCTCAGAAGGCGCCCTGCGTCTTGGCGTCCTTGGTGAACTGCTCCCACGCCTTCTCCCGGGTGATCTGCCCCGCCTCGTACGCCCGCAGCGCCGGCTCGAAGGCGTTCTCCTTCACGCCCTGGTGCTTCGGGCCGAGATGCAGCGGCTGGATCTTCGCGACGCTGTCGCCGAAGATCTTGCCGGTCGGCGCGCCGTTGAAGTACTCGTTGGTGTAGCCGGTGAACTCGGGGTTCTTCAGCGCCTCCAGGTTCGTCGGCAGCGGGCCCTTGAGCTTGAACGCGGCCACCTGGTTCTGCGCGTTGGTCAGGTATTCGGCGAGCTTCGCCGCCTCCTTCGGGTACCTGCTCTGCTCCGGCACGGCGAGCCAGGAGCCGCCCCAGTTGCCCGCGCCGCCGGGCACCGGCGCCACGTCCCACTTGCCCTTGTTCTCCGGGCCGGAGTTGTCCGCGACGATGCCGAGCATCCAGGACGGGCAGAACGTCGCCGCGAAGGTGCCCTGCTTGAAGCCGGCGGACCACTCGGGCGACCAGGTGGCCGTTGCCGCGGAGATCTTCGCGTCCGCCATGGTGATCGCCATGTCCCAGGCGGCCTTCACCGACGCGCTGGTGTCGGCCACGACGTTGTCGTCCTTGTCGTAGAACAGGTCGCCGCCCTTCTGGAACATCACGGCGCTGGCCGCCGTGGTGACCGAGTCGAGCATTCCCTTGCCGGTGGCGGCCCGGTACTTCTTGCCGGTCTCGACGAACGCGGGCCAGTCCGGCCAGAGCGCGGCCACCTGGTCTCGCTCGGTGGGCAGCTTGGCGGCCTCGAAGAGGTCCCGCCGGTAGCAGACCGCGAGGCTGCCGACGTCGGTGGGCAGGCCCATGAGCTGGCCGTTCGGCGCCTTGCCCAGCTCGTACTTCCAGGGCAGGTAGTCCTTGCTGTGGTCGGCGACCAGCGGCCGGAGGTCGACCCAGTTCGCGGGGTTGACCTTGAACTCGTTGAGGATGCCCTCCTCGAGCGCGACCACGTCGGCCGCGCCCTTGCCGGTGGCGAGCGCGCGGACGAGCTTGGGCCGGTACTCGTTGAGCTGGGCGGTCTTGCGCAGCTCGACCTTGATGCCGGTGTCCTTCTCGTACTGCTTGACGACCTCGTCGTAGCCGAACTCGCCGAACGTGTCCACGACCAGCTTCGCGGGCTTCTCCCCGGCCGCGGGCTCGTCGTCCTTGCCGCAGGCCGCGAGGCTGCCGAGCGCGGTGATCGCGGCCAGGGCGGCGATGGCCGTCCGGGTACGCCGCGTGGTGAGGCTCATCCTGACCCCTCTTTCGGTGGTGAGGCTGGGTGTGTGGTGGGGGGTGCCGTACGCCGGTCACGGCCGGCGCCGGCGCCCGCGGCGGGGTGCGGGACGAATCCGGACCACGCGACGGGAGCGCTCCCATGAGCGTGACGGCGGGCGTCGGGGAGTGTCAATAGGACGCTGGGAGCGTTCCCATTTCGTTACCACGACACCCGTGGCCGGTGGTGCCCACTCAGGACGGGGCGCTCAGCAGAAGCGGCGCAGCAGGGTGCCGGCCCGGCCGGCGTCGAAGGCGTCGGGGTCGAAACCCGGGCCCGCCCAGTCCCGCATCGACCGGTGCTCCGGATGGCGGGGGTCGGCCAGCGCGGCGAGCAGCGCCTGGTAGCCGGAGGCGCCGCCCACGTCCTCCGGCGGGCAGGCCCGTTCACCGTCCAGACAGGCCGGGTAGCGCTCGTCCGGGTCGGCGGTCACCGCGTCCTCGACCACGAGGTCGTGCTCCCACCAGTCGCCGAAGTCGTACGTGTACCGGAACCGGCTGCCCTTGCCGAGCACCGCGTCCAGACGTACGTCCAGCTCGTCGTGGAGCGCCAGCTCGCCGTCCGGGTCGGGCTCGCCGTACTGGAGGCCGTCGATCTCGAACGAGTGCAGGTGGCAGTCGCGCCAGCCCATCGCGTGCTGGACCACCCGGTGCAGCCGGTCGAGGGTGTAGCCGGACGGCACGAGCACCCGGCGCCAGACCGGCGGGCGGACCCCGGCGAGGCTGATCCTCACCTGGAAGATCTGACGCGGCATGCTGTCCCCTCCTCCTCGGGCATAGGCTGCCAGCATGATCTGCCGAGCGTGCCGGGCCAGGCGGCACGACGACTGTCCGGGGCGGAACTGGTGCGACTGCCAGCACCGTACCGCCCGACCGACCCCTCCGGTCACCGGTCCGGCCAGCGAATGAGCGTCGGGATTCCGATCCGCCGGCTGTGGCCCGACCCCGCCGCGGAGGCCGTCGACGACGACGCGCTCACCGCGCTCTACGGCCGGGCCGACCGGCCACACCTCCGGGTGAACTTCGTGTCGAGTCTCGACGGCGCGGTGACCCTCGACGGCTACTCCGCGGGGCTCTCCGGTGAGCCCGACAAGCAGGTCTTCGGCCTCCTCCGGATGCTCTGCGACGCGCTCGTGGTGGCCGCCGGCACGCTGCGGCACGAGGGCTACCGGGCGCTGCGGCTCGACGAACGCCGCCGGGCCTGGCGGCGGGAGCGTGGCCTGCCCGACTACCCCACCCTCGTCGTCGTCTCCGGCAGCCTCGACCTGGACCCCGCGCAGGCCGCGTTCGCCGACGCCCCGGTCCGGCCGCTCGTGCTCACCCGCGCCGGCGCCGTACCGCCGCCCGGGCTTCGCGAGGTGGCCGAGGTGGTGCCCTGCGGCACCGACCGGGTCGACCTCGCGGATGGCCTCCGCGAGCTGCGCCGGCGCGGGCACGACCAGCTGCTCTGCGAGGGCGGGCCGCACCTGTTCGGCGCGCTCACCACCGCCGACCTGGTCGACGAACTGTGCCTCACCGTGGCGCCGCTGCTGGCCGGGCCCGGGCCCGGCCGGATCACCGCGGGCGAGCCCGGCCCGCCACGCCGGCTCCCGCTGCGGCACGTGCTCGCGGCGGACGACGGCACGCTGCTGCTGCGCTACGCCCGCGACTGAGACGACGGCGCCGGGCCGCGGCGCGCGCCGGGCCGCGGCGCGCCCGCCGGGCCGCGGCGCGCGCCCGGCCCCGCGCGGCGGGCGACGCGTCCACGCGCGGGAACGGCCGCGCGTCCGCAAAACGCGGGCACGCAGGGTGCCGGCGACGTGACGGTACGCGGGCGCAGCGGTGCGTCGGCGTGGCGTCCGCCGCGTCGCGTGGCAACCTGTCGTACTCCTCGGGCAGGATGCACCACGTGTGCCCTGACCGCGACGACGAGCCGACCGGAGTTGCCCGATGACGGATGACGGGTTCGACGGCCCGGTCGACGGGGTCGGCCGGGTGCTCGGCACCGCCGACGCCACCCCCCTGCAGTTCTGGACGGCGGTCTCCCCCGGCAGTTACCTGCAACTCGACGACGTGGTGGTGACGCGGCGGGAGCTGCCCGACCGGGAACCGGTGACCATCGCCGGGGTGGTCACCCAGGTGCGGGCCCGGCACGAGGGCGCGCAGTTCGACTCCGACGTCTTCGCCATCGCCGACGGCACCCTCCCGGCGCAGGTGCAGGAGGCGGCCGAGGTGACGACCACGCGGGTCGACCCGGAGTTCTACGTGCCGCCCACACCGGGCGCCGTGGTGCACCGCGCCGAGGGCGACGCCCGCGCCCGGGCGCTGCACTTCGACCGGATGGAACGCCGGATCCCCATGGGGATGGGCCGCGACGGCGTGCCGGTCTACCTCAACGCCGACTTCCTCGACGGCACCCGCGGCGCGCACGTCTCCATCTCCGGCATCTCGGGCGTGGCCACCAAGACCAGCTTCGCCACCTTCCTGCTCTACTCGGTCTTCCGCTCCGGGGTGCTCGGCGGCGACGCGGTCAACGCCAAGGCGCTCATCTTCAACGTCAAGGGCGAGGACCTGCTCTTCCTCGACCACCCCAACGCCCGCCTCGACGACGACACGCGGGCCGGCTACGCGCGCCTCGGCCTCGACGCCGGCGCCTTCCCCGACGTGCGGGTCCACGCCCCGCCCCGGGTCGGCGACTCCTCGGGCACACCCGACGTGAGCAGCCGGCTCACCGGCGTCGACAGCTTCTACTGGACGCTCGACGAGTTCTGCGCCGACCGGCTCCTGCCGTACGTCTTCGCCGACGCCGACGACGAACGTCAGCAGTACACGATGGTCGTGCACTCGGTCACCGCCCACCTGGCCCGCCACGCGCAGCCCGCCGACGGCGGGGTGAGCATCGACGGGGTGCGGCTCAGCAGCTACACCGACCTCGTCGACCACGTCGTCGAGCAGCTCAACGACGACGAGACCCGGTCCGACTGGGCCGGCAGCGCCGTCGGGCTCGGCACGGTCAACGCCTTCGCCCGACGCCTCATCGGCAGCAAGAAGGACCTGGGCCGGCTGATCCGGGGCGACCTCGCCACCCGCCGGCCGCACAGCATCAACACGGCGGAGAGCGCCCAGGTCACCGTCGTCGACCTGCACAACCTGCCGGACCGCGCCCAGCGTTTCGTGGTCGGCGTGACGCTGCGCAGCGAGTTCGAGCGCAAGGAGAAGGCCGGCACCGCCAAGCCCCTGCTCTTCGTGGTGCTCGACGAGCTGAACAAGTACGCCCCCCGCGAGGGCTCCTCGCCGATCAAGGAGGTGCTGCTCGACATCGCGGAGCGGGGCCGCTCGCTCGGCGTGATCCTCGTCGGCGCGCAGCAGACGGCGAGCGAGGTGGAGCGGCGGATCGTCACCAACTCGGCGATCCGCGTGGTCGGCCGGCTCGACCCGGCCGAGGCGTCCCGCCCCGAGTACGGTTTCCTGCCGCCCGCGCAGCGGCAGCGGGCGCTGCTCGCCAAGCCGGGCACCATGTTCGTCAACCAGCCGGACATCCCGGTGCCGCTCTGCCTGGAGTTCCCGTTCCCGGCGTGGGCGACCCGGGTCAGCGAGGCGGGCCGGGCGCCGTCCCAGACGCTGCGCTCGATCACGCAGAGCGCCGACCCGTTCGCCGTGGTCGGCTCCGGCGGCGGCGCCGGCGACGACGACATTCCCTTCTAGGGGAGCCCAGAGGGTGAGCGAAGGACGGGCACGGTGAAGATCCTGCACACCTCCGACTGGCACGTCGGCAAGGTCCTCAAGGGGCGGTCGCGGGCCGAGGAGCACACGGCGGTGCTCGCCGGCGTGATCGAGGTGGCCCGCGCCGAGCGGCCCGACCTGGTCATCGTGGCGGGCGACCTCTACGACACCGCGGCGCCGACCCCGGAGGCCACGCGCCTCGTGACGCGGGCGCTGACGGCCCTGCGCCGCACGGGCGCCGACGTGGTGGCCATCGGCGGCAACCACGACAACGGCGCGGCGCTGGACGCGCTGCGCCCCTGGGCGGAGGCCGCCGGGATCACCCTGCGGGGCAGCGTCCGCGAGGATCCCGACGAGCACGTGATCGACGGCACCACGACCGGCGGCGAGCGGTGGCGGGTGGCCGCGCTGCCGTTCCTCTCGCAGCGCTACGCGGTCCGCGCCGTGGAGATGTACGAGCTGACCGCCGCCGAGGCCAACCAGACGTACGCCGACCACCTGCGGCGGGTGCTGGGCCGGCTCACCGAGAGCTTCGCCGAGCCCGGCCGGGTGCACCTCGTCACCGCGCACCTCACGGTGACGGGCGCGGCCACCGGCGGGGGCGAGCGGGACGCGCACACCGTGCTCGGCTACGCGGTGCCGGCGACCGTCTTCCCGGCCACCGCGCACTACGTGGCGCTGGGCCACCTGCACCGTGCCCAGCGCGTCGACGGCCCCTGCCCGATCCGCTACTGCGGCAGCCCGCTCGCCGTGGACTTCGGCGAACAGGAGAACGTCCCGTCGGTGACGATCGTCGAGGTCACCGCCGACACGGCGGCCCGCGTCCGGGAGGTCCCGGTGACCGCGGCGGCGGCGCTGCGCACCGTGCGGGGCACCCTCGCTCAGCTCGCCGAGCTGGAGCAGCCGGACGCCTGGCTGCGGGTGTACGTGCGCGAGCAGCCCCGGGCCGGCCTGCGCGAGGAGGTGCAGGAACTGCTCCCCCGGGCGCTGGAGATCCGGATCGACCCGGAGCTGGTGCCGACCCCCGGCAGCGGCACACGGGTCGCCCAGCGGTCCGGCCGCTCCCCCCGCGACCTCTTCGCCGACTACCTGGCCAGTCGCGGGCACGCCGACGACGGCGTGCGGGAGCTCTTCGACGAGCTCATCGAGGAGGTCGACCACTGATGCGGCCGATCCGGCTGGACATGGCGGGCTTCACCGTCTTCCGGGACGAGACCACCGTCGACTTCACCGACGCCGACTTCTTCGCGCTGGTCGGCCCGACCGGCTCGGGCAAGTCGACGGTGCTCGACGCGATCTGTTTCGCCCTCTACGGCACCGTTCCCCGCTGGGGTGGCGCGCGGGGCATCGCCAACGCGCTCGCCCCGTCGGCCGCCGAGGCGCGGGTGCGGCTGGTGTTCGAGTCCGCGGGCGCGCGCTACGTGGCCACGCGCGTGGTCCGGCGGGACAGCCGGGGCAACGTCAAGACCGCGAGCGCCGGGATGCAGCTCATGCCGTCCGGCTTCGACGTCACCAAGCTCGACACCGGGCTCAGCCCGGACGACCTGGGCGAGGTGATCGCCGGCACGCCCGCCGAAATGGACGACGCGGTGCTGGAGGCGGTCGGCCTGCCGTACGAGCAGTTCACGAGCTGCGTGGTGCTGCCGCAGGGGCAGTTCGCCGACTTCCTGCACGCCAAGCCGGCCACCCGCCAGCAGATCCTCGTGAACCTGCTCGGCCTCGGCGTCTACGAGGAGGTGCAGAAGCGGGCCACCGCGCGGGCCGCGCAGGCCGAGGCGAAGCTGGAGGCGGTCGACCAGTTGCTCGCCGGGCTCACCGACGTCGACGACGAGGCGTTCGCCCGGGCCACCGAGCAGGTCGACCGGATGCGTGAGCTGGCGGGCGCGGTGTCGGCCGCCGTACCCGAGCTGGAGGCGGCCCGCTCGGCGGCGCGGGAGGCGACGGCGGCCCTGGACGCCCTCGACACCGAGCTGGCCGTGCTGGGCGCGGTCCGGGCGCCGGCCGGGGTCGCCGAGGTGGCGGCGGCCGTAACGGCGGCACGGGCCGAGGCCGAGGCGGCGGCGACGGCCGTGTCGCTGGCCGAGGAGCGGGAGGAGAAGCTCCGGGGCGAGCTGGCCGCGGCCGGCGACGAGAGCGGGGTGCGGCTGCTGCTGTCCGCGTACGCCGATCGGGCGAAGCTGGCCGCCCAGGCCAATGCCGTGCGGGCGGCGGTCGACGCGTTGGGCGCCGAGCACGACGCGGCCGCCCGGGCCCTCGCCGAGGCGCGGACGGCCGCGGAGCGGGCCGAGGAGGAGCTGGCGGCGGCGTTCCGGGCGCACGAGGAGGCGAAGGCCGCCGACCAGGCGGCGGCGCTGCGGGCGCACCTGACCGACGGTGCCGCCTGCCCGGTCTGCGAGCAGGTCGTGCCGAAGGTGCCCGCGGTGCCCGCCGGTTCGGCGGTGGCACGCGCCGTGGAGGCGGGCAAGGCGGCCCGGGCGGCGAGCGAGGCGGCGAGGCGGGTCGTGCAGGAACGCGACGCGGCGGCCCGCGAGCTGGACCGGGCGCTGCTGCGTGCCCGGGCCGAGCAGGACGGGCTCCGGGCGCGGCTCGCGGAGCTGGACGGGCAGCTCGCCGGGGCGGCCACGGCCGAGGCGCTGCGGGAGCAGCTCGCCGAGCACGCCCGGCTGCGGCGGGCGCTCGACGAGGCGGCCGCCGCGGTCCGCGCCGGCCGGGAGGCCGCGCGACGGGCGCGGGGCGGCGTGGACGCGGCCGAGGAGCGGCTGCGGGCGGCCTGGCGACGCTTCGACGGCACGCGGGACGGGCTCGCCCGGTTCGGTCCGCCGGCCGCCGACCGCGATGACCTCGCCGCCGCGTGGACGACGCTCGCCGACTGGGCCGGCGCCGAGGCGCGGCGACGCGAGACGGATCGGGCCGGCCTCGCGGGCGCGGTCGGCGAGGCGGACGCGGCGGCGGCCGCCGTGGCGAGCCGCATCGACGGTCTCCTCACCGACGCCGGCCTCCCGGCCTCCGGTGACCCGGTCCACGCCGTCACCGTCGCGGTCGAGCGGGCCGACGCGGAGCGCCGCCGGCTGCGGGAGCGGCGCGAACAGGCCGCCGACCTGCGCGAGCAGCGGGCCGGGCACGAACGCCAGGCCCAGGTGGCCCGCGCTCTCGCCGGGCACCTGCGGGCCAACAACTTCGAGCGGTGGCTGCTCGCCGAGGCGCTGGACCTGCTGGTCGACGGCGCGTCGCGGATCCTGCGGGAACTCTCCGGCGGCCAGTACGACCTGGTCCACGACAAGGGCGAGTTCTTCGTGGTCGACCACCACGACGCCGGGCTGCGCCGGGGCGTACGCACCCTCTCCGGCGGCGAGACGTTCCAGGCGTCGCTGGCGCTGGCGCTGGCGCTCTCCGAGCAGCTCGCCGGCATGTCCACGACGGCGGCGAGCCTCGAGTCGATCGTGCTGGACGAGGGCTTCGGCACCCTCGACGCGGCCACCCTCGACACGGTCGCCGCCACACTGGAGAATCTGGCCGCCCGCGGCGACCGCATGGTCGGCGTGGTCACCCACGTGCAGGCGCTGGCCGAGCGGATCCCGGTGCGGTTCGAGGTCCGCAAGGACGCCCGCTCCGCCCGGGTGGAACGGAGCGGCCGGTGACGGCGCCCGGTGGCCGGTTCTACGTCGACGCGTGGGACCCGTCGTACGGCGCGTCGTTCGAGGCGTCCGCGACCGGCCCCGCCGCGCCGAGCAGCGCACAGGTCGAGACCGACGCGGAGCTGCCCGCCGCCGACTGGCGGGCGATCGACGTACGCCCCGGGGTGCGCGCGCCCGACGTGGTGCTGCTCGTCGACGGGGTGCGGCGCATCGACGCCAGCATCTGGACCGCCGAGGACGACGGCGGCTCGTTCCCCGGCCTCGCGGCCTCGTACGCAGCGGGCGTGGTCCGCTGCGATCTGGAGCGGGGCGCGGCGCAGCTCGCCGGCACCCGGGTCGGCCGGGGCCTGTTCACGGCGAGCCCGTCGGCGGGGGACGTGGTGGCCGGCACGGTCCGCTACCCGGTGCACCGGGTCGGGGGCACCGGCGAGCTTCCGAAGCTCCCGGCCGCCGTGCAGGGCCCGCTCACCGCGCTCGAGGTGGCGGTCTCCGACGCGGCCCGCACCGACGGCGACCTGCTGGTCGTCGACGGGCCGCTGCGCAGCCGCCGTCAGCTGCCGCGCACCCTGGGTTACATCAAGACCCAGCACAGCCAGTACCTGGACGCCCGGCTGACCGCCGTGGTCACCGGTCTCTCCCCCGGCCAGCGGTCGCCGGTGTTCCGGGTGGGCACGGCGTGGGGCGGCTGGTCCTGGTACCTGCGGCTGCCGGTCGCCGCCGGCGCCCCCTGGGCGGGCATCGTGCGGGTGGAGTGCTCCGCCGACCTCGACATCGGGGAAGCGGTCGAGCTGGCCGACCTCTCGCTCGTCACGCTCCCCCGGTTCGCCTCGACGCCGTACAAGGATCCGCGGGCGCCCCAGAACCTGATCCCCATCGCCGGGCTCGAGCGCCGGCTGCGCGCCCTGCTCGGCGACTCGCGGCTGCTACACCGGGCGCTCACCGCGGCCGCCCGGGCCGCGGCGGTCCGCCGCTGACACTCCGCTCACTCCGAACACCGGAGCCGTTGGTACGCCTCGTGCGCCGGTCGGCCGGTCCGCCGGTCCGCCGGTGCGCCGGTGCGCACACATGTCGGATGCGTGCACCGGAGCGCACGATGATCTTCGCAACTTCCCGGAAAGTGCTGCCTCGCGGGTGTGGGAGGCAGCACTTTCCGAGAAGATGTGAGGATCTTGGCGGGCGCCCGGGCGCACTCCCCGCATGATCACCCTCGAACCCGGAAGTAGTGGCCTCCCATCGAGGTGGAGGCCACTACTTCCGGGATGTTGCGCGATCTTGGCCGGTCACAGCGCCAGCCGGCGGGCGCGGACGGCAAGGACGGGGCCGGTGCGGTGAGGACGGCCAGTGCGGTGAGGACGGCCAGCGCGGGGTGAGGACGGCCAGCGCGGGGTGAGGACGGCCAGCGCGGGGTGAGGACGGCCAGCGCGGGGTGAGGACGGGCCAGCGCGGGCGGCTCCGCGGGCCGGTCGGGATACTGGACGGGTGGGGCGTAGGCGGGGTGGGGCCGACCGGGTGGTCGAGCAGGTGGCGACGGGGCGGGCCGAGCTGGTTCCCGACCTGGACCGGGCCGGCTCGTGGACCCTGCTGGTCGACGGCGCCCCGCAGTCACACGTGGACCTCACGGACCCCACGCACCTGGAGTTCGAGTACGTGCGCCGGCTCGCCACGGCGTTCGACCTGATCGCGCCCGCCGGGGCTCCGCTGCGGGTGCTGCACCTCGGCGGCGGGGCGCTCACCCTGCCCCGGTACGTGGCCGCCACCCGCCCCGGCTCGACGCAGCGGGTGGCCGAGGTGGACGGCGCGCTCGTGGACCTCGTCCGCCGGGCGCTGCCCTGGCCGAGCGACCCGCGGCTGCGGGTACGGGTGGCGGACGCGCGGGAGGTGGTCGCGGGCAGCCGGGACGCCAGCTACGACGTGGTGGTGGCCGACGTCTTCGCCGGTGCCCGCACCCCGGCGCACCTGACCTCCGTCGAGTACGCCGCGGAGGTGGCCCGGGTGCTCCGGCCCGCCGGCTGGTACCTCGCGAACCTCGCCGACGGCCCGCCACTGCGGCACGCGCGGGCGCAGGTCGCCACCGTCCGGTCGGTGCTGCCGCACGCCGCGCTCGTGGGCGACGCCGCGGTGCTGCGCGGGCGGCGGTACGGCAACCTCGTGCTGATGGCAGGGCGGACCGAGCCGCCGGTGCCGGAGCTGACACGGCGGGCCGCCGGTGACTGGTTCCCGGGCCGGGTCGTCGCCGGCGACGATCTCGACCGGTTCGCCGGCGGCTCCGCGATCGTCCACGACGCCGACGCCAGGGACTCCACCCCACCGCCGCCGGGTCTCTTCTCCACCGGCCGCTGACGGACGCCGCCCGCCCCGCGGGTCCCCGCCGAGGAGTCCCCGCCGATCGTGCGCTTTCAGCCCCAAGTTCGCGGCTTTTGACCCTTTCGCCGGGGCGTCAAGTGCATGATCGCCGCGATCAGCGGAGACGCGCGCCCGGGACGGAGAGCCGCGAAATTCTTCGTCCGTCGTTGATCCGTTCGCGCCGGAGGTTCGTACCACCGGGCGGCCCGCTCAAGGGCCGTCGTGGTCACGGGAATCCGGAGGTCTGCATGCACGCGGTGGCGGCGGGTTGGCACGGCGATGTGGTACGGCCGGACTGGATGTCCGCGCGGTCCCAGTCGCGGCCGGCCCGGCGGGGGGTCGACTCCCGCGAGGCGCCTCGCCACAATGATCCGGTGACGCCGCGACCGGCGCCCGGACGCCACCAGGCGGTGTCCACCGAGGCCAGCCACTCCGACCAGTTGGTGCGACTGCTGTACGCCGAGCACGCCGGTCCGCTGCTGGCCTTCGTCATGCGCCTCACCGGGGGGGACCGGCAGCGCGCGGAGGACATCGTCCAGGAGACGCTGCTGCGGGCCTGGCGCAACGCCCACCGGTTGGGTGCGCAGGGGCAGACGTCGCTGCGGCCCTGGCTGGTCACGGTGGCCCGGCGGATCGCCATCGACGAGCACCGCAGCGAGCAGGCCCGCCCGGCGGAGACGTACGACCGAGACCTGACCGCGTTCGCCGAGGCGGACAGCACCGAACGGGTCCTGCGCACGATGACGGTGGCGGACGCGCTGCGTACGCTGAGTCAGTCGCACCGGGAGATCCTGGTGGCCACGTACTTCCGGGGGCGGACCGTGCCCGAGGCGGCCGAGGAACTGGGGCTTCCGCTCGGCACCGCCAAGTCGCGGGTCTACTACGCGCTGCGCGCGCTGCGCACGGCTCTGCAGGAACGGGGGGTGACGGAATGAGCCGGGCGGACCACATGGACGTCGCGGCGTACGCGCTCGGCGTGCTGGACGAGCAGGACACGGAGCGGTTCGAGGAGCACCTCGCCACCTGCTGGGCGTGCGCCGCCGAGCTGGAGACGATGGTGCCGGTGGTCGGGATGCTGTCGGACATCGACGGCGAGACGATGACCGCGCTGGAGCAGACGGCGACCGATCCACGCCTGCTGGACCGTACGCTGGCCGCGGTCCGCACCGACCGGCGGCGGACGCGGTTCCGGCAGATGCTCGTGGCCGCGGCCGCGGTGCTGGTCGTCGGTGGCCTCACGGGGATCGGTTACACGAGCGTCATCGGTGACGCCCGGTCGCCCGACGTGGTCGCCGAGCCCACGCTGACCGCGCCGGTCAACGACCCGCCCACACCGGGCCCCTCCCCGACGGGGCTCGGCATCGGCGGCACCGAGGTGGAGGGCGCCCAGGTGGCGGCCACGGACCCGACCACCGGCGTGGAGGCGACGATGTTCCTCGTGGCCCGCGACTACGGCACCCAAATCAATTTCAGCCTCAAGAGACTGCCCGGTCCGCGCACCTGCCGGCTGGTGGTGATCCGCAAGAACTCGGCCACCGAGGTGGTCGCCACCTGGTCCGTTCCGGCCTCGGGCTACGGCACGAACACCCGGACCGAGGGTCTCGAACTCACGGCGCCGACCGCCGCGAAGCCGGGCGACATCAAGCAGATCCAGGTGCAGTCGGTGGACGCCCACGGCGTGGCGAGCCCGCTGGTCACGGTGGAGCCGTAACAGCCGAGAATCCCGTCGACGCCGGTCAGACAATGACCGGCGTCGATTTTTTCGTACGCCGAGAAACGCCGGCGTACGGGCCCACGAACGAATCGGTCGATCGGTTCAAACGATCGCTATGAAATTGACCACTGTTACTGTTTCAACCGTGCCGCCCCCGCTCCCCGTACTCCTGGGTGAACTGCCGAGACACGAGGAGGGCACGTGGCACGAATGAAGCGGACGACCGTCATCGTCGCGGGCGCGATGGTCGCCCTGACGGCCTGCGCTCCCGCCGGCTACGACGGAGCGAACCAGAGCGCGGCCGAGCCGGTCGCCGTCACCGCGGCCGAGCCCACCGCGTCGCCGGAGCCCGAGGCCTCGACGGAGGCGCCGCCGGCCGACGTCCCGCCCGCCGACGTGGACCTGACCGAGAAGCTCACCGGCAAGACGATCGCCCGCATGGGCAAGGTGGTCACCGACGAGGAGGGGTGGGTCCTCTACCGCTTCGACAAGGACACCGCCGACCCGCCCGCGTCGAACTGCGTCGACAAGTGCGCGGAGGTGTGGCCGCCGGCGCTGACCGACGGCGACCCGCAGCTCAGCGGCGTCGCCGAGGAGAAGGTCGGCACCATCACCCGCCAGGACGGCACCCGGCAGCTCACCCTCGGCGGCTGGCCGTTGTACCGGTACATCGGCGACAAGAAGCCCGGCCAGTGGAAGGGCCAGGGGGTCAGCGGCACCTGGTTCGTGGTCGCGCCGGACGGCAAGAAGAACCTGACCTGCCTGCCCAAGGGCACCCCGAAGCCGGTCGCCCCGCCGGCGGACAGCGAGGAAGGGGCGGACGCGGGAGGCTCCGGCTACAACTACTGAGCCCACGGACACGGTGGCCGGTCGCAGCCGGGCAGGGCGCGGCCGGCCACCGTCATGCGCGAGGGACGCCGGTCAGACCTTCTCCCAGGGAGCGGGCACCGGGTAGTAGGTGTCCAGGAACGGCGTCAGGACCGACAACTGCCGGGCCAGGTCCTCCTCCGTGGAGTAGGCGTCGTTCAGGCAGAAGACGTGCCGGTCACGCCGCGCGAGCAGGTGCGCGAGCCGCGCGGGAGTGTCCGGATGGGACAGCTCGGCGATGGTGTACTCGAGGTCTCCCGGCACCGCCCGGCCGGTGTGGAACGCGTAGTAGTGGTGCAGCGACGAGGCGATCGAGATGTCCGTGATGCCGCGGAACCGGCTCGCCGCCGTCCGGCGGTGCGCGTCCGGGAACTCCCGTTCGATCTCCCAGAGCACGCTGCGCCGCAACGCGTGCGGCATGTGCTTCATCTTCCGGCTGAGCACCGTGCCGAACCGCTCGCCGATGAGGGCCCTGTTGTTCTTTCCCGCCGCGGACGACGGGATGTCCTCGGCGGTCGGGGCGCCCGGGGGCACCAACGCCGGCGACGGGAAGAACCGGGAGATCCCGTTGGCCAGGAAGAAGTCCCGCGGCACCACGTCCGTGCCGAGGAACACGTCGTCGTTGAAGTACAGGAAGTGTTCGGCGAGCCCGTCGATGTGGTGCAGCTGGCTCTCGATGGCGTGCGAGTTGTAGGTCGGCAGCACCGACGGGTCGGCGAAGATCTCCCGGTGGCTGACCACCCGGATCCCCGGCGCCGACTCGTCCAGCCAGGGCGGCACCTGATCGTCCGTCACCAGGTAGATGTGCCGCACCCAGGGCGCGAACAGGTGCACCGACCGCAGGGAGTAGCGCAGTTCGTCGCGGCTGAGGAACCGTGCGGCGCTCGCCGACTCGGCGTGGTACGGGACGCCGGTCACCTCGGCGCGGCGGCGCAGCCAGTCCGGATCGGTGCCGTCCACCCAGGTGTAGACCACGTCGACCGGGAAGGTCACGTCGTCGGGGAGCCGGCCCGCGAACTCGGGCCGGGTGCGGGCGGTGGCGGGAGCGGTGGCCGGCACCAGGCCGGTGAAGACCGACTCGGACGCGAGGACGGTGGGGCCTGTCGCCGCCACCTGCTCGGCCACCGGGTTGCGCCGGGGCGCCACGAGCGCGTCGCCCTGCCGGGTCCAGAACTCGACGTCACACCCGTACGCCTGGCCCAGCACCAGCCGGTGGCGCGGATCCGTCCAGTACCAGGTCAGCCGCACCACGGGAGCGTCGTCCAGCCGTCGCCACACCGGCGGCTCGAAGCCCGGAGCCGGTGGCCGGACCGGCCTCTCGTCGCCGCGCCGCAGCGGTGCGACGTAGCCGGGCACCCGGCCGCAGGCGAGCGCGAGCGCTGCATACACCCGCTCCCGGTCGGCGGCGTCGACGGCGACGGCCGAGGAACGGTCCGACGCGCCGCGCACCCGGAAATAGGGCACACCCGCCGCGTCCAGCGCCGACGTGACGGCCGACAGGTTGCCCGCTCGGGCGTGCCCGGGCGTGACGTCGGCCCGGACCTGCGCCACCCGGGGGCCGCGGTCCGCGGTGACCACGGCCCGGTCGCCGCCGGCCAGCAACTCCGGTTGCCGGCGCGCGAACCGCTCCTCGCGACGCCCCGCCAGCTGACCGTCGACCGACGCCCGCGCCACCCACTGCTTCAACTGGTGCCGGGTCTGCGGGCTGACCTTCTTCGCGATGGCCCGGCGCGTCTGCGGGCTCAGCACCCGGCGGTAGACGCCGACCAGCCGGGACGGCTCGGCCACCGCCCGTGGAATGTTCGGCCGTCCCGGCCCGTGCTCGCTCATCCCGTTCCCTTCGCCCGCTCGCGCTACGGCCGGTCGATGACCACGAGCGACAGTTCGCTGTCGACCGTGTAGAAGGGGCGGACCCGCACCGTCGCGGCCGGGTCCTCCTCGACCAGGCTCAGGTCCACCTCGTCGGGCAGATGGATCTCGGGATAGTTGTAGACGCGCTTCTTGTCGACGACGTCGTCGACGAAGCGCCCCAGGCGGACCTCGCCCGGGCCGGCCGGCTGCTGGAGGAACACGTCCCAGTCCTCGTACCGGCCGAGCCGGAGCTCGGCCAGCATCGCGAGGGGCACCACCAGGGTCGGGGTCCCGTCGGCCGCCGTAACGACGGGCACGGCGAGGGAATCCGTGCGGTCCCCCCGGCGACGGAGCATCGCCGTGTCCGGGGTGCCCGGTCCGTGCCACGTGAACCCGACGAGGACGGCCTCGCCGTCGAGAGTGACCCGACGGACCTCGGCGTGGGCGGCGCGCACCCAGCTCCGCACGGCGAGGAAGCCGTCGGCGGTGCGGTACGGCACGTGCGCCCGAACCCCGGCCGGCCTCCCGGCGAGCCAGTCGTCCGGTCCGCCCGCGAGGGCGCGGCTGTCGACCCGCTGCGGGCGCAGGCGGCGTCGGACACCCTTTCCGTCCGCCAGGTGGACGTTCCACCGGCCCTCGGGAAGAGCGGCCACGTCGAGCGTGGCCTCGTGCCGCAGCCCGTCGACCGACGGAGCCAGGGCCACCTCGACGGTCTCGCGGGTGTCGCGGTTGCGCAGCACGACCGACGCGCCGCCGACGCAGAGCGCCGCGTCGACGGACCAGCGCAGCGCCAGATCCGGGAGCACCAGGCAGTCGGCGACGGGGCCGTCGGACGGAGCCGACACCCGACGCCGGATCGCCTGTTGCAGCCGGGTGCTCGTGCCACGGGCTCGCCGTACCCTGCCCAGCCGGACGAGTGCGCCCATGCTCGCGCGCCGGGCGAGGTCGTTCCCCGCGATCCCGCGTAGCAGCGGATCGGCCAGCGTCCGGACCAGGTCCGGTTCGCGGAGCAGTTCGCCGGAGCGGGCGAGGACCGAGCGGGTCACTCCGGCCCGGGGGATCCGGCGGGCGACCCGGCGGGGCTTCGGCGTCCCGTCCCGGCGGGTGGCGAGGACGCCCGCGCACTCGTGCGCGAACCGGGCCGCCAGGCGGGCCGGGTCGAAGCGGGTCGAGTTGACCAACGCCTGCTCCCCCATGCGCGCGCGCAGGGCGTCGTCGCGCATCAGCGTCCGCAGCGCCACGGTGTACGCGTCCAGGTCGTCGGTGGGCACAAGCAGGCCGTCCGCGCCGTCGGCGATGATCTCGCGCGGCCCCACCGGGCAGTCCGTGCTGACGACCGGCAGGCCGAGCCGCATGGCCTCGACGATCGTCATGCCGAAAGACTCACGCTCGGAGGAGACGGCGGCGATCGAGCCCTTCACCCACTCCGTCGACATGTCGTCCCGCCGGCCCATGAGGTGGACACGGTCGTAGACGCCGAGTTCACGGATCAGGGCGGCGAGCGCCGGCCGCTGCTCGCCGTCACCGTAGATCCGCAGCGTCCAGTCGGGGCAGTCCACGACGGCGCGGGCGAAGGCGGTGATCAGCCGGTCGTACCGTTTGATCGGGTCGAGCCGGCCGGCCGCCACCACGATCCGGCCCCGGCCGTCCGCGGCGGGGACGCCGGGCGGGGGCGAGCTGTTGGGCAGCACCTCGATCCGGGTTCCCGGAACCGGGTTGCCGAGGCGGAAGGCCTCGGCGTCGGCGCCAGTCACCGTGTACGCAAGGTCGATGCGCGGGTAGTGCCGGTGGATCTCGGCCTTCAGCGCGTCGTCGATCAGGTCCTGCGTCATGTGTTCCTGCGCGACCCGCACGGCGTGCTCCGGTGCGTGCCGGGCGACGGCGATGTTGAGTCCCGGCCGGGTGCCGACGACGACGTCCGCGTCGGTGGACCGCAGGTAGTCGACCAGCCGCTCGTCAGTCAGCCGGCTGTAGTGCAGATGGAACTCCTCGGACTCGGGAATCAGCGTCGAGGGTTCCCGGTGCCGGGGGTTGGCGCGGTCGGGCCGCCGGGGCCTCGTGTCGACCAGGGGCACCACGGTGATGCGCTCGTCGACGTCGAACATCGTGCGGTCGAGCCGGCGGAACACCGAGGCCACCTCGACCTCGTGGCCACCCTCCACGAGCGCCGTGGCCAGGTTCAGCACGGCCCGGTTGGTGCCGCCCACCCCGTAGAAGTTGTGGATGAGGAAGGAGAACTTCACGCCCGGCCCGCCGACTCGTAGGGACTGGGCACCGGGAAGTACGCCTCGAGGAACGGCTCCAGGATGGCCATCTGCTGCTGGAGTTGGGCGTACGTCGAGTACGCGTCGTTGATGCAGAATGTGTCCCAGTCCCGCCGGGCCTCGGCCCGCTTGAGCCGGGCCGCCAGGTCCGGCACCGCGAGCTGCACGTAGCCGTAGTTCACGTGACCCGGCAACGCGCGTCCGGTGAGGAAGGCGTAGTAGTGGTGCAGCGAGTAGGTGATCGTGAGGTCGGTGGGGCTGCGGAACCGGCTGTGCACCGTGGCCGCGTGCTCCGCCGGGAACTCGCGCTCGATCTCCGCGAGGATGCTCCGCCGCAGCGGGTACGGCACGTGCTGGCTGCCCTGGGTCAGGGTCCGGCCGAACCGCTCCTCGATCAACCGCCGGTTGTTCTTGATCATCGCATCGACCGGGCTGTCAAGGCTGGTGATCGGGCCGATCGGGATGCGGTTCTGGGACAGGAAGAACTTGGTGTTGCCGTTGGCGAGGAAGAACGTCTGCGGCGCCAGCGGGCGGCCGAAGAACATGTCGTCGTTCAGGTAGAGGAAGTGTTCTGCGAGGCCGTCGATGTGGTGCAACTGGCTCTCGATGGCGCACGAGTTGAACGTCGGCAGCGCGCTCCGGTCCCGGAAGATCTCCTCGTGGTTGACGAGGAAGATGTTGCCCGCGCTCAGGTCTAGCCAGGCCGGACGCTGCCGGTCGGTGACGATGTAGACGTTGCGGACCCAGGGGGCGTTGAGGTGCAGCGACCGGAGCGAGTACTTCAACTCGTCCCGGTTGATGTACCGCGAGTCGCTCGCCGCCTCGGCGTGGAACGCCTCGCCCTTCTGCTCCGCCCGGCGGCGCTGCCACTCCGGGTCCGCGCCGTCGACCCACGTGTAGACGACGTCGATCGGGAAGTCGATGTCGTCCGGGAGGACGCGGTCGAACTCCGGGCGGGTGCGGAACCGCACGCCCGGCGTGGCCGGAGACGCCAGCCGGGTGAAGCGGTGCTCACCGGCCTCCACGGGCACGCCGGCCATCGAGACCGCGAACATCATCCGGTTGCGTCGCGGCGCCCGCAGCACAGCGGCCTTCCGGTCCGGCTTCCAGAACTCGACCTCGCAGCCGTACGCGGCGCCGGCGATCAGCTTCGCCGTGGGATCCATCCGGAACCAGGTCACCTTGAGCGCCCGTGCGATGTGCAGGTCCGCCCAGGCCTCCGGGTCGGCCGCGTCCCGCAGCGCGCCGACGATCGGCGGTTTGGGCAGCACCTGGCTCACGTAGCAGGGACCGACCGCGCCGAGCTTCTCGAGCGCGCCGAGGGCCGCGACACGATCGTCCTCGCTGACACCGACGACCGGCGTCCGGTCGTCCATGCCCCGGACGAGGAAGTGGTCCACGCCGTGGGCCTCCAGCGCGGCGGTGACGGCGCTGGCGTTCAACTGACGGGCGCGCAGGGGCGTGAGGCCGGGATGCACGTGGGCGTGCCGACGCCCGCCGTCCACCAGCACCTCCCTGACCTCGGTCCCGCCCGGGGGGACGGACGGGTCCGTCAGCGGCTCAGGGGCGGAGGGCGTGAGGGTCACGGTACTTCCTTCATCAGGTTAATCGACGACGTCGCCTGCTCCACCACGTGGGTGAGCAGCCCGCCGGCGGCGGAGACCGCCAGCACGACCGGACGGCCGGCGGAGTCGACGGACACGGCGTGGCTACCGGCCACGGGGGTGCCCTCCCGCATCCAGGCGCCGCGGGCGCGGCCGTCCAAACCCACCCACAACGCACTGGTCGCCGAGTCGTCGTCCCGCACGGCCACCAGCACCGCGCCGGCGTCCGGCACGAACCGGGCGGCGACGGGCCCCGGCCCGCCGTGGCCGCCGAGGTCCACGAGGGTGGACGGGTCCCAGACCGGCCCGTCACCGATCGTGCGGAACGCGACGATCGACGCCGAGTCCCGGCACCGGCAGAACGCCATCCGGCCGCCGTCCGGGAGCCGGACGACGGTGGGCGGACCGGCGGGCGCCTCGGTGGGTACGACCGAGAACGCGGCGGTGGGGCCGGTCGCGGAGACCAGCCAGCGGGCGAGGCCGTGGCGCGCCGCGGCGAGCACCTCGACCGACCCGTCCGGCAGCGCCACGGCGGCCAGGCCGTCCTGGGTGTCGCCGCCGCCGAGGTCTCGCCACGGCGTCCAGGCGGAGCCGTCGTGGAGGCGTCCGCTCAGCCCCTTGCCGGCGTTGCGGGCGAGCAGCAGCAGCCGGTCACCGACGAGCGGCACGGCCAGCGGCATCCCGATGTTGCGCCGCTTCGCCGGCTCGCTGTGCGCGTTGGGGTTGCCCAGCGACTCCCACCGCACGTCGCGGTAGTCCCCGGACGGCGGGAGCACGACCGTCCACACGTCCCGCACGTGCCGGTCGGGATCGGCGGTCAGCCCCTGCCGCACGGCGAAGAGACGCCAGCCGCCGTCCCCGGTCGGTACGGCGTCCACGTGCGGCAGCAGCTTGCGGCCCGGCACCCGCCGGCTCTCCGCGAACGCGCCACGGCGGTTCTCCCGCCAGTGCACGACCTGCCCGCCCCGCACGGCGAACGCCGAGAGCCGATCGTCGGCCCCGGGCCGGGCCCAGGACCGCGAGCCGGGATAGCGCAGCGTGGTGCCGGAGGCGTTACCGGAGGCGATGAGGTCGCCGCTCACCTTCCGGTCGCCCAGCCCGGCGGGATCGTCGCTCGGCCGGCGGTCGGCCCAGCCGTACACGTCCTTGTAACGCTGCTTCACGGCGCGCCCCTCCGGGCTGAGGTTGGACGGCCAGCGCCGGACGTAGTATCCGCGGAACGCCTCGACGGACGTCCTGCGGCCGCCACCGGCCGCGAACCAGCGGGTGAGCGCCTCGTGGGCGAAGAGGCCCGTCGCGGTGTGGAAGCTGTGGTCGGAGTAGCCCTCGGCGTCCGCGTGGCGGGGGTTCGCGCGGTTGTGGACCTGCCGGTCGGGATCGGGGTCCATCGTCCAGAGCAGCGTCGGCGCGAAGCGGTCCAGCAGCATCACCAGTGACTCGACGAGCGTCTCCCGGGTGTAGCTGTGCACCCCCGTCACCGGGGAACCGAGCGGGATCATGGTCGCGTTCGACGCCACCTGCCCGGACCACAGCTCGGGCAGCGATCCGGTGTCCGGCACGGTGCCTCCCGGCGGGGTGCACCACAGGTTGAGCGACACCAGCCGGATGTGCGGGGCGTCGACCAGGACCGACACGTCCGCCTCGGCGCCGCCGGCCAGGATCGTCACCTCCCGGCGCCACTTCGCGTCCCGGTCGCCCAGGACCATGTCGGCGTACGCGCAGCGCAGGCCGTTGTACCGGGCGGCCGCGAAGGCTTCGAAGTCCAGCGGAGCGGCAGCGTGCTCGGCGGTGCCGCCGGGCGCGTTGCGGCCGTCCGCCTCACCGGCGGTCAGGCAGACGGTGAGGTGGGCCTCGCTGCTGCGCAACTGGCTCACGAGGAGGGGGTTGAGAAAGTAGAGATCGTCGTCCTGGTGCGCCATGACGGCCATCGAGCGCGCCGGCCCGACGGGAGCGGACCGGGCCCTCCCGGCACGCGGCAGACGCGCGGCCCGACGACCCAGCGCCAGCAGCGGCCCGGGCCATTCCTTGTGATCAGGCATCTCGCGTGTCTCCTGGGGGGAAGGGCCGGGCCCCGCGCGGCGCACCGGTGTCGTGGTCGGGGTTTCGGGCGGCGGTGATGCGCATCGAGGGCAGGGTGGGCGCGTCCAGCCGGGGACCACCGCGCACCCGCGAGGCGCTCGCCGTGTCCGGCCCCGTGGGCAACCGGAGCGCGGGAGTCGTCGCGGCGTCGACCGGCCCGGTGGGCCGGGCGGCGGCCCGGGCCTGCCGCCAGAGTGCGGTGGCACCCTGCTCCCGCCGCTGCGCCACCACGTCGTCCGGCAGCTCGAAGGGCGCCGGGAAGGGCAGGTAGCGCGGCAGGAAGTCGGCCAGCATCCGCTCCTGCTCGGCGAGCGACCGCGGATCCGAGTCGGTGTCGTTGAGGCAGAACACGTCCCGGTGACGACGGGCCAGCAGCTCGGCGAGGCGGGCGGGGGTCGACGGGTGGCCGAGGTCGGCGTACTCGTACTCGATGTCCCCCGGGACCGCCTGCGCCGTGAGGTAGGCCCAGTACTGGTGCAGCGACGACGGGATCGACAGGTCCGCGTGGTGCCGGAACTGGTGCTTGGCGGTCTCGGTCACGTCCGCCCGCAGCACGTGCTCGATCTGGTGCATGATGCTGCGCCGCAGGGCGAACGGCGTGTGCTTCATCTTCTGCGTGATGGTGACGCCGAACTGCCGCTGGATCTGCCGCCGGTTGTTCTTGCCGGCCGCGTTCACCGGCAGGTCGCCCGGCTTCGCGTCGCCCAGGCCGAACTGGGCCGGCGACGGGAAGAACTTCGCGATGCCGTTGGCGTGGAAGAAGTGGGTGGGCAGCAGCGGCCGGCCCAGGAAGACGTCGTCGTTGAGGTAGAGGAAGTGCTCGGCCAGGCCCTCGATGCGGTGCAACCGGGACTCGATGGCGTGCGAGTTGAACGACGACCGCCCGCCGAGGTCGGCGAAGAGTTCGGCGTGCGAGACGACGGTGACCATCGGGTGGTGCGGGTCGAGCCAACTCGGCAGCTGACTGTCGGTGATGAGGAAGATGCGCCGCAGCCACGGCGCGAAGCTGTGCAGGGACCGCATCGAGTACCGCAGCTCGTCGCGGTTGTGGTAGCGCGACGAGTTCGCCGCCACCGCGTGCAGCGGGCCGCCGCCGCTCAGCGCCGCCCGCTTCCGGTCCCGCCACTCCGGATCCGACCCGTCCACCCAGGTGTAGACGGCGTCGATGGGAAAGCCCACCCGGTCGAAGGCGCGGACGGCGAGATCGCGGCGGGTCCCGTACGTGTGGTCGTCCGCCTCGGGCACGAAGTGGCTGAGCAGGGCCGCCGCGACGCGGACCGGCTCCGGCTCGACGGGTGTCTCGTCGATCACCGCGTTGTGCCGGGGCGCGCGTACGACGTCGCCGTCGCGCGTCCAGAACTCGATCTCGCAGGCGAACTGGGAGCCCAGCACCACGCCGGCCCGGGCGTCGGTCACCGGGAACCACACCTGGAACACCTCGGTCGGCGCGAGGTCCGGCTGATGGCGGCCGGGCCGGACCTCCACGGTGCGGACCTGGGCGTCCGCCAGCGCCGGAGCCGACTCCAGGGCGGCGCGGACCGCCTCACGCTGGTCGTCGACGACCGCCACGGTGCTGCGCAGCTGGTCGTCGTTGCGCAGGCAGTGGTACCGGATGCCGGCCGCGTCGAGCGCGGTCGTGACGGCCGTCAGGTTGCGGTGCCACATCTGAAGCGGCGTGGCCGTGGCGACCACCTCGGCGCGGGTGCGGACGCCGCCGTCGTCGACGGCCACCCGCGATCCGACGGCGTGCACGGTGTCGCCGCCGGGAGGGCGGACGAAGGTGCGCACGAGACCGATCCGCCGGTGCGCGGGCAGCAGTTGGACCAGCCGGCGCCGCGCGGGGGGTGGGAGCAGCCGGTAGACCCGCAGGGCGATCATGCGTCCGGCCGTCCCGGACGGACGGCCACCTCGTCGGCACGCACGGTCAGCGCCGAGGGAACGGCGACGGCACGGAAGCGATCCGTCGGTACGTCTTCGCAGCAGGCATCGGCGAACGCCTTTCCTCACACCATCCCCGTTGCCGCCACGCGCACCCCGGGAGAGGAGCGCGCGACGTCACCTGCGGACGCGCCGTCGCGGCTCCGGCCAGGGCCGTGGCGCCGGACGACGGAGCATCTCTGGGAAGGCGGCGGACGAGACGGTAGCAGCGCCGTTACCGCACAGCCACCCACCGGACACCCGCCGGTCCCCCGCGCGGCACCGCCGCGTGGCGTTTGCTGACCGCACGTCCACTTCGCACAAGAAAATTCCGCCTGCTCGACTGAGCCCCGGCTGCCACTTCGGCTGAGGAGGCTCCGTCGCTCGACGGTGTCTCGCGGGCCACTCGCCGACGTACCGCCGCCGCCCACCGGCGCCGGTCTCTGGCACAGTGGCGGGGTGACCGCGACCGAGCCGACCGCACGCCGGGTGCTGCACCCGCCGGCCGGCTACCGCCTCGCCGGCTCGGTCCGCCCGCTGACCTTCAGCCCGTACGACCCCTGCGCCCGGATCGCGGGGGGCGCCTTCTGGTGGGCCACCCGCACCCCGGAGGGCCCCGCCACGTTGGCGCTGCGGCCGTCGGCCGGCGACCTGCTCGCCGAGGGGTACGGCCCGGGCGCCGGATGGGTGGTGGAACGCGCCGACGCGATCGCGGGGCTCCGCGACGACCTGAGCGGCTTCGCCGACCTCGCGGCCACGCACCCGCTGGTCGCCCGGCTGGCCTGGGAGCACCGGGGGCTGCGGATGCCGGCCACCGGGCTGGTCTTCCCGCGGGTGCTCCGGGCGGTCTTCGAGCAGAAGGTCACGGGCAAGGAGGCGTACCGGGCGTACTCCGCCACGGTCCGCCACTTCCGCGAGCCCGCGCCCGGCCCGACGCCGCTGCTCCTGCCGCCGGAGCCGGCCGCGGTCGCCGCGACGCCCTACTGGGTCTTCCACCCGTTCGGCGTGGAGCAGCGCCGGGCGGAGACGCTGCGTCGCGCGGCCGCCGTCGCGGCCCGGCTGGAACGCTGCGCCGACTCCGCCGAGGCGACCCGCCGGCTCACGGCGGTGCCCGGCATCGGCGTGTGGACGGCCGCCGAGGTGGTCCGGGTGGCGTACGGCGACCCGGACGCGGTCAGCGTCGGCGACTACCACTTCCCGAACACGGTGGCGTGGGCCCTCGCGGGCGAGCCCCGCGGCGACGACGCCCGGATGCTGGCGCTGCTGGAGCCGTTCCGGGGCCACCGGGGCCGGGTGTGCGTGCTGCTGGAGGCCGCCGGGATCCAGGCACCGAAGTACGGGCCGCGAGCGCCCATCCGCTCCTTCGCGCGGTACTGACCGGGATTCGCCGACCCCGCTCCGGCTGCCCGGCCGCGGTCCGCCGCCGCCGGCTATCCGCCCGCGCAGAGCCGGCGCAGGGTCCGGCCGAGCCAGCGGGCGTACGCGTGCTGGAAGGCCCGGCCGACCGGCCCGGCGAGCCGCATGAGCCACCCGGCGGGGCGGCTGAACGCGACCACCTCGAACCACACGTGCCCGGCGTCGTCGCGGCTGACCACGAACGCCTCCTCGCCGCGCGCCGGATGCCCGGGCAGGGTGCCGTACCCGAAGCCGATCCGGTGCCCGTCGTCGGCGACCCAGACCACCTCGCACGGGGCGCGCAGCCGCAGCGGGCCGACGCCCAGCCCGGAGACCACCCGCACCCCGGGGGCCGCGCGGGGGGCGTCCGCCTCGATGCGGATACCGGCCGCCCGGTGCAGCCGCCAACCGAGCACCGCCGCGCCGGCGGCCCGGTAGCTTCCCTCGGGCAGCCGGACCCGGTGCCGTACGTGCCGCCAGCCGGGCGGCAGGGCGCCGGTGCGGGTGGCGCCGACGTCGGAATAGGTCAGGGCCGGCATGCCGGGCACCTCCAGGCTCGTCTGCCGGCCAGCGTACGGCGGGCGGCGCCCGGCCACCGGCTCAGGCGGCCTCACGCAGGTCGGCGAGTGTGAGCGTGGTGTGCCGGCGCAGCAGGTCCTCCAGTTCGGCGACCGAGCCGACCTCGCCGAGCACGTTCTTGCCGCCGCCGAACTGCCGCGGGTACCGGTGCACGAGCCGGTAGCGGTAGCGGCCACCGATCAGCTCGACGCTGACCCGGTACCGCCCGCAGCAGGCACACCTCCACTCCGGCACCCGGCGAAAGTAGCTCTGACCTGCGGTTTTGTGATTCGCCCGCGGGGGACGAGCGGGGACGGCGGCGGACACCACGCCGCCGAGCGCGCGGTGATCTGCCTCACCCTGTCGGCGGCGTCTGGTTGACTGGTCGCCGTGAAGCTGCCGATCAATCCTCCGGTCGAGCCGATGCTGGCCAAGAGCGTCCCGCGGATCCCCACCGCGCCCGGGATGACGTACGAGCCGAAGTGGGACGGCTTCCGGTGCATCATCTTCCGCGACGGCGACGAGGTGGAGCTTGCCAGCCGGGGCGGCAAGACGATGACCCGCTACTTCCCGGAGGTCGTCGAGCAGGCCCGCCGGCAGTTGCCGGAGCGCTGCGCCGTCGACGGGGAGCTCATCGTGATCCGCCGGGACGGCCCGGGCGGGCAGCCACGGCTCGACTTCGAGATGCTGGGCCAGCGCATCCACCCGGCCGCGTCCCGGGTGAAGCTGCTGTCCGAGACCACCCCCGCCGACTTCGTGGCGTTCGACCTGCTGGCGATCGACGACGAGTCGCTGGTCGACCAGCCCTACCCGCGGCGCCGGGCCCGGCTGGAGGCGGCGCTGGCCGGGGTGCGCCCGCCGGTGCACGTCACCCAGATCACCACCGATCCGGAGACGGCACACCGCTGGTTCGAGGTCTTCGAGGGCGCCGGCCTGGACGGGCTCATCGTGAAGCCGGCCGACCTGCCGTACGCGCCGGGCAAGCGGCTCATGTTCAAGGTCAAGCACGCCCGCACCGCCGACGTGGTGGTGGCCGGCTTCCGGTGGCACAAGTCCGGGCCGGTGGTGGGCTCGTTGCTGCTCGGCCTCTACGACGACGGCGTGCTGCACCACGTCGGGGTGAGCGCGTCGTTCAGCATGGCGCGCCGCGCCGAGCTGCTCGACGAGCTGGCGCCCTACCGGGACACCGGCGGGGAGCACCCGTGGGTGCACGGCGACCACGAGCGGGGCCAGCGCATCCCGGGCGGGGTGAGCCGGTGGACCGGCACGAAGAACCTCGAGTGGGAGCCGCTGCGCCCGGAGCTGGTGCTCGAGGTGGGCTACGACGCCATGGAGGGTGACCGGTTCCGCCACACGGCGCAGTTCGTGCGCTGGCGGCCCGACCGGGACCCCCGCTCCTGCCGCTACGACCAGCTCGACCGTCCCGTGCGGTTCGACGTCGACCAGGTGCTGCGCGGCGACCCCACGGCCACCGTGGACCGGCCCGCCGCCGGCCCGGCGTAGCCTGGCGGCGAGACGATCACGGAGGGCTGCTCGTGTCCCGCACCGCCGACCGGATCCGCCGGGTCCGCCGCACCCTCGCCGGTTTCGCCGTCGTGGCGCTGCTCACCGCCGGCTGCACGCTGCCGGCGTTCGCGCCGCGCACCGAACCCGACGGTACGACCGACGGCCCGGCCGCCGCGCCCGGCGCCGCGCCGACCTGGCGTGACTGCCCGGAGGTCGCCGACGAGCTCGTGGGGCGCGGCGCGCCCGACATGCGCTACGAGTGCGCCCGCATCGCGGTGCCGCGCAACTGGGGCACCGGCGCCGGCGCCACCACGGGCCCCGGCGTCGGGCAGACCTTCGAGATCTCCCTGCTGCGTGCCCGCTCGACGAAGCAGCACGACCGTCTCGGGTCGCTGGTCATCAACCCCGGGGGCCCGGGCGGGTCCGGTGTGGACACGGCCGTCTACCTCTCCTTCGGGCCGGCGTTCGGCGGCCTGCCCCCCGCGGTGACCGAACGGTTCGACATCGTCGGCTTCGACCCGCGCGGTGTGGCCCGGTCCAGCCCGGTGAAGTGCATTTCCGACGCCGACCTGGACGCCAGCTTCGGCTACGACCCCGACCCGCGCAGCCAGTCGGCGTTCGACGGGTTCGTGGCGCTGAACCGGCGGATCGGGCAGGGCTGCGGCGGGAAGTACGGCGACCAGCTCCCCCTCTACGGCACCGAGCAGGCGGCCCGCGACATGGACGCCGTCCGCGCCGCCGTCGGCGACGACAAACTCACGTACCTCGGCTACTCCTACGGCACGCTGCTCGGCGCCACGTACGCCCAGCTCTACCCGCAGCGCGTCCGGGCGCTGGTGCTCGACGGCGCCGTCGACCCGCGGCAGGGCCTCGTGGCCGGGTCGGAGAGCCAGGCCAAGGGCTTCGAGCGGGCCTTCGGCAACTTCACCCGCTGGTGCACAGCCAACGCGGGCCGCTGCCCCATCGCCCCCGACGCCCGCGCCGCCGTGACGTCGGCGATCGACAAGGCGCGCGTCTCGCCGGCGCACGGCGCCGACGGGCGGGAGGCCACCCCCGGCTGGGTCTTCTACGCGATCATCTCCTCGCTCTACACGGAGAGCGGGTGGCAGGAGCTGGCCCGCGCGATCGACCGCCTGGACGGCGGCGACCCGGCCGAGGTGTTCCGGCTCGCGGACGCGTACGCCGGTCGGGGCGACGACGGCCGCTACTCCAACCTGTTCGACGCCAACCTGGCCGTCAACTGCGTCGACGAGGACGAGAAGCCGACCCTCGCGCGGATCCGCCAGTTGCAGTCCGAGTGGCGGCAGAAATACCCGCTGTTCGGGCCGGCGCTGGCCGTGGGCATGCTCGGCTGCGTGGAGTGGCCCGGCGGGCGGGACCCGTACCCCACGGGGGCCGCGGCGGGCGCGCCGCCCATCGTGGTGGTGGGCACCACGGGCGACCCGGCCACGCCGTACGAGCAGACCGGCGCGCTCGCCTCGATGCTCGGCGTCGGCCGGGTGCTCACCTGGGAGGGCGAGGGGCACACCGCCTACCCGCAGACCGCGTGCATCACCGACGCCGTCGACGCGTACGTGGTCGACCTGACCGTTCCCCGGGAGGGGCTGCGCTGCCCGGCCCGGTGACGTGGACATCCGTGGCCGTCGCTGTGCGAGGCTCGACGCATGGCTGACGTGATCTTCCGGGAGGCCGTCCGGGCGGACCTGCCCGCCGTCCTCGCCCTGCTCGCCGACGACCCGCTCGGCAAGACACGCGACTTCACCGAGGTCGACGAGGCGTACGAGAGGGCGTTCGCGGACGTTACGGCCGACCCGCGCAACCAGTTGATCGTGGCCGACGAGGGCGGTGAGCTGGTGGGCTGCCTCCAGATCACCTACATCCCGGGCCTCGGCCGGCACGGCGCCGAACGGTCGCTCGTCGAGTCCGTCCGCGTCCGCTCCGACCGGCGTGGCCAGGGGCTGGGCCGGCAACTCATGGTCTGGGCGATCGACCAGGCCCGGCAGCGTGGCTGCGGTCTCGTGCAGCTCACCACCGACAAGACCCGCCACGACGCCCACCGCTTCTACCGCAACCTCGGCTTCGTGGCGAGCCACGAGGGAATGAAACTCCCCCTCTAACCCACCCTCAACCCCCGCCCCATCCGCCCGGCGATCATGCACTTGTGGTGCCTTACAAAGGCCGCGAATCGGCGCAGAGCAGGCACCACAACTGCATGATCGACGCCGACGGGGCGGGGGCGCGGGGGCGGGGGCGCGGGGGCGCGCGAGGCGGTCAGGTATCTAGGAGGCGGCCGTCGCGGAGGGTCAGGGTGCGGTCGGCCAACTCGATGAGGGCGGGGTCGTGCGTGGCCACCAGGACGGTGGTGCCGCGGGCCTGCACCACGGCGCGGAGCAGGTCCATGATCGATCGGCCGGTCTCCGAGTCGAGCTGACCGGTCGGCTCGTCGGCGATCAGCAGGTCCGGTTCGTTGGCCAGGGCCCGGGCCACCGCCACCCGCTGCTGCTGCCCGCCGGACAGCTCGTACGGCCGCTGCGCGGCGTGCGCCCCGAGCCCGACCAGTTCGAGCAGTACGGCGACCCGCTCCTCCCGCTCGGCGGCCGGCACCCGGGCGAGCCGCAGCGGCACCCCCACGTTCTCGGCGGCGGAGAGGATCGGCACGAGCCCGAACGTCTGGAAGATGAAGCTGATGGTGCCCCGGCGCAGGTCCAGCAGTTCCCGTTCGCTCGCGCCCGTCACCTCGTGCCCGGCCACCGTCACCCGGCCGCTGTCCGGCCGGTCCAGCCCACCCACGAGGTTCAGCAGCGTGGTCTTGCCGGCGCCCGAGCGCCCGCGGATGGCCAGCAGCTCGCCCCGCGCGGCGGTGAACGACACGTCGCGTACCGCGTGGACGGCACGCTCACCCCGGCCGAAGGTCCGGCTCACGCCCTCGACCCGCACCAGCTCGCCGGTGACCGTGGCGGCCAGCGCGCCACCCCGACCCGTCGTCGTCACGTCGTGCCCGTTCACGCCTGCGCCTCCCGTTCCGTGCGCTGCTGGTCGCCCGGCCGCACCTCCACATGGTCCGGCTCCAGATCGAGCCGGACCCGGTCCCGCAGCGCCAGCGCCTCCACGAACGCGGCCGGCAGTTGCATCCGGCCGGTGCGGTCCAGCACCGCGTACTCCTCGCTGACCAACTCGGCGCTGCCGTCGGCGCCGATGCGCGCGGTACGGCGTACCTCCGAGGCGGTCCGGCCGTCGCGGATCGCGACGGTCCGCCGGACCTGGGTGGCCACGGCCTGGTCGTGGGTGACCACTACGACGGTGACGCCCAGCTCGGCGTTGATGGTGCGCAGCGCCCCGAAGACCTCGGCGCCGGTGGCCTCGTCCAGTTCGCCGGTCGGCTCGTCGGCGAAGAGCACCTCCGGATCGTTGGCCACCGCCACGGCCACCGCGCAGCGCTGCTGCTCGCCGCCGCTGAGCTGGCCCGGCCGCCGGTCCGCGCAGTAGCCGACGCCCACCAGGTCGAGCAGCTCCCGCGCCCGTTCCCGGCGGGCTCGGCCGCCGCGCCGGCCGGCCAGTTTCATCGGCAGCTCCACGTTCTCCAGCGCCGTCAGGTACGGCAGCAGGTTGCGTCCGGTCTGCTGCCAGACGAAGCCCACGGTCCGCCGCCGGTAGCTGAGCCGGCGCTTCACCGAGAGGTTGAGCAGGTCGTACCCGGCCACCCGCGCGATGCCGGCGGTCGGGGTGTCCAGCCCGGAGAGGATGTTGAGCAGGGTGGACTTGCCGGAGCCGGAGGCGCCCACAATGGCCACCAGCTCGCCACGGTCGATGACCAGGTCCAGCCCCTGCAGGGCGACCACCTCCACCCCCTCGGTCTTGAAGATGCGCACCAGCCCGTCGCACACGATGTGCCCGCGCAGCCGGTCACGGCCGCCGGCCCGCTCGGCCGCGCGCTGCGCCGCGCGCTGTTGCAGGGCGGCCAGGTCCGGTACGACAGGTGTCGCCGCGGTAGCGGTCATCTCAGCTCTCCTCTCCGAGCCGGAGCACCTCACCGAGGCGCAGCCGGCGGTTGTTCAGGGCCTCGACGGCAACCGCGAAGCCGAGGGCGACCGCCCCGAGCGCGACGACCGCGGCCACCAGGCCCGGCTCGAACGCGACCCGGACCGGGATTCCGCTGGTGAAGGCGGACAGGCCGAGCAACGGGGTGAGCAGCAGCGGCAGCAGCGCACCCACCAGCGCGCCGGTGACCACCGCGACGCCGACCAGGGGGGCCAGCTCGACGAGGAGCAGGCCCCGCCACTGCCGGCGGGACAGGCCGAGGGTACGCAGCCGGGACAGCACCTGCCCGCGGGCGCGGGCGCCGGCCAGCACGGTGAACGCGATGGCCAGCAGGCCGAGGACCACCCCTCCGGCCGCCCCGGCGGCGAACCCGAAGACCAGCAGGCCGTTGGCCCCACCGCCGCCGAGCTGCGCGCGGGTGTCCGCCCAGGTGCTTACCTGCACGCCGCGCGGCGGCGCGCCGCCGGTCACGGTGCCGGTGCTCAGGTACCGGCGCTGCCCCTCGTCGCCGACGCGGCTCAGCTCGCCGGTGTCCAGGTGGTCACCGGCCAGCAGGAAGCCGGTCGGCGCCCGGACGGTGTGCCGCGCGGGCAGCGCCTGGAGGGGCAGGACGACGAACCGTTCGGTCGTCCCCGCGACGAGCGGGAAGCTGTCGACCGTGGCGGCGACCCGGAACTCGTACCGCTGACCCTGCACGGCGACGAACGCGGACCGGTCCAGCCCAGCCCGGGCGAGGTCGGCCGCGACCGCTGGCGAGACCACCGCGGGCAGCGGTCCCGGGCTGGCTCCGGTGAGCAGCGCCGGCGGCACGGTCGACTCCCGGCCCGCCTTCCGGCTCACGGCGGCGAGCGCGGGACCGTCGACCGCGAGCACGCGGGTGTCCCCGGCGCCGGCGTCGGTGCCGCCCGCGTCGCGCGCGAACCGCTGGCCGCGTTCGTCGAGGAACGCCGCCACGGCCTCGACGCCGGGCAGTCGGCCCAGCTGGTCGCCGGTGTCGGCCGCCAGCCGGTCGCCGACGATCAGCGCGTCGCCGGGCACCGCGCGGCTCGCGGCCCGGTCGCGGCTCGCCTCGACTCCCGCGGCCACCACCCCGCAGAACGCGGCGGTGGCGATCGCCAGCACCACGACCACCAGCGGGGTGGCCACCACGGAGCGACCGGCACGGGCCGTGCCGAGGAAGGCCACGCTTCCGCGGGTACGCGCCGTGAACCGGCTGAGGAGCCGGAGGGGCCACGGGTACACGCGCAGCACCAGCACCGTGACGCCGATCGTCAGCAGCACCGGCACGGCCACGAGCAGCGGGTCCACCTCCCCGAGCGTGAGGCCGCGCCGGCGCAGCAGCACCACGGCGAGCGCGGCCAGCAGCAGCAGGAACGCCTCCAGGGTGAGCCGGCGGGCCGTGGGGCGCAGGCGGACCAGGTCGCGCCGCCCGGCGCCGGTCGGTACGGCGAGCGCCGCCACCGGCAGCGCCAGCGTGACCAGCACGGCGGCCACCGCGGCGAGCGGGACGGTCGAGCCGGGCGCGCCGGGCACGAGCGTGCCGAGCAGCCACCCGAGCGCCCCCGCCACGGGGATCACGAGGAGCGACTCGGCGAGGCTCCGGCGGGCGGCGATCGTGCGCCCACCCCCGCGCGCTCGCAGCAGCGCGAATTCGGACCGCCGGCGCCGCGCCGCCAGGCCGGCGGCGAGCGCCACCAGGCCGGCCAGGGTGGCGAGCACACCGGTCGCGATCACCGCGAGCAGCGTCCGGGCGGAGGCGAGCGCGTCGCGGAACTCGCGCAGCGGTATGTCCACTCCCTGCGTCAGCGCGAACCCCTCGGGCGTGGCCCGTTGCAGACGTTCGATGGCGTCGATGGTGGCGCCCACCCGTTGCGGGTCGACGCCGTCGGCGCCGATCCGGTAGCGCCAGGTGAAGTGCAACGGCCATCCTTCGGCGGCCCGGCCGTCCACGGCGCCCGCGTCGGCCAGCCCCACGGCGAGGTACGGCTCCCCGTCGCCCTGGGGCTCGCCCGCCCGCAGCAGCTGCGGAACCGTGTCCCAGATGCCGTCCGCGGGGTCCTTCGGCGTGAAGATGCCGACGACGACCACCGGCGTGGGCGCGAGCTCCCCCGCGTCGGAGGGCAGGGCGAGGCGCAGCTGGCTGCCGGCGTGGACGCGCAGTCTCCCGGCGACGTGCTCGCCCAGCGCCACCTGCACCGGCTCGCCACGAGCGGGGCGGCCGGCGTCCGGCCACCGTCCCTCCACGAGGGTGGCCGCCTCGGGCACGCCGGGCGCTGCCCGCAGCTTCAGGTCGACCAGCAGGTTGTTCACCTTGAGGTCCGGTCCGGTCAGCCGGGCGAACGGGGTGTCCGCGGCGAACCAGCGCTCCGCGACCGCGTCGCGGACCTCGGGCGGCATCGCCGCCTGGAGCTTGTCCGTCTCCGCCTGGGCGCCCCGGGCGTCCGACGGGCCCGTGCCGCCCGCGAGTTGCCCCGCCGTGTACGTGAAGTCGCGCTGGGCCGGCGACTGCGCCGCCAGGTGTTCCCGCAACCCCTGGTCGGTGAGCCGGTTGGCGACCCGTGGCACACCGCTGATCAGCAGCGTGATGACCAGCGTCAGGACGCCCAGGAGCAGGAACTGCCCCCCGTACGCCCGGACCCGGTTGACGACCCCGCCGATGCTCACCGTTCTCCCCCGATCCGCAGCTGCGCCGCCGCCACCCGCTGCCGGAGGCCGGACGCCATGAACGCGCTGGCGCCGAGCGCGGCCACCAGGAGGCCGAGCGCGGTCGTCCCGATCGGCGCCCAGGGCAGCGCGAACGCCGCTTCCGGCACCGGCCGGCCGGCGGCCGGCGTGAGGATGACCAGCGGCGCCATGGTCGCGCCGACGGCCGCGCCGAGCAGCAGGCCGACGCCCACGCCGATGCCGGCCAGGAAGGTCTGCTCGGCGAGCAGCGCCCGGGCCAGCAGCCGGGGCGTGGCGCCGAGCGTGTGCAGCACCGCGAACTCGGTGAGGCGGTGTCGACCGGTGGCCCAGACGTCGACCATCAACCCGACGAGGGCGAGCAGCACGGAACCCAGCGCGGCGGCGAGGAGGCCGACCCGGGCGCCCCGCCAGTACGGGTCCTCGGCGGCCGTCCTCGCCGCCGCCCGGCGGTCGAGAACGGTGACCCCGGCCAGCTCGGTGACGGCCCGGGCCGCGTCGGCGTGCCCGGCGGCGGTGGTGTCGACCCACCACTCCGACGTGGGCCGGATCGTCCCGCTCGCCCGGACGAGCCAGTCCACCGCGGCCGGCAGGTCGAGCAGCACACCCTCGCCGGCCGTGGCGGGAACCGCGTCGACCTCACCCACGAGCCGCACCGGCACCGACGCCCCGGAGAGGGCCAGTTTGACCGTCTCACCGACCTTCAGGCTCAGCGCCTCGCGCACCCGCGGGGTCATCAGCGCCGGCACCGGGGCGTTCTCGGCGGCGGGCACGACGGTGAACCGGGACGGCGGGGCGGTGAAGTAGCGCGAACCGCTCGTCATCCGAGCCAGCTTGTCGCCGGAGATGCCGGTCGGGTTCACCTTCGCGGGCGCGGTCGGGTAGTCCTCCGGGGCGACGACCGCCCAGGACCCGCTCAACCCAGCCGGCCGTGCTGCGCCGTCGGCGCCCACCACGCGCAGGTCCTCCACGGTGAGTCGGTAGACGAGTCCTTCCAGCGGGCCGCCGTCGGCCTCGAAGCCGGCCAGCCGCAGCGGGACGCCCCCGGAGTCGGGCAGTTCCACGGTGAACGGGACGGCCCGGCCGTCGGCGCCACCGGTGGCCATGGGCAGCCGCCACGCGTGTCCCGCCGTGCTGGTGACCAGGAGCGTCACGGTGACGTCGATGGGCCGTAGCGCCTCCTCGACCCGGGTGCGCACCACGCCGGTGATCGCCGTGGTGCCGGCCGGCAGCTCGGTCCCGGCGGGTGTGCCGCGGGCCTCGACCATGCGCCGGTAGAGCGCGGGCACCGGATCGTCGGCCAGCCGGTCGTTGAACCGGGCGGTGTCGGCCGCGGCGGCGGCGTCCAGGCTGAGCACGGTGACCGGCAGGTCCTCCCGGCCCACCCGCACCTCGTCACGCCAGGCGGGCAGCGCGTGGTCCACGCCCGGCAGGGCCGCGATCTGCCCGGCCCGGGCGGGCGGCGCGGCGCCGTTGCGCTCGGTGAGCCGCAGGTCGGCGCCGACGGTGTGGTCGGCCTGTTCGACCTGCGAGCGTTCCCCGGTGGACACCAGCGACCAGGCGAGGGTGCTGCCCCCGACGGCGAGGGCGAGCAGCAGCACCGGGCCGGCGTGCGGGCGTCGCCCGGCCTGCCACATGCCGAACATGGTGGCCGTCCAGGGACGCCGGTCGACGAACCGTTCGGCGAACCGCGTGGCCGGCGGGAGCAGCCGCAGCGCCACGACCGCCCCGGCCAGCACACCGAGGGTCGGCGCCGCGACCAGCAGCGGGTCGACGCCGAGCCGGCCGCCGGCGCCGGCCAACGGCGAGGCGTACCGGTGCAGTTGGAACCAGGCGAGCACGGCGAGGGCGACGAGCGCCAGGTCGAGGCCGGCCCGCTGGACGGCGGCGCCGCGACTGGGCCGCGACCGGGCGGCCATGTCGGCCACGTACGTCCCGGCCCCCCGCAGGGTGGGCGCGACCATCGCGGCCAGGCAGCCCGCGGCCGCCGCGGCCGCGGCAGCCCAGAGCAGCGTCCCGTTGCCCGCGTCGGCGAACCCCGTCGCCCCCGCGGGTCGCAGGTGCCGCAGCGCCTCCCCGGCGACCAGCGGCCCGAGCAGGCCGGCCGGTACGACCACGAGGGTCGCCTCCCGCGCCGCGAACCCGGCGAGCTGCCGGCGCGCGGCGCCCCGGGCCCGCAGCAGGGCGGTCTGCGCCCGACGGTCCTCGTGCAGCAACGCGGCCACGAGCACCAGCGCGTACCCGCCGAGCACCACGATCAGCAGCAGCGGGGTGGTCAGCGCGGAGCGGCCCACGAGATCGGCTCGGGCGATCCGGTCCAGCAGCCCGTCGATCCGGGTGGCGGTCTGCGCGGACGCGCCGAGACCGGCCGCGGTCGGCAGGTCGGCGGCCACCGCCGCCACCGCCTTCCGCACCGGGTCCAGCCGGGACGGTTCGACGGCGGTGAGGTCCGGCTCGGCCAGCCAGGAGGCGGAGACCAGACCGGGAAACGTGGCCGCGAAATCGGCCGGGTCGAGCGCGAACGGCCCGTACGACGTGTCCGAGGCGGCGCTGGCGCCCGTGCCCACCCCGGGGGCCAGCCGCCAGTACGACTCGGCCGGGTCACGCGGCCGCCACGTGCCGGCGAGCACGACCTCGTCGGCGCGGTCGGTACGCCGGTCCCGCAGCGGCACACGCTCGCCGACCGTGAGCCCGAGCGTCGCGGCGACCTTCTCCGGCAGCGTCACCTGGGTCGGCCGGGCGCCCGGGACCGGCCACGCGCCGGCGGTCAACTCGGCGTGCCGGGCCAGGTCCCCCAGCGTGAACAGGTTGGCGAAGACCGGCTGCCCGTCGCGCCGGGTCACCGTGCCGAGGTCGCCGGTCAGCTCCCGGCCCGTGCCGTAGCGGGCCGCGGCCACGGTGACCGGGGCGCCGCCGAGACCGCCCGCGAACTCGTCGCGGACCGCCCGGTCGCGGGTGGTGAACTCGGCGACGCCGGTGCCGCCGGAGCCGCTCACCAGAAGGCTGCGCTCCTCGGCGGGCGCGGCCGCCACGAGCGCGCGCTGCCCCGCGTCCACGGCGCGGCGGTTGTAGTCGGAAAGGCCGGTCACCAGGGCCACCGCGACCAGCGCGGCGACCACCGCGGCAGCCAGCAGCCCCCGCGCCTCGCCGGCCCGCCTCCACACCAGCTTCATCCGACCCCTCCCCTGGCCCCCGTCGGGCCGAACGACCAGGGAAAGCGGTCGACCGAGGGAAAAGGTTCCGCCCGTTACTTGATCGTTACCGTGCGGGGCGGAGCCCTGGTCAGCGTGGGCGGTCGCGGTCCCGGGACGGCTGGACGCGCTTCGGCTCCCCCGGCATCTTCGGGTGGTCGGGGGGATAGGGCATGTCGCCCTGCCCCGCCGCGGCGTCCCGCTCGGCCCACTCGAGCAGCGGCGTGACGTCCCACGGCTCGTCGTCGATGCCCGCGTGCGGGTCACCCCGCTCGGCGAGCCGGGCGGGGACGGTGGCCAGGTCGAAGTCGTCCGGATCGACGTCGGGCAGCTCGTCCCAGGTGACGGGGGTGGAGACGGTGGCCCGGGCGTTGGCGCGCAGGGAGTACGCGCAGGCGATGGTGCGGTCACGGGCCATCTGGTTGAAGTCGACGAAGACCCGCGCGCCGCGCTCCTCCTTCCACCAGGAGGTGGTGACCAGGTCGGGACGGCGGCGTTCGAGCTCCCGCGCCAGCGCGATGGTCGCGCGGCGCACCTCGACGAACGTCCAGCGGGGCTGGATGCGCAGGTAGACGTGCACGCCCCGGCCACCGGAGGTCTTCGGCCACCCCGCGACGCCCAGCTCGTCGAGGAGGGCCCGCAGCTCGCCGGCGGCCTCCGCGGCGTGGGCGAAGTCGGTGCCCGGCTGCGGGTCGAGGTCGACGCGCAGCTCGTCGGGCCGGTCCGCGTCGGCCGCCCGCACCGGCCACGGGTGGAGCACCACGGTGCCCATCTGGGCGGCCCACGCCACGTGGGCCAGGTCGGCCGGGCAGAGCTCGGCCGCCGTACGCCCGCTCGGGAAGGTGATCTGGGCGGTCTGCACCCAGGGCGGCACGCCCCGGGTCGGCACCCGCTTGGAGAAGAACATCTCCCCCTCGACGCCCTCGGGGAAGCGCTGCAGGGTCGTGGGCCGGTCGCGCAGGGCGCGCAGGATGCCGTCACCCACGGCCAGGTAGTAGTGGAAGACATCGCCCTTGGTGAACCCCCGCTGCGGGAAGATCACCCGGTCCGGACTGGTCAGCCGTACGGTGTGCCCGGCCACCTCGACCTCGGTCACCGTTCCCTTCGTGGTGCCACCCATCAGGCGACCATATGCGACGCCTCCGACGTCCGGCGTACCGTTGACGGGTGAGTCTCGACGACACCCAGCTGCCCCGCAACGAGGACGAGTGGCGCGTCCGCCTGACCCCGGAGGAATTCCGGGTGCTGCGGGAGGCCGGCACCGAGCGCCCGTGGACGGGCGAGTACGTGAACACCAAGACCCAGGGCGTCTACCACTGCCGGGCGTGCGGGTTGGAACTCTTCTCCAGCGACACCAAGTTCGACTCGCACTGCGGCTGGCCCAGCTTCGACGACGCCATCCCCGGGCGGGTCAGGGAGATCGAGGACCGCAGCCACGGCATGGTCCGCACCGAGATCCGCTGCGCCCGGTGCGACAGCCACCTGGGGCACGTCTTCCACGGCGAGGGCTTCACACCCAAGGACACCCGGCACTGCGTCAACTCGCTCTCGATCCGGCTGGAGCCGCGCTGACCGGTGGCTGGCGCACGTGGGCTACCTGTTGACGGGTGACCCTTCTCGACGTACGCCGGCTCGCGGCGATCGACCTGCACGGCTCGGCCGGGTCGTCGGTCCGTCGCCGGGTGATCCTGACCGAGTTCGCCGTCGGCGTGCTCGGCTGCCTGGCGCTGGGCGGGTGGCTCGTCGCGGACGCCGACGGCCCGGGCGACGCCGTGCTGGGCGGCTACTTCGTCCTGCTCGGCCTCAACTACGTCCCCCTCACCCTGCACGCCGTGGCGCTGCGTCGCCCGGAGGCGTTGGCGCGGGAGCTGGCCGGGGTCGACATCCCCGGTGAATTGCGGCGTTACACCGTCCGCCAGCTCTGGGTGCTGGTGCCGCTGCTGCCGGTCGCGCTCGCCCTCCGCCAGTCGCGCCAGCGGTGACCGCGGCCGCCGCTCGGGACATCACGCCCGGCGGTCACGGTTGGGCGGCCGGCGATCCCGCCAGAAGCCGCACCTCGGCGGTACGCGACTGCTCGATCCGCCGGGCGAGGTCGCGTACCCGTTCGTCGGTGCCGGCGCTCACGTGCGCCCGCGCCAGGTCGGCCGCCGCCCGCTGATGGTCGGCGAGCACCTCGCGCAGCACCGCGTCGACCTCGCCGTCGGCGGCGTCGCGCAGCCGCGCGAGGTCGGTGGCGGAGACGCCGTGCCCGGCGTGGTCGTGCCGGCGGCGCGCCTCGTCCGGCGCCTGGCTCGCGGCCTGCAGCCAGCCGCGCATGGTGGCCAGCTCGTCGGCCTCGGTCACGTCGATCGCGGCGACGAGGGTCCGCAGCTCCGGGTCGGTGACGCGGTCCCGGACCGACCGGACGATCTCCAACGTCTGCTCGGTGTGCGCCGCCATCATCGTGAGGAAGAGGAGGTCGATGCCGCTCGCCGCGGTCGGCGCGGAGCCGCCGGGCGCGGCAGCGGACGCCGCGACGGGCGGCGGCGCCGGGGTGGCGGACGGGGCCGGGCCGGTCGCGCAGCCGGCGGCCAGCAGCACTGCCGCGAGCGCGGCGACCGCCGCGGGCGGACGGGTCATGAGGACCTCCGGCGTGGAGCCGACAGGGGTACGGGGGCGCGGCCCGCTGGCGGGACGGGCCGCGCCCGTACGGTCAGATTTGGCTCCACAGCGCCGGCACGTTCGGCGGCTCCCAGCCGGCGATCGCGGTGTGCGCCTGGCGGCAGCGGTACGTCCGCCCGCCGTAGGTGACCTCGTCACCGACCTGGTAGGCCCGGCCCACGGTCCAGGTGCCACCCGCCGGCGGCGGCGTGGTGGGCGTGGTCGTCGGCCGCGGGGTGGGCGTCGGTGTCGGCGTCGGTGTGGGGGTGGGGCCGGGGCCGCCGCCCCCGCCGATCTGCAGGTCGATGCAGGAGTAGAACGCGTTGGCGGTGTCGGCGATGTTCCAGATGGCAAGCACCTTCTGCCGGCCGGAGTAGCCGCCCAGGTTCACCGTGTGCGTGACGGTCGCCCCCGGCTGCTGGCCGTTGCCGTTGAAGACGGCGACCCGGCTGTTGCCGATGTAGTACTCCCAGTTGCTGGTGGCGTGCCGGGCGGTGTTGACCCAGGTGAAGGTCACCGTGCTGCCGACCGAGGTGGCCGGCCAGCCCCGGCTGTCGTCGTTGAGCACGGCGAACTGGGCGATGTTCGCGTGGCAGTTGCGAAGGCCCTTCGGTCCCTCGACGCTCTGCGGCTCGTACTTGATCTGCCCGCAGTCGGGGACCCGGTTCTGTGCGCAGAGCGCCTGGCGGCTCGGCGGCGACGACACGTAGCCGTGCGCCTGGGCGGGCGCGGCGACGGCGAGTGAGGACAGGACGGCGCCCGCCGCCACGATCGGGACGGTGATTCTTCGACGCATGGTGGCACCTCCACGGCCGGATGACGATGCCCCCAACATAAATTAAACTTTGTTAACAGTAAAGACCCTTATCGATAAAAGAATCGGCGCTCCTGAATGTCGTCAGATCACCAGCGTGCAGCCACGCTCGTCCACGCGGTCGGCCGTGTCGTCGTCGAGCCAGACGCCGCCGGTCGCCAGGTAGCGAAAGCGGTACTCCCCCGGGCCGAGCCGCACGGTCACCGTGCGGGTGCCGTCCCGTCGGGCCACCAGCTCGTGCCGGCCGGGCTCCCAGCCGTTGAAGCAGCCGACCACGCTCACCGTCCCCGGCGGCGTGTCCCGCGGCAGGCAGAAGGTGACGCGGGTCTGGTTGCCGAAGAGCCTGTTGCGCTTGATCACGGAGTACCTCCAGGGGCTCGGGGTGCCTACCGGGCCTAACGGGCGACACGCCGGGGTCGACACGCCGCCCGCACGAGGCGGATTGCAGCGGTTCCGCCCTGTGCCGTCCTGGCCTGCCGCAGTCTGAGGACACCTGTCCTGATTCGGGGGTTTTCCATGGCGACGTGCGAGGTTTGCGGCAACGACTACTGGATGGCGTTCGAGGTGCGCACCGTCAGCGGCGACACGCACACCTTCGACAGCTTCGAGTGTGCGATCCACCGGTTGGCTCCGATCTGCGAGCACTGCCAGATCAAGATCGTCGGGCACGGCGTCGAGGTCAACGGACGGTTCTTCTGCAGCGGGCACTGCGCCCGGGCCGTCGAGGGCGCCCAGGGCGCCGAGATCCGCGACGCGGTGGGCGTCCGTCCCGCCTGAAGCGGTACGCCTCCCGCGGCCGGTCCACCGGGGCGGCCTACGATCGCGGAATGCCGCCGCGGACCATCGAGCTGCACACCGCCACCTTCGCCGACCTGGACGCCCGCACCTTCCACGACCTGCTGAGGCTGCGGATCGACGTGTTCGTGGTCGAGCAGGACTGCCCGTACCCGGAACTGGACGGCCGTGACGTCGAGCCGGGCACCCGGCACCTCTGGCTGGCCGACGCGGTGGGACCCGTGGCGTACCTGCGGATCCTCGCCGACCCGGGCGGCGTGGCCCGGATCGGTCGCGTGGTGGTGGCGCCCCGGGCCCGCGGCGGGGGCCACGCCGGCCGGCTTCTGACCGAGGCGCTGGCCGTCGTGGGCGACCGTCCCTGCGTGCTCGACGCCCAGTCGTACCTGGTCGACTTCTACGCCCGCCACGGCTTCACGGTCACCGGCCCCGAGTACGTCGAGGACGGCATCCCGCACGTCCCCATGCGCCGCGATCCCGGCAGGTGACGGTCCCGCGCGGGAATCGGGTCGCGTGCCGGGCGCGCACGGCGGGACCATGACGCCCATGATCGAGATCAGGGTGCTCAGCCCGGACGACTGGAAACTGTGGCGCGAGGCGCGCCTCGGGGCGCTGGCCGAGGCGCCGTACGCCTTCGGATCCCGCCTCGCGGACTGGCAGGGCGACGGCGACCGTGAGGAGCGCTGGCGGGACCGCCTGGCGATCCCCGGTTCGCACAACCTGCTCGCGCACCTCGACGGGCGACCGGTGGGCATGGGCAGCGGCGTGCCCACCCCGACCGCCGGGACGGCCGAACTCATCTCCCTGTGGGTGCACCCGGACGCGCGCGGCCGGGGCGTCGGCGACGCGCTCGTGGACGCCGTCGCCCGGTGGGCCCGGGAGGCCGGCGCGGACCGGCTACGGCTGGCGGTGGCGGCGGGGAACGAGGCGGCCGTCCGCCTCTACGAGCGCCAGGGGTTCGTGACCACGGGGGAACTCGGCGACCTCATGCCCGACGGCGTCCGCCGGGAGCAGGTGATGGTCAAGCAACTCCTCTGACCGACACCGGTACGGCGATGTGGCGGTGTCCGGTGGATCGGGACACCGCCACATCGGCGATCGGGGGATTCCGGACCGGTCAGACGAGGCAGCTCACGATGTCCGCGACGGACCGGCGGCGCCCGGTGAAGAACGGCACCTCCTCGCGCACGTGCCGGCGGGCGGCCGAGGCACGCAGGTCGCGCATCAGGTCCACGATCCGGTGCAGCTCGTCGGCCTCGAAGGCGAGCATCCACTCGTAGTCGCCCAGCGCGAACGAGGCGACCGTGTTGGCCCGCACGTCCGGGTAGCCGCGGGCCAGCCGGCCGTGCTCGGCGAGCATCTCGCGCCGCTCGGCGTCCGGCAGCAGGTACCACTCGTACGAGCGGACGAACGGGTAGACGCACAGGTAGGCGCGCGGCTCCTCGCCGGCCAGGAACGCGGGGATGTGGCTCTTGTTGAACTCGGCCGGCCGGTGCAGGGCCATCTGCGACCAGACCGGGGTCATGGCCCGGCCGAGCGTGGTGCGGCGGAACCGCAGGTACGCGTCCTGCAACGCGTCGCTGGACGACGCGTGCCACCAGATCATCAGGTCCGCGTCGGCGCGCAGCCCGGACACGTCGTACGTGCCGCGGATCGTCACGTCCTTGCCGGCCAGTTCCTCGAAGAGCGCCTCGACCTCGGCCGTAACGTTGTTCCGCAGCGAGGGCAGCGGGCTGCTGGCCCGGAACACCGACCACATGGTGTAGCGGATGGTGTCGTTCAGCTCCCGCAGCCGGGCCGCGTTGGTCTGCTCGCTCATGTCCCCGATCCTCCCAGTGCAGTGATGATCTCGTCGGCCGCCGTCTCACCCGAGCGGACGCAGACCGGGATGCCCACCCCGTCGTACCCGGCGCCGGCCAGGGCGAGGGTCGGGTGACTCGCCCGCAGCGCGGCCCGCACCACGGCCACCCGGTCGGTGTGTCCGGGCGTGTACTGCGGCAGCGCGCCGCCCCAGCGCTGGACGTGCCCGGCCACCGGCGCGGGCAGCGGCGTGCCGACCACCGCCGACAGCTCGCGGTGCACGGTCGCCGCCAGGTCCTCGTCGGGGCGTTGGAGCTGCTCCTCCTCGCGGTACCGGCCGACCGAGGCCCGCACGAGGGCCAACCCGTCCGGCCGGCGCAGGTGCCCCCACTTCGTCGTGAAGAACGTGGACGCCTTGATGAGCAGCCCCTCGGTGCCGGGCACCAGGAAGCCGGAGAGTTCCGGCAGCTCCGGCTCGGGCAGCGCGAGGGTGACCAGCGCGACGCTCGCGTAGTCCAGCCCGCCAACGGTGCCGGCCACCTCCGGGGCCGGCCCGGCGAGGAGCCGGGCGGCCGGGCGCGCCGGCAGGGCGAGCACCACGGCGTCGACCTCGACGTGCTCCGGGTCGCGCGTGGGGCCCACGGTCAACCGCCAGCCGGCCGGCGTCGCGTGCAGCTTCCGGACGGTCGCGTCCCGGCGTATCGTCGCGCCGCTCTCGCGGGCCGCCGCCTCGACGAGCGTGCCGAGCCCGCCGACCAGGGTGCCGAAGACGGGGGCGCCGGGGGCGCGCGGCGCGGCGGCCTGCGCGGCACGCACCGCGCCGACGAGGGTGTGCGCGACGCGGGCCGTCCGCGCCAGCGCCGGCATGGTGGTGACCAGGGACAGGTCGTCGGCCCGCCCCGCGTACACCCCGCCCAGCATCGGGTCGACCAGGCGGTCGACGACCTCGTCGCCGAACCGGGACCGGACCAGGGCCCCGACGCTCACGTCCTCGTCCTCGTCGAGCAGCGGGCGGCCGGCGTCCCGGTCTGCGTCCGCGGCCGGTGTGGCCACCGTCGTGACCTTCGCGAGGTCCCCGGGTACGCCCACCAGCGTGCCGCCCGGGACCGGGCGCAGGCTCCCGTCGACGGCGAGCGCGGCCTGCCCGACGGTCGGGTGGACGATCCGGTCGGCCAGGCCGAGCCGGCGGACCAGCGCCACGGCGGCGGACTCGCCACCGGCCGGATCGCGCATGAGGAAGGACTCGGCGCCGAACTCGACGGGCCGGCCGGCCAGCTCGCCGGTGCGCAGCTTGCCGCCGAGCGCGCCGGACTGCTCGTACACCGTGATCTCGGTGCCGGCGGGCGCGCGGTCGCGCAACCGGACGGCGGCGGCCAGCCCGGCGATTCCGCCGCCGATCACCGCCACCCGCCACGGCCGCCGCATCCCGCTCAGCTCCGGTCGCCCGCGCCGGCGGTCAGCTCGTGAACCAGCGCGACCACCCGGGTCAGCACCTCCGGATCGGTCTCCGGCAGCACGCCGTGGCCCAGGTTGAACACGTGCCCCGGCGCGGCCCGGCCCTCCTCCAGCACCCGGCGCACCTCGGCCTCGACGACGGGCCACGGTGCGAGGAGCACGGCCGGGTCGAGGTTGCCCTGCACGGCCCGGTCCGGGCCGATGCGGCGGGTTGCCACGTCCAGCGGCGTACGCCAGTCGACGCCCACCACGTCCGCTCCGGCCTCGCCCATGACCGCGAGCAGCTCGCCCGTGCCCACCCCGAAGTGGATGCGCGGGACGCCCGCGTCGGTCAGCCCGGCGAGCACGCTCGTCGAGTGGGGCAGCACGTAGCGGCGGTAGTCCGCCTCCGACAGCGCCCCCGCCCAGGAGTCGAAGAGCTGCACCGCGGAGACCCCGGCCGCCACCTGCACGCGCAGGAACGCGAGCGTCACCTCGGCCAGCCGCGAGCAGAGCGCGTGCCACAGGTCCGGGTCGCCGTGCATGAGCGCCTTGGTCTTCGCGTGCGTCCGTGACGGCCCGCCCTCGATCAGGTAGCTGGCCAGCGTGAACGGCGCGCCCGCGAAGCCGATCAGCGGGGTGTCGCCCAGCTCGGCGACGAGCGACCGGACGGCCTCGTCGACGTAGGGGACGTCGTCGCGGCCGATCGGGCGGATCCGCTCGACGTCGTCGGCCGTGCGCACCGGCTCGGCCACCACGGGCCCGGTGCCCGGGACGATGTCCAGCTCGACCCCGGCGGCGGCCACCGGCACCACGATGTCGCTGTACAGGATCGCCGCGTCCACCCCGTGCCGGCGAACCGGCTGGAGCGTGATCTCGGTGACCATCTCGGGGCGACGGCAGGACTCCAGCATCCCGACGTTCGCGCGAATCTCCCGGTATTCGGGGAGGGAGCGGCCGGCCTGACGCATGAACCAGACCGGCGTGTGCGGTGCGGGCTGGCGCCGGCAGGCCCGGACGAAGGGCGAGTCGCCCGGTCCGGCAGGGGCGGGGCTTCCGTCTCGGGCCGCGTCGCCCGTGGTGTCCGTGCTCATCGCGGCCATCGTGCCACGCCGCCCGACGCCCGCGACGCCCACCGCCCCCACGTGTGATCCGCCCCGCCCGCGGTGTGCCGCCACCCGTCGGCGCGCCGTCGCGGCGGCGGGTGGGCGGCGGGCATAGGCTGCCCGCATGGCCCCCCCGATCGCGCTCCCGGAGACGTTCGCCCGCGCGGTTGCCGGGCTACGGTCCGCGGCGCCCCGGTCGGAGATCGTGCTGGAGGAGGTCGGCGCGCCGCAGCGCCTCGCCCCGTACGCCTTCGCGCTCGCCGCGAGCGTGCTGCGCGACGGCGACGAGGTGGCCACCGGGCGGCTCATCCTGCTCCACGACCCGGCCGGGCACGAGGCGTGGCAGGGCACCCTGCGGCTGGTCACCTACGTGACCGCCGAGCTGGAGGTCGATCTGGCCGCCGATCCGCTGCTGCCCGGGGTCGGCTGGACGTGGCTCACCGACGCCCTCGACGCCCAGGACGCCGGCCACCGGGCCATCGGCGGCACCGTCACCCAGACCATGTCGACCCGGTTCGGCGAGCTGGCCGGCCCGCCCGCCGTGGCCGACATCGAGATCCGCGCTTCCTGGACACCGGTCGACGACGACCTGGCCCCCCACCTGCTGGCGTGGTGCGCCCTGCTCGCCTCGACGGCCGGGCTGCCGCCGCCCGGGGTGACCGCGCTGCCGGAGCGTCGCTCCGCCGGCGCGGCCTGACCCCGTACGGGCGGCGTCAGAGGTAGTTCTCGGCCTCGTCGCAGACCTTGTTGAGGCCGCTCATGGCCTTGTCGTACTCGCCCTTGTTGCCGGCGGCGGCCGCGCCGAGGGCGGTGGTCAGCTTGTCGAGGCAGTTGGCGATGACCTTCTTCTGCCGGGCCTGCTCGTCCCGGTCGTTGCGGGTGCCCGTGAGGTCCTGCTCGGTGTCGGCCAGCTTGTCCTGGACGCCCTGCAGGTCGGCCTTGAGCTTCTCCAGCTCCCGGGCGTTCGCGGCGATCGTGCCGTCGCGCTCGCTGACCTGGGCGGTGAGACGCCGCTCGGTACGGTCCAGCTCGCCGCTCTTGGTCACGTAGAGGCCGGTCATGACACCGCCGAGGACGAAGAGCAGCCCCGCCACCACGGCCAGGACCAGCACGGTGCGGCCACGACCGGCGCCCGGTCCGGTCGGCCCGTACGGCGGCATGGTGCCGGGCGGCGCCGACATCGGCGCGCCGTAGACCGGGCCGGACACGGGCGGCACGGACATGGGCTGGTCGACGCCGACGACCGGCGGCGCGGAGACACCGTACGGCGGCGAACTGGCCGGCGGGTACCCGGCGGCGGGCGGCCCGGAGAACGGCTGCGTGGGCAACCGGCGCGACGGGCTGCGCCGGCATCGGCTGGGTGTGCTGCGCCGGCTGGACCGGCGCGGCGGGATGCCCGGCTGCCGCCGGGTAGACCGGCATCGGCTGCGTGTGCCCCGCGGGCTGCGCCGGCATCGGCGCGGTGGCCGGCGCCGGCTGCCCCACGCCGTACGGCGCGGGCGGCTGCGGCGTCGCGGGGTACGTGCCGGCGGGCGGCGGGTGATCGGGCCTGGCTGGCTGCGCCGGGGACGCGGGCGGGAAGCCCTGCGGCCCGGTCGGTGGTTGGGTCATCTCGTTTTCCTCCAGGGTGACGCGGTCCGCGGCGGCGGACGCCACGGACCGTCAGTGGTACGACGGCCGGCCGGCAGGACCCGGGCGGACGTCGGGGTGGTCGGGGTCGGGGCCGGCCGTCGGGCGTCAGCGCCCGGGCAGGCCCGCACGGTCAGCAGATCTTGAAGCCGTCGCAGGCGATGGCGATGGGTACGGCGAGACCGATGCCCTCGGCGTCACGCGCCTTGGCCGTGGCGATGCCGACGACCTGCTTGCTGCCGTTGATCACCGGACCGCCCGAGTTGCCGGGATTGATGGGCGCGTCGAACTGCAGGACCGGCCCGGAGCCGTCCCGCGCGTCGCGGAACGCGCTCACGACCCCGGTGGTGACGCTGTCCTCCAGACCGAGCGGCGCGCCGACCACGACGATCTGCTGACCCGACTTCACGGCCTCGGGCGCGGCGACCAGGCCGGTGAAGCGGCCGGTGGTGCGGAGCTGGGCGACGTCGTTGGTCTTGTCGACCTTCACGATGGTCGCCGCGAAGCGCTGGTCGGTGCGTTCCAGGAAGACCTCCCGGCCGCCGCCGTCCCAGACCGCCTCCACCACGTGGAAGTTCGTGAACAGGTTCGTCCCGCCACCGGCGGCCGGTTTTCCGATCGCGAACGCGGTGCCGGTGAACTGGCCGGCGCGGACCCGGAACACGCTGGGCAGCGCGGCGCTGGCCACCGCCTCCGGGTTGAACGTCGCACCGGCCTGCTTCTCGAGCGCCTCCGTACGCTTCTCCACCCCGCCCAGCCGCGCGCCGTCGTCGCTCTGGGCCTCGGCGAGCCGGCGGTCGGTGGCCGCGAGACGGTCGCCGAGGCGGTCGATCTGGTGCGCCTGGAACCCGGCCAGCCCGGCGAGCGCGAGGGCGACCAGCGCGGCGAGGACGGTGAGCCAGCGCCCGCGCCGGCGGGGGGCCGGCGGCGGCGCGGGTTGGGCCGGGTACGCCACGGTCCCCGCCGGCCACGTCGGTCCGGCCGGTGGCACCGACCCGAACGGCGCGTTCCCGGCCGGGCCGGTCGGCGGACCGTACGCGACCGGAGCCGGCCCGACGGGCGGGGCCGGCGGTGCGGGTACGGCGGCGCCTGCCTCGGCCGGCGTACCGGCGGCGGAGGGCACCGGTCCCGCGCCGCCGGGACCGGGCGGCGGCGCTGAAAGACGGGGACCGGGCGGCGGCGCTGAAAGGCCGGGGCCGGTGGGTGGCATGAAGAGGCCGGGCCCGGTCGGCTGTCCGGGAACCGCGGCCGAGGGCGGCGGCGTGGCGACGCCGGGACCGGTCGGTGGCGGGGGAGCCGCGGCCGGGGTCGGTGGTGCGGGAGCCGCGGCCGGCGTCGGCTGCGGGGGAACGCCGGGCACGGCCGGCTGCGGAGGAACGCCGCCGGCCGCCGGGTGCGTGGGAGGGCCGGGCGCGGGTGCGGGTGGCGCCGGCCAGCCCGGCACGGCGGCGCGGGCCGGCTCGATCCGCGGTGGCAGCGGTCCCGGGCGGTCCCCCGTCGCACGGGCCGGGTCGTGGGGGCCGGCCTCCGCCGGGTGCCCCTCGCCCGGACCGTAGCCAGCCGAACCGTAGCCAGCCGTCATGATCGCCACGCCCTCCCCGTCGACGCTGAAGCCGCCTCCGGGCCGGACCCGTGGCGGTGGCTCTCGGACCGTACCGGCGGGAACGGGCTTTGTCTCCCCCGATGTCCGGCGCCGCGACGGCCCGTCTGCCGGCCATCCGATCGACACAGGCCCACCGGCTGCGCACGCCGGGTCGCCGCGCGCACTAGGGTTGTCAGGTGACCGACGAACCACCCCTGCGCCGTCGGGCCGCCGTAGACCGGCCGGACGACGCGCCGCACGACCCGCCGTCGGGCCGGCCGGAGCCGACGGACGCGGAGACCGACGGCACGGCCGACGCGCCCGTGCTGCTGACCGCTCCCCGCGAGGGCACCCCCCAGCCGGTGGCCACCCCGGAGGAACTCGCCGAGGTCGTGGCGCGGTTCGCCGCGGGCAGCGGCCCCGTCGCCCTGGACGCCGAGCGCGCCTCCGGCTACCGCTACAGCCAGCGGGCGTACCTGGTGCAGCTCCGCCGCGAGGGCGCCGGCACGGTCCTGATCGACCCGCTGCCGCTGCCCGACCTCACTTCCCTCGACGAGGTGATCGGCGAGGCCGAGTGGGTGCTGCACGCGGCCAGCCAGGACCTGCCCTGCCTGGCCGAGCTGGGGCTGCGGCCTCGCCGTCTGTTCGACACGGAACTGGCCGCTCGGCTGGCCGGATTCGAGCGGGTCGGCCTGGCCGCGCTGACCGAGCAGCTGCTGGGGTTCGCCCTCGAGAAGCACCACTCGGCCGCCGACTGGTCGAACCGGCCGCTGCCGGAGTCGTGGCTGACGTACGCGGCGCTCGACGTGGAGCTCCTCGTCGACCTGCGGGACGCCCTCGACGAGGAGCTGACCCGGCAGGGCAAGTCGGAGTGGGCCGCGGAGGAGTTCGCCGCGCTGGTCCGCACCGGCGCCCGGCCGCCGCGCGTCCGCGCCGAGCCGTGGCGGCGTACCTCCGGCATCCACCGGGTGCGCGGCGCGCGGGCGCAGGCTCGCGTGCGCTCGATGTGGTACGCCCGGGACCAGATCGCCGCCCGCCGGGACGCGGCGCCGGGGCGGGTGCTGCCGGACTCGGCGATCATCGCGGCGGCCGAACTCGACCCGAAGGACGAGAAGACGCTGCTGACCCTGCCCGGGTTCGGCGGCCGGTCGGTACGCCGGCTGGCCCGCACCTGGCTCGCGGCGCTGGACGACGCCCGGCAACTGCCGGAGGACGCGCTGCCCGTCGCCCCCGTGGTCGAGGGGCCGCCGCCCCCGCACCGCTGGGCCGAACGGGATCCGGTGGCCGCGGCGCGGCTGGCGCGTTGCCGGGAGGTGGTGCTGCGGATCTCCGGCGAGCACCGGCTGCCCGCGGAGAACCTGATCGCTCCGGACTCGGTACGCCGGCTGGCCTGGGTGCCGCCGGAGGACGTCACCGAGGAGACGGTCGCCGACACGCTGCGGGGCTTCGGCGCCCGCGAGTGGCAGATCGGCCTGCTCGTGAAGGACCTGACGGTCGCCCTGGAGGACCCCGCCTCCACCCCCTGACGCGACCCGCCGCCTCCGGGCCGCAGCCCTTGCCCGTTGATCATGAAGTTATTGCCCGCCCGCCCGGCGTGTCGGCGCAATAACTTCATGATCAACGCGGCGCACGGCGGACGGGGTGCCGGTGTGGGCTGGGTTACACCGGGGGGCGGTGTCCGGGTTTGGTTACTGACGAGTAGCATCCGAGGGACCACGCCAGTGCCGGCGACCTTCGTCCGGTCCGTCGTGCCGCATGCCGGCGCGGGACCGAGCATGGTCGAAAAGGAGGCTCAAGTGCCCCGTGAAGTTCGGGATGTCGTCTTCGTCGACGGCGTCCGCACCCCGTTCGGCAAGGCGGGTGGCATGTACGCCAACACCCGCGCCGACGACCTGGTGATCCGCTGCATCCGCGAGCTGCTGCGCCGCAACCCGCAGCTGCCGCCGGAGCGGGTCGAGGAGGTGGCGATCGCCGCCACCACGCAGATCGGCGACCAGGGCCTCACCATCGGCCGGACCGCCGCCCTGCTGGCCGGCCTGCCCAAGACGGTTCCCGGCTTCGCCATCGACCGGATGTGCGCCGGGGCGATGACCGCGGTGACCACTGTGGCCGGTGGCATCGCCATGGGCGCGTACGACATCGCCATCGCCGGCGGCGTCGAGCACATGGGACGCCACCCGATGGGTGAGGGCGTCGACCCGAACCCGCGGATCATCGCGGAGAAGCTGGTCGACCCGTCCGCCCTGGTCATGGGTGCCACCGCGGAGAACCTGCACGACCGGCTCCCGCACATCACGAAGGAGCGCACGGACGCGTTCGCGCTCGCCTCCCAGCAGAAGACCGCCAAGGCGTACGCCAACGGCAAGCTCCAGGGCGACCTGGTGCCGGTGGCAACCCGCGACGAGGAGGGCGGCTGGGGCCTCGCGGGGGTCGACGAGGCGCCGCGGGACACCTCGCTGGAGAAGCTCGCCACGCTCAAGACCCCGTTCCGCCCGCACGGCAAGGTGACGGCGGGCAACGCGGCCGGCCTCAACGACGGGGCCACCGCGAGCCTCATCGCCGCCGAGGACACCGCCCGTGAGCTGGGCCTCCCGGTCGCCATGCGGCTCGTGTCGTACGGCTTCGTGGGCGTCGAGCCGGAGGTGATGGGCTACGGCCCGATCCCGTCGACGGAGAAGGCGCTGCGCATCGCCGGCCTCACCATCGACGACATCGGCCTGTTCGAGCTGAACGAGGCGTTCGCCGTGCAGGTGCTCGCCTTCCTCGACCACTTCGGCATCGCCGACGACGACCCGCGGGTCAACCCGTGGGGCGGCGCGATCGCCATCGGGCACCCGCTGGCCTCCTCGGGCGTACGGCTGATGACCCAGCTCGCCCGGCAGTTCGCCGAGCACCCCGAGGTCCGCTACGGCCTCACCGCCATGTGCATCGGCATCGGCATGGGCGGCACCGTGATCTGGGAGAACCCGCACTGGGAGGGTGGAGACAAGTGAGCGCGCTCGCCGCACCGAACGAGGTCGTCACCCGGGCGCTGCTGCGCGAGGTGCACGTGCCGAGGCTGGACCGCCCGGCGGCCCTCATCACCCTGGACAACGGCTTCGACCACACGAAGCCGAACACCTTCGGACCGGGTGGCCTCACCAGCCTGGACGAGGCGATCACGGCGGCCCTCGCGGCGGATCCGGCGTTCATCGCGGTGACCGGCAAGCCGTACGTCTTCTGCGTCGGCGCCGACATCACCGGCCTGCCGCTGCTGACGGACCGGGAGCAGGCGCTTGAGATCGGCCGGCTCGGCCACCGGGTCTTCGCCCGGCTCAAGGACAGCAGCGTGCCCACGTTCGCGTTCGTCAACGGCGCGGCGATGGGCGGCGGCCTCGAACTGGCGCTGCACTGCCACTACCGGACGCTCTCCGGGGGCGCCGCGGCGCTCGCCCTGCCCGAGGTCTCGCTCGGCCTGGTGCCTGGCTGGGGCGGCACCCAGCTGCTGCCGAACCTGATCGGCATCCCGGCCGCGACCCAGGTGATCATCCAGAACCCGCTCATGCAGAACAAGATGCTCAAGCCGAAGCAGGCGGCCGAGCTGGGCATCGCCGACGTCCTGCTGGAGCCGGCCGACTTCCTCGAGCGCTCCCTGGAGTGGGCCGCGGGCGTGGTACGCGGCCAGATCACCGTCACCCGCCCCGAGGTCGACCGGGACATGTGGGCCGGGGTGCTCTACTTCGCGCGGCAGACGCTCGACCAGCGGCTGCACGGCGCGGTGCCGGCCGCGTACAAGGCGCTGGACCTGCTCGACACCGCCAAGGACGCCAACTTCGCGGCCGGCACGGCGGCCGAGGACGAGGCGCTCGCGGACCTCGTCTTCTCCGAGGAGCTGCGCAGCGGCCTGTACGCGTTCGACCTCGTGCAGCGGCGGGCCAAGCGGCCGGCGGGCGCGCCGGACAAGAGCCTCGCGCGTCCGGTCACCAAGGTCGGCATCGTGGGCGCCGGCCTCATGGCGAGCCAGCTCGCGCTGCTGTTCGCCCGCCGGCTCCAGGTGCCCGTCGTGATGACCGACCTCGACCAGGCCCGGGTGGACAAGGGCGTGGGCTACGTCCACACCCAGATCGAGAAGCAGGTCAGCAAGGGCCGGATGGACAAGGGCACGGCGGCCAAGCTGTACGGCCTGGTCAGCGGCTCGGTCGACAAGGCCGTGTTCGCGGACGCCGACTTCGTCATCGAGGCGGTCTTCGAGGACCTGGGCGTCAAGAAGCAGGTCTGGGCCGAGCTGGAGAAGATCGTCAAGCCGGAGGCGGTGCTCGCCACCAACACCTCCAGCCTGTCGGTGACCGCCATGGCGGAGGATCTCGAGCACCCGGAGCGGGTGGTCGGTTTCCACTTCTTCAACCCCGTCGCCGTGCTGCCGCTGCTGGAGATCGTCCGGGGCGAGCGCACCGACGACGCGACCCTGGCCACCGCGTTCGCGGTCGGCAAGCAGCTGCGGAAGTCCTCGGTGCTGGTCAAGGACGCCCCCGCGTTCGTGGTGAACCGGCTGCTCACCCGCTTCCTCGGCACGGTGTTCGCGGCCGTGGACGCGGGCACCCCGCTGGACGTGGCGAACAGCGCGCTCGACCCGCTCGGCCTGCCGATGCGCCCGCTCGCCCTGCTCCAGCTCGTCGGGCCGGCCGTGGCGTACCACGTGGGCGGGACGCTGCACGCGGCGTTCCCGGACCGGTTCGGTGTGAGCGAGAACCTCAAGCGGATCGCCGACTCCGGCCAGCCCATCGTCGTCGACGACGAGGTGAACCCGGAGGTGGCCACGCTGCTGGTGGTGGGCGACGCTCCCCTAAGCGCCGAGCAGGTCCGCCAGAACGCGCTGGACGCGCTGGCGCAGGAGGTCCGGCTCATGCTCGACGAGGGTGTCGTGGCCGAGGCCCAGGACATCGACCTGTGCATGATCCTCGGTGCCGGCTGGCCGTTCCACCTGGGCGGCGTCACGCCGTACCTGGACCGGACGGGCACGTCCGAGCGGGTCACCGGCCGGCGCTTCCTCCCGCACGGGGCGGCCAGCCTCCCCGCCTGATCCATCCCCGCTCCCCGGCATCGCGGTGGCCGGCGGCCGTCCACTCCGGACACCGCCGGTCACCGCGATCGTCTTTCCGCGCCGATCGGCGGCCACGGCGGTCCGTTTTCCGGGCCGCGGCCGGCCGTTCGGCGGGCAGCGGGCCTCGCACCGGGCTGGCTAAGATCGCCCGTTGCGCTTTTTCTCACCTGGAGCTGACCCATGTCGTACCCGCCGGCAGATTCCTATCCCCCGCCTCCGGGGCACGGTTCGTATCCCCCGCCCCAGGGCGGCTACCCCGGGCACCAGCAACCCGGCGGCTACCCGCCGCCGCAGCCGGGCGGGCAGCAGGGCTATCCGGGCCAGCAGGGCGGCGGCTACCCCGGCCAGCAGCCCGGCGCCCCGGCGCCGCAGGGCGGCGGCTACCCGGGCCAGCAGGGCGGATACCCGGGCCAGCAGCCCGGCGGTTACCCCGGCCAACAGAGCGGCGGTTACCCCGGCCAGCAGGGCGGATACCCGGGCCAGCAGGGCGGCGGTTACCCCGGCCAGCAGGGCAGCGGCTACCCCGGCCAGCAGCCCGCTTACCCGGCCCCGCAACAGCCGGCCGGCTACCCCGCCCCTCCGCAACCGGGCCAGCCGCCGCAGCCGGGCGACTACCCGCCGCCTCCGCCGCAGTCGGGGCAGCCGTTCGGTGCGCCCGACGCCGGCGCTCCGGCGCCCAGGAAGTCCAAGGCCGGCAGGATCGTCCTCATCGTCGTCGCCGCGGTGCTGGTGCTCTGCCTCGGCGGCGGGGCGGCCATCTGGTTCGCCGTGAAGGACGAGGTGGGCGCCGGCGTCGACGCGGCCCGCACCCGCGTGGAGGCGCCCGCGACGCTCGCCGGACGACCCAAGATCACCGACCCGGCCCTCCAGTCGCTCACCGACCAGATGGTCGCGGAGATGAAGAAGACGGCGCGGGGTGAGACGGGCACCGTGGGCGCCTTCTACGGCGACCCCGCCAAGCGTGACCTCGTGGTGGCCATCGCGATCTCCGGGCTGATGGCCGACCCGAAGAAGGAGCTCGACGAGGCGATGACCGGGCTCGGCGCGGAGATCGGCGTGACGGCGACGACGCCGGTCGAGCCCGGCCCGCTCGGGGGCGAGGCCCGGTGCGGCGAGGGCAAGGCCGAGGACGCCCCGCTGGCCGTCTGCGCCTGGGCGGACGCGGGAAGCGTCGGCGTGATCATGGTCTATTTCAAGACGGTCGACGAGATCAAGGCCGACTTCGTGACGATGCGCGGTGAGATCGAGAAGCGTTCCTGACCGACGCACGAGGCCCCGGTCACCGCCTCCGCGGTGGCCGGGGCCTCGCCGTACCCGGTCACCGCTCTCCGCGGCGACCGGGACGCGCCGGGTCAGGCCGCCGTGTGCTGCCGCTCCGCGTCGCTGCGCACGACGCAGAACTCGTTGCCCTCCGGGTCAGCGAGCACCACCCAACCCGTCCCGTCGGAGCGGCGGTGGTCGGCGACCTGCGTCGCGCCTAGGCCGAGCAGCCGCTCGACCTCCTCGTCCCGCGTCCGGTCGGTCGGTGCGAGGTCCAGGTGGACCCGATTCTTGATCGTCTTGTCCTCGGGCACCGCCAGGAAGAGCACCATGGGGCCGCCGGGCGGCAGCAGGCTGGCCTCGGGGTCGCCCGGGAAGTCCTCGGGCTGGCGGGGGCACTCCAGGACCTGGGCCCAGAAGCCGGCCAGGGCATAGGTGTCGTGGCAGTCGATGGCGATGTTGTGGATCCGTACGCTCACGGTCGCTCCTCGGAGCTGGTTGGACGCGCCCCGCGGAAGACGGATGGTGTCAGCGGTGACCGGGGCGGGGCGCGGGACTGGTCATGGTGGACATCGGCCGCACCCCCTCTCGTCCGTCGGGCTGACGGCGACGATCCTGTCAGCCCGCGCGGCGCGCCGCAACCGCGTTCAGCGACCGGGGGTGGACTCCGAGGCCTTCCGATCCCCGCCGGCTGCCACCGGGGCGACGTCGGCCGACGGCAGGCGGACGGTGACCTCGAGGCCGCCGCCGGGCTGGGCGACCGCCTGCACGGTGCCGCCGTGGGCGTCGCAGACCGCCCGGACGATGGAGAGCCCCAGGCCCGAGCCACGGGCCCCGGTACGCTCCCGCCCGCCGCGCCGGAACGGCTCGAACAGACCCGGCACGTCGGCCGGGTCCACCTCGAACCCGGTGTTGCCCACCACGAGCCAGGAGTGCCGCCCGTCCGTGCCGGTCCGCACCCAGAGCCGCCCGTGCAGGTGGTTGTAGCGGACCGCGTTCTCGACGAGGTTCCCGGCCAGCCGGTCCAGCAGGCCCGGATCACCGACGACCGGTGCGGGCTCCAGCGACGTCTGCACCCGCAGCCCGATCCGCTCCACCTCCCGACGTACGGCCGAGAGCGCGTTCACGGTGCCGGCCGCGAGGTCGCACTCCGTACGCCGGCCGAGTTGTCGCCCGGCCTGCGCCTCGCTGCGGGCCAGCACGAGCAGCGCGTCGACGAGCCCGTTCGCCCGCTCCGAGGCGTCCCGGACCACGGTGGCCATCCGGCGGTACTCGCCGATGTCGGCGTCGTCGTCGCTCAGCGTCACGTCAATCTCGGTACGCATGACGGCGAGGGGCGTACGCAGCTCGTGCGAGGCGTTGGCCACGAAGCGCCGCTGCGCCTCGAACGCGGCCGTGATGCGGTCCAGCATCGCGTCGAAGGTCTTCGCCAGCTCCGCCACCTCGTCGTCGGCGCCCGAGTAGCCGATGCGCTGGTCGAGGGTGGCCTCCCCGAGCCGCTGCGCCGTGGCGGTGACTTGGTGCAGCGGGCGCAGGGCCCGGCCGGCCACCGCGTACGCGCCGGCCACCCCGACGATGCTGATGGCGAGCAGCGCCACGAGGCCCTTCGCGAGCAGTTCGCCGGAGGCCGAGTCGACCAGTTGCCGCTGCCACTCCCCGGCGTCCAGCGTGCGGCCGTCGGCGAGCACCACGGTGGTGCCGGGCAGCAGCTCGTCGGTCGGGCGGAGCGCGTCGCGCACCAGCAACCAGGCCAGCAGCACGAGGATCGCGCCGGCACCGACCAGGAGCACGCCGTTGAGCAGGGTGAGCCGCAGCCGCAGGGTGGGGCGCAGCCGCCGGCGGGAGGCGCCGGCGACCGGAGTCGGTGCGCCGCTCACAGTGCCTCCTCAGTTCGCGACTCCGGGGCTCGCAAAAACGGCTCACTCCTCGCGCTCACGCAGCCTCCTTAGTTCGCGACTGCGGGGCTCGCAAAACCGGCTCACTCCTCGCGCTCACGCGGCCGCCTCGGCGGTGCGGTAGCCGGCGCCGACCACCGTCTCGATGAGCGGCGGGTCGCCGAGCTTCCTGCGCAGCGTCATCACGGTGACCCGGACGATGGTGGTGAACGGGTCGGTGTTCGCGTCCCACACCCGCTCCAGCAGCTCCTCGCTGGAGACGACGGCGCCGCGGGCCTTCACCAGCTCGCAGAGCACCCCGAACTCCTTGTTCGTGAGGTCGATGGGCGCTCCGGCGCGGGTGGCGACCCGGCGTGCCGGATCGAGCACGAGGTCGGCCACCGACAGCACCGGCGGCGTGGCCGGGGTGGCCCGCCGGCCGAGCGCCAGCACCCGGGCGACCAGCTCGTCGAAGGCGAACGGCTTCGGGAGGTAGTCGTCCGCGCCGAGTTGCAGGCCCTCCACCCGGTCGGCCACGGTGCCGCTGGCCGTGAGCATCAGCACCCGGGTCAGGGTGCCGGAGGCGACCAGCTCGGCGCAGATCTGGTCGCCGTGCACGCCGGGCAGGTCCCGGTCGAGCACCACGACGTCGTAGCGGGTGACGAAGGCCATCTCGTGCCCGCTGTCGCCGTCGTAGGCGACGTCGACCGCCATGCCCCGTTTGCGCAAGCCGCGCGCGATCGCGTCGGCGAGGTTGCGCTCGTCCTCCACCACCAGTACCCGCATGCCGGCCTCCTCCTGCTGACCACCCGACAACCTAGTGCCGCCCGCCAAACCAGCGTCCCTCGCCGTACGGCCCGTCTGCCGTTGCCGCGACCCGGAGCCGTGCGCGATGCTTCCGGCGACCCCTCGACGCCACCTGAGGAGACCGTGTGAGCACAGCAGCCCCGCCCCGTACCCGGGACGTCGCCTACCGCGGGTTCCGCCTCGCCGCAGACCACGGGTCGGGCTCCGCCGAGGGGCTCCGCGCGGACGCGCGGGGGCTGCTGCTCGCCGAGCCGGCGGGTGTCCGGCCCGGGCCGGACGGCGACGACCGGCGGTACGAGTGGGGCGCCTGGACCGCACCGCCGGTGCCGGCCGGCTTCGCCGTCGGCGAGGTGGTTCCGTCCTGGACGGCCGAGACGCCGGACGGCTGCTGGCTGGAGGTCGAGGTGCGTGGCTGGCACGGCGACGCGCCGGCCACCGGCTGGTACGTGCTGGGTCGCTGGGCCGGCGACGACGGGACGGTCCGCCGCGCCTCGGTGCCCGGGCAGCGTGACCCGGCCGCCCGGGTGGAGACCGACACACTGGTCGTGGGCGAGGCGGCGGTCACCGGCTGGCAGGTGCGGGCCACCCTGCTGCGGCCGGCCGGCAGCGACCGCACCCCGACGCTGCGCAGCGTGGGCGCCGTGGCCACGGGCCGCCCCGGCACCACCGCGACCGGGACCGCGCACACCGACGGCGCCCCGCACGTCGACGGAGCCGGGCACGCCGACGAAGCCGCGCGCACCGACGGGGCCGCGCACGCGGACGAGCACGCCGCCGGACGGCCCGACGGCAGGGCACGCGGGCTCGTCCTCGACGTGCCCCGCTACTCGCAGCGACTGCACGCGGGCGCGTACCCGGAGTGGGGTGGCGGCGGTGACTCCTGGTGCAGCCCCACCTGCACGTCGATGGTGCTGGCCTTCTGGGGCGCCGCCCCGCCCGCCGACCGGTACGCGTGGGTGGACCCGCCCGGCCCGCGCCCCGTCGTGGTGCACGCGGCGCGGCACTGCTTCGACCACGCCTACGCCGGCGCCGGCAACTGGCCGTTCAACACCGCCTACGCCGGCCTGCACGGCCTGGACGCGTTCGTGACCCGGCTGCGGTCGCTGGCCGAGGCGGAGGCGTTCATCGCGGCCGGCATCCCGCTCGTGGTGTCCGCGGCGTTCCGCTCCGGTGAGGTGCCGGGGCTGGACTACGACACCCGGGGCCACCTCATCGTGTTGGCGGGCTTCACGGCCGACGGGGATCCGGTGCTCAACGACCCGTACGCCCCGGACGACGAGGCCGTGCGGCGCGTCGTCGACCGGGGGCGGTTCGAGGCGGTCTGGCAGGGCGGCAGCGGTGGCATGGCGTACGTCATCCGCCCGTCCGACGTGCCCCTGCCCCCGGCGCCCGCGCAGGCGAACTGGTGACCGGCGCCGGCGGCGGGTGAGTCACCCGGGCAGCGGCCACACCCCGAAGTCCCCGTGCAGCCGGCGGCACACCAGCCGGTCGTCGCTGCTCTGGCAGTCTCCGGCGGCGCCCCGCAACACGTCCAGCGGCCGGGCCGTGCCGGCGACGACGTCCAGCTCGGCGACGAGCAGTCGCCCGGCGCCCCGGTACTGTCGGACGCCGATCAGCCGGCCGTCGGGGCGACCGGGGTGGGCCAGCTCCCAACGCCCCAGCTCACCGAGGACGGTGCCGGTGGTCGGGTCCAGCAGGGCGAGCTGTTCGGCGCCGGGGCCCGCGCTGCTCACGGCGCTGGCGACCAGCCGCCCCCGGCTCGACCAGACGCCGGCCCACCGGTCGTCCGCCCAGAGCCGCCGCCCGGTGCCGGGGTCGAGCGCCAGCAGCCCGCCGGACCGGCCCTGTACGCAGATCACGGGGCCGCACTCCGACGCGTACAGCGCGTCCTCGACCTCGACGCGCCAGCGCGGCCGGAGGCGGTCCAGGTCGTACGCGGCGACGGCGGCGGGGCCGCCGCCGACGGCGAGCAGGAGATCGCCCGCCACCTGGACGTTGACCATCCGGTCGTCGGCGGGCCCCCAGAGGTCCGTCCGGGCCAGCACGGCACCGGTGGCCGAGGAGCGCACCTCGACCTGGCCGTCGACCGTGCTGTGCACCACGCGGTCGGCACCGGCCTCGGTGTTCCGGTAGGTGAGCTGGCCCCCCGGCGGGAAGTCCACCTGCCAGCGCAGGCTGCCGCAGCACGGGTCGACCGACCGGAGGGTGCGGCCCCGCTCGTCGTCGCCCGTCTCCAGCAGCAGCGCGCCACCGCCGACGAGCGCGTTGCCCGGCTGCTGCCACCGGTACGCGCCGGTGGTCCGGTCGAGTGCCACGGTGACGTTGCTCCGGCCGTCCTGCTGGTAACCGGTCACCAACAGCGTCCGGCCCAGCACGAACATCCCCCAGTACCGGCCCTGCACCGGCAGCGGCGCCCGCCACGCCCGTTTGCCACCCGGCAGCCGGTACGCGTCGATCGCCCGCTGCCGCCCGAGCACGCCGGGTTCGATGACCAGGAAGAGATCGTCGGCGAGCAGCGCCTCCGTCCCGAAGACGGCCGGCACGACGACCACCTCGCGGCGTGGCACCGGCGCGCCCGCCACGAGTGTCGCCAGCGCCAGCAGCAGCACGAGCGCGCAGCGCAGGGGCCGGCCGACCGCCCGCGGCGGCCGGGGCAGCGCCTCGGGCTCCGGCTCGTGCCGCAGCTCGCCGAGGTCGATGAGCCGGTCCGTCACCGCGGCCACCGCCACACCCCGAACGAGCCGTCCAGCCGCCGGCACAGGACGGCGTCCGGCCCCGCCTGGCAGAGCTCGCTCACGTCCGGGATCATGTCGCGGAGCCGGAAGCGGGCGGCCACGAGATCCAGCTCGTGAAGGGCGAGCCGGCCGGGGTGGCCGGGCCGGATGCCGAGCAGCGGGTTGTCCGGCTCGTTCGACGACAGCAGCCGCCAGTCGCCGAGGTCGGCCATCTGCCGCCCGGTGCCGGCGTCCAGCACGCCGTACCGGGTTCTGTTGTCCCGCACGGTCACGACGAGCAGGCGGCCCGACCGGGCGGTCACCACCCCGTCCCAACCCGACGTCCGCCACCGGAGCGCGCCGGTCGCCGGGTCGACGGCCCGGACGTCGTTTCCGCCACTGTGGACGCAGAGCAGCGTCGCACAGCGCTCCACGTACCCCATGGCGGGCAGCGCCAGCGCCCAGCGCCGCTCCAGTCCGTCCAGGTCGTGTGCGGTCACCATCCGCTCGTCGGCGAGGACAAGCAGACCGTCGACGACCTGGCCGCTCAACTCGGCGGGCGGGGCGCCGGGACGCAGATCGGCGTGGCGCAGCAGCATCCGCGTAAGCGGATCGCGGACCTCGACCTCGCCCCCGGGCCGGATCAGCACGACCCGGTCGACCGCGCCGGCGCTGAGGCTGTACGCGCTCTGTGGCACGTCGGGGAGCGACCAGACGACCTCGCCGGAGTCGGGCCGCACCGCCCGGAGCGCCGCACGACCGTCCGCCTCGAGGCGCTTCAGCAGCAGCGGACCGCTCGTCTCGGAACCGGCGACCCCGGACTGCCGCCACCGGATCTGCCCGGTCGCCGCCCGCAGCGCGATCGTGTCGCCCTCCCCCTGCCCGCGACCGGTCGTGACCAGCAGCATGCCGTCCCGCTCGTGCAGCCCCCAGATCGAGTAGACGAGGGGCAGCCGGACGCGCCACCGGGGTTCGGGCCGGCGCGGGGCGGCGGTCGGCCGCTCGGGCAGGGGATAGGCGGTGAGTTCGAGGACGCCGGAGCTCACCCCGTCCACCGGGTCGGCGACCACGACCAGGTCGCCGACGAGGAACGCGTCCGCCAGCGGCGAGCCCGGCACCGTGGCCGCGATCCGTCCCGGGGCGGGGGCGGCGCCCGCGAGCGTCACCAGCACGAGCAGCAGCACGACAACCGTCCGCAGTGGACGGCCGGCCATGCGGGGTCGGGGGCGGGGAGGGCGCGTCGCCGGGAACCCGCCAACCTCCCCGAGGTCGATGACCGTCATCGGCACCCTCCCGTCACCCGCGGCGGCCGGCACGACCGGCAAACCGGCCGTGGCCGTACCGGCCCGGCAAATGCCACCATCCCCGCCTGTACGATGGCGCGTCGTGGCCGTGCCGGTGGTAGACCCCTCGCTGACTCCCGTCGCCGACGCCGATCCGGCCGTGGCCGGTACGGCGCGACGGCTCCGACCGGCCCGCGCCGACCTGCTGGCTCTCGGAGCCTATGTGGTGCTCGGCGTTCTCGTCTGCCTTCACTACTGGGCGGACGTGCAGAACCGCGTCTCCTCGCACCTGCCCACCGACCACAGTTGGTTCGAGTGGCTCTTCGCGCACGGCGCCTACTCCGTACGGCACCTGGAGAACCCGCTCTTCACGGCCCGGCAGAACGCCCCGGACGGGGTGAACATGATGGCGAACACCTCGCTGCTCGGGGTGACGCTGCCGCTGGCCCCGCTGACCATGCTGCTCGGCCCGCAGGTGATGTACGCCCTCTATCTCGGCGGGGCGCTGGCGGCCACCGCGGGGACCAGCTACTGGATGCTCTCCCGGCACCTCGTGCGTTCCCGCGCGGCGGCGTTCGTCGGTGGCGCCTTCCTCGGGTTCGCCCCGGGCGTCGTGCACCACGCCAACGGGCAGCCCAACTTCGTCTCCAACTTCCTGCTCCCGTTGATCGTGGCGCGCGTGCTGCGGCTTGGCGAGCCAGGCCGGTGGCGGCGCAACGGGCTCGTGCTCGGTCTGCTGGTGGCGTACCAGATCTTCATCAACGAGGAGATGCTGCTGCTCACCGCGCTGGCCTGCCTGGTCGTGGTCCTCGCGTACGCCGTGCAGCGGCCGTCCGCGACGTGGGCCGCGGCCCGCCCGTTCCTGGCGGCGCTCGGCGTGGCCGGCGGGGTGGCGCTGCTGCTCACCGCCTATCCGATCTGGTTCCAGTTCGACGGTCCGCAGTCCTACCGCGGCCTGCAGGGCGGGGTGTTCCACAACTGGGGCGAGGACCTGGCCGCCTTCGTGACCTTTCCCCGGGACTCGCTCGCCGGCGACCCCGCGGTGGAGCAGACCATCGGCCTGACCGAGCAGAACACCTGGTTCGGGTGGCCACTGGTGGTGGTGGCCGTGGTGGCGCTGGCGCTGCTCGTCCGCCGGTCGCTGGCGGCGCGGATCCTCGCGGTGCTCGTCGTGCTCTTCGGCGTCGCGGCGCTCGGCCCCCGGATCCGGCTCGACGGCGTGGAGACGACGACGAACGGCCCCTGGGCGTACATCCCCGACGACCTGCCGCTGGTCGAGATGATGATGCCGACCCGGTTGGCGCTGGTGGTCGCCGCTGCGGTGGGTGTGCTCCTCGCGCTCGCCTGGGACGCGCTCTCGCGCGGCGGCCGGTCCGGCCCGCCGCGCATCCCGGCCCCACGCAGCATCCCGGCCCAACGCGCCGGCGAGGCCACCACCGACGTCCCGGCCCGCCGGCGCTGGCTGCGTCCCGTGGGGTACGCGGCCATCACGCTGGCCCTGCTCCCGCTCGTGCCCCGGCCGCTGCCCGCCCAGCCGGTCGACCCGCCGCCGCACTTCATCACGGCCGGCGGCTGGCGGCCCTACGTCCCCGCCGGGCGGACCCTGGTGCCGGTGCCGATCCCGAGCAACGTGCACGGGCTGCCGACACTGCGCTGGAGCGCGCTGACCGGGCAGGAGTTCCCCGTCCCGGCGGGCTACTTCATCGGCCCGAACGAGAAGGGCGAGGGCGTGTTCGGCGCGCCGAACCGCCCCACGAGCAGCCTCATCTACTCCACGATGGACGCCGGTACGCTGCCCGCGCTCACGGACGAGAACCGCCGCCAGGCGATCGAGGACCTGCGCTGGTGGCGGGCCTCGGTGGTGGTGCTCGGCGCCCATCCGCGGGAGGCCGTGCTGCGCGAGCTGATGAGCGCCCTGCTCGGCCCGCCCCAGCGCGTCGACGACGTCTGGCTCTGGGACGTACGCCCGCTGGTCGGCTGACGGCCGCGGACGCTGCCGCCCGGCCGCGGCGTCGGCCGACACGGACGCTGCCGCCCGGCCGCGCGTCGGCCGACACGGACGCGCCGGGCGGGACGGCCCAGCTCAGCCCACCCGGTCGCGGACGTCCCACACCCGGGCGCCGCCGACGTCCCGGCCCGGGCCGAGCAGCTCGTCGAGCGCGCGCCGGACGGGCTCGGCGTGGGGCGGGTCGCCCTGCACCACGACCGCGGCCCGCCAGTGCCGCAGATCCTCCACCGCCTGCCGGCGGTCGGCATCGGTGATCGGCGGCACCTGGCCGGTGTCGGCGACCCGGCGCAGCAGGACCGAGGTGGGGCGGTCCGGGGCGCCCCACCGCGCGGTAGGGTCGTCGGGGCCGCTCGGGCCGATGAAGTACCCACCCGGCGCCCGGAACGTGAGTCCGGCCCGGGCGGACCAGAGCATCCCCGGGCTGACCGCCGCGTTGGTGACGGGCGGCACGGGCACCAGCGTCCGGTCCGCCGGCACGGAAGACCGCCATCCGCCGCCCGCCACGAACGCCGGCACGGCAGGGGCCGGGACCGTGCGGATCGGGGTCGGCACGAGCGGGAGCAGCGCCACGGCCACCGCGGCCCGCCACAGCAGCCGCACCGGCGCCGTCCGCAGCGCGCGCACCCGGTCCAGAGCGAGGGCCAGCAGGGTGCCCAGCACCGGCACGCAGACCAGCGCGAGGCGCGCCGGCACCGCGAGGTCGAGCAGCGGCAGGCCGGCCACCAGGCGGTACGGACCGGGTACGCCGGTGGCCTCACCACCCACCCGCAGCTCCGGGCCGAGCGAGAGCAGCGCGAAGACCAGTCCGCACCCGGCCAGCGCCCGGACCAGCGGGCGCCGCCACAGCCAGACCACGATCACCACGGCGAGCACCAGCAGGCCCGGCCCGAAGAACGAGTTCTCCTCGGTCGGGTTCGGCGCCAGCGGGCTCGGCAGGTGGCCGTTGCCGGCCACGGTCTGCCGGGCCGCCGCGGTGAACGACGCCGCGTCGAGCGGAAAGGCCTCCACCTCGAAGGCCATGCCCCGGTAGTGCTGCGGCCCGAGGAACTGGAACCACAGCGGGTACGCCAGCAGCACGCCCGCCACCAGCGCGCCCACCCCGATCCGCGCGAGCAGCGCGGGTGCCGCCCGACGGGCCGCGGCCCGGTCCGCGAGCGCGTACCCGAGCACGAACAGCCCGCTGGCCAGGGCCAGGAAGACCAGCAGCTCCTCGCCGAGGAAGACCTGCCAGGTGACGAGCAGGCCGAGGACGATCCCGTCGCGGCGCACCCGGCCGCTTCCGGCGCGGAACAGCACCGCGAGGATCGGCGGCACCAGGAACTGGGCGGCCATGTGCAGGTGCGCGCCGGCCTGGGCGATCATTCCGGGGGCGAAACCGCAGACGAGCCCGCCCACCGCGGCGGCGGCCCGCGAACCGACCAGCCGGCGGCGCAGGAACGCGTACCAGGCGGCGGCGGTTCCGGCCAGACAGCCCACCACGGCCACGCAGAACGCGACCTGCGAGCCGAAGAGCAGGGTGACCGGGGTCAACGGGACGCCGAGGCCGAGCACCGAGGTGTTCGCCATGAGGTTGACCCCGTCGGGCGCGTTCAGCGCGCCGCTGTAGAGCGGGTTCTCCAGCCCCGTCACCGCGCGGGCCGCCCGGGCCAGCATCCACTCGAAGAGGATCTGGTCGCCCGCCTGGTGGAACAGCCGGCCGCGATCGCGCCACTGCCCGCTCGTGAGCAACACGGCGAGGCCGAGGTACGCGGCGACCACCAGCGCGTCCACCGTCCACCTCGGAGGGCGCGGGCCGCGCCGGTCCGTCCCGCTCGCTGCCGGGGCGGCGGTCCCGGCGGCCGTCACGGGCGTCGGCTGGTCAACGTCCGCACGTCCCACACCCAGACGTCCAGCTCGCGGCGGCCGGGGCCGACCAGCTGCTCGACGGTACGCCGCAGCGGCTCGGCGTTCTGCTGGCGCTCCGGCAGCACCAGGATCGCCGCCCGCCAGTGGCGCAGCTCGTCCAGCGAGCGGCGGCGCTGCCGGTCGTCCAGTTTCGGCGTACGGCCGGTCGACGCCACCTCCTCCAGCAGCTGTCCCACGCCGCTGGGCCGGCCACCGAAGCGGCCCGGGTCACCCGTGTTGCCGTTGCGCGGGGCGAGGAAGTAGCCGCCCGGGATCTTGAAGTCGAGGTTCGTGGCGGCGGCCCAGCGCATGCCGTAGGTGTTGCCCATGCTCGGGATCGGGATCGGCACCACCGTCTGGTCCGGCCCCACGTACGCCCGCCAGCGGTCGGCCGTGATGAAGTCCGGCACCGGCGGACGGGAGACCACCCGCAGCGGCATCGGCGCGATGGGCAGCAGGGCGAGCACGAGGCCGGCGACGGTGAGGGTCCGGACGGTACGCCGGTCGGCGGGCCGCACCGACCAGACCCGCTCCACGGCGAGCGCCAGCAGGAGACCGATCACCACCGAGGTGATCATGCCGAACCGGGTCGGCACCACGGCGTCGAGCAGCGGCAACCGGACCAGCACCGCCCACGGCCCGGTCACCAGCTCCCGGTCCCACCAGGAGACCCGCTCGCCGAGGGAGAGCACCGCGAAGAAGGCGCCGGTCGCGGCGAGCGCCCGGACGACCACCTCCCGCCGCAGCCAGAGCACGGCGCCCACGGTGAGCAGCGCGAGGCTCCAGCCGAAGAAGGCGTTCTCCTCCGAGTAGTTCGGGGCCAGGTTGACGTTGGCCCGCTCGTTGCCGCCGAGCGTCGGTGAGCCGGGCGCGAAGAAGGCGGCGATGTCGTTGCCGTAGTCGGGCACCGTGTCGCTGAGCCCGTGGTACGCCATGGGCCCGGCGAACTGGACGTAGAGCGGGTACGCGAGCAGCGCGCCGGCGAGCACCGCGCACGCCGCGAGGCCGACGGCCAGCGGGCGCCACGCCGCCGACCAGCGGGCCGGCTCCTGGACGACCACGGCGAGCAGGAAGATCCCGCAGGCCAGCGCCGTGAAGAGCAGGATCTCCTCGTTGACGAACGCCTGGGCGGTGACCAGCAGGGCCAGCAGCACCCCGTCCCGGACGGGCCGGCGCGAGCGGGTGAGGACGAGCACCCGCCACACGATGAACGGCAGCAGGAACTGGCTGATGATGTTCGGGTGCCAGTTGGCGTGCGAGAGCATCGCCGGCGAGAACCCGCAGAACCACCCGCCCGCCGCGGCGGCCAGCGGCGTGCGGACCACGTGCCGGGAGAGCACCCGGTACCAGGCGGCGGCCGTGCCGGCGAGGCCGAGCGTGACGAGCAGGACGAAGGAAACCGCGGGTCCGAAGAGCAGGGTCACCGGCACCATCGGAATGCCGAGCGCCAGGATGGCCGTGTTGGCCATCAGGTTGACCCCGTCCGGGTAGTTGAACTGTTCGGTATAGAACGGGAACTCGCCGTGGAGCACCACCCGCACCGAGTGCGCGAGGAAGAACTGCACCTGCGCGGGATCGCTGCTGTAGAGCGAGGCGACCCGGCCGGCCGGGTCCGCCCAGATGCCACTGGTCACCCAGAGCGCGGCGAGCAGGAAGAGGCCGTACACGGCGAGGTCCCGGCGACGCGGGGTCCACCGCCAGCGGCGGACGGAAGCGGCGGGCCGCGGGGCGTCGGCGGCGGGGGTCTCGTCCACCTGGACCGGTGCCGCGTCCGCGGCCGGAGAGTCGGGCACCGCCGGAGAGTCCGGCACCGCTGGCGAGTCCGGCACCGCCGGAGGGGCCGGCGCGGCGTCGACCGCCAGAGCCAGGCCGGTCGAGCCGGCGTCGGCATCCGGAGCGGACTCGGCGCGGGGCTCGGCAGGCGTCACAGTCGGCGGAGTCTACCCGAGCGGGTAAAAAGCACGAAAATAGCCGACCTCCGGCGCGATCGACCCGACCGCACCGTCCCGGACGGCTGGCCTGCGACGGCAGGCGCCGTCGGTCCCCTGTGGGCAGTCCGCTGTGGGCGGCCGATCGGCACGAGGCGCCGCGCCCCGCTCGTCGGACATCTCGTACCATTGCGCTTCGACTGTCCGGCGAGCGATCGGGGGCGTACAGGTGGCTCCAGTCCGCCGGCGTGGCACGACGGCCGCCGCACTGCTGACCGTGCTGCTGGTCGCCACGGCCTGCGGGCCGATCGCCGAGCGGCAACCCGCGGACCTTCCCGTCGGCTACGACAGCCTGGACGGCTCGCTGCCCGTCTGGCCGCCCCGCGGTGGGCTGGCCGGCGACCCCGCCGTCACCGCGGCGGTCACCGACGCGGTACGCGCCTGGCGCTCCCCCGCGGACGACCGGGCGCACCTGCCCTCGTCCGGCATCCTCTACGCCGGTGAGGTGGACGGCGCTCCGCTGGCCCTGGTGGCCGCCGACGTGCCCGGGGAGGCCTCCTCCTGGCTGCTCCAGCTCACCGGCGACGGTGACCGGTACGCGGTCGCGCGGGCCGCCGAGTACACCGACCCCGGCTACCTCGTCTACTCCGACGTGCTGCCCGTGCAGACCTCGGCCGGCCGTCGCTACCTCGTCTCCAACCGGGTGCAGCGTCTCGCGGGGCCCGACGGGCGCGAGCTGACGACCACCGACGGCATCAGCGCGCCCGCCGACGTGCCGGCGTGCGCCGCCGCCCCCGTGACGGCGACCCTGCGCGCCACCGAGTCGCTGCCCCGCGGGCGGGCCACGGACCGGCTGGTCGACCTCGGCACCGGGATCACCGGCCCGCGCTATCCCCTGGTGCGGGACGACACCGGCTCCGCCCGGCGCGCGTTGACGGGCCTGGACACCTGCCGCCTCGCCGACGAGCGGGGCCCGTTCGGCAGCATCCCGCGCCGCATCAACGACCGGGACGCGCCGGGCTCGGTGCCGGAGTCCTGGCCCATGGCGAAGGTGGCGATCCGCTCCCTCGGCGAGGCGGCGCTGAGCGGCGGCGAGCCGGGCGAGCTGCACCAGCTCACCTGGCAGAGCGCCGACGACACGATGACCGCCGTCGTCTACCGCCCGGACGGCGGGACGGCGCCCGTGGTCTCCCCCGCCGACCGGTCCGCGCCGTTGCAGGCCTACCGGCTGCCGGTGCCCGGCCATCCGGTGGTCGTGCTGAGCTGGCGGGCCACCCGGGACACGACCCTGTCGGTGCCGCCGGGCACGCCGCTGCTGCTGCAGCGCCCCGGCCTGGTCGTGCTCGCGCAGCCCGCCCGTTCCCTGACGGTCAGCCTGACCGACGCGGAGAAGACGCACTACCGCTCGATCGGCGGCGGTCGCTGACCGACGCCGCTCACGCGACGGCGGGCGGCCCCGATCGGGACCGCCCGCCGTCGTGCGTGGACGTCAGTTCTGTGCGGCCGCGTCGTCGGCCACGATCCGGACCGGCTCGACGGACGTGCCGTCCAGCCCGGAGATCCAGCCGGTGACGTCGCGGGCCACGTCCTGGGCGGTGAGCCGCAGGTCGGCGAGGATCTGCGCCCGGCTGCCGTGCGGGTGCCAGTCCGCCGGCACGCCGAGGTCACGCAACGGCACCCGGACGTCGGCGTCCCGCATCGCCTGGGCGAGGGCGTCGCCCACGCCGCCGACGCGGACCCCGTCCTCGACGCTCACCACGAGCCGGTGCCCGGCGGCCAGCTCGACCAGCTCGGCCGGGACGGGCCGCACCCAGCGCGGGTCGACCACGGTGACCCCGTAGCCCTGCTCGGCGACCCGGGCCGCGACCTCCATGCCGAGGTGGCCGAACGCGCCCACCGCGACCAGCAGCACGTCGGTGCGCGCCGACTCGGCCAGCACGTCGACCGACCCGACCCGGCGCAGCGCGGGCAGATCGGCGGCGACCGTGCCGGTCGGGAAGCGGAGCACGGTGGGGCCGTCGTCGATGGCGACCGCCTCGCGCAGCTCCTCGCGGAGCGTGGCGGCGTCGCGGGGCGCGGCGATCCGCAACCCGGGCACGACCCCGAAGGCCGACATGTCCCAGATGCCGTAGTGGCTCGGCCCGTCGGGGCCGGTGATGCCGGCCCGGTCCAGCACGAACGTCACGGGCAGCTTGTGCATGGCGACGTCGAGCAGCACCTGGTCGAAGGCGCGGTTGAGGAACGTCGCGTAGACCGCCACGACCGGGTGCAGACCGCCCATCGCGAGGCCGGCCGCCGAGACGACCGCGTGCTGCTCGGCGATGCCCACGTCGTACACGCGCTCGGGGTAGCGGCGGGCCAGCGTGGCGATGCCCGTCGGCTCGGCCATGGCGGCCGTGATGCCCACCACGTCGGGACGCTCGTCGGCGACCGCCACCAGCTCGTCGGCGAAGACGTGCGTCCACTTCACCGACGGCGCCGCGACCAGCTGGCCGGTCTCGATGTCGAAGGCGCTGCTCGGGCCGTGCAGGCAGTCGGCCTCGTCCTCCTCGGCCGGCCGGTAGCCGTAGCCCTTGCGGGTGACGGCGTGCACGATCACGGGACCGCCGAAGTTCTTGGCGGCGCGCAGCGCCGACTCGACGGCCGCGACGTCGTGCCCGTCGACCGGACCCACGTACTTGATGCCGAGGTCCTCGAACATGGCCTGCGGGGCGACCGCGTCCTTGATGCCCTTCTTGACGGCGTGCAGCACCTCGTACATCGGCTTGCCGACGAGCGGGGTGGAGCCCAGGGCGTCCTTCACGGTGTCGAGCACCTTCTCGTAGCCCGGGTTGAGGCGCAGCGAGGAGAGGTGGTCGGCGAGGCCGCCGATGGTCGGCGAGTACGAGCGACCGTTGTCGTTGACGACGATGACGAGGGGGTTGCGGGCCGTGGCGATGTTGTTGAGCGCCTCCCAGCACATGCCGCCGGTCAACGCGCCGTCGCCGACCACGGCCACCACGCTGCGCCGCTCCCCGCGCAGCGCGTACGCCTTGGCCAGCCCGTCGGCGTACGACAGGGCGGTGGAGGCGTGCGAGTTCTCGATGAGGTCGTGCTCGCTCTCCGCCTGGTTCGGGTAGCCGGAGAGGCCGCCACGCTGGCGGAGCCTGTCGAAGCCCTCCTGCCGGCCCGTGACGATCTTGTGCACGTAGGCCTGGTGGCCGGTGTCGAACAGGAGCCGGTCCCGGGGGGAGTCGAAGACCCGGTGCAGGGCGAGGGTCAGCTCGACCACGCCGAGGTTGGGCCCGATGTGCCCGCCGGTGCGGGACACCTTCGCGATCAGGAAGTCACGGATCTCGGCGGCAAGAATGTCCAACTGCTCGGCGGACATTCGCTTGACGTCCTGCGGACCGCGCACGGTGGCCAGCAGCGGGCCGTGATTGGCCGTGTCCTCTTCAACACTCATGACCGCAGAGTCTATCGGCCGCCCGACAGTCCGCAGCCCGACCCGACATCCGCCCAGCTCAGGCGGGCCCGCCGGCCTGCGGTCAGGCCCGCACGCGCAGCCGGCGCGGCGGCGCCGCCACGACGGCCCGCGGACCGGGGCCGGTGGGCGTCCAGGAGCCGAGGACGGCGGCCCGCGTCGCCCCGGTCACCGACGGTATGGCCCCGGGCAGGCCGTGCCAGGAGAGCCAACCGAGCAGCGCGAACGCGTACGCCTCCTTGGCCTGCGGCGGGACGCCCAGCTCGGCGGTGGTCCGCAGGCGCCAGCGGCCGGCGCCGAGCGCGGCGATGCGGTCACGGAGCGTGACATTGCGCACTCCCCCGCCGGCCGCGATCACCTCGGTCACCCCGTGCCGGTCGCACTCGGCGGCCACCACCCGCGCGGTCAGCTCGGTGAGCGTGGCCAGCACGTCGTCGGCGGCCACCGGCTCGCCGAGCGCGGCCAGACGCTCGTCCAGGTAGCCGGCGTGGAACAGTTCCTTCCCCGTCGACTTGGGCGCCGGCGCGGCGTAGTACGGCTCGGCGAGCAGCCGCTCCAGCAGCCCGGGATGCACGCGACCGGCCGCCGCCCGGGCGCCGTCGAGGTCGCACGGCCGGCCCAGGAGGCGGCGGGCCGCGGCGTCCAGCAGCGCGTTCGCCGGACCGACGTCGTACCCCAGGACCGGCGCGCCCGGCGTCACCACGGTGAGGTTGGCGATGCCGCCGAGGTTCAGCGCGGCCCGCGGCGGTGCGGCGTCCTCCGGCCGGCGGTCTCCGGCCGGCGCGGCCGGCGCGGCGGGTGTCTCCGCGTCCGGCGCCAGCAGCAGGGCGTCGAACGCGGGCACGAGGGGGGCGCCCTGCCCGCCGGCCGCGATGTCCGCCGCGCGCAGGTCGCTGAGCACCGGTACGCCGGCCCGGGCGGCCACCCGGGCCACCGCGCCGAGTTGGAGGGTGCCGCGGGCCGTCCCGTCCTGCACCCAGTGGAAGACGGTCTGGCCGGGCGATACCACCAGGTCCACGGCGCCGCCGGCCAGCTCCAGCCCGACGGCCGCCGCCTCGGCGAAGACCTCGCCGAGGCGGTTGTCGAGCCGGCAGACCGCCTCGATGGTGGTGGCCGCCGGGGGCAGCAGCGCGCCGATCCGTTCCCGCAGCTCCTCGTCGTAGTCGAGCCCCCGGTGCCCGAGCGGCCGCAGCCAGAGCGTGTCCCTCTCGACGGTGAACTCGGCGGCCGCCACGTCCACCCCGTCGTACGACGTGCCCGACATCAACCCGACGATCTTCACGGCGCCAGGCTAGCGCCGGGTGACCGGCGCGGGCAGCCCCGCGACCGCCGCCCGTGGCGGTCAGTCCGGCGGCAGCAGCAGCCCGACCAGCTCGACGTGCTGGGTCATCGGGAACAGGTCGAAACCGCGCAGGGCGGCGAGCCGCCAGCCCAGCTCGGCGAACGTGCGGACGTCCCGGGCGAAAGCGGCCGGGTCGCAGGCCACGTACGCGACCGCCCGCGGCCCGGCGGCGGCCAGCTCGCGGACCACGCGGGCGCCCGCGCCGGTGCGCGGCGGGTCGAGCACCACCACGTCGACCGGGCCGGTGATCCGCCGCCGCGCGAGCGCGGTCTCCACCCGGGCCGGGACCACCTCGACCCGGGGCAGGTCACGCAGGTTCTCCCGGGCCGCGGCGACACCCTGCGCGGCCGCCTCGACGGAGGTGACCCGGCCCGTGTCGCCGACCCGGGCGGCGAGGGCCGCGGCGAAGAGCCCGGCGCCTCCGTAGAGGTCCCAGGCCGACTCGCCGGGACGCGGGTCGAGCAGCTCCAGCACCGCCGTGACCAGCGTGTCGGCGGCGGCGGGGTGGACCTGCCAGAAGGCGGAGGCGGGCAGCGTCCACTCCCGGCCGGCGGCCACCTCACGCACCACGGCGGGCCCCTGGACCTCGGTGGGCGTCCCGTCGGCCACCGCCGTGACGGTCACGTCGCCGCCCGTGGAGGCGACCGTCTCCACGGCTTCGGCGTCCGGCCAGCGGGCCCCGCTCGGCGTCAGCACGGGCAGCCGCTGGATCGTCGGGTGGGCGATCAGGCAGCGGTCGATGGGCACCACCTCGTGCGACCGGTGCTTGAGCAGGCCGGCCCGGTCCGCCGCGTCGACCGCGTACCGGACCCGCGAGCGCCAGCCCAACTGGCCGCCCGGCAGCGCCTCGACCCGCACGCCCAGCGCGTCCAGCTCGGCATCGGTGAGGCCGCCCAGCCGCACGAGCTGCTCGCGGACCACGGCGGCCTTCCACTCCCGCTGCGCCGGCGGCGCCACGTGCTGGAGGTCGCAGCCGCCGCAGCGGCCCGGCCGGGCGTACGGGCAGGGTGGCTCCACCCGGTCCGGCGACGCCTCCAGCACCGTCACCGCGTCGGCCCGCACGAACCCGCGGTGCACCTCGGTCACCTCGGCCACGACCCGCTCACCGGGCAGCGCGTGCCGGACGAAGACCACCTGCCCGTCCACGCGGGCCACGCAGTGCCCGCCGGGCGCCACCGCGCCGACGGTCAGCTCGACCCGCTCCGCCTCGGCCAGGCCGGGGCCGTCGGTCGGCTCAGCCACGGTCACCACCACCCGAGCCGGACTCGCCGGGCGGCACCGAGACCACCGGCGGGACGCTCGGCGGCAGCGCGCTGCGCGGCACCACCCGGGGACCGCGGGCCGGGCCGCGCGACAGGGTGGCGTCCAGCCGGTCCAGGTCCTTGCTGGCGGTCGACGCGAGCTGCCACGGCACGCTGGTCACCATGACCCCCGGCTCGAAGAGCAGCCGGGTCTTGAGCCGCAGGGCGCTCTGGTTGTGCAGCAGGTTCTCCCACCAGCGCCCGACCACGTACTCAGGGATGAAGACCGTCACCACGTCGCGCGGGGACTCCCGGCGGGTGTTGGCCACGAAGTCCAGGATCGGCCGGGTGATCTCCCGGTACGGCGAGTCGACCACGGTGAGCGGCACGGGCAGCTCCCGGCGCTCCCACTCCTCCTGGAGGTCCCGGGTGTCCTTCTCGTCCACGTTCACGGTGACCGCCGTGAGGGTGTCCGGCCGGGTGGCCCGCGCGTACGCGATGGCCCGCAGGGTGGGCTGGTGCAGCTTGCTGACCAGCACGATGGCGTGGTTGCGGGCGGGCAGCACGGCCCGCCCCTCGTCCGGCGGGGCCAGCTCCCGGGCGACCCGGTCGTAGTGGCCGCGGATGGCCAGCATGAGCAGGTAGATCACCGCCATCGCGGCGATCGCGATCCACGCGCCGAGCAGGAACTTGGTGATCAGCACGATCACGAGGACCGTGCCGGTCAGGCCCATGCCGAACGTGTTGATGGCCCGGGAGCGGTGCATCCGGCGGCGCGCCTCCGGATCCCGCTCGGTCCTCAGGTGCCGGTTCCAGTGCCGGATCATGCCGGCCTGGGAGACGGTGAACGAGACGAACACCCCGACGATGTAGAGCTGGATGAGCCGCGTCACCTCGGCCTGGAAACCGACGATCAGCACGATCGCGAAGACGGCGAGGAAGAGGATGCCGTTGGAGAAGGCCAGCCGGTCGCCCCGGGTGTGGAACTGCCGGGGCAGGAAGCGGTCCTGGGCGAGGATCGAGCCGAGCACCGGGAAGCCGTTGAAGGCGGTGTTCGCGGCCAGGAACAGGATCAGCGCGGTCATCCCGGCCACCACGTAGAGCAGGATCGAGCCGGACCCGAAGACCGCCTCGCCGAGCTGGGTGGTGACGGTCTTCTGCACGTACCCGTCGGGGCCGGAGACGATCTGGGCGACCGGGTCCTCGACGAACTGCAGGTGCGTGAGGCGGGCCAACCAGATGATCCCGACCAGCAGGCTCACCGCGATCACGCCGAGCAGCAGCAGGGTGGTGGCGGCGTTGCGGCTCTTCGGCGCCTTGAACGCCGGCACGCCGTTGGAGATCGCCTCGACGCCGGTGAGCGCGGCGGCGCCCGAGCTGAACGTCCGCAGCAGGAGGAAGATCAGGGCGAAACCGGTCACGCTGTGCTCGGCCTGGATCACCAGGTCGGCGCTGGGCGCCCGCAGGTCGTCGCCGAGCACGAAGACCCGGACGAGGCCGGTGAGCAGCATCCCGCCCATCACGATGACGAAGCCGTACGTGGGGATGGCGAACGCGGTGCCCGACTCGCGCAGGCCCCGGAGGTTCACGGCGCTGAGCAGCACCACGGCCACGACCGCGATCATGACCTTGTGGGTGGCCACGAAGGGCAGCACCGAGCCGAGGTTGGCCACGCCGGAGGAGACGGACACGGCGACCGTGAGCACGTAGTCGACCAGCAGCGCGCTGGCGACCCCGATGCCGAACTTCGGGCCGAGGTTGACGGTCGCCACCTCGTAGTCCCCGCCACCGGAGGGGTACGCGTGCACGTTCTGCCGGTAGCTCGCGACCACGGTCAACATGACCACGACCACCGCGAGCGCGATCCACGGCGAGAAGACGTACGCGGACGCCCCCGCGATCGACAGGGTCAGCAGGATCTCGTCGGGCGCGTACGCGACGCTCGAGAGCGCGTCGGACGCGAACACGGGCAGCGCGATGCGCTTCGGCAGGAGGGTGTGCTGCAGCCGGTCGGACCGGAACGGTCGACCGAGGAGCAGCCGCTTCATGAGCGAGGTGGGACTGGCCACGAACGCCAAGGGTACGACCACCCGCCCGACACTGCGGGGGTGGGCGATCATCACCTGTGCGCGCGCACGGTACCGTCGGTGCCCGTTCCCCGCCGGGACGTGGCAGGCTCGCACACGACGGGCCCCGTGCGGACGGGTGCGCACCTTGGGAGGGAAGCGTGCATGTCGTGATCATGGGTTGCGGGCGGGTGGGTTCCACCCTCGCCCACACCCTGGAGTCCCGGGGGCACTCGGTGGCCGTGATCGACCAGGACGCCGACGCGTTCCGCCGGCTGGGTCCGGATTTCGCCGGGATCACGGTGACCGGCGCCGGCTTCGACGGCGACGTGCTGCGCCAGGCCGGCATCGAGCGGGCCGACGCCTTCGCCGCGGTCTCCAGCGGCGACAACTCCAACATCATCTCCGCCCGGCTGGCCCGCGAGACGTTCGGCGTCTCCCGCGTGGCGGCCCGCATCTACGACCAGCGGCGGGCGCAGGTCTACGAGCGGCTCGGCATCCCGACCGTGGCCACGGTGCGGTGGACCGCCGACCGGATGCTGCGCCACCTCGTGCCGGAGGGGAACGTCGAGATCTTCCGCGACCCTACGAGCACCGTGTCGATCGTCGAGGTGCCGGTCCACAAGGACTGGGTGGGCCGGCCGGTGCGCGCGCTGGAGGAGGCGACCGGGGCGCGGGTGGCCTACCTGAGTCGCTTCGGCATCGGCACGCTGCCGACCGCGTCGAGCGTGGTGCAGGAGGGTGACCAGATCTTCATGCTGGTCACCGACGACATCGTGGCGACCGTCACGTCGGTGGCGTCGACGCCGCCGGAAGGGGGGCACTGAGCCATGCGGATCGCCATCGCCGGCGCCGGCAACGTGGGCCGCTCGATCGCCCAGGAGCTGATCGACAACGGCCACCAGGTGATGTTGATCGAGCGGCAGCCCAAGATGCTCCGGCCGGACCGGGTGCCCGCCGCCGACTGGGTGCTGGCCGACGCGTGCGAGCTGGCCAGCCTGGAGGAGGCGGACGTCGCCGCCTGCGACGTGGTCGTGGCCGCCACCGGCGACGACAAGGTCAACCTGGTGGTGTCGCTGCTGGCCAAGACCGAGTTCGCCGTGCCCCGGGTGGTGGCCCGGGTCAACCGGGCGGAGAACGAGTGGCTGTTCACCGAGCAGTGGGGCGTGGACGTCGCCGTGAGCAAGCCGCGGGTGATGGCCGCGCTCGTCGAGGAGGCCGTGACCGTCGGCGACCTGGTCCGCCTCATGACGTTCCGGCAGGGCGAGGCGAACCTCGTGGAGATCACTCTCCCGCCGAGCGCCCCCTACGTCGGCCAGCCGATCCACTCCGTGCCGCTGCCCCGCGACTCCGCGCTGGTGGCCATCCTGCGGGGCAAGCGGGTGCTGGTGCCGAGCCCGGACGACCCGATCGAGGCGGGCGACGAGCTGATCTTCGTCTGCACCGCGGAGGTGGAGGACGAGGTACGGGCGGTCATCCTCGGCCCGGACAGCGTGGAACGCACCCGCGAGGCGGGCTGACGCAGCTACGTCGTCGCCGCCCGCGGGCGGCGACGACGCGGGCGTCGACTGCCGGGCGACGACGCGGCGTCAACTGCCGGGCAGCGGCTCCGGCTGCGACTCCCGGGTCACCCGGCGCACCGTCCAGACGGTGATGAGCAGCAGCAGCGCGTACGGCGGGTAGCCCAGCGCCAGCCGGGCCACGCCCAGCGCGGTGTCCTGGTGGGCCAGGTAGAGCGCCGCCTGCACGCCCACCTTGGCCAGCCAGACCACGCCCCAGAGCACCGTCAGCTGGGTGAACGTCCGCACGAGGCGCGGGTCGTCGCGCCACTCCGACCGCCCCTTGGCGACCAGCACCGACCAGATCCATCCGACGAGCGGCTGGCGGATCGCGGCAGAGAGCAGCAGGACCACCCCGTAGCCGACGCCGTAGAGGATGCCGGGGAGGTAGAAGTCGCGTTCGTCGCCCGTCCGCCAGGCGATGGCGGCGCCGACGGCGATGCCGAACAACCCGTTCACCGCGTGCCGGACCGGGCGGCGCTGCGCCAACCGCAACACGGCGATGAGCAGCGCCACGGCCACCGACGCGATCACCGCGGGGCGGAGGTCGCCGACGATGTTGGCGATCACGAAGACCACCACGGGGATGCTCGACTCCACGAGCCCCCGCCAGCCGCCGAGCTGGTCGGCCATCTGCTCGGCGATCGTGGGCAGCCGCTCCTCGTCCTGCGGCTCGGCCTCGGCCTGGGCGGCCTGCTGCCCGGTCGTCACGGGCACCCGCCCGTCCGCGCCGGTCACTTCGGCGTGTCCAACTCGTAGTAGGGGTTGAAGATGACCTTGCGGTCGTCCCGCAGGGCCACCCGGCCGCGGGCGGTCACGTGCCGGCCCGGCTCGATGCCGGCGATGTGCCGCCGGCCCAGCCAGACCAGCGTCACCACGTCGCTGCCGTCATAGAGGTCGGCCTCCAGGGTCGGCAGGTTGGTGCGCGGCGTGTAGACCACCGTGCGCAGCCGGCCGGTCACCGAGACCACCTGACCTCGGGAGCACTGCCGGGCCGGCACGCCGCCGCACTCGGCGCTCTCCCGCTGCAGCTCCTGCGCCTCGATCTCGGCCTCGCTCGCGGTGAGCCGTCGCAGGATGCCCCGCAGGGACACCCGGCTCTCGTCGGTCGTCATGACCTCCGCGTCACCCTCTCCACGCTGGCCGGCCGCGCCGGCACTGGCACAGGCCCCGGAATCGCCGGGACCGTCCCGCCAGCGTACGCCGATCCGGTCGATCCCGGCGGGCCCGTGACCCCTCGCTCAGACCTGCCGGGGCGCGTCCGCCGGGCGGTCGCCGTCCGGCGTCGACTCCGCCTCCTGCTCGGCCTCCCGTGGCAACCGCAGCGGCAGCGGCTCGCGTACCGGCTTGGCCTCCTGCCCCCGGTCGACCACCAACCCCTCCAGGCACTCGGCCAGCGGCCCGGCGGCCGCCGGGTCCACCGCCGCCGCCCCCTGGAAGACGGCACGCACCATCCACCGGGGCCCGTCGACGCCCACGAAGCGCAGGTCGGTCGGCCCGTCCTGGGTGTTCACCGTGGCCCGCAGCTCGGTGCCGTAGTCGCCGGGGACCTCCCGGGCCGTGGCGCCGTCGGCCACCAGCGACTGGCGGATCTCCGCCCGCACCTCGTCCCAGATCCCCTCGGACCGGGGTGCCGCGAAGACGCCGAGCTGGAGCGCGTTCGCCCCGTGCACGAGCACCACCTGCTGGATCACGCCCTGCTGGTCGGCCTGGACGCGGACCTCCACCTCGGGCACCGCGGGAATGTGCAGGCTGCCGAGGTCGAGCCGCGCCACACCGGACGGGGCCTCGGAGATGTCGTACGGGCCACGGGCGATGGACGGCGCGCCGGCCTCCTCGGCCGGGTAGTCGTCGAGGACCTCGGTGGCCCGCTCGTCACGGTCGTGCCGCCCCGCACCGGCCCGCTTCCGGGAGAAGATCACTGCGTCCACCCTCCGCTGTTCGCACTCACCCTGTCACCTCAACGCCCGTTCCGTCGGCCCGCCGCGGGTCTGCCGGCGGCGGCACCAGACCGGCGTGCCCGCCGGTGGAGCCGTGCCCGCCCGTCCCGCGCCGCGACGTGGGCAGCTCGGCCACCGGCTGGAACTCCGCCCGCGCCACCCGCTGGACAACGAGCTGGGCGATCCGGTCGCCACGGGAGATCTTCGCCGGAGCGACCCGATCGTGGTTGATCAGGTTCACCAGGATCTCCCCCCGGTAGCCGGCGTCGACCGTACCGGGCGCGTTGAGCACCGTCACACCGAGCCTGGCCGCGAGGCCGGACCGGGGGTGGACGAGCCCCACGTACCCCTCCGGGAGGGCGATCGCGACCCCCGTCGGGACCAGGGCGCGCCCGCCGGGTGGCAGCTCCACGTCCGCGGCGGCCACCAGGTCGGCGCCCGCGTCGCCGGGATGGGCGTACGCCGGCAGCGGCAGCTCCGGGTCGAGCTGCCGTACGGGCACGGGTACGACGTCGGTCACGGTTCCCCTCTTCCGTCCGGTGCGGCGGTGACCCTGCCATCCTGCCGGGTACCCGGGCCGCCGTCCGCCGTACCCTCGGACTGTGAGCCTGTCGCCGTCCTCGCCGTCCTCCGCGCCGACCGTTCCGGCCCGCGCGGACCACTCCGAGCGGCTCGGCCTGCCCTGGTGGCTCTGGCTGGCCGGGCTGGTGGTCGCCGGCCTGCTCGCGGCCGAGATCTGGATGGGCGCGCCGGGGCTGCGGGCGTGGCTGCCGTTCGTCGTGCTGCTGCCCGGCACGGTGGCCATGCTCTGGTGGCTGGGCCGGATCCGCGTCGCGGTGCGCGACGGCGAGCTGTGGGTCGACGACGCCCACCTGCCCGTGCGGTACGTCACCGACGTCGTCCCGCTGGACGCCGCCGGCCGGCGCGAGGTGCTCGGCGTGGGCGCCGACCCGCTGGCGTTCGTGGTGCAGCGGCCGTGGGTCGGCGGCGCCGTCCAGGTGGTGCTGGACGACCCGGCCGACCCGACCCCGTTCTGGGTGGTGAGCACCCGCCGTCCCGTGGAGCTGGCCGAGGCGATCCTGGCCGCGCGCGACGCCCGCTGACCGCTTTCCGGTCCACTCCGGCCCGGCAGGAGCCGGCACCGCCGCATCGGCGGCCCGGGGTGCCGGGCGTGCGGAGACGCCGCCCGTCAGGACGCGTCGGGAAGGGAGCGCGGCGGCGTCGGCAGGGCCCGCCGCTTGCGTCGCAGGTCGTCGCGGACCTGGTCGCCGAGGGACCGGGTGGCCCGACGGTTCAGGTAGCCGGCGACGGCCGCCCCGGTCAGGAACGGTCCCAGCGTGGTGAGGTTGCGCCCGAAGCGGCGCAGCAGGGTGTCCCGCAGCTCACGGCGGGCCGCCGTGCCGAGCACGGCACCGACGCCCGCGCCGGGCGTCATCGGGTTGACCCCCCGCTGGGTCGCCCACGCGTGCACCAGGGCGACGGCACGTTGCCCGCGGCCCTCGGGCAGGGTGACGCCGTAGATCTCGTTGAGCTCGCCGATCAGCTTGAGTTCGATCGCCACCACGGCGACCGTCTCGGCGGCCAGCAGCACCGGAGCGGAGAGCAGGGTGGGCGTGACGGCCCACTCCACGGCGGCCACCCCACCGCCGGCCGCGCCCACCCCGGCCGTCGCCCGCGCGGCGTTGCGGACCAGCCGGTCGGCGAGTGCCTCGTCGTCCAGGTCGGGGAAGTGCCGGCGCAGGGTCGCCAGGTCGCGGATCGGCACGTGCGGGGCGACCTCGGTGACGGTGTCCACCATCCAGCGGACGGCGGCGCGCGGCTTGAACAGGTCGCCCAGCCCACGGGCGCGCGCCTGCCCGACGAGCCGAGTGAGCAACTGCCGGCGCCGGGCCGGGGCGATGTCGTCGGCGGTCAACGCCGCCACGGTGGCGCCCATCTCCGCCGGGTCCTTCCCGGGGACGTCGCCTCGCTCGCTCATCGCTCCCGCCCTCCCGGATCGCCGGTGCCCCTACCCGTTCCGAGTCAAGCAGTTCTCCATCAGCGCCGCACGGCGACGCCGACAGCGGCGGCACTGGTCAGCCCGGGTGCCGCCCTCGTCGGGGGCGCCGTCGGCAGCGGCGGCCTCGGCAGGAGGCCGCCGCCGGGTTGGACAAAGGTCAGACGCACTCGCGGCAGATCAGCTCGCCGTTGCGCTCGACCGCCAGCTGGCTGCGGTGGTGCACCAGGAAGCAGCGGGCGCAGCGGAACTCGTCCTGCTGCATCGGCAGCACCTTGACCGTGAGCTCCTCGTCGGCCAGATCGGCTCCGGGCAACTCGAAGCTCTCGGCCACCTCGGCCTCGTCGACGTCCACGGCGCCCGACTGTGAGTCGACGCGCCGGGCCTTGAGCTCTTCCAGGCTGTCCTCGCCGAGGTCGACCTCGTCGCGACGCGGGGCGTCGTAGTCGGTGGCCATCGGTTTCACTCTCCCATATCGATGTTGTCGCTTCCGGTTGTAACGCCGGACGACGCTGTTTCGGTTCCGCTGGCCGGCCACCCGTTGTGTCGGTCACCCGACCCGACATCCTGTCGGCTCGAGGCCGCCAGGAAACTATCCCAGCGAGCGCGGTACCTTACCCCCCCTTTGGGCGAGGCATGTATACCGCCCTTGTGGGAGAGATGTACGCCCCCGCACGGCAAGTTGTTCCCAATGTGACTCAGGCGACACGAAGATAGGGGTAGTAGTACCTGGTTCCCGGGTGGCGCGCCGGCATGTCCGGCTGTTTCCACGCGACCGTCGGACAACCGTTAACCTCAGCGGCGTACCCGACGGCCGGCGGGCGGCGCGGCCCCCGGCGGCCGCCGTCACCCATCTGAAGTCCGGGGAGCGCCCAGATGAGTTTTGCGCGAGTGCGGGCACTCGTTGTCGTCGGCCTGCTGGCGGTCCTCGCCCTGGTCTTCGTCGTGGTCGCGCTGGTGCGCGACACCCAGAGCAACGCCGGCACCGCCAAGGGCTGTCCGGACGGCTGGCCGCTCGCCGACGTGACCCTCCGCGAGACCAAGGACGTCAAGATCAACGTCTTCAACGCCACCGACGAGGCGGGGCGGGCCACCAGCGTCGCGGACGACTTCCGCAACCGCAAGTTCCAGGTCAAGAAGGTGGGCAACGAGAAGCAGAAGGTCGAGGACGTGGCGGTGCTGCGGTTCGGCCCGAAGGGCGTCGGCTCGGCGCACCTGCTGCGCGCGTACTTCCTCGACAACGCCGTCCAGGAGTACGACCCGAAGCGCACCGACGACACCGTCGACGTGGTGCTCGGCGACAGTTTCCAGCAGCTGGCCACCACGACCGAGGTGAACCAGTCCCTGGGCGACCTCGGCTCGCCCGTGGCGCCGCGCGGCTCCTGCCCGGCGCCCGTCGACAAGTGACCGCCCCGGGCACGCCGGCCCCGAGCCGGCGTGCCCGGGCACCGGTCCCGGCCCACCGACGCTGCGACGCGATCCCGGGCCGGCTCGGCCCGCCGCCGGTGCGCCCAGTCGAGGGGCACACGCCCGGCTCGGTAGGCGGTCGCGTGCCGCTCGGCGTCAGGGCCCGCCGGAGGCGTCGAGGTCGGCGAGCCGGTCGTGCAGGGGCGCGAAGAGCGCCGGCGGGGCGGCGATCACCAGGTCCGGCCCGGGCGGACGGCCGTTCAGCCCCGCCACCCGGAGGCCGGCCTCGGTCGCCACCAGCGCCCCGGCCGCCTGGTCCCAGGCGGCGAGCCCCTTCTCGTAGTAGGCGTCCACCCGTCCCTCGGCGGCCAGGCAGAGGTCCAGCGCCGCGGCGCCGAGCCGCCGGATGTCGCGGATGTGCGGGATCAGCTCGGCGACCACCCGGGCCTGGTGCGCCCGGCGTTTCGGGTCGTAGCCGAAGCCGGTGGCGACGAGCGCCTGCCCGAGGTCGCGCTCGGTGGAGCCGCCCAGCCGCTCGCCGTCGCGCCACGCGCCCCCGCCGGCCGTCGCCGTCCACTCCTCGCCGGTGGTCACGTTGCGTACGACTCCCGCGACGACACGGCCGTCGACCTCGGCGGCGAGCGACACGGCGGAGTGCGGCAGTCCGTAGAGGTAGTTGACGGTGCCGTCGATCGGGTCGACGATCCACCGCACGCCCCCGGGGCCCACCGGCCCGGTGTCGCCCGAGCCGTACTCCTCGCCGAGCACCGCGTCGCCCGGCCGCAGCCCGCGCAGCGCGTCGAGAACCTGTCGTTCGACGGCCCGGTCGGCGGCGGTCACCACGTCGGTCACCGTGCTCTTGGTGGCGGCCACCGAGACGCCCTCGGCCCGCATCCGGTACGCCGTCGCGGCGGCGTCGCGCGCCACCTCGACCGCGATGTCCAGCAGTTCGCGCGGCGACGGCGTCGTTCGCTCCATCCCTCGTCCCCTTCCCGCACGACCGGGGCGTTCCGGCTCACGCGCGGGTATCATCCTTACAAAGTCCACATGTGTGCCGAATCGGCGGTCCCCGCACCCGATACGCCGTGCGGCGCAGGATGATCGCCGCAGACGGCGTTACAATTCACCCCTGCCCACGCGCCACGGACGGCCGACGACCGGCCGGCCCGGGACACGGGGGTTCCTCAACCACATCGCCCGGCGCGGTGGCCCCTGCTGCGCCAGACGACCCGGCCGTGCTCGCTCTTCGCCTCCGGAAGGTCATTCGTGACAGAACCCCGCCAGACCGGCGCCGACGTTCGCTCGCTCACCGACACCCTGATCGCCCACGCGCAGAGCGCCGGCGGCCAGCTCACGTCGGCCCAGCTCGCGCGCACCGTCGAGTCCGCCGAGGTGACTCCGGCCCAGGCCAAGAAGATCCTGCGGGCGCTCTCCGAGGCGGGAGTGACCGTGGTCGTGGACGGGTCGGCCAGCACCCGGCGACGGGTCGCCGCCGCCCGGTCCGCCACCCCCGCCTCCCGGGCCACCACCGCCAAGACGACCAAGAAGGCCGCGCCGCCCGCCCCCAAGCAGGCGCCCGCCTCCGAGGAGTCGCCGGCGCCGGCCCCGCGCAAGGCCGCCGCCCCGCGCAAGACGGCCGGCACCACCGCCGAGGTGGCCGCCAAGGCGGCGGCTCCGGCCAAGGCCGCCAAGTCCACCCGCGCCACCAAGGCGACCGTCGCGGCCGCCGGCAAGGCGACCAAGGCCGCGCCGGCGAAGGGCAAGGGCGACGAGGCAGGCGCCGACGGCGACATCGACCCGGAGGAGCTCGCCGCCGAGATCGAGGACGTCGTCGTCGACGAGCCGGCCGAGCTCACGCAGGCCGCCGAGGCCGACGCCGCGAACTCCGCCAGCGACAACGACTTCGAGTGGGACGACGAGGAGTCCGAGGCGCTCAAGCAGGCCCGGCGTGACGCCGAGCTGACCGCGTCCGCCGACTCGGTCCGCGCCTACCTCAAGCAGATCGGCAAGGTCCCGCTGCTCAACGCCGAGCAGGAGGTGGAGCTGGCCAAGCGCATCGAGGCCGGGCTCTACGCCGCCGAGCGGCTGCGGGCCGCCGACGAGGGCGAGGAGAAGCTCAGCCGCGAGATGCAGCGCGACCTGATGTGGATCTCCCGGGACGGCGAGCGGGCCAAGAACCACCTGCTCGAAGCCAACCTGCGGCTGGTCGTCTCGCTGGCCAAGCGCTACACGGGGCGCGGCATGGCCTTCCTCGACCTGATCCAGGAGGGCAACCTCGGCCTCATCCGCGCGGTCGAGAAGTTCGACTACACCAAGGGCTACAAGTTTTCCACGTACGCCACCTGGTGGATCCGCCAGGCCATCACCCGCGCCATGGCCGACCAGGCCCGCACCATCCGCATCCCCGTCCACATGGTCGAGGTGATCAACAAGCTGGGCCGCATCCAGCGCGAGCTGCTCCAGGACCTGGGTCGCGAGCCCACCCCGGAGGAGCTGGCCAAGGAGATGGACATCACACCGGAGAAGGTGCTGGAGATCCAGCAGTACGCCCGGGAGCCCATCTCGCTGGACCAGACCATCGGCGACGAGGGCGACAGCCAGCTCGGTGACTTCATCGAGGACTCGGAGGCCGTGGTCGCGGTCGACGCGGTCTCGTTCTCCCTGCTGCAGGACCAGCTCCAGCAGGTGCTGCAGACGCTCTCCGAGCGTGAGGCGGGTGTGGTACGCCTGCGCTTCGGCCTGACCGACGGCCAGCCGCGCACGCTGGACGAGATCGGCCAGGTCTACGGGGTGACCCGGGAGCGGATCCGGCAGATCGAGTCCAAGACCATGTCCAAGCTGCGCCACCCGTCGCGGTCCCAGGTCCTGCGGGATTACCTGGACTGAGCCGAAACCGTCAGCCCGGTGTGTCGTTTTGATCACTTGGTGTGCATCGCCGGAAGGTGATCCACCGGATGCACGATTGTGATCGTTGACGTGGCACCCTTGGTGCACGGCACACTGGTTCCCTGCCATGTGTGACCTCGGTCCCCCGCGGGCACACAGGGAAGGCCAGGCGCGACGAGGATGTTGCAGGATAGGTGAGCAACGACCGAAGAGATTGTTCATCGGTGACGACCAGAGGAGGAAGGCGATGACCCCGACCCTCACGCCGCCGCCCGAGACGGTGAGCCCCCCGGCCGCCGATGAACGGTGCGACCGCTGCAATGCTGCCGGCAAGCTCCGCATCACTCTGGCTGGTGGGAGCGAGCTGGTGTTCTGTGGGCACCACGCGAACAAGTACGCCGAGGATCTCGTGAAGATCACGGTGCGGTACGCGACGGACCCGGAGTTCAGCTGGCGTGGCGCCGATCTGATGGCGAACTGAATCCGAAACCCGACATATAGCCGACCGGAGGTCCCGTAAGGGCCTCCGGTCGGTCTTTTTTCGCACCCGACCCCACCCCTCTCCTGCCCCCGGCCCCGGCGGGTTGATCAACTCCGGTTCGCCGAAGTGGCGGTATCCCGGTGTGCCGGACACCGCCAGTTCGGCGAAATGGTGTCGATCAAGGGCCGTCCAGGAAGGCGAGTCGACCAACGGCGGTAGCGGCAGGGACGGAGCCGCCCCGCACGGTCAGAGGGTCTGGACCGTGGCGATGCGTTCCTCGAGCTGCTCGATCGTGGCCTGGGCGCTGGGCGGGCCGCCGCACAGGCGTCGCAGCTCGGCATGGATCTTGCCGTGGGGTTGGCCGGTGCGGTGGTGCCGGGCTGCCACGAGGGCGTTGAGCTGGCGGCGCAGCGCCACCCGGCGCTGGGCCGCGCTCATCGGTGCGGGTGGTGCCGCCGGCGCGTCAGCGGCCGGCTCAGCCGTCCTGGCGGCCGCCCTACGCCGCTGCGCGGCCAGTTGCTCCGCCTGCCGCTTGGACAGGAGCACGGCGACCTGGTCGGCGGTGAGCAGCCCGGGCAGGCCGAGGTACTCCTCCTCCTCCGGTGTGCCGGCCTGGGCCGCGGTGCCGAACGACGCCCCGTCGAAGATCACCTGATCCAGCTCCGCGGTGGCGGAGAGCGCCGCGAACTTCTTCTCCAGCTCGCCGCTGGCCTGGTCGTCGCGCTGGGCCCGTTCGAGCAGGTCGTCGTCGAAGCCCTCGCGGTCCTTGGGCTTGCCCAGCACGTGGTCGCGCTCGGCCTCCATCTCGCTGGCCAGCCCGAGCAGGTGCGGCACGCTGGGCAGGAAGACCGAGGCGGTCTCCCCCTCGCGGCGGGCCCGCACGAACCGGCCGATCGCCTGGGCGAAGTAGAGCGGCGTGCTCGCGCTGGTGGCGTACACCCCGACGGCGAGGCGCGGGATGTCGACGCCCTCCGAGACCATCCGCACGGCGACCAGCCACCGCTGCTGGGACGCCGCGAACGTCGCGATCCGCGCGGACGCGCCGGCGTCGTCCGAGAGCACCACGGCCGCCTTCTCGCCGGTCACCTGCTCCAGCAGCTTGGCGTACGAGCGGGCCGTCTGCTGGTCGGTGGCGATCACCAGGCCGCCGGCGTCGGGCATGCCCGCGTTGCGTAGCACGGTGAGCCGGGCGTCGGCGGCGCGTAGCACCTGCGGCATCCAGTCGCCCGCCGGGTCGAGGGCCGTCCGCCAGGCCTGCGCGATGAGGTCCTGCGTCATCGGCTCGCCGAGCCGCGCCGCCAGCTCCTCCCCCGCATTGGTCCGCCAGCGGGTCTCCCCGGAGTACGCGAGGAACAGCACGGGCCGGACCACGCCGTCGCGGAGCGCGTCGGAGTAGCCGTAGACCGAGTCGGCCCGCGAGCGCATAAGGCCGTCCCCGCCGCGCTCGTACGTCACGAACGGGATCGGGTTGTCGTCGGAGCGGAACGGCGTGCCGGTGAGCATCAGCCGGCGTACGGCGGGCTCGAAGGCGGCCTTCACCCCGTCGCCCCACGACCGGGAGTCGCCCGCGTGGTGGATCTCGTCGAGGATGACCAGCGTGCGCCGGGTCATGGTGCGCCGCCGGTGCACCTGCGGCGCCATGCCGACCTGGGCGTACGTGACCACGGCCCCGTGGAAGTCGGCCGCCGAGTGCAGGTCGGCGTTGCGGAAGGCGGCGTCGAGCTGGATGCCCACCCGGGCCGCGGACTCCGCCCACTGCAGCTTCAGGTGCTCGGTCGGGGCGACCACCGTGACGGCCTCCACGGTGCCGTCGGCGAGCAGCTCGGCGGCGATGCGCAGGGCGAAGGTGGTCTTGCCGGCGCCCGGCGTGGCGACCGCCATGAAGTCCTCGGAGCGCCGGCGCAGGTACTCGACCAGCGCCTTGCGCTGCCAGGCGCGTAGTGCCGGAAACGTCTCGATCGCCGGCAACCGGGCTGCCACGCGAAGGCTCCTCTCCGACCGCACGAAGGCGGACCCGGTACGGGGGCCGGCGTCCGCACCGCCCATGAAAACGCCTCCGCGCCGAGAATGCCGCGAAGGCCGGTTCAGCATAACCAGGAGGCCGCGTCCGTCCCAGGCGACGCCACGCGGGTCACACCCGCCGCCGGTGTCCCGGCGTCACCACCGGCGGCCGGAACCCGGGGTGGGCCGGCGGCCGCCCCGCGTCACCACCGCGGGCCCGGGCCGGGATCGCGGGTGCGCGGCGGACGCATCGGCGCCACCGGCACCGTCCAACGCCGGCGCAACGCGACCACCCGCAGCCCGAAGACCAGCACGGCCGCCGCCGAGAGCGGCAGCGTGCCGGCCTGCCCCAGGCCGTTGAGGGCCGCCACGAGGATCGCGCCGGCGAGCGCGGCCACCGCGTAGATCTCCCGCCGCAACACCACCGGGATCTCGCCGGTGAGCAGGTCGCGGCCCAGACCACCGCCGATCCCGCTCAACATGCCGATGAGGCAGGCGCCCACGGGGGGAACCCCAGCGTCGAGCGCCTTGAGCGTGCCGGTGACGGTGAACAGCGCGAGCCCAGCCGCGTCCAGCAGCAGCACGGTGGTCCGCAGCCGGGCCAGCTGCGGATGCAGCCAGAACACCGCGGCCGCGGTGACCGCGGCCGCCGTGGCGTACCGCCAGTCGGCGAAGGCGAGCGGCGGCACCTCGTCGATGACCAGGTCGCGGAAGATCCCGCCACCGAGGGCGGCCACGAAGCCGACGAAGACGACGCCGAAGAGGTCGAGCCGTTTTGGCCACCGCCGCGGAGGCGCCGGAGGCGGCGAAGACCGCGACACCGACCAGGTCGGCGAGGAGGAGGGCGGTGGAGGTGGTCACCGCCGCAGGCTACGCGGGCGGCCCGAGGGGCCGACCCGGTTCACTCCCCCCAGGAGTCGTAGATCTCCTTGCACTTCGGGCAGACCGGCGAACCCGGCTTGGCCGCCTTGGTCACCGGAAACGTCTCCCCGCACAGTGCGACGACGAACGTGCCCATCACGGCACTTTCGGCGATCTTGTCCTTACGGACGTAGTGGAACATCTCGGGACCGGTATCGGCGTCCTTCAGCTCCGGACGCTCGAGAACCTGTGTGCTCACGTCTGCACCTCCAACCCACAAGTTTGGCAGCTCACCGCGGTCCGGTCCACTTCACCCCGTTCCGGCCCGAGGTCGTACGGTGAGCACCGTGACCAACTTTCACATCCGTTACGGCGCCGAGGTGGCCGACGCCCTGCGCGACGGGCGTCCCGTCGTCGCCCTGGAGAGCACCATCGTCTCCCACGGTCTGCCCCGACCGCAGAACCTCCGGGTGGCCCGGCAGATCGAGGGCGCGGTCCGGGACGCGGGCGCCGTACCGGCCACCATCGGGATGGTGGGCGGCGAGCTGGTGGTCGGCCTCGACGACGCGCAGCTGACCCGGTTGGCGACCGTCGACGGCGTGGCGAAGCTCTCCGTACGGGATCTCGCCGTGGCGGCCGCCGCCGGCGCCGACGGCGCCACGACCGTGGCCGCGACCAGCGCCGTGGCCGCCGGGGCCGGCATCGGCGTGTTCGCCACCGGTGGCCTGGGCGGGGTCCACCGGGAGGCGTCGCAGACCTTCGACGAGTCGGCCGACCTCGTGACCCTGGCGCGTACCCCCATCGCGGTGGTCTGCGCCGGGGTCAAGTCGATCCTCGACGTGGGCGCCACGCTGGAACGGCTCGAGACCCTCGGGGTGGGTGTGGTGGGTTACCGCACCCGACGGTTCCCGGGCTTCTACCTCACCGACGGCGGCTTCGACCTCGACTGGTCGGTGGACTCCCCCGAGCAGGTCGCCGACGTGCTCGCCGCCCGCGCCCAGCACGGCGTGCACCGCGGCGCCCTCGTCGTGGCCAACCCGCTGCCCGCCGAGGAGCAGCTCGACCCGGCGCTGCACGACCGTACGCTCGCCGAGGGCCTGGCCCGGCTCGAGCGTGACGGCGTGACGGGCAAGGCGGTGACGCCGTACCTGCTCGCCCACTTCCACTCGGCCACCGAGGGCGCGAGCCTGGACGTGAACGTGCGGATCATCCTGCGCAACGCCGACCTGGCCGCACGGATCGCGGTGGCCTCGGCCCACCGGGCCGCGGCGCACGCATGACCCCGGCGCCCCGGATCGTCGTCGTCGGCGACGTGATCACCGACGTGGTGGCGGTGCTGTCCGGCCCACTGGCGACCGGCTCGGACACCGCCGCCGAGATCCGGTTCAGCGGCGGCGGGCAGGCCGCCAACACGGCCGCCTGGATCGCCGCGCAGGGGACGCCCGTGACGCTGGTCGCCGCCGTCGGCGACGACACGGCGGGCCGGGAGCGGGTGGCCGAGCTGGAGGCCACGGGGGTCACCTGCGCGGTCGAGCGTGTCGAGGACGCCGCGACGGGCACGGTGGTGGTGCTGGCCGACGACCGGGAGCGCACCATGGTGAGCCAGCGGGGGGCGAACCTACGGCTGACCGCCGGGCACGTCGAGCGGTCCCTCGCCGAGGCGCCCGACCCCGGGCATCTGCACCTGTCCGCGTACACCCTGCTGGACGACGCGTCGCGCGGCGCCGGGCTGCGGGCGCTGGCCGTCGCCCGCGAACGCGGGCTCACCACCAGCGTGGACGCGGCCTCCGCGGCGCCGCTGCGGCGGGCGGGCTCGGCGGCCTTCCTGACCTGGGTACGCGACGTGGACCTGCTGCTCGTCAACGCGGACGAGGCGACGGTGCTGGCCGGCGGGCTGGACCCGGCGGCCCAGGCGCGAGCGCTGTCGGCGGCGGCCCGCCGGGTGGTGGTCAAGCGGGGCGCGGCGGGCGCGGTCTGGGCGGACCGGAACGCGACACTCTGCGTGGCGCCGGCCCGCCGGGTGGCGGTGGTGGACGTCACGGGCGCCGGGGACGCCTTCGCGGCCGGCCTGCTCACGGCCTGGCTGGCCGGCGCCGAGCCGCGAGCCGCGCTGGCGCGGGCCGGCGACCTCGGCGCCGTCGCGGTGAGCACGCTCGGCGCCCGCCCCCGGCCCTGAGGGAACGGGGCCGGTCAGAGGTCGGCGTCGATCACCCGGTGGGGGCGCTCCTCGGCCGTGATGCTCATGGGCGGTGTCTCGTCCCGCTGCTGGTGGTGGAACTTGTTGGCCAGCCGGTGCTCGTCCTTGGGCGGCCGGTCGTTGGCGAGCAGCACGGCCAGCCACGGGATGAGCACCATGCCGAGGGCGCACAGCGGCAGCCAGAGCCACAGCATGGGGGCTTGGGCGCCGACCAGGATCGCGCCCGCCACGATGCAGGCGACGCGAATGCCCATCATGAGCACGTACCGCCGCTGGCGACTGGTGAGCTGGTCGTCCTGGCTGCGTGCGGCGTCGGTGATAAGGATCGGTTGGTACGCCTGGCGCTTCACCACGGACCTCCTCGAGGGGTTACGCCCCATCCTGTCACTCACCGACCGTGATCAGCGAACTTCGCGGCACGCGAACGTTCGTGTTACGTCCGTGGTACGCTCGCGCCGTGGGCAGCAGGTTCAGCTTCACCGACGAGGCGCTGGCCAACCTGAAGGTCTACGACGTCACGCCGGGGGAAGTCTGGGAGGCGCTGCACAGCGCCCGGCGGGTCATCCGCCACCTGGGCGACGACGTGATGGTCGTCTACGCCGCCGCCCGGCGGGGCCGCCGGCTGGCCGTGCTGCTCGCCGAGGCCGACGGCACCGGCAACGACTGGGACATCCTCTCCGCCCGTGAGCTCAGCGACACCGAGTCCAAGCGCTACGACGAGGCCGTGCGGAGAGATCGCCGATGAGGAGGCGGTGACGATGCACCGTGACGACGCGACCAAGCAGTTCCACAGCGGCGACGACCGGCTCGCGGAGCTGATCGACGAGAGCCAGCCCGTGGACCTGCCCACCCCCGACACCGACGTGCCGATGGTGAGCCGGTCGGTGCGGCTGCCGCTGGAGACGTACGAACGGGTGCGTTCCGCCGCCGAGGCGCGCGGCATCGGGGTCACCACCCTGATGCGGCAGTGGATCGAGGCCGGGCTCGCCGACCTGGACGACTCAGCCACCGTGTCCCTCGCCGACGTCCGGCGGGCGCTCGCCTCGCTGGCCCACCCCACCGCCGCCTGACCCGCCGCCCGCGGTTTGGGCGGTCACGGCCGTCGCGGCGCGTACCGGCGCGCCGGTCGCCGCAGCGCCGGTCGCCGCGGGGCCGGCGGTCCGGCCCCGGACCGCGGCGGTCGGTCAGCCGGCGGCCTTCGCCTTGGCCGCCACCTTCGCCTGCTGCTTGTACTCCCGCACGCGGCGCAGCGACTCGTCGTCCACCACGTCGGCCACCGAGCGGTACGCGTCCGCGTCGCCGTACCCGCCGGCCGCCTCGCGCCAGCCCTCCGGCCGGACGTCGAACCGCTTGCCGAGCAGGGCGAGGAAGATCTGCGCCTTCTGCTTGCCGAAGCCGGGCAGCTCGGCGATCCGGCCCAGCAGTTCCCGCCCGTCGGTCACGTCCGCCCAGAGCCGGGCCGGGTCGCCGTCGTAGCGGTCCACCAGCACGCGGCACACCTCCTGCACCCGGGCGGCCATCGCCTTCGGAAACCGGTGCAGCGCGGGCGGACGGGCGAAGAGGGCGAGCAGCTGCTCGGGGTCGTAGGCGGCCAACTCGCGGGCGTCCAGGTCGTGACCGAGCCGCTGGGAGAGCACCCACGGCGAGGAGAACGCCTTCTCCATGGGCACTTGTTGATCAAGAACCATGCCGATCAGCAGGGCGAGCGGATCCCGGTTGATCAGGTAGTTCGCCTCGGAGTCGATGGGCAACGTGAGCGTCATGACGTCATGCTCCCTCATGGGACGCGGCCACCGACGATTGCCCGACGTGTCGCGGCCGTCGCCGGTCGAACTCGACCCGATGGAGCCGGAGGGGCCCACGCCCACGATCCCGCTGATGCCCTCGCCACGCCCGGCGGTACGGGCATGCCGTACCGCCGGGCCGGCGGGCGTCAGTTGACCACGAACAGCAGCCGGTTCGGCGAGCCCGAACCGGGGTTGGTCACCTTCCCGGTGGTGGCGTTGCTGGTCAGGTAGCTGCTGACCTGCGCCGGCGTCCAGCCCGGGTTGGCCGACAGCACGAGGGCGGCGGCGCCGGCCACGTGCGGTGAGGCCATCGAGGTGCCGCTCAACGTGCTGGTCGCGGTGTCGCTGGTCCGGTACGCCGACAGGATGCTCGAGCCGGGCGCGAACACGTCGACGCAGGAGCCGTAGTTGGAGAACGACGAGCGGGCGTCGGTGCTCGTGGTGGAGCCGACGGTGATGGCCGCCGGGGTGCGCGCCGGCGAGTAGTTGCAGGCGTTGGCGCTGGCGTTGCCGGCCGCCACCGCGTACGTGATCCCCGAGTTGATCGAGTTGGCCACCGCGTTGTCGATGGAGCTGCTGGCCCCGCCGCCGAGGCTCATGTTGGCCACGGCCGGCTTGACCGCGTTGGCGGTGACCCAGTTGATGCCGTTCACCACGGCGGTCGTGCTGCCGCTGCCGGCGCAGTTGAGCACCTTCACGGCGACGAGCCGCACCTGCTTGGCCACCCCGTACGTGGAGCCGCCGACCGTGCCGGCGACGTGCGTGCCGTGCCCGTTGCAGTCGGTGTTGTTGGTGTCCACGGTGTTCGTGCCCCAGGTGGCGCGGCCGCCGAACTGCGTGTGCGTAGTCCGGATACCGGTGTCGATGATGTACGCCCGCACGTTCGAGGCCGTGTTCGGGTAGGTGAAGCTGCTGCTCAGGGGCAGGTTCCGCTGGTCGATGCGGTCCAGGCCCCAGGGCGGGTTGGTCTGCGTGGCCTGCGTCGTGAGCACCTGGTCCTGCTCCACGTAGGCCACGGCCGGGTCGGCGGCGAGGCGGCGGGCCTGCGCGGCGCTCATCCGGGCGCTGAAGCCGGTCAGCGCGGCGCTGAAGACGTCGGCGACGCTGCCGCCGTACCGCTTGGCCAGCGCGTCGGCCCGCTGCGGCACGCCCGTGCGGGCGGCCGGGGTGCCCGCGGCGCCGACCGCGTCGCCCCGGAGGACGACCAGGTAGCTTCCGCTGATCGCGTTCGGGGCGGAGGCGCCCCGGACCTCTCCGGTGGGCGCCGCCGTGGCGGGGGTGGTGGTGGCCGTGGCGATGGCGGCCACGCCGGCGGCGACGGCGAGCGTCCGGAGAAGACGCCGCCGCGGAACGGACCCTGCTGGCATCGTGTGCCTCCCTGTCGGCACGCCGGTCCGGCCCCCGAACCGCACGGGTCGTGCCCTCGACGGATGTTGGCCCAGATGGTAACCACGACATTGATGAGCATGAAAGAGATGCCGCTCTATACATACTGTTCCCGCTATGGATGTTCCGGGTGGGCCCGCCCGGCCCGGCGGCACGAGGCAGGATGGCGGGGTGGCTGAACACGACATGCTGCTCTCCCCCGCCGGGGTCGAGGCGCTGCGGACCGCGCTGACCCGGGCCGGGTTCACGTCCAACGGCATCGCCGGCCGGCTCGGCTCCCAGGCGACCGGCGGGGTGGCCCGCAACGACTACCGGGCCGCGCTGCTGGCCACCGAGGACCGCGACCCGCTCGGCACGCTGATCCGGGTGTTCATCTGTGACCAGACCGAGGCCGAGGAGGTCGTGGCGGCCGCCCTCGCGCCGCTGTCCGTGACAGAGGCGCTCGCCGGCGGGCTGGTCGAGCGGCACGGCGACGGGCTGCGCGCCGGCGTGGACCTGGAGCCGTACGGCGACGACTGGTGGGTGCTCGCCGACGTGCCGGGCAGCGCCCGTCCGGGGCGGCCGCTGCACGCCGAGCACGTGCTCGGCATCGGCGGCGCGACGCAGACGCTGATCGGCGCCACGGTCCGGCACCCGGTCGACGCGGCGCTGGACCTGGGCACCGGCTCGGGCGTACAGGCCCTGCACCTGTCGACCCACGCCCGTACGGTCACCGCCACCGACGTCTCCGCCCGTGCGCTGCGGTTCGCGGCGACCACGGCCGCGCTCAACGGCCAGGACTGGGAGCTGCTGCGCGGCGACATGGTGGCGCCGGTCGCCGGCCGCCGGTTCGACCTGGTGGTGAGCAACCCGCCGTTCGTGGTGGGGCCGGGCACCACCACGCACGTCTACCGGGACTCCGGGCGGGTGGGCGACACGATGGGCTCCGAGCTGGCCGCCGCCGCGCCCGAGCTGCTCACCGAGGGCGGCACGATGCAGTACCTCGCCAACTGGGTGCACGTCGCCGGCGAGGAGTGGGACGAGCGGGTGGCCGGCTGGTTCGCGGGCACCGGGCTGGACGCCTGGGTGATCCAGCGCGAGGTGGCCGACCCGATGGCGTACGTGAACCTGTGGCTGACCGACGTGGGCGAGACCGCCGACCCGCGGCGGATGGCCGCCTGGCTGGACTGGTTCGACGCGCACAAGGTGGAGGCGATCGGGTTCGGCATCGTCTCGCTGCGCCGGGGCGGCCACGCCGATCCGGTGGTACGGGTCGAGGACCTGCGGCAGCGGGTCGAGCCGCCGATGGGCGAGCGGATCGCCGCCTGGTTCGACCGCCAGGACTTCCTCCGCGTACGCGACACGGAGGGGCTGCTCGCCGAGCGCTACCGGGCGGCCGAGGGGCTCCAGCTGCGCCAGGAGGCGACCATGGGTGAGGAGGGTTGGGCGGTGGACCGTCAGGTGCTCGCCATGCCGCGCGGGCTGCGCTGGACCGAGGAGGTCGACCCGCTGGTGCTCGCGCTGGTCAGCGGGTGCGACGGGCGGCTGCCGCTGCGCGACCAGCTCAGCCTGCTCGCGGCGGCGCACGACGTGGCGGTCGACGAGCTGGCCGAGGCGGCCGGCCCGATCGTGGCGCACCTCGTGGAGCGCGGCATCATCGAGCCGGTTGCCGCCTGATGCGGGCGGTGGTGCAGACGGTCGGCCGGGCCAGCGTCACGGTCGACGGCGAGGTGGTCGGCGCGATCGACGACGGGCTGCTCGTGCTGCTCGGAGTGACCCACGACGACACGGTCGAGACGGCCCGGACGATGGCACGCAAGGTGCACGAGCTGCGCATCCTCGACGAGGAGCGCTCCGCCGCGGACGTGGGCGCGCCGATCCTGGTGGTGAGCCAGTTCACCCTCTACGGCGACGCCCGCAAGGGCCGCCGCCCGAGCTGGACGGCGGCGGCGCCCGCGGAGGTCGCCGAGCCGCTCGTGACGGCCGTGGTCGAGGCGCTGCGCGAGCGCGGCGCCAAGGTCGAGACGGGGCGCTTCCGCGCCCACATGCTGGTCGACAGCGTCAACGTGGGCCCGCGCACCATCCTGCTCAATCTCTGACCCGCGCCTCACCTCGGTGATCAAGAGGTTTGCGTCAGGAATACCCGCGGATCCGACGCAAACCTCTTGATCACCGCCGGTCGGCGGGTCAGAAGAACAGGCCGCGGCGCTCCAGGGACTGGCGCAGCCAGCCGTCCAGCTGCGCCGTCCAGTCGACGCGGTCGGCGGTGGCGTGGTCGACGGTGAACCGGCCGAACGCGTCCCGGCCCTCGGTGAACAGGCCACCCCGCTTGTCCATCTCCAGCACCACCTGCATCTGCCGCGAATCGGCGATGAAGGTGACCTCCAACTGGTTGATCGCGCGCGCGTACTGCGGCGCCGGGTGGAACTCGATCTCCTGGTAGAACGGCAGCGTCTGCCGTACGCCGTAGATGTGGTCGCGCTCCACGTCGGCCCGGCTGAACCGGAAGCCGAGCCGCAGCAGCGCGTCGAGCAGGCGCTCCTGGGCCGGCAGCGGGTGCACCGCGACGGCGTCCAGGTCACCCTTGTCGACGGCCCGCGCCACCTCCAGCTCCGTACGCAGCCCCATGGTCATCCCGTGCAGGTGCTGCCCGTACAGCTCGGTGACCGGGGTCTCCCAGGGCACGTCGAAGCGGAACGGGATGTCGTGGCGCTGCCCCCGCTCGAGCCGGAACGCGCCGGTCACCCGTTGCCGGTGGAACTCCTGGTTGGTGTCGTACTCGTTGTCGCCGCTCTCCACCTCGACCCGGGTCGTCAGCCCGAGCGCCACGTACTCGACGTCGACCTGGTGGTCGCCGCCCACCACCTGGATCCGGCCCTCCAACTGCCCGCCCGGGCGGCAGTTCGGGTTGGCCAGCACGGTTTCCACGGACGGGCCGCCGACGCCCATCGCCTGCATGAGCCGTTTGAAGACCACGTGCACCCTCCGTCGCCTCTGCGGGGCCGGCCGCCCGGCCGGTCGCTGGCACGGTAACTGGGTGCGGCAAGCCCACCCGGCCGAAACGCCCTGGCTCCGCGCGGCGTTCCGGTCGCCGTCCGACCGGATTGCTGTCGGGTCCCCGATCGCCTCACTCCCGTTTTACGCCCCGCCCGCCAAGCTGGTTCTCACCGGCGGCACTGGGCCGGGAACGCACCACACGGACACGGGGAGAGACGAAGATGGCCCTGCAGATGACGGAGCACAGCATGCGCCCGGCCGCGGGCACGGACAGCGACCCGGGCGCGGAGGTCCTCACCGACCTGGACGCCACCGACGAGCGTGGCGTCTCCACGGACCTGGTCCGGGCCTACCTCAACGGGATTGGCCGGACGAAGCTGCTCACGGCGGCCCAGGAGGTCGAGCTCTCCAAGCGGATCGAGGCGGGCCTCTTCGCCGAGGAGAAGCTGGCCACCTGCACCCCCGTCTCGCCGGAGCTGCGGGCCGACCTGGAGCTGATCGTCACGGAGGGCCGGGCCGCCAAGGACCACCTCCTCGAGGCCAACCTGCGGCTCGTGGTGAGCATCGCCAAGCGCTACACGGGGCGCGGCATGGCCTTCCTCGACCTGATCCAGGAGGGCAACCTCGGCCTCATCCGCGCGGTCGAGAAGTTCGACTACACCAAGGGCTACAAGTTCTCCACGTACGCCACCTGGTGGATCCGCCAGGCCATCACCCGCGCCATGGCCGACCAGGCCCGCACCATCCGCATCCCCGTCCACATGGTCGAGCAGGTCAACCGCATGGTCCGCGCCCGTCGCGAGCTGTCGGTGGCGCTGGGTCGGGAGCCCACCGTCGCGGAGGTCGCCCGGGCGCTCGAGGTCCCGGAGTTCCAGGTCATCGAGCTGATCTCGTACGACCGGGAGCCGGTCAGCCTCGACCAGGCGGTCGGCGAGGACGGCGAGAGCGCGCTCGGCGACTTCGTGGCCGCGGTCGACCCGCGGGACGAGCCGGGCGACGCCACGGCACAGGGCGAGCTGCGCAACGAGGTGCGGATCGTGCTGGCCACCCTCTCCCAGCGGGAGCAGGCGGTGATCCGGCTCCGGTTCGGCCTGGACGACGGCCGCCAGCGCACGCTCGACGAGGTCGGTCGCGAGTTCGGCCTCTCCCGGGAGCGGATCCGGCAGATCGAGAAGGTGACGCTCCTGAAGCTGCGCGCTCCGGAGCGGGCACAGCGCCTCGAGGCGTACGCCTGCTGAGTGGGCGTGTGGACGGAAGGCCCCGGCGGTTCGCCGGGGCCTTCCGCGCGACCCGGACGGCCCGGACCGCGACCCGCGCCGCGCGACCCCACCGACAACGGCGGCGACCCGCCGGGCGGTCGTTGACTCGCCGCACAGGTTCCGCTACCAATGCGTGACCGGTCCTGGACCCGACCGAAGGGAACGCAGCATGAACTGGACGTTGGAAGTCATCGTGGTTCCCGTGTCCGACGTGGACCGGGCCAAGGCGTTCTACGCCGACCAGCTCGGGTTCACCGTCGACCACGACACCTCCGCCGGCGGCCTCGGCCGGGTCGTGCAGCTCACGCCGCCGGGGTCCGGCTGCTCGATCGTGTTCGGCACGGGTGTCGTCCCGGAGATGCCGCCCGGGTCGCTCAAGGGTCTGCAACTCGTGGTGCCCGACCTGGAACGGGCCCACGCCGAGCTGGTCGACCGGGGCGTGGCGGTCAGCGACATCCAGGTGCTGGGCAGCAATCCCAGCGCCAGCGGGCACCCGCTCGACAACGTCGGCTTCGTCTTCTTCTCCGACCCGGACGGCAACTCCTGGGCGGTCCAGCAGATCTCCAGCCGGGCCTGACCCGCTCCGGCCGGTCAGCCGATGCGCGCCGCAACGGCGGCCGGGGGTCAGAGGCGGCGCGGCCCGGTGTCCGGCCGCTCGGCGGCCGCACCGAGACGGACGGTGGCGTGCAGCACCGAGAGGCCGTCCGGCCGGGCGAGCACCGGGTTCAGCGTGAGCGCGCGCACGCGCGGCTGCTCGTCGGCGAGCCGCCCGACCCGCAGCAGCAGGTCCGCGAGAGCCGCGCGGTCGACCGGCGCGGCGCCCCGGTGCCCGCGCAGCAGCGGAGCGGCCCGCGGCTCGTCGACCAACTCGGCGGCGTCCCGGTCGGTCAGTGGCACGGCCCGCCACGCCCGGTCGCCCAGCAGCTCGGTGGCCACGCCGCCGAGGCCGAAGCCGACCACCGGGCCGAACGCCGGATCCTCGACCAGCTCCACGACACAGGCCACCCCGGGCGGGACCATCGGCTGGACCAGGACGTCCGCGCCGAACACCGCCGACATCTCGTCGTACGCGCGATGGACCGCCTCGGGGTCGGGCAGGTCGAGCCGGACGGCGCCCAGGTCCAGCCGGTGACGCAGCCCGGCGGCGGCCGCCTTCATCGCCACCGGGAACCCGAGCCGGGCCGCGGCGTCGGCCGCCTCCCGCGCCGAGTCGGCCGGCACCGACTCGACCAGGTCGATCCCGTACGCGGCGAGCAGGGCGGCCACGTCCGCACCGTCGTGACGCAGCGCCGCCTGCCCGGCCGCTCGGTCGAGGCCGGCCAGCTCCGGCAGGTCGCCGGGCGGGCGGCGCAGCCAGTCGGCGTACCGGTGCACCCGGGCCAGGGCCCGGATCGCCTCCTCCACGCCGCCGTAGGTCGGCAGCCCGACCGGTGAGCGTCCGGCGAGGACGGTGGCCACGGCCGGCTTGCCGGTGCCCACGGCGGCGGGCAGCGCCACGGTGAGGTCGGCGTCGGCCGGTTGACCGGGCAGCGGCGGGGCCAGCAGCACCGCGAGCGCGTCGACCCGGTCGTCCTCGACGGCCCCGGCGAGCGCCGCCGCGAACTCGGCCGCCGTGGCGTTCGGCCCGACGTCGTGGGGGTACCCGTCGACCAGCGTGAGCCCCTGCGCCGCGCAGGCCCGGGCGGCCAGCCCGGTGAGCGCCGAGGAGTTGCCCACCACGGCGACCCGCGGGCCGGCCGGCAGCGGCTGCTTGGCGAGCAGCACCCCGACGTCGAGCAACTCGGCCACCGTGTCCACCCGGATGACGCCGGACTGGGCGAAGAGGGCGGCCACCGCGACCTCGTCCGGGCCGGCGAGAACGGTGACGCCGGACGGGCGGGCCGGTGACGCGAGCGCCACCACCGGTTTCGCGCGCCCGATCCGCCGGACCAGCCGGGCGAACTTGCGAGGATTCCCGAACGTCTCCAGGTGCAGCATGATCACGTCGGTGCCGGGGTCGTCCTGCCAGTACTGGAGCAGGTCGTTGCCGGACACGTCGGCCCGGTTGCCCGCCGAGACGAAGCTGGACAGCCCGAGGCCCCGCCGGTCCGCCTCGGCCAGCAACGCCACCCCGAACGCGCCGGACTGGCTGAAGATGCCGACCCGGCCGGGTGGCGGCAGCGCGGGCGCGAGCGTCGCGTTGAGGCGTACCGCGGGGTCGGTGTTCGCCACGCCCAGGCAGTTCGGGCCGATCACCCGCATCCCGGCGGCGTGCGCGGCCCGGACCAGGGCCCGCTGGGCCGCCGCACCCGCCGAGCCGGCCTCGGCGAAGCCCGCCGAGATGACCGCGAGCCCGTGCACCCCGGCGGCCGCAGCGTCGGCCACCACGGCCGGCGCGGCATCCGGCGGAACGGCGACCACCGCGAGGTCGACGGGCACGCCGGCGTCGGCCGCCCGGGGGTACGCCGGCAGCCCGGCCACCGTCGTGGCGGCCGGATGCACCGGCACGACCGCGCCGGGAAAGCCGCCGTCGCGCAGGTGCCCGAGCACCGCAGCGCCCACGCCCTGGCCGGTGGCGCTCGCGCCGTACACGGCCACACCCCGCGGGGCGAGCAGCCGGGCGATCGAGCGGGCCTCGGTGCGGTGCTCCCGGCCGCGCTGCACGGCGAGGGTCGCCTCGGTGGGCGCGATCGGGAAGGTCAGGTGCACGACGCCGTCGGCGAACTGCCGCTGCACCTGGTACCCGAAGTCGGAGAAGACGCGCAGCATGGCCCCGTTGGCCGGCAGCACCTCGGCCACGAAGTGCACGATCCCGACGCGGCGGGCCGCGTCGGCCAGGTGCTCCAGCAGCACCGAGCCGATGCCCCGGCCCTGGTAGGCGTCCTCCACCACGAAGGCCACCTCGGCCTCGGGCGCCTCCGGCCCGAGCCGCTCGTACCGGCCCACGGCGACGATCTGCCCGGCGGCGATCACCACGAGCGCCTCCCGGTCGCGGTGGTCGACCGTGACGAAACGCCGCAGGTCCCGTTCCGGAATCCGGGGGTACGGCGAGAAGTAGCGCAGGTAGCGGGTGCGTTCGGAGAACCGCGCGTGCATGGCCACGATGCCCGGCGCGTCCTCCGGGCGGATCTGTCGCAACTGGACGGTGGTGCCGTCGCTGAGCAGCACGTCCACCGGTTGGTCCACGGTCGTCACCAGCCGGCCCTCCGTGGCCGGGTCAGTCGCGCGGGTCGTGCGGGTCGAGCCCGAGCAGCGGGAAGACCGTCCTGCGGGTGGCCGCGATCGCCCGGTCCACCGCTGTGGGCTCGCCGGTCGGCTGCCACGGCTCGTACGCCGGGTCGACGTCGTCGGTCATCCGCAGCGGCACCTGCGCGCCGGGCCGGCGCTTGGCGGCCAGGTCCCGCCAGGCCGGCGGCGTGAGCGTCGCCGGGTCGAGCGGCGCGCCCGTGGCGACCGCCAGCAGGTGCGTCCACGCCCGCGGCACCGCCTCGACCAGCGCGTACCCGCCGCCGCCGGTGGCCACCCAGCGGCCCTCGCACAGCTCGTCGGCGAGCGCCCGCAGGGCCAGGTAGGTGGCCCGCTGCCCGTCGACGGAGAGGTGCAGGTCGGCGAGGGGGTCGAGCCGGTGCCCGTCCGCGCCGCACTGGGTGACCAGCACCTGCGGCCGGAACGCGCGCAGCACCGACGGGACGATCGCGTGGAACGCGCGCTGCCAACCCGCGTCGTCGACGCCGGGCGGAAGCGGCATGTTGACGGCGCTGCCCTCGGCGCCCGGGCCCCCGGTCTCGTCGGGAAAACCGGTGCCCGGGAACAGCGCGAGCGGAGTCTCGTGCAGGCTGACCGTCAGCACCCGCGGGTCGTCCCAGAAGACCTGCTGCACCCCGTCGCCGTGGTGCACGTCCACGTCCACGTACGCGATCCGCTCGGCGCCCAGGTCGAGCAGGCGGGCGATGGCCACGGCGGGGTCGTTGTAGACGCAGAACCCGCTGGCCCGCGCCGGCATCGCGTGGTGCAGGCCGCCGGCCACGTTGACCGCCCGGCGGGCCTCGCCCCGCCAGACCGCCTCCGCGGCGGCCACGCTCGCCCCGGTGATCAACGCGCTCGCCTCGTGCATCCCGTCGAAGACCGGATTGTCCGACGTGCCCAGCCCGAAGCCGGCGAAGAGCGGATCGGACGGCGCGGCGCGCACGGCCGCGAGATAGCGCGGGTCGTGCACCCGGGTGAGCAGCGCGTCGTCGGCCGGCTCCGGCTTCACGAGGCGTACGCCCGGCCGGTCCAGGACGCCGAGCTCGCGGGCCAGCGCGACGGTCAGCTCCACCCGTACCGGGTCGAGCGGATGGTCACCCATGTCGTAGGCGAGCAGGGACTCGTCCCACACCACCACCGTGTCGTCGGACATGCGCCCATCGTCGCACGTGGACCGCCGCGCGGCAGCGCAGCCGCTGGTCAGGCCCCGGGTGTCGCCCCGGTGGCCACCGGCCGGTCGGGGTCGGCCACCCAGTTGCTCCACGAGCCGACGTAGAGCGCGGCGTCCGGACGGCCGGCGAGGTGCAGGGCCAGCACCGCCTGGGCGGCCGTCACGCCGGAGCCGCAGTACGCCCCGACCGCCGCGCCGTCGGCCACCCCGGCCGCGGCGAACCGCTCCCGCAGCGCCTCGGCCGCCGGGAAGCGCCCGTCGGTCACGTACGCGGTGGCGGGCAGGTTGACGGCGCCCGGCACGTGCCCGGCGACGGGGTCGATGGGCTCGGTCTCGCCCCGGTAGCGCGGCGCGGCCCGCACGTCGAGCAGCACGCCACCCTCCGCGGCCGCCAGCCGGGCGGCCTCCCCCGCGTCGAGCACCGGCAGCGCGCCCGGCTCCACGGACACGTCACCCGGCTCCGGGTCGGGCACCTCGGCGGTGGTGGGCAGCCCGGCCGCCACCCAGGCCGGGTACCCGCCGTGGAGCAGGCGGACGTCCCGGTGCCCCGCCCAGCGCAGCGTCCACCAGGCGCGGGCCGCGGCCATGCCGTCGCCGCCGTCGTACACGACGACGGGGTGACCGGCCCGGACGCCCGCGGCCCGCAGCGCGTCCTGGAGCGCCGCGGGGTCGGGCAGCGGGTGCCGGCCGGCGGCGCCGGGCGGCCCACAGAGCGCGGTGTCCAGGTCGACGAAGACCGCGCCGGGCAGGTGACCCACGACATAGTCGTCCCGGCCGGGCGGGCCGGTGAGCCGCCAGCGGACGTCGAGCAGGGTGGGCGGGTCGGCGGAGTCGAGCTCGGCGGCGAGCCGGTCGGGCTCGACCAGGAGATCGTCGGTACCGGACATGGCGTCCAGTCAACACCATGCCGGGAGGGGGCTCGCGTTTCGGCTTCGGTCGTTACACCTTGGGCGCGGTAACATCGATCACCGGAGGGCCGCTGACGTGAAGCACGATCTCGTTGACACGACCGAAATGTATCTGCGCACCATCCTCGAGCTGGAGGAGGAGGGAGTGCCGCCCCTGCGCGCCCGGATCGCCGAGCGACTGAAGCAGAGCGGCCCCACGGTGAGCCAGACGGTCGCCCGGATGGAGCGCGACGGTCTGCTCACGGTCGAGGGCGACCGGCACCTGGTGCTCACCCCGCGGGGGCGCACCACCGCGGTCTCCGTGATGCGTAAGCACCGGCTCGCCGAGCTGCTGCTGGTCAACGTCATCGGGATGCCCTACGAGGAGGCCCACGACGAGGCCTGCCGCTGGGAGCACGTGATGAGCGACGCCGTCGAGAAGCGGGTCTACGACCTGCTGAACCGGCCGACGCGCTCGCCGTACGGCAACCCGATCCCGGGCCTGGAGGAACTCGGCTCGCCGGGGGCGGAGCACACCGAGGTGGCCGACGGTGAGCGCAACCTGGCGTTCCCGGGCCTCTCCGGCACGGTGGTGGTCCGGCGGATCTGCGAGAGCGTGCAGACCAACGCGGACGTGCTGCGCCAGCTGCACGCCGCGGGCGTCGACCCGGGCGCCACGGTCACCGTGGCCCAGGAGCGTGACGGGGTGTCGATCGACCGGTCCGGCGACCGGGTCCGGCTGCCCCGCGAGGTCGCCTCCCGGGTCTTCGTGGCCGCCGCCTGACCGTCCGCCCTTCGGGGCGTCACAGGGCGCGGGTGTTGATCTTCTTGGCCAGCGCGGCCAGTTCGGCCGCGATCTTGTCCGCCGCGGCCTTGCTCGTGCCACGCGGAGTCGTCCACACCAGCGTGACCAGCCGTCCCTCCGTCGAGAGCCAGCCCACCTCGGCGACCGGGCCGTGCCCGCTCGCCGCGCCGGCGGTCCGCCGGTACGCCTGCTGACCGAGCCCGGAGACCTTGCCTGCGGAACCCGGCACCACGTCGGCGTCGAACGTGGCCTTGTCCATCGAGGTCTCGGTGACGGTCAGGGCCAGCTCCGGCGTCGACGCGTCACCGGCCCGCACCACACAGGTGTGCGTGTCGCCCCGCTCGCTGGCCGCGGCCACGTCGAACTCGACCTTGACGTGCTGTTGGATCAGGCGGAAGTCGAGCAGCCGGCAGGCGCCGCCGGAGGACGCGGCGGCCACGTCCACGGCCACCGGCGCCGGGGGCGGCACCGTCACCGGCTCGCGTTCCGCGCCGCAGCCGGAGACGGCCAGCACCGTCAGCCCGGCGACCATGATCCGCCCGCGCACGCCCCATCCTCCCCGTCGTCGGTGGCGGGGCGTCGCCCGCCGGAGGTTCGTGGCACACCGTACGGAATGTCCGCCCCGGGCGGAAGCCCTCATCCGTCGCTTCGCTGCGGCGCCGCGTCCGCGTCACCCGGCGGTCCACCGACGTACGGGCAGTGGCGACAGCCGCGACCGCAACAGGTGCCGCGGCGGGCCAGGAAGCCCGCGGTGAGGACGAACAGTCCGGTGCCCGGGTCGAGGTAGCCGGCCTCCCCGGCCGCCAGCGCGGCGGTGTGCGCGGCGAGGATCCGCTCGCGGTCGGGGTGGTCGAGCGGCAGCCGGGACGCGTGCGGCTCGGTCAGCGGGCGGGCCGCCAGCGGTCGTCGCTCCCCGGTCATCGCCGCAGTCTAGGGATCGCGGGCCGTGGTCAGCGGAACCGGGCCAGCGCCGTGTCCAGCGCCTCACCGCCCAGGCCGGCCGCGAGCAGCAGCCGCAGCAGGATCCGCCCCTTGTACGGGTCGAGCAGCCCGCCGTCGAGGAGGCCGCGCCGTCGCAGGTCGGCCTCCGACCCGACCGCCCCGTACGTCCGGCGCAGCACCGACCCCGCGCCCGAACGGGAGGTGAGCAGCACCGGCATCCGGGCCGCCAGGTCCCCCAGCAGCGGGGCCAGGTCGGCTGGCACGTGACCGACACCGAAGCCGGCGACCACCAGCCCGTGGTGCCCCTCGGTGATCCCGCCGAGGAGCAGGCCGTCGTCGTCGAGCGTGACCGTGTACAGCGCGACCCGGGTCGCGTCGAGCCGGTTCGGGTCCACCCGTGGCAGGGGTTCGCGCCGCTCCGGTCGGGCCAGCACCCGCACCGCACCCTCGATCACATGCCCGACCGGGCCGGCGTTCGGGGAGGCGAAGGTGGCCGTGCTGGTGCTGTGCGTCTTGCGTACCCAGCGCGCCGCGTGCACCTCGTCGTTCATCACCGCCAGCACGCCCAGGTCGCAGGCCGCGGGAGCGGCGGCGACCCGGACCGCCGCCAGCAGGTTCGCGGGGCCGTCCGGCCCCGCGAGGGTGGGGTTGCGCATCGCGCCGGTGAAGACCAGCGGCGCGGGGTGCCGCCAGACCAGGTCGGCCAGGTACGCCGACTCCTCCAGCGTGTCGGTGCCCTGCGTGACGACGACACCGGTCGCGCCGTCGGCCACCGCGGCCGAGGCGACGTCGACGACGTCGAGCACCTGCCGGTACGTGAGGCTGGCGCTGGGCACCGCCCGGACGTCCCGGACGTCCAGGGGCACGCCGAGGTCGGCGAGGCCCGGCACGGCCGCCGTCAGGTCGGCGCCGGTGAGCCGGGTGACCACGCCCGGTCGTCCCGCGTCCACACCGCCCATCGCGATGGTGCCGCCGAGGGTGATGAGCACGATGGACACGGCGAGACTCCTTTCTGCCGCCCGGCGCGCCGGGCGGGGCCCTTGCGGACGGTACCGGCGCCGAGGTCCGCCCGGCCCACCGGCCGGGTCCGAGCGCCACGACGGCCGGACGCGGCGGTCCCGAGCACCGACGCCGAACGGCCCTAATTGCCGCGACCGCCCGGCGGCGCCGCGGATAGGGTCCCCGGGGTCGCTCGCCCTCCCCGGCGGCGGCCCGCCACCGCGTTCGTCCGCACAGACAGGCCAGCACGTGAGCCAGCACGTCGCCGATTCCCCGGCGCCGCCGTCCACCCGACCGCCGTCGCTACTGCGGAGCCGGAACTTCCTGCTGGTCTGGGGCGGGCAGACGGCCAGCGAGCTGGGCACGCGCATCGCCGGCGTGGCCGTCCCGCTGCTCGCCGCGGACACCCTGCACGCCAGCGTCTTCCAGGTCTCCCTGCTCACCGTTCTGGCCTGGCTGCCGTACCTGCTCGTGTCGCTGCCGGCGGGCATCCTCGCGGACCGGATGGACCAGCGCCGGCTCATGGTGCTCTGCGACCTCGGTCGGGCCGCGCTGATGCTGTCGCTGCCGGTGGCCGCGCTGGTCGGGCGGCTCACGCTCGGATACCTGTACGCGGCGGTCGGGTTCTCCGGCGTCCTCACGGTGCTGTTCACGGTGGCGTACAAGAGCATGCTGCCGCGCCTGGTCCCGGCGGCGCAGCTGGTCGACGGCAACGCGAAGCTCACCATGAGCCAGGACGCGGCGGAGCTGGTCGGCCCGAGCGTCGGCGGCGTACTGGTCGGGCTGGTCGGCGCCGCCCGGACGTTCCTCGCCAACGGGCTCGCCTTCCTCGTGAGCGCGGTCACCCTGCTGCTGGTCCGGGAGGCTCCCCGCCCCCGGGTGCCGCGGGAGCGGGTGCCGCTGCGCGTCGAGATGACCGACGGGCTGCGGTTCGTCCGCCGCGAGCCGATCCTGCTGAGGATCCTGCTCTGCACGACCAGCTCGAACTTCTGGGTGATGGCGACCAGCTCGATCGAGGTGACCTTTCTGCTGCGGGAGCTGCACGCCTCGTCGGTGCAGGTCGGCCTGGTCTTCTCGGTGAGCGCGATCGGCGGCCTGGTCGTCGGCGCGTTGGCGGGGCGGCTGTCGGCCTGGCTCGGCTCGGCGCGGGTGATCTGGGTGGCCATGGCCGTGCCCGGCCCGCTCTACCTGCTCATGCCGCTGGCCCGGCCGGGCTGGGGCGTGCTGCTCTACGGCGTGGGGCTCGCCGCGTTCTCCGCGAACGCGGTGCTGTTCAACGTGGCGTCGACGACCTACCGCCAGCGGGTCACCCCGCCGGCGATCCTCGGCCGGGTCAACGCGGCGTACCTGTGGGTCTGCTTCGGCGTGATCCCGCTCGGCGCGCTGCTCGGCGGCTCGCTCGGCACGGCGCTCGGCCTGCGCGCGGCGCTCTGGATCTGCGTACTCGGCACGTGGAGCTCCTGCCTGTTCGTCGTCTGCTCGCCACTGCGGACTCTGCGCGACACGCCGGAGTCGGCGGTTTCGTCGTAGGGTCCGGGCAGACTCGACCCGGTTGGACGGACGAGCGTCGAAGGAATCGGGATGCGGAAGATCGTCGTACACATGAGCGTGTCGCTGGACGGCTACTTCGAGGGCCCCGGCGGCGACCTCAGCTGGCACCGGGTCGACGAGGAGCTGCACCAGCACTTCAACGACGAGCTGCGCACGATGGGCGGCTATCTCGACGGGCGGGTCACCTACGAGCTCATGGCCGCGTTCTGGCCGACTGCCGACCAGGATCCGGCCGCCAGCGCGGCGACGAAGGAATACGCGGGCATCTGGCGCGACACGCCGAAGATCGTCTACTCGCGCACGCTCGAAAAGGCCGACTGGAACGCCACGATCGTCCGCGAGGTCGACCCCGACGAGGTTCGCCGGCTCAAGGCCGAGCCGGGCGGCGACCTCGTCCTCGGCGGGGCCGAGCTGATGGCCGCCTTCCTCCGGCACGACCTGGTCGACGAGTGGCGCACCTACGTGCACCCGGTGCTCATCGGCCGGGGCCGCCGGCTCTTTCCCGAGCGCGACGTGCGCACCGACCTGCGGCTGGTCGAGAGCCGCGTCTTCGGCAACGGCGTGGTCCTGCTCCGCCACCAGCGCTGAGCCGCCGGGGTTGCCGGCGTCAGCCGAACCAGACCATCGCCTGGCCGTGCCCGCGGGTCCAGGCCAGCGGCGTTCCGTCGAGAGCGAGCACGTTGTGCCCGCCGACGCTCGGCGGCTGGGGCAGCCCGTCGTGGCGCAGCACGTCCGGGTCCTCGTTGGCGATCCAGTGGCCGGGAAGGCTCCGCACGACGTCGACGAACGCCTCCCGCCGTGGCGGCGGCACCTGGTAGAGCACCGAGGTGTGGAACACCACGAGCGTCGCGCCGGCCGGTGCCCGCGCGGCCAGCGCCGGCAGGTCGTCCACGAGGTCGCCGCGCACCAGCAGCGGCGGCTCGGCGGCGGCGACGGCCGCCGCGGCCCGCAGGCGCTCGCGACGGTGGGCGTGCTCCGGCCAGATGAGCGCGTCCAGCCACGCGAGGTCGGCGCTGTCGGTCACGTCGAGCGGGTTCAGGTCCAGGCCGGCGCGCCAGACCACCTCCGGCAGGCGGTCCGGCGGCGTCAGCCCCTCAGCCGCGCACTCGAGCACCGGCGCACCGGCGCCGAGCCGGTGGTCGCCGTACCGGTAGGCGTACCGGTCCGGGTAGAGGCACAGACCGGCGGACGCCCCGACCTCCAGCAGCGCGAGCGGCTGCGGCAGCCGGGCCAGCACCGGCAGCAGGACGGCGCACCGACCGGCCTCGTTCGTCTGCGTGGCCCGCACCCGCACCTGCGCCTCGACCGCCGGCCAGTTCGCCACCGCGAAGTCGTGGAACGCCGCCGGGTCCTCGACCGGGCCGCCCAGCAGCCGTACGACCCCGAACAGCAGGTTCGGCTGCCGCTTGGCGGGCGGCAGCGCGCCGATCAGGGCGAGCAGTTCGTCGTCGTCGGCCACGGCGAGCGCGAGCCGCTCGTACGCGGGTGAGACCCCGCGCAGCTCGCGGGCGGCGAAGTCGGCATAGGTGGCGGCGATCGTCATGCCCCCGATGGTCGTCGATCCGCCGCCTGCCCGACGTGACGGACGGCACGACGTGACGGACATGACGTTCGCGCCGCGTTTCCCTGGCGGTCACCCCGACGCCGTGACCGGCCTGCGCCGGCTCGTAGAGTGCTCCGTCGGCCGGGACGAGCGGGAAGGAACAACGTGCGGGGCGAGGGCATCCGGGTACTGGTCGTCGGTGGCGGTGTCGCCGGGCTGGCGACGCTGCGCGCGCTGCGGGACTGGGGCGCGACGATCGACCTGGTCGAGCGGACCAACGGGCCCGCGGACTCGGGCACCGGCATCTACCTGACCGGCAACGCCACGCGCGCCCTGGGCACGCTGGGGCTGTGGGAGCCGATCGCCGACGTCGCCGTGGAGATCACGCGGCAGCGCAGCGGCAACCAGCACGGTCGCCGCCTGTTCGACATCGACGTGGCCACGCTGTGGGACGGCGTCGGGCCGTGCGTGTCACTCCCCCGGGCCGAGCTGCACCGGGCGCTGCTGGCCGGTGTGGAGCACTTCCCGATCCGGTGGGGCGCCCGGCCGGTCGCCGTCGCCCGGGAGGGCGAGCGCGTGGCGGTGGAGTTCGACGACGGCGGCGCCGAGCGGTACGACCTGGTGATCGGCGCGGACGGCGTGAACTCGACGGTGCGGCGGCTCGCCTTCGACGGCCACGCCGCGCGTCCCCTCGGCCAGTACGCGTACCGCTGGATCGCCCCGCGGGTCGACGACGAGCCGGTCTGGTCGGTGCTGCTGGGGCGCGGCACGCAGTTCCTCACGATCCCCGTGAGCGCCGAGCAGACGTACTGCTACTACAACGACGGCGCGGTGGCCGACCGACCGGGCTGGCGCGACGACCTGCGGGCCACGTACGCCGAGCCGGTCACCACGATGCTCGAGGCGCTCGACGCCGACGACAGCACGCTGCACGCCGGCCCGAACCAGGAGGTCGTGCTCGACTCCTGGGCGCGCGGCCCGGTGCTGCTCATCGGCGACGCCGCCCACGCCACGTCGCCGAACATGGCCCAGGGGGCCGCCATGGCCCTGGAGGACGCCGTCGTGCTGGCCGAGTCGCTCACGACGGCCGGAACGGTCGCCGAGGCGCTGCGGGCGTACGAGGCACGGCGGCGGCCGCGTACCGACTGGGTGCTCAGCCAGACGCACCGCCGGGACAAGGCCGCGGGCCTTCCGCCGGTGCTGCGCGACGCCGTGATGCGCCACCTCGGCGAGAAGCTCTTCCGGTCGAACTACGGACCCCTGTTCGCGCGCCCCTGAGCTCGCCTGCGGTCGCGGCCGGCGCCGGTCGGCGACACGGGCGCGTGTCGCGCCACGGGGGTGTCGCGCCACGGGCGTGTCGCGGCGGCGAGCGAGGTGCCCGACGAGCGTGATGCCTCAGAGTCATATTTATGCCTCTGAGGCATCGCGCTCACCGTGAGGCGACGGGGCCGCTATCCCGAATACGGTTCACCGTCCGATGTGACCGCTGCCTATCCTGTGCCGGACCTCGATCGACGGATGGGAGCTGAGATGCGTCTCGACAAGGCCACGGTCGCCGCTTCGCCGCGAGAGCACACCGCGCGATAGGCCGGCCGCCGCCGGACGGTGTCCCGGCGGTGCGTGCTCCTCGCCGCGGAGCGGTCGCTCCAGCGACGACCGTTCCCTTCTCCCTGGCTCGAGGAGCTTCCTTTGCGTGCCCGTGTATCCGCGCGTCTGGGCGCGGACTTCACCAAGCTGTGGACCGCCACGGCGGTGTCCAACCTCGGCGACGGCGTCACCATGGCCGCCGGTCCGCTGCTGGTCGCCTCCGTCACCGACGAGCCGGCGCTCGTGGCCGGCGCCGTCTTCGTCCAGCAACTGCCCTGGCTGCTGTTCGCACTGATCAGCGGCGCCTACGTCGACCGGCTCGACCGGCGTCGGCTCGTCGTGGCGGTGAACGTGCTGCGCGCCACGGCACTGGCGGCACTGGCCGCCGCCGCCGTCACGGGGACCGCCACCGTCGCGGTGATCTACGCGGTCTTCTTCCTCCTGGGTACGGGCGAGACGCTCGCCGACACGGCCGCCGGCGCACTCCTGCCGGCTGTCGTCGCGCCCGGGAACCTGGCCCGAGCCAACGCGAGGTTGAGCGCCACCTTCACCGTGGCCAACCAGTTCGCGGCCAAACCACTGGGCGCGTGGCTGTTCGTCCTGTCGGCGGCCGCGCCGTTCGGCTTCGACGCGCTCACCTTCGCGGTGGCGGCCCTGCTCGTGGCGAGGATCCGGCCGGTACCGCCGCCGGAACCACGCCCACGGACCACCCTCCGCGACGACATCGTCGAGGGGGTGCGCTGGCTGTGGCGGCACCACCTGCTGCGCACCCTCGCCGTCACGATGGGATTGGCGAACGTGGCGTTCTGCGCGGCGTTCGCCGTGTTCGTGCTGTACGCCCGGCAGCGGCTGGGCTTGTCCGACGTCGGCTACGGCTTCCTGCTGACCACGTTCGCCGTCGGCGGGCTCGTCGGCACGACCGTGGCCGCTCGGCTGGCATCCACCCTCGGCGCCAGCACGGTGCTGCGTGCCGGCCTCGTCGTCGAGGTCGTCACCCACCTCACGCTGGCGGTCACCACGACCCCGCTCGTCGCGGCGGCCGTCCTGGTCGTCTTCGGGGTCCACACCATGGTGTGGGGCGTCACCGTGTCGACATCCGCCAGCGTGTCGTACCGGCGCACCTGCGGGGCCGTGTGGGCAGCGTGTACGTGCTGCTCGACCTCGGCGGCGCCGCTTGCGGCTCCCTGCTCGGCGGTCTGCTCGCCGGCGCCGGAACCGTCACCACACCGTTCTGGCTGGCCGCAGTCGTGACGGCGGCGGTCGCCGCCGTCGCCTGGGCTTCACTGGGACGGGCAGCCACGCCGCGTTGAGCACCGGGACACCGCTGCCCCGGCCTCCGATGGGGAGACCGGGGCAGCTTGGGTGTTCCGCGTACGTCAGCTGCAGCCGCTGGTGGAGCCGCAGCCCTCGCAGACGTAGCAGCTACCGGCGGGGCGCATTTTCGTACCGCAGGTGAAGCAGAGCGGCGCGTCCGCGGCCTTGCCCATGACGGCCTCCAGCAGCTCCGTGCTGGAACCGACCGACGGCGCCGCCTTGGCGGCCGCGATGTCGGCGGTCTCCTCGGCCGGCTGGGCGACCGGGCCGGTCTTCGGCTCCTCCGGCCGGGTCTCGACCGGGGCGGAGGCGGCCATCGCGGTGAGGTCCGCACCGCTCGCCTCCGCCTCCGCCTCGGCCTGGAGCTGGGCGGCCCGCTCCTTGGCGGTGAAGATGCCCAGCTCCGCGCGGCGCTCGTACGGCAGGAAGTCCAGCGCCAGGCGACGGAAGATGTAGTCCATCACCGAGGCGGCCATCCGCACGTCCGGGTCGTCGGTCATGCCGGCCGGCTCGAAGCGCATGTTGGTGAACTTGCTGACGTACGTCTCCAGCGGGACGCCGTACTGGAGACCGATGGAGATGGCCACCGAGAAGGCGTCCATCACGCCGGCGAGGGTCGAACCCTGCTTCGACATCTTGAGGAAGACCTCGCCGAGGCCGTCGTCCGGGTAGGACGACGCGGTGAGGTAGCCCTCGGCGCCGCCGACCGAGAAGGAAATCGTCTGCGACGGGCGCTTCTTCGGCAGCCGCTTGCGCACCGGCCGGTACTCGACGACCTTCTCGACGACCCGCTCCACCTCGGCCGGGGCGGCCTGGGCGGGCGTCGTGGCCGACGTCTCGGCGGTCGCCTTGTTCGGCTTCGCCGCCGACAGCGGCTGGCCGACCTTGCAGTTGTCGCGGTAGATGGCGAGCGCCTTGAGGCCGAGCTTCCAGCCCTCGAAGTAGATCTTCTCGACGTCCTCGACGGTGGCCTGCTCCGGCATGTTGACCGTCTTGGAGATGGCGCCGGAGATGAACGGCTGGACGGCCGCCATCATCCGCACGTGGCCCATCGGGGCGATGGACCGCTCGCCCATCGCGCAGTCGAACACCGCGTAGTGCTCCGGCTTGAGGCCGGGGGCGTCCACGACGTGGCCGTGGTCGGCGATGTGCTCGACGATCGCCTCGACCTGCTCCTCCGGGTAGCCGAGGCTGCGCAGGGCCCGCGGAACGGTCTGGTTGACGATCTGCATGGAGCCGCCGCCGACCAGCTTCTTGAACTTGACGAGCGCCAGGTCCGGCTCGACGCCGGTGGTGTCGCAGTCCATCATGAGGCCGATGGTGCCGGTCGGCGCGAGCACGCTGGCCTGCGAGTTCCGCCAGCCGGCCTTGTCACCGATCTTGTTGCCGAGGCTCCACTGCTTCGTGGCCTCCCGCTGGATGGCGGTGGCCACGGTGCCGGCCGGCTTGATCGCGTCGTTGGCGGCGGCGTGCTTGCGCATGACCCGCTTGTGCGGCTCCGCGTTGCGGGCGTAGCCGTCGTACGCGCCGACGATGCCGGCCAGCTCGGCGGAGCGGCGGTAGGCGGTGCCGGTCATCAGCGAGGTGATGGCCGCGGCGACCGACCGGCCCTGCTCCGAGTCGTACGGCAGGCCGGAGGCCATCAGCAGCGCGCCCAGGTTGGCGTAGCCGATGCCGAGCTGCCGGTAGGCCCGGGTCGTCTCACCGATCTTCTCGGTGGGGAAGTCGGCGAAGCAGATCGAGATGTCCATCGCGGTGATGACCAACTCGACCGACTTGACGAACTTCTCCACCTCGAAGCCGCCGTCGGCGCGGAGGAACTTCATGAGGTTGAGCGAGGCCAGGTTGCACGAGGAGTTGTCCAGGTGCAGGTACTCCGAGCACGGGTTCGACGCGGTGATCCGCCCGGTCTCCGGGCAGGTGTGCCAGTCGTTGATCGTGTCGTCGTACTGGAGGCCGGGGTCGGCGCACTCCCAGGCGGCCTGGGAGATGGTGCGGAAGAGCTTCTTGGCGTCGATCGACTCGATCACCGCGCCGTCAAGGCGGCCGCGCAGGTCGAAGCTGCCGCCGTTCTCCACCGCGTTCATGAACTCGTCGGAGACCCGGACCGAGTTGTTGGCGTTCTGGTACTGGACGCTCACGATGTCGGCGCCGCCGAGGTCCATGTCGAAGCCGGCGTCCCGCAGCGCGCGGATCTTGTCCTCCTCGCGCGCCTTCGTGACCACGAACTCCTCGATGTCGGGGTGGTCCACGTCGAGGATCACCATCTTGGCGGCCCGGCGGGTGGCGCCGCCCGACTTGATGGTGCCGGCCGACGCGTCCGCGCCGCGCATGAAGCTCACCGGGCCGGACGCGGTGCCGCCGGAGGAAAGCAGCTCCTTGGAGGAGCGGATGCGGGAGAGGTTCACCCCGGACCCGGAGCCGCCCTTGAAGATCAGCCCCTCCTCCTTGTACCAGTCGAGGATCGAGTCCATCGAGTCGTCGACGGCGAGGATGAAGCACGCGCTGACCTGCTGCGGCGACGGCGTACCCACGTTGAACCACACCGGGGAGTTGAAGCTGAACACCTGGTGCAGCAGCATCCAGGTCAGCTCGTGGGCGAAGACCTCGGCGTCTGCCGGGCTCGCGAAGTAGCCGTACTCCTCACCGGCGGTCCGGTAGGTGGTGACCACCCGGTCGATCAACTGCCGGAGCGACCACTCCCGCTCCGGGGTCCCCACCGCGCCCCGGAAGTACTTGGTGGTCACGATGTTCGCCGCGTTGACGCTCCACGACTCGGGGAACTCCACCCCGCGCTGCTCGAAGTTGATCGAGCCGTCCCGCCAGTTCGTCATCACGACGTCCCGGCGCTCCCAGCTGACCTCGTCGTACGGGTGGACCCCCTCCGTCGTCCAGACCCGCTCGACCTTCAGGCCCGCGCCTGCCTTGCTCCGCGACCTGCTCGTTGTCACGCCGTCGCCCCCCTCGTCTGCGCGGTCACCCACCGCGCGTCCCAAAACAAACTGTCAAAAACCGAAAAGATCAATGGGTACGGCCGGCGGCCTCGACCGCGCCGGCCCCGCCGTTGCCCCGGGCGCGTGCCGCGTCCCGCAACGACTCGATCTCGCGCTCGAAGTCGGCGAGGGAGTCGAAGGACCGGTAGACGCTGGCGAACCGCAGGTACGCCACCTCGTCCAGGTCCCGCAGCGGCCCCAGAATGGCCAGCCCCACGTCGTGGCTCGGGATCTCGGCGGCGCCCTTGGCGCGGACCGTCTCCTCCACCCGCTGGGCGAGCAGCGCGATCGAGTCCTCGTCGACCGGCCGGCCCTGGCACGCCTTGCGCACCCCGCCGATGATCTTCGTCCGGCTGAACGGCTCCGTCACCCCGCTGCGCTTGACCACCGCGAGGACGGCCTCCTCCACCGTGGTGAACCGCTTGCCGCACTCCGGGCAGGACCGGCGCCGCCGGATGAGCTGGCCGTCGTCGGCCTCCCGTGAGTCGACCACCCTGGAGTCCGCATGCCGGCAGTAGGGACACCGCATCACTGACCTCCTCGATCGACCGCGGGCCGCACCGGCGCACCCCGGGCACGGTCGGACACGGCGGCGCCATCGTGCGATGGCCGCCCGCCGTGTCGCCGTACGGGAGTGCGGTCGGTAGTCGGACCCAACCTGTAGGCAACTTACGCCCATGTGACTACTACATCTAGGGGTCGACCGTATGTCGCCAGCGGACCCCGGTCAAGTTGACGGCGTGTCCCGCGTGTCACGCCATCGACCCCGTCGATCGCGCCCGCCCGACCGGCCCACGGCGGCCGGCGACCGGACCGCCGGTGAGCCCAACGGGTGGGCTCGGACCGGGTTATCGGTCGACCGGTCGAGGTCCCCCGACGGCCGGTCGGACAGCCGAGTGTTCGAACACGCGTGCCAACCGACGTACCATTTATCAGAACGGGAGTACGAAAGAACGGCTTTTCCGCGCGACACGCCGGTGGCAGGTCGTACAGATGTTTGAAAATGACCGATCTCACCTATACGGTCAGGAACAACCGGTCGCGGCGGAACCCGCCGCACCACCACGCACACCGGCAACACCGCCCGCACCACGGGCCGCCGGGGGCACCCAGCGCCGACAGGGAGGACGGACGTGACCGAGGACCGGGCCAGCCGGCCGAAGAACCCGCAGCAGATCGCCGAGGCGGGTCCGCCGGCCGCTCGGCGCCGTGGCGCCGCGCGCAGCCGGACGGGGCAGCCCGCCGTGCGCCCGGTCACCCCGGTGGTCAGCGCCTTTCCCGACCCGGCGACGGTCGACCTGACCGCCCGGCAACGACGGATCCTCGAGTTCATCCGCACCTGGGTCGAACGGCACGGCTACCCGCCGAGCGTCCGCGAGATCGGCGAGGCCGTCGGCCTCGTGTCGCCGTCGAGCGTCGCCTACCAGCTCAAGGAGTTGGAGAAGAAGGGCTTCCTGCGCCGCGACCCCAACCGCCCGCGCGCCGTCGACGTCCGCGCCCCCAGCGACGTCGTCGACGACGAGGTGAGCCGCGCGCAGCGCCCCACGCCGGCGTACGTGCCGATGCTGGGCCGGATCGCCGCCGGTGGCCCGATCCTCGCCGAGCAGGCGGTGGAGGACGTGTTCCCCCTCCCCCGCGAGCTGGTGGGCGAGGGCGAGGTGTTCATGCTCCAGGTCAAGGGCGACTCGATGCTCGACGCGGCGATCTGCGACGGCGACTGGGTCGTGGTCCGGCAGCAGCCCAACGCCGAGTCCGGCGACATCGTGGCCGCCATGCTCGACGGCGAGGCCACCGTCAAGACCTACCGCCGCCGGGACGGGCACGTCTGGCTGATGCCGCAGAACCCGGCGTTCGATCCGATCCCCGGCGACGACGCGACCATCATGGGCCGGGTCGTGGCGGTGCTGCGCCGGATCTGAGGCGGCGCCTCGGGGCGGCCGTCAGTAGCGGTCGCCCCGGTAGGCGCGGCCGCCCCCCGGGTACTGGCCGTACGGGTCGACGTCCTCTTCGCGCCGGCGACCGGCGCGCTGCCCGCGGTAGTCGGGTTCCGGGCCGCCCCGTCGCGGAGGTTCGGCACGCCCACCGCCGTAGACGCCGCCACCACCGGGCTGCCCGCCACCGTGGGGACCGTCGACCGGGCGTCCACCACCCGAAGGCCGCCCACCGCCCGACGGGCGGCCGCCACCGCCGTAGACGCCGCCACCGCCCGGCCGGCCACCCGTACCGCGGCCACCGCCACCGCCGGCGGGCCGGCCACCACCGCCACCGCCGGCGGGCCGGCCGCCGCCACCGCCGTAGACGCCGCCGCCGGCCGGGGGTACACCGCCGCCGGCCGGGGCCGCACCGCCGCGGCCCGAGCCGCCCGCCGGCCGGCCGCCGCCGTAGACACCGCCACCGGCCGGCGCCGCGCCGCCACGGCCCGAGCCGCCACCGTAGACACCGCCCGCCGGGCCGCCGCCGTACACGCCGCCACCGGCCGGAGCGCCGCCGTAGACGCCGCCCCGAGCGCGGTCGCCGCCCGGGTAGCCCTCGTCCGCACGGCCGCCGGCCAGGTCGTCCTTCCGGTCCGGCCCGTCGGACTCGTCGTCGTCGGTGGCCGGCCGGCGTCGGGCCCGGAGGATGCCGACGATGCCCGCACCGACCAACAGGGCGCCGACCACGCCGACCGCCCCGATCATGTAGGTGATGTCCTGGAGGTCGAGGCTCGCGAACCAGGAAGTCTCCGCCGCCGGCTTGGCCGCCGGGTCCTCGGCGATCGGTGCTGCCCCGCTCGTGGACGGGGTGTAGCTGAGGATGTCGACGGGCTCCTCACCGCCGACGGACTGGGCGTCGGACACGGTGAGGAACGTCTTGCCGTCCGGGGTGTAGGCGATCCCCTCGCCGAACGGGTCGGCGAGCGGGGTCACCCGGGGCTTGCCGGTGGTCAGCGCCCCGACGATGTCCCCGCCCGTGACGTCGAACTCGAAGGCGTCTGCGTACGTGCGCAGCACCACCCGGCCGCCGTCGGGCGAACGCGCGGCGCCGGTGATGGCGACCCGCCCGAAGGTGTTGAGCGGGTTCTCCGTCTCGGTCCTCGGCAGGCTGATCTCGCCGACCTTCTCCATCGGCACCGGATCGGTGTCGCCGTTCTTGAGCGCCCCCGCCGGGCGGTAGATCTCGGCCTTGCCCGACGTCACCTTCGTGATGATCAGAGGCTTGTTGTCGTCACCGACGAGCAGCGCCTCGGCGTCGTGCGGCTTCTTCTCCGGGTAGGAGAGGCGGTGCAGCACCGGCTGCTTGGCGCCGGTCAGCGGCATGGTCCAGACGGCCACCCGCTCACGGCGCGTCTTCGAGCTGGTGTTGTCGCCCGTGTCGGCGATCCAGAGGTTCTTGCCGTCGGGCGAGAGAGCGAGGTCCTCCGTGTCGAACGGGCCGGCGCCGGAGTAGCCCACGCTCTTGCTGACCTTGCACTTCGTGTCGAGGAAGAAGACACGCTTACGCTGGGCGACTTCGGTGCCGTCGTTGATCACGACGTAGCCGCTCTTCGTCGCCACCAGGCCGGAGAGCTCGGTCAGGTTCTCGTCGGCGATGGTGCACCGCTTTTTACCCGGCGTGGGCTCGGCGGGGGCGGCCGGGACGGGAGCCGCGAGGGCGGCCCCGGTGAGCGCCACGGTCGCCCCGACGAGTCCAAGGGCGACCGTGACCGAAGAAACAGCGCGGCGCATTGCGCAAGTGTCGCATGCCACCGGTTTCCACCGGGTGACGCCGGTTCGGCTCACGACTGGGTGAGCGCCCGCCCCTCGTCGTACGGGGCCAGCTCGGCGGCGAGCGCCTCGTTCACCCGGACGTGCAGCCGGGTGCCCTCCGGTAGGTGCGCCATGCTCAGCACCTCGCCGATGCGGTGCACCCGGGCCACCAGCTCACCCCGGTCGTACGGCACGACGGCCCGCACCTCCACGGCCGGCCGCGGCAACCGCGACTCGATGGTGGCCCGCAGCTCGTCGACACCCCGGCCCGAGTGCGCCGAGACGAAGACGGCGTCCGGCCAGAGCCGCTTGAGCCGCAGCAGGGTCTCCTCGTCCGTCGCGTCGGTCTTGTTGACCACCAGCAGCTCGGGAAGCCGGTCGGCGCCCACCTCGGCGAGCACCTCGCGCACCGCCCGGACCTGCTCCTCCGGATCCGGGTGGGTGCCGTCGACGACGTGCACCACCAGGTCGGAGTCGGCGACCTCCTCCAGCGTCGAGCGGAACGCTTCGACGATCTGGTGCGGCAGGTGCCGGACGAAACCGACCGTGTCGGAGAGGGTGTAGACCCGCCCGTCGTCGGTGACGGCCCGGCGGGTGGTCGGGTCGAGGGTGGCGAACAGCGCGTTCTCCACCAGCACACCCGCTCCGGTCAGCCGGTTGAGCAGGCTCGACTTGCCGGCGTTGGTGTAGCCGGCGATGGCGACGGCGGGCACCGCGTTGCGGGTGCGGCGGGCGCGCTTCGTCTGGCGTACCGTCCGCATGCCCTTGATCTCGCGGCGAAGCCGCGCGATGCGGGTGCGGATCCGGCGCCGGTCGGTCTCCAGCTTGGTCTCACCGGGACCGCGCAGACCCACACCGCCGGCGCCGCCGGCGCGCGCGCTACCACCGGTCTGCCGGGACAGCGTGTCACCCCAACCGCGCAGGCGCGGCAGCAGGTATTCCAGCTGGGCCAGCTCGACCTGCGCCTTACCTTCCTTGCTCTTGGCGTGCTGAGCGAAGATGTCGAGGATCAGCGCCGTCCGGTCGACGACCTTGACCTTGGTGCGCTGCTCGAGGTTGCGCAGCTGGGACGGCGACAGCTCCCCGTCGCAGATCACGGTGTCGGCGCCGGTGGCGAGCACCACCGAACCGAGGTCGTCGACCTTGCCCCGACCGATGTACGTCGCCGGGTCGGGCCGGTTGCGCCGCTGGATGAGGCCCTCGAGCACCTGCGAACCGGCCGTCTCGGCCAGCGCCGCCAGCTCGACGAGCGAGTTCTCCGCGTCGCTCTGCGTGCCCTCGGTCCAGACCCCGACCAGCACCACCCGCTCCAGGCGGAGCTGGCGGTACTCGACCTCGGTGATGTCCGTGAGTTCGGTGGAGAGACCGGGGACCCGCCGCAGCGCCTGCCGCTCCGACAGCTCGAGCTCACCGGTGGTGGCGTCGAGCTCCTCGTTCTCGAAGGGAAAGACGACGGTGTCCTGGTCGCGCAAGCCGATCTCCTGTCCGTTCTGTCGGGTACCGAGCAATCCTGTCATGTGACAACGCCCGCCGCACCTGTGATATGCCCGCCGTCCGTACCCGTCGGTAGCGGGGCCGGATGCCGGCCGACCTCGACAGGCGAGTAGAAATGCGAGTCGAGCCGCTCAGCGTTGACGGAGGGAACCTGTGGCCATCACCCGACTCCCGAGTGCCGGATTCTCGATCACGATCCGGATCGCCGTACCGGCGGACGCCTCGTCGATCGGGCGGCTGACCACCTCCGTCGGGGAAGCCGGCGCGATCGTCACCGCGCTGGACGTGGTCGACTCCGACCCCACCCACGTGCTGGTCGACCTCACCTGCGACACCGCCGACGCCAGCCACGCCGACCAGGTCGTCCAGGCGCTCAGCGCGTTGGACGGCGTGGACGTGCGCAAGGTCTCCGACCGGACCTTCCTGCTCCACCTCGGCGGCAAGATCGAGGTGAGCTCGAAGGTCGCGCTGCGGACCCGTGACGAGCTGTCCCGGGCGTACACCCCGGGTGTGGCCCGGGTCTGCCAGGCGATCGCCGAGAACCCTGCGGACGCCCGCCGCCTCACCATCAAGCGCAACACGGTCGCCGTGGTGAGCGACGGCTCGGCCGTCCTCGGCCTGGGCAACCTCGGGCCGGCCGCCGCGCTGCCCGTCATGGAGGGCAAGGCCGCGCTGTTCAAGCGGTTCGGCGGTGTCGACGCGTGGCCCGTGGTGCTCGACACCCAGGACACCGACGAGATCGTGTCGATCGTCAAGGCGATCGCCCCGGCGTACGGCGGGATCAACCTCGAGGACATCGCGGCGCCGCGCTGCTTCGAGATCGAGGCCCGGCTGCGCGAGGCGCTGGACATCCCGGTGTTCCACGACGACCAGCACGGCACCGCCATCTGCGTGCTGGCCGCCCTCACCAACGCGCTGCGGGTGGTCGGCAAGCGCCTCCCGGACGTCCGGGTGGTCGTCTCCGGCGCCGGCGCGGCCGGCACCGCGATCATGAAGCTGCTGCTGCGCCAGGGTGTGGGCGACATCATCGCGTACGACCGGCAGGGCGCCCTGCACCGCGGCCAGACCGGGCTCAACTCGGCCTGGCAGTGGCTCGCCGACAACACGAACAAGGACAACTACTCGGGCGACCTGGCGGGGGCGATCCAGGGCGCCGACGTCTTCATCGGCGTGAGCGCGCCGAACCTGCTCACCGGAGACGACATCGCCACGATGGCCAAGGACGCCATCGTGTTCGCGCTGGCCAACCCCGACCCGGAGGTCGACCCGCGGGAGGCCCGCAAGCACGCCGCCGTGGTGGCCACCGGCCGGTCGGACCAGCCCAACCAGATCAACAACGTGCTGGCCTTCCCCGGCGTGTTCCGGGGCATGCTCGACGCGCACGCCGAGGAGTTCACCGAGGAGATGGCGATCGCGGCGGCGCGGGCCATCGCGGACGTCGTGGGCGAGGACAAGATCAACCCGACGGTGATCGTGCCGAGCGTGTTCGACGCCCGGGTCGCCCCGGCGGTCGCCGCCGCCGTACGCGCCGCCGCGCAGAACCCCGCGCCCGCGCCCGCGGCCGACCCCGGCCCGGCCGACCTGCCCGAGATCGCAGCCGAAGCCTCCGCCACCCCCTGACCCGCCCACCCGACGCGTCGCGCCGCGCCCGGCGCGCCGCCGGGCGCCCCGGTGCCGGGGCCGGTGCCGGTGCCGGTGCCCCGCGCCGCCGCCGGGTGCACCGGCGCCGGTGCCGGTGCCCCGCGATCTTGCACTTTGTGCCCGGACAAAGGGTGCGTTTACCGCAGTCTGAGGGCCGAAAGTGCAAGATCGCGGGTAGCGAGGCTCGACGACCAGGCTCGACGGCGAGGCTCGGCGACCAGGCTCAGCAGCGAGGCTGCTCGGCGGCGAGGTTCAGCAGCGAGGCTCGACGGCGGGGCTCGACGGCCAGGCCGGTCAGGTTGATCCACTCCGTTTCGGCGATGAGGTGGTATCCGGCGCGTCCGGATACCACCTCATCGGCGAGCTGGTGTCGATCAACCCCTCGGCGGCCGAGCTGATCGACGCGGGTCCCGTGACGGGTGCGGTGGCGCCGCCCATCGCGACAGCACACCCCAGCCCCGGCCCCGACCCGCCCTGGTCCCGGCCCGCCCCCAGCCCCGGCCCCGACCCGCCCCAGCCCCGGCCCGCCCCAGCCCCGCCCCGGCCCCGGCCCGCCCCGCCGATCATGTAGTTGTGGTGCCGGATAAGGGGGACAAAAGCGCTTTTATCAACCACCACAAGTGCATGATCGGCGAGCCAGGGGGCAGCCCGGGCAGCGCGGGGCGCGGGGCAACGGGTCGGGCGCGGCGGGTCAGGCGGAGCTTGTGGGCAGGGCGGTGGGGGTTACCGTGCCGGTGGCCACGAGGACCGCCGGGCCCGCCAGCCAGGAACTGTCCTCCGTGACCGTCACCGTGAGGCGGCCGCCCGGCACGTCGACCGCGACCACCCCGGTGTCCCGGCCCTCGTCGCGCAGGGCCACGGCGGCCACCGCGCAGGTGCCCGTGCCGCAGGAGAGCGTCTCGGCCGACCCCCGCTCGTAGACCCGCATCCGCACGGGGGCGTCGACGCCGTCGACCGGTGCGCCCGGGGCGGTGAACTCCACGTTCACGCCGGCCGGGAAGACCGCCGGGTCGACCTCGGGCGCCCGGGTGAGGTCGAGCCCGGCCAGATCAAGGCCCGCCGGGATCGGGCAGACGAGGTGCGGGTTGCCCACGTCGACGGCGGTGCCGGCCAGGGTGAGCCCGCCCAGGGCCGCTGTGGAGCCGTCGTACAGCCGGGGACGGCGCATCTCGACGGCGATGATGTCGCCGTCGATGCGTGCCCGCGCGACGCCGGCCCGCGTGGCCAGCGGCAGCGCCGTGCCGGTGGGCGTGGCCAGCCCCGTGTCGACGAGGTAGCGGACGAAGACGCGGGCGCCGTTGCCGCACATCTCGGCGTAGGAGCCGTCGGCGTTCCAGTAGTCCATGAACCATTCGGCCTCGCCCGCGAGGGCCGCGCTGTCCGGGTGCTTCGCGGCCCGTACGACCCGCAACACCCCGTCCGCGCCGATCCCCCGCCGCCGGTCGCACAGCGCGGCGACCAGGCCCGGCGTGAGGTCCAGCGCCCCGTCCGGGTCGGGCAGGATCACGAAGTCGTTGCCGGTGCCGTGCCCCTTGGTGAACTCCACGCCTCCATCATCCCGCAGGCGCCGCGACCAGCCGCAGGGCGTCCGCGACCAGGCGGCCCGGATCGGCCGAGTCCAGCCAGTGGATCCGCGGGTCACGCCGGAACCAGGAGCGCTGCCGGCGGACGAACCGCCGCGTGGCGCGGATGGTCTCCTCGTACGCCTCGGTCTCGGTGAGCTCGCCCGCGAGGAAGCGCAGCACCTGCTGGTAGCCGAGGGCCCGGCTCGCCGTACGCCCGTCCGGCAGGCCGCGGCCGACCAGCTCGCGGGTCTCGGCGACCAGGCCGTCCGCCCACATCCGCTCCACCCGTTGCGCGATCCGCTCGTCCAGCAGCGCGGTGTCGAGGTCGACGCCGACCTGCACGGACGGGTAGTACGGCGTGGGCGCCGGCAGCGACGCGGTGAACGGGGCGCCGGTCAGCTCGATCACCTCGAGCGCCCGGACGATCCGCCGGCCGTTGCCGGGCAGGATCCCCGCGGCGGCGGACGGGTCGGCGGCGCGCAGACGCGCGTACAGGGGTGCGGGGCCGACCTCCGCCAGCTCCCGTTCCAGCCGGTCGCGGAGGGCGGGGTCGGTGCCGGGGAACTCGAACCGTTCCAGCACCGCCCGCACGTAGAGCCCGGACCCGCCGACCAGCAGCGGCACCCGCCCCCGGGTCAGGATGTCGTCGACGACCGCGCGGGCGAGGCGCTGGTACTCGGCGACGCTCGCGGGCTCGGTGACGTCCCAGATGTCCAGCAGGTGGTGCGGCACGCCGGCGCGCTCGGCCGGGGTGAGCTTGGCGGTGCCGATGTCCATCCCCCGGTACAGCTGCATGGAGTCGGCGTTGACCACCTCCCCGTCGAGGGCGTGGGCGAGCGCGATGCTCAGCGCGGACTTGCCCGCCGCCGTCGGCCCCACCACGGCCACGACCGTCCCCACCGGTGGACGGCCGCCGGCCTCGGCGGGGGTGGCGCGGCCCGGGTCGGCGGTGCCGGTCACGCCGGCGCCCAGGTGGCCACGAGGTAGGCGACGCCGTACGGGGCGTCGTCGTAGTGCAGCTCGCCGCGCCAGTCGCCGCCGCTCGCGAGGGCCGCGGCGGCGAGCACCTGCCACGGCGCCCGGCCGGCGACCCTCAGCTCCGCCGAGAGCGCCGGGTCGAGGCCGAGCAGGGCCTCGGCGTCCGCGGCGGCCAGGGCCGTGGCGACCATCTCGTCGTACGGCTCGGCGCGCGGGTCCTGGTAGCCGGGCGACTTCTCCCCCCGGCACGCCGACCCGTCCCCCAGCGCGAGCAGCCCGACCCGCCGCTCCACGACCTGCGCCGCGAGCCCGCGCAGCCGCTCGTCGCCCGCGTCCGGCGTCACCTGCACGGCGGCCACCGGCACGCGCACGTCGTGCCGGGCCAGCAGCCAGGCGCCCACGGTGAGGCTCAGCGGCAGGACGGCGCCCCGGTCGGCCTGCCCCGGCTCGAGCGGCACGGCGAGGTCGACGCCCCACGGTTGCAGCGACCCGGTCGCCGGCGGCCGGATCCAGCCCGTCGCCGGCCCGTCGCCGACCAGCACGACGGCCTCCGGATCCGCGGCGAGCAGCCGGGCCACGGCCGTGTCGCAGGCGGTACGGAGGTCGTCCAGCTCCGGTGCGGCGGCGCCGGCCACCTCGGGCACGAGCAGGGGCGGGTGTGGGCAGACGGCGGCGGCGACCAGTGGCACCCGTTCACGGTAGCGGGACGCACCGACGCCTCTGTCCGCCGATCCGGTCATCCGGGCGCTAGGACACCGTATGGTCACGGTCGGCGATAGGCGCTCGACGGGGACGGGGTCGTACCTGTGACAATGCCGGGGAGAAACTTGGCTGCGCCGTGGCGGCGATCGGGATACTGCTCTCCCGACGCCGGGAGAACGAGGATGGGCACATGAGCGACTGGACTGCCTTCGGACGGGTGGACGCGGACGGCACCGTGTACGTCAAGACCGCCGAGGGCGAGCGGGTGGTCGGATCCTGGCAGGCAGGAGCGCCGGAGGAGGGGCTGGCCCACTTCGCGCGGCGCTTCGCGGACCTGGTCACCGAAGTGGACCTGACCGAGGCCCGGCTCAACTCGGGTGCGGCCGACGCCGGGCACTCGCTGAGCACGATCCGCCGGATCCGGGCCTCGCTCGCGGAGGCGCACGTCGTCGGCGACATCGACGCGCTGGCCGCACGGCTGGACCGGCTCGCCACGACGGCCGAGGAGAAGGCCGGCGAGGCCCGCGCGGCACGGGACGCGGCCCGCGGCGAGGCCCTGGCCCGCAAGACGGCGCTGGTCGAGGAGGCCGAGAAGCTGGCCGCCGAGTCGACGGGCTGGAAGACCGCCGGTGACCGGCTCAAGGAGATCCTCGACGAGTGGAAGACGATCCGGGGCGTCGACAAGAAGACCGACGGCGAGCTGTGGAAGCGGTTCGCGGCCGCCCGGGACGGCTTCACCCGCCGTCGTGGGGCCCACTTCGCCTCCCTCGACGCCCAGCGCAAGCAGGCGCAGGCCGTGAAGGAGGAGCTGGTCACCGAGGCCGAGAAGCTCAAGGACTCGAGCGACTGGGCGGTCACCGCCAACCAGCTCAAGGACCTCATGACGCGGTGGAAGGCCGCGCCCCGGGCGTCCAAGGAGGCCGAGCAGCGGCTCTGGGAACGGTTCCGGGCTGCGCAGGACGAGTTCTTCACCCGCCGCAGCGAGGTCTTCTCGGCACGGGACAACGAGCAGCGCGCCAACCTGGAGCGCAAGCAGGCGCTGCTCGCCGAGGCGGAGGCGCTGGACGTCGAGGGTGACCCCAAGGGCGCCCAGGCGAAGCTGCGGGACATCCAGGCGCAGTGGCACGAGGCCGGTCGGGTGCCCCGCGAGGCGGCCGCCGGGCTGGAGCGTCGCCTGCGGGCCGTCGACGAGAAGGTCCGCGAGGTGATGGACTCGGCGTGGCGGCGTACCTCCAAGGAGGACAGCCCGCTGCTGGCCCAGATGCGGGCGCAGGTCGCCGAGGCGGAGGAGCGACTGGCCCGGGCGCAGGCCGCCGGCGACGCCCGCCGCATCCGCGAGGCCGAGCAGGCGCTCGCCTCGAAGCGGCAGTTCCTGCAGCTCGCGGAGCAGTCCAGCTGACCTGAACGACGCCGGGAGCCCCGGTCCCCCACGCGGGACCGGGGCTCCCGCGCGTCCGGGGACCACCGGCGCGCGGCCCCAAGATCCGCGCAACTACGGGGAAGCTGCTGCCTCGGACGCCGCCGAGACAGCAGTTTCCGGGAAAGTGCGGATCTTGGGCGTGCCGGGACCCGTCAGTGCGCGGCGCAGCCCGACGTGGGCGCGGGGGTTACGGCCGGGGCGCCGATCGTGGGCAGCCCGAGCAGCACCGCGGGCGTACGCCGCGTGCGGCCCGCCTCGGCGGCGTCGCCGGCCCGCGTACGGCGGTGCGACAGCGGCTCGCCGTCGGCGTTGAGGTGGTGCGGGGCCGCGTACGTGACGGTGGTGTGGACGATGTCGCCGGGGCGGATCTGTCCCGCGAGGGAGCCGGCCTCGAAGTGCACGAGGCGGCCGTCCCGGGCCCGGCCGGACATCCGCCCGGTGCGTTCGTCCTTGCGGCCCTCGCCGACGGCGACCAGCACCTCGACGGTCTCCCCCACGAGCTTCCGGTTCTCCGCCCAGGTGATCTCCTCGACGGTCGCGATGAGCCGCTCGTAGCGCTCCTGGACCACCTGCTTCGGCAGTTGGCCGTCCATGGTGGCGGCGGGCGTGCCGGGGCGCTTCGAGTACTGGAAGGTGAACGCCGAGGAGAAGCGGGCCTCGCGGACCACGTCGAGGGTGCGCGCGAAGTCGGCCTCGGTCTCACCGGGGAACCCGACGATGATGTCGGTGGTGATGGCCGCGTCCGGCATCGCTGCGCGGACCTTCTCGATGATGCCGAGGTAGCGCTCGGCCCGGTACGACCGGCGCATGGCCCGCAGCACGGTGTCGGAGCCGGACTGCAGCGGCATGTGCAGCGAGTGGCAGACGTTCGGCGTCTCGGCCATCGCGGCGATCACGTCGTCGGTGAAGTCCTTCGGGTGCGGGCTCGTGAACCGGACCCGCTCCAGGCCGTCGATGTCGCCGCAGGCCCGCAGGAGCTTGCCGAAGGCCAGCCGGTCGCCGAACTCGACGCCGTAGGAGTTGACGTTCTGCCCGAGCAGGGTCACCTCGAGCACGCCCTCGTCGACCAGCGCGCGCACCTCGGAGAGGATGTCGCCTGGGCGGCGGTCCTTCTCCTTGCCGCGCAGAGAGGGCACGATGCAGAACGTGCAGGTGTTGTTGCAGCCCACCGAGATCGACACCCACCCGGCGTACGTCGACTCGCGGCGGGTGGGCAGCGTCGAGGGGAAGACGTCGAGGGACTCGAGGATCTCGACCTCGGCGGCGGTGTTGTGCCGGGACCGTTCCAGCAGCACCGGCAGCGAGCCGATGTTGTGCGTGCCGAAGACCACGTCCACCCAGGGCGCCCGGCGGACGATCTCGCCGCGGTCCTTCTGGGCCAGGCAGCCGCCCACCGCGATCTGCATCCCGGGGTGTTTGTCCTTGACCGGGCGCAGATGACCCAGGTTGCCGTAGAGCCGGTTGTCGGCGTTCTCCCGGACCGCGCAGGTGTTGAACACCACCACGTCCGGGTGCTCGTCGGCCTCGGGGGCGCGGACGTAGCCGGCCTGCTCCAGCAGCCCGGAGATGCGCTCCGAGTCGTGCACGTTCATCTGGCAGCCGTACGTCCGCACCTGGTAGGTACGCGGGCTGCCCGCCGCTGCGGTAGTCATGACGAGGACAGCGTATCCGGGCCGACCGGATCGACCGGAACCGAGGAGGAGCCGTGTGCCGGAGCATCAAGACCCTGCGTGAGCCGTACACCCCGGAGGTGACCGACGACGACGTCCACGCGGCGGCGTTGCAGTACGTCCGGAAGATCTCCGGCTTCCGCGCGCCCGCCGCCCACAACGCGGCCGCGTTCGAGGCCGCGGTGGCCACCGTGGCCGAGGCCACCCGCACCCTGCTCGACCAGCTCGTGGTGCGGGGCGGCGCGGGTGGGCCGCGGGCCGGTCAGGCCGCCGCGAGCGCCGGCGCGACCGTGTCGGGAGCCCAGCGGGAGCGGTGACACTGCGACCAGCCGCGGCAGCCGGGGTCGGCCTCGGTGCAGAGGCGCTGGTTGCTGAGCACCTCGCCGTCGTCGGTCTCGCGGACGTCGAAGTGCACCGGGCGGATCGTGCCGTCGGGGGCGACGAGCAGGTGCCGGCCGGCGTCGAGGGTGTCGTCGCGCAGCAGGCAGTTGCGGTCGAGCAGCCGGGCCAGCGCGGCGATGGAGGCGTGCTCGGGGAGCCGGTCCGGCACTCCGTAGCAGTCCACGATCGTGGCGAACTCGCCGGGCGCCTGCCAGACGTCGCAGATCACCGCGTACGACGGCAGCCGCGCCGGGTCGGCGATCGCCAGTGGCATCACCACCCGACCGAGCGCCTCGGCCAGCGCCGGGTAGACCTCCTCGGGTCGTACCCGGTCGATTCTCCAGTTCCACAGCTCGGTCATGCCGCCTCCTCGCTGCGTTCGTCCCACCGGCCTCCGGATCGGGCCTTACTGACGATGGTGCGGTGCATTTGACCTCAGCCGTGGGCAAGTTACCGCTCTGTGACCATTCCGGGCAAAATTTCCTGGAGTGGTGCTGCGGCGACCAGCCGAAAGATGACAGTTTATCGGGTATGGTGGCCCGTTCCGCGGATCGACGCGGGACGTGTCGTCACCGGACGAGCACCATGTGCTCGCCCCGGGGCAACAGCTCGCCGACCACCGGCGCGCCCGGGATCTCCCCGGCCAGCAGCAGCCCGCCCGACGTCTGCGCGTCGGCCAGCAGCAGCCGCTCCTCCTCCCCGGCGCCGCCGAAGTCGGTCCACGGCGTGACCCAGTCCAGGTTGCGGCGGCTGCCGCCGCTCACGTACCCGTCCCGCACGGCCTCGCGGGCGCCGGCGAGGTACGGCACCCGCGCCGCGTCGACGGCGACGGTCAGGCCGCTCGCCCGGGCCAGCTTCGAGGCGTGACCGAGCAGACCGAATCCGGTCACGTCGGTGCCGCAGCGGATCCCCGCGGCGACGGCCGCCCGGGCGGCGTCCCGGTTCAGCGCGCTCATCGAGGCCACCGCCTCGGGAAAGGTCTCGCCGGTGGCCTTGTGACGGGTGTTCAGCACGCCCACGCCGAGCGGCTTGGTGAGCGACAGCGGCAACCCCGGCCGGCCCGTGTCGAGGGTGATGAGCTCCTCGGGCCGGACCACCCCCGTGACGGCCAGCCCGTACTTGGGGCCGTCGTCGTCGACGCTGTGCCCGCCGGCCAGGTGACAAGCGGCGTCGCGGGCCACGTCCTGCCCACCGCGCAGCACCTCCCGGGCCAGCTCCAACGGCAGGACGTCGCGCGGCCAGCAGAGCAGGTTGAGCGCGACCAGCGGGGTGCCGCCCATGGCGTACACGTCGGAGAGCGCGTTGGCCGCGGCGATGCGGCCCCAGTCGTAGGCGTCGTCGACGACCGGGGTGAAGAAGTCGGCGGTGCTCACCAGGCCGGTCCGCTCGTCCAGCCGGACGACCGCGGCGTCGTCACCGTGGTCCAGCCCGACCAGCAGGTCGGCGCTGCCGGTCGCGGGGCCGAGACCGGCCACCATGGCCTCCAGCTCTCCGGGCGGAATCTTGCAGGCGCACCCACCGCCCCGCGCGTACCGGGTCAGCCGTACCGGTTCGGTCATCCCCACATGATCTCCCCGGCGCGTGCGCGCCGCCACCGCGGCGGCCGATTCCCGGTCGAAATCGGACTCCCCGCGCGGATCTTCGAGGGTGTTACCGCTCCGTGACCAACTGAGTTGCGTTCCGCCACAAGTGGCCGCCTACAGTTGCCCAACCAGGGGTCATCGGACCCGGATGTGGGAGACGACAGGGACGGTGGACGACGTGACGACGGGCGAACCGCTCATCGTGCTGGACTCGGTCAACAAGTGGTTCGGGCCGCTGCACGTGCTGGACGACGTCTCGCTGTCGGTCGGCCGCGGCGAGGTGGTCGTCGTGATCGGCCCGTCGGGCTCCGGCAAGTCGACGCTGTGCCGTGCGATCAACCGGCTGGAGCCGATCAACTCCGGCACCATCACCTTCGACGGGCAGGCGCTGCCGGCCGAGGGCAAGGCGCTCGCGAAGCTGCGCAGCGAGGTCGGCATGGTCTTCCAGTCGTTCAACCTCTTCGCGCACAAGACCATCCTCGAGAACGTGACCCTCGGCCCGGTGAAGGTCCGCAAGGAGAAGCCGGCGGTCGCCCGCGAGCGGGCCATGGGCCTGCTCGACCGGGTGGGCATCGCCAACCAGGCCGACAAGTTCCCGGCGCAGCTCTCCGGCGGCCAGCAGCAGCGGGCCGCGATCGCCCGCGCGCTGGCCATGCAGCCCAAGGCCATGCTCTTCGACGAGCCCACGAGCGCGCTCGACCCGGAGATGGTCGGCGAGGTGCTCGAGGTCATGACCTCGCTGGCGCGCGACGGCATGACCATGGTCGTGGTCACGCACGAGATGGGCTTCGCCCGGCACGCCGCCAACCGGGTCATCTTCATGGCCGACGGTCAGCTGGTCGAGGACGCGCCGCCGAACGAGTTCTTCGCCAACCCCCGCAGCGAACGGGCCAAGGACTTCCTCTCCAAGATCCTCACGCACTGACGTCCACCTGGAGCGCGCCATCCCCCGGCGGGCTTCGTCGAAGAAGGAGAAAGGTATGCGTTTGAAGCACGTGGCGGCGGTCGCCATGATGGCCTCGCTCGCCCTCTCGGCCGCGGCCTGCGGCAAGGAGGGGAACCCCACCCCCAGCAGCGGGGGCAACGCCTCCGGCGGGGCCCAGTCCGACACCTGCAAGACCTCGGGCGTGACCTTCACCCCGAAGACGGACGCGGCCGTCACGGGCAGCCCGACCTTCGACAAGATCAAGTCCGCCGGCAAGGTGGTCGTGGGCGTCAAGTTCGACCAGCCCAACCTCGGCTACAAGGACGCCCAGGGCACCCGGTGCGGCTTCGACATCGAAATCGCCCAGTACGTGGCGAGCAAGCTCGGCGTCGACCCGGCGAAGATCGAGTACAAGGAGATCGCGTCCGCGAACCGCGAGACCGCGATCAAGGGTGGTGAGGTCGACTACTACGTCGGCACCTACTCGATCACCGACAAGCGCAAGAACGACATCTCCTTCGCCGGCCCGTACTTCGTGGCCGGTCAGGACCTCATGGTCCGCAAGGACGACTCGTCGATCACCGGCAAGGACACCATCAAGGGCAAGAAGGTCTGCTCGGCCACCGGTTCGACCCCGATCCAGAAGGTCCGCGACGAGGGGCTCACCGAGCCGGAGAACATCGTCGAGTTCAAGACCTACTCGGAGTGCGTCTCGCAGCTGCTCGACAAGAAGGTCGACGCGGTGACCACCGACGACGCCATCCTCAAGGGCTACGCGGCGCAGAACCCCGACGAGCTCAAGGTCGTCGGCCAGCCGTTCAGCACCGAGAAGTACGGCATCGGCCTGCCGAAGGACGACAAGGCGCTGCGTGACTACGTGAACGACCAGATTGAGGCGGCGTTCACCGACGGCACCTGGCAGAAGATCTACGACGGCACGCTCGGCAAGTCCGGCTCGCCGGCCAGCCCGCCGCAGCTCGAGCGGTACTGACGGACAGTTTCGGCACTGACGCGGCGCCGGGCGGGGCTCCCCCGCCCGGCGCCTGCCCGAGGACTGAGAGCGAGGCATGGGCGAGTTCTTCCGCGTACTGACGGACAACGCGGACCTGTTCCGGGACGGGTTCACCAACACCGTCAAACTGTTCCTGATCGCCGGCGTCGGCAGTCTCGTCCTCGGCACGCTGCTCGGCGCGATGCGGGTCTCCCCCGTGCCGGCGCTGCGCGCCTTCGGCGCCACCTACGTCAACCTGGTCCGCAACACCCCGTTGACCCTGGTCTTCGCGTTCCTCGTGTTCGCGGTGCCGAAGCTGGACGTCAACATCGACTACTTCCCGAGCGCCTGCATCGCGCTGGTCGTCTACACCTCGGCGTTCATCTGCGAGGTCGTCCGCTCCGGCGTGAACACCGTGGCCGCCGGCCAGGCGGAGGCGGCCCGGGCGCTGGGCATGACCTTCGGCCAGGTGCTCACCCTGATCGTGCTCCCGCAGGCGCTGCGGGCCATGGTCCCGCCGATGATGAGCGTGTTCATCGCCATGCTGAAGAACACCACGATCGCCGCCGGCTTCTCGGTGCTGGAGGCGGGCGCCATCCCGGCGTACATGTCCGAGCGCGGCGAACCGCAGTTCGCCGTCCTGCTCTGGATCACCATCGGCTTCCTGATCCTGATCCTGCCGCTGGTGGCGTTGCAGCGGTTCCTCGAGCGTAAGTGGGCGGTGGCGCGATGAGCAGCCAGCTCTCGATCCTCTACGACCTGCCCGGCCCGAAGGCCAAGCGGCGCAACCTGACCCTCGGCGTCCTCTCGACGGTCGGCATCATCGCGCTGATCGCCTTCGTCGGTTACAAGTTCGCCGACACCGGGCAGTTCGAAAGCCGCAAGTGGGAGCAGTTCCAGTACGCCTCGGTGCAGCGCGAACTGCTCGCCGGCTACTGGGCCACGCTCAAGGCCGCCGGCATCGCGGCCGTCCTCGCCCTGCTCTTCGGCGCGGTCTTCGCGAGCGCCCGGCTCAGCGACAAGTGGATCCTCCGGGCGCCGGCCACCTTCGTGGTCGAGCTGTTCCGGGCCATCCCGCTGCTGATCCTCATCTTCTTCGGCTACTACGTCCCACTGCAGTACGGCTGGTCGATCGACAAGCTCTGGGCGCTCGTCATCGGGCTGACGCTCTACAACGGCTCGGTGCTCGCGGAGATCTTCCGCGCCGGCATCAACGCCGTCCCGTACGGCCAGTCCGAGGGCGCGTACGCCATCGGCATGCGCAAGAACCAGGTGCTGCGGCTGATCCTGCTGCCGCAGGCCGTCCGCTCGATGCTGCCGGCCATCGTGAGCCAGCTCGTCGTCCTGCTGAAGGACACCGCGCTCGGCTTCATCATCACCTACCCCGAGCTGCTGTTCGTGGGCAAGCAGATCGGCGGCCGGCTGCCGTTCGGGCTGCCGTACGTGCCCGCGTACGTGCTCGTGGCCGCGATCTACATCGCCACCTGCGGGCTGCTGTCGGTCCTCGCCTGGTGGCTGCAGAAGCGGATGGGTCGCGCCCGTACCTCCGCCAAGCCGATCCCGGCCGAGATGGCTGGGGAAGCCGGGCGGACCACGCTCTGATCCCGGGCAGCGGAAGGGGCGGGTGGCCGTGGCCACCCGCCCCTTCCGTTTGTTCGTGAGCCGTCTCAGCGGGCGATCTCGGTGACCCGCGACTCCCGCACCACCGTCACCCGGATCTGCCCCGGGTAGGTGAGCTCCTCCTCGATCTGCTTGGCCACGTCCCGGGCCAGCACCGCGGCGCCGATGTCGTCCACGTCGTCCGGCTTCACCATCACCCGGATCTCGCGGCCCGCCTGCATGGCGAAGACCTTCTCCACGCCCAGCTTGCTGGCCGCGATCTCCTCGATCCGCTCCAGCCGCTTGACGTACGCCTCGAGGCTCTCCCGCCGCGCGCCCGGCCGCCCGCCGGAGCAGGCGTCGGAGGCCTGGGTGAGCACGGCCTCGATGGTCTGCGGCGGCACCTCGTTGTGGTGCGCCTCGATGGCGTGCACCACGTCCTCGCTCTCGCCGTACTTGCGGGCCAGGTCGGCGCCGATGATGGCGTGGCTGCCCTCCACCTCGTGGGTGAGCGCCTTGCCGATGTCGTGCAGGAACGCCGACCGCTTGATCGTGGGCACGTCCAGGCGCAGCTCGGCCGCCATGATGCCGGCGATGTGGGCGGTCTCGACCAGGTGCTTGAGGACGTTCTGCCCGTACGACGTCCGGTAGCGCAACCGGCCGAGCAGCGTCACCAGCTCGGGGTGGATCTCGGTGATGCCGACCTCGACGAGCGCGTCCTCGGCCGCCCGGCGGCAGAGCTGCTCGACCTCCTGCCGGGCCAGGTCGTAGACCTCCTCGATCCGGTGCGGGTGGATCCGGCCGTCCAGGACCAGCTTCTCCAGGGTGAGCCGCCCGACCTCCCGGCGGACCGGGTCGAAGCAGGAGAGCAACACCGCCTCGGGGGTGTCGTCGATGATCAGGTTGACGCCGGTCACCGACTCGAAGGCGCGGATGTTGCGCCCCTCCCGGCCGATGATCCGCCCCTTCATCTCATCACCGGGCAGGTGCAGGACGCTGACCACGCTCTCCGCGGTCTGCTCGCTGGCCACCCGCTGGATGGCGTCCACGACGATGTGCCGGGCACGCTGCTCGGCGGTGCCGCGGGCGTCGGCCTCGATGTCGCGGACCAGCAGCGCCGCCTCCCGCTTCGCCTGGGACTCGATCGCCTCGATCAGCTCAGCCCGGGCCGCCTCGGCCGTGAGACCCGCCACCCGCTCCAGCTCCCGCCGGCGCAGCTCCTCCGCCTCGGCCAGTTCCGCCTCCCGCCGGGCCAGCGCGGTCTCCCGGTCGGCGAGGGCGGCGCTGGCCGCCGTGAGCTGCCGCTCGCGCTCGGCGAGCCGCTCCACCTCCTCGGTGTGCAGCCGCTCCCGCTCGTCCATCCGGGCGGCCCGCCGCTCCACCTCGGCCGCCTGCTCGCGGGTGGTCGCCGCGAGCACCGCCACCTCGCGTTCGCCGCCCCGCCGGGCCGCCGCGCGCAACTGCTCGGCGTCGGCCTCGGCCTGCTTGTGAGCCCGTTCCAGGACGGTGTCGGCCTCGGCCCGGGCGTCGTCGAGCACCCGCCGCGCCTCGGCCCGGGCGGCCTTCGCCTCCGCCTTCGCGGCCGCCGCCTCGGCGCGCGCCGCCGCCGCCGCGGACTTCGCCACGTCGGCGGTGCTGTTCGCCTCGTCGGCCGCGCTGCGCAGCGCTGCAAGCGACTGCTCCTGGCGGTCCTTCTCGGCCATGAAGGCCGGGTCGACCGTGGCTCGTGCCGCGCCGATGCCGCGCAGGGTGCGTACGCCCAGCAGCACGGCGCCGACGACCACGACGGCCAGGAGCAGCACGGCCACGAGGATCGCGATGTCGAAGCCGCTCATCTCGCGACCCCGCGCGGATAGCCGGTCGAGGCGGAACCGACCTGCCCGCCCGTCGAGGCGGAACCGACCTGCCCGCCGGTCGAGGCGGCACCCACCTGCCCGCCCGTCGAGGCGGCACCCACCTGCCCGCCTGTCGAGGCGAGGATCGCGATGCCCACGCCGTTCATGCCGCGACCCCGTGCGGACCGCCGGTCAACCTGTGCCGCCCCGCCATGGCCGCCTCCCCTGAACGTCGGCGCCGCAGTCACCGTGCCGGAGGCACGCTCCTGCGGCTCTGGACGCCCGACCGGAGCGGCTGGCCGTGGGTAGCCCTCTCCCGCCGGCGATGCCCATGACATCGTCGGCGGCCGGGTGCAGTTGTCGCGCCGGCTCCGGACCGGCCTGTCCGGAGCTGGTGCCAGTGGCTGGTCAACCAGCCAAAGTGATGCTGTTCTGTTACGCGATCTATGTTGTGCGCTTAGCCTGCGCTGGTCGGGCAATGTGAGCCTGTATGGCGAGGCTAGGTCGCCAAGGGCGGTCTGGTCAAGAACTCATGATCAAACCCCCCGAACGGAGCGAAGTTGGCGAGTCACCCAGTGCTGATCCGACGCCGGACAGGAGGGGACAAACCTCACGGTCGGCGGGGTGCCGGACGGCCGTCGCCGCTGCTCATCCCGGGCCGGTGGCCCTCCGCCCTCACCCGCCGGGGCGGTCCGCCGCATTCCGGCGCTATGACGGGGTCCACACCGACGGGGTCCACACCGACGATCGGTGAAGCCGAATCCGGCGGCGAACGGCCGACGGCGCGCCGGAGCACGGCGAACCGGTCCGAGACGGCTCGGCGGACTCCCATGATCCACACCAGCTCGCCGAGATGGCGGTAACGCAGGCACCGGGACCCCGCCGTTTCGGCGAAACGGAGCGGATCTTCCCCAACCGGCGACCACCACCCCGACGCCCGGCTGCCGAGCCGGTGGGCTTGCCGAGCGTGTGGACTTGCCGAGCCGGCTGGTCGGGGCCGGCCCGTTTCGGGAAGTGATCCACTCCGGTTCCGTGAAGTCGCGCCGTCGCGGCAACCCGGACACCGCGACTTCCTGGAAGCCGAGTCGATCAACCGCGCGAAGGGCGACCCGCGCGATCGCCTCCGGATCTCGGATGTCCCTGGTCGCGATGCACGGCGACGGCACCCTCTACGAACCGCAGTCAGCAGCGGGCGCGTTGACCGTCGGATCTGCCAGCAGGACCACCTGATCGGTCTCGACATCGAACCCGAGCACTGGATGGACGTGGTTGCCGCCCTCGGAATCCATCAGCACCGGCTTGCCCAACCGCCGCCCGATCAGCCGCAGAAAGTCGCAGAAGACATCCAACCGCTCCTGCCCCTGAATCTCCCGCAGATCAACATCGAAATCGATCTCCTCCACCGCATAGAACCGGAAGATCGCCAGCATGTCGGCAGTCGGCCAGACCCGCAGCTCTGCACACTCGGCATCAGCCGGGCGAGCGAACACGGCCTCCGCCCGAGGCACCGGCAGCACCGTCCTGCCTTCGGAGTACTGGAACCTCCAGCCGCTCGCGCTGATGGCATCCAGAATCGCCTGCCAGTCCCTTATGGACGTATCAGGAACAATCACGTCCGGCAGTGAACCCATCAGATCCGGGTCGAAGAAGTTCCTGACGTCATCCCACAGCAGATCCGGCACGCCGCCATACTGCCCGTCACCGCATCACAAGGCAGTCCGCTTTCCTTGACGAAACCCGTAGGGGCGCCTCCCGACACCGCAGACCCACAACATCCCTGACGTCGAGCGGATGCCCGGCCTGCGGGCGGGCTTGAGCCGCGCAACTTCCCGGATGTTGTCCCCTCCTGGACGCCGGAGGCCACAACATCCCTGATGTTGTCGGGATCTTGAGTGCGGTGGGCCGGCCGGCAGCTTGAGCCGCGCGGCTGGGCACGGCTCGGCTTGAACTGCCGCCGACAGCCCCCGATGCGCCGCTGCCGCGAGCCTGAGCAGAGCGCGCGGCGGGCCACGGACACGAGCATGGCCACGAGCACGGCCCCGTTCAGCGGGCGCCGGCCCCCAGCGCCCCGGTGACGAGCGCCGCGTTGTCGGGCGCGAGGGTGCCGTCGGGCAGGTGGAGCGTGTCCTCCAGGCCGATCCGGGTCGACAGGCCACGGCGTACGGCCTCGGCGAGCACCGCCCAGGTGGCCGGCCCCTCGGCATGCAGCAGCACCGCCGGTGCGTCGCGGGCCGGGATGTCGGCGTGCTGCCGCACCGCCGGTGCGTCGCGTGCCGGGGCGTCGAGCAGGGTGAGCATCCGGGCCGCGTCGGCCAGCGCCACGGTCGGGTCCTCGGCCATGCACTCGACCAGGATCCGCCCGGCCGGGATCGGCCACCGCCGGTACGCGTCGACCGCGGCGGGCGTCCAGAGGCCGGCCTCGACCAGCACGCCCCGCTCGTGCAGGGCGGCGGCGACCACGTCCGCGCCCTCCTCGTGGGCGTTGACGGAGGCGAAGTCGGGCAGTACCGGCCAGGCCCGGACGGCGGCCACCCGCGCGGCCGGGTCCGGCTCGATCCAGGCGCCGGTGCTCACCCCGACGGGCAGCCCGGGCCGGGCGGCCCGGATCGCGGTCAGCGCCTCGGCGATCACCTCGGGACGCAGGGACTCGACGCCCGTCGCGTCGCGCGGGTGGACGTGCACGGCGGCGACGCCGAGCGCGGCGCAGCGGGCCGCGTCGGCCGCCAGCTCGGCCGAGGTGATCGGCACGGCGGGGTGCTCGTCGCGGCGACGGCCACCGTTGAGGCACGCCTTCAGCACGGGCCACCCCGGAAGGACCGGCCACCTCGGAAGGACCGGCCCGACGCCGACGGCGCACGGCCGCAGTGCCACGGCAGCCGCGCCGCGCCCGTCGGGCCGGTCAATGCGTCCCCCGGCCGTCCCGCTCCAGCTCACCCTCGGCGTCGGCGAGCGCGTCGGCGTCGATCTGCTCGGCGAACTCCGCGGCCTCGGCGCTCTGGGCGGCGAGCGCGTCCTTCACGGCCCGGATCGCCACCCCGGGTGGATAGCCCTTGCGGGCCAGCATCCCCACGAGCCGCCGGAAGACGGCGTCGGGCTCGCCCCGGGCCGTACGCAGTTTGCGGTCGACCAGCGCCCGGGCGGTCTCCGCCTCGGTCTCCTCGCTGAGCTCGCCGAGCGCCTCGCTCGCGACGTCACCGTCGACGCCGCGCTGCCGCAGCTCGTTGGCGAGCGCCCGGCGGGCCAGCCCCCGGCCCATGTGCCGGCTGCTCACCCAGGCCCGGGCGAAGGCGGCGTCGTCGATGATGCCGACCTCGTCGTAGCGGTCGAGGACCTGCGCCGCGACCTCCTCGGAGATGCCACGCTTCGTGAGGGCCCCGGCCAGCTCGGCCCGGGTGCGCGGCCGTACGGCGAGCTGCCGCAGGCAGATCTCCCGGGCCACCTCGGCCTCGTCCCGGGGCGGGGCGGGCGGCGTCTCCGGATCGGCTTGCTCGTCGCGTGCCCGACGGCCCCGGCGAGGGCGGGGCGTGGTGGCGTCGCCCGAGCGGGGCGGGCTGGCGTCCCAGCCGCGCCCCGTCCGGGCCCGTCGTCCTGCCACGGGTCAGATCAGAAGTCGACGGGCGGCAGCTCCGGGCCACCGGCCGCGTCGCCCGCGCCGACCCCGACGCCGAGCTTCTCCAGGATCTTCTTCTCGATCTCGGCGGCCACGTCCGGGTTCTCCCGGAGGAACTCGCGGGCCTTCTCCTTGCCCTGGCCGAGCTGGTCGCCGTCGTACGTGTACCAGGCGCCGGACTTGCGGATGATCGCCTGCTCGACGCCCACGTCGATGAGCGAGCCCTCGCGGGAGATGCCCTTGCCGTACATGATGTCGAACTCAGCCTGCTTGAACGGCGCGGCCACCTTGTTCTTCACGACCTTGACCCGGGTGCGGTTACCGACCACGTCGGTGCCGTCCTTGAGGCTCTCGATCCGGCGGACGTCGAGCCGGACCGAGGCGTAGAACTTCAGCGCCCGGCCACCGGTGGTGGTCTCCGGGCTGCCGAACATCACGCCGATCTTCTCGCGCAGCTGGTTGATGAAGATCGCCGTGGTGCCGGTGTTGTTGAGCACGCCGGTGATCTTCCGCAGCGCCTGGCTCATGAGCCGGGCCTGGAGGCCGACGTGGCTGTCGCCCATCTCGCCCTCGATCTCGGCACGCGGCACGAGCGCGGCCACCGAGTCGATCACGATGATGTCGAGCGCGCCGGAGCGGACCAGCATGTCGGCGATCTCGAGCGCCTGCTCACCGGTGTCGGGCTGGGACACGAGCAGCGCGTCGGTGTCGACACCGAGGGCCTTCGCGTACTCCGGGTCGAGGGCGTGCTCGGCGTCGATGAAGCCGGCGATGCCGCCCGCCCGCTGGGCGTTGGCCACCGCGTGCAGGGCGACCGTGGTCTTACCGCTGGACTCGGGACCGTAGATCTCGACGACCCGGCCGCGCGGCAGACCGCCCACGCCGAGCGCCACGTCGAGCGCGATGGACCCGGTCGGGATCACCGCGGTCTGGATGACCGGACGCTCACCCAGACGCATCACCGAGCCCTTGCCGAACTGCTTGTCGATCTGAGCGAGAGCAAGGTCGAGTGCCTTCTCCCGGTCAGGCGCTGCCACCATCGTTGCCACCCCTGCCTTCGCCGGCGTCTTTGCTGAGCTTCGCGTCACGCGGACACGCTAGGCGCTGGGTCCGACAGAAAACCAGCCGACGGGCCGCGAGCTGTGGACGAGCACCCCGCTGTGGACAATAGCCGAACAGGTGTACGACTCGACAAGCGACACGCGGACAGGTGGAAATCCCTGCTCAGCGTAGTCGCGCGGGCACCCGGTCGGGATAGGCCGCGCAGACCGCACGCCACACGACGTGCGTCTCCTCACCCGCGGCGAGCGCCTGCTCGATGGTCCGTCCGCCGAGCTGGGGAAGCACCTGGTCGGCGGCGATGCTGGCCGCGTAGCCGGGACCGAACGCCTCCTCCAGCCGCGTCCAGAAGTCGGTCAGCCGCACGTGATCAGTCCTCCTCGTCCGGTGCCCCCGCCGGCACCGGACGCAACGCTAGCGCCACGAGAGGCACGGTCGCGACCGCGGCGAGCAGGGTGAGGACGGGATAACCGGCGGCCCGCATGACAAACCCACTGACCGCTGCGGCCGCGGCGCCGGCCAGACCCATCATCAGGTCGGAGAAGCCCTGCACGCTGGGGCGTACGGCGGCCGGCACCGACTCGGACAGCATCGTCGAACCCGCCACCATGGTGCCGGACCAGCCCAGCCCGAGCAGGACCAACCCGGTCGAGAGCCGGGGCGTGTGGTGCCCCGCGGTGCCGGCGACCGCGCACGCGGCGAGCAGCAGGGCGACGCCGGTCAGGACGACCGCCCGGCGGCCCAGCCGGTCGGTGAGCCAGCCCACCAGCGGGGAGAGCGCGTACATGCCGGCGATGTGCAGGCTCAGCACGACGCCCACCACCCGCAGCACGTCGGCGTCGCCGTGGGACTCGCCGAGCCGGACCGGCGTCATCGACATGACCGCCACCATGACCGTGTGGCCCACCGCCACGGCGGCGATGCCGAGCCGGGCGGCGGGACGGCCGCGTACCACCTGCCACGCCGCCCGCATCCCGGAGCCGCGCCGGGCGGTCGACGACGGCGGGGTGACGGCCTCGGCCGGCGGGGTGACCTCGGGCCCGGCGGCGGCCTCCACACGGGCGGGAGCCGCCGCCAGCCGGCGCGCGGTGAGCAGCGGGTCCGGCCGCAGCAGGGCCAGGAGTACGCCCGCGGCGAGCACGAACGCGACGGCGCTGAACGCGAACGGACCGGCCAGCGGCGGCAGACCCCAGTCGGTGGTGGTGTGGTCGGCCAGCGCCGCGAAGTTCGGCGCGGCCACCGCGCCGATGGTGGTGGCCCAGACGATGAACGAGAGCTGGCGGCCCCGACGGGCCGGCTCGGCGAGGTCCACGGCGGCGTAGCGCGCCTGGAGGTTGGCTGCCGTACCCCCGCCGAAGAACAGCATGCCGAGGAAGAGCAGCGGCACGAAGCGGGTCACCGTGGCGAGCACGACCAGCACGGCGCCGACCGCGCCGGCCAGGTACGCGATGGCCAGCCCCGGCCGGCGGCCGTGCCCGTTCATGACCCGGGTGACGGGCACCGCGAGCAGCGCCCCGCCCACCACGGCGGCGCTCTGCGCGAGGCCGGCCAGCGCGGTGCCGGCGATCCGGGCGGCGAGCAGCGCCCCGACCGCGATGCCGATGGTGACGCCGATGCCACCCACGATCTGGGTGCCGAAGAGCAGGCGCAGGGTCCGCCGCTGGATCGGCGCGACGTCGGGTACGGCGACCGGTGCGCTCAGGTCCGTGGCCATCGGGCGGCTCCTGGGAACGAGGGGTGGTGACGTCGCCATCCTCGCGCAACCCCGGCGCGGCGCGGCACCCGGTTTCGCCGAGGGCCGAAGCGGGCGACCCGGACCGGGCCGCCACGCCCCCGACCCGCCGCGAGCCAGGTGGGCGGCCGACGGGCCGCCGTCCGGGTCAGCCGGCGAGGGCGCGGGCGGCCACGGTCAGGTCGGCGACCAGCCCCTCGTACGCCTTGTCCTGGTCGTCGGCCCGCAGGACGGCCGACGGGTGGATGGTGGCGAGCAGCTGGGCCGGCGGGGTGTCGGCCCGCTTCCCGGCGCTGTCCACGGGCACCTGTCGGAAGTCCTCCGGGTGCTGCGCCGACGCCGGCCAGGGCAGCAGCTCGCCACGTTGCCGGGTGACCCGGAAGGCCGGGCCGAGCAGCGCCTTGGCCGCCGTGGCGCCGAGCACCACGACGATCTCCGGGTGCAGCCGGGCGAACTCGGCGACCAGCCAGGGGCGGCAGGCGGTGATGTGGACCCGGTCGGGCGTCTGGTGGATGCGCCGCTTGCCCCGCAGCTCGAACCGGAAGTGCTTGACGGCGTTGGTGAGGTAGATGTGCCCCGGGTCGAGGCCGGAGTCGTCGACCGCCTTGCGGAGCAGCCGGCCGGCGGGCCCCACGAACGGCAGCCCCTTCTGGTCCTCCATGTCGCCGGGCTGCTCGCCCACGAAGACCACCCGCGCGCTCTCGTCGCCACGGCCGAAGACGGTCTGCGAGGCGTCGCGGTAGAGCTCGCAGCCCTGGCAGCCGGAGGCCGCGGCCCGCAGCGCGTCGAGGGTGTCGGCCTCGGGTGGGATGAACCGCTGGGCGCCGGGGGCGCTCTCGGACTGCTCGGCCATGCCGACTGTTATATACCCGTTCGCGCGACGACGCCGGGAGCAGGACGCCGGCCACACCCCCGCGATCTTGCACTTCTGGCCCGGAGCAACGGGGCATCACGGACAACTTCGGGGCACGAACTGCAAGATCGCGGGGAGGGGCGGGAGCGGTCAGGCCGTGAAGCCGCGCGGGGACGGTGGGTGGGCGGCTTCGGCCAGGGCGTCGGCCAGGGGGGTGATGTCGGCGTCGTCCAGGGGGCTCACGGTGATGCGGAGGCCCGGCTCGGCGGCGATGCGGTAGAGCGCGCCGGGCGCCACCGACCAGCCCGCGTCGCGCAGCGCGGTGACGGCGCTCGTCTCGTCCGGCACGGGCACCCACACGTTGATGCCGGTGCGCCCGTACGCGCGCAGGCCCCGCTCGGTCAGGGCGGCGAGGAGGCCCTCGCGGCGCCGGTCGTAGCTTGCCGCCGCGCGGTCGACGAGCGCGGCGACGGCCGGATCCCGCCAGAGCCCGAGCACCAGGCGTTGCAGCACGGTGGACACCCAGCCGGCTCCGACGCGGGCGCGCCCGGCCACCCGGGCCACGGTGGTCTCGTCCCCCACGAGGACGGCGAGCCGCAGGTCCGGACCGAAGGGCTTGCTGGCCGAGCGGAGGAAGGCCCAGCTCGCGGTGGCCCCGGCCAGCGGGTGCAGCGGTACGCGGGCCAGCTCGGCCGCGTGGTCGTCCTCGATGAGCAGGAGGTCGGGTGAGCCGGCGAGGAGGTCACGCAGCGCGGACGCGCGGGCGGCAGACACGGCGGCGCCGGTCGGGTTCTGTGCCCGGCTCGTCACGACCAGCGCCCGCGCGCCGGCGGCGAGCGCCGCGGCTACCCCGGCCACCATCGGCCCCTCGTCGTCGACCGGTACGCCGATCGGGCGCAGCCCCAGCGCGGCGACCAGATCGAGCAGGTTGGCCCAGCCCGGGTCCTCGACCGCGACGGCGTCGCCGGGGCGCAGGTGGGCGCCGAGCAGCCGCTCGATGCCGTCCAGCGCGCCACCGGTGAGGGTCAGCTCCGCGGCCGGTACGCCGTCGGCGGCGAGCCGCGCGCGGGCCGCCTCGGCGAGCTCGGGGAGCACCCCGCCGCCGGTGTAACCGATCGGCGGGCCGGCGTCGGCGGCGAGGGCGGCCAGGTGGGGCCCGAGTGATGGCAGCAGGCGCGCGTCCGGCTCGCCGGCGGAGAGGTCGCGCAGGCCGGACACGGGCGGCGGGCGCAACGCCGAGCGGCGGGCGGCCACGGGCGGGCGGGGACGGACCCGCGTGCCGTGCCGGCCCGCGGTGGCGACCAGCCCCCGTTCACGCAGCTCGCGGTACGCCCGGGCCACCGTGGCCGGGCTGACGGCGAGGTCGGCCGCGAGCGCCCGTACGGGCGGCAGCGCGGCTCCGGGGGGCAGGGCGGCGGTGCGGATTCCCGACTCGATGCTGGCCGAAATCTCGACGGCCGTGCTGCCGGTGACCTGATAGCGTGCTGACACAAATCAAGCATTGTACTAGAACAAAAGGCGGACTCATGACCCCGGAGACCGACCCCACCCCGTACCCTCCGACCGCCCGCACGACGGCGACCCGCTCCCGGGACCGGATGAGCTACGACAGCGCGGCCGTCCACGCGGTGCTCGACGAGGCGTACCACTGCGCGCTCGGGTTCACCCAGGACGGCGAGCCGCGCGTGCTGCCGACCCTGCACGTCCGCGTCGGCGACACGCTCTACCTGCACGGCTCCACCGGCAGCCGCCCGCTGCTCGCCGCCCGCGGCGACGGGCTGCCGGTCTGCGTGGCGGTGACGCTGCTCGACGGGCTCGTCTACGGCCGCTCGCAGTTCCACCACAGCGCCAACTACCGGTCGGTCGTGGCGCACGGCACGGCCCGCCTCGTCACCGACGAGCGGGAGAAGACCGCCGTGCTCACCGCCCTCGTGGAGAAGGTCGGCGCGGGACGCAGCGCCGACAGCCGCCCGCCGAGCCGCCGGGAACTGGCCGAGACGGCCGTGCTGGCGCTGCCGCTGCGCGAGGTCTCGCTGCGGGCGCGCCGCGGGGGCGTCAGCGACGACGAGGCCGACCTCGCCCTGCCGCACTGGGCCGGGGTGGTGCCGCTGCGGCTGACCCCGGGCCGTCCCGAGCCGGACGAGGGCGTGACCGCACCGGTCCCCGCGTACCTGCGGGCGGCGCGCTCGCCGTGGCTGGAGCCGGCGACCCTCCGGGGCGAGCACGTCGTGCTGGAACCGCTCGACCTCGCGCACGCCGAGGAGCTGCACGCCGCCACCGCCGACCCGGAGGTCTGGCGACACCTGGGGACGCCGCTGCCGGCCGACGCCGCGGGGACGGCCGCCGTCGTCCGGGAAGCCGTCGCCGCCCACGACCGGGGCGAGCGGGTGCCGTGGGCGCAGCGTTGCGCCGTGACCGGCGCGGTCGTCGGCAGTACGTCGTACTACGAGGTGGACCCGCAACGGCGGTCGGTGGCGATCGGCCACACCTTCCTCGGCCGGCCCTGGTGGCGGACCGGGATCAACACCGAGGCCAAGCTGCTGCTGCTCACCCGCGCCTTCGACGAGCTGGGCGCCGTGCGGGTCGTGTGGCACACCGACATCCGCAACGAACGCTCCCAGCGCGCCATCGAACGGCTCGGCGCGACCCGCGAAGGCGTCCTGCGCAGGCACCGGCAACGGTCGGACGGGTCGTGGCGGGACACCGTGCAGTACGCGATGACCGTCGACGAGTGGCCGAACGCACAGGCCAGCCTCCGGGAAAGGCTTCGCCGGACGGCACCGGTGGCGTGATGATGTCCGGCGTGCTGGGGGTCACCGACATCGGAACGTACGTGCTGGGCACCGTGGCGATCATCCTGCTGCCCGGGCCGAACTCGCTCTTCGTGCTGTCCACCGCCGCCAAGCGGGGCGTGGGCGCGGGCTACCGGGCCGCCGGTGGCGTCTTCCTCGGTGACGGGGTGCTCATGTTCCTCTCCGCGGCCGGGGTGGCGTCGCTGCTCAAGGCGTACCCTCCGCTCTTCCTCGTGGTGAAGTACGCGGGCGCGGCGTACCTCGGTTACGTGGGCATCACCATGCTGCGCGGCGCCTGGCGGCGCTGGCGCGACCGCAACGACCCGACCGCGCCGCGCCTCATCGACACGGCCGAGCCGGCGGCGATGCGCAGCCCGTTCCGCAAGGCGCTGGTGATCAGTCTGCTCAACCCGAAGGCGATCCTCTTCTTCATCTCGTTCTTCATCCAGTTCGTCGACCCGGCCTACCACTGGCCGGCGCTGTCCTTCCTGCTGCTCGGGCTCATCGCGCATCTCACCAGCGCGCTGTACCTGACCGTGCTGATCTTCACGGGCACCTTCCTGGCCGCGCAGTTCCGCCAGCGCCGCCGACTCGCGGCGGGCGCCACCACCGGCGTGGCCGCCCTGTTCCTCGGCTTCAGCGTCAAGCTCGCCACCGCGAGCATGTAGGGGGCGGAGGTCCGGCCCGCGCTCACGTACCGTCGCCGCCGCCACCGCCGACGCCCGCGCCGCCGCCCGCGGTGCCGCCCAGCCCGAACCCGGGCGGCACCGGGTCGTCGGGTGGGCGGCTGACGTGCGCCGACTCGGTGACCTGCGCGGACCAGTCGCTGTGCGCGGCCGTCGCGGCGTGCCGGTTGATGGCGTGCCGCAGCCATCCGTCCACCGTGGACACCCAGTCCCGGCGGTCCGCCCCCTGGTGCCAGACCCGGAACCGGCTGATGCTCTGGTGGGTCACGCCGGCCAGGGCCAGGCGGCGGTCCAGCCAGAGGATCACCTCGAGACCGGCCGAGTTCGCCACGAAGATCAGCTCGAGTTCGGTCATGGGGCCGGCGTAGAGCGGCGCGGCCCAGTACCCGAGCCGCTGGTGCAGCGGCAGGGTCTGCTCGACCCCGGGCAGCCGGGCGTCGACGAGCCCCGCCTGGCGCATGGTGAAACCCAGGGTGTCCAGCGCCGCGAGCACGTGCGCCTGGGTCGGGAGCGGGTGCACGAACACCGGCACCATGGCCCCCTGGTCCAGCCGCGGCTCGATGGCCACCTCGGTGCGCAGCGCCATCCGCAGGCTGAGCAGCGGCACCCCGCCGAAGATCGTCACCGGGGTCTCCCACGGCACGGGAAACTGGAACGGCATGGTCCGGCCCCGCCCCGCCCGCAACACGAACGCGCCCGTCAGCGACGCCTCGTGGAACTGGACCAGCCGCCGCGGCGCGGACGGGTCGTCCGGCTCGGCCGTGGTCACCAGGCCGAGCCGGACGTGCAGCACCGGCACGTCCACCGGCCCGGCGGTCACCGTCACCCGGCCGGGCAACGACAGGCCCGGCCGGGTGCTCGGGTTGGTGAGGGCGGTCCGCACGGTCAGGCCGGTCCAGCCGGACTCCGGTGACACCCCCGTGACGCGCACCGGACCTCCCTCACCGCCGACGCCGAGCGCCCACCTCCATCCCCACTGTGGCGGAGAGCGCCCCGAACCGGCCGGGGTTCGCCGAAAGCGCCGGCCCTCAGCGCAGCCGGCGGCCGCGCGGCACCGGGTCGGTCTCGTCGTCGAACTCGCCGATGACCTCCTCCAGCAGGTCCTCCAGCGCCACGAAACCGATGGGCCGGGCCGGGCCGCCACCGTTGCGCACAAGGGCGAGCTGCGACTGGCGGGTCCGCATGGCGGCCACCGCCTCCGTCACCGACGCGGCCGCCGGAAGCGTGAAGGCCCCGCTCATCAGGTCACCGGCCGTGGCCGGCTGGCCCGTGGTGACGGCACGCACCGCCTCCCGGACGTGGACGAGGCCGCAGACGTCGCCGGCCGCGTCCAGCACCGCGAGGCGGGACCGGCCGCTGTCCCGGCTGACCTGCTCGATCCGCTCGGCCGAGTCGTCCCGGCGGACCGTCACCATCGTCGAGAACGGCTCCATGACCTGCGCCACCGTCGTGCCCTGCAACTCCAGCATGCTGGTCAGCAACTGGTGCTGCTCGGCGCCGAGGAGCCCGTGCTCGCGGGACTGCTCCAGCAGCATCCGCAGCTCGTCCGGCCCGTGCACCTGGGCGAGCTGGTCCTGCGGGTTGACCCGGACCAGCCGCAGGATCGCGTTGGCCAGCGCGTTGAGCGCGGAGAGCACCGGCCGGGCCACCCGGGCGAACGCCCGGAACGGCAGGGCCAGCAGCATGGCCGAGCGCTCCGCGTCGATGATCGCCCAGGACTTGGGCGCCATCTCCCCGATCACCAGGTGCAGGAACGTCACCAACGCCAGGGCGAAGACCAGCGCCACCGCGTGGCTCGCGGCGTCCGGCAACCCCACCGCGTGCAGGACCGGGCTCGCCAGGTGCTCGATGGCGGGCTCGGCGAGCGCGCCGAGGCCCAGCGTGCAGAGGGTGATGCCGAGCTGCGCGCCGGCCAGCATCAGCGACAACTCGCGGACGCCGTCCAGCGCGGCCCGGGCAGCCCGCCCGCCGCCGGCCGCCGCCTGCTCCAGGCGGTACCGCTTGCTCGCCACCAGGGCGAACTCGGCGGCCACGAAGAAGCCGTTCAGCGCGAGCAGCACCACCGAGGTGAAGAGTGCGACCCCCGGCGTCATCGGAGCCGCCCTTCGTTCCCGACTGCGGGGCTCGCAAGCTCACTCCTCGCGCTCACGCCGAAACCTCCGGTCGCTGGCCCGGCTCCGTCACCCGCAGCCGTACCGAGTCGGCCACGTGCCGGTCGACGGCGAGCACCTCGACCAGCGCGCGCGGCTCGATCTCGCCGTCCTCGCCGTCGGCCGGCAGACTGATCTCCAGCCGGTCGCCGACCTCCGGCACCCGGCCCAGCTCCCGCATGACGAGGCCGGAGAGGGTGTCGTACTCGGGCGCCTCGGGCAGCGAGATCCCGGTGCTGTCGGCCACCTCGTCGATGCGCCAGCGGGCGGGCACCACCCACGAGCCGTCGGCCTGCCGGGCGGGTGCCCGCTCCGGCGGGTCGTCCTCGTCGCGGATCGGGCCCACCAGCTCCTCGGCGATGTCCTCCAGGGTGATCACCCCGGCGAAGCCGCCGTACTCGTCGACCACGCACGCGAGCTGCCGGTGCCCGGACCGCAACCGGTCCAGCACCGTCGGCAGCGGCAGCGTCTCGGGCACCAGCAGCGGCGGTACGGCCACCGCGCTCACCGGTGTGCTGCCCCGCTCCTGCGGCGGCACCCGGAGCACGTCCGCGATGCCCACCACACCGACGAGATCGTCGACGCCCTCGGCGCCTCGGACGGGAAAGCGGGAGTGGCCGGTGTCCAGCAGCTCGACCACCCGGCTCACCGGTTCGTGGGCGCGTACGGTGTGCACGTCCACCCGCGGCACCATGGCCTCGCCGGCGGTCAGCTCGCGAAAGTCCAACCCTCGGTCGAGCAGCGTGGACATCTCCACGTCGAGGTGCCCCTCCTGGCGGGACTCGGCGATGATCTGCTCGAGGTCCTCCGGGGTGGCGCCGCTGGGCAGCTCCTCGATCGGCTCGATGCCGACCCGGCGCAGCAGCCGTACGGCGGCGCGGTCGAAGAGCCGGACCACCGGGCCGGCCACCTTCAGGTAGACGAGGGTGGAGCCGGCCAGCGCGCGGCTGACGGGTTCGGCGCGGGCGATGGCCAGGTTCTTCGGGGCGAGTTCGCCGAGGACCATCTGCACGACGGTGGCGATGACGAGGGCCAGCACCACGGAGAGCGTGACGCTGAGCGTCTCGGAGATCCCCGCCACGCCGAACAGGTCGGCCAGGCCGGCGCCGAGGTACGGCTCGGCGGCGTAACCGACCAGCAGGGCGGTGACGGTGATGCCGAGCTGCGCGCCCGAGAGCATGAAGGAGAGCCGGCCGGTCACCTCGAGCGCGCGGGCCGCGGCCTGGTCGCCGTCATCGGCGAGCTGGCGCAGCTTGCCCCGGTCCACGGCGACGAAGCCGAACTCCTGGGCCACGAAGTAGCCGGTGAGAGCGGTCAGAACGATGATCAGGGCTAGGCCCAGGACGATCAACACGGGAGGCTCAGGGCTCCCTGCGGACGCGTCGGGGCCATCGGATGCCGGGCACGACCCGGCTGGCTACTGCTGCCCTCCTGGGCAGAAGAGTCGATCATGCGGCCATTTTATCGGCGCTGACTGTACGCCCGCTGAAGGTGGGCCGAAGCCCCCCGGTTGTCCGGTTCACCAGCCGGTCGCCCGGTGCCCGACCGCAGAGAGGAGGCGCGTCAGCCGTCGGCCAGCTCGTCGACGTCGAGGAGGCGCCGGTCGACCCGCCCGGACCGGTACGCCGCCCGCGCGATCATCTGCGCGGCCACCGGCGCGGTGGCCAGCTGGAACACCGCCACCAGCGCCACCATGCCCAGGTCGCGGGGGGTGCGCAGCCGCAGCGCCAACCCCGCCAGGAGCAGCAGCACCCCCAGCACCTGCGGCTTCGTGGCCGCGTGCATCCGGTCGAGCACGTCCGGGAAACGCAGGACGCCGATCCCCGCGGCCAGGGCCAGCAGAGCGCCGGCCACGAGGCAGACGGCGCCCAACCAGTCGGCGACCGTCGCGATCACGCCTCCTCCCGTACGGCGAACCGCACCAGCGAGACCGAGCCCACGAAGCCCAGCAGCGAGAGCACCACGAGCACCGGCAGCGTGCTGGCGTGCCGGTTGACCGCCGCCTCGGCGGCCACCGCGCCCACCATCGTGGCGAGCAGCATGTCCGCGGCCACCACCCGGTCCAGCAGCGACGGGCCGCGGTAGAGGCGGACCAGCACGAGCAACGTGGTCACCGAGAACAGCGCGGTGAGGACGACGACGAGGAACGTGTTCACGGACGGTTCTCCTTGTGGGGATCGGTCGGGTCGCCGGGACCGGGGCCACCCGGGGGTCCTGGATCGCCGGCGGAGCCAGCCGCGGAGGCGGGCTCCAGCCGGCGCAGTTCGAAGGACGAGCCGATGGCCCGCACGATGCGGCCCTCGATGTCGAGGACCCGCGCCCGGTTGTCGGCCAGGTCCTGCGGCCCGCGTACGTCCAACACGTGCAGGTAGAGGACACCGGCCTCGCGGTCGATCTCGATGATCAGCGTGCCGGGGACGAGCGAGACCATCTCGGCCGTGAGCGCCAGGTTCAAATCGGTGTGTACGCGCAGCGGGACCGCGATGACCGCGCTGCGCGGGACGTAGCCGGCCTGGACGGCGATCCGGGCCACGTGCGCGCTCGCCAGGACCAGCTCGACCGCGAACCGGCCGGCGAGCACCAGCAGCGCCCAGGGGCGCAGCCGGCCGCCGAAGGTGACCGGTGGCAGCGGGAAGAAGACCAGCACCGCGGCGCCCACCAGCAGCCCGGCCAGCAGGTTGCCCCAGGAAAACTTGCCCCAGAGCAGGTTCCAGATCAGCACGAGCCAGCCCAGCGCCACGGCCTGGTCGCGCCAGCGCCCGACCCGTACGCGCATGCGCCCCACCGGCGCCTCGCCGGGGTCGCCCGTCACGGCGCGCCGCCCGGCAGGACGGCCCGGACGTACGGGGTGCGATCCCGCAGGTCCGCGGCCGCGTCGGCCGTCACGTCGAAGAGCGGCCCGGCCCCGACGGTCAGCACGACGCCGAGCGCGACCAGCGCGACCGTGGCGCCCACCATCAGCGCGGGCAGCCGGACGGCAGGCTCGGCGGTGGCCAGTTGGGGCGCCCGCCAGAAGGCGATGTTCCACACCCGGGACGCCACGTAGAGGGTGAGCAGGCTGGTCGCCGCCCCCGCCGCGACCAGGGCGGCGGGCAGCGCACCGCCGGCCGCCACGCCCGCCTGGAGCAGGCCGAGCTTGCCGAGGAAGCCGGAGAACGGCGGCACGCCGGCAAGGTTCATGGCCGGTACGAAGAACAGGACGCCGAGCAGCGGCGCGATCCGGGCCAGCCCGCCGAGCCGGCGCAGGTCGGTGCTGCCGGCGCGCACCTCGACGAGGCCGGCGACCAGGAAGAGCGTGGTCTGGATGGTGATGTGGTGCACCACGTAGAAGATCGCGCCGGAGAGCCCGGCCAGGCTGCTCAGACCCACCCCGAAGATCATGTAGCCGATGTGGCTGACCAGGGTGAACGAGAACACCCGCTTCATGTCCGACTGGGCCACCGCGCCCAGAATGCCGATCAGCATGGTGAGTCCCGCCACCACCAGGAGCAGCACGTCGACCTGCCCGCCGGGGAACAGCAGCGTCTCGGTGCGGATGATCGCGTAGACGCCCACCTTCGTGAGAAGGCCCGCGAAGACGGCGGTGACGGGAGCCGGCGCGGTCGGGTAGCTGTCCGGCAGCCAGGCCGAGAGCGGGAAGACCGCCGCCTTGACGCCGAAGGCGAGCAGGAGCATCAGCTGCAACGCGAGCCGTACGCCGTCGGGCAGCGCGTCCAGGCGCCCGGCGAGCTGGGCCAGGTTGAGCGTTCCGGTGGCCGCGTACACGAGCCCCAGGGCGGCCAGGAAGATCATCGAGGAGAGGATGCTGACCACCACGTACGTCGACCCGGTGCGGATCCGTACCTCGGTGCCGCCCAGGGTGATCAGCACGAAGCTCGCGGCCAGCAGGATCTCGAAGCCGACGAACAGGTTGAACAGGTCCCCCGCGAGGAACGCGTTGGTCACGCCGGCGGTCAGCACAAGGTACGTCGGGTGGTAGATGCTGATCGGCGCGTTCTCGCCGATGTCCGCCTGGCCCTGGCCGATGGAGTAGAGCAGCACGCAGAGCGTGACCGCCGCGGAGACCACCAGCATCAGCGCGGCGAGCTGGTCGGCCACCAGCACGATGCCGACCGGCGCCGGCCAGCCTCCGACCGCCAGCACAACCGGCCCGTACCGGTACGCGTGCACCAGCAGCACGGCGGCCACCAGCAGCGTCATGGCCAACCCGCCCACGCTGACGCCGCGTTGCAGGCGCGGCCACCGGCCCAGCACGAGGGTGAGTGCCGCGCCGAGCAGCGGCACCACCACCGGCAGCGGCAGGAGCCGGTTCACCCGGCCACCCGGCCGCTCGCGTACGCCCTCATCGGTCGCCGTCCGCGCGCCGCAACCGCCGCCGCGCCGGCTCCGGGTCCACCTGCTCGGGGTCGCCGTTCGGGCCCTCGCCGCCGCGGTCCGTGGCGGTCCCCTCGTCGCGCTCGGCCCGGCGCACGATCTGCCGGTCCTCCAGGTCGTCCGGCACCTCGTCGTCGCCGGTCAGGTACCAGCTGCGGTAGGCGACCGCGAGCAGGAACGCGGTCAGCCCGAACGTGATCACGATCGAGGTCAGCACCATGGCCTGCGGCAGCGCGTCGCTCATGCGGTCCACCGGGCCGGTGCCGACGATCGGGGCGCCGCCGGACCGGCCGCCCAGCAGGATGAGCAGGTTGACCCCGTTGCCGAGCAGGATGACGCCGAGCAGGATCCGGGTGAGGCTCCGCTCCAGCAGCAGGGTCACGCCGCAACCGACGAGCACCCCCACGGCGAGCACCAGCACGAGGCTCGAACCCGTGCCGCTCGCGCTCACCGTGCCCGCCTTCCGTTCGCGACTGCGGGGCTCGCAAGCTCACTCCTCGCGCTCACGGCATCCCACCGCGCTCGACCGCCGCGCCACGCTCGTCGGAGCCGTCCGCCTCGATGTGCCGGTCCACCTCGGCGCCCAGGCTGCGCAGGATGTCCAGCATGAGCCCGACCACCACGAGGTACACGCCGATGTCGAAGAAGAGAGACGTGACGAGGTAGAAGTCTCCGACCCCCGGCAGGTACAGGTCGATCTTGGCGCTCTCGAGCACCGACCCGCCGGCCAGCAGCGCGACGGCGCCCGTACCGACCGAGATGGCCAGCCCGGCCCCCAGCACCGTGCCCGCCCCGACCGGGGCCGCCTCCGCCAGCTCGTACCGGCCGCCGGCCAGGTACCGGACGACCAGCGCGAGGCTCGCCACCAGCCCACCGGAGAAGCCGCCCCCGGGCGCGTTGTGCCCCGAGAACAGCAGGAACAGGGAGAAGAGCACCACGGTGTGGAAGATCAGCCGGGTGACGACCTCCAGCACGATCGAGCGCCGCCGCTCGTGCAGCCGCGCGCCACCGCGCAGCCACACCGGCCGGCCGGGGTGCGGCGCCCGGGTGCTCCGCTCGGGCCGACGGGGCCGGGGTCCGGTGCGGGAGCGCCGGAAAACCAGGCTGGCCACACCGGTGGCGGCCACCACGAGCACCGCCATCTCCCCCATCGTGTCCCAGGCCCGGATGTCAACGAGGGTCACGTTGATCACGTTCCGGCCGTGCCCCTCGGCGACGGCGAGGGCCGGGAAGGCGTCCGAGATGGTGGGCGCCCGGCGAGCTCCGGCGGCGACCAGCGCGAGACCGGCGGTCGCCACGCCGACCGCCGCCCCGATCCCCCGTCGCAGCCAGCGCGCGCGGCGCAGCGGCCGGGCCGAGAACCTCCCCGGAAGCCGGCGCAGCACCAGCACGAAGACCGCGATGGTCGCGGTCTCCACGAGGAACTGGGTGAGCGCGAGGTCCGGCGCGCCGTAGAGCACGAACAGCATGGCCGAGCCGTAGCCGGTCACCCCCACCAGCAGCATCGCGGTCAGGCGGCGCCGGGCGCCCACGGCGAGCACCGCCGCCACGGCGAGCACCGCGGCGACGACCACCTGCAACGGGTCGTCCCAGGGGGCGATCCGTTCCGCCCAGGGGCGTGCCGCGAGCATGGCGCCGCCGGGCAGCAGCGCCAGCACGACGAGGATGGTCCCGAGGTACTGCGGGAGGGACCCCCGCTGGGTGGCCCCCGTGACCTCGACGGCGAACCGGTCGAAGCGCCCGACGACCCACTCGTACCCCCGGTTGCCGCCGACCGGCGCGCGCAGCCGGGCCAGCACCGGGGCGATCGGGCCGCGCAGCGCGAACAGCGCCCCGCCGGCGACGAGCACCAGGGCGGAGAGGCCGAGCGCCGGAGTCGGCCCGGGCCAGAGCGCCAGGTGCGCGTCGACGGCGCCGAACAGTTCGGCGTACGGGCGGAGCACGCCGTCCAGGCCACCGGCGAGCGGGCCGGCCACCAGCCCGGCCGCGGCGAGCAGCGCCGGCGGGACGAACAGGGGCGCGGCGACGCGACCGAGGCGGGCCGGCTCGACGTCCGGCCGGTCGGCGAAGGCCCCCCACACGAACCGGGCGCTGTACGCCACCGTGAGCACGGTCCCGGCGACCAGCCCGGCGAGGACCACCGGCCGGTCGGTGAAGGCCGCGAAGACCGCCTCCTTGGCCACGAAGCCGACCAGCGGCGGCACCCCGGCCATCGACGCGGCGGCCAGCACCGCCACGACGACCAGCGGGGTGGCGCCGTGTCGCAGCCCCGAGAGGTCGCGGAGGTCCCGAGTGCCGGCGCCGTGGTCGATCACCCCGACGACCAGGAAGAGCGCGGCCTTGAACAGCGCGTGCGCCAGCAGCATGGCCACGCCGGCCAGCGCAGCGTCCGGCGTACCCGCCCCGGTCAGCACCACGAGCAGGCCGAGCTGGCTCACCGTCCCGTACGCCAGCAGCAGCTTCAGGTCGGTCTGCCGCAACGCCGCCCACCCGCCGACGATCATGGTGGCCAGCCCGGCGACGAGCACCACGGGCCGCCACGGCCCGACCGTGGCGAGCACCGGCGCGAGCAGGCCGACGAGGTAGACACCGGCCTTCACCATGGCCGCCGCGTGCAGGTACGCGCTGACCGGCGTGGGCGCCGCCATCGCCACGGGCAGCCACGAGCTGAACGGCAGCACGGCAGACTTGGACAGGGCGCCGGCCAGGATGAGCAGCACGGCGGCCACCAGGTAGCCCCCGGCGGGCAGCGGCCGAGCGGCGATCTCCGACCACCGGTAGGTGCCGGCGTGCTCGCCGATCAGGATGAAGCCGACCAGCATGGCGAGCCCGCCCAACGTGGTGACGGTCAGCGCCTGGGCGGCCGCCCACCGGCTGGACCGCCGCTCGGTGCTGTGGCCGATCAGCAGGTAGGAGAAGACCGTCGTCAGCTCCCAGCCCACGTAGAGCAGCAGCAGGTCGTCGGCGAGGACGACACAGAGCATCGCCCCCGCGAACCCGACCAGGACGGCGGTGAACCGCGCCAGCCCGAGCGAGCCCGGCTCGAAGTACCGGGCGCAGTAGACCAGCACGAGCGCGCCCACGGCGCCGACCAGCAGGGTCATGAGCCACGACAGCGTGCCCAGCCGGAACGCGAGGTCGAGCCCGAGCTGCCGGATCCACGGGTACGTCTCCACCACCGCCCCGCCGTGGCGTACCGCCGGGGTCTGCGCGAGCGCCCAGGCGAACGCGGCCGCCGGGGCGAGAGCCAGCGGGTAGCACGCGCGGGGACCCCACCACCGGACGAACAGCGGCGCGAGGAGAGCCGCCACGAGGTGAAGGATCAGCAGTACGAGCACCCGCACTCCCGGTCTCGGTGGCAGCGGTGGGCGCCTCCCGCGGGCCGGCGCCTAGCTGCGATGAGACGCCAGTTCCACGAGCGCCGTGCGGACTTTCCGGAAATCGCCCGCTGTAGGCGGTCCGTCCGTGTGCGGTGACGGCGAGCGACAGCTGACGGGCGACGGGCGGCGTGTGACGGCTCGCGGGCGACGCGCGATGGATGGCGGGCAGCGGGCGGCCCGGCGGGTTACGGCTGACCGACGGCGGGCTGACGGGGCGCGGGCCGCGGGCGGCGGGCGGCGGGCGGCGGGCGACGGGCGACGGGCGACGGGCGACGGGCGACGGGCGACGGGCGACGCGAGCTTCGGCCGTGATCGACACGAGATCGCCGATGTGGCGGTATCCCACGCCGCACAACCCCGCCACTTCGCCGAAACGGAGTCGATCAAGCGCTGGGCCGGCGGGCGGCGGACGGCGGACGGCGCGAGCTACGGCCGTGATCGACACGAGATCGCCGATATGGCGGTATCCCACGCCGCACAACCCCGCCACTTCGCCGAAACGGAGTGGATCATCCCCCGGCACGGACGCCGTGGGCGGCGGGCCAGCCGGCGACGACCAACCGGCGGCCAGCGCGTCGCGGCGGGAGAGGCGAAGCGTCCTCGGCCCATGATCGACACGAGGGCACATGATCGACACCAGATCGCCGATGTGGCGCTATCCCACGCCGCACAACCCCGCCACTTCGCCGAAACGGAGTGGATCAACCCTCCGCTCGGCGGGCGACCATGGGGGCGCATCGGCGGCGCAGGGTCAGCGGGCGACCGTGGGGCTCGCGTCGGCGGCGCGCACGCCGGAAGGGGCGCGGTCCGGGTGGGCCGGCGCCGACTCGACCAGCAGGTCGGCGCGGCCGAGCTGACGGGCGACCCGGTGCACCACGCGTTCGGCGGCGGCCAGGGAGCGGACGGACAGCAGCCGCCCCCGGCTCTCGCGCCGCAGCACGAAGTAGTGCACGGCGGCGCGCACCTGACCCCGGTCGGCGGCGCTGGCGTGAGCCGTGGAGACGACCAGCTCGCGCAGGCAGCGGGCGAGCCGCTCGGCGAGCTCGAGGTCCGGGCCGTGCAGACCGACGCGGACGGCGGCGAGGTGACTGTCGACCTTGCGGATGAGCACGTCGGTGCCGGGCTCGACGTTCCGCTGCTCGACGGCCATCCGGTCCCCTCCACCCCGATCCTTGTCGCGAGTGAAGTTACTTTATGTTGTGCCGTACAAGCAAGCAGTTAAGTGAGACTTAATGCCGCAAGCGGTGCAATAGCGCATGGGAACCTCCGAGCCGGACATAATTCGCCGCTGCCGGTTCCGGGTTTGTCGGACGGGCGCGGCAGGATGGATGGGTGGCGGAGTTGACGGCCGGTCCCGAAGCGGACGGCACCGATGTGCTGGCCGGGTTCAGCCCGGCCACCCGGGAGTGGTTCTCGGCCGCCTTTGCGGCGCCCACCCCCGCCCAGACGGGCGCGTGGCGTGCGGTGGCCGCCGGTCGGAACGCCCTGGTGGTGGCGCCGACGGGCTCCGGCAAGACGCTCGCCGCCTTCCTGTGGTCACTGGACCGGCTGGCCCGCGAGCCCGTTCCGGCCGACGCCCGGCAGCGCTGCCGGGTGCTCTACGTGAGCCCGCTCAAGGCGCTCGCGGTTGACGTCGAGCGCAACCTGCGCGCCCCGCTCGCCGGCATCCGCCAGGCCGCCACCCGGCTCGGCGTCGCCCCGCCGGAGATCACCGTCGGCATGCGTACGGGCGACACCCCGGCCGACGAGCGGCGCGCCTTCGCCCGCACCCCACCGGACATCCTCATCACGACGCCCGAGTCGCTCTTCCTGCTGCTCACCTCCGCGGCCCGTGACTCGCTGCGCGGCGTCGAGACGGTGATCGTCGACGAGGTGCACGCGGTCGCCGGCAGCAAGCGCGGCGCCCACCTCGCCCTCTCCCTGGAGCGCCTCGACGAGCTGCTGCCGGCTCCCGCGCAACGGATCGGTCTCTCCGCGACGGTCCGGCCGATCGACGGTTGCGCCCGGTTCCTCGGCGGCGCCCGGCCGGTCGACGTGGTCCAGCCGGTGACCGCCAAGACCATCGAGGTCAGCGTCCAGGTCCCCGTCGAGGACATGACGCGCCTCGACGAGCAGGAGGAGCCGGCCGCGGACGCCCTCGGCGGGCCGGGGCCGCGCCGCGCGTCGATCTGGCCGGCCGTGGAGGAGCGCGTCCACGCCCTGATCCGGGCCCACCGCTCGACCATCGTCTTCACCAACTCGCGGCGCAGCGCCGAGCGCCTGTGCGCCCGGCTCAACGAACTCGCCGCGGAGGAGCTGACCGGCGGCAACGGCACGCCCGGGGCGGGCGGCGCGGGTTCATACGGCGGCCCGGTCGGCCCGCTGCGCGCGCCGCGCCAGCCCGCCGAGGTCATGGCGCAGTCGGGGGCGGCCGCCGGCGCGCCGCCGGTGATCGCGCGGGCGCACCACGGCAGCGTCTCCCGGGAGGAGCGCAAGCACATCGAGGAGGCGCTCAAGTCGGGGCAGCTGCCCGCCGTCGTGGCCACCTCCAGCCTGGAGCTCGGCATCGACATGGGCGCGGTCGACCTCGTCGTGCAGATCGAGGCGCCGCCCAGCGTGGCCGCCGGGTTGCAGCGTGTGGGCCGCGCCGGGCACCAGGTGGGCGCGGTCTCCCGCGGGGTGGTCTTCCCGAAGCACCGCGGTGACCTGCTGTCCTGCGCCGTCGTGGCGGAACGGATGGGCGAGGGCGCGATCGAGGAGCTGCACTTTCCGCGCAACCCGCTCGACGTGCTGGCCCAGCAGGTCGTCGCCATGGTGGCGCTGGAGCCGTGGCGGGTGGGCGACCTCGCCGTCGTGGTCCGCCGGGCGGCGCCCTTCGCCGAGCTGCCCGACTCGGCGCTGCACGCCGTGCTCGACATGCTCTCCGGGCGCTACCCGTCGACCGCCTTCGCCGAGCTGCGGCCCCGGCTGGTCTGGGACCGGGCCACCGACGTGCTGACCGGCCGGCCCGGGGCGCAGCGCCTCGCCGTCACCAGCGGCGGCACCATCCCCGACCGCGGGCTCTTCGGCGTGTTCCTGGCCGGCGCCGAGCGCGCCGCCCGGGTCGGCGAGCTCGACGAGGAGATGGTGTACGAGTCGCGGGTCGGCGACGTCTTCCTGCTCGGCTCCTCGTCCTGGCGCATCGAGGAGATCACCCCGGACCGGGTGCTCGTGTCGCCGGCGCCGGGGCAGGCCGCCCGGATGCCGTTCTGGAAGGGCGACACGCTGGGCCGCCCGGTGGAGCTGGGCCGGGCCATCGGCGCGCGGGTCCGCGCCCTGCTGCGGCAGAGCGACGAGGCGGCGATCGACGCCCTGCGCGCCGGCGGGCTGGACGACTGGGCGGCCGGCAACCTGATGGCGTACCTGCGGGAGCAGCGCACCGCGACGCGCTCCCTGCCGGACGACCGCACGATCGTGGTCGAGCGGTTCCGCGACGAGCTGGGCGACTGGCGGCTCGCCGTGCACAGCGTGCTGGGCGCCCGGGTCAACGGGCCCTGGGCGCTCGCCATCGGGCGCCGGCTCGCCGAGCGCTACGGGGTGGACGCGCAGGTGATGCCGTCCGACGACGGCATCGTCGTACGCCTGCCGGACACCGCCGACGAGCCGCCCGGCGCCGACGTGGTCGCCTTCGAGCCCGACGAGATCGCCCAGCTCGTGGAGGAGTCGGTCGGCACGTCCGCGCTCTTCGCCGCCCGGTTCCGCGAGTGCGCGGCCCGGTCGCTGCTGCTGCCCCGCCGTGACCCGCGTCGCCGCCAGCCGCTGTGGCAGCAGCGCCAGCGCGCCGCGCAGCTGCTCGACGTCGCCCGGGAGTACGCCGACTTCCCCGTGACCCTGGAGGCGGCCCGTGAGTGCCTCCAGGACGTCTTCGACCAGCCGGCGCTGGCCGAGCTGATGCGCGACCTGGCCGCCCGTCGGGTCCGCCTCGTCGAGGTGGAGACCACCCAGCCGTCGCCGTTCGCCCGGTCGCTGCTCTTCGGCTACGTGGGGGCGTTCCTCTACGAGGGCGACGCCCCGCTCGCCGAGCGGCGGGCCGCGGCCCTGGCGTTGGACTCCGCGCTCCTCGGCGAGCTGCTGGGCCGGGTCGATCTCCGGGAGCTGCTCGACCCGGCGGTGCTCGACGAGACCGAGCGGCAGCTGCGCTGGCTGACCGAGCAGCGTCGCCCCCGCGACGCGGAGGACGTCGTGGAGCTGCTGCGGGTGGTCGGCGACCTCACCGCCGACGAGCTGGCGGAGCGGGGGGTGCCGTCCGACTGGCTCACCGAGCTGGAGGCGGCCCGCCGGGTGCTGCGCGTCCGGGTGGCCGGCGCGGAGCGCTGGGTCGGCGTCGAGGACGCGGCGCGACTGCGCGACGCGCTGGGCGTGGCCCTGCCGGTCGGTGTCGCCGAGGCGTACCTCGCGCCGGTGGCCGACCCGCTCGGCGACCTCGTGGCCCGGTACGCCCGCACGCACGGCCCGTTCGCGGCGGCGACCTGCGCGGCGCGGTTCGGCCTCGGCGTCTTCGTCGTGGACCAGGCGCTGCGCCGGCTCGCCGCGACCGGCCGGGTGGTGTCCGGCGAGTTCACGCCCGAGTCGGTCGGCACCCAGTGGTGCGACGCCGAGGTGCTGCGTCTGCTGCGGCGCCGTTCGCTCGCCGCGCTGCGCCGGGAGATCGAGCCCGTGCCGCCGCGCGCGCTGGCCGCCTTCCTGCCCCGCTGGCAGCAGGTCGGCTCGTCGGCCCGGGGCGTGGAGGCGCTGGCCGCGGCCGTCGAGCAGTTGCAGGGGGTGGCGGTGCCGGCGTCCGCGCTGGAGCGGCTGGTGCTGCCGGGCCGGGTCGCCGACTACTCCCCCGCCCAGCTCGACGAGCTGTGCGCCAGCGGCGAGGTGGTCTGGGCCGGCGCCGGCGCGATCTCCGGCGGGGACGGCTGGGTCACCCTCGCGTACGCGGACGCCGCGCCGCTGCTGCTGCCCCCGCCGGACGAGGCGCTCGCGCTCACCCCGTTGCACGAGGCCGTGCTCGACGCGCTCGCCGACGGTCAGGCGCTCTTCTTCCGTTCGCTCGCCGACCGGGTCGGCTCGACCGACGACGCGGCGCTGACCGCCGCCGTCTGGGATCTGGTGTGGGCCGGTCACCTCACCAACGACACGCTCGCCCCGCTGCGCGCGGTGCTGGGCGCGGGCGGGGCGCACCGGTCCCGGCCCTCCGCACCACGGACCCGCTACCGCCGCCCCGGCCGGGTGGCGCTGCCCACCCGCGGCGGCCCGCCGACCGTGGCGGGGCGCTGGTCCCGCCTGCCGGAGCGGGACACCGACCCGACCCGCCGGGCCGCCGCCCTCGCCGACGTGCTGCTGGAACGGCACGGCGTGCTCACCCGCGGCGCGGTGGTGGCCGAGCAGGTGACCGGCGGCTTCGCGGCGGTCTACCCGGTGCTCTCCGCGCTGGAGGAGCGCGGGGCGGCCCGGCGGGGCTACTTCGTCGAAGGGCTGGGCGCGGCGCAGTTCGCGGTGCCCGGGGCGGTGGAGCGCATCCGGGCGCTGGCCGAGCCGGCCGACGGGGCCCGGCAGCGCGGCGGCCCGACGCTGGTGCTCGCGGCCACCGACCCGGCCAACCCGTACGGCGCCGCGCTGCCGTGGCCGGAGCGGGCCGTCGACTCGGGTGACGGCGACACCCCGGCGACCGGCCACCGGGCGGGCCGCAAGGCGGGCGCCCTCGTCGTGCTGGTCGCCGGTGACCTCGTGCTGTACGTGGAGCGTGGCGGGCGCACGCTGCTCTCGTTCACCGACGACGCGGAGGTGCTCGCCGCGGCCGGCAAGGCGCTCGCCGACGCCGTCCACTCCGGCGCGCTGGGCGCCATCTCGGTGGAGCGTGCCGACGGCGAGGCCGTGCACGCCTCGCCGCTGCGGGACGCGCTGACCGCGGCCGGCTTCCGCGCCACGCCTCGTGGTCTGCGCCTGCGCGGCTGACCCGCCGCCGACCCCGCCGCGCCGCCTCGACGCCGACCCACCGGCACGTGGCCGGCGGCGACGATGAGCCGACCCGGCCGACACACGGCGGCTGGGCGAGTCGAAACGGCCGGCGCGGATCTCCCGGCGACGACGGGCCCACCCGAGCCGGTGACGAGAGCCGCCCCGCCGCGTCAGCCCAACGCGGCGAGGGCCCGCTCGTAGCGCGGGCGGTCCGCGGCCGGCGTCCGCGCCTCCAGGTAGTTGAGCACCACGGCGCCCCGCCGGTACGACTGCCCGCTCCAGGTCTCGGCGATGTCGCTGGCACTCGTCTCGTCGGGGAAGACGTACACGGTCACGGCGTCGGTGGCCACGATCTCCGCGCAGCCGAGGCCGAGCCCGTCCGGCCCGCAGTCGACGGACCGGTCCCGCGGGTGGGGCACCGGGAGCTTCGCGGCGCGGAACGCGTCGATCACCTGCCGGGCACCGGGAGCGCCGGCCGGGCGGCTGGGCAGCACCACGGGCGGCAGGCTGGCGGGCCGGCGTTCGGTGGGCTCCTGCACGGCCGGGGCGTCACCGGCCGGCTGGTCGGGCCGGCCGGTGGGGCCGCCGCGTGGGAACGCCGGAACGGAGCGGCCGCCGCCCGGCGCCTCGGCGGCGGTCGGCGAGTCGGCGGCGGTCGGCGAATCGGCGGCGGTCGGTGTGACCACCGGGGACGGGCTGCCCGGCGGCGAGGTGGCGAGCCGCGGACGCTCGCCCCCGTCACCCCCGCACCCGGTGAGGGCGACGGCGACGGTGAGCACCGCTACGGCGGGGAGGCTCCGAGCTGTCACGAGGGCAGTGTGCCCAACGGCGCCGGCCGGCGGCAGGGGCCGGCCGGCCAGGGTCGGTGTCCCATATCCGGCACCGAGAAATTCCGCGCCACGGAGGGGCCGCGCCGGTAGCATCCCGGCGGCCGGAGGTCCGGTGGGGAGGGCGACATGGGTGGGATCACCGTACGGGCCGCGGCGCCGGGCGACCGGGCGTCGGTCGACGCGCTGCACGACCGGGAGTGGGGCGGGCCGTACGTGATCGTGCACGACACCCGCTACGACCTGCGTACGCTGCCGACGCTGGTGGCCGTGGACGGTGCCGGCGCCGTGACCGGCGCGCTCGTCCACCGCACCGACGCCACGGGGCTGGAGGTGGTGAGCCTGGTCGCGGCCGTACCCGGCGGCGGGGTGGGCGGCTCGCTGCTGGACGCCGCCACGGCGCACGCCCGCGAGGTGGGCCTACCCCGGCTCTGGCTCGTCACCACGAACGACAACCTGCGGGCGCTGCGCTTCTACCAGCGGCGCGGCCTGCGTCTGGTCGCGGTCGACGCGGGCGCCGTGGACCGGGCACGGCGCCTCAAGCCGGGGATCCCTCTCGTCGGCGAGGACGGCATTCCGCTGCACGACGAGCTGATCCTGGAGTTGCGCACCGCCGCGGTCTGACCGGACGCCCGACGACGGTGGCGGCGCACCGGGTGCCCGATTCCGCGCCGGGCCCCGGCGCCGGCGGTTAGCCTGCGAGGCATGCCCGCCACGACGCTCTGGATCTCGCTGACCACCGACTACGGCCTCTCCGACGGCTTCGTGGCCGCCTGTCACGGGGTGATCGCCCGCATCGCGCCGGCCGCCCGGGTGATCGACGTGACCCACCTGGTCCCGCCCGCCGACGTGCGGCGCGGTGCGGCCGTGCTTGCCCAGACGCTGCCGTACCTGCCGGTCGGGGTGCACGTGGCGGTGGTCGACCCGGGCGTCGGCACGGCCCGCCGGGGCGTGGCCCTGGACACCCCGGGCGGGTTGCTCGTGGGACCGGACAACGGGCTGCTGCCCGAGGCCGCGCACGCGTTGGGCGGCGTGCTGACCGCGGTCGAACTGACCAACCCGTCCTGGCTCGCCTCGCGGGTGTCGCACACGTTCCACGGGCGGGACGTGTTCGCGCCGGTCGCCGCCCGGTTGGCGTTGGGCGCACCGCTGGCCGAGGCGGGGCCCGCGTTCGACCCGGCGGGACTGGTACGGCTGCCGGAGCCGGTCGTGACGACGGACGGGGACGGCATCACGGCGGAGGTGCTCACCGTGGACCACTTCGGCAACGTGCAGCTCGCCGCCACGGCTGACCTGCTGGAACGCCTGCCGGCGACGGTCCGGCTCACGGCGAACGGCGACGCGGGACGGGAGGCGCGGCGCGGACGGACGTTCGGCGACGCCCCGCCCGGCGGCCTCGTGGTGTTCGCCGACTCGGCCGGCCGGATCGCGGTGGCCGTCAACGGCGGCCGGGCCGTGGACCTGCTCGCCGTGACGGCCGGCGACTCGGTGCGGATGAGCGCGGCCGGCGGCTGACCGTCCCGGCGCGGTCCCATCGGGCGGGCGCGGAGGAGCGATCGATCCACGGCTGTGGAATGCTGCCCGGGTGGGTGAGTACTGGGTTGCCATGGCCTGTCCCTGCTGCGCGTCACGCACGGGTGGGGGGACCTGCCCGGTCTGTTTCTGGACGGACGACGGCCAGTCCGACGACGACGCCGACGTCGTGCACGGCGGCCCCAACGGCGACCTGAGCCTGTCCCACGCCCGGCTCAACTTCGCGATCTACGGCGCCAGCCACGAGCGCTACCAGGGCATGGTCCGCCCGCCCCGCCCCGAGGAACGTCCCTGACACCGACCTCCGGCCCGGGGCGGGCCCCGGACCGGAGGACCCGGGCCCGCGCCGGACCGGAGGCCCGGCGGACGTCAGCAGAGCGGCACCGTGCCGCCGTACACCGCCGAGATGTACGCGTGGCTGACGTACTGGCCGGTGGTCAGGCGGTTCCACCGGTTGGTGGTGCGGTAGGGGCCGGCGACCGTCTGGCCCGTCACGTAGCACTGGATCGGCACGTTGGCGAAGCGCGCGGCCAGCCCGCGGACCGGGTACGTGGTGCTCGCGCCGGTGCGGATGTTGAGCGGTCCGTCGCCGACGACGCCGCGCGGGCCGGACCCGGTCCACAGGTACGCCACGTCGACCCACGCGTTCGTGGTGAGCAGCAGCCCGTCCCAGAAGGTCCCGTCGGCGAGGTCGATGCCGGCCGGGTTGAGGACGGTACGGCCGAACTGGTCGCGCCCGCCGTTGTACCCGTTCTGGTAGGCGGCCTGCGCCTCGGGCCGGCCCTGCGGCAGGTCCTTCCAGTTCTCCCGGACCGGGCTGGGGTTCCAGTAGTCGTCCCGGGTGTTCCACGGTCCGACGTCCCACACCGGGGCGTACGCGCAGCGACCGCCGCTGGTGGTGCACACCCGTACGGTGTAGTCCCCGCTGTTGAGCGGTGAGAGCCCGCGCCGGGAGGGCAGCGCCACGAAGTGGTCCCGTGGCTGGATCGTCCGCCCGTTGGCGGTCACCTCGCCGACCAGCCCGATCCGGGTGGCGAAGACCCGGTAGGTGAGCCCCGGTGTGGCGGCCGTGACGGCGGCCAGCGAGTCGGCGGTGAGCCGTACGCCGCGGACCGTGGCGACGGCCCGGTCGTTCCGGGCGGTGAGCACCACGCGGGCCTGCACCCGGGTGACCGGCTGGTCGAAGACGGCGCCCCGGGTGGCGGCGCGCCACTCGGTCCAGCCGCTGGCGCGCCAGCCCCGCACCTGCGTCTCGACGGTGGAGCCGGCCACGACCCGGGCGGAGACGTCGGCGCGCACCCGGGTGGCCGGGTGGGACAGGACGCGCGGCGCGGTGAGGAGCATCCCCTCGGCGGCGGCGCCACGGGGGCTGTGCGGCGCCCGGGCGGCCCCTGGGCGGGCGTCACGTAGGCGGAGCCCGGCCGTGGAGGACCGGACGTTGACGTCGTCACCGTCGACGGTGGCCAGGTCGAGGCTCCACCGGTCGGTCGCCGCGGGAGCGGCGGTGCGGGAACCGGCCGGGACGAGGCTGATGGTGGTGACGCGGGTCGCGGCGGCCGGGGAGGGACCGGCGGCGGGGAGGAGTGCTGCGATGAGGGCGACGACCAGGGCGAGGAGGACGGGACGGATACGACGATGAAGATGTTTCATGGGCATTCTCCTCAGAACTCCCTGATGGTGCCCATGTCGCGAGATCAAGCGGAACGGGACTACAAATAGCGACACACGCGAATCCGACTCGAGCGAGGGAGGATGGGAGGATGCCCGAAGGCGACACCGTCTGGAACACCGCCCGCGTCCTGCACCGCGCGCTGGCGGGCGCGACACTGACCGCGAGCGAGTTCCGGGTGCCACAGCTCGCCACCGCCGACCTGGCGGGCTGGACGGTGCGCGAGTCGGCCGCGCGCGGTAAGCACCTGCTGCTCCGCCTGGAGGCCCCGACCGACGCCGGGGGCGGCCGCTGGACCCTCCACTCCCACCTGCGCATGGACGGCGCGTGGCGGGCGTACGCGCCGGGGGAACGCTGGGCCGCCCGGCCCGCCCACCTGATCCGGGCCGTGCTGCGCAGCTCGGGCGCGGTGGCGGTCGGCTACCACCTGCACGAGCTGGCGCTGGTGCCCACCGCCGAGGAGGAGACGCTCGTCGGCCATCTCGGCCCCGACCTGCTCAGCGCGGACTGGGATGCGGACGAGGCGGTACGCCGGCTCGCGGCCCACCCGGACGACACGATCGGCGAGGCGCTGCTCGACCAGCGCCACCTGGCCGGCATCGGCAATCTCTACAAGTGCGAGGTGTTGTTCCTGCGTGGCGTGTCCCCGTGGACGCCGGTGCGCGCCGTACCCGACCTGCCGGGCCTCGTGGCCCTCGCGCAGCGGTTGCTGGCCGCCAACCGGGGGCGCTGGGCGCAGAGCAGCACCGGGTCGCTGCACCGCGGGCAGACCACCTACGTGTACGGCCGGCGGGCCCAGCCCTGCCGCCGCTGCGGCACCCCCGTGCGCAAGGAGGAGCTGGGCGAGCGGGTCACCTACTGGTGCCCGGTCTGCCAGCCGGAACGTCCCGCGGGCTGACCGCCCGGCGCGGGCCGGCCCGGACAGCCGCGCGGGCCGACGCGACACCACGGATCGGCCCGACGCCGCCCAGATACGGACGATTGGGTAATTCCTAACTCCGGCATCGGCGTCGCATGCTGCGGTTGGACGCTCACCGATCGTCAGCAGAGCCGGCCCGACCGGGCCGCCACGCCGGGGTGGCGGCGGTCGTGCCCCGACCCCGGGGAGAGCCATGGCGATGTTCCGCAGACTCCGGGCCACCTGGACCGACCGCGCAGGGCGCGGCGGCAGCGGCCGCACCGCCGGGGCGGACGGGACGGCGGTCGTGCCCGCCGCCCGGGTCGCCGAGGAGGCCCCCGCCCCCGCACCGGCCACCCTCGATCCGGCCGCCGTTCCACGCTGCTTCGGCCCCGTGCCGAACTTCGCCCGCAGCCCCCGGCCGGTCTGCGCCGACGACGGCCGGGTGCTGCCCGGCACCGGGCTGCGCAAGTTCGTCGACCCGCTGCCCGGTCCGGGCCCGCTCGGCCGCACCGAGCTGGGCGGGTACCTGCCGGTCGCGGTGCCGGACACCATCACGTACCCGGGCTGCGACTACTACGAGATCGGCCTGCAGCAGTACGCCCAGCGGCTGCACCGCGACCTGCCGGCCACCCGGCTGCGCGGCTACCGCCAGCTCAACCTCGGCACCGACCCGTCCGGGCACAACACGGTGGCGCCGCCCGGGCGGCCCTGGCACCTCGGCCCGCTCATCCGGGCCCGGCGCGGCCGGCCCGTGCGGATCAAGTTCATCAACCAGCTCCCCACCGGCCGTGCCGGCGAACTCTTCCTGCCCGTCGACGAGACCGTCGAGGGCGCCGGCCTCGGGCCTCTGGACGGCCCCGCGCCGTACCCGCAGAACCGCGCGGTGCTGCACCTCGCGGGCGCGCAGACGGGCTGGACCAGCGCCGGCAACCCGTGGCAGTGGATCACCCCGGCCGGCGAGATCACCCCGTACCCGACGGGAGTGGGGCTCACCCACGTCCCCGACATGCCACCGCCCGGCGCCGGCGCCACCACCCTCTACTACCCCAACGAGCAGAGTGGCCGGCTCATGTGGTTCCACGACAACACGCTCGGCCTGTCCCGGTTGACCGTCTACTCCGGGCAGGTCGCGCTCTACCTGCTCACCGACCCGGTCGAGGACCAGCTCGTGGCCGACGGGGTGCTGCCCGAGGAGCAGCTGCCGCTGGTCATCGAGGACAAGACGTTCGTGCCCGACGACACCCAGCTCGCCGGCGAGGACCCCACGTGGGACCGGGACCGCTGGGGATCCCGGGGCAGCCTCTGGCACCCGCACGTCTACCAGCCCCGGCAGAACCCGTACCGGGCCGGCGGGATCAACCCGACCGGCCGCTGGGACTACGGGCCCTGGTCGCGTACGGCCGAGGCGGGCCCGGATCTCGACGACCGCCGGGCCGGCGCCGGGCCGAACGGGACGCTGCCGCACCCCGGGCCGGGCCCGGTCCCGAACCCGCACCACGACCCGGTGGCAGCCGCCGAGGAGCCCCCGCTCACCCCGGGTGTGCCCCACCCGAGCGCGGTCCCCGAGGCGTTCGGCGACACCCCGCTCGTCAACGGGATCGCGTACCCCTACCTGGAGGTGCAGCCCCGCGCGTACCGGTTCCGGATCCTGAACGCCTGCCTCGACCGCAGCCTCAACCTCCAGCTCTACCGGGCCCGCTCGGACGGGCCGATGTGGGACGACGAGGGCAACCTGCTCGACGCCGACGCCGGCGAGGTGCCCATGGTGCCGGCGGTGCGGGCGCCGGGCCGGCCGGCGGACTGGCCGGCCGACGGGCGTGACGGCGGCGTGCCGGACCCGCGCGCCGCGGGGCCGGAGATCCTCCAGATCGGCAACGACGGCGGGCTGCTGCCCGCCCCGGTGGTCATCCGCAACCGCCCGGTCGGTTTCCGCTACGACCGGCGGGACCCGACCGTGCTCAACGTCGACGGGCGCGCCCTGCTGCTCGCGCCCGGCGAGCGGGCCGACGTGGTCGTGGACTTCTCGACGGTGCCGCCGGGCGGCACGCTGATCCTCTACAACGACTGCCCCGCCCCGCTGCCCGGCTTCGACCCCCGCTACGACCACCACACGGACGCGCCGGACCGCACGGCCGAGGGAGGGTCACCGCCCACCCGCCCCGGGTACGGCCCGAACACCCGCACGCTCCTCCAGTTCCGGGTGACCGGCACCCCGGCACCGCCGTACGACGTGGCCCGGCTCCGCGAACGGCTGCCCCGGGCGTACGCGGCCGGCCAGCGCCCGCCGATCGTGCCGCAGCCGGCGTACGACGCCGCGATCGGCACCCGTACGCCCGCCGAGACCGTGGTGCCGGTGCACGCCACCACCGTGACGTTCACCCCGGCCGGCGGCGCGGTGCCGGTCACCGTGCCGATCGCCGTGAAGGCGGTACGGCAGGTGTTCGAGCCCGCGTACGGCCGGTTGGCCGGCCGGCTCGGCGTGGCCCACCCGTACGCCGGACCGCTCTCCCCCGCCACGCTGCCGCTGGGGCCCACCGACCCGGCCACCGAGACCCTGTTCGCGGCGGACCCCGCGGTGCCGATCGGCGCCCCCGCCGACGGCACCCAGATCTGGCGCATCGTGGGTGACAGCCGGCAGACCGAGGCGGTGCGCCTGGACGGCTGCGACGTCCAGGTGGTCAACCGGGTCGGCTGGGACGGCACGATCCGGGCACCCGACGGGGGCGAGCTGGGCTGGAAGGAGGTCGTCCGGGTCAACCCGCGAGAGGATGTGGTCGTGGCGCTGCGCCCGGTGGCCCCGATCCTGCCCTTCAAGATCGGCGACAGCGTCCGGCTGCTCGACCCGACCCGCCCGGCTGGCACCCGCACCGGGTCCACGCCGCTCAGCCCGATCGACGGGCGCCCCGCGCTCGTCGTGAACCAGCTCGTGAACCTCGGCTGGGAGTACCGCTGGCACAGCCAACAGGCCGGCCACCGCGACCTCGGCATGAGCCGGCCGCTGGTGCTGCGGGTCTCCCCCAAGGCGCCCACGGGGCTCACCGCCACCCCGGCGCCGGGCTCGGCCACCGCGCTGCCGGCCATCACGCTCGCCTGGACCGGCAACGGAGGCCGCCCGCCGGCCACCAGTCATCTGCTGCAGCGGGCCACGGACGCCACCTTCGCCACCGGCCTCACGGCGATCACCGTGGCGGCCACCGCCACCCGGTACACCGACGCCACGGTGACGCCGGGCGTCACGTACCACTATCGGATCCGCGCCGAGAACGCGGTGAGCTGCTCGGCCTGGTCCAACAGCGTGCCCGCGTCGGTGCAGCTCACCGCCCCCGCCGGGCTCGCCGCCGCGATCCCGCCGGCCGCGCCGCTGCGGGTCGGGCTCCGCTGGTCGAACCGCTCCTTCGCCACCGGCATCGACGTGCAGCGGGCCACGAACCCGACCTTCACGAGCGGCCCGGGCACCACGGCGATCGGGGTCGGCGACAACCACCTGGACACGGCGGTCGCCCCGGACACCACGTACTACTACCGGGTGCGCACCACCTACCTGGGCGCCGCGTCGCCGTGGTCCACCGTCGCCACGGTGACGACCCCGCCCGCCCCGGTCACACCGACGGCGGTGAGCGGCACGGCCAGCGCACCCGGGCCGGACACCGCGACAGTGATCCTGGGCTGGTCGGCCGGGACGGCGGCCGGGCCGGGCGCCGGGTTCATCGTCCAGCGGGCCCTCGACCCGGCGTTCGGCCGGGAGGTGGCCACATTCACCGTCACGGGCCGGGGCTTCACCAACACGGGTCTGGCCCGCGGCGTCACCTACCACTACCGGATCCGCGCGTTCAACGTCGTCGGCAGCTCGCCGTTCACACCGCCGGTGTCGGTCACCACCCCGCCGTGACGGGTCAGCGGGTCGGTGCGCGCAGCGGGTCGTTGGCGCCGCGCAGCTCGGCGAGCGCCGCGGCGACGCCGTGCAGCAGGTCGGTGGCCTCGGTGAGCCGGGACGCGGCCGGGTGCGGGGCGTCCGGTCGGGCGTCCTCCGCAACGTAGCCGGCCGCCGCCACCACGAGCCGCTCGTACGCGGCCACGCCGCTCTCCAGTTGCTCGGCGAGCACCCGGTGGGTGTCGGCCAGCGGCGCGCGGGCGTCGACGGGCGCCAGCCGCAGCGCCCGTTCCACACTCGCCACCCGATGCGCGAGGTCCCGCAGCGACCGGTCGGCCGCGGCGGCCTCCTGCACGGCCGGCTCGGCGAGCCCCGTGAGCCGCTGCGCCATGCCCGCGAGCGTGAGCGCCGCCCGGTCCAGCCGGGCCCACGGCTCGGCGGCGCTGGTGCCGCGCAACGCCACCCGCGAGCGGACCCGGCGCACCTCGGCCAGCACCCCGGAACCGGCGGGGAGCCGCTCGACGGCGGCGACGAGACGCGCCCGGGACCGGGCGGCCGCCTCGGCCGGGTCGAGTGCCGGTGGCGCCGGCTGGGCGGCCAGCGCCCGCAGGTCGATCCAGCGCCATGCGGCGAGCGCCAGGGCGCTGCCCGCGGCGCCGGCCCAGCCCGCGTCGGGCAGCCCGAGCCCGGCGTACGGGGTCAGGACGGCCGCCGCGCCGCCGAGCCCGCCGGCCAGCACGCTCCACCGCCGGGCGGACCGGCGCAGCCGGGACAGGCGCCGGAAGTACCGCGTACGCTCGTCTGCCACCCTGACCTCCTCGTGGCGGCCGCGCTCAGCCGGCGGCCGTGGTGTCCCCGGTGCCCCGCTCGCGGGCCATGCTCGCCCGGATCTCGTCGAGGCGGGCCGAGGCGGCCGGGTCGGCGGCGGGCGCCGCCGGCTGCGACTGCTCCACGCCCTGCCGCTGCTGCGCGCCCAGCTGCTCGCCGGCCATGCTCGACCGGATCTGCTCCAACCGGGCCGAGCCGGCCGAGTCGAGCGTCGCCTTCTGGATTTCCAGCATGCGCCCCTCGGCCGAGTTACCGGCGAGTTCCGCGCGGCCCATCGCGTTGGCGTAGCGGCGCTCGATCCGGTCCCGGACCTCGTCCAGCGACGGGGTGGTGCCGGGCGCGGTGAGCGCCGACATCGACTCGAGCGAGCGGGCCACCGTCTCCTGCATCTTCGCCTGCTCGAGCTGGCTGAGCAGCCGGGTGCGCTCGGCGAGACGCTGCTGGAGGATCATCGAGTTGTTCTCCACCGCCTTGCGGGCCTGCGCGGCGGCGCCGAGCGCCTGGTCGTGCAGGGTCTTCAGGTCCTCCGTGGCCTGCTCGGCGGAGACCAGCTGGGTGGCCAGGGTCTGAGCGGACTGCTCGTACCGCCCCGCCTCGGCCTCGTCGCCCCGGGCCCGGGCCCGGTCGGCCAGGACCAGCGCCTGCCGGGCGTTGCCCTGGAGACGCTCGACCTCGGACATCTGCCGGGAGAGCTTCATCTCGAGCTGGCGCTGGTTGCCGATCACCGCGGCGGCCTGCTGCACGAGCTGCTGGTGCTGGCGCTGCGCCTCCTCGATGGCCTGCTGGATCTGGACCTTGGGATCGGCACGCTCGTCGATCCGGGCGCCGAAGAGCGCCATCAGGTACTTCCACCCCTTGACGAACGGGTTCGCCATCTCCGCGGTATCCCCTCAGTAGCGTCGCTCCGCCTGCACGCGCCGGGCGGGACGACGGGCCACCGGCGCGGCAGCCCTTCCATCGTCCCAGCCGGGCGCCAGACCGGCACCCTTACCCGCTGAGCGGGCGGCCGACACCGTCTGCGATCAACCCTACGCGGGCCGGGCGAGGTGGGCCATGGAGCGGACGCGGGAGGATGTCAGGCGGCGCAGACGACGTCGCGGTCGCGCTCGGTGGGGCGGACCCGGGTGCTGCGCAGCGTGGCCTTGAGCGGCGAATCCTGGCGGACCGACACGGCGACCGTGCCGTCGGAGCTGACCTGGCGGACCGCCCGGTTGGTGGCCTTGGTCGCCGGCGCCGCCGGCACCGGGGCCGCCTCGTCCTGCACCGGGACCAGCACGTTGGGCATCTGCTCGGCGAGCGCCACCGTGTCGCTGACCTCGCGCAGCAGCTCCGAGAGGCGGGCGCCGAGCGCGTCACAGATCGCGGCCAGCAGCTCGCTCGACGGCTCCTTCTGGCCGCGCTCGATCTCGGACAGGTAGCCGAGGCTCACGTTGGCTGCGGTGGAGACCTCGCGCAGGGTGCGGTGCTGCCCCTGCCGGCGCGCCCGCAGTGCGTCACCGATCACTCGGCGTAGCAGGACCATCGCACCTCCCCCTCCGGGCCGTACCTCTTCCGGCGGCCGTCCGGTCCGGCGCGGCGGAGCGCGCCGGCCCCGACCGTCGGAGCCTTCCCGCAACCGTACCCGCTACCGGCCCGGGCGACATCCCGCCCCGCCCCTCGGATCCGCGCGCCGGCCGGCGCCGTGCCGGGGGCCGGCGCGACGTCGGTCCGCGTCGCGCCCGCACGCCACTCGGTCCTGGCCGGATCAACGCTGGCCCGCGCCGGCCTCGGCCGTGTCGCCCGCGTCACGGCGGGCCGACCCGTCGTTCGCGGCCTCGTCGGCGGCGTCGGCGTCGTGGATCCGCTCGGCGAGCAGCCGCAACGCCTCGATCACGGCCGCCGAGCGGACGTGGTCGCGCCCGCCGTCGAGGTCGAGCTGTCGCACCGTGGTGCCGCCCGGGCCGGCCGCTGCCACGTAGACGAGGCCGACCGGCTTGCCGTCCTGTGGTTCCGGGCCGGCCACGCCGGTGGTGGCCAGACCCCAGTCGGCGCCGCAGCGCCGGCGGCCGCCCTCGGCGAGTGCCGCGGCGACGTCGGGGTCGACCGGGCCGCGCTCGGCGAGCAGCTCGGACGGCACCCCGGCCAGCTCGGCCTTCAGCTCGGTGGCGTAGACCACGAGGCCGCCCCGGTAGACGCCACTCACCCCGGCGATCTCCACGATGGCCGCGGAGAGCAGCCCGCCGGTGAGCGACTCGACGGTCGCCAGCGTCTCGTGCCGCTGGGACAGGCTGTGCACCACTCCGGCAGCCGGGCTGCCGACCGGCCGTTCCCCGTTCGCGTCGCTCTCCATGCCCCCATCCTTCCCCGCCACCACTCCCGCAACCATCCCGACCCGCTGGCCCTTCCCCGCCCCCGGCCTCCCCGCGATCTTGCACTTTCCGCGCGGACGCATGCCCGCAATCCGGACAGAAGGGGGGCACGAACTGCAAGATCGCGGAGGATCGCGGGGGCCTTCCGGGTCAGCGCTTGGGGCGGCGGAGGCGGAGGGCCTGGGCCACGTAGTCGAAGCCCGTGACCACCGTCACCACGACGGCGGCCCCCATGATCCAGGGACCGACCGGGGCGAGGACGGCCGGCATCGGCCAGAGGTACCAGGCGATGGCGAGGATCTGCAACGCCGTCTTGATCTTGCCGCCCCGGCTGGCCGCGATCACACCGTGCCGGATCACCCAGAACCGCAGGGCCGTGATGCCCAACTCCCGGACGAGGATGACCACGGTCACCCACCACGGCAACCGGTCGTACCACGACAGCAACAGCAGGGCGGCGCCGGTGAGCGCCTTGTCGGCGATCGGGTCGGCCACCTTGCCGACCGAGGTCACCAGCCCGAAGCGGCGGGCGATCCAACCGTCGACGAGATCCGTCGCCGACGCGAACGCGAAGATCAGGCAGGCCGCCATCCGCCAGCCGGCGTGGGTCATCGCGGAGACCACCACCGTGGCCCCGAACACCGGCACCAGCACCAGCCGCAACGCGGTCAGGGCGTTCGCGGCGTTGAGCAGCGGCACCCGCCGGACCACCCGGGCCGGCGTGGACTCGGTGGCCCCGGTCACCGCGCTGCCCGGCTCGGCCCGCCGTGGCGTCTCCGGTGTCGCACCACGTGGCCTCCCCGCTCCGTCCGGGCCCGCCGTCACCGTGCCGCGCCGGGCGCCGCCGAGATCATCTCATCCGGAACGGCGAGCAGGTCCACCCCTTCGGTGCCGGTCACCGTGGCGCGCACGAGGTCACCCGGTCGCAGCGCGGCCAGGTCGACGCCGCCGCCCTCCGGGGCGACCAGCGTCGTCGAGCCGTCCACCTCGGGCGCCTGGTGCGCTGCCCGGCCCTCCACGACCCCGTCGGCCACCGAGTCGACCAGCACCTCGACCGTCGAACCGAGCCGCTCCTCGGCCCGCTGGGTGCACAGCTCGTCGGCGAGCGCGCTCAGCCGGTCGTACCGGCGCTTGATCGTCGCCGCGGACACCTTGCCGGGCAGCCCGGCGGCCTCGGTGCCGTCCTCGTCGCTGTAGTCGAACATGCCGATCGCGTCGAGCCGCGCCTCGGTCAGGAACCGGACCAGCTCGCTGACGTCGGCCCGGGTCTCGCCGGGGAACCCGACGATGAAGTTGCTCCGCGCGCCCGCCTCGGGCGCCAACGCCCGGGCGTTGGCCAGCAGCTCGAGGAACCGGTCGGTCGAGCCGAAGCGGCGCATCCGGCGCAGCACCGGCTCACTGGAGTGCTGGAACGACAGGTCGAAGTACGGGGCCACGCCCGGGGTGGTGGCGATCGCCTCGACGAGACCGGGCCGGGTCTCGGCCGGCTGGAGGTAGCTCACCCGCACCCGGACGATGCCGTCGATGCCGGCCAGCTGCGGCAGCAGCTTCTCCAACGCCCGCGGGTCGCCCAGGTCCTTGCCGTACGACGTGGAGTTCTCGCTCACCAGCACCAGCTCACGGACGCCGGTCTTGGCGAGCCACTCCGCCTCGGCGAGCAGCTCGTCCGGCGTACGCGAGACGAACGCCCCGCGGAACGCGGGGATGGCGCAGAACGCGCAGCGCCGGTCGCAGCCGCTGGCCAGCTTGAGCGAGGCGACCGGGCCGGTCTCGAGCCGGTGGCGGAGCACCTGGCGCAGGTGCGCCGGGGTGTGCGCGTCGGTCTCGACGGCAGCGCGGGTCGGGGTGCCGTGGCCGGGGAGCGACACCGCCGCCTCGCGGCGCTTGACCGGGGTGAGCGGGAGCAGCTCGCGCCGGTCCCGTGGGGTGTGCGCGGTGACGTGCTCACCGGCGAGCACCGCGTCCAGCCGGGCCGCGATGTCCGGGTAGTCGTCGAAGCTCAGCACGGCCTGCGCCTCGGGGAGGCTGTCGGCCAGCTCACGGCCGTACCGCTCGGCCATGCAGCCGGCCGCCACCACCTTGGCGCCGGTGTCGGCGGCGGCGAGCAGGGTCTGGATCGAGTCCTGCTTGGCCTTCTCCACGAAGCCGCAGGTGTTGACGACCACCACGTCGGCGCCCTCGCCGTCGGTGGTGACCTGCCAGCCGTCGGCGTGCAGCCGGGCGGCCAGCTCCTCCGAGTCGACCTCGTTGCGGGCACAGCCCAGGGTCAGCAGGGCGACGCGGCGGCCCTCGGAGTCGTTAGGGGAGGTGGCAGACACCATCCGAGGGTACCGGGCCGCGCGGGGCCGCCCGTGCACGGCGGGCCGCCGACAGCGGCGGGCGCCGGTTCACACCGTCGCGGCGCCGACCCGGACCAGGCGGTCGAGCAGGAAGACCTCGGTGCCCGCGAGACCCACCGAGCAGAAGACCGAGATCTGCTCCGGCGCGGTGCGGCCGGCCTCGACGCCCGCGAGCACCGCGCCGAGGTCCCGCAGCCGATCGGCGTACGGGGGCTCGGCGGCGAGCATCGGTGGGGCGTACGCGCCCGCCTGCGCCGGCGAGTCGGTGGCCAGCACGTCGGCGACCGTGAGCAGGTCCGGCCCGAACTCGGCGCGGTCGCGCTGCTTGAAGCCGACCGTGTTCACGTGCGTGCCGGGGCTGAGGTGGGCGGCGTCGAGCACCGGGGTGGGGCTCGTGGTGGCGAGCACCACCACGTCGCGGCCGGCCACCGCGGCGGCCGGGTCGGCCACCGCCCGGGCGGGCACGTCGAGTTCGGCACGAACCCGGGCGGCGAACGCCTCCCGCCGGGCCGCCGAACGGCTGTGCACGGTCACCTCGCGCAGCGGTCGCACGGCGGCGGCGGCCCACACCTGCGTCCACGCCTGCCGGCCGGAGCCGATCACGCCGAGCGTCGCGGCGTCCGGCCGGGCCAGGGCGTCCACCGCCACCCCACCGAGGCCGCCGGTACGCCGGGAGCCCAGCTCCTCGCCGACCGCCACGGCCCGCACCGCGCCGGTCCGCCCGTCGTGCAGGACGACCAGCTGCTGCGCCTCGGGGTGACCGAACGTGTCGTACGAGCGGTACCCGTACCACTCCCCCGTGAGGTGGCCGGCCGTCAGCACCATCCGGCCCCCGCCCAGCGACGCCGAGGCCCGCGGCGGGGCGACGAGCCGCCCCTCGTACGCGGCCAGCAGCGCGGCGCGCATGGCGTCGACCGTGGTGGCGGCGTCCAGCGCGGCGGACACCTCGGGGTCGGAGAAGAGCAGGGTCATGGTCGCCATACTGCAAGTTGAAGTGAGGTTCAGGTCAATTGCCGGTGGCTCGACTCACCCGCTGCGCCACCGGACGCGGTGCTACCGTCGGCTCCGGTGGCCGCTGCCGGCCACCCCGGACGAGCGGCGGGCGTACCCGGTCAGGCGAAGACGCCCCGACACGTGCAGACCCGACTCGTCCCGGCCCGTGGTCCGGGCGCTCCCGCAGAGGTGACGCGATGGCCTGGATCGTGCTGGTGTTCTCCGGACTGCTCGAGACGGCGTGGGCGGTGGCCCTCGACCGCAGCGCCGGGTTGAGCCGCCCCCTCCCCTCGGTGATCTTCGTGGCGACGCTGGTGCTCAGCATGGCCGGCCTCGCGTACGCGCTGCGGGACATCCCCGTCGGCACCGGGTACGCGGTCTGGGTCGGCATCGGCGCGGTGGGCACCGCCGTCGTCGGCATGGTCGCGCTGAACGAGTCGACGAGCCTGCCCCGGATCGCCTGCCTCTTCCTGGTGATCGCCGGCGTGGCCGGCCTGAAGATCTTCCACTGAGCCGCGCCGACCGCCACCGGCGCCGGCGCGTCCAGCACGCTGCTCACCCATCGCCGCGCAGCCCGGCGAGGACCTCCTCCAGCTCGTCGGGCTTGACGAGCACGTCGCGGGCCTTCGAGCCCTCCGACGGCCCGACCACACCCCGCGTCTCCATGAGGTCCATGAGCCGGCCAGCCTTGGCGAAGCCCACCCGCAGCTTCCGCTGGAGCATCGACGTGGAGCCGAACTGCGAGGTGACCACCAGCTCCACCGCCTGCACGAGCAGGTCGAGGTCGTCGCCGATGTCCTCGTCGATCTTCTTCTTGCTCTCCTGCGCCACGGTCAGCACGTCCGAGCGGAACTCCGGCTCACGCTGGTCCTTGCAGAACTTCACCACGTCGGCGATCTCGCGCTCGGTGACCCAGGCGCCCTGGATGCGGATCGGCTTCGAGGCGCCCATCGGCAGGAAGAGGCCGTCGCCGCGCCCCAGCAGTTTCTCCGCGCCCGGCTGGTCGAGGATGACCCGGGAGTCGGCCAACGACGAGGTGGCGAACGCCAGCCGCGACGGCACGTTGGCCTTGATGAGGCCGGTCACCACGTCGACCGAGGGGCGCTGGGTGGCGAGGACCAGGTGGATGCCGGCGGCCCGGGCGAGCTGCGTGATCCGGACGATCGAGTCCTCCACGTCGCGGGGGGCGACCATCATGAGGTCGGCCAGCTCGTCGACGATCACCAGCAGGTACGGGTAGGGCCGCATCTCCCGCTCGCTGCCCGGCGGCGCCTTGATCTCGCCGTTGCGCACCTTGCGGTTGAAGTCGTCGATGTGCCGGACCCCGTTGGCGGCGAGGTCGTCGTAGCGCATGTCCATCTCGCGGACGACCCACTCCAGCGAGTCGGCCGCCTTCTTCGCGTTGGTCACGATGGGCGTGACCAGGTGCGGGATGCCCTCGTAGCCGGTCATCTCGACGCGCTTCGGGTCGATGAGCAGCAGGCGCACCTCGTCCGGGGTGGCCCGGGTGAGGATCGACACCAGCAGCGAGTTGAGGCAGGACGACTTGCCCGCGCCGGTCGCGCCCGCGATGAGGATGTGCGGCATCTTGGCCAGGTTGGCCACCACGAAGCCGCCCTCGATGTCCTTGCCGAGGGCCACCACCATCGGGTGGTGGTCGCTGGTGGCGGCCCGCGAGCGCAGCACGTCGCCGAGCGACACGTTGTCCGGGTCGGTGTTGGGGATCTCCACACCGACCGCGCTCTTGCCCGGGATGGGGCTGAGGATCCGGACGTCCGGCGACTTCACGGCGTACGCGATGTTGCGGGAGAGTTGGGTGATCCGCTCGACCTTGACCCCCGGCCCCAGCTCGACCTCGTAGCGGGTCACCGTGGGGCCCCGGGTGAAGCCGGTGACCGCGGCGTCCACGTCGAACTGCTCGAAGACGCCGGTGAGCGCGGCGATCACCTCGTCGTTGGCCTTGCTCCGGGACTTCGGCGCGGCGCCGGTGCTCAGCAGGTTGGCCGGCGGCAGCGTGTAGTCGCCGGCCAGGCCGGTCAGCGCGAGCTGCTCGGCACGGGTGGGCAGCGGCGAGTGCTCCGGCGGCTCGACGGGCTTGCGGCTGGCCGGCACCCTGGCCGGCGGTGTGCGGGTGAGGACGAGCGTGTCCTGCAGGTCGACGCCGTCGAGGTCGTCCTCGAAAGCGTCCGGGTCGACCGGTGGCGGCACGCGCTTCGCCGGACGCTTGCGCACCGGCTTGGCCGGCGGCTCCTCCTCGTCCTCGGTGGACGGCGGGGCCACCAGCGTGCCCGCCAACAGGCCGAGCCGCTCGGGAATCTTGTTGATGGGGGTGGCGGTGACCACCAGCAGCCCGAAGAGGAGCAGCAGGATGAGCAGGGGCATCGCGACCCAGGCGGTGACGGCCCGCTCCAGCAGGCTGCCGACGCCCGCACCGACGAGGCCACCCGCGTAGTCGCGCTGGACCGGGTCGACCGGCTGCTGCCCGATGTGGAGCATCGCCGCGGTGGCCACGAGCATCGAGCCCCAGCCGACGAGGCCACGGCCGCGGTGGTCCGCCTCGACGGGCTGGCGCATCAGCCGCCAGGCGCCGATGCCCAGCAGCACCGGTATCACCACGGAGATCGCGCCGAGGAAGAGCCGCACCGTGTCGGCCAGCCGGGCGCCGACCGGGCCGGCGCCGGAGAACCAGATCCCCACGGCGCTGAGCAGCGCGAGACCGAACAGCAACAGGCCCGCGCCGTCGCGGCGGTGCTCGGGATCCAGCTCGCGGGCCGTGGCGGCCTGCCGGCCGGCCGCGCGCACCGCCCACCCGACGCCGTGCGCCAGTCCCATCCACAGCGCACCGACCGCGCGTCCGACGTAGACGGCCGGGCCCGGACGCGCGGCCCGGGTGCGGCGCACGGGCGCGCGGGTGGTCTTCTTCGCCGGTTGGCGGGCGCGGCTGTTCGTCGCACCGCGCGGCGACGCGCCGCGCCGCCGGCTCGCCTGAGAGGTACGGCCCGCCATAGCATCACCGTAACGGCGCGGCCCGGCGGATCGCCGCTTTTCCGGGTCGTGTCCGCGCGTCGCAGCACGGACTCCGCCGCATGCCGTGATATCTGCCTCAGAAGGGATGCCCGATGGCGTCGCCGGGATACGAGGACGATCCGGACGGCCCCCTGGCCGGGCACCCGCGGCGGCTGCGACCGCTGACCGGCGAGCTGATCGCCGCCGTGCTCGGCGCCCGGGGGTACGCGGTGACCGCCCAGGCCGACGGCGACCTGGTCGGCCGCTGGGACGACAACCTCGTCTGGTTCCTGCGGCTGGGCGAGGCCGGCGAGCTGCTCCAGATCCGCACCATGGTGGCGCCGACCTTTCCCATCGAACGGGTCCCGGCGCTGCACGAGTTCTGCAACGCGTGGAACCACGACCGGCTCTGGCCGAAGGCCTTCGTCCACGTCGACGACGACGGCCGGGCCCGCGTCTGCGGCGAGGTGATCGCCGACCTGGAGCGCGGGGTGACCGCGCACCAGCTCGACCAGCTGCTCGACTGCGGCATCTCGACGGGCTGCCAGCTCGCGGCCGCCGTGGGCCGGCTTCCCCGTGGAGCCGCCTCGTGAGCGGTCGGGGCGAGCCGGGCGGCGGCCCGGGCGGGACCGGTGGCCGGCGGCACGGCCGGCTGGGTGACCTCGACCTCGTGGGCCGCAACCGCGGGCCGGCCCGCAACCGGGAGCTGGTCGCCGCCCTCGCCGACGTCCGGGACCTGCCCGACGGTCCCGCCCGGCTCGTCGAGCTGGAACGGATCGCGGCCGAGGCGGACGCGGACGGCGACGACCGCTCCGCCGTCGACGCCCGATTCGCGCTCGTCGAGACGGCTCTGCTGCACGGCGAGCGGTGGCGACTCGTCGAGCCGGTGCGGCGCTGCCTCGCCGTCCTCGACCGCCGCCCCGAGCTGTTCACCGACACGGAGGCGGACCTGCTGACCCGCTACCAGCGCTACGCGGTCGAGGCGCTGCTGGGCACGCCGCGGGTCGGGCTGGACCAGGCGCGGGCGGTCGACGACCTGGCCCGCAGGACGGGCGAAGCGGCCGAGGCGGTGGCCGAGCTGCGCTGCCGCATCGCCGACCACCTGGGCGACGAGCCGACCGCCCGCGAGTGGTACGACCGCTGGGCGACCGCCGAGCCCGGGCCCGCGAGCGGGTGCCCCGGCTGCGCACCGGCCCGCCGCGCGGACGTGCTCACCGGCTGGGGCGAGGCCGCGGCCGCCCTCGCCGAGCTGCGGGAGGTGCTCGACGGCGCCGTCGACTGCACCGACCAGCCCGAGCGCGCCCTCACGTCGGCCCTGCTGCCCTGGCTGCGGCTCGGCGAGCCGGAACGCGCCGGCGCCGCGCACGTGCGGGCGTACCGGCGGCACCGCCGCGAGCGGGCCGCCTTCCCGTACCTCGCCACGCACCTGCGCTTCTGCGCGCTCGCCGGGCACCCGGCGCGCGGCCTCGACATCCTCGCCGCGCACCTGCCCCGGCTCGACCACCCGCACGACGACCTCTCCGGCATGGAGTTCGCGGCCGCCGGGGCACTGGTCTGCGCGCTCGCCGTCGAGGCGGGGCTGGGCGGACGCACCGTGCACCGGCCGGCGTACGGGGACCGCCCGGCCGCCGACCTCGACGTCGCGACGCTCGGCGCCGTGCTGCTCGCCGTCGCCACCGAGCTGGCCGGCAGCTTCGACGCCCGCAACGGCACGGGGCACCAGTCGGGCCGGATGGCCGCCTGGCTGGCCGAGCGTCCGGTCGCGGCGCCCGTGCCGCTGCCTCCCGACGACGGCGCCGGGGACGAGGTCGCCGACCCCGCACCGGAGGATCCGGAGCCCGACGAGCTGGAGCTTGCGCCGCTCACCCTGTCGATGATCACCGCGCTGCTGGACCGCCGTGGCGACCGGTACGCCGTGGACGCCGGCGCGACCGTGGTGGGCCGGTGGGGCGAGGCCGTCATCCAGTTCCGCCGGCTCGGCGAGCGCGGCGAGATCCTGCACGCCCGGACGCTGGCCACCCGGCGGCTGCCGGTCGCCCGGCGCGCCGAGGCGTACGCGTTCTGCAACGCGTGGAACCAAGACCGGCTGCTGCCCAAGGCGTACGTTCACGACCTCGGCGGCGAGCTGGTGCTGGCCGGCGACGTGAGCACGGACCTGGCGCACGGGGTGGCCCCCGCGCAGCTCGCCGTGCTGCTGAACGCGGCCGTCACGACCGGCGTCGCGTACGCCGACGCCGTCGCGGCGCTGCCCTGACCCGCTCCCGCCCCCGGAGCACGGGCGAGGCGGGAATGCCACACATCCGACACTCGCGCAACCGGGCACCCGCTTCGGGCGTGGCACCGGCATCGCTCGTGCCGACCCAGGGAGCCACCATGATCCGTCTGTCCCGCGCCGCTGCCGCCGGCGCACTTCTCGCCCTGCTCGTCCCCGCGCCGTCCACGGCCGCACCCGCCCCGGCCGCGTCGCCGGACGCCCCGGGGGCCGTCCTGGCCTTCGCCGATCACGTCTTCCTCAACGGTGACCCGTGGCGCCCCTCCGCGCCGCTGACGGTGACCGTGTTCAACGAGGGTCAGACGGCCACCCCGGGGTTCTTCGTGCTCCGCCTGCCGCCCGGCGTCGCTCTGACCGACCGGGGAAACTGCCGCCCGGCCGCCGGGGCGTCGGCGACCTGGACCTGCGGCGGCGCCGAGGTGGCACCCGGCGGGCGGCGGGAGTACCGCCTCACGGTGACGTCCTCGACGGCGGAGCCGGTGTTCGGCGTGGACGCGTGGGGCTCGGTCACCGGCCGGGACGGCACGGGCGTCACCACCCGCACCGTGGACGTCCGCATCAACTGGCCGGACCGGACGTCGCTGCGGCTGGGGGCCACCGCCGCGCCCGTGGTGGACGGTCAGACCACGGTGGCGGTCCGGGTGACGAACGCCGGCACCTTCGCGATCGGCGGGTACGCGCTGAACGTCACCACCCCGGACGGCGTCCGGGTGATCGGCCCGAGTTGCTCGGACAGCGGTCGGATGGACGGCGTCGGATGCGAGATCCTGCGGTCCGGGCCGGTGCCGGCGGGCGCCGCGGACCGGTTCGCCGTGCGGCTGGCGGTGACGGGCGGCACCCGGACGGTCCGGCTGAACCTGGCGCCGACCGAGCGCTACACCAACCGCGACACCTCCGTCGCCCTCCGGCTGGCCGGCGGCGAGGGCTCCGGGGCGGGCGACGTCACGCCGTCCCCGACCGGCACCGCGAGGCCGACGGGCGCGCCCACGGCGACCGCGTCGGGCCAGGGGGCGCCGGAGCTGGCCCGTACCGGGGCCGCCGGAACGGCGTACGCCCTGGCGGGTGTGGCGCTGCTCGCCTTCGGGGCCGCGCTCCTGCTGGTCCGGCGCCGGCTCGCGCGGGACTGAGCGGGCGCTTGGCCGTCCGGGCCGCGGTCACGGCCGACCGCGCCTGTGGGGCTCCGGGTCGGTCGCCGACGTGCACGGGGATATCGGCGACCGGCCCGGTCACGGATCGGCGGCGGATCAGACCTCGACGACCGTGGGCACGATCATCGGCCGTCGGCGGTACGCGTCGTTGACCCAGCGCCCCACCGTCCGCCGGACGATCTGCTGGAGCTGGTGCGGGTCGCTGATGCCGTCGGCGGCGGCCCGGTTGAGCGCCTCGGTGACCAGCGGGATCACGCCGTTGAACGCCTCCGGGTCCTCGGAGAAGCCCTTGGCGGAGACGGTCGGGCCGGCCACCACCTTGCCCGTCACGGAGTCCACCACCACGGTGGCCGCGATGAAACCGCCGTCGCCGAGGATCCGCCGCTCGGTCAGCAGCGACTCGCTGACGTCACCGACGGCGAGCCCGTCGACGTACACGTACCGGCTCTTCACGTGGCCCACCAGGCTGGCCCGGCCCTCGACGAGGTCGACCACGTCGCCGTCCTCGCAGAGCACCACCCGGTCGGAGGCGACGCCGGACTCGATGCCGAGCCGGGCGTGCGCCCGCAGGTGGCGCCACTCGCCGTGCACGGGCATCAGGTTGCTGGGCCGCACCACGTTGAGCAGGTAGAGCAGCTCGCCGGCCGGGGCGTGGCCGGAGACGTGGACCTTCGCGACGTCCTTGTGCACGACCACGGCGCCGGCCCTCGCGAGCCGGTTGATCACCCGGTAGACGGAGGTCTCGTTGCCCGGCACCAGGGACGAGGCGAGCACCACGGTGTCACCGGGGGCGATCGTGATGTGCCGGTGGTCGCCGCTGGCCATCCGGCCTAGGGCGCTCATCGGCTCGCCCTGCGAACCGGTGGACATCAGCACGATCTGCTCCGGCGGCATGGTCGTCGCCTCCTCCAGCCCGACGACCAGGCCGGGCGGGATGTTGAGCAGACCCAGGTCCCGGGCGATGCCCATGTTGCGCACCATCGACCGGCCGATGAGGGCCACCTTGCGGCCGTGCTCGGCGGCCGAGTCGAAGACCTGCTGCACCCGGTGCACGTGGGAGGCGAACGAGGCGACGATGATCCGCCCGCGCGCCTTCTGGAAGATCGAGTCCAGGACGGGGCCGATCTCCCGCTCCGGGGTCACGAAGCCCGGGATCTCGGCGTTGGTCGAGTCGGACAGCAGCAGGTCCACGCCCTCGGCGCCGAGCCGGGCGAAGCCGGCCAGGTCGGTGATCCGGCCGTCGAGGGGAAGCTGGTCCATCTTGAAGTCGCCGGTGTGCAGCACCAGGCCGGCGGGCGTGCGCACCGCCACGGCGAGCGCGTCCGGGATCGAGTGGTTCACCGCGAAGAACTCGCACTCGAACGGGCCGAGCTGCTCCCGGCCGCCCTCCCGCACGGTCAGCGTGTAGGGCTGGATCCGCCGCTCCGCGAGCTTCGCCTCGACGAGGGCGAGCGTGAACTGGGAGCCGACGAGCGGGATGTCCGGCTTGTGCGCGAGCAGGTACGGCACCGCGCCGATGTGGTCCTCGTGACCGTGGGTGAGCACGATCGCCTGCACGTCGTCGAGCCGGTCCAGGATCGGCCCGAAATCCGGGAGGATCAGGTCGACGCCGGGCTGCTCGACGTCGGGGAAGAGCACCCCGCAGTCGATCACCAGCAGCTTGCCGTCGTACTCGAAGACGGTCATGTTCCGACCGATGGCGCCGAGCCCGCCGAGCGGGATGATCCGCAGCCCGCCCTCGGGCAGCGGTGGGGGGAGTTCCGCCTCGATGTGCGCCTCGGTCACGCGTTCACCTCATTCTGGGACGCCGTCACCGGGCGTCCGTCGTGTCGTTCGTTCATTCGGGCAGTTCGAGACCCGCCGCCGCGCAGTCCGCGCGCAGCTGGGCCGTCTCGTCGTCGGTGGCGTCCACCAGCGGGGGCCGGACCGGGCCGGCGGGCAGGCCGACGGCCTTCAGGCCCGCCTTCACGAGGATGACGCCCTGGGTACGGAAGATGCCGGTGTACAGGGGCAGGAGCCGGCGGTGCAGGGCGAGCGCGGTGGCGTTGTCCCCCGCGTCGTACGCCTCGATCATCTGCTTGGTGAGCCTGCCGGTGAAGTGGGTGGAGGTGCCGACCACGCCGACCGCGCCGACGCCCAGCGAAGGCAGGGTGAGCGAGTCGTCGCCGCTGTAGAAGGCGAGGTTGGTGCGGCTGGTCACCCAACTGGTAGCGGTGAGATCGCCCTTCGCGTCCTTGACCGCGACGATCCTCCCGTGCTCGGCGAGGCGGACCATGGTCTCGGTGGCGATCGCCACCCCGGCGCGGTGCGGGATGTCGTAGAGCATCACCGGCAGGCCGGTGGCGTCGGCGACGGCGGTGAAGTGGCGCAGCACCCCCGCCTGCGGCGGCTTGTTGTAGTACGGGGTCACCACGAGCAGCCCGTGCGCGCCCGCCTTCTCGGCGGCGGCGGCCAGCTCGATGGTGTGCCGGGTGTCGTTGGTGCCCACCCCGGCCACCACCTTGGCCCGGTCCCCGACGGCCTCCACCACGGCCCGGATGAGGCGTTCCTTCTCCGCGTCGCTCGTGGTCGGCGACTCGCCGGTGGTGCCGTTGACCACGAGCGCGTCGTTGCCCTGCTCGTCGACCAGGTGGTTCGCCAGTCGCGCGGCGCCGTCGAGGTCCAGCGACCCGTCGGCGGTGAACGGGGTCACCATGGCCGTGAGCACTCGGCCGAACGGGCGGGACACCGCCCGGGCCGGGGTGTCAGGGTGGTCGTGCGTCATGTATCCAACCTAGCGGACGACCCCGGAGCGCCCGCCGGGGAAGGGCTCAGGAGAGCTGGGCGTGAGGGCTCGTCGCCACCTCCGTGCCGTCCGGCAGGGCGGTGATCACGAAGTCGGCGAAGACGTTGGGGGCCACCCTCTGGAGCTGGCGCAGGCACTCGACGGCCACCTCGCGGATCTCCACGTCGGCCTGCTCCGAGGCGCGCATGGCGATGAAGTGGCGCCAGGCGCGGTAGTTGCCGGTCACCACGATCCGCGTCTCGGTGGCGTTCGGCAGGACGGCGCGGGCCGCCTGGCGGGCCTGCTTGCGCCGCAGCGTGGCGCTCTCCACGTCGGCGAAGCGCTTCTCCAGCCCCTCCAGCAACTCGGTGTACGCCCGGACGCTCGCCTCGGCGGCCTCGACGAACTTCTTGTGCAGCTCCGGGTCCTCGGCGATCACCGCGGGCTCGACCATGGCGGCGTCGCGCTCCGGGACGTACCGCTGGGAGAGCTGGGAGTAGGAGAAGTGCCGGTGCCGGATCAGCTCGTGGGTGAACGAGCGGGACACCCCGCTGAAGTAGAAGGTCACCGAGCCGTGCTCGAGCACCGAGAGGTGGCCGACCTCGAGGATGTGCGCGAGGTAACCGGCGTTGGTGGCGGTCGCCGGGTTGGGCTTGCGCCACGACTGGTAGCAGGCACGACCGGCGAACTCGGCGAGCGCCTGGCCCCCCTCGGCGTCGGTCGACCAGGGCACGTCGTCCGGCGCCTCGAAGTGGGTCCACGCGATCAACTTCACCTGGGGCTGCACCATCTCCGGCATTCCTCGGACTGTAGTGGGAGGGGCGGGCCAGCCCAAGTCCGGCTCGCTCCCGTGCGCGTTCGATCACGTCGGGCGGGTCCCGCTGGCCGCCCGGCCGAGGCCCCGCTGCGGGAGACGGGAGCTACCTCCGGGCCCTGTCGAGCTGCCCCAGGAATGGGGCACCGGAGCGCCAGGCGCGGGCACCGGAGCGCCGCGCGGGCACCGGGCCCGCCACTCCGACGCCGGTCCGCCCCGTATCTGGGGCAGCTCGACAGGCGCCGAGCCCCACCCCTCGCATCACCCGCGTGAGCCGGCAGCCGGCCCCCCTCGGATGCCGCCACCTGTTCCGCCGAGCAGACGGCCGCCCGGTCGCGCCGCTGGTCCGCCCGCCGATCGACGAGCGGTGGGATCACACGTACAGGGAGGTGAAGGGCGCCCAGGGGAGGTTGCGCAGCACCGAGAAGGCCAGCCAGGCGGCCAGGAACCCGCCGATCACCTTGCTGCTGATGCGCAGCTCCGGAAGGCGCCAGCCGAACGCCTGCTGACCGGCCCACGCCACGAAGAGGTACGCGAGGAACGGCAGCGCGAAGACGAACAGGAAGTGGTGCCGGGCGGCGGCCGGCAGGTCGCCGTGGACCACGTACCAGAGCGCGCGGGTGCCTCCGCAGCCCGGGCAGTCAAGGCCCGTGGTGAGCTTGAGCAGACAGCTGGGCGCGGCGTCGGGCGCGGAACGGGTGGGATCGCTGATCAACGTGTAGGCGATGCCGGCGGCCACGCAGCCGAGCGCGGCCAGCGGCACGGCCCAGCGGGGCGAGCGGTCGTAGAGCCGCATGACGAACCGGGTGAGCCGGTCCGGCTCGACCACCGGATAGGGCGGGACCGTGCCGGCCGGCAGCGCGCCCGCCGGCCAGCCGGGAGGCGGCGCCGCACCGTGCGCCAGCGCCGCACCGGGGGCCGTCGCGGCGGGTACGGCGGACGGGGTGGGTGGCTGCGGCGGGACGGCCGGCCCGTCAACGCTCGTCACGGGCTCACCGTACACCGGCCACGCCCACCAGCGCGGCGCCCAGCGGGCCGGCCAGGTCACCGGCGGCGGGCGGCGCCACGGCGTCCAAACCGAGCCAGCCGGCGAGCCGGTAGAGCTCGGCGGCGAGCGCCACGGCCGTCTCCCCCGGGTCGGCGCCGGGCTCCACCCAGGCGGCGGGCACCAGCAGCACCCCGGCCTTCCGGTCGGCCTTGAGGTCGACCCGGGCCGTGAACCGGTCACCCTGCAGGAACGGCAGCACGTAGTAGCCGTGCACCCGCTGGGGCGCGGGCACGTAGATCTCGATGCGGTAGCTGAAGTCGAAGAGCCGCTCGGTGCGGTTGCGCTCCCAGATCAGCGGGTCGAACGGGCTGACCAGGGTGTTGCCGCGCACCCACCGGGGCAGCCGGGCCTGCGCGTGCAGCCAGGCCGGCTGCCGCCAGCCCGCCACGGTGACCGGCACCAGCTCGCCCGCCTCCGCCAGCTCGGCGATCGCCTGCCGGGCGCCGGCCAGCGGCAGCCGGAAATAGTCGCGCAGCTCCGCCTCGGCGGCGACCCCGAGCGACCGGGCGGCGACCGCCACCAACGTCCGGTACGCCTCGGCGTCGGTCGGGGTGGGCGCGTCCAGCGCCGCGGCGGGGAGCACCCGCTCCGGCAGGTCGTAGCGGCGGGCGAAGGAGGTCGTGCGCTCCGCGGCGCTCACCTCGCCGGCCCAGAACAGAAACTCCAGCGCCCGCTTCACGGCCGACCAGTTCCAACCCCAGTTGCCGGTCTCCCGGGGCGCGTCGTGCTCGATCTCCGCGGCGGTGAGCGGCCCCCGGGCGGCCACCTCGTCGCGGACCCAGGCGACCAGCTCGGGCTGCTCCTGCGCGATGCGGCGCATGCCGCCCCAGGCCTCGCTGCGCGCGCGGGCCATCCGCCAGCGCAGCGCCGCGTGCAGCCCGACGGGGACGAGCGACGCCTCGTGCCCCCAGTATTCGAACAGCTCGCGGGGACGCCGGTAGGCGGCGCTGTCGAGCAGGCTGGTCGGGTAGGGCCCGAGCCGGCTGTAGAGCGGCAGGTAGTGGGCCCGTTGCAGCACGTTGACCGAATCCATCTGGATCAGCCCGACGCGGTCGAGGACCCGGCGCAGGTGCCGGCGGGTGGGCACGCCGGCCGGCGCCGGGTCGGCGAAACCCTGGGCGGCGAGCGCCACCCGGCGCGCCTGGGCGAGAGAGAGCGATTCCGGTGCGGCCATCGACGGCGACCCTAGCTCAGGCGTACGACGCCGCGGCGCGGATGCTGGACGGACCGCCCGACGAGGCATAGAACGGTGCGATGCGCACCATCCGCCCGGAAGAGCCGGACGACGCCGAGGCGGTCGCCCGGGTGCACGTGCACGGCTGGCAGGCCGGCTACGCCGGCATCATGCCGGACGAGGTGCTGCGGCGACTGAACGTGGCCGCCTGGGCGCAGCGCCGACGCGACGTGGGTACGGCGGATCCGGAGCACCCGTTCACGACCCTGCTCGCCGAGACGGACGGCGAGGGGGTGATCGGCTTCACCTCCTTCGGGCCCTACCGGGTCGACCAGGACCGGGACACGCTCGATCCGACCTGCGGCGAGATCCTCGCCCTCTACGTCGAGCCGGCGCACTGGGGCGACGGGACGGCACGGGAGCTGTTCGCCGCGGCCCGGGCGGGGCTGGTTGCGCGGGGCTGGTCGGCGTACCGGCTCTGGGTGCTCGAGGAGAACCGGCGTGCCCGTCGCTTCTGCGCCCGGGCCGGCCTGTCACCGGACGGGGAACGCTCCACCTACCCGGTGCCGCTCTCCGGCGGGCGCCCGCCCGTCGACCTCGTCGAGCTGCGGTACGCCGGGCGCCTCGGCGGCTGACCCGGCCGGCGTCGTCCGGCGGACCGGCAGGAACGCGAGCAGCGCCAGGCTGATCCACACGTAGGTGTTGCTGCCGAGGAAGCCGTCCAGCCCGGTGAAGTCCTTCTCCCACGCCCAGACGATCCGGCTCACGAGGAGCCCGTACCCGACGAGCGCGGCGGCCAGCAGCAGGCGGCGCCGGCGGCCACGGGCGGGCGCCGCCATGGCGTTGTCCACGAGCAGGATCAGCACCGGCAGCAGCCACACCAGGTGGTGCACCCACGTCACCGGGCTCACGAGACACATGACGGCGCCGGTGAGGGCCAGCCCGGTCGCCTCGTCACCGGCCGACGCGGCGGCCCGCGATCGCCAGGCCCACAGCGCCATCGTGCCGAGCACCAGGACGAGCCAGGCGAGCGTGCTCGGGTGCTCGGGGTCGAGCCGGGCCACCACCCCGCGCAGCGACTGGTTGGAGACGAACGCCAGCTCGCCGACGCGGTCGGTGTTCCACAGCGCCGCCGTCCAGAACTCCCGGGAGGCGTCCGGGAAGAGCGCGGCGGCCACCAGGGTCGCCCCGGCCGCGGCGGCCATCGAGGTGAACGCGGCCCGCCAGCGCCCGGTGACCAGCAGGTAGACGATGAAGATGCCGGGGGTCAGCTTGATGGCGGTCGCCAGCCCGATGCCCACGCCCGCCCAGCGGTTGCCGGCCGGCAGCAGCCGGAGCAGGTCCACCGCCACCAGGAACAGCAGCAGCATGTTGACCTGGCCGAAGTTGACCGTCTCGCGCATCGGCTCGAACGCGGCGGCCAGGCAGAGTGCCACGGCGAGGGCGAACCAGCGGGTCCAGCCCGCCCGGCGGGCGATCGGATCGACCAGCCACCAGAACAGGACCACGGTCACGGCGACCGTGGCGGTCACGCTGATCACGATGGCGACGAGCCACGGCACGTACGCCATCGGGAGCATGACGAGGGCGGCGAACGGCGGGTAGGTGAAGCCGTACTGCGTGAACGGCCGCAGGTAGTCGTAGATCTCGCCGCCGTCGTGCACCCACCAGGTGAGCGCGCCGTAGTAGACCTGGAGGTCGAAGAAGCCGTGCCGGACCGCGGCCACCGCGAGGAACGCGGACACCGCGACGGCGAGCAGCACCACGCCGACGACCTGCGCGATCGTCCGTCCGGCACCCTGCGCCACCGTCGCCTCCCTCGCCTTGCGTAGGCTCACGTCCCATGGCTCTCGGGTACGTCCGCCCGGCGCGTCCGGAAGACGCCGGCGAGATCGCACGCATCCAGCTCACGACCTGGCGGGTCGCCTATCGCCGGATCCTGCCCCGGCACGTCCTCGACAACCTGGACGAGGCGTGGCTGACCCGGCGGTGGACCGCCGCGGTGCAGGAGCCGCCCTCGGGCGCCCACCGTGTGCTGGTCGCCGTCGAACAGGCCGAGCAATCGTATCTGGTGGGCTTCGCCGCCTCCGGTCCGGCCGATGCGGAGGCGCTCGCCCCGAACGAGCCGGCCGAAGGGCTGGGCAGCGACGTCGCGGCGGTCACCGACCTGCTCGTCGAGCCGCGCTGGGGACGGCGCGGCCACGGCAGCCGGCTGCTCGCCGCCAGCGTGGACCTGTGGCGGGAGGACGGCTTCACCCGCGCCGTGGCCTGGGCCTTCGACGGCGACAAGGCCACCCGCACGTTCCTCGCGAGCGCGGGCTGGGAGCCGGACGGCGCCGGCCGCGCGCTCGACGTGGAGGACATGCTGGTCCCCCAGATCCGGCTGCACGTGACGGTCCCGGAGGGCGCCGAGCCCGCCGCGCCCGCGCAGGCCACGCCGATCGACTGAGCCGGGCCCGAGCGCGTCCCCGCCGGCAGGGACCGGCGGGGACGCGGGATCAGCCCCTGTCGGCGCCCTCGTTGGCGTCCCGGACGAAGTAGCGCTGGAACACCACGAAGATGATGGCGACGGGGATGGTGGCCACCTCATGATCAACGGGGTGGACGGGTGAGTTCGGCGACGACCTCGTCGTCCTCCACCGCGCCCGTCGGGCCGAAGCCCAGTCGCGTGTAGAGGGCCGCGGCCGCGGTGTTATCCGGGTGGTACGACAACCGCACCGGCGGGTGCCCGTCGCGGGCGGCCAGCCAGCCGGCCAGCGTCGACACGGTCGCCGCGCCGACGCCCCGCCCCTGCTCCCCCGCGTCGATCACCATGCCGCCGATCCAGTGCGACCCGTCGTCGTCGACGCCCCACATCACGTGCCCGACGACCGTCTCGTCGGCGTACACCGCGAGGGACGTCCACACGTCGCCACGATCGCTCAGGAGCAGATAGCGGGCCGCCAACGCGGGCACCCAGGCCCGCTGGTCGTCACGGGGCGCGACGTCGGCCACCGCCCGCCAGTTGTCGTCGTCCACCGGGCGCAGCGTGACGCGGCGTCCGGCCCGGTCGGAATGTCCAGCGTCGATCACCGGGGCAGACTAGGGGCCACCCCGGTGCGCCGGCGACGGGGTTTCGCGCTCAGTCGAGCAGGGGATCCAGACCGACGGTGAGGCCGGGGCGGTTGCGCACCGCGCGGGCGGCCAGCAGGACGCCCGGCATGAACGACGCCCGGTCGTACGAGTCGTGCCGGATGGTCAGCGTCTCGCCCGTGGTGCCGAAGAGCACCTCCTGGTGCGCGACCAGTCCGGTGGCGCGTACGGCGTGCACGCGGATTCCGTCGATCTCGGCGCCCCGGGCGCCCGGCACCTCGTCCTTCGTGGCGTCCGGCACGGGACCGAGCCCGGCCTCGGCACGGGCGCGGGCGATCTGCCGGGCCGTGTGGGTCGCGGTGCCGCTCGGCGCGTCAAGCTTCCGCGGGTGGTGCTGCTCGATGATCTCGACGGACTCGAAGTGCCGGGCCGCCCGCGCGGCGAACTGCATCATGAGGACCGCGCCGACGCCGAAGTTCGGGGCGATCACCACACCGACACCGGGCTTGTCCGCCAGCCAGCCGCGCACCCGCTCCAGCCGCTGCTCGGTGAAGCCGGTGGTGCCGACCACCGCGTTGATGCCCCGCTCGATGCACCAGCGCAGGTTGTCCATGACGACGTCCGGGGTGGTGAAGTCCACGACCACCTCGGCGGCGGAGGCCGCGTCCAGGCCGTCCCCCTGGTCGATCGTGGCCACCAGCTCCATGTCGGCGGCGGCGTCGACGGCCTTGCACACCTCGGCGCCCATCCGGCCACGGGCGCCGAGGACGCCGACCCGCAGCGGCTCGCCCGGATTCGTCTCCTGCTCGTCAGTCACGGGGCACAACCTATCCCAATCAGGACGCCCCAAGCCGCGAGACGTCCCCCACCCCCGCGCGCGCACCACCCACCCCGTCGATCATGCAGTTGTGGTGGGTGACAAAAGGGATATACCTGGGCGAGCCAGGCACCACAACTGCATGATCGACGCCGTGGTGGGGGTGACGGGGGGCCGGCGGGCGGGTCAGGCGGTTGTGAAGTCGGTCTTGGTGAACGGGCCGACCACCGCGAGGGACATCGGTCGGGCTAGCAGGTCGGCGGCCAGCTTGTTGACGTCCTCGACGGTCACCGCGTCCACCCGCGCGAGCAGCTCGTCCACCGGCATCAGGTCGCCGAAGAGCAGCTCCCCCTTGGCGAGCCGGCTCATCCGCGAGCCGGTGTCCTCCAGGCCCAGCACGAACGACCCCTTGGACATGCCCTTGCCCCGCGCCACCTCGGCCTCGGTGAGCCCGTCGGCGGCCACCCGCGCCAACTCGACGCGGGTCAGCTCCAGGACCTCGTCCACCTTGCCGGGGGCGCAGCCCGCGTACACGGCGAACAGGCCGGTGTCGGCGTACTGGCTCGCGTACGAGTAGACCGAGTAGGCGAGGCCCCGCTGCTCGCGGATCTCCTGGAACAGCCGGCTCGACATCCCGCCGCCGAGCACGTTGTTGAGCACGCCGAGCGCGAACCGGCGGTCGTCGGTCCGGTCGATGCCGGGGCAGCCGAGGATGACGTGGGCCTGCTCCGTCTCCTTCGACTCGACGAGGGTCTCGACGGGCCGGGTGCGTACGGCCGGAGCCGCCGGGCGGTGCGGCGCCGGCGTGGCGGGCTCGGTGTCCAGCGGCGTGCCGCGTAGGGCCTGCCGGACCAGCTTGACCACGGCGGCGTGGTCGAGGTTCCCGGCCGCGGCCACGACGATCTGCGGCGCGGTGTAGTGCCGCCGGTAGAAGCTCTGGATCTGTCGCCGGGTCATGGGCGTGACCGTCGCCTCGGTGCCGGAAATCAGCCGGCCCAGGGGGTGGTCGCCGTAGACGGCCCGCGAGAAGAGGTCGTGCACCTCGTCACCGGGCTCGTCGTCGTGCATGGCGATCTCCTCGAGGATCACGCCCCGCTCGGTCTCCACGTCCGCCGCCTCGAGCACGGAGTCGGCGACCAGGTCACACATGACGTCGATGGCCAGGGGCAGATCCTCATCCAGCACCCGGGCGTAGTAGCAGGTGTACTCCTTGGTGGTGAACGCGTTGGTCTCGCCGCCCACCGCCTCGATCGCCGAGGAGATCTCCAGCGCGCTGCGCTTGCGGGTGCCCTTGAAGAGCAGGTGCTCCAGGAAGTGGGCCGCCCCGGACTGGGTGCCGGTCTCGTCGCGGGAGCCAACCGCCACCCAGATGCCGAACGACACGCTGCGCATGGCGGGGATCGCCTCGGTGAGCACGCGCAGACCGCTGGGGAGCACGGTACGTCGTACCGTGCCGCCCAGCGGGTCCGCGCTGATCGTCCGGGTCACCGCCCGGCCGGCCCCGGAAGCCCGGCCGGTGCCCGAAGCGCCGCTGGCGCCCGAAGCCCGGCCGATGCCGGAGGCCCGGCCGGCACCGCCGAAGCCGGTGGGCCGGAAAGACGCCACCCCCCGTCGATCCGGCGGAAACGGCGCACGATCGGCCCGACTCACGTATTGCTCCCAGATCGACGAGGGGTGGAGGTGCGGTGGTGCGAAGGGTCAGCTGTGCCGGGTCCGGCGGCGCGGACGCGACTCGCCGCCGCCCTCGCCACCCTCGCCGCCCGGGCCCCGCTCGCCACGGTCCGGCCCGCGGCCGCCACGCTCGCGGTCACCGCGGTCACGCGGACCACGGTCGCCGCGCTCGCGGCCGGCGGGACGCTCGCCCTCGGCGGCCTCCCCGGCGGCCGGCGCCTCGGCGCCCTCGGGGCGGACCTTGTCCAGGTAGATCTTGCCGCGCTGGTCGATGTCGGCGATCTCCACCTCGACGCGGTCACCCACGTTGAGGAAGTCCTCGACCTTCTCGACCCGCTTGCCGTCGCCCACCTTGGAGATGTGCAGCAGACCGTCGCGGCCGGGCACCAGCGAGATGAACGCGCCGAACGCGGCCGTCTTCACCACGGTGCCGAGGAACCGCTCGCCGACCTTCGGCAGCGTCGGGTTGGCGATCCCGTTGATCCGGTCCACGGCCGCCTGGGCGGACGGGCCGTTGGTCGCGCCGACGTAGATCGTGCCGTCGTCCTCGATGGAGATCTCGGCGCCGGTCTCGTCCTGGATGGCGTTGATGGTCTGACCCTTGGGGCCGATCACCATGCCGATCTTGTCGACCGGGATCTTCACGGTGGTGACCCGCGGCGCGTAGTCGCTCATCGCGGCCGGCCCCTCGATCGCCGACTGCATGACGTCGAGGATCGTCTGCCGGGCCTCGTGCGCCTGCTGGAGCGCGCCGGCCAGCACGTCCGACGGAATGCCGTCGAGCTTCGTGTCGAGCTGGAGGGCCGTCACGAAGTCCCGCGTGCCGGCGACCTTGAAGTCCATGTCGCCGAACGCGTCCTCGGCGCCGAGGATGTCGGTGAGCGTCACGTACTGGGTCTTGCCCTCGACCTCGTCGGAGATGAGGCCCATGGCGATGCCCGCGACCGGCGCCTTCAGCGGCACACCGGCCGAGAGCAGGCCCAGCGTGGAGGCGCAGACCGAGCCCATCGAGGTGGAGCCGTTGGAGCCGAGCGCCTCGGAGACCTGCCGGATGGCGTACGGGAACTCCTCGCGCGACGGCAGCACCGGGATGAGCGCCCGCTCGGCGAGCGCGCCGTGGCCGATCTCGCGCCGCTTCGGCGAGCCGACCCGGCCGGTCTCACCGGTCGAGTACGGCGGGAAGTTGTAGTTGTGCATGTAGCGCTTGGACTTCTCCGGGGAGAGCGTGTCCAGAGCCTGCTCCATGCGGAGCATGTTGAGCGTCGTGACGCCCAGGATCTGGGTCTCGCCGCGCTCGAAGAGGGCCGAGCCGTGCACGCGGGGCAGCACGCCGACCTCGGCGGTCAGCGGGCGGATGTCGCGCGGGCCGCGGCCGTCGATGCGGACCTGCTCGCGCAGCACGCGGCTGCGGACCTCGGACTTGGTCAGCGAGCGGAACGCCGCGGACAGCTCCTTCTCCCGGCCCTCGAAGCGCGGGCCGAGCTCCTCGGCGACCCGGGCCTTCACCCGGTCCAGGGCCTCCTCGCGGTCGGCCTTGCCGGCGATCTTCAGGGCCTCGGCGACGTCGGCCCGGGCCAGGTCGGCCACGGCGTCGTACGCGTCGTCGGAGTAGTCAAGGAAGACCGGGAACTCGGCGACCGGCTTGGCGGCCACGTCGGCCAGCTCGCTCTGCGCCCGGCACAGCTCGCGGATGGCCGGCTTGGCGGCCTCCAGGCCGCTCGCCACGATCTCCTCGGTGGGAGCGGGCGCGCCGCCGGCGACCAGCGCCACGGTGTGCTCGGTGGCCTCGGCCTCGACCATCATGATCGCGACGTCGCCGTCGGGCAGCGCCCGGCCGGCCACGACCATGTCGAAGGTGGCCCGGGCCAGCTCCTCGTGGGTCGGGAAGGCGACCCACTGGCCGTCGATGTGGGCCATCCGGGTCGCCCCGATGGGGCCGGAGAACGGCAGGCCCGACAGCTTGGTCGACATCGAGGCGGCGTTGATGGCCACCACGTCGTAGGGGTGCTGCGGGTCGAGGGCGAGGACGGTCTCGACGACCTGGACCTCGTTGCGCAGGCCCTTGACGAACGACGGGCGCAGCGGCCGGTCGATCAGGCGGCAGGTGAGGATGGCGTCCTCGCTCGGCCGGCCCTCGCGGCGGAAGAACGAGCCGGGGATCCGGCCCGCGGCGTACATCCGCTCCTCCACGTCCACGGTCAGCGGGAAGAAGTCGAACGACTCCCGCGGCTGCTTGCTAGCGGTGGTGGCGGAGAGGACGACGGTCTCGCCCAGCTGAGCGACGACCGAGCCGGCGGCCTGACGGGCCAGCCGACCGGTGGAGAAGGTGATCTCACGGGTGCCGAACGACCCGTTGTCGATCACGGCGGTGCGGGATTCGGTGCCGAGTCTGGTCTCGGTCATGGTGCAGTCGTGCTCCTTCGCATCGGGGGCTCGCGACGCGGGGAGCTGCTCAGACGGCCGGTCTTCGATCGAAGCGCCCGGGATGCGGCGGAGTGCCGAACGACCCGGGGGCCACTACCGGAGACCGGTACGCTGACCAGGCTCCCTGCTCGGGTGGTCGCGCTGCCCTGTTCTCTTCCTGTGGTACCGGAAGGGGGAGCGGCCCGGTGGCCGCTCCCCCGTCACGTCACCGGCGCAGACCGAGCCGCTCGATGAGCGACCGGTAGCGGTTGATGTCCTTCTTCTGGACGTAGTTGAGCAGCCGACGGCGACGGCCGACCAGCAGCAGCAGCCCGCGGCGGCTGTGGTGGTCGTGCTTGTGCACCTTCAGGTGCTCGGTGAGCTCGGCGATCCGCTTGGTGAGGACCGCGACCTGCACCTCCGGCGAACCGGTGTCGCCCTCGGCGGTCGCGTACTCCGCGCGGATCTTGGCCTTGGCTTCCTGGTCGAGCGCCATGTTCTCCCTGTTTCGATGGGTTGATCACTGATGTCCGTCGTCCCGGTCGGTGGACCGGACCCGGACCGGCACCTCGCACCCGCGGCGTCGAGCAGGCACGCGAGGCCCCACGTCGGTCATCCGACGTCCCCGCCAGACTACCAGCCGTCGCCGGTACGGCCCGGCCAAGGGCGGCCGACCCGGGCGCGCCGCCCGGGCGACACCCCGTGGGAGCGCATCCAGCGCCGGGGGCGGCCGTCAGCCGAGCGCCCGGCGCGCACGCTCCACGTCCTGGTGCATCTGCGCGATCAGCGGTTCGATCGCGTCGTACCGGATCTGCCCGCGCAGGTGCGCCACGAAGTCGAGCGCCAGCCGCTCGCCGTACAGGTCGCCGTCGAAGTCCAGGACGTACGCCTCGACCCGCCGCTCGCGCCCGGAGAAGGTCGGGTTGGTGCCGACCGAGACCGCCGCGAGGAGCGGCTCACGGTGACCCCGCCGGACCAGGCGGGCCGCGTACACGCCGTCGGCCGGGATCGCCGCGTACCGGTGGCAGAGCAGGTTGGCCGTGGGGAAGCCCAGCTCACGACCGCGCTGGTCGCCCCGGACCACCACGCCCTCCACCCGGTGCGGCCGGCCCAGCGCCGCCGCCGCCGCGCCGACGTCACCGGCGTCCACACAGGAGCGGATGTACGTCGAGGAGAAGACCGTGCCGTCCTCGGCCACCAGCGGCGCGCCCTCCACCCCGAAGCCGAAGGTCCGGCCCAGCCGCTCCAGCAGCGCCACGTCACCGGCCGCCCGGTGGCCGAAGCGGAAGTTGTCCCCCACCACGACCAGCGCCGCGTGCAGGTGCTCGACCAGCACGTCGTGCACGAACGCCTCGGCAGGCAGCCGGGAGAAGTCCGGGGTGAACGGCACCACGCAGAGCACGTCGACGCCGAGTTCCTCGATCAACTCGGCCTTGCGGGCCGGCTCGGTGAGCACCGCCGGGTGCGATCCCGGGCGGACGACCTCGGCCGGGTGCGGGTCGAAGGTGACCACCACCGACTGCACGCCCAGCTCCCGGGCCCGCGCCACGGCGTGCCCGATGGTCGCCTGGTGCCCCTTGTGCACGCCGTCGAAGACACCGATCGTCAGGACGGACCGCCCCCACCCACCGGGCGCCGCGTCGTACCCCCGCCACCGCTGCATGCCGCTCCCTTCCTGCCTCTGCCCGCTCCGCGAACCCGCCCCGAGACCGCGCCGGCGCTCCGGCCGGCGTGCCGTCAGGCCGGTGCGAGCACGATCTCCGCGCGGGCCCGCCCCTCCCGCTCGCTGACGATAGCGATCAGGCCGCCGGCCGGATCGAACACGGCGTACGGCCCGGCGATCCCCGCCGGATCCAACGGCCCGCCGTGCGAGAGCAGCGTGGCCTCCGCGGCGGTGGCGTCCCGGCGCGGGAAGAACCGGTCCGCCGCCGCGGCGAGCGGCAACGTGACCACCTCCGGCGCCCGCCGCTCCAGCTCGTCCAGCGTCGCGGCCTCGGTCAGGGCGAACCCGCCCACCGCCGTACGCCGCAGGGCCGTCAGGTGGCCGCCGACGCCGAGCGCGAGGCCCGCGTCCCGGGCGATGGCCCGGATGTACGTGCCGGAGGAGCAGGTGACGTCGACGTCCACGTCGACCACGTCGGGCTCGTCGCGCCGGACGGCGAGCAGGTCCAGCCGCGACACGGTGACCCGCCGGGCCGGCAGCTCGACGCTCTCCCCCTCGCGCACCCGCTTGTACGCCCGCTGTCCGTTGATCTTGATGGCGCTCACGGCGCTGGGCACCTGGTCGATCTCGCCGGTCAGCGCGGCGAGCGCGGCCCCGATCGCCTCGTCCGTGAGCTGCCCGGCCGGCGCCGTGCGGACGACGTCACCCTCGGCGTCGTCGGTGACCGTGGACTGGCCGAGCCGGATGGTGGCCGTGTAGCTCTTGCCCGCGCCGATCACGTACGTCAGCAGCCGGGTGGCCCGGCCCACCCCGATCACCAGCACGCCGGTGGCCATCGGGTCGAGCGTGCCGCCGTGCCCCACCCGTCGGGTGCGGGCCAGCCGCCGGATCCGCGCCACCACGTCGTGCGACGTCATGCCACCCGGCTTGTCCACCACGATCAGACCGTCTGCGCTCACGACCGCCAAGCCTGCCAGACGGTGTCGCCGCCCCCGGCGGCAGCCGGCCCGGCGTGGGCGTCCGGCCCGGGGCCGAGCCGCTGCCGGGCACCAGACACCGGGCCAGTGGCCTCACCGGACCGCGCCGACCACCGCCCACGCACCCGAACGCAGCCGCAGCAGCAGCGCGACCAGCCGGAGCACCACGAAGAGGGTGAGCCCGGCCCAGATGCCGCCGAGCCCCAGGTCGAGCCCGTGGGCCAGCCAGATCGCCGGGAGGAACCCGCCGAGCGCCGCCACCACGGTGAGGTTGCGCAGGTAGCGGACGTCGCCCGCGCCGATCAGCACGCCGTCCAGGGCGAACACGACCCCGGCCAGCGGCTGCATGGCCACGAACCACGGCCAGGCCACCATGGCCTGCTCGCGTACCAGAGGGTCGGAGCTGAACCACGACGGCACCACGCCCGCGCCGGCACCGATGACCACGGCGAACGCCACCCCGCAGGCGCCGCCGAACAGCGCGACCCGGCGGGCCAGCGCCCGCGCGCCGGCGTCGTCGCCGGCCCCGAGGGCGGCGCCGACCAGGGACTGGGCGGCGATCGCGAGCGCGTCGAGGACCAGCGCCGTGAAGAACCACAACTGGAGGGCGATCTGGTGGGCGCCCACCGCCGCCGCCCCGAAGCGGGCGGCCACCGCGGTCGCGGACAGGAAGCTGGCCTGGAAGGCCGCACCGCGGATCAGCAGGTCCCGGCTGAGCACCAGTTGCTGCCGGATCAGCCGCGGCCGGGGCCGCAGCGGGACGCGCTCGGCGATCAGCGCCGCCGCGAAGAGGCCCCCGGCGAGCGTCTGCGCGACCGCGTTGGCCACCGCAGAACCGGCCAGGCCCAACCCGGCCGGGTAGACGAGCAGGGGGCAGAGCAGCGCGGACAGGAGGTTGGGCGCGAGCACGAACACCAGCGGACGGCGGGTGTCCTGGACGCCGCGCATCCAGCCGTTGCCGGCGGCCGCGAGCAGCAGGCCCGGAGCGCCGAGCGCCGCGATCCGCAGCCACTGGGCAGCGGCGTCGGCCACCTCGCCCGGGCCGCCGACGAGGGTACGCGCCAGCGCCCCGCCGCCGACCTGCATGCCGACCGCCAGCAGCAGCCCGACGCCGAACGCGAGCCACGACGACTGCACGCCCTCGGCGACCGCGGCGGCCCGGTCCCCCGCGCCGAACCGGCGGGCCGAGCGGCCCGTGGTGCCGTACGCCACGACGGTGCCGAGCCACGCGGCGAGCGTCATGACCGTTCCGCCGACGGCGAGCGCGGCGAGTGGCACGCGGCCCAGGTGCCCGACCACGGCGGTGTCGACCAGCACGTAGAGCGGTTCGGCGGCGAGCACGACGAGCGCCGGCAGCGCGAGCGCGGCGATCCGGCGCGGCGAGGCGGCCTGGGCGGCGGCCGGGGTGGGGGCGGGGGCGGTCTGGCTCATCGCCGCCGATCCTGGCATGGTCCGGTAAGGATCGCAAGGCGCATGGTGACTTACCGACGGGCGGCCGCGGTTGTCGGTTGGTGGCCGACGGTTGGCGGCTGGCGGTTGGCGGCGGTTGGCAGGCGGCTGGCGGTTGACGGTTGACGGTTGGCTCGCCGGTGGCCCGGTGGCCCGCTGGCCCGGTGGCCCGCTGGCCCGGTGGCCCGGTGGCGGGTGGCCCGCTTGGCAGCCGACGGTTGGCGGTTGGCGGTTGGCGGTTGGCGGTTGGCGGCCATTGTCAGTGATCGACACCGGATCGGCGAGATGGCGGCATCCGACGCCTGATGACCCCGCCACATCGGCGAAACGGAGTCGATCACGCTGCCCGCGCCCCGACGGCGGCCCACGTCCCGGGCGAGCGGCCAGCGGCCACCGGCCACCCGCCACCGGCCACCGGGCCACCCGCCACCGGGCCACCGGCCACCGGCCACCGGCGAGCGGCCCGTCGGCACCGACTCGGCGGCCCGGTAGGGCGGCCGGCGTCCGCCGTATCAGCCGCCGTGCGCCCGGCCGGCGGGGAGCGTGTCGAGCCAGCGGCGCACCTCGGTGCGGCTGCGCAGCCGCACCACGGGGATACCCGGTGCGGACGACGCGACGGCGGCGAGCAGGCGGGGCCGGGACCGGCGCGGATAGCGCCACACGTAGCGGAGGAAATCGAGGTCGATCCGCTCGGGGCAGCCGACCGGCAGGTCGGCGCGGGAGACCCGGCGGTGCGCCCAGCGGCGCTGCAGCACCCGGCGCAGGCAGAGCAGCCGGGGCAGGTCGCAGAAGACGAGCAGGTCGGCCCGGGGCAGGCGGAGGTCGAGGCTGCCGGCGTAGTTGCCGTCCATCACCCACGCGGGCCGGGCCGCGAGCCGGGCCACGGTGTCCCGCCAGGCCACCTCGTCGGGCGCCACCCAGCCGGGCTGCCAGTAGTGCCGATCCAGGTGGATCAGCGGGAGGTCGAGCCGGCGGGCGATCTCCCGGGCGACCGTGGTCTTGCCGGCGCCCGCACTGCCGACGACCAGGATCCGGCGCATGCGCCGACCGTAGCGGCCGGTCACGGACGTCGGGAAGCGCCGTCCAAGCGGGAACGGGTCGAGGGGGCGGTGACGCTGCCGGCGCGGCGCGTCCGCGGCGTCACCGCCGGCGGGTACGGGTCACTGACGGGTGTCCATGGAGGTCTGCAACGCGCGGCGGGCCTGCTCGCGACCCTCGTCGGTGGTCTCGGGCTTCGGCTGGGGCTTGCTCGACATCGTGGTGCTCCTTCCAGGGGGTGAGCCACCGACGGGCGGCGGCCCTCACGGGCGGTCCTGCGAAGCGCCACCGCGGCGGTCCGGGGTCACCGGAGCGGCCGGTCGGGCGGCGTGAGCCCGGGTCGGTCGACCCTGGAGGAAGGCGGCACCGGGTGTGGCGCCACCCCCACGACCTGCGCCATCGATGTGACGCCGGCCGTTTCCCAAATTATCGTTCAGGTCCACATGGTGCGCCCGGTTCCCGACATTTGGACGGTCGGGTGGGCGACGTCAACGGGCCAGGAAGTGCCAACCGAGCCACCACCAGAAGCCGAAGAGACCGATCCGGCCCACCGGCACCGATCCCACCTCGTAGCGCATGACGTACGCGCACACCTCGCCGAGGGTCGGGACGTGGGAACCCTCGCGACGGGCCAGCCACTCGATGACGCCGAAGAGCGCGAGGGCCGCCAGGAAACCGCCGATGGCGAGCGCCCGCATCATCGCCGCACCAGCCCCCAGAACGCGGCCAGCCAGGCGAACCACGCCGCCGAACGGACCAGGTGGTCCTCCAGCAGTGGATCCGCCAGCCGCGAGAAGGTGGGGAACTCGTCGCCCGCCGCGAGCACGAAGGTGGCGCCCTCGAAGACCCCGAACACCACCACCGGCAGCGCCCACCAGGCCGCTCCGGCACCGAGCCGGGCCGGCGCGGGCCGGCGCGGGACCCGGTTGCTGAGACCGAGCCAGATCAGCACCCCGCCGGTGCCGAGAGTGTAGAGATTGGCCTCGGTGGAGAAGGAGGCGAACCGGCCACCCACGAGGGAGAGGCACAGCAGCACGGGGACGGAGACGGCGGGACGGTCCCAGGTGCGGGGCATTTCGACCGTGAGGTCACGGGGCTGCTCCATTCCGTGATTCTCCCCGCCCCCGCCGGGCACGGGAAGGCCGCCAGGCCCGGAGCCGACCCTGATCCTCGCGGCCCGGTCGCCCGGAGCGACCTGATCCTCCCGGCCCGGTCAGCCGCCGGCGGTCGGGATCACCGCGGCGTCGAGCTGCCCCCGGATCCGGTCGACTATTTCCTCGGGCGCGCCCCGACCGGTGAAGCCGGCGGCGAACCGGTGGCCGCCGCCCCCGAGGGCGACCGCCACCCGGCTCACGTCGACGCCGCCCTTGCTGCGCAGCGAGACGGCCCACTCGTCGGGGCCGGTCTGCTTCACCACGCAGCTGACGTCGGCCTCGGCCGTGCAGCGCACCGAGTCGATGAGCGCCTCGAGCACGTACGGCCGCTGACCGTGCCGGGCCAGGTCGTCCAGCCCCGCCCACGTCCAGACCAGACCCCGGCCACCGGCCGCGGACGGCTCGAGCCGGGCCCGGCCGAGGGCTTCGCCGAACAGCCGGACCGCCCCGAACGGCCGGGTGTCGAAGACCCGCCGGGAGATGTCTCCGGGACGGATGCCGGTGGCCAGCAACCGGGCGGCCATCTCGTGCACCGCCGGGGTGGTCGCCTCGAACCGGAACGAGCCGGTGTCGGTGGTGAGCGCGACGTACAGGCACTCGGCGATCGCGGCGTCCAGCGGCACGGCGAGCCGGGCCAGCAACTGCTCGGCGACCACCGAGGTGGCGGCGGCGCGCGGATCCACCAGGTTCACGCCGCCGAAGCGGGTGTTCGACGCGTGATGGTCGAGCACCAGCGCCACTCCCGCGGTGTCCAGCCGGTCGACGAGGTCGCCCAGACGTGACTCGCTCGCCACGTCGAAGCAGATCACCAGGTCGGGATCGGCGTACGCCTCGCTCGCGGGCACCAGCAGGTCGAGCCCCGGCAGGCCGCGGAGCGGCTCGGGCACCTCGGGCGGCCCCGGAAACGTGGCCTGCATCCGGCGTACGCCGAAGCGGCGCAGGCCGAGCCCGAAGCCGAGCATGCTGCCGAGCGCGTCCCCGTCCGGGTTGACGTGACAGATCAGCAGCACCCGCGCGTCGGCCGGCAGGTCCCGGAGCACCGATTCGGCGGCCGCCCAGTCGTCGGCGGTCGGTCCGGAGTCGCCCGGTGCCGCGTCGACGACGGCGGCCACCGGCCCGCGGGATCCGCTCACCGCCGGTCCCCGCCGGCGGGCGGGGTGTCGTCCTCGGTGTCGTCGGTGTCCTCGTCGGTGTCCTCGTCGAGCCGGTACGGCTGCGCCTCGCCCGCGTACTGGGCGCTGGCCGCGAGACGCTGCACCTCGGCGTCGGCAGTGCGGGCCGCCGCGAGCAGGTCGTCGATGTGCTTGACCTGGTCCTGCACGTCGTCGAGGACGAAGGTCAGCGTCGGCGAGTGGCGCAGCCCGAGCGCCTTGCCCACCGTGCTGCGCAGCATGCCCTTGGCGCTCTCCAGCGCCGCCGCCGTGCCTGCCTGGGCCGCCGCGTCGCCGAGGACCGTGTAGAAGACCGTGGCGTCGCGCAGGTCCGCCGTGATGCGCGCGTCGGTGATGGTGATCATGCCGAGCCGCGGGTCCTTGATCTGGCTCCGCACCACCGACGCGACCAGTTCACGTACGCGCTCCGCGTGCCGGCGAACCTTGGCCGGATCCGTCATCTCCGCCCACCTCCACGGTGTCCCCTCCCGGCCGGTACGGCGGCCCACCACGCCGCCGGGCCGGACCGGCCAACATCTCGAACACTACCCGCGCCGCCTCGCCCGGCGCGCGGAGCCGGCGGTGCCGTCACCGACCGGACGCGCGGGCGAGCAAGCCGCAGGTCAGTCGTCCTCGCCGTAGAGCCGGCGGCGGACCGACAGCAGCTCGGTCTCCGGCCGGCCGGCGACCAGGCGCTCGCACGAGTCCAGCACCTCGCGGACATGTGCCGCCTCGGCGGCCACCACCGCCACGGCGATCTCCACCCGGCCGTGCAGGTCGAGCGCGCCCACCTCGGCGGCGGACACCTCGAATCGACGCAGCGCCGCCACGATGGGGCGCACGTAGGATCGCTTGGCCTTGAGCGACCGGGAGTCGCCCGGCAGGAGCAGGTCGAAGACCGCGGTTCCGGTGAACATCGCCCCGGACGATACCCGCAACCCGCCCCACATGATCAAGGGGTTTACGCCTTCCGGCGTAAACCCCTCGACCAGTGTGTTCAGCGCGTGATCAGGCGCGCGGCTTCTCCCGCATCTCGAAGGTCTCGATGATGTCGCCGACCTGGACGTTGTTGAACCCACCCAGAGTCAGACCACACTCGAAGCCCTCCCGGACCTCCGTGGCGTCGTCCTTGAACCGCTTCAGCGAGTTGATCGTGAGGTTGTCCGCCACGACCGCCCCGTCCCGCAGCAGACGCGCCTTCGCGTTGCGGCGGATGAGACCGGAGCGGACGATGCAACCGGCGATGTTGCCGATCTTGGACGAACGGAACACATCGCGGATCTCCGCGGTGCCCAGCTCGACCTCCTCGTACTCCGGCTTGAGCAGCCCCTTGAGGGCGGCGTCGATCTCCTCGATGGCCTGGTAGATGACGGTGTAGTACCGGATCTCCACGCCCTCGCGGTCGGCGATCTCCCGGACCTTGTTGGCGGCCCGGACGTTGAAGCCGATGATCGTGACCGCCTCGGTCGAGGCGCTCGCGAGCATGACGTCGCTCTCGGTGATCGCACCGACGCCCCGGTGGATGATCCTGAGCTGGACCTCCTCGGGGATGTCGAGGTTGAACAGCGCGTCCTCGAGGGCCTCCACGGAACCGGAGACGTCGCCCTTGAGCACCAGGTTGAGCGAGGTCTTCTCGCCCTCCTTGAGCTGCTCCATGAGCGTCTCGAGGGTCGCCCGGCCACGGGAGTTGGCGAAGGACGCCGCCCGCCGCCGTGCCTGCCGCTGCTCGGCGATCTGCCGCACCGTGCGGTCGTCCTCGGCCGCCAGGAACGTGTCGCCCGCGCCCGGCACCGCGGTCAGACCGAGCACCATCACCGGACGTGCCGGCCCGGCCTCGACGACCTGGTTGCCGTTCTCGTCGAGCATCGCGCGGACCCGGCCGTGCGCCCCACCGGCGACGATCGAGTCGCCCGCCCGGAGGGTGCCCTTCTGCACCAGCACCGTCGCCACCGCACCGCGGCCCTTGTCCAGGTGCGCCTCGATGGCCACACCCTGCGCCGGCCCGTCGATCGGAGCGGTCAGCTCCAGCGACGCGTCGGCGGTCAGCAGCACGGCCTCGAGCAGGTCCTCGATGCCGATGCCCGGCTTGGCGGCCACGTTGACGAACATGGTGTCGCCGCCGTACTCCTCGGCGACCAGGCCGTACTCGGTCAGCTGCTGGCGGACCTTGTCGGGGTTGGCCTCCGGCTTGTCGACCTTGTTGACCGCCACGACGATCGGCACGTCCGCCGCCTTGGCGTGGTTGAGCGCCTCGATCGTCTGCGGCATCACGCCGTCGTCGGCCGCGACCACCAGGATCACGATGTCGGTGACCTGCGCACCACGGGCACGCATGGCGGTGAACGCCTCGTGACCCGGGGTGTCGATGAACGTGATCGCCCGGTCCTCGCCCTCGTGCGGGACGTGGACCTGGTAGGCGCCGATGTGCTGGGTGATGCCACCCGCCTCACCGGCCACCACGTTCGCCTTACGGATCGCGTCGAGCAGCTTGGTCTTACCGTGGTCGACGTGACCCATGACGGTCACCACCGGCGGCCGGCTGACCAGACGGTCCTCCGCCACCTCGGCGTCCAGGTCGATGTTGAACTGCGCGAGCAGCTCGCGGTCCTCGTCCTCCGGGCTGACGATCTGCACGTCGAAGCCGAGGTGCTCACCCAGCAGCAGCAGGGTCTCGTCGGAGCAGGACTGGGTCGCGGTCACCATCTCGCCCAGGTTGAACATCTCCTGGACCAGTGAACCCGGGTTGGCGTTGATCTTGTCGGCGAAGTCCGACAGCGAGGCGCCACGGGAGAGCCGGACGACCTGACCCTGACCCCGGGGGGCACCCGAGGACATGGTCGGGGCCGACAGGTTGTCGAACTCCTGTCTGCGCTGCTTCTTGGACTTGCGACCGCGGGTCGGCCGACCCCCCGGGCGCCCGAAGGCACCCGCGGCGCCACCGCCACGGCCACGACCGCCACCACCGGGGCGACCGCCGCCACCGGCCGGGGCACCCGGGCGGAAACCGCCGCCGGGAGCACCGCCGCCGCCACCACCGGGGCCGCCGCGGTAGCCACCGCCACCGCCGCCACCACCGGGGCCGCCGCGGTAGCCACCGCCACCGCCGCCACCACCGGGACCGCCACGGAAGCCACCGCCACCACCGGGACGGCCTGCGCCGCCACCGGGGCCGCCACGACCGCCACCGGGGCCGCCGGGGCGACCGGTGGTGGGACGCTGGCTCGGCATGGAGGCCGGGCTGGGCCGCGGCGGCATGGAAGCCGGGCTGGGCCGCGGCGGCATGCCGGCCGGGCTCGGCCGAGGACCGCCGGCACCGGCGGCCGGCGGCCGCTGCTGCTGGCCGCCCTGGATGCCGAACGGGTTGTTACCGGCACCGCGCGCCGGCGGACGACCACCCGGTCGGGGACCCGGACCCGGGGTCGGGCCACCGGGACGACCGGCGGCCGGGGTGCCCGGACGCGGCGGCGCCGCGTTCGGGCCCGGACGCGGACCCGGACGGGGACCGCCCTCGGCCGGGGGCTCCCGGCGGACGTTCTCCCGCTGCTGCTGGCGAGCGGCCTGCGCGGCCTTGACCGCGGCCTCCTGCTCAGCCTTGAGGGCGGCGGCGCGCGCCTCGGCGGCCGCCACCTCGATGTCGTGCGCGCTCGCCGGCTTGGCGACCGGGGCCGCGGGCTGCGGCGGACCGGGAACCGGGCCCTTGGGCTTCGGCCCAGCGGGCGTAGCGGCCGGCCGCCGGGGCGGCATGGGCCGGGCCGAGACCCGGGGGGCACCCGGGGTCGGCGTCGGAGAGGGGGTCGGGGTCGGTGCCGGGCTTGCCGGGCTCGGGGCGGCCGCCGCCGGGGCGGACGGAGCCGACGAACCACCGGCGGACGCGACGAATGCGCCACGCAGCCGCCGGGCGACAGGCGCCTCGACGGTGCTGGACGCGGACTTCACGAACTCGCCCATCTCCTTGAGCTTGGCGAGAACGGTCTTGCTTTCGACCCCGAGCTCTTTTGCAAGCTCGTGTACGCGGGCCTTACCTGCCACTGCACTCCTCACTCCGAGGTCGTGCGGGCAGCACCCGCAGCGACCTCACTCGTGCACTTGAAGCCTGGTCATTTCAGGGACTTCATCGTGTGCTCATGTCGGTCGTCCTACCTTGCTAGCGACCCGCGCCCGGTCGGGTTGACCGGACGTCGTGGATGACGCATCGATGTGCTCCGCGAGCTCACCGTGGTCGAGGACCGCGGTGACGCGCAGCGCCCGCCCGAAGGCGCGGCGCCGAACAGCCAGCGCGAAGCAGGCCGGATCCGGGTGCATGTTCGCGCCCCGACCCGGCAGTCTGCGGGCTGGGTCGGGCCGGAGGCTGTAGCCAGCCTCGTCGCCGACCGCCACGACCCGCAGCAGTTCGCCGGCCGGCGCCCGCCGCCGACAGCCCACACAGGTGCGCTCCGGCCGCGCGCGTCGTGCCACTGAGAAAGTCTACCCCTAGCTGCCGGAGATCGCGCCGCCCGGCTCCGGCACGTGATCAGCCGCGCTCCGGCCGGCCGGGCTCGCCTGCTCGGCGTCCGAGTGGATGTCGATGCGCCAACCGGTCAGACGCGCCGCCAACCGGGCATTCTGCCCTTCCCGGCCGATGGCCAGGGAGAGCTGGAAGTCCGGGACGGTCACCCGGGCGGCGCGACCGGCCAGGTCGACCACCTCGACCCGCAGGGCCTTGGCCGGCGACAACGCGTTGCCCACGAACGTGGCCGGGTCGTCCGACCAGTCGATGATGTCGATCTTCTCGCCGTGCAGCTCGCTCATGACGGCGCGCACCCGCTGCCCCATCGGGCCGATGCAGGCGCCCTTGGCGTTGACGCCGGGCGTCGTCGACCGTACCGCGATCTTCGTGCGGTGACCTGCCTCACGTGCGATGGCGCCGATCTCCACGGTGCCGTCGGCGATCTCCGGCACCTCGAGCGCGAAGAGCTTCTTCACGAGGGCCGGGTGCGACCGGGACAGGGTGATCTGCGGGCCGCGCAGGCCCTTGGCCACGTGCACGACCACGCACCGGATGCGCTCGCCGTGCACGTACCGCTCGCCGGGCACCTGCTCGGACTGCGGCAGCACGCCCTCCAGCTTGCCGAGGTCGACACTGACGATGCCCTTCTCGGCCCGCGCCTCGTGCGCCTGCACGACGCCGGTCACCAGGTCGCCGTCGCGGCCCACGTACTCGCCGAAGTGCGCCTCGTCGGTGGCCTCCCGCAACCGCTGCAGGATCACCTGCTTGGCGGTCATGGCGGCGATCCGGCCGAAGTCGTGGGGGGTGTCGTCCCACTCCCGCACCACGGCGCCCTCGTCGTCCAGTTCCTGCGCGTACACCGAGGCCGCGCCGGACTTGCGGTCGATCTGCACACGCGCGTGCGGCTCGGCGCCCTCGGTGTGCCGGTACGCGGTCAACAGCGCGGTCTCGATCGCCGCGAGGATCGTGTCGAACGGGATCTCCCGCTCGCGCTCCAGTGCGCGCAGCGCCGCGAGGTCGATGTTCACCTCTCCTCGTCCTCCACATCATCTTCGTCGTCGATGTCGTCTGGTTCGCCGGGCTCGCCGGCGTCGCCGAACTCGTCCGCGTCCTCGATCTCGTCGAGGCGGCTGAACTCGACCTGCACCCGTCCGGGGCCGAGGTCGGCGTAGGTCCACTCCGCGCGGCCGGCGTCGGTCTCCAGCTCCACGCGCTCGTCGTCGGCCGCGATGATCCGGCCGGTGAGCTGCCGGTCGCCCGCGGGCTGCTCGCCGCGCTGCCCGGGCAGGGTCGCCGCGTTCCGGGCGGTCACCTTGACCAGCCGGCCCACGTTGCGCCGCCAGTGCCGGGGCAGGGTGAGAGGCCGGTCCACGCCGGGCGAGCTGACCTCGAGCTGGTACTCGCCGGCGACGATGTCGCCACCGGACTCCTCCGCCGCGTCGAGCGCCGCGGAGACCGCCCGGGAGACGTCGGCGACGGCGTCGAGGTTGATCCCGCCGTCGGCGTCCACGATCACCCGCACCACGTGCCGCCGGCCGGCCCGGGAGACGGACAGGTCCTCGAGGTCGTAGCCGGCCTCCCGGACCACGGGCTCGATCACGTCCCGCAACCGGGCGCGCCGGGCGCCGAGGTCGCCACCACCGCGGGGGCGCTCACCGCCGCGGGGCCGCTCGCCACCACGGGGACGCCCCGTCGACCTGGTGGCACGGCCACGCTGCGTCATCTGCGCACCCTTCTCCTGAGCGACGGCGACCCGCTCGTCCCCGCCCCATGCCGGCACGCCACCGGGGCGGACGCGCCCGGTGGCTGCGCAGAGCGTAACGCGCCCGGCGGCCACCCGGCCGAGCGGCGCACCGACGGCGGTGGCCCGCGTACCGCACGCCATGGTGTTGACTTGTGCGGTGGGCACACGCACGACTGCACAGCGCACCGACGCGGCCGGACATTCCCGGCGCGGCCTTCTGCGCGCCGGAGGGCTGCTGGCCCTCGGCGCCGCGGCGGCGCCGCTGACCGGCTGTGATCTTCTCGGCGGCGACGACGGCCCACCGCCGGCCCCCGATCCCCTGCGCCCGCTGCTGGACGAGGCGCTGGCGCTCGCCTCCGGTCACCGGGACGCCGCCGCTGCCCACCCGGAGCTGGCCGCCCTGCTCACCCCCATCGCCGAGGCGCACCAGGCACACGCCACCGAGCTGGCCCGGCTCCTCGGGGTCGCGCTTCCCTCGCCCGGCCCCGCGCCGACGGGCGCCCCGGCCACCGACCCGGACGCCACGCTCGCCGAGCTGCGGCAACGCGAACAGGCCGGCCGGGCCGCCGCCGTCACGGCGTGTGCCGCCGCAGCCGCCGAGCGCGCCGCCCTGGTCGGGTCGATCGCGGCGGCCCGGGCCACCCACCTGGAGGCACTGAAGTGATCGAGCGAGCGGCGCCGGCGGCACCACAGGAGGCGCTGGCCGCGGCGCTGACGGCCGAGTACGCGGCCATCTACGCGTACGGTCCCATCGGGGTACGGCTCACCGGCGCGGCCCGGACCGCTGCCCGGCAGGCCGAAGCCGCGCACCGCGGGCGCCGTGACGCCCTCGTCACGCAGCTCAGCACGGCGGGAGCGACCGTCCCCGCGGATCGGGCGGGGTACGCCCTGCCGTACCCGGTCACCGACCGCGCGAGCGCGCTGCGGCTGGCGGTCGAGGTCGAGGAGCGCACGGCGGCGCACTGGCGGGCGGCGCTGGCCGCCACCACCGGTCGCGACCGCGACCAGGCCCTGGACGCGCTGCTCGACTACGCCGTGCGGGCCACCCGGTGGCGGAAGACGGCCGGGCTCACGCCGGTCACGGTGGCGTTCCCCGGGCGTCCCGTCTGAGCCACGCCGCGGGGTAGCCCGGATCACGCGGGGCCCGCCCCCGCTTGCGGCCCGCATACCTGGTATGCATACTCCGGCCATGTCGATCCGTCACGGGCTGCTCGCCCTGCTCGAACGCGGCCAGATGTACGGCTACCAGCTGCGCGCCGCGTTCGAGGAGTCGACCGGCTCGACCTGGCCGCTGAACATCGGGCAGGTGTACACCACGCTGTCCCGCCTGGAGCGGGACGGGCTGGTGCGCCCGCTGCCGGAGAGCGAGGCCGGGCAGCGCCCGTACGAGATCACCGACGCCGGCCGGGCCGACCTGGCCCTCTGGTTCGCCACGCCGGTGAGCCGGAGCGACCGGCCCCGCGACGAGCTGTCGATCAAACTGGCCCTGGCACTGACCACCCCGGGCGTGGACGTGCGGGCGGTGGTGCAGACCCAGCGGGCCGCCACCATGCGGGCGCTGCAGGAGTTGACCCGGTTGAAGTACGCGAGCGACCGCCCGGAGGACCTGCCGTGGCGGCTGGTGCTCGATGCCATGGTGTTCCAGGCGGAGGCGGAGGTGCGCTGGCTGGACCACTGCGAGACCAGCCTCGTGCGCTACCGCCCGCCCGCACCGGGCGCGCACGGCACGGCGCCACCGGCCGAGGCGGTGCGACCGACCGGCGAGGAGGCGCGGCGGTGAGTGGACCGGACGGCGCGGTGCTCGAGCTGCACGCCGTCCACCGCACCCACGGGTCCGGCCCGGCCGCCGTGCACGCCCTGCGCGGGGTGAGCCTCACCGTCCGGGCGGGCGAGCTGGTCGCCGTGATGGGCCCCTCGGGCTCGGGCAAGTCGACCCTGCTGGCGCTCGCCGGTGGCCTCGACAGCCCCACCTCCGGCGAGGTACGCGTGGACGGGCAGCCGCTGGCCGGGCTGGACCGGCGCGGGCTGGCGCAGCTGCGCCGCCGCCGGATCGGCTACATCTTCCAGGACCTCAACCTGCTGGGCAGCCTGAGCGCCGTGGAGAACGTGGCGCTGCCGCTGGAACTCGACGGCACCGGGGTCCGCCGGGCCCGCGCGCTGGCCCTGGCCGCGCTCGCCGAGGTGGGCCTGCCGGAGCTGGGCGACCGCTTCCCGGACCAGCTCTCCGGCGGCCAGCAGCAGCGGGTGGCGATCGCCCGGGCGCTGGTGGGCGAGCGGCGGCTGGTGCTGGCCGACGAGCCGACCGGGGCCCTGGACTCGCAGACCGGCGAGGCCGTGCTGCACCTGCTGCGCCGCCGGGTGGACGCGGGCGCGGCCGGGCTGCTGGTCACGCACGAGGCGCGGCACGCCGGCTGGGCCGACCGGGTGGTGTTCCTCCGCGACGGCGTGCTTGTCGACTCGACGGCACCGCTGGGCAGCGTCGAACAGCTGCTGAGCGGCACCGGCCGGTGACGATCCGGCCCGGCGGCGCCGTGCGCTTCCGCAGCGGGGGTCGACGGCGGTCGGCGGCGTTCCACCCGGGCGGTCCCCGCCCGCGCGACCCGGGGTCCGGCGGCCGGCGGCACGCCGCGCTGGTCGGCTCGTGGCGTGCCGCGCTGCGCATCGCCCGGCGGGAGGCGCGCCGGGCCCGCGGCCGGACCGCGCTCGTGCTGGCCATGATCGCCCTGCCGGTCCTGCTGTTGACGTTCGTGGCGGTCAGCTACGACATGGCGCAGCTGACCCGGCAGGAGCGGGTCGACCGCCAGCTCGGCGACGCCGACGCGGCACTGCGCTGGACCGGTGACCTCCCGGTCGTCCAAAACGAGGAGGGCGACAGCTGGGAGGCACGGGACGGCGACCAGGTGGGCCCGGGCCGGCCGGCCATCGTCGACGAGGTCACCGCGCTGCTCGGGCCCGGCAGCCGGGCCACCGAGGTGCGGAGGTGGGTGCCGGTCGCGGTGCGCAACGGCGACGGGAACGACACGATGAGGGGCCGGGTGGTGGACCTCACCGACCCGCTCGCGCGCAGCACCGTACGCCTGCGCGGCGGCCGCGCGCCGGCCGCTGCCGACGAGATCGCGGCGAGCCCGGCCGCCCTGCGCTACCTCCACGCCCGGCTCGGCGGCACGGTCACCGCCGCCGACGGCTCCCGCCGGTACCGGCTGGTCGGCGTGGTGGAGTTCCCGGACGACCTGGGCCCGGTGCTCGCCCTGCCCCCGGCCGCGGCGCCGGGGGCCGAGGCGGGCACGGAGTCCGACTGGCTCGTCGACGTGCCCGGGCCGGTGGACGCCGCCCTGGTGGGCCGGCTCAACGCACACGGCGTGGTGGTGACTACCCGGGGTGGGCCGGACGAGAGCCGGCTCCTGAGCCTCTGGCCGGGCGCGAACGCCGCCGACGTGAACGAGATGGGCAGCGCCGTGCTGGTGGGCGGGCTCGGCCTGCTGGAGGTCGTCCTGCTCGTGGGGCCGGCCTTCGCGGTCGGCGTACGGCGGCGGCGCCGGGACCTGGCCCTCCTCGCGGTGGCCGGCGGCGACGCGGCGCAGCTACGCCGGGTGGTCCTGGCCGACGGGGTGGTGCTGGGCTGTCTGGGCGCCGTCGCCGGCCTGGCGCTCGGTGTGGCGGCGGCGTTCGCCGGCCGGCCGCTCGTCGAGCAGTACGTGGTCGGGGCCCGCTTCGGCGGTTACCGCTGCTGGCCGGTCGCCCTCGTGGTGATCGCCGGGGTCGCGGTGCTGGCCGGGGTGCTCGCGGCGCTCGCGCCGGCCTGGACCGCCGCGCGGCAGGACGTGATGGCCGGGCTGGCCGGTCGGCGCACACCACCCCGCAACCGGGGCCGCTGGCTGGCGCTCGGGCTGGCCCTCTCGGCCGGCGGCGCGGCCGTCGCCGCGTTCGGGGCGGCCCGGGCGGGCCCCACCGTGATCCTCGTCGGCGTCATCCTCGGTGAACTGGGCCTGGTGCTCTGCACGCCGACCCTGATCGGCCTGCTCGCGCGGCTCGGCCGGGCGCTGCCGCTGGCGCCCCGGATCGCGCTTCGCGACGCCAGCCGCAACCGCGCGTCCGCGGCGCCCGCGATCTCCGCGGTGATGGCCGCCGTCGCGGCCAGCGTGGCGCTCGGCAGCTATCTGGCCAGTGACACGGCGCGGGACGCCGCGTCCTACCGACCCAGCCTGCCCGCGGGCAACCTCGAGGTCGTCCAGCCGCAGGACCAGCGGCCCGTCCCGCCCGCGGCGCTGGCCGAGGCGGCCCGGACGCACCTGCACGCCGACGCCGTGGCCCCGGTGAACGCCCCGAGCTGCGATCCGGTGCGCGGCCCGGCCGCGATCTGCGAGATCAACCCGGTGCTGCCGCCGGAACGGGCCTGCCCGTGGCGGCCCGGCGACGGGCTGAGCCCCGCGGACCGGCGACGGGCGCGCGCCGACCCGCGCTGCCAGCTCCACTCCCGCGACTACTACGGGGAGTACGTCCAGATCGTCGTGGACGACGGCCGGGCACTACCGATCCTCACCGGCGCGGCGCCCGCCGACCTGGCGGCGGCCGCCGCCGCGCTGCGGGCCGGAGGCGCGGTGGTGACCGACCCCCGCTACGTGGTCGACGGCCGGGTGGCGGTCGCGGTCGACCGGGGCGACGGGGAGCCGCGGTCCGTGGACCGGTCGGTCAGCCTGCTGGCCGCGTACGCGCTGCCGGACACCACGAGCCCCGGCCGGCTCCTGCTCTCCCCCACGGCCGCCACCCGGCTCGGGCTGACCTGGTCGACCGCCTCCTGGGCCGTCTCCACGCCGGCGGCGCCCGACGAGCGGCAGCAGCGCAGGTTCACCGCCGCCCTGTTCGGCTACGGCTCCTTCTATCTGAACGTGGCACCGGACGGGCCGCCGGCCGAGCGGGAGCCGCTGCTGCTCCTGCTCGCCGCCGCGGCCGGTCTCGTGACGGTCGGCGCGGCCGGGATCGCCACCGGCCTCGCCGCGGCGGAGGGCCGGGCCGACCTGTCCACCCTCGCGGCGGTCGGCGCCAGTCCGGGCGTACGCCGGCTGCTCGCGCTCTGTCAGGCCGGGGTGATCGCCGGCCTCGGCTCGGTGCTCGGCATCGTGGCCGGCCTCGGCACGGCGGCGCTCGTGCTGTCCTCCACCAACCGCCAGTACGCGGCCAGCTGGCCCATCGAGGACCCGTACCCGCTGGTCGTCCCCTGGTCGGCGCTCGGCGTCCTGGTGCTGGTGCCGCTGGTGACGATGCTCGGCGCCGGGCTGTTCACCCGGTCCCGTCTGCCCGTCGAGCGGCGACTGGACTGAGCCGGTCCGGGGGTGCCGCCCGGGGCCGCCGGCCGGCAGACTGGTGCCCGTGCCCGTCCTCGGAGCCCTCACCCGCCGCGTCGGCCACCACCGCTGGTTCGCCGCCGCCGCCCGCCTGCTGGTTCCCGCCGACCGGGCGGTCGGCCGGCTGACCCGGGGCCGGGTCGTCGCCCTCGGCCTCGTCCCGTCCCTCATCCTGACGACCACCGGCCGGCGTTCCGGCAAGCCGCGCAGCAACCCGCTGCTGTACGTCCGCGACGGCGACGCGTACGTGGTGGTCGGCTCGAACTGGGGGCAGCCCCACCAGCCCGGCTGGTCGATGAACCTGCTCGCCGATCCGGCCGCGGAGGTGGCCGTGAAGGGTCGCCGCGTCCCCGTACGCGCCGAGGTCGCCAGCGGCGTCGAACGGGACCGGCTCTGGCGACTGCTCGTCACCGAGTGGCCGGCGTACCGGACGTACGTGCGACGGGCCGGTGGCCGGGAGATCCGCGTTTTCCGGCTGGTACCGGTCGGGCGCGGCGCGGCCGGTGACGGCGGCTCGTCTGGCTAGGGTGGTGCGCAGCGCGGTGACCGGCGCCGGCGGACGGCGGGGGCGACGCCCCGACCGGGTGGCGGTGGAGCCGCGGGTGCCCACGGACGTCGCGCGGCAGGAGTGGTCGGCGTGAGCGCGAGCAGCGAGGACGCGGAGATCGACCGGCACCTGGCCGACCCCCGGTGGCTGGTCGCCGAGCGGGTCGCCGAGGCGGCCCGGCGACGTTTCCCCGCCGACGTGCTGGCGGTCGCCGTACACGGTCCGCTGGCCCACGGCGACGACGACGGCGGCGGCGACGGCGAGCTCGGGCTACTCGTGGTGACCTACCGGCCGGAGACCGGCCCGCCCACGGCCACCCGCCGGGTCGACGGCGTGCTCGTCGACCTGACCGTCGCCGGCGCCGACGACTACCTGCGGCAGGCCCGCCTCATCGGCCCGCTGTGGCCGCTCACGGCCGACCGCTACGTCACGACCCGTCCGCTGTACGACCCGACGGGCTGGCTGCGGACCCTGCGCGACGAGCACCTCGGGCGGTTGGCCCGGGCCCGGCCCGCCGAGTTCAGCGCCGCGGCCCGACGGGCCTGGTACCGGGGCCGGGCGGCGCACGCGCGGGCCGCCCGGCTGGCCGAGTGGTACGAGACCGACCAGGCCCTGCTCATGCTCGGCGAGGCCCGGCTCGCCGCGGCCACCGTCAACGGCCTGCTGAGCCGCACCTACTTCCGGGACCCGGGCGACGCGGTCCGGCGGACGGGGCTGGCCGGCGCGGACATGACCGAGGTGGGCGCGGTGCTGGCCCGGCAGGCCGAGGAGCTGACGGCTCGCGGCCAGCCCGTGGACGGCACGGTCGACGACCTCCTCGACGGCTGACCCAGGCGAGGGGGAAGGTCAGCCGAGCCCGCCCTGGACGCCGATCAGGGCGCCCACCGCGTACGTGGCAGCGGCCGCCGCGGCGCCGAGCAGCAGCTGCCGCAGGCCGCTCGACCACCAGGGGCGGTTGGTGAAGCGGGCCACCACGGCCCCCGCCAGGAACAGACCGAGCCCGCCGACGCCGAGCGCGAGCCACAGGGCGGTGAAGCCCAGGAGGTAGGTGATCAGCGGCACGAGCGCGCCCACCGAGAAGAACAGGAACGACGAGATCGCCGCCGCCCACGGGCTCGGCTGGTCGTCCGGGTCGACACCCAGCTCCTCCCGGACGTGCATCCGCAGCGCCTCCTCCGGATTGCGCCGCACCGCCTCGGCCACCTGCATGGCCAGGTCCCGGGGCAGGCCGCGGGCCACCCAGGCGTCGGCCAGCTCCCGGGCCTCCGCCTCGGGATGCCGCTCCAGCTCCCGGCGCTCCTTGGCCACCTCGGCGGCGACCTGCTCGTTGGCCGACCGGACGCTCGTGTACTCGCCCAGCCCCATCGAGATGGCGCCGGCCACCAGGCCCGCGGCGCCCGTCAGCACGATGCTGCGCGGCGACACCCCACCGCCGCCCACCCCGGCAATCAGGGCGATGTTGGTGACCAGGCCGTCCATCGCCCCGAACACCGCCGGGCGCAGCCAGCCACCGGAGACGTCGGCGTGGTGCGCCTCGCGCAGCGCGGCCGGGCTGTCGGTCACGGCAGGGTCAGGATCTCGTGGCCGTCCTCGGTCACCACGATCGTGTGCTCGAACTGCGCCGTCCACTTCCGGTCCTTGGTGACGACGGTCCACCCGTCGTCCCACATGTCGTACTGGTAGGTGCCGAGGGTGATCATCGGCTCGATCGTGAACGTCATGCCCGGCTCCATGATGTCGGTGGGCCGGGGGCTGTCGTAGTGCGGCACGTAGAGCCCGCTGTGGAACGCCTCGCCGATGCCGTGCCCGGTGAAGTCGCGCACCACGCCGTAGCCGAAGCGCTTGGCGTACGACTCGATGACCCGCCCGATCACGTTGATCTGCCGGCCCGGGGCGACCGCCCGGATGCCCCGCATCATCGCCTCGTGGGTGCGCTCGACCAGCAGGCGGGCCTCCTCGCTGACCTCGCCGACACAGAACGTGGCGTCCGTGTCGCCGTGCACCCCGTCGAGGTACGCGGTCACGTCGACGTTGATGATGTCGCCGTCCTGGAGGACCGTCGAGTCGGGGATGCCGTGGCAGATCACCTCGTTGAGGCTGGTGCAGCACGACTTGGGGAAGCCCCGGTAGCCCAGCGTCGACGGGTAGGCGCCGTGGTCGCAGAGGAACTCGTGCACCACCCGGTCGATCTCGTCGGTGGTGACGCCGGGCTTGCAGTGCTCTCCGGCGAGCTGGGTCGCCTGGGCGGCGAGCCGGCCGGCGACCCGCATCTTCTCGATGGTCTCCGGCGTCTGCACGTGCGACCCGCGCCACTCCGTCGGGGCCTTCTTGCCCACGTACTCGGGACGGGTGATGTGGGCGGGCACCGCCCGCCACGGCGAGAGCGTGCCTGGGGTCAACGGCGCACGGACGGTCATGGGTTCAGCCTATCGCCGCCACGCGGGAGCGTTCCGCCACGGCCCGGCGGGCGGTGTTGCCCCACCTCTCCCGTTGTGCCATGGTGTCTGCGTGGATCAAGGGGCTGCGCCGCCCGTGTTCTCCGCCACCGCGGAGGTCGATGGCGAACACCTCCGTGTGGTCGTGGCCGGCGAGGTCGACATGGCGACCGCCGACACCATGTTCCAGACCGCGCTCCGCGAGCCCGCCGCACGGGTCACGCTCGACCTGCGCGCGGTCACCTTCTTCGACTCCGCCGCGATCCACGCCCTCGTCCGGCTGGCCCAGCGAATCCCGGACGCGCTCACCGTGCTGCCGTCCCGGCAGGTCCGCCGCGTGCTCGACATCTCCGGGCTCGGCGAGCAGCCCTGGCTGCGCGCCGACTGACCGCCCGCGCCGGCCGGCTCAGTCCTCCAACCGCCGGCGCAGCGTCACCTCCGTGCCCTTCGGGGTGCGGTTGACCGAGAGCTCCCCGAGCGCCCGGATCAGCGACAACCCGCGGCCCCGGAACCCGGAGCCGGTCGACTCCCGCCACTGGCCGCTGTCGCGTACGGTCGCCGTCACCGTCCGGTCGTCGATCGTGACCTCGACGCCGATCGTCGCCTCGGCGGGGGCGACCGGGTGCTCGATCGCGTTGGCGGCGGCCTCGGAGATCGCCACCGTGAGGTCGAACAGGTCCGTCTCGCCGACGCCGTGCGCCACGAGGAAGTCCTCCAGGCGCTTGCGCAGCACGCTGAGGCGGGTGGGGTCGGCCGGCAGCCGCAGCGCGAACCGGTGCGGCTCGGCCGCCTCGAGCGCCAGCACCGCCACATCGTCGCGCCGCGGCCGGCCCGTCACCCGTCCCACCACGGCGTCGACCAGGTCCGTCACGTGCTCGCGAGGGGCCGCCGCGTCGGCCCGCAGACGCGCCATCGCCTCGTCGATGCCGAGCTGCCGGTCTTCGATGAGCCCGTCCGTGTAGAGCAGCAGCCGGCTTCCGGTGGGCAGGTCCGCCTCCACGGTCCGGTACACGGTGTCCGCGACGGCGCCGACCGGCGGGCCCTGGGCGCGGTCGTGCAGGAACGCCACCTCCTGACCCCGGATGAGCAGCGGGGACGGGTGGCCCGCGCTGGCGTAGCGCAGCCGCCCCGACAGCGGGTCGAACAGCAGGCAGACGACCGTGGCGAACGATCGGCGCTCGGTCAGGGCGACCAGCCGGTTCAGGCGGGTCAACGACTCACCCGGATCGAAACCCTCCAGCAGGTACGCGCGCAGCGCGTTGCGCAGCTGCCCCATCGCGGCGGCGGCCTGCACGCCCTTGCCGACCACGTCGCCGATGACCAGCACCAGCTCGTCGTCGTCGAGCGTGATCACGTCGTACCAGTCGCCGCCGACCTCGACGTCGGCGCTGCCCGGCAGATACCGGCTGGCCACCACCGCGCCCGGCAGCTGGGGCAGCGACCGGGGCAGCAGGCTGTGCTGCAGGGTCGTGGCGATGCGGTGCTCCGCCTCGTAGAGCTGGGCGTTCTCGAGCCGCACCCCGACGAGCCGCGCCAGCTCCGTGAGCGCGGCCTCGTCGGTGTCCGCGCCGTCGCCCTCCAGGCGCCACACCCGCAGCTCGCCCAGCGGTTCCCCACCGGTGCCGCTGAGCGGAAGGAGGAACGACGGGTCGCTCGCGCTGGCGCCCCCGGCGTCCGCCTCGGCACGCGTGCCGCTCGCGGTGACGACCACCCGGGCGGCCCCGACGAGGTTGAGCGCGTGCCGGGCGGCGACGCGGAGCACGTCCGCCGTGGACCGGGCGGTGTTCACGGCCACGGCCGCGTCGGCGAGCGCCCGCAGCCGGCGGATGATCTGGCCGCGGAGCTGGCCCAGCTCGACGTTGGCGCGTACCCGGGCGATGAGTTCCTGGGCGGAGAAGGGCTTCGTGAGGTAGTCGTCGGCGCCCACCGCCAGGCCGGCCACCGCCTCGGCCGAGCCGGCGCGCGCGGAGAGCAGCACGATCGGCACGTACCGGGTGCGGGGGTCCGCCCGTAGCGCGCTCACCAGGCCGAACCCGTCCAGCCGGGGCATCATCACGTCGGCGAGCACCAGGTCGAACTCGCCCGCCACCGCCAACCGCAGCGCCTGCAGCCCGTCGTCGGCCGTGACCACCTCCCAGCTCGGGGAGAGCAGCCGGCTCACGTGTTCGCGCAGGTCGGCGTTGTCGTCCACGACGAGGATCCGGCCGGTCCCGGCGGTGGGGAGGGCCGGGCCGCGGACCGCCTCCGCGCCACCGGTCCAGAGCGCGGCCTCCGCCACGAAGAGCGGGGCCTGAGTCGGCTCGGGCCTGGTGGAGTCGGCCGCGGCCACCCGGTCGGCCGGCAGGTGCGCCGAGCCGAACGGCACGGTCACCGTGAACGTGCTGCCCTCGTCGACGCGGCTGGTCACCCCCGCCTCGCCGCCGTGCAGTTCGGCCAGCTCGCGGACCAGCGCCAGCCCGATGCCGGTGCCCTCGTGGGTGCGGGCGCGCGCCCCCGGCACCTGGCGGAACCGCTCGAAGACGTGCGGCAGCTCGTCCGGCACGATGCCCACGCCGGTGTCGGAGACCTCGAGCCGCGCGCCGTCGCCCACCGCCCGGATCCGCACCCGGATCTCGCCGTCGAAGGTGAACTTCACGGCGTTCGCCACCAGGTTGAGGACGATCTTCTCCCACATGTCCCGATCGACGAACACCGGCGCGGGCAGCGGCGGGCAGTCGACCACCAGCCGCAGCCCGGCCCGCTCGGCGGCGGAGCGGAAGGTGCTGGCCAGGCGGGAGGTGTAGTCGGCGAGGTCGGTCGGCTGATAGTGGGCGGCGAGCCGGCCGGACTCGAGGCGGGAGAAGTCGAGCACCGTGTTGACGAGCTTGAGCAGGCGCAGCGCGTTGCGGTGCATCACGGTGAGCCGGTCCGTGTACGCGGGGGGCAGCGCGGGATCGGCGAGCAGGTCCTCCAGCGGGCCGAGCACCAGGGTGAGCGGCGTACGGAACTCGTGGCTGACGTTCGCGAAGAACGTGGTCTTGGCACGGTCGAGGGCGGCCAGCTCGGCGACCCGGTGGCGCTCCCGCTCGTACGCCCGCTGCCGGTCCACGGCGCTGGAGAGCTGCGCGGCCAGCAGGTCCAGGAAGTGCCGGTAGTCGTCGGTCATCGGCAGCAGCCGGGCCACGCCCAGGAGCAGCACACCGACGGTCTGGTTCCCGGTGGTGAGCGGCAGCGCGAGCGCCCGGTCGGCCAGCGTGGCCGGCACCGGGTCGAACAGGTCCGTCACGTCCACCACGGCGGGACCGTCGGTCGCGCGGTCGAGCACCTCGGGCGGCACGCCGGCAGTCGTCGGCTCCGGCCCGCTGCCGCCGACCAGGGCGAACCGCTTCCCCTCGTCCCGCAGCCAGATCTGGGCGAACGGCACGTCCTCCCGGTGCCGGTCGAGGACGGCGGCGGCGGTTCGGCCCAGCTCGGCGGCGGTGCTCACGTCGGCCAGCTCGGCACCGAGTTCGGCCAACGCCCGCAGCCGGCGCGCGCCGAGCACACGCCCCGTGGTCTCGTTCACGATGCAGAAGACGCCGGCGACCGAACCGTCCGTGCCGCGGATCGGGTCGTACGAGACGTCGAACCAGGTCTGCTCCAGGAACCCCTGCCGTTCGAGCAGGAACGGGTGGTCCTCGGCGCGGTAGGAGCGCCCCGACCGGCGTACGCCGTCGAGCAGCGGCCCGAGCACGTCCCACGTCTCCGCCCAGTGGTGGCGGGCGGGCTGGCAGAGCACGTCGGGGTGCTTGCTGCCGATGGTGGGCCGGTAGGCGTCGTTGTAGAAGGCGAGCTGCTCCTCGCCCCAGAACATGACGATCTGCGCGCTGGAGGCGAGCATCGAGTTGACGGCACCCACGAGGGCGGCCGGCCAGCGGTCGGGGGCGCCGAGCGACGTGCCGGACCAGTCGAACGCGGCCAGGCGCCCACCCATCTCACCGCCGGCGGCGAAGGCCGCGGCCAACGACGGAGGTAGGTCCCCGCCGCCAGCCCGGAGTTCCTCCGCGTCCGCGCCCCCCAGCGCCGAACTCATGCAGCCTCCCGGTCCGGCCCGTTCCACACAACGGATGATCTCCATCCGTCGTGCTCCGCCATGTACCCAGGCGGACCCGCAACGTAACGCATGTGCCCCGCGCTGCGCTGCTTACGGTGGCCCACCGCCGGCGGCCACCGCACGTCGGCCCCGGTCAGCGCCCGGCGCGGTCGGCCCCCCGTCGGGAGCTTTCCGGCGTGGCCGTGGTCACAGTGGGGTCACGTACGCGCCGGTGATGCCGCCGTCCACCACGAACTGGGCGGCGGTCATGAACGAGGCGTCGTCGCTGGCCAGGAACGCCACGGCCGCCGCGATCTCCTCCGCCCGGCCGAACCGGCCCATCGGCACGTGCACCAGCCGGCGGGCGGCGCGCTCCGGGTCGGCGGCGAAGAGTTCGAGCAGCAGCGGAGTGGCCACGGGGCCGGGGCAGAGCGCGTTCACCCGGATGCCCTCGCGCGCGAACTGCACGCCCAGCTCCCGGGTCATGGCGAGCACCCCGCCCTTGCTCGCGGTGTACGCGATCTGCGAGGTGGCCGCGCCCATGAGCGCCACGAACGAGGCGGTGTTGATGATCGACCCTTTGCCCTGCCGGCGCATGTGCGGGATCACGTGCTTGCAGCAGAGGTAGACGCTCGTCGTGTTCACCCGCAGCACCCGCTCCCAGGCGTCCAGCCCGGTCTCCAGGATCGAGTCGTCGTCCGGCGGGGAGATGCCGGCGTTGTTGAACGCCACGTCCACCCGGCCGTGCCGCGCGACCACCCCGTCGAACAGTTCGCGGACGGCCGTCTCGTCGGTCACGTCCGTGGCCACGAACTCTCCGCCGACCTCCGTGGCGGCCCGTCCGCCGGTCGCCACGTCGACGTCCACACAGACCACCTTCGCGCCCTCGGCGGCGAACCGCCGTGCGGTGGCCAACCCGATCCCGCTGCCCGCGCCGGTGACCACGGCCACCCGGTCCCGCAACCGACCCTCCACCTGCTCACTCCTCCGTCGAGATGAAGACGTTCTTGACATCGGTGAAGGCGTGCAGCGCGTCCGGGCCCAGCTCGCGGCCGAGCCCGGAACGCTTCATGCCGCCGAACGGGGTCCAGTAGCGCACCGAGGAGTGCGAGTTGACGCTCAGGGTGCCGGACTCGACGGCCCGGGCGACCCGCAGGGCCCGGCCGACGTCCCGGGTCCAGATCGAGCCGGAGAGGCCGTAGTCGGTGTCGTTGGCGAGGCGGACGCCGTCCGCCTCGTCGTCGAACGGAAGCACCGAGACGACCGGGCCGAAGATCTCCTCGCGCCAGTGCCGGTCGGCGGGCGAGTCGGCGAGCAACACGGTCGGGGCGTGCCAGAAGCCGGGGCCGTCCGGGCGCGAGCCGGTGAAGGCGACCCGGGCGCCGTCGACGTAGCCGGCCACGCGGTCACGCTGGGTCGCCGAGATGAGCGGGCCCATCTCGGCGGTCTCCCGGGCCGGGTCCTCGACCCGGAACGCGCGCACGGCCGGTTCGAGGAGTTCCAGGAAACGGTCGTACACCGGGCGCTGGACGAGGATCCGGGAGCGGGCGCAGCAGTCCTGGCCAGCGTTGTCGAAGACCGCGTACGGCGCCGTGGCCGCCGCCTTCTCGAGGTCGGCGTCGGCGAAGACCAGGTTGGCGGACTTGCCGCCCAGCTCCAGCGTGACCCGTTTCACCTGGGCGGCGCAGGCGGCCATGATCCGGGTGCCGACCTCGGTGGAGCCGGTGAAACAGATCTTGCGGACGGCCGGGTGCCCGACGAGGCGCTCCCCCACGACGCTGCCCTCGCCGGGCAGGACGGTGAACACGCCGTCGGGCAGCCCCGCCTCACGGCCCAGCTCGGCCAGGCGCAGCGCGGTGAGCGGGGTCAGCTCGGCCGGCTTCAGCACCACCGTGTTGCCGGCGGCCAGCGCCGGCGCGAACCCCCACGCGGCGATCGGCATCGGGAAGTTCCACGGCACGATCACGCCCACCACGCCGAGCGGCTCGTGCACGGTGACGTCCAGCCCGCCCGGCACCGGGATCTGCCGGCCGGTGAGCCGTTCGGGCGCGCCCGCGTAGTAGTCGAGCACGTCCCGCACGTTGCCGGCCTCCCAGCGGGCGTTGCCGACGGTGTGGCCGCTGTTGCGCACCTCCAGCTCCGCCAGCTCGGCGACGTGCGCGTCGACCAGAGCCGCGAACCGGCGCAGCAGCCGTGCCCGCTCCCCCGGCGCCACCCACCGCCACCGCGCGAAGGCGTCAACGGCCCGTGCGACCGCCGCATCCACCTCCCCGACCGACGCGGCCGAAACCCGGGTGAACACCTCCCCGGTAGCCGGGTTCACCACGTCGGTCACACGCCCACCCTCTTTCCGTCGATCATGCAGTTGTGGTGCCGCACGAAAGCCGCAGACCACCGCGACCCGGGCACCACAAGTCCATGATCGACCAGGGGTGGGTCAGAGGCGTTCGAAGCCACGGATCAGCTCCCAGTCCGTCACGGCGGCGTCGAAGGCGGCCAGTTCGACACGTGCCTGGTTGGCGTAGTGCGCCACCACCTCGTCGCCGAACGCCGCCGCCGCGACGGTCGAGGACTCCCAGAGGGCGAGGGCGTCGCGCAGGGTGCGGGGAACGCGTTCGGCGGCCGGATCGTCGTACGCGTTGCCGGTGCACTCCTCGTCGAGGTCAAGCTCCTGTTCGATGCCGTGCACGGCGCCGGCGACCAGCGCGGCGATCGCGAGGTACGGGTTGACGTCCGCTCCGGGCACCCGGTTCTCCACCCGCAGGCCGGGCCCGTGCCCCACGACGCGCAGGGCGCAGGTGCGGTTGTCGGTGCCCCAGCGCAGCGCGGTCGGCGCGAACGACCCCGGCTGGTAGCGCTTGTAGGAGTTGACGTTCGGGGCGAAGAGCAGGCTGAACTCGCGCATCGTGGCGAGCAGGCCGGCCAGCACCTGCCGCCCGGTCACGCTGAGCTGCGCCGGCCCGTCACCGAGCATGGCGGACCGGCCGTCCACGTCGCGCAGGGAGAAGTGGATGTGGCACGAGTTTCCCTCGCGCGCGTTCGGCTTGGCCATGAAGGTGATCGACATGCTCTCCTGGGCGGCGATCTCCTTCGCGCCGTTCTTGTAGATGACGTGGTGGTCGGCGCAGGCCACCGCCTCGTCGTAGCGGAAGGCGATCTCGTGCTGCCCCAGGTTGCACTCGCCCTTCGCGCTCTCCGGGGTCAACCCGGCGCCGGCCATCTCGGTGCGGATCCGGCGCAGCAGCGGCTCGACCCGGGCGGTGCCCAGCAGCGAGTAGTCCACGTTGTACTGGTTGGCCGGGGTCAGCTCGCGGTAACCCCGCCGCCAGGCGTCCTCGTACGAGTCGCGGAACAGCACGAACTCCAGCTCGGTGCCGGCGTACGCGGCGAGCCCGTGCCCGGCCAGCCGGTCGAGCTGGTGGCGGAGGATCTGCCGCGGCGAGGCGACCACCGGGCCGGAGCCGTCCAGCCACTCCAGGTCGGCCAGCAGCAGGGCGGTGCCCGGCTGCCAGGGCACCCGGCGCAACGTGGCCAGGTCGGGCTTCATCGCGAAGTCGCCGTAGCCCCGCTCCCAGCTCGACATCGCGTACCCGTCGACGGTGTTCATGTCCACGTCGACGGCGAGCAGGTAGTTGCACCCCTCGCTGCCGTGGGCGACCACCTCGTCGAGGAAGTACGGGGCGTGGAACCGCTTGCCCTGCAACCGGCCCTGCATGTCGACAAGCGCCAGCACGACCGTGTCGATCTCGCCGTCCGCGACGGCGACCCGCAACTGCTCCAACGTGAGCGGGGCTTTCCTCATGTGCGGGCCTCCATCACCAAGGTCTACTGGCTGAACCGGATCACCGTCAATGCCCCGCGGGGGCCGGCCGGAAAACCCGGCCGGCCGTGCTCACGCGTGCTCGTCGAGCGGTGCGCCGTCCGAGGAGGCCCGGGGGCCCGGCACGTCCACGGTGCGGCGGGGGCCGGTGAACCACTTCCGGGCCGAGGCGTACCACCAGACGGCCACCCCGAGCAGGACCCCGCCCACGGCCAGCGGCGCGTAGTTCACCGCCGACCAGCTGAAGTCCGCGTGCCCCGGCACACCGGCCGGCACGATCGGCAGCACGAAGTAGACCGAGATCACCGCGATCTCGACGACCGCGATCCAGCAGAGGACCCGGTACCGCCGGCCGAGCGTCCACGGGCCCGGGGTGAACCGGTCGCCCATCCGCAGCCGCAGCGCGATGGGGATGATGAACGACAGGTACAGCCCGATCACCGCGACGGAGACCACCGCGTAGAAGGCCACCGGGATGCCGGCGGGGCTCTCGTAGAGGGCGGGCAGGGTGAGCACCAGCCCGGCGAGGGTGGCGCCCACGATCGCGTGGACGGGCGTCCCGTTGCGGTCCACGCGGGACCACAGCCGCCAGCCCGGCACCGCCCGGTCCCGGCTGAACGCGTACGCCATCCGGCTCATCGACGTCACGCAGCTCATGCCGCAGAAGAACTGGCCGATCGTGGAGATGATGATGACGGCCTTGAAGAAGAACGGGGTGAGCGCGGACTCGAAGATCGCGCCGGAGAAACCGCCCGCCGCGTTGACGGCCTCGACGTCGGTGGCCGCGAACAGGAACGCGAGCAGCAGCACCCAGCCGCCGATCGCCGAATAGAAGATCGACTGCCACAGGCCCCGCGCGGCCGCCTGCGACGCCCCGCGGGTCTCCTCGGAGACGTGCGCGCAGGCGTCGAAGCCGGTGATCGTGTACTGGGTCAGCAGGAAGCCCAGCGGCAGCACGTAGAACCAGAACGTGAGCCCGCCGGTGTCGCCGTCGGCGAAACCGGAGTTGTTGAACCGCTCGGTGAAGACGAACTGGAAGCTCTGGTGCTCGTCGGGGACGAAGACCAGGATGGCCACCACGACGGCCGCGCCGGCCACGTGCCACCAGACCGATACGTTCTGGAGTACGTCGATGATCCGGTGCCCGAAGATGTTGATGAGCCCGTGCAGCGCCAGGATGATCACGAAGAGGAGGAACGCCTGGCGTAACGTCCCTTCCCAGCCGTCGAAGAGCGCCGACAGCGTGAGGTTGAGGAACGTGGCGCAGCCGTAGTCGACCGAGGCGGTCACCGCGATCAGGCCGATCAGGTTGAGCCAGCCGGTGAACCAGCCGTGCACGGGCCGGCCCATGGTCGCCGCCCACCAGTAGATGCCGCCGGCCGTCGGGTACGCCGACACCAGCTCGGACAGGCAGAACCCGATGATCAGGATGAACAGCGAGATCAGCGGCCAGCCCCAGGAGATGGCGACCGGGCCGCCGTTGTTCCACGCCTGGCCGAACGTCGTGAAGCAGCCGGCCAGGATCGAGATGATGGAGAACGAGATCGCGAAGTTCGAGAAGCCGCTCCACTTGCGGCGCAGCTCCTGCTTGTAGCCGAGTTCGGCGAGCCGTCGGGCGTCGTCGTCCATCGGTTGCTCGGCGGTCGGCGCGGGCGTCGTGGCCACTGCACACCTCCTCGAGGCGGATCCCCCGTACGAGTGGGCAAAAGTCTCGTCCCGCCGATCAAGGCGGTCAATACGTCGCCGGCGGGAATCTCACCGCCGTCCGGGCTAATTCCGTTGCCCGCGCCGCCCCGCCCGCGCATCCTTGAGCCGGTGGCCAGGCCCGATCGCGACGGGCCGACGCCGGGCGCTCGGCAGGAGCCCGGCCCGCGCCGGCGCGGGGTGCCCACCTCTCTCTCACCCGTACGGCGATCCGCCGTACCCCCAGGGCACCCCGCGCCGGCGCTTCACCCACGCCTCGCGGGCGCCGCGCCGCGACCGTCAGGCGAGCAGCAGCCCGGCCACCCAGAGCGCGGCGACCACGACGCCGGCCGCGAACTCCAGCAGCATCGACAGGCCGGCCGCCCCCACCGCCCGCTTCGTGGCCGGCCAGGCCAGCCGGGCGTCGCCGAGCCGCAGCCGCTCGGCCGCCCACACACCGCCCACGAAGCCGAGCACCAGCCCGACCACCGGGATCACGAAGAACCCGACGAGGCCCAGCAGCCCGCCGGCCAACAGCGACGAGGTGGGTACGCCGCTGCGCTTCAGGTTGCGGCCCGGCCAGAGGTACTTCACCACCGTGCCGCCCGCGGCGACCAGCGTCGCGGCGGCGAGCACCGCCCACCGGCCGGCGCCGGCGCCGCCGAAGAGCGCCCAGACGAGCACCCCGCCCCAGCACAGCGGCAGCGCCGGCAGGCCGGGCACCACCACGCCGGCCAGACCGGCCAGGATCGCCAGGGCCGCGACCACGGTCACCAGCGCCTCGGTGTCGGTCACGCTCATGCGCCCTCCTGTTCGGCCAGCCGGTCGGCGATCACCTCGGCGGGGACCGGAGCGCCGAACAAGCGGCCCTGCCCGGTGTCGCACCGCAGCGCGCGCAGCCGCTCCGCCTGCACGCCGGTCTCCACCGCCTCGGCGGTCACCCACAGCTCGAGCGCGTGCGCGAGCCGGACCAACGCGTCCACGATGCGCTCGTCACGGTGGTCGGCGGCCGTCTCGGAGTCCTCGCCACGGATGCCCTCGACGAACGGGCCGGCGAGCTTCAGGCAGTGGATCGGCAGCCGGCGCAGGTACGCGAGGCTGGAGTAACCGGTGCCGAAGTCGTCGATGGCCAGCCGTACGCCGAGCGCCGCCAACCGGCGCAGCGAGCGCAGCGGCTCCCCGGCCGTGCCCATCACGGCGCTCTCGGTCAGCTCCAGCTGGAGCAGCTCCGCCGGGAGGCCGGTGCTGGCCAGCGCGTCGGAGACGGTCTCGACGATCGCGGGGTCGTCGGCCTGCCGGGCGGCCAGGTTGACGCTCACCACGAGCTGCGCGTCCGGGAACCGCTGCCGCCACCGCTCGGCGTCGCGGCACGCCTGCCGGAGCACCCACTCACCGAGCTGGACGATCAGCCCGGTCTCCTCGGCCAGCGCGATGAACCGGTCCGGCCCGAGCAGCCCGAGGTCCGGGTGCTGCCAGCGGACCAGCGCCTCGACGGCGAGCATCCGCCCCTCCAGCAGCGACACGATCGGCTGATAGTGCACCACGAACTCGCCCCGGTCGAGTGCCGCCGGCAGCTTGGCGGCCAGCGACGAGCGGGCGATGTCGCGGGCGCTGCGCTCCGGGTCGTAGACCGCCCAGCGGCCGCGCCCCTCCCGCTTGGCCCAGTAGAGGGTGGTGTCCGCGGCCTTCATGAGCTCGGAGGCGCTGGTCTCGTCCGCCGGGCAGTCCACGATCCCCACGCTCGCCGACACGGTGAGCTGCTGGCCGCCGACGTGCACGGGGGTGGCCACCGCGGCCAGCGCCGCCTCCGCCACCGCCACCGCCTCGTCCAGCCCCTCGCCGCCGTCGACGAGGATGACGAACTCGTCGCCGCCCATCCGGGCCACGAGGTGGCCGTGGTCGGCGACGCAGTCGGCGAGCCGCCGGGCGATCACCACGAGCAGGCGGTCGCCGAGGTCGTGGCCGAGGCTGTCGTTGACCGCCTTGAACCCGTCCAGGTCGAGGAAGCAGACGCCCACCCGCCGGCCGGCCCCGGCGGTGCCGAGCACCCGGCCCAGGGTCTCGAAGAACAGCGTCCGGTTGGGCAGCCCGGTGAGCGGGTCGTGCAGTGCCTGGAAGCGCAGCCGCTGCTGCAACGCGTACCGGTCCGTGATGTCCTCGATCATCGCGACGGTGAACCGCGGCCGGCCGTCGTGGTGCCGGATCAGCGAGACGGCCAGGTCGGTCCAAAGGCTGCTGCCGTCCTTGCGCTGGTAGCGCTTCTCGACCCGGACCGAGTCGTGCGTGCCCTCGATCAGCCCCTGGTAGAGCTCCCACATGCCGGCGGCGTCGTCGGTGTGGAACAGCGACCCCACGTTGACCTGGCGCAACTCCTCGACCGAGTACCCGAGCATGTCGGCGAACGACTGGTTCACGTCGATGATCCGCCCGTCGGTGTCGGCGATGCCGATGCCGATGGCGGCGCCCGTGAAGACGGCCCGGAACCGCGCCTCGCTGTCACGCAGCGCCTGCTCCGCCTCGTCCCGGGCCTGCCACGCCGACCGGGCGATCCGCTCCTGCTGGGCGAAGGTGCGGTCCCGCAGCGCACGGGCGAAACCGGCGGCCAGCGCGCCCTGCAACCCGGCGATCCGCTCCGCCGCGTCCTTCGGGTACGCCCCGTCGGGCAGCACCCGGTCGAGGAAGCCCTCGCCGAGGCCGCGCACCGCCCACTCGAGCATCCCGGGATCGGTCAGGTGCGCCTCCACCAGCGCCCGCCCCACCTCACGGGCCGGCTCGGCGGAGAACGGCTCGGCGCGCAGCGCCCGGCCGAGCCGCAGGGTGTGCGCGAGCAGCAGCCGCTGCGTCTCAGCGGCGTCGTGCGGCACGAAACCGAGGCGGCGCACCGCGCGGGCCCACTCGGCGGCGTACCCGCGCGCGCCCGCCCGGCTCACCTCGTCGCCGGGGGGCTCCCGGACGGCGGCCACGTCGGTCAGCCGGCGGCGGGCCGGTCGTTGCGGGCCACGCCACCGAAGGCGCCGAACCGCTCCGGGTGCTCGTCCACGTCGGACGGCGAGTCGGGCCGCCACAGCGGCATGTGCACGACGCCCGGCTCCAGGATCGTCCAGTCGCCGAAGAACCCGGTGATCTCGGCCCGGGACCGCAGGGTGATCGCCGTGTCGGTACGCGCCGAGAGCCGCTGCGCGTCCAGCATCTCCTGCGGCTGGTCCTCGAACGTGGAGTGGGAGATGACCAGGTGGCTGCCCGGCGCGGCGGCGGCCCGGAGGGTGGCCAGGATGTCGGCGGGCTTGTCGGCGTCCGGGACGAAGTGGACGACGCCGGCGAGCAGGATGCCCACGGGCCGGTCGAAGTCGAGCAGGTGCCGCGCCTCGGCGAGGATCCGCTCCGGCTCGCGCAGGTCGGCGTGGACGACGGCGGTCCGGTCGTTGCCGGCGAGCAACTCGCGGCTGTGGGCCACCGCCACCGGGTCGATGTCGACGTAGACCACGCGGGACCGCGGGTCGGCGCCCTGCGCCACCTCGTGCACATTGCCCACGGTGGGGATGCCGGAGCCGATGTCGAGGAACTGGTCGATCCCGGCGGCCAGCAGCACCCGGACGGCCCGGCGCAGGAACTCCCGGCCCGAGCGCATGGTGGCCGGGAGGTTCGGCGTCATGCTCGCGATCTGCTCGGCGAGCTGCCGGTCGATCTCGAAGTTGTGCGCCCCGCCCAGGAAGTAGTCGTACACCCGGGCCGCGCTCGGCCGGGTCAGGTCGATCTCGGTCGGAAGGCCGTCCGGCATCTGCAAGCTCCCCAGTTCGTCGCCGCGCGGCGGGGCGGAGCCGGTGCGGGGGCGCGTGCGGGCACGCGGTGGCGCACCGGTCGACCCGCGGGTCGTGTGGTGAAGAACACTCTAGGCCGCGGACTCCATGAGAAGGGAGATCCCCTGTCCCACTCCGATGCACATGGTGGCGAGCGCCCGCCGCCCGCCCCGGCGGCGCAGCTCCAGCGCGGCGGTCAGCGCCAGCCGGGCGCCGCTCGCGCCGAGCGGGTGGCCGAGCGCGATGGCGCCGCCGTTGGGGTTGACGTGCTCGGCGTCCTCCGGCAGCCCCAGCTCCCGCAGCACGGCGACCGACTGGGCGGCGAACGCCTCGTTCAGCTCGATCACATCCACCGCGTCGAGGCCGACGCCGAGCCGGTCGAGAAGCTTGCGGGTCGCCGGCACCGGCCCGATGCCCATGATCCTTGGCGGCACCCCGGCCGCCGCGGCCCCGGTGATCCGGGCCAGCGGGGTGAGGCCGTGCCGGGCGACCGCGGCCTCGGACGCGACCAGCAGGGCGACCGCGCCGTCGTTGACGCCCGAGGAGTTTCCGGCCGTCACCGTCCCGCCCTCCCGGAACGGGGTGGGCAGCGCCGCGAGCTTCTCCAGCGAGGTCTCCCGGGGGTGCTCGTCCACCTCCACCTGCCGGGTCTCGCGCTTGCCGGCCGGCACGGTCACCGGCGTGATCTCCTCGGCGAACCGGCCGTCCGCCTGCGCCTTCGCGGCGCGCTGCTGCGAGCGGAGGGCGAACTCGTCCTGCGCGGCCCGGTCGACGCCGAACTCGGCGGCGACGTTCTCGGCCGTCTCCGGCATCGAGTCGATGCCCCACTGCCGCTTCATGAGCGGGTTGACGAGCCGCCAGCCAATGGTGGTGTCGTAGACCTCCGCAGCCCGCGAGTAGGCCGAGGTCGCCTTCGGCAGAACGAACGGCGCCCGGCTCATGCTCTCCACGCCACCGGCGACGACCAGGTCGGCCTCGCCGGCCACGATCGCGCGGGCCGCCGTGGCCACCGCGTCCAGCCCCGACCCGCAGAGCCGGTTGATCGTGCTGCCCGGGACCTCCTCCGGCAGCCCGCCGAGGAGCGCCGCCATCCGGGCCACGTTGCGGTTGTCCTCACCGGCCTGGTTGGCGCAGCCGAGCACCACGTCGTCCACCCGGGCCCAGTCCACCGAGGGGTGGCGGGCGACCAGCTCGCGGATCACGTGCGCGGCCAGGTCGTCGGGACGGACGCCGGCCAGCGCGCCGCCGTAACGGCCGATCGGGGTGCGGACACCGGCCACCAGGTATGCCACGGTCATCGCGAGTCCTTCGGGGGTGGGAAGGGCGGGGCGGGAGCGCCCGCCGGGTCGCGAGGGACGCCCGGCAGCCAGGATATCGGCCGGCGCGAGCGGATAGGTTGACGGCATGGCCCGGGCCCAGTTCAGCGCAGAGACCAGCGGCGGCGGCGCGTTCGTCCGCCAACCCAACCGGTTCACCGACCGGGTCACCCCGCACTCGACCTCCCCGCCCGGGGGCGGGCCGGACGAGCAGGGCCGCTGGCCGCTGGAGGCCGGCCGCTACCGGCTGATCTGGTGCCGGGCCTGCCCGTGGGCGCACCGGGCGCGGATCGTGCGGAGCCTCCTCGGTCTCGACGACGTCATCTCGCTGGGCACCGTCGACCCGATCCGCGACGAGCGGGGCTGGCGCTTCGCCCTCGACCCGGACGGGTTCGACCCGGTGCTCGGGATCGGGTTCCTCTCCGAGGCGTACCTGGCCACCGACCCGGACTACACCGGCCGGGTGACGGTGCCCGCGCTCGTCGACACGGTGACCGGCCGCGTGGTGACGAACGACTACCCGCAGCTCACCCTCGACTTCTCCACCGAGTGGCGACGGTTCCACGCCCCCGACGCGCCCGACCTCTACCCGGTGGAGCTGCGCCCCGAGATGGACGCGCTGATGGCCGAGATCCACCGGGACGTCAACAACGGCGTCTACCGCTGCGGCTTCGCCACCTCGCAGGAGGCGTACGACGAGGCGTACCGTGCGCTGTTCGCCCGGCTGGACGCGCTGTCCGAGCGGCTCGCCGGGCGCCGCTACCTGATGGGCGACGCGATCACCGAGGCGGACGTACGGCTGTTCACCACGCTGGTCCGCTTCGACGTCGCCTACCACGGGCACTTCAAGTGCAACCGGCAGAAGCTCACCGAGATGCCGGTGCTCTGGGCGTATGCCCGCGACCTGTTCCAGACGCCCGGCTTCGGCGAGACGGTCGACTTCGACCACATCAAGCGGCACTACTACGCCACGCACCGGGAGATCAACCCGACCGGGATCGTGCCGCTCGGCCCGGACACGGCCGGCTGGACGACGCCGCACGGGCGTGGCTGACCGGGACCGGCCGGCGCCATCCCGCACGCTCCGCGCCGCCGCGGCCGCGGTGGCGGCCGGCTGCACGCTGGCCGGCGCGGTCGCGGTGACCGTCGCCGTGCTCGCCGGTCCGGGCCCGGGCTTCACGGGGTACGTGAGCGAGGCCGGCATCGCCGGCAGCGCGCACGCCCCGACGTACCGGTTCGGCGTGTACGCGCTGGCCGCCGCGCTGCTGCTGCTCGCCGCGGCGCTGCCGCCGGCGCTCCGGGCGGCCGCCGGGCTGCTCGCGGCCGGCGGCCTGGGCACGGCGCTCTCCGGCGCGGTCACGTGCAGCTCCGGGTGCCCGCTGCCGCCGTTCGAGCGGGCCACCGTTGCCGACCTGGTGCACGGCGGGGCGAGCATCGCGGCGACCGCGGCGGTGATCTTCGCGATGGTGGCCATCGCGCTCAGCCGGGAGGCCGAGGTGCGGCTCCGCCGGCTCTCCGCCGTCGCCGCGGCCGTGGCGCTGCCTCTCTGCGCCGCGGTCGGGCTCGCCATGCTGGTGGTGGGACGGGGGACGCTGGTCGGGGTGCTGGAGCGGGTGGTGCTCGCCGTCGCCGTGCTCTGGGGGCTGGCCGCGTCGACGGCGGTCGGCCTGGCCTGCCGGCCGGACGCGAGCCTCGCCCGCCGTCCGCACCGGGAGCTCGCCCGCCGCGAGGACCCGGGCCCCGGCCGGCGGTAGGCGCGGCATCGACGGCCATGTTTGTAAGGATCGTCACCGTGGGCACCCCTTCCGCCCCGGATGCCACGGGCGTATCGTCGTCCGGCGATGACCAACATCTGGTGCCTGACCGTGCGCCTGTACGTCGATCTCCGACGGCAGGCCAGCGGCATCTGTCCGGCGCAGCCTCTCTCCTGACGCTGTCCCGACCCCACCAGACCCTTGGACTCATCCCCATGCCTGTCGCCCTGCGCAGAATTCCCTTCTCCGTCCAGATCCTGCTCGGCCTCGTCCTCGGCGTGGCGCTCGGCTTCCTGGCCCGCGCCAACGACCTGAGCTGGCTGACCAGCACCCTCGACACCGTCGGCGGGCTCTTCGTCCAGTTGCTGAAGCTGGCCGTGCCCCCGCTCGTCTTCACCGCCATCGTGGTCAGCGTGGTCAGCCTCCGCGGCGTGGCCAACGCCGCCCGGCTGGCGCTCAAGACCCTGCTCTGGTTCGGCATCACCGCGTTGATCGCGGTGGGTGTCGGCATCGGCCTGGGCCTGCTCACCAACCCGGGCCGCGGCGTCACCCTCGACATCACCGGCGCCGCGGCGCCGAAGAAGACCGGCTCCTGGACGGACTTCCTCACCGGCATCGTGCCGACCAACCCGGTCGGCGCCTTCGTCGAGGGGAACGTCCTCCAGATCGTCTTCCTGGCGCTCGTCGTGGGCGCCGCCGCGCTGCTCGTCGGCGAGAAGGCCGAGCCGTTCGTGGCGCTCAACCGCTCCGTGCTGGAGATCGTCCAGAAGGCGCTCTGGTGGGTGATCCGGCTCGCCCCGATCGGCACGCTCGGCCTCATCGGCAATGCCATCGCCTCGTACGGCTGGGACCTGCTCGCCCCGCTCGCCAAGTTCACCACCGCGGTCTACGTCGGCTGCGCCATCGTGCTCGTGGTGGTCTACCCGCTGCTGCTGGTGGGCGCGGGCCGGCTCAACCCGCTGCGCTTCTACGCCGGCGCCTGGCCCGCCATCGAGCTGGCGTTCGTCTCCCGCTCCTCGGTGGGCACCATGCCGGTGACCCAGCGCGCCGTCGAGCGGCTCGGCGTGCCCCGCGAGTACGCCTCGTTCGCCGTGCCGTTCGGCGCCACCACGAAGATGGACGGCTGCGCCGCCATCTACCCGGCGCTCGCCGCGATCTTCGTGGCGCAGGTGTTCGGCGTCCATCTCGGTGTCACCGACTACCTGCTGATCGCGTTCGTCTCGGTGGTCGGCTCGGCCGCCACCGCCGGCCTGACCGGCGCGATCGTGATGCTCACGCTGACCCTCAGCACGCTGGGCCTGCCGCTGGCCGGCGCCGGCCTGCTGCTGGCCATCGACCCGATCCTGGACATGATGCGCACCGCCACCAACGTGGCCGGCCAGGCGCTGGTGCCGACGATCGTCGCGGCACGCGAGGGCACCCTCGACCGGGCGGCGTACGACGCGGCCGGCCGGCGGGACCTCGTCGACCCGGAGCCGGGCGCCGAGCCGGCGCCCGCCCGGAAGGACGATCTGGCGCCGGTGCCGGCCTGATCCGGGTGCCGTCGGGCACCGGACGGGGAACGTAGTCGAAGGAGGGCCCGCACCCCGGGCCCTCCTTCGCACGTCAGAGAGGATGACGCCATGAGCACGCTCTTCTCGCCGCTCGCCCTGCGCGCGGTGACCCTGCCGAACCGGATCGCGATGGCGCCCATGTGCCAGTACACCGCGGGCCCGGACGGCCTACCCACCGACTGGCACCTCGTGCACCTGGGCGCCCGCGCGGTCGGCGGGGTCGGCCTCGTGCTCTCCGAGGCGACCGCCGTGCTGCCCGAGGGGCGGATCAGCCCGCAGGACACCGGCATCTGGTCCGGTGCGCACGTGGACGCGTGGCGCCCCGTGACCGCCTTCCTCGCGGCCCACGGCGCGGTGCCGGCCATGCAGCTCGCACACGCCGGGTTCAAGGCCTCGACCTACCGGCCCTGGGCGGACAGCCACGGCGGGGTGCCGGACGCCGAGGGCGGGTGGACACCGGTCGGACCCGGCAGCGAGCCCTTCGCGCCCACCTACCGCACGCCGACCGAGCTGGACGCGGCGGGCATCGCGGCCGTGGTCGACGCGTTCGCGGCCGGCGCCACCCGGGCGCTGGACGCCGGCTTCGCGGCCGTGGAGATCCACGCGGCACACGGCTACCTGCTGCACGAGTTCCTGTCGCCGCTGACCAACCACCGCACCGACGGGTACGGCGGTGACCGGGCCGGGCGCATGCGTCTTCCGCTGGAGGTCGCCCGCGCCGTGCGGGCCGCCGTCGGCGAGGAGGTTCCGGTCCTGGCCCGCCTCTCCACGACCGACTGGGTCGACGGCGGCTGGTCGGTGGACGACAGCGTCGTGCTCGCCGCGGAGCTGGCCGGCGCCGGCGTGGACCTCGTCGACTGCTCGTCGGGCGGCATCAGCCCCTCCGCGCGGATCCCGCTGGGCCCGGGCTACCAGGTGCCGGCGGCCGCGCGGATCCGCCGCGAGGCGGGCGTCCCCACCGGGGCCGTCGGGTTGATCGTGGAGCCGGAGCACGCCGAGCAGATCGTGGCCGACGGCGAGGCCGACCTCGTGCTGCTGGGCCGGGAGCTGCTGCGCGACCCGTACTGGCCGCACCGCGCGGCCGCGAAGCTCGGCGCCACCCCCACCTGGCCCAGCCAGTACCTCCGCGCCGCCTGACCCCGCCCGCCCCTTCCGGTGATCAAGAGGTTTGCGTCAGTGGAGCGCCCCGATCCGACGCAAACCTCTTGATCAACCAACGGAAGGCCGGCCGGCCGGGGGCGCGGTCAGCCGGCCAGGTGGTTCCAGCGGTCCTCCAGGTCGCGCCAGGGGCCCTGGGCGGCGACCGTCCCGTTGAGCAGCACCACCACGTGGTCGGCGCGCACGAGCGCCGCCCGCTTGGACGTCGAGCCGACCACGGTGACCCCGTGCTCCCGCAGCGCCGCCCAGAGCGCCAGCTCGGTCGTGACGTCCAGCGCGGACGACACGTCGTCGGCGACCAGCAGCTCGGTACGCGGAGCGAGCGCCCGGGCCAGCGCCAGGCGCTGCAACTGCCCGCCGGAGAGGCGCGTGCCCTTGTGGCCGATGAGCAGCCCCAGCCCACCACCGGCGGCCGCCAGGTCGTGGTCGAGCTGCGCCGTGGAGACCGCCGATCCCGCGTCGACCTCGTGGCCCAGGGCGATGTTCTCCGCCACCGTCCCGGAGAGCACCCGGGGCAGCTGTCCCACGTAGCCCACCTGGTTGGGGCGTAGGAACAGCTCCGGCTCGGTGACCGGCTCCCCGTTCCAGCTCAGCCGCCCGGTGTGGTGGACGATCCCGGCCAGCGCGCGCAGCAGCGACGACTTGCCCGAGCCGACCGGCCCCACGACGAGCACGAGCTGCCCCCGCTCGACGGTCAGGTCCACGTCCCGGACGGCGAGCGTCCCGTCGGAGTGCAGCGCCCCGAAGCCGGTCAGCTCCAGCCGGCGCAGCGGGTGTCGCGGCGGCGGCTCGGGCGCGGGCGCGGTCCCGGCCGCGAGGTCCACCCCGGGCACCGACGCCGAGTAGCTGGCGACGCCGCTCATGGCCACCGTCCGTCGCGTCCACACTCGGGCGGACGGGTAGTGGGACACCAGCGAGGCCGTGGTCCACGCGAACCAGCGGGCCGCGCCGAGGGTGGAGACCGCCACCAGGACCGCGCCGGCCGTGAGCCCTCCGTTGAGGTAGAGCGCCCACGCGCCGATCGGCAGCAGCCCGCTGACCACCGACGGCGTGGACCGCGCCCACACCTGCATGGAGATCTCCCGGCGTTGCCGGTCGCTGCGGACCGTGTCGAGCGCCGCGAGATGGTCCAGCACCGGTCGGGTGGCGCCCGCGAGCTTCACCGTACGCGCGGAGGAGAGCGCGGAGACCAGCGCCGTGGCGAACGCGGCGCGGGCCTTCACCGTGCCGCCGGCCGTGCGTTCCAGCCGCGGCCCGAACAGCGTCGCCGCCAGCCCGGAGACCACCATCGTCCCGAGGAAGAACAGCGCCGGTACGACGCTGCCGGTCACCGCCGTCATGGCCACGATGATCGCGATGGAGATGAACTGGTCGACGAGGTTGTCGGCGAGCTGCACCACCCGCTCGGTGTCGCCGCCCTGCGCCACCACCTCGGCCGGCGTGTGCCCGCTGACCCGGCGGGCGCCGGTCTGCCCGTGAACGAGGCGCAGGTCGATGCGCAGCATCTGGCGGATCCACCACTGCGGGAACCAGAGGTTCGTGAGGTACGGCAGCGGCAGCACCACGAGCAGAGCGGCGGCGATGCCGAGCGCGGGCAGCCACGGGTCGCCGCCGTCGACCACGTCCGCCCAGAGCCACGGCAGCACCGAGCCGTCCAGGCCGAGCAGCGTCATGACGACGAACAGGCCGACGGAGACCATCCCGAAACGCGGGTCGTTGACGGCCAGCCGCAGGATCTCCCGCATGGTGCGGGCGGGTGGCTCCGGTGGCAGCGGCGGCGGGTCGGTCCTCGGCACGGCCGCCGACGCCACCACCTCCGCCGTGGCGTCCGGCTCGGCCGGCTCGCCGAGGTCCCACTCGGCGGCCGGCGCGGGCAGCAGGTCCACACCGCCGCGCGCGCCGCCCGCCCCGGCGTACGCGGTCGCGTGGCTGGTCGCCAGCAGCTCGGCGAAGCGCGCCGACTCGCGCAGCGGTCCGGCCTCGACCACCGCCCCGTCGGCGAGCACCACCACCTCGTCGCAGCGCCGCACCGAGGAGAGCCGGTGCGCGATGAGGATGCCGATGCGGTCGGCGAGCAGCCGCTCGGTGGCCTGCCGTACGCGGGCCTCGGTGACCGGGTCGAGCCGGGCCGTGGCCTCGTCGAGGATCACCACGCGCGGGTCGCGGACGAGGATCCGGGCGAACGCGACGAGCTGCTCCTGCCCGGCGGAGAGGACGTGGCCGCCCTCGCCCAGCCGGGTGCGCACGCCGTCGGGCAGCTCGGCGATCCACCCGGCGAGCCCCAGCTCCTCGAGCGCCCGGGTGGCGTCGCCGAGCAGGCCCGGGTCGAACAGCGCGACGTTCTCGGCGAGCGTGCCGGCCAGGATCTCGGTGCGCTGCGGCACCACGGCGATCCACCGGCGCAGTTCCTCGACGTCCAGGTCGACGAGGTCGGTGTCACCGAGGAAGACGGTGCCGCGGGGCACGTCGACGGCCCGGGTGAGCACCTTGGCGAGCGTCGACTTGCCGGAGCCGGTACGGCCGACCAGCGCGTACGAGCGGCCGCGCGCGAACGTCAGGCGGACGTCCCGCAGCGCCGGGCCGCGGTCGTCGTCGACCGGGTAGCGGAAGGTGAGGCCGCGCACGGTGAGGTCGCCGTCGGTCGGCGCCGCCCCGCCGGCCGGCTCCTGCGGGGAGGCGGAGAGCAGTTGGACCCGGGCCCAGGCGCCGAGCGCGTACTGGAGGTGCGGCACCCAGCGGGCCATGTGCTCGACGGTGGCGCCGAACGCGATGGCCAGCAGCCAGATCGCGGTCAGCCGGGCGCCGTCCACCCGGCCCGTGGCGAGCGCCCACGCGCCGGCGAGCACGACGGCGGCGATCCCGGCGCGGATGCCGCCCGCGGCGATGGCGGTGACCCGGGCCGACATCCGGAACACCCGGCCGGCCCGGGCGATCACCTCGGCCGCCCGCCGCGCATAGAGGCGCAGCACGTACGGCCGGGCCAGGCTGGTCCGGACGTCGTCCTGGCCGTGGACCGCCTCCTCCATGACCGCCGCGAGGTCGGACCACGCCTCCTCCTCGGCCATGCGTGCCGGTGCGATCCGCCCGGTGGGCCGGCGCAGGACGACGCCGAGCAGCCCGGTCAGCAGGAGCATCCCCACGCCCGCCGGCCACCAGACGACCAGGGCGCTGGCCGTCGCGAGCAGGCAGACGGCGACGCCCTGCACGATCCGGACGCCGGTCTGCCGCAGCTCGGCGGCGACCTGGTAGACGTCGTTGTCGATGCGGTCGAGCAGCTCGCCGACCGGGGTGGTCTCGAGGGTGGGCAGATCCTGCCCGAGAGCGACCCGGCAGAGGCGCCGGCGCACGTCGGCCGACCAGTCGGCCGTGAGGCGCGCCATGAGCAGCCCCACCACGAGGTCGGTCACGACCGCCACGACCAGTGCCACGGCCAGGGCGACGAACCAGCCGCTCGACCGCTGCACCAGCACCGGGCCGGCGAGCGCGGAGGCGGCGGCCTGGCCGCCGGCGCCCAGCACGACGAGCAGGACGACGGCCATCATCCGGCGGGGTGCGGTGGCCCAGAGGTCTCGGAGCAGGCGCATGGGCGGTCCTTCCAGGACTCGGGCGGTGGAGGCGGTCTTCCCAGCCTGGTCGCCCGGCCGCGCGCGCTCAACGTATTTACCGCCCACCGGAGCCGCGTGCACGGCTCCCGACCGACACCGTCATCCCGATGTGGCGGTGCCTCCGGACCGGACACCGCCGGAATCGGCGGTGTCGTGTCGATCTGACGGAGGCGCGGGTCAGAACAGCACGGTGGCGAGCGTGCCGACCGGGCGGAACCCGCACCGCTCGTAGACCCGCCGGGCCGGCAGGTTGAAGTCGTTCACGTAGAGACTGACCGTCGGGGCGACCCGCAGCAGCGCGTCGCGGACGACGGCCGCCATGGCCGCCGTGGCGATGCCGCGGCCCCGCCACTCGGGAGCCACCCAGACCCCCTGGATCTGCGCGGTCCGCCGGGTCACCACCGCCAGCTCGGCCTTGAAGACCACCCGGCCGTCGACGAACCGCGCGTACGCCCGACCCGCCCGCACCAGCTCGCTGACCCGCCGCCGGTAGCTGCGCCCGCCGTCCTCGGCCAGCGGCGAGACGCCGACCTCCTCGGTGTACATGGCCACCGCCGCCGGAAACAGCCGGTCGACCTCGCCGCCGCGCACCCGGCGGACCTCGGGGTCGGCGGGCACCGCGGGCAGCGCCTCGGTGGCGAGCAGCGGCTGGTTGGGGCGGACGTCGCGGGCCGGCCCCCACACGTCGGAGAGCTGGTCCCAGAGCCCGAGCACGGCGTCGGCGCGGCCCACGATCGACGAGCAGAGCCGCTCCTCGCCGGCGAGCAGGTCGGCGAAGGCGGCGACGGCCGGCTCGGTGGCGAGGACGGGGGTGACGTTGCCGCCGAGCCAGCAGATCGACTCGAGGTTGCGCCGGGTGCCGTAGCCCAGGATCCGGCCCTCGGCCCGCCACCAGGCGAGCCCCCGCGCGGCGACCCGCTCGGCCACCTGCGCGCCCGCGTACGGGTCGAGGTCGAGCAGCCGCTCGACCGCTCGTCGCTCGGATTCCCCCAGTTGCCGTACCGGCACCGTCAGCACGCTTCCAGCCTGCCAGATCCCGACCCCGGCCCGCCGGCCGAGTGACGAGCCGGGCCCTCAGGCGGCCACCGGCTCCGCGGCCCGCTCCGCCCGGGTGCCGGCCGCCCACCGCACAACCGGCGGCACCAGCACACCGAGGAGCAGGAAGAGCCCACCGAGCAGCAACCAGCCCGGTACGCCCCAACCGACCGCCAGCGTGGTCACGACGACCGGCGCCACCATCGACCCGAGCTGCATGCCCATCCCGTACGCGCCCTGGTACTGGCCCTGGGCGTGCGCCGGGGCGAGGCCGAACGAGATGCCCCAGCCGGCGGCGGCGTGCCAGAGTTCGCCCACCACGTGCACCAGCGCGCCGGCGAGCAGCAGCGGAACGGCGACCAGGGCGGGTACGCCGCCGCTCGCCGCGAAGAGCGCGCAGGCGACCGCGATCACGGCGCCGGCCCGGCGGGCCGCCCGCCCGGCCCCGGCCAGATCCTCCGTGCCCCGGGAGGCGCGGACCTGGAAGAGCACCACCATCACGGTGTTGACGAGCATGCAGGCCGAGATCAGCCAGTGGGGCGCGCTGGTGTGTCCGGCGATCCACAGCGGCAGGGCGATGTTGAGCAGCCCGAAGTGCATCGACATCAGCCCGTCCAGCACGGTGAAGGCCAGGAAAGGCCGGTCCCGCAGCGCGATCAGCCGCGGCCCCTGCGTCGGCGCGGGGACCGGCGGTACGGGCGGGAGCCGGAGCAGGACCGCCGCCGCGACCAGGTACGTGACCGCGTCCAGCAGGATCAGCGCCACGTACGCGGCCCGGGTGTCGGCGGCGAGGCCCACGCCGGCGACCACGGCGCCCACGGAGATCCCGACGTTGGTGACGGCACGCAGGTACGCCCGCGTGCGTACTCGCTGGTCGGCCGGGACGGCACCGGCGATCAACGCGCCTCGGGAACCGCGGCTGGCCGCGTCGGCGACGGCCATCAGCATGCCGACCAGGAGGAACGCGGCAAAGGACCGGACGGCCACGAGCGCCGCGGTGCACGCTGCGGAAGCGAGCAACGCGGCCATCTGCACGCCGCGCGGCCCGTACCGGTCGGCGAGGTAGCCCATGGGCGCGCTGGCCACGAGGCCGACGAGCGCCGTGACGGTGAGGCCGACGCCCACCTGGGCCACGGTCAGCCCGACCGAGCGGGTGAGGAACAGGGCGCTGGCGGTCAGCCAGGTGCCGCGGCCGACGGTGTTGATCAGGCTGGAGAGGGCGAGCGTCCGGGCCGGACCCGGTTCGGGAAGCAGGCGCACGCCGGGCAGCATAGCAAGACGTACGTACGGTTTGCATCATCGGATCCCAACCGTCTTGTCGGCGATGCATTTCCGATATATCGTTGATGCATCAGCGATAGCCCGACGATAGGAGAGCCCGATGGGTTTCCACAGGCGTATGCACGCCATGCACGAGATGCGGATGCGGGGCTTCGGCTTCCCGCCCGTACCCCCCGGTCCGCCGTTCCCGCCCGGCCACGGCCCCGGGCACGGCCGCGGCGGGCGCGGCCGGGGACGCGGCCGCCGGCCCAACGTGCGCGGCGCCGTGCTGGCCCTGCTCACCGAGCGGCCGATGCACGGCTACGAGATGATCCAGGAGATCGACTCCCGCACCGGCGGGGCCTGGCGGCCCAGCCCCGGCTCGATCTACCCGACCCTGCAACTGCTCGAGGACGAGGGTGTCATCACCGCCGCCGCCGACTCCGACGGCGGGCGCAAGCGGTTCACCCTGACCGAGCAGGGGCGGGAGGAGGCGGCCGCCGCGGCGCAGACCCCGCCGTGGGCGGAGTTCGCCGAGACGACCGTGAACAGTTGGCACGACATCCGCGACGCCGGCGCGCAGGCCATGCACGCGCTGCGCCAGGTGATGACGACGGGCACCGACGACCAGCGCGAACGCGCCGCCCAGGTGCTCGACGAGACCCGGCGCAAGCTGTACGCGATCCTCGCCGAGACCGAGTGATGCGCTGCCGTACGCGGAAAGGGTGGTCATCCCCGCGGGGATGGCCACCCTTTCCGTTGTCGGTCGGGCCGCTCAGTGGACCGTGACGGTGGGCCCGGTGACGAGGCCGCGCAGCTCCTCGGGGAGCTCGGCGCCCATCTCCTCGGCCAGCCGCAGCGCCTCCTCGATCAGCGTCTCGACGATCTGCCCCTCGGGGACGGTCTTGATGACCTGCCCCTTCACGAAGATCTGGCCCTTGCCGTTGCCGGAGGCGACACCCAGGTCGGCCTCCCGGGCCTCGCCCGGCCCGTTGACGACGCAGCCCATGACGGCGACCCGCAGCGGCACGGGCAGCCCCTCCAGGCCGGCCGTGACCTCCTCGGCGAGCTTGTAGACGTCGACCTGGGCACGACCGCAGGACGGGCAGGAGACGATCTCCAGACCGCGCTCGCGAAGCCCCAGCGACTCCAGGATCGCCGTGCCGACCTTGATCTCCTCGACGGGCGGCGCGGAGAGCGAGACGCGGATGGTGTCGCCGATCCCCTCGGCGAGCAGCGCGCCGAACGCCACGGCCGACTTGATGGTGCCCTGGAAGGCCGGGCCGGCCTCGGTGACACCCAGGTGCAGCGGGTAGTCGCACTGCTCGGCGAGCTGCCGGTACGCCCGGATCATCACGACGGGGTCGTTGTGCTTCACCGAGATCTTGATGTCGCGGAAGCCGTGCTCCTCGAACAGCGAGCACTCCCAGAGCGCCGACTCGACCAGCGCCTCGGCGGTGGCCTTGCCGTACTTGCTGAGCAGCCGCTTGTCGAGCGAGCCGGCGTTGACGCCGATCCGGATCGGCACCCCCGCGTCGCTCGCGGCCCGCGCGATCTCCTTGACCTTGTCGTCGAACTGCCGGATGTTGCCCGGGTTGACGCGTACGGCCGCGCAGCCGGCGTCGATCGCCGCGAAGACGTACTTCGGCTGGAAGTGGATGTCGGCGATCACCGGGATCTTCGACTTCTTGGCGATGGCGGGAAGCGCCTCGACGTCGTCCTGGGACGGCACCGCCACCCGGACGATCTGGCAGCCGCTCGCGGTGAGCTCGGCGATCTGCTGCAGGGTGGCGTTGACGTCGGCGGTGAGGGTGGTGGTCATCGACTGCACCGACACCGGCGCGCCGCCACCGACCGGGACGGAGCCGACCATGATCTGGCGACTGGCCCGGCGCGGGGCGAGCGGCGGAGGCGGTACGGGCGGCATGCCCAGGCTGACAGCGGTCACTTCAGACACTCACCTTGAGAAGAGCGTGATCGGGTTGACGACGTCCGCGGCGATGGTCAGCAGCGTGAACGCGCCACCGATCAGGATCACCGCGTACGTGAACGGCATGAGCTTGAAGTAGTCGACACGGCCCGGGTCCGGGCGGCGCAGCCGCGCGTAGACCCAGGACCGGGCGCGTTCGAACCAGGCGATGGCGATGTGCCCACCGTCGACCGGCAGCAGCGGCAGCAGGTTGAACACGCCGATGAAGAAGTTCAGCGAGACGAAGAGAAGGAAGAAGCCGTACCAGGCGTCGTTGGCCACGAACTCGCCGCCGAGCCGGCTGGCGCCGACCACGCTGATCGGGGTGTCCACGTCCCGCTCGCCGCCCGTGAGGGCCGTCCAGAGCGCGGGCACCTTCGACGGGATCCGCAGCAGCGCGTGGTAGGTGCCCACCGCCATCTCGCCCGTGAAGTCGGCGGTCCCGCCGAACGCCCCGATCGGCCCGTACGTCACACGGGTGGGGGTGCTCGGGATGAGCCCGACGCCGAGCGCGGCCACCGGGGTGACGGCGCCCTCCGGATCGTCCAGCGGCGGCCGTTCGGTCTTCGCGAGCACCGTACGCGTCTGCGCCGGCTGCCCGTCGCGGACGTAGCCGATGGTCGCGGTGCTGCCCGGCGGGAGGTTGCGCAGCCCGGTGAGCAGCTCGCCGTAGTTGTTGATCGGCTGGCCGTTGAGCGACGTGATCCGGTCGCCGTTGCGCAGGTTGGCCTGCGCGGCCGGGCTGGCCGGGTCGCCCGGCTGGCACGCGCGGTTGGTGTTGTCCGGCACCACGCAGTCGCTCAGCGCCACGACCGCCGGCTCCTGGCGCACCTCGGCGTCGGTGCTCGGGAAGTTCGGGTTGGGCAGGCCGGCGGAGACGGCGAGGATCCAGAGGGTGACCAGGGCGAGGGCGAAGTGGGTGATCGAGCCCGCGGACATCACGATCGTCCGCTTCCAGACCGGGTAGCGCCACATGGCCCGCGGCTCGTCGGCCGGGTCGACGTCGTCGTCCTGCGGTGTCATCCCGACGATCTTGCAGAAGCCGCCGAGCGGAATGCCCTTGATGCCGTACTCGGTCTCGCCGCGGCGGAACGACCAGAGGGTGGGCCCGAAGCCGACGAAGTAGCGGGTGACCTTCATCCCGAACGCCTTGGCGGTGAGCATGTGCCCCGCCTCGTGCAGGCTCACCGAGACGAGGATGGCCAGCGCGAAGAGCGCCACCCCCAGCAGGTATGCCATCAAGCTCCTTCCACCGCCGCCGCGATGATCTCCTGCGCGTGTCCCCGCGCCCACGACTCGGCCGCGAGCACGTCCTCGACGGTACCTGGTTCGCCGAAGTCGGGAGCGTCCTCCAGGACCCTCGCGACGGTGTCCACGATGCCGAGGAACGGCAACCGGCCGGCCACGAACGCGGCCACGCACTCCTCGTTCGCCGCGTTGTAGACCGCCGGACGGCAGCGCCCGGCCTCGCCGGCCGCCTTGGCCAGCGCGACGGCCGGGAAGGCCGCGTCGTCCAGCGGCGCGAACTCCCAGGTGTGGCTGCTCGTCCAGTCGACCGCGGCGGCGGCGGCCGGCACCCGGTCCGGCCAGCCGATGCCGAGGGCGATCGGCAGCCGCATGTCCGGCGGGCTGGCCTGGGCGAGCGTGGAGCCGTCCACGAACTCCACCATCGAGTGGATCACCGACTGGGGATGGACCATGACGGTGATGTCGGCGTACGGGACGTCGAACAGCTCGTGCGCCTCGATCACCTCGAGCGCCTTGTTGACCATGGTGGCGGAGTTGATCGTGACGACCGGTCCCATGTTCCAGGTCGGGTGGGCGAGCGCCTGCTCGGGTGTGACCTCGGTCAACTCGTCGCGCCGCCGGCCCCGGAACGGCCCGCCGCTGGCGGTGACGATCAACCGGCGCACCTCGCCGCGGGTGCCGCCGCGCAGGCACTGGGCGAGGGCCGAGTGCTCCGAGTCGACCGGCACGATCTGCCCGGCCCGCGTCACCGCGGCCTTCACGAGAGGGCCGCCGGCCACGAGCGACTCCTTGTTGGCGAGCGCGAGCGTACGACCGGCGCGCAGCGCCGCGAGGGTCGGCGCGAGCCCGAGCGAGCCGACCACCCCGTTGAGAACGACGTCACAGGGCCACTGGGCCAGCTCGGTCATCGCGTCCGGCCCCGCCACGATCTTGGGGAGCTTGAAGTCGCCGCTGGCCCAGCCGCGCCGGCTCGCCTCCGCGTAGAAGGCGAGCTGGAGGTCCTGGGCGGCGGACGCCTTGGCCACGCCGACCACGTCCACCCCCAGTTCGAGGGCCTGGGCCGCGAGCAGCTCGACGTTGCCACCGCCGGCGCCGAGCGCCACCACCCGGAACCGGTCGGGGTTGCGGCGGACGATGTCGATCGCCTGTGTGCCGATCGAGCCGGTGGAACCCAGCAGGACGAGATCTCGCGGGGAAGTCACCCGGCCATTCTTCCCCAGACGGGCTGTGCGTCCGCTGGGAGCCTCAATCTTCGCCGTCGACCCGCTGCTCCGGGGCCTCCTCGTCGAGCAGGTCGGCCGGGTCGACGGAGAACTCGAAGGGAGTACGCATCCGGAACGTGCTGCCGGCCGCGGCGGCGGCCAGCGGCCGGTACTCCCCCTCGGTCAGCTCGAAGAGCGCGAGGGAGGGCACCCTGTCGCGCAGGTCGACGCGGAGGAAGAAGGGCACGCCGGCGGCCGCGTACTCGCGCGGGCGGTCGATCACGTCCTTGCGCCGGTTGCCCGGCGACACGATCTCCCCTACCAGCACGACCTCCGCGATCGGCACCGCGCTCCGCCCGCCGCCAGACTGGCGAAGCACGACCAGGTCGGGGATGAACAGATCCTTACCCGAGACGACGTTGATCTCGGGATACGCCCAGTACCCCGCCCGCCGCGCTGCCCGGTGCACCAGATAGGGCAACTCGCGTTCCACCGATTGGTGATCGATTCCGGCGTGTGGTGTCACGATGACGCTCCCGCTCAGGACCTCGACCTTGGGCCCGTTCGTCTCCGGCAACAGGTCGAGGGCGAGCTGAGCGGTCCACGGCTCGTCGTGCCAGCCCAGCACGTCGAACGACGGCTCGGCGGGCTGCGGCGCCGGCTCGGGCGCGAAAGCGGCCTGGGCCATCCGGACTCACCCCCTCAGCGGGACATCCTTCGCCAGACCAGCCTAGTCGCGCCGCCCCGCCCGAGCCGGGTCGCACACGCTGTCCGACCCGACCCGACCCGACCCGACCCGGCCCCGGCGTCCGGGTCAGCCGGCGATCGCGGCGCGCGTGCTCTGGTCGTCACCGGGGAGCAGACCGCGACCCCGGAGGAAGGCGAGCAGCGTGTCACGGTCGGACGGGGTCAGACCGCCGATCGGGAGCGGGATGACGTGCTGACGATTGATCTTGAGCAGGAGCTGGCCGGGAATCGGCTCGACCGACTCCAGCGCCGCCCAGCGGATGAGGCTGTCCATCAGCGGCGAGGCCATCCCCACACCCTCGTCGGAGATCCGCCAGGCGATCCGCTGCCCGTACGTCTTCCAGTTCGCCTCGACCGCGCTACGCACCACCGGTGGCGACAGGATCAGGAAGAAAACCGCCGCCGCCAACCAGACCACCGCCATGACCCGATCGCCGAGCGCGATGGCCATCGCCATCGGAAGCAGCAGAATGAGGCCACAGATCGTGAACAGGCGCAGGCTCCGGCGGAGCGCACGGCGCAACGCGGCGGTCAGCAGGGGCCGGTCCGGCTGCGTCTCGAAATCGATCATCACGGTCGGACACGATAGGTCCCTCGACCGACCGTCCGCCGCCCCGCCTCCCGCGGCGTGGCCAGCGCCCCGGGGACGCCGTGGCCAGCGCCCGGGGAGCGCCTCAGGCCGGCGCGACCAGGACGAACGTCTCCAGCTCCTCGCCGCCGTACCACTCGGTGCGCCGTCCCACGTGGGTCATGCCGAGGCGGCGGCACACGGCCATTGACGGCTCGTTGCCCGGCGAGACCACCGCGTAGACCCGCGGGGTGCCGGTTGCGAACTCCCGCGCGAGCACCGCCCGGGCGGCCTCCGTGGCATGGCCGTGCCCCCAGGAGTCCGGGTGCAGGTGCCAGCCGATCTCGATGTCGTCGGTGGGCGTCTCGCCGTCCGCCCCGGGCAGCGGCTTGAGGATCAGCGTGCCGGCCACCAGCCCGGTGTCGCGCACCTCCATCGCCCAGGTGCCGTACCGGTCGCCGTGGTCGGCGTGCCGGTCCCGCCAGATCCGCAGCCGGTCGGCGGCCTGCGCCGGGTCGGTGAGCGGCAGCCCGGACGCGGCCAGCCAGCGCGTGATCTCGGTGCGGGAGTAGATGTCGTAGAGGCGGGCCAGGTCCGTCGGGGTGTCGGTCCAGTCGCGCAGGACGAGGCGCTCGGTGCTCAGGACGGTCATGGCCGCCGATCCTAGTTTCCCCCTCTGCATGATCATGAAGTTGTTGCCGCGGGAAGCGCTCCCAACGGGCGATAACTTCATGATCACCGGGACGGTGTGGGGCGCGGGGAGAGGGCTGGGCGGGCTAGGCTGCGGCGGCATGAGCAGTGAACTTCCGGCCCGCACCGACGTGGTCGTCGTGGGTGCCGGGCACAACGGCCTGGTCTCCGCCGTCCTGCTGGCCCGCGCCGGGCTCGACGTGCTGGTGCTGGAGGCCGCCGACGTGATCGGCGGCGCCACCCGCACCGAGAACCCGTTCCCCAGGGTTCCCGGCCTGCGCCACTCCACGGGCTCGTACCTGCTCGGGCTCATGCCGCCGGAACTGCTCGCCGCGCTCGACGTACGGATTCCGGTGCTGCGCCGCGACCCGCACTACTTCCTGCCCACCCCCGGCGGTCTCGGCTCGCCGTACCTGCTCTTCGGCAGCGACAGCGCGGCGTCCCGGGCGCAGCTCGGCGCGTTCTTCTCCCCGGCCGACGCGGCCGCCGACGACGCGCTCCAGGCCGAACTGGCCGCGCTGCGGGAGGACCTGGCGCCGGCCTGGCTCGCCGAGCCGCTGCCGGTCGAGGAGACCGCCGAGCGGTACGTCCGGCCGGCGCTGCGGCAGGTCTTCGTCGACCTGGTGCGCGGGTCGGTCGCCGACTATTTGGCCCGCTTCGACTTCCGGTCCGAACTGCTGGTCAGCATGTACGCCGTCACCGACGGCCTGTCCGGGTTGAACGCCGGCCCGGACGACCCCGGCACCGGCCACAACTTCCTGGTGCACAACATGTGCCGGCTCCCCGGCTCCGGCGGGACGTGGATGATCGCCGAAGGTGGCATGGGCACGGTCTCCCGTACGTTCACCGAGGCCGCCCGGGCCGCCGGAGCGCGCGTCCTGACCGGCGCGGAGGTCCAGGCCATCACCCTCGACGGTGGTGCGGCGAGCGGCGTGGTGCTCGCCGACGGCCGGGAGGTGGCCGCCCGGGTCGTGCTCGGCGCCTGTGACCCGTACCGGCTCATGGGCCTGCTGCCCGACGGCGCGCTCCCGGCGCCGCTCGGGGAGCGGATGGCGGCGGTCCGCCGCCCGGGCACCACCCTGAAGCTCAACCTAGCGCTCACCGGGCTGCCGCGCTTCTCGTGCCTGCCGGCGGACGCGCCGAGCCCGTTCGGCTCGACCATCCACCTGCTGCCCGGGTCGGCCTCGCTGGTCGGCGGGGGCGGCGAGTCGCCGATGGCGGCGCTGCGTGCCATGTGGGCGGACGTGCAGGTGGGTCGCCTGCCGGAGGAGCCGACGATCGAGTGGTACCTGCACACGACCGTCGACCCGTCGCTCTCCGACGGCGCGGGGCACCACTCGTCGGCGCTGTTCGTGCAGTCGGTCCCCTACGAGCTGGCCGGCACCACCTGGGACGCCGCGCTGCCCGGCTACGTGGAGCGTCTCCTCGCGATCTGCGAGCGGTACGCACCGGGCGCCGGCGACCTCGTGGCGGACGCCGTGCCGCTGCCCCCGCCGGGCATCGAGGCGCACTTCGGCATCACGGGCGGCCACATCCACCACGTGGACAACACCGTCTCGTTCACCGACCGGATGCCCTACGCCACTGGCGTCGACGGCGTGTACGCGGGCAGCGCCGGCTGCCACCCGGCCGGCAGCGTCATCGGTGCGGCCGGTCACAACGCGGCCCGCCGCATCCTGGCCGACCTGGGTCGCTAGCGGGCGTACGAGGGGAGGTCGCCCGGGCCGCGGACGAGGTAGAGGCCGACGAGCAGCAGGTAGAGGCCGAGGCTGAGGATCGGGTCGACGAAGACGAAGGCGAACGCGACCACGTAGAGCAGCGGCCCGAGCAGGAACCGGCGGGCCACGGCGCGGGCCAGCCGGGGATCGAGGTCCGGGTGCAGCAGCGCGCGGCGGCGCGCCCACCACCAGCTCAGGTTGAAGAAGAGCGCCTCGCCGAGCACCGCCCCGACGTAGAGCCCCGCGGTCAGCCGCTGGTCGAGGACGCTGCCGCGCAGGTGGTCCGCGAGCAGGTCCGCGGCGAAGGGGATGGCCGCCACGAACAGCAGCAGCGCCAGGTTGAACACGAGCAGCATTTGGTCCACGCGGACCACGTACCGCCACATGTTGTGGTGGGTGAGCCAGACCTGGCCGACGATCGCGAACGTGATGACGTACGCGAGGTAGGCCGGCCACTCGTGCAGGAGTGCGTCCACCAGGCCCATCTGGTCGGTGCGCACCGGGCCGATCTGGAGCAGGTCGACAGCCATCAGGGTGAGCACGATGGCGATGACGGCGTCGCTGAACGCCTCCACCCGGGACGCGTCCCGGGCCATCTCGCGATCCCGCCCGTACCGGTACCGCGACTCGTCGTCGCTCTCCGTCACGCCCCGCTCCCGCCGACCATGGAGTTGTGGTGCCCGCTACGGGGTGAGAGGTCGCTTTCGTGACCCACCACAACTCCATGATCGGCCCCGACGGGGGCCGCGCGGGGCGGGACGGGGCGGAATCAGCTCGCGGTCTCGGGCGTCGGGGCCGGCGTGGGCACCTCGTCGGCGCGGTGGGCACGGATCTTGTGGCCCACGCTCGTCAGGCAGCGGCCGCTCGCCAGGTCGAACCGCCACCCGTGCAGCTGGCAGGTGAGCTGGTCGCCGTCGACGATGCCGAACCGGCTCAGATCCGCCTTCAGGTGCGGGCAGCGCCGCTGCACGACCCAGTCGCCGATCGTGATGTCCTCCGCGTCGACCGCCCGCTCGTGCTCGTCGTACCAGCCCTCGGCGTACTGGAGCCGCTCCTCGGAGAGGCACTTGAAGAAGGCGTAGACGAACTCGTTGTACTGGCCGATCCGGGCCGCCGAGAAGCGGCAGGAGAGGAAGAGCGAGTTGACCCAGTCCACCTCGCCGCTGTGCAGGAGCTGCTCGATCAGCGCCCGCTCGGTGCGGAACCGGTAACGGACCTTCTCATCCGCGTACGGCCGCACCTCCTTGCCCGGAAAGTCCACCACGATCGACTCGACGCTCTCACCGTCGTAGCCCACGAGATCGAAGCGGACCGGCCCGCCGACCCCCTTCGCCAGGTAGATCGACTCGTCGAGCAGCGGCTCGATGCGGCGCTTCATCTCGCCGAGTACGTCCACCTCGGGGTGCCGCCAGGACGCCTTCTCCGCCTCGATGATCGGGCGCTTGCGCTCCCGCATCTCCTCCAGGTGGACGACCTTGTTCGCGAAGAACTCCTCGACCGGCACCGGGTGGGTGGTGGTCGCGCCCTCCGTGGTGACCTCGGCGACGCTACCCGGCAGCAACACGATGCCGTTCGTGCCGCCCACCTTCGCGTACTCGGCGAGGAACACCGACTGGTCGGGGAAGATGTTGCCCTCGTCGCCGAAGATGTCGTTGAACTGCCACAGCTCGTCGTCGAGGAAACACGGCGGGCCGGCGATCGGGAAGACGTGCGACGCCTTCAGGTCGTCGATGTAGCGCCAGGTGCGGTCGAACTGCCGGTCCCGCTTCTGCTTGCCGAACGCGGTCTTCGCCGCCTGCGGCAGCTCGTAGACCATCGGATACCAGATCGCGCCGGAGAACTGGAGCAGGTGGGCGTGCACGTGCCCGAGCTTCGCGAAGGCGCTCAGGTCGGTGGGGCGGGCGTCGTTCTGGTTGAGCAGCCGGACTCCGTCGTGCTCCACCCAGAGCGACGAGTCACCGATCGGGCCGTCCGTCGGGCTGGTCAGCGCCTGGATCATGATCTTCAGGCCGCCGTCCAGCTCGACCACCTGCTCGTTGGGCGCCTTGAGGAACTTCGTGAAGCCCAGCTCCCGGAACTCGTCCTCCATCTCCGAGGTCGGGAACTCGGGCAGCAGCACCGTCGCGTCCTTCGACACGTACCGCCTCAGGTGCTCGGCGTCGAAGTGGTCCCGGTGCAGGTGGGAGACGTAGAGGTAGTCGACCTGGCCGAGGGACTCCCAGTCGAGCTGGGAGTTGTCGGGAAACGGGAACCAGGATGCGAAATAGGCCGGATTGACCCACGGGTCGCACAGGATGCTGCCCGCGGCCGTGTCGATCCGCATGCTGGCGTGCCCGGTACCGGTCACTCGCACCGCAGTTTCCCCCTCAAACAGACAATCAAGGTGTACGACAAACGCTACCGGAGCGACTCCGGACCCCGGTCCGCGACGCCGGTAGTGCCGTTCGGCCCTGGTCGACCGGTATTCCGGCCCGGGGCGCCCGGTCGTCCGCCGCCGTCGCGGCGGCGGCACGCCCCCGCGCCCGTCCCGTCAGTGCGCCGCGGGCGCCGCCCAGCGGCGACGTGCCGGCGCCTCGGCCCGCCACCGCTCCAGCAGCACCGGCACCTCCTCCGGGGGTGCGGCCAGGCTCACGCGCTGCTCACCGGCGACCGCGTGCCGCGGGTCCTGGCTGACCTCGCCCTCGCTGCAACAGGCGCAGATCATCTGGTGGCTGCTCCACGGTTCGGCGCCGTACTCCCGCTCCTCGAAGACGGCCACCAGCGCGCCGACGTCCTCGACGGTCTCCGCCTCGATCGCGACGGTGCTGGTGGGCAGCTCGGACGCCTGCCACAGCAGCAGCTCGTCGAAGACCGAGTACGAGTGCCCGTCGACCACCCGCTCCCCGTTCGGCGCGCCGTCGTGCACCACGATCTCCCCGAACCGGCGTCCCGACTCCGGCGTCGGCACGTTGAGCACCCGCGCCCGGGCCGGGCAGAGCCGGCGAGCCCAGACGACCTCCGCGCGCCCTCCCGGGTTCAACCGGACAGGGGTGACGCCCAGGTCCTCGACGATCTCTCCCTCGCCGTTCGGCAGGGCGATGCCGAAGCCCCGCCAGGCGTCGCGGGCCGTGGCCCAGTCCTTCATGATCGTCGCGGCGATGCCGAGGTTCCAGAACGCCGGATCCTGCGTGCCGCGCTTCGCCCGCGCGGCCGCCTCACGCCCGAGTTCGTACGCCTTGGCCCAGTTCCGCAGGAACTTGTACGCCAGCGCCGCGTCGTACCACCAGACCGCCGCCCGCCGATGGTCCGGATTCCGCCGGACCAGCCGTTCCAACGTCTCCCCGGCGACCGGCCAGTCCTCCGCGTCCCACGCCTCGTACGCCCGCTTGAGCAGGTCGCGATCCTCGCTGCCGGGCACGTGCCGTCTCCCATCCGGTCGGACCCTGCGCCGGGCCCGGCACGGGGCGTGCCAGACTAACCGGAGATCCGATCGCGAGGGAAGGACCGACAGTGGCAGGAAGCGAGCCGGTAACCGCGCCCGATCAGCACAAGCCCGGGCACCGCAAGTCGGGCCGGATCGGCGCGGTGGTGACGGCGGTGGTGTTGGCGGTCATGGCGTTCTGGGGCAACCACGAGGGCAAGGTCGAGGACATCTGGCTGCTCGGCCTGGCCGCGTTGCTGCTGGTCATCGTCATCGGCGACTCCGTGCTGCGGCGCAACGGCCTGCGGTCCTGAGCCGGGCGCCGGCTCGGGTCGGCGCGGTGTCGCGGCGCGCCGGCGCCGCCCGCACCGCACAGCAGACGCGCGAGGGCCCGCCCTTCCGATCGGGAAGGGCGGGCCCTCGTCGTACGCGGCGCGACCTCAGCGGCCGAAGAGGATGTCCTGCACGTCCTTGAGCGCGGCGTCGACCTCGGCCTCGAAGTAGCCGCCCGGCACCAGACCGAACCGCAGGGTGTCCAGGTCCTTCGGGTTGACGGGCATGGGGTTGCGCCCGGCCATCCCGCCGAGCAGGGTCTCGAAGAACCGGTCGACCTGGTCCGGGTCGTAGCCGCTGCCGAAGCGGCGCACCTGGAACCTGCGGCGGATCTGGTCGACACGGTAGAGGTCGCTGCCGGGCGGGCCGGCCATCGGGGGACCGCCCATCGGCGGGCCACCCACCGGCGGCCCGGGCACCGCGGGCGGGCCCGCCATCGGCGCGCCGCCGTAGCCCTGGTCGACCGGCGCGCCGCCGTAGCCCTGGTCCACCGGTCCTGCGCCGTAGCCCTGGTCCACCGGGGCGCCGCCGTAGCCCTGGTCGGCGGGCCCGGGGCCGTAGCCCGGGTCCATGGGCGCGCCGCCGAACGGCGGCGGCGGCAGGGGCGGCGGGCCGGCGGGACCGCGGCGCATGTCCCGCGGGTCCCGGTCGGGCATCCGGATCTCGGCCGTCATGTCGGTGCGACCGTGCCGGCCCGCCTCGAAGCCGTCGAAGCGCTGCTCGTCGGGGCCGTAGCCGCCGGGGCCCGGTGGCAGCCCGCGCGGCGGGCCGGCGGGCCCACCCATCGGGGCGCCGGGGCCCATCGGCATGCCGGGACCGGGACCGCCCGGGGCGCGGGGTGCGTCGTAGCCGCCCCGCGGCGGCCCGTCGTAGCCGCCCGCGAAGGCGCCGGTGGGCTCGTCGTAGCGGCCGTAGCGGTCGGCCGGCGGGCCGGCCTGCGCGGGCATGGGTCGAGGCGGCAGCGGCTGTGGGACCGGCGACAGGCCGCGCTCGTCGCGCATCGGCGGACCCATCCGGTCCGGCGGGCCCATCCGGTCACCCATCCGGGGATCGCCGCCCCGGCCGCCGCGCTCCTCCAACTCGGCCAGCTGGCGCTCGACCCGGTCGAGGTGCAGGTCGACCTGCCACTCGTCGTAGCCGTTGAACCGGACCCGGAAGACGACGTCATGGACCTCCTGGGAGGCCACGGGCGCGCCGACCGGCTGGCCGGCGAGCGTCGCCTCCACCCGGTCGAGGAAGGCGTCCACCTCGTCGACCTTGTATCCCCGGCGAAGCGCCTTACGCCGGAAACGCTGACCCTGACTCGCCACTATGTCTCCTGGTCTCGTTCGCCACGCCCGGTCACGCCGATGCCGCTGTGGCGCGGTCGATGTCCCTGTCCTCGGCGGCGGCGAGCTGCCCACACGCGCCGTCGATCTCGCGCCCCCGGGTGTCCCTCACCGTGGTGGACACACCGGCCTCGCGCAAGCGCCGGACGAACTCCCGCTCCACCGGCTTCGGGCTCGCGTCCCAGCGGCTGCCCGGCGTCGGGTTGAGCGGGATGAGGTTCACGTGGGCCAACTTGCCGGCCAGCAGCCGACCGAGCAGATCCGCTCGCCACGGCTGGTCGTTCACGTTCTTGATCATTGCGTACTCGATCGACACACGGCGCCCCGTCCGGGCCGCGTAATCCCACGCTGCGTCCAGCACCTCGGCTACCTTCCAGCGCTGGTTCACCGGCACCAGTTCGTCGCGCAGATCATCATCGGGGGCGTGCAACGACAACGCAAGGGTCACTGAGAGGTCTTCGCTGGCCAGTCGGCGGATGGCCGGAACCAGGCCGACCGTGGAAACGGTGATGTGCCGCTGGGACAGGCCGAGCCCCTCCGGAGCCGGCGCGACCAGCCGACGGATAGCCGCGACGACCCGGGCATAGTTGGCCAGCGGCTCGCCCATGCCCATGAAGACCACGTGGGACAGGCGGGACGGTGACCCGGCGACCGCGCCGGACGCGGCCACCCCCGCCAGGTAGACCGCCTGGTCGACGATCTCGGCGGTGGAGAGGTTACGGGTCAGGCCGGCCTGACCTGTCGCGCAGAACGGGCAGGCCATGCCGCAGCCCGCCTGGCTGGAGATGCAGACGGTGACCCGGTCCGGGTAGCCCATGAGCACGCTCTCCACCAGCGAGCCGTCGTGCAGCCGCCAGAGCGCCTTGCGGGTCGCGCCGTCGTCGCAGGCCAGCTCCCGGACCGGGGTGAGCAGCGACGGCAGCAGCCGGTCGGCGAGCCGGGCACGGGTGGCGGCCGGCAGGTCGGTCATGAGCTGCGGGTCGCGGACCAGCCGGCCGAAGTAGTGGGTGGAGATCTGCTTCGCGCGGAACGCCGGCTCGCCGAGCTCGGCGACCAACGCCTGGCGGCCGGCCAGGTCGAGGTCGGCGAGGTGCTGCGGAGGCATGGCGGCCCGGCGCGCGGCGGGAGCACCGGAGTTGGCGGGGATCAGGGGCAGGCTCGTCATGGCGCGTCCAGTCTGTCACGCCGAACGGTCAACGCACCTGTCCGGAGGTGCCGAACCGACCCCGGCCCTCCGGACGGGGTGGCGGCGCCGCCGACGCCTCTCACCCGGTCACCGGCACGATGACCGCCAGCAGCAGGTACGCGGTCGGCACCGCGAACAGGATCGAGTCGAGCCGGTCCATGAGACCGCCGTGCCCGGGCAACAGGTTGCTCATGTCCTTCACCCCGAGGTCACGCTTGATCATCGACTCGGCGAGGTCGCCGAGGACCGCGGCGCAGGACACGGCGAGCCCGAACAACGCGCCCCACCACGGGGCCACGTCGAACACCTGCCAGATCATCAGGGCACTGCCGAGCGCCGCCGCGGCGAGCGAGCCGCCGAAGCCCTCCCAGGACTTCTTCGGGCTCACCGACGGGGCCATCGGATGCCTGCCGAACGCGACCCCGGCCGCGTACCCGCCGGTGTCGGAGAGCACCACCGCGACGAGGGTGGCCAGGATCCGCCACGGACCGTCGCCCGGCGCCGCCGCCAGCAGCGCGGCGAAGCCGCCCAGGAACGGCACGTACACCGCGATGAGCGTGGCGGCCGTCAGGTCCCGCTGGTAGCCGCCCGGCCCGTCGCCCAGCCGCCAGATCATCGTGCCGAGCACGGTGACCAGCAGGCCGAGGCTGAGCGCGTCCGGGCCCGCGAACCAGGCCAGGCCCACGGTGAGGGCGCCGCCGGCGACCAGCGGCACCAGCGGCGGATGGGCGCCGCTGCGCCGGACCGCCCGGCCCAGCTCCCAGACACCGATGCCGACCGCGGCGACGACCACCGCGAGGAACGCCGGCGTGTAGACGAAGAGCGTGAGCAGGATGAGGGCGCCGAGGGCCAGCCCGACGCCGATGGCGGCCGGCAGGTTGCGACCGGCGCGGCTCGGCTGCGTGGGTGGCCGGTCGGCGCTGGCCCGCCGCTTGCCGCGCGGCCGCCGCCCCGGGGGGCGCTCCGGCTCCGGCTCCGCGGCGGCGTCGGGGGCGGCCCCGACCCGGACGGCCTCCAGCTGCGCCGTCGGGTACCCGGCGTCGTCGTAGGAGCCGCGGCCGGGTGGGGCGCCGTACGCGCCGGGCTCGTCAGGGTGACGGTCGTCGTACCGCTCCGGGTACGGCTCGGGGCCGCGACGGTCGCCTCCGTGGTGGCCCGGGCCGTCACCGTCGCCGTAGCGCTCGCGGTACGGGTCGGGCCGCTCCCCGCCGTACGGGTCGTCGCGGTAGGGACCCGGGTCGCGGTACGGGTCGGCGCGGTGCTCCCGGTACGCCTCCCGCTCGTCCCGGCGGCGCGGCGCGCCCCGGTCCGGATAGGGGCCCGTCGGGTAGCGGCCGCCCTCGTCGTACGGGTCCGGTGGGTGCGGTCCACCGCGGTCGGCGTACGGGTCGGCGTGCGGGCGGGGCCGGGTGCGCGGCTCGGCGTACAGGTCGGGGCCGGTGCCCGGTTGTCGCGTCCACGGCCCCGGCTCGATCTCGGTCTCCGGCCACGGCAGGGCCGCCGGCCGCTCCGGCCGGTCCCAGCCCCGCGGCTCCGCGCCGCCGTAGGGGTCGAGGTGGGACATCACGCACCGTGACGCGGCACGAGTACCACCACATGACGCAGAACCACAAGCAACCCCTGTACGCGCGACTGTTCCTGCCGACTGACCGGACCGACGGCCGGTCGATCCCCGACGTTCACCGCCCGGTGCCCGGGAATCCTGCCGAGCCTACTGCACCCGCCGCCCGCGCACGGCGGACGAGGCGGCCGCCGGGACCCGTCACCACCCCGGATCCGTGGCCGTACGTACGGCGCGAGGCCCGCCCCGGTCGGGGACGGGCCTCGCGTCACGTTGGCGGCCGGTGGCCGGCGCTCAGACCTCGAGCAGCTCGGTCTCCTTGTGCTTCACCAGCTCGTCGACGGTTCCCACGAAACGCTGGGTGAGGTCGTCCAGCTCCTTCTCGGCGCGGCGGACCTCGTCCTCGCCGGCCTCGCCGTCCTTGACGATGCGGTCCAGCTCCTCCTTGCCCCGGCGGCGGATGTTGCGGATCGCCACCTTGGCCTCCTCACCCTTGTGCCGAGCCACCTTGATCATGTCGCGGCGGCGCTCCTCGGTCATCTGGGGGAGCACGATGCGGATCTGGTTGCCCTCGTTGTTCGGGTTCACGCCGAGGTCCGAGTCGCGGATCGCCTTCTCCATGGCGTTGATCTGCGAGTTGTCGTACGGCTTGATGATGGCCATCCGCGGCTCGGGGATCGCCACGGACGCCATCTGGGTCAGCGGGGTGGGCGTGCCGTAGTAGTCGATGATGACCTTGGAGAACATGGCCGGGTTGGCACGGCCGGTCCGGATCGCGCCGAACTCCTCCTTGGCGTGCTCGATGGCACGCTCCATCTTCTCCTCGGCCTCGAGGAGGGTGTCGTCGATCACCGGTCTCCTCGCCTCCTTCTGTGCTCGTCGTGGGCTCTGCTGTGTGTCCGAGGACCGCTGCCGCCGGGGCGACCGCTCAGGCGGTGATCAGGGTGCCGATCTTCTCGCCACCCACGGCGCGGACGATGGTGTCCTCCCCCTGCGCGCCGAATACCAGCATCGGCAGGCCGTTCTCCATGCAGAGGCTGAACGCCGCCGCGTCCGCGACCCGCAGGTTGCGGCGCAGCACCTCCGAGAAGGTGATCGAGTCGAACTTGCTGGCGGTGGGGTCGATGCGGGGGTCGGCGCTGTAGACGCCGTCGACACCGTTCTTGCTCATCAGCACCACGTCGGCGTGGATCTCCAGCGCGCGCTGGGCGGCGACCGTGTCCGTGGAGAAGTACGGCATGCCGGCGCCGGCGCCGAAGATGACGACCCGGCCCTTCTCCAGGTGCCGGATGGCGCGCAGCGGGATGTACGGCTCGGCGACCTGGGCCATCGTGATGGCGCTCTGCACCCGCGTCTCGATCCCCTCCTTCTCCAGGAAGTCCTGGAGAGCGAGGCAGTTCATGACGGTGCCCAGCATGCCCATGTAGTCGGCGCGGGCCCGGTCCATGCCACGCTTCTGCAGCTCGGCGCCCCGGAAGAAGTTGCCGCCGCCGACCACGACCGACACCTGGACGCCGCGGCGGACCACGGTGGCGATCTGCCGGGCGATGGCCTGGACGACGTCCGGGTCGACACCGATCGCGCCGCCGCCGAAGACCTCGCCGGAGAGCTTCAGCACCACCCGGCGAGCCCGGCCGGGCGGAGGGGCGGTGGGGTCGTCCATCGCCAGCGTCCGGTCACTCACAACCTGCGTCATCCGCCCCGCCCTTTCCCACGCCGACGCCCCGCGCGCCGCGTACCGCCAACCTGCCGCTGCCGACCCTATGGGACGAGGAGGCCGCGGTGCGTATCACGTACACCGGCGACCTCCTCGTCGACGTTCCTGCCGCGGGCGCCGGGGCGCCCGGTGGCGGCTCAGGCCTGGCCGACCTCGAACCGCACGAAGCGGGTGACCTCGATGCCGGCCTCGGCCAGCACCTGCTTCACCGACTTCTTGTTGTCGGTGACCGACGACTGCTCCAGGAGGACGAAGTCCTTGAAGAAGGCGTTCACCCGGCCCTCGACGATCTTCGGCAGGGCCGCCTCGGGCTTGTTCTCCTCGCGGGCGGTCTGCTCGGCGATGCGCCGCTCGGACTCGACGACGTCGGCCGGCACCTCGTCGCGGGTGAGGTACTGCGGCCGCATCGCGGCGATCTGCATGGCCACGCCGCGCGCGTCGGCGTCGCCCGCCTCGTCGGTCTTGCCGGCGTACTGCACGAGCACGCCGACCGCCGGGGGCAGGTCCTGCGCCTTGCGGTGCAGGTAGACGGCGGTGGTGCCGTCGAGCTTGGCGAACCGGTTGAGGACCAGCTTCTCGCCGATCTTGGCGGACTGCTCCTGGATGAGGTCGGCCACGCTCTTGCCGTCCAGCTCGCTGGCGAGCAGCTCCTCGGCGTTGTTGACGCCGAGGCGCGCGCCGTGCTCGACGAGCTGCTGGGCCAGCGCGATGAACGACTCGGTCTTCGCCACGAAGTCGGTCTCGCAGTTGAGCTCGAGCAGCGCCTGGCCGGAGTGCGCGATCAGCCCGTTGGCGGCCGTCCGGCCAGCCCGCTTGCCGACGTCCTTGGCGCCCTTGACGCGCAGGATCTCGACGGCCTTGTCGAAGTCGCCCTCGGCCTCGGTCAGCGCCTTCTTGCTGTCCATCATGCCGGCGCCGGTGAGGTCGCGGAGCTTCTTGACGTCCGCGGCGGTGAATTGGGACATGGCTCTCTCTTCGGTGTTGAGACGGCGTGTGGATGGTCGGAGGTGCCGGTTACCCGGTTCCGGGCCGGATGTGCCCGCCGGGCCGTCCCTGTCCGCCGTCGGCGCGAAACGGACGGCGGAGCAGCGACGGGACGGTCACTCGGCGGCAGCGGCCGCCGGCTGCTCCTGCTCGTCGGCCTTCTTCGGCTCCTCGAGCAGCTCGCGCTCCCACTCGGCCAGCGGCTCGTCGGAGGCGACGCCCGCCTCCGGCTTCTCCTCGCCACCGCGACGGCGGCCGGAGCGCGCGATGAGACCGTCCGCCACCGCGGCGGCGACGACCTTGGTCAGCAGCTCGGCGGAGCGGATCGCGTCGTCGTTGCCCGGGATCGGGAAGTCGACCTCGTCGGGGTCGCAGTTGGTGTCGAGCACCGCGATGACCGGGATGCCCAGCTTGCGGGCCTCGTCGACGGCGATGTGCTCCTTCTTGGTGTCGACCACCCAGATCGCGGCCGGGAGCTTCTGCATGTCCCGCAGACCACCGAGGGTGCGGGTCAGCTTCTCCTTCTCACGGGAGAGCTGCAGGGTCTCCTTCTTGGTGTAGCCGGCGGCGGTGCCGCTCAGGTCACCGAGAGCCTCCAGCTCCTTCATCCGCTGCAGCCGCTTGTACACGGTCTGGAAGTTCGTCAGCATGCCGCCGAGCCAGCGGTGGTTCACGAACGGCTGGCCGACCCGGGTCGCCTGCTCGGAGATCGCCTCCTGGGCCTGCTTCTTCGTGCCGACGAAGAGGATGCTGCCGCCCTCGGCCACCGTGGTGCGCACGAAGTCGTACGCCTTCTCGATGTAGTCGAGGGTCTGGCGCAGGTCGATGATGTAGATACCGTTGCGCTCGGTGAAGATGAAGCGCTTCATCTTCGGGTTCCAGCGCCGGGTCTGGTGCCCGAAGTGGACACCGCTCTCCAGCAGCTGGCGCATGGTCACGACGGCCATGGTGGGTACTCCCTACGATCCCTGGTTGTCCCGCCCGGCCGGCGGCCGGGCGTCCTGGTGCCCGGTCGCCGGCCATGGTGGGCCCGAACAGGATCGGGACCAGGGAGGCCGTCGCCCCACGACCAACCGTGGAGAGGGCACGCGAGGTCGACCGCACGAGGCGGTCGCCAGTCGACCAGTGTACGCCCCTCCTCCGCTCCGCAGCCCTCGGGTGCGCGGCGGCTCGTCGGACGCCAGCGCGGCCGCTCAGCCGGCAGCCAGCGCGGCGGCGAGGAAGAGCGCCAGCGCGACCGTCAGGTAGGCCGTCGGGGGGCGCAGCCACCCGCGGCTCCCGTCGGCCAGCGACAATCCACCGGTACGCAGCCCGTACAGCCCGATCGCGAAGATCGGCAGACCGGTCACCAGGAAGGTCCCGGCCACCACGTTCGCGGCCGAGACCGGGTCCCCGGTCAGCCCGCTGGCCAGCAGCCGCAGCGCCGGAACCTCGAAGACCAGCGCCAGCACCGCGAACAGGACCGCCAGGACCGGCCGGCGGGTGCGGTAGACCCCGTCCCCGCCGGCACGTGCCGGATCCGGCACGGCGCCCGGAAGGTACGGCGTCGCCGGCACGTCGGCCCGCGGACCGACCGGCGGCATCGGCCCGGTCGGCACCTCCAGCGGGTGCGGAGGCTCGGCCGCCGTGTTCGGCTCGACGCCCGCCGCGCGCGGGGGTTCGACGACCGGGTAACCAGCCAGCGGGGCCGGCCGGGTCGGCTCGGCCGGCTCTGCCGGACCGGCGGGCTTCCGCGCGGCCACGGTCTCCGTAGCGGCCGGCGCCGGCGACTCCCACGCCGCCCGCGACACGGCCCGCTCCCCCGACCCCGCCGGACTCACCGGCTCCCGCGCGCCCACGACCTCCGGCGCGACCGGCACCGGCGACTCCCACGCCGCCCGCTCTCCCGACCCCGCCGGACTCACCGGCTCCCGCGCGCCCACGACCTCCGGCGCGACCGGCACTGGCGACTCCCACGCCGCCGGCGGCACGGGCCGGTCCCCCGTCTGGTCGACGGAGACGTCCGCGACGGCCCGTTCGGCGCGCCGCGGCCGGTAACCGGTGGGTTCGGGTCGCTCGTCCGGCGCTGCGCCCGTCGCGCCGAACCGTCCCGCCGTGTCGTCGGCGACCGGTCCGGCCACGCCGAACCGTCCCGTGGTCTCGTCCGCGACCGGTTCCGGCGTACCGAACGGTGCCGGGTCGCGGTAGCCGGCGGCGTCGGCATACCGCGCGTCCTCCGCCGGCCCGCGCTGCTCCGGGGTCCGGAACTCCTCGCCCCGGTGGCGTGCCTCCTCCGGGCCGACCCACTCCGGCTCGTAGCCGCGTCCGCGTTCGCCGGCGTACCAGCGCAGTTCCTGATCGTCCGGGAAGCTTCGTCGTCCGTCCACGTCCGGCACCGTATGCGACCGCTTCCGCCCACGTCATCCCGCCCCGGCACCGTGCCCTAGCACGGATCGAGCATGATCGTCCGGTTGTCCACAGACGGTCCGTCGTCCACAGCCGGGCACCCACGGGGTGGCCCCGGACGACCCGGCCACGGCACCGTGCCGGGCATGACGAACCGGAACCAGGCGGTCGGCGCGTACGGCGAGCGGTGTGCCGTCCGGCACCTCATCGAGGCGGGACTGCGGCCGGTCGCCCGCAACTGGCGCTGCTCCACCGGGGAGATCGACGTGATCGCCTGGGACGGCCCCGTGCTCGCCTTCTGCGAGGTGAAGACCCGGCGGGGCGCCGGGTTCGGCAGCCCGGCCGAGGCGGTCGTACCGGCCAAGGCGCGGCGGCTGCGCGTCCTCGCCGCCCGCTGGCTGGCCGAGACCGGCACCACGGCCGACGAGATCCGCTTCGACGTGCTCTCGGTCCGGCTGCCCGACGCCGGGCCGGCCCGGATCGAGCACCTGAAGGGCGCGTTCTGACATGCGCCCCGTACGCACCGGAGGTGCCCGGTGAGCTACGCGAAGGTGCTCTGCGTCGGGCTGGTCGGCGTGACCGGGCACCTGGTGGAGGTGGAGGCCGACCTGGCCGCCGGGTTGCCGGCGGTGGTGATCTCCGGCCTGCCGGACACGGCGCTGCACGAGGCCCGGGACCGGGTCCGCGCCGCGGTGGTCAACTCGGGGCAGCGCTGGCCGAACCGCCGGATCACCCTGAACCTGCTGCCGGCCACACTGCCGAAGTTCGGCTCGGCGTTCGACCTGGCCATCGCGGTGGCGCTGCTCGGCGGCTCGGGCGAGCTCCCGCTGCTGGCACTCGAGCGGGTGGTGGTCCTCGGTGAGTTGGGGCTCGACGGCACGGTCCGGCCGGTACGCGGGGTCCTGCCGATGGTCGCCGCCGCGGCCCGCGCCGGGATCGAGAGGGTGATCGTCCCCGCGGGCAACGCCGCCGAGGCGGCCGTGATCCCCGGAGTGCGGGTGCGCGCCGTCGACACGCTGCACCGGCTCGTCAGCTTCGTCCGTGACGGGGCCCCGCTGATCGATCCGCCCGCGGCCGAGCCGCCGCCGCCCTCCGGCGGGCCCGACCTGGCCGACGTGGCCGGTCAGGACCTCGGCCGGCGCGCCCTGGAGGTCGCCGCGGCCGGTGGGCACCACCTGGCTCTGCTCGGGCCGCCCGGCGCCGGCAAGACCATGCTCGCCGAACGTCTCCCGTCGATCCTGCCCGAGCTGGACGACGACACGGCGCTGGAGGTGACGGCGCTGCACTCCATCGCCGGGCTGCTGCCCACCGGCGGCCGGCTGCTGCGCCGCCCGCCGTTCCAGGCGCCGCACCACACGGCCACCGTGCCGTCGCTGGTCGGTGGGGGCTCCGGACTGGCACGGCCGGGCGCCGTGTCGCTGGCCCACCGCGGGGTGCTCTTCCTCGACGAGGCGCCCGAGTTCAGCAAGGGCGCGCTCGAGGCGCTGCGGCAGCCACTGGAGCACGGCCGGGTGCAGCTGGCCCGCAGCCGGGGCGCCACGGAGTACCCGGCGCGCACCCAACTGGTACTCCATTGTGCACTTCTGGTCATTGACCACTAGCGGCACCGATCCGCTCGCGACCCAGGGGATCCGTAAGAGGGCGAAGCCATGGCGGGGGGTTATGTGAACGACAGGTGCCGCAGTCCGCGCCTGTGTCGCAGTTCGCGTTCCTATCGCTGAGGGGGTCGCGGGAGTTAGGTCGTCTGCCCTTGACGGAGCCGATCCGCGGCTCGACGCCGGTCGGGGGGCCGGTGACCGATGAGGGGGGATCCCGCAAGGTGAAGGTCGAAGAGTGCGTCGTGGTGGACGAGATTGTCCGCGAGGGCGAGAGCAACGAGGTGATCTGGGACGCGATCGTCGTCCCCGAGACGGTGAAGGAGCAGCTCAGGAACCAGGCGCTGCTGGCTTTGACGGTACGCCCGGTCGTGCCGTTCGTGACCACCGCGCTGCACGGCATGGTCACGCTGTACGGGCCGCCCGGCACCGGCAAGACGACCCTGGCCCGCGGGCTGCCGCAGCAGCTCGCCATGTACGTGCGTGACCGGGCGGTGCGGCTGATCGAGGTCAACCCGCACGGGCTGATGAGCGCCGAGCACGGCCAGTCCCAGCAGCGGGTCGACGAGCTCCTCGGCGACTACCTGCCGTCACTCGCCGCCGACGGCATGCCCACGGTCGTGGTGCTCGACGAGGTCGAGTCGATGGCGGTGGCTCGGTCGGCGGCGTCGCTCGCCGCGAACCCGGCCGACGTGCACCGAGCGACCGACGCCGTCCTGACCGCGTTGGACCGCAACGCCCAGCGGCACCCGCACCTGTTCGTCGTCGCCACCAGCAACTTCACCGACGCCTTGGACGAGGCGTTCCTGTCCCGCTCCGACGCCGCGATTCTCGTCCCGCCGCCGAACCAGCTGGCGCTGCTCGCCATCCTGCGCTCCACGCTCGTCCGACTCGGTGAGCAGTATCCGACGTTGCGCGAGCTCGCCGATGACGCCCGGCTCAGCACTGTCGCGGCCCGCGCCATCGGACTCGATGGCCGCCGCGCCCGCAAGACCGTCTTCCAGGCCCTCGCCCGCCGGCTCGACACCGTCCTAGCCCCGGGAAGCCTCACCCTCGACGATCTGGCGGAGACCATCGACCTCGTCGTGGCCGAGGACCGCGCCGAGCGCAAGGGGGGCCGTAATGCTGCGGCGTAGGACCATCGCGGCGTCGCCCGTGCGCAGCGCGACAGGCACCTGGCAGGTAATCACCGACCTCGTGGCCGACACGGTGGCCACTTCCGCTGCCTGCACCCGGGCGGAAGCCGAGGCCGCCATGCGGACGGCGGGGCCGGTCGGGCGCATGCTCATCGCCGGCGGGCACCTTGACAGGTACCCCATCGTCCTGATCGCGGGAGCGGTGCACTGCGAGATCACCACGATCTCGGGGACAAAGGCGCTGCGGACCGAGGAGAATCTCAACGTCATCCCCGGCGCCGCGGCCGCCACGTCCTTCACGGTCTACCTGCCGGCCCCCGACCCGCTCCAGCAGGTCGTCGCCGACGCCGTCTCCGGTCACGCTCGCCTGTCCGACGAGACGCCGCCCACGCCTGACAACAAGGCCACCGCGTCCGGCGGCGCTCTGGTGGACGTCGAGGCTCTGCGGAAGGCGGTGGCGGGGCGATGACTGCCACCTTCACCTACAGCTACACACGGGTGCACACGGCCACGCATCTCACCGAGGTCATCCTCGGTTCGATCGGGGACATCCTCGCCGATCTTGGCATCAGCAGCGGACCGCTGCAGCGCGAGTGGGCGATCTACGAGAACGCCATCAAGGCGTGGATCGGCGAGGGTTCTCTCGAGCAGGTCGTGCTGGAGTGCCACCCGCCGACGGGACCAGCGAAGCCCGTGATCGAGTTCCCCGTCACCTACACCACGTCCGGCACGGGGAATGCCGAGTTCACCGCGTCACGGGCACGCCTGGCCCGGTTCCGCGCCAAGCTCGACCGGGTACCGGCAGGAACCACCTTCAAGGTCGTGTGCACTTTCAACGGCCCTCACAGCTCGCAGGATGGCTGGAGTTCGACGACCCGCGCCTCCACCAGTGGCTTGCAGAGCCTGAGCTTCGGCACCGTCGGCTCCGCTCCGCACGCTTCCGCCAGCCTGCGATACCACCACTAGTCAGAAACGGGACCATGAGCTACATCGACGACGCCTTCGCAAAGCTGAAGAGCAACCTGGAGATCACCACCACCGAGCAGAAGCTCGCGGCTGCCCGGCACGCCGCCGTGCGGGACTTCGTCCGGGAGAAGTGGAACCTCGACGACGACTTCCTCACCGGCAGCTATCGGCGGGACACCAAGACGAAGAAGCTCAAGGACGTGGACATCTTCCTCGTCATCAACCCGGACGGCCCGCAGGGCGGCTACCGGTCACGGCCGCCGCTCGACGTGCTCAACGCCCTCCTCGTGGTGCTGTGCGACCGGTGGCCCGACGCGCATCGGGATGGCATGGCCATCGTCATCCCCTACGGCGACGACGTCATGTCGATCGAGGCTGTGCCCGCCTTCAAGCGCGCCAACGGCGGCTACTTCATCCCTGAGCCTGCGGCGGGCACCTGGATCGCGACCAACCCGAAGCGGCACCACGAGCTGAGCATCGCCAAGAACGCGGACTGCGGCGGCAAGTACGTCCCCCTGGTCAAGATGATCAAGGGCATCAACCGCGAACTCGGCGAGCCGGTCTCGCCGTCGTTCTTGCTTGAGGTCATGGCTCAGACCATCGTCAAGGCCCCGGTCGGCCGCTACCAGGACGAGATCGTGCTTTTCCTAGCCACCGCCGCCGACCGGATCGACGAGGCCTGGCCCGACCCCGCCGGACTCGGCGGGGACGTCAACACCGTCATGACCGCGGCCGACAAGCGTGCCGCCGCCACCGCCCTCCGGCAGGCGCAGCACATCGCCGAGCGAGCCGTCGACCTCGAGGACGAGGGCCAGGACCACGCCGCATACACGGAGTGGAAGAAGCTGTTCGGCGGCCGGATGACGCGCCCGTGACCATCGAGAACATCGCCACTGGACCCAGCGGTATCCCGGTCCGACCGATCCACGAACGGCAGCTTGACGACGACATGCTGCTGCTGCAGCGCGCCGCTTCGGCAAGCCATCGACGTGGCCAGGTGATCGAGGCTGCACGTAACACCTCGGCGATCGCGCTCGCCTTCGGTGGGCTCGTCGTGACCTTCCTTGAACAGGGCCGCAGTTGGTTTGCGATTTGCGGGTTTACCTGGTTCCTGATCTCGACCTTCATCCTGAAGGGCTGGGCTTCATCGACCGCGCGGCAGGGCGCACTTCTTCAAGAAAAGTTCGATACCGCCCTGTTTCACCTGCCGTGGCGGCGCGCTGTCGCCGGTGACCCGGTTGCCGATCACGATGTGTTCCGGCTCGCCCGCGGCCTCAAGCAAGGCGGGACGCGCGACCAGAGGATCACCAGCGGCTGGTACGACCCGACCAACGGAGTGCACCATCCCTACGACGTCCTCATCGCCCAGGAACAGAACCTTGCCTGGGATGCCCGCCTGCGCCGCACCTACAGCAACTGGGTCCTAGCCGCCGCGATCCTTTGGGCAGTCATCGGGTTGCTCGCCGGGCTGCTTATCGACGCCACCGTCGTTCAAACCCTGCTCAGCTTCTTCATCCCATCCCTGGCCGCCTTTCAACTCGCACACGAGATCTGGGCAGGACAACGCCGGGTGGCTTCCGAACGCGAGCGGCTATCTCGCCTGGTACTGACCGAGCTAAGCAACGCAGAAGCCGGCCCGGTCCAGGACGGCGACCGGCGAAGGCTACGTGAGACCGCCAGGGACATCCAAGACGGCATCTTCCGTACTCGCCTCGATGCCGCCCGAGTTCCCGAATGGTTCTACCGGCGCCACCGTGATACGGACGAGCGTGACTTCGCCAGCACAGCCGAAGGGCATCGACAACGGCTGGCTGGATAACGTGCACGTGCTGATCGTGGCCTTGCACGAGACGTCAGTGCCGCCCAGGACTTGGTCCTGGACGGCACCCACGGTCCGAGCGGAGACCGGGGGGTGGAGGTGACCCCGGTAGGGTGCTCGACCAGGTGCTGCCGGTAGGTGGCTCGAGCTGGAAGTGTCGGCATACGGGCCAACGTGCCCAACCGGGTACGTCGAACGGAACGGTCCATAACGGCGCTCAACGATTGATCCCCGAGGTCGGGCACCCTGCCGTCGATCCGGCCATCGACTGTCCCGGTTTGCCAGACGCCTCTACTAAACCCGGGGCGGCAGAATGAGCCTTTTCCAACCTGATCTTGCAGGTCGGTGGGGGCCGGTGATCGTTGGGGGTGAGGCTCCAGACAGGGCAACAAATCGACCAAACCCGATGCCACGACCGGGAGCCTCGCCACGCTGTCTTACCCGTCCACGATGTCGCTGTTTAGCCGGACCCTGAACCACCTTGCCAACCGCATCCGCGGCTGCCGCCAGCAGCTGAAATCCCGGTGAAGGCGACTGACTCCGGGCCACCAGGCACTCCTCGCCCTGGCCCTCCTGCGCAACGCCGACACGTACTCCCGCCTCGCCGCCGGTTTCGAGGTCGGGACCGCGACCGCCTGGCGCTAGTGCAGGAGGGCGGTCATGCTGCTCAGCGCGGGCCGCCGACGACCTGGACACCGCGATGCGGCGCATCCGGCGCCTCGCCCATGCGATCCTGGACGGCACGCTGATCCCGATCGACCGCGTCGCGGACCAGAGGCCTTACTACTCCGGGAAGCACAGACGTCACGGTGGGAACGTGCAGGTCATCGCGGACGCGGTTGGGCGCCTTGCCTGGGCGTCGGCCGCGCTGCCCGGCGCCGTCCACGACCTGACCGCAGCCCGCACCCACCGATCATCGACACGCTAACCAGCGCGAACGTCATGACCTCGGCCGACAAGGGCTATCAGGGCGCCGGTGGCGCCGTCAGGAAGAGCCCACGGAGCGCCGCCCGTGGGTGCTCGCCGGCGTAGAGGGCCCTATAGAGCGATGAGTTGCGAGCCGATGCCGAGACTCCCGAGGTCGTCCATCAATCGCCAGTACACGTCAGACTCGTAGAAGCCCTCAGCGTCACTGTTTCCCTCGGCGGGATCGATCTTGTACAACTCGGGGACATCATAGGCGATGGTGTATCCCGCCTCAGAGTTGTTCCACTCGACGCGGACAACCATGTCCGCAGTGCCGATGTCGTAGTTGTCGTTCCCGTGGTTCTTGACGATGTATTCGAACTGATACGTGAAGGTGTAGCTGTCGTCTTTCTTGAGCGACCGCAGATAGTCCTGCTCGTCTACGAAGCCATGGTTATCGGACTCACTCCACATGGCAGCAGCATACGACCACCCAGGCCCGGCGAGGCCTGCGGGCACTGGTCGGTGGAGGCCAACGGCACGGTGATCGAGCAGGCGCAGATCCTGACGACCTATAACCTGGCCGCCCTCGTTCATGCGGTCGGCGTCGCTTCCACGGGCGGCTGGCCCGAACGGTGCGACGCACGGTCGCGACAGTGAGCAATTTCATCCGGCGTGACGCTTGGCTTCGACGCGGTGAAGGACGAGGGTGGCCTGCACGATCGCGGTGGCGCGGCGGGGGCAGCAGCGCAGTTTGGTCAGGATCTTCCAGCCCTTGAGGGTGGCGTTGGCGCGTTCGCCGATGGCGCGGATCCGGGCGTGGGCACGGTTCACGGCCTTCTGCCCTCGTGACAGCCGCTGCCGGTATCGGTGGCGTTTGAACGGTGTCCGGATGCTGCCGCCCGCGCCTTGGTACGCCTTGTCGGCGAAGGTCATCACGTTGTCCCTACTCAGCGCTTGGATCAGGTCGTGCGTGCGGGCAGCGGTCAGGTCGTGGACGGAGCCGGGGAGCGCGGGCGAGGCCCAGACGAGCCGACCGGCCGGGTCGGCGATGACCTGCACGTTCATGCCATGACGGCGGTGTCTGCCGGAGTAGTAGGGCCTCTGGTCCGCGACGCGGTCGATCGGGATGAGGGTGCCGTCGAGGACGACATAGGCCAGGCGGCGGATCCTGCGCATGGCGGCGGACAGGTCGTCGGCGGCTGCGGCGAGGAGGTCGACGGCCTCGCGGACGTACCGCCAGGCGGTCGCCACGCCGATCTCGAACCCGCCGGCCAGCCGGGTGTAGGTGTCACCGTTGCGCAGGTGGGCCAGGGCGACCAGCGCCTGACGGCCGGGCCCGAGCCGTCGCCAGCGGGATCGGTGCTGGTGACGGTGCCTGCGGATGAGGCCGGCGAGGTGGTTCAGGGTCCGGGTGGACAGCGGAATCGCGGCAGGGTAAGACAGCATGGCGAGGCTCCCGTTACGGCATCGGATCTTAGTCGACTGCTGCCTTACCAGGAGCCTCGTCCTTTGTAGACACCGGACCTCACCCGCCACCCGTGACCTGCACCATCACGATGAAAATGGCTCAATGTCGTGCCCTGCGGATAGTTTATTGGGCATGGAAGCCACAGGGGTGGGCGAAGCTGTCTTCGCGACCGTTGGTAGCCCGGCCCGGAACATGCGCTTCGAGCGTGGAACTCTGCTACGTGACGCCTACCCGCACCTGGTGACGCTGCTCCACCCGACCCGCAACCCCGGCCTGGACCTCAACACGCTGACGGCGGGTAACGGCAGAAAATTGTGGTGGAAGTGCCACGAGGGCGACGACCACGAATGGCAGGCCGTCGTCTCGAACGTGACCCGCCCTAACAGCCGGTGTCCGTTCTGCGTAAATCAGCGCGTGTCGGTCACGAACTCCCTCGCGACCCGCTACCCAGACATCGCCGCCGAGTGGCACCCTAACGCGAACGGTACACTCACACCGGCCACCGTCGTTTTCGGCAGCAATAAGCGAGCCTGGTGGTTGTGCGCCGCCGATTCGCGCCATCAGTGGGAAACCGCGATCTTCTCCCGTACCGTCGACGGCACCCGATGCCCGTACTGCACCAACAAACGCGCATCGCCGACCAACTCGCTCGCCGCCCTCTACCCGCAAGTCGCCACACAGTGGCATCCCACGAGGAACGAGTCGCTTACACCCGACGACGTGCCTGCCGGCAGCGCCACGACCGCTTGGTGGATATGTGGTGCGGGGCCCGACCATGAATGGTCGGCGAAAGTTGTCCAACGTACAACTGCCGGCTCCGGATGCCCCTGCTGCGTAAACCAGAAAGTGTCCGTTACCAACTCACTCGCCATGCTCTTTCCGGATATCGCCGAGCAGTTGGACAATTACCTCAACGACGGCCTCACTGCGGACCAAGTGATCGCCGGCAGCAACAAGTATCGATGGTGGCGCTGCCCGGTCGGACCCGATCATATCTGGAAGACCTCGCCGAAAAGTCGGACTACGGACGGGACCGGCTGTCCGGCATGCTCAGGCAATCAAGTGTCCGTGACGAACTCCCTAGCCAACCTGTTCCCAGCGGTCGCTGCCGAATGGCATCCCAAGAAGAACGGCGACCGACGGCCGGAAGGCGTGACCGCGTACAGCAATAAGCCTGCCTGGTGGCAATGCCAGGAAGAACCGGGCCACAACTGGGAGGTCGCTCCAAACAACCGCACCAGCGGGGGAACCGGCTGCCCGTACTGTGTCAACAAACGCGCCTCGCCGACAAACAACCTCGCCTTCTTGCACCCAAAGATCGCCGCCCAGTTCGACTCCGCTCTCAATGGAGGGCTCACCGCTGACCAGGTCGTGGCCGGCAGCAGCTTCCGCGCCGTGTGGCGGTGCGTGAAAGGTCCCGATCATGTATGGACCCTCGCTGTCTCCGCTCGAACAACCCGGGACGCCGGCTGCCCCGCTTGTAGCGGCCGACAGCTGTCGGTTACAAATTCACTCGCTGCCACCTTCCCCGACGTTGCGGCCCAGTGGCATCCGACGCGCAACGGGACCTCGACGCCCGAGCAGGTCATCGGAACCAGCTCCACGGTCCGCGCCTGGTGGTCCTGCCATCGAGGGCCCGACCACGTCTGGGCAACGCAAATCCACCAGCGGACCGTCGTCGGAACCGGATGCCCCTGCTGCCGCGGCCTCCAGCTGTCGGCGACGAACTCCCTCGCCGCCCGGTTTCCGGACATCGCCTCGCAGTGGCACCCAATCCGTAACGGCACCCTCACTCCGGATAAGGTCGTCGCCGGCAGCCGCACTCTGGTCTGGTGGAAGTGTGATCAGGGCCCAGACCACGAATGGCCAGCCACCATCGACAAGCGAACCGGCGCGGAAGCGACAGGCTGCCCCGCCTGTTCCGGCCGACAGGTGTCGGTGACGAACTCCCTCGCCACACTGTTTCCCACCGTTGCCCAACAGCTTGACAGCGTCCTCAACGAGGGATTGACCCCGGACCGGGTCATGGCCTCCAGCGAGCGGAAACTCGTGTGGCGCTGCGCGGCGGGCCCCGACCACGTGTGGCCGGCGACCGTCTCCAGCAGAACGTATGCCGGCAACGGCTGCCCATGCTGCGCCGGCAAACGGCTGTCCGTGACGAACTGCCTCGCTACGCGCTTCCCGGAGATCGCCGCCGAGATGGACCCTGCCCTCAACGACGGCATGACCGCCGACCAGGTCCTCGCCGGCACCCAGAAACGGCTCACCTGGCGCTGTCGAAACAACCCCGACCATACGTGGCTCACTGCGGTATCGAACCGAACCTCCGGGGACACCAACTGTCCGACTTGCGCCGTTACGGGCTACAGCCCGGCCAAGCCGGGCTACATGTACCTGCTGCGCCGTACGTTTGACGGCCGTGAACAACGCAAGATCGGCATCACCAACGTCCCAAAGGACCGCCTGGCGAAGCTGCGCCGATACGGGTGGCAACCACTCGAGGTATCCGCAGCGCTGGACGGCGAACTCGCCCGCGAACGAGAGCAGATGTTTCTAGCCGTTCTGGTCAGCTTGGGCCTACGCAAAGGCCGCAAGCTCGCCTACCCCATGCGCGAAGATGGCTATACCGAAGCATGGGACTACCATCATTTGCCAATCGACTCGCTCGATGCAGCTCTGGCGGCGAGCTGCAGAATGCCAGCGGCGGTCCTGCCCAACGAGTGCACAATCATTGAGGGCGAGGAGATCCTCCCCGCCGCCGTCGACAGCGTCGCGTCAGCAGTGCGGCCGCTCGGGTCAAAGACATCAACGTCATCCAACGCCAGTACCTGAACAAGAAGCGGATGCGCCATACGGTCGATGCCGGCTTGCTGGTAACGGAATGCCACGATGGCCGCCCGTTCCTGTTGGTCTCGCTGACTCCGCTGGCCGGCTCGCGGGCGGTTTGAGGGCTCGGACTTGCCTCCGCCATCTGTACGACGCTGTGCACGTTCAGCTGCACCTGGCTGTGCACATTGACCCTACGCCGACAGGAAGACTCGGGCGAGGAGTTCCCGCTCTGCATGGCGACATCGGTGAGTAGGCCAAGGTACGCCCCAGGCTGCGACAGGCTGTGGGATGGATTGCACGCGCTGGCCCAGATTCCTCCGGTGGCCGAGAATGACCAGGTGCCCTGGACGACCTCTCCCTGCCTGCGCAACCGCACGGCCTCGACGCCGGGTCATGGGCAGCGATCACCTCGCACGCCGACCGTTTACGCCAGGCGCTGCGCGGCGATGACCGCCCCTTGGTCCTCGGCTGCACTAAGGAGCTGGTCGAGTCCGTGGCCCGCGTTGTGCTGAGTGCGCGCGGTAGGCCAGTCGGCGACGCGGCGGATTTCAGTCCGACCCTGACTGCCGCCCACTCCGAACTTGTACAACAACAGGGCCCAGGACTGAGTCAGACCGCGCTTGGTGTGGCCTCGGATGCGAAGAAGATGGCGAACCGTCTCCGGGAACTGCGCAACGACTACGGCACGGGCCACGGTCGGGCACACGTGCCTGTTGTCGAGGACGAGGTAATTCTGCTCGCGCTCGACGGCGCGCTGGTCTGGGTGCGCTGGGCATTGCGGCGTCTGGAACATGTGCTGGCTGGCGCTCTGGTACCGCTGCTGAACGACCTGCAGCACGACGTGTTCCGCACCGGCGAGCTTGCTCGACGGCTCCTCCAGGCCAACGTGCCCGCGCTCGTCGACGATGACCAGCGCCGGCTAGGTGTCGCAGTTGGGCAACGGGCATCCCGGGGAACCTTCCTTGCGCGCGAAGAGGGCCTGGTGGCGCCGGTGCGGGACGAGAACGATGCCCGGTGGCCACTCGCCTATCGCGAGGGCGCCGTCGAGGGCACCTTTCTCAATGCCGCAGGCCAACTCCAGGTTGACGATGGCCTGACGGTGATCCGCCCAGCAGCCCAACTCGCAGCGTCAATGCCCGACGCCGCCGAGTTCCTCCGGAGACTCCGCGCCAAGCTGGCAGCAGCGAGTTGGTCGCCGTCGTTCGCCCAGGCATGGCCGCAGATTCGCGACGTGATGCAGCGAAACCTTACCGAATTCACCGACCTGGCTCCTCGTGAGGGGTGGGCCGACCTCATCGGTGATCTACAGGTTGTGGGTGCGGCACTTGAGGCCGACGCCCGGTAGCACCCACTCCCGCCAGCGCAACAACCGGGGAGCCTGCCGCTCCGTACGTTCGGACGCCGACGTGCCGGAGCCCGGGTAATGTTGATCTCGCGGGCGCAAAACGCTACTAACTAAGATACCGAAAGATCTTTAGTAGTATTCACGGATGTAGCCGAGGGCGCGCTCGTACACCTCGTTGTCGCGGATCTTGAACTTGGTCCAGAGCGTCTTGCGGAGGGATTGCTGGACTAGTCGGTCGCCCTCGCGGGTGTCCTGCCAGCCCGTGAACCGCACCGCCCGAACGACCTCGTCGACCTCCTTGACCACCTTCTCGGCAATGATCGGGGTTCCGTTGCCCTTGAGGGACTGGAACAGCTCGGTGAGCGCCGCCTTACCTTGGTCTTCGCGGGGGACCTCGGCGGCAGCCTTCTCAGCGGCCACGGTGTCCCTGGCGAGGGCGAACAGTTCCTTGAGGAAGTCCAGGCTGGCCTGCTGGGAGTGGGCGTACTTCTCCCGCAATGCCGTCAGCCGCTTGCCGAGTTCGACGAAGACCGGGTTGCCGATGTGCTTCGCGATGCGGGCGGTGATCCACTTCTCGACCTCGACCGGGTCGACGTCCTTCCGCCGGCCCGTCATGAGGTCTTCGATCACCTGGGCGTCGAGGACGATCGTGTCGAGGTCGGTGCGTGGCACCTCGACGGTGAGGTGTTCGTTGATGAGTTCCAGCGTCTTGGCGCCGAGGGTGTGCCACACGAGGCGGCCGGCGATGTCTGACGGCCGCACCGACTCGTACACGTCGGTCAGCCACCGGTAGTCGGCCGCGTAGGTGGAGAGGATTGGGTCCGGGCTGAGGGTTTCCCAGAGTTGGGCGACGACGCTGTAAGCTGCGCCGAAGTGGTCGCGGGCTTCGTCGCTGCTGATCGCCGTCTGCGCGGCGATGAGCCCCTGATAGCCACCCACGGTCCGGTCGACGCCGGGAAAGAAGGCCAGCGCGGCCTCGATGGCCGGGCGGAGTTGGTTCCGCAACACGGCGATGTTGCTGATCACCTGCTGGACGCTCTTCTCGTCGAAGGCGAACGCCTTGGCGACGTCGTCGAAGATGCCTAGGTAGTCGACGATCAGCCCGTGCGTCTTGCTCGGCGGGTAGACGCGGTTGGTGCGAGTGATCGCTTGGAGCAGGTTGTGCTCCTTGAGCGGCTTGTCGAGATACTGCGCATAGAGGATTGGCGCGTCGAACCCGGTGAGCAGCTTCGCCGTCACGATGATGATCTTCAGCGGGTCGGCCGGGTCGTTGAACCGGGCGGTGATGCGCTCCAACTCGTCCCGGTCGGGGGTGTACTCCTTCCACTCCTCGGGGTCACGAGCGGTGCGGCTCATGACGACCGTGGAGGCGTCGGGACCGAGGATCTCGTCGAGCTCCGCCTTGTAGGCGACACAGGTCGCCTTGTCGTAGACAACCACCTGCGCCTTGAACCCCTGCGGCTCGACCTTAGCCCGGAAGTGCTCGGCAATGTCCTCGGCGATCCTGCGGACCCGCCCGGGAGACTTGATCAGCGCCTCCAGTGAGGCGGCCCGCTTCGAAAGCGTGGACTTGTCGGCCTCGGTGAGCCGGTGCTGCTCGGCCAACTCCGCGAACGCGGCGTCTATCGCGGCCTCATCGAGGTGGATCTCCGACAGCCGCGGCTCGAAGTGCAGCGGCAGCGTCGCCCCGTCCCGGATCGAATCCTGGAACGAGTACCGCGACAGATAGCCACCCTCATCCTTTGTGGACCCGAACCACATGAATGTATTGCGGTCCCGCCGGTTGATCGGGGTGCCGGTCAGGCCGAAGAGGAAGGCGTTCGGCAGGGCCTCGCGCATCTTGCGCCCGTAGTCACCCTCCTGGGAACGGTGGGCCTCGTCGACCATGACGATGATGTTGTCGCGGGCGTCCAGCACCCCCGGCGCCTCGCCGAACTTGTGCACGGTGGTGATGATGACCTTGCGCGCGCCGGCGCTGAGAAGACCCTGAAGTTCCTTGCGGCTGTCGGTCGAGACAAGATTCGGCACGTCCGAAGCGTTGAACGTGCCGGTGATCTGGGTGTCCAGGTCGATCCGGTCGACCACGATGATCACCGTGGGGTTCGTCAACCCCGCCGTGGCACGCAGCTTCTCTGCGGTGAACACCATAAGCAGCGACTTGCCCGAACCCTGGAAGTGCCAGATCAGACCCTGCTTGATCCGCCCGTGCAGCACCCGTTCGACGATGAGGTTCGTCGCCTGGAACTGCTGGAACCGAGCGATGATCTTTATCTTGCGGTGCTTCTTGTCGGTGGCGAACACCGTGAAGAACCGCAGGAAGTCCAGCACCGCTGCCGGCGACAGCACGCCCTCGACGGCCTCGCGCACCGCTGCCAGGCCGGTCCGCGCCGGGGCGTCGTCGGTCTCTTCCCGCCACGGGCCCCATAGGCCGATCGTCATACCGACCGAGCCGTACCGAAAGTCCTTGCCTTCGGTGGCGAAGCTGAACACGTTGGGTACGAAGAACGCCGGTACGTTGACCTCGTAATCCTCGTTAATCTGCGCCGCCGCATCGATCCAGGAGTAGGCAGGACGGACCGGAGACTTCGCCTCGCCGACGACCAGCGGGAAACCGTTGCACCACAGCACTAGGTCAAAGCGGCGCTCGACCCGCCCGACCCGATACGTCACCTCCGTGGAGATCATCCACTGGTTGGCGCTCGGCTCGGGATTGTCGAAGTCGATGAGCCGGATGGTGACGTGCTCTCCGGCCGGGCCGAACGGCATCGACTTCTGCCCGGTCAGCCACGCGGCGAACTGCTCGTTCGCCACCACGGGGTTCGGCGTACGCCGAGCGGATAGAACCATCGCCCGCAGGTGAAAGATCACCTCGTCCGCCAGCCGGGGATCGGCCTCGATGACTGGGTTCAACCGCTGCAGGGCCTCCTTGACCTGCCCCTCCAGCAGCACCTCATCCTCCCGGCGCGGTAACTGTTTGCCGGGCACGAATTGGATTTCAGGCGACGCGACAAGGTCCCGTACGAGATCTCTAACCGCGTTGGCCTCATTAAAAGTCACTGTGCCCCTCCGAAGATCTCGGCGATAAGCGCTGCACGTGCAGCGCTTATCGACTGGAGCTCTCTAGAAACATGATCCCCGACGCGATCAAGCGCTTTGACGCGCCGAACGAGTGTCCGCTGATCACTCACAGGAAGTCTAGGGAATGGTTCGCTGACGACCAAAGCCTTCGAGAGATTCTTCTGCGCCGCCCCCGCGCCCTTGTTTCGCAGATCCTCCTGGCGCGCCCGGAGCCAGTAGTACAGGAAATCGGGGTCACACTTCGACTGGTCGGGGACCAAAGCCAGCACCGCTTGATTCGTTGCCATCGGCACAGCAGTCCGTCCCACTTGGCCGCGGGTCTTCCCGTCGCCGTACATGGCAACCACCACAGCGCCCGCAGGGGCAACCCACGCCGCCGAATTTGCTAGAGCCTCCTCAGTGATGGTCTCTTCGGTAAGAGTTATGGCATCACCGACAACTTCACCAGACTTAAGCCAAGGGATGTCGCCGCCATAGAAGGCCTTTTTTGACCTCAACGGCGTGGCACCACTCCTCGCAACAGCAATGACATCTGCGACTGTCTGCTCGCCCCCACCAACTGCCGCCATTAAGGATTCCTGGGCTTCCACCACCACCGGAACAACATCCTCTAGTTTCTTGCGGTGGCGTTCTACGGCCCAAAGAAGGCTGGCGAGGCGCTGCTGCTCGTGAAGGGGCGGCAGGTCCAGTTCGTACCGTTGCATTGGCCCCCAAAGCAAACGGGGGTTCATGGAGCCTGTCGCTTCGGCGGTAGCATACTCAACGAAAGCCTCTGAAGAGAGCACGAACGGCAGGAAGTCCTGAAGTAAGCCGTTTTCCGGAACTGCGTTCAGAACGTAGGTCTTGTCAGCGACGACACCGGAGAAGTCAGGCACCCCAACCTTCCGCAGGTAAGGCCGCGCCGATACGAAGAGAACTTGTCCCGGCTTGAAGACGTACCGGAAGGTGGAACCCATCTGACCGTCGCCCACCTGGCCCCAGCGTTCGATCGTCACGCCTTCGCTGTCGACATGCCCGCCAGCGACGTAACGCTCCACACCACTACTCACCGGGTCGACCTGCGTCCGCGAGCGACGGATCACCTCGCCCAGCCGTACCCGTTTCCAGGTGCTCTTGTCGAGGTTGAGGCTCACCGGGCCACCTCCTGCCGCAGGAGCGTCAACACATTTTCGATGACGGCGTCGGCCGCTGCTGCGGCGTCGCGCCAGGTGGCGACCTTGACCTCGACATGGTCGCTTGCGGTTGCTCCCCGCCCACTGCGCGGCGGTTTGACGTAGAGCGGAATGGCGAGGTTGTAATTGTTGTCAGCGATCTGCTCGAGGGTCGCGACGGCCGCGAAGCCTTCTTCTTCATCGAACCTTTGGTAGGAATCGAGGATTCGCTGCTGATGCCGGTCGCTCAGGAAGGACTGCGCCTGCACTCGTGCGAACTCGCGCACGGCGTTGACGAACAGGATCTTGCCGCGGCGCTCAGCGGCCTTGCGGGATCGGAGGACGAGAACGACTGCCTCCATCGCCGAGTTGTAGAACAGGCCCGGCGCCAGGCCGATCACCGCTTCGACGAGATCCGATCGAACCATCGCCTGACGGACCGCTGTCTCCGACACTCGGGTCAGGACGCCGTGTGGCAGCAGAATCGCTGCCCGGCCCGATTCCGGATCGAGGCTCTTGGCGATGTGTTGCAGGAACGCATAGTCGGCGGCATTCTGCGGCGGGACTCCCCACATGTTGCGGCCGTAGGGGTCCTTGGTGAATGCGCTTCGGTTCCACGCCTTGATGGAGTACGGCGGGTTGGCGAGCACCACGTCGAAGGTACGCAGCCGGGCACCTTCGAGGAAGGCAGGCTTGGTGAGCGTGTCGCCGTGCGCGATGTGGCCGTCGGCGATGCCGTGCAGGAACAGGTTCATCCGGGCGATGGAAGACGTTCCGTAGTTGAGTTCCTGCCCGTACAGGCGCAGGTTGCGCCACTCCTTGCCCTGGCGGCGCAGCTCGGCGGCGGTGGAGATGAGCATCCCCCCGGTGCCGCAGGTCGGGTCGTAGACCGACTCCCCTGGTTCGGGCTTGAGCATCATCGTCATCAGGTGGACGAGGGTGCGGTTGGTGTAAAACTCCTGGGCGGTGTGGCCGGAGTCGTCGGCGAACTTCTTGATCAGATACTCGTACCCCTGACCGAGTTCGTCCTCGGGCAGGTTCGCCACCGAAAGCGTCTTGGCGGAGAAGTGCTCGATGAGTTCCTTGAGCGTCCGGTCGGGCAGCAGGTTCTTGTTGCCCCAGTCGCCGTCACCGAACACGCCGGTCAGGGTGTCCGGGTTGGCCGACTCGATCGCCCGCATGGCGGCCAGCACCGCCGCACCGACATCGCTGCTGGTCCCGCGGACGTCCTGCCAGTGGGCGCCGTCGGGGATGGCGAAGCGGTGATTCTCCGGCAGGTCGGCCAGCTCGTCGTCACCGTAGATCTTTAGCGCCGCGGCGTGTTCCTCGTCGTACACGTCGGAAAGCCGCTTCAGGAACACCAGCGGGAAGATGTATTGCTTGTAGTCGCCGGCGTCGATGAGGCCACGCAGTACGACGGCCGCGCCCCACAGATAGGCCTCCAGTTCGCGCTGGGTGACACGGGTGCTCACGCCGTCACCTCCCTCGGGCTGAGGCCCCACTTGGCCAGTTCAGCCTCCACCGCGGCGCGGGTTTCGCGGGCGGCGGCGTGGGCCGCTTCAAGGTCGTTCAGAGCCTGCTCCAGCGTGCGCTGTTCGCCGTCGTCGGGGGGAACGACGTACAGCGGGATGTTGAGGTTGAAACCGTGGGCCTTGATGTCGTCGAGTGTGGCGACCGCGGCCAGGCCGGGTGCGTCGTCGAACGCCTGGTAGGTCCGCAGCAGGGTGTCGGCGTGTTCGGGTTCGAGGGTGTTCTGGTTACGGCCGCGCTTGAACAGCGTCTCGCCGTTGACGAACAGCACCCTGCCCTTGCGGTCGTCGGCCTTGTGTCGGCGCAGGATCAGCACGCACGCGGCCAGGCCGGTGCCGTAGAAGAGGTTGGGCGCGAGGCCGATCACGGCCTCGATCAGGTCCGCGTTCAAGATGAACTCGCGGATGCGCCCCTCGGCGCCCTGGCGGAACAGCGCACCCTGCGGCAGCACGACGGCGACCCGGCCGGTCCCGGGTGCCGCAGAGGTGACCATGTGCTGGACCCAGGCCCAGTCGGCGTACCCCTTGGGTGGAACGCCCCCGAGCCGGTTACGGCCCCACGGGTCGGAGGCCCACGCCTCCTCGCCCCAGTTCTTCAGCGAGAACGGCGGGTTGGCGATGACGCAGTCGAACTGGGGCAGACGGGTACGGCCGAAGAGCGCCGGCGAGCGCAGAGTGTCGGCGTGGGCGATCTTGAAGTCCTCGAACCCGTGCAGGAGCAGGTTCATCTTGGCGATGCCGGAGGTGGCGAGCACCTTTTCCTGGCCATAGAGCTTGCGTCCGAGGGTCTCCGGCCGGCCGCCCTGCGCCTTCACGTGCTCGATGACCTCGATGAGCATGCCGCCCGTGCCGCACGCCGGGTCGTAGACCGTCTCGCCCTCCTGCGGATCGAGGATGTCGACGAGCAGTTTGACCACCGGGCGCGGGGTGTAGTACTCGCCGGCCTTCTTGTTGGACTGGTCCGCGAACCGCTTGATGAGATATTCGTACGCCTGACCGAACACGTCCGGCGCGACGACCGCGTTACTCAACGTCTTGGTCGAGAAATGCTCGATGAGATCGCGCAGCTTGGCGTCGGGCAGCTTGTCCTTGTTCGTCCAGGCGGCGTTGCCGAAGATGCCGTACAGCACAGCCGGGTTGGCCTGCTCGATCGCGCGGAAGGCGGTCACCAGGGCCTGCCCGACGTTCTCGGTGCGGGCGCGCACGTCCTCCCACAGACAGTCGGAGGGGATGCCGAAGCGGTGGTTCTCGGCGAACGACGCGTACTCGTGGTCGCCGTCCGACTCCGCCAGCGCCCGCTCGTACTCCTCGGTGTAGACGTCGCTGATCCGCTTGAAGAACATCAGCGGGAAGATGTACGCCTTGAAGTCCGCTTGGTCAATGCTTCCGCGCAGCAGATCAGCGGCTCGAGCCAGATACTGCTCCAGCTCCGACAGGCTCAGCGGAATGGCGAGTGTGTCATGGGTCGCCGCGGGGACCCGCGCGTATCGTTCGGTCACGTCGGGCACCATTCCACGGCCATGTGTGTTGCTGTCTCCTCGGGCGTTGCCGGCATGCCGCCATGCCGGTCTCCTACCGTAGCCGCGACGGCCGACAGCGAGGAATCCCCCGGGCCGGCGGCAAGAGCGAGCCGCTGGTCGGGCGGTCAGCCCAGCCGGCGCGGATAGCGGCCATGCACTCGTCGCGCTGGGGGTAGCGCAGCGTGGACAACATCCCCGGCGCGCAGAACGGGCCACGCACCCGGCACCGAGCCAGGCTGACGTCTCAACCATGAGGTTCAGCTCAGCAACGGAAACGGCCCGGGCTCATCGGCCACCGGTGGAGGGGCCACCTCGTTCACGACGGCAACTACGAGCCGTCGACGCCTGCCGTCCACAGCGCCGCTCTGCTTCTATGCCCGGACCTGTTGGTCCGGCTGCTAGACACCGTGAGTGAGACCCGACCCGCACCGCCATTTTCGCCAGCCACCAGGTTGACGGCGAGGGCATCGACGACTGCAGCCAGCGCGTTAGTACACGTGTCCTAAAATCCGTTGTATCGTCCATGGATGACAACCTCCGATGGCGCCGAGCCGCCCCAAATCAGCGCCAAGCAGCAGCGCATCCTGACTGTGATAGGGGATTGGATCCAGCAGCACGGCTACCCGCCCACGGTGCGTGAGATCGGCGCGGCGGTCGGGCTTGGCTCTCCCTCGTCCGTGGCGTACCACTTGACCATGCTGGAACGGCGTGGCCTCCTGCGTCGTGATGCCTACGCGTCCAGGGCGGTCGACATCCGCAGGGCGCAGGTTGGTACGGCATTGAACAAAGCAGACGAGCCAGGCATCAAAGTTCCTGTGCTCGGCACTATCGCTGCCGGTGCCCCGATCCTCGCCGAGGAACATGTGGAGGACGAGCTGACGCTGCCTCGCGCCCTGGTAGGGCACGGCACGTTGTTCGCTCTGATTGTTAAGGGCGATTCCATGATCGAGGCGGCGATCTGCGACGGAGACGTCGTCGTCGTGCGCCAGCAGGTGGTCGCCGAGAACGGCGACATCGTCGCCGCGATGATCGAGGGCGAGGCGACGGTCAAGGTCTACCGGACCCGCGACGGTCGTGTCGAGCTGGTACCGCGAAATCCGCTCTACGAGGTGATCTCCGCTGAACACGCGGTCATCCTGGGCAAGGTCGTCTGTGTGCTTCGGCGCGTCTAGGCCAGGCCGGCGTCTGCTTTCGGGCATCGGTGCCGTCCTCGCTCTGCTGCGATGCCAACTGGCGATCTGCGGGTGGAGAACATCCAGGCGACCCGACCAAACTGTGTGGCCGGCGCGGCACGGGACCGGGCGACGGCCAGGCGACGCCCGCGCGTGGCCAGCCACGATGAATGAAGGAGGGCAAGCGAACTCCGAGATGACGGTCGTCTGGACGCTCCGCCGATACGAGAAGAGCCCCACCACCTCCGGGATGTGGTGGGGCTTTGTCCTCATCGCTATGAGGGCGGATGCGCGTCGAACCACGACGCGGGCCGATCGGTGTCGACCGGCGTGTAGTGCGCCCACAGCCGCCAGGCGGTGTCGACGAAGTCCCGGGCGAACAGGGCACCGAAGTGCCCATACTCGTCGCCTAGGGCGGCCAGCTCGCGGGCGATCAGGGCCCACAGCTCAGGCTTGTCGCCACCGAAGAACATGATCACGTACGTGCAGAAGTACGTGACGTCCCAACCCTGGTCGTTCAGCACCGGGTGCTGGACGAAGTTCGCCGCAGTGGACATCTTCTCGTAGACGTAGCCGACCGAGGTGCCATTGATCTCGGCAACCTGCTCCCAGAAGTACCCGTTGCCCGGCCCAGGCAACATCGAGAACAGGTGACATAGGCGTTGGTGGTCGGCGTCGGGTGCGGGTGGCATGCCCGCCAGGATAGGGCCCCTGTGCGACGTCGGGAGGCCGCCGTGCTCGGCACGGCGTTGACCCGGCCTAGCTCGCCTACTCGGCCCTGAACGCCCGAGCTTGCGCCTCACTAGTCCTGGTCAGTCGCGGATTCCGTACTCGGATTCGGCGAAGTGCTCGGGGTCGAAATCCTCGCCCAGGTCCTTCAGGCTGATCGCGTGCCTAGCGGCCGGGAGTTTGGCTTGGACCAGCTCCTCGGGGCCGTGAAGGGTCAGCCGACACACGTTGCAGGCAAATGCTTGCGGGGTGAGGTCTACCGTCCAGCCGCCGAGAACAGGGTAGGAGTCGTACTCGCCGTTGCCCACTGACTCGACGTCGAAGTCCACGTCGTGATCCACATCGACGCGTCCGAACAGCCGGCCCTTCAACTTGCACGCCGGGCACTTGGCGTCGACACCCCACAATCCGCTGCCGAAATCGTCCGGGTCCAGCGCGTCGGTCGCCGACTCCACAAGCCGGGCGACAGTCTGCCCGAACAGCTCGTCATCGAGGCTCTCCGAGAGTCCCGTGAGACGAGCGCGCGCCTTCGCCAACTTCGCCGTGACCCGGTCCCCCACCTCAGTGCGCTTCGCGTCGAGCAGCCTGACGACAATCGGATAGTGGTCGCCGTAGAAGCCCCAGGCCCGGTCGCCGAAGCCCAGGTGCTCAAGCAGGACGCCGCATACGGCCAAGCAGTCCTGGAGAATGTGCCTGGATTGCGCTGGCAATCCGGCGTGCATCGCCCCATTGCGGACCTCCACCATCCGCGTTCGCTGATTCGTGTCGATCGGCAAGTTGCCGACCAGCCGGTCAAGACGACGGAGGAGGACCGCGAGGCCGACAGTTTTGAGCTTCGGGTACGCCAGGTCGGGCTGGGTCGCGAGACTGAACAGGGATGCTTCGGCGTCTTCCTTCAAGGGGACGACGAGGACGGGGTTCGCCCGCCACAACACCGCCTTCCCCAGGTGTTCGACGGCGAGCGGAGCGAGGGCCGCCACCTTCCTGTAGTCGTCCACCGCCCACGCGCTGAGCGCGTCGGCCATCCACCTCGCCGCCGAGTCGACGAGGCTCGCCCCGGCGCGATCCCGGGCAGAGATGTCGTCAACGGCTGTCCGGTCCCGCTCGGCTGCGGCTTGGTCTTGGGCCATGGCTACAGCGTCGCATCAGACTTCCAACGCCGAAAGCCTGCCGCGCTGATCATGGACGGGACGCTGGCAAAGCCAATCCCCGCAGGTTGAGCTGGACGACCAGCTGCGGCTGTAGATCTAGTTAGTGCGACTGTCTGTGCAGGCCGTTTGGGCTAGGTCGCCCAACGGCACGCCGACGGCATGCGCGATGCCGTGCAGGACGCCGATCGTGCAGTTGATACGGCCCTGCTCGACCTCAACCAGCATCCGCCGTGAGATGCCGCTGCGCTCGGCGAGGCCGTCGAGGGCGAGATTGGCCGCTTGTCTGGCCTTCGCCACCGCATGCCCGAGCGCCGCAAGGTCCACGGGCGGCGGCGGCTCGATCACAAGAATTCAGGCAAGTCGCCGTTAGAACTCTTGTCAGTGCAGGATAATGCCCTAAATTGTGAGCATGAGGCCGTCGCCCATCGCCTCGCTGCAGCTCCTTTCGGCGACCAAACCCGGATCGCAGGGTCGGGGCGGTCGCGAACGAGTTGGGCCCGCTGGCGCCCGTGCCTGCAGGACGGCGATGCGATGATCGATCGTGAGCGGGCTTACCGAGCCTTCGACGACCGCCATCCGTCGGCGCCGTGGGTCAGCGCGCACACCGTCGCTGGCAAGGTGGCGAGCCTCCGTCGTGCGGTTTGGCGGGCACTAGTCGACGGCGCCGACGAGGCCATGCACGTAGCGCTGTCACCAACCCAGCTGGCAGCGGCGATCGCAGCCGCGTCTGGACGACGTCCGGCGAACAGGGCCAACGTCCAGGCCTCCTTGAGATGGTTGCAGAAGGCTGGATTGTTGAAGATCGTCGACCACGGCGACGGCCAGCGTTGCAACACGTACCAACTCTGCATCCCAGAGCCAAGGGGGTCGACCTGGCCGCAGCGACCCGTGCAAGATCATCGGCTTCGGGCCTTCGACCTCCGTGCCAAAGCATGGAGCCCGGAAAGACGCCGCACCTGGCGGGCTGTGTGGCAGGCGATCCTCGCGGCGGCCGACTCAGAGGGCCAATTCGTCGGCGACGTAGCAGAGCTTGCTGACGCGGCGAGCGACAGGCTCGGCATCGACATCGCCGACGAGACAGTTGCAAAGATCCTGCGATGGGGTGTCGCCACCCAGCTAACTGATCAAGCTCGTGGCGGACGCATTCCCCTGTATCGAATTAGGACGCAACCTGCAGTGAGTTCCGGCTGTTGAGTTTCGTCTCCAACAAGCAGATGGACAGGAGGGGGACGTCGATGAGGCGTGACGAGGTTGCGCAGCAGGCAGACGAGCCCATCGACTGGAGTGCCGCCCAGGTGGACACCACGGATCGGCGGATACGGCTGGGCTACACGCTGAGCTTCGACTCCGACGACAAGCTGCACGAGTGGCTGGTGGCCGAAGCGGGCCGGCGGGGAATGAACCCGATCGAGCTGATGCGAGACCTCCTGGGCGAGGCGTACCGGCGCGCCGCCTGACGGCATGCCGTCCAGCGCGGTGACTGCCTATAGTCCACCGAAGCAGCCGCCCGGTCAGGTCGAGGCGCTCGTAAGGCCCACCCACCTGGCTCGTGTCAGTTCCCAGGCGAAGTGGCCGCTTCTCAGTTGTCCTGGCCCTGGGTCTGGTTCAGCTTCCCAATGGACGGTCTGGGTAGCGTGGGCGATCGCCCGGCGAAGCGCGGACAGCGACACGAGCCGGTCATTTTCTAGTTCGGTCAGGCCGAGCTCGACCCACTCGCGGATGAGGGTGGATGCCTTGACGCCGGTCGTCGCGGTGAACGAGCAGTTGTGGGCGCTGGTCGAGCCTCGCTGTTACCACTCGTGGTGCTGGGATCCGATGGCCAGTCAGGGCTGACCTGGATGCACGAAGGGCCCGCTTTAGCGGGCCCTAAGGCGGGTGCGGGAGCCCCGAGGGGCGTCCTGCGACCCTCAGGCTATCAGGTTCTTTGTGCGTGACGCACAAAGAACCGCGGGTCGCGCGGTGTCCTCGGTCAACGGTGGGTCCTTGTGACGGACAGCGGTAGTTGTCACCACGCTCGCCGGGGCTCACCTGGGGCTGATCGGCAACTGTGCCCGGCTGCAAGGGCCCATTGCGCGACGGACCGAGATCAGCATGCTAGATCAGAAGCTGCGGTGTGCGGCAAGACGCGGGAGGGTGAGGCGTGCCATCGGTAGGGCCCGTGGAGCCCTTGCAGGCTCCGGTAAACCGATTCGCAAGGGCACCGGCCTCCCGCACCGGGCGCCACGTGGTGGCAGCCGGCTGACCTTGATTGGGCGTCCGCGAAGCAGGACGCGGAGGCATGGATGCAGGTTCGACATCTGCTCACGCACGGACTCGCGAGCGGTTGGTGGGCAGAGCACTGGCCGGGGCCGCTAAAAGCCAACGCACGGCCGGCAAGCTCCGTATTACGCGAGACCCCGACAGGTCGGCACACGCTAGTGATCCATGGGGCCAAAACTTGCGCGAGGATTTACGTCGAAACGAGTCGCCACCTTGCCGCGCTGACCGCTCAACACTTTGGGCGGACCATTGACGTCGATATCCTTCCGGACTTCCCGTTATATAAGAAGCAGGCGTACAAACCGACCCCACCGCCGACCCCTTCAGGGGTCGGGGAAATAGTCGAAGAGGTCACCAGAGAAGGCGAGGATGCCCCTCCGCCCGAGGACACTGCCGCCGCCCCGTAAGCAAGACATTCAGAAGCCTCAACCGCGATGACTTGCCCCACGTCAACCCGTGGCCGCTCCCCGGGCGGGGCGGTGGGGAAGCTCGCGTGCCGCCCTGCGGCCAAAGCCAGTCGCTGTGCACGTAGCTGTCCACACGGCAACGACACCCACCACCCGATTGTCGTGGTTCCGACGTGATCACCCGGCTCACAGCCGCCGGGACCGGCGGCGATCAACGAGACCTAAAAGCTCGGATCATGCCGCCGGTCGGTCTGGTCGAGGAGCCCAGTTGCTGCGGTCTGACCAGGCGTTGGCCCCCACCTCGGCTTGAGGGAACGGCGTCGTGTCGTGGCCGCGGGTGCCGAGATCGGGGCGTTCCTTGCGTTCCTGCTCATCGATCTTGATGAGATCTGACATGGCCTCGACGTGCAGTCGCTCTGCGTCGAGCAGGCAGGAGATGAACGTGTGCACCGTGTCTAGCAGTGCCTTCTCGGGGTTGCTGCACGATGAGAACAGGCCGTTGACGGCTTCGATGTAGCTCTTGAGGGCGCCGATGAGCGTGCCGATGTGTTGGTAGCCCAGGCTGGCGTAGGCGTTGCGCAGGCCCTCGAGCATGCTGGCGGCCTTCTTGCCCTCTTCAGCAAGCCAACGCGTCTGGGCTTCAAGTTGGGTCAGGTAGGCCGATGCCCGCTCGGAGTACTGGCTGAAGGCCTGGGATGCGCTGCCTTCCCAGTAGAGCTTGAGGTTCTTCAGTTCGCCGTCCATCTCGGCGCGGAGTTCGGCGTAGGTATTGGCGGCGGAGTGGACCAAGTCGGCACGGTTGCGGATGATCTTGGGCGAGGAGCGCCAGGCGTGGACCATGAGGTCGGTCAGGGGAAGGCGTTCGCCGGTGCCGAGCTCGATCAAAATTGCTTCGAGCTGGAGCAGGGTGTCTCGGTACTCGTGGATGAACGTGTCGAGTTGATCGCCTTCGCCATTCTCGTAATAGGTGGTGCGGCCACCGGTAAAGCCGAGGTTGTTACCGTCTGTGCTGCCGATGGTGATCGGTTCATCGACCTCGCGGGTTCGTGGCAGCTGCTCGTTGCGGGTGGCACCCAAGCGGTCGTTCCCGTCGGGGATCACCACCACAGGCCGGTCGTCCGCGAGCCTCCGGTCCTGCGGCTGAGAAAGGACCCCGGCTCCACCGGGACGGACCCGGACGCTGCTGCCGTAGCCATCACCAAGCGGCAGATAAGGCAGCAGGTCTCGATTCATCACGTCGAAGTTGGTGGCGACGTCCAGTTCGGTGCCCTCGTAGTCTGCGGCGATCTGCATGAGCCCGTCGGCCATGCGTTCCATCTCGTTACCGGCGGTCTTCGCCTCGGACAGCCGGCTACCGAGCGCGGTCGCCCAGTCTCGGTTGAGCTTCTCGGAGATGCCTTCGAGAGTCCCCCATGCTGCGGCCGGGATGGATCCGACGTCGCCGAGATAGCGGCGAACGGCGCTGTAGGTCACAGCGTCCTCGTAGCGCTCCACGCCGAAAGCCACCAAGGCTCGGGACTCGACCCGAAGGGCGGACGTGTCCGTGGTCATGCCTCTTGCCCCTCCCCGTGCGGTAACTCGGTCGGCGTGAACGGCTTAGCTCCGATAGGCGAGCCGAAGTAGTTGATGCGGAGTTGGCGGTACTGCCGCCGGTGATCAACAATGGCGGCGAGGAGTGCTGTCCGGATCTCGGAGGCCACCTGGTCCGGGCTGCATCGGCGCAGCATGCCGGGGCGAATGTCGACGTCGAGGTCCCCGTCGTGGTTCCGGGTGACCTTCACCCAGCGGTTGGCGGAGACGCCTTCAGCTTTAATTCGGGCGACATCCTCGAAATAACGCTCGAGCTTGCCCATGGCTCGCTCCTAGTCGGTGGCCTTGAGGGTCATCGCGTGGTCGATGATGCGTTGAGCGCTCGTGTTCGCGTAGGTGACGACCTGCTCCAGGGACAGGCTGGAGCTGCTGAACTCGGCGAGAGTGTGTGCGTATCGCTCGTCGGAGGCCACGAAGACGCCGGCGAAAGCCTTGTCGTTGATCTTTTGTGAGCAGGAGCGTGCCACCTTGTACTTGGTGCCGCTCGGGCTGGGGACAGCCTCGCCGTAACAGGGTCCGTCCGTCGCCTTCTTGCGCAGAGCCGCCTCGTCGTCACCTGCGCTGACGTCCAGGACGACCTTCCCCCAGTACGTCTGGTCTGCCGAGCGGAACCCAAACTCGCACCGAACCACAGACCTGCTCACCTCACGCTTCGGCTCGGTACGGGTGAGGGTCCAGGACCCCTCCACGGCCTTTGGTAGAGCTTTAGCCAGGTCACCGCAGGTGGGGACGGCCTGGTCCTCGCCTAGCGGTCCCCACTGCCAAACCCCGAGCAGGCCGAGACACAGTCCAGCAATCCCAGCCAGAACCCCGATCGATTTCCTGCTCATCCGGATGCTCACCACCCAGATCGCCGCTCGATCACGGAAGACTCGATTTCCGGCGTCGGCTGTTGCAGGGAGGCCAATGCCAGTCTGGCTGCTGCCCGCACTTGCCGCGCTAGTGACACCTCAGTGTGACGATGCAAACCCTGAACCTGGACCGCTACATCACCACCGGCCGAGGCGGCAATGCGACCGATCGGTCGGGCGAATAAACGTCCACTTCGGGGTTAGCCTTAGCCATGCCGAAATCGGACGCCATCGGCGGCTTGGGGATCATTGGACGAAGGCCTCCCTGGCCGTCTTGCCGGCTGCCGTCACGGGGCCGCTCATGCACCCCATGGGCGTGCTCTTCCGTTGCAACGCCGTCATGGCGGCGACCCTATCAACAGGTGTCACGGTCTCGCCGCCCTCAGTAATCGTTACGGTCCAGTCCCGGAAACCACACGACACCCATGGCGGTAGCTTGCACCGGCGGCTCGCTCCCTGGACGTCTCCGGGCCGGAGCGGGCGGCGTCAACGTCGACTACTGGTTATCCACACCGTGTGGACAGCTTCTCCACATCTATGGGCACTTCGCCGAGATGGGCGGGACTCAAGTTCGACCCCCGGCGCGTCATAACGTCATGACGGCTGTTCCTCACCGCCGATTGCGACGCGCGCGGCCGCCGGCTCGCTGACGACAGCAGTTCGTCCCCGTAAGACTGGTCAGGAGCAGTTGATGCAGCGTTCCTCGGCGCCGATGAACACGTGGGCCGGCAGGGAGAGGAAACACCCGGCGCATCGGCGCTCCTTGACGCGTGGGGCGCACGCGCATCGCTCGCAGGCTGGGCAGGTGGGCTCACGGCAGCGTTCACACCGTGTCATGAAGGACGGGAACTCGTGGCCGCATTCGGCATAGCCACAGGTCCACCAGGTGCCGGTCGGGCCGACCTCGCGCGACGAGAGTGAGAAGCTCTCCCAGGCGGCGCCGTCTACGACGGCGACGGCCACGAGGAACCCGTCCATCGGCACGACCTGCGCATGGAGTTGATCGCCGAGAATTCCGTCGCGGTACCGCAGGCGGGTCCGGCCGGTGGCACGGCCGGATGGACGGGCCAGTGCGTCTCGGATGATGGCTGTGGACGACTGATCGCTGCCCCGACGGAGTGGGGGCAACCCGTGACTCGCGGAAAAGGACACCGTGCCTGCTGCTTCGAGCAGGATGACGTGGCCGGGGCTGGTCAAACGCTGGCTCGCCCGCACGCATACCGCGGCCCTCGACGCCGATGCTGCGGCCCACAGGTCAAACACGTTCTGACCGGAGGGGCCCTGCGGCCCGATGTGAGCATCGACGAGACGCTCAGGGAGTAGGACTTGCGCTGCGAACGCGTCACAGGCCGCGTCTTCCAGCGCCAATCCCCCGTCCGGCTGCTCGACGAGCAACTCCATCAGACTGGGCTGGGTACGCTGGAGGTGGTGCCCCAGTTCGTGCAGGCCAGTGAAGGCCCGGCGTCCCCGGCTGGCCGATCGAGCGATTGCCAGTACCGCTGTTCCCGCCCCCGCCAGGTACGCGCCCGCCACGCTACACCGCGGCGCATCAGGGTCCTGTGTAACCTCGGGGTCGGTGTCGAGCCGGACGACGATGTCGTCCCAGCTTGACAGCTCCGCCAGGGCGTCACGCCGCAGGCGGTCGGCTGCGCCGGGTCGCAGGCGGTCCAACTCAGCCGACATCGCGCGGGCCTGGATCACCGCGAGGTCCCGCGATACTTGAATCACCCGCTACTCCAGCAAAATGGAGAAGTATCTGTTGATGCGCTCGGCCCATGCGGGCTGCGTCGCGTTGCCTGTCTGCCGGGCAGCCAACTCGTACACCCCGAACGCGGCGACTTGCCAGACCTCACGCTCGTCGCGGCCCCACCTCTTTGCAAGGCGAGAGACATCTTGTCGACAGCTCGGCTGGCTTAATTCGCTAATTAAATCTGGCGGCAATGTCGGGTTGGCGTTCAAAATGTCCACTACGCCCATTTGGAGTACGGCCGCGAGTGCCTGAGCCTCCGTCTCAGTCGCCGCTGCCTGGCCCCGGCGGATGGCCAGGGCACGCTGAGGGGCGACGTCAAGTCGCTCCACCAACTCGCTCATAGTGATCCCGGCTGCGGTGATCAGTTGAGTTAATTGTCCTGTGCCCGCAGGCGCCCACGTCGCTTCCGTCAGGGTCGTCATCGCATCTACGAGCCCGCTGCGGAACTCAACCAGTGGATCGATTGCGCTGGTCACGGGCCTTCCGCAGGCTGCTCCGCGGGCGGTCGCCTGCTTCACCCAGTTCATGGTGAGGTCGAACCTTGCCTCGCCGACCTGACGGTCTAGGACGCAAACAGGCACTGTCCGTGATATCCCAGCCCAGACAGCGACCGGGCTATTGAGCGATGTGAGAGCCGGTGGCAGCACGATGGTCTGGTCGTCGGCATACTCGTCCTCCAGTGAGGCAGGAGCTACTCCCACCTCACCGGCATCGACCTGCAGCAGCAGCACCAGCTCGGTGACGTCTCCCCACCGCGCACGCCAAAACTGGCCCACACGAGGCGTGCCAGCTTTTTCCTTGAACAGCTGAAGCACCCTGTCCGGTACGCGTTCCTGTGACAACGCTTCCAACAATCGAGTCCGTGCGCCACTCGCACTTGCCGACACGACAGACACCTCCTTCACCCGGCCCATGTGCTTCTAGCCTCAACATATTCGGACGACCTAACCATCGGGCAGCGCGGCGCGGCATCGCTCTGCCAGCCGAAGCAGCAACTCGTCGCACTCTGCGTCGTCGGCGGTAGCTGCACGCAGCCTCGCCGCCAGGGCCTCCCCCACCGTCGTCGCTCTCGCTACACCAACGCCCAAGAGGTTGGCCCATCGGTTCCGTTCAGCGAGATGTGGGAGTAGGACTCGATCCGCGGCAGACAGCGTGGCCCACAGCCGCTCAACTTGATCGTTTTGATCTATTTCGACGTCGTCCGCGCCATAGCTCGACTCCACACCCTCGAGCCAGGTGTTGTCCGCCTCAAGCGAGGTGAAGACCGGAGGCCGGAGCAGTTCGAACCGCTGTTCCACGACCCAAGCAAGATCCTCGGTCGAGACCGCCCCTGCAGCCTCCGCCAAGGCGGCCTGAACCACCGCAAGAATCGCGACTTTCGCCTCGCGGGGTGTAGGCCCCGATTCCGGCAACCGTGCGAGCGAGACCCCACGGACGGCCATCGCAGCCCGCGCGAGAGCGTCACGGTCGCCCTGCCACGGAAGATCGACGCCGCCCGCTGCGAACCAGCGCAGCCGGGTCTGGCTTCGAGCGAATCGCTCGTCACCGTCCAGCAGTGTTTCCAGCCTGCGTCGGAGCTTGCCCCGTTCGGTGCTCTTTGCCTGATCGATGAGGAAGCTCCGGATCGCCGCCAGCAGCAGCCGCTCCAATGAGGGCCCGTCGGTTGCTTTCAGATAGCAGGTCAGGACGAACTTATGACCCGCGCCCGGTCTGCTGAACATATCCGCAAGCAGATCCTCGACCGCCTCATCACTCCAGGTGGAGTAGGCGTCGGGCGGAGGGAAGCTGTGCGACCGCACGAACTGCCGACCAAGCCTCACCAGCAAGTCAACAGTGGCAGCGCCCGCTTGGCCAGATGACCTCAGCTCAGCGAAGGCGAGGGCACCCAGTGCCCCGTCCTCACCGAGGCCCTCGTCCAGCGCTGCCCGCTGCCCGACGACGCCCACTTCCACCCGCACATCGCCCCGCTGCCCCGCCATCCATACCTCACTCAAGCCAGCCGTTCCCCTAACGGCAAACGATCAGACGGCGGGGAAGGTTACGGCCCTGCCCGTGCAGTTCGAGCAAGACGCGAGGGCGGTTAGGTCAATCACGACCGCGCCAGGGAGCGGGCGGCATGAGCGGACTACCTGCCATCCACGTCCCACCTCGCACTCATCGCGGCACCGTCGTCTCTCATGCCTCTGCCTCCTCCGCTGGCCGAGAATCGACGGTGGGTCGGCGTACGGGTCAACGTGCCAGGAAGCCTGTCGCTGGCTCCGTCAGCCCAATCGATCGAGGAGAAGTTGCACTTCCTCGGCGTACGGCAGCAGGACAGTTGGCCGCTCCAGCCCGTTCGCGTCCTGCCCGAAGAAGACCGGGACTACGAAGTGCTGAGACTGGCGACCAAGCGCCTGCACCAACGGCAGCATCAGCTCACCATCACGGCCGGGCCATAGGCAGCCGACGTGCCCGACCCAAGCGACCAGCCCAACCAAGTCGTCGATCCGATAAATTGGGTCAGGGGGTGCTGGATATAACACGGCGGTGTACCACGGATCGCCATCCGGATCGAGCCCGTGCGGCTGGGTGGAGCAGAGGCGATGAACCCGCCCTTCGTTATTGTGCGAGCCGTACACCCACCGCAACCGTGAGTTCCACCCACCGATGGTCAGGAACCCGTCAAGACTCGTAGTGGTGGCTACGGCTCGCTTTGCACGCTTCCAAGAGATCCTCGGCGGCTCAACCCTCTCGAAGGGTTCCCACTCTGGGGGCACGATCGAGTAGTCCACTCGCCCCTCCTACGCCGCTGACGCAGCTTCGCGGATACAAGCATAGATCCTCGGCGGGTGCGCGGATCTGTCGCCGATCGCGCATCACAAGCGGTGACCGTTACGCATATGCTTCAGCTCCGCGACACGCGGGTAGCGACGCTGGTCTGGGTCCCTTATGGATAGCTGCAACAGGCCGTTTGGCCATACGTGATGAGCCCGCGCGGCCCGACGGCTTCAATGGATCCCGCAACTCGAGATCGCAGGGGGCCTAATCGGTCAACGAGCCCGCCGCCGCCAGTAGGCCAGGTTGGTGCGGATTGCTAGCGTATGGGGGTGGTTGGGGCCGAGCACCCGCACCAGGTCAGGGAGCAGCTGCTCGTAGGCGGAGACAGCCCCAGCTGGATCCCCGTCCTCCGCACGCCAGCCGGCGAGGTTGCCGCGGATGGTCAGGGTGTCGGGGTGGTCGGGGCCGAACACCCGCACCAAGTCAGGGAGCAACTGCTCGTAGGCGGATACAGCGCCGGCCGAATCCCCAGCCTGCGCTCGCCAGTGAGCTAGGTTGTTGCGGGCGGTCAGGGTGGCGGGGTGATCAGGGCCGAACACCCGCGCCAGGTCAGGGAGCAACTGCTCGTAGATGTCCCCGGCGCCGGCCGGATCCCCAGTCCGACCGAGGCAGCCAGCAAGGTTGTTGCGGGCGGTCAGGGTGTCGGGGTGGTCGGGGCCGAACACCCGAACCAAGTCAGGGAGCAACTCTTCGTAGGCCGATACAGCGCCGGCCGAATCCCCGGTCCGGGCCAGGCAGCCGGCAAGGTTGGCGCGAGCGGTCAGGGTTCGGGGGTGGTCGGAGCCGAGCACGCGCACCAAGTCAGGGAGTAACTGACCGTAGACGCTCCCGGCGCCGGCCGGGTCCCCGGCCTCATCCCGCCAGCGTGCGAAGTCATTGCGAGCGGTCAGAGTGTAGGGGTGGTCGGAGCTGAGCACCCGCACCAGGTCAGGGAGCAACTGCTCGTAGGCGGAGACAGCCCCAGCCGAATCCCCAGCCTGCGCTCGCCAGTGAGCTAGGTTGTTGCGAGTGATCAGGGTGTCGGGGTGGTCGGAGCTGAATACCCGCAGCCGGTCGGCGAGGAGCTGCTCGTAGGCGACCACAGCGTCTGCAGGATCCCCGGTCTCCCCGAGCCAGTGGGCGAGGTTGCCGCGGGCGTTCAGGGTATCGGTGTGGTCAGCGCCGAGCACCCGCACCAGGTCTGGGAGCACCTGCTCGTAGCCTGCTACGGCGCCGGCCGGATCCCCCGCCTTGCCTCGCATGTGCGCAAGATTGCTGCGGGCGGCCAGGGTGTAGGGGTAGTCGGGGCCGAGCACCCGCACCAACTCGGGAAGCACCTGCTCGAAGGCAGCCACGGCACCGGCCGGATCCCCCGCTTCACCTCGCCAGCGGGCAAGGCTGCCGCGAGTGTTCAGGGTGTCGGGGTGGTCGGGGCCGAGCACTTGCAGCCGGTCGGCAAGCAGCTGCTCGTAGGCGTCCACGGCACCGGCCGGATCGCCCGCCTCACCCTGGACGGCCGCAACGTTATTGCGTGCTGTCAGTGTGTCGGGATGGTCGGGGCCGAACACCCGCACCAAGTCGGGAAGCAACGTCTCGTAGGCGGCCGCAGCACCGGCTAGATCCCCCGCCTCGCTCCGCGAGCGGGCGAGGTTGCTGCGGGCGATCAGGGTGTCGGGGTGGTCGGCGCCGAGCACCCGCGCCAACTCGGGAACCAGCTGCTCGAGGGCCGCTACTGCGCCACCTGGTGCCTGCCAGCGGGCGATGCTGCTGCGGGCGATCAGCGTGTCGCGGTGATCGGGGCCGAGGCGATGATGGGCGGTGGCGTACAGCCGGGTGAAATAGTCGAGCGCGCCCTTAACCTGCCCCGTCCGGCCGAGACTGTTTCCGGCCTGGAATAACACAGGATGAACGCCGCCGAGAATGTTCCGAAGGGGGTCCTCTGCGTGAATTTGAAGCGATGCGGTATTGGAGCGCAGCAGCTGGGCCAACTGCTGGTCAGGCTCAATCTGCGTCCAGATGGCGTACAGCCCGTCCGCGGCGGTGTTGACCAAGCCTTCCCTCTGGTCAGGAGATAGGGCCTCGCGGACGGCTCGTTGAACTAATGCGTGCACGCGCACGGTGCACGCGGAGCTGTCCAAGGTGACAAGGCTAAGCCGGTGCAGGTTAGCCAGGGCGTCGCGCGCGTCGTACGAGTCCACCGGCCGCTCCTGCCGCGCTCTCGCTTCGGCATCGATGTCGGACTGCCGCCGCTCGGCGAAGAAGTCGAGCACCACGTCGCTGGTGAACAGTTCGGTTGGGATGCCGTTAGGATCCAGCAACGCTGCCAGCTGCAGCAGCGGCCGTGCCAGACCAGGGGGATGAAGCTGATCCGCCAACTCAGTCGAGAGCGACCAGGTTGCATCCACGGTCTGCTGGTGCTCATCAGGCAGCGCGCCGGGTTCGGGAACGAGTTCGGAGAGACTACGACGGCGGTCGGACAGACGGATGCGGTAGTCGGCGCAAGAAAGACGGCGGTCGAGGAGATAGGCGGCGGCCTGGGCCAAGGCAAGGGGTAGATAGCCGAGGTCGGCGGCGAGATCGTCGGCTTCGCGGAGAAGCTGGCGGTCACCGCCCAGTTTATGGTCCAGGTAGTCGCGGGCCTCGTCCGCCGTGAACAGGCCGACTTCGATGACGTGCCGGCCTCCGGTCAGGGCGGTGTCGCGGCGGCGGGTCGTTACCACGGTGCGTCCAACGGCGCTGGCGGGTGGCCAGAGTCCCCGCAGGTCAGCGGGGTCGGTGAGGTCGTCCAGGACGATCAGCCATCGTCGGTCGGTCTCGGCGAGCCAGCCGAGGAATCGGACAGCAGCGTGATCAGGGTTGGAGTCTTCGATGCCGGTGACGTCCCTGGCCGCATGGGCGTAGACGCTGAGAATGCTGGAGCGCGAGGTGGCGGTCGCCCAGACGAGCAAGTCGACTGTCTGCTCTTCCCAAGCTGTGTGGGCGAGGGCGGCGGCGAGCTGAGTCTTGCCTACCCCGCCCAGGCCGGTGAGGACCTGACAGACAACAACGGTTTGCCCGCCGGTGGTCGCTGTGCCCAATTTGTCGTCCGCGGACCGCAGCTGTCTGCAGTCCGCCAGCGGGGGGAGGACACCGACCCGGTGTGGCCACGTGGCGGACGTGCCGGCGTAGAAGTGGTTGTGCTGTATGCCGTAATCCCCGACGAGAACGCCCTTGGCCCGTGAGGCGTCAACCCACCGCGGATCCGTCGGATCTTTGCTCTCAGCGCCCATGCGCGTGCCCTCGTCAGAAGTTGTTTGTCTGGGTGTTGCTGTCGCCGACCTGTACACCGTTGGCCTGTGAGGCGTTCACCTGGTACTTCCCCCCGGTCTTGGTGTTTGCCAAGGCAAGCAGCCGACGGGCTGCGGCTAGAATCTCCTCCTCCTCAGCAGCGCCCGAACTGGTCAGCTCCTGGCCAATCCGGGCGTCCCAAACCTCCGGCTCAGTCTCGTTCGCCTCCAACGCCTGTCGCGCTTCCCCGCGCATCCACGGCCGCAGCAGTCGCTTCAACCCGGCGTAGGCGTCCTTTACCGCCAGCGACGCAGTATCCGTCAATCCAGCTGTCGCGCCCGCGCCCAACGCCGCCACGATCAACTCCACGTTCGACACCGGGCCTCGATCCCTTCGCCAACCATTCAAGGCTCCAGTGTGAGGCATCCCCTGCGAGACAGCGAGGCTGTTGTAGCTCTCTAGCTCTTGCGCCGTGACCCAAGCTCGGCACTCCTACCCGACGAACGGTGGATGTCCACTAGACAGAGGCCCCAGACAATGACTTCTATGGGAGACAGCGAACCTGGGGGCGAACCACGATCGTCGTCGGTCGCCCCCGAAGATTTCCTCATCTGGGTCCTGGTCTCGGTAGATCGCTCGATCCGTGCTGGCGACTTCGTCGGCGCACTTGCACTGCTTAAGCAGGGCACGCGTGCAGCAGGGCGTTCTTCAGATCCACAGGTCCGGAAGCAAATGCGCGATCTGATCGAGGTGCAACGCCGCCGCGCGCAGGTCAAGCAAGGGGCTGCCAAGCGGCAGAGACGAAAGCGGGAATCGAAGGCAGTCAAGTCCAAAGAGCAGGCCGAGTCCTTACGTTTGGCGCGGTGCGCCGGTTGCGGCGTAAGTGGGCAAACTACTACCTTGACCAAGAAATCCGGTGTCCCTCGCTGCCCTACGTGCCACGCGAACTGGGCAACCGTGAAGTGTGCGCGTTGCGGAAAGATGTTCCGCCGGAGACGTGCAGAGCCCACTGCACGGAGGTGCGACCTGTGCCGTGATGGTGATGTCTCCACGTCCGTGCGGGCATCCTCAGCAGGTTTGCCAACTCTGGGCAGGCGACGATGAGGTGGGCGGCGGGCGCAGGCAGACCAGCCATCAGCTGCCTCTCAAAAGACGCCTGTTACTAGCCGCCTGAGTTGGGATTCACGCGCCGCATGCCGGTGTCGGATGATGCCACTTTCGCCTGAAGGGGAATTCGGGCCACCTTGCTCGCGGCCTCCAGTTGCCGACGGAGCTGGTCGTTTTCGATGGAAAGCCGTTGGATGTTCGCGATGGCGAGGTTGAGTTGTTCGGTGAGCTGCTGGATCGCTCGGCGCAGCTCGGCGGTTTGCGCTTGTAGTTGGTCTCGTTGGCGAGGCTCCGAATGATGCGGTGCCGACGCGAGGGCAGCGCGTCGTGCAGCCGCGACGTCTCGGGCAATGTCAGGGTAGTAGCGCCAGAAGGTGGTGTTGCTCAAGCCAAGGCGTCGGGCCAGAGCGACAACGCTCGGCGGCGGGCCGGCAGTCTCAGCCGCAAGCTCGGCGAGGGCTTGATGGACCTGGGGCGTTGTGGGTCTATCGATCTTCCTGGTCATGCCGATTCCTGGGCCCTGGCGAGGAACTCGTTGATGTGGTCACGGCGGGCTTGCAGCTGTGCATGCAGGAATGGCGGTAGCGGTGGCCGTTGGGCGAGTTGCTGGTCGAGGTGGGCGCGTTCAGTTTCCCAACTTGTTCGGTTGTCGTTAGTAAGGGCAACGTTGCGGCAGGCTAGGGGTTGACATCCCTATAGGTCCGGCTGCGTGTAGCCAGAGAGCGTTTGTCTTTGGCGACACAGGGCCTTGCTGTGGTTGTAGATGCAGGTCGCGTACCGGCCCGGGTATATGGCCGGGTCCTCTCTTTCCATGAGCCGCCGTAGCCGGCGCTCGTCGTTGATCGTAATGCCGAGAAACCGCGCTTGATCGCCGAACTGCTGTAGCCGGCGGGCGGCCTCCTCAGCGGCGGGGCCGACTAGTTCTTCGTGCTGATGATGGTCGATCATGGCCAAGAGATGCTCACCGCGGGCGAGGGCCAGCTCGGATTCGACCTCGGCGCGAAAGCCTGAGTCGGAGGTGCCGGCGTACCCCTCGAACATCTGGATGCTCAGGTGCCGGTAGGCAATGGCGCCGGCGACGGTTCCGCCGGGTCTCCGGGCGATGAACCAGGCCAGAGTGCGCCGGAACTGACGGGTTGTCAGCAGCCAGGTCCGACCGTCGACTGCCGGGATGCCGTCGCCGCGGCCGTGGGTGGCGCAATAGTCATTGATCCATTTCATAAGCCGGTTGAGCTGCCGGTTGGTAGCGGCGAGGGTCAGGGTGGCGTTGCCAGAACGGCCGGCCGAGCCGATGCCCGGTCCGACGTGGAGTGCCCTAAACAGCCAGTCGATTTCTGGTGGCTGCACCTGTTCTAGAACTTGGATGGCACGGGCGGCAGGTGCGCCGACCACCCACGTGGCCGGCACACCGTTCGGGTCGGTCTCGCCCTTGAACGCCAGGCTGTTGACTTTCCATCGGTAGGGAACGCCCTGGTCATCGCGTTGGACTGTGAGGCAGCCGCGTCGTAGGTGCTTTACCTCGCTGTCGCGCATGCCGGACAGGAACGCGATGACGACATAGCATGCGGCTTGGAGCATCCGAGATAGGGCCGACACACCGTTGTCGCGACTGGGCTCGACCGAGATGCCATCGATCCAAGGTTGTTCGTCAAGGTGGCCGCTAATCGGGATATTGATTCGGGCGTAGGGGGTAATGCCGACGACCGCGGCGGCCTGATCGATTTGGTCCTGGTGGCGGCGCAAGGGCATGGTGGCGCAGCGCAGTTCCAGGGAGATTGCACGGATGTTGGGCTTGCCCTTGTAGCCTGGCAGGGGCTGTTGGCGAGCAATGTGGGCGTCGAGGTACCGACGGAGGTCATCGGCCAGACCGGTGTTGCGCCCCACCCCCACCCGGCTGGCCGCTCCTCTGGGACCTCTCAGGGGCCGCCATGCGTCCACCGCAGCGAGGATGTCCGGGGCAAAATCGTCAATGAACCGCAGCGACCACACCAGCAGAGGCGCGTGGACATGCTCGGGAATCCTGTCGGTTGCGTTCTCTGCGGCCCTTCGCCGCGGGGTCTCGCCCCACCCCGGCAGCAGTAAAGGGTCGAATGGCAATGCGTGCTCGCCGAGAATTTGCCTCAGTCGCCAGAGGTATCGGACCGCCGAGCGGTGGGAAAGACGATACTGGTGTCCAGAGAATGTGGACAGCAGGTGTCGCTGGAAATCCTCCAGGTCGGCGTCTGTAGTTTCAGCGATCCTCGGTGGGGAGGCGCGTGGCGGGTGTACCGGTCGGCGCTCCAGCCAGGTCAGAAAGCTGCGAATCTTGTAAAAGATGCCCACGATACTGGTGATCGACGGACGTGGCTCACCAGGGGGTAGGTCGCCAGACAGCAGGGTGTAGCAGACAATTTTGGCGACACGGCGGTAGCGGGCGGGCACCATCTCGAAGTGCAGCACCAGTCCGCGTTCCTGTCGTTGCAGCGTCACCGGCGCCAAGGGCCAGGCATCATCGCTGAACCGCGCCGTGTCCTGAAGAGACGTGCCTTCACGCAAAGGTCGGTTGTGGAAGACGAATACCTCGTCGAACGGATGCACAGGGTTGCTGGCGGTGGTGAGCGGCGTGGTCACGGGTGCTCCCAGATGGGTTCGACAAGGTCTAGCAGCACGTCGGCGGGCTTAGCAGCCTTTGCTTGCTCGATCTGAGCTGGGGTGAATTTGGCAAGGACATCGAAGCGTATGGCTGCCCAAGTCGGGCCGTAGCGGGTCCACCAGTCGTCCTCGGAGAGCTTCAGTCGACGGGCGGACAACGCGTCGAGCAGGGCGAGCAGCCGCGGCAAATGATCCTGAGTTATTAGGCAGTTGCCGCAGTGAAAGCAGTCAAGGAACGATGCCCGGCATGCCTGGCCGGTGGTTGGGTGGTGCTCATGGTTGGTGCAGGCGGACCAAGCCGTGTCGAGGCTTCCGTCGACGGTCTTCTCTGCGGTGGTGGAATCCAAACCGGTACCCGCGAGCTCGTCGGCGGTGGCATCGCTTGAGACGACGCGGAGCTTGCCGCCAGCTCGGTTCAAAGCTCGTTCGTGGGCCGCCCAAGCGGCTTGTTCGACATCGCCGAACGCGTCGGTGACTACACCTTGAGCCCAATCGATAGTGGTGGGGTCGGGCGCAGATAGTTACTGAACAAGACTGGGAGCGTATTGCTCCGTGCCACTGAGGGGAGGTGCCCTCCGGTCTGTTTGGCACGCCGGACCTCGATGCTGGTCTTGAGCCGGTTGAAATCCAGTTTCAGTGGCTGGAGGTCATCTTCAGATCCATCATCATTTGCTGGAAGCAGGGACCTGGGAAGGGGCGGGTCTGCCGTGAGGCGGTGGAGGGCAATCCATCGGGGTGCGTAAATATTTCGGTTCAGCAGGCTCCCGAACGGGTTGTGATGTTCGTGGGTGTCGCGGGCGCAGGGTCGGTGCATGTTGCGCCATACCGCCCAGAAGCTTGGAGTTGAATCGAGAAGGTCACGGCTGCGTGCCATCAAACGGTGTAGCAGTAGGTAGAGGCCGCCAGGAGTGTGCAGCTCCCGCCCCTGCGGGCCGATCTCCCAGGTGACGACCTGGCGCCACCGGTGAGGGCCACGGCGGCGTTTAGTGACGAAGAGTTCGACAGCGCGGTTTTCTAGGATGCGATGCTCGGCTGGCAGCTCCTTGACCGACTCGAGGTTCCAGCCGGTGGTGGCCACGAGCAGCACCAGCATCGGCACCAGATCTGCGCGTGTGACAAACAGTTGCTGGGCCAGTCGATGGCGCGGCTCTGCTTGTTGGACGAGATGTCCCGGCGGTAGCGGGACGAGCCCCGACGCGGCGATCGCGGCAAGAGCTGCGGCGCGGTCGCGGTCGTGGTCGGCCAGCGTGTCCGGTTCCCGCTTGTAGCGTTCGAGCAGTGTCTCGGTCGTCTCTAGGCGGTCGCGGAGGCGGGCGACGTCGGCCCGTGCGGCCGCAACGATCCGTTGCAGCTCGTTGTCGGAGTAGCCGGGCTTCGGGTTTGGTTTGCTCTTCACCATCCTGCGCCGCAGGTAGTCCAACGCCGGCGTTGGTACGCAGTCGCGTAGGGACGGCGCTCGGAACAACACGCCAAGCTCCCGGATCTCGCGCCAGGCGTAGCCATTGCCTATGGTTGCCTGCCGATGGCGGCGAAACGCGTCTAGATGCGCTTCGGTCAACTCGGATGGGTCAGTGGGCGGGCGCGGCGCGCTGTCCAGAAAGCGCACAAGTCGAACGAGGTTGCCCCATCCTCCAATCGCCGATGCAAGGGTACGCAGTCCACCTGCAGGGCCAATGCGTGATTGCCAGGCCGCCGCCAACGCCGTGTGCCAGCCGGGCAGCGGCAGCTCTCCCACCTTGAAACTGTGCCGGCGGCCGTCCTCGCCAGCGAACTCCACTACCAGGGATTCACTCGCGCCATGCACCGCGGGCTCGGGCTGGTATAGCCCGACAGGCAGGGGAGCTGGCCTTCCGATGCCAGTGGTGCCCCGGCCGCTCATCCTGCGCCAGACGCAGGCCGATCTTCGACCAGATCATCGAAGGATATGTCACGGGGGTCTTCCCAGTCGTCCGGGACTAGCGCCATACGGGTCTCCATCTCCAGTTCGGCAAGGGAGTCCAGGTAGATCTGCGTGGTGGTGACGGATTGGTGGCCCAGCCGACGTCGGACCCAGTCCAGGGGGTCGCCGAAGACGCGGGTGTACTGGGCCCTTTGCACGCTCGTTTGTTCACCCAATACATCGATGTGCCCCCGCTGCAGCTGCTCAAGCGTGAGCACCGCGTATGTGTGTCGGAGCATGTGAGGATGGGCACGCAGGGAGAGGCTCTTTCGCTGGCAACGGGTGTTAGCCGTGGCGAACAGGTGCTTCCACGTCGGCACGGCCACCGGCAGGCCGTACTCAGATAACCAGAACGCAGCCGGTTCTAGCCCATCCGGCCCGTCGATCAGTAACTGCTGTCGGTCTTCGTCGTCCAAGTTGGCGATCTTGATGCGCTGGCGGCCACCGACGTGATGCCTGACCGCGACCGGCCGCATTGGATCGGGCACGACTAGCGGCCGACGCATGCGGGCGTAGCGACCCGCCGCGCGAGCCTCCGCAATCACAGTGGCGCGGTCGATCTCGAAGTAGGCAATCAGGTCAGCGATCACCGACATGGGCACGTAGATCCAGCGCGCCGAGCCCCCTTTGGCAGCCGCGGGCGGCAACCAGAACCGTCGGTAGCCACCGTAACCGCGGTCCAGCGGCACCTCGAAAACCGTTAATGCTGCCTGCTCGGACAACCGCAGGCCGGTCCGCACCATCAGATCGCAGAACGCCGCGTTGCGACTAGCCCACCGGCCGCGAAATCGGGGATCAGGCAGCCCCGCCGTGGTGTAGCCGCGCATCCCCACGTCACGCCATCTGCGGTAGGACGACGCGGGCAGCCATGTGATGCACTTCCGGCCAGCACCGTGGCTATAGGTTGCTGGAGTCTGGCTGGCCTGGGCGGCGATCCGCCCGGCCTCCACAGGTCTGGACCGGGTCGGCCGTTGGGGGATCGGGTTTACCCGCAGGTTGCCTGCCTCCACCTGCCAGCGGTAGAAGGAATTGGCTGCAGCCACCTCCCGATCCCAGGTGGCATCACTCACTCGGGGGGCCGGACCGGTCCTTCCGCCGCCAGACCAGATAGGCGACGTGGTCGGCCTCGTCCGCATCTCGCCAGGACCGGCCACCTCGACAGCACCACAAGAATGTCAGAAAGGCAGCCAAATCCCTTGCATAGCCCAACTGGGTCGTGCGCGAGTTGCCGACCATATACGCTGAATAGAAGAACGAATTCAGTGTTACGTCGTACTCGAATAGTGGTGAGATCAGAAACGGCGTACCGACCGGAATGTCAATGTCAACGAGCCAGGCCTCGAGGTCCTCTTCCATAAGGGCCAGGGTCGGCGGCAGCGACGAGGGAGCAGGCAGCTCAGACCTGAAGCGGCGGACTTGCCAGCCGCACCGAGCAGCTTCTGCGTCCATCATCACATCGTCGCGCGGCAGCCGCGCCTCGGGCAACTGTGACCCAGGCGGAAGCAACAAGAGCCGTGTCCGTCCGTCTGGGAATCTGCGGCCTCGGTTGGCGCCGCCACCGTCCGCCTCAGGAGGCCATGCCGAGGCGGCAGCGAGCCTCCTAGATGTCGAGATTAGGCAGCTCAGCCCACTGAACAGGGGTTTGGCGGACTCCGGCTTGACGCTTTTGAGCCTGCGAGAGGTTGCGGCTACTCCCGGATCACGACGGTCGCCGGCTCGCAGCGGTTAAGCCGCCGGATCGTGGTGCGGTGCGGGCGAACGTACTCTTCACAATCTGTGACACGGTGCGTCGGATGGCGACCGCCTTCCCTGATCGCAGGGCCGAGCCTCCCGGTCTTGCATCTGAACACTGGACAGCCCTCAAACACCATCCACAAGCTCGCCGCCAATCCCTGCCCGTGCGCGAAGCCGGCCGGCGACGCGTACTGCGAGTGCAGCCCGCTGACCCGGCGGCGCTACCTCGGCCGGCTCTCCGGGCCGCTGCTGGACCGGATCGACGTGCAGGTGACGCTGCCGCCGGTCCGGGCGGCGGAGTTGATGGCCGGCGACGGCGGCGGGGAGTCCTCCGCGGTCGTCGCCCGCCGGGTGGCGGCGGCCCGGGAGGCGGCGGCGCGGCGGTGGGCGGGCCTCGGGCACCGGCTCAACGCGGAGATCCCGGGCCCGCACCTGCGACGGCCGCCCTGGCGGCTGCCCTCCCGGGACACGGCGGAGCTGCGGGGGCGCCTGGACTCCGGGGCGATCTCCGCCCGGGGCTTCGACCGGATCATCCGTTTCCCGTGGATAGGGACATGGCGTAACTTCTTCCGACAGGAAATCCTCCGGTCCCAGCTCCGCCACCTGGGCAGACTGTCCAATCAGTCCACATCACAACTGCCCTGACCTGCGGAAACGTAGATCAACGGAGTAGCGGCTAGGCCCAGAAGCGGCTAGGGTAGGAGGCACGAGCGAGATACCAGCGCCACCATGGCGCAAGGTCCGCACGACGGCCCCAGACATAAACCGGTTGGCTACCGGGGGTCGATAGGTCCTGTAGGCCGTATCCCGCGCGCCGGCCAGCCAGCCGGAGGCACGCGCAACACTCCGCAACCCTGGAGCGTTGTCGTGTCCACTGAGACCGCAGCCAAGCGCGCCGCGCGCACCCTCACCCAGCGCACCACGCCGGAATGGCGGAAGGAGCGCGCCCGGAAGGCTCACCTGGCGTCCTGCGTGGCCGCCGTCGTGGAGCGGGCCCCGGAGCTGACCCCTGAGCAGACCGCCCGCCTCCGGGCCATCTTCGGAGGTGCGGCCCGATGAGCGCGCAGAAAAGCCGCCCCGGCCAGGGCGGCTCTCCCGTCACTTCGTCTACCGCCCAGGCTACCAGCTCAGCCTTGATCACGACTGATGAGCAGGCCCGCGCGCTGGATATCGCGCGCCAGCTCATCCGGGCCGGCATCCCAGTCTTCGCGGCGGCCCCCAACTCCAGCCGGCCCGGGGAATACCACCTCCCGAAGGGCTGGGAGGCCACCCGGCCGGATGAGGCATTGCTGGACCGCTGGCGTCCGGGGTGGGCCCTGGCCGCCGTGGGCGGGCACGCGGCGGACTTCCTGGACGTAGACCCGCGCAACGGCGGGGAAGCCAGTGAGGCGGAGGTACGGGCCGCCGGTCACTGGCCGCGCTCCTTCGGTCGCCAGGCCACCCCGTCCGGCGGGACTCATGACCTCATCAGCGTGACCGGGCTCCGGAAGGCCACGGACTTCATGCCGGGCCTGGACCTCCAGGCTGGCACGCCGGAGGGGGGCCGGGGCTTCGTCTACATCGCTCCGACCGAACGCCGGTCGAAGGTGACCGGGGAGCTGGTGGCGTACCGCTGGACCCAGGAGCCGGACCTGGAGGCCCTGGAGGAGTGGCGGGGCTCCGACAGCTCCACGGAGGGCCTGGTGGCCCGGGTCCACGCCGCGAAGGCCCGGCGGTCCGCTCCCAGCGTGCTGGCTCAGCGCCAGGAGGTGGACCTGGCGGACCCCTTCTTCACGGCCAGCAGCGCCAGCCAGGGCGGAGAGCGTGCCTTCACCCAGGCCCAGGCCCAGGACTTCGTGCGGCCCTACCTGGTGGAACTTCAGGCCGCCCGCATCGGCGGTATCGAAGAGGCCGCCAACCGGGCCGCCGTCACGCTCTCCCACTTCGTCCCCACCTTCTGGACGGCGGACGAAGCCTTCCGGCTCCTCACGGACGCGCTGGGGCACACCGCGTACGACCCGGAGCACCAGGCGTCCACCTGGACGGCGGAGAAGTTCATCCCCGTGCTGGACGGGACCCGGCCGCCGCTGGACCCCTGGAAGGCCGTACGGCGGGCGGAGCTGCCCCCGGGCGGCCAGGAGGAGGCGAAGCCGGACCGGGTGGCCGCGCTCCTGGAGAAGATGCTGGACCCGGACGCGCTGGAGTGCCGGCCCCGTCCCCGGCCCCTGGTGCGCGGACTGGTCAACCTGGAGTCGCTGACCTGGATCATCGGGGAGCCCGGGAGCTTCAAGTCCTTTGTGGCCCTGGACCTGGCCGCCCACGTGGGAGCTGGCCTCCCGTGGCGGGGCCGGGAGGTGACCCGGGGCCGCGTCCTCTACGTGGCGGCGGAGGGGGCCTCCGGCATGACGCTCCGGATGCGGGCCTGGCGGAAGGTCTACGGGGCCACCCCGGACGTCCTGACCCTGCCGGAGCCGGTCCAGGCGTCCGACCCCCAGGCGTGGGCCGCGCTGGTGGAGGCGTGCCGGGAGCTGGGTCCGGTGCTGGTGGTCATCGACACCCAGGCCCGGAACACCGTGGGCATGGAGGAGAACGACAACACCGCCATGGGTGTCTTCATCGAACGGCTGGAGGAGCTGAAGCGGGCCACGGGCGCGTGTGTCCTAGTGGTCCACCACACGGGCCGCAACGGCGGGGACGCCCGTGGGGCCTCCGCCATTGACGGGGCCCAGGACACGGAGCTGAAGGTCATCCGGGCGAAGCCCCGGAGCACCCTGGCCGCGAAGGTCTCCGTGGAGAAGCAGAAGGACGGGGAGGACGGCTGGAGCCTGCCCATCACCCTCCAGAAGGTGGACCTGGGCACCGACCCGGAGAGCGGGGAGGAGCTGGGCACGCTCACGCTGGAGCCCTTCGATGCCTTCAACCTGGCCCAGGCTGTGGAGGACGCCCCCGACTGGCGGGCCAACCTCACGGACAACCAGCGGGACGTGATGGAGGCCATGCTGGAGCACTCCGATGAGGACGGGGCCACGCGCGCCCAGGCGCTCCAGTGGGTCAAGGCGCACCGGGAGCACCTGGACCAGCCGGCCATGACCCCCACGTCCTTCGACTCCGCCACGAAGGCCCTGAAGGCGAAGGGCCTCCTGGTCAAGGAGGGCTCCCGCTGGGTGGTGGCTGAGTACGCGGACAGCCAGGAGTAGGCGGCCAGGGTAAGTGCCCGGTAAGTGCAGCACTTGACCGCACTCACCGGGCACTTACCCGGAAACCGGCTCTGACCTGGGAAAACACTTACACGCACTTACGCACTACTTGAACACTTAGCACTCGCACTTACCTCCTCCTCTGGAGGTAAGTGCGTGAAGTACCCGGCCAGAGGAGGAGGCGCCTCTGGCTGCCAGGTACGTGCCAGCCCTACTCTGGCCGCCTGAGCCGGCTCAGTCCGAAGGAGACAGACCCATGACCGACCCCATCGTGATCTCCGTATCCAAGCCCCTCTGGACGGCCTGGGCGACGGACCGGAAGCTGGCCAGGCTCAGCCGCCCGGGGCTGGCTCAGCGTTCCACGGACCAGCTTGAGACGGACCTGGCATCACTGGAGGAGGCCGGGGAGAGCGTGGAGGCCGAGGTGGTCTACGGCCTCTGGATGGACGACTCGCAGAACATTCCCCGGCCCATCACGAAGTCCGGCCTGGTCGATGAAGAGGAGCTGTACGCCCTGGGCGAGACGCCGGAAGAGGCCCTGAGGGTGGCTCAGGAGATGCGGGCCCGGACGCTGGTCCGCATCCGGACGGAGCTGGCACAGCGGGCCTGAGGTCTCCTGGCCGCCTGAGCCCCCGGCACCGCGTCGGGGGCTCAGGCATACCCCCCGCCCGTATGGTGGCGACATGTTGGTGCGGGGTAAGTACATCGGCCAGCGAGAGCGGCCAGAAGAGGACTGGATCACGCCGCGCGGCCAGGATGCACTCCTGGAGGAGCTGGAGCTGTGTGGCGTCCCGCTGGACGCTAGTGCCTGGGAGGCCCGGTGCCGGCTGGAGTTGAGCGGCGTCTGGGTGACGGACTGCCGACTGGTGGAGGCCCTTCGGCATCGCTGGCGGGCCGCTGGCCGGACCGGCCCCCTCCCGATGTCCCCCGCCCTGGCCGCCTGAAGGACCCGGACCCGGAGGACCCGCTGGGTCCTCCCTTAGTCCTATGTAGACCTGTCGCGGCGGTCCTGGACCCTGGCCAGCGAGCGGCCGCCGAAAGTCCATAGAGGACCCGGACCCAGGGGGCCCGCCGCCCGGTGACTGGGCGCTGGCTACCCCTGGTTGCCCCATGGGGCAACGAAATCCCCAGGCCAGCATGCATCTTCGCCTGGTTGCCCCTGGTTGCCCTGGCCGCTGGCTGGGCGGGGCTGGGCGACCGCTCAGCGGAATCCCCAGGCCAGGGGCCATCTTCGCCTGGCTGGGCTTGGCTGGGCAGTCCACGGCGGACGCACATAAGAGTCATTATGGTGCGACTTTCCGTTGTCTAGTTGATACAAACCTTGATACATTGAGACTATGCCCCGAATGACCGCCGGACAGCGCCGTGAGCAGGAGATAGCCGCTCTGGAGCTGAGCAACGCCGGCCACTCCATCGACACCATCGCGGAGCGCCTGGAGGTCAGCCGGGCAACCGCCGCGCGGCGCGTCCAGGCCGCCCTCCAGCGCATCCCCGCCCAGGAGGCGGACACACTCCGCCGCCAGTCGGAGGCCCGCTTTAACGGCTGGATGCGCCGGGTCAATGTCCTCCTGGACTCCGGTGCGCTGGACGTGGACCAGGAGCTGAGGGCCATCAACGCGCTCTTGTCCCTGGAGCGGGAGCGGGTCCAGCTCTACGGCCTCCGCCTCCCCTCCGCCGTGGTGGTCCAGCATGAGCTGGGTCCCGGGACCCAGGACCTGGGGACCCTGGGGGTCCAGCGGTGAGCCCCCTGAAGCTGGGTCCTGGGTCCGGGTCCTCCCGCCTCCTGGGTCCCGGGTCCCATGACCGCTGTAGGACCCACCGGGTCCCCCTGGGTCCCGTCCGGGTCCCCACGGTCCCCGGTGAGCGGGAGGCGTCCCTCCGCCTGAGTGAGGAGGCCGCCGCCCGCCTGAGTGAGGCTGGCGTGGCCCTCCCCCGGGTCCGCCCGCTGTCGCCCACGCGGGCCCGCTGCCCGGAGTGCGTCCAGGAGACCGCCCTGGCCGCCATGGCCCGCCTCGCTGGAGGTGACCAGTGACCGCCCCGGACGCCGCCGCTCAGGCCAGGCTCCGCCGCGTGGCCATGCTGGCCGCTCAGGCAGGGAAGTCCCCCGCCCAGATCACCCGGGCCGTCGTCTCGCAGGTGAAGCGGGACGCCGCCGCCCGCCGCCGCGCCATGCTGGCCGCCGTCCAGGAGGAGCCCGCCCGGGAGCCGGCGGAGACCGCCACCACTGACCAGACCCCCACCGACCCGGCGAAGGCACGCCGCCGGCTCATGCTCGGACTGAAGGAGAGCAACTGATGATCAAGGATGAGCGGGTCCGCTACTCCCCGGAGCTGGGCGTCTGGACCGTGAACATGAGCGGCATGACCGCCGTGTCCCCCGGCCAGGCAGAGGGCATCCTGGGCTGGGCCATGTTCCAGGCCAGGGAGGCGGGGGCCGCGCTGGAGGGTTGCACGTGTGACCCGCTGGACCAGTTCTGGGACGGCCCCCAGCGCCGGGTCCCGACACGGCCTTACGGCCACTTCGTGACCCAGACCCGGGGCACGGACAGCCGGCTCATGGTCATCGGCCACGGTGGCCGCATTCAGGTGGCCCCCGGGACCGGCGAGGAGCACCAGGGCCACCAGTGCCCGCTCCGCAACGTGGACGGGGAGCGCCGGGCGAAGGAACTGGTGGAGCGCGGCGGAGACGGCCTGAGCCAGCTCTGGGGGCTCACCCAGCCCTTCCCCGCCGGAGCCGGCCCGCTCCAGCCGCTGGCGGACGGCGAGGAGGCCCCGAAGGTCTGGGAGTCGGAGCCGGTCAGCTTCAGCGCGGCGGGCCTCCACGTGAGCGTCCCGGGTCGCCACGTCCACCCCGCCGTCCAGTCCTCCCTGGCCGCGTATCAGGCGCTGTCGCTGAAGGCCGCGGAGCTGAGCCGGGCGGCCAGGGAGGCCCAGGAGCGGGCAGAGACCGCTCCCCAGGACCTCCGGAGGGAGGCCGCCCAGGCCGCCCTCTCTGGCCGCGCCACCGACGCCGCGAAGGCCGCCCTGGCCATCCGGGACCTGGAGCTGGAGGCGGAGGCCGCAAAGGCGGTAGCCCAGGGCACGGAGGACGCCCTGGCGCAGACCCAGGCCGCCGTGGTGAAGGCGGTGGAGGACAACCGGGCGGAGTGGCTGGCGTACCTGGGCGGCCAGGGGCGGGCCGCGCTGGGCCGGATGGACGCCGCGCTGGCCGCGCTGGACGCCGCCCTGGGTGACCTGATGGCGGTGGACGCCATGCGGGCCAACGTGGAGAAGCCCCTCCACGCGCGCCGGGTCTTCGCCCAGGGCTCCACGCTCTCCGGCCAGGTGAACGCTTCGCGGGCCGCCGCGCGGGAGGTCCGGGAGAAGGTGGCGGAGACGCTGGCCCCGCTGTCCCGCTACGCCGCGAAGCCGGAGGAGAAGCCGGCCAGGAAGGTGAAGGCCGCCGCCTGAGCCCCGCACGGACAACGGCCCGCCCCCATGCCTCCGGGGGTGGGCCGTTCCGTGTCTGCTCTCCTGAGTGGGGCTGGCGTCCCGCTCAGCTCTCCGGCGGTGGTGGTTCGTCCGCTCCCCTGGCCTTCCATGGCTGGTGCTCCGTGATCCAGCGCTCCACGTCCTCCACCAGCCAGACGGTCCCGCCGGCCAGGTGATCGAAGGGCTCCGGGAAGTCGGGACGGCTGGTGAGCTGGACTACCCGGACGCGCGACACGCCCAGGCGCTCCTGTAGCTCCGCTGAGCCGTACAACCTCCGCCGCCAGGCCATCCCCGAAGCATCTCGACATGACCCCCTTACGAACCTGAAACCCCTGGTGAGGTCACCCGTAAGCGCTGATCAGGACCAGTCCGGATGCGTAGCCAGTCCACTTCCATACTTGACAGGGGGTATCGCCATCCGGTCCCCTGGACAGGCAACACCCAGTAGCGGTCCGGGTACGTGAGCGGGGCTCCGTGCCCGGACCTGCCGTTTCAGGAGGTGGGCATGATCGAGAGGGAGCTACCCCGGGAAGTCTGGGTGCCAGAGTTGGCGAAGGTGATCATCCGGCGGCATTGGATTCTGGGCTACTGCGAACGGTGCGCCGGCCAGGAGGATGCATGCCGCTCCCTGGCCTGGGCCCGGGACCGCCTGAAGGCCCGCCGGATGGCCGGTAACCGGCCAGACCACTACGCGACACGTACGCCCGGTCAGTCCTAGCGGTCGCCTGGACTGGCCGGGCGTAACTCAGCGCCAGTCGATCACGATGGACGCGCTGATCCGTTCCGCCTGGCGCTCCCAGGCCGCCATGTCCTGGCCGAACCGGACCCCACGGCCAGGCGGAAGGAGCCGCACGGTCATCAGCGTGTCAATGACCACCCGGAGCCGGTCCGTGTCCAGGGCCTCCACGGCGGCCCGCACGTCCGGAGCGTTGATCAGCGGCCCCAGGATGTCCGCCCGTCCGGCGTCCGCCTGGGCGGCCTCCACCTCCGCCAGCTTCGCGCGGAGCTTCGCGGACTCCCGCCGGACGCCAGCCTCAGTGAGCACCCCGTCCGCCAGGAGCCCCGCCAGGTTGTCCAGACGGACCCGGAGCGCGCGGGCCTCCCGGCGGAGCTTCGCGGCGTCTGGCCGGCTGTCATCGGCCAGGAGGAGGGCGGCGTCCGGGCGCTCCAGGCGTCCGATGACAACCTCTGTTACCCACCAGTCCACCGGACCCACCGCGCGCCCGACGTGGCCCAGGGCGGCCCGGCATCGGTACGTGGGGTGACCCTCCTTTCCTCTCCTGGCCGGTGCCGCGCCACGGTGGACGGTGGCCCCGCACTCCGGCACCCCGCACAGCCCCACGCCGGTCAGGAGGCCCTTCCCGCCGCGCGCTGGGTTGGCCCGGGACGGGTCCGTGATCAGCTCCACGGCCGCGCGCCAGGTCTCCTCCGACACCAGGCCCTCCCAGGCCGCCGGCCCCACGATGGCTTTTAGCCTGGCCGCCCGGGGGTCCATGGCCTCTCGGAGCGCTTCCGTGACGTGGGCCCGGAGGCCCGCGTACCGGGGATTCAGGAGCGTGGGGCGGACCGTCTGGGCGGACCAGAGCGACGGGGAGCCGTCGCGCTTCGTCTGGGGGGTGGTGAGGCCCCGCGCGTTCCAGTCCGCCGCTATGCGGCCCAGCGGGACGCCGGCCAGGACAGCCTCATAGGCGTCCCGGATGGCGGCGGCCTCCGACTCCCGGATGGTCACGCCGTCCGCCTCATACCCGAAGGGTCGGCGGCCTCCGATGCGGCGGCCCTGTTCCGCCGCCTGGAGCGCGGCCCGCTTCTGGCGGTCCGACTTCTGTTCGATCTCATGCTGAGCCACGGAGCCCAGGATGTCCGCCGTGAGCCGGCCCGCCGGGGTGCTGAGGTCCAGGTCCGTCCCGCGCACGAAGGCCACGGTGAGGCCCTGGCGCTTGCCCAGCTCCAGGAGGCGGAGGCGGTCCCTGGCGTTGCGGGTCAGGCGGGTCATGTCCCAGGCCACCACGCACGCCGCGCGGCCCTCCTGGACGGCGGCCAGGACAGCTTCAAACCCTGGCCGCTGGCGCTTGCCCGCCGCGCTGGTGTCGTTGTCCACGTACTCCGCCACCACGCGCCAGCCGCGAAGCTCGCACAGCTTCCGCGTGTCCTCCCGCTGGCGGGATACGCCCAGCTCATCCCCGGTCCGGTCCTGGCTCTGTCGGAGGTAAATCACGGTGTCCACCTACGCCATGTTGCCATCCTTGTGTTGGCCTGGACCATCGCGGACCTCGACGGCCGGGAGCGGCCGGACCGGGAGGACGTGCTCGAGGCCATCCAACTGCGGACGGGGGACGCGACATGAGCACCCAGGAGGAGCGGACGCTCGCGCGGATCGCGCTCACGTGGCTCAGCGAGCCGGGCACCCGGTCGGTGCACGGGCTGGTGGCCGAGCTCGGTCCCGTGGCGGCGCTGGAGCTGCTGCTCGACGGCGGGGCGCCGGACGAGAAGCTGCGCGCCACGGTCGCCGCCGGGTCGCCGACGGCGACGCGCGGGCGGTCGCGGCGGAGGCGGTGGCGCGCACCGAGCGGCTCGGCGCGCGGATCGTCACACCCGAGAGCGAGGAGTGGCCTCCGCGTCTGGCGCACCTGGAACGGCTCCGGCTCTCCGGCGCGTACCGCAGGGTGGACACCGAGACGGCGCCGCCGCTGTGCTTCTGGGTCCGCGGGTCGTGGCCGCTGGTCGACGCGCTGGACCGGTCGGTGGCCGTGGTGGGCGCCCGGGCCGCCACCGGCTACGGCACGCACGTCGCCACGGAGATCGGGTACGGCCTGGCCGATCGGGACTGGACGGTCGTGTCCGGGGGCGCGTTCGGCATCGACGCCGCGGCGCACCGGGGCGCGCTCAACGCCGGTGGCGTCACGGTCGCGGTTCTCGCGTGCGGTGTGGACCGGCCCTACCCGATGGGCAACGCGGCGCTCTTCGACCGGATCGCCGACACCGGGCTGCTCGTGAGCGAGTGGCCGCCCGGCGCGGAACCGCTGCGTCCGCGCTTCCTCATCCGCAACCGGGTCATCGCGGCCGGCACCCTCGGCACGGTGGTGGTCGAGGCGTCGGCCCGCAGCGGCGCGACCCAGACCGCACACCGGGCCCTCGCCATCGGACGCCCGGCCATGGCGGTGCCCGGCCCGGTCACCTCGGCCATGTCGGTGGGCACCCACGAGCTGCTCCGGGACCACCCGGACGCCCGCCTGGTGACGGGCCTGGCGCACGTGCTGGAGGAGGTGGGCCGCATCGGGGCCGACCTCGCGCCGCCGGCGCGCGGGCCGGACCGGCCCATCGACGCGCTCGACGACGACGCGCGGTCGGTGCTGGAGGCGATGCCCCGTCGGGGAGCGGTCGGCGCGGAACGGCTGGCCGGTCGCGCCGGTGTGGGCGTCCGCACGGTTTTGCGGAAGCTGTCGCTGCTCGAGGAGCTCGCGATGGTGGTCCGCCGCGACGACGGGTACGCGCTCGCGCCGGCGCCCGGGAGGAACGCACGGCGACCCGGGTGAACGGGGCGACGGTGGGAGCGCCACCCCGGCATGTCCGGTACTGCGCCCGTAGGCTGGCGCCATGACAGCCGGTTCGACGCTGCGGCCTCCGCTGGACCGTCGCCGACGCGGGGCCGCGTCTCCGCAGGCCCGGCCCGGTCGACACGCGGGCCGGCGATGAGCCGGGGCGCGGGCGGCACGCGCGACGCGCACCAGGCGCTTCCGCCCGCGATGCGCGACGCTGTCGACGAGTTCGCCGACCACCTGGCCCGCGTACGCAACCGCTCCGCCCACACCGTGCGGGCGTACGTCACCGACGTGGTCTCGCTGCTCGACCACGCCGCCCGGATGGGCTGCGTCGAGGTCGCGGGCGTGGACCTCGGTGTGCTGCGCAGCTGGCTGGCGCGCTTGCGGACGACCGGCGCCGCCCGGAGTTCGCTGGCCCGCCGCGCGGCCTCGGCCCGGGTGTTCAGCGCCTGGGCCCACCGCGGCGGGCTGCTGCCGACCGACGTGGGCGCCGCGCTGGCCAGCCCGCGTGCCCGGCGGGAGCTGCCCGGCGTGCTGCGCGCCGACCAGGCCGCCGCGCTGGTCGAGACCCCGGCCCGACCGGTCCCCGATGCCGTCCCCGCCGAGCACGCCCCGGACCCGTCGCCGGCGGTGCCCGACGCGGTACGGCACCGCGACCGGGCGCTGCTGGAGCTGCTCTACGCCACCGGCGTCCGGATCGGCGAGGCCTGCGGACTCGACCTGTCGGACCTCGACCCGGCCCGGCGGGTGGTACGGGTGCTCGGCAAGGGCGGCCGGGAGCGGACGGTGCCGTACGGGGTGCCCGCACAGCGCGCCCTGGACGACTGGGTGCGCCACGGTCGGCCCGTCCTGGCCACGCCGCGTTCGGGTGACGCCCTGCTCCTCGGTGCCCGCGGCGGCCGGCTCAACCCGACCACCGCCCGGCGGATCGTCGGCGGCTACGCCGAGGCCGCCGGGCTGCCCCGGACCAGCCCGCACGGGCTGCGCCACTCGGCCGCCACCCATCTCCTCGAAGGCGGTGCGGACCTGCGCGCGGTGCAGGAGCTGCTGGGCCACTCATCGCTGGCCAGCACCCAGATCTACACGCACGTGTCGGTGGAGCGGCTGCGTGCGGCCTACCGCCAGGCCCACCCCCGCGCCTGACCCGAACCCACCGGGGGTGATCGACGGACGGTTACGATCACCGGGTGAGCGTCCCGCAGCCTCCCGAGCCGATTCCGGGCGCCCGCCTGCTCTTCTCGCTGGACCCGGCGGTCAGCCATCTCAACCACGGCTCGTTCGGGGCGGTGCCGATCGGGGTGCAGCGCGCCCAGCAGCGGCTGCGCGACGAGATGGAGGCCAACCCGCTGCGCTTCTTCACGCAGGGGCTGGTCGACCGGGTCGCGCACACCCGCCGGCACCTCGCGACCTTCCTCGGCGCCGACCCCGACGGCACGGCGCTCGTCGGCAACGCCACCACCGGTGTGGCCGTGGTGCTCCAGTCGCTGGGCCTGCGCGCCGGCGACGAGATCCTGAGCACCGATCACGGGTACGGCGCCGTCAGCTTCTCCATCCAGCGGGAGTGCCGGCGCACCGGGGCGGAGAGCCGCGTGCTCCCCATCCCGCTGGCGGCCACCGACGAGGAAATCGTCCAGGCGGTCCGGGCCGCCCTGCGCCCCGGCCGTACCCGGCTGCTCGTCGTCGACCAGCTCACCTCGGCGACCGCCCGGCTCTTCCCGGTCGCCGCCATCGTCGGGCTGGCGCGCGAACACGGGGTGCCCGTCCTCGTCGACGCCGCGCACGTGCCCGGCATGCTGTCGGCCACCGTGGCGAGCGTCGGCGCCGACTTCTGGGTGGGCAACCTGCACAAGTGGGGGTACGCGCCACGCGGCACCGCCGTGCTGGTGGTGGCGCCGCCGTGGAGGGACCGGATCGAGCCGTTGGTGGTCTCCTGGGAACAGGAGACGGGCTTCCCGGCCCGCCTCGAATGGCAGGCCACTCTCGACTACACCTCCTGGCTGGCCGCACCGGCCGGGCTGTTCACCCTGCGCAGCCTCGGCGTCGACCGGGTACGCGCCCACAACGCGGCGCTGGCCGCGTACGCCCAGCGGGTCGTGGGCGACGCCCTCGGCGTGGCACCCACCCACCTGCCGGACCCCGGCGGACCGGAGGTCGCCATGCGGATCATCCCGCTGCCACCGGGCATCGCCACCACCATCGACGGCGCGCGGGCGTTGCAGCAACGGATCGCCGAACGGCTCGCCACCGAGGTCGCCGTGATGGCCTGGAACGACCAGGGCTGGCTGCGGCTCTGCGGGCAGGTCTACAACTCGCCGGACGAGTACGAGCGCCTCGCCGTCCGGCTGCCCCCGCTGCTCGCCCAGCGCTGACCGGCGACGCAGCACCGTCGTCCACCCACGTTGGCGGCGAACGACCGGCGACCGCCGGGATCCTCGACGAAGCCGCGGGCGAACGAGCCCGTGTGGAGGCGTGACGGGAGGCAGCCGGCGCACCCGGACCGGACGTCCGGCCGGCGGGCCGCCACGCGGGCAGGCCGTCGATCGGCAGCAGCCGGAGCGGCCCGAGGCCGAGCAGTGCCAGCGGGTCGAGGTACTCCTCGCCGCGCCGCAGCCCCCAGTGCAGGCACGCCTCGGCGGGGCAACCGGGGTGGCCGGGCAGCAGCACGCCCAGCGACGCTCCGGCGGTGACCTGCTCGCCGGCGGTGACGGCGGGCCGCACCGGCTCGTACGTGGTCCGCAGCCCGCCGGCGTGTCCCACGCTGACCACGGGCCGTCCCGCCACCATGCCGGCGAAGAGCACGGTTCCGACGCCCGCGGCCCGCACCGGCGCGTCCGGCGCGGCAGCCAGGTCCACCCCGCGGTGTCCCGGCAGCCACGGTCGCGGTGGCGGGTCGAAGCGGCGTACCGGCCGTGGCGTGCCGTCCAGCGGCCACCGGAACGAGCCCGCGAGCGCCGGATCGGCTACGTGGAAACGCGCGCGGACCGGAGTCAGCGCCGGATCGGCAGCCCCGGGAGGTGTGGGGACCGGCGTGAGCGCGACGGCCCGGACCGCCCGGGGTCCGTGGCGTTCGCCGACCGGCGCCGCGCCGACCGGTGCCGCAGCGGTCCACGCCGAGGCCAGGAGCAGCGCGAGGCACAGCGGCCCGATGGCGCGACGCGGCACAACGGCGCGACGCGGCACAACGGCGCGACGCGGCACAACGGCGCGACGCGGCACAACGGCGCGACGCGGCCCGACGGCGCGACGCGGCCCGACGGCGCCACGCGGCCCGACGGCGCCACGCGGCGCGACGGCGCCACGCGACCGGACGGGAGGACGGGCGGTGGTGCGGGCGGACGGTGGTCGCATGAACGCAGCGTGCCCCGCCTCGACGCCCACCCGCCCTGCTCCACACCTCCCCTGTGGACAAGCGGGTGCCCTGTGGACACTCCCCGCGGGCGTTGTCGATCTGCTATGCGGTGTCGCCTAGGCTGCACGGATGACGCGGGACTGGTACGCCTGGCACGACGACTACGACCGGGCCGGGTCGTCACTGGCCCGCCGGCTGACCGAGGTGCGGCGGCACGTCCGCGACGCGCTCGACCGCGCGCCCGCGGGCCCGTTGCGCGTCATCAGCCTCTGCGCCGGTCAGGGGCGGGACCTCATCCCGGTGCTCGCCACCCATCCGCGCCGCGAGGACGTGACCGCCCGGCTCGTCGAGCGGGATCCCCGTAACGCCGAGATCGCCACCGCGGCCGCCCGCGACGCCGGGCTGGGCGGAGTGCAGGTCCTCGTGGGCGACGCGGCCCGCACCGACGCGTACGCCGACCTCGCTCCGGCCGATCTCGTGCTCGTGTGCGGTGTGTTCGGCAACGTGTCGGACGGCGACATCCACGCCACCGTGCGGCACTGCGCGGCGCTCTGCGCGACCGGTGGCACAGTCCTCTGGACGCGGCACCGGCGCGCTCCCGACCTGGTGCCCGCCATCTGCCGCTGGTTCGAGGAGGAGGGGTTCGTCCCGGTGGCGGTGACCACTCCGGCCGACGGGGTCGGCGTGGGTGTGCACCGCTTCCTCGGCCGGCCCCGGCCACTCCCGGCCGGTGTGCGCATGTTCGAGTTCGTCGAGCGCACCTGAGAAGCGACGCGGACACACCGCCGGCCGGACTCCTGGAGATCACGCTCGATCCTGGATGTAGTGGCATCCGGCGCTCGAAAAGGCCACCACATCCCGGAACCAGCACGATCGTGCTGGGGCGCGGACAGCGAGCACGGCAGGGCGCCGACGCCGGGCATGGACGGGGCGCCGACGCCGGGCACGGCGAGGGCGGGCGAGCTGGCCACGGCGAACCGGGTCCGGGGCGAGCGGATCGGCCGCCCTAAGCTGGGTTCGGGCACGGTGGAGCCGCCGCCGTGGGGACGGGGAGACCAGCATGACGACCGTCGACGACCTGAACGTGCCGGCCGTGAGCGAGGTCAGCGGGCCCGCCCGGCTCGCCGAGCCGGGAGAGGGCATCACCACCGAGGAGTTGCAGCTCGCCGCGCGCAACCACGGCATCCCGCTGGAGGCGCTGCGCTACGACGTGACCCCGGCCGGGCTGCACTACCTGCTGATCCACTACGACATCCCGGAGTTGGACGCGGAGACGCACACGCTGACCGTCGACGGTGCGGTGGACCGGCCGCTGACCGTGAGCCTCGCGGAGCTCCGCGAGCGGCCCCGGGTCACCCGGCGGGTCACGCTCGAATGCGCCGGCAACGGCCGCACCCTGCTGGAGCCGCGTGCCGTGAGCCAGCCCTGGCTGGTGGAAGCGGTCGGGAACGCGGAGTGGACGGGCACGCCACTGGCGCCGCTGCTGCGCGAGGCGGGGATCGACCCGCAGGCCGTCGACGTCGTCTTCACGGGCGCCGACCACGGTGTCGAACGCGGCGTCGAGCAGGACTTCCAACGCGCGCTGCCGGTGACGGACGCGCTGCGCGAGGAGGTGCTGCTGGCGTACGAGATGAACGGCGCTCCCCTGCTGCCGCAGCACGGCGCCCCGCTGCGGCTGATCGTGCCCGGCTGGTACGGCATGGCGCACGTGAAGTGGCTCCGCTCGATCAGCGTGCTGACCGAGCAGTTCCAGGGCTACCAGAACGCGTCGGCGTACCGGCTGCGGCAGGACGCCGGCGACCCGGGCGTGCCGGTGACCCGGATCGAGCCACGCGCCCTGGTCCGGCCGCCCGGCTTTCCCGACTTCATGTCCCGCACCCGCGTGGTCCGCCCGGGGCCGTGCACCCTGGACGGTCGCGCCTGGTCCGGTCACGCCCCGATCGTCGGCGTCGAGGTGACCACCGACGGCGGCGCGACCTGGGCGCCGGCCACACTGGACGAGCCGACCGGCGGAGACTTCGCCTGGCGGCGCTGGCGGTACGAGTGGACGGCGGAGCCGGGCCGCCACGTCCTCGGCGCCCGGGCCACCGACGCGTCGGGGCGGACCCAGCCGGTGGAGCAGCCGTGGAACCGGGGCGGCTTCGCCAACAACCTGGTCCAGCGAGTCGAGGTAGCCGTCATCCCCGAGTAACCACCGGGAACGGCCACCCACCCCGTACGGCCAGCCCCTCCGCCGGGTGATCATGAAGTTATTGCCGCGACACGCCGTCCCGGCCGGCAATAACTTCATGATCACCGGCGAGAGGCGAGCGCAGCCAGGCAGGGCACCGCCGCGAGGCCGGGCACCCGCGACAGGGCGGCGGCGAGGAGGGCGGAACCGGCGGTGGGGACGCCGGTTCGCGCGCGCGGGGTTCACCGGCGGCGGGGCGCCGGCAGGTCGCGGTGCGGTCAGCCGCCGAAGCCGGAGTCGGCGGGCAGGGAGATGTCCGGCTTCTCCAGCTCTTCGACGTTGACGTCCTTGAAGGTCATCACCCGGACGTTCTTGACGAAACGGGCAGGACGATACATGTCCCACACCCAGGCGTCGTGCATCTCGACCTCGAAGTAGACCTCGCCGTCGGAGTTGCGCACGTGCAGGTCGACCTGGTTCGCCAGGTAGAACCGGCGCTCGGTCTCCACCACGTAGGAGAACTGGCGGACAATGTCGCGGTACTCCCGGTAGAGCTGCAGCTCCATCTCGGTCTCGTACTTCTCGAGATCTTCCGCGCTCATCGCTCTCCGCCTTCCATGACCACATCTTCCCCCACCGGCGCCGGCGGCCGAGGCCGCTCGCTCAACGCCACGCCGACGGTACTCCCTGGGGCGCAAGAGCGCTCCATCGGCTCGTCCGCGCCCTCGGGCGGCCCCGCCGGGTCAGGCTCGGACAAACCCTCCGCAGCCAACTCGAAGAGCCCTTCCGGGCCGTCGTCCGCGGCCGCCACGTGCCGGCCGGCGAGGAGGGGCCGGCGGGCGCGGGGCGGCTGGCCGTCGCGGCCCGACACGCTCGCCACGTTCACGTACGAGAAGCGGTGCTCCCGGCACGGTCCGTGCTCCCGCAGGGCGGCGCTGTGCTCGGGCGTGATGTAACCCTTGTGCTCCGCGAAGCCGTACGCGGGGAACGTGGCGTCCAGCTCCACCATCATCCGGTCCCGGGTGACCTTCGCGAGCACGCTCGCCGCCGCCACGCAGGCGGCCACCCGGTCGCCCTTCCAGACGGCGAGACCCGGCACGTCGAGCCCGTCGACGCCGAAGCCGTCGGTCAACACGTACTCCGGCCGCGTGCTCAGCGAGGCGAGCGCGCGGCGCATCGCGGCGAGGTTGCACACGTGCAGCCCGCGGGCGTCGACCTCCTCGGCCGGGATGACCACCACGGCGTACGCGAGCGCCCGGGCGACGACCTCCTCGTAGATCCGCTCCCGGCTGGCCGGGGTCAGCAGCTTGGAGTCCGCGAGGCCCTCGATCTCACCGCGGCGCCCCTCGGGCAGGATGGCGGCGGCCGCCACCAGCGGACCCGCGCAGGCGCCCCGGCCCGCCTCGTCGGCGCCCGCCACGTGCCGGAAACCGCGCCGCTGCAGCGCGCGTTCCAGCGCATACAGCCCGGCCTCCCGGCGCACGACGGTGCGCGGCGGGGTCAGCACGACGCACCACCCCCGGCGAGCCCGCCCCCGGACTCGCCGCCCAAGACGCGGGCCAGCAGGCCGGGGAGGTCGGACGGGTAGTAGCGCTCGTCGGTCTCCGTGAGCTCGGCGGCCGACCACCAGCGGTGGCCGGTCGTGGTGGCCTGCTCGATGGCGTTGAAGCCCGCGGTGTCCACCTCCCAGGACGGCACCCGGACCAGGAAGAACTCCTGCTCCTGGCGGTACCACACGCCGTCGAACGGAAACTCGATCGTGTCCTGCCAGACCGGCTCGCCCAGCTCGGCGGTCGTGAGCCGCAGCCCGGTCTCCTCGGCCAGCTCGCGGGCCGCGCCCGCGGCCGGGGACTCGCCCGGGTCGAGGCCACCGCCCGGTGTGAACCAGTACCGGTGCTCGGGGCGGGCCGGGTCGAAGCCGGCGAAGAGCAGCACCCGGCCGGTCGCGTCGACCAGCAGCACACGCGCCGCGCGCCGAGGGGTGTAGACGGTCACCGCACCAGACTGCCAGACGGGCCGCCGATCGCCCACGCCCGCCCGGGTCGCTACGAGTTCGGGATGCCGTCGTACTGCTTCGGCACGGTCAGCCAGGTGGCCCGACTGACCGGCCAGAAGACGGTGAACGCGCGCCCCACGACCTCGTCCTCGTCGATGGTGGCGGCCGTGATGTCCTGCCCGGACTGCTGCCAGTGCTCCAGCGAGTCACCCGACGCCGAGCGGTGGTCGCCCATCACCCACAGCCGTCCCTTCGGCACGGTGATGTCGAACTCCTGGTCGGCCGGCCGGTCGCGCTCACCGTCGGCGGAGAAGATGTACGGCTCGTCCAGCGCCTGACCGTTGATCGTGATGCGGTCCTGCGGGTCGCAGCAGATCACGTGGTCGCCGCCCACGCCGATCACCCGCTTGATGAAGTCCTCCCCCTCGGGGTTCCCGCTCCACTCGGTCGGCGCCTTGAAGACGACGATCTCGCCACGGTGTGGTGAGCGGAAGTCGTAGACCAACTTGTTGACCAGCACCCGATCGTCGATCTTGAGGGTGTTTTCCATGGACGGGGAGGGGATGAAGAACGTCTGCAGGACGAAGGCGCGCACCAGCACCGCGACCAGGATCGCCACACCCAGCAGGATCGGCAGCTCCTTCCAGAAGGAGCTGCGCGGCTTGTCGGTCTGCTCGTCAATCACGCCAAGGAGCCTACGTTGCCCGGCTGGACGTCACCGTCCGGAACGCGCGAGAACGGCGCAGCGCGGCCGCGAGCGGGAGCATCAGCAGCACACCGCCCTCCAGGGACGGCCGGACCGGGGGCGGACCGCCCGGCGCCGCGGCGGCCGACCCGGCCACGCCGTCGAAGGTCTCCGGCACCGGGAGGGAGTTCCACCGCGAGGACGGCCACACCACGAGGAACGCGCGGCCCACCACGTTGTCGATGGGCACCGGCCCCTGGCAGCGGGCGTCCTGGGAGACCAGCCGGTGGTCGCCCATCACGAAGATCTGGCCCGGCGGCACCACCACCTCGTCGAAGCGCCGCGACCGGCACTCGGTGGGGCTCGGCGGGATGTCCAGCGGGGAGTTGCGGATGACGTACGGCTCGTCCAGCGGCGTGCCGTTGACGGTGACCCGGCCCTGCTCGTCGCAGCACCGCACCCGGTCACCGGGCACGCCGATCACCCGCTTGATGAAGTCCTTCTCACCGGGGCGGCTCACCCCCACCAGGTCACCGACGGTGCGGCCGAGCTTGCCGAGGAACCCCGGGGCCGGTTCGCCGGCCACCTGCGGCGCCCACCGGTCGGTGCCCCGGAACACCACCACCTCGCCGCGCTCGGGGTCGCGTACGTCGTAGACGACCTTGTTGACCAGCACGCGGTCGCCGACGAGGAGGGTGTCCTCCATCGAGCCGGACGGGATGAAGAACGCCTGGAGCAGGAACGTGCGGATCAGGACCGCGAGGCAGAACGCGACGACCAGAAGAAGCGGCAGCTCCTGCCAGAGCGGCATCTGACGGCGGGCGCGGCGGACCCGGCGACGCCACGGGTCGACGGTGCCGTCCTCGTCAACCGACTGCGCCACGCCACTCCCCGATCCCCAGAAACGACACCACCGCCCGGGGGCCTCGGTGAGGCCCCGCGGGCGGCGGTGGACAACTCCCCGCCGTGCGGCGGGGCCGACGCCGGGCTGCGCCCGCGCCGACCAGCGTAGTGGGGTGCGGTCGGCGCGGCACGGGTGCAGCTCGGGCGTGGCGGGCGGGACGTCAGCTCGCCGGCTGCTTCTCCCGCTTCTCCTTGATCTTGGCCTTCTTGCCGCGCAGCTCGCGCAGGTAGTAGAGCTTGGCCCGGCGGACGTCACCGCGGGTCACGACCTCGATCCGGTCGATGGCCGGGCTGTTGATCGGGTAGGTCCGCTCCACGCCGACGCCGAAGCTGATCTTGCGGACCGAGAAGGTCTCGCGCAGCCCGTCACCCTGGCGGCGGATGACCACGCCCTGGAAGATCTGGACACGGGACCGGTTGCCCTCGACGACCCGCGCGTGCACCTTCACGGTGTCACCGGCGCGGAAGTCGGGGAGGTCGACCCGCTTCGACTGGGCGTCAAGGGCGTCCAGGATGTTCATCGCTGCGTCCTCGTGAGGCTCACGGCGCACCGTCAGTCGGTGCGCGGATGGGTGATTCTGATCCCCGGGTGGCGACGCCGGTCGAGGATCCTCGCAGCCGCCCGCGGCGCGGCCGACTGCGGCAACCCCTCTACTTTGCCACATCTCCCGGCGGCACCTGAAATCCGGCCCGGTCGAGCGCGGCGATGTCCCGTTTGTCCAGGCGCTCGGCATCGAGCGCGGCCAGCAGGTCGGGGCGGCGTGCGGCGGTGCGCAGCAGCCCCTCCTCCCGCCGCCAGCGGGCGATCCGCCCGTGGTCGCCGGAGCGCAGCACCTCGGGCACCTCGTGGCCCCGCCAGCTCGGCGGCTTGGTGTAGACCGGCGCCTCCAGCAGCCCGTGGGCGTGCGACTCCTCGTCCAGCGAGCCCGCGTTGCCCAGCACGCCGGGCAGGAGCCGGGTGACCGCCTCCAGGATGACCAGCACCGCGACCTCGCCGCCGAAGAGCACGTAGTCGCCGAGGGAGACCTCGGTGACCGGCATCCGTGTGGCGGCGTGGTCGAGCACCCGCTGGTCGATGCCCTCGTACCGGCCGCAGGCGAACAGCAGGTGCTGCTCGGCGGCCAGCTCGTGGGCCATCGCCTGGGTGAACGGCGCGCCCGCCGGGGAGGGCACGAGCAGGCGGGGCGGCGTCACCTCCGGCGGCGCGAGGGCGTCCAACGCCTCACCCCACGGCTCGGGACGCATCACCATGCCGGGGCCGCCGCCGTACGGGGTGTCGTCGACCGTGCGGTGCACGTCGTGGGTCCAGGTCCGCAGATCGTGTACGGCCAGCCGCAGCGTGCCGTTGGCCCGGGCCTTGCCGATGAGCGACAGGTCCAGCGGGGCGAGGTACTCCGGAAAGATCGACACGATGTCGACGCGCATGCGGGGGTGCTCCACTGGCTAGAGGTCGAGCAGGCCACCGGGCGGGTCGACGACGACGCGACCGCCGGCGAGGTCGACCTCGGGGACGATCGCCTTCACGAACGGGATCAGCGCCGTGCCGCCCTCGGGACGGCGCAGCACCAGCAGGTCGGAGGCGGGAGCGTGGTCGATACGGGCCACCTCGCCCAGCCGCTCACCGGCCGGCGTCACGACGCTCAGCCCCACGAGCTGGTGGTCGTGGAACTCCTCCGGATCCTCCGGAGGCGCGACGTCGGCGCTGTCCACGCCGACCAGCGTGCCGCGCAACGCCTCGGCGACGTCGCGGTCGAGCACGCCCTCGAACGCCACGAGCAGCCGCCCCTGGTGCCAGCGGGCCGACTCGACGGTCAGCTCGGCGGGCACGCGATAGACGACGCCGGACGCGGCGGGTTCGGCCGGGGGCTTCGCCCCTGGTTCCGTACGCAGGACAGAACCAGGGGCGAACCGTGCTTCCGGTTCGTCGGTCCGCACCTCCACGGTGACCTCACCGCGGATGCCGTGCGGCTTACCGATCCGACCGACGATGAGCAGCATCAGTACGAGTCGACGATGTCGACGCGCACGCCGCGCCCGCCGATGGAGCCGATCACCTGGCGCAGCGCCTTGGCCGTGCGGCCGGACCGGCCGATCACGGTGCCGAGGTCCTCGGGGTGCACGCGCACCTCGAGCCGCTTGCCACGGCGGGAGTCGACCATGCGGACCCGGACGTCGTCCGGGTGGTCGACGATGCCCTTGACCAGGTGCTCCAGGGCGGGACGCAGTGCCACGTCAGGCCTGCTCGCCGGAGTCCGCACCGGCCTGCTCCTCGGTCTGGGCCGGCGCCTCGGCGGCCTTGGCCGCCTTCTTCGCCGGCTTCGCCTCGGCCTCGCCCAGCCCGGCTGCGGCCTTCGCCTCGGCCTCGTAGGCCGCCGTGCGGTCGGCCCGCTCCGGGGCGACCTTCAGCGGCGGCGGGGCCGGCAGGCCCTTGAACTTCTGCCAGTCACCGGTCAGCTCCAGCAGCCGCTGCACCGCCTCGCTCGGCTGAGCGCCGACGGACAGCCAGTACTGGACCCGGTCCGACTTGACCTCGATCACCGAAGGCTCTTCCTTCGGCTGGTAGATCCCGACGAACTCGATCGCCCGGCCGTCGCGCTTGGTGCGCGAGTCGGCGACGACGATGCGGTACTGCGGGTTGCGGATCTTGCCCATCCGCAGAAGCCGGATCTTTACGGCCACAGTTGTTTCGCTCCTGTTGCGATCTCACCGGCCCGTACGGGCGGTGTGCACGGGTGAGCGCCGACCGGCACAGTGGGGTTGGGCCGGAGACTGCTCGGTGGACTGGCGACGCGCCCGGGTTAGAGGGCGCCGGACGCGCGCCGGATACCAGCGACCCATTCTGCCAGATCCGGCGCCGATGTCTCACACCGGACGGCCCAGCTCACGGGTCGACCCGAAAAGTGATCCGGGCCACAGCGTCGACTCAGCGCACCGGAGGGCGGTCCCAGCCCGCCGGCAGCTCGGGCGGAACGTCCCACTCGGCCGGCGGCACGAAGTCGCACCAGGTCCCGTCGAACGGGAACTCCCCCGCCTCGGCCTGCGCGATCACCCGCTTGCCCTCGGCGCGGACGGCCGCCTCGTCGGTCACCCAGTAGTGGTCGGGGTACGCCAACCGCTCGACGAACTCCCCCTCGTCCTTCCAGTCCCAGCTCAGGTCCGGGCGGACGACCACGTCGAGGTCCTGGTCGACCACGTCGACTCCGGCGAGGTGGCCGTCGTCCCAGCGCACCCCCGGTTCCTCGAGGTTGACGTACCAGTTCGCGAAGCGCCCCGCCGCGTCCCGGAACCACCAGACCGAGTGCGCGGCCCCGGTGGGTAGGAACTTCAGCACGGGCGGCCCGTTCCACCGCCCGACCCGCAGCCGGTACGACGAGGCGATCCACTCGGCGAAGGGCACGGCCCGCATGCCGAGGCCGGCCTCGGTCACCTCGTTGGCCACCGGCGCGTCGCGGGCGACCCACAGCAGCAGGCCCCGGTCGTCGTCGGCGACCACCCGGGCGGTACGGACCCAGCCGATCCGGCCGCGGTGGACGCTACGGTGCACGACCAGCCGCCCCGGCGCGAACCGCCGGGCGGAAGATTCGGGCCGCACGTCAGTAGGCGCGCGCGAGGACGGCCACCAGGTCCGGCTCGTCCTCCGAGTCCGGCACCGAGCCGTCGGCCCGCAGCAGGCAGCGCACCGTGACGCCCTGGCCGTTGGCCTCGGCCTCCCCCGCCGTGCCCACCGCCGACCACGGCACGCGGGCCCAGCCGGTCGCGGCCGCCTCGATCGCCTCGGCGAGGGTGGCCACCTCCACGGTCCGGCTCTGGCGGTTCGCGAGAGCCTCGTCGTACAGCGCCTTCTGGTCGGCGTCGAGCGCGGCCAGCACCGCGGCCACCACCTCGGCGACCGGGGTGGGGGACTTCGACCCGTCGGTACGCCGCACCACGACCGCGTTGCCGGCGGCCAGGTCACGCGGGCCGACCTCGACGCGTACCGGATAACCGCGCAGCTCGGCGTCGACGGCCCGGCGGCCGAACGGGGTGTCGGTGCGGTCGTCGAGCGCGACCCGGACACCGGCGTCGCGCAGGCCGTCACGCAGCTTGGCCGCCGCCTCGCCGACGCCCTCGCCGTCCTTGACGACCATGACGTACGCCTGCACCGGCGCCACCCGCGGCGGCACCCGCAGGCCGTTGTCGTCGCCGTGGCACATGATCAGGCCGCCGAGCATGCGGGTCGACGTGCCCCAGGACGTGGTCCAGGCGTGCTCCCGGCCGCCCTCGGCCGACGAGTAGGTGATGTCGAAAGCCTTCGCGAAGTTCTGCCCCAGCTCGTGGCTGGTGCCCATCTGCAGCGCCTTGCCGTCGCCCATCATGGCTTCGCAGGTGTAGGTGGCGGTCGCGCCGGCGAACCGCTCCCGGGCGGTCTTCAGGCCGACCACCACCGGGATGCCGAGCACGTTGACCATCAGGTCCTCGTACGCCTCGTGCAGGATCCGCCGGGCGTACGCGCGGGCGTCCTCCCGGGTGGCGTGCGCGGTGTGCCCCTCCTGCCAGAGGAATTCGCTGGTCCGCAGGAAGATGCGGGGGCGCAGCTCCCAGCGGACGACGTTGGCCCACTGGTTGAGCAGCAGCGGGAGGTCCCGGTACGAGTCGACCCACTTGGCCATGAACTCGCCGATCACCGTCTCGCTCGTGGGGCGCACCACGACCGGCTCGGCGAGCTGCTTGCCGCCGCCGTGGGTGACCACCGCCAGCTCCGGCGAGAAGCCCTCGACGTGCTCGGCTTCGCGCTTGAGGTAGTTCTCCGGGATGAACAGCGGGAAGTACGCGTTCTCCGCGCCGGCCGCCTTGATCCGGGCGTCCATCTCGGCCTGCATCCGCTCCCAGATGGCGTAGCCGGCCGGTCGGATCACCATGGTCCCCCGGACCGGGCCGTTGTCGGCCAGCTTCGCCTTGGCGATCAGGTCCTGGTACCAGCGGGGAAAGTCCTCCGCACGGGGAGTGAGCACGCGTGCCATGAGGGCACATCCTATGCGCCCACACCCGCCCCCGAACGACCGCCCACGCCCACCCACCCCCACCGCACCGCCCCCGCCCCCCGCCCCCGGCGCGGTGATCAAGAGGTTTGCGTCAGGATCGGGGCGGATTCCGACGCAAACCTCTTGATCACCGCGGTCCCGGGCGCGGAGGGGGCGGGTCAGCGGGCGGGTCAGCGGATCACGCGGCCTCGTAGGACGATGCGCGCCGGGGTGCGGACGACGCGCAGGTCGGCGCGCGGGTCCTCGGGGTAGACGACCAGGTCGGCGAGGCCGCCCTCCACCAGACCGGGGAAGCCGAGCCACTCCCGGGCGCGCCACGACGCGGCAGCCAGCACGTCGACCGGGGCCATGCCCGCCTGCTCGTGCAGCAGCAGCATCTCCTCGGCGGCCAGCCCGTGGTCGATGCCCCCGCCCGCGTCGGTGCCCACGAAGATCGGCACGCCCGCCTCGTACGCGGACCGGACCACGGTCGGGAAGCGGTCACGCAGGGCGAGCATGTGGTCGGCGTACCCGGGGAACTTGCCGCGCGCCTGGTCCGCGATCCCGCCGAAGGTCCGGATGTTGATCATCGTGGGCACCAGGGCCGTGCCCTGCCGGGCCATCAGGTCGATGAGGTCCACGCTCAGGCCGGTGCCGTGCTCGACCGAGTCCACCCCCGCCCGCACCATGATCTCCACGGCCGACTCGGAGAAGGTGTGCACGGCGGCGCGTACGCCCGCGGCGTGCGCGGCCTCGACGGCCGCCGTCATGGTGGCGGCGTCCCAGGCCGGGGCGAGGTCGCCCACCCCCCGGTCGATCCAGTCGCCGACCAGCTTGACCCAGCCGTTGCCGGCCCGCGCCTGGGCGGTCACCGTCTCGGCCACCTCGGCGGCGCCCACCTCCAACCCGATGTCGCGTAGGTAGCGCTTGGGCGGGGCCACGTGCCGGCCGGCGCGGGCCAGCCGGGGCAGGTCGTCGGCGTCGTCCAGTTCGGGGTACGGGTAGGGCGAGCCCGCGTCGCGGATGGCGAGCACACCGGCGTCGCGGTCGACGCGGGCCAGCTCGCGGGCCTGGTCGAGGGAGACGATGGGGGCTCCGCCGCGGGCGATGCCGATGTGGCAGTGCGCGTCGGTCAGCCCCGGCAGGATGAAGCCGCCGTCGACGACCGTCTCGGCGCCCGGCACCGGGTCGAAGGTGACCCGGTCGCCGACCAGCCACAGGTCGCGGACCTCGTCGTCGGGGAGCAGCACACCGCGCACATGCAGAGCCATGTGCACAGTCCTACCCGATCACTCCCCGGCCGTGGGGACCAGGCCGTCGCGTCGCGCGGTCAGCGCCGCGAGGTCGGCGCAGACCTTCCCCGGCCGCTCGGTGACGAACAGGTCCTCGGGTGTGGGGCACCTGCTCGCACTCCCCGGCCCGCGCCGAGGGCGTACTCGGTCAGCGCGATGACGTCGCCCGCCGTCACGACACGCTCAGCCGGGGTGCTTGTCCCCCTTGCCGAGCTTGTTGAAGTCCAGCTTCGGCAGCTTGAAGCCCGGCGGCAGCCCCTGGCCCGCGAGGTCGTTCGGGTCCATGCCGGCCGGCAGCTGCGGCATGCCACCCGGGAAACCGCCGGGCATCCCGGCCCCGGTGCGCGGCCGGCCGCCGCCCTTCGTGCCCTTGCGCTTGTTCTTCGGCGACTTGGTCGCCTTGCGCCGGCCGCCGGGCAGGCCCATCATGCCGCCCATCTGCTTCATCATCTTCTGCGCGTCGGCGAAGCGGTTGAGCAGCTGGTTCACGTCCATGACGGTGACACCGGAGCCGTTGGCGATGCGCGCCCGGCGCGACCCGTTGATGATCTTCGGGTTGGTGCGCTCGGCCGGGGTCATCGACCGGATGATCGCGGTGACCCGGTCGAAGTGCTTGTCGTCCAGCTCGGCGAGCTGGTCCTTCATCTGCCCCATGCCCGGCATCATGGACAGCACGTTGGCGATCGGGCCCATCCGCCGGACCGCGATGAGCTGGTCGAGGAAGTCCTCCAGGGTGAACTGCTCGCCGCCCATCAGCTTGGCGGTCATCTTCTCCTTCTGATCGGCGTCGAAGGCCGCCTCGGCCTGCTCGATCAGAGTGAGGACGTCGCCCATGCCGAGGATCCGGCTGGCCATCCGGTCGGGGTGGAAGACGTCGAAGTCCTCCAGCTTCTCGCCGGTGGAGGCGAACAGGATCGGCTGCCCGGTGACCTCCCGGACGGACAGCGCCGCGCCACCGCGGGCGTCGCCGTCGAGCTTCGAGAGCACCACGCCGGTGATGCCGACGCCGTCCCGGAACGCCTCCGCGGTGCGGACCGCGTCCTGACCGACCATCGCGTCGATGACGAAGATGACCTCGTCCGGGTTCACGGCGTCGCGGATGTCGGCGGCCTGCTGCATCATCTCGGCGTCGATGCCGAGCCGGCCCGCGGTGTCGACGATGACGATGTCCCGGGCGGCCCGGCGGGCGTGCTCGATCGAGTCCCGGGCCACCTGCACCGGGTCGCCGACGCCGTTGCCGGGCTCCGGGGCGTACACCTCGACGCCGGCCCGACCGCCGAGCACCTGGAGCTGCCCGACGGCGTTGGGGCGCTGGAGGTCGGCGGCGACGAGCATGGGCTGGTGCCCCTGGCCCTTGAGCCAGCGGGCGAGCTTGCCGGCGAGGGTCGTCTTACCGGAACCCTGGAGACCGGCCAGCATGATCACGGTCGGCGGCTGCTTGGCGAACTGGAGCCGCCGCCCCTCGCCGCCGAGGACGTTGATCAGCTCCTCGTTGACGATCTTGACGATCTGCTGGGCCGGGTTGAGCGCCTGGGAGACCTCCGCGCCACGCGCCCGCTCTTTGACGTTGGCGATGAAGCCCTTGACCACCGGCAGCGCGACGTCCGCCTCCAGCAGCGCGAGGCGGATCTCGCGCGCGGTGGCGTCGATGTCGGCGTCGGTGAGCCGGCCCTTGCCGCGGAGCTTGGTGAAGATCCCGGAGAGGCGGTCACTCAAGGTGTCAAACACGCGAACATCCCGTATGTCAGTGTTTCGGCGGGCACAAGCCGGCCGGCTCCCTCGAGTCCGGCCACCGCTAGGGTAGCCCGCCGCAGACACCCACGCTCCGCGCCGCATGATCGCGCTGTTTCCGGGATGTCGTGGCCTCCGGCACGCCCGGGACGCCACGACATCAGGGTTCGCGCCTGATCGTGCGCGCCGGGGCCCCGGACCCGGGTTCAGGTCCGCCCGCCGAGCAGCGCCGCGATCTCCGCGGCCACCTCCTCGGGCGTGCGGCCGTGGTTGTCGATCTCGATCGTGTCGACCTCCCGCTCGGCGAGGCCGGTCAGCTCGTGCAGCGCGCGCTCGACGTGCCGGTGCCGCCAGGCGCGGGCGGCGACCTCCACGCGGTCGGCGTCGATCCGGGCGCGGAGCACCGGGGCGGGCACCCGGAGCACGACCTGCCGCACGGGCGTCCCCCGTTCCCGCAGGCCGTCGAGGATCTCGGCCCGGTAGTCGGGGCGGAGCAGCGTCATGGGGACCACCAGCGGGCCGGGCCGCCGGGCCGCGAGCCCGACGATCCGTACCGTCCAGCGCCGCCAGGCGACCAGGTCCTGGAAGTCACCGGTGGGGACCGGACGGGTCCGGCGCAGGACGAAACCGACCCACTCGGGGTCGAACCGGCGGGCGCCGGGAAGCGCCCGGCACAGCCGCGCGGCCACCGTCGTCTTGCCGGCTCCGAAGGCGCCGTTCAGCCAGACGATCACGACTGGACCAGCCCCGACTGGTACGCGAAGACGACGAGCTGGGCGCGGTCCCGGGCGGCGAGCTTGACCATCGCCCGACTCACGTGGGTACGCGCCGTGGCCGGGCTCACCACGAGCCGCTCGGCGATCTCCTCGTTGCTCAGCCCCTCGCCGACCAGCCCGACGACCTCGCGCTCCCGGTCGGTGAGCGCGCCGAGCCGGGGGTGCGGGCGGGGCACCCGGGACGGCCGGGTGGCGAACTCGCGGACCACCCGGCGGGTCACCGACGGCGAGAGCAGCGCCTCCCCCTCGGCCACCAGCCGGATCGCCCGCAGCAGCTCGGCCGGCCGGGTGTCCTTCGTGAGGAAGCCGCTGGCGCCGTGGCGCAGCGCGTCGAAGACGTACTCGTCCAGCTCGAACGTCGTCAGCACGATCACCCGCGTGCCGGCCAGCTCGGGGTCGGCCACGATCCGCCGGGTCGCCTCGATGCCGTCCACGCCCGGCATCCGCACGTCCATGAGGATCACGTCGGGGCGCTCCCGGCGGGCCACGGCCACGGCGGCCAGCCCGTCGGCGGCCTCCCCGACGAGGCTCAGGTCCTCCTCGCTCTCCACGAGGGCCCGCAGGCCGATCCGGACCAGGTCCTGGTCGTCGGCGATCAACACCTTGATCATGTCCGCTCCTCCACGGGCAGCCTCGCGTACACCCGGAAACCGCCGCCGGCGACGGGCCCGGCGTCGAACGACCCGCCCAGCGCGGTGATCCGTTCCCGCATCCCGGCCAGCCCGGAGCCGCCGGCGCCACGACCGGTTCCGGCCGCGCCGCGACCGGTGTCGGTGACCTCCACGTCGACCTCCGCCGGGGCGTAGCGGATCCGTACGGTGGCGGTCGCCGGGCCGGCGTGCCGCAGCACGTTGGTCAACGACTCCTGGACCACCCGGTACGCGGCCAGGTCCACCGCCACCGGCAGCGCCGCCGGCTCGCCCTCGACCTCCACGGTGACCGGCAGCCCCGTGCCGGCCAGCCGGTCGCGCAGCACCGGCACCTGTGCCAGCCCCGGCGCGGGCGCCCGCTCGGCCGTGCCGTCGTCACCGCGGCGGACCACCGCCAGCGTGACGCGCAGCTCGTCGAGCGCCTCCTTGCTGGTCCGGCTGATGGCGGCCAGCGCCGTCTGCGCCTGCTCGGGCCGCTTCTCCATGAGGTGCAGGGCGATCTCGGCCTGCATGTGGATGGCGGCGAGACCGTGGCCCACGACGTCGTGGACCTCCTGGGCCACCCGCAGCCGTTCCCCGTCGGCGAGCCGGCGCGCCTCCTCGGCCCGGTTGCGGGCGGCCGCGTCCCGGGTGAGCCGCACGGTGGTCCCCAGCGCGAACGGCACGACCACCCAGGCCGCGGCGGGCATGAGCCCGAGCAGGCCGGTCGGCCGGGCGCCGGCGAAGACGTGCACCGTGAGCAGCACGAGCGCGAGGGCGCCGCCGGTGGCCGCCGGTCGCAGGGAGCGGTGCGCGGCGACCGTGTAGACCGCCACGAGGAACGACACGAGGATCGGCCCGTACGGGTAGAGCAGCAGGTACGCGGTGGTCGCCACGGTGACGACCGCCAGCGTCACGAACGGCCACCGCCGCCGGACCGCGAGCGCCAGCGCGGCCACCACCACGAGGACGTACGCCCGTGCGTCGGCCGTGACGCCCCGCTGGGCGGCGGACGGATCGGTGCCCGCGACCTCGAAGGCGAGCAGCGCGACGGCGAGGGCGGCGTCGCCGACGCCCTCCCGCCACCCGGGCCGTTGCCGGTCCACGCCGCCCCTCCCGTCGCTCTCCACCGTGCCCATCCGTCAGTCGATGTCCCGGCGACGCAGTAGGAACCCGCCCACCGCCGCGAACGCGACCAGGTAACCCGCCACGACCAGGGCCGCCTGCCCGCCACCGACCGTCGACAACACCCCGGGCGTGTCCGAGGAGGCGCCCAGCGCCGCCGCCAGCGAACCGGCGTTCGGGCCCGGCAGGCCCTTCTGCACCTGCGCCACCCAGTCGAGCAGGGGCGCGGCGATGGCCGTGAGCAGATTCTGCACCGCGAGCATCCACACCAGCCCCAACCCGACCGGCAGGGCCACGGCACGCAGCGCGACGGCCAGCACGACACCGAGCATCGCCCACATCGTCGCGATGAGCCACCCCGCCCCGATCCCGGTGAGCAGGTCGCCGAACCCGGGCCAACGCACGGGCTGCGCCTCGGCGGCCGCGATGAACACGCTGCTCAGCGCACCGACGCCGAACACGGCCAGCACCACGACCAGGGACGCGACGGCCAGCGTCAGCAGCTTGGCGGCGTAGACGGCGAGCCGGGACGGCCCCTGCGACAGCACCGTCTTCCAGGTGCCCCAGCCGTACTCGCCGCCCACCACCAGAACGCCGAGGATCAGCACGATCGCGCCGAGGAAGACCGGCAGCCCGCCCAGCGAGTTGCCCACCAACCGGTCGGGCAGCAACGCCGCCAGGCCGCGCCCGGTGTTGGGGCCGGCCGTGCCGGCGGCGTAGCCGGCGTACGGGAAGACGTACGTGAAGAGCACCGCGAGCGCCAGCGTGATGGCGAGCAGCAGCCAGGTCGCCGGCCGCCGTACCAGTTTGACGAGTTCCGCCTGGAAGCTACCGGACATCGGCCGTCTCCTTCTCGATCAGTTCGAAGAACACCTGCTCCAGGTCGCGTTCGCGGGGGCGCAGCTCCCGCACCGCCACGCCGGCCCGGACCAGTTCCGTGTTGAGCCAGGCCGCCCGGTCCGGTTCGACGGCGACCTCCAGCGCACCGTCGACCACCCGCACCCGCTCGGCGCCCACGAGGGCCCGGACGCGCTCGGCCGCGCCGTCCAGCGGCTCGGCGAGCAGCCGCAGGCCGGTGACGCCGCGCAGGTCCGCGACGCTGCCCTCGGCGATGAGCCGGCCCCGGGACACCACCCCGACGCGGTCGCAGATCTGCTCGACCTCGCCGAGCAGGTGGCTGGAGAGGAGCACGGTGCAGCCGGCCGCGCCCAGCCGGCGGATCAGCCGTCGCATGTCGGCCGTGCCGGCCGGGTCGAGACCGTTGGTGGGCTCGTCGAGGATGAGCAGGCGTGGGTCCTTGAGCAGGGCCGCGGCCACACCGAGCCGCTGCTTCATGCCGAGCGAGTAGCCGGCGTACCGGTCGCCGGCCCGGTCGGCGAGGTCGACGAGGTCGAGCACGAGCGGCACCCGCGCCTCGGGAGCGCCGGCGTGGCGCGCCAGCACCCGCAGGTTCTGCCGCCCGGACAGGTACGGGTAAAAGGCCGGCCCCTCGATCAGCGCCCCGACCTGGGCCAGCTGCCCGGCCCCGGGTGGCCGGCCGAGCAGCCGGACCGTGCCGGCGGTGGGACGGACCAGCCCGAGCAGCATGCGCAGGGTGGTGGTCTTGCCGGCGCCGTTGGGGCCGAGGAAGCCGTACACCTCGCCCGCCCGGACGGTCAGGTCGAGATCCTGCACGGCGGTCAGGCCGCCGTACCGTTTGGTGAGTCCTTCGGTCTGCACTGGCAGGTTCATGCGTCGAGGGTTCCGCGCGCCGGGCCCCGGCACGTCGGCCGGCGCGCGGCTTCCCGACTACGCGCCCCGACGTAGCGGACGGGCCACGAAGGCCGCCCGGCGGCGACCTCCGACTCACACCGCGTCGAGGACGGCGGCCTCCAGGCGGGCCCGGGTGGCGCCGTCGGGCCAGCTCCCGACCAGGTAGAAGGCGTCCACCACGTCCGCGCCGAGCGTGGCGATGCGGGCGGCGCGGACCTGCGCGCCCGCCTCGTCGAGCGCGTGGGTCACCCGGTAGAGCAGCCCGGCGGCGTCGGCGGCGCGCAGTTCCAGCAGCACCGCGTCGGTGGCCGCCTCCCGGTGCCACACGACGCGCGGGGCGGCCCCGGAACCGCGGCCTGCGAGGGCCCGCTTGCGCAGCCGCTGGGTGACCGAGACGTCGCCGCCGACCGCCCGGCGCAGGTCGGCGCCGAGCGCCACGGGGTCGGGCGCCAGGCCGTAGCGGGGCTGCACCCGGCACTCGACGAGAGCTCGCCCGTCGACCGTCGAGGCGTCCGCGGAGACCACCTCGAGCCGGTGCAGGGCCAGGCAGCCGGCCACCGTGGCGAGCAGGCCGCGCCGGTCGGCGGCCGCGACCGCCACCCGGTCCCCGGTGAACCGTACGACCGGCAGCGGCTCGGCGAGCAGCGCCGGGTCCGGTGCGGGCGGGGCGGGGAGGGCACCGGTGTCGAGCGCCGTACGGACGCGGGCGACCAGTTCCGCGACGAGCCGTCCCTTCCACGTCGACCAGGCGGCCGGCCCGGTGGCCGCCGCGTCGGCGCGGACCAGGGCGTGCAGCAGGTCGAGCGTGGCCGGGTCGCCGACCGCCTCGGCGACGCGGGAGATGGTGACCGGGTCGGCGAGATCCCGGCGGGTGGCCACGTCGGGCAGCAGCAGGTGCCGGCGGACGAGCGTGCCGACCAGGGCCACCTCCGGCGCCGGCAGGCCGATCCGGGCCGCCACGGCCTCGGCCACGCCGACGCCCACCGTGCTGTGGTCGCCGACGAGCCCCTTGCCGACGTCGTGCAGCAGGGCGCCGAGCAGCAGCAGGTCGGGGCGCTCCACCTCGCGGGCGTACCGGCCGGCCTCGCACGCCGTCTGCACGAGGTGCCGGTCGAGCGTGAAGCGGTGCACCGGGTTGTGCTGCGGGAGGCTGCGCAGCCGGGTCCACTCCGGCAGCCAGCCGTCGACCAGCCCGTACCGGTCGCACGTCTCCCAGGCAGTGACCAGCCGGGGCCCGGCGCCGAGCAGGGTGACGAACGCGGTCCGGGCCTCGGCGGGCCACGGCGCGGGCAGCGGCGGGCAGTACGCGGCCAGCCACTCGCAGGTGGCCCGGGCGATCGGAAGATTGGTGGTGGCCGCCGCGGCGGCGACTCGCAGGGACAGGCTCGGGTCGGGCCGGGCGCCGATCGCGGTCCGGGCCAGCACCAGCTCGCCGTCGTGTTCGACGACGTCCCGCGCCACGGGCCGGCGGACCGGGCGGGCGGCGCCGACGCGGGACCGGCCACCGCGCAGCCGCTCGGCGGCGCGGAACGCGTCGTCCAGCGCGTGGCTGACGGTACGGGCGTCGCCGGCGACCCGGCGCAGCAGGACGTCCCCGTCGCGGCCACCGGCGTCCGGCGCGACGTCCCCGAGCCGGGCTCGGCGCAGCCCCAGCCGCGCGGCCACGCCGTCGCGCTCCTGGGCGACGAGGCGGTCCACCCGCCGGCCGGCCTGCTCGTGGAGGGCGTCCCGGACGTCGAGCAGTCGCACGTGCGCGGCCCGTACGGCGGGGCGCAGCGCGTCGGTGACGCCGGCGGTCGCGACGGCCCGCAGGATACCGACGTCGCGCAGCCCGCCGGCCGCCTCCTTGACGTCCCCTTCGAGCAGGAAGGCCAGTTCCCCGTGGGCCTGCCAGCGGGCCGCGGTGATCTCGCGCAGGCCCGGGAGCCGGCGTACGGCGGTGCGCCGCCAGTGGTCGGCGGCGGCGCGGACCAGCGTGCCGGCGAGCGCCGGGTCGCCGGCGACCAGCCGGGCGTCGAGCAGTCCGAGGGCGACCTTGACGTCGTCCTGGGCCACCGAGAGCGCCTCGGGCACGGTTCGGACCGAGTGGTCCAGCCGCAGGCCGGCGTCCCAGAGGGGGTACCAGATCGAGGCGGCCACCTCGTCGACGCCGGGCACTCCGGCGTGCAGGAGCAGCAGGTCGAGGTCGCCGTGCGGGGCGCACTCCCGCCGGCCCAGCCCGCCGACGGCGACGAGCGCCAGCCCGGCCCGGGCCGGCAGCAGCGGGGCGAGGAACGCGTCGTACGCGGCGGCCCGCCGCTGCCGCGCCGCCGCACCGATGCCCCGCCGGGCCACGACCCCGTCGACCGGGCGGTCGGCGCGGGCGGGAGCGGGGGTTCCCGACGCGGCGTGCCCGGTCGACGAGGTCATGGCGGCGTCCTACAGGGCGTCCAGGCCGCGCTCGCCGGTGCGGACGCGGACGACCTCGTCGACCGCCGTCACCCACACCTTCCCGTCACCGATCTTGCCGGTGCGGGCGGCGCCCACGATGGCGTCGACGACCTTCTCGACGTCGATCTCGTCGGTGAGCACCTCCACCCGGATCTTGGGCAGGAACTCGACCGTGTACTCGGCACCCCGGTAGACCTCGGTGTGCCCCTTCTGCCGCCCGTACCCCTGGACCTCGCTGACCGTCAGGCCGGCCACGCCGAGGGCGTGCAGGGCCTCCTTCACGGCGTCCAGCTGGTAGGGCTTGATGACCGCGGTCACCAGCTTCATGTCCAACCCCTCCATCGGAGAAACGTTAACCGCCGACCTTCTCGCCGACCGGCTCGGCGGGTTCGCCCGCCGGGGTACCGCCGCCCGTCGCGGCTCCCGGGGACGCCGCGGCCGGTGCGATGCCGGCCATCGCGAAGGCGCCGCCGCTCCCGCCCGCCGGGGAGAGGTCGTACCCTCTCTCGGCGTGCTCGGCGATGTCGATGCCGCCGACCTCGGCCTCGGCGCGGACGCGGAAGCCGATGGTCTTCTCGATGGCAAAGGCGATAGCCCAGGCCACGCCGAAGGACCAGACGCTCACGATCAGGCCCGCGAGGGCCTGCCGGCCCAGTTGGGTCAGCCCGCCACCGTAGAACAGGCCGTCCGAGGCGCCGACCACGTCGGTGATCGCCCCGTTGACCGAGTTGGTGGCGAACAGGCCGAGCCAGAGCGAGCCGATCCAGCCGCCGACGAAGTGCACGCCGACCACGTCGAGGGAGTCGTCGAACCCGAGCCGGTACTTGAGGCCGACCGCGAACGCGCAGGCGGCGCCGGCGACGAGGCCGAGCAGCACGGACGCCCAGGGTGCCACGAACCCGCAGGCCGGGGTGACGGCGACCAGCCCGGCGACGGCGCCCGAGGAGGCGCCCACCATTGTCGGCCTGCGGTCCTTGACCCACTCGACCGCGATCCAGCCGAGCACGGCGGCGGCGGTGGCCAGCTGGGTGTTGAGGAACGCCAGCCCGGCGACCGAGTCGACGGTGAGTTCGGAGCCGGCGTTGAACCCGAACCAGCCGAACCACAGCAGGCCCGCGCCGAGCGCGACGAGGGGGATGTTGTGCGGCTTCATGCCCTCCCGGGGCCAGCCCAGCCGCTTGCCGAGCACCAGCGCGACGGCCAGCGCCGCGGCGCCCGCGTTGATGTGCACGGCGGTGCCGCCCGCGAAGTCGAGCGCGTGGAGATCGCCCCCGATGATGCCGCCGCCCCAGACCCAGTGCGCGACCGGGAAGTAGACGAGGGTCGCCCAGCCGAAGGCGAACAGCAGCCAGCCGGCGATCCGGGCACGGTCGGCCACGGCGCCGCTGATCAGCGCCACGGTGATCACCGCGAAGACCATCTGGAACGCCATGAAGACGTACAGCGGGACGCCGATCCCGCTCGGGTTGTCGGCGGTCGCGCCCCAGAGGTCGGTCTCGGCGAGGAAGGTCCGGGTGCCGAGGTACGCGGCCGGGTCGCCCCAGAACCCGTTCACATCGCTGCCGAAGGCGATGCTGAAGCCGTATAGCCACCACAGCACGGAGATGAGCCCGATGGCCGTGAAGCTCATCATCATCATGTTGAGCACGCCCTTGGCCCGGTTGAGCCCGCCGTAGAACAGCGCCAGCCCGGGCGTCATGAGCAGCACGAGCGCGGTCGACACCAGCAGCCACACGGTGTTGCCGGGGTCGATCGTCGGTGCGTCAGGCACGCTGGCCTCCTATGGGTGAGGTTCCCTCCTTCGCGGCTTCCGGGGCAGCGTCGCCCGTACGCCGGCTGCGGGAAGCCTCGTCGCCGGCTGTTTCACCCAGCGACCCCGGCCGGTTTCCGTTCCGTGACGGGCTGTTTCGTGCGTGTGACGGCACGAGACGTGGACGGCGGTGGATCGGCCGACCGGCGTGATCCACCGCCGGAGGTCAGCGCAGCGCGTTCTCCAGGGCGTGCCGCTCGTAGTCGAGCAGCCGCAGGTCGCGCATCGGCCGGCGCAGGTGGCCCTTGTGCACGATCCGGACGAACGCCGGGTCGCCGGCGGCCGCCATCCGGCGGATCCCCTCGACGTGGTCGACGATCCGCTTGCGGATGGTGCGGATCAGCCGGTGCCGGTCCCGCGGGATCAACCCGTACGCGTCGGCGAAGAGGCGCAGCCGGCGCGGCCGGTCGGGGTGCTTCCAGCCGAGCGTGATCGAGTCCCGGTCGGAGAAGATCGGCACCCAGGTCCACGCCGCGTACGCCACGTCGTAGATCCGCGCGCCGGGCGAGGCGAGGTCGAAGTCGATGAGCCCCAGGGTGCCGTCCGGCCGCCAGATGACGTTGTGCGGTGCCGCGTCGTGGTGGCAGATCACCTCGGTGTCCGGCGGCGGCGGCCCGAACGACCGCCAGACCGCGTTCGGCGGCGGGGCGAAGCCGTACTGGGCGTCGTGGAACATCCGCAGCATCGTGGCGACCGTCACGAGCGCCTCGTCCGTCACCCAGTGGGGGGCGAGCGGGTACTCCCCGCACTCCCCCTCCAGGTACGACAGGACCTCCCGGTTGCGCTCGTCCATGCCGAGCGCGCGGGGGGCGCCGGTGAACCCGACGTACTCCAGGTGGCGCAGGAGGGCGTGCACCGCGGGGGTCCACGGGCCGGCGTTGCGCCGGACCGTGTCGCCGACCCGGACGACGGTGCTCACGTTGCCGCCGTGCAGCGGGATCTCCTGCGAGGTCACGTACGGTCTCCCCAGGCGCTGCGAGGGGTGGCTGGGGTCGCGCCAACCCGCGTACGCGCGATCGTCGGTGCTCACCCGAGACTACGCGTCCCGCGCCGCGGTCTCGGTGCCCAGGAGCGCGTCGACGAACTGCGCCGGGTCGAACGGCGCCAGGTCGTCCGGCCCTTCGCCGAGGCCGACGAGCTTCACCGGGATGCCGAGCTTGCGCTGCACGGCGATCACGATGCCACCCTTGGCGGTGCCGTCGAGCTTGGTGAGCACCACGCCGGTGACGTTGACGACCTCGGTGAACACCCGCGCCTGCTCCAGGCCGTTCTGGCCGGTGGTGGCGTCCAGGATGAGGATGGTCTCGTCGATCGGCCCGTGCTTCTCGACGACCCGCTTGACCTTGCCGAGCTCGTCCATCAGGCCGACCTTGTTCTGCAGGCGGCCGGCCGTGTCGATGAGCACGGTGTCCACGCCGGTGTCGATGCCCCGCCGGACGGCGTCGAAGGCGACGCTCGCCGGGTCGGCGCCCTCCGGGCCGCGCACCGTCTCGGCGCCGACCCGCCCGCCCCAGGTTTCCAGCTGGTCGGCCGCCGCCGCGCGGAAGGTGTCGGCCGCGCCGAGGACCACGCTGCGGCCGTCGGCCACGAGCACCCGGGCGATCTTGCCGCAGGTGGTGGTCTTGCCGGCGCCGTTGACCCCGACCACCAGCAGCACGGCCGGGACCCCGTCGCGGCCCGTGGTCCGGAGCGCGCGGTCCAGCGTCGGGTCGAGCGCGTTGACCAGCTCGGCCGCGAGCAGCGCGCGCAGTTCACCGACGGTGCGGGTGCCCAGCACCCGGGTGCGCTCGCGCAGCCGATCGACGATCTCCCGGGTCGCGTCGACGCCCACGTCGGCGGTGATGAGGCTGTCCTCGATCTCCTCCCAGGTGTCCTCGTCGAGGTGCTCCCGGCTGAGCAGGCCGAGCAGGCCCTTGCCGAAGACGTTCTGCGAGCGGGACAGGCGGGTGCGCAGCCGCACGAGCCGGCCGGCGGTCGGCTCCGGCACCTCCAGCACGGGCGCGGGCGCCTCCACCACGGGCGGCGGCTCGACGAGCACGCCCGTCGACAGTTCGGCCTCGGGCGCCTCGACCGGCGGGCCGGCGAGGTCCTCCTCCGCCCGTGTCTCGACCTCCGTCGTCGGCAGCGGTGGCTCCGGGCGGCGGCGCAGGCGCGGCACGACCAGCCCGAGCGTGCCGAGGATCAGCACGCCGAGCAGGGCGAGTGCGATGAGGAGGTATTCCGTCATGCCGAAATCCTGTCAGATGCCGGCGAGGACGTCCCAGCCACCGCTCCCGGGAACACGTCCGGACGCGGCGTAGGCTCGGTCACAGCCAGCAGTGGTGCGACCGCCGGCCGGGTAGTAAAGATGAAGTCCGCTCATCCCGGAGGTCCGCCATGCCCGCCGCACATCTGCTCATCGGCCCGCTGCTACGCCGGGTCGTCGGCACGCGGGCCACCGTCTGGGTCGAGACCTCCGCGCCCGCCGTGGTCACCGTCCGCACGGCCGACGGCGCCACCGGCACCGCGCCCACCTTCTCGGCGTACGACCACCACTACGCGCTCGTCGTGGTGGAGGGGCTGACCCCGGACAGCGCCACGACGTACGAGGTGCTCATCGACGACGAGGTGGCGTGGCCGGTGCCCCGCTCCCACTTCCCGCCGAGCGTGATCCGCACCCGCGCCGCCGACGACCGCGACCAGCCGGTCCGGCTGCTCTTCGGCTCCTGCCGGGAGACCACCCAGCACGCCACGGCCCGCAAGCTGCCCCCGGACGCGCTGGACGCGTACGCCCGGCGGCTGATCGCCGACCCGGACCCGGCCGCGCTCCCCGACCTGCTGGTGCTGCTCGGCGACCAGGTCTACGCCGACGAGACCTCGCCCACGGTGCGCCGGCTGCTCCGGCGTCGCCGGCGGCGGCCGCGCGGGGCGCCGACCGACCAGGTGGTGAGCTTCGACGAGTACACGAAGCTCTACCTGGAGTCGTGGCGGGACCCGGAGATCCGCTGGCTGCTCTCCACCGTGCCGAGCGTGATGATCTTCGACGACCACGAGATCATCGACGACTGGAACACCTCCGCCTCCTGGCGTGCCGAGCTGCGGCGGCAGCCGTGGTGGGCGGAGCGGATCGGCAGCGGCCTCGCCTCGTACTGGGTCTACCAGCACCTGGGCAACCTCACCCCCGACGAGATCGCCGCCGACCCGGTCTTCGCGAAGGTCAGCGCCGCGGAGGACGCCACCGGGGTGCTGCGGGAGTTCGGGCACCGCGTCGACCAGGAGTCCGACCTCGCCCACGACACCGAGCGCTGGCGGGCCGTGCAGTACCAGTGGAGCTACGCGCTGGATCTCGGCCGGACCCGGCTCGTGATGCTGGACAACCGGTGCAGCCGGGTGCTCGACGCCGGCAACCGCGCGATGCTGCCCCCCGGCGAGTGGTCCTGGTTCCTCGACCAGGTGTACGGCGTCTACGACCACCTCGTGGTCGGCGCGTCGCTGCCCTGGCTGCTGCCGCCCGGCATCCACCACGTGGAGTCGTGGAACGAGAAGCTGGCGGACTCCGGGCGGCCCTGGGTCGCCCGGCTGTCGGAGAAGCTGCGCCGGGCGCTCGACCTGGAGCACTGGGCGGCGTTCCGCCGGTCCTTCGAGGCGCTCGGCGCCACGTTCGCCCACATCGGCAGCGGCACGCCGGGCGCGCCGGGCGACCCGGTGGGCGCCGGGCCGGCGTACGCCCCGCCCGCGTCGATCAGCGTGCTCTCCGGTGACGTGCACCACTCGTACGTGGCCCGGGCCCGCTTCGACGACCCGGCCGTGACGACACCGGTGCACCAGCTCACCTGCTCGCCGATCCACAACCAGGTGCCCGCCGCCATACGTCCGCTCATGCGGCTCGGCTGGTCGCCCGGCCCGGCGGGGGCCGCCCGGGCGCTGGCCCGCTCGGCGGGGGTACGCCGTCCCGGTGTGCGCTGGCGGAAGCTGGCCGGCCCGTACTTCGGCAACGCCGTCGCCACCCTCGTGCACCGCGGCCGGGGCGCGGAGGTGACCGTCGAGGGCACCACCGAGGACGGGCACCTGCGGCCGGTGATGCGGCAACGGCTGACCGACGCGGCCTGAGCGGTCCGGGACCGTACCCTCTACGGCGTGGACGAGCAGGCGGAGACGCTCCGCGAGGTCGAGCACGAGTTGACGGCGCTGCTGCGGCGCGGCCGGGCGGTCTCCTGGGAGGTCGCCCGCGAGGTGCACCCGAACCTCGAACCGAACGCGTACGGGCTGCTGCTCTGGCTCCGCCGGTACGAGTCGGTCCGGCTCACCGAGCTGGCCGGCCGGCTGGGGATCGGGAAGGGCACGCTCAGCCGGCAGATCCGCGGGCTGGAGGCGCTCGGCCTGGTCCGCCGGACGCCGGACCCGACCGACCGGCGGGCCTCCCAGCTGAGCCTCACCGAGGAGGGGCAGCACCGGTTCGACGCGGCACGGGCCGCACGGATGGGCCACATCCGGCGGGTGCTGGAGAGCTGGCCCACCGAGGACGTGGCCGAGTTCGGCCGGCTGCTGGCCCGGTTCAACGACGCCTGGTCCTGATCGGCGGCGCCTGACGTCGCCGGACGGCACGCGCGGGTCGATCCACGACCGCACGGAATACCCGTGACGTCCGACTAGTTGTTGCTTCAGGCAACCAATGCATACGGTTGCCTCGGGCAATGTGTGCCTCGGGCGTCACACCCCGCGGCTCGCCCACCCTGTCCCTTCGACTTCCTTCCGGAGGCTGCCACGATGACCCAGGCGACAGCGCCCACGCGGGCGGCCGCCCCGAACATGACCCACCGGCAGGTGCTGGAGGCGCTCTCCGGCCTGCTGCTGGGCATGTTCGTCGCGATCCTCTCCTCGACGGTCGTCTCGAACGCGCTGCCGCGGATCATCACCGAGCTGGGCGGCGGCCAGTCCGCGTACACCTGGGTGGTCACCTCGGCCCTGCTCGCGACGACCGCCACCACCCCCATCTGGGGCAAGCTCGCCGACCTCACCAGCAAGAAGGTGCTGGTCCAGGTGGCGCTGCTGATCTACGTTCTCGGTTCGGTGCTGGCCGGCGCCGCGCAGGGCACCGCCGAGCTGATCGCCTGCCGCGTCCTCCAGGGCGTCGGCGCGGGCGGTCTCACCGCTCTGGCCCAGGTGATCATGGCGACCATGATCGCCCCGCGTGAGCGCGGCCGGTACAGCGGCTACCTCGGCGCCGTCATGGCCGTCGGCACCATCGGCGGCCCGCTGGTCGGCGGCGTGATCGTCGACACCTCGTGGCTCGGCTGGCGCTGGTGCTTCTACGTCGGCGTGCCGTTCGCCATCGCCGCGCTCGTGGTGCTCCAGAAGACGCTGAACCTGCCGGTGGTCCGCCGCAAGGCGCAGATCGACTGGTGGGGCGCCACCCTCATCACCGCCGCGGTGTCGGTGCTGCTGATCTGGGTCTCCCTCGCGGGCGACCAGTTCGCCTGGCTGTCCCTGCCGACCGTGGCCATGGTGGGCGGCGCGCTGCTGCTCGGCGCGCTCGCGATCCGGGTGGAGACCCGGGCCGCCGAGCCGATGATCCCGCCGCGCCTGTTCCGCTCCCGCACCATCGCCCTGGCCACCGTCGCGAGCGTCGCGGTCGGCGTGGGCATGTTCGGCGCCTCGGTCTTCCTCGGCCAGTACTTCCAGATCAGTCGCGGGCAGAGCCCCACGATGTCCGGCCTCATGACGCTGCCGATGATCCTCGGCCTGCTGGTCTCGTCGACCCTGACCGGCCGGGTGATCACCCGGACCGGCCGCTGGAAGCGGTACCTGGTGACCGGTTCGGCGCTGCTCACCGCCGGCTTCGCGCTCATGGGCACGCTGCGTGCGGACACGAGCTTCCCGCTCCTGAGCTGCTACATGGCCCTGATCGGCGTCGGGCTCGGCATGACCATGCAGAACCTGGTCCTGGCGGTGCAGAACACCGTGGGCGCGCACGAACTCGGCGTGGCCAGCTCGGTCGTGGCGTTCTTCCGCAGCCTCGGCGGCGCGGTCGGCGTCTCGGCGCTCGGCGCGGTGCTCGCCCACAAGGTCACGGGCTACCTGGCCGAGGGCATGGGACGGCTCGGTGTGACGACCTCCGGCTCCGCCGGCGGAGGGGCGCTGCCCGACGTCCGCACACTGCCCGCCCCGATCCGCGCCGTCGTGGAGAGCGCGTACGGGCACGGGGCCGGCGACATCTTCCTCGCCGCGGCGCCGCTCGCGCTGATCGCGCTCATCGCCGTGAGCTTCATCAAGGAGGTGCCGCTGCGCCGGCACAACGGCGACGCCGCAGGCGTTGCACCTGAACGGGAGTCGACCGTCACCGTCGCCGCCGGGCGTACGGCCGAGTGAGGGAGAGGATCATGAGCGTCGGAGCGCCCGACCGCGAGGAGTACGGCCCGCAGGCGCGGCCGCTGCCGTTCGAGCGCGGCACGGACGGTCCCCGGGTGGTCCTCGTCGGTGTGGACGGCACCCGGACGTCGGAACGGGCCGGCTCGTACGCGGCCGGCCTGGCCCGACGGCAGGGTGCGGCACTCGTGGTCGTGTTCGTGAACTCGCCGAACGGCTTCACCACCCTGCTGCCGGGGGTGGACGCCGGGGCGGTGCAGCGCACCCAGGACGAGCTGACCGCGGAGATCCGCAAGGAGATCCAGCGGGGCGCACGCGAACTGGGCCTGCCGATCACCTTCGTCTGCCGACGGGGCGACCCGTACGTCGAGCTGCGCGACGCCGCCGACGAGTTCCAGGCGGACATGGTGGTCGTCGGCGCGTCGGAGCAGGCCGGTCACCGGCTGGTCGGCTCCGTCGCCACCCGGCTGGTGCGCACCGGCCGCTGGCCCGTCGTCGTGGTGCCCTGACCAAACCCCGTCGCGCGTTGTCGGGGCCACCCGCCAGGATGTCCGGCATGACGTGGACCGCACCGGCCATCGACCGGACCCCTGAGATCACCGTCGGCGACGAGCGCGCCATGCTCGAGAGCTGGCTCGACTACCACCGGCAGACCCTGCTGCTCAAGTGCGCGGGCCTGACCCCCGAGCAGTTGCGCACCGCCAGCGTCGAGCCGTCCGGGCTCACCCTGCTGGGGCTCGTCCGGCACATGGCCGAGGTGGAGGCGTGGTGGTTCCGCGAGAACTTCGCGGGCCAGCCGGTCGACTACCCGTACTTCACCCCCGAGCACCCGGACGCCGACTTCACGGTCGAGGAGGCCGACGCCGCGGCGGACTTCGCGACCTTCCACCGGGAGGTCGAGCTGGCGCGAGCCGCCGCGGCCGGCCGGTCGCTCGACGAAACCTTCACCGAGGTGGGCCCGAAGAAGCGCACGTTCAGCCTGCGCTGGGTCTACGTGCACATGATCGAGGAGTACGCCCGGCACAACGGCCACGCCGACCTGATCCGGGAGCGCATCGACGGGGTCACCGGCGACTGAACCACCCGCGCGTCACCCGGGCCGCCCCGCCCGCAGCAGGTGCCCGCCCAGCGGAGTGAGCGTGTGGCGAACGGTCACTCCGTCACGGTGCGAGGTGATGAGACCGGCCGCCCGCAGCGTCGACGCGTGTTGACTGGCCGACGCGACGGAGATGCCCAGCGCCGACGCCAACTGCGAGGTGCTGGGACCGTCGGCGGTCATTCCCAGCACCGTCGCCCGGGTCCGCCCGAGCAGAGCGGCCAGCGGTTCACCGGTGGCCGGCTCCCGCCGGGTGGGGCGCACCGGATACGCCAGGACGAGCGGACCGTCCGGGTCGTCGAGGATGCTGGGCTGCGCGAGGAAGTAGCTCGGCACCAGCGTCACACCCCGGCCGTCCGGCACCACGTCCAGCTCGATCCCGTGCTCGCACCGGTACGACAGCTCGTATCCGGTCCCGTTCGCGCGCCAGGACAGGACGGGGCTGAGGTCGCGCAGGACCCGGTCGATCCCCGTCTCGGCCAGAGCCTGCCCCCGGAAGACCCGGTCCGCCTGCACCGCTCCGGTGATCGCCGCCCAGTACGGCGCCACCGCCACGTGGTGGAACGCCCGCATCGCCGCCAGCAGAGCCTGCCGGGCGACCGGCTCCGCGCGGGCCAGGGCAGCGACCCGTGACGGCAGGTCGCCGGCCTCGACGCGGGGGGCCAGTTCGAGCGCCAGCCGCGCCGGCGGCGTGCCGGCCACGTCACGGAGGGCGGTCGGGAACACGCCGCCGAGGCCCGGCGGGGTGACGAAGTCCGGCAACCATCCCGGCAGGCGGCACAGGTCGAGGTAGGGGCGCATCGAGGGGCGGAGCGCCGCCCGCGTCCGCGCCCGCCAGGGAACGAGATGCTCCGGCACCGCCGCCCGGAAGAGGCGCTGCCCGGCGGCGGCCAACTCCAGCAGCACCGACGGCACGGACCGCACGGTGGTCCGGCTGAGATCCGCGGCGTTCAGGTGCAGGGTCACCATGCCGCCGACCGTAGCCACCTTTCAGCCTCGACCGAAAGGGCGTGGTGGCCGGAACGAGGACGGCGGAGCCTCCCCGTATGACCACTCCACTCGCGGCGGCCGCCGCCGCTCTCAGCCTTCTGGTCGTCGCCGTCGGACACCCCGTCGACGCCCCCGCCGGCCGCCCGGACACCTATGTCGTGTCACGTGAGGCGGGGGTACGGCCCGAGGGCATCACCGTCACCGCCGAGGGCGTCATGTACGTCACCAGCGTCACCAGCGGCGCCGTCTACCGGGGCGACATCCGTGAGCCGGTGCTCCGGCCGTTCCTGCCGGCCGGCTCGCACGGCCGGACGAGCGCCGCCGGAGTGCACACGGACCGGCGCGGGCGGCTCTTCGTCGCCGGCTGGGACACCGGCACCCTCTTCGTGTACTCACCGAGCGGTCTCCTGCTGGCCCGGCGGGTGGCCCTCGCCGGCGCCGCACTCAACGACCTGGTGGTCACCAACGAGGCTGTCTACGTCACCGACTCGGCCACCGGAACCGTCTGGCGCGCGGCCCTCGACGGCGCCGCGGTCGGCGACCTGACCCCGTGGCTCACGGCGCACGACCTGCCCGCGGCGCCGGGCTTCCTGAACGGGATCGTCGCCACGGCGGACGGCCGGCTCGCCCTCGTCGCCGACCAGGGCACGGGCGATCCCGGCAGCGAACGCCTCTACCGGGTGGACCTGCGGCGTCGTACGGCCACCGTCGTCGAGGTGCGCGGCGGTCAGATGGGCGCCGACGGCCTGCTGCTGCACGGCGACCGGCTCTACGGGGTGGTGAACTTCCCCGACGGACGGGGCGGCTGGCACTTCGCGGTGAACGTGGCGATCCTCGACGCCGATCGGCGGGCCGCCCGGGTGGTCGCTCGCTCGCAGCCGGCGCCGCTGGAGCAGTCGCCCACCACTCTGGCCCGGGACGCGGGTCGCCTGCTCTGGGTCAACAGTCAGCTCAACGCCGCCGTGCCCACGCCACCGTTCACCGTGACGGAGGTGCCGGGCCTGGACTGATCCCCGCCGACCGGGGCCGCCCCGCCGTCCCGGCTCAGTACGCGAGCGCCGCCCGCAGGTAGCGCAGGTCGCCGGTGCCGGTCCACCGGTGCGCGGACAGCCCGGCCGCCCGGGCGCCCCGGACCGACCAGTCCTCGTCGTCGGTGAAGAGCACCCGGTCCGGCGGTGTGGCCACGGCCTGGCAGGCGGCTTGGAAGTACTCCTTGGCGGGCTTGTTGACCCCGAGCCGGTACGAGTTGACGACGGCGTCGAACTCGTCGGTGAGGTCGAGCGCGGCGAGGTCGTCGTCGAGCCGGTCGGTGGCGTTCGTGGCCAGGCCGACCCGGATGCCGGCGGCGCGCGCCTCCCGGACGAAGTCGAGCACGGCGGTGTCGACCTCGCCCCGGTACCGCTGCCACTCCTCGACGGCGGCCCGGGCCCGCTCGACCCCGCCGGCCGGCTCGGCCAGCGCGTCGGCCACGCTGGTCACCCAGTCGGCGTGGCTCACCTGGCCGGTGAGCACGGGCTGGAGCCGTCCCCACTGCATCGCGATCTCGGTGAGCACCCCCTGGGCGAGGCCGTAGCGGCGCTCCACCCCGGCGGCGACCGCCGGATCCCACCGGCGCAGCACACCGTCGAAGTCCACGAGGAGCGCCGTGGCGCGTTCCCGACTCACCCGTTGTTCTCCTGCCCGTCCTCCGCGGCCCGGTTGAGCCGCTGGCTGATCACCTGGGTGACCCCGCCGCGCATGGTCACCCCGTAGAGCGCGTCGGCGACCTCCATGGTGCGCTTCTGGTGCGTGATGACGATGAGCTGGCTCTTCTCCCGCAACTGTGCCAGGAGCGTGATGAGCCGTCCCAGGTTCACGTCGTCGAGCGCCGCCTCCACCTCGTCCATGATGTAGAACGGGCTGGGCCGGGCGCGGAAGATCGCCACGAGCATGGCCACCGCGGTGAGGGACCGCTCGCCGCCGGAGAGCAGCGACAGCCGCTTGATCTTCTTGCCGGGCGGCCGGGCCTCCACCTCCACGCCGGTGGTGAGCAGGTCGTCCGGGTCGGTGAGCACGAGCCGCCCCTCGCCGCCGGGGAAGAGCACCTCGAAGACCTGCTCGAACTCGCGGGCGGTGTCGGCGAACGCGCTGGCGAAGACCTCGAGGATCCGGTCGTCGACGTCCTTGACGACGGTGAGCAGGTCCCGACGGGTCGCCTTCAGGTCCTCCAACTGCTCGGAGAGGAACTTGTAGCGCTCCTCGAGCGCCGCGAACTCCTCCAGCGCGAGCGGGTTCACCTTGCCGAGCAGGGCCAGCTCCCGCTCCGCCTTGGCGGCGCGCTTCTCCTGCACCGGACGCTCGTAACGGACCGGCTCGGGCACCGGCAGGCCGTCGCGCTCGGCGGCGGCGACGTCGGCCTGCGTGGGCGGGACGGGCTGGTCCGGGCCGTACTCGGCCACGAGGCTCTCCACGTCGAGGCCGAAGTCCTCGGCCGCCTTCGCCTCCAACTGCTCGATGCGCAGCCGCTGCTCCGCGCGGGCCACCTCGTCGCGGTGCACCTGGCTGGTCAGCCGCTCCAGCTCGGCGCCGAGCCGCTTGGCCGCGCCGCGTACCTCCTGGAGCTCGGCCTCCCGGGCGGCGCGTTCCCGCGCCACCTCGTCCCGGTGCTCCTCGGCGGTGGCGATGGACGTGGTGAGCCGGGTGAGCGCCTCGCGCGCCCCGCCCGCGACGGCCCGCGCGATGCCCGCGCCCCGGGTCCGCGCGGCCCGCCGGGCGGCCGCCCGTTCCCGCGCCGCGCGCTCCGCGGTGGCCTGCCGGCGCAGCGAGTCGGCCCGACCGGCGATCGAGGAGACGCGCTCCTCGGCGGTACGCACCGCGAGGCGGACCTCCATCTCGTTCTGCCGGGCCTGCGGCACCATGGCGGCGAGCTGGTCCCGTTCCTCGGTGGACGGCTCGGCGTCGACCGGGGTCTCCTCGGCCAGCCGCAGCCGCTCCTCCAGCTCGGCCAGGGTCAGCAGGTCCCGCTCGCGGGCGGCCTCGGCCCGGGAACGGGACTCGCCGAGGCGCTCGGTCTCCGCCTTCGCCGACCGGGCCGCCGCGCCGAGTTCGGCCAGCCGCCGGGCCGCGGCGTTGCGGTGGCTCTCCGCCTCCCGCTTGGCGGCGGCGGCGTGCTGTACGGCGTCCTTGGCGGCGGCCACCTCGGCCCGCGCCTCGACGAGTCGGTCGCGCAGCTCCGCGGCGGTCTGCTCGGCCGTGATCCGGTTGGCCCGCGCCTCCTCGACGGCGGCCTGCACCTCGATGAAGCTGGGCGCCTTCGCCGACCCGCCGGCCGCCGCGTACGCCCCCACCACGTCGCCGTCCGGGGTGACGGCCCGCAGTTCGGGGTTGTCGGCGACCAGCTCGGCGGCCGCCGCGAGGTCGTCGACGAGCGCCACGTCGCGCAGCGCCCGGTGCACCGCCGGCCGCAGTTGCTCGGCGCACTCGACCAGGTCTGGCGCCCACCGCGCGCCGTCGGGCAGCTTGGGGCGCAGCGCGTCCGCCGTGCCGTCCATGCCCGGGCCGGCGGGGCTGCCCACGAGCAGGCCGGCCCGCCCGGCGTCGGAGATCTTCAGCAGCCGCATCGCCTCGACGGCCTCGTCCACCCCGGTCACGGCCACCGCGTCGGCCAGCCCGCCGAGCGCGGCGGCGAGCGCGGCCTCGTGTCCGGGAGCGACGGTGAGCAGGCCGGAGAGGCTGCCGAGCAGGCCGGGTACGTCACCGGCGCGGGCCAGCAGGGCGCCCGCGCCGTCCTTGCGGCGCAGGCCGAGCGCGAGGGCCTCCTCGCGCGCCTTCCACGTGGCGGCGTCCTTCTCGGCGGCACGCTCGGCGTCGGAGAGGGATCGCACCGCCGCCTGGGCCCGCTCGTGGACGGCCACCGCCTCGGCGTGCCGCTCGTCGAGGTCGGCGTTGTCCCGGTCGGCCTCGGTGGACTGGGCGGCCACCGCGTCGACGTCGGCCTGCGCCTTCTCGGCCCGGGCCAGCGCGTCGGCGTGCGCCGCGGCGAGCCGCTCGATCTCCTCGCCGGCGCTGGTGGTGCGGGCCCGGGCGGAGTTCACCTGGCCGGTGAGCCGGGCCAGGCCCTCGCGCCGGTCGGCGATCGCCTTGGCGGCCGCGACCAGCTCCCGCTCGGCGGCGGCCAGCTGCCGTTCCAGCTCCTGGCGGTGCTCGACGGCCTCGGCGAGCCGGATCTGGTCGTCGGTGAGGGCCGCGCGCAGTTCCTCCTCCTGCTCGCGCACCCGCTCGGCCTCGGCCTCGAGCTGGTCCGGGTCGCGGCCGGGCCGCTCGTCGTCCGGCGTGGCGCTGAGGTGGCGCAGCCGCTCCCGGGCGAGCTGCTCGATCGAGCGGAACCGCTCCTGGAGGGCGGAGAGCTTGTACCAGGTGTCCTGCGCGGCGGCGAGCAGCGGGGCGTCCTCGGCGAGGGCCGCCTCCAGCTCGCCGAGGCGGCGCTGCACCTCGTCGTGCTCGGCCTCGACCTGCTCGCGCCGCTCCCGCAGCGCGGTCTCGTCGGCGATCTCCTTGTCGAGCGTGGTCCGCAGCGTGGCCAGGTCGTCGGCGAGCAGCCGCAGCCGGGCGTCGCGCAGGTTGGCCTGGATGGCCGCGGCCCGGCGGGCCACCTCCGCCTGCCGGCCGAGCGGCTTGAGCTGGCGGCGCAGCTCGGTGGTCAGGTCGGTGAGCCGGTTGAGGTTGGTCTGCATCGCGTCGAGCTTCCGCAGCGCCTTCTCCTTGCGCTTGCGGTGCTTGAGGACGCCGGCCGCCTCCTCGATGAACGCGCGCCGGTCCTCCGGCTTGGCGTGCAGCATCCCGTCGAGCCGGCCCTGACCGACGATGATGTGCATCTCCCGGCCGATGCCGGAGTCCGACAGCAGCTCCTGGATGTCGAGCAGCCGGCACGAGTCGCCGTTGATCTCGTACTCGCTCTCGCCCGAGCGGAACATCCGGCGGGTGATCGACACCTCGGTGTACTCGATGGGCAGCGCGCCGTCGGTGTTGTCGATGGTGAGGGTGACCTCGGCGCGGCCCAGCGGCGCCCGGCCCGCCGTGCCGGCGAAGATGACGTCCTCCATCTTGCCGCCGCGCAGCGCCTTGGCGCCCTGCTCGCCGAGCACCCAGGCGATGGCGTCGACGACGTTGGACTTGCCGGAGCCGTTCGGGCCGACCACGCAGGTGATCCCCGGCTCCAGCTTGAGCGTCGTCGCGGAGGCGAAGGACTTGAATCCCTTCACCGTCAGGCTCTTGAGATGCACCTTCTCGATCCTCGTCCGGTGGCCGCCGTGCCGTCGCCGGCTGCGCACCTGCTGATCCCGCAGACTAACCCGGGACACCCGGGGCGCCGGTACGCGACCCGCCCCGTACGCGGGCCAAGCGGCCCGGACCCGGCTGGCGGCGGTGCCGAAATTGCCTCGCGGACGCGTCCTTCGCAAAAGGTTGGGGCCGTTCGCGGCCCGTGGCGCGGCGGCGCATTCCGGATAGCGCCCGGCGCACTTCCGTGCCGGTTCTCGGCAAGATCGAAAGAATGGCGGCCGCAAAGGTGCGCGGAGACAAAGCTGCGCGCCGGCACACAGGTGTCGGCGCGCGATTTCTGCGTGGTGCGATTCAGTTTTCCGCGTGTCTGGATCAGGTCAGTGCGGGCTCGGCGAGCCGGAGCAGATCATCCGCCTCCGCCGCGGCGGCGGCGAGCCGATCGTTCTCGGCACGCACACGCGCGAGCTCGAACTCCAGTGCCTGAACCCTGGCACGCAGCCGGGTGACCTCGTCGAGCAGACGCCGGTCGGGCGCTGCACCTACGTGGCCGTAGAGGGCCTTCGCCATGTTGACTCCTTGATATGCGCTGCCGGAAAGGCCGGCCAACGCGCGCCCACGTGTTCGCGACTGCCATTCCAGCTGTATCTGGGCATGGCCGGGCGCGACTGGCGACACCTATATATTGAGCCGCAAACCCCTCCTTCGTCAAGTTCCCGCAGGCCGTAGATCATCTCCACGTCGACCTGCCCACTCGCCGGGGGGTTTGCCAGGAGGCACGGACACGCTCTGTCCGGACACCCTAACTGTACGCCCGCAATGGCGCGAAGTCCGCACCCCGGCGTCCGAGTTCCCCTTAACTCTTTCTTAGCCACGTTGCCGCAGGTCGCGGCGCACCCGTAGCGTCTTGCCGGCCCGCAACCGACCCCTGGAGGCTGAGGCGTGTACGGCTGGACCGACCCGAACGACCCGGATGGCGCGACCCGGCGCCCGGAGCCCCCTCGCGGCGAGCCCGCCTGGCTGACCGATCGTCCGGCACCGAGGTCGGCCTACCTGTTCGGCGACGACCCGGACGAGCCCGCCGAGGCGTGGCGCGACCAGCCCGACGGCGGGCGGCACGACGAGCCGGCGTACGACCGGCGCCTCGACCAGCCGACGGAGACCTGGCGCCAGGAGGCGACGGAGGCGTGGCGCGGCGCGCCGGCCGGCCGGTGGCACGAGGAGCCGGCGCCGCACGACGGGCGCCCGACCGGCGACCACCACCGGGACCTCCCCACCGGTGGCTGGGCCGGCGAGCAGGCCCGTCCCGGGTCCGCCGGCCACCCGCGGGGCTCCGCAGGGTGGCCGGCGGACGGACCCGCGGACGACCGGCGGGACGGCGGGCCGTGGCCGTCCGAGAGCCACTGGGCCGGCGGGACCGGCGGCGACTGGGCGGCCGGGCACACCGGCGACTGGGCCGCCGGCCACACCGACGACTGGGCGGCCGGGCACACCGACGACCGCGTCGACGGGCACGTCGCCGGGAGCCCGGCGTACGGGCCGCGGCCCGGCGGGTGGGACGAGGCGCCCACGGGCGCGCTGCGGGCGGTCGACGCCACGGCGCCGATGCATCCGGTGACCCCGCACGACACCCACCGGCCGGACGGGGGCGCCGCCCGACCGGGTGACACCTGGGAGCGGCCCGCCGACGCCGGGCCGGCCGGCTCCGAGGGACGGCACCGGACGTCCGGGCGGCGCTTCCCCCGGCCCCTGCTCATCGGCGGCGCCGCCGCGGCGGCGACCCTCGTGGTGAGCCTCGGTGTGGGCGCCCTCGCCCTTCCCGGCGGCGACGAGGGCGGCTCACCCGGCCCGAGCGCGGTCGACGACACCGTGGCGGCCGCGCCGGCCCTGCCCACCGAGGAGGCGCCCGTCGAGCCGCCGACCGCTCCCTCCCCGACCGCCTCGCCGAGCACCGTCCGGCCCGCCCCGTCGGCCAGCCGGACCACGACCCGGCCCACCCCGGCGGCGTCGCGGACCACGGCGCCGTCGCGGGGCGGCGTCGAGCGCCGCGCCGCGCCGAGCACCGGCAGCACCACGGCCGCCCCGGCCACCGGCGTGAGCGCCCAGGCGCGTGAGGTGGTGGACCTGGTGAACGCCGAGCGCGCGAAGGCCGGCTGCAACCCGGTGAGCATCGACGACAAGCTGATGACCGCGGCCCAGGGGCACAGCCAGGACCAGGCCGACCACCAGGACATGTCGCACGACGGCAGCGACGGCAGCGACCCGGGCGAGCGGATCGAGCGGGTGGGCTACGAGTGGCGCACCTACGGCGAGAACGTGGCCTGGAACCAGAAGACGCCGGCCGCCGTCATGGATGCCTGGATGAACAGCCCCGGACACCGGGCCAACATCCTGAACTGCGCGTTCACCGAAATCGGCGTGGGCATCGCGAGCAGCAACGGGCCGTACTGGACCCAGGACTTCGCCACGCCGCGCTGACCCGGCGAGTCGCCGGCCGGTCCGCGCTCGTTGCACCGGGTGAGGTACGCCGGCGTGGGGACGGCGTACCGGCGCGGGCGGCGGAGCGCCGTCCGGGACCCGGGAGCTGCCGATGCGGATCCGGCTGCGGCGACGCGCCGTCCGGCTGCGGCGCGCCCTGGCCGCCGGCGCCGTCCTGGTCCTGCTCGCTCCGGCGTACGGGTGCCGGGTGCAGGTCGCCCCGCCGGGAGCGCCCACCCCGTGGCCGGCCGGGTCGGCCCGCCACTGGCAGTGGCAGTGGCAGCTCACCGGCCGGCTCGACACGGACGTGGACGCGAACGTCTTCCTGCTCGACCCGGTCCGGACCACCACGGCGGAGACCGCGGCGCTGCGCGCCCGCGACCGGCGGCTGGTGTGCCAGGTGCACGTCGGATCGGTGGTGCCCGACGATCCCGACGCGACCCGCTTCCCGAACGGCGTCCGGGGCGCGGCCGGTCGCCGTCCCCAGAGCCGCTGGCTGGACGTCCGGCGGTGGGATGCGCTGGAGCCGGCGCTGACCGACCGGTTGCGGCTCTGCCGCGGGAAGGGGTTCGGTGCGGTGGCGCTGGCCGACGCGGACGCGTACCTGCACCGGTCGGGTTTTCCCCTGGCCTTCGACGACCAGTTGCTGTTCAACCGGCGCCTGGCCCGGCTGGCTCGGTCGCTGGACCTCTCCCCCGGGTTGATGAACGACGTGCCCCAGGTCGCCGCGCTCGCGCCCGACTTCGACTTCGCGGTCAACGAGGAGTGCGTCCGGCTGGGCCAGTGCGCGAAGCTGCTGCCGTTCGTCGAGGCCGGCAAGCCGGTCTTCCACGTCGAGTACACGGGCTCGACCGCCGACTTCTGCGTCACGACGGTCGGCTACGGCTTCGCGTCCGTCCGCAAGCAGCGCGCCCTCGACGCCTGGCGGGAGTCCTGCCCGCTGCTCTGAGCCGGCGTACCCCGCAACGCGCGCCACCCCCGCCGGAGGTCCGGGCGGGGGCGGCGCGAGCGGGACGGCGGGTCAGCCCGTGGCCACGCCCGGGGCCGGCGTGGGCGTGCCGGCGCCGCGCTGCCCGGGCACCTGCGCCTCCTCGGCGCTCAGCGGTGTCGCCAGGTCCTCCAGCGAGCGCCCCTCGGCCCGGACGCCGAGCGCGAGTTCCACGAGCCCACCGATGATCATGACGGACGCGCCCAGGACGAACGCGAGCGTGGTCTGGCCGACCTCCCCGGAGCCGACCAGCTTCGCGAAGATCAGCGGGCCGGTGATGCCGCCGACCGCCGTGCCGATCGCGTAGAAGAACGCGATGGCCATGGCCCGGGTCTCCATCGGGAAGATCTCGCTGACCGTCAGGTACGCGGCGCTCGCTCCGCAGGAGGCGAAGAAGAGCACCACGCACCAGCAGGCGGTCATCGTGGTCGCGGTGAGCACCCCGGAGTGGAACAGCCAGGCGGTGCCGAGCAGCAGCAGACCGGACACGATGTACGAGCCGGCGATCATCGGCACCCGACCCACGGTGTCGAAGAGCCGGCCCAGCAGCAGCGGGCCGAGCAGGTTGCCGACGGCGATCACCGCGAAGTAGTAGCCGCTGTTGCCGGGCGGGACGTCGAAGAACGTCTGCAGGATCTGGGCGAACCCGAAGGTGATCGCGTTGTAGAGGAACGCCTGCCCGATGAAGAGGGCGAAGCCCAGCACGGCCCGCTTGGGGTAGCGGGCGAAGAGAGTCCGGGCGATGGCCATGAAGTTGGTGCTGCGGCGCTGCCGGATGGTGATGTGGTCGTCCACCTCGTCGAGCTGCCGGCCCGTCTCGCGGCTCACCTCCTGCTCGACCGAGCTGACCAGCCGCTCGGCCTCCTCGCCGTGGCCGTGGATGAACAGCCACCGCGGGCTCTCCGGCACGTGCCGCCGGACCAGCAGGATCACCAGGCCGAGCACCACGCCGAGGCCGAACGCCACCCGCCAGCCGAGGGCCGTCGGCAGGCCGTTGAGCAGCGGTACGGTCAGCAGCGCGCCGAGCGCCGCGCCCAGCCAGAAGGTGCCGTTGATGACGATGTCGATCCGGCCCCGGTGCCGTGCCGGGATCAGCTCGTCGATGGCGGAGTTGATGGCCGCGTACTCGCCGCCGATGCCGAGGCCGGTGAGGAACCGGAACAGGAAGAACCACCAGCTGTCGAAGGCCAGGGCCGTCATCGCGGTGGCCAGGAGATAGACGGCCAGGGTGAGGATGAACAGCTTCTTGCGGCCGAACCGGTCGGTCAGCCAGCCGAAGAAGAGCGCCCCGGTGCAGGCGCCGGCGACGTACAGCGCGGCGGCCAGCCCGGTGACCTGGCTCTGCGTGATGTCCAGCCCACTGCCCGGCTCGGCGAGCTTGCCGGAGAGGTTCCCGACGATGGTGACCTCGAGACCGTCGAGGATCCACACGGTGCCCAGGCCGATGACGATCATCCAGTGCCAGCGCGACCACGGGAGGCGGTCGAGCCGGGCCGGGACGTTGGTGCGTACGGTGCCGGTCTGCACGTCGCTCATCGCGTGCTCCCGGGGGGTTCGGGATCAGCCGGTGCGCCGGCCCGCGGGCGGGCCACCGGGGTGCGCTGCTCGTCCATGGTCGGCCACATGCCCAACGGCGCGCCCCCTCAATCCTGCCGGCTCCGCCGTGCCGACGGTCGAGGCCGGTACCCGCGGCACCGGCCTCGACCCGACGGCTCAGCGGACGGTCGCCAGCTCCCGCTCTGGCTCCGGCGGATCGTTCGGCGTCGCGGCGGGCCGGCCGCGCAGGAACCGCGGCGCCCACCAGTTCGCGTCCCCGAGCATGGTCATCAGGGCCGGCAGCACGACCGCCCGGATGATCGTGGCGTCGAGCAGGATCGCGGCCGCGAGACCGATGCCGAGCTGCTTCATGTCGATGGTGCTCAGCGTCGCGAATATCGAGAAGACGCCGACCATGACGACCGCCGCGCTGCTCACCACGCCGGCCGACGACGTGATGCCGTGCGCCACCGCCTCGCGGTTGGACATCCCGGCGCGGATTCCCTCACGGATCCGGCTCACCACGAACACGTGGTAGTCCATGGAGAGGCCGAACAGCACCACGAACAGGAACAGCGGTAGCCAGGAGACGATCGCGCCCATCGAGGTGAATCCGAGCAGGTCGTCCGCCCAGCCGCCCTGGAAGACGAGCACCAGCAGGCCGTACGAGGCGCCCGCCGAGAGCAGGTTCAGCGCGATCGAGCTGACCGCCACCACCACCGAGCGGAACGTCAGGGTCATGACCAGGAAGGTGAGGGCGAGCACGAAGCCCATCACGAGAGGCAGCTTCTCCCAGACGTGCTGCGCGTAGTCCTCGCTGGCCGCCACGCCCCCGCCGACCGCGTACTCGACGCCGGGGATCCCGCGCAACTCGGCCGGGGCCAGCTCGTTCCGCAGCCTGTGCAGCGAGTCGACCGCCCTGTCGTCGCGGCTGGCGTACGGGGTCGCCACGTCCAGCACGGACACCGTCCCGTCGTCCGACACCCGGATCTTCGGGCCGTCCGCCTCCACCGGGGCGAAGAGCGGGTCGCCACCGGCGCGACCGGCCAGGTCGGTGAGCGCCGCGCGCACCCGGGCCGCCTCGGCGGCGGGCGCCCGCACCGCCACCAGGTGGCTCGTGCCGTTGCTCGGGAAGGCCGCGGTCAGCCGGTCGTACGCCTGCATGGCCGGCGTGCTGCGCGGCAGGTCCTCCATCCCGGGGAACTTCAGCTTCATGCCGAGCGCCGGCGCGGCGAGGGCCAGCAGCAGGCCGACCGCGATCACCAGTGTGGCCACGGGCGCCCGCAGCGCGGGGCGTAGCAGCGCCGGCCACAACCGCGGCGCCGCCGGCCGGCCGTGCCGCCCCGTACGCGGCGCGGTCAACCGCCACAGCAGCGGCACCCGGGGCCGGTCGACCCAGCGGCCGAGCTTGGCCAGCAGCGCGGGCAGGACCGTCAGGGAGCCGGTCACGGCCACCGCCACCACGAGGATCGACCCCACGGCGAGGGACGAGAAGACGGCGTCGTTGGCGAGGAGCAGCCCGGCCATCGAGATGATCACGGCGACGCCGGAGACCACCACGGCGTGGCCGGACGTCTCCGCCGCGATCTCCACAGCGTCCAGCCCGGAGCGTCCCTTCGCCCGTTCCTCCCGTTCCCGGCGCACGTAGAACAGCGAGTAGTCGACGCCGACGGCCATGCCGATGAGCAGGATGACGCTGGCCGTGACGTCGGTCGCCGGCACCAGGTGCGACGCCAGGGTGGAGAGGCCCATGGCGGCCGCCACCGAGGAGAGGGCGAGCAGCACCGGCACGCCGGCCGCGATCAGGGCGCCGAAGGCGACGATCAGGATTGCGAGCGTGACCGGCAGGCTGAGCAGCTCGGCCCGCTTGAAGTCCTTGCCCAGGGTGTCGTCCAGCGCCTTGCCGATCGACGGCCCGCCGACCTGCTCGACACGCACCAGCGGGTGGGCGTCCTGCACGCCGGCGGTGGCGTCGTGCAGCGGCTGCACCCGGTCGGACGCGGTCTCCGGATCGCCGGACATGGTGATGGGCAGCAGCAGCGCCGACCCGTCCCGCGCCGGCACCGGCTGCCCCACCCCGGCCACGCCGGTGACACCGCGCAGCCGGCTCGCCGCGTCGTCGGCGGCCGCCCGGGCGGCCGCCGGGTCGAGCGTGCCGGACCGGGCGGTGATCAGGATGTTCTCCACGGCCGGCTCGTGGAAGTCACCGGCGTCCGCGATCAGCCCGGCCCGGCCGGACTCGCCGATCGCCTGGTCGGCGTCGGTCGCCTCGTTGAGGCCGGCGGCGGTGCCCCCCACGAAGCACACCGCCACGAACACCACCCACAGCCCGATGGCACGCCACGGATGCTCGGCGCTCCACCGCGCCAACCGCACCGTCACCGGTCTCGCGCCCATGTCCGGTCCCCCCGCCACGTCGACCCCCCTGTCGTCGCTGCCGACGTTAGGGAGGTGACGGTGCGTGGACATCCGGGAGCGTCCCCGGTCCGTCCCGGAACCGCCCGGGCCGGGCCCGGAGGACGGACGGCCAGCCCCGACCCACCGAACGGACGGGTCGCCGGGGTCCGCACCGGAGGGTCCGGCGCCGACGCGCCGGAGCCACCCCGACGCGGGTCGGGGTCATCCCCGGAGCGACCCCCGAGGTCGGGGCTGGCAGCGCGGGCAGCTGTACGAGGACCGGTTCATGAACGGTTCCCGGCGGATCGGGGCGCCGCAGCGCCGGCACGGCTCACCCTCGCGGCCGTAGACGTTGAGCGACCGCTCGAAGTAGCCGCTCTCGCCGTTCACGTTGACGTAGAGGGTGTCGAAGCTCGTGCCGCCGGACCGGATGGCCTCGCCCAGCACGTCCCGGACGTGCCCGAGCAGCCGCTGCGCCGCGGGCCGGGTCAACGCGTCGGTCGGGCGCGCGCCGTGCAGCCGGGCCCGCCAGAGCGCCTCGTCGGCGTAGATGTTGCCCACGCCGGAGATCAGCGTCTGGTCGAGCAGCGCCCGCTTCACCTCGGTACGCCGGCGACGCAGCGCGGCCACGAACGCCGCGTCGGAGAACTCGGGGTCCATCGGGTCCCGCGCGATGTGCGCGATCTCCGGCGGCAGGTCCGCGCCGCCCTCGCTCACCGCGAGACCACCGAACGTGCGCTGGTCGACGAAGCGCAGCTCCGGGCCGTCGTCGGCGAACCGGAACCGCACCCGCAGGTGCGTCTCGTCGGGGGCGTCGGCCGGTTGCAGCAGCAGCTGGCCGGACATGCCGAGGTGCCCGACGACGGCGTCGCCGCTGTCGAGCGGCAGCCAGAGGTACTTACCGCGGCGGCGTACGTCGAGCACCGTCCGGCCGGCCAGCACGTCGGCGAAGTGGGCGCTTCCCGGCGCGTGCCGGCGGACCGCCCGCGGATGACGTACCTCGACGGATTCGATCTTCCGGCCGGTCACCCACGGGGCGAGGCCCTGCCGGATGGTCTCGACCTCGGGCAGCTCAGGCACGGGCGGACCCGGTGTCGGTGGCGCCGCCGTCCGGCTCGGCGCCGGTAGCGCCGGCGCCGGCCGCTCCTTCCTTGGCGGTCTCGGACGCGCCGGCGGACGGGTCGCTGCCCTCCGGGGCGTTCCGCGTGCCGTTGCCGTTGCCGTTGCTGCCGCCCCCGGCACGGGCGCCGCTGGCACCGCCGTCGCCCTGCGTGGCCTGCTCCGCCTGCTCGGTGAGGGTCCGCCAGGCCGCCTCGGCGGCCCGCTGCTCGGCTTCCTTCTTGCTCCGCCCCTCGGCGCCGCCGTACCGGTTGCCGGCGACCACCACCCAGGCCGTGAACGTCTTCAGGTGGTCCGGGCCGGTGCCCTCGATCCGGTACTCGGGCACACCCAGCCCGAGCGCCGCCGTCAGCTCCTGGAGGCTCGTCTTCCAGTCCAGCGCGGCGCCCCGACCGGCCGACTCCGCCATGAGGGGGTCGAACAGCCGGTGGATCACGATGGAGGCGGTGTCCAGGCCGTACTGGAGGTAGATCGCCCCGAGCAGCGCCTCCAGGGTGTCGGCGAGGATGCTCGCCTTGTCCCGGCCGCCGGTGGTCTCCTCGCCCTTGCCGAGCAACAGGTAGGCCCCGAGCCCCTCCGGGCCGAGGCCCCGGGCCACGTCGGCGAGCGCCCGCATGTTGACGACGCTGGCCCGTAGCTTGGCCAACTGGCCCTCGGGCAGGTCCGGGTGGTTGTGGAACAGGGCCGTGGTGATCACCACGCCGAGGACCGAGTCACCGAGGAACTCCAGCCGCTCGTTCGTGGGCAGGCCGCCGTTCTCGTACGCGTACGAGCGGTGCGTGAGGGCGCGCTCCAGCAGGTCCGGGTCGAGCGACACGCCGAACGCGGCCTCGAGGTGACCGACGGACGCCCGCCGCCGCTTGTCGTTGCTCATGGTGTGGCTACCTCGGTGTCGATGATGTGGTCATGGCCCACCGGAGCGTGCCCGGTGAGCAGCGCGGCGACCTGGTCGATGGCGCGCCGCCGCCACAGGTGGGCGGCGAGCGCGATGCCGGAGGCGACGTCGTCGGCCTCCGCGGCGCCGTGGCAGACCACCACGGTGCCGGCGACGCCGAGCAGGGCGGCCGCACGGGGCGCGCCACCGCTGGCGGGGGGACCGCCGGCCATCGCGTACGCGCCCTCGACCGCCTTGAGCAGCACGTTACCGGTGAACCCGTCGGTGACCACCACGTCGGCGCGCGCGCCGCGCGAGACGTCGTACCCCTCGACGAGGCCCACGTAGCGGGCTCCGCTCGGCAGTGGTTCCGCGGCAAGCACCGGATCGGCGGCCCGGCGGACTCGGTCGCCCTTGCCCGCCTCCGTGCCGACGGAGAGCAGCCCGACGCGGGGCGCGGCGACGGCGTGCGCCACGGCGGCGTACGCGGCGCCGAGCACGGCGTGCCGGGCGAGGGTGGCCGGACGGGGTTCCAGGGAGCCGCCGACGTCGAGCAGCACCACGGGGCCGGTGACCGCCGGCAGGGTGGCCACGAGGGCCGGCCGCCGGACGTCCGGCCAGCGGCCGAGGCCGAGGGCGGCGGCGGTGACGGTGGCGCCGGTCGAGCCGGCGGAGACGAGGGCGTCGGCGGTGCCGTCGCGCAGGGCGGCGACGGCGGCGCGGACCGTGCTCTCCGCCCGCGCGGCGCTGGGGTGATCGGCCATGCCGACCGCGTCCCGTACGGGGCGCACCGTGATCCGGACCCGGTGGACCGGGTCGAGGGCGTCGATCAGCCCGTCGGCAGCCTCCGGCGGGCCGACGAGCAACAGGTGCAGGTCCGGATCGGCGCGCAGGGCCCGCAGAGCGCCGTCAACCACGACGGCGGGAGCATCGTCCCCGCCGAGGAGGTCAACGGCGATCCGCGCGGTGCCCGGCTCCACCGGGACGGCGACCGGAGCGGACCGGTCGGCGTCGGAAGGAGCCGGGGCACCGGGCGAATGCCAGGGTGCGCGCGCCGCCCGACCAGGGGTCGGGAGCGTCACTCGGCGTCCGGGTCAGACCTCGAGGACCTGACGGCCGTTGTACGTGCCGCAGACGGAGCAGGCGGCGTGCGGCAGCTTCGGGGACTTGCACTGCGGGCACGCCACGGTCGCGACCGCCGAGGTCTTCCACTGCGCCCGGCGGGCCCGGGTGTTGCTGCGCGACATCTTGCGCTTGGGGACGGCCACGGTTCTTACTCCTCTTTACGGGTCAATTGCGACAGGCTGGCCCATCGCGGGTCGATCTGCTGGTGGCTGTGATCGGCCGGCAGATCGTCCCAGTGCACCCCACACTCGGGGCACAGGCCTGGGCAGTCCTCCCGGCAGAGCGGGTTGGTCGGCAGCGTGAGCACCACCGCGTCCCGCAGTGCCGGCTCCAGGTCGATCAGATCGCCCTGCATCCGGCCCACCTCGTCCTCGTCGGTCGTGGTGTCCGTGGTGCTGTTCTCGTACGCGTACAGCTCCTGGATCCGCACGGCCACCGAGTCGTTGATCTCGCGCAGGCAGCGGCCGCACTCGCCCCGGACGGGACCGCTCACGGTCCCGGAGACGAGCACGCCCTCGGACACCGACTCCAGCCTCAGGTCGAGGTCGAGGTCCGCGCCCTCCGGCACGCCGATCAACTCCACGCCGAGGTCCGCCGGCGCCGGCACGACCCGCTTGACCGTACGCAACGCGCCAGGCCGGCGCGGCAGGTCTCTCGTGTCGAGGACCAGCGGCGACCTGGGGTCGAGTGGGCTTGGCGAGTGCTTGGGCATAGTCAGACTCCGGCCGGTGAGAGGCCGACATACGAGGTTACCTGGGTGACCGCCCGACCGTCGAACCGGGGGCGCGCCCGCGTACGCGTCGGCTGTTGTGGTGCCGCTCAGAAGGGTAGCGGGCGCTCCGCCTCGTCGCCCGCGAAGGTGCCGATCTCGCGCAGCGCGTGCATCTTGTCCCGGCCGCGTTCTATCGAGGCCAGCGCCCGGGTGAGGAACTGCTCGAAGTTGGCCAGGGCGGTGTCGACGTAGTCGTCGACCTCGTCGCGCAGCCGCTGGGCCTCGGCCCGGGCCTCGGCGATGATCCGCGCGCCCTCGTGCTCCGCGGAAACGGTGATCTCGTTCACCGAGACCAACCGGGCGTGTTCCGCCTCACCCTCGCTGATGATCCGGTCGGCCTCGCGCTTGCCGGCCTCCATGATCTTGTCGCGCTCATCGAGCAGGGCGGCGGCCCGGCGCAGGTCGGCGGGGAGTTCGGCGCGCAGCTCGTCCAGGGCCGCGATCACCTCGCCCCGGTCGAGCATGCAGTTGTTCCGCGACATCGGGACGGACCGCGCCGTCTCCACCATGGCGATCAGTTCGTCGATGCGATCGAGCGGGTCCACCGGTACCTCACTCCTGTCGTTCTTCGGCCGACCTACATGATGCGGGCTCCGGCCGGTTTCCCGCTCCACCCATCATGGCGTGCGCCCGGCCACCCGCCCGCCCGCGGCCTTCCCGGCGCGCCGCGGCGCTTGCCGGAAGACGGTGCGGTCAGGAGCGGGGTGGCGGGGACAGGCGGGCCAGGAGCTCGGTGCGCACCCGGTCGGGAACGTGCGGCGAGACGTCGCCGCCCCACTTGGCCACGTCCTTCACGAGACTCGAGGAGAGGAACGAGTAGAGCGGGTTGGTCGGCATGAACAGCGTCTCGACACCGGCCAGCCCGATGTTCATCTGCGCCATCTGGAGTTCGTAGTCGAAGTCGCTGACCGCCCGCAGACCCTTGATCAGCACACTCGCGTGTTGTGCGCGGCAGAAGTCGACCAGGAGCCCGCGGAACGACTCCACCCGGACGTTGTCGTACGAGGCGGTCACCTCCCGGAGCATGTCGATCCGCTCCTCGACGGTGAACAGGCCGCTCTTGGACTGGTTGACCAGCACGCCGACGATCACCTCGTCGAACAGCCGGCTCGCCCGACCGATGATGTCGAGGTGTCCGTTGGTGACCGGGTCGAACGAGCCGGGACACACCGCACGTCTCATGATCGGCGACCGTACCAAAGGGTGGTCTCCCCGTACCGGCGGCTGCGCTCGCCGGTGACCCCCGGCACCCAGGCGAGCGGGTCGCCCCGGCTCGAACGCTCCACCACCACGAGCCCGTCCGGCACGAGCCAGCCGTGCTCCACGAGGGCGGTCAGCAGTGCGGTGATCTCGTCGTCCGGCACGGCGTACGGGGGATCGGCGAAGACCACGTCGTACGGCTCACCGTCCGGCCCGCCCGCCAGCACCGTCGCGACCCGGCCGGTGACGAGGCGGGCGGCGGGCGCGGCGCGGAGCGCCGCGACGTTCTCCCGGATCACGCGGGCCGCCCGCGGATCGGATTCGACAAGCAGCACGTGCTCGGCGCCCCGGGACAGCGCCTCGAGCCCGACGGCGCCGGAACCGGCGTAGAGATCCGCGAAGCGGGCGCCCACGAGGTCGACCTCCGCCTGCACCGCGCTGAACAGCGCCTCCCGCACACGGTCGGAGGTGGGCCGGGTGCCGGCGCCGGGCGGCGCGGCGATCCGGCGCCCGCCGAGGGCCCCGGCCACGATCCGGGTCACCGTCTCCTCCTGTCCATGCCCCGACGCTACGCGATGGGCCGGCGTCCGCAGCCGACCCGGTCGATATCGTCAGCGCGATGAATTGATCACCACACGTACATCAATGATCTCGAATTCATAACATCAGTCTTAGCGGATGCTGAGCGCTGTAACGACGACGGCGATCTCGCTAGGGTCTGCCCGGTGCCGGTGACGCAACACCGGCCACGGCAGCGGGGAGGGTCCTCACCGGACGCGCGGCGCCCGCCAGCGACCGTCCGGCCCGTCCTCCCGACGCCGATACCCCCGAACGCTTCCTTTCACCCCGGGAGTACCCGTGATCCGTACCAAGCTGTCGCTGCGGCGACCGCTGGCTGTCCTGGGGGCCGCCCTGCTCGGCCTCACCGGGGCGGTCGCGTTGGCCGCACCCGCCAGTGCGCACCACACCACCACCACCGCGACCGCCAAGTGCGACCAGCTCAGCGGCGAGCGGGTGATCACCTGGACGATCGAGAACAGCGAGAAGGACAAGGCCGCGACGCTGCAGACGGTGACGTCCGACCCGAACACCCCCGTGGTGCTCGAGTCGGACGGCAAGACGCCGCTCGAGGGCGTCGTCATCGACAACGGCGGCACCACGAAGGCCGTACAGCGGGTGCCCGCCGACACGAAGACCGCCACGCTCAAGTTGCACTCCCTGTGGGTGGTCAACGACGAGAAGTTCGACGACGTGGGCACCATCAACCTGCCCGCCGACGAGGCGTGCAAGCCGGCCCCGAAGTGCGTGGACGCCAGCGAGGCGAGCTACAGCCACACCTTCGACGGCCCGAAGGGCACCGCCACCGTCAAGCTCGACGGCGACCTGCCGCTCTGTGAGGGCAGCGAGCAGCCGTTCACGCTGGTCTCGTACTTCGCGCCGCGGCCGCAGTTCGCCACCCCGCAGTACGTCTACGGCACGCCGGACACCGACACCATCGGCGGGACCAAGACCGAGATCGAGCTGAACGTCGAGATCCCGAACTGCCACACCCAGGTCGACCTGATCTGGGGCGGCAAGGACGAGGTCATCGACGAGATCACCGACGGCGGCCCGCGCTACAACGACAAGAAGCTGGGCTCCCCGGGCGCGCCGGGCAACCGGTCGCACGGCAAGCCGGGCTGGTACAACGGCGGCGACAAGAGCTGCACCACGCCGGCCTCGACCTTCGCGTCCAACTGCGACGGCACCGTCGCCGTGTCGCTGAGCAACGACGGCAAGGACGGCAAGTACCCGGTCGAGTTCGAGGTCAAGGGCGAGAACGGCTGGTCCAAGAAGGTCACCGTCGAGGCCGGCAAGGCCGACAACAGCGTCGTGGTGCCCGCCGAGAACGCCGGCAAGGTCGAGGTGCTGGTCGACGGGAAGGTGATCGAGAACGGCACGTACTCGTGGGCGCGCCCCGAGGACTGCCCGCTGCCCGACATCACCACGAAGGCCGACTGCAAGGACTTCAGCCTGACCGCGACCAACCCGGAGGGTGGCCTGCCGGTCAAGGTGGAGTTCACCTACGGCGGCAAGACCGAGACCCGTACCGTCCAGCCGGGCAAGGCCGAGACCGTGACCTTCAAGGCCGGTAAGGACGACAGCGCCCTCGTGGCGCTGCCCGACCTGGACATGGAGATGGAGGCCGTCTACGCCCCCGAGGGCACCTGCGGGGGCGGCGGCGCCGGTGGCGAGGAGCCCGGCCTGCCGGTGACCGGTGTGGCGGCCGGCGGCATCGCCGCGGGCGCGCTGGCCCTGCTCGCCCTGGGCGCGGTGCTCTTCTTCGTCGCCCGCCGGCGTCGGGTGCGCTTCACCGCCTGATCCGATAGCGACCCGCGAGGGCGCGTCGACCGAAACGGTCGGCGCGCCCTCGTCGTCTCTGCGCGGTCGCCCGGTTCCACGTCACGATTAGGCCACGGCCCACCGCTGCGGGACCCGGAGGGGAACGTGGCGTCGACGCCCGGTCGCTACCGTCGGGCAACGAACTGGCCACCTGCCGGACGCACGGCCGTCGATCGGACGCCCGCCCCGGCCTCGCCGGCTCCTCTCGGGAGGCACGTCCCACGACAGGAGAATCCATGAAGAGCGATCGATCCGTTCGGCGTCGCGCGCTCGCCGTCCTCGGGGCGGCGGCGATCGGCCTTCTCGGCGTTGTCGCCGTCGGTGCCCCGGCCAGCGCCCACCACACGGCGGTCCAGGGCGAGGCGGACTGCGTCGACGGCAGCTACCAGGTCCGGTGGACGGTGCGCAGCGAGAGCACCCCGCCCGAGGCCACCCGGTTTCGTCTCGCGGCCGTCGACGCCGCCCCGGCCGGCACCTCCGTCCGCGCCCTCGCACCCAGCCCCGAGGGGACCTTCCCGCACTCCGTGGGCGAGGCGGTGGTCGGGGTCCAGACCGTGCCCGGCGACGCGACCGAGGCGCGCCTCACCGTCCGGGCACAGTGGAACAACGGCCACACCGAGGACTCGGCCCACGAGGGTGTGGTGGCGCTCGACGGCACCTGCGGCACCGGTACGTCACCCGCGACGCCGAGCGTCAGCTTCACCTCGGTCTGCGCCGCCGCGATCGACGTCCACCTGGCCAACCCGCGTACGGCGCCCGCCGTCGACGTGGTGCTCGAATCCGTCCCGCCCGGCTTCCTGACGCAGACCGTGACACTGGCCGCGGGCGAGAAGAAGGATGTGCACTTCCCGGTCGAGGGCTGGGACGGGGTCAGCGTCACCGTGGTGGGGGCCACCGAGCCGCTCGCCACCTACCGGTGGACGAACCCGGGCAACTGCGCCATGGCCCGGATCACGACCCGCTCCACCTGCGACAGCTTCACGGTGGTCTTCACCGACCCACCGGACGGCGACACCTGGACGGTGACGTTCTCCCCCACCTACGGCAAGGCCCGCAAGCGGGTCGTGAAGCCGGGTGAGACCGTCGAGGAGACGTTCGTGGGCCGCGAGGGACAGAACGTGGTCGCCGCCTACGACTACTGGGATCCCGACGGTGACTACTTCGGGCCCTGGGAGTGGGAGCAGCCCGCCGACTGCGGCGGCTCCGGTGGCTCCGGCGGCGGGGACGGCGGCGGCGCGCTCCCCGTGACCGGCGTGCCGGCCGGCGGCCTCGCCTCCGGCGCCGGCCTGCTGCTGCTCGGCGGCGCGGCGTTGTACCTGGTGGCACGCCGGCGACGGGTCCGGTTCACCGCCTGAGCGTCCGGGGTGCGTCGCGCCGGCGGCGCACCCCGCCCGGCTCCGGGCGACGCTCAGCCCTTCTCCAGGTACTCGGCGCGCTCCTCGTCCACGAGCGCGGCCACCGAGGCGGCCAGGGCGGGGTGCCGGGCGAGGTCCGGGTCCTCCTCGACCAACGTGATCGCCTCGGCCCGGGCGTCCCGGATCAGGTCCGCGTCGCGCAGCAGGGACAGCAGGCGCAGGTGTGAGCGGCGCCCGGACTGGGTGGCTCCCAGCACGTCGCCCTCCCGGCGCTGCTCCAGGTCGAGTTCGGCGAGCTTGAAGCCGTCCGTGGTGGACGCCACGGCGTCGAGCCGTTCCCGGGCGGGGCTGCCCTCCGGCGCCTCGGTCACGAGAAGGCAGAGCCCCGCCGCCGCGCCACGGCCCACCCGGCCGCGCAGCTGGTGCAGTTGGGAGACGCCGAAGCGGTCCGCGTCCAACACGATCATCACGGTGGCGTTCGGCACGTCCACCCCGACCTCGACCACCGTGGTGGCGACCAGCACGTCGAGCTGCCCGGCCGCGAACGAGCGCATCACGGCGTCCTTCTCGTCGGCCGGCAGCCGTCCGTGCAGGACACCGATCCGCAGGCCGTGCAGCGGACCCTCGGCGAGCAACGGCGCCACCTCCGTGACCGCGAGCGGCGGCCGCCGGCCGGAGTCGTCCTCCCGCGGCGCCTCCTCCTCGCTGGCCGGGCCGTCACCGATCCGCGGGCACACCACGTACGCCTGGTGCCCCGCGCCCACCTCCTCGCGCAGCCGCCGCCAGGCGCGGTCCAAGAAGGCCGGCTTCTCGGCGGCCGGCACCACGTGCGAGGCGATCGGCGACCGGCCCCGGGGCAGTTGCGAGAGGGTGGAGGTCTCCAGGTCGCCGTAGACGGTCATCGCCACCGTGCGCGGGATCGGCGTGGCCGTCATGACGAGCACGTGCGGAGGCTGGTCGGCCTTGGCCCGCAGCGCGTCCCGCTGCTCCACCCCGAACCGGTGCTGCTCGTCGACCACCACGAGCCCCAGGTCGGCGAAGTCGACGCCCTCGTAGAGCAGGGCGTGCGTGCCCACCACGATCCCGGCGCGGCCCTGCGCCACCTCGGCCAACGCCCGCCGCCGGGCCGCCGCGCCGAGCGAGCCGGTGACCAGCTCCACCCGGGTGGCGTCGGCCACGGCGTCCAGCTCACCGGCCCGGCCGAGCGGGCCCAGCAGGTCGAGGATGCCGCGGTGGTGCTGGGCGGCGAGCACCTCGGTCGGCGCGAGCAGCGCCGCCTGCCCGCCGGCGTCCACCACCTGGAGCATCGCGCGCAGCGCGACCACCGTCTTGCCCGAGCCGACCTCACCCTGCAACAGCCGGTGCATCGGGTGCGGGGTGGCCAGGTCGGCCGCGATCTCCCGACCCACGTCGCGTTGGCCGGACGTCAGCTCGTAGGGCAGCCGCGCGTCGAAGGCGTCCAGCAGCCCGGACGCCCGCCCCGGGCGGGGCCGCGCCGGCCAGTCGGCCGCGCGGTGCTTGCGCTGCACCAGCGTGAGCTGCACGGCGAACGCCTCGTCCCACTTGAGCCGGCGTCGGGCGCGGTAGAGCTCCTCCTTGCTGGACGGCCGGTGGATCTCCCGCAGGGCGGCGCCCAACCCCACGAGGTTGCGGGTGGCGCGGACCGTCGCGGGCAGCGGGTCCTCCGGCGGGGTGAAGGTGTCCAGCACTACCCGGACGCACCGGGCGATCACCCAGGTCGGCACGGCCGCCGCCGCCGGGTAGACCGGGATCAGCGCGCCCGCGAACTCCTCGATCTCCTCGCTGGCCGCCGCCTCGCCGTCACCGCCCTCCCCGAGGAGCACGTACTCGGGGCCGTTGAGCTGGCGCTTGCCCCGGAACTCGGTGACCTTGCCGGCGAAGAGCCCCCAGCGCCCCGGCCGCAGCTCGCGCTCCCGCCACGCCTGGTTGCCGAAGAAGGTGAGGGTGAGCACCCCTCCCGAACCGTCGCCCACGGTGACCTCGAGCAGGTTGCCCCGGCGCTGGCGCATCGGCCGCACCGCCGTGCGCTGCACCTGGGCCAGCACCGTCACCTGCTCGCCGACCGCCAGCGACCGGATGTCGGTGTGCTCGCCGCGCTCGTCGTAGCGGCGCGGGAAGTGGTAGATGAGGTCGCCCGCGGTGTGCAGGTCGAGGTGACTCGCCAGGGCCTTGGCCGTCTTCTCCCCGACCAGCTTCTTCAGCGGCGTGTCGACGGTCGCCCCCGGCTCGGCGCCCAGCTCGCTCATTCGACCCCCACCAGGAGCGGGTAGTGCGGTTGCCCGCCCGGATACGCGTGCACCTCGACGAAGGGCCAGCGCTGCCCCACGTGTGCGCGGACGGCGTCCACGAGGCCGGCCGGGGCGTCCGCCCCGGAGATCAGGGTGACAAGCTCGCCGCCGCCGCCGAGCATCCGGTCGACCACCGCGACGCAGGTGTCGACCAGGTCGGCGCCGATGAGGTGCACCTCCCCCTCGACCAGGGCGAGCACGTCGCCCGGCCGGCAGGGCCCCGCCACGGTGAGCGCCTCCCGGCTCGCGTGGCACACCTCGGCGTAGCGGCAGGCGCCGGCCGCCTCGGCCATCGCGATGACGTCGTCCTCGAAACGGCGCCCCGGATCGCGCACCGCGAGGGCGGCCAGCGCCTGCACCGGGGACCGGGTGGGCACCACGCTGACCTTGACCCCGAGCCGGTGCGCCTCCTTGGCGGCGGCGTTCGCCACGGCCTGCGTGTTCGGGTCGTTGGGCAGCACCACGACCCGGGCGGCGCCCGTGGCGCGGATGGCGTCCAGCAGCTCGCCGGTGGACGGGTTGCCCGGCACCACGGTGGCGCCCTCGCCGCCGAACAGCTCGGCGATCCCGGCGCCGGGCGCCACCACCACGGCGCCCCGGCCGTCGGTCGCCGCAGCCGGTGACGCGACCTGGTCGGCGAAGCGGGTCACCGCGATCCGGTGCGGCCGGCCGGCGTCGACGCCCGCCTCGATGGCCGCGCCCACGTCGTTGACGTGCACGTGCACGTTCCAGGTGCCTCCGGCGGCGCCGTCACCGACGATCACGAGGGAGTCGCCCAGGCCGGCGAGCACGTGCCGCAGCCGGTCGACGGCCTCCCGCTCCGCGTCGAGCAGGAACTGCACCTCGTACGCGTACTGCTCGGACCCGGTCTCGCGGACGGCGGTGGCCGGCGGGGCGGCGGCCCGCGGCGCGGGCGCCCGCCGCACCGGCCGCTCCCCCGTGACCACCTCCAGCAGGGCGTCCAGCAGCAGGCACAGCCCTCGCCCGCCGGCGTCGACCACGCCGGCCCGGGCCAGCGCCGGAAGCTGCTCCGGGGTGCGCGCCAGCGCCAGCGCGGCGGCGCCGGCCGCCGCGCCGGCGACCGCGCAGAGGTCGTCGCTGTCGGCCCCCTCGGCCGCGGCGGCCGCCGCGGAGACCACGGTGAGCACGGTGCCCTCCACCGGTCGGGCCACGGCCGTGTAGGCGGCGGCGGTCGCGTCACGCAGCGCGCCGGCCAGCGCCCGGCCGCGTACCGCCGGCACCGCGCCCGCCGCGTCGGCGAAGCCGCGCAGGATCTGCGACAGGATCACCCCGGAGTTGCCCCGGGCGCCGAGAAGCGCGCCCCGTGCCATCAGCCGCAGCGCGTGCCCGTGCGGCGTCACACCGCCGTCGGGAAGGGTGTCCAGATCCATGGCGAGCGCCTGCTGCGCCGAGGTGAGGGTGAGCACCAGGTTCGTCCCGGTGTCGCCGTCGGGCACCGGGTAGACGTTGAGCCGGTCGATCTCGGCCTGGTGCCGCTGGAGCGCGGCGAGCCCGCCCGTGCACCAGCGGCGGACCGCAGCGGCGTCGAGGGTCTCCAGCACGGCGAGAAGCCTACTGGCGTACGCCGACAGCCGCCGGGCTCGTCCGGCGTGTCCCCCGCGCGCCGGCCGCTCCGGTCGCAGGCCGGGGCCGGTGCCCGGCGGCTCCGGTCGCAGGCCGGGGCGGACGCCGGTACGGCAGCCCGGTTGGGCGGACCGGCCGGTCATCGGGTAACCTGGCCAGGTTGCCCGGGCAGCGGCTGCGCCGGCGACCTCATGAACGATTCAATCCCAGGAGTATCCCGTGGCTAGCGTGTGCGACGTCTGTGGCAAGGGACCGGGCTTCGGCCACAACGTGTCCCACTCGCACCGGCGGACCAACCGCCGCTGGAACCCGAACATCCAGTCGGTGCGTACCCCGGCCGGTGGCGGCACCACCAAGAAGATGCAGGTCTGCACCTCGTGCATCAAGGCGGGCAAGGTCACCCGCGCCTGACCCGGCAGCAGACCACCTGATCGACGGCACAGCCGGCGGACCCATCGGTCCGCCGGCTTCTGCCATGTGTGCCCTCTCCGACTGCCGGGACGACGGGACGACCGGACGTGGCGACGTCACGGCATCCGCGGCCCTGCCGGGGCTTGATCGACACCGTTTCGCCGATGTGGCGGTGTCCGGCGCCCCGGGACCGCGCCACATCGCCGGAACGGAGTGGATCGAGACGGCTCGACGACGAGTCGATCAACGACGGGTCGTTCAACGGCGTGCCGGTGCCCGGTGACGGGTAGGCGACGCATCGTGGACCGCTGCCGTACGTTCCGTTAGGTTCTCCCTGCGCCGACCGCCGGACCGGGCGCGACGACCGTGGGGAGGGCCATCGTGCGGCTGGACCTGGGCCGGGAGCATCTGATCATCATCGGCACCTCGCACGGCATGCTGCGCTGGTTCGTCGACGACCTGCCCACCGACAGCGTGGTGCTCGTCGAGGAACCGGACGTGATCCGCCGCCGCGACGTCGAGGCGCTCGTGGGTCGGCTGCCCTTCCTGTCCCGGGTCGTCCCCGCCGAGTACCAGACCGGCCTGGACGCCGCCGCGCTGCTCGCCCGCGAGCCCGGGCTCGCCGCGGCCCGGCTGGTGATGCCCGGCATGGAGTACGCGGTGGGCGCCGCGGCCCGGCTCGCCGAGGCGCTCGGCCTGCCCGGCGCCGGGACCGCCGCCGCGGACGTCTTCTCCGACAAGCACCGGATGCGGCTGCTGGCGACCGAGGCCGGCCTCGCCAACCCGGCGTTCGAACTGGTCGACGATCCCGCGGCCGCCACGGCGTTCGCCCGCCGCCACGGCGGCCGGTGCGTGTTGAAGCCGACCCGCCGCTCCGGCAGCCTCGGCGTGCAGATCCTCACCGACCCCGACCAGGTCGTCGCCTCCTGGGCCGAGACGGCGACCCCGGCGGAGACGCCCGAGTCCACCGATCGCGGTCTGCCCACCGCCGTCCTCGTCGAGCAGGTGCTCGACGGCCGGGAGCACAGCGTGGAGCTGCTGGTCGCCGACGGCGAGGTCATCTTCGGCAACGTGACCGACAAGCGGGTCCAGCCCGGGCGACGCCCGGTGGAGACGGGGCACACCGTTCCGTCCCTGCTGCCCGACGGTGTCCGGCGGGAGCTGCTCGACGCGGCGACCCGGCTCGCCGGGGCGTCCGGCTTTCGCACCGGTGTGCTGCACAGCGAGTGGATGGTGGCCGACGGCGTACCGACCCTCATCGAGTGCGCCGCCCGGCTCCCCGGCGACATGATCACCGCCCTCATCTCGGTCGCGTACGAGTGCGGCTTCATCGAGGCGTACCTGCGGACGCTGCGCGGCGAGCGGCCCGTACTGCCGGCCCGGCCCACGGGCGGAGCCGCCGTGGAGTTCCTGCTCGCTCCGCCGGGCACCGTGACCGGCGTCGACGGCGTACGGGCGGCGCGCCGGGTCTCGGGCGTGCTGAACGTGCAGCTCGACGTCGCGCCGGGCGCCACGGTCGGCGAGGTGACCAACTCGCTGGCCCGCAGCGGTCACGTGCTGGCCTGGGGCGCCGACGCGACCGAGGCGACCGCCGTGGCCGCCAAGGCCGCGGACCAGATCCGGATCGTCACCGTCTGAGCGGGTCGCCGTCCCGGCACGGCACGCCGGCCGCGCCGCCCAGGCACGCCGCGCCGCCCAGGCACGGCCGCGCCGCCGCTCAGGAACGGTCGCGCTGGATCACAGGGTGCGGCCGAAGGAGATACAGCCCGGTTCGTCCCGGTAGTAGCCGAAGTTCGGGATCCGCTCGTAGCCGGCCGAGCCGTACATGGCGATCGCCTCGGGCTGCCGGTCGCCGCACTCCAGGACCATCCGCTTGCGGCCGTGGTCGCGGGCGGACTGCTCGACCGCCGCCAGCACCGCGCGGGCCACGCCGCGGCCCCGGGCCTCGGGCGCCGTGTACATCCGCTTCAGCTCGGCGATCTCGCCCGTCTCGCCGTGACTGCGCCAGCCGCCGCAGCCCACCGGCTCACCGTCGAGGTGGGCGACGAGGAAGGCGCCGGCGGGCGGGACGAACTCGGCCGGGTCCACCGGCGTCTCGTCGCCGCTGCCGCCGTACCGGGCTCCGAGGTCGGCCAACGCGGCGCGGATCAGCCGCTGCGCCACCGGCGCGTCGAACGGCACGGCGTGGATCTCGATCTCGCTCACCGGTAAAGGGTACGACCAGCGAGGGGCCTTACCGGAAATGGTCCCAGCCGGCCACTCCGGCGTACGGCTTCCCGTCGACGGTCACCCCCGACCCGGCCACCACGGCGCCGACCGGACGCCACTGCGGTGGCAGCGTCACCCCGGGCGGGAAGGTGGCGGCGAGCGCGTGGTCCTCGCCACCACCGAGCAGCCAGGCGTACGGGTCGGCGCCGAGCGCCTGCGCCGCGTCGCGCATCTGCGGGGGCACCTCGAAGGCGTCCCGCCGCACGTCGATCCCGACCCCGCTGGCCTTCGCCACGTGCCCCAGGTCGGCCACGAGCCCGTCCGACACGTCGATCATCGAGGTGGCCCCGAGGTCGGCGGCCTGCGGCCCCGCCGCGTACGGCACCTCCGGCCGGCGGTAAGCCTCGACGAGCAGCCGCGGCGTGCGGAACCCCCGGGAGAGGACGGTCAGCCCGGCCGCGGCGTGCCCGGTACGGCCGGCCAGCGCGAGCACGTCCCCCGGACGCGCGCCGGATCGGGTCACGGGCGGCCGGCCCCCGAGGTCGCCGAGCGCCGTCACCGCGATGGTCAGCGTGGGGCTGGACGACATGTCGCCGCCCACCACGCTCGCACCGACGGTGGCCGCCTCGGCCGCCAGCCCGTCGGCCAGCTCCTCCGCCCAGCTCGGATCGAGGTCCGCCGGCATGCAGAGGGCGACCAGCAGGGCCGTCGGGGTGGCACCCATGGCCGCGATGTCGGCGAGGTTCGCCGCCGCCGCCCGGTGCCCGATGTCCCGGGCGCTCCCCCAGTCCCGCCGGAAGTGCCGGCCCTCGACCAGCACGTCGGTCGACGCCGCGACCCGACCGTCCGGAGCGGCGATCACCGCCGCGTCGTCACCGGGCCCCAGCAGGGTGGCGGGCCCGTACTTCAGGCGGGCGGTCACCCGCTCGATCAGGCCGAACTCGCCGACCTCCGCGACGCTCACCTCGCCACCCTCGCTCCGCTCCTGCCGCCCGGCCCCGCCGTGCTCGCTCACCGCTTCTCCTCGACCACCGATAGGGATCGGACCTGCACCGTACGGTAGTTTCACCCTTCAGGCCGCTCGATGCGGCGACGGAGGGAGGTCGAGTCGTGGTTCAGGCGTACATCCTCATCCAGACCGAGGTCGGCCGCGCGCGTGACGTGGCCGGTCTCATCGCGGACCTCGCCGGCGTGGTGCGCGTCGACGCCGTCACCGGCCCGTACGACGTGGTCGTCCTCACCGAGGCGAACACCGTCGACGAGCTGGGCAAACTCATCGTCAGCAAGGTGCAGATGGTGCCCGGCATCACCCGCACCCTCACGTGTTCGGTGGTGCGCCTGTAAGTGGACAAGATCACTACTACCCCCGTGGACGGCGACCGGGCCGACGAGCGCCCGGAGCCGGCCGCCGAGACCCGGCCGGGCGCGGACCGGACCAACCGGCGCGCCGCCCTGATCGCGACGCTGGTGGCGCTGCCCATCACGCTGCTGGTGGCCGGGATCACGTTCGCCCAGCTCGCCCCGGACGACCCGGCGCCCGCCCCCAGCCCGTCGGCGACCACGGCCCGGGCGCAGTCGACGGCCCCCGTGGAGATGGCCGCCCCGGCGCTGGCCGCCCGCCCGGCCACGCTCTGCCGCGCCCTGCTGTCCCAGATGCCCGACGACCTCCGCGACCTGCGGCAGCGGCCGGTCACCGCCGGCCACGAGCAGAACGCCGCGTACGGCGATCCGGCCATCACGGTGACCTGCGGGGGCGCGGAGCCCGCCATCCCGGCGACCTCCGACGTGTGGGCCGTGAACAAGGTCTGCTGGTACGCGGAGGAGCAGGCGGACGCCACCGTGCTCACCACCCTCGACCGGGAGACCGCGGTGTCGGTCCGGGTGCCGCGCGCCTACGACCAGCCGTTGCAGTGGGTGGCCCCGATCTCCGACACCATCGTGGCCACGGTGCCCTCGGGTGGCGACATTCCGGCCGGCTGCCGGGGCTGACCCCGTGTGAGCCCGTGGCACCCGCCGGGCGGGCGCCACGGGCACGGTCACGGCCGGCGACGCCCGATGCGGCCGGTCAGTGCAGGCCGACACCGCGGCTGAGGGCGGTCCGAATCAGGCGGTCGACCAGCTTCGGGTATTCGAGGCCCGCCGCGGCCCACATCCGCGGGAACATCGACGACGGGGTGAAGCCCGGCATCGTGTTGACCTCGTTGAGGTAGACGTCCAACTCCGGGGTGACGAAGAAATCGGCTCGTGCCAGCCCGGCGCAGTCCAGCGCGGTGAACGCGCGGGTCGCGTACTCCTGCACCTGCCGGGTGACCCGCTCCGGGAGGTTCGCCGGGATGTCGTACTCGCACACGTCGTCGAGGTACTTGGCCTCGAAGTCGTAGAACTCGCGGTCGGACACCACCCGGACCTCGGCGAGGACGGACGCCTCCGGTGCGCCGCCGGCCTCCCCCTCGAGCACGCCGCACTCGACCTCACGACCGACGACGGCGGCCTCGACCAGCACCTTCGGATCGATCTGGCGGGCGGTGGCCACCGCCGCGTCCAGCTGTGACCAGTCGCTGACCTTCGTCACGCCGAAGGACGAGCCCGCGCGGGACGGCTTCACGAAGACCGGCAGCCCGAGCCGTTCCTTGTCCGCCTCGCTCAGGGTCATGCCGTTGCGCAGCACCGCGTACGATCCGACGGGGATTCCCTCGGCGGCGCAGAGCTTCTTGGTGAACTCCTTGTCCATGGCGGCGGCCGACGCGAAGACGTTCGCCCCCACGTAGGGGATGCCGGCCATCTCGAGCATGCCCTGGATGGTGCCGTCCTCGCCGTACGCGCCGTGCAGCACGGGAAAGACCACGTCCACGTCGGCGAGCGCCCGCGGACCCTCGGCCGGGTCGAGCACCATGAGCCCGCTGCCCGTCGGGTCGGCGCGCAGCACCAGGTCGACGCCGGAGTCGGCGGTGACCTCCGGCAGACGCCGGGCCTGGATGGCGAGTTGCTCCCGGTCGCCGGTGGTGAGCACCCACTGCCCGGCCCGGGTGATGCCGACGGGCACCACCTCGTACTCGTCCGGGTCGAGCGCGCCGATCACGCTGCCGGCGCTGACGGCCGAGATGCCGTGTTCCGGGCTGCGACCGCCGAAGACGACGGCCACGCGGGTCTTGCCTGGGGTGGTCACTCCGGTCACCTCTCCGATCGGACGCACGCCGATCGCTACCGGTTGACCTTACTGTGCGTGGCGGCGGGTCGAGGGCGATACCCGCTGAGACACGGCGCCCCGCCGCAATCGGTCAACGGTCGCATACGGTGCGTGATCGACCGGAGGCGCACCGGGCGGCCAAGTACGGCGATGCGCCACGGTCAGTCCCGCGCGTGCCGGCGGCCCACGGCGATCACCTTCACCCGCTGCCGGCCGGCACGCACCATCCCGAGCGCCATGAAGGCGCCGGCGATCCGGTCGGCCGCCTCCCGGCTGCTGGCGCCGACGACCTGCCGTCGCCGCTCCGGGCTGGTCCGCTCGTCACGGCCGCCCCTCTCGAACGGGCGCACGTCGGTGAGCACCACGAGGAAGCGGGTCATCGCCGGGCCCCGAGGCGGTCGGCGTGGAACTGCGGACCGGTACGCACGCTGACTCCCTTCGGACGGACGGAAGGGGCGCGGCACGCGGCGATCGGGCCTGGGGGAGAAACCCGATCGCCGCGCGCCCCATCCCCTCCGGTCGCTCACCGCCACCGTCGCCACGACAACCGGCGGTGAGGACGCGGTAACAGATTGACAGGTGTACAGGTGTGAATGCAACTCTCATCGACGTTCTCTCATGTACCGCTTCCCGTAAATGTGTGCAACCATCGATGCATGGCCCCGAAGACCGCCCGCGCCCGCCGCCTCGGTCTCGCGCTGCGCACCCACCGGGAGGCCGCCGGCCTGACGCTGGAGGCCGCGGCCGACGAGATCAACAGCACCCGCAGCACGCTCTCGCGCTACGAGAACGCCCAGTCGCCGGTGAAGCCGGCCACCGTCCGGGCGCTGCTCACCCTCTACGGGGTCGCCCCGGACGACGTCACTGCCGCCGTGCAGCTGGCCAAGGACGCCCGCAAGCCCGGCTGGTGGGTCTCCTACTCGTACCTGCTGGACCGCCGGACCATCGACTTCATCGCCCTGGAGGCCGAGGCGACCGGGATCGCCAACTTCGAGCCCTCCGTGGTCCCCGGCCTGCTCCAGACCGCCGACTACATCCGCGGCGTCATGCGCGGCGGCCCGCACACGCTCACCGACGAGCAAGTGGAGCAGCGCGTGAAGGTGCGGCTGGACCGCCAGCAGCGACTCACGGGGGACACGCCACCCATCCTCGACGCGATCATCGACGAGGGCGCACTGCTGCGGCCGGTGGGCGACCGGTCCGTCATGGAAGGCCAGTTGCGGCACCTCGTGAAGATGGCCGAGCTGCCCAACATCACCGTCCAGGTGATCCCGCTGGCCGCCGGCTACCACCGGGGCACCCGGGGCTCGCTGCACATCCTCGAGTTCGCCGACCCCGAGGACCCGATCATCGCCTCGGTGGAGACCGTCGCCGGTCAGATGATCCTCGACCGGCCCGGTGACCTGCGCACCTGCACCAAGATCATGGAGCACCTGCGGACGGTCGCGCTCAGTCCGGCGGGCAGCCGCGACCAGCTCCTCCAACTCCTGAAGGGACGGTAGGACCGATGACACCGACGATCAGCGCGGCGCTGGCCGCGGCAGGCTGGCGCAAGAGCAGCCGCAGCGGCGACGAGGGCGCGTGCGTCGAGGTGGCGGTGATCCCCGGGCTGGTGGCCGTGCGCGACTCCAAGGACCCGGCCGGCCCGGCACTGCTCTTCGCCCCGGCGGCCTGGGCCGCGTTCGCCCAGTCCCCACCGCGCCGCTGACCGTACGCGACGGCCGGCCACCGGTGGGCGGTGGCCGGCCGCCGCCGCCCGACCGGGACGCGCCGGATGCCGACCCTCCGCTCCCCCGCGCCCCCTCCCCGGCGATCATGCAGTTGTGGTGCCTCACAAAAGCCGCCAGCAGGTGCGAATCCGGCACCACAAGTGCATGATCGCCCGGGGGAAGGGCGGCGGGGCGCGAGGGTGGTGTGCAGCGTGGTCGACCCGGGACGTGGGAACGGCGCCGCGGCGCTGCTTTCAGGCGACCACGGGGCGCGGCGCGGGCCCGGCGCGCAGCGACTCCAACGCCGCGATGGCCACACCGCGCGCGCCCGCCATGTCCCGGTCGGGGACGAGGGCGAAGGTGGCCACCGCGGCCTGCTCCTCGCGCAGGGTCGTGTGCTCGCGGACGGTGGCCAGGAACCAGTCACGGAACTCCGGGGCCGCCTCCACCACCCCACCCCCCACGAAGTACGCGTGCGGGTCGGTGAAGTTCGCGGCGATCGTGAACAGCCGGCCGATCGCCGCGGCCTGCTGGGTGAAGATCGCGCGGGCCAGCGCGTCGCCGCGTTCGCCGTACCCCCGAACGAGCCGGGCCGCCCCGGCCGGCGCCTCGGCGGCCAGCGGGTGCCCGGGATAGCGGGTCAGCCAGTACGGCAGCAGGTTGCGCTCGATGGCGGTGAGCGAGGCGACACTCTCCACGTCCCCCGCGAACCCGCACGCGCAGGTCGGCGTGGGCTGCTCCGGGTCGAGCAGCCCGTCGAGCGGGATGTGCACGTGGCCCAGCTCGCCCGCCATCCCGGCCGCCCCGGCCACCACCCGGCCGCCCTCCACGACGCCACCACCGAGCCCGGTGCCCACGATCGCCGCGACCGAGGACCGCGCCATCGCGTCGGGTCCGAAGTGGACGTGGTGGGCGTAGAGCGCCGCGGCGTTCCCGTCGTTGTGGTAGACCACCGGCAGGCCGAGCCGCCGCTCGAGAGCCCCGCGCACGTCGAAACCGCGCCAGGCGGGCTGGGAGAAGTTGGTCGACCCGCGCGACGAGATCACCCCGTCGGCGCTGGCCGGGCCGGGGGTGTCCAGGCCCACCGCCCGCACCCGGTCGAGCGGCACGCCGGTGTGGGCCAGCACGCCGTCCAGGGCCCGGGCCAACGCCTCGATGGCCGCCTCCGGGCCATGCTGCACCTCGCTCGGCGTCTCCACCAGGCCGTCGACCAGGAAGCGGCCGTCCACCGTGAGGACTGTCGCGTTGTTGCTGGTGCCACCGTTGTCCAGCCCGACGACCAGCGGCGCTTCGGCGCTGCCCACAGCCACCCCTCCCACCGAACCTGATCAGAGGCTAGTGCGGCGCCCGGCGGCCCGCCACGGCCCGTTCCGGCCGGTGCGCACCGCCGAGCGGCCCACCCGACAGCTCCTCAGGCCGCGCGGCGACCCACGACCGCCGTCGCCTCCATCTCCTCGTCGTGCCGCACGTCGGGCGCCAGCCCCGCGTCGGCGAACGCCGCACAGAGGCTGTCGACCTGCGTCACCGCGGCCTCCACCACCAGGTGCCCGCCGGGGGCGAGCCAGCGCCCCGCCCCGGCCGCCACCCGGCGCAGCACGGCCAGCCCGTCCGGGCCGCCGTCGAGGGCCACCGGCGCCTCGTGCAGCCGCGCCTCGGGCGGCAGCAGCTCCACGGCGGCCGTCGGGACGTACGGGGCGTTGGCGACCACGAGGTCCAACCGGCCCCGCCAGGTCTCGGGCAGGGGCGCGAACAGATCGCCCTGGAACACCGGGACGCCCAGCGCGGAGAGATTGCGACGGGCGCACGCCACGGCGGCCGGGTCGATGTCGGCGGCCGCGAGCCAGCGCGGCGCGAGCCGCCGCGCCAACGCGAGCGTGGTGGCGCCGGAGCCGCAGCAGAGGTCCACCACGGCCGGCGCGGGGCCGGTTACCGCCGCGGCCGTGGCGACGAGCAGGGCCGTACGCCCGCGCGGCACGAAGACGCCGGGGTCGACGGCGACCCGCAACCCGCAGAACTCGGCCCAGCCGAGCAGGTGCTCCAGCGGCTCGCCCGCGATCCGGCGCGCCACGAGGTCGGCCAGCAGGGTGGGGGAATCGGCGGCCTGGAGCAGGAGATCCGCCTCGTCCTCGGCGTAGACGCAGCCGGCGGCACGCAGCCGGTCGACGAGGGCGGGACGGTCGGTGGTGAACGGCACGGTCATGGGGAACCTCCGGAAACGCTCGTCGGCGCTCCGGGTGGCCGCTAGAGGCGCGGCGTGGACGCGGGAGGGAGCGCCGGTCCTGCTGTCTGGTGGATCGGACTCACCTCCTTCGGTCGCGGCCCGGTCGGGCCACCGGAACCCTACTCCGCCGCCGCGGCGCTCAACGCACCGGCCCGGCGGCGTCCAACGCGGCCGCGATGTCGGCCACCAGGTCGACCGTGTCCTCCACCCCGCAGGAGAGCCGGACGAAACCCGGCGCCGTGTCGTCCCCCCACTGGGCACGGCGGTCCGCCGTGGTGTGCAGGCCACCGAAGGACGTGGCCGCCACGACCAGCCGCGCGGCGTCGACGAACCGGGCGACCCGGTCGGCGTCCCCCAGGTCGAACGAGAGCACGCCGGGCATCCGGCGCATCTGCGCCGACGCCACCGCGTACGCCGGGTCCTCGGGCCGGCCGGGCCAGCGCAGGCCGGTCACCTCCGCCCGGCCGGCGAGCAGCGCGGCGACCGCCTCGGCGTTGGCGCTCTGCCGGCCCAGCCGCAGGTCCATGGTGGCGAGCGACCGGTGCGCCAGCCAGGCGTCGAAGGCGCCGGGGACGGCCCCCGTGGTGTTCCGCCACCCCGTGAGCGCCTCGACCAGCTTCGCGGACCGGCTCGCCACGTAGCCGAGCAGCAGGTCGGAGTGGCCGGTGAGCGCCTTCGTGCCGGACGCCACGACCAGGTCCGCGCCGAGGTCCAGCGGTCGCTGGCCCAGCGGTGTGGCGGTGGTGTTGTCCACGGCGAGCAGCGCGCCCGCGGCGCGCGCCCGGGCCGCGAGCGCGGCCACGTCGACCACGTCGAGCCCCGGGTTCGCCGGGGTCTCCACCAGCACGAGCCGGACGCCGTCCAGGTCGGGGTACGGACCGACCGTGGGCACGAAGACCACCCGTACGCCGATCGTCTCCAGCGTCTCGGTGGCGAACGCGCGGACCGGGAAGTAGCCGTCCGACGGGAGCAGCACGGTGTCACCCGGTCGCAGCAGGGTGAGCAGCAGGCCGGTGATCGCGGCCTGTCCGCTCGCGAAGACGCGGCACTCGCCGCCCTCCAACTCGCCGACGGCCGCCTCGAGCAGCCGGCGGGTCGGGTTGTCGGGACGGCCGTAGCCGTTCGGCGCGCCCGCCGGCCCCTGCCACGGATCGAGGTGGTACGGCGCCGCGAACACCGGCCCGGGCAGGAAGGGCTGCCCGGGCACCGGCTCCGGCAGCCCGGCGTGCACGCTGCGGGTGCCGTCCCCCCACTCGCTCATCGGATCCTCACTCGTACGACTCGGGTTTGGCGGTCCGGCTCATCAGGGTGTCCACGGCGATGCGCGGGTCCATCCCCTCGTGGCAGATCCGCTCGACCTGCTCGGTGATCGGCATCTCCACGCCGTGCGCGCGGGCCAGGTCGCGGACCGACAGGCAGCTCTTCACACCCTCGGCGGTCTGCCGGGTGGCGGCCTGCGCCTGCTCCAACGTCTCGCCCCGGCCCAGGTGCTCCCCGAAGGTGCGGTTACGGGCCAGCGGCGACGAGCACGACGCCACGAGATCGCCCATCCCGGCCAGGCCGGCGAAGGTGATCGGGTCGGCGCCGAGCGCCACACCCAGGCGGGCCGTCTCGGCCAGCCCCCGCGTCATGAGCATGGCCCGGGTGTTGTCGCCGAAGCCCATGGCCGTGGCGATGCCGTACGCCAGGGCGATCACGTTCTTCACGGCCCCGCCCAGCTCGCAGCCCGTCACGTCGTCGTTGGTGTAGGGACGGAAGTAGGGCGTACGGATCGACGCCTGCACGAGCGCGGTGCGCCGGCTGTCCGTGCCGGCCACGACCGTCGCGGCCGGCTGCTCGGCGGCGATCTCCGGGGCCAGGTTCGGGCCCGACACCACGACCACCCGGTCGCCCGGGACCCCGGCGGTCTCGACGATCACCTCGCTCATCCGCTTGGTGGTGCCCAGCTCGATGCCCTTCATGAGCGACACCAGCGTGGCGTCCGGATGCACGTACCCGGCCCACTCGGCGAGGTTGCCGCGCAGCGTCTGCGACGGCACGGCCAGGACCACCAGCTCGGCGCCGGTGATGGCCTCCGCCGCGTCCCCGGTGGCGGTCACCAGCTCCGGCAGCACCAGGTGCGGCAGGTACTCCGGGTTGCGCCGCTCGGTCCGCAGGGTGTCGGCGACCGGCTGGCGTCGCGCCCAGATGGTGACCTCCCGGCCGGCGTCGGCGAGGAGCTTGGCGAAGGCGGTGCCCCACGAGCCGGCGCCCAGCACCGCCACATGTCCGCTCCGCTCGCTCACGCCGCCGCTCCGCTTCGCTCCGCAGCGGCGCGAGGCGCCACGCTGCTGTGCCGAATGGTTCGCTCGCTTCGCTCGCTCACGCCGCCCCGCCCTGCTGCTGGCGCTGCGCACGGCCCGGCCGCTCCCACAGCGGCGGCGGCGTGCCGCCGCGGATCTCGGCGAGCATGTCCCGCAACCGCAGCATGATCGTGTCGGTCATCTCCTCCAGCGTGGCCCGCGTGGGCGACGCGCCCGCGAACCTGCTCAGGTCGACCGGAGGCCCGGCCACCACCGTCACGGGGGTCCGCGGACGCAGGCTCAGCTTGGCGGTACGAGGGTCGAACATCCGTTCCGGCCCCCACATGACGATCGGCACGACCGGGGCCCCGGTGGTCAGCGCGAGCCGGGCGGCGCCCGTCTTGCCCTTCATCGGCCACAGCTCCGGCTCCCGGGTCGTGGTGCCCTCCGGGTAGATCACCACGGTGCCGCCGGCCTTCAGCGCGGCGACCAGCTTGTCGAGCGACCGGGCCGCGTCCACCGTGCCGCGCTCCACCGGGATCTGCCGGCAGCGGTGCAGGATCCACCCGAGCACCGGCACCCGGAACACGCTCGCCTTCGCGAGGAACTGCGGCCAGCGGCCGGAGTCGTAGATGAAGTGCGCCGAGACCAGCGGGTCGGCGTGCGACAGGTGGTTGGCCACGAGGATCACGCCGCCGTCGCCGCCCAGGTGCTCCATGCCCCGCCACGTCCGCCGCGTCCAGACGGTCAGGACCGGCTTCACCAGCACCGCGGCCAACCGTGGCCAGAATCCCAGTCTCCGCCGTGCCACCACGCCTCCTCGTGCCGCCCGGGCTCCCCGCACCGATCCCGCCGGTGCCGCCCGCAGCGGAAATCATGCCTGCTCCCCCGGGGTACGGGCCAGCGAGGGTCGGCCGGCCGGCTGGCAGGATTGCGGTGTGAGTCAGCCGAGGTGGGCCGTCGTGGTGCCGGTGAAGCACCTGGCGGCGGCGAAGAGCCGCCTGCGGGGGGCGCTGCCGGGCGTACCGCACGAGGAGCTGGCGCTCGCCCTGGCGGCCGACACGGTCCTCGCGGTGCGGGCCTGCCCCGCGGTCGGCGAGGTCCTCGTGGTGACCGACGACGCCCGGGTCGCCGCGGTCGCCCGGGCGGCGGGCGCCCGCGTGCTGCCCGACCCGCCCGGCGCCGGGCTGAACGCCGCCTTCCGGCACGGCGCCGCCGCCGCGCGGGGCGGCTGGGTGGCGGGCATCACGGCCGACCTGCCGGCGCTGCGCCCGGCGGAGCTGGCAGCCGCGCTCGCCGCCGCGCAGAAGGACCCGGCGACGCGGGCGTTCGTGGCGGACGCCCCGGGCAGCGGCACCGTGCTGCTCGCGGCGCCGCCGGGGCTGCCGCTGGATCCCCGCTTCGGGGTCGGCTCGGCGGCGGCGCACGCGGCGAGCGGAGCGCTGCCGCTCACCGGTGACTGGCCGAGCCTGCGCCGCGACGTCGACACGGCGGCCGACCTCGCGGCCGCCGCCGCGCTCGGGCTCGGGCCGCGCACCGCGGCGCTCACCGCCCGTCGCCCCGCCGGCACGCCCGGCTGACCCGCCCACCCCGGTGTACGGTGCTCGCATGCAGGGCACGGTGGCCACCTACGACGCGGCGACCCGCAGCGGCGTTCTGCTCCTCGACGACGGCACGGAGCTGGCCTTTCCGGCCCGCGCCTTCGACGCCTCCGGGCTGCGCCTGCTCCGCCTCGGTCAGCGGGTCCGGGTGGAGACCGACGCCGCCGGCGAGGTGGTGCGGGTGACGTTGCCGACGATGAGCTGACCCGTCGCCGCGAAGTTCATTTTGCGTTCACCGGAATCGGGTGATTATGAGCGGGTGAGCACCCCCCGCGAGCACCCCGCCGACCCCGCCACCGACCCCTCCGGCGCCCGCAACGGCACCCGGCTGCGCGGCAGCGACGGCCGCTTCCGTACCGACCGGCCCGCCGACGGCGACACGGCCGAGCACACCCGGGCCGCCCGCACCGACGTCCCGGCCGCCGACGCGGCGAGCGCCGCGTCCGGGTTGGAGGAGGTCCTCGACCCGGTCGCCGCGCCCGGTCCCGCGCCCGCGCGCCCCGACGACGAAGCGGCGGCCGCGCCGGCGCCGCTGCCCGAGGACCGGTTCCTCAACCGGGAGCTCTCCTGGCTCGACTTCAACGCCCGCGTCCTGGCGCTCGCCGAGGACCCGCGCACGCCCCTGCTGGAACGGGCGAAGTTCCTCGCCATCTTCGCGAGCAACCTCGACGAGTTCTACATGGTCCGGGTGGCCGGCCTGAAGCGCCGGTTGCAGGCCGGGCTGCCGGTCCGCGGCGGTGACCGGACGCCGCTTCGCACGCAGCTGGAGCTGGTCGCCGAGAAGACCGCCGACCTGGTCGCCCGGCACGCCGCGTGCTTCGTCGACGACGTGCTGCCCGGGCTGGCCGCCGAGGACATCCGCATCATGCGCTGGGCCGAGCTGGACGACGCCGAGCGGGAGCGGCTGCGCACGTACTTCCGTGAGCAGATCTTCCCGGTGCTCACACCGCTCGCCGTCGACCCGGCGCACCCGTTCCCGTACATCTCGGGACGGTCGCTCAACCTGGCCGTGGCCGTACGCGACCCGGACGGCGGGTCGGAGCTGTTCGCGCGGGTGAAGGTGCCCAACAACGTGCCCCGCTTCGTGCGGGTGAGCCGGGACCGCCCCGGTGTGCGGATGCTGCCGGTGGAGGACCTCATCTCGGTGCACCTGGGACAGCTGTTCTCCGGGATGCAGGTCGTCGAGTGCCACCTGTTCCGGGTCACCCGCAACGCCGAGGTGGAGGTCGACGAGGACCGCGACGAGGACCTGCTCCAGGCCCTCGAACGGGAGCTGGCCCGGCGGCGGTTCGGCCCTCCGGTGCGCCTCGAGGTGGCCGCCTCGATCAGCGACCACATGCTCGACCTGCTCGTCCGCGAGCTGGACATGGACGACCAGGACGTGCTGCGGGTGCCCGGCCTGCTCGACCTCTCCGCGCTCTGGCAGGTCTACAACGAGGCGGACCGGCCGGACCTCAAGGACAAGCCGTTCGTGCCGGCCACCCATCCGCGGCTCGCCGAGGGCGAGGTGCCGCGCAGCGTCTTCGCGACCCTGCGCGACGGGGACATCCTCGTGCACCACCCGTACCACTCGTTCGCGACCAGCGTGCAGCGCTTCATCGAGCAGGCCGCCGCCGACCCGAACGTCCTGGCCATCAAGCAGACCCTCTACCGCACCAGCGGCGACTCCCCCATCGTCGACGCGCTCGTCGACGCGGCCGCCGCCGGGAAGCAGGTCGTCGTGCTCGTGGAGGTGAAGGCCCGCTTCGACGAGGTCGCCAACATCGGCTGGGCCCGGACGCTGGAACGGGCCGGCTGCCACGTGGTGTACGGGCTGGTGGGGCTGAAGACGCACTGCAAGACCGCGCTCGTGGTGCGGCAGGAGGGCAACCAGATCCGCCGCTACTGCCACATCGGCACCGGCAACTACCACCCGAAGACCGCCCGGCTCTACGAGGACTTCGGCATGCTCACCGCCGATCCGGAGATCGGCGCGGACCTGACCGACCTGTTCAACGTGCTCACGGGCTACAGCCGGCAGACGGCGTACCGCCGGTTGTTGGTGGCGCCGCAGGGGATCCGCAGCGGCCTCATCGAACGGATCGAACGGGAGATCGCGCACGTCCGGCTCGGCATGCCCGGCCTCGTCCAGTTCAAGGTGAACGCGCTGGTCGACGAGGCCGTCACCGACGCGCTGTACCGCGCCTCGCAGGCCGGTGTGCACGTCGACCTGCTGATCCGCGGGATGTGCGCGCTGCGACCCGGTGTGCCGGGCCTGTCGGAGAACATCCGGGTCCGCTCGATCCTGGGCCGGTTCCTGGAGCACTCGCGGGTCTTCCGGTTCGGCAACAACGGCGACGGCGAGTTCTGGATCGGCTCGGCCGACCTCATGCACCGGAACCTGGACCGGCGGGTCGAGGCGCTGGTGCAGGTCACCGACCCGGTGGCCCGGGCCGAGCTGGACCACGTGCTGACCGCCGCCATGAGCCCCGAGGTGGAGGCGTTCGAGCTGGCCGGCGACGGCACCTGGACGCGACGGGCCAGCACCGCGGAGGAGCCGCTCACGCACCTGCAGGACCTGCTGCTGCGCCGCGTCGGTGACACGGCCAGCTGACTCCGGCGGGCATAGGCTGACGGGATGGAGGAGGAGCGGAAGTACGAGGTGGACGACACCTTCGTGCTGCCCGACCTGTCCGCCACTGCGCCTACCGGCGGCCGGGTCCGTGCCCGGCCCCCGGCGACCCTCGTGGCCACCTACGTCGACACCGCCGACTTGCGGCTGGCCCGGGCCGGCGTCTCGCTGCGCCGCCGCGAGGGCGACGAGCTGCCCTGGACCGTGAAGCTGCCCACCGACGCCCCGGGCGTCCGGCAGGAGATCTCCCGGCCCGGGCCCGCCGGCGACCCGCCGGGGGACCTCGCCGGCCTGGTCACCGTCCACAGCCGGGGCGCACCGCTGGCTCCGGCCGTGGTCGTCCGCACCGAGCGGCACGCGTACGAGGTGACCGGGCCGGACGGCGAGGTGCTCGCCGAGGTGGTCGACGACCGGGTGACGACGTCGACGCCGGACGGGTCCGTCACCGGGGCGTTCCGGGAGCTGGAGGTGGAACGCAAGGCCGGTGACCGGGGGCTGCTGGACCGGGTGGGGACGGTGCTGGGCGACGCCGGGGCGCGGGGCGGCTCGTTCGTGCCGAAGCACGTCCGGGCACTCGGCCCGGCGGCGGAGGGCGAGCCGGACCTGGTTCCCCCCACCGGCCTGCCGGCCCACCCGACCGCCGGCGACGTGGTCACCGAGGCGGTCCGGCGGGGCGTACGGCGGTTGGTGGAACACGACCCGCTGGTGCGGCTGCGCGCCCCGCTCGACGGTGACACGGCCGTGCACCAGATGCGGGTGGCCTGCCGGCGCCTGCGCAGCGACCTGCGGGCGTTCGCGCCACTCGTACGTCCCGACTGGGCGCGTCCGCTGCGCGACGAGCTGCGCTGGCTGGCCGGCGTGCTCGGCGCCGCCCGGGACGTCGAGGTGCTGCGTGCCCGCCTGCGGCGTACCGCCTCGGCCGACCCGACCAGTCCGCTCGACCCGGCGGCCGTGGACCGGCTGGACGCCGCGCTCGCCGAGCGGGAGCGCGCGGCCCTCGCGGCGGTGGACGAGGCCCTCACCTCGCCCCGCTACATGGCGCTCGTGGACGCCCTCGTGCTGGCCGCGCGCGCACCCCGGCTCACACCCCGGGCCGCTCGACCGGCGTCGCGGGTGCTTCCCCGTCTGGTGGCCCGCCCGTGGCGGCGGCTCGCCGGCGGGAAGGGACGGCCGGGGGCGGTGGCGGACCTCGACCCGGTGGGTCCGGACGAGCCGTGGCACGCCGCGCGCAAGCGCGGCAAGCAGGCCCGGTACGCGGCCGACGCGGCCGACGCGGCCGCGCCGGCGCTCGGCGGACGTGCCGGCAAACTGGCGTCCGCGCTGACCCGGCTGCAGGACCTGCTCGGCGAGCACCAGGACGCGGCCGTCGCCGCGCGGACGTGGCTGGCTCTCGCCGTCGAGCATCCGGGCGACCAGGCTCTCGCGGTGACCGCCGGCCGGCTCGCCGAACGGGAACGGGCCACGGTACGGCGGACGCGGGCGGCGTTCCCGGCCGCCTGGCACCGCGCCACCCGCCGCAAGCGGACGGGCTGGCTGCCGTGACGGAGATCCGCGCGGCCGGGGGCGTCGTGTGGCGGCCGGCGGCCGGCGCGACCGAGGTGTGCCTCGTGCACCGGCCCCGCTACGGGGACTGGTCGCTGCCGAAGGGCAAGTTGGAGCCGGCCGAGCACCCGCTGATGGCCGCGGTACGCGAGGTGGCCGAGGAGACCGACGTACGGGCGGTGCCGCAGATCCGTCTGCCGTCCGCGCACTACCGCAGCGAGGGCCGGCCCAAGGTGGTCGACTACTGGTCGATGCGGGCCGTGGCCAGCGGCGGCTTCCAGCCCGGCACCGAGGTCGACGAGGTGCGCTGGCTCCCCGTGGACGACGCGATCCGGCTGGTCAGCTACCCGCACGACGCCGAGGTGCTGGCCGCGTTCGCGGCGCTCCCGCCGGTGACGGCCACGGTGGCGCTGGTCCGCCACGCGCACGCCGGCACGCGGGCCACCTGGTCGGGGCCGGACACGGCCCGCCCGCTGGACGCGGAGGGCCGGGCGCAGGCGCAGGCGCTGGCCGACCTGCTGGCGCTGGTCCGGCCGGCCCGGCTGCTGTCGGCGTCGGCCCGCCGGTGCGTGCAGACGCTCGATCCGGCCGCCGCACGGCTCGACCTGCCCATCGAGGTCTGCGGCGACCTGGACGAGCCGCGCCCCGGCCAACAGCGCGACGAGCGGGCGCTCGCCCTCGCGGCCCGCCTCCAGGAACTGGCCGTCGCCGGTGGCCAGCTCGCGGTGTGCAGCCAGGGCAAGGTGATTCCGGGGGCGCTGGAGCGCCTCACGGGCCTCGTGGGCGCGGACTTCACCACGCCGAAGGGCGGCGGCTGGCTGCTCGCCTTCGCCGGTGACGGGCTGCTCGCCACCGAGCGTCTCTGACATCGGTCCCCGCACCTTCGACGTCCATTCCCTGACGCCGCTGGCGCGGCCGGGCACCGGTCGCCGGCGCGGACGGCGGGCCGGACACGCCGAAGGGCGCCCACCGCAGGGGTGGACGCCCTTCGGGCCGGCCGGTCAGCGCCGGGTGGCCGCCTTCTTGGCCGGGGCCTTCTTGGCCGGCGCCTTCTTCGCCGCCGTGCTCTTGCTGGCCGCCGCGGTGGTCTTCTTCGCGGCCGCCGTCCGGCCCGCCGCCGCGGTCTTCCGCGCCGGAGCGGCCTTCTTGCTGGCGGCCGTCTTGGTCGCCGTGGTCGTCTTGGTGGCGGTGGTCTTCTTCGCCGCGGTCTTCTTCGCCGCGGTGGTGGCCTTGGTGCCGGTCGCCTTCGCGCCGGTCGCCTTGGCACCGGTGGTCTTGGCGGCCGTGGTGGTCTTCTTGGCCGCCGCCGTGGCCTTCGGCACCTTGCCGCTGGCCACCATCTCCTTGAACCCGGCGCCGGGGCGGAAGGTCGGAACGGACGTCTTCTTGACCTTCACCGCCTCGCCGGTCCTGGGGTTCCGGGCTGTTCGCGCGCCCCGCACGCGCTTTTCGAACGCTCCGAAACCGGTGATCGCCACCTTCTCGCCCTTGGTGACCGCCGCCTGGACCTCAGCGAGGACCGCGTCGAGCGCGGCCGTCGCCGTCTTCCGGTCCCCCAGGCGAACGGCGAGCGCCTCGATGAGCTCGGCCTTGTTCACGACTTCCTCCCGATTGTGCAACTGACTCGACGCGAGCCATTCTGCGCGCACGGTATGCCCTGTGCTGCCGGGACACAAACATTCGGTGGAAAAAAGCCCTTGTGTCGTAACGGATTCGCCCCCACGGGCGGGGCCGGTGGGGGCGAATCCGTTGTGCGACTCGGGCGTACGGCTATGCCACGGACGGCAGGAACGACGGTCGGGCCGCCTCGTGGGCAGCGATCTCGGCCTCGTGCCGGAGGGTGAGTCCAATGTCATCCAAGCCCTCCATGAGCCGCCACCGGCTGAAGTCGTCCAGCGGGAACGACCAGGTGGCATCCCCGGCGTGGACCTCGCGGGCGGTGAGGTCGACCGTCACCGGCGTGCCGGGCTCGGACTCGACGAGATCCCAGATCTCCTCGACCGCTTTCAATTCCAACTCGACCGGCAGCAGACCCTCCTTGAGCGCGTTGCCCCGGAAGATGTCACCGAAGCGGGGCGCGATCACGGCGCGGAAGCCCCAGTCCCGCAGCGCCCAGACGGCGTGCTCCCGGGACGACCCGGTGCCGAACTCCGGGCCGGCCACGAGAATCGACGCTCCCGAATAGGAGGGATCGTTGAGTACGAATGTCGGATCTTCGCGCCACGCGCTGAAGAGCCCGTCGGCGAAACCCGTTCGGGTGACCCGCTTGAGATAGACGGCCGGGATGATCTGGTCGGTGTCCACGTTGGACCGGCGCAGCGGCACCGCGGTGCCGGTGTGGGTGGTGAAGCTCTCCATCAGCGGTGTCCCCTCTTCACAGGTCGGCCGGAGCGGCCAGCCGACCGGCCACTGCGGTGGCGGCGGCGACGGGCGGGGACACCAGGTGGGTGCGTCCGCCCCGGCCCTGGCGGCCCTCGAAGTTGCGGTTGGAGGTGGAGGCCGAGCGTTCACCGGCCCGCAGCGTGTCCGGGTTCATTCCGAGACACATGGAGCAGCCGGCGAACCGCCACTCGGCGCCCGCGTCGGCGAAGACCTTGTCGAGGCCCTCCGCCTCGGCCGCCTCCCGCACCGCGGCGGAGCCGGGCACGACGAGCATCCGTACGCCGTCGGCGACCTTGTGCCCGCGGAGCACGTCGGCGGCGGCGCGCAGGTCCTCGAGACGGCCGTTGGTGCACGAGCCCACGAAGACCACGTCGACCGGCACGTCCCGCAGCGCGGTGCCGGGGCGCAGGCCCATGTACTCCAGCGCGCGCCGGGCCGCGGCCCGCTCGGACTCGGTGACGAACTCCTCCGGGTCCGGCACCCGCGCGCCCAGCGGGACGCCCTGGCCCGGGTTGGTGCCCCAGGTGACGAACGGCGTCACCCGGCTGGCGTCCAGGGTCACCTCGGCGTCGAAGGTCGCCCCCTCGTCGGTGGGCAGCGTCCGCCAGTACGCGACCGCCGCGTCCCAGTCGGCGTCCCGCGGCGCGTTGGGCCGGCCCTTGAGGTACGCGAAGGTCGTCTCGTCCGGCGCGATCATGCCGGCCTTGGCGCCCCACTCGATGGACATGTTGGCGACGGTCATCCGGCCCTCCATGGAGAGCGCGCGGATCGCCTCGCCGCGGTACTCGACGATGTGCCCGCGTCCGCCGCCCGTGCCGACCTGCGCGATCAGCGCGAGCACCAGGTCCTTGGCGGTGACGCCGGGGGCGAGCTGGCCGGTGACGTTCACGGCCATCGTCTTCGGCCGGCTCTGCGGCAGCGTCTGGGTGGCGAGGACGTGTTCCACCTCGCTGGTGCCGATGCCGAAGGCGAGCGCGCCGAAGGCGCCGTGGGTGGCGGTGTGCGAGTCGCCGCAGACGATGGTCGTGCCGGGTTGGGTGAGCCCGAGCTGCGGGCCGATGACGTGCACGATGCCCTGGTTGTCGTCGCCGAGCGGGTGCAGCCGGATCCCGAACTCGGCGCAGTTGCGCCGTAGGGTCTCGAGCTGGGTGCGCGACGTCGGGTCCTCGACGGTGAGCAGGTCGCCGCGGCGCGCGCGGAACGCCGGGTCGGCGTACCCCGTCGGGGTGTTGTGGTCCTCGGTCGCGATCGTCAGGTCGGTGCGGCGTACGCGGCGGCCGGCGAGCCGCAGCCCGTCGAACGCCTGCGGACTGGTCACCTCGTGCAGCAGGTGCAGGTCGATGTAGAGCAGATCGGGCTCGCCGGCGGCGGACCGTACGACGTGCGCGTCCCAGACCTTCTCGGCCAGGGTCCTCGGCTCAGGATTGACTCCCACCATCTGGACATCCTAAAATTTGGGAGGTAAGTTTCGGCTTGTGGGACACAGTATGAGCGGTGTCGGCGTTCTCGACAAGGCGGTGGTCATCCTGGCCGCCTGCGTCGACGGCGCCAGCCTGGCCGAACTCGTTGAACGCACGAAGCTGCCCCGGGCCACCGCGCACCGGCTCGCGCAGGCGCTGGAGATCCACCGGATGCTGGTCCGGGACACACAGGGGCGGTGGCGTCCGGGGCCGCGGCTGGGCGAGCTCGCGAACGCCGCACCCGACGTGCTGCTGACGGCCGCGGAGCCGCTGCTGTCGGCCCTGCGCGACGCCACCGGCGAGAGCACGCAGCTCTACCTGCGCCGCGCCGACGAACGGATCTGCGTGGCCGCGGCGGAGCGTGCCAGCGGACTGCGCGACACCGTCCCCGTCGGGTCGGTGCTGCCCATGACGGCCGGTTCGGCGGCGCAGATCCTGCTCGCCTGGGAGCCGCCGGAGGCGGTCATGCCGCTGCTCCCCCGGTCGAAGTTCACGGGCCGCACCCTGGCCGAGGTCCGCCGGCGCGGCTGGGCGCAGAGCGTCGCCGAGCGGGAGGCCGGTGTGGCGAGCGTCTCGGCGCCGATCCGCGACCGGACCGGCCGGGTGATCGCGGCCATCAGCATCTCGGGCCCGATCGAGCGCCTCGGCCGCCGACCCGGCGAACGCCACGCCATGGCGGTCGTCCGCGCCGGCCAACGCCTCTCCGGCCTCTAACCCCCCACCCCGCACCCCCACCCGGCCCGCGCCCCCCCGCCCCCGCCCCGCACCCATCCCGGTGATCAAGAGGTTTGCGTCAGGAACGGGCCCGCCGCTGACGCAAACCTCTTGATCAACCGGCAGGGAGGCGCCGGGGCGAGGGGGTCCGGGCGGGCTGGGGGGTGGGGCAAGAATGGGGACGGCCCGTCCCGCGCAGCGGGACGGGCCGTTCGATGTAGCCCCGACCGGATTCGAACCGGCGCTACCGCCTTGAGAGGGCGGCGTCCTGGGCCGCTAGACGACGGGGCCAGGCACTTTCCGTGCTCACCGCCCTGCCGGGCGGCTGCCGCTGTAGTCTAGCGGCGTCCCCTCCCGGGGTGTGGACCGGGTCAGGGTGGGTAGACCGGGCAGAAGAAGCGTCACGGCCCGCCCCACCGAAGCGGGACGGGCCGTGCCCGGATGTAGCCCCGACCGGATTCGAACCGGCGCTACCGCCTTGAGAGGGCGGCGTCCTGGGCCGCTAGACGACGGGGCCAGAACCTTCTTCCACACCACCGTGCGGGCGGTGCCGCCGAACCCTATCAGAGCCCGCTGCCGAACCCCTTCCGGGATCGACGCGGACTCCAGCAGAATCCAACGACCGACGCTCTTGCGAACACCGGTTGCTGGGGTACCAGGACTCGAACCTAGACTAACTGAACCAGAATCAGTCGGGCTGCCAATTACCCCATACCCCATTGGCCCCTTGCGGCGCCGGGAATGAACTTTACCCTCCCGCTGCCAGCAGGCCAAATCCAACCCCTCGAACCCCACCTGACCAGGGGGTACGCGGGTGTCGGAGCCGGATCAGGCGACGGGCACGACCGGGTTGCTGAGCTCGCCGATCCCCTCGATCCGCACACTCACCGTATCCCCGTCGGTGAGCGGACTAACCCCCGCCGGCGTGCCGGTGAGCACGACGTCGCCGGGCAGCAGCGTCATCACGTGCGAGATGTACGACACCAGCGCCGGCACGTCGAAGACCATGTCGCTGGTACGCCCGAGCTGGCGTACCTCCAGCGCGTCCGGGTCCGGGCCCACCTCGCAGCGGATCTCCAGGTCCGTGACGTCCAGCCCCGTGGTGATCCACGGCCCCAGCGGGCAGAAGGAGTCGAACCCCTTCGCCCGGGTCCACTGGCCGTCGGAGCGCTGGAGGTCCCGCGCGGTCACGTCGTTGGCACAGGTGTAACCGAAGATGGCGCGCTCGGCGGCGGCCCGGTCCGCGCGGCGGGCCCCCGGCGCCCCGATCACGACCGCCAGCTCCGCCTCGTGCTCGACCTGCTTGGAGAAGATCGGCAGCCGGATCGCGTCGCGCGGCCCGATCACCGAGGTGGACGGCTTGAGGAACAGCAGCGGCTCCTTCGGCACCTCGCTGCCGTGCTCCGCGGCGTGCTCGGCGTAGTTGCGGCCGACGCACACCACCTTGCTCGGGAGGATCGGCGAGAGGAGGCGGACGTCGGACAGCGCCCAGCGGGCGCCCGAGAAACTGATCTGGCCGAACGGGTGCCCCTCGATCTCGGCGATCGTCAGGCCCTGCGAACCGGCCTGCGACTCCCCCTCGACGACCCCGAACGACATTCCCTTGGCATGAGCGAAACGAGCGATACGCACCAGGCAAATCTAGCCCCGCCGGCGACACGGGCGGGCCCCACCGGGTCGCGCGCCGCGCGGACCGCCCCGGAGTGCGTCGCCGGCGGGCAGCGTACGCGAGGGAGCGGTGGTCGGGGCGGGTTTCACGACTTCATACCCGCACGACGTGCCCGCGCCCATAGCGTCGGCTCCGGAGGTTCGTTCGTATGCCTGCATCGACACGACACCACAAGGCCCTCGCGGTGTTCGTACACTGCCTCGGCATCCTCGCCGCCGTGCCGGCCCTGCCGGCGGTGGCGCCCGACCCGGCGGCCGCCCGTGCGCGACCGGCGGTGGCGGCCCCGGAGCCGTCGCCGTCCGAGTCGTCACCGGCCCGGCTGCCCTCCGCGCCGCCGGCGGTCCCGACGCCCACCCGGGCGTTGCCGCCGCCGGCCAAGCCACCGGTCACCGTGGCGGTGGCACCGGCGCCCACACCGGCGCCGGCCTACCGCATCCACGTCCGCAACACCGGCAACGCGCCGGTGGACACCACCATCCGCCAGGAACTGCCCGCCGGCGCCGCGCCGTCGGTCATCACGGCCGGTGGACGGGCCAGTCGCATGGCCGGCCACTCGGCCAGCGAGGTCACCTGGCGGCTGAAGCTGCCGGCGCGGAGCGTCACCACGCTGAACACGTCCCTCGCCCCGGGCCCGGCGGGCCAGGCCGTGACGGCGCCCGCGTGCGCCTTCACGAGCGACGGCAACCGGCCGTACGACTGCGCCACCGCGACCTGGAACGCGGCGCCCGCCGCGGCGCCCGGACCCGCCGGAACGCCGCCGTGGAAGCAGCTCCCCGTGCTCCTGGGCGCCGTGGCCGGGGTGCTGCTCCTGGCCGGGGCGGGCTGGTGGCTGTGGCGCCGCCAGCGGCGGCGGCGCCCGATCGTCGCGGCGGCCCTGGCCTCCGGTGGAGCGCCGGCCGGTGATCCCCGACAGGGCCGGGGCACGATCTACCCTCGCCCGGCGAGCCCCCGCCTCGTGGACCGCCGGCGCAGACCGCCGGTCTGGCTGCTGACGGTTGTGGCCCTCGCGGTGCTCGCCGGGGTGGCTGGCCTGGCCGGCTGGACGGCCACCCGCCGGGTCGCCGCGATCGACACGGACAAGCAGCCCACGAGTGGCGCGTGGCGCGGCACCGGGGCCACCGGGCAGGTGGGTGTGCCGCTGCGCGAGACGGCGTTCGAGTTCACCGTGTACCGGGTCGCCTGCTCGGCCGCCGGTGCGGCGTCCCGCCGGCAGTGCCAGGCCACCGTCGGGGTGCGCAACCTCACGCCGGAGCACCAGGCTTGGCACGGGGAGCTGCAACGGGCGTACCTGCCGGGCGGCCGGTGGGTGACCATCGACGAACCGGCCACCCGGACGGCGAACCTCGGCCGCGACGTGTTCGCCCAGCCGGTGGCCGCCGGGAGCCGGTTGGTGCTGCCGCTGGTCTTCAGCGTCGACGGGCGGGAGCCGCCGAAGCAGCTCGAGCTGCGCAGCGGGGTGTTCTCCGCCGGCGTGCGGGTCGACGTGCCCTGACCGGCGGGCGGGCGGCGGTCGTACCCTGGTGCGGTGACCGCCGCCCTCGCCCCCGCCACCGTGCTCAACACGGCGGACTGGGCGGCGCGGCAGCGCGCCCACGAGGAACGGGTCGACGCCTGGCTCACCCCGCACCTGGCGCGGCGGCGGCGCGGCGAGAAGCACCCCGTGGAGGACTTCCTCTTCACCTACTACTCGCACCGTCCCGCGCAGTTGCGCCGCTGGCATCCGGGCGCGGGGGTCGAGCTGCGCGGGGCCGAGCCGGCCGCGTTCGGCCGGGACTACCGGGCCACCGCCGCGGGGGTGACGCTCGACACCGAGGCCGTACGCGCCCGGCGCGCCGACTCGATCCGCTGGATCCGCTCGCTGCTGACCGCCACCGCCGGGCGACAGCCGCACTTCGGCTGCTTCGGCATGCACGAGTGGGCCATGGTCTACCGGCAGACGCAGGCGGAGGTACGGCACAACGCGTGGCCGCTGCGGCTCAGCCCGGAGCAGACCGCGCGGACCGTGGAGGCGAACCGGATCCGGTGCAGCCACTTCGACGCGTACCGGTTCTTCACGGCCCCGGCCCGACCGCTGAACCTGCTGACCCCGACGCGGGAGACGCAGCACGCGAACGAGCAGCCGGGCTGCCTGCACGCCAACATGGATCTGTACAAGTGGGCGTACAAGCTGTCCCCGCTGGTCCCCTCCGAACTCGTGGCCGACTGCTTCGCGCTGGCGCGCGAGATCCGGACCCTGGACATGCGGGCCTCGCCGTACGACCTCGCCGACCTGGGTTACCCGCCCATCGAGGTCGAGACCTTCGAGGGCAGGCAGGAGTACGTGCGGGCGCAGCGGTCGTTCACCGAACGGGCCGCCCCGCTACGCGCACGCCTGCTCGCCGAGTGCGACCGGGTGCTCTCACCCGCGGCACGACCCGCTTACCGGTGAGGACGGGAAACGCCCGTCACGCCCCGCCCCGGTCGGCGGGCCGGAGCCGCTCGTCGAGGTCCGCCCGGGTCGGCAGGAACCACAGCTGCCGGCCCCGGTTCGACTCGGTCACGAAGTCGCGCAGCGCCGAGCTGGCGTCCAGGTGGGCCGAGATGTCGCCGACCACGGCCAGCCGCAGCCGGTAGTTGACGAACTTCTGCACGAAATCGCCGGCAACCCCGCTGCGCAGCCGGAAGAAGTCGTCGGCGAGCCGGCCGGCGGGCAGCACGACGAGTTCCGCGCCGCGGCCCAGGGCGTCGCCGATCACGTCGAGGGCGTCACCGGCGTCGCGCAGCACCGGGCCGTCGTCGGCGCAGTCGAGCACGGGTACGCCGTGCAGGTCCCGCAGGGTGTCGGTGGTCATGCCCGGAAACGGTACGGGCGGCGCGGCGGCTGCGCCCGCCATTAATTCCGGCGCCCGCCATCAATTCCGGCCCGGTGGCGGCTACTCGCCGTCGACGCGGCGCTCGCGCTTGCGCTGGGACTGGCGCTTCTTCTCGGCGAGCCGGCGCTCCTTGGCGCCCCGGGACGGGCGGGTGGGCCGCCGGGGCGGAGGTGGCGGGGCCACGGCCTCGCGCAGGAGCGCGGCGAGCCGCTCCCGCGCCGCCTCGCGGTTGGCGAGTTGGGCCCGGTGCTCGCTGGCGGTGATCGTGAGCACGCCGTCAACCAGCCGGTTGGCGAGTCGGTCCAGCGCGCGGGCCCGCAGGGACTCGGGCACGCTGGACGAGCCGGCGAGGTCGAAGCTCAGCTCGACCCGGGTGTCGGCCGTGTTGACGCCCTGCCCGCCCGGCCCGGACGACCGGGAGAAGCGTTCCCTCAGCTCGGCTGCGGGAACGGCCCAGCGGTCGGTCACCCGCAGTTCGCCATCCACACCCTGAGGCTAACGCCCGGGACGGCCGGTCGAGGTCACGGATGGGCTCGGGGTTCCGGACGGGCTCGGCGCTGGGCCGGCCGTCTCGTCGTCGGGGCCGACGGCGGCGTACGCGACGGCGCCGATGAGCAGCAGGGCGATCACGCCGATCTTCGTGGTGACCGCCCGGATGAGCAGCCAGGCCGTCTTACGGGCGCCCGGCACGCTCTTCTTCACCGTCTGGTAGTCGGCCCAGCCGCGTTTCGCGCGGGCGTACGCCGACCCCACACCACTTCCGACGAGCAGGCCCACCAGCAGGAGGACCGCGATGAGAGGACCGTCCACCTCCGCCAGTATCCATACTCAGCGTAATATTTCCATGGCCCGATGCTTTCGGGCCGGATATCCGACAGTGGGGGCCTTCCCATCGGCGAGATCCACCCGTACCCGCAGCTCAGCCTCCCTTGCCGATGATCGTGTCGGCGGTCTGCTGCACCTGGTCGATCGGGATGGCGAAGCCGATGCCGATCGACCCGTTGCCGTCGATGGTGGCGATGGCCGTGTTGACGCCCACCACCTCGCCGCGGGCGTTGACCAGCGGCCCGCCCGAGTTGCCCGGGTTGATCGAGGCGTCGGTCTGCACGGCCGTGTGCCGGTTCGTACCCAGCCGCACCTGGCGGTTCAGGGCGCTCACGATGCCGGCGGTGACGGTGCCGGAGAGGCCCAGCGGCGATCCCACGGCGAGCACCGGCTCACCGACCCGGGTGGAGCCCGGCTTGGCCAGCGGCAGCGGCGCGAGCCCCGCGGACGGGGGCACCTTGAGCACCGCGAGGTCGCTGCCGGACTCGCGGCCGACCACCTCCGCCTGATACCGGCGCCCGTCGGGCAGCTCGACCGTGACCGACCCCCCGCCGCCCTTGGCGAGGATGTGGTCGTTGGTGATGATGTGCTGCTGGTCGTCGATCGCGAAGCCGGACCCGCTGGCCGCCGCACCGCCCGAGCCGCCGCCGACCAGGACGGACACCACCCCGGGGACCGTCCGCTCGGCGGCCGTGACCAGCTCCGCCGGCACCGGCGCCGCGGACGCGGCCGTCTCACCCGGGGCGCCGCCACGGCTCGCCACCCAGCCTCCCGCCGCGGCGCCCGAGACGGTGGAGAGCGCCACCACCGCCAGCGCGGCCAGCAGCCGCCCCCGCCAGCGCCGGCCACCGGGGTCCCGTCCCGACCCGGGGCCGTCCCACCGGGCCCGCCCGTCCGGATCCAGCTCCGGCGAGACGAACCACGGACCGCGGGGCTCACCCAGTCCGGTCTGCACTGCCATGCGTACTCCTCACGTCGGTGTCCTGCGGCGCCGGCCGGGCGTGGACCGGCCGGAGGTGCGTCAGGGCAGGCGGGAGAACCAGCGCATCGAGCCGGCCGCCGCTCCCATGGCGAGAACCAACCCGAGGCCGATGAAGCGGGCCGAGACGTCCTGCCGCTCGGTCCGGTAGCCGACCGAGGTGCCGATGTCGTCGTAGACCGCGCGCAGCTCCTCGGTGGTGCTGGCCTCGTGGAACATCCCGCCCGTCTCGTCGGCGACCGCCTGCAGGGTCTGACCGTCCACCGGCACCTGTATGGGACGTCCGCCGCGGTCCACGAAGCCGCCCGGGGTGCCGAACGAGATGGTGTGCACGGGCACCTTGGCGGCGACGGCCTCGGTGGCGGCCTCCATGGGATCCATCCCGGACGTGTTGGCCCCGTCCGACAGCAGCACGATCCGGGCGGGCGGTGGTTCCTTCGCCGCCTGACTGTCGAGGCCCTTCACGGCGCCGAGCGACGTGTTGATGGCCTCGCCGATGGCGGTCCCCTGCACGCCCGTGACACCCTCGGCGAGCCGCCCGATCCCCTCGTGCAGCGCCTCCCGGTCGGTGCCGGGCGGCACCAGCACCGCCGCGCTGCCGGCGAACGCGACGAGCCCGACGTTGAACTCCTCGGGTAGCCCGTCCACGAAGCGCTTCGCGGCGCTCTTGGCCGCGGCGAGCCGGTCCGGGTCGACGTCCGTGGCGAGCATCGACGTGGACACGTCCACGGCCACCATGACGGTCGCCCGTTCCCGGGGCACGCGCACCTCGGCCGTCGGCCGGGCGAATCCGACCACGAGCAGGGCCAGCATGGCCAGGAACAGTCCGGCCGGCACGTGGCGGCGCCACGCGGGGCGCTGCGGCGCGACCCGGTCGAGCAGGCGCAGGTTCGTGAAGCGGACGGCGTACCGGCTGCGTCGCCGTTGCATGGCGAGGTAACCCACCACCAGGGCGAGCACCCCGAGCAGCAGCCAGAGCCGGCCCGGCGACAACCAGGTCACGCGCCACCTCCCCGGACGGGCCCCGCCGGCGCGACGGCCAGCCGGCGCTGGGCCTGCACGTGTCGCACGATGTCGGCGCACCAGTCCCGGTCGGTGCGCAGCGGCAGGTGGGTGGCGCCGCTGCGGCGCAGCGCCTGGCGTACCTGGTCACGCTGGGCGGCTGCCGCGGCCGCGTACCGGTCCCGCAGCCCGCGGTCGGAGGTGCAGACCTCGCGACGGCGACCGGTCTCCGGGTCGACAAGCGTGACGAGGCCGACGTCGGGCAGCTCCAGCTCGCGCGGGTCGGTCACCTCGACGGCCAGCACCTGGTGGCGGACGGCGAGGCGGCGCAGGGTGCGTTCCCACGGCGGTGGCTCGTCGGGGTCGTCGGGCAGGCCGTCGAGGAAATCGGAGACCACGACGACCAGGCCCCGCCGGTTGGCCACCCGGTGCACCGCGGCCAGCGCGTCGGCCAGGTCCGGCGGCGCGAGGGGGGCCGTCTCCTCGTCGTACCCGCCGGTGCGCGGGGCGGCCAGGAGGGCCCGGAGCAGCCCGAGCAGGTGCGTGCGGCCGCTGCGGGCGGGGAACCGGCGCAGCCCCGACGGCACGAGCAGGTGGGCGCCGAGCCGGTTGCCGACGCCCGCCGTGAGGAAGCCGACGGCCGCGACCGCGGCCACCGACAACTCCCGCTTGTCCAGCTCGGCCGTGCCGAACTCCATGCTGGGACTGGCGTCCACCAGCAGCCAGGTGGTCAGTTCCCGGTCGGCGTCGACCTCGCGGACGTGCGGCACCGTGGTGCGCGCCGTCACCGCCCAGTCCATCCGGCGCACCTCGTCCTCGCCCGGCCGGTACTCGCGGCTGCCGGCGGGCTCGCTGCCCGGTCCGGGCAGCAGGCCGCGGTACTGGCCGTGCAGCAGCCCGTCGAGGCGCCGGGTGACGGTCAGTTCCAGCCGCCGCAACCGCTGGTCGGGGGCCAGCTCGGCGAGGCCCGGATCGGCTGGCACGGCCGCGGGCGCCCTGCCGCGCCTCATGCCGCCGCCAGGTCCGACGCCTGTTCCGGCTGGGCGGCAAGCCGGGGCGGGGGCACCGCCTCGACGAGCCGACGCACCACCGACTCGGCCGTGACACCGTCGGCCACCGCGTCGAACGAGAGCACCAGGCGGTGGGCCAGCACGTCACCGGCCAGGTCGCGGATGTCCTCGGGCAGCACGTACTCGCGCCCGTGCAGCAGTGCCTGGGCCCGCGCCGCGGCGACCAGGCCGAGGGTGGCCCGCGGGCTCGCCCCGTACGCGAGCAGCGGCTCGATCTCGGGCAGCCCGAACCGTCCGGGATCCCGGGTGGCGAGGATGAGCCGGACCACGTACTCGGCCAGCGCGTGGTGGACGAAGACGCGCTCGGCCCGGGCCTGGAGCTGCCGGAGCCGTTCGGGGTCGAGCACCGGTCGCGGCGTGGGCCGGTCGGTGCTCATCCGGTAGAGGATGGCCAGTTCGTCGGCGTCGCTGGGGTAGCCGACGGTGACCTTCAGCAGGAAGCGGTCCCGCTGCGCCTCCGGCAGCTGGTAGACCCCCTCCGACTCGATGGGGTTCTGGGTGGCGAGCACCAGGAACGGGGCGGGGACGGGATAGCTGCGCCCGCCGATCGAGACCTGCCGCTCGGCCATCGCCTCCAGCAGCGCGGACTGGACCTTCGCCGGCGCCCGGTTGATCTCGTCGGCGAGCACCAGGTTGGCCATGACGGGGCCCAGCTCGATGTCGAAGTTCTCCTGCGACGCCCGGTAGATGCGGGTACCCACGATGTCCGAGGGCACGAGGTCCGGGGTGAACTGGATCCGGGAGAAGGTGCCGCCCACGACGGTGGCGACGGTCTGCGCGGCCAGTGTCTTGGCCACGCCGGGAACGCCCTCCAGCAGGCAGTGCCCGTTGGCGAGGAGGGCCACGAGCAGGCGCTCGACGAGCCGGTCCTGCCCGACGATCACGCGCTTGACCTCGGAGAGGGTCTGTTCCAGCTCGTCTGCTGTCGGTTCGGCTTCCGCCGGGCTGGGCACGCTGGCCAGGGTGTCCGAGATGTCCGTCACGGTGCTTGCTTCCCGGGCCGGCGGACCGACAAACGTCGGATTATCGGGGCCGGACGGGACGTGCCGGTGCCGGATGGTGCCGCAGCGCCCGAGCGTGGGACGGAAGGCCCGGGCCGGCACGAGCGGCACGGGCGGACGCAGACGGGACGCCGGGGCACGACGCGGCCCCCGCGCGTGGATCGCGCGGGGGCCGACGTCGGATGTGTCAGGAGGTGTGGACGACGAGGTGGAACGGCAGGTCCGCCGGGGTGCCGGCGGAGTTGCGGGTCTGCACGAAGACTCCGTTGGGCGTGCTGAGCCGCGCCGACACCGAGATCTCGCCGGCCGGCGGGATGCAGCAGGCGTCCGCCCGGCCGATGGTGGCCACGAAGACGCCGGAGCTGACGGTGAAGGCGAACTGGACCTCGTACTGGCCCGTGCCGTACTTGATGACGGTCCCGGTGCCGCGCGCACGGGTGCCGTTGGCGTTGACGACCGTGATGCTGGTGGTGGCCGCCAGGGTGGTCGCGTTCGCCCGGAGGGCCCGCGACACGCGGGCCGACTCCGCCGACACCGGCGGCTGGGCGCTCGTGCCCCGCGCGGCCGGCTGGACGGCGTCGGGCGCCTTCGCCGCCGGCTGGGCGACGGCGATGCCGCCGCCGGCCAGGGTGAGGCCGAGGACGGCGAACGCGATTGCGGCCGCCTTGCGTCGGAATGATGTGGACATGACAGGTCCCCCTTGTGTGACCGTGAGAATTCGGCCGACCCGCGGGGCGGGACGGATGATGCCATTTATCCATCGTCGAGCGACCCGCCATAAATCGTCGAGGAAAAAGATCGAGCGCACCTTAATCGTCGGATCCTCGGCGATCTAGACCCTGGCTGAGCAGGTATTACTACTCAGAGTTGCGGGATTTCGACCAGGTGGAACGTAGCACCGGGAAAAGCCGGCAGTCAATAGCCGTCGCGCCTGCGAAAACTGTCCGGAAAGCGGCTCGGGAAATTGTGAAAAGTGAACGGTGGACGATTCACGTTCGAGCGGTCCACCGTGCTCGGCCGTCGTGGGATAGGTTGCTCCGATGACCGTCGGTGCCCCGGAACGCACGCCTGCCACCCGGACCCGACGGGTCGAGCTGCTCTGCTGGCTCGCCGTGGCGCCCGGGGCGGTCTGGGCCGTGCTCCGGCTCGCCGGTCTGGACCGCGGCCCGCTCGTGCAGGCGCTCGCCTTCACCCCGTACGTCGCGGCCTGGAGCGCGGTGCCGCTGGTGCTGGCGCTCGCCCTACGGCGTCGCTGGCCCGCCGTGGTCGCGGCGGTCGTCGTCGCGGCCCTGGTGGCCGTGGTGGCGCCCCGCGCGCTCGCCTCGACGCCGCCCGCGGCGACCGGGCCGACCGTGCGGCTGCTCACCGCCAACCTGCTCGCCGGCGGTGCCGACCCGGGCACGCTGGTGGACCTGGTCCGCCGGCACCGGGTCGACGTGCTGGTCGTCCAGGAGTTCACGCCCCGCGCGCAGGCCGAACTCGACCGGCTCGGGCTGGACCGGCTGCTGCCGCACCGGCAGCTCAACCCACTCGACGGCACCCCCGGCTCCGGCCTCTACGCGCGCTTCCCGCTCAGCGACGTCGGCGTACGGCAGCACCGCGGCGCCTGGGGCTTCACGCAGGCGTACGGGACCGTCCACGTTCCCGGCGCCCCACCGGTGCGGGTGGAGTCCGCGCATCCGGCCGCGCCGTACGCGCTCGACCAGGTCGGTTTCTGGCGCGCCGACCTCGCGGCGCAGCCACCGGCCAGCCCGGACGGGACGCTGGGCATCCTGGCCGGCGACTTCAACGCGACCCTCGACCACGGCCCGCTGCGCGCCCTGCTCCGCACCGGCTACGTCGACGCGGCCGACGCCACCGGGGCGGGGCTCAGCGGCACGTGGGGTCCGTACGACGGCGACCCGATCCCCCCGGTCACCATCGACCACGTCCTGGTCGACCGCCGGATCGCCGCGCGTGCGGTCGAGGTGCTCCACCTCCCCGGCACCGACCACCGCCCGGTCCTGGCAACCCTCCAACTCCCAGTCCCCTAACCCCGCCCCCGCCCGCGCCCTGCCCGCCCCCCGCCCGGCCGATCATGCAGTTGTGGTGCCCGAAGGATTCCGGTCCAGCCCGATTCATCCACCACCACAAGTGCATGATCGACGGAGGGTGGACGGGGGTCAGACCTTTGTGCGGGCCAGGCCGTAGGTGAGGGCGTCGACGAGGGCGTGCCAGCTCGCCTCCACGACGTTCGGGTGCACGCCCACGGTCGTCCAGTCGCGGCCGTCACCGTCGGCGGTCTCCAGCAGCACCCGGGTGACGGCCCCGGTGCCGGTGGTGCCCTCCAGGATGCGCACCTTGAAGTCGGCGAGCTCGAAGCCGCGCAGCTCCGGATAGTGCCGGGCCAGGCCGACCCGCAGCGCCTCGTCGAGGGCGTTGACGGGGCCGTTGCCCTCGGCGGTGGCGATCACCCGCTCGCCGCGTACCCGGATCTTCACGGTGGCCTCGGAGACCACGGCGCCGTCCTCGCGGTGCTCGACGAGCACCCGGTACGACTCGAGGGCGAACGGCCGGGCCGGGGCGCCCTCGGGCAGCTCCGAGCGGACGAGCAGCTCGAACGAGGCGTCGGCGGCCTCGAACGACCAGCCGCCCGCCTCCAGTTCCTTCACCCGCTTCGTGACCCGGGCCAGGGTGTCCGGATGGCCGGCCAGGTCCAGCCCGAGCTCGCGGCTCTTGAGCTCGACGCTGGCCCGGCCGGCCATCTCGGTCACCAGGATCCGCATGTCGTTGCCCACCACGGCGGGGTCCACGTGGTTGTAGAGCAACGGGTCGACCTTGATCGCGCTCGCGTGCAGCCCCGCCTTGTGGGCGAAGGCGGCGGCCCCGACGTACGCCTGATGGGTGTCGGGTGCGATGTTGGCGATCTCGGCGATGGCGTGCGAGACCCGCACCATCTGTTCCAGGCAGCCCTCCGGTAGGACGGGCAGCCCGAGCTTGAGCTGGAGGTTGGCGACCACCGCGAAGATGTCGGCGTTGCCCGGCCGTTCGCCGTAGCCGTTCGCGGTGCCCTGGACGTGGCGGACGCCCGCCTCCACGGCCGCGATGGTGTTGGCCACCGCGCAGGAGGTGTCGTTCTGGCAGTGGATGCCGAGCCGTTCCGGGTCGACGCCGAGCCGGCCGGCCAGGTCCGTGATGGCGGCCGTGACCTGGGACGGGAGCATGCCGCCGTTGGTGTCGCAGAGAACCATGACCTCGGCGCCGGCGGCGAGCGCCGTCTCGACGACGGCCGCGCCGTACGCCGGGTCGTGGCGGTAGCCGTCGAAGAAGTGCTCGCCGTCGACGAAGACCCGGCGGCCCTCCGCCACCAGGTGCGCCACCGTGTCGCGGATCATCGCGAGGTTCTCCTCCGCCGTGGTGCGCAACGCCCGCTCGACGTGCCGGAGGTCGGCCTTCGCCACGAGGGCCACGGCCGGTGTCTCGGCCTCGAGCAGCGCGCGAACCTGTGGATCCGCGGTGACCGCGACGCCCGCGCGGCGGGTGGCGCCGAACGCGACGAGCAGCGCGTGCCGCAGGTCGAGTTCGGTACGCGCCCGGCGGAAGAACTCGGTGTCCTTCGGCACCGCTCCCGGCCAGCCGCCCTCGATGAACCCGACGCCGAACTCGTCGAGCAGCCGGGCCACGGCCAGCTTGTCGACCACGGAGTACGTGAGCCCCTCGCGCTGCGCGCCGTCGCGCAGCGTGGTGTCGTACACCTGGAACATCGTGGTGCGCCTCTCTCGTGGACGGGTGCGGAAGCGGGCCGCGGCCGGGCAGGACCGCCGGGAGCAACAAAAAGACCCCCCGCGGATGCGGGAGGTCTGCGCGCTCGGCGGAGAGGAAGCCGGCGCGCTAGCTGCCAATAAGAAGGGCAGTCCTGGTCACGACCGTTACTCTGCCATTCGGCGCTCGATTTTGGGAAGCCAAACCCACATGTCGGGACGCGGGCGGAAACCGGCGGGTGTAGCGATCACGCCGGCCGGGTAGGAAGTGTCCCCAGACAGGGCACCAACCCCGACACGTCGAGTAGAGGAGTGAAACGCCATGGAGCGGCTCGATCCTCGCACGACCCACGGGACGCCGGACCCGCTCGCGCACGGTGGACAGGGCGCCTTCCCGGGCGGCGCGCCCGGCGGAATCTTCGACCCGTGGCGCTACCGCGACGACGCCGGCGTGACCGGCGTCGACCTGGTGGGCTACAAGGTGGAGGCGACCGACGGCGGCATCGGCAAGGTGGACCGGTCCAGCCACGAGGTCAACTCCAGTTACCTCGTGGTCGACACCGGCCCGTGGATCTTCGGCAAGAAGGTGATGATCCCCGCCGGCACCGTCAACCACGTCGACCACGACGAGCGGAAGGTCTACGTCGACCGGAGCAAGGACCAGATCAAGGCCGCGCCCGAGTTCGACGAGACCGCCGACACCGACCCGGCCTACCGGGACAAGCTCGGTGGTTACTACGGCGAGACGTACGCGGCCATCCCCCCGGGTACCGCCAGGTAACGGTTGTTCCTGTTTCCGGCCGGTGGGGCTGCGCCCCGCCGGCCGGTACCGTGTCGGGGGTGGACGCTACCGAGGTCAACCGGCACATCCCGTTCTCCACCACGTTCAACTTCCGGGACGTCGGCGGCTACGCCGGCCACGACGGCCGCACCGTCCGGCACCGGCGGCTCTACCGCTCGGACTCGCTGCACCGCATCGACGACTCCGACCGCGAGGCGTTCGCCGCTCTCGGCGTCCGCACCGTCATCGACCTGCGCCGCCCGTACGAGATCGAACGAGACGGCCGGGTCCCGCACTTCGACGGGCTGACCTGGCACAACATCCACCCCGAGCACGCCGAGTGGGACGAGACCCCCTACCGCTCGGGCAGCGACCTGGCGCGCTACCTCGCCGACCGGTACGCCGACCTCGCCCAGACCGGCACCGCCGGGCTGGCCGAGGCCGTGGGGCTGATCGCGGACTCGGCCAACGCACCGGTGGTGGTCCACTGCCACGCCGGCAAGGACCGCACCGGCATCGTCTGCGGGCTCACCCTCGCGGTGCTGGGTGTCTCCGACGACGACATCGCCGCGGACTACGCGTTGAGCAGCGCGGCCTCGGAGCGGTTCCACGCGTGGCTGGCCGCGAGCACCGCCGAGACCGAGGAGCCGCCGCCGCCGTTCCTCGCGTCGCCCGCCGAGACCATGCGGCTCTTCCTCGCCGAGCTGCGGGAGGGCTACGGGTCGGCCGAGGGCTACCTGCGGCACGCCGGGGTCACCGACGCCCAGCTCGCCGCTCTGCGCGACCATCTGCTCGACTGACCGCGCCTTCCCTCCCCGCGGCGACGGCCGCGGGGAGAGAACGCCGCGCGCTCAGAGCACCCGGTCGACCCAGCCGTGGGTGTCGGGGACGTTGCCGCGCTGGATGTCGGCCAGGCGCTGACGAAGGGTCATGGTGACCCGCCCGGGCCCGCCACCGCCCACCAGGAACTCCCCGTCCGGGAACTTCACCTGGCCGATCGGCGTGATGACCGCGGCCGTGCCGCAGGCGAAGACCTCGCGCAGCCGGCCGCTGGCCGCGTCCGCCTGCCAGTCGGCGAAGCTCACCGGCCGCTCCTCGACCCGCTGGCCGGCCTCGGCGGCCAGCGCGAGCACCGACTCGCGGGTGATGCCGGGCAGGATGGTGCCGGTCAGCGGCGGCGTCACCAGGGTGTCGTCGTCGTAGACGAAGAAGACGTTCATGCCGCCCAGCTCGTCGACGTACCGGCGCTCCACCGCGTCGAGGAACACCACCTGGTCGCAGCCGTGCTCGATGGCCTCCGCCTGGGCCACGAGGGAGGCGGCGTAGTTGCCGCCGCACTTCGCGGCGCCCGTGCCGCCCGGGGCGGCGCGGGTGTAGTCCGGGGAGACCCACACGGACACCGGCTTCACCCCGCCGGTGAAGTAGGACCCGACCGGCGACGCGATCGCCACGTAGAGGTATTCGTTGGCCGGTCGGACCCCGAGGAAGACCTCGCTCGCGAACATGAACGGTCGCAGGTAGAGGCTGCCGTCCGGGTCGGTGGGGATCCACTCCCGGTCGATCTCGATGAGCCGGTGCAGGGAGTCGACGAACGCCTCCGGCGGCAGCGCTGGCATCGCCATCCGCTGCGCGGACGCGGCGAACCGGGCGGCGTTGGCCTCCGGCCGGAACATCGTGACCCCGCCGTCGGCGGTGCGGTAGGCCTTCAGCCCCTCGAAGATCTCCTGCGCGTAGTGCAGCACCGCGGCCGCCGGGTCCATCGGGATGGGCGCGCGCGCCTCGACCCGTGCGTCGTACCAGCCCTTGCCGTCGGCGTAACGGATGGTCACCATGTGGTCGGTGAAGATCCGGCCGAAGCCGGGATTGGCCAGCAGGGCGGCCCGGTCCGCCGCGGATACCGGCGCGGGATTCGGACGGATCTCGAAGTCGAGCTTGTCACCACCGCTCATCGCGCTGACCTCCCTGCTGGACAACGGCGTGCGGGACCGCACACCGGTTAACTGGTGCTCAGAAACTTACCCCGAACGCTCGTTCAGCGGGTAGCGCCGCCCGGCCCGACGGCCGGCGCCGAACGGAGGGTGCCGCGGCGGACCGCGTCCGTGACAGCGCGTGGCGGCGCCGCGACCCGCAGGCCGGCGCCGCCGGACGGACGGGCTGTGGGAAAGGGGCGTCAGCCGGCCGCGTGACCGGCGAGCCGGTCGCCCACCTCGGCGGTGCGCAGCGGTACGCCGGGGGCGCGGTTGGCGAGCTCGGTGGCGACCGCGTTGGTGACCCGCGCCGCGGCCTCGACGTGACCGAGCTGGTCGAGCAGGAGGGCGGCGGAGAGCACGGCGGCGACCGGGTCGGCCACCCCCTGGCCGGCGATGTCCGGCGCCGAGCCGTGGACGGGCTCGAACATCGAGGGGTACGCCCCCTCCGGGTTGATGCAGCCGCTGGCCGCCAGCCCGATGCCGCCGGTCACGGCGGCCGCGATGTCGGTGAGGATGTCACCGAAGAGGTTGTCGGTCACCACCACGTCGTAGCGCTGCGGCTGCGTGACGAGGAACATGGCCGCCGCGTCGACGTGCTGGTACTCGGTGGTGACGTCCGGGTGCTCGGCGGCGACGGCCTCGAAGGCGCGCGACCAGAGCGAGCCGGCGTGGGTGAGCACGTTCGTCTTGTGCACGAGGGTCACCTTGCGCCGCTCCCGGCGCGCCGCCCGGGCGAACGCGTCGCGGATGACCCGCTCCACGCCGTGCCGGGTGTTCAGGCTCTCCTCGGTGGCGACCTCGGCCGGGGTGTCGCGGTGCAGCGTCCCGCCGGCGCCCGCGTAGAGCCCCTCGGTGCCCTCGCGCACGACCACGAGGTCGACCTCGCCGGGCTTCACGGTGGCGAGGGGACCGGCCACACCGGGCCAGAGCCGGGACGGGCGGAGGTTGACGTACTGGTCGAAGGCGAACCGCAGCTTGAGCAGCAGCCCACGCTCGAGCACGCCGGGCGGCACGGTCGGGTCGCCGACCGCGCCGAGCAGGATGGCGTCGTGCCCGGCCAGCTCGGCCAGGACAGAGTCGGGCAGCACCTCGCCGGTGCGGTGCCAGCGGGCGGCGCCGAGGTCGTACTCGGTGGCGTGCACGCCGGGAAGCACCGCGTCGAGGACCTTGCGGGCCTGCGCGACCACCTCGGGACCGATTCCATCCCCGGCCACCACCGCGATCCGTGCCACCTGCGCTCCTCTGCTCGCCGTCCCGACCACCGTACGTCGCCGTCCCGCGTCCCGGTACGCGACGTCCATATTCTGGGAAGTACGGATACACAGGACCCTCCCAGGTGAGTTTCATGCTGCGGTCATCTTGGCTGCCTAGCCTGTCGGCGTACGGGTCACGGGGGCCCGTGCCCGGCGACCGCGATGGCGCGGCCGCCAGTCGCGAGGGGGCGATCCCATGCGCATCGACGAGCAGCCGAGGACCCGCTGGCCCGACCCGTCCGCCTTTCGGCACCGCCGCCCGGACCTCCGGCTCGGCAGCCGCACCCACCGGATCGACCGGGCCGGCGGCGTGAGCGCGGACCGGATCTCCGTGCAGCACAGCGTCCGGACCGCGACGGCGGAGTACACGCTGCTGCTCAACGCTCCGGCCACGCTAAGCCGACGGGGTGTCGGCGAGGCGCTGCGGGACGCGGTGGCCGAGCTACGCGCCATCGACCTCACCTACGGCCCGACCCGCCCGGAGAGCCTCGTCTCCCGGCTCCGGCGCGGCGAGATCAGCCCCGACTCGTACGCGCCGCTCGCCGACCTCGTCGACCGCTGCGCCGCCATGCGCGCCGCCACCGACGGCTGGTTCGACGCCTGGGCGGTGCCCGGCGGCTTCGACCCGGGCGGCCTGCTCGGCGGATGGGCTGTCGAACGCGCGGCCGCGAGGTTGCGCGCCAACGGCGTGCACGACTACGCGGTGGTCGCCGGAGCCGATCTCGTGGTGCGCGGCCGCGCCCCGCACGGCGGCCCGTGGCGGGTGGCCGTGCACCATCCCGTCGAGCAGGACCGCGCGCCGCTCGTGCTCGAGATGACGGCGGGTGCGGTCGGCACGTCCGGGGTCAGCGGTCGACAGGGGCACGTGATCGACCCGCACACCGGGGAGCCCGCCGACCAGTTGGTCGCCGCGACCGTGGTGGGCCCGGACCTCACGGTGGCCGACGCGTACGCGACCGCGCTCTACGCGGCCGGGCCGGCGGGACTGGCCTGGTTCAAGGGCGGTTCGGACTACCGGGCGCTCTTCGCCGACCGCCGCTGACCCGCTCGGGGGCTGGCGATCGGCCCCCACGCCCGCGGCAACGGCCGTGGGGGCCGGTCAGCGACGAGTGCGCGTGGCTCGCGCAATCGAGGGGTGCGGGCCGGTCGGGCCGGGCGTCGACCGCGCCACCCGAAGACGGGCCGACAACGCGGCCTCGGCCGGTGACCGCACCGGTACGCTAGCGAATCGACGCAACTCGACGCAAGAGTCTCCACAGCGGACCGTCGCGTGGGGATCGCGGCAACTCGGCGGCTGGCCTGCGGCGGGGCAGTTTCGACATGGTGAACGTTGAATGGCACGCTGTCCGCCGTGAGTTTCGATCTGAGCGTGTGGGCCCTGGCGGACGGGGCGACGCCCGAGGACGTCCGGGCGGCGGTGCGGCGGTGCCGGGGAGGGCAGCACGTCGACCGCCAGCCCGACCCCCGGCTGGTCGCCTTCTACCGTGCGATCACCGCCGCGTACCCGGACCGGCCGGCCCGGCCCGACAGCCCGTGGGAGGTCGCGCCGCTGCACGCGGCCAGCGACCACATCGAGATGAACCTGAATCCGGCCTGCGAGGACCAGGTGCTGCTCGACATCGAGCGGCTCGCCGGCGAGAACGGGCTGATGCTCTTCGACGCCCAGGACGGCTCGGTCTACCCGCCGCCGGCCCGGATGCCCGGCTGACGGCCGGAGTCCGGCCCCGCCCGGAGGGCGGACGGCCGGAAACGGCCCCGGTACTCCTGGCCGGTGGCCGGAAGCGGCCCCGGTACTCCTGGCCGGTGGCCGGAAGCGGCCCCGGTACGGCAAGGGGCCCGGCGTTTCGCCGGGCCCCCCGTCGTGCTGCGTCAGCTCACTCGTCGCGCAGGTCGGCCGCGCTCGCCGCGGTCGCGCCGATCGAGTCGGCCGCCGAGGTGAGCAGGTCGGCGCCGAGGGCCTGGTCCACGGTGAGCGTCATGAGCGTCTCGCCGCCGGCCTCGCGGCGGGCCACCTGCATCGCGGCGATGTTGATGCCGGCCTCGCCGAGCAGCGTGCCGACGGTGCCGACCACGCCGGGCCGGTCGACGTAGCGCAGGAAGAGCAGGATGCCCTCCGCGCCGATCTCCACGTCGAACCCGTCCACCTCGGTCAGCTTGATGACGTCGCGGGCGCCCGTGCTGGTCACCGTGCCGGAGACGCTGACCGTACGACCGTCGGGCAGCGCGCCGCGGACGGTGACGAGGTTGGGGTGCTCGGCCGTCTCGGCCGCGGTGACGAGGGTGACCTCGACGCCCCGCTCGGCGGCCAGGTGCGGTGCGTTGACGTACGTGACCTGCTCCTCGACCACCGAGCTGAACAGCCCCTTGGTGGCCGCGAGCTTGAGCACCGACACGTCGTGGGCGACGACCTCGCCGCGCACCTCGACGGTCACGCTCGCGGCGACGCCGCCCGCCACCGCGGTGAACGCCCGCCCCAGCTTCTCGGCCAGCGGCAGCAGCGGCCGGACGTCCTCGGCGACCACGCCGCCGGCCTGCACGTTCACCGCGTCCGGCACGAACTCGCCCTGCAGCGCGAGCTTCACGCTCTTCGCCACAGCCAGGCCCGCCTTGTCCTGTGCCTCGTGGGTCGAGGCGCCCAGGTGCGGGGTGGCCACCACGTTGTCGAACGCGAACAGCGGCGAGGAGGTGCACGGCTCCTTGGCGTAGACGTCCACGCCGGCGCCCGCGACGCGCCCCTCCGCGATCGCGTCGGCGAGGGCCTGCTCGTCGACGAGACCGCCGCGGGCGGCGTTCACGATCCGGACGCCGGGCTTGACGACGGCCAGCTCCTTCTCGCCGATGAGGCCGACCGTCTCGGGCGTCTTGGGCAGGTGGATGGAGATGAAGTCGCTCTCCCGCAGCAGCTCGTCGAGGCCCACCAGGCGGACGCCGAGCTGCGCGGCGCGGGCCGGCTGGATGTACGGGTCGTACGCGATGAGCCGGGTGCCGAACGCGGCGATCCGCTGCGCGAAGAGCACGCCGATGCGGCCGAGCCCCACCACGCCGACGGTCTTGCCCTGGATCTCCACCCCGGTGTACTTCGACCGCTTCCACTCCCCGGCCTTCAGCGCGGCGCTGGCGCTCGCGGTGTTGCGGGCCACGGCGAGCAGCAGCGCGACGGCCTGCTCGGCAGCGGACACGATGTTCGAGGTGGGCGCGTTGACGACCATGACGCCGCGGGCCGTGGCGGCGGGCACCTCGACGTTGTCGAGACCGACACCGGCGCGGGCCACGACCTTAAGCCGGGGCGCGGCGGCGACCGCCTCGGCGTCGATCTGGGTGGCGCTGCGGACGATGACGGCGTCGGCCTCGGCGAGCGCGGAGAGCAGTGCGGGGCGGTCGGTGCCGTCGACGTGGCGGACGTCGAAGTCGTGCGCGAGCACCTCGATGGCGGCGGGAGCGAGTTCTTCGGCGATCAGTACGACAGGATTCATCGGTCCTCGTAGCTGTAGTCGAATGCGGTCGGCCGGGGCTTGTCGGACGCCGCACTGCGCCCTGCGCCGAACCGGATCATGGCCGTCAGGTGCCGACTCAGCACCTACCGCGATCGTAGGGGTCGAGGTGGCGGGCGTGTCCCGGACCGCGGGGTGAGCGCCCTCACACGGCGGGTCGGACGGCATCCATCCCCCGTTCATCCGGCGCTCACGTCTCCGACGGGCGGGCCGTGCCGCGGCAGCGGCGTTCGTCACGCGTCCCACCAGGTGAAAGAAGAACGGGGCCCGCGCGGCCGACGGCCCCGACCCGGCGCCGGGGAGAGCGTCGGGTCGGGGCCGTCGGGCGGGCCGCCCACGCGTGCGGGCGGCCCTGCGAGTGCCTCAGGCGGTCTCGGTGATCGGGCGGTCGACCCAGCTCATCATCCCGCGCAGCTTCCGGCCGGTCTCCTCGATCGGGTGTGCCGCGCCCTCGGCGCGCCACTTCGCGAAGTTCGGCCGCCCCGCGTCGTCCTCGGCGATCCACTCGCGGGCGAACTCGCCGGACTGGATCTCGCTGAGGATCTTGCGCATCTCCTCCTTCACCCGGGCGTCGACGACGCGCGGGCCACGGGAGTAGTCGCCGTACTCGGCCGTGTCGGAGACGCTGTAGCGCATCCGGGCGATGCCGCCCTCGTACATGAGGTCGACGATGAGCTTCAGCTCGTGCAGGCACTCGAAGTAGGCGATCTCCGGCGCGTAGCCGGCCTCCGTGAGCACCTCGAACCCGGTCTGCACCAGCGCGGTCGCGCCGCCGCAGAGCACCGCCTGCTCGCCGAACAGGTCGGTCTCGGTCTCCTCGGTGAACGTGGTCCGGATGGCGCCGGCCCGGGTGCCGCCGATGCCCTTGGCGTACGAGAGGGCCAGCGCGAACGCGTTGCCCGAGGCGTCCTGCTCGACGGCGACGAGGCACGGCACGCCCTTGCCGTCGACGTACTGCCGGCGGACCAGGTGGCCCGGGCCCTTCGGCGCGACCATCGCCACGTCGACGTCGGCGGGCGGCTTGATGAGGTCGTAGCGGATGTTGAAGCCGTGGCCGAAGAAGATGGCCTTGCCCGGGGCCAGGTTCGGCGCGATGGCCTCGGTGTAGAGCGTGCGCTGGACGGTGTCCGGCGCGAGCAGCATGATCACGTCGGCCTCGGCCGCCGCCTCGGCGGGGGTGACCACCCGCAGCCCCTGCTCCTCGGCCTTCGGCCGGCTCTTCGAGCCCACCGGCAGGCCGATGACCACGTCGACACCCGAGTCGCGCAGCGACAGCGCGTGGGCGTGGCCCTGGCTGCCGTAACCGATGACGGCGACCTTCCGGCCCTGGATGATGCCCAGGTCGGCGTCGTCGTCGTAGTACACCTCAACGGTCATGAACTTCCCTTTCCAGTACGGCGGCCCGGGTGGCCCGTCGTGGTTGTGCGGTTGGGTCAGGCGGGGCCCGCGCGGCCGGCCCCCATGCCGGCCCGCAGGTGGCTTCAGGCGGCCCGCAGGGCCGGACCGGCGGTGATCGACCGCGAGCCGCGCCCGATCGCCACCAGTCCGGACTGGACCATCTCCTTGATGCCGAAGGGTTCGAGGTCGCGCAGCAGCGCGTCCAGCTTGTCCGGCGTGCCGGTGGCCTCGATGGTCAGCGTGTCCGGTGCCACGTCGACCACCCGGGCCCGGAACAGGTTCACCGTGTCGAGCACCTGGCCGCGGGCCGACCGGTCGGCGCGGACCTTGACGAGCAGCAGCTCCCGGGCCACCGAGACCTGCGGGTCCAGCTCGACGATCTTGATCACGTTGACCAGCTTGTTGAGCTGCTTGGTGACCTGCTCCAGCGGGGACGACTCGGCGTTGACGACGATGGTGATCCGCGAGACGTCCGGGTTCTCGGTCTCGCCGACGGCGAGACTGTCGATGTTGAACCCGCGGCGGGAGAACAGCCCGGAGACGCGCGCCAGGACACCCGGCTTGTTCTCCACGAGCACCGAAAGAGTGTGCATCGTCATCAGATCTCATCCTCGTCGAAGACCGGGCGGACGCCGCGGGCGAACATGATCTCGTCGTTGCTGGTGCCGGCGGCGACCATCGGCCACACCATGGCGTCCTTGCCGACCACGAAGTCGATGACCACCGGGGCGTCGTTGATCTCCATGGCGGCGGCGATGGTCTTGTCGACGTCCGCGGCGTTCTCGCAGCGCAGGCCGACGCAACCGAGCGCCTCGGCGAGCTTCACGAAGTCCGGGATCCGGTGCTTGTGGGTGCCGAGGTCCGTGTTGGAGTAGCGCTCGCCGTAGAACAGCGTCTGCCACTGCCGCACCATGCCGAGGTTGCCGTTGTTGATCACGGCGATCTTGACGGGGATGCCCTCCAGGGCACAGGTCGCCAGCTCCTGGTTGGTCATCTGGAAGCAGCCGTCACCGTCGATCCCCCAGACCACCGTGTCCGGCTTGCCGACCTTGGCGCCCATCGCGGCGGGCACGGCGTAGCCCATCGTGCCGAGCCCGCCCGAGTTCAGCCAGGTGTACGGCTTCTCGTACGAGATGAACTGCGAGGCCCACATCTGGTGCTGGCCGACGCCCGCCACGTAGACCGCGTCCCGGCCGGCGATCTCCCCCAGCCGCTTGATCACGTACTGGGGAGAGAGGGTGCCGTCGGCCGGCTCCTCGTACCCCAGCGGGTAGCGCTTGCGCAGGTCGTCGAGCTGCGTCCACCAGTCGGCGAGGTCCGCGGTGCGGCCGGCCGCCCGCTCGACCTCGACGGCGGCGATCAGCTCGTCGATGACGTGCCGGGCGTCCCCGACGATCGGCACGTCCGCGTGCCGGTTCTTGCCGATCTCCGCGGGGTCGATGTCGGCGTGCACGACAGCGGCGTCCGGCGCGAAGGACTCCAGCCGGCCCGTGACCCGGTCGTCGAAGCGCGCGCCCAGCGCCACGATGAGGTCCGCCTTCTGCAGGCCGTACACCGCGGCGACCGTGCCGTGCATGCCCGGCATGCCCAGATGCTGCGGGTGCGAGTCCGGGAACGCGCCGAGCGCCATGAGCGTGGTGACCACCGGGATGTTGGTCAGCTCGGCGAGCCGCCGCAGCCCGTCGGTGGCGCCGGCCTTGAGCACCCCGCCGCCGACGTACAGCACGGGGCGGCGGGAGCTGCTCATGAGCCGGGCCGCCTCGCGGATCTGCTTGCCGTGCGGGTGCAGGGTGGGGCGGTAGCCGGGCAGGTCGAGGGTGGGCGGCCAGGTGAACGTGGTCGCCGCCTGGAGCACGTCCTTGGGGATGTCCACCAGCACCGGGCCGGGGCGACCCGTGCTCGCCAGGTGGAACGCCTCGGCCAGCACCTGCGGGATCTCGTCGGCGCTCTGCACGAGGAAGTTGTGCTTGGTGATCGGCAGCGTGATGCCCTGGATGTCCGCCTCCTGGAAGGCGTCCGTGCCGATGGCGGGCCGGGCCACCTGGCCGGTGATGGCGACCACCGGCACCGAGTCCATGTACGCGTCGGCGATCGGGGTCACGAGGTTCGTGGCGCCCGGGCCGGAGGTGGCCATGCAGACGCCGACCCGGCCCGTGGCCTGCGCGTAACCGGTGGCCGCGTGCCCGGCGCCCTGCTCGTGCCGGACCAGGATGTGCCGGACGGTGGAGTCGTAGAGCGGGTCGTACGCCGGCAGGATCGCCCCGCCCGGGATGCCGAACACCACGTCGACGCCGAGCGCTTCGAGGGACCGCACGAGCGAGCCGGCCCCGGAGACCTGGGCCGGGGCGGGCGACCGTACGGCCGGGGCGGCCGGTGTGGCGGTGACCCGGGCGGCGGCCTCGGCGTCGGGCGCGGGCGCGGTGGCCGCGCGGGCCCGCCGGGCGGAGTGGGCGAGTGTCTCTGGCGTGGGTCTCGTCATGGCGGTTCAGGCCTTCGGCTGGAGTGGGTGCGGCAGCTGGTGCGGTGGGGATCGGGCGGGGCCCGCCCCGTTCGGGTTCCGACGGCAATAAAAACGGCCCACGTGCAGATGCACGGGGCCAGCGCACTCTCGACGGAGGAGAGTGCGCTCAGATAAGTACTCGCAGCGACCGGTACGACGACATGGGCTCAAGCCTGACGCATCTCACGCGATGAGTCAACTGATCCCACATGTTGGTTGACGGGGATCGGCGCGTCACCGCGCGACGCGCCCTCGGCACCGGGACTGAGCTGCCCGGACCCGGGCTGCTGGCGGCGCGGGACGGGCAGCGCGGTCGGCCGGAGACCGGCGGCCGTGGGCCGGACGCCGGGGCCCGTGGACGGGGTGCCGGGCGACGTGCCCGCGGGCCGCGCGCCGGGCGAGGTGGCCGCCTCCAGCATCGCCTCCAGGTGCTCCGCCGGCACGCCCCAGCCGAACGCCGCGCCCTGCCCGAACCGGCAACCGGCGGCGACCACCGCGGCCAGCTCGGTGGGGGTGGTGACGCCCTCGGCGATGACCTCCAGCCCGAGCTGGTGGCCCAGGCGCATCACGATGTCGACCATCGGCGCGAAGGCCGGCCCGTCCCGGTCCACGGGACGGACGGGCTCGTGCTCGGCGACGAGGCTGTGGTCGATCTTCAGGATGTCGATCGGGAGCCGGCGGAGCTGCCCGAGCGAGGAGTAGCCCGCGCCGAAGTCGTCGAGGGCGATCCGCACACCGGTCTGCCGCAGCGCGACCAGCCGGCGGATCAGCTCGTCGAGGTCGGTGGCCACGGCGTGCTCGGTCACCTCCAGCACCAGCCGCTGCGGCGGGACGTGGTGGGCGCGCAGCGCCTCGGTGACCAGCACGACGTACTCGGGGGCGTGCAGCTCGCGGGGCGACACGTTCACCGAGACCCAGACGTCGTGCCCCTCGGCGAGCCACCGGGAGAGCTGGTGACAGGCCTGGTTGAGCACCCAGGCGCCCAGCTTGGCGATCATCCCGCACTCCTCGGCGAGGGGGATGAACTCGTCCGGACGGACGTTGCCCAGCTCGGGGTGGTGCCAACGGAGCAGCGCCTCGGCGCCCACCGGGCGCACCGAGGGCAGGGAGGCCACCGGTTGGAACGCCAGCCGCAGCTCGTCGCGCTCGATGGCCCCACGTAGCTCGTGCTCCAGCGTCGTCCGCCGGCGCAGCAGCTGGTCGTACGCGGCGTCGTAGCGTTCGATCCGGTTCTTGCCCCGCTGCTTGGCGTAGCGGAGCGCGAGGTCGGCGTGGCGCAGCAGCAGCTCGACCTCGGGCACCCCGCCGCAGCCGGCCACCCCGATGCTCACCGAGAGGAAGACCGGCCCGTCCACCTGGTCGTACGCCTGGCCGAGCACCCCGAGCAGCCGCTCGGCCATCCGGTCGGCCTCGGCGGGGCTGCCGGGCATGAGCACCGCGAACTCGTCACCGCCGAGCCGGGCCGCCACGTCCTCCGGCCGGAGGGTGGCGCGCAGCCGCCGGCCCACCTCGGCCAGCACCGCGTCGCCCACGTCGTGCCCGCGCATGTCGTTGACGTTCTTGAAGCCGTCGAGGTCGAGGCCGAGCAGCACGCACGCGGTGCCCGACTCGACGCAGCGGTGCAGGGCCCGCATCAACCCGCGCCGGTTGGCGAGCCCGGTCAGCGCGTCGGTGTGCGCCAGCTCGCGGAAGTGCGCCTCGCGCTCCGCCAGCCGGCCGGCGTAGCCGCGCATGTCCCGCAGCGTCAGGTACTGGCGGGCCACGAGGGCGAAGCCTTCGACGGCGCTCGCGAGGAGGCTCAGCGCCGTGAACCGGCCACCCTCCAACAGGTGGCACATCCCCGCGACGGTCATGGCCACCACGGCGAGGATCGTGTAGTCCGGGTCCCGGTCGATCAGGGCCGGCTCGACCGGGCGCGGCGGGCCGACCCGGAGCACCGCGAGAGCGGCGGCGAGCAGGCCGGCCGCGAGCACCCCGGCCCCGATCATGACGACGGCCGGCCCGGCCTGGCAGAGCCCGCCCGCGGAGACGAGCCCGCCGCAGGTCACCGCCGTGATCCCGGTGGCGAGGACGGCCAGCCCACCGCGCGGGGCGGCGGCCCGGCAGACGGCGATCGGCGCGAGCCCGAGGGTCAGGGCCGTGGCGACCGTGGCGAGCAGGATGGGCAGGCAGGCCATGGGCGTGGCGTCGCCGAGCAGGCGCGTCGGCTCGGCGACGAGCACCCAGCCGACGAACCAGATGGCCGCCGCCATGATCAGGCCGTCGAGGACGAGCCGCACGGCGGCCGCCGCGGAGGCCACCACCCCGGGCAGGCGCAGCAGCCCGGCGAGGAAGACCAGCCCGCTCGCCGTCACACCGGTCGAGACCAGCGTCGCCCAGCCCGTGCGCCGCTCCTGCTCGTGCGCCCAGTGTGGGGCGGAGTCGAGCGCGGCGCCGAGCCCGGCCAGCAGGGTGACCAGGGCGACGCCCGCGGCCACCGCGACCAGCACGAGCGCCTGCCGCTGCGCGCCGGACCGCCGCCGGGCGCCGGCCGCGAGCAGCGCGGTGGCCGAGGCGGCGACGAGCCAGCTCAGCGCCGCGGCGGCGGCCGGACCCGGGGGGAGATTCACGTCTCAACTCTGCCGGATGAGCCCTCGCCGTGGGGGCCCGGGTGTGCATCTGTTGGGACACGGTGCCCGCGCCCGGCCGCCCTGCCCCGCCGCAGTGCCAGACTGGTACGTATGCCTGAGCTGCGGTCGAAGACCTCCACGCACGGTCGGACGATGGCCGGTGCCCGGGCCCTCTGGCGGGCCACCGGGATGACCGACGACGACTTCGGCAAGCCGATCGTCGCCATCGCCAACAGTTTCACCCAGTTCGTACCGGGCCACGTCCACCTCAAGGACCTCGGCGGCCTGGTCGCCGACGCGGTCGCCGAGGCCGGCGGGGTGGGGCGGGAGTTCAACACCATCGCGGTCGACGACGGCATCGCCATGGGGCACGGCGGCATGCTCTACTCCCTGCCCAGCCGGGAGCTGATCGCCGACGCCGTGGAGTACATGGTCAACGCGCACTGCGCGGACGCCCTCGTGTGCATCTCGAACTGCGACAAGATCACGCCGGGCATGCTGCTCGCCGCGCTCCGGCTCAACATCCCCACGGTCTTCGTCTCCGGCGGCCCGATGGAGGCCGGCAAGACGGTGGCCATCGAGGGCATCGTGCACAGCAAGATCGACCTGATCGACGCGATGATCGCCTCGTCCAACGAGGCGGTCACCGACGACCAGCTGGGCGCCATCGAACGCTCCGCCTGCCCGACCTGCGGCTCGTGCTCCGGCATGTTCACCGCCAACTCGATGAACTGCCTCACCGAGGCCATCGGGCTCGCGCTGCCCGGCAACGGCTCGACGCTGGCCACGCACGCCGCGCGCCGGTCGCTCTTCGTCGAGGCGGGGCGCACCGTCGTGGAGATCGCCAAGCGGTGGTACGAGCAGGACGACGCCTCGGTGCTGCCGCGCGCGATCGCGTCCCGGCCGGCCTTCGAGAACGCGGTCGCCCTCGACGTGGCCATGGGCGGCTCCACGAACACGGTGCTGCACCTGCTGGCCGCCGCCCGCGAGGCCGAGCTCGACTTCGGCGTGGCCGACATCGACGCGATCTCCCGCCGGGTGCCGTGCCTCGCGAAGGTCGCGCCGAACTCGCCGCAGTACCACATGGAGGACGTGCACCGGGCCGGCGGCATCCCGGCCATCCTCGGCGAGCTGGACCGCGCCGGGCTGCTCCACCGGGACGTGCACGCCGTGCACTCCCCCTCCCTCGACCGGTGGCTCGCCGACTGGGATGTCCGCGGCGGCGCCGCGGTGCCGGAGGCCGTCGAGCTGTTCCACGCCGCGCCGGGCGGGGTGCGCACCACCGAGCCGTTCTCGACCACCAACCGCTGGTCGTCGCTGGACACCGACGCGGCCGGCGGCTGCATCCGGGACCGGGAACACGCCTACAGCGCCGACGGCGGGCTGGCGATCCTGCACGGCAACCTCGCGCCCGACGGCTGCGTCGTGAAGACGGCCGGTGTGCCCGAGGAGTGCCTGACCTTCCGCGGCCCGGCGAAGGTGTTCGAGTCGCAGGACGACGCCGTCGAGGCCATCCTCAACAAGCGCATCGTGGCCGGCGACGTGGTGGTGATCCGGTACGAGGGGCCGAAGGGCGGCCCCGGCATGCAGGAGATGCTCTACCCGACCTCGTTCCTCAAGGGCCGCGGGTTGGGCCGCGCGTGCGCGCTGCTGACCGACGGGCGGTTCTCCGGCGGCACGTCGGGCCTGTCCATCGGGCACGTCTCGCCCGAGGCCGCCTCCGGGGGCCTCATCGCGCTGGTGCGGGAGGGCGACGAGGTCGTCATCGACATCCCGGCCCGGTCGATCGAGCTGAACGTGCCCGAGGACGTGCTCCAGGCCCGCCGGGTCGCCGAGGAGAAGCGGGACCGGCCGTACACCCCGGCCGACCGGCAGCGGCCGGTCTCCGCGGCGCTGCGGGCGTACGCCTCGATGGCGACCTCGGCCAGCGACGGCGCCTACCGCCGCGTCCCCGAGTGACCGACGCTCCGGGTCCCGGCGCGACAACCCCGCGTCGGGCCCGGATCCGGCCGCGACCCGGTCCGTCGCCCACGCCCGGTCAGGCGGGGTCGACGATCCGGTCGATGACGAGCTGGGCCGCGCCCATGATGCCGACGTCCGGGCCGGCCACGACCCGCTCGATGAGCAGCGCCTGCGTGGCGAGCGGCAGGCACCGCTCGTAGAGCGTGGCCCGCATGCTGGCCAGCAGCGGTTCGCAGTCGGCGAGCCGCCCGCCGATCGCCACGACCTGCGGATTGAAGAAGTTGACCACGACGGCCAGGATCTCTCCGATCGACCGGCCGGCCCGGCGGGCGAGCGCCGTGGCGTGCCGGTCGCCGTCCTCGATGAGCCGCATGACGCCGGTGAGGTCCTCGACCGGCACGCCCTGCTCGCGCAGCGCGGCGACCAGGGCCGCGCCGCTGGCCACCGCCTCCAGGCAGCCGGTGTTCCCGCAGCTGCACAGGGGCTCCGGATCGGCCATCACGCGGCAGTGGCTGATGTCCCCGGCGGAGCCCTGGGCGCCCCGGTGCAGCCGCCCGCCGGAGATGACCCCGGCGCCGATGCCGGTGCCGGCCTTCACGTAGACGGCGTGGTCGAGGTCGGGGTGGGCGGCCCGGTGCTCGCCGAGCGCCATGAGGTTGGCGTCGTTGTCGACGACGACCGGCACGTCGATCCGCTCGGCGCAGAAGGCGCGCACGTCGAAGCCGTTCCACCCGGGCATCCGTGACGGGCTGACGATCCGGCCGGTGTCGAACTGCACGGGACCGGGGATGCCGATGCCGATGCCGCGCAGCGCGTCGGCCGCCGTGCCGTCGCCCCGCTGGGCGGGCACCGGCGCGGTCGCGGGCGCCAGCGCGGCTACCTCGTCGAGGAGCGCGCCGAGCACGGCCTCCGGCCCGTCCTCGATGCGTACCGGACGGGACCGCACCTCGACCACCCGCCCGGAGAGGTCGAGCGTGCCGAGGCGGGCGTGGTGCGCGCCCAGGTCGATGGCGCCGACCAGGGCGCCGCCGGTGGGCAGCGCGAGTCGTCTGGGGCGCCGGCCGCCCCGGGACTTCCCGTCGCCGGTCTCCTGGAGCAGCCCCTCGCTGATCAGCGCCTCGACGCGCAGGGACACGGTGGACGGTGAGAGCCCGGACAGCCGGGCGAGATCGGCGCGGCTGGCCGCGGCGCCGCTGGCCACCAGCCGGAGCAGGTCACGGGGGGCGCCGCCGCGCAGGCCCTCACGTGGGGCGTCACCGATCGTCACCCGAGGTTCTTAACACCCCGAACTTCGTTCCAGCAAGCGGTTGACTTGCTTTGGCGTGTCGCTTTAGATGGCGACGTTGATTCGAAGTGAACGGAAACTTAGTTCGAGCGTCGTAGGAAGTAGGCGAGCTGTGGCACCGACGGCGGCAACCGACCTCGCGGGCCGGACCGGGCCCACCCGTCCCGACCGGCCGATGGTGGCCGTCCGCGGCCTGCAGAAGTGGTTCGGCCCGCTGCACGTGCTCAAGGACGTCGACCTCACGGTGGCCGCCGGCGAGGTGGTGGTCGTGGTGGGGCCGTCCGGCTCCGGCAAGTCGACGCTCTGCCGCTGCCTCAACCGGCTCGAGGTCGCGGGCGCCGGCAGCATCGAGATCGACGGCGAGCCGCTGCCCGCCGAGGGTCGCAAGCTCGCCCGACTGCGCGCCGACGTGGGCATGGTCTTCCAGTCGTTCAACCTGTTCGGCCACCGGACGGTGCTCGACAACGTCACGCTCGGCCCCCTCCGGGTGCGGCGCGTGTCGAAGGCCGCGGCCCGCGAGGAGGCAATGGCCCTGCTCGACCGGGTGGGCATCGCCGACAAGGCGGACCGCTACCCCGCCCAGCTCTCCGGCGGGCAGCAGCAGCGCGCGGCCATCGCCCGCGCGCTGGCCATGCGGCCCAAGGTGCTCCTCTTCGACGAGCCGACCTCGGCCCTCGACCCGGAGATGGTCAACGAGGTGCTGGACGTCATGGTCTCCCTGGCCGCCGAGGGGATGACCATGATCGTGGTGACGCACGAGATGGGCTTCGCCCGCCGCGCCGCCGACCGGGTCGTCTTCATGGACGACGGCCGGATCCTCGAGACCGGCACCCCCGACGAGTTCTTCGCCGCGCCCCGCACCGACCGGGCGCGCGACTTCCTCTCCAAGATCCTCCAACACTGACCCCCGAAGGAGGGTGGCATGTCGATCCTCTCCACGAACGTCACGCGCCGCCGTGCGCTGACGATCGCCGCCACAGCCGTCACGGTCGCGCTCGCTGCCGCCGGGTGCGGCGACGGCGGCTCCGCCCCGGCCCTGCCCGGCAAGCCCGGCGGCCAGAAGGTGGACCAGTCCGTGTTCGACGCCGCGCCGGTGGCGTCCGACGCCGACATCCCGGCCGGCTCCACCATGGACGCCATCCGCAAGCGCGGCTACCTGAGCGTCGGCGGGTCGCTGGACGCGCCGCTGCTGTCCCAGCAGAACCCCACGACCGGCGAGATCGAGGGCTTCGACGCCGACATGGCCAAGCTGCTGGCCAAGTACATCATCGGCAAGCCCGAGGTGAAGACCGTGACCATCGGCACCCAGACCCGGGAGGCGATGCTCCAGGCCAAGGAGGTCGACGCGGTCTTCCAGACCTACACGATCACCCCGCAGCGGGCCACCCAGGTCAACTTCGCCGGGCCGTACCTGACCTCCGGCCTCGCGGTGGCGGTGCGCAAGGACGAGACGAGCATCAAGAGCGTCAAGGACCTGGCCGGCAAGACCGTCATCGTGGGCGCCAACACCCCGGCCGTCACCGCCCTGCCGAGCGCCGCCCCCGGCTCCAAGCAGGTCGCCTTCGCCACCGACCCGCAGGCCGTCCAGGCGTTGCTCCAGAAGCGCGGCGACGCGTACGTGCAGGACTTCACCCTCCTCGCCTCGAACGCCAAGTCGAACCCGGGGATGAAGGTGGTCGGCGAGCCGTTCACCACCGAGGCGTACGGCATCGGCCTCAACCGGGAGGACGCGCAGTTCAAGGAGTTCGTCAACAACTGGCTGCGGAAGATCCAGGCCGACGGCACCTGGGCGAAGGTGTGGCAGAGCACCCTCGGCTCGGTGGTGGAGGGCGGCACGCCCACCCCGCCGGCGATCGGTTCCGTCGAGGGCTCCTGAGGATCGTCACCCCGACATGGACGCCCTCACCGGTCACCTCGACGAACTCGGCCACGGGCTGGTCACGACGGTCCAGCTGACCGTCGTGACCACCATCGGCGCGCTGCTGCTCGGCGTCGTCGTGGCGACACTGCGGGTCTGCCCGGTGCCGCTGCTGCGCGGCGTCGGCACCGTCTACGTCGAGGTGCTGCAGAACCTGCCGCTGCTGGCCCTGCTGGTGCTCTTCGTCTTCGCCCTGCCCACGATCGGCATCACGTTCCCGCTGTTCACCTCGGCGGCCATCGTGATCGCCGCGTACGAGGGGGCGTACCTCGCCGAGGCCATCCGCGCCGGCATCAACACGGTCGGCGTCGGACAGGCCGAGGCGGCCCGCGCCATCGGGCTCACCTTCAGCCAGTCCCTGCGGTACGTCATCCTGCCGCAGGGGCTGCGCGCGGTGATCCAGCCGATGGGCAACATCATCATCGCGCTGCTCATGAACACCTCGCTGGCCGCCGCGGTCGGCGTGGTCGAGCTGACCCAGGCCGCCAACAACGTGAACCTCGTCGAGGCCCAGCCGATCGCCGTCTTCACCGGCGCGGGTCTCGCGTACATGCTGCTGGCGCTGGTGATCGGCCGGCTCACCGGCCTGCTGGAGCGAAGGTTGGCGATCGTCCGATGAGCCCCAACCAGCAGATCCTCTTCGACGTGCCCGGCCCCCGGGCCCAGCGCCGGATCCGGATCGCCACCGCGGTCGGCGCGCTCGCGCTCGTGGGCGGGCTCGCCTGGGCGGTCCACCAGTTCGCGAGCCACGGCGAACTCGCCGCCGAGCGGTGGCAGCCCTTCACCACCTGGCCGATCTGGCGCTACCTGCTCGACGCGCTCAAGGCCACCCTGCTCGCGGCCGCGGCGACCGCCGTGCTCAGCGCCGCGCTCGGGCTGCTGCTCGCGCTCGGCCGGCTGTCGGCGCACCGACCGCTGCGCTGGTTGGCCGGCGCGTACGTGGAGATCTTCCGGACCGTGCCGGCGCTGCTGCTGGTCTACGTGACGCTGTTCGCGCTGCCGAAGTACGGGCTCAACTTCCCGCTGTTCTGGAAGCTCGTGGCGCCGCTCGTGGTGTCCAACTCGGCGGCGTTCGCCGAGATCTTCCGCGCCGGCATCAAGGCGCTGGACCGCGGCCAGACCGAGGCGGGCCTGGCCATCGGGTTGCGCCGGGGACAGGTCATGCGGCTCGTGGTGCTGCCGCAGGCCCTCCTGCGGCTCACCCCGTCGCTGGTGAGCCAACTGGTGGGTCTGCTCAAGGACACGTCGCTCGGCTTCGTGGTGAGCTACACCGAGTTGCTCTACAGCGGCCAGGTGCTCGCGTCGTACACCAACCTGCTCATCCAGACCTTCCTCGTGGTGGCGCTGGTCTACCTGGCGGTCAACGCCTCGCTGTCGAAGGTCGCCCGCGTCCTGCAGGCCCGCAACGGCCGGCTCACCACCCGCGGCCGCAGCGCCGCGCCGGGAACCGACGCGCCGCCGCTCACCCGAGGGGGTACCGCCCGATGACCATCGCCCCGTACGCCGAACTGGCCCGGGTGGTCCGCAACGGCTTCGTGGAGAGCCGCCACGTCGGCAGCGCCGTCGTGCTCGACCCGTCCGGCGCGGTCGCGCTGAGCGCGGGCGTGCCCGACGAGCCGGTGTTGCCCCGCTCCACCCTCAAGCCGGTGCAGGCGCTCGCGTGCCTCGCCGTCGTGACGGCCGCCGGGCCCGGTTCGCCGGCCGCCGGCGCGCTCACCGGGCCGGCGTTGGCCATCGCCGCGGGCAGCCACACCGGCGACGACCGCCACGTCGCCGTGGTACGCGAGCTGCTCGCCACCGCGGGGCTTGCCGAGGAGGCACTCGGCTGCCCCGTCGACTGGCCCGAGGACGAGCCGACGCGGGAGCGGCTGATCCGCGCCGGCGAGCAGCGGTCCCGGATCCGGATGAACTGCTCGGGCAAGCACGCCGCCATGCTGCTGGCCGCCGCGGCCCGCGGCTGGTCGACCGACGACTACCTGGACCGGGCACACCCCGTGCAGCAGGAGGTCGCCGCCGCCGTCGAGCGGCTGGCCGGCGCGCCGGTCAGCGCCGTCGCCGTGGACGGCTGCGGCGCGCCGCTGTTCGGTCTGCCGCTGACCGGCCTGGCCCGCACGTTCCAGGCCCTGGCCACCGCGAAGCCGGACAGCGACGAGGCGCGGGTGGCCGAGGCGATGCGCCGCCACCCGGAGTACGTCGGCGGGTGGCACGGCCACCCGAACACCGACCTCATGCGGGCACTGCCCGGTGTGCTCGCCAAGGGCGGCGCCGAGGGCGTCCTCGGGGTGGCCACGCCCGACGGCCACGCGGTCGCCGTGAAGGTGGTCGACGGCAGCCCCCGGGCCACCACCGCGATCGCGCTCGCCGCCCTGGCGGCGGCCGGGGTGCCGGTCGACGGCGCCCGGGAGCTGCGCCGCGTGCCGGTGCTCGGCGGCGGGAAGCCGGTGGGCGAGATCACCGCCGCCATCGATTGGACCGCGGGATCGCCCCGCACGGAGAAGGAAGACAGATGACGACATTCGAGATCTGCATCGACAGCGTCGAGGGGGCGATCGCCGCCGAGGCGGCCGGCGCCGATCGGGTGGAGCTGTGCTCCGCGCTCTTCGACGGCGGGCTCACCCCGAGCATCGGCACCATCGAGACCGCCCTGCGCAGCGTGGACCGGATCCGGGTGCACGTCATCGTCCGGCCCCGCGCCGGCGACTTCATCTACTCACCCGCCGAGATCGAGGCCATGGTGGTCGACGTGCGGGCCGCCGTGGCGGCCGGGGCGCACGGCGTGGTGATCGGCGCGCTGACCGCCGAGGGGGACGTCGACGTCCCCACGACCCGCAAGCTGATCGAGGCGGCGGGCGACGCGAGCGTCACCTTCCACCGCGCCTTCGACATGGTGCGGGACCCGTTCGAGGCGTTGGAACAGCTCGTCGAGCTGGGCGTCGACCGGGTGCTCACCTCGGGCCAGGAGGTGAGCGTGCTGGAGGGGGCACCGCTCATCGCCGAGCTGGTCCGCCGGGCCGGTGACCGCATCATCGTCATGCCCGGCGGCGGCATCACCCCGCGCAACATCACCCGCATCATCGAGGCCACCGGCGCCACCGAGTTCCACTTCGCGGCGCTGGTGACGTCGGACAGCCCGGCGGTGCACCGGAACCCCCGCCCGCTCATGGGCGGCACCCTGCACCGCCCCGAGTACGAGCGCTCGGGCACCTCGGGGGAACTGGTCGGCCAGGTGCTCGCCGCGGCCCGGGCCTGACACCCGGCCACGGAACGGCCGACCGGACGATCCGGCGGGGAGGCGCCCCCGCCGGATCGTCGTCTTTCCCCGCAACGCCGCTGCTCACATGTCGTTGACGCAGCGCAGCACCGGACGGGCGGTCAGCGCCGCCCGGTCGAGCGGGCGCGCAGACCGCACGGTGAACGTGGCCGACTCTCCGGGCAGGAGCGTGACCAGCGCCTCGTCCACGGTGGCCGCCGGGTCGAGGCGGTCCGGGAAGAGGGTGAGGTCGCGCAGCACCGTACCGGCCGTCACCCGTACCCGCTGGCCACCGTCGACGGGCTCGACCGCCGCGTCGAACCGCGCCGCCGGCCAGTCGACGTCCTTGTCCTCGGCGAAGAACCACAGTGCGCGCTCGGCGGTGTCGCCGGCCTCCGCGACCAGCAGTTCGCGCCGCGCTTCGTCCGGCCGCGCCAGCTCCGCCGGCAGCGCCAGCGTCACCGAGCCGTACGCGGGCACGTCCAGCTCCAGCTCGGCCTTCGCCCGTGGCTCGCCGGCCACGGTCAGCCGGGTCACCGAGACGGTGCCGCGCCACGGGGTGCCGCCGTCGTTCACCGCCACCACGGCCAGGCCGCCGTCGCGCGGCTGCACGGTGAGCAGGCGGTCGGCGTACGCCCGGCGCAGCGCGTACCAGAGCGGCTTGCGCCGGCCGTCCCCGTCCACGGCCGACCAGGAGGTGACCGGCCAGCAGTCGTTGAGCTGCCAGACGATGGCGCCCATGCAGACCGGCCGGAGCGAACGGAAGTGCTCGACGCCGAGCTGGATGGCGCGGGCCTGGTCGAGCTGGGTCAACCAGTGCCAGTCGTCGAAGTCGCGCGGCGCCGGCAGGTGCGCGTCGAGGCCCCGCTGGAGCTTGGCGTCACCGCCGGCCGCCTTCTGGTGGTGCGCCATGCCGGGCGAGTCGGAGGCGAGCGGCTCGTCGGAGAGGGCCCGGCGCAGCGTGGCGTACGCCGGCGGCGCCTGGTAGCCGAACTCGGCCACGAACCGTGGCGTGTACTCGCGGTACTTCGTGTAGTCGTCGGTGTTCCAGACGTCCCAGATGTGGGTGGTGCCGTGCGCCGGGTCGTTCGGGTGCACGTCCTCGCTGCCCGACCAGGGGCTGCCCGGCCAGTACGGCCGGGTCGGGTCCAGCTCGGCCACGACCCGGGGCAGCAGGTCGAGGTAGTAGCCGCGGCCCCAGGTGCGCCCCGCGAGCGGCTCCTGCCAGTCCCAGTCGTGCCAGCCCCAGATGTTCTCGTTGTTGCCGGTCCAGAGCACCAGCGACGGGTGGGCGGCGAGCCGGGTCACCTGCTCGCGCGCCTCGGCCTCGACCTCGGTGCGGAACGGCTCCTCCTCCGGGTACGCGGCGCAGGCGAAGAGGAAGTCCTGCTGCACCAGGAAGCCCCGCTCGTCGGCGAGGTCGTAGAAGTCGTCCGACTCGTACCGGCCGCCGCCCCAGACCCGCAGCAGGTTGACGTTGGCCTCGGCGGCCTGGCTCAGCCGCTCGGCGAGCCGGCCCCGGGTGATCCGGGTCGGGAACGCGTCGTCCGGGATCCAGTTGACCCCGCGGACGAAGACCGGGACGTCGTTGACGTGCAGGGTGAACGCCGAGCCGTGCGCGTCCGGCGCGGTGTCGAGGCGTACCGAGCGGAAGCCGATCCGCCGGGACCAGGTGTCCAGGGTCCGGCCGTCCGCGGCGGACAGGGTCACCTCCAGCGGGTGCCGGGTCGGCTCGCCGTGCCCGCGCGGCCACCAGCGCGCCGGCGTCGGGACCGAGAGGAGGAGCACGGCGCCTCGCTCCCCCGCCGGGATCGTCGCCTCGGCGCTCACGCCGGCCACCGCAGCCCGCACCGTGAGCGGTTCGTCGCCGGCCCGCTCGACCTCGACGTGAAGCTCCACCCGGCCGTCCGCGCCGTCGAGGGTCACCAGCGGGCGTACGGTCGCGAACCGCGCCGTCGACCAGGCGTGCAACCCGATCGGCTGCCAGATGCCGGCCGTCACGAGGGTCGGCCCCCAGTCCCAGCCGAAGTTGCAGGCCATCTTGCGGATGAACTGGAACGGCTCCGGATACGCGTTCGGGCGGTCGCCGAGCCGGTCCCGCTGCGCCTCGGCGTACCGGTAGGCGGAGTCGAACCGCACGGTCAGCGTGTTGTCGCCCGGGCGCAACACCGACCGGACGTCGAAGCGGTGGCCGCGGTGCATGTTCTCGGTGCGGCCGACCTCGACGCCGTTGACGCCGACCGTGGCCACCGTGTCGAGGCCGGCGCAGACCAGGTCGACGCGGTCCGCGCCGCCCGGCTCGTGCCGGAAGCCGGTCTCGTAGACCCAGTCCGTACGCCCGATCCACGCCACGGCGTGCTCGTTGTCGTCCAGGTACGGATCGGGGATCAACCCGGCGTCGAGCAGGTCCGTGTGCACACAACCGGGCACGGTCGCGGGGATCGCCCGGCCGGCCACCTCCCCCGGCACCTGCGGGCCGGGTACGGCCCGCAGTGTCCAACCCTCGTGCAGCGTCTGCTGGTCCACGATGTCACCGCGCCTTTCCACGAATCTGGCGTCCACCGGCGACCAGCATCGCGCATGCGGTTCAGCGCGACGCCGACGGGAACTCCTCGAGGTACGCCTCGACCCGTTCCGCGGTGACGGGCCGGGCGAGGCCGAAGCCCTGCCCGTACCGGCAGCCGGCCCGGAACGCGCCGTCCACCTGCGCGGGTGACTCCAGGTTCTCGACCACCACCTCGACGCCGAGCCGGTCACCCACGTTCACCACCACGTCGATGAGCGGGCGCGGCGCGTCCGGGGTCGGGTCGACGAGGTCGGCGCCGACCTTGAGCAGGTCGATCGGCAGCCGGCGGAGCTGCGCCAGCGAGGCGTGCTCGGCGCGGAAGTCGTCCAGCGCGGTGCGCACACCGAGCGAGCGCAGCCCGGCCAGCCGGGCGACCACCGTGGACAGGTCCGCGCCGACCCGCGGCTCGGCGACCTCGACCACCAGCCGGTCGGGCGCCACCCCGTACGCGGCCAGGACCGCGGCCGTCCGCTGCACGAAGTCCGGCGTGGTGAGTTCCCCGGTGGTGAGGTTGACCGACATCCACAGGTCGCGGCCGCCCGCGGACCACTCGGCGAGCTGCCGGCAGGCCCGGTCGAGCACCCACCACTCCAGCTCGCCGACGATGCCCAGGTCCTCGGCGACGGGCAGCAGCTCGGGCGGGAGCACCGTGCCGAGCGCGGGGCTGCGCCACCGCAGCAGCGCCTCGGTGCCCACGGGCAGCCGGTCGGCGAGCCCCACGACCGGCTGGTAGACGAGGTCCAGCTCGCCCCGGGCGACCGCGCCGGGCAGCTCCCGTTCCAGGTCGAGCCGCCGGACGAGCTGCTCCTCCAGGAACGCGTCGTACCACTCGACCCGGTCCCGGCCGAGCTGCACGGCCCGCCGCCGGGCCAGGTCGGCCTGGCGCAGCACGTCCTCCGGCCCGTTCGCGGTGACCTCGGCGAGACCGATGCTCACCTGCACCCGGAGCACCGCCCCGCCGAGCCGGTAGGGCTCGGTGAGGGCCGCGAGCAGGCGGGTGCCCAGCGCGTACGCCAGCACCGGCCCGCTGCCGGTGGCCACCGCGAACCCGGACCCGCCGGCCGCGGCGAGCAGGTCCCGCGGGCCGAGGAGCGCGCGGGCCCGACGGACCGCCTCCGCCACGACGTCGTCCCGCAGCGGCGGCGCGGCGCCCGCGGCGTGCAGGTCCACCACCAGCAGCGACCCGGCCGGCACCGGCGCGTTGGCCAGCGCCCCGAGGGCGCGCAGCAGCGCCCGGCGGTCGGCGGGCCGCGCCTTGGACGCGGTCCCGCCGACCGGTGGGCCGGGTGGCGGCTGCTCGGCGACCGGTGGACGCCGCGCGCCGGGCGCGCGTTCGACACGGTGCGGGCGCGTCGACGGCGGGGCGGCGGGGCGCGCGACCCGGCCGCCGGCGCGGAACACCTCGCGGAGCACGAGTGGCGGCACCGCGGCGAGGACGAGCAGCATCGTGACGCGGTCGGGCGGCTGGCCCGATCCGAGCTGCCGCGCCGCGGCCAGCAGGAGCGCCACGGCCGGGACGACCGCGCGCAGCCACACCGGCGCCGACCGCGCGGGCGGCGGGTCGCCCGTGACCGCGCGCTCGACCCCGGCGGCGACCAGCAGCATCCCGAGCACCAACGGTGGTACGGCCAGCAGCGCCCACGCGCCCGCCTCCGGCGCCGACGCGACGACGGCCAGCAGCACGAGCCCGAGCAGGGTGAGCGTGAGGCCGCCCCGGCAGGTGGCCGGACCGGGCCGGCGGTGGACGCCGGTCAGCGCGGTGAGACCGGCCATGGCGAGCACGCCGAGCAGCACCGCCGTGACCAACCGGGCCGGCGTCGGGACCATCGAACGGGGCAGCAGCAGCCAGCCGGCCAGGACGAGGCCGACCGCCGGGGCGCCGGCCTCGGTGAGCCGGCGCCACCGGGTCCGGGCCGCCCGCCGCACCCGGCCGGGCAGCCGGCGCAGGCCGGGGACGGCGAGGGCGGCGACCACGGCCGGGCCGGCTGCGGACGCGATCCGGTGCCACGGCCCCAGCAGCGGGGGGACGGCGGCGGCCAGCCCGGCGGCCACGACGCCGGCGTCGAGCAGGAGGACGGCCGGGCGGGTGGCGGGACGCCCGGCGAGCCGGGACAGGCGTACGCCGGTGAGCGTCGCACCGACCCCGCCGCCGAGGGCGATCGCGGCCGCGGCCGGAAGCGGGCCGGTGACACCGGCGAGGACGAGCAGCGCCACCACCGCCAGCGCGGCGGCCTCCGGCGCGGGGCGGCGACGGACGGGTACGGGTGGGGGCGGGGCGAGGAGCACGGCGGTCGCCTTCGTGAGGGGGCACGGGGGCGGTGCGGGACGCCGGACGAGTCCGGTGCCCAATGTGGGGCAACGACCCGAAACCGCGGGTGGTTACGAGCCACCCACCGCCGCGGGCCGTGACCTCCGTCACCGACCGGCCGGGCAATGCTCAGAACGGGACGGCCGGTTGCCGGCCAGGCGGAGAGCCCGGAGCCGATCCTGTGCCCACCGCAGCGCCGCACACGAGCCGATCCGATCCTCGCACCGCTCGCAGTAACCGAGGATCCAGTGTCGCCGGATGATCCTCTTTGCCACCTCCGGCACCCACTCCGCCCGAGACAGCTCCCGTTCGATCATGACCACCTCCACTCCCGGGCAGGTCCGGGCACGGAACCCCGTTCACGTACCCGGACCGCTCACCGGAGAGCCCCGACCCGTCGCCGGCCGCAGGGCCCATAAGGAACTTGCCCTGCCACACCCAGCAGTGTCAAGTATGACAGCTGTCGTATCTGTCAGTCTCGCGTTGCATAGCGTCGATCCATGGTCCGCAGGCTGTACGGCAGCGCCGAACTACAGGAGCGCCTTGGCGTCTCCCGCGCGCGCATCGTGCAGATCACCAGCCGGCCCGACTTCCCGGCACCGTTCGATCGCCTCGCGGGAGGAGCGGTGTGGCTCGTGGAGGACGTGGAGGCATGGATCGCCGAACACCGGCCGTGGCAGGCGCAGGGCGTCAACCCCGACGAAAGCTGACACGGCCCGGGCCGACCACCGGCCGTACCGTCCGGGGTGGGATCATCGGAGGGTGAGTAAGCCCGCCACCGTCCGCTTCCGGCACAACCAGGCCCTCCTGGCCGCGGCGATCATCGCCTTCATCGGCGCCCTGCCGCTGGCCAACGCCCGGGCGTACCTCGTGCCGGTGCTTCTCGTCCCCCTCGCCGTCGGCATCTGGGCCTGGCGGGCGGGCACCGACGTGGACGCGCGCGAGCTGCGCGTGCGGGCGCTGGTCGGGCAGCGGCGGATTCCGTGGGAGCGGGTGGTCGAGCTGGCCACCGACCCGCGCGGGCGGGCGGTGGCCCGGCTCGACGACGGCCAGCAGGTCGTGCTGCCGGCCGTCCGCGGCGACGACCTGCCCCGCCTGGTCTCGGCCACCGGTCAGGCGCTGCCGGACGCCAGCGCTCAGTAGCCGTCGACCACCGTGTTGATGAGCGGCTGACCCGCCGCGAAACGCCGCACCTGGTCGCCGACCAGCCGGTACGCCCGGGGCAGCAGGCCGCGCACCGACCCCGCGACGTGCGGCGTGAGCAGCACGTTGGGCATCTCCCACAGGGGGTGGTCGGCGGGCAGCGGCTCCGGGTCGGTGACGTCCAGCGCCGCGGAGATCCGCCCCGTGCGCAGCTCCGCCACGAGCGCCTCCGTCCGCGCCACCGGCCCCCGTGCGGCGTTGACCAGCAGCGCGCCGTCCCGCATGGCGGCCAGGAAATCCGCGTCGACGAGCCCGCGGGTCTGCTCGGTGAGCGGCACGAGCAGCACCACCACGTCAGCGTCGGGCAGCAGTCGGGGCAGCTCCTCGACGCCGTGAACCCCCTGCTCCGGCCGGGCCGTCCGGGCCACGAGCGTGAACTCCACCTCGAAGGGGGCGAGCCGGTTGCGTACCGCCGTGCCGATCGAACCGGCGCCGACGATCAGCACCCGCTTGCCGGTCAGCTCGTCGGTGGGAGCGACCCCGTCGTACGCCCACTCCCGGCGGGCCTGCGCCCGCGCGAAGGCCGGAAACGCCCGAAGCTGGGCGAGGATCGCCGTGACGACCCACTCCGCGGTGGACGGGTCGTGGACGCCGCGCGCGTCGCAGAGCGTCACCCCGTGCGGCACCCGGCCGACCCAGGCGTCCGCGCCCGCCGAAAGGAGCTGCACCACCTCGAGGTCGGGCAGCTCGTGCAGGAGCGCTGTCGCGTCCGAACCGGCGAGGAACGGGGGCACCCAGAACCGGACGCCGGCCGGGTCGGACGGCAGCTTGTCGGGGTGGTCGACGACTTCGACGGTGACCTCCGCGGGCAGCTCACCGAGGAGCGCCGGCCCGGCCTCGTGCGGAATCCATACCTTCACGCCCGCCGACGATAGCCCCCGCCGCAGGTGCCCACGCGGGTGCACACCCGGTACGGGACGCGCCGGCGGGCTACCCTGGGCCGGGTGAGCCCCCGTCCCCCGTACCCGCGCACCCGCGCCGCCCGTGGCGCGCTCGCGGCGTCCTGCGCGGCCCTGCTGCTGGCGGCCACCGGATGCAGTTTCGGCGAGCCGGATCCGGACCCGGCCGGCGAGCCTCCGACCTTCCCCACCCCGTCGGCCTCGGCCAGCCCCGGTGGCGCCGGCCAACAGGTGGTGGCCACGGTCCTCGCCAAGGGGCTGCGGGTGCCCTGGGCGATCGGGTTCCTGCCCGACGGCGGGGCCCTCGTGACGGAGCGCGACAGCGGCCGGATCCTCAAGGTCGGGCCCGAGTCCGGGCCCGACGGGCTGCGGGTCAGCGTGGCGCACACCATCACCGACGTGGCCGCGGCCGGCGAGGGCGGGCTGCTCGGCATCGCGGTCTCCCCCGACTACCGGCGGGACCAGACGCTCTTCGTCTACTACACCACCGAGCGGGACAACCGAATCGTCCGGCTGCGGCTCGGCGAGCAGCCCACGCCCATCGTGACCGGCATCCCGAAGGCGAGCGTCCACAACGGGGGCGGGCTGGGCTTCGGTCCCGACGGGCAGCTCTACGCGAGCACCGGGGACGCCGGGCAGCGCCCGAACTCGCAGGACGTCAAGAGCCTCGGCGGCAAGATCCTGCGGATCACCCGTGACGGCAAACCGGCCCCCGGCAACCCGTTCCCCGGCTCGCCCGTCTGGTCGCTCGGGCACCGCAACGTGCAGGGCTTCGCCTGGGACGACGCCAAGCGCATGTACGCGGTGGAGTTCGGTCAGAACACGTGGGACGAGATCAACCGCATCGACGAGGGAAAGAACTACGGCTGGCCGGAGGTGGAGGGGCGCAGCGACGACAAGCGCTTCGTGAACCCGCTCACCCAGTGGTCGACGGCGGACGCCTCCTGCTCCGGGCTGGCCGCCGTGGAACGGCTCCTAGTCACCGCCTGCCTGCGCGGCGAGCGGCTCTGGGTGGTCGAGCTGACCGACACGGGCACGATGCTCGGCCAGCCGCGTGAGCTGCTCACCAACCGCTACGGGCGGTTGCGGGCGGTGGCCGCCGCCCCCGACGGATCCATCTGGGTGACCACCTCCAACCATGACGGCCGGGGCCAGCCGACGCCGGAGGACGACCGGATCCTGCGGTTGGTCTTCGCCGACGGTGGCGCGGGCCGGAGCTGACCGGAACGGATCAGAATCGTCAGCATGGACGGGGACAAGAACGAGCAGACCCCCGCCGCGGGTGAGACCCCGGCGGGCGCGCGCCGCCGCCCCTGGCCGCTGCGCCGCGGCGCCACCGGGGGCGGTGCGCGCCGTCCCCTGCGCCTGGCCGGGTTGACCCTGGCGGTGCTGCTGGTCACCCTGGCCGGCGTGGTGGCCGGCGTCCTCGCCGGCGGCCGGGTCGACACCGACATCGGGCCGTTCCAGGCCACCCTCACCCTCACCCCGGACACGTCCGGCGGCACCACGGTCGACATCCCGCCGCTCGGCGCGCTGCTGATCGACAGCCACGACGGGCCCACCCACCTCACGGTCCGGCTCGGCGCGCTCGACCAGATGCGCACCGAGGCGCTGATCGACGACCCCGCGAGCATCCAGCGAGCGAGCATCTCCGCCGTCGAGGACGTGCGGTCCGGCGTCATGCGGCTCGGGCTGCGCACCGTGGCGTCCGCGGTGCTGGCCACGCTGCTGCTTGCCGCCCTGGTGTTCCGCAACGTCCGCCGCACCGCCCTGTCCGGGGCCCTGGCGCTCGTGGTCAGCCTCGGCAGCCTGGGCGCGGCCGCGGGGACGCTGCGCCCGGGGGCGATCGAGGAGCCCCGGTACGAGGGCCTACTCGTCAACGCGCCGGCGATCGTGGGTGACGCCCGGCGGATCGCCAACGACTACACCCGGTACGCCGAGCAGCTCCAGCGGCTCGTGGGCAACGTGAGCCAGCTCTACACGACCGTGTCGGGCCTGCCGGTGTTCGAGCCGGCGCCGGACACGACCCGGGTGCTGCACGTCTCCGACATGCACCTCAACCCGACGGGCTGGTCGCTCATCCGCACGGTGGTGGAGCAGTTCGACATCGACGTGGTCGTCGACACCGGCGACATCACCGACTGGGGCAGCGAGCCCGAGGCGTCGTTCGTCGGGTCGATCGGGGTGCTGAAACGGCCGTACGTCTACATCCGGGGCAACCACGACTCGGGCCGTACGGCCGCGGCGGTGGCGCGGCAGCCCAACGCGATCGTGCTGAACAACTCGACCACCACGGTGGCCGGGCTCACCATCGCCGGCATCGGCGACCCCCGCTTCACCCCCGACAAGAACACCTCACCGGCCGGGAGCGGGCTCACGAAGCCGGTGGCCGAGCAGGTCATCGGCGTGGGTGAGCAACTCGCCGACACGGTCCGCAACTCGCCGCGGCCCGTGAACATCGCGCTGGTGCACGACCCGGCCTCCGCCGGGCCGCTCTCCGGCACCTGCCCGCTCGTGCTGGCCGGTCACACCCACACCCGGCAGGTCTCGAAGCTGCCGCAGCAGCCGGGGTTGATGCCGACCCAGTTGTTCGTGGAGGGCTCCACGGGCGGCGCCGGGCTGCGCGGGCTCGAGGGCGAGAAGCCCACTCCGCTGTCGATGAGCGTCCTCTACTTCGACAAGGACAAGCTGCTCCAGGCGTACGACGACATCACCGTCGGCGGCACCGGGCAGGCCCAGGTGAACCTGGAACGCCACGTCATCAACGACCCCCGCGCCGGCGACCAGGTCCCGATAACCCCAACCCCCACGCGCTGACCCCCCCCCCGGGGCGCGCCGTGCGACGCGCCCGACACGCCCACGCCGTCGATCATGCAGTTGTGGTGGGGGACGTAAGGCGCCGATGCCCACACACCGGGCACCACAACTGCATGATCGCGCGGGGCAGGGCAGGGCGGGGCGGGGCTCAGCGGCGTAGGGAGAGGGCTGCGAGGGCGGCGTTCACGATGCTGCCGGGGAGCAGGTCGTGCAGCTCGTACAGCTCGGTCACGCTGCCCGACTGGCCGAACTCGTCCACGCCGAGCGGCACCGCCGGCACCCCCAGCGCCGAGCCGAGCCACGCCATGGCATGCGAGGCGGCGTCGTGCACGGTCACGATCGGCGCCCGGTCGTCGAAGGCGGACCGGAGCGCGCTGGGCACGCTCGGCACGGTGGCCGTGCGGACGCCCTGCCGCAGCGTGCGCTGCCAGGCCCGGTAGATCCGGTCCAGCGAGGTGATGTCCACGACGTGCGCGGCGATGCCCTCGTCCGCCAGCTCCGCCGCCGCGGCCAGCACCTCGGGCAGCACCGCCCCGGAGGCGGCGAGCTGCACCACCGGCGCGTCGGCCAGGTGCGGGTACGCCTGGTGGGCGTCGACGAGCCGGTACGCCCCTGCGACCACCTGCCGGCGCAGCACCGCGTCACCGAGCCGGGCGCGGGCCGCCTCGAACGGCGCCTGGTCCAGCGGTCGGGTGCTGAGCCGGAAGTAGTACGCGCCGTCCTCGGCCGGCGCCGCCGTGGCCGACGGGGCCGTTCCGGCGGCGATCTGGCCGAGCGCGTCGCAGAGCAGCCAGTCGAGCGTCACGGCGTACGCCGGCTCGACGAACGTCACCCCGGGCAGCTCCAGACCGACCGAGGCGGTGATCGTCGACTGGTGGGCGCCGCCCTCGGGGGCGAGCGTGATCCCGGAGGGCGTGCCGGCCACCACGAACCGGGAGCCGGAGTACGTGCCGTAGAGGAACGCGTCGAGGCCACGCAGCACGAACGGGTCGTAGACCGTGCCGACCGGCAGCAGCGGCTGCCCCGACAGGTCCCAGGCGAGGCCGAGCTGGCCCAGCAGCAGGAACAGGTTCATCTCCGAGATGCCCAGCTCGATGTGCTGGCCGGCGGGGCTCTCGGTCCACCGCAGCATCCGGTCCTCGGTCCACGAGCGCTGCTCGGTCGGGGCGAACACCCCGGTCTTGTTGATGAACCCGGCGAGGTTGGTGGAGGTGGCTACGTCCGGGGCGGTGGTCACCAGGTAGCGGCCCACCTCGGGGTCGCGGGCCAGGTCCACGAGGACGCGGCCGAAGACCTCCTGGGTGGAGATCGGCTTGTTGGCGCGTACCCGCGTGGTCTCCGGGACGGTGACCCCCAGCGCACGCTCGCGCGGCGGTCGGGACAGCGCCTCCCGGCGCTCGCCGGCCCGGATGCCGGCCGGGGTCGCCGGGTCGAGCCGGTCCCACTCGGTCTCCGGGGTGAGGCCGTGCGCGGCGCGCAGCGCGTCGACCTGTTCGGTGGTGAGCAGCGCCGAGTGGTTGCGCGGATTGCCGGCGATGGGCAGACCCCACCCCTTCACCGTGTACGCGAACACGACGCTGGGCCGGTCGGTGACCGCGTCGCACTGGGCGTACGCGTCGAGCAGCGCCGCGAGGTCGTGCCCGCCGAGGTCGGTGACGAGCGGGCCCAGCTCGTCGTCGGGGATGTCGGCGACGAACGTGGCGACCGACTCCGGCGCCCCGTCGAGGAACTGTTTGCGCAGCGCCGGCCCGGCCAGCCCGAACAGCGACTGGTACTGCTCGTTGGGCATGGCGTCGATCCAGTCCCGCAGCGCCTCGCCGCCCGGCCGCCCGTACGCCTCGGCGAGCCGGCGGCCGTACTTGACCTCCACCACGTGCCAGCCGGCCGCCTCGAACTGGCCACGCCACTGGTTGATCCGCACACCGGGGACCACGCGGTCCAGCGACTGGCGGTTGAAGTCGACGAGCCACATCACGTCGCCCAGCCCGGTGGTCGCCGGGTCGGCCACGGCCTCCCAGATGTTGCCCTCGTCCAGCTCGGCGTCACCGATCAGGGCGATGAAGCGGGACCGGGGCCGGGGGCCGAAGTGCGCGTCCACGTAGCGCCGCGTGGCCGCCGCGAACAGGGGCGCCGCGGCGCCGAGACCCACCGATCCGGTGGAGAAGTCCACCTCGTCCGGGTCCTTGGTGCGCGACGGGTACGACTGGAGGCCGCCCCGGGCGCGCAGCCGGGTCAGGTACGACCGGTCCAGGTTGCCGAGCAGGTACTGGATGGCGTGGAAGACCGGGGACGCGTGGGGCTTCACGGCGACCCGGTCGGCGGCGTCCAGGTGCGCGAACCAGAGCGCGGTCATCGCGGTGACCAGCGAGGCGCTGGACGCCTGGTGCCCGCCGACCTTCACCCCGTCGCCGGTGTCCCGGTCGTGGTTGGCGGCGTCCACGATGCGGGTGGCGAGCCAGAGCACCCGCCGCTGGATGTCGTCGAGGACGTCGAGGTCGTGCTGGTTCACGGAAACTCCATCCGGGCGTCGCCGTTGACGCCCTGCCGAGGGGTGGCGCCGAAACGCGTCGATCATGAGGTTGACGGCGGTCCGCGGATCGGCGACTGCCACCAACCTCATGATCAACGGGTCGGCACGGGGATGGGAGGTGGGCGGGTCAGCCTTCCACGCCCAGGCGGGCCAGGATCAGGTCACGGACCGTCTTGGCGTCGGCCTGGCCGCGGGTGCTCTTCATGACCGCGCCGACCAGCGCGCCGGCCGCCGCCACCTTGCCGCTGCGGACCTTGTCGGCGATGGCCGCGTTGGCGGCGATCGCCTCGTCCACGGCGGCCGTGAGCGCGCCCGTGTCCGACACCACCCCGAGGTTACGGTTGCTCATGATCTCGGTCGGCGAGCCCTCGCCGGCCACCACGCCCTCGAGCACCGTACGGGCCAGCTTGTCGTTCAGCTTGCCGGCGTCCACGAGGCCCTGAAGCTCGGCCACCTGGGCCGGCGTGGCCCCGACGTCGGCCAGCTCCACACCGGTCTCGTTGGCCCGCCGGGACAGCTCGCCGAGCCACCACTTCCGCGCCGCGGCCGGGGTCGCGCCCGCCGCCACGGTCTCCTCGATCAGCTCGACCGCGCCCGCGTTGAGCACCGACTGCATGTCCAGGTCAGACAGCCCCCACTGCTCCTGGAGCCGCCTCCGGTGCACCCGGGGCAGCTCCGGCAGGGCCGCCTTCAGCTCGGCCACCCACGCCGGGTCCGGCGCGAGGGGCACGAGGTCCGGCTCCGGGAAGTACCGGTAGTCGGTCGCCGTCTCCTTCGAGCGGCCCGGGGTGGTGTCCCCGGTGTCCTCGTGGAAGTGCCGGGTCTCCTGCGTGATCCGGCCGCCCGCGTCGAGCACCGACGCCTGCCGCAGCATCTCCGAGCGGACCGCCCGCTCCACCGACCGCAGCGAGTTGACGTTCTTCGTCTCGGTGCGCGTGCCCCACTCCTCGCCGGGCAGGTTCAGCGACGTGTTGACGTCGCAGCGCAGCGAACCCTCCTCCATCCGGACGTCGGAGACGCCCAGCGAGCGGATCACGTCACGCAGCTCGGTCACGTACGCCCGGGCCACGTCGGGGGCGAGCGCCCCGGTGCCGGGGATCGGCTTCGTGACGATCTCCACGAGCGGGATGCCGGCCCGGTTGTAGTCGACCAGCGACTCGGTGGCGCCGTGGATCCGGCCGGTGGCGCCGCCCACGTGCAGCGTCTTGCCGGTGTCCTCCTCCAGGTGCACCCGCTCGATGCCGATGCGCACGGTCTCGCCGTTCACCTCGACGTCCAGGTAGCCGTCGACGCAGAGCGGCTCGTCGTACTGGCTGATCTGGAAGTTCTTCGGCATGTCCGGGTAGAAGTAGTTCTTCCGGGCGAACCGGCACCACTCGGCGATGGAGCAGTTGAGCGCGAGGCCGATCCGGATCGTCGCCTCGATGGCCGCCTTGTTGGCCACCGGCAGCGAGCCGGGCAGGCCCAGGCAGACCGGGCAGACCCGGGTGTTCGGCTCGCCGCCGAAGTCGGTCGGGCAGCCGCAGAACATCTTCGTCCGGGTGCCCAGCTCGACGTGGGTCTCCAGGCCGATCACCGGTTCGTAGCGCGCCACGACCTCGTCGTACGCGGGCAGTGTCGTCGTCATCGGTGCTCCTGCCTCACAGTGCCGGTGGGGTGAACGTGCCGACGGCGCTCTCCAGCGCGGCGGCGACCCGGTACATCCGGTCGTCGGCCATCGTCGGGGCCATGACCTGCAGGCCGACCGGCAGCCCGTCGGACAGGCCGCACGGCACGGAGATGCCGGGCCCGCCGTACAGGTTCGTCGGGATGGTGAACAGGTCGGCCAGGTACATCTGGTACGGGTCGGAGGTGCGCGCGCCGATCGGGAACGCCACGAACGGGGTGGTCGGCGAGATCAACGCATCCACCCGCTCGAACGCCGCCGTGAAGTCGCGGCTGATCAGCGTACGGACCTTCTGGGCCTGCCCGTAGTAGGCGTCGTAGTAGCCCGACGAGAGCGCGTACGTGCCGAGCATGATCCGGCGCTTGACCTCCGGGCCGAAGCCTGCCTCCCGGGTCAGCGACATGACCTCCTCGAGCGACCGGGTGCCGTCGTCGCCGACCCGCAGCCCGAACCGAACCCCGTCGAAGCGGGCCAGGTTGGAGGAGCACTCGCTCGGCGCGATGAGGTAGTAGGCCGGCAGCGCGTACGTGAAGTGCGGGCAGGAGATCTCCACGATCTCCGCGCCCAGCTTGGTGAGCGTGTCGACCGCGTCCCGGAAGACCGCCAGCACGCCCGGCTCCGCGCCCTCGCCGGCGAACTCGGTCACGATGCCGAGCTTCACACCGGTCAGGTCACCGCTCGCGCCCTGCCTCGCGGCCGCCACCACGGCCGGCACCGGCTGCGGGATGGACGTCGAGTCACGCGGGTCGTGCCCCCCGATCGCCTCGTGCAGCAGCGCGGCGTCCAGCACCGTACGCGCGCACGGGCCGGGCGTGTCCAGCGACGAGGAGAACGCCACCAGACCGTAGCGGGAGGTGCCGCCGTACGTCGGCTTCGCCCCGACGGTGCCGGTGACCGCGCCCGGCTGGCGGATCGAGCCGCCCGTGTCCGAGCCGATGGCGAGCGGCGCCTCGTACGCGGCGATGGCCGCCGAACTGCCGCCACCGGAGCCGCCGGGGATCCGGTCGAGATCCCACGGGTTGCGGGTCGGCCCGTACGCCGAGTATTCCGTGGAGGAGCCCATGGCGAACTCGTCCATGTTCGTCTTGCCGAGCATCACCGTGCCGGCGGCGCGCAGCCGCTCGACGATCGTCGCGTCGTACGGCGGGCGCCAGCCCTCCAGGATCTTCGACCCGACCGTGGTGGGCACGCCCTTCGTGGCGAGCACGTCCTTCACGGCCACCGGCACCCCGGCGAGGGGGCCGAGCGGCTCGCCGGCCGCACGGCGCTCGTCCACGGCGCGGGCGGCGGCCAGCGCGCCCTCACCGTCGACGTGCAGGAACGCGTGCACCCGGTCGTCGACCGCGGCGATGCGGTCGAGGTGGGCCTGGGTGACCTCGACGGCGGAGGCCTCCCCGCCGGCCACCAGGGCGGCGATCTCCGCCGCGGTCTTCGTGGTCAGGTCGCTCATGCCGCCTCACTTCGCTCGCTGCGCCCGCTCATGACGCGAGGTCCTCGTTCAGGATCCGGGGGACGCGGAACCGCTGCTGGTCGGCGTCCGGCGCGCCCGACAGCGCCTCCTCGGGGGTGAGGCACGGCGTCTCGACGTCCTCGCGGAGGACGTTCGTGAGCGGCACCGAGTGCGAGGTCGGCGGGATGTCCGCGGCGGCGACCTTGCCGACCTGGGCGACCGCCTGGAGGATCACGTCGAGCTGGTTGGCGAACGTGTCCAGCTCCTCCTCGGTGACGGCGAGCCGCGACAGGCGCGCGAGGTGCGCGACCTCCTCGCGGGAGATGGCGGCCATCGGTGCCCCCTTCGTGAAACGGTCCAGTGTCCGGCCGGTGTGCCGACCGCACGGCCATGGTGCGTGACGCGCGGTGACCGGAGCGAGTCTATTGTTCCGCGCCGGCCCGACGTCCCCGACTCCCCCTCCGTCCCCGCCCGGCGGCGCCTCCGCCCGGCGTACGGGTCACCGTGCGTGCCGGCGCCGGGTGTCCGGGTCCGGGCCGCCGGTGGGACGGACCGGCCGGTACCGGGCCAACCACGCGACAAGCTCCTCCGCCGGCATGGGCCGGGCGTAGAACCAGCCCTGGGCGGCGTCGCAGCCGGCCGCGTACAGCATGCGCCAGGTGCGTTCGTCCTCCACGCCCTCGGCGACCACCCGCAGCCCGAGCGCGCCGGCCAGCTCGATCATGGACCGGACGATCGCCGCGTCGTCGGCGTCCTCCGCCATCCCGAGCACGAAGCTGCGGTCGACCTTGACCTCGGAGAGCGGCAACCGGCGCAGGTGTTGCAGCGAGGAGTACCCGGTGCCGAAGTCGTCCAGCGAGATGGCCACCCCGATCCGGTGCAACCGGGAGATGGTGGCCAGCACCCGCCGGGGGTCGGCCATGAGCGCCCCCTCGGTGATCTCCAGTTGCAGCCGCTCGGGCGGTACGCCGAACCGCGCCAGCCGGTCGGCGATCTGGTCGGCGATCTCGCCGGTGTGCAGGTCGCGCACGCTCACGTTCAGCGCGGCGCGCAGTCCGATGCCGGCGGCCGACCACTTGGCCAACTGTTCCACGACGTCGTCGACCACCCGTCGGGTGAGCAGCCGCATCACGGCGCTCTGCTCGGCGACCCGGATCAGCTCCTCCGGGTCGACCATCCCGCGCCGCGGGTGCCGCCAGCGCAGCAGCGCCTCGACGCCCACCACCTCGCCCGTGGCGATGGCGACCTGCGGCTGGTAGTACATGGTGATCTCGCCGACGTCGGCGGCGTGGTCGGCGTCGGTCCCCCGTGCGCCGGCCCGCCCCCGGGTCCCGCGCCCCGTCGGAAGCGGGTCGGCCCCGGCGAGGGCGGTCTGCTCGGCCCCGGCTGGGGCGGCGGCCGGTCCGGTCACGGGCTCGCCCACGGCCGGTCCCGTCGCGGGCTCGCCCCCGACGGTCCGTGGCGTCGTACCGGCGGTCGTTTCCGTCCCGGCGTCGGCGCTCAGTCGTCCGTCACCGTGCTCGACCGCGGCGCCCCGGTGAGCCGGCTCGGCCGTCGGGGCACGGCCGTTGACCGGCCGCCGGTCGAGGACCGGGCCGCGGTTCACCACCGCCCCGCCGGTGCGGCCGGCACGCCGGCGGATCGGGTCGGCGCCGGCAACGATCCGGCTTATCAGCTCGTCGTCGGGCACCGGGTCCGGACGCCGGCCGCGCCGCCGCGGCCACCACCGGCCCGTCCGGCTTCCCGCCACCGCGGCGACGGACAGCCCCGGCCCGCCGCGGGCGTCGGCGGGCGTACGGAGCGCCGCGCCGTCCCCGCCACGCGTTCCCCCGGAGACGAGGGGCGCCTTCGCCGACGCGGAAGCGGCAGACGACTCCCGGTCGGGTGGGCTCTCCCCGCCGGGGCTGTCGCCCACCGTCCGGTCGACGTCGGCCGGGTCGTCGAGCACGGGGCCGACCTCCAGCACCCGGCGCAGGTCCGCGAGGAGGCCCAGGCGCTCGGCGGAGTTGTGGTCGGACTCCGCGGCGTAGACCGCCACCGTGTCGTTGCGGTGCTTCGCGTCGTACATCGCCACGTCCGCGTGGCGCATGAGGGTCGCGAAGTCCTCGCCGTGCTCCGGGTAGAGCGCGATCCCGATGGACCCGCCCACGTCCAGCGGCAGCCCGTCGAGCGGCACCGGCTCGGCGAGCGTACGGACCACCCGGTCGGCCAGCTCGCGGGCCTCGGTGACGTCCCGCAGACCCGTCATCACGATGGCGAACTCGTCCCCACCGAGCCGGGCCACCATCTCCCGGCCGGCCACCAGCGCCGTCAACCGCTGGCTGACCTCCACCAGCAGCCGGTCCCCCACCGCGTGGCCGAGCGCGTCGTTGACGTTTTTGAACCGGTCCAGGTCGATGAGCAGCAGCGCGAGGCGCCCGTCCGGTGCGCCCCTTGCGGAGCGCTCGGCGTGCAGGTGCACCTGCTCGGCGACCTCGGCGAGCAGCGCCTTGCGGTTGGGCAGGCCGGTGAGCGGGTCCAGGGAGGCGAGCTGTTGCTGCTCGACCGTGAGCCGGGCCATCCGGTAGACGGCGAACAGCGGCACCAGCACCAGCGGGATCAGCGCCGCGCTGGTGCGGGCCGCGGCCACCAGCACCGGGGCGAGCAGCAGCAGCGACCCGGTGGAGAGCAGTTCGAAGCCGAGCCCCTGCCGGAAGCTCGGCCACCACCGCTCACCGAAGCGCAGCCGCACCGCCATGCTCACCAGCACGTAGTTGACCACGAACCAGGCCACCGTGGCGCCGCCGACGGCCGCCACGTCGGAGCCGTGCAGCGCGCCGCCGGAGAAGACGGTGCCGGGCCCGAGGCGGGTGACGGCGTACGCGGCGGCCAGGGCGCACGCGTACTGGCCGACGTTGAACGCCGTCCGCCACGCCGCGTGGCGCAGCCGCCAGCCGGAGACCACCACGGCGACCGCCTGCACGGCCACCGCCGGGCCCAAGCCCCAGCCGAGGAGGATCGCGAAGGTGAAGCAGGTGGACGGGAAGACCGCCGAGGACTGTCGTCGGCCCGGTGGCACGAAGGGGCGGGCGTCGCACACCACGGCGAGCACCGCCATGGTCCAGAACGCCACCGGCATCCGGGGCAGCAGCTCCGGCAACGTCACCAGTGGACCGACGGTGACGAGCACCGCCAGGGCCAGGACGCCCGCGATGAAGGCGCCGAACGGCGCCACCCGCCCCGGCGGGACGACGTTGCGCGGGTCGGCGACCTCCATCACACCCTCCCGGACAACGGTCGGCGTGCCCGTGCACACGCCGTGCACCAATGAAACGCCCTCGATGCCGCAGTTCCCGGTATGACAGTCACGAATCGGTCGTAGTCGTAATTAACTTGGTATACGCCTCCGCGCGCTCGCCGGCACCGGGAGCGGGCGAAACTCCTCGCCCAGCCGTGATCGACTCCATTCCGGCGATGTGGCGGGGTCCCGCCGCACCGGATACCGCCATATCGGCGAGCTGGTGTCGATCAGCCTCCGTCCGAAGCGAGATCGACTCCGTTTCCCTGAAGTCGCGGTGTCCCGACCGGCCCGATGGCGCGCCTTCACGGAAGTCGAGTGGATCATGGTTCGCGTCCGGGCCGTCTACGTCGATCAGGCTCCTGCCCGAGCGCCCGAGCGGATCACGGCTCATGCCCCTGCTCGTGAGTGGCCAATGTCCGAGACGGCCAAGGGGACCGGGCCGAGCGCCGACGAACCGGGCCGAGGCCCGCCCAGCCTCCCGAGACACCGGTGGCCGTCTCGACCGTGCCGCCACCGACCCGGACCACGACGACCCCGGGTCGGTGCTGTCGGATCGGTGGTCAGCCCTCGACCCGGGCCACCTCGCGGGCGGCGTCGGGCCCCGCGTCGAGCAGGCGCTGGAAGCCGGCCTCGTCGAGGACCGGCACCTTCAGGCTGGCCGCCTTGTCGGCCTTGGAACCCGGGTTCTCGCCCACCACCACGAAGCTCGTCTTCTTGGAGACCGAGCCGCTGACCTTGCCGCCGCGGCTCTGCACCGCCTCGGCCGCCTGGTCCCGGGAGAACCCGGCCAGCGTGCCGGTGACCACCACGGTGACGCCCTCCAACGGGCGGGGCCCCTCGTCGACGGCCTCCTCGGCCATGCGTACGCCGGCGTCGGCCCACTTGCGTACGACCTCGCGGTGCCAGTCCACGGCGAACCACTCGCGGATGCTCGCGGCGATGGTGGGACCGACCCCGTCGACCGAGGAGAGTTCCTCCTCGCTGGCCTTGTCGATCGCCTCGATCGAGCGGAAGTGCCGGGCGAGCGCCTGCGCGGCCGTCGGCCCGACGTGCCGGATCGAGAGCGCGACGAGCACCCGCCACAGGTCGCGCTCCTTGGCGACGGCCAGGTTGTCGAGCAGCTTCACGGCGTTGCTGCCGAGGCTGCCGTCCTTGTTGACGAAGAACGGCGACCGGGACAGCTGCTCGGCGTCGAGCTGGAACAGGTCGCCCTCGTCGTGGATGATCTCCGCGTCGAGCAGGGCCGCCGCGCCCTTGTAACCCAGCACCTCGATGTCGAACGCGCCGCGGCCCGCGAGGTGGAAGACCCGCTCCCGCAACTGCGCTGGGCAGCTGCGGGTGTTGGGGCAGCGGATGTCGACGTCGCCCTCCTTGGCGGGGGCGAGCGGGGTGCCGCAGGCCGGGCAGGTGGTGGGCATCACGAAGGGCCGGGCGTCGGCCGGGCGCAGGTCGACCACCGGGCCGAGCACCTCGGGGATGACGTCGCCGGCCTTGCGGACGACGACCGTGTCGCCGATGAGCACGCCCTTGCGCTCGACCTCCCGGGCGTTGTGCAGGGTGGCCAGGGCCACGGTGGAGCCGGCCACCCGGACCGGTTCGAGGACCGCGAACGGGGTGACCCGGCCGGTGCGCCCCACGTTGACGTCGATGTCGAGCAGCTTGGTGGTCACCTCCTCCGGCGGGTACTTGAAGGCGATCGCCCAGCGGGGCGCGCGGCTGGTCGAGCCGAGCCGGCCCTGGATGGACACCGGGTCGACCTTGACCACCACACCGTCGATCTCGTGCTCGACGTCGTGCCGGTGCTCGGCGTAGTAGGCGATGTATTCGGCGACACCCGCCAGGTCGGGCACGACCCGCCAGCGGTCGCTGGTCGGCAGGCCCCACGCCTTCAGTGCCGCGTACGACTCGGACTGCGCGACCGGCTGGAAGCCGCGCCGGGCGCCGATGCCGTGCACCACGAGCCGCAACGGCCGCGAGGCGGTGATCCGGGGATCCTTCTGGCGGAGGCTGCCGGCCGCGGCGTTGCGCGGGTTGGCGAACGGCGCCTTGCCCTGCTCGACCAGGCCCGCGTTGAGGTCGGCGAAGGCGGCCACCGGGAAGTAGATCTCGCCGCGGACCTCGAGGAGCTCGGGCACGTCGGGGTACTCCGCGGACGGCGTGAGCGTGCCGGGGACGTCCCGGATGCTGCGGACGTTGGCGGTGACGTCCTCACCGGTGCGGCCGTCGCCCCGGGTGGCGGCCCGGACCAGCCGCCCGCGCTCGTAGGTGAGGTTGATCGCCAGGCCGTCGACCTTGAGCTCGCACAGGTAGGGCACGGGCCCGCCGGCGTCGCGCTCGACGCGCTCGGCCCAGGCGGCGAGCTCCTCGTCGGCGAAGGCGTTGTCGAGCGAGAGCATCCGCTCCGCGTGCTGGACCGGCGTGAACTCGGTCGAGAAGGTGCCGCCGACCCGCTGGGTGGGCGAGTCGGGTGTGCGCAGCGCCGGGTACTCCGCCTCCAGCGCCTCCAGCTCGCGCAGCTGCCGGTCGAACTCCGCGTCGGAGATGGTGGGCGCGTCGAGCACGTAGTAGCGGTACTGGTGCTCGGTCAGCTCGCGGCTCAGCGTGGTGTGCCGGTCGCGTGCCTCGGGGGTCGGCTCGCCACCCGCCGCCGCCTCCTGCGCCGGGCTCACCTGCTGGCCGATCTGCTCCTCGGACACGCCGCCACCCTCAGCCACCAGACCGACCTCCCTGATCACGCTACCTGGGCACCGTATCCGGAAGGTGCGACAACCCGCCTGCCGCCCGCCACACCGTGACCAGCAACCGACGGGATGCTCCCGCCGCCGCGGAGGGGAGGCGGCGGCCGGGTCGAGGGGTCAGTCCCAGCAGAGGCAGAAGGGGTGGCCCGCCGGGTCGGCGTAGACCCGGAAACCCTCACCCTCACCGGGCAGTCGCCGGGCGCCGAGCGCCAGCGCGGCCTTCTCGGCGGCCTCGATGTCGTCGACCGTGACGTCGAGGTGGAACTGCTGGGGACGCTCCGGGTCCGGCCAGGCGGGCGGGCGCAGGCCCGGTGCCTTCTGGAACGCGAGCCGCGGCTGGTGCCCGGGCGGACCGCCGAGGACGATCCAGTCGTCCTCGTCGGCGGCCACGACCGGCAGGCCGAGCAGCTCCGAATAGAACGCGGCCAGGGCCCGGGGATCCGGGCAGTCGATCACCGTCGAACGCAGCTGTCCAATCATGCGCCTCATCGTGCCCCGCCGGTACGACGGAGAACCTCACTCCTCCGCGAGCCGCCGCCCCGCGTCGCGGCACGCCGTCAACACGGCCCGCGCGTACTCGGGGGTGGCGCCGGCCAGCCCGCAGGCCGGGGTGACCACGACCTGCTCGGGCAGGCGGGCGCGGGGAAAGCCCAGCCGCTCCCAGAGCGTGCGTACCTGATCGGCCACCTGGGCCGAGGTCGGCGCGCGACCGGTCGACGGTGGACGCGTGGGCGCGGCGCCGGCCAGCAGCCCCAACCCGGCGTCGATGGCCTCGCCGAGCGAATCCAGGTCGGTGACGAGCGACAGGTCGAGGGCGACACCGACGGCGCCGGTCGTGCGGATCAGCTCCAGCGGCACGTCGGGGGCGCAGCAGTGCACGACGGTCGGCACCCCGACCGTCTCGATGATCGAGCGCAGCAGGGTCGCCGCGATGCCGGACTCGGCCGCCGGGTAGGTGCCGAGGCCGCTCTCGGTGGGCACCCGGCCCGCGAGGACCGCCGGCAGCGACGGCTCGTCGAGCTGGAGCAGCACCGACGCCCGGGGCAGCCGGCGGCTCACGGCCGCCACGTGCTCACGCAGCCCCTCGGCCAGGGAGCCGGCCAGGTCGCGTACGGCCCCCGGGTCCCGCAGCAGCCGGCCGCCGATCGGCAGCTCCACGGACGCAGCCAGCGTGAACGGCCCGCCCGCCTGCACCTTCACCGGTCCCGCGTACCCCTCGGCCTGCTCGGCGAGCTGGTCGAGGTCGCGTTCCATGAGGTCCCGGGCCCGACGCAGGTCGCGGCCGGGACGCGGAGCGATACGCCAGCGGGCCGCGTACAACTCCACCGGCAGCTCGACCAGCAGGCCGGCGGTGCGGCCGATCAGGTCGGCGCCCGGACCGCGCGCCGGCAGCTCCGGCAGGTGGGGCAGCGCGGGAAGTTCACCGAGGACGATCCGCTGCGCCTCGGCGATGTCGGTGCCGGGCAGCGATCCGATGCCGGTCGCCGCCCCGGCCGGCCACGGCCACGCCTCATCTGTCACGGGCGAAGGGTATCCGGTGCCGGGACGGCCGGGCCCGGCGCTCCGGCGGTGTTCAGCCGGCGATGGTCGCCGAGCCGAGGACCACGTCGCCGGCGGGGTCCGGCCGGTACGCCACCACGGCCTGACCGGCGGCCACGCCCCGGACCGGACGGCGCAGCTCGGCGTGGAGCGTGTCGCCGTCCAGCGCCACGGTGGCCGGCACCACGTCGCCGTGCGCGCGCAACTGCACCTCGCACTCGACCGGCGCCTCGGGACGCGGCCCCGCGGTCCAGACCGGGCGCTCGGCGCGGACCCGGGAGACCTCCAGTGCCTCGGCGGGGCCCACGGTCACGGTGTTGGTCTTCGGCGTGATGGAGAGCACGTAGCGCGGCCGGCCGTCCGGCGCGGGCCGGTCCAGGTGCAGGCCGCGCCGCTGGCCGACCGTGTAGGCGTACGCGCCGGCGTGGCTGCCGACCACCGCGCCGCTGGACGCGTCCACCACGTCCCCCGGCTGCTCGCCCAGCCGCTGGGCGAGGAAACGCCGCGTGTCACCGTCGGCGATGAAGCAGATGTCGTGCGAGTCGGGCTTGTCGGCGACCGCCAGCCCGCGCCGGGCCGCCTCGGCCCGCACCTCCGCCTTCGTCGAGTCGCCGAGGGGGAAGATCGACCGGTCCAGCTGCTCGCGGGTGAGGACGGCGAGCACGTACGACTGGTCCTTCGCCACGTCGACGCTGCGGCGCAGCAGCCCGTCCGCCCCGAGCCGGGCGTGGTGGCCCGTGACCACCGCGTCGAAGCCCAGGGCCACGGCGCGGTCCAGCACCGCGGCGAACTTGATCTTCTCGTTGCAGCGGAGGCAGGGATTGGGCGTACGCCCGGCCGCGTACTCGGCCACGAAGTCGTCCACCACGTCCTCGTGGAAGCGGTCCGCCATGTCCCAGACGTAGAACGGGATGCCGATCACGTCGGCGGCCCGGCGGGCGTCGCGGGAGTCCTCCAGGGTGCAGCAGCCCCGGGCGCCGGTGCGGTACGTCTGCGGGTTGCGGGCCAGCGCCAGGTGCACCCCGGTCACGTCGTGCCCGGCGTCCACCGCACGCGCCGCCGCGACCGCGGAGTCCACCCCGCCGGACATCGCCGCCAGAACCCTCACCAGCCCACTCCCCTCGCGCCCCGCGCCCTCCCGCGCCCCCGCGCCATCCCAACCCTAACCACCAAGCCGCCCCACCCCACCGACGCTCCCACCCGCGCTCGCCACCCGCGCTCCCCGCCGACGAGGCAGGCGCGGCGCCACACAAAGTCGATCATGCAGTTGTGGTGGTGGACGAAACGGGCGAGCGGGCGCAGACCAGGCACCACAACTGCATGATCGACCTCGGCGAGGGCGGGGCGCGGGGGCCGGGGGCAGGGGCAGGGGCAGGGGCAGGGGTTAGCGGGGGGTGCGGTAGGCGGCGGCTCGGCGGGCGCGTTCGACGGCGCCGGGCAGGGCCGCGATCAGCGCGTCGACCTCCTCGCGGGTGGAGGTGTGGCCGAGGGTGAAGCGCAGTGACGACCGGGCGCGGTCGTCGTCGGCGCCCATGGCCAGCAGGACGTGCGACGGCTGGGCCACGCCGGCCGAGCAGGCCGACCCGGTGGAGCAGGCGATGCCCTGCGCGTCGAGCAGAAGGAGCAGCGCGTCCCCCTCACAACCGGGGAACGAGAAGTGCGCGTTGCCGGGGAGCCGGTCGACCGGGTCACCGTTGTAGACCGCCTCGGGCACCGCGTGGCGGACCCGCTCGACCAGATCGTCCCGGAGCGCGGCGACGCGGGCCGCGTACTCCTGCTGGCCCTTGACCGCCGCCTCGACGGCGACCGCGAACGCCACGATGCCGGCGGTGTCCAGGGTGCCCGAGCGCACGTCCCGCTCCTGGCCGCCCCCGTGCAGCAGCGGCGTGGCCGCCACGTCCCGGCCGAGCAGCAGGGCGCCGACACCGACCGGACCGCCGAGCTTGTGGCCGGTCACGGTGAGCGCGGCGACGCCGCTGGCCGCGAAGTCCACCGGCACCTGGCCCACGGCCTGGATCGCGTCGGTGTGGAAGGGCACGCCGTGCTCGGCGGCGACCGCCGCCAGCTCGCCGACGGGCTGGACGGTGCCGACCTCGTTGTTGGCCCACATGGCGGTCACCAGCGCCACCCTGTCGCCGTACGCCTCGAGTTCCGCGCGGAGGGCGGCGGGTTCGAGCCGGCCGCTGCCGTCGACCGGCAACCAGCCCACGTCGGCGCCCTCGTGCGCGCCGAGCCAGTCCACGGCGTCGACCACGGCGTGGTGCTCCACCGCGCTGGAGACGACCCGGCGACGGTCGCCGTCGGCGGCCCGCCGGGCCCAGAAGATGCCCTTGACCGCGAGGTTGTCGCTCTCGGTCCCCCCGCCCGTGAAGATCACCTCGGAGGGTCGGGCACCCAGCACGGCGGCCACCCGCTCGCGCGACTCCTCGACCCGCCGTCGGGCGAGCCGACCGGCCGCGTGCAGCGACGATGCGTTGCCGACCTCGCGAGCGGTGGCGACGTACGCCTCCAGTGCCTCGTCGAGCATCGGAGTGGTCGCCGCGTGATCCAGGTAAGCCATCACCGTTCAGCCTACGGCCGGGCGACGGACGGCCGACGGCCGGAGGCACCGCCGTCGTGTCGGGCGGACATAACGGGGCCGATTGGCCTCCGTGACGCGCGGCACGAATCTTCGGGGCGTTCCGGGGTACCAACAAATCGGGAACGGCGACCGCGCGCACCACGGACGGCCGCGTTTCAGGCATACTCAGTTGTCGACGTCTCCGCTCCGGCGGGACGACCCCAGCCTGTCCCGGCGGCGACCGCACGCCGCGGGGCACCAGGACGGGCTGATCGGCGGGCCGGCTCAGCTCCCCGGCCCGCCGATCAGCTCCCTGTCGACATCGGCCAACGCAGGGCCCGACCGTCGGCACCGCCGGCCCACGCCGCCACCACCGACACCCGCCGGCCCACGGCCGCCACCACCGACACCCGCCGGCCGACCCGCGAGACGACGAGTGGCCACCCGGCGTACCGGATGGCCACTCGTGTCGTCCGGGCCGGAAGGCGGAGCCGCCGCCCCGGCCGGAGCTACTTGCGCTTGCGGATCTCCTCGGCAGCCTGCGGCACGACCTTGAACAGGTCGCCCACCACGCCGTAGTCGGCCAGCTCGAAGATCGGCGCCTCGCCGTCCTTGTTCACGGCGACGATCGTCTTCGAGGTCTGCATGCCGGCCCGGTGCTGGATGGCACCGGAGATGCCGAGCGCGATGTAGAGCTGCGGGGAGACCGTCTTGCCGGTCTGGCCCACCTGGAACTGGTGCGGGTAGAAGCCCGAGTCGACGGCCGCCCGGGACGCGCCGACGGCGCCGCCCAGCAGGTCGGCCAGCTCCTCGACCAGCTTGAAGTTGTCGGCGTTGCCGACGCCGCGGCCACCGGAGACGACCACCGACGCCTCGGTCAGCTCCGGACGCGAGCCCTTCTGCTCGGCGACCCGGTCGACCACCTTGGCGAGCTTGTCGGTGTCGCCCACGGTCACGGTGAGCTGCTCGACCGCGGGGGTGGCGGCGGCCGGGACCGGGTTCACCGAGTTCGGCCGGAGCGTGACCAGCGGCAGGCCCCGGGTGACCTTGGACTTCACGATGGTGGAGCCGGCGAACGCGACCTGGGTGGCGGTGCCGTCGGCCTCGAGGCCCACCACGTCGGTCAGGATGCCGTTGTCGAGCTTGACCGCCAGCCGGGCGGCGATCTCCTTGCCCTCCTGGGAGGACGCGAGCAGCACGGCCGCGGGCTCGACCCGCCGCACCAGGTCGGCCAGCACGGTGGCCTTGGGGGCCACCAGGTAGCCGTCGATCTCCTCGCCCTCCGCGGCGTAGATCTTCGCGGCGCCGTACTCGCCCAGCTTGGCGCTGAGCGCCTCGGCCGCGCCCGCGCCGCCGAGGACGACGGCGCTCGGGGTGCCCAGCTCGCGGGCGAGGGTGAGCATCTCCAGGGTGACCTTCTTGACGCCGAACTCACGGGTGGCTTCGACGACGACGAGAACCTCAGACATGTCCAGACCTCTCACACGAACTTCTCGGTGGCGAGGAACTCGACCAGCTTGACGCCGCCGTCGCCCTCGTCGGTGATCTTCGCACCGCCGGAGCGCGGCGGACGCTTGCTGTGCTCCACCACGGCGCTGGTGGCGCCGTCGAAGCCCACCTCGGCCGGTGCGACGCCGAGGTCGCCCAGGGAGAGGGTCTGCACCGGCTTCTTCTTGGCCGCCATGATGCCCTTGAAGGACGGGTACCGCGGCTCGTTGATGGTGTCCCAGACGGAGACCACGGCCGGGGTGGAGGCGGTGACCACCTCGTAGCCCTCCTCGGTCTGCCGCTCGACGGTGAGCGTGCCGCCGTCGACGGTCAGCTTGCGGGCGCCGGTCAGGGCCGCGACGCCGAGCCGCTCGGCGATCATGTGCGGCATGACCTGCACGCGGCCGTCGGTGGACTCCGCGCCGCAGATGACGAGGTCCGCGTTGAGGGTGCCCAGCGCGGCGGCGAGCACCTTCGAGGTGGCCACGGCGCAGGAGCCGTGCAGGGCGTCGTCCAGGACGTGTACGGCCTTGTCCGGCCCCATGGAGAGCGCCTTGCGGATCGACTCGGTCGCCCGGTCCGGACCCATGGTCAGGACGGTGACCTCGCCGCCGTGCGCCTCCTTGATCTTCAACGCCTCCTCGATGGCGTACTCGTCCATCTCGTTGATGACGTTGTTCGCCGAACCGCGGTCGACGGTGTTGTCGTCACTGCGCAGGTTGCGGTCCGCGCCCGAGTCGGGCACCTGCTTGACGAGTACGACGATGTTCATCGCGCTTCGACGACCCCTCCTGTGGTGGTGTTGCGATCGCTCGCCCGGTCTGGGGCGCAGCCTCCCGCGTGACGTCACGCTCGGTCAACCGCGGGGTGCTGTGCAGTTGCCCACGAGCGTCATGTTACCTGTCAGTAGCTTCGGGCTCCCTGACACCCGCAGTGACACAGCTCACCGCGCCGACGGGGCTCAGGCGGGCTCGGCGAGCGCCGTCCTGATCCGCTCGATGACGGCCGCCTCGGCGGCGGCGACTCCGGCGTGCGCCCGGGCCACCCGGTCGGCGGCCGCGAGCACGACCTCGCGGTACGCCGCCACGTCCCCCGGCGACTTCTCGCGCAGGATCCGTACGGCCCGGCCGAGCGCCGGCAGCACGGTCGCCTCGATCTCCAGCGTCGAGTCGCGGGGAAGCCGGGGCAGCGGGCCGGTCGTGAGCGCCTCCCGCACCACGCCGGAGCTTCCGGCGAAGGCTCCCGACGCGGCCATGCTCTCCTTGAGCACCGAGAGCATGCCCGGGTCCACGTTCGACACCAGGAAGACCGCGCCGAACGCGCCGGTCTTGAGCGTGAGCCGTTCCTCGTCCGTCAACCCTTGCGCCATGATCACGGAGTGTAGACGTACGGGGTGGTCGTGGTGACCGGGACGAAGCCGAGCCGCTCCAGGATGGGACGGCTGTCGTCGGAGGCGTCCACCTGGAGCAGCGTGCGGTCCCGCTGGGCGGCCAGCCGGGCCCGGTGGACCACGAGCGCCCGGTAGATCCCCCGCCGCCGCCACTGCGGAAGCGTCGAGCCGCCCCAGAGCGTGGCGAAGCCGGTGCCCGGCAGGTAGCGGACCCACCCGGCGCTCACCACCGTCTCCTCGGCCTCGGCCACCACCACCGTGATCGACTGCGGATCGGTGGCGATCTCCACCTCGAGGGCGTCGCCCAGGTGGCTGCGGTCGGCCTGCCAGACCGCCTCCTCCATGGCCACGATCCGGTCCAGGTCCGCGCGGGCGGTCACCTCCCGCAGGCGTACGCCCTCGGGCACCACCGGCATCGTGGCCGCCAGCGGGGCGACCGCGCCGATCACGACGGTCTCCCGGTCCTCCGGCACGAACCCGGCGGCCCGCAGCCGGTCGCCCAGGTCCGCCGGCTCGTCGTGGCCGGCGAGCTTCCACTCCACCGACTCACCCCGCCGCCGGAACAGCTCGACCTGCCGGGCGATCAGCTCGTCCAGCGCCGCGCCGGTCAGGCCACCCAGGTCCCGGTACGTGAGGAAGCCGCCGCGGCCGAGGCCGAGCACCCGGTACAGCGGGCCGTCGCGCTCGACGGTCGCCCCGGCCGGCACCGGGTCGGGCAGCTCCGGCCGCAACTGGGTGTCGTACGCGGCGCGCAGCGTGTTCGCATCAAGATCCGTCATCGCTTCAGGCTACGACCGGTGGCCAGCGGATAATCGGGGTCGTGTGGGAGTCGATCAGGCGCTGGTTCGACCCGCGGGAGCTGCGCTCGGTCGGCAGCACTCCCGACTACCGTTTCTCGCTGGCCAACGAGCGGACCTTCCTGGCCTGGCTACGCACCGGGCTGGCGCTGGTGGGTGGCGGGCTGGCCGCCGCCCAGTTCCTGCCCCCGCTGCCACTGCGGCACCTGCGTGAGGCCATCGCCATCGCGTTGCTGCTGCTCGGCGGCGCGGTCGCCGTCCGGGCCGTCGACCACTGGGCGCGTACCGAACGGGCCATCCGGCTCGGCGAGGAGCTGCCCGCCTCACGCTTCCCCGCGTTCCTCGCCCTCGTCGTCGGTGTGGGCGCGCTGCTCCTGGTGGCGGCCGTCCTCGTGAGGGCCGTCGGTGGCCCGTGACGCCCCGGGGCCGGCCGACGGCCGGCCGCCACGCGACCCCGGCCTGCAACCGGAGCGCACCCGGCTGGCCTGGCGACGCACCGCGCTCGCGTCGACCGTGGTGACCGTCCTCGTCGTACGGCTGGCGCCGGCCGACGGCCGGTTCGGTGCGGTGCTGGCCGGGCTCGCCATCGTCACCTGGGGCGCGGTGCTCGCGGTCTGCTGGCGGCGCGGCACCGGGACCGGCCCGGCGCCCAGCGGTGGGCGGTCCCTGCCGCTGGCCGCCCTGGGCACGGCGTCGCTCGCCGTGTTGGGTGTGCTGCTGGTGCTACACGGGCTGCGCTGAACGCGGCCGTTGGTCCATGATGCTGGCATGGTTCGCCTGTACGGGCTCTTCTTCCTCGCCGAGATCGTGCTCGGCATCTGCGCGCTGATCAGCTGCCTCTCCGCCGAGGAGGGCCAGATCCGGGCGCTGCCCCGGATCGCCTGGGTGTTGATCATCCTGTTCTTCCCGCTGGTCGGGGCCATCGCCTGGTTCGTGGCCGGCCGGGAGCCGGGGCAGGCCCGCCCCCGCACCGCGTGGCCCGTCGGGAACGGCTTCGCCGAGCAGGACCGCCACCGGCAGGTCGCGCCGGACGACGACCCGGAGTTCCTCAAGCGGGTCGCCGAGCGTTCCCGGCAGCAGGACCAGGAGCTCTTCCGCCGGTGGGAGGAAGACCTGCGCCGCCGCGAGGACGACCTGCGCCGCCGTGAGGCCGGGTCGCCGGACGCCCCGCGCGGGGCACGCGACGGCGAGCCACCACGCGAACAGGACCGCCCGGAGGTCTAGGTCCGCCGCGGGCGGCGTGGCGGCCGGCCCGCCCCGGGCCGCCACCGCCACCGCCGGCGGCGACGGCCCGGCTCGCGGGCTCAGGCCAGGTTGGACGAGCGGGGGTACGCGTCGGCCGGGTCGGTGATGACGTTCACGAGGTACGGCACCCCGGCGTCGAAGGCGCGCTGCAGCGCCGGCCCGAGGTCGGCGGCCTTCGCCACGGTCTCGCCGGCGCCGCCGAGCGCGGTCACCACCTGGTCGTACCGCAGCTCGGGCTGGAGGTCGGCGGCCACGTCGTAGCCGTACATGGCGCGCATCGGGTGCTTCTCCAGGCCCCAGATGCCGTTGTTGCCCACCACGATGACGACGGGCAGCTTCTGGCGGACCAGCGACTCCACGTCCATCAGCGAGAAGCCGGCGGCGCCGTCGCCCATGAGCACACAGATCTGGCGGTCCGGGTGGCTGACCCGGGCGCCCATGGCGTAGCCCATCCCGGTGCCGAGGCAGCCGTACGGTCCCGGGTCGAGCCACGTCCCGGGCTGCGCGGGCTCGAGGTAGCGACCGGCGTACGAGACGAAGTCGCCGCCGTCGCCGATCGTGATGGCGTCGCGGGCCAGCACCCGGCGCAGCTCGCCGTAGACGCGGGCGGGTCGGATCGGGTCGGTCTCGGCGGCCATCTCTGCGGCGTCGCGGGCCTTGGCGGCGTCCTCGGCCGCGCGCAGATCGGCGATCCAGCCCGCGTGGTCGGCCCGGTCACCGGGGTGGTCGGCCAGGGCGGAGAGGATGAGCCGCAGGTCGCCCGCGGGGGCGGCGGCCGGCTGGACGTGCCCCGCCCGCTGGCTCGGCGCGTCCACGATGTGCACCACCTTCGCGTCGTCGAAGTCGCCGAAGTTGAGCCGGAAGTCCAGCGGGGTGCCGACCACCACGACCACGTCGGCGCCGGAGAGAGCGGCCCGGCGGGCCTTCGCGAAGGCGAGCGGGTGCTCCGGCGGGAGCGAGCCGCGACCCATGCCGTTGGTGAAGACCGGCACCTGCAACGCCTCGGCGGCCTCGCGCAGCGCGGCCGTCGCGTCGCCCGCGTAGACGTCGGAGCCGGCGATGACGACCGGCCGCTGCGCCGAGGCGATCAGGCTGGCCGCCCGCCCGACCTCGTCGGGGTCGGGCTCCACGGGGGCGATCCCGGGCGCCGCCGGCGGCTCGGCGTCCGCCACCGAGAAGACCGTCTCCAGCGGGAAGTCGAGGAAGACCGGCCCACGGTGCGGGGTGAGCGCCGCGGTGAGCGCCGCGGTCACCGCGCGGGGGATGTCGTCGGTGCTGAAGACCGTCTCGGCGTGCTTCGTGACCGGGGCGACGAGCGGCAGGTGGTCCATCTCCTGGAGGCTGCCCGAGCCCCAGCGGAACGCTGGCGCCCGGCCGCCGAGCACGAGCACCGGCGAGGCGTTGAAGAACGCGCTCGTGAGGCCCGAGATGCCGTTGGTCACACCCGGGCCGGCGGTGAGGACGGCCAGGCCGGGACGGCGCTGGAGCTTCGCCACCGCCTCGGCCGCGAACACCGCGGACTGCTCGTGCCGGACGTCGTAGATCGGGAAGTCGGTCTTGTGGGCCGCGTCGTAGAGCGGGAAGACGTGCCCGCCGGAGAGGGTGAACATCTCCCGTACGCCGTGGGCGCGTAGCGCCGCGAGCGCCAGCTCCCCACCGTGCCCCTCGATCCGCTCCGTCATGGTCGCTCCCCTCGTCCGTGGCCGGGGTCACAGGTTACCCACCGGTCACCTGTGGCGGGCGACCGCGCCCCCGGCCGGCGCCGCGGTCGTGCCGGGAGCGGCCGCGCCCGCCCGGGGAGGGGGGTGGTCCACCGGGCGGGCGCGGTCGGCGGGGTGTGTCAGCGGAGCTTCATCACCACCGCGAGGGGCTCGGTCCGGTACGGCGTGTCCGTCTCGAACGCGAGCCGTGCCCGGTACTCACCGTGCCCCGCGACGGCGGGGGCGGACGCCGTCACGGTCACCGTGACCGTCCGTCCCGCCGGGATGGTCACCTCGGTACGACCCGCCGACAGCCACGACACGTCGCTGCCGCGCACGCAGGCGTCGTGGCCCGGCAGTTGCTGCGCGAACGGGGTGATGGCGAACGAGCCGAGCGAGCCGCCGACCTGGTACAGGCCGCACGCCGCCCCGCCCCGGTACAGGGCGTTGTTGGCGTTGGGCAGCTCCGACCAGGTGCCGGTGCCGGGGTCGAACTCCAGCGCCTGGTTGGTCACCGATCCGGCCGAGATGCCGCCGACGATCTGCAGTTTCCCGCCGACACCGGCGTACGCCATGCCCCAGGCCGAGATCGGCAGGCCGGTCGTCCGCACCCAGGTGTCCGAGTCGGCGAAGTACCGGAAGGTGTCGTTCACCGGCACCCGCTCGGCCGGGTCGATGCCGCCCGCGCAGACCACCCCGTTCCCCGCCGGCGCGCAGGCGAGGAACGCGACGGCCAGCGGGTAGTCGGCCAACCGGGCCCAGGTGTCCGTGCGCGGGTCGTAGCGGTAGGTCCGGTTCGAGGCCGGCTCGCACTCGGCGGTCGTGCAACCCGCCACGACGTACAGCCGGCCGTCGACCGAGGCGGCCGCGGCGGCGGTCACCCCGCTGGGCAGGTCGGCCCGGCGCGACCACCGGTCGGTGGCCGGGTCGTAGGCGTACGTCGTGGACGCGGCGTTGCTCGCCTCGTCCCAGCCGCCGACCGCGTACAGCCGGCCGTCGACGAACCCGCCGACGGCGGCCGCCCGCGGCTCGGGCAGGTCGGCGATCCGGCTCCACGTCCGGGCCTGCGGGTCGAAGGCGTACCCCTCGACCAGGGAGCCCGCCTCGCCGCTCCCGCCGACCGAGTAGACGGTGCCGTCGTTGTCGGCCACCAGGTTGTCCATCACGAGCGCCGGGTAGTCGGGCAGGTCCGTCCACGCCGTGCCGCCCGCCGCCTGCTGCGGCGGCGTGGGCCGCGGTGTGTGGCCGCCGCCGTGGGCCGCCACCGACGCCTCGGTCCGGATCCGCACGAGCGGCGCCCCGGGCGCGCTCGCCCGGCGCGCGTCGGCGCTCACCGCGTAGCCGCGGTCCTGCTCGACGAGGTCGACCCGCAGCGGCCGGTCCCCGTCGTTGGTGAGCCGGACCTCCCGGGTGACGCTGCGGCCCGGCCGGACCGACAGCGCGAGGTCCGAGGTGCGGACGGCCAGCCGACCGGCCGCCAACCGCCAGTCCCGACGGACGACGCCGTCGCCGTCGATCCGCACCGCGGCGGTGCCGTCGCCGTAGTGCAGGCCCGAAGCGGTCATCCGGACGGAGCCGGTGCCGGCCGCGAAGAGCCAGTAGAAACCGTCGCCGAGGTTCGTGTCCTCGTCGGTGGCCCGGCTCGTGGCCGTCGCGCTCCCGCCGGCGGTCACGGTGGCGCCCACGAGGGCCGCGCCCGTGTTGTCGTCGCGGATCTGCCCGGCGACCAGTCCGCCCGGCACCGCGGCGCACGACCGGCGGCCCACGAAGACGTTGTCCAGCTGCCACCAGTTGTCGTACTCGCCCTGGTAGCGGAACCGCACCAGCACCCCGGACCGGCCCGCCGCCTGCGGGACCGGGATCTCCACGTGCCCGTTGACGGCGTCGCCCGCGTAGTGCCGGACACCCGTCCAGGTCGCGCCGTTGTCCAGGCTGAGGTCGACGTCGCCCGTCTGGGCGTCCCAAGTGGAGTAGTCCGTGTCGAAGCCGATCACCGGCGCGCTCACACCGGTCAGGTCGACGGGCGGGCTGACGAGGCTGGTGTCGATGACGCCCGACTGGCTCCAGCCGTCGACGGTGGCGAAGCCGCCGTCCCCGCCGGTCAGGTTGCCCTTGGACCCGGGGTCGTCGAAGCGCCAGGTCTGGCCGCCGCCGGCCGCGTCGGTGACCCGCCAGCCGTCCTTCCCGGTGGAGCCGGACCAGCCGGTGAAGTCGGCGCTCGCACCTTCGTAGCGGGGGGCGTAGCCGGGGGCATGGCAGGACGTGGCGTCGACGGAGAGCCGCACGTCCTGGCGGACGTCGCTCGGCCGCCCCTTCGGCTGCGGGTCCACCCGGGTGGTCACCGTGCCGGCCACGTACCCGGGCATGGCCACGGGCGAGACGTGCAGGGTCCAGTCGTTGTCGACCGGCAGGTCGACCTCGTAACGGCCGGTGTAGGGGTCGGTGAAGACGGCGCCGCCCGGGTAGCCGTCGATGGCGATCCTGGCGTAGACCGGCCAGCCGTGCCCGGACCCGTCCGTCACCGTACCGGTCACCGTCCGGCTCGCGAGCGCGGTGAGGGCGATGTCGTGGGCGAGGTCGGCGCCGGCCTGGACGGTGACCGCGACCGGCGCGGGCGCCCGGTAGCCGAACTCGGCGGCCACGAGGTCGTAACGCCCGGCCGGCAGGGGCAGCGTGTAGCGGCCCGCCGCGTCGGTCACCGCGCGGAAGGTCGCGCCGGTGCCGTCGGTGGCCGTGACCGTGGCCCCGACGACCGGAGCCCCTGACCCGCCGTTCGTGACGGCGCCGGTGACCCGGCCGGTCTCGCCCAGGGTCAACGCCGTGACGCCGTTGGGGGAACCGAGCCCCGTCGGGCCGTCCCAGCCGGGCCCCGCGGTGCACAGCAGGTCGCCGCACCAGCCGTTCGACCCCTCGGTGACGTCGAAGAGATTGGCGGCCCTGTCCCGCCGATACGGGTAGGTCACCGGGTACGTCCCGGGCAGCGGGTCGCCGGCGAGCGCGTACATGCCGGCGACGAGCGGGGCCGCCAGCGAGGTGCCGCCCCACTGCGCCCAGCCGTCCTGGCCGAGCGTGTTGTAGACGGCCAGCCCGGACTCCGGGTCGGCGACCGCCGCGATGTCGGCGTTGGCCCGCCTGTCCCCGCAGCGGGTGTCCACTCCGGACTGGTACGCGGGCCGCGCCTCGTACAGCGAGCAGCCGCTGCCGGCGTTCTCCCAGGCGGTCTCGGACCAGCCGCGCGCCGAGGAGTCCCGGGTGAGCCGGGTGCCGCCGACGGCCACGACGTTGGGGTTGGTGGCCGGGAAGCTCTGCAGGTTGCCGATGTCGCCGCTGGCCACGACCACGGCGACGCCGGGGTGGTCGTAGTGCGGGTTGTAGAGGTCCTGGAAGGGGGTCTCGCCGGCGATGCCGTACGAGTTGGAGATGACGAGCGCGCCGAGCCGGGCCGCGGTGTCGACGGCCGCGCCCAGGCTCGCCGGTGAGTTGTCGTCGGCCTGGACGAGCAGGAGGTGGCACTTCGGGCAGGCGGACGACACGGCGTCGAGGTCGAGGGCGGCCTCGATCGACCAGTCCGCGTCCTCGGCCGGATAGTCGGTACCGCCGCGCTGGTCGACCTTCCGGAAGCAGCCGTCGGCGCTCGTGCACGGCGGCAGCCCGTAGTGGGCGCGGAAGACCGCGAGGTCGGCCTCTGCGGCCTCGTACCCGAACGCGAGCACCACGGCGACGGTCTGGCCCTCGCCGCCATCGGGCAACCGGTACGCGGACCGGATGTCGGCCGGCCCGAGCGCGCCCTCTGGTGGCGCCGCGTCCCGCTGGACGAGCCGGCCGTCGGAGGTGGCGAGGCCGAGGGCGTAGCAGCGCGCGAGCGGGGTGTCCTCGGCGGCGGTGTTGCAGCCGGCGGGCTTGTAGCGGTTCGCCTGCCAGCTCGGCGACGAGGAGCCCGGGTCCGTCGTCTTCGGTGCCGCGTTCGCCGGGGTGCCGGGCAGCGGGCCGGTGGCCAGCAGGGCCAGTGTGAGGGCTGCGATCAGCCCGCCGAGACGACCCCTGTGGACCCGTCTCGGCCGTAAGGGCACGGCCATTCAATACTCCTTACCAAGGACACCACGGGGACGCCTCGCCGTTGAGGCCCCGGCGCACCTCCGGCCAGGTTCCTGACACGAATTCCGGCACGCGTTCGACGGGCGATCTTGGCACGGCCGCGACAGCACGGACAATGTCCCGGGACGTTCATGTTCCGGACAGCTGGCCGGTTCCCGACGGAGGCTTCGGATGTGGAATGTGGTGGGGGTCTCCGAGCCCGAGGAGCGCGTCTACGAGGCGCTGACCCGCCGCCGGCAGGCGACCCAGGTCGACCTCCTCGGCGACGTCGCGCTCTCGCGCGCGCAGCTCACCCGGACGCTCGGCCGCCTCGTCGACCGTGGACTGGCCAACCGGCTGCCCGGCCGTCCCACACGGTACGCGGCCACGCCACCCGACCAGGTCGCCACGTTCCTCATCGCCGAACGGGAGCGGGACCTGCTCCGCCTGCGTACCCACGCCGACCAACTGGCCAAGGAGATCCGCCTGCGCGACGGCGGCGGCCGGCACCCCGCCGAGCTGGTCGAGGTCATCGAGGGCGCGGCGAACCTGCGGGCCACGCTCGTCCGGCTGCAACGCGAGGCGCGGGTGCAGATCCGCGGCCTGGACCGGGCGCCCTACCTCGACAACCCGGTGAGCGGCAACTCCGAGGAGACCCACCAGCTCGCCGACCGCGGGCTCGTCTACCGCGTCATCTACGACCAGTCGGCGCTGGCCATCCCGGGGCGGATGGCGGAGATCTGGCGGGGCATCCAGAGCGGCGAACGGGCAAGGGTCGCCAGTCACGTGCCCATGAAGATGATGCTCTGCGACGACCGGCTCGCGCTCATTCCCGCGATGACGGGCGGGCAGCTGGCCGACGCCGCGTATCTGGTGCACCCCTCGTCGCTGCTGGACGCGGTCAGCGAGCTGTTCGAGGCGCTCTGGGAGCGCGCCGTGGCGATCAACCGCTCCGTCGTCGCCAACCAGTCGACCGGCGCCGACCCGACGGGCGACGAGCGGCCGGACCGGCTCTCCGACCGGGACATCGAGCTGATCGGCCTGCTGGCCGGCGGCGCCACCGACGAGCGGATCGCCCGCACTCTGGGCTGGAGCGTCCGGACGGTGCACCGGCACGTGCACCGGCTCATGGCCATGGTGGGCGCCGAGACCCGCTTCCAGGCGGGCATGGAGGCGGTCCGCCGCGGCTGGGTCTGACCGTGCGCCGGCCGCCGCCGGGACGGGCGGCGGCCGGCGGTACGCCTCAGCGGCCGGTGAAGTCCGGCTTGCGCTTCTCGACGAAGGCCGTCATGCCCTCGCGCCGGTCCTCCGTGGCGAAGAGCGCCGCGAAGAGCTGACTCTCCCAGGCCAGGCCGGAGTGCAGGTCCATGTCCAGGCCGCCGTCGACGGCGAGCTTCGCGGCGCGCAGGGCCTGCGCGGGACCGGTCAGGAACGGCTTCACGTACGCGACGGCGGCGTCGTAGACCTCGGCGGCCGGGACCACACGGTCGGCCAGCCCGATCCGCAGCGCCTCCTCGGCGTCGACCATCCGCCCGGTCATGACGAGGTCCTTGGCGCGGGCCGGGCCGACGAGCCGGGCGAGCCGCTGCGTGCCGCCGGCGCCGGGGATGATGCCGAGCTTGATCTCCGGCTGGCCGAGCTTGGCATCCTCGGCCACCACCCGCCAGTCGCACGCGAGGGCCAGCTCGCAGCCGCCGCCGAGGGCGTACCCGGTGATGGCGGCGACCACCGGCTTGGGGATCCGGGCGATCGCGCCGAGCGCGCTGGACAGGTCGGCAGCGCGGGCCGCCATGTCCACGTACGACATGTCGGCCATCTCCTTGATGTCCGCGCCCGCGGCGAAGACCTTCTCACCGCCGTACACGATGACGGCGCGGACCTCGGGGTCGGCGGACGCGGCGGCCGCCGCCGCGCGCAGCTCCTCCTGGACCTGCGTGTTGAGCGCGTTCATCGGCGGCCGCTCCAGCCGGATGGTGCCGATGCCGTCCTTGGTCTCCAGCCGCACGAACTCGCCCACGCTGCCCTCACTTCCTCGTCGAAGTCGCGTGCCAACCTTACGGCCCGCCTCGTTGGGGTACGTAGTCTGGTAGCAGCCCCTTGCCGGGAGGCCAGCGATGGTCACGTACTACGACGACAGATCCGTGCAGGTCACCTCCACCGCCATCCGGGTGGACGGGCGCACGTTCCCGCTCGCCGAGATCGGCATGGTCTGGCACCGCCGGGGCAGCCGCTCGTGGCGGGTGCTCGCCGGTCGCGGCGCGATCGGCGCGGCGATGGCCGGGCCGCTGGTGGCGGCCGTCCTCGGGGTCGGTCTGGCGATCTGGCTGGACCGCTCGGCCACGGTCACGACCGCGATCATCGGCGCCTCCGTGCTGGTGGGCCTCGCCGTGGGGCCGGTCGCCGACTTTCTCTTCGAGCACCTGGACCGCTCGTACGCCCGGGGCAGCCGTCAACTGGAGATCTGGGCGCGCTGGCGCGGCCAGCCGGTGCGGCTGCTGTGCACGCGTGACGCGCTGCGGTTCGGCCAGATCTACCGGGCCGTGCAGCGGGCTGTCGAGCACGGGCAGCCGGTGCGCCGGCGCTAGAAGACGATCGGGTCGTCCGGCAGCATGCCGAGGCCGCGCAGCAGGCCGTAGAGGTCCTGCTCGCCCCAGAACTGCACGATCCGCGCTCCGGCCAGCCGGTACATCTTGCACGCGCTCTGCACCGCCGTGGCACCGGTCGCGTCCCGCCGGTAGGTGTGCGACAGGACCGTCGTGACCCGATCCCCGGCGGCGACGAGTTCGAGGATCCGCTGGTCCACCACGGTGAGCCCGGGCGACGACACGGCCTGCTCGACGAAGCGCCGGCCGCGCACCGAGGTGCCGGAGCCGTAGATCAGCACGTCCTCCGCGACGACCGCGCGCAGCTCCGCCAGATCCTTCGTCACGAAGGTACGCAGGTACCTGCGCACCACCTCGACGTTGCGCTCCTCCTCGGTCATGCCGCGAAGCTACCCGGGTCCGGAGCCTTCGGCGTTGTCCGGCTGTCCGGCGGCAGCCCGCGCGGCGACGGGTCCGGAGCGAGCAACCATTCCTACGCATCCTGTCGAGCTGCCCCGGATATGGGGCAGCCCTCGGGGCCGTCCCTCCAACTCACCGAAGGCCCTTCGTCCGGCCGCCCGCCCGGACCTGTCCGCCCGCCCGGACCGCGCCCGGTCCGTCCCGCCCGGGTCCACCCGGTCCACCGCCCAAATCCGCCCGAGCCTGCCCCAGAAATGGGGCAGCTCGACAGGACGCGGGCAGCTGGTCGGGAACCGGCCGCGGGATGGCGAGAGCTTGCCGACGCGTGGTTAGGCTGAACGATGACGGTCTATTACCGGGACGACGCGGTGCAGGTGACCTCCGAGTCGATCCGGGCCGGTGGGCGGGTCGTGTCGCTCACCGACGTGACGTACGTCTGGCACGCCCGCGGGCGACCGACGCTCGCCGTCCGGGGCCGCGTGTTCGGGCGCGGGGTCCTCGTCCTGCTGCTGTCCCTGCCGCCGCTGGTGGCGCTGATCTGCGTCGTCTCGCTCGTCTGGTCGGCGCAGGATCGCGGCGAGTGGCAGCTCGCCCTGGTCATCCTTGCCGGCTGCGTGGTGGGCGCGCTGGTCCTCACCCCGTTCCTGGAGCTGCCGCTGGGCTGGCTGGACCGGTCCTACGAGCGGGGCAACCGGGTGCACGAACTGTGGGTGCAGCACCACGGCCGCGAGGAGTTGCTGTTGCGTACGCCGGATGCGCTGCGGTTCGGCCAGATCTACCGGGCCGTGCAGCGCGCCGTTGAGCAGCACACCGACCGGCGCTGAACGGTCGGCCGGGGAAGATCGGCTGGCGCGCGGCCCGGGCGGGGGCGTCGCACACTGGTTGCCATGGCGATTCCCCTCCCCCGGCCGTCCGCCGTCGTCGGCCTCACCCGCTCCGCCCTCGACCAGGCCCTCGGCTCGGTCGCCTCGTTCGCGGGCGTGCCCGCCCGAGCGTTCGCGGTGCTGGACGACGTCGAGGCGCTCCTCGCGCGCATCAACGGGGTGGTGGACCGGATCGAGCGGACCCTGGACCGCACCGACCGGGTGCTCGCCGACGCGGAGAAGACGGCCCGCACGGCGGGCACGGTGGTGGCCGAGGCGGACGCGGTGGCCGGGCGCGCGGCCGGGGCCGTCGGCACCGCCGCGGAGGCGGCGGCCACCGCATCCGAACTGCTGACGGCGTACGAGCCGGCGTTGCGCCGGGCCGCGCCGATGGCCACGCGGTTCGTCGAGCAGCTCAGCCACGAGGAGGTGACCGCCGCCATCCGGCTCATCGACGAGCTGCCGAAGCTGCGCGAGCACCTGACCGCCGACATCCTGCCGATCCTCGCCACCCTGGACCGCGTCGGCCCCGACCTGCACGACCTGCTCGACGTCACCCGCGACCTCAAGCTCGCCGTCGCCGGCATCCCCGGCCTCAACATGCTGCGCCGGCGCGGGGAGAAGCTCGTCGACGACGCCGAGCAGGGCGCCTAGCAGTCGCAGACGACGGCCGCACGCGGCCCGGCCGACCCGACGCGGGACGGCAGCTCGACGCCGGACGGCAGCTCGACGCGGGACGGCACCTCGACCGGGGGCATCAGCTCGACGCGGGGCGCGGTCAGGTCGTCGGCCGGTCGCCGGACGATCCCCGCCTCCGTCACCACCGGCAGGCCCTCGCGCACCCAGTACTCGTAGCCGCCGAGCATCTCCTTCACCCGATAGCCGAGCCGGGCGAACGCCAACGCGGCTCGCGTGGCGCAAGCCAGCCTGGCGCTGCTCGAGACGACCGACGCGCCCGTCGAGCAGATCGCCGCCACGGTCGGCTTCGACTCTCCGGTCACCTACCGCCACCACTTCGGCCGGAGCATGCACACCTCGCCCTCGGCGTACCGGCGGGCCTTCAGGGCCACCGCGACACCGCCGAGCGCGACGGCTCAGGCGGGTGCGTAGAGACCGTCGATCTCGCCCCGGTGGGGCAGCGCCACGGACGCACCGAGCCGGCGGGCGCAGGCCGCCCCGGCCGCGGCCGCCCAGCGCACCGCGTCGACCAGGTCCCGCCCCTCGCCCCAGCCCACCGCCAGCGCGGCCGTGAACGCGTCGCCCGCCGCCGTGGAGTCCACGACGTCCACGTTGACCGCGGGCACGTGCACGGTCGTCCCGTCGCGGTCGCCGTACCAGGCGCCGTCCGCCCCGAGCGTGAGCACGGCGCGGGGCACGAGGTCGAGCAGCGCGCCCGGCTCCTCGCGTCCGCGGCCCGTGAGGGCGTGCGCCTCGCGCTCGTTGACCACGAGCAGGTCGACGGCGGCCAGCAGCTCGTCGGGGAGCGGTCGGGCCGGCGCGGCGTTGAGGACGACGCGGGTGCCGGCCGCGTGGGCGGCGACGGCCGCCTGGGTCACCGTCTCCACCGGGATCTCCAGCTGGGCCACCAGCACGTCGGCGGCGCGTACGGTGGCCAGCTCCTCCTCGGTGAGGGCGGTCAACGCGCCGTTGGCGCCCGGCGTGACCAGGATGGCGTTCTCGCCCTCGGCGTTCACCATGACGAGCGCGACCCCGGACGTCCCGTACACCACGCGTAGGTGCCCGGTGTCCACACCGGCCGCACTGATGCGGGCCTTCAGGGTGACCCCGAACGCGTCGGAGCCGATGGCGCCGAGGAAGGCGCACGACGCGCCCGCGCGGGCCGCCGCGATGGCCTGGTTGGCGCCCTTGCCGCCCGGCACCATCACGAAGTCGGTGCCGAGCATGGTCTCGCCCGACCGGGGCAGGGCCGGCGCCATGGCGACAAGGTCCATGTTCGCGCTGCCCACGACGGCCACTCGGGTCTGCGGCAACCCGGCACCTCCTGTTCGGATCGGCGGACGCGGGACGCCGTCAGGCGGCGCGGGCGGTGTACCGGTCGCCGCTGCTCTGGACGACCAGCGGCAGCCCGAACGTCTTGGACAGGTTGTCGCCGGTGAGCGTCTCGGCGAGCAGCCCCTGTGCCACGACGCCGCCCTCGCGCAGCAGCAGCGCGTGCGTGAAGCCGGGCGGGATCTCCTCGACGTGGTGGGTGACAAGCACCATGGCGGGCGCGTCCGGGTCGTACGCCAGCTCGGAGAGCCGGGCGACCAGGTCCTCGCGCCCGCCCAGATCGAGCCCGGCGGCCGGCTCGTCGAGCAGCAGCAGTTCCGGGTCGGTCATCATGGCGCGGGCGATCTGCACCCGCTTGCGCTCCCCCTCGGAGAGGGTGCCGTACTTCCGGTCGGCGAGGCCGCCGACGCCGAGCTGCCCGAGCAGCGCGCGGGCCCGGCTCTCGTCGGTGCGGTCGTAGCTCTCGCGCCAGCGGCCGACCACGGACCAGGCGGCGGTGACCACCACGTCGCTGACGCGTTCCTCGGCGGGCACCCGCTCCGCGAGCGCGGCGGTGGTCAGGCCGATGCGGGTGCGCAGCTCGTTGACGTCGGTGCGGCCGATCCGCTCGCCGAGCACGTGGGCCGTGCCGGTGGTCGGGTGCAGTCGGCCGGCGGCGAGGTTGAGCAGGGTGGTCTTGCCGGCGCCGTTGGGCCCGAGCACCACCCAGCGTTCGTCCAGTTCGACACGCCAGTGGACGTCCTGCAGCAGCGCGGTGCCGGAGCGGCGCACCCCGACGCCGTCGAGGCTGACCACCAGATCCGGGTCCACGGGGGCGTCGGCGGGTGCGGCGCCGGCGGCGCCGGGGATCAGGTCACCAGTCACCCGCCCATCCAACCACGCAGCGCCGTGTTGCCCCCCACGGGCGGCGGGAGGGCCATAGGGTGAAGCGCCGTGTCGTTGGTCACCACACTCGAAGGACGGTCCATGCCGGGTCGGAGCAGGGAACCGCGCGGATGAACGCGGTCATCGAGATCGAGGGGCTGCGCAAGGCCTTCCACAGCGTCCGGCACGGCCGGCGGACGGCTGTCGACGGCTTCGACCTCGTGGTGGGGGCGGGGCAGGTGCACGGCTTCCTCGGTCCGAACGGGTCGGGCAAGACCACCACGTTGCGCGCGCTGCTCGGGCTCGTCCGCGCCGACAGCGGGCGGATGAGCGTGCTGGGCGTCCCGTCGCCCGCGCACCTGCCGCAGGTGGCCGGGCGGGTCGGCGCCATCGTGGAGAGCCCCCAGTTCTTCGGCAACTTCACCGCGGAGCGCACGCTGCGCCTGCTCGCCCGCGCCGGTGGCGTCCCGGTGAGCCGGGTGGACGAGGTGCTGGAGCAGGTGGGCCTGCGCGACCGCGGGCACGACCGCGTGAAGGGCTACTCACTCGGCATGAAGCAGCGACTGGCCGTCGCGTCGGCGCTGCTCAAGCGCCCCGAGCTGCTCATCCTCGACGAGCCGGCCAACGGGCTCGACCCGGCCGGCATCCGCGAGATGCGGGACCTCATGCGCTCGCTGGCCGCCGCCGGGGTGACCGTGCTGGTGTCCAGTCACATCCTCGGCGAGATCCAGCTGATCTGCGACCACGTCACGATCATTTCGGGCGGCCGCCGGGTGGCGGCGGGCCGCGTGGACGAGGTGCTCGCCGGCTTCGACCAGCACGAATTCCGGGTCCGGGTGGACGAGCCGGAGCGGGCCGCGGCGCTGCTGCGCGACGCCGGCCTGCCCGTGCACGCGCACCCCGACCACCTGGTCGTGGGCGAGGTGGACGACGCCACGGTGGTCAGCCGGCTGTTGGGCGAACAGGGGCTCTGGGTGCGCGAGCTCACCCCGCTGCGGCCCGACCTGGAGAGCGCCTTCCTGGAGCTGACGGGCGAGCTGACCGGCGAGGACGGCGATCCGGCGCTGCCCCGGCAGGTCGACGGCGCGGGCGCGTCCGGCACGCCGCGCGGAGACGCGGTCATCGACCTGGGCGCCGTCGCCGGCCGAGGAGGGGACGCGTGAACCTGTTCCGTGCCGAGCTGGAGCGCCTGGGCGCCCGACGCTTCGTCCAGCTCATGCTCGTCCTGTTGGTGCTGGCGTCCGGTGTCACGGCGGCCACCACCCTCGCCGGCTCGCACCGGCCCACCGTCGTGGAGCTGGAGGACGCCCGCGCGCAGGCCGCCGAGGCCCGACGCCAGATGGACGACGTCTACCAGCGGTGTGTGGACCGGGTGAACGGGAACCGGCCACCCGGGACGGAGGAGGAGTACTACCCGGCCGACTGCAGCACGGTCGACCCCGTACGGTCGGAGCGGCTGCCGGTGGCGTCCGACTTCCTTCCGGGCGTCTTCACCTTCGCCACCGAGGCCCAGTCGCTGCTGTTCTTCCTGATCGCGTTCCTCGTGCTGTTCGGGTTCCTGGTCGGCGCCTCGTACATCGGCGCGGACCTGAACTCGGGCGGCGTCGTGAACCTGCTGCTGTGGCGGCCACGACGGACGACGGTGCTCGGCACGAAGCTCGGCACCCTGCTCGGCGCGATGCTGGTGGTGTCGATCGTGGCCTCGGCGGCGTACCTCGCCGTGTTCTGGGTCATCGGCCAGACGGCCGGGCTGCCGGGCCGGCTGGACTCCGACTTCTGGCGCGAGCTGGGTGCGACCCACAGCCGCGGAACGGTGCTCGTGCTGCTCGCCACGGCGCTCGGGTTCGCGCTCGCCACGCTGGGCCGGCACACGTCGGCGGCGCTCGGCACGGCGGCCGCGTACGTGGTGGTGTGGGAGCTGGGCGCGCGGCTGGTGCTCGAGATCGTCGACGCTCCCCGCCCGGACCAGCTCATGCTGTCCAGCCACATCGGAGCCTGGCTCAGCGGTGAGGCCCGCTTCTGGGACGCCCGCGCCTGCCTCGACGCGGCCGCCGGCAGCGGCTGCGACGGCAGCTACACGGTGAGCGGGGGTCCGGCGCTGGCCGTCCTGCTCGTGCTGACCGGGGCGTTGTCCGTGGCGGCGTTCAGCGTGTTCCGGCGGCGGGACCTGATTTGAGCTGCGGCGGAACCGACCGGAGCCTGGTCAAGACCTTGCAGCACCCGAGGAGATCGTGAAGAATTCCTTCGCATGACCGATCGCGGCCCGGCCCGACCCGAGCGGGTGGGGTCGGGCGCGAGCGGGTCAGCCCACCGTCGAGCCGAAGACCTCGTCGCGCACCGCGTCCAGCGCGGTACGCAGCGCGCCCTGGAGGATCGGCTCCTCGGCCAGCCCGGTCGTGACCACCCGTGGCCGCACCAGCGTGATGGCGGCGACCTCGTGCTGCACCCGCTCGGCGAGCGCCGCCCCGCCGGCCTGCCCGACCTCGCCGGCCAGCACCACGAGCGGCGGGTCGAGCACCACGCAGGTGCTCGCCACGCCGAGCGCCAGCCGTCGGGCCAGCTCGTCGAGCACCGGGGCGCCCGCGTCGCCGCCCTCGATCGCGGCGCGCACCGCGGCCGCGGCGTTCCCCGCGGTGAAGCCGTGCTCGCGGGCCACCGCGCGGACGGCGTCCGCACCGACGAGCTGCTGGAACGCGGGCTTGGCCCGGCGCGCCACGTCACGCGGGATGGGCACGCCGGGCACCGGGAGGTAGCCGATCTCACCGGCCGCGCCGCTGCTGCCGTGGTGCAGCCGCCCGTTCAGCATGATGGCGAGACCGACGCCGGCGCCGATCCAGACCAGAACGAAGTCCGCCAGCCCCGTGGCGGCGCCGGACTGCGCCTCGGCCACCGCCGCCAGGTTCACGTCGTTCTCGAAGACCACCGGGGTGTGCAGGTCCTCGCGCAGGGCCGCGAGCAGGCCCCGGTGCCAGCGCGGCAGGTTGAAGGCGAACGTGATGTCGCCGGTGCCCGGGTCGACCAGACCGGGGGTGCCGAGCACCACCCGCCGTACGCTCGACAGTTGCGCCTGGGCGCTGCTGGCCGCCTGGACGACGGCGTTGTGCACCACTCCCACCGGGTCGTCGGTGTCCCGGGTGGACTGCTCGACCCGGCCGATCACGGCGCCCGTGATGTCCGCGCAGGCGGCCACCACCCGGTCGGGGCCGACGTCCACGCCGACGACGTGCGCGCTGCCGGGGCGTACGGCGTAGAGCTGGGCGTTCGGCCCCCGGCCGCCGGCCTGCTCGCCGACCCGCGTGACCAGCCCGCGCTCCTCCAGGCGCTCGACCAGCTGCGAGGCGGTCACCTTCGACAGCCCGGTCAGTTCGCCGAGCCGGGCCCGGGTCAGCGGCCCTCGCTCGAGCAGGAGTTCCAGCGCCGCACGGTCGTTGAGCGCCCGCAACAGGCGGGGGGTACCGGGCAGCCGGCTCGCACTCATGCCACGTCCTCTAGTTTTAGTAAACTTTGCTAACTGTAAAGCGACCTGGGAACGGGTAGCCGTAGCGTAGCGGCCACCCGGACCGGGAGTACTCGGTCGACCCGGCACCGCTGTGCGGCCGGGACGGCCGGGAGCCCGGTACGACGTCCGTACCGGCCGGCACCGAAGGGGGAGATCACGTGGGGCTCGATCCAGGACTGCGGCGGCTCGCGCTGGGCACACTGCTGGCCGCCTACCCCGGCCCCGTCCCGCCCGACTGGGCGGTCGAGCTGGTCGCCGAGGGCCTGGCCGGGCACACCCTGTTCGGCACCAACGTGCACGACCCCGCGCAGGTGGCGGCGAGCACGGCCGCGCTCCGGGAGGGGCGCGAGGACGTGCTGATCGCGATCGACGAGGAGGGCGGCGACGTCACCCGGCTGGCGCACGCCACCGGTAGCCCGTACCCGGGCAACGCGGCGCTCGGCGCGATCGGCGACGTGGCCCTCACCCGGCGGGTCTACGAGGCGATCGGCGCGGAACTCGCCGCGCTGGGCATCACGGTCGACCTCGCCCCGACCGTCGACGTGAACACCGCCGACGAGAACCCGGTGATCGGCACCCGTTCCTTCGGCGCCGACCCCGTCCGGGTGGCCGCGCACTCCGCCGCCGCCGTGGCCGGGCTCCAGGCCACCGGCGTGGCGGCCTGCGCCAAGCACTTCCCCGGGCACGGCGCCACGGTCGCCGACTCGCACCACGAGCTGCCCACCGTGGACGTCCCACTCGAGGTGCTGCGCCGCCGGGACCTCCCGCCGTTCGCCGCGGTGGTCGCCGCCAACACCCAGGCCGTGATGACCGCGCACATCCGGGTGCCGGCACTCACCGGCACCGGGCCGGCCACGTTCAGCCGGGCCGTCCTCGTCGACCTGCTCCGCACCGAGTACGGCTTCACGGGCGCCGTGATCACCGACGCCCTGGAGATGAAGGGCGCCGCGCTGGCCGCCGGCGGCGTCGGGCCGGCCGCCGTCCGCGCCCTGGCCGCCGGGGCCGACCTGCTCTGCATCGGCGCGAAGGTCGACGCCGAACTGGTCGAGCACGTCGCCACCGAGATCGTCGCCGCGCTCGGCGACGGCCGGCTGGACCGGGCCCGGGTCGAGGAGGCGGCCGGTCGCGCCGCCACGCTCGCCGCCTGGACCCGGGTCGCCGCCCGCGTCCCGTCCGGCGGCGGCACCGATCTGGGGTACGCGGCGGCGCGCCGCGCCGTGAAGATCGACGGGGTGCTCACCGGCCTCGACCGGCCGCTGGTGGTGCAGTTGTACGCCGCCTCCACCATGGCCGAGGGCCGGGTGCCCTGGGGGCTCGGGCCGCACCTCGCCGACGCCGAGGAGGTCCGGGTGGTGGCCGCCGAGACCGACCCGGCGACCCTGCGCCGGCTCGCCGGGGAGCGGCCGATCGTGCTCGTCGGCCGGCACCTGCACCGCCTGCCCGGCGGGCCCGAGCTGGTCAGCGCCCTGGCCGCCGAGCACCCCGTGACCGTGGTCGAGATGGGCTGGCCCGCCCGGTGGCGCCCGGCCGGGGTGCGCGCCTTCGTCACCACGTACGGGGCGAGCCATGCCAACGGCCGCGCCGCCGCCGAGGCGCTCGGTCTGGCCGGCTGAGCCTCGGGCCGCCGGGCGAGCGCCACCCGGCGCGAGCCGTCCCGCCGCAGGCGCCGCCCTTGCGACGCGGCGCCCGGCGGGACGCGCCGGCCCGTCCCGGCCAGCCTGGGCATCGGCCGGAACCGGGGCGGGTAGAACGGTGGTATGACCGCCACCGACGCCTGGCGCCGCGCCCTGGCCGACCTGTTGGCCCGGGCGCACCGGCTGCCGCCCGACGAGCTTCCGGCCGGGGTCAACGCGGCGCTCGAGCCGCTAGGGGTCACGGCGACGATCTACCTGGTGGACGCCGAGCAGCGGGACCTGCGCCCACTGCCCGAGCGCGACCGACCGACGCCGGCGCCGCTCCCGATCGACGCCAGCCTCGCCGGCCGGGCGTTCACCCAGATCGAGATGCGCGCCGGCCAGGGACCGCCACCGCGGCTCTGGGTGCCGATCGTCGACGGCACCGACCGGCTCGGTCTGCTGGAGGTCTTCCCGCCGCCCGGCACGCACCTCGCCGACGAGGCACTGCGCGACGGATGCCGCCTCATCTCCGGGCTGGTCGGGCACCTCGTGTCCAGCAAGACGCCGTACGGCGACGTCCTGCACCGGGCGCGACGCAGCCGCCCCATGGAGGTGTCGGCCGAGCTGCTGTGGCAGCTCCTGCCACCGCTGACCTTCGCCACACCGGACACCGCGGTCAGCGCCCTCCTCGAGCCCTGTTACGCGGTCGGCGGGGACGCGTTCGACTACGCCCTGGACGGGGACCGCATCGCACTCGCCATCCTCGACGGCGTCGGCCACGGGCTGCCGGCGGTGCTCACCACCTCGGTGGCACTCGCGGCCATGCGGGCCGCCCGGCGCGCCGGCGCCGACCTGGTCGGCTGGGCGGAGGCGGTGGACTCCGCGATCACCGGGCAGTGGCAGGACGCCCGTTTCGTGACCGGCGTCCTCGCGGAGTTCGAGGTCCCCACCGGGATGCTCCGCTACGTCAACGCGGGGCACCCGGCACCGCTGCTGCTGCGCCACGGGCGGACCGTACGGGCGCTCGACGGCGGCCGACGGCTGCCACTCGGCCTCCTGGGCGACCGGGGCGAGGTGGGCCGGACACGTCTGGAACCCGGCGACCGCCTGCTGCTGCACACCGACGGGATGACGGAGGCCCGCGACGCGGCGGGCGAGCTGTTCGGGTTGGCGCGGCTGGCCGACCTGGCCGAGCGGCACATCGCGTCGGGCCTGCCCAGCGCCGAGACGCTGCGCCGACTCAGCCACGCGGTGGCCGAGCACCAGGACGGCCCGCTGCGCGACGACGCCACGCTGCTGCTGGTGGAGTGGTCCCCGGAGGCGACGGCCCGGCTGGTGCCCTGACGCCGCCGGTCGTTGCCGGCACCCGCCGCGGGCCGGCCAGGAAAGTCGGGACGAGCCCTAATCGAGACCGCGGAACCCCGCGAGCCGCGGCGACGGCCCGTCCGCCGCAAGGCCGAGCAGTGGTCCGACCGACGTGATCCGCAGCACCCGGGCCACCACCGGCTGCGGGTCGACCACCCGGAGGGTGACCCCGTCACGCCGTGCCGTGGTGGCGGCGCTCACGAGGACGCGTATCCCGCTGGAGTCGAGGAAGCGCACCTCGGCCAGGTCGACGACGACGGCACGGATCTCGGGCCGGCGGAGCACGTTGGTGAGGGCCGCATGCAGCACGTCGGCGGTGGCCATGTCGACCTCGCCCACCGGGCACAGGACGACTTCGCCCACACCGGTGTCGCGCAGTCGCACGTCCATTGGCCGCCCTAGCTTCGGAAGTCCTCGGATCGACCGGCCCGGAAGCCGACGCCACCCGACCATACCGACCGGCTGCCGGTTCCGCACAGGCACGCGGCCGGGCACCCGTCCCGCGCCCCGCCCCACGCTCCACCATCGGCGGCCCGTCCCACCCGGAACCGCCCCGCACGCTGTGTCACTGCGGCCGTCTCCGTTCGCCGGGGCCGCAGGCCAGGTCAAGTCCACTATTCGACACGCCGAACCGGTGCCGGGCATCTTGCCCATGACCGATTCGATACGTAGCGTGATCGGCGGGACACGATCGGGCGCTCGGCGCCGGTCGTGCACACGGGGACCTGGGGGGAAGGCTGCGGACCGTGGATCCGGCCCGGGATCCACGGTCCGCGCCCTGCGTCGCGCTCCCCCGCCGCACGCCGGCCACCCGGGGTCGGCGGTCAGACGGGATACACCCCGAAGGAGCGCCAGCCCCGGTCCGGAAAGCCGGCCGCCTCCGCGACCCGGGCCGACGCCCGGTTCCCGTGGTTGTGCAGATAGGTGGGCACCGCCCCCTCGTCGAGCACGCGCCGGGCCGCCTGGGCGACCAGCCGCCGGGCCAGCCCTCGGCCGCGCGCGGCCGGAGCCGTGCCGACGGCCAGCTCGTGCCCGTACGGGTCGTGCCGCTTGATCCCCACTCCGGCCAGGTAGCGGCCGTCGGGCGCGCGTACCACGAGCACGTCCCGGTCGAACAGCCGCAGCCAGTCGGGCAGCCCGGGCACGGTCGGCGGGATCCACTCGCCGACATCCGGCAACGGCGCGGGGGCCATGCTCCACCGGAAGGCGCCGTCGTGCGTCTCCCAGCGGGGCAGGCCGACGGCCGCGGGCAACGCGGGGATCAGCCGTTCCAGCGGCCGGCCGACCAGCGCGCGTACCGCCGCCACCCGGTCCGGCGGCACGGAGAGCACGGTGCTGCGCCCGGTGCCGACGGCGATCGCCGGGCGCAGCCGGCCGTCCCAGGCCGGGTGGACACGGCGGTGCGACCCGACCACGTGCAGCCCGGGACCGGCGGGCCACTGCCCGAGCCACGTCGCCAGGTGCAGCTGCAGCCGCCGGTCGAGCACCCCGCCACCTCCCGTGATCACCGTACGCCGGGTGTCGCGGCCCGGTCGGGCGGACCGGCGAGCGCCCGGAGAGTCCGGACCCGGGCCAGTGACATCCGTCGCTCCGCCTCCGGCGATCGGGGTTAGCGACGCCTCCGCCGGGGTAGCGGATCCCGACCGACGGAATCAGACCGGATTCCTTACCGGAAAAGGGAACCGGCCGTCGCCTCCGGGCGTCACATCCATTTCCATACATGGACACCTTTCTTTGGGACGGTATCGTCATGCCGAATCAGCCGAATGACCGGTACCAGCAGGACACCGAACGGATCTGGCGTGCGCCGGAGGCCGGCGAGCGCTTCCCGGCCCAGCCCCCGTACCGAGGCGCCCGGGCGGCCGGCGACGGGGGCGCGCTGGGCTGGGCCGCGCTGAACGAGCTGCCCGCCGGGATGTCCGCCCGGCACGGCCTCAACAGCCGCTGACCGACCGCCGCCTTTCGGTGCGACACACCCGGATCGTCCACCGCGGGCTTTCGCACACCTGTCGGGTAACGTCTCCTGGTCCGGATTCCGGCCGACGACAGGAGTAGCTCCGCGCATGGGCAAGAAGACGATCCGCGTCTCCGACTTCAGCGGCACGGTGTTGCAGCCCGACGACGAGGTGGTCCGCGTCGTGGTGCTGGAGCACCCTGACCTCGTGGCCGGGCCCGTGCAGCTGGAGGCCACGCCGGTCGAGGTGGAGAGCATCGACGACGCCGCGCTGGACGTGGCGGTGGTCGAGATCCACGACCGGCACGGTGACGGGGAGCCGCGCCGGGTGGTGCTCACCGCGAGCGAGTTCGACGCGATGGCCACGGACACCCCCATGGCGCAGCTGCTCCGGACGGCCGAGCGGGTACGCCCGCCGAAGGCGCGCCGCGGTGCCGAGCGGCTCGACTACGGCACCATCGAGCACGCGGGAAAGCCGCACCGGGGGCGGGTCACCGAGGAGGAGGCCCGGCTGGTGCGGGAGCGGCTCGACGAGGTCAACAAGCGCCTCGCCGACGCCGGCATCCGCCAAATCGACCCGGCCGACCCGGAGCACGCCGACCGGTACGGCTTCCTCACCGCGTCCTGACCCGCCGGCTCAGGCCTGCTTTCCGAAGCCGGCCTTGAGCACCTCGACGAGCTGGCGCTCGGCGGCGGCCTTGTCAACGCCCAGACCGGCGAGGACGCCCGTCCCGTCACCCAGCTCGAGCAGGGCGAGCAGGATGTGCTCGGTGCCGATGTAGTTGTGCCCCAGCCGCAGCGCCTCGCGGAAGGTCAGCTCCAGCGTCTTGCGGGCCTGCGCGTCGTACGGGATCAGTTCCGGCACGTCGCCGGAGGACGGCGCCGGCAGCACGGCCGTGGCGACCTCGCGTACCCGCTCCAGCGACACGCCCTGCGCGACGATCGCCTTGGCGGCGAGCGCCTCCGGCTCGCTGAGCAGCCCCAGCACCAGGTGCTCGGGGCGGATCTCGGCGTGCCCCGTGGCCCGCGCCTCGTTCTGCGCCGCCATCACCACGTTGCGGGCGCGGGGGGTGAACCGGTTGAAGCCCTCCTGCGGATCCATCGGCAGGTCCGACGAGCGGGGGACGAAGCGCTTCTGCGCCGCCTGCTTGGTGACGCCCATGCTGCGGCCGATGTCCGTCCAGGAGGCGCCCGCCCGGCGCGCCTGGTCCACGAAGTGCCCGATCAGGTGGTCGGCCACCTCGCCGAGGTGGTCCGCCGCCAGAACCGCGTCGGCCAGCTGGTCGAGCGGCTCGTGGTGCGCCTTCTTGATGGCCTGGATCAGGTCGTCCAGGCGTACGGGGTTGTTCCCCGGGACTGCGTTCGTCATGCGTCAACCGTAAGTTGACGCTCCCCTTCCGTCAACCCTGGGTTGACGACCGTTGCCCGACTCCGCGTCAGGGGCGGTTCGTCACGGGCTCGGCGAGGGCCTGGATCTCCAGAGGCACCTGGGCCAGTGCCTGCCGGAACTCCCGGTGCCCCACCACCCGGTGCAGGGTCTGCAGGACGGCGCCGGCGCCCTGCTCGGCGAGCCGGGGGCCCACCTGCGCGCGCTCGGCCACCCGCCGTACGAACTCGTCGTACCCGAAGACCTCCGGCTCCTCCTGCGCGGCGCGGGCCAGCAGCGGGCGGAGCTCGTGCGCCACGTGGTCGGCCAGTTGGGCCGACTCCCCGCCGCTGATCCGCTCGGCGAGCGTGCCCAGAGTGGCCTCGGTCAGAGCACGGGCGGTCTCCTCCGGCACGCCCGCCCGATCGGCCACCTTGTCGAAGAAACTCAGCTCGGCCATGCCCCGTCCTTCCCGATGCGGAGAAGGGTGGCTACCCGAAGCCAACCGCCGCAAACGGTGCCGGAAGCGGCTCGGTGCGGGGCGGCCCCAGGGCGCGGGCGCGGGCAGGGCTGCGGGCCCCGGGGGCGACGGCAGGGCCCCCGGGCCCGGGGGGCGACATCGCCGGGAGCATGATGCCTCTGAGTCATAAATATGCCTCTGAGGCATCAACCACATCCGCGATGGTCGGCCCTCCCCGTGGCCGGCCCGCGCCTGGCCGCCGGGGCGGCACCCGTATACCGTCGTCGGACGGACGCGGCGGCGGGAGGGTTCGGGGTCATGCACCTGCACGTGGGCTGTGCGATGTGGACGCACAAGGCGTGGCAGGGGCGGTTCCTGGCGCATCCGTTGCCGTCCACCGAGCGCCTGCGGCACTACGCGGGCTGGTGCAACGCGGTCGAGGGGAACACGACGTTCTACGCGACCCCCGCCCGGGAGACCGTGGCCTCCTGGGCCGAGCAGACCGACCCGGACTTCCGGTTCGTGGTCAAACTGCCGAAGCTCGTCACCCACGAGCGCCGCCTCGGCGACGTCGACGAGCCGGTGCGCGCCTTCCTCGACGCGATGGAGCCGCTCGGGCCGCGCGTCGAGGCCCTCTGGGTCCAGTTGCCGGGGTCGTTCGCGCCCGCCGACGTGCCCGTGCTGGAACGGTTTTTGCGCCGTCTGCCCGCGTCCCACCGGTACGCCGTCGAGGTCCGCCACCCCGCGTTCTTCGACGATCCCCGCTCGGCGCGACTCCTCGAAGAAGCACTGAACAGCTCGTCCGCCGAGTGGGTCCCCTTCGACACGACCGCGTTCTTCCGCAGCCCACCGACCAGCGACGCCGAGCGCGACGCCTGGATCAAGAAACCCCGCGTGCCGCTGCGCTCGGTCGCGCTCACCGACCGGCCGATCGTCCGGTACCTCGGCCGCGACGACACCGCGCGGACGGTCGAGGGCTGGCAGCACTGGGTCGACGTCGTCAGCGGATGGCTGCGCGAGGGGCGCTCCCCGACCGTGTTCGTCCACACGCCCGACAACGCCGACGCGCCGCTGCTGGCCCGTCGATTCCACGACGAGGTACGCGCGCGGGTGCCCGCACTCGCGCCCCTGCCCGAGCCGATCCCGGTCGAACCCCTGACCCTGTTCTGAACACCACCGGTCAGCTTCCGGCGGCGGTGATGCCGGTACGACGCACGATCGCGTCGACGACAGCCGGCTCGATCGATCCCGGATCGCAGACCACCAGATCCTCCGGGGCGTACACGCCGGAACCCGATTCGGGATGCACGACGACGACACCACCCACCGGAAGGAACCCGACGACCTGCCCGTACGGATGCGTGGGCGCCTCGCCGGGGTCCACGGCCGCGGGATCCGGCCGGACGACCGTGCCCTCGTGCAGCCAGGGCGGCCGGTCGACGAGGATCCCGATCTCTCCCGACTCTCCGCCGTACGCCGCGGTGGCGGCCTCCCGCGCCATGCGGCCAATGTCCTTCGAACGCCGGGTGACCCCGGCGTCGATCGGCCCGTCCGGCCCCGCCACGACGACCTGCATCGAACGGTCCGCCCGAAAGCGCACATGCGCTGTCATGCTGCGAGACACCCGTCCACCCTTCGCCTCAGGGAGCGATGTCCAGGCGGACGACGGCCCCGATCTCGACGAGTTGCGCCGGTAGCGCCAGCTCGACGACACCGCTGACCGTGCTGGTCGGACGGTGGTCCCCGAAGTACCGGGCGTGGGCCGCGGCCGCCGCGTCGAAATGTTCGCGCAGGCCCACGATGAGGACCGTGGTCTCCACCACCTGCCGGCGAGAGGCGCCGAAATGCGCCAGCACCTTGTCCAGGTTCTCCAGTGTCGCCGTGACCTGGGCGTCGAAGTCGCCCTCCCCCACGAAGTTCCCGTCGGCGTCGTGTGCGAGCTGCCCCGAGATGTAGACCGTGTCTCCGACCTGCATGGCCTGGCTGAATCCGTACAGGCCCTCCCAGGGCACGTCGTGGTTGAAGGTCTTCACCGTGGCGCTCAAGCGGTCCTCCCGACGTAGCGTGTTGGCGACATCCGCACGTCGTCAGCATCGCAGGTTTCCCGCTTGGCGGTGGCACCCCGCGTCGATCCCACCGCTCCAGCTCCGGCCGGAGGCGCCCACCGCACCGCCACTCAACCTTTCGCTCCGCTTCCGCGTCGTGTCGGGTGACGAAACCGGTGAAGGGAGCGGCAGGGTGGCTGGTCAGGGCGAGAGGACGGCGTGTGGATGACCTCGATTTCCGGGAGTTCGTCGAGCTGCGCTACAGCGATCTGCTGCGGACGGCGTACCTGCTGACCGGTAGCAGAGACACCGCGCAGGACCTGGTGCACGATGCGTTGCTCAAGGCGATGCGGCACTGGGGGCACCTCTACGAGCCGATGGCGTACGTGCGGCGGGCGATGGTCAACGCACGGGCCAGCCGGTGGCGGAGGCTCGGGTTGCGTGAGCTGCTCACGCCGGCTGTTCCCGAGCGGTCCCGTCCGGACCACACCGAGGCGGTCATCGTCCGGGACGAGTTGCTGACGGCGGCTCTCATGACGTGCGGGCGGACGGGACCGTCCGAGCGGGCGCGGCGATACTGACGATCGCCGTGGGCGCGGACGTCACGCTGCGGGCCCTGGACCGCAACGGCGCGACCCTGGCCTCGGCGCCCCTGCGGGAGCCGGCCCGCGGCGCGCACATCTTCAACGAACCCCTGGTCCTCGACGGGTAGGCACGGATACGGCCCCGTGAGCTGCGGAACGCGCTCCCGGGGCCGTATCCGTCCTGGCGGCTCGGACGTCACACCAGGGTCAGCTCACCCGATGGGCTCGGCCACGACGAGCTGGAACTTCTCGAAGGTCAGCTGCACGGTGTTGTGCCGGGCGTCGACGGTGCCGAGGGAGACGCCGTTGAACGGGTCGGTCAGGCGGTACCTGCCCCGGCCCAGACCGCGCAGCTCGACCGCGCCGTTCCACTGGTCGGCGTAGAACGCGTAGTGCAGGGTCCTGTCCTTGGCCACGACGTGCGCCTCGGGCTTGTCGAAACCGATGTCGTACAGCTCGCCCCGGTACTCGCCGGTGGACAGCATGTTCTCGTTGTACAGGGCCACCCACCTGCGCCAGAGCGCGTCCTTCTCCGGGGTCAGCACGTTCTCGTCGTCCGGGCCCGCGGGGTAGGTGAACTTGGTCGACAGGACGGCTCCCACGCCGTAGCTGGACGCGAAGTCGTTACCGCCGTCGCTCAGTTCGACGTGGTCGCCGGCGTAGCTGGCGCCGTGGCCCATGAGCGCCTTCATCGTCTTGCCCTTGGTCCGGACCTGGTAGGACGAGGTCGGGTCCGAACCTGGGTACTGGTCGATGTAGGGCAGGTTGTGGAAGGCGAAGGCGGTGCCGCAGGGGCACAGCTCGACGACCGCGTCGCGGTTCGCCTCGTGCGCGGCCTCGTACACCGCCCTCCAGAACTGGGCGAGGCCCTCGGTCGACTCCTCGGGGCGGGTGTGCCCGTGCGCCGGGTTGTAACAGGGGGTGACCCCGTTGAGGTGCTGACCGTCGATCTTGAGCCCTTCGAAGCCCCAGTCCCCGACGAACTTCTTCACCTGCCGGACGAAGTAGTCCACGGTCGGCTGGTAGGCCGGGCACAGCGTGTAGGCGTCCCACCAGGTCACTTCCTGCTTGTTGCCGTCGCGGTCCAGCAGGAGCATGTCGGAGCGCGCCTTGAACAGGTTGCTCTCCGGGTCCGCCGCCAGCGGCGCCCACCACAGGCGCGGACGCAGGCCGGCGTCGCGGATCTGCTTGGTGAAGGCGCGCATGTCCGCTTCGCCCTGCGGGAACTTCTGCGGATTGAGGTCCCAGTCGCCCTCGTTGGTCTGCCAGCCGTCGTCGAGCACGGCCCACTTGAGGCCGATCTCACGCACCTTGGGAAGCGTTCCGATGACCTGCTCGACCGTGAAGTTGCGCTCGTAACCCCAGGCGCACCAGATGGGTTCGAGGGCCGGCTTCGGCGTCTTGGGAGCCCGCAGGCCGATGTCGCTCATGTAGTCGCGGTAGCGCTGGAGCGGCACGAAGTGGTCGCCCGGGTGGGCGGTCAGGAACGTGGTCTCGGTGGTCAGCTGCTGGCCCGGCTTCAGGGTGCGGACGGTGTCACCCTCGACGGCGAGGCTCGCGCCGTTGGCGGTCTTGCGAACCGGCAGGCGCAGGATCTTCGCCACGGGTTCGACGTGTCCGACGGAGAGACCCGCGCCGGAACGCCAGACGGACGCCATCGGCGTGCCGCCGCCGTAGTCGGAGGAGTCCATCCCCAGCGAGTTCTTCTGGTCGAACCCGTCCGTCACCGGCTGCACCCAGTCGCGGCGGTCCTCGTGGGTGGTACCCGAGAAGGTGTAGAAGCCGCCGGGCTTCTCGAGAAGCTCGTGGGCCCCGCTGCGCCACCCGGTGACCTTCAGCTCGGCACCGGACCGGTTGGTGTAGGTCACCCGCATCACGATCATGCCGCTCAGGCGCTGGAAGGAGGTCAGTTCGACAGTCTTCCGTACGCCGGTCCGGGAGTCGCCCTGGATGGTCACCTGGACGCCGGGGCCGTGTCGGTGGTGCGTGGTCCTACGCGTCTCGTGGCTACGGTAGGCGAAGTCGGTGATGGTCGTGTCGCCCAGGAGCAGGGATTCGCTGGCGTCGAAGCGCGTGACGTCGACGTTCTTCACGGCCACCCGGCTGTGCAGCTTGTCGTCGAACTCCACGGTGATGGAGGTGTCGCCGACACCGACGACGTCGGGACCCCGGTGCGGCGCGGCGGCCGCGGGTGCGGCGCCCAGCGCCGTGGTCGCGGCAGGAATGGCGGTCAGGCCGGCGCCTCCGAGCGCCACCTTCAATATGCTGCGCCGCTTCATGTTGGTCATGGCAGATCCCTTCCGGCTCTTCGCGCAGCGCTCACGACCCGGCCCGCGCCGTTCGCTCGTCGCTGCGGATCATCAAGATCGGGTCACCTCGGACGTGCCGACACGTTCTGTCGGTCGAGGACACGGTCACGGAGGTCTGACGGCTGTGCTCGGGTGGCCGCGCGGAGCAGACCAGAGGGGCACCAAGCGCCGACCCCGCACGCTGGCGGCGACAAGGTCGGGCCGAAGCCCCGTCATGGAGCGTTCTCCATTCCCGGGGGGATGGTCTGCCGACGAACGTAAGTGGTCTATTCTTGGCTTGTCAATGGTCGGTTCTCGGTAGTTCTTGGTTCGTTCACCGTGGCCCGCGCCCGAGACGGCGCGCCACCTGCGGGCGCCCGGCTCGACGGATCGATTGAACTGGTATGGTCGGCTGGTATGACTGTTGCGAGGACGCGGATGCCCCGTGGCCTGTTCGCCGAGGACGCGCTCCCTCTCTACGAGCGCACCGCCAAGCAGTTGCTCGACGACCTGCGCGCCACCGCGGCCCGTACGGGTGACCGACTGCCCTCCGAGCGAGCCCTCGCGACCCGGTACGCCGTCTCACGCGTGACGCTGCGGGCCGCCCTCGCCGACCTGGAGTCGCGCGGCATCGTGCGACCGTCGTCGACGCGCGGGTGGTTCGTCGCCGATCTCGACCAGTTCCCGGAGCCGACGGCGGCGCCCGCCGCGGCGACTCCCCAGGTGCAGGGCCTCGCCGACTTCGCCCGCGTCAACGGCCTCACGCCGAGCAGTCGGGTGCTCTCCGCCACCGTTCGCCCCGCGACGGTGTCCGAGGCCGAGGACCTCCGCATCGCCCCTGGCGCCGACCTCTTCGAACTCCACCGACTGCGCTTCCTCGACGGCCTGCTGGTCGTACTCGAGCACAACCGGCTCCCGTTGGCGGTCTGCCCGGCCCTGGCCGACACGGACTTCAACACCGCCTCGCTGTACGCCACCCTGCGCGCGGCGGACCCGCCGCAGAATCCGCGCGTCGCCGACTACTCGTGCGAGGCCCGGCACCCGACGCCCCGCGAGATGGAGCTGTTCGAGATCGGCGACACCATGCCGATGCTCGTCGCGACCACGCTGACCTTCAACCAGGCAGGTCGGCCGATAGAGCTGACCGTCCAGGTCTACCGCGGCGACCGCTACCGCTTCCGGGCCTCCATCACCAACCGGGCCTGACCCGCACCGGCCCACTCCCACCCCCGACCCGCTGATCACGAGGTTGTCGGCGGTGTCGATCGCGGGATGCACCGCAGACTCCATGATCGCCGGTTGGCATGCCGCGATCGTTGCTCGTCGCTGGAGCGCGACCCCCGACCCCTTGGCATACCAAATTACAGACCAAGCAAGCAGTAGCCGGCCAAGTTGAAGACCAGTAGGGTCCAGTACCAGCTTCGCAACGGCGAGGAGGAGGACCTGCCCCGTGAGTAACCCGCTCGACACCGTGGTCGCCCTGCACAAACGGGGGGAACCGGTCGGAGTCACGTCGATCTGTTCCGCCCACCCACTGGTCCTGCAGGCCGCGATGGTCCAGGCCAGGGAGGACGGCGGCCTGGTGTTGATCGAGGCGACCTCGAACCAGGTCGACCAGGACGGCGGCTACACCGGCATGCGACCGGCGGACTTCCGCGATCTGGTGTACGAGGCCGCCGACCGGGCCGGGCTGCCCCGGGATCGGGTCGTGCTCGGCGGCGACCACCTGGGCCCGAACCGGTGGCGTTCGTTGCCGGCGGAGCAGGCCATGGCACGTGCCGACGTGCTCGTGGCGGCGTACGTCGAGGCCGGGTTCACCAAGATCCACCTTGACTGCAGCTACCCCTGCGCCGACGACCAGGCCCCGTTGACCGACGAGGTGATGGCCGATCGCGCGGCCCGCATGCTGGCCGTCGCGGAGAAGACCGCCGCGGCGACGGGGCGGGCCGGGAAGCTCCGGTACGTCATCGGCACCGAGGTCCCGGTGCCCGGTGGCGCCGAGGAGACGATCGAGGAACTCGTGCCCACCACCGCCGACTCGGCCCGCAGCACCCTGGCCCGGCACCGGGCGGCCTTCGCCGAGCGGGGCCTCGCGCACGTGTGGCCCCAGGTGATGGCGCTGGTCGTCCAGCCCGGCGTCGAGTTCGACCACCTCCGGGTCGTGGACTACGACCGGGAGCGCACCAAGGAGCTGCAGCCGGTCCTGGACGACGAGCCGGCGATGGTCTTCGAGGCCCACTCCACGGACTACCAGACCGTCCCGCGACTCGTCGCCCTGGTCGAGGACCACTGGGCCGTGCTCAAGGTCGGGCCCGGCCTGACCTTCGCGCTGAGGGAGGCCCTGTTCGCGCTGGCCGCCATCGAGGCCGAACTCGTTCCCGAGCAGGACCGCTCCCACCTGCCGGAGGTGGTCGAGCAGCGCATGCTCGCCGAGCCCGGGCACTGGGCCAGGTACTACACCGGCGACGCCGCCGAGCAGCGCCTGGCCCGGCGCTACAGCTACAGCGACCGCATGCGCTACTACTGGCCGGACCCGGAGATCCAGGCCGCCGAACGTCGGCTGCTGAGCAACCTGACCGAGCGGACCATCCCGCTGCCGCTGCTCAGCCAGTACCTGCCCGACCAGTACCAGCGGGTCCGTGACGGCATCCTCGACAACCAACCCGTCGAGCTCGTCCTCGACCGCATCCGCGACGTCCTGCGCGGCTACCGTCGCGCGGCCACCCCCTCGGAACGGCGGCGGGCAGCATGACCACTCTCCTCGGCCACGACCTCGACCACCTGCGCCGGCGCGGCGCCCTCGACACCAGCCGCGAGATCGCCCAGCAGCCGGCCGTCTGGCGCCAGATCGGGCGGACGGCGGCGGAGTCGGACGCGGCCACCGCAGCGTTTCTGAAGCCGCTGCTCGAACGGCCCGACCTGCGCATCGTCCTCACCGGCGCGGGCACGTCCGCGTACGTCGGCGAGGTGCTGGCGCCGTCGCTTCGGCGCAGGCTGGGCCGCCGGGTGGACGCCGTCGCCACCACCGACATCGTGGCCGACCCGCTGGCCTGCTTCGCCGAGGACGTCCCGACGCTGCTGGTGTCGTTCGCCCGCTCCGGCGACAGCCCGGAGAGCGTCACGGCCACCGAGCTGGCCAGCCAGGTGCTGACCGAGTGCTGGCACCTGGTGGTGACGTGCAACGAGCACGGCCGGCTGGCCGCCCGGCACGGCGACCGGTCCACCGGGCACGTGCTGCTGCTGCCCGAGGCGGCCAACGACCGGGGCTTCGCCATGACGTCCAGCTTCACGGGCATGGTGCTGGCCGGTTGGCTGGCCCTCGGCGGTCCCGACGAGGACCTGGTGGAACGACTCGCCGCCGCCGCCGAGCAGGTGCTGGCGACCCGGCCGGCCGCAGCGGCCGACCTCGCCGCCCGCGGCTACTCCCGGATCGTCTACCTCGGCAGCGGCACCCTGCACGGCCTGGCCCGGGAGTCCGCCCTGAAGGTCCTGGAGCTGACCGCCGGCCGCGTGGTGGCCCTGGCCGAGTCCGCGCTGGCCTTCCGGCACGGACCGAAATCCGTGCTCAACGACCGGACCCTGGTCGTCAGCTACGAGTCCAACGACCCGTACACCAGCCGGTACGACCGCGACATGGTGGCCGAGCTGCTGCGCGTCGTCCCGGAGCGGAACCTCGTCACCGTCGGCGGCGAGGCCGGGCAGCCGGCCCGGGACAACGCCTGGACGCTGCCCGGCGTCGAGGACGTGGACGACATCGCGCTGGTGCTGCCCGCCGTGATCTGCGCGCAGCTGATCGGCCTGCACTTCTCCCTGGCGCTCGGGCTGACGCCCGACAACCCCTTCCCCGGCGGGGAGGTCAACCGGGTCGTCCAGGGCGCGATCATGCACCCCCTGTCCACCAGACAACAGGTCCACATCAGGGCCATCCCTGCCCGCACGGGCGACAGAACTGACGTCAACAGTGGCGCCACACGGAGGTGAGACGGATGTTCCTCGGCGTGGACGGCGGCGGCACCAAGACCGCCTTCTGCCTCCTGAGAGCGGACGGCACGGTCGTGGCCCAGGCCACGACCGCGAGTAGCTACTACTTCAGCGAAGGCATCGACCTGGTGACCCGGGTCCTCAAGGAGGGCGTCGGCGCTGTCTGCGCGAGGGCCGCCATCACCCCGGCCGACATCGACTACGCGTTCTTCGGGATACCGACCTACGGCGAGGTCAGCGGCGACGTCCCCGCCCTCGACGCGGCGCCCCGGGAGGTCCTCGGCCACGACCGCTACCGGGTCGACAACGACATGCTCTGCGGCTGGTCCGGCTCACTGGGCGCCGCGGACGGCATCAACGTGATCAGCGGCACCGGCTCGATGACGTACGGCCAGCGTGCCGGCCACGGCCTGCGCGTCGGCGGCTGGAGCGAGCTGTTTGGCGACGAGGGCTCGGCGTACTGGATCGCGGTCCGCGGCCTGCAGGCGTTCTCCCGGATGAGCGACGGTCGGCAGCCCGCCGGCCCGCTGCTCAACGTTCTGCGCGACCACCTGGAGCTGGCCGCCGACCTGGATCTGATCGACGTCGTGCTCAACCGGTGGCAGGGTGACCGCGGTGAGATCGCGGCGCTGAGCCCACTGGTCACCCGCGCCGCCGACCAGGGCGACGAGGCGGCCGCCGCGATCCTCGCCGAGGCCGGCCGGGAACTCGCCCTCCTCGTGGAGACCACCCGTGCCCGACTCGGCTACCCAGTCGACGAGCGGGTGCTGGTCTCCTACTCCGGCGGCACCTTCAACGCGCCGCAGGTGCGCGACGCGTTCCGCCAGCACCTGCACACCCTGAACGGCGGGTACGACCTTCGTCAGCCCCTGTACTCACCGGTCGTCGGCGCGGCGCTATACGCCGCGAAACAGGCCGGCAGCCCGCTGAGCACCGACGCACTCGAGCAGCTCCGGACCACCCCCACCGCCACCGCCGCCTGAGGAGGCGCAGATGCCAACCACCATTTCACGCATCAGCCGCAGTTGGATCCCGTACGCCGGCCTGCTCGTGTTGTTCTGGGGCGTCTGGGGAGCCTTCTCCGCCGTCCCGACCAGCGACTACGGCTACCCCGACGGCATGGTCTACGTCGTCTGGTCGCTCACCATGATCATTCCGGCCGTCGCCGCGCTGCGCGGCAACCGGCTGGACCGCCGTCCGATCGCGACCGTGTACGGCCTGCTGGTCGGCCTGACCGGCGCCGGCGGCCAGTTGCTGCTGTTCAAGGCGCTCACCATCGGCCCGGCCTACCTGATCTTTCCGCTGATCGCGCTGTCGCCGGCGATCACCGTGCTGATGGCCATGGCGCTGCTGCGTGAACGCATCCCGCGGCTCGCCGTGGTCGGCGTGGTCGCCGCGCTGATCGCGGTCGTGCTGTTCAGCGTCAGCGACGGCGACGGCTCCGCCACCGGTGGACTGTGGCTGGTCCTCGCCATCCTGATCTGCGTCGCCTGGGGTGTGCAGGCCTACTTCATGCGCAAGGCGGCCACGGTCGGCGTCAACGACGCCACCACCTTCACCTGGATGACGATCAGTGGTCTGCTGCTGACGCCGGTCGCCATCTGGATGGCCGGCGGCCTGGCGCTGGACGCGCCCTGGCAGGCGCCGACCCTCGCCGCGGTCACCCAGCTGCTCAACGCCGTCGGCGCGCTGTTCCTGGTGATGGCGTTCAGCCGGGGCAAGGCCTCGATCGTCGCCCCCACGACCAACGCCCTCGCGCCCGTGCTGACCGTGATCCTCTCGCTGGTTGTCTACCAGAAGGTCCCGTCGGTCTACGCCACGATCGGCATCGTGCTCGCCATCGCCGGATCCACGCTGATGGTGTACGCCGACGAGAAGCGCGGCGAGGCCGCGGCGGCGAACGTGGCCAACCCGCTCACGCTCGACCGGGGCGCACCGGACGTCTCCGTACCGTAACCGCCGGACCGACTCCCTCGGCCGCCTCGCGACCTCGCGACCTCGCGGCCTCGCGGCCAGAGATCCGCGCAACGTCGCTGATGTAGTGGCCTCCGCTCGACCGGAGGCCACTACATCCCTGACGTTGCGCGGATCTTCCCGGTTCGGGGTCGCGAGAGTCAGGCGGGCACCGAGACCGGGGCGGTCGCCGCAGCGGGCCGGTCCATGAGCCGCCAGGTGCGCCGGCGGACCAGCGGATCGAGGGTGACCAACAGGTACACCGTGCCCACGACGAGGATGGCGCCGGTGGCGCCGAGCGTCGTCGCCAGCACGCCGCCGACGAGCCCGCCGAGCGGGATACCGGCCCACGCCAGGCCGCCGACCGCGCCGAGGACACGCGCCCGCAGGTTGGCGGGGATGCGTTCGAACTCCGCGGCGGACAGCAACGGGTTGATGGCCCCGATCAGCACCCCGCCGACGAGCGTGACGCCCGCGATGACGGGCAGTCCGACGGGCAGCGCCAGCACGAAGATCCGCGGGACGGCGCCGAGCAGGAAGGCCAGGGCGTACGTGCGCCATCGCGGCAGTCGCGCCCCGTACATCGACACGAGCAGCGACCCGACGAAGGCGCCGGCGCTCAGCGCGCCGAACACGAGCCCGACGGGTGTGGCGTCGTCGAAACGCTCGGCCGCCCACACCGGGACCAGCACCGCCGTCATCGCCTGGTCGAGCAGGTTGGTCAGCAGCACCATGGCGACGATCGCCCGTAGCAGCGGGTCGTGCCGGACGAAACGCAGCCCGGCCCCCAGGTCGGCGAGGTAACCGCCGACACCCGTGCGGTGACCCGCCTCGGCCGGGTCGGGTTCGGCCCGCCGGACCCGGACCAGTGTCGCAACCAGCGTGGCGGCGAGCAGGAAGCTGGCCGCGTCCAGCGCGATGACCGCGGGAGCGCCGAGCAGAGCGATCAGCACCGCGCCCAGCGGCGCCCCGACCAGCGACCCGAGGCGGTGGACACTGTCGACCAGCCCGGCGGCACGTTCGTTACTCCATCCGGCGCTGGCCGCCACGTCGGGCACCATCGCGTACTTCGCGTTGTCCGACGGCCCACGGAACAGCCCGGCCATGCCCACCAGTACGAGCAGGACCGGATAGGAGAGCAGGCCGGCGGCGAAGAGCAGGGGCACCACGCCGAGCACGAGCCCCGCGATCAGGTCACCGCCGACGCTGGCCATCCGCGGCCCGACACGGTCGATCAGCGGTCCGCCGAGTATGCGCGCCGCGACCAGGGCACCCATCTCCACGAACGCGGTGACGCCGGTCAGGAGGGCGTCACCGGTGGTCTGCAACACGAACCAGGGCACCGCCACGACCGACATCCGGGTGCCGGCGACCGACACCGCCTGGGCGACGAGCAGCCCGTACGCTGACCGCTGACTCATGGCCGGTCCCCGTCCGCGGTGCCGGAGGGTCCATCCGCCGCGGTGCCGGGCGGTTCATCCGCCGCGGTGCCAGGCCCGTCGACGGACGCGGCCCGCGCCGCCAACAGCGCGTCCAGCTGGCCGCGACGCGGGAAGATCTGGAACTGCGTGGTCATCGCGACGCGCTCGGAGCCGTCACCGGCCCGGTCCGCCGCTTGGTCGCGATAGCGGAACAGCAGGGCCATCATGTCGTCGGCGAGCTGCTGCGCCTCGGCCGCGCTCAGGCTGACCGTGAGGTCGCTCATGGTGGACGCCCGCACCCACTCCTGGGGCCAGTCGGTCAGCTCGGTGATGGACCGCTCGACGTTCTCCGCGGACATCCGCGCGACCGTGCGCAGGAACGCCTCGCCGAGTTCACGCTCCGGCGCGTCCCGGTCGGGTGTGTCGAACCAGGTCGAGCGGTGCACCGCGCGCCAGAAGCGTTCGCGGCCGCGGCCCAGCTCGGGCGCGTCGGTGATGAAGCCGTGCGCGGCCAGTGCGCGGAGGTGGTAGCTGGTCGCCGCGCTGGACTCGCCGAATCGGGAGGCCAGCTGGGTGGCGGTCTGCGGTCCCTCGTGGCGCAGCGAGCTGAGCAGTTGCAGGCGCAGTGGATGGGCCACACCGCGGAGCGTCCGAGCGTCGAGCACCACGTCCTGCGCGGCGTCGTATCCGGGCTTGTGGGGATCGTCGGTCATGATGCCAAGATAACTATGCAAAGAAGTCTTTGCAACGGGTCGTTGGCATCTCGCACGGCGGCCCGGATTATGCGATCGATGATCGCCGTGCCGGCTGTTACCGTCGCGGCGTGTTCGCCACCGAACGGGTCCGACTGCGCCCGCCCACGCCCGACGACGCGCCGAACATCTTCCGCCTGCTCAGCGACCCCGAGCTGCACCTGATCACCGACGGCGAGCCGTTCGTGCCGCGTCACGTCGGCCAGGTCCGCGCCCGACTCGAGAAGCAGGTCACCGAGCCGCCCGACGGCCAGACCGCGGTGTCGCTGGTGGCCGAGACCGTATCCGACGGCACATTCCTGGGCCGCGGCGTGCTGTGGGGAATCGACGCATTCAACCGGTACGCCCACCTCGGCATCTCGCTGCTCCCCGAGGCGCGCGGCCAGGGATACGGGACCGACGTGATCCGACTGCTCTGCCGGTACGGCTTCCGCAACCGCAACCTGCGCCGCCTCGAACTGGAGACGCTGGCCACCAACACAGCCATGCGACGGACCGCCGAAACGTGCGGGTTCACCCACGAGGGCACCCAGCGGGAGCGCGAGTACGACGGCGACGGCTTCGCCGACATGGTGATCTACGGCCTGCTCCGGCGCGACTGGACCCCGTAGCCGGGCTCGGTGCCGGCGCGGCCGGTCTGGCGTCGGTCGCACCGGCCGGAGAAACCGGGTATTTCGCGATTCTCCCCAGGCCGCCTGTCATCAATTTGATCTATCGCCCCGGGTGGATGTCCATAATGGTGGCGCGGGTGCCGTAGCATCGAGTGCGAGCGTTATTCATCCCGGCACGGGGAGGAGCAGGATGAAGTTCGACATGGGGGCGCAGACCCTCGGCAGCCTCACCAAGCAGACCCAGGGATCATCCGACGATCTCGGCAGCCTCATCAAGCAGTTGATCGCCGCGGCCGAGCCGCTGCAGGGCAACTTCAACGGCGCCGGGCGGGTGGCGTTCGATTCGTTCAAGGCGAACGCCGATTCGATCACCGCCGCTCTCAACTCCGCGCTCGGCGCCATTCTCGGCGGACAGAGCGGAATGGACTCCGCGTTCGGCCAGGGTGACACCGAGATGGCCGACAACGCCTCAGCGGCGGCGGGCACCGCCAACTTCGACGCAGCCAGGTTCTCGAGCAGCCGCTGATCCGGGAGGAGCGACAGTCATGAGCACAGACCGACGCAGCTTTGACGTGAGCACCTCGCAGCAGGTCCAGGGCGACCTCGCCGGCATCATCGCCCGGCTGGAGGCCGTGATCTCGCAGCGCAGCGCCGACGTCGCGGCCGCCATGGCCGACTTCCAGGCCGACGGTGTCTCGGAGGAGTACCGGACCGTCGAGGACCGGTGGAACCGGGCCGCGGGTGAGGTTCGCACGATCATCGATCTGGTCAAGACCACGATGTCGAAGAACGACGACACGGCGACGACCACCCTGGCCCGGGCAAGGTCGGCGGTGCAGTCCATCGGCTGAGCTGGTTTCTTCTCCATCGAGTGTTGACGAGGGAGCACGAGCGTGAGCGCCTGGGATATTTCCCCCGGTGGAGTGCGTGATGTCCTGAATCGCACCCATGCCGCGGCCACCCCGTTCGAGGGGCAGATGAAAAGCTTCAACTCGGCGCTGGAGGGATCCGCCGCCCAGTCGAGCTCGGAGATCGTGGGCCAGGCACTTCAGGGCTTCGTTGATTCGATCCGAGCGGACCTCGAGTTCGTGTTCACTCGCACGGGGGCGTGCATGAATGCGGCGGCACAGGCGACGAACGCCTATGTCCAGGGCGACCTGGAAATGGCCGCCAACGCGCAACGCAGCGCTTCGGCGGCACCCGACCCGTCGGCGACGATGCCGGGTCCGGGCCGTGCGGCGGTGCCACGATGATCAATCCAGGCGAGATTCCGCAGATCCCCGGTGACATGGACGCGTTGGCGACCCACGCCCAGACCCTCCGGACCACCGGCGCCAACTTCGCGAGCACCGGTCAGGCGGTCGACACCACCTGGCAGGGGCTGGCCGCGGTCTACCACGCACCGGAAGCAGCGCAACTCTTCGCCGCCTCCGGTCCGGTACGCACGGTGTCGGCTTCGGTCGGCGAGGACGTCCAGGCCGTCGGTGCCGCGCTGAGCACGTACGCCAGCGAGGTCAAGGAGATCAAGGCCCAGCTCGCGTCGTTGAAACTCCAGGCCGAGCAGTTCGTCGCCGCCACCAAGGACGACGACGAGTGGCGTGAGGACGAGGGCAAGGTCAACCAGCACAACGGCCTGATCTCCGCCGTGAACGCGCAGGTCGCGGCGTTCTTCGAGGCGCAGCGCAAGTGCGCCAACACGATCAACGCGCTGTACGGCGGCCGCCAGTACCGGGCCGACAACGGCGACGGCCGTACCGAGGACGGCGAGTACGGCTTCACCGCCGACATGCTCAACGCCGCGGCCGGTGAAGACGGGGCGCTGCCGTGGGGCAGCAACGAGGAGCACGACCGCGGGCTCCTCGGTGACGTGGGCGCGTTCTTCGTGGGCATCGGTGAGGGCTTCGTCACCATGCTCGAAGACCTGGGCGGGCTGATCGGCCGTGACCCGGTCACCGGCGAGTGGAGCTGGGGCACCGCCGGCCAGTCGTGGCTGGGGCTGGGCAAGTTCGTGTGGGCGGTCGCCATCTACGTCAACCCGGTGACGATCGTGATCGACCAGACGGTCGGCATGCCGTTCATGGAGAAACGCGAGGCGGGCAACCTCCTGCTCAACGCCGGCAAGAGCATCATCGCGTACGACACGTGGGGTGAGGACAAGTCGAAGGCGGCCGGCCTCGCCACGTTCAACATCGTCTCCGCCGTCGTCGGCACCAAGGGCGCCGGCTCCGGCCTGCGCGGCGCGGGCGCCGCCGTCAACGGCATCCGAAACAGCGCCACCGCGGCCCGCGTCAGCGCCGCGATGATCCGCGCCGGCAACTGGCTCGACAACCTGCCCACGGTGGGCGAGGTCGCCATCAACGTCGCCAAGAAGTTCGACATCAAGATCCCGCAACTCGGGCTGATCCCCCAGATCGTGGGCGACGTGCCGGTCGGGCGCGGCTGGGAGGTTGAGATGCCTGGCGGCCGCGGCGGCCACCAGATGAACATGGACGCCGGCAACGGGCCCGACAGCAACCGCCCGGACACCACGCCGAGCGGAAACACCCCGAACGACAACACCCCCGGCGGCAACCCGCCGCGGGACAACACCCCCGGGGGCAACACCCCCGGCGACAACACCCCCGACACCAACACCCCCGGCGACAACACCCCCGACACCAACACCCCCGGCGACAACACCCCCGACACCAACACCCCCGGCGACAACACCCCCGACACCAACACCCCCGGCGACAACACCCCCGACACCAACACCCCCGGCGACAACACCCCCGACACCAACACCCCCGGCGACAACACGCCGCAGCCCATTCCAACCGAGCGATCCCGTCCGCAGAACCTGGGTCAGTTGCAGGGCACGCTCACCCGCGACGCCGACGGCCTGATCACGCACGTCGACGGAAAGCCGCTGAGCGAGCATCTGAGCGACCTGGCGACCCAGCGCACGAATGAGATCCGGGCCATGCGCGACTCGGACGTGATCTCGGCGAAGGAGGCGGGTCCGGTCAACTCGCTCGCGGTGGACCTACGCACCGGCGAGGTCTTCGAGGGTGTCAACGGGCGCCCGCGCGACGTCATCCCCCCGGAGCAACTGCACCCCGTGCTGCGGGAACGCCTCGACCAGATGCGCGCCGGAGGGCCGTATCCGCAGTACAACCGCGACGGCACCCCGCTGATGCGCGACGGCCAGCAGGTCACCACCCCGTACCCGCACGGCGACAACCCGCTGCGGCATGCCGAGGTCAAGGCCGTCAACGAGATGTTGTGGCGGCGAGGGCCGGATGCCGACGCCTCCGTCATGTCCGAGTTCCGGGTCGACAACCGGTTCCCGTTCCGCTCCGATGGGCAAGTGCCCGCACCATGCTGCGCCAACTGCCATAGGCTGCTGGCGGGCACCCCCAGCAACGCTGGGCGCCTCACCTTTGACAGCGGCCATCCCGACAGCCAGTTCATCCCGGAGTAACACTATGCGAGTCGAGTACGACGACGTTGAGACCGAGGACGACCTGCGGGTGACCTATCAGGGCCAACCCTTCACCGGCGAGGTGGTCGAACGCTCGTCGCAGAACCAGGTCATCGCCATCACCACGTACTTCAACGGGATTGAGGACGGCCCCTCGGCAGAGTGGTACCCCACCGGCGAACGCAAGGCCGCGGGCACCGTCCGCTATGGCATGGCTGTCGGCGTCCACGAGGAGTGGCACCGCAACGGCAACCTCGCCGCCCGCAGCGAGTTCGATGACCAGGGCAACCTGCTCAGCCGCTACCGCTGGGCGGAGGACGGCACTCCACTCGAGACCTACGTCGCGCAGACGTGAGCAGTCAGCGCCATCGCGGCCACCGGGCCAGTTGACCGCACTGCGCGAAACGGTGGAACGGGCTGCGGTCGACCCGGCGCACCCAGCGGGTAAGCCGGGTGCCTGGCAATCTGGTTTGATCCTGGGTGGTCTCCGCGGCTCACGGCTGCGGAGACCGCCCGCCATCGTTCAGGCCGTAGCGGCGCAGCACCGCCGTGAGATTCTCGTACGGGGCGCCCGGTCCCCCGTCCACCCTGTACCACCAGGCGCGACGCGCGCCCCGGCCCAGCGCCCGGCCCGGGACCACCTCGGGCTCGGAGTCGAGCGCCTGCTCCTGACGTCCGACGAGGATTCCCCACGGCAGCGCGGGAAGGCTCGGCGTGCTGGACCGTACCCCGCCGGACCGGCCCGGATGCACAGCCACGATCATGCTGCGCGCGGTGCCGGCCAGCCTGTCGGCGAGCGCCTCGACCGACGCCTCCTCGACCGCTGACAACGGCGGGCCAGCCAGCCGGAGTTCTTCGCGGACGCCGGTGTCGACCCGCTCGACCGTCAGGACGCCGAGCACCGCCGATTCACCTTGCCCGCCGACGACCGTCAGGCTGGTGGGCGCCGGTGCGCGCGTACGGCAGAACAAGGTGAGCTCGCGGCGCGACCACGGTTCGGTCACCGGCTCGGCGACGCCCCACCCGGCCGGTTCGTCGCCCGTGAGGGCACGCACGGCGGCCTCGGTGCTCCCACCGAGCTCCAGGGCCTCGGTGGCCGGGTGCAGGGTGACGATCTGGATCTCCAGGCCGCCGGTCCACGGCTCGGAGGCTGGTGGCGGGCCGCTGGGCCGGGAGCCGTTGGCCGGCGAGAAGCGGTGACCGTCCCACCGCAGCGGGAGACCGGTGAGCCCGTCGCGGTACTGGTCGCCGTCGCGCACCACCCACTGCCCCTGCGCCCGGGCCAGCATCGATTCGAACGGGTACGTGACGAAGCCGCCGGCCGGCGTGACGATCTGCAGCATCAGCCCGTTGCGAACCGCGTCGACCGCGGCGTCGGCGAGCCAGGGCGAGAGGCCGACCAGGGCCCGGTTCTGGTGCAGTACGACGGCCCGGTCGGTGATCGTGTCGGTCGTACCGGTCACTGGCCCACCCATGTCAACCCTCCCGTGATCGCTACCAGCTCGGCGGTGAAGCGCCGGGTCATCTCGGCGGCCCGCGGATCGCCGTCCGGTGCCCGGCTCTCCACCCACCAGATCCGGTCGCCGAAGGAGTCGTCGACCGGGACACCGAGCAACCGCTCGGCCTCGCCCGGCACCCGCACCAGGCGGGCGGTCTCGACGGTCAGCAGCAGCCGCCCGTCCTCGGGGTCGAACAGCTGCACCAGCCCGGCGGCCTCGACCGTGTCCATCTTGAGGTCGGACCCGACCGTGAGCAGGGCGCCCAGCATCGCGGCCGCGTCGGGTTCGGCGTGGCAGAGGGCTACCGTGTCGTACGTCATCAGCGCTCCTTGATTTCGCCGGTGTAAGCGGTCTGCACCATGCGCGGGGCCTCGCCGGGGCGGATGAGCTGCGCGCGGCCCACCGGCAGGCCCGTCGGCCGCACCCCCGCGAACAGTTGGCCCTCCGTGCGGTCGCCGGACATGAGCAGGCTCAGGCACCCGGCCTCGCGCACGCTGAGCGGAAACGGCTCGAACAGGCCGCGCGAGGCGCCGGCCACCCGCCGGGTCATCACGACGTGCAGGCCGGTGTCGCGGCCGGCCGCCACATACGGAACGAACGCGCCGAGTGGCTGGGTGGCGGACGCGGCGAGGAGTTCGTAGTCGTCGATGAGCAGCACGATCCGTGGCCGCGCCTCCTCCGACGGCTGCCGGTTGGCCAGCTCCTCGCACACCGCGGCCGACAGCCGCTGGGCGAGCGTCGGGTTCGGGGCGTACCCGCCGCAGTAGGAATCCGGCACCAGGTCGGCGAGGCTGCGGCGCGGGTCGAACACGGCGAACACCAGCTCGTCGGAGGTGTACTGCCCCATCAGCTCCTCGGCCACGAGCCGCAGCAGGTTCGTCTTCCCGGTGCGCGGGTCTCCGAGGACGAGCAGGTGCTGGTCGCGACCGAAGAGGTCCAGCACGGCGGGAGAGAAGTCGCTCTCGAACCGGCCGAACGGGACCACTCCGTGACCGGCCGGGGTGCCGGCGAGATCGGCCACGGGAAGCACGGCGGGAAGCACCCGGACCGGGGGCGGCAGTGCGCCCGTCCACGACGCGCGTACCGACTCCGCGGCCGCGACCAGACCGGCGTTCGCCGGGTCCGGCAGCCCGTCGAGGCGCGGGAGCGCGACCTGCGCGAACAACTTGTCGCTGGTCAGCGCCCGGCCGGGTTGCTCGGGCGGGATGCCCCGGGCCAGCTTGCCGTCGATGCTCGACTCGGCCGGCTCGGTGAGCCGCAGCTCGATGCGGTTGGCGAAGGCGACCTGCTGCGCACTGCGCACCTCGTTCCACCGCCGGGCGGTGGCGACCACGTGGACGCCGTAGCGACCGCCCCGGGCAAGCAGGTCGTGCACCTTGGATTCGAGGCTCTCGAACTCGGTGTTGAGCTGGTCGTATCCGTCGATCAACAGCACCACGTCGACGCAGCCGACCTCGGCCCGTACCCGGTCGTCGGCGGCGCGCAGATCATCGGCGGTGTCGAACTGGTGCTGGCGGTAGACGCGCTGGCGCGCGAGCAGCATCGCGTGCACCTCGTCGACGGTGCGGCGGATGCGCTCGCGGTCCTCACGGCCGGCGACGCCGCCGACGTGGGGCAGCCCGGCCAGGCCCGCCAGCCCGTTGCCCAGCAGGTCGATGCCGTAGATGCCGACATCCGTCGGGCGGTGGGCGGTGGCCAGACCGAGCGCGAGCGTACGCAGCGTGGTCGTCTTGCCGGTGCCGGGCCCGCCGAGGACGAGCAGGTTGCCGCCCCTGGCCGCCAGGTCGATCAGCCAGGGGCCCTGCCACTGGCGGGCCGGGTCGTCCTGGCGGCCCAGCGGCACCGGCAGCCCCGTGCCGGCCGGCCGGGCGGCGCCCAGGCGGAGGCCCTCCGGGGTGCGGGAGACTCCGCCGGCGGCCTGGTCGAGGGCCAGTGCGGGCGGCAGCGGCGGCAGCCAGATCGCCGAAACGCGTTGACCGCTCGTCGCCATCTGCGCGACCACGGTCGACAGCAGGGTCGGGCCGGTGGTGCGCCTGGTCGCCTTCGGTTCCTCGGGGGCGCCGTCGTCGGCGTCCGTGCGTACGGTGCCGAACAGGGGCATGGGCTTCACCAGCGGCCCGACCATCGGGGCGAGCTCGGCCTCGGTGCCGTCGCTGAGCGGACCGGACACGTAGGCGGCCTTGAACCGCTGGTAGATGGACGTGTCGACCTTCAGGTAGCCGTTGCCGGGCAGGGGCGGCAGTTGGAACGCGTCCACCGTGTCGAGGACGGTGCGGGACTCCATCTCGGTGAGCGTCCGCAGGCCGAGGCGGTAGGCCAGGTAGTTCTCCAGGCCGCGCATCTTGCCCTGCTCGATCCGCTGGCTCGACAGCAGCAGGTGCACCCCGATCGACCGGCCGATCCGGCCGATCCGCAGGAACAGGTCGATGAAATCCGACTTGGCGGAGAGCAACTCGCCGAACTCGTCGATGAGCACGAGCAGGTGCGGCAGCGGAGGCAGCGTGGTGTGCTCGCCCTGCGCGGCCCGGCGCAGGTGGTACTCGGTGATGTCGGTGACCCTGCCGGCGTCGGCGAGCACCTGCTGGCGGCGCTGCACCTCGCCGTCGAGGCTGGTGTACATGCGGTCCACCAGCGCCGCGTCGGCGACCAGGTTGGTGATCAGACCGGAGACGTGTGGCAGCTCGGTGAACGGCGCGAACGTCGCCCCGCCCTTGTAGTCGACGAGCACCATCGCCAACTGGTCCGGCGGGTGGCTCGCCGCGAGGGCGAGCACGAGCGTACGCAGCAACTCGCTCTTGCCGGAGCCGGTCGCGCCGACGCACAGCCCGTGCGGGCCCATGCCGAGCTGCGCGGCCTCCTTCAGGTCGAGCATCACCGGGCGTCCCGCGGTGTCGACCCCGATCGGGACGCGCAGGAAGTCGCGGTCGCCGCGGGGCCGCCACAGCGTGGCCAGGTCCAGGTTGGTGGGATCGGACAGGCCGAGCAGGTCCGGGAAGCTCGCCGGCGGGGTGCCGGTGCCGTCGTCGTAGGAGTCGGCCGACAGGCGCAGGGGCGCGATCCGGCGGGCCAGGCCCTCGACCAGCGGCGGCGGCGCCTCGTCGACGGTGCCGTGCAGGGTCGTGGGTGGCGAGGCGGCGAGGTCCTCCAGGGTGAGGGTGTCGCCGTCGATGGTGATCCGCCGGGAGACGTCGCCGGGTTCGTGCAGCCGGTCGGCGAGCAGGTGCACGACGGTCACGCCGAGGTTGCCCAGCCCCACGAGCGGGTCGGGGCTCGTGACCGCGCGGGCGACCTGGCCGTGCGCGTCGTCGATGATCAGCAGCCGGGGGCGCGTCATCGCCTCGGTGCGCCCCGAACCGTGGCGGAACGACTTGAGTGCGTTGTTGGCCCGCACCTCCAGGTCTTCAGCGAGCAGTTCGGCGAGCGTCTCCGGGGCGGTGACCAGCAGCGGGGTCGGGCCGGACGGGCCGATCGAGGTCCGGTCGAGAAGGTGCGGCAGCCAGCGCGCCCACTTCCAGACCCGCTGCGCGCGCTCCGGCGTGGTGACGATGGCGAGCGTCACGTCGTCGGGGGCGTGGAACGCGGCGACCTGCACGAGGATCGCACTGGCCAGGGCCACCGCCTCGTCGTGGTGCGGCGTGACCACGCTGACGTCGCCGGCGCAGTCCAGGTTCACGCGCAGCGGTAGACCCGGTGTCAGTGCGAAGCGGCGCATCAGCGAGCGGGCCTCGTGCCGCATGAACGGGTCGAGCGGGTTGGTGGGGGTGCTCTGCTCGCGTAGCTGGATCGGCCGGACGGGCAGCGCACCCACGCCGACCCGTACCCGGAGGAAGTCGATGTCGGCGCGGCGGCGCTCCCACAGCCGCGCGGGGCTGCGGATCACGTCGAGCAGCCGGGCGACGGGCGGGTCGAGCAGGTTCGCCTGCTCCTGCAGGCGCTGCTCGCCGTCGCGCAACTGTTCGCGGAGCTCCTCCAGGTAGTCCTGGTAGCGCTCGCGCTGGGCCCGGCGCTGCCGGCCGGCCTTGCCGAGCTGGGTGAGGTACATGGCCCCGGCGGCAGCCAGCGCAACGATCATCACGACGGCGCCCAGGGCCGCGAAACCGGATCCCCGCAGGAACATCATCATGCTCATCGCGACGCCCGCGCCGGCCATCGGCAGCAGCGCCTGAAGGCCCGTCGCGGACTTGCCGTCGGGTAGCTGCGGCGGCGCATCGAGCACGAGAGGATCCATGGCGGACACCGGGCGGGCCATCCGGGTGGGGCGGTGCACCACGCGCGTTGACATTCGACCAGCCTCCGGTCACAGCCGCCGGGCGCGGGCCAGGATGATCGCGGCGGCGCGGGTCGCCTCGACGAGGGTCTTCTCACCGATCCGCGACGGCGTGATGAGCGCGCCACCGGCCAGGTGACGGTCGTACGGCAGCGTCACCACGGGCACGCCCGTCTGTTCGATCAGGCTGCGGGTGGCGTCGTTGCTGAGCGCGGCGCGGCCGTCGCGGCTGCCGGCGCTCAGGACGACGACCACCCGTGACAACCACGCCGCGTACCCGGTGTCGATGATCCGCCGCAGGGTCCGGTAGGTGGCCCGCACCCCGTCCGGCGTCGCCGCGGTGCAGAGCACCACCGTGTGCGCGTCCGCGGCGGCCGCCGCCGTCTCGCGGGACTCCAAGGTGGACCGGCAGTCGGTGACGGCCACGGCGAAGAGGCGCGACAGCGCCCTGGTCACCTCGGTGCACAGGTCCGGGTTGGCGGCGCCACTGGGCAAGAGCCACAGGCCCGTTCCGGTACGCGGAAGGAGTGACTCGAGCGCGCGGAGATCGCCGCCCCGGGCTGCGATCAACTCCGGTGCCAGCCGCTCCAGCGACGGCTGGCTCGGCGCGCCGAGCCGCCAGGTCAGCGAGCCCTCGTACGGGTCGGCGTCGGCGGCCAGCACGGCGTCCGCTCGCCGCGCCGCGAACACCGACGCGAGCAGTGCCGCCACCGTCGACTTTCCCGCTCCGCCCTGTACCGAGGTCACCGCGATCCGCCGGCCGGTGTGCACCGGTGCCTGCACCTCGGCGGCCAGGTCGGCGAGCTCGCGGGTGGCCCGCGTGCTGGCGAACATCCGGCTGACCGTGTGCCAGGCCCGCAGCAGTGGCGGGTCGCCGAAGGGGACCAGCCGCACGAGCGGCACGTCACCCTGCCCGGCTGCGCCTGGCGTAGCCGGCGGGGTGCCCGGTGCCTGCGGTGGTGGTGCCTGCGGTGCGGTATTCGGGGCGGGTTGAGGCGGTGCCGCCGTCGACGCGTCCTGCGGCCGGGCATCCTGGGCGGGCACCTGCGCCTGCGGCGGCCACTGCGGTGGATACGATCCGCCCCTCCGGGAACGGGCCGAGCCGGACACCGATCTCATGCCACCGCCTCAGTCAGAACGAGTCGAGAAGTCGCGAGTAGAGCCCGAACACCCCGACCGCGACGGGCACCAGTGCCATCACGGTCAGCGCCTCGATGCGGTCGGCGTACTGCCGTGCACGGGCCAGAACGTGCGGCGGCGGCCGATGCGCCAGAACGACCAGGGCCACCGCGCAGACGGCCAACGCGGCGGCCGTGGCACCCCACCAGGTGCCGGGGAACTCCCGCACCCAGCGCGCCAACAGGCCGCCCGCGATGGCCAGCGCACCGGCTACCAGCGCCACCACCTCGACGGCCAGCGGGAACGCCCGCATCCGCAGCAGCAGGGCGACGGCCACCAGACCCGCGAGCACCAGCGTCCACGGGCTCGATCCCGCCGCCAGGACGAGGCCGCCGAGCGCCGCCGACGCCGCCGTCGCCACGGCCGCGACCGCCAGCCCGCGGTGCGCCGAGTCGACCGCGGCCCGCACCGCGACGCGGCTCACCGGTTCGTCGTTGCTGCGCCGGTCGTCGAGGCGCGTGAGACCCGACGCGATCATCGCGATCCGGGGCAGCAGCCCCAGCAACCCCACCGAAGCGACGGACAGCACCGCGGCGACCCGAGCCGCGGGTACGCCGAGCGCCAGGGACACGCTCCAGCCGGCGACCAGGACCAGCACGGTGGCACCACCGAGGAAGCCGGCGCGTTGGTTGCCCGTCACCACTCCCAGGGCGAGCACGGTGCACCCGACACCGGCCGTCCACAGCGTCCACAGCGCCGTGCGGTCGTCCGTCCAGCCGGGCACCATGCTCAGCGCCATCGCGGAGCCGCTGACCAGCACCGCCACTCCGACGCGCCGCCTGCCGACCAGGCCGAGGAGGACGCCGGCCAGCGCTACCGCGCCACCGATGACGCCGACCACCGCGGGCCCGAGCCTCGGGCCCGCGAGAATCGCCGCCACCGCGGCGGCGACCACGCATGTGATGGTCGCGGTCCACGCCCGTGGGCCGTCACCCCACCGACCACCCCGCAGGGCGAGGTCGTCGCCGACCTCGTCGGAGACGTCGTGCACGATCGCCGCCGGCGGCGCCTCGGCGATCGGGTCGACCCGTAGCAACGCGCCGTCGGGGACAGCCGCCGCTCGCAGGCTGCTGGCCGGATCGAGCACGGTGCCGTCGAGGGAGCTGATCTGGTAGCCCCGTGAATCGTCCATCGGCGGATGGCCCACCATGCGGACGATTTCGGGCAGCAACAGGCCGACCGGCTCGTCCGCGGGCAGCACGAGGTCGATGCGCCGGCGCGCCCCGGCCAGGGTCACCCGGCTGAGCTGGCCGGCGACGGTAGGAGTCTGCTGCTGGGTCATCGCGTCCCCGTCTGCTGGACCGGCGCCGGATTGCGCGCCCTCTGCTGGTCGGCGATGACGTTCTGAAGAAACGACCAGCCCACACACGCGGCGCAGGCCACCGCCGCCAGCACCAGACCGATCCGCATCCACCTGAGCCCGTCACCCGTGGCTCGAACCCGGCGCTGCCCGCCCCACAACAGCAACTCACGCATGCGGGCACGGCGAACCGCGACCGACTCGATGAGCTGGGTGTCGTATTCACGGACCACAGCGCGATTCTATCTACGACGACCACTTCGACGAGGCCCATGATCGTACGGTGTCGATGTGGCCTGAGCACCCGTCCTGCCGGCCGCCGAGGTAGTCGGCCCGTGGATCAGTCGTCGGCGTCCTCGTAGCGCTCGCTTACGATCTCTTCCCAGGCGGGTGCTATCACCGGAGCAACTTACCCCCGGTGCAGGTCTCCTCGTCGGGTAGTCGTCGACCGTCGAAGCTCCTGCGCGGATGGGCTTCAAACAGCGGAAACGTCTCTCGGCATCTCACGCCAATCCCCCGCTGTCCGCCGACCTCTTGCGGACTAGATGCGGACCGCTCATGGCTAGGCGCGGGCCGTTGGCGATCACGCTCACGGCGTAGGGTCGCCCGGTATGAAGGCGCTGATCTCTGTCGACGTGGAAGGCATCTCAACAGTCGTGCATTCGACCGAGACGAATCCAGATGGGTACGACTACGAGCGTGGCCGGAAACTGGCGACTGCCGAGACCAATGCAGTGATTGCCGGGGTTTTGGACGCCGAGCCCGATGCCTCGGTGTGGGTTGCTGACGCACACGGGCCCTTCCGAAACTTGCTGCCGGAGGACCTCGACCGTCGTGCTCACCTGGTTCGGGGCAAACCCCGCGCGCTGGGCATGCTTGCTGGGCTGGATGAGCACACTGACGTGGCGCTGTTTGTCGGCTACCACGCTCGGGCTGGTGCTGGGCCCGCCGTGTTAGCACACACCGTGACTGATGACATCCTCGACGTGCGTGTGGCTGGACAGTCGATGGGCGAGATCGGTCTCAACGCCGCCATGGCGGGGCACCTGGGCGTGCCGGTCGTCCTACTTAGCGGCGACGACATCGCCTGCACCGAACTGAGCGAGTTGGTACCCGCAGCGATCACCGTGGCAGTCAAGCAGGCCCTGGGACAGGCCGCTGCGGTGGCCCTGCATCCGCAGGAAGTCAGGGAGCGGCTGCGCCATGCTGCCGCCGATGCCATCAGCCGGCGTGCCTCAGTCACACCGCTGACGGTGCCCGGGCCACTTGACGTGGAGGTCGATCTGCACCGCCCGTACACGGTCGACCTAGCGGCTTTGGTTCCAGGTGTTGCCCGCGCCTACGGCGGCCGCACGGTTACCTTTCAAGCCGCTCACTTCGCTGATGCCTATCGGCTAGTTCAGCTGCTCGCACAGCTCGCCAGCATCAAGCCTGGCTAACGGCTGCTGAAGGATCTCCTCGTCGGGCAGTTGTAGACCGTCCAGCCTCTCCGGACGGGGACAAGGTGGAGCGCCCTACCGGACGAGTCGGGACTGTAGAACGAACGGTGTAACTTCTGATCAAGGAGCAGCCCCTGATGTCAGAAGGATCGACGGCCGCCGTGGATACTGCGGCGGTGGTTAAGACGGGCCGGGGCAGCCCGCCGAGGGTGTGGACGCGGAGCTGGTCGCCCAGCTGGAACTCCCGCAACGGTGTGCGGCCAAGACGGGTAGCCGTTGCTGATCTGCTGCCCGAGTTCGATGCCGAGGGCTACGCGAACGCGTACAGGCGTTCCGTCGCGTTGGGTACGTCCGCGGCGTCGTTCTTGAACTCGACTCGATGAAATCGCCAGCGTCCACGACATGGACGAGGACGGTCTCGACGTCCGGCAAGGTTGACGCCTGGCGGGTCTTTGTCGACCGTCACGCGTGGAACACCTCCGTGATGGACAGGGGTTGGACGTGGGCGTGCGTCGCCGCCCCTGCGGCAAAGGCAAGAGAGAGAGCCGTGAAGGAGTGAGAGATCCCGGTCAGCGCTGCGATCCATGGCCGCCACCCTCATGTGCCACTCGGGACAGGGCTCATCGTGACTGGTCATGCCGCGATCGTCGCAGGTGTGCACGCTCAGCTTGAGAATCGTGTTGATCTACACGCTGGGTGGCCACGAACGCCTTGGTCCGGCACGGAGCGGGCACACGCGGCTGCAGACCGCGCCGCCGTTGACCCATCTTGCCCCCTGCATCGGGCACGGACCGGGCACGCGGCAGACAATGCCCTGGCGTGCGCGAGGGTCGCAGCCAGGGTCTCCGTTGTATGTAGTGTGCGGAAGTGACAAGAAGCGAGCAGCTCTCGGAGCAGTTGGACTGGTACTGGCGCAAAAACCTGCGGCCACGGCTGGAGGGTCTTACCGACGAGGAGTACTTCTGGGAGCCGGTGCGCGGCTGCTGGAGTATCCGTCCACGTGGCACGTCGGCCGCACCGATGTTGGAAGGTTTGCGGGAATGGACGATGGACTACGTGTTCCCTGGCCCCGAGCCGGCGCCAGTGACCACAATTGCCTGGCGGCTGGCGCACATTATCGTCTCGTGCCTGGGCTATCGGGTCGGATGGTACTTCGGCGGCCAGGACGTCAACTCCGAGACATTCGCCTACGCGGGGACTGCTGACGAGGCGCTGAAACAGCTCGATGAGATGTATGGGAAATGGAACGCGGGGGTCCGCGACCTCTCGGACGCTGACCTGGAGAATCCGCCCACATTGGGTCCCGAACGGTTTCCCATGGCGAACAGAATCCTGCACGTCAACAGGGAGCTGATCCATCACGGTGCCGAGATTTCCCTGCTGCGCGACCTCTACCGCTGGCAGGACGGAGCCGCACCGCGCCGAATATGACTTTCCGGTGACCGGGGATCGAGCTTCGGAAAGCTACGCGGCCTCCTTGACGCTCCGCGGCTGCGAGCTTCAGTGAAGCTGCGCTGTCGAGCAACCGTCCGATCCCGTCGCTGCCTCCGGCTGAATCACGCACGCGAGGGTGCGGCCGGCCCGGCCGATGCCGGCGGGAGGTCGCCAGCAGGCCGGGGCCGAGCCGGCCCGACCCCGCACGTCAAGCGGGCCTTGACGCACGGTCGGACGCTGCCGGAACAGACGGAGTCGGCTCTCGTGTCACGGACCGCACCCCCGACGACACCGCTACAGTGGCGCAGTTGACCCAACCTCGATCGGCACGGACCCGCTCCCGGGGTCAGAGCTGGCCACCGGCGGCCACCCCTCCCCTCCCAGGCGAGCAGTTGATCTGACCCTGACCGTATGCGGAGCCGGCTCCTGGACGACCGGCATGTCCTCGCGCGGACACCGCCCCCATGCTTGGGGCTTGCCGCGCCGATCCGGCTGCTCCGCCGAGTGCTGCTGGAGTTTAGCGTGACCGAACAGCGTTACCGCGCAGTGCTGGAAGTCGACGCTGGCCTGTCCGTGACCGAGGTCGCTGAACGGTTCGGCGTTCGCATCAGGCCGTGCACCGATGGCTGGGCTGGTATCGCGACCACGGGCTGGCCGGCTTGGCCGATCGATCGCACCGACCGCGTACGCATCCCACCCGAAACCGCTCCGGCGCCCCGGCAACGCCGGCTGATGCCATGCTGACTCCATGCCCGATCAACCGCTGCATGGCCGCGCCTGGAAGGCGAGCGACCGAACCGGTGGCCCGTTGGATGACCTGCTCGATGCGCTTCGGCAACAACATCCGGACCTCGCCGTGGAGCGACTCGGCAAAACCCATCGCGCCGACGACGACAACGTCTACTTCCTCGGCCTAGGGCACGTCGCCAACATCGTGCAGGTTGACACTGGCCCGGATGGGCAACCACCGTTCGTCATCGAAGCAGAAGACCGCGTCGATGCCTCTAGCCCGGCCGAGGCCCTCGCCGCCATCCAGACCCGGCTCAAGCCGCTCTGCTAAGGCCACACGCAGACGCTGAAGAGAACAAGACCGTCTAGCTGGACGTGTCACCCAACATCTGGCACCCATCCGTAACGCATCAAGTGGAGCCCGACACGCAGGCAGCCGGCCTGTCGTACTCCGAATGACGGGTTAAACCTTGGCTTCGCTTGATGAAGTTACACCAGGACGTACGGTCCTCCCCCGTCGGCGGGCCGGACATACTGTCGCCGTGCTTCAGCAGGGCGACAACGCAAAGAACCGGTACCTGGTTTGCCACGACTACGGCATGGGCGGGTTGTGGTGGTGGGTTTGGGCACGGTCGCCAGAGGAGATCCTCGACTCCGTCGCTGACGTGGAGGTCGTCACCGATGACGCCACCGTGAGGCGGGTAACCTCGTGGGATCTTGACGAGGTCCACCTCGATGCGCTGCCCGACGGTCCACTGGCCAGCCTTCGCGACCAACGGTCGGCCCATCGGGACCTCCCTGGCTACGGCGTACTGGCCAACCGCGGACTGGTGTACCTCCGGACCGCCTCGGCTGAGTACGACGACACGGCCCATCTCACCGAGTTGGGACCAGACGGTCGCCGCCTCCGCCAGGTCGAACAGCGCCCCGACGGTGACGCCCTCCGAACCGAAGACTGGCCATTCAACCCTCCCATCGACCTACGCGATCCGCAGTACGCGCCGATGGAGATCAGTGCGGAGGCATTTGAAGACGCCTGGCGACGCGCGCGACCAGACCCGGACGCCAACTAGCGAACCACCGCCGCTCACGTGTCAGCGGAGAAATCGTCTAGCCGGACGCGTCACCCACACCCAACATCTGACACCGATCCGTCACGTATCAAATGGAGCTCATCACGGTGCATCGGGTGCTGGTTCGGCACGGGCTGGTCCACCCGACGCCCCGCCGCGGCCGGGTCGCCGACTCGGGTGTCCTTCTTGGTGGTCAGGTGCGGGGAAAGTTGTCGAGACGATGCGGCGCTAGCCGACATCCAGAACCTCATCGTCGGCATGCGTGCCGAACTCGGCGACGCGCACCTCCGCAATGTGCTCGTACCGGCTGATCCGGTCGGTCCACTCCGCGTCGACACGGAACGCCACCTGTGCGAAGCCCACCCGGCGAACGGCCTCGGCCAGGCCCGGATCGCCAGCGGCCAGCAGCCGCACCGGCGCGTCAAGCGCCACGGTGTGCGGCGGCACGAAGTACTCGTCCGGCAGGACGGTGCGCGCATGGACGAGCGCACCGACAGCGACAACCGAGCCAGCCCCCAACCGTGCGCACTGCAAGATCGTCGCCGTGGTCGCCACATAGACGCACCTGCCGACCTCGCAGCCCAGCAGCGTGGCATGCGGCCCCACGAAGACGTGGTCGCCGACAAGCACCGGCTGATCGCCGGCGACCGAAGACCCGCGCAGCACCGCGTTCTCGCAGATCACCGCCGCCTCCCCGACCTCGATCCGAGACCCTCGGCATCGAGCACCGCACCGTACATCACCCGCGCCCTCGGCCCCACGCGGACATCACCGACCAGCGTGGCCGTCGGGGCGACGTAGGCGGTCGGATGGACCTGCGGATCATGCCCACGATGACGGATACGGATTCCCTGCGCTTCGGCGGTCATGAGCGGATTTTCGTCCGACTGACCGCGAGCAGGCTGGCGGATTTCAGACGTCGACCTGAACGCCGGACAGATGCGGGTGTGGTCAGCACCCGGCGAGAACGGCGTGACTTGGGTGGACCGAACACCACTTCATCCCCGCGAACTCGCTGCAAGACGATGCCGGCCGTCGTGGTCCAGGCGCTCAGGCGGCACTGCAACCTTCAGGAGCATGAGCGCAGCTTCGCCGATGGGCAGTGGGGGGAACCGCTTGGTGTTTACCACCGCCACCGGTCGCCACGTCGAACCGCGCAATCTGGACACCGCCTTTGGTCGGTTGATTGCTCGTGCCGGTGTCCGGCCAATCCGCTTTCACGACCTGCGGCACGCCTGCGCAACGCTGCTGCTTGCGGCAGGGGTGTCCCCAAGAGTCGTCATGGACATCCTCGGTCATTCACAGATCGCGGTGACCTTGAACAGCTGAGCTTGACGGCGGTTTCGATGAGGTCGCCGGTCTTGACCGTGACGTGCGAGTCGGTGGGGTCCGGGACGGCGAGCGCAGTCCGGATGCGGCCCAGGACGGCGTCGGCCTCGGCCTGAGTCGTGTAGGGCCCGTGGCGTAGCGGGCGCGGGTGCCGTCTGCGCTGGCGGGGAGTTCGATCTGCCAGTGCCATTTGGCCATGGTTGCGGGACCAGCCGCCGCCGGGCCGGCGAAGCTGGGGGCAGGAACGTCCCAGTCGCCGGCCCGTGGTGGTGTCGCGGCAGCCGCAGCGTTTGAAAATGCTTTCCTTCACTCATCGTCTCCTGGATGCTCTGGGCGGTGCCGCCAGCGATGGTGGGTGGAATCCGCTGGTGGCGGGGTCGTCGCATCCACGCTCACCTTCGCGTCGGGTTCAAGTCGCCGGCCGCCGTCGGCCGGAGCCGGCTTGTCGAGCAGGAGAAGCTGGAGGAGGCCGGCGACCGGGACGATGATGCGGCTGCCGGCGCGGATCAGGGGAGCGGGGAAGGCGTTGGTGGCGGCGAGCCGGTAGGCCTGGGATCGGCTGATCCCGAGGACGGAGGCGGCCGTGGCGAGGGTGGTGGTCACGCCGAGGGCGCGGACGCGTTCGACGGTCCACACCTCGCTGGCGACCGGCGCGACTGCGGCGGGCGCGATATTTGTCGTGGTGTCGGAGGTCTGCTCAGTTGGGTTCACGTAGCTGCTCATGATTCGGGGTTCTCCTGCCCGTTCGGTAGATGGCTGAGATGCGTGGGTTCGAGAAGACTCGCCGGTCGGGGCCGCCTCGGGCCGTCCAGCGCGCTGGCGTGCATCGCCTGCTGCTGACTTGACGGCGGTTGTGGCGTCAGGCTCACCGGCGGGGTTGGATCCTCCTGCGGCGCGGGCGGCGAGGCCACCTCAGCTTTGAGGATCTTGAGGAGTTCGGATACCCGGGTGTTGGACACGGTGTAGCCGGCTCCACGGAGGGCTTCGGCGAGCGCTGCCCGGGTCAGTGCCTGCCCGTCCGCGGCGAGTCGGTCCCGGACGCGTCGCGCCGCCGGCAGCAGCTTGGCCACGTCGCCGGCGTGCTGCGCGGACCGTCCCCTGCCAGCTTTGCGGTAACGGCGGTCCTGGCCCCGACGTTGATGGGCGGCAGCCGATAGGCCAACCGTCCGCGCGGCGGACCGCTCCCCCGCCGTACCGCCGGACCGCGTGCTCTCGGCCGGTCCGCCCTGGGGCGCGGTTTGCGTGGGCTGGTCCGGCAGATGGTCCGCGGTCCGGGCGGCGTTGGGTGAGGGCTTGGTGCCGGCGTAACCGAGGGCGACCTTGACCATAACGAGGAAACCGAGCGCGGGCACGGCCGCGGCGATCCAGCCGATCGGCGACGGCTCGGCCTCCACGACCTGCGCGGCGAGAGACAGCGTGACCGCGCAGGCCAGCACACTCGCGGGAAACAGCGTCGAGGCGTGGGCGCGTTTGCGTCGGCGCAGCTCCAGGCCGGAGGCGATAGACATCAACTCCAGAACGATCGCGTCAGCCCAGGCCAGCCATCCCGGTTGGCCGTGCGCGGCGGCCACGTTATGGACGTGGGTGAAGCTGGCCGCTCCGGCCGCCCCGCCGATGGCCAGCATGATCACGACCTGAACGGTGCCCTCGACGCGGCTGCCGCGGGGACCAGCGTCCGGGTCAGGTGCCGGTGCCGTCGTAGCGGGCCACCTCCTCCGAGCGGATGGTGGCGAAGTTTCGTCCGTCCCCTCTATAGGGCTGGACAGGCGCGCGGACGGTCCCAGGGTCGTCGTCCGGGACCGTGGTGGCGGACGGGGACCAACCGCCGGTCCCGGACCGTCCGCGCTCGGCGCGCGACGATACCTCCGCCCTGTCGCTGCCGGAAGGGATCGGCACTGTCACCGATCTGTCGAGTCCAGCGGACCGGGCGCTGACAGATCGGTGAGAGTGGCCAGGTCTTGCTGTCGCCCGCAGGCCAGAGGTACCGTCCGCGGCCATCTTGCCGCTGCCGGGCATCACGCCGCCTCACCCGCCCGTCCAAGGTCAACGACATACGACGCCAGGTCGACCAGCCGCCGCTGCCCACCCCCGCCGGGCACGGCCCAGACCGCCTCAGCGGGACACAGACCTGCCGTAGCGGCGTGGTCGCGAGCCCCGGTAGCGGCGAGCGCCCGTAGTGGCGTGTCGGCGAGTAGGCGGCGCAGATTGGCCTCTCGGGCGGCGGAGTGCAACCAGAACAACAGCGGCCACGCCCGGTCGATTGTGGCGAACAGCTCCCGGTAGCCGGCGAGCTTGCCGATCAGAACCGACAGCGGCTCGGTTCCGGTGTCGTACTCGACGAAGAACGGGACCGTGACGTTGTTCTCGACCCAGAGGCCGTAGCCGTCCGGGCGTACCCGCGGCTGGTAGGCCCGCACCAGGATCGGGTCCTCTCGACGGGCGAACGTGCCAACCCGCTGGCAGACCGCCTCCGGTAGCCACTCCGCCAGCTTGACACCAGGGTGAGTGCGGGCGTAGCCGGCCAGGTCAGTGAAGAAGCCGTTCACTCCGAGCCGGTGCGCCAGGCTCCGGCTCGATGTCCAGCGTCGCCGCTCTACGCGGGCGTGGTCGCGCCGGGGTGGCCGCTCGTCCCGGCTGGCGGCGACGATCTCGGCCCCGAGCTGGTCGATGACGTAGCGGTACGGGTACGAGCCCCCGTCGGCGCGCTGCGGCCGGAACCGGGCCACCAGCCGCAACCGGTACAGCGTGCGCAGCCGGCGCTGGCAGAAGTCCAGCGATGGGAACAGCGCCTGGGCGATCTGGAACGACGTCAGCACCCCGTGGTCGTACAACCAGCCCAACAACACCCGGTCACGGTCGGTCAGCTGCGACTGGACCCGCAGAACCGGATCATCCACCAGCCACCACCTCCCTCGACGCGGATGCCGCTCCCCAGGGGGAGAGACCCGTGACCAGGCAGGGTCTGTCGCAGCACAGCCAGCCAGTGTTGACAGGCGGGCTGACCTGCGGTGTGAGAAGGAACAGGGGGTCCGTTCGGGGGTCCGGCTGAAGACTGACGTCAACGCTGACGCCAAGCCCGACCCCCCAACGGGGATCAAGCCGGAAGTCGTCACTGCCAACGACTACGGCGGTAGTTGAAGGTGTGGACGAAAGCAAGAGAACTCCTTGGTCGAAGTTTTGAGATGTGGTGCTGGCGGCGCGGCCGGGGCACAACATGCCCGCTTGCCGGGGCGGAAAGAATCCGGTGAGATGCGCGGCCGACCCTGCCGACTGCCAGGAGCGCCAGCTAGACGAATGAACTTGGTGGAAGCACGCGGAGGTAGTTGGTGAGCGGGGTGAGAGCTAGCCTCTGGGTCGTGTCCGCCCCTGCGCCGCGTCCGTTGCTGTTCCTTGATGTGGACGGCACCTTTATCCCGTTCGGTACACCCACGGCGGCTTCGCCGGGCATGTCGCGTGACCACGGCGAGGCACCCGTCCTGCCGGCCGACGCCCATCCCCTGCTGCACAAGGTCAATCCGGAACACGGCCGCTGGCTGGAGGCCCTGCCGTGTGATCTTGCATGGGCGTCGACCTGGATGAGTGACGCGAACGACGTGCTCGCGCCACTGCTCGGGTTGCCGACCCTGCCAGTCGTGGACTGGCCCGACTCTGACGAGGTTGGCGTTCTGCACTGGAAGACCCGTGGGCTGGTCGAGTGGGCGCAGGGGCGCCCCTTCGTCTGGGTCGACGACGAGATCTCCCACGCCGATCAGGAGTGGGTGTCGACTCATCACCACGGTCCGGCCCTGCTGCATCGGGTCGATCCACGTCGCGGGCTGACCGAGGACGACTTCATTGTCATTGAGAGCTGGCTCATGCGGGCGCGGTAGGGCGAGCTCCATGCCGTCGCGGTCGCCATGCTTGACGGCTGTCGAGCCACTCGGGACCGACGTTGGCAAACGGTGCGCCGGAACGGCCGCGCTGCCAACCAGGCCGGGCTCCTCTACGGGGACGGAACGTTCGGAAGCAGGTCGTCGTCGCGTCGGGTCTGGGGTAGCCCGACGGCAGCCGCGATGGCCTCGACGGCCTCGTCCAGGGTGGTGGTCTCGGGTAGGACGAGTTCGTCGGGCCAGGCCAGGACGTCGTGAGTGATGTACCAGCCGCTCATGTGCTCGGCGGTGAACTCACTGGCCTGCGGGCGGGTGAGGTGCCGGCGCAGGGTCTCGGCCAGGGACACGTCGAGGTAGCAGAACAGAGACCGCCCCCGGTGACCATCACGCAGGGCCGTCAGCATGCTTCGGTAGCGGCTGCTGTGCAGGATGCCGTCCAGTACCACGTGGTAGCCGTGGTCGAGGGCGAACCGGACGGTCTGCGCGATCAGCGCCGGCGCGATGCCGCCGGGCAGGTCCCGCTCGCGCAGCACGATGCGGCGCAGGTAGTCCTGCTCGACCAAGGCGCAGCCCCGGCCGTGCCGGCGCCGCAGCTCCCGAGCGATGCTGCTCTTGCCCGAGCCGGAGTTGCCCCGAATGCAGACGAGGATCGTGTCCGGGCTGCCAGTGGGTTCAGCGAGCACGATGCACCCTCGGGTTCACTCGTTGCGGACCGTGAGGTCGAGGACGTCGATGGTCAGCTGGGTGAGGTCAGGAAGCTGCCCCCGGCCGACGGTGACGCTGCGCAGGTTGTCGAGGGACGTCTTCAGCCCGTGGAGGCGGCTGCCCCTCAGGTCTGCGCCGACGAGGTGGCAGGAATCCAGTTCCAGGCCAGCGAGGTCACATGACCGCAGCACCAAACCAGGTAACCGGCAGGAAGACCACGCACCGTTCGTGAGAATGCAGTCGGTGAACGCGACCGAGCCGCTGGCGGCGACGCGCTGGAGGGTGGCGTAGTCGAAGCGGCAGCCGTCGAACAGGACGTCCTTGAGGCGTACGTCGGTGAGTCTGGTGCCGGTGAACCGTGAGCCGGTGATGGCGCAGCGTTCGATTGTGATGCCGGTCAGGGTCGCGCCGGAAAAGTCGGTGCGGGTGATCTCGCAGCCGTAGAGGCTTCCGGCTTCCCAGGTGCTCTCGCTGAGGTCCACGCCTGTGATCAGGCTGCTGCGGATGCTGGCGTCCTCAAGGTGCGCACCGTGCCACGCTGCGCCCTCGACGAGGGCTTCGGTGAGGCCGTCGGCCAGGTGCGTCGTGTTGTCGAGGTCGTCCGGTTCGAGGTCCGGCAGCAGGACCTTCACGTCGCCGATCGTGGTGGTGCGCATGTGTCCTCAACCTGTGTAGGCGCGGGGTGGGCACGCCACCCCACGCGTCCCGTGGTGGTGGTGGCTACTTCTTCTTGTTCCAGTTGTCCCAGCCGGGTCGACTGTCGAACTTACCCTTGTTGTCCCAGGTGGGACGGTTGTCGAACTTCGCCGCGTCGATCGACGCTACCGACCGCTGGGGGTCGACGCCGAGGCGGGCGAGTTGCTCGGGTGCGGCGTGATGAGGGTCGCGAGGGCGTTGGTCATGGTGCTCCTCCCTGAGGGGTGAGGTGGTCCGCGGCGGCGCGGACGAGGGCCTGTCGGGTGGTTCGGCAGTAGGTGGTCTCGCGGGCGGTGAACGTCGCGTGCTCGAAGTAGCGGTTGCCGGCCTGAGCGCCACGGCAGAAGTCGTAGAAGGCGCAGTGGTCGGCGCAGTCGTTGAGGGCTGTTACGAACTCGGCGACGTAGTCCAGGTCGCCGGAGCGGGCGAGCATGGCGGTGATGGGCTGGTGGAGGACGTTGCCGGCGATGAAGTCGCCGTATCGCGGCTCGGTGATGTCGAGCAGTTCCGGTGACAGCAACACCACCTGCCCATCCCACGAGACGGTCGGGATCGGCTCGTACGGCGCGTGGTTTACGCGCCCGGCACGGGTGGCGGCGAGATAGTCGGTCAGCCGGTCCACGTCGCGGATCCGCAGCGGGTTGCCGCCGACGCGACGATTGATGAGGTGCTGCCAGAATCGATACGCGGCATCCTCGGACACCGGTGCCCGGTCGGCGCCCTCCTGCTCTTCGATGTTGAAGCCGACCGACTCGCAGCCGGGCAGGCCGGTGAAGAAGTCGACGAGGGCTTCCGCGTGGTCGATGGTTTCCGGTGTGACCACACAGATCACCGAGTAACTCAGCCCCGCTTCGGCCAGGGTCTGCATGCCGCCCAGGGTTCGGGCGTCCGTCGGGTTGCCGGCCCGGTCGAGGCGGTTCCGGTTCAACGCGCCCGGTCCGTCGATGCTGACCCCGACCTCGAAACCGTAGGTAGTGAACAGCTCGCACCACTGGCGGTTGATCAGTGTGCCGTTGGTCTGGATCTCGTGACGCACCATTCCCGCGCGCCGCAGCTCCTCGAACGGGGCCAAGAGATCCCGGAACAGCCCGATGGGTGTGGCGGTGGGTTCGCCCCCGTGCCACACGACACTCACGGGATGACTGCTGTTCTGCTGGGCGATCGACTCGGCGCAGGCATGCGCGACCGCGCCGCTCATCAGGCGGAGGGATCGTCGGTCGGGCAGGTAGCAGTAGGTGCAGTCGAGGTTGCAGAAGCTCGTCGGCTGCACGACCAGGGTGTGGAAGCTGCCGGCGACCGCCGGCTGGCCGGTCGCGTTGATGAGGCCGATGCCGTTCACGAGGAGGCCTCCTCGATGCTGGCGGTCGTGGTGGTGCTGACGCGGTAGGCGTGGGTGTGGCGGGCCGGCCAGCCGAGGAACCGGTCGAACATGTCGGCAGCGGTGCCCGTGACGCTCGGGTTGAGCCGGTGCAGGTCGTCGATCGCGTCGTGCAGGCAGCCGGCCAGGTAGAGGAACAGGCTCACCGGCACTTCCCGGTACTCGGCTAGGAGCGCGAGCTTCGCTGCGCCGCAGGGCCACGGCTGCCCGCACCGTCGGCACCGCCACAGCGGACGCATCGGCAGATGTTCCACCTCGGTTGGCGCGAGCCGGTTCGCCGCGAGACGGCGCTGCGGCCCGGTCACCGGCGACCGCCCTCGCGGGCCTGCTGCTCGAACAGCCGACGCCACACGAAGGTGAGCAGCGGCGGATCAGCGGGCCAAACCTGCCCCTGCTTGGACGTCCACCCGGGCTCGGGGCACCGGGACTGGCCAGCCATGGCATTACGCGAGACGTATACGGTCATGCCGCCACCCCCACCAGGGGCGATGGGCGGCGGGCTCGCCGGGGGAATGGCGAGCCCGCCGCCGCACCACGGCGGCTGGGAGCAGACCGCCGATCACCCACCCACACAGCCCTCATGGCGGTACGCAGGCGGGGAAAGCGCCGAGACAGGTCGCTCCCGGACGGGCCGAGCCAGCGGCCCAAGCCGTGGTGTGGTGCGCCGCTCATCGATCCCTCCATCTGCAGCTCCCTGCCAGTCATCCCCGACACCGGCATCGACACACGCCGGTGATCCGGGGTGAACTGAACGTAGGGGCGGTCCGTACGGAGGACCGGGAAAATCCGTACCGGGTCCGGCGGCCTTCAGCGGGAAGGGTGAGGTGTGCGAGGGATGACGGACGACATGACGATCGGCCAGCGCGTCGCCTTCTACCGGCGGAGGCGAGGGCTCTCCCAGGAGGTGCTGGCCGGTCTGGTCGGCAAGACGCAGGAGTGGTTACGCAAGGTCGAGACGAACCGGGCCGACCTGGACCGGCTGTCGGTCATACGCGCAATCGCCAAGGCCCTCGACGTGTCCCTCGGCGACCTGATCGGCGCCCCGAGCCTGTTCGAGTGGTCGGACGACTCCGGACGCGAGACCATCCCCGCCTTGCGGGCCGCGCTTCACGACTATCGTCACCTCGCGCCGGCGCTGGCCAGCACGGGAGACGTCGAGGCACCCGCCCTGCGCGAGATCGAGAACGACGTCGCCGAGATCTGGACCGCCTACCAGCACTCGCGGTACGGCACCCTCGCCCGCCGACTGCCCTACCTCATCCACGACTGCCTCACCGCCACCGAGGCGTACGACGGAGACGACGGCCAGCGCGCGCACGCGATGACCGCATACGCCCACCAGCTCGCCGCGTTGTTCCTCACCAAGCTCGGCGAAGGTGACCTCGCGTGGACCGCCGCCAGCCGAGGCTTGGCCGCCGCCAACGCCAGCCACGACCACGTCGTCATCGGCTCACTTAGCCGCTCCGCCGCGCACTCGCTCGCCTCCATCGGCGAGTACGCCCAAGCCCTGGGCCTCGCCGCCACGGCGGCGCGGTTCCTGGAACCCCGGCTCGTCAGGCCGACTCCGCAGCTGCTGTCGGTCTACGGCAGCCTGCACCTCGTCTGCGCGCTCGCCGCCGCTCGAAACGACGACCGCGCCTCCGCCGACACCCACATCACCGAAGCCGATACCGCCGCGCGGCGGCTCGGCGCCGACGGCAACCACGTGTGGACCGCGTTCGGGCCGACCAACGTGTCGATCCACAAGACGACCGTGGCGATGGAACTCGGCGATGTGCAACGCGCCATCGCCATCGGCGCCCCACTCGACACCAGCACCGTGCCCGTCGAGCGGCAGGTTCGCCACGCCATCGAAACCGCCCGAGCCCTCGCCCGGTGGAACCGCATCGACGACGCGCTCGCTGCGCTCATAGACGCCGAGACCCTCGGGCCCGACCAGGTGCGCTACCACCAGCTCTCCCGCGACCTCGTCCGGGACATCCTCACCCGCCCCCGGCCACCACGACTGGCCGTCGAACTCAGCGACCGAATGGGCGTCCGGACGGGAGGACCGCGCTGGTAGCTGGGCTCAGATCAACCGGCTCGTGTAGCCGGCCGCCACCAGGCGCTCGAAGGCCGCCCGCACCTCGTCCGGCATCTCCTGCGGGATCGCGAACCCGCGCTCGGCGTACACCTCGATCCGCTGCGTGTCGCCGACCAGCATGTCCACCACCCGCCGCGGGTCGCCGATGCTGCGCACGTAGTCGTCCAGTTCTAGTGGATTCGAGGCGCACACCACATCGGCCTCCGGCCAGATCAGCCTGCAGGTGGCGTAGGCCCGACGCTGTTGGTAGGGCCGCGACATGATCAGCACCGACTTCACCGGAATCTGGTGTTCGGTCAGGAGCTGACGCGAGTACTCCAGGTTCTGAGCGGTGTTCGTGGCACGCGGCTCCACGAGAATCGCTTCCCCGGGTACGCCCTGCTCGATGGCGTACTCGCGGTAGTGCACTGCTTCTCCACGCGGAAAACGCTCGACGGTCGTCGGGGCGTTCGCGCCGGTGAACACGATCCTGGGGAACAGGCCCTCGTGAAACAAGCGCGTCGCGACGACAGCCACCCCGAGGTCATGACTGCCCAATCCGATCCCCACGTCGCACGGGCGCAACTCGTGACGCATGTCGTGGTAGCGCCACAGCGTCTCCACATCAGCCCGGATCGCGTCAGGGATCGCCTCGGCAGGTGCCTCTGCATGCCGGTTCATCAGCACCTACCAGGTCCGGTCCGCGCTGGTTCCCTCATGCCGCCAGCGTAGGGCTAGCAGGGCAGCAGGACGCCGCTGACTCCAGCACCACGCCGCTGACCTCGTCAGGACCAGAGGGCTGGCGGCGGCCAAGGCATCATGAAGGGGTGCGGTCAGTATCCGACCTCGACGAGGCAACGCCTGCCGCCTTCGCCCGGCACCTGCCACACCTGCTCGTCCGGCCAGTGGCGATACAACAGCTGCCGTGTGGTCGTGGCGACAACGTTCGGCAGCGGCCCACGAAACAGGTCGGCCTGCAGTCGTTCCTCCCGCTCGGCGTCCTGCGCGATCAGCAGAACCGCCCCGACCGGCACCAGCCGGTCCGCACGCCGGTAGCCGGCCAACAGTCCACCCAGCCCTGACGCCGGCCGCTCATGCTCGGCGACAACGTCGCCGACCGGGCCACGGTCGACGTGTACCAGGAACCGCAGGCACCGCCCGTCCTGCAGCCATATGCCGTAGCCGTCGGCCCGCAACTGCGCGAGGTCGTGCTGGCGCAACCATGACGAGGTCTCCATCGTCGCCAGCCACTGGAACAGCTCGCACCGCCCCGGGTTGCGCCGTGACACTTCGATCAACGGCAGGAACAGCAGGGCATCCGCCCTGCCGGAGGGCCGCTGACCCAACCGCAGCGGAACCGGCCGCCCCGACGCCGTCAGGGCGCGGCGGAGCACCTCCGTCCCCTCGGCCGTGACCTCGTACCACCAGGTGTGGGTCCGGTCCTCCGCCGAGCGTTCACGGCGCACCAGCCCCGCCTCGTGCAGCCACACCAGGTCGCGGTGGGCCGTCAGCCGCGACACCGCACAGACGAGCGCCACGTCCAGCGTCGACGCGGAACCGTGCTGCGCCAGGTACGACAGGATCCGCCACCGCCGCGGGGACAACCGCCGCGCGGCACCCTGGTCGCCCATCCCCTGATGATCCCTCCGAGCCCCGGCGGTCCGACATCCTGTTTCCCACAGCTGCAACAGAGAGTGATCGATGCTCTGACCGGGAGATCGGAAGTTGGGACCGCCGTGGCCGGAGACAGCGCCCGCCGTGGGCCGTTGGGCCAGGCGTCGGCGAGCCGTGCGAGCACCCACATACCAAACCGTGGTTTTGGGGCCGATTTTGGAGATCACTGTTCAATGAATCAGCCGAAGAGCCGAGGACGAAGGAAGCGAAGCGGTTAAACCGGGCCACCAAAAGTTGATCTCCACGGAGTGCACCGCACCGCGGTACCGATCGCCAGAAATGCCTGGCGCGCGCCTTCCCGGCTCAGCGAGAAGCGTCACCCACCGAGACAGTGGTTACTGAAAGTGATCAATTCAGGAGAACTCTCCGCGCCAGCGTTCGGCTGGACAGCCGCCTTCGCCCCCGGCCAGCTAGCGCCGGATCCCCAGATGTGAGACTGTCTATGTAACTAACAGTGTATGTTCAGATGCGTTGAGCAATGTGGGTGGTTCCGTTGGAACAGCTTCCGTTGTGGGGACCGAGCACCGACGAAGAGCCGAGATCGAAGCCAGTCCTGGCACGACCAGCAAAACTGCGCCTCCTGATCACGGTGAAAGCGGCACCCAACCCCTCCGCGCGGTACGGGGAGACGGTCTGCGTCGGGGCACTGGGCATGGACCCACCCTGGACGGGCTGGATTCGCCTCTACCCGGTCCACTATCGAGACCTCGACGACGACGGCAAGTTCCGCAAGTACGACATCATCCACGTCGACGCACTGCCAGCCAGGCAAGACCAGCGACGCGAGAGCTGGAAGCCGATCGTGGACACCATCACCACCGAACGGCACCTCGCCAGTCGGCAGTCGCGTCGAAACCTCCTCGATCCACTCGTCGAAGACTCCATGTGCCGGCTCAACAAACAGGCCCGCGACGACCCGAGCGCACGATCGATCGCTCTCATTCGCGCGGCCGACATCTCGGCGCTTCAGGTCAAAGCACACCCCGGCTGGTCGGTGGAGGATCGCAGGAAGATCACTGGCTACCTCAACCAGCTCGATCTCCTGGAACCGGCCAAGCGCAGCCCGCTTCAAGCACCGCGCTTCACCGGTGCCTACCGCTACCGCTGCGCGGACCGTCGTTGCCGCGGTCACCAGCAGACCCTCTGGGACTGGGAGTTCGTCGCCCTACAACGCCGTCTGGACCAGCTCACCGACGCGGAGGCGATGGAGCAGCTGAGAGACAAGTTCCTTACCCAGCTCTGCGCCGCCGACCGCGACGTCGCCTTCTATGTAGGAAACCAAGCGGCAAGACCGCAGTCCTTCAGCATCGGCGGTGTCTACGCACCAAGACGGCCTAACGCGCGATACCGGTTGCACCTCAACCGATGATGTCGGCCAGCACGTCGGCATGGCACGCATCCTCGACGCGGCACCAGCACGCCAACTGCTTCCCCGTCAGTTCCCGCCGCGCCCGGTCAACAAGGGCCGGCTGCCCCACAAGCCACTGCCGATAGAGACGTAACGCCTCCGCCCGATCATGCTTTCGCAGGCTGAACGGATTGGCCCAGGGAGAACGCCGCAACCCGAACCCCTGCCGCCCCACATACACGGCACCCGGCGGAACCACCGGGTGATAGAGATCTCCCTGCACACGAACCCGCGGCTGTCCCCCCACGCCGCCAGCGTAATCGCCAACGACCGGCTCCGCGTGGCTGCCCAAATGAAGCCCGTCGCCCCTGGGCGAGCGGATGCGCCAATGACCCCAAGGGCCCGATGCGGGCTGGCCACCTCAGAAATGACGATGAGCGCAGGCGTCCACGCAACAACGATATGTCCCAGCAACGCAGGCCCGGTCCAACGGCTTCCGAGCACCCACCGAGCGACCATCCACCAGCGGCGTACACGAAAAAGGCTCCGGCCGGGTGGAAACCACCAGGCCAGAGCCCTTATTGCTGGTGCGCCGCCAGGGACTCGAACCCCGAACCCGCGGATTAAGAGTCCGCTGCTCTGCCAGTTGAGCTAGCGGCGCTCGCTGGCAACGGGGAGAACCTTAGCACGGCCCCGGAGAGGGGTTCCAATCCGATACCCGGCTCCCCCCTTCGGGCGAGCTTAACGGGCAAAACGGCCAAACACCCCAGCCGGACAAGGCAGGGGTCCTGCGGAAACGTCGGGATAGGGCACGATGTCCGCCAGGCACGTGAGAGCAGAGGTGGGAATGGGCAGGTTCACGCGGGCCGGGGCGGTGGCGGGTGCCCTGGTCCTGGCGGCGTCGCTGGCACTGACCGGCTGTGGCGACGACCAGCAGAAACCGTCGTTCGTCGGCGGCGCGACACCGAGCAGCGCCGTCGATGCGGCGTCCGGCGGGCCGGTGGCGCCGTCCACGCCCGCGGGTCCGCCGTTGACGCTCAGCCCGGCCGACGGCGCGAGCAACCGGCCGATCAGCACCGAGATCAGCGCCGAGCTGCCGGACGGCGGCAAGGTGTCCGAGGTCACCCTGACCGGCGCCGACGGCAAGCGGGTCGAGGGGAAGCTGCGTACGGACGGCTCGTCGTGGGTGCCGAACAACGCGCTGAAGTACGGGACCCGCTACACCGCCACCGTCACGTCCACGGGCGCGGACGGCGCGACCCGCCAGGGCACGAGCACCTTCACCACGATGAAGAAGCCGAAGTCGACAGTCGGTTCCGGCCTCTACCTCTTCGACGACAAGACCTACGGCGTCGCCATGCCGGTGGTCGCCGAGTTCCATCCGGGCATCCCGAAGAAGGACCGCGCCGCCGTGCAGAAGCGGATGTTCGTACGGACGGACCCGCCGCAGCCGGGGGCGTGGCACTGGGTCGACAACGGCAGCCAGGCGTACTACCGGGCGCCCGAGTACTGGAAGCCCGGCACCACGCTGACCGTCCGGATCGCGCTCGCCGGCGTCCCGCTGAGCAACGGCCGGTACGGCGACGTGGACCGCAAGGCGACCGCGAAGATCGGCCGGTCCTTCGTCATGAAGGTCGACAACGCCACCAAGCAGATGACGGTGTACGAGGGCGGCAAGGTGATCCGCACCCTCCCGGTGAGCTTGGGCAAGAAGAGCACCCCCTCCTCCAGCGGCACGATGGTCGTGATGGAGAAGAAGGAGAAGACCGTCTTCGACACCCGCGACGATCCGGACCCCGCCAACCGCTACGTCACCGACATCGAATTCGCCCAGCGTCTGACCTGGGGCGGCGAGTACATCCACGCGGCGCCCTGGTCCGAGCACGTGCAGGGCCGGCAGAACGTCTCGCACGGCTGCGTGAACGTCTCCATGGCCAACGCCCGCTGGCTGTTCGAGAAGACGAGGATCGGCGACCCGATCACCATCAAGGGCACCGAACGCCGGCTGGTCGCCGGCAACGGGTGGACCGCCTGGAGTCTCAGCTGGTCGGACTTCGTCAAGGGCAGTGCCCTGCCGGTGCCCAAGGGCGGGGCCGGTCCCGCGGTCTGACACCCCACCGCAGGGCCGGCCGACCGGCGCCGGCCCTGCGGCCAGCGGCGACCAGCGCCGACAGGGCACGGCCGCCGAGTTGCTACTTTTCCCACCGAATGATGCGAGCCAGCCTCGCAAATCGCCAATTCTAGCAACAATCCGGCGCGATGTCGCGGAGTGTTTCGTTTCACCCCGTGCAACGGGTACCTGTTCTGGTGCGTCTGTGAGAGACGATGGCTCTGTGCGGGGACCACACAGTGAGGGAATCATGCGAGCTGACCACCAGGACCAGCTGAACCGGCACGGCGGCGACCGGCCCAGGGGGCGTCGCCGCGTGCTCGCCGCGGGGGTGCTCGCCGTCGCGATGGCGTTCACCGCCGCCTGCACCGACGGCGGGGGCGGCGGAAAGCCGTCCGCCTGGCAGGGCGGCTCGGAGAGCCCCGCCCCGAAGGCGGCGGCGACGATCAGCGAGCCGCAGGCCGACGCCAAGGACGTCCCGGCCTCCACGGGCATCACCTTCACCACGAAGGACGCCGTGGAGACGGCGGTCGAGCTGAAGGACTCGGCCGGCGGGACGGTCGAGGGCAAGCTCGCCGCGGACGGCAAGAGCTGGCTGCCGGCCGGCGCGCTGAAGTACGGGGAGACCTACACCGCGACCGTGACGGCGACCGGCGACGACGGCCGGCCCGCCACGGCGACCAGCACGTTCACCACGATGGCGAAGCCCGGCAAGCAGATTCGGGTGAGCAGCTTCCTCGGCGACGGTCAGGTGGTCGGCGTGGGCATGCCGCTGATCGTCAAGTTCAGCCGCGAGGTCCCCGAGGACTACCGCGACGACGTGCAGCGCCGTATGACGGTGACCTCGACGCCAGCCCAGGAGGGCATCTGGCACTGGGTGAGCCCCACCGAGATCCGCTACCGGCCGAAGGAGTTCTGGAAGCCCAACACCAAGGTGTCGTACCGGGTGCAGGCCGGCGGTCTGCCGATGGGCGACGGCTGGTACGGCCGGGCCGATCTCACCGTCGACGTCACCATCGGCCCCTCGCTGATCATGACGGTGGACAACAAGACCAAGCGGATGACGGTCACCAAGGACGGCAAGAAGATCAAGACGATCCTGGTGAGCCTCGGCAAGAAGAGCACGCCGTCGTCGAGCGGCACCATGGTGGTCATCGAGAAGCTGCGGAAGACGGTCTTCGACACGTTCGAGGAGCTCGGGCCGGACGAGGGCTACCGCACGAAGATCGACTACGCCCAGCGGCTCACGTGGGGCGGCGAGTTCATCCACGCCGCACCGTGGTCCGAGGGGCAGCAGGGCAGCGTCAACGTCTCGCACGGTTGCGTGAACGTCTCGATGGCCGACGGCGCGTGGCTCTTCGCCAACACCCGGATCGGTGACCCGATCACGGTGAAGGGCACCGAGCGCAAGCTCCAGAACGGCAACGGCTGGACCGACTGGAACATGAGCTGGAACGAGTACGTGAAGGGCAGCGCCCTGCCGTACGAGCCGCCCACCGAGGCCGGCACCGAGTCGACGCCGGACCCGGACGTCACCCCGAGCACCGGCCCGACCGCCTGAGCGACCGTCCCCGCGACGACGAAAGCCCCCTCCGGAAGGAGGGGGCTTTCGTGTGCCGGGTGACTGATGGGAATTGAACCCACGACAACCGGGACCACAACCCGGTGCTCTGCCAACTGAGCTACAGCCACCATGCCGCCGCACCCGGTCGAAACGCCCCGGGCGGGTGCGGACCAATAATAGCCCCCCGCGGGGCGACCGCGTCCAGCGGGTTCCCCGGCGGTGGCCGGCCCGGCCAGCGGACCGGACCGGACCGGCTCAGAGCTGGGCGGCGATGGCCTTGGCGCTGTCCACGTCCGGCCCGGGCAGCGGCACGAAGATCGTCCGCCGGTAGTACTCCAGCTCGCGGATGCTCTCGCGGATGTCCGCGAGCGCCCGGTGGGCGAGCCCCTTGGCCGGCTGGCCGAAGTACACCCGCGGGTACCACCGCCGGCACAGCTCCTTGATCGAGGACACGTCGATCATGCGGTAGTGCAGGTGGTTGTCGAGCCGGGGCATGTCCCGCGCGATGAAGCCGCGGTCGGTGGCGATCGAGTTGCCGCACAGCGGCGCCGTGCGCGGATCCTTCACGAAGGTGCTCACGTAGTCGAGCACCATGTCCTCGGCCTCAGCCAGCGTGACCGTGGAGCGGCGCACCTCCTCGGTGAGCCCGGACTTCGCGTGCATCGTCCGCACGATCTCCGGCATCCCGTCCAGGGCCGCCTCGTCCGCGTGGATCACCACGTCGACACCGTCACCGAGCACGTTGAGATCCGGATCGGTGACCAGTGCGGCAACCTCGATCAGCTTGTCCCTGCCGAGGTCCAACCCGGTCATCTCACAGTCGATCCAGACGAGGAGATCAGCCACCGGCACAGACTACGCGCAGCCCACAGGCCGCGGCTGCGGGCTCTGCGGGGACCGGGCCGCTAGGGTTTCCCCGTGCCACCCGATCCCGTCGCGCCGCCCGCCGTCACCGACGACGACCCCGGTGGCCGCACGGTCCGCCGCCTCGTCACGGTGGTGGCGCTGGCCGCCGTGCTGCCGGCGCTCTACCAGCCGGGCCGGGTCCACGACTTCTTCGACCTGAAGATCTACATGCGGGCGATGCGGTGGTGGGCGGACGGCAACCCGCTCTACGACTACGTGCAGCCGGACCGGGTCCAGGGCGAGCTGTACTTCACCTATCCGCCGTTCAGTGCCCTGCTGCTGCGGCCGTTCGCGCTGCTCCCCCTCGGCGCCACGGTGGCGATCTTCACGGTGCTCACCGTGTTGGGCGTGGTGGTGACGACGCGCTGGCTCGTCCAGCCGATCATCGCCCGCCACGGCCTGCCCCGGGTGTTCACCGTGACCGTCGCGGTGCTGCTGGTGCTGGCCGTGGAGAGCACCCGCGAAACGATCACCTTCGGTCAGATCAACATGCTGCTCGTGGTGCTGATCCTCGCCGACCTGCTCTTCGCCGTGCCGCAGGGACGGCGCTGGGCGGGGGCGGGTGTGGGTCTCGCGACCGCCCTGAAGCTGTTCCCCGGCATCTTCATCGTCTACCTGCTGGCGTGCCGGCGCTGGTGGGCGGCGGCGGTGGCCAGCGCAAGCGCCGCCGCCGCGACGCTGCTGACGGCGGCCGTGGCGCCCAGCGACTCGTGGCGGTTCTGGACGCACGAGCTGTGGGACACCGATCGCGTGGGCCGCACCGACTACCCCGGCAACCAGTCGCTGTTCGGGCTGCTGAGCCGGTTCACCGCGCCGGAGAAGCCGGACCGGCTGCCCTGGCTGCTGCTGGTCGCCGCGGTGACCGCGTACGGGCTGTGGCGGGCGGCCCGCGCCGCCCGGGCGGGCGACCACCTCGCGGGGCTGACGCTGACCGGCCTGATCGGCGGGCTGGTCAGCCCGATCACCTGGGCCCACCACCTCTACTGGTTCATCCCGGCGGTGGTGGTGCTGACCGACGCGGCGTTGCGCCCCGACCCCGCGGCCGACATGTCGGCGGGAGCCGACCCCGCGGCCCGTTCGTCGACGGGTCGCAGCCTCGCGCGTCGGCGCTGGTGGGGCGTCCTGGCCGTCGGCACGGCCGCCGTGATCATCTACGGCGTCGTCTCGTTCCACGACTGGGGCGTCGCGCCGGCCCGGACCGACAACCCCGGAGAGTTCCTGGTCCAGAACACGTACGTGCTGCTCAGCCTGCTGTTGCTGGCCACCCTCCCGGCCCGTCCACAGGTGGGGCCGGGCCGGCGGACCCGCCCGGCTCCGGAGCCCCAGAAGTTGCACCAAATGGACAGAGGCCCCGAGTAGCGACGATCGGCGCTAATCTGGCCTCATCTACCTCAGCAGCATCGTGGGTAGCCGCACCGATCCCCCGGTGAGGGTGGCCCTCCGCGTCGGCAGCGCGGAGGGCCACTCGCCGTTCTGGCCGCGCTCAGGCCGGCTGCCCGTCGACCGTGTCCCCGTCCACCGGCACGGGCCCCGCGGTGCGCTCCGGCTGCGCGGGCGGCCAGGCCAGCGTCAGCGTCACCCCGGGCGGGCGCGCCGGACTACTTCCGCCCTCCCCGGCGGTCGCCGACGGGCCGCGCTCCGGGCCGGTCCTCTCGGCCTCCACGAGATCCGCGAGGCTGGCCGGACGGCGGGCGGGCACCGCGTCGATGGCGGTCCGGGACCGCTCGGGCGCTCCGGAGCCGACGGCGGCCAGTTGCCGCTGCGCCACGGCGGCCCGGTCGTCGGGCCCGCCCGGCTGCGCGCCCAGACCGCTCAGCGAACTCACGCCGAGCCGGCCGGCGAGCACCGGCACCTGGTCGGGCTCGACCACGAAGACCACCTCCCGGGGGCGTACCGGGCGGAACAGCAGCAGCACCGCGAACGTCACCAGCAGCACGCCGCCGGCGAGCAGTCCCCAGGTCGCCGGCGCCGTCCATCCGGCGCGGAACTCGGCGCGCAGGTCGAGAGCGAGGTTTGCGCCGCCGTCCGGGCGCATCACCACCAGGCTGAGCGGGCGGCCGGCCAGCTCGTCGGGAGTCCACTCGATCGCGCCGATTCCCTCGCGTACCCACAGAGGACGGCCGATGGGCGCGGACCCGGCGGCCGGCGCCCCGCCGGTCGGGGCGGCCGCGGCCGAGTCCAGGCGGACCGGCAGCGGACCGCGGGCCAGCACCACACGCCGCACCGTGGCGTGCGGTACGGGGTCCAGCCAACGGCCCACCTCGTCGGCGGGGGCCAGGCCGAGGAACGCGGGACCGTCCGGCGTCCGGGCCTCGATGCGGAGACGGGTCTGCCCGACCCGGGTGAACGGCGCCTCCCGCCGCAGCAGCCGGTCCAGGTCCGGAACGACCATCGCATGGCCGGCCGTCTGCACCGTCTCGAAGCGTGCGGTGAACGCGCCACCCGGATCGGCGTGCCGGGTCACGAGCCAGAGCGCGCCACCGGCCAGCAACGCCGGCAGACCGACGATGAGCAGCACGATTCCGGCGATCATCCGCACGAACCGCATCCGTTCCGTCCCCCTCCGTAGCCAGGTACCCGGCCGACCTTACCGACGTCGGCCGGCCGATCAGGGGATATCCACGGCACCGGATCGGGGGAAAGCGCGCGGGCCCGCCGGATCACCGGCGGGCCCGCGGACGGGTACGGGTCAGGCCTTCGCGACCGGCTCCCGGCGGTTGCGCGCGAACGCGAGACCGCCCAGCACCAGGCCACCGAGACCGGCGACCAGGCCGGCGATGCCGAGCCCGAGCGCGGCGCCGTTCCCCTCGCCCTCGTCGTCATCGTCATCGTCGTCGGCCGCCGGCGCGGCGGCCGCCACGGGCGCGGCCGACGCCGACGCGGAGGCCGGGGTCAGCGCGAGCACCGGCGCGGGGTTGTCCGGTTCCTCGCCGCCCGGGGTCGGCTCCTCGATCCACCGCGACACGTTGCCGTCCGAGTACGTCTGCAGGGTCTTGAAGACCATCTTGTCGACCTGCGGGAGCGGGCCCAGGGAGACGGGGAACTCCTGGAACTGGCCCGGCTTGACGGCGGCGTCACCGGTCGCCGTCCAGGTCAGCTTGGACACCGCCTCGGTGATCTGGCTGCCGTGCACGTCGATCGGCGGGTCCACCTTCCGCTTCTCCACCGCCACCGTCCAGCCCGGCACCGGCATCGTGGAGACGGACCCGACCGGCGCGTTCTCCGGCAGCACCACCTCGAGCTTGGTGGTCGAGGCGGTGTCGCTCTCGTTCGGTACCCGGAACGCGATCCGGCCGTAGCCGCCCTGCGTCGCCTCCTTCGGGTTGACGGTGACGTGCGCCGAGGCGGGCGCGGCGAAGCCGAGCACCGCGGTGGTGACGGCGCCGAGCGCCAGGGCGGCGGCTGCCGTCGCGGAACGCCGGGTACGGATCATGGGTCGGAACCTCTCTAACGGATCGGCACGGTGGCGGTCACCGTGGCCTGGTCGATGTCGGACGTACGGGCGGTGATCTTCAGCTGCCAGTCGCCGGCCGCCGGCAGGCTGACCTCACCGGTCGCGTGGTTGTCGGTCAGCGGCAGCAGCGGGATCTCGATCGGCTCGATCCCGGCCGACGGCAGCGCGGCCGTCGCCTTCCACTCCACCACCGGCTGCGGGCGGTTGTCCTTGGTGTACGCGTACAGGTGCATCGAGTTGTTGCCCCGCTCGGCCGGGTCCAGCTCCACCTGGACCGACAGGAGCGAGCTGTTCAGCGTGGTGCTGAAGTAGCCGGCCGAGGAGGAGGCGGCCACCTCGTTCGCGGTACGGGCCGGCGGCGTCTGCACGAGTACCGCCGAGATCCCGAGCACCACCGCGGTGATCGCCAGCTCGACCCAGACGGCCCGGCGCACCGGCGCCGGACGCTGCTCGGCGACCCGCCGGCGCACCATCTGCCGGGAGTACGCGGCCACGCCCATCACCACCGCGAACAGACCAATCTTGGCCAGCAGCAGCCGGCCGTAGGTGGTGTCGACCAGGGCCTTCGGGGTGGCCACCTCGATGAGCCCCTGCACGACGCCGCCGAGCAGCAACGCGGAGACGGCCAGCGCCGCCCACCGGGACCAGATAGGCAGGATGGCGCCCAGCTCCCGCTCGTCGGCCCGGCGCAGCAGGAAGGCGGCGAGCATCAGCAGGCCGCCGAGCCAGACGGCCATGCTGCCCAGGTGCACCGCGTCCACGACCACGGACACCGCCGGCGCCGGCGACGCGGCGGGGTGACCGGCCAGCGGCCACGTCACGAGGGTGGCGGCGCCGAGCACCGCGAGGATGATGCCGTCGGTGCGCCCCACCGGCCCGGCGAACAGCGGCCGCAGCAGGAAGGCCGCGGCGGCCAGCAGGCCCAGCCGGACCAGGTGCGCGGCCCCGAAGGCGCTGCCCAGCACGCTGCTCAGGCCCTCGCCCGTGACGTCGAAGAGCCCGCCGCCCGCCGTGTAGGGCACCTGCAACCACAGGTCGGCGAGGGTGGAAAGGACGACCAGGCCGAGGCCGGCCCAGGCCAGCCGGGCCGGACCGCGCCGGTCCAGACGCCGCGGCCACAGCAGGGCGAGCACCAGCGCGGGCCCGACCAGCAGCACGAGACCGGCGTAGCCGAGGTACTTGGCGACCTTCACGGCGGTGCCGACCACCGGGTCGGCCCGGCTGGTGTCGCCGGTGTCCGTCGGCGGCGCCGAGGGGGCGCCGACGGAGTAGGTGAACGCGCCGGAGACCGGGTGGCTGTCGGCCGAGATGACCCGGTAGCTGACCAGGTAGGTGCCGCGCGCCCCGCCGGGATCCACGGGAATGCGTACGACGCTGCCGTCGAAGGTCGGGTCGCCACGGTCCGCGCGGGAGCCGTCCGGCGCGATGACACGGACCTTGTCGGGCACCTTCCGGACCGACTCGCTGAAGGTCAGCACCACCTCCTCCGGGCCGCTCGGCACGATCGCCGAGGCGGCCGGGCTGGAGCTGGACAGCACGGCGTGGGCGCTCGCGGGGGCGGCCGGGGCGATCAGGAGGGCGACGGCGGTGACGAGCAGGCCGGCGGTGGCGCAGAGCCGGGCGAGCCAGCGACGAGGGGCGGCAGTCATGCCGATCATGCTTGCCGACCGGGGCGCCCGGCGGCCACCCCGCGCCACCCACGCCCGGCGGTCGGCGCTCGCCGGCGCCGCGCTGTGTGGGCTCATCCACGCCCCGCCGACAGGGCTGGCGCCAGCGGACGGTCGGCGTCCCCGCTGGCCCGTCCGAGCGCCCACAGCAGGCCGGCCTGCACGACGGCGGCCAGGTGCCCGACCTCGTGGACCAGCGCGGTGGTCGAGTTGGCGATGTCCACCGCGCTGGTGGCGGCCAGGCAGACCGCGAGCACGAGCGCCACCGGCAGGAACGCGCGGGCCCGCTCGGGGCGCCACGCCGCCAGCACGAAGCCGACCGCGAGCGCCACGTCGAACGACGCCATCTCCCGGCTGGTGTGGGGATCGACACCTCCGCCGAGGCCCGCGAGGAGGATGGGCAGGGCGATGGCGAGCTGCGCGACGGCGGCCACGGCCACCGCCAGCCGCAGCACCTGACGGCGGGCGCGGTGGGCCGCCTCCCGCGCCCGTCCGGCGGCCAGCGGGTCGGCGGCCACCGCCGCCAGCACCGACGCCGTGAGGTCGGGCACCTCCACCGCCTGCACCCGGACCAGGCGGGTGACCTCCTCCGCATGGGCCTGCCATGCCCGGCACCCGGGGCACCCCCGCAGGTGGGCGTCCAGCTCCGCCGGCGTGGCCTGCGGATCCTCCCCGTCCAGCCGTGCCGACAGCGCCGCCCGCACGTCGTCACAGTTCATGACGGGGTAGTCGGCCCCCGCGCGGAGAAAGTTCCCGGCGTGGCGCAAGCCATGGAAGCGCCCAAGGACCGGCGCGGCCCGCCGCGTGCCGCGTAACCTGGGTTGTCGTGATCCCCGCCCCGCGCGACCGCACGGCCGACCCGGCCGAGGCGACCGGCGCTGCCCGGGATCCGGCCACCGAGTGGGCGCTGTCCGCCCGCGAGGGCGATCCGACGGCTCAGGCCGCGTTCGTCCGGCTCACGCAGGCCGAGGTGTGGCGGTTCGCGGCGGCGCTTGTCGACCCGGACAACGCGGACGACCTCACCCAGGAGACGTACCTGCGCGCGTTCCGGGCCCTGCCGGCGTTCGAGGGTCGCTCCAGCGCGCGCACCTGGCTGCTGGGCATCGCCCGGCGGACCTGCGCCGACCACCTCCGCACCGTGGTCCGCCGCCGGCGGCTCGACGCCCGCCTCGCGGCCAACGCGCACACCGACCGCCCGTCGCCGGACCCGGCCGGTCAGCTCGGCGCCGCCGACCTCCTCCGCCGGCTGCCCGCCGAGCGGCGCGGGGCGTTCGTGCTCACCCAACTGCTCGGCCTCTCCTACGCCGAGGCCGCCGCCGTGGAGGGGGTGCCGGTGGGCACCATCCGCTCCCGGGTGGCCCGGGCCCGCGACGACCTGGTCGAGGCGGTCGGCGACGCCCTCGCCGGTTGACCGGGCGGAACTTCCGGCGGAGGCGCGACGACTAATGATCGTGACAGCACCGAGGACCACCCCGGCGGCGCGATGGCCCGCCGTCCGACCCTGGCTCGGCACAGCCGCCCGACTCGGCCTGGCCGCCGTCTGGCTGCTCGCCGGCGCGTCCAAGGTCGACGACCTGGCCGCCTCCGGCCGCGCCGTGAACGCGTACCAGATCCTGCCGTACGACGTGTCGACCGTGGTCGGCGCCGCGCTGCCGTTCGTCGAGCTGGCGCTGGGCGTACTCCTGCTCGTCGGCCTCGCGACCCGGCTCACGGCGGGTGTGTCCGCGCTGCTGCTCGTGGTCTTCATCGCCGGGATCGCCTCCGCGTGGGCGCGGGGGCTCTCGATCGACTGCGGGTGCTTCGGCAGCGGCGGGCAGCTCGCCGAGGGGCAGGCGCCGAGCTACCTCCCGGAGATCCTCCGGGACCTGGGTTTCCTGGTGTTGGCGGGGTTCCTGCTGATCTGGCCCCGTACGCCCGTCTCGGTGGACGGCTGGCTGACGGGCGAGCCCGTCGTGGAGGACGAGGATGAGTAGGCGCAAGGGGCAGAAGGGCACGGCCGGCCGCGTGGTCCGGCAGCAGTTGGCGCGGGAACGGCGCCGCAAGCGCACCCTCTGGGTCTCGGTGGCCGCCGTGGCCGTCCTCGTCATCGCCGGGCTCATCGGCTGGAGCGTGTGGTCCAGCCAGCGGGCGACCGACTTCACGGCCCCCGCCGGGTCGGCCGAGGGCGGCACCGGCGTGGTGGTCGGGTCCGGCCCGGTGACCGTGGACATCTACGAGGACTTCCTCTGCCCCGTCTGCAAGCAGTTCCAGGACACCAGCGGCGCCACCGTCGACCAGTTGATCAGCGAGGGCAAGATCCGGGCGGTGTACCACCCGGTGGCGTACCTCAACCGCTTCTCCACCACGGAGTACTCCACCCGCTCGTCCGCCGCCTCCGGCTGCGCCGCCGAGGAGGGCAAGTTCGCCGACTACGCCAAGGCGCTCTACGGCCAGCAGCCGCCGGAGGGCAGCGCGGGGCTCACCGACGACAAGCTGATCGACATCGGCGCCGGGGTCGGGCTGAACCGGGACAGCTTCGGCTCCTGCGTACGGAAGGGCACCTTCAAGCCGTGGACCGAGCACGTCACCGACCAGGCCAGCCGGAACAACGTCACCGGCACGCCCACGGTCATCGTCGACGGGCAGCAGCTCGCCGACCGCAGCCCGGAGGGGATCCGGGCTGCCGTGGCGGCGGCCGGCAAGTGATCCGCGCCCTGCTGACGCGCGCGGGGCTGGTGGCCGCCGCCGCGCTCGCCGCGACGGTCGCGACCGCCGCACCCGCCGCCGCCCACGGCGCGGACGCCCCCGACGGCACCGACTACCGCACCACGGTCACCGGCGTCACCCCGGCGCGTGACGGCCTCGAGGTCCGGACGGTGGAGGCCGGCGCGCGGCTTGAGCTGACCAACCGCACGGGGCGGGCGGTCGAGGTGATCGGCTACTCCGGTGAGCCGTACCTGCGGGTCGGTCCGGAGGGCGTGTACGAGAACGTCCGCTCCCCCGCCACGTACCTCAACCGGACGATCGCCGGGGACACCACGCTCCCCGCGGACGCCGACCCGGCCGCCGCGCCGTCGTGGCGGCGGGTGGCCGACGGGCCGAGCGTGCGCTGGCACGACCAGCGCGCGCTGTACCGCGAGTCCGCTCCGCCGGCCGTGACCCGGACCGCCCCGGACCGGGAGCACCGGGTCCGGGACTGGGCGGTGCCGCTGCGCGACGGCTCCGAGCCCCTGGAGATCCGCGGCACGCTGGACTGGGTGCCGCCGCCGGACGCGTACACCTGGTGGGCGGTCACGATCGTCGGCCTGCTCGCGGTCGGCGCGCTCGGGCTGCTGCCGGCCGGTTCCGCGCCCGGCGCCCGGTCGCTCGCCGGTCTGGGCGGGCTGCTGGCCGCTGGCGGGCTGGCCGCCGTCGCGTACACCGTGGGCCGGGAACTGGACGCCGGGGCGCAGGGCGTCGGCGGGTTGCTGCTCGGGCTGCTGACCGGGCAGCTCTGGACGCTGCTCACCGGCTTCGGGGCGATCGCGGCCGGTGCGTACGCGCTGGCCCGCCGGCCGGCCGCCGACTTCACCGTGGCGCTGGCCGGCGCCTGCCTGGCGCTGTTCGGCGGGGTGGCCAACGCGGCGGTCTTCGCGCGGGCGGTGGCTCCGGTGCCGTGGCCCGCGACGTGGGCCCGGGTGCTGGTCGCGCTCGTCCTGGTCGCCGGCGCGGGCGCCCTCGCGGCCGGCGCCCTGCGCCTGCACGCCGCCCGCACCCCCGCCACACCACGCCCCACCCCAACCCGGGCTCCCTCCCCGACCCCCTCCTGACCCGCGATCCGTAGTGACGGCCCCGGTCGGGCCGTTCGGCACGTCGGCCGTGGCGCAGCTCGCGCTGCCCGCCCGCCGACCGCCGCCCAAGATCTGCGCAACATCAGGGATGTTGTCGGGTCCGGCAGCCCGGGAGGGCACAACTTCCGAGAAGTTGCGCGGATCAACCCCCGGCGCCCACGATCCGGGGCCGAAACCGCACGATCGCGAAGCCGAGGGGTGCCGGAGGATCCCGGAGCGCGGGTCAGCGGCGGGCGGCGGCGCGGGGGTCGAAGCCGTAGGGCAGTTCCAGACGGTGCCGGGCCAGCAGGTCGGCGTCGGCGAGCAGGTCGCCGGTGGGGGCGTCGGCCACGATCCGGCCGCCGTCGAGGATCACCGAGCGGTCGCACAGCTCGGCGGCGTACGGCAGGTCGTGGGTCACCATGAGCATCGTCACCGGCAGGTCGCGGAGGATCCCGGCCAGCTCGCGCCGGGCGGCCGGGTCGAGATTCGACGACGGCTCGTCGAGGACCAGGATCTCCGGACGCATGGCGAGCACGGTGGCCACCGCCACCCGGCGGCGCTGCCCGAACGAGAGGTGGTGCGGGGCCCGGTCCCGGTGCTCGGCCATCCCGACGGCGGTGAGCGCCTCGTCGACGCGCGCGGCCAGCTCCGCCCCCCGCAGCCCCAGGTTCGCCGGGCCGAACGCCACGTCCTCGGCGACCGTGGGCAGGAAGAGCTGGTCGTCGGGGTCCTGGAAGACGATGCCGACCCGCCGCCGCACCTCGGCCAGCGTGGCCCGGTCCGGCGCGACGGTCAGACCACCGACGCTCACGCTCCCCTCGGTGGGCGTGAGGATGCCGTTGAGGTGCAGCACCAGCGTGGTCTTGCCGGCGCCGTTCGGGCCGAGCAGGGCGACCCGCTCACCGCGCGGCACGGTGAGGTCCACCCCGTGCAGGGCCACGTGCCCGTCCGGGTACGCGTAGCGGACGCCCCGGACGTCCAGGCTGGGTGTTGTCGGCTGCACGTACCCGATCATGTCAGGACGACCGCCGTGGCGGCGACGGCGGCGGCCGCCACGGGCACGGTGGCCGCGACCAGCCACTGCCCGGAGGTGGCCGCGCCCGCGCCCTGCCACGTGGCCGGCATCCGGCCGGTATAGCCACGGGAGAGCATCGCGAGGTAGACCCGCTCGCCCCGCTCGAAGGCGCGCAGGAAGAGCGCGCCCACGCCGGCCGCGAAGCCCCGCAGTTGCCAGAGGAAACGCGGGTCGTCGCCCCGGGAGACCCGGGCCACCCGCATCCGCCGGGCCTCGCCGACGAGCACGTCGAGGTAGCGCAGCATGAACGTGGCGATCTGGGTGAGCATCTGCGGGCAGCGCAGCCGGTCCAGGCCGAGGATGAGGTCGCGGGTCGTGGTCGTCGCGGCGAGCAGCAGCGAGGCGAGGACCCCGAGGGTCCCCTTGGCCAGGATGTTCCAGCTGCCGTAGAGCCCGTCGACCGAGAGGTGCAGCCCGGCCACCGCGACCCGCTCCCCCGCCCCGAGGAACGGCAGCGCGAGCGCGAAGAGCACGAACGGCAGCTCGATCAACGCACGGCTGAGCAGCCACCGCGCGCCCACCCGCGCCAGCGCCGCGACGGCCGCGACCAGAAGGGCGTACGCGCCGAAGGCCCAGAACGCCTCGCGCGGGGTGGCCACCACCGCCACGGTGAAGACCACCATTCCGACGATCTTGACCTCGGGTGGCAGCCGGTGCACCGGCGAGGAGGTCTCGCGGTACAGCACGTGCCCGTGACCGGCTCCCACCGTCGTCAGCCCCGGGCGGACGGCTCTGCGGGGGCCGCCCGATCCGCCGCCGGCGCGGCCTCGGCGCCCGCCGCCGCGCCGCCCGACGCCGCGCCGCCGTTCTGGCGCCGGCGGAGGAGCCAGAACGCCCCGGCCCCCACCGCGAAGGTGAGCAGCACGCCGAGCACCCCGGACAGGCCGGTGGAGAGGTACGCGTTGTCGACGCCGCGTACGCCGTAGTCGGCCAGCGGGCTGTCCGCCAGCTCGTGGTCCTTGGCCTGCTGGGCCGGGCAGTTGCCGCCGGTGATGTTGTCCTCGGCGTCGACCGTGCATCCCTTGAGCAGCGACGAGTCCAGCCCGTCGGGGTGGGAGGAGGCGTAGTTGCTCACCACGCCGGCGAGTACGAGGGCGACCAGCAGGCCACCGAGAACGAAGGCCCAGGGACGCTTGCTCACCGGACACCTCCGACGGCCGGAACGGCGGGCGCGCCCGCGGGACGACGCAGCCCGCGCAGCGCGTAGACGAGATCGGGGCGCACCTTCGCGACGGTGACCACCGTGGTCGCGGTGATCAGACCCTCGCCGATGCCGATCAGCAGGTGGACGCCGGCCATCGTGCCGGCCAGGCCGGCCAGGTTGCCGCCGAGGTCCGTGGTGCCGCCCAGCCAGTACTGCACCACGAAGCCCTGCGAGGCGACGAGCACACTGAGCAGGGCGGAGACGAAGGCGGTCACCGCGAGGCCGGCGGGCGTCCGCGGCAGCACCCGCAGTAGGAGCGCGATGAGCAGGTACGCGGCGGCCGTGCCGAGCAACGCCATGTTGGTGATGTTGAGGCCGAGCATGGCCACGCCGCCGTCACCGAAGACCAGGGCCTGCACGACCAGCACCACCGCGACGCAGAGCGCGCCGACCCACGGGCCGACCAGCATCGCGGCGAGCGCGCCGCCGAGCAGGTGACCGCTCACGCCGGCCGTGAAGATCGGGAAGTTGAGCATCTGGACGGCGAAGATGAACGCCGCCGCCAGGCCGGCCATCGGTGCGAGCCGGTCGTCCAGGTCGCGCCGGCCGCGCAGCACGCAGACGGTCAGGGCGGCCAGTGCGAGCGCCGCGAAGACCGCGGCGACGGGACCGTTGATGATCCCGTTCGAGATGTGCATCGCCAGGGTTTCCACGCGACCTCCCACGCGTCGGCGGGCCCGTCCGCGCCGGCGGGGTCAGCCTATTTCCCGTACCTCTTTGTTGCCAAGGCTTGGCAACAAGCCATGGTGTTGATCACGACGGTTCGGCGCGCCGGGGTCCGTCCCGTGTCGGCGGGCGGCGGTAGGGTCGGGGCCATGACCGCGCCTGACCGCCTCGCCCCCGGTGACCCCGCGCCCGACTTCACCCTCCCCACCGACACCGGCGACACCCTCGCCCTGGCCGACCTGCGCGGCCGCCGCGTCATCCTCTACGCCTACCCGGCGGCCATGACCCCCGGCTGCACCAAGCAGGCGTGCGACTTCCGCGACTCCCTCGCGTCGCTCCAGGCGGCGGGCTACGAGGTGGTCGGCCTCTCGCCGGACAAGCCGGAGAAGCTCGCGAAGTTCCGGGAGCGGGACGCCATCACCTTCCCGCTGGTGTCCGACCCCGACAAGTCCGTGCTCGCGGCCTACGGCGCGTACGGCGAGAAGCAGCTCTACGGCAAGACGGTCACCGGCGTGATCCGCTCGACGTTCGTCATCGACGCCGACGGCAAGATCGAGCGGGCGCTCTACAACGTCAAGGCCACCGGGCACGTGGCCAAGCTCCGCCGCGACCTCGGCCTCGACTGACGCTGCGGGGCCGGGCGCGCCACCGCCTCGGACGGGCGCTCTAGACTCAGCAACGCACGCGGGAGTGGCGTAACGGCAGCCGCGGTAGGTTTAGGTCCTATTGTCCGAAAGGACGTGGGGGTTCGAATCCCCCCTCCCGCACCAGCGGCGGTTGTCGCCCGCGTCACGATCGGGGGTGCCCGCGCGGCACGGCGGGCCAGGATGGCGGTCGTGACCCTGCGCTTCGTCCTCGACCCCGAGCTCACCCCTCGGCTACGCGACGAGATCGTCGCGCTCTGGGTGGACGTCAGCAACGCCCGGCGGGGCGGTCGGCTTCGTGCCACCCGTGACCGCGGACGACGTCCGCACCATCGCCGACCCGACGTTCACGGAGATCGCCGACGGCCCGGACCGGCTGCTGCTCGGCTACGAGGGGCAGCGGCTCGTGGCCGCGCTCGTCTTCGCCGACAACCGGTTCAGCCTCAAGACGCACTGGTGCGTGCTGAAGCGGGTGATGGTCCACCCGGCCACCCAGGGCCGGGGGTACGGGCTGGCGCTCATGCGCGAGGCCGAACGCGTCGCGCGCGACCTCGGTCTCGCCGCGCTGCACGTGACCCTGCGGGACGGGCTGGGGCTCGACCACTTCTACCGGCGGCTCGGCTACCGGGAGATCGGCCGGCTGCCCGGCGCGCTGCGGGTGGCGCCCGGCGACGACCGGGACGAGGTCCTCATGTGGCTGGACCTCACGCCGGCCACGGGTGACGCGCGGACGTAGGGCGCCGCAGCGGCCGGGCCGTCGTCAGTCGCTCACGCTCACCGGGTCGCCGACCGCCAGCCGCCCGGTCCCGACGGGGACGAGGTGCAGTCCGAAGAGGAGCTTCTGCCGGATGTTGCGGTGCCGGCCCAGGGTGCGCAGGGGCTCCCTGCCGCGTACCCCGGTCTCCTGGTCGGTGGTGGTGACCACGCAGCGGTCACATGCCCCGGCGGCACGGAACCACACGTCACCGATGCGCAGCCGGCGGCCCTGCCACCCGTCCTCCGCCCACGCCGGCGCCCCCTCGACGACCAGGTTGGGACGGAACCGGCTCATCGGCACGGGTTCCTCGCCGGCCTCGACCAGCCAGTCGGCGAGGGCGGTCAGCGAGGCGGCGTTGGCCAGCAGCAACGGGTAGGCGTCGGCGAAGCTGACCTGGTCGCCGGTGTCGTGCTCCCGCTCGTCGACGCCGAGGTGCCGCGTGGGCCGGGCCAGCCAGACCAGCCGGACCGGCCGGCCGAGCAGCGCGCCGAGCCACTCGTCGGCGGCCGGCCCGGCGGGCAGCGCCGGCACGGGCACCTTTCGGCTGCGGAACGTCCGCACCTGCACCGGCTCGCCGCCAGCCGGCTCGGGCACGTCGAGGTCGGGCCGCCCCTCGGCGCTCAGGACCAGGCCACCGTCGCGGGGTGTGGCGTGCAGGCCGACGAGCCGGGTCGTCTCCCGCTGGGTGACGCCGACGCCGTCGGCGTCCACCACCATCCACCGCCGGTCACCGGCCAGGCCCCACGGCTGCACCGACGCGCCGTCGTGGTCGAGCCGGTGACAACCCTTGACGGGGTACGTGGAGATCGCGTTCAGCCGCACCCGCTCACCATGCCACGCCGATGCCGTCCCCCGGGTACCAGTGGTTGGCGGGCGTCTCCCGGTAGGCGAGGAACCGGCGGCCGGTGCGTTCGGCGTGCTCGGCGAGGACGTTCGTGGCGGTGACGTTGTCGGTGAGCAGGATCGCGCCCGGGGCGAGCTTGGGCTCCACGGCCTCGAACTCGCGCTTCTCGTGGGCGCGACTGTGGTCGCTGTCGTGCAGGAACAAATCGACCGGCCGGTCCAGCGCCGCGATGGAGGCGATCGAGTCGCCGATCACCAGGTCCACCACCTCCGACCAGGGCGCGGAGCGGGCCAGGTAACCGGCCTCCGGGTTGATGTCCAGCGAAGTGAGCCGGCCGGGATGCCCCTCCTCGGCGTTGCGCAGCAGGGCCGAGGCCAGGACGCAACTGCCGAGGCCCTTGTCCACCCCGGTCTCCACGACGTGGGTCGGGCGCGTGGCGCGGACGATCGCGTACCAGCCGATCCGCCGCGCGTAGCGGACGCGCCGGTCGGCGAGGCCGCGCCGGGCCGCACGCGCCGTCGCCTGCTCGATGTGCCGCCGCAGCCCGTCGTCCGACTCGATCTCGGCGAGGTGGCCGCGCACCTGCGTCACCGGCACGTCGCAGACGACGCTCACGAACCAGGCCAGGTGGTGGCGGCTGAGCGTGGTCAGGTCGTACGTGTAGTTGTGGTGCTCCCGCGAGGTGACCAGCCACCGGGCCGAGGTCCGCAGCACCTTGGTGTCGTGACGGGCCACCGAGGCCAGCCGCTTGGGAAACGCGGCGACGGGGGCGAGCCGGGTACGGGCTATCGCCCGCCGGAGCTTCGTTGCGTCCACCCGTGACTTCATACCAGCAGACGGTGACCGATGGCGATACGTCGGCCTTTCAGCCTGTGAAAGAACTGCCTCCGGTCGGTGTCGCAGAGCCGACCGGACGAGGGTACGCGCACCGAAACGCGAATAAGTAGCATCGCGCCATGCGTCAGAGCCAGGAGCACGCCGAGCCCGCGACCCAGTTCCTCCCGAGGCAGCCGGGGCAGGAGCCGGCCACCGAGGAACAGCCGCCTCCGCGGCGTCGCCGGTGGCGGAAGGTCCTCCTCATCAGTCTCGTCGTCGTGGTGCTGCTCGCGGGCGCCGGTCTGATCGGCGGCGGCCTGTACGTTCGCTCCATCAACTCGGGGATCGAGCGGGTCGACGCCTTCGACGGCGTGCCGGAGGAGTCCCGCCCACAGGTCGTCGCCAAGGACGCCATGAACATCATGATCCTGGGCAGCGACTCCCGCGACCCGGAGAACACGGGCGGCTCCCGGAGCGACACCATCATCCTGGCCCACCTGCCGGCCGACCGGTCGAGCGCCCAGCTCATCTCGATCCCCCGCGACACGTGGGTGCACGTGCCGAAGTCCAAGGAGGGGCGGGGCGGCCGCGACGCCAAGATCAACGCAGCGTACGCGTGGGGCGGCATTCCGCTGATGGTGCAGGCCGTGGAGGAGTTCACGGGCGTCCGCGTCGACCACGTCACGATGGTGGACTTCTCCGGTTTCAAGGAGATCGTCGACGCCCTGGGCGGCGTCAACATCGACGTGGAGAAGGGCTTCACCACGGCGTACGCGCTCAACGGCAGCCGCACGTTCCCCACCGGCCCGCAGACCATGAACGGCGCCGCCGCGCTCGACTACGCGCGTGAGCGGCACGCCTTCGCCGACGGCGACTTCGCCCGCATCCGCCACCAGCAGCAGGTGATCAAAGCGATCCTCGACAAGGCGGCGTCCGGCGGCACGCTGGCCAGCCCGGGCAAGCTGAACTCGTTCGTGAAGGCCACCGCGGACGCCGTGGCGGTGGACAAGTCACTGTCCCTCGTGGACCTCGCGATGGAGATGCGCGGGCTGCGCAGCGGCAACCTCACGTTCGTCACCTGCCCCACGAAGGGAACGGGCCAGATGGGGAACGAGAGCGTCGTGATCGCCGACAAGGCGAAGGCCAAGGTCCTGTTCGACGCCGTCCGCCGTGACGCGGTCTCCGAGATCCTGGCTGCCGGAAAGTAGGAGGCCGAACTGTGCCGCGGGCTCTGGTACGGCGGCAGACGTGGCCATATCCTGCGTTCGCCCATAGGCCGGCATGCACGGCTGGGGCTGTCACGGGGGAGGACAATCCATGTCGAGCCAACCGGCGATAAGTGAGCCGGCTGCGGCCGCCACGCGCCTTGCCGAAGCACCGGCACACGAAGGAGAAGAGCACGAACCCACCGGCGACGAGCGGATCCTCACGGCGCTGCCGTCGATGCGGCTGACGGACGACCCGCCGGTCGTCGCCGACAGGCGCAGCGGCCTCGACACGACGGCGGTCCTGCCGTACGCCAGTTCCCGGGCCTCGAAGCGCACACGCTGGCTCCGATCCTGGATGCTGACGGCGCCCTTCGATGTCGTCGCGCTCCTGTCGCCGTTGCTGCTCACGCAGCACTACTGGCGCGGGACGCTGGCCAACGCGGCGCTCACGGTGGCCATCTTCACCACCGGCGGGCTCTACCGGGCCCGCCGCCACATCGGCATCCTCGACGAGCTGCCGAGCATCGGTGGGCGGCTGCTGGCGTCCGCCGCCGTGGTGGCCATCATCGCGGCCGAGCGCCACGACTCGGTGACGTACGTCGGCGGGTTCATGCGCGGTGTCGCGATCTCGGCGGGGTTGGTGATCGTCGGCCGTGCCGTCAGCCGGATGCTCGCGAACTCGGCCCGTAAGCGCCGGTGGGTGGAGCACAACGCCATCGTGATCGGCAGCGGCCCGGTGGGGGTCGAACTCGCCCGGCTCCTGCGCCGCTACCCGCGGTACGGCCTGCGGTTCGTGGGCTGCGTCGACGCGCCGTCGCGGCAGGGCGTGGGGTCGGTTCCGCTCATCGGCACCCTCGACGACCTCGAGAAGCTCACCACGATGCTGGATTGCGACGTGCTGGTCATCGCCGACCCGGACTGCCCGGAGTCCGCGCTCATGGAGATCCTGCTCCAGCCGGCCAGCTCACGTTGCGACCTCTGGGCGGTTCCGCGGCTCTGGGGCTCCCGGTCCCTCGGCGGATATCCGGACCACATCGGCGCCATCCCCATCGTCAAGATCGGTGACACCAAGCTGTCGGGCCCACGGTGGGCCATCAAGCGGGCCTCGGACGTGGTCTTCGCCGCCGTGGCGTTGATCGTCCTGAGCCCGGTGCTCCTGCTCTGCGCGATCGCGACCCTCCTCGACGGCGGTCGGGGCATCTTCTTCTACCAGGAACGGATCGGCCGGTACGGCAGGTCGTTCAACGTCATCAAGTTCCGCTCGATGCGCCCGGTCGACGAGCACGAGTCGCAGACGAACTGGTCCATCGCCCACGACCGGCGGGTCGGGCCGGTCGGCCGCTTCATGCGGCGTACGTCGCTGGACGAGCTTCCCCAGCTCTGGAACATCCTGCGCGGTGACATGAGCGTGGTGGGGCCGCGACCCGAGCGTCCCTACTTCGTCGAGAAGTTCTCGGCCGAGTACCCGCACTACGCCATGCGTCACCGGGTGCCCGTCGGCCTCACCGGGCTCGCGCAGGTCAGCGGCCTGCGCGGCGACACCCCCATCTCCGACCGGGCGCGGTTCGACAACTACTACATCGAGAACTGGTCGCTCTGGCTCGACATCAAGGTGGTGCTCCGGACCGTCGCGGAGGTGTTCCGGGGTGGCGGTCGGTGACCGGTTCGACCACCCGGGCCGCCCGTCCTGACCGGCCGGTCCGTCGGCGGGAGCCGGCCAGGCGTTTGCGGGTCGAAACTCGTTCGGGTAGAACATGCCGGCGACGTGGAACTCGTCGTACCCGTCCAGGTGCCACGCGGTTTAGGGGAGACGAGTGACAGGCGGTTCGCTGGTCGACGCTGCCCAGGAGTCCCCCGACCTCGGCGCGGACCGGCCTCCCGGGCGCCGGGCGCCGGACCTCGTCCGGCTGCTCCTCGCACCCGAACGTCTCTACATCGCCGCTCTCGGCCTCACGGGCCTCGCCGCGGTGGTGTCGGTGACGCTACCCGCGGCGGAGCGCGGTGAACTGTCGGCCAACATGGTGAGCGCGACGCTCGGCGCGGCCGTAGGCGGTCTGTCGCTGGACACGTTCCTGCTGTCCCGCCCGGCCGGCTGGATCTTCTCCCGTGGCCGGACGTGGATCCTCGGGATCCTCGGGATCTCGATCCTCCTGTCCGGCGTCGCGGCCGCGCTGCTCACCACGGCCGCCGGCATCGGCAGTCACCTGATCGGCGTGGGTTCCGCCGCCGGTCTGACCGTCTTCAACACCGTCTCGTCGATCGCCCTGCGCCAGGGCCGCTTCCGGCTCGTCTACGCGATGCGCGCGGTGAGCGGGGCCGTCCTGGTCGGCGGTTACGTGGCGCTCTACGCCGCCGGGCATCTCGACGGCGGCCTGTGGAGCGAGGTCTGGCTCGCGGTGCAGTGGCTCAGCGCGCTGGCCGTGTGCGGCCTGGTGCTGGGGCTGGTCCGGCGGGTCGGCGCGCCGCCGGCGCCCACGGCCACGAGATCCGACTACCGGGCGGACATGCTCGCGGTCGGAAGCCTCCACATCGGAATCTTCGCGCAGATGATGACGCTGCGGTTCAACCAGATCCTGGTGGCCCGGTTCGTTGGGGCCGGGCCCCTCGGCGTCTACGCGCTGGCGGTCGCGGCGTTGGAGTTCGCCCAGGCCGGCGCCGTGGTCGCCGCGCAGCGGATCCTCGCCGACCGGAAGGGGTCGGATGGCCGCGACCCGACGCGAGCCGTGGTGAAGGCCGCCCTGCCGATCGCCGTGGCCGCCGTCGTCGGCCTCGCCGTGTTGGGCTTCCTCCAGCCGGAGTACCGGCACGCGTGGATCCTCGGTCTCGTTCTCCTGCCCGGCTCGCTGGCCACGGCCGCCGGCAAGAGCTGGAGCGCCCTCCTGTTGAAGAGGCGGGGCGAGAAGGCGACCACGGTCGTCGCCATCATCACCTTGGTAGTCGCGATACCGGCGTACTTCGGGATCATTCCGTGGGCCGGCGCGATCGGAGCGGCTGTCGCCTCCTCGCTCGCCTACGCCGTACACGCCTTCGCGTCGAGAGCGAGCCTGCGACGAGCGCAGCCGCCGGATCATGGGACGGTTTGAAATGGATGTCTCAATTGTCGTCCTCGCCTGGGAGGACTTCGAGCGGACCCGCGCGTGCGTCCTGTCGATGCCGCCGGAGGCGGAGATCGTCGTCGTCGACAACGGCAGTTCGGAGCACATCCGGCAGGCGCTCAGCGAGTTCTGCGCCCAGCAGGGCGTCACGTACGTCCAGTCCGGCTCGAACCTGGGGTACGCCCGGGGAATGAACCTCGGCGTGCGCCACACGAGCAGGGCGAACGTCATCCTGTCCAACAACGACATCATCGTGCACGACGGCGCCGTGGCCCGCCTGCTGGCCGCCCTCGACGACCCCGGGGTGGGTGCGGCCTTCCCGGCCGTGGTGACTCCGACGGGCGTCCAGCAGACGGAGGGCGGACGCTTCCTGACCATGCGGGTCGGGCTCGCCCACGCCACCGGGCTGAGCCTGGTCATGCCGCGCCTGCGCATCGTCGCGCCGCCGGCGGACGCGGACTGGCTGACGGGACCCTTCGTCGCCCTGCGTCGCAGCACCTTCGACGCCATCGGCGGGGTCGACGAGACGTCCTTCTTCTACTCAGAGGACATGCGGCTCTGCTGGGCGGTGCGCCAGCACGGTTTGCGGCTGGCGTACGTGCCGGAGGCCGTGATCATGCACGAGGACGACGCGACGGCCAAGCGCCGCTGGTCCGAGGCGGAGATCTCGCGGCGGCGCACCCGGGAGTTCATCCGGGCGAGCCGGGACATGGGTGGACGCCGCGGTCACGTCGCCGCCACGGCGTACGTCTGCGGCGTGCTGCTCCGGGCGGCAGTCGGCCCCGACCCGGTACGTCGCGCGATCGCGCGGGGCGCCGTCGAGGGGCTGCGTGCCTCGTGAAGGTGCTGTTCGTCTGCACCACGGGAGGCTCCGGCCGGCGGCAACTCGGCGGCGCCGAACGGATCCTCACCGAACTCATCCCCGCCCATGCCCGCACCGGCGTCGACGTGCTCGCCGCCACCTCCGACGACGAGGTGGGCAGGGCCCTGCGGGAGGCCGGCGTGCCCTGGATCCCGCTCAGTGCGGCCAGCCGGATCGACCTGACCTACGCACGGGAGATCCGCCGCCTCGTCCGTGAGGTCAAGCCGGACGTGGTCTGCGCACACCTGCTGTCGGCCGCGATGCACTCGCGGGCCGCGCTGAGCGTAGAGCGTCAGCGGACGCCGCTCGTGGTGAGCCTGCACAACAGCCTCTGGCAGTACCGGGACACCGCCGAATCGCTGCCGCAGAAGGCCACCGTGCAGGCCAACATCACGCTCGATCTGGCCATGCGCCGCCTCCGGCCGCACGCCACGGTCGCCGTGTCCGAGTTCGAGGCCGCCGAGCTGCGGGACCGCGGCCGTGTCAAGAACGTTCACCTCATCCCGAATCCGCTGCCAGCGACCTGGCCCGACCCGAAGCCCGCGGGCACACCGACGCCCGGGCGCCGGCCGGTCGTCGGCTACCTCGGCCGACTGGAGAAGGAGAAGGGCGCCGACCTGCTGGCCGAGATCGCCGCGCACCTGCCGGAGGCCGACTTCCGGGTCGCCGGCGCCGGTGCGCTGCCGATCGCCGCCCGACCGAACCTCGAACTCGTCGGCCGGGTCGACGCGGCGGACTTCCTGCAGCGGATCGACTGCCTCCTGGTCCCGTCCAGGGTGGAGTCCTTCGGGCTCAGCGCGCTGGAGGCGTTGTCCCTCGGGGTGCCCGTGGTGCACACCGGGGCCGGCGGCCTCGCCGAGGTCACGCGGCACGCCGACGGCGCCCTCGCCTTCCGGTCGGACCCCACACCCACCGCGTTGGCTGCCGCGATCCGGGAGGCGCTCGGCCGCGCCGACTCCACGGACGAGCGACAGCGCGTGGCCGAGTGGTACGCCGAGGAGTACGCGTTCGACCGCTGCGTGGCGCGCTGGCAGAACCTCTACCGGTCGCTGCTGTGACCGGAGCGTCGTGGCCGCGAGTGCCCGCACGTCACCTGATCGGCGAACGGATGAAGGCGGTGCCCGAGTGGCGGAAGAACTGACGATCGTCACGGTGCTCTACCGATCGGCCGACATGCTCGCCGAGACGCTTCCCACCTGGGTACGCAGCGCCGCCGGGCTCCCGGTGCGGTTCGTCTTCGCCGACAACTGGCCCGAGGACGGATGCGAGAAGGTCATCGCCGGTCTCCTCGACGACGACCGGTACACGTACCTCCCCGACGCGTCGAACCCGGGGTTCGCCGCAGGCTGCAACCGGGCGGTCGGCGCCGCGACGACGAGCCACGTCTTCCTGCTGAACCCGGACGTCTGGCTGCCCGACGACGCGCTGGCGCGCATCCACGCCGCCGTCACCGAGGACCCCGACACCCCCGTCGCGGTGGGCCTCGCCATGCACGGCGGCCGGTACGTGGGCATCGACCTGAATCCGATCTCGCTCTTCATCGACCGGTCGGCCACGGCGTCGCGGGGACCCCTCGGGCCGTCGGGCGGCGCGGCCGTCTTTCCGACCGGGTTGTTCCACCGGTTCGGGGGCTTCTACGAGCACCTGTTCGCCTGGGGCGAGGACGCCGACCTCGCCTTCCGGCTGTACGCCGCGGGCCTGCGTACCCGCGGCCTGGACCTCGTGCTCCCGCACGCCGGCGGCCACAGCGTGGAGGGCGACAACAAGCTCCAGGGATTCCGGGCGTTCCTCCTGGCCCGCAATCGGCTCCTGGTCGCGGCCCGCACCTTCACCTGGCCGCTGATGGTCGTCGCGATACCGGTCCTCGCGCTGGCGCACCTCGCGCTCGCGGCACGGCGCGTCCGTCAGGGCCTGCTCCGACCATTCCTGCGCGGTGTGGGCCGTGGGCTGCTCGACGGGCCGGCCGCCCGGCGGCAGTGGAAGGGCGAGAGGTTCGGCTTCGCATCCCTGTTCGGCTACCTGAAAGGTCGGAGAGCCTGATGGCAGGACACCCCTGGAGTGTCGTGACGGTCACCTACAACTCGGCGGACACGCTGCGCCGGTGCTGGCGGGGAGCGGAGAAGCCGTACGAGTGGATCGTCGTGGACAACCGCTCGGCCGACGACTCCGCCGCGGTCGCCGAGGAACTGGGCGCCCGCGTCATCCGGCTGGACGAGAACGTCGGCTTCGCCAAGGCCAACAACGTGGGCGTACGGGAGGCCGCGGGCGAGTACCTCCTCTTCGCGAACCCCGACCTGGAGATCCGCCCGGACGGCCTCGACGTGCTCAAGCGGCACCTCGACGCGCACGGCGGCCTGGTCGCTCCGCAACTGCTGTCGTCGGAGGGAGTCCCGCAGCCCAACGGCCGTGGCTTCCCCTACGCCACGGCGAAGTTGGGCAATCGGAAGATCTGGCCGCTGTCCCGCCTCCACGCCTCGTACCGGATGGTGGCAAAACCCGGCGAGGTGTTCTACGTCGCCTGGCTCATGGGCGCCGCGGTCGCCGGCCGCACCCGGGACCTCGTCGAGATCGGCGGGTGGAACGAGGAGTTCTTCCTCTACTACGAGGACCACGAGCTCGGGTTGCGCGCGTGGCGTCACGGCCTGCCCGTCGCGTTGCTGGGTGACGTCCAGTGGACCCACCACTGGGGGCGGGCCACGAACACCTTCCGGTGGTCCAAGGCGCACACCCTGGAGTTGCAGAGCGCCCGGACCTTCTTCGGCATGTTCCCCGAGTTCCTGATCGGGCTGCCTCCGGCCTCGCGACGGCACCGTGAGGCCGCACGGCTGATCGGCTCGTCGGTGTCGCACGCGCCCGCGGCCGACGTGGCCGAACCCCGGCGGTAGCTCAGCCGAGCGGTCCGCGCGGAGGCACACCGCCGATCGTCGTACCCGCGACCGGCAGGGGCACCCCCTCGGTGGTGTTCCCTGCCGGTCGGGCGCCCCACGGTGGCGGCACGAGTTGCCGTGGCGGCCGGGCCGCCGACGACGGGTCGCCCGCGGCACCCAACCCGACAGCCAGCAGGAAGACGGCCACCGCCCCCAGCCACAACCACACGTCGAAGAAGAAGACCTGGGCGGTGAACCCCACGATCAGCAGACGGGCGGGCAGGGAGCGCAGACGCCGGTACGCGACGGCCAGGAGCAGCAGCAGGCCGGCCAGCCCGACCAGCCCGTAGTTGTACCAGAAGGTCAGGTACGTGTTGTCGAAGACCTGCGCCTCGCCGTCGCCGATGCCGATGTTCTCCAGGTAGCGCACGTTGGATTCCGGCCCGTTACCGAAGACGATGGTGGACCAGTCTTGTGTGATGCCGTCCCAGACGACGCTGATACGGGTGAAGCGTGCGTCTGCGCTGGCCGAGTCCATGGGGTCGGAGAGCCTCCCCCCGCTCGAGGGTGCGGGGGCGACGGACGTGGGGGCGGGAACCGCGGCGGTCGGTGCGGCAGCGGACGTGGGCGCCGACGCGGAGGTCGGTGCGGCGGCGGAGGTCGGGGCGGCAGCGGACGTCGGCGCCGCAGCGGACGTCGGGGCCGCAGCGGACGTCGGCGCGGCGGGGGCGACCGAGGGGGCGGCCGGCGGCGCGACCCACACCGCCGGGGCGGGCGCGGGGCGGAAGGCCGGCGAATCGACCGCCACTCCCACGAGGGTGACCGCGGCGATGGCAATCGCGCTGCCGATTCCGCGCCAGGAGACCCTGCGCCAGGTGAAGAACAGCCACAGCGCAAGGGCCAGAACCATGCCGACCCACGCGCTTCGCGTACCCGAGAGCACCAATCCCACCAGGTTGGCCGTGAAGGGCACGTACCAGAGCCGGCCCCGGATGGTCAGCGCGACGAGCGCCATGGCCATGGCGAACGTGCCGTAGATGATGGGATGTCCCGAGATACCGACGGCGCGGGTCGCGTCGAATGCGGAGGTGTAGGTCCAGTCGTACGCGAGCTGATCGAAGATCGGCCAGGTGCGGGACAGGGTCTGGTACTTGGCGAAAACGGCAACGGCGACGCTGAACCAGGTGAACGCCTCGGCGATTCGAATGATGAGCCGGGAATCGCGACGTGCCTCCTCGACGAGGTGCCACGCCACCACGCCGAAACACAGGAGGGGCGCGACACCGACGACCACCGGCTTGATCCCGTGCCAGTGCACGAGGCCGGCCAGCACCGCGCAGAGCGGAAGCAGGACCACCGCTGCCATCAGCCGCGGATGCCACCCGTCCCGTTCCGCGCGGAGCACACGCCCCCAGACGGCGAGGACAAAGAGGACCAACAGCAGGGTGTACGACGGATTCGTGGGATAACCGAAATCGATGGTCACCGGAATCACGAACGCAACGACGAATATCGCCCACGTGATCCGGGCAGGCTCCCACAACGCCCATCCCAGAAGTCCGCCGACCAGCACCGCGAGTGCGAGGTCCCACCTCCCCGCCAACAGGAACCCGGCCGCCAACACGACAAGGCCCGCGCCGAGGAAGCGCACCGGGCCTGCGACGCCCCGGATCCCGTGAGTCAACACTCGCACCGTGCGATCGTACGTATCAGCCCCTACCTATCGGCCGCGGGTCTCCACCCCGTAACCACTCAGGTCGGGCGGATCAGGTGAAATGCCGGCGCCAATCCGGGCACCGATTCCGGGCCCTGTCGACATCGTTCGGCCGTGCGTTAGGGTGACGCCCGGCCGGTCGGCAGTCGGGATTGGGATCTGCGTGGTTGCACAGCTCGAACCAGCGGACGTTGGCAGAACCGACGCAGATGCCGCAGGAGCGAAGCGGCCCCACCCCGTCCTGCAGGACATCATCGTCATCCTCGTTCTGCTGGAACTCATTCCTGTCGTACACGACGTCAAGAATGTGCTCACTGCGCCGTACTGGCTCGACGAGGCCTGGGTCGCGCTCTCGGTACGGCTCCCGCTCGGCGACCTGCCGGTGACCACGTCGTCGAGCCCGCTCGGATGGAGCTTCCTGCTGCGGCTCGTCCCCGATACGGACTACCTGCGGGTGGTGCCGCTCGTGTTCCACGGACTCGCGGTCGTGGCAGCGTACGCGTTCGGCCGGTCGCTGAGGTGGCCGACGCCGGGCCGGGGCGTCGTGGCGGGCGGCGCCTGCGCGGTCGCCGTCCTCCTCCTACCCGCCCAGCAGGTTCGCCACGACCTCAAGCAGTACACCGCCGACGCCGCCGTCGCGGTGGGCCTGCTCGTCCTGCTCTCCTGGACCGAACAGCGCTGGTCCCGGAGGCGACTGGGCGCGATCACCGCGGTGGTCGCCGTGGGGATGCTCGTCAGTCACGTGACCGCGATCGTCGCTCCCTGTGTGTTCGGCGCGCTCCTGCTCACGACGGCCATCCAGCGGCAGTGGCAGCGACTCGTCGAGGTGGCCCTGGCCGCGGTCAACGCGGCGCTGATCATCGCAGCCGTCTACTTCGGCATCTCCGCGCGCGGTCGCAACGAGGCGATGCAGCAGTACTGGGCCGGCAGCTTTCCCTCGCTGACCGAACTGCCCGCGTACCTCGGACGGCAGATGGAGACCCTGACCCCGTTGATCGGTGCGCCCACGCCGGTCGTTGCCGGCCTCCTCGTCGCCGGCGCGGTGACCCTCACCAAGCGGGACCGGCGCGCCACGATGATCGCGGTGAGCCTGCTGCCGGCGGTCGCGGTGATCCTGGGGGTCATGGGGGTCTATCCGCTGCTGGAACTGCGTACCTCGCATTTCCTGCTCGTCACGGCGGCGGCCGTGGCCGGCATCGGGGTCGCCGGCCTGGCGGATCTCGCCGCCACGCTCACCGGCCGCCGGCTTCGCGCACGGCCCACCGTCGTGGCGGCGGCGCTGTGCGCGGTCCTGCTCGGCGCCTTCGCGCTCGGAAACAACCGCTGGTACCGGTTCGACGGCAACACGTCGGGGCTTTACTACACGGCCGTCGCGGTGACGGACATCCGGTCGGCGACCAGGTACGTGGCCACCCACCGCGCGCCGAACGACGTGATCGTCATGAACAGCGCCGCCTGGTACGGCTTCGCGTTCTACTCCGAGGGCGACCCCATCGAGCTGGTCGCGCCCTATGGCAACACGGTGGGCTGGTGGGTCGAGATGCCCACCCGGTCCGACGTCGTCGTGGTCTCCGGCCGGGACACCGTGGCGATCCGCGGCGGGCTCAGCCACGCGCTGGAACTGGCGGCGCGGCGCGGCGCCGGCGCGCGCGTCTGGCTGATCCGCTCGCACGTGGTCGGCGAGGAGGTGGACGCCTGGCGAGCGGCGCTCGCCGACTACCGGGTCGAGCAGGTCACCGACGGCGTGGAGCCGATAACGTTGATCAGCAAGGGCTGAGGCCCGCCCACGCCGCGGCACGGCCGCGGTGTGGGCGTGGGCGTCAGCTGCCGCGGCTCCACAGATCCCGCAGCGCGTCCCAGTTGCCGGCGATGCCGTCCTCGCAGAGCGTCTCGATGTAGAACGCCCCTTCGATGTCGTCCCGGTCCCACCAGACACCGCAGATCGGCTTGCCGTCCTCGCCCTCGAAGGCGTACTCGACGTAGCTGCCGGCCGCGCCGGTCACGCCGCCCGTCGTCCGACTCGCCTCGCGGAGCCCCGGCGCCAGGGAACCGCCGGCCAGGTTGAGCTGCTGACGGTACGAGCGCGCCGTGTCCTTCTGTTTCCTGCCGGGATAGAGGGCGAAATGCAGCCAGGCTCCCCCGTAGTGGCAGAACACGTGCTGCTTCTCGTCGGACGGCAGCTTGGGCGCGCCGGGCTCGTTGTAGGCCACGCAGCCGCCGATCCGGGCCAGCCAGGGATCGGCCAGGGGCGCCAGTTGGCCGCCGAGCTTCGCCTTGTTGATGGACAGTTGCGTCGCCTCGTAAGGCGGGAGCGGGGCGCTGGCGGACGGCGACGGGGAGGCCTCCGAGCCGCTGCCCCGGCCGATGAAGAAACCCGCGGTGCCGCCCACCAGGGTGAGCACAAGCGCGGCAGCGACCCAGATCCAGTCGCGCCGCTTCGGCTCCGGCCGCACCGGGGTGATCCGCCGGCCTCCCGAGGAGAATGGATCGTACGCCGGCACGGGGTCGGCCGGAGCGGAGTGCGCCGGGGACTGCGGGGCGGCGGAGACCGGCCGGGGCGCCGGCGCCGCGGGCGAGGCCGGTGCGCCGGAGATCGGCTGCGTGGCGGCCGGCCCCGGCTGGCCGGAGACCGACGACGCGTGCATCGCCCACGGGAGCTGCGGCTTGTCGGACACCAGCTCGGGCGCGCCGGAGACCGGGGTCGGTGGCCCGCTGACCTGCTGCGGCACGCCGGACACCGGTGGCGCCGACGCGGGCGGCGCCGAGGTCGGCAGGTCGGGGGCCGGCTGGTAGTCGAGGCCGAGGCTCTGGAAGAGACGCTGCGGCGCGTGCCCCTCCTCGGCCGTGTAGGCCACCCAGGGGTGGGCCGCCGCGAAGTCGGCGCCCGCGTAGGGGTGCCCGCCCTCGGCGTGGGCCAGGGTGTTCGCGGCGCTGGCGAAGGCCTCCCGCCAGCGTGGGTCGGAGGCCGCGACCCCGTCCAACACGGCCACGGTCGCGAACCGCCCCTGCCCATCCACCGCGGCCCAGGCCTTGCCGACCTGACACGCGCCCAGCATGTGGGTGTACCTGTATGGGCTCTCGGGCTGCATGCCACTCCTTAGCTCAACCGCCTTGCGGATCCTACAGAGCCGGAGCGAGCGGAGCTGCCCACCGGTCGGCCGAACGACAGGTCGGTGGAAGGTGCCGCCGCGCGCACGTCTTGCTTCCTGAAAGTTTTCATGCATAGAGTCCCCGTGTGAATGACGGAGCTGTCGCGGCGCCCACCCAGCGCGTGCTCGACCTGTTCCACGGGGTCCGGCTCACCCCCACCCAACGCCGGATCGCGCACTGCCTGGTGCAGCACGCGCCGGCCGTGGCGTACCTCTCCGCGGCCGAGGTGGCCGAGCTGGCCGGGGTCAGCCAGCCGTCCGTCACCCGGTTCGCCGTCGCGCTCGGCCACGACGGCTACCCCGCGCTGCGCCGCCGGCTGCGCGAGCTGGCCGCCGGCACGCCGGACGGCCCGACCGACGCTGGCAACGAACTCCAGCAGGCGGTACGCGCCGAGGCCGGCAACCTGGACCGGCTCGCCGCCCAACTCGCCGACCGCGACCGGATCGCCGGAACCGGCGAGCTGCTCGCCGCCAGCCGGCCGCTGCCGGTGCTCGGCCTGCGCGCCGCCGCGCCGCTGGCCGCGTACTTCGCCTACTTCGCCGCGAAGGTTCTGCCGGACGTCCGGGTGCTCGACGACGGCGGCAGCCTGCTCACCGACCGCCTGGAGCAGGCCGCCGAGGCCGGGGCCAGCGCCCTGCTCGCGTTCGTGCTCCCCCGCTATCCCCGGGAGACCCTGGACGCGCTGCGCGAGGCCCGGGCCGCCGGGCTCGCCGTCGTGGCGATCACCGACTCGCCGGTCAGCCCGGCCACCGAGCACGCCGACGTGGTGCTGCCCGCCACGGTCGGCACCGACCTCGTCTTCGACCTGCACACCGCCCCGATGACCCTGGCCATGGTGCTGCTCCAGGCGATCTGCGACGCCGCACCGGCCGACACCCAGCGCCGGCTCGAGGCGTTCGAGGCGTCCGCTGCCCGCCGACAGCTGTTCCTCGGCTGAGAGGAGAACCGAGATGTCCCACCCGGTCCGCGCCGCCCGTGGCGCCGAGCGCACCGCCCGCGGTTGGCCGCAGGAGGCCGCGCTGCGGATGCTCATGAACAACCTCGACCCGGAGGTGGCCGAGCGCCCCGACGACCTGGTCGTCTACGGCGGCACCGGCAAGGCCGCCCGGGACTGGCCGTCCTACCACGCGCTGGTGCGTACGCTCACCGACCTGCGCGACGACGAGACGATGCTCGTGCAGTCCGGCCGGCCGGTGGGCGTCCTGCGCACGCACGAGTGGGCGCCGCGAGTGCTGCTCGCCAACTCGAACCTGGTCGGCGACTGGGCGACCTGGCCGGAGTTCCGCCGCCTGGAGCAGCTCGGCCTGACCATGTACGGGCAGATGACGGCCGGCTCGTGGATCTACATCGGCACGCAGGGCATCCTGCAGGGCACCTACGAGACGTTCGCGGCCGTGGCCGCCAAGCGGTTCGGGGGCAGCCTCGCCGGCACGCTCACGCTGACCGCCGGCTGCGGCGGCATGGGCGGGGCGCAGCCGCTCGCCGTCACCATGAACGGCGGCGCCTGCCTCATCGTCGACGTGGACCGCGGCCGGCTGGAGCGCCGGGCGCACGACCGCTACCTCGACGAGATCGCCGACGACCTGGACGACGCGGTGGAGCGGGTGCTCGCCGCCAAGCGGGAACGCCGCGCGCTCAGCGTCGGCGTGGTCGGCAACGCCGCCGTCGTCTTCCCCGAGCTGCTGGGTAAGGGCGTCGAGATCGACATCGTCACCGACCAGACGAGCGCGCACGACCCGCTGTCGTACCTGCCGGTGGGGGTGGAGCTGGCCGACGCCCGCGACTACGCGGCCGCGAAGCCAGCCGAGTTCACCGACCGGGCGCGGGCCTCGATGGCCCGGCACGTGGCGGCGATGGTGGGCTTCCAGGACGCGGGCGCCGAGGTCTTCGACTACGGCAACTCGATCCGGGGCGAGGCGAAGCTGGGCGGCTACGAGCGGGCCTTCGACTTCCCCGGCTTCGTGCCCGCGTACATCCGGCCGCTGTTCTGCGAGGGCAAGGGACCGTTCCGGTGGGCGGCGCTCTCCGGCGACCCGGCCGACATCGCGGCCACCGACCGGGCCATCCTGGACCTGTTCCCGGAGAACGAGTCCCTCGCCCGGTGGATCCGGATGGCCGGCGAGCGGGTCGCGTTCCAGGGCCTGCCGGCCCGGATCTGCTGGCTCGGCTACGGCGAGCGCGACAAGGCCGGCGTGCGGTTCAACGAGATGGTCGCCTCCGGTGAACTGTCCGCCCCCGTGGTCATCGGCCGTGACCACCTCGACGCCGGCAGCGTGGCCAGCCCCTACCGGGAGACCGAGGCGATGGCCGACGGCTCCGACGCCATCGCCGACTGGCCGCTGCTCAACGCGCTGGTCAACACCGCGAGCGGGGCGTCCTGGGTCTCCATCCACCACGGCGGCGGCGTCGGCATGGGCCGCTCGATCCACGCCGGGCAGGTGTGCGTGGCCGACGGCAGCGCGCTCGCCGGCCAGAAGATCGAGCGGGTGCTCACGAACGACCCCGCTATGGGCGTCATCCGGCACGTGGACGCCGGATACGACATCGCCGGCGAGGTCGCCGAGCGGACCGGCGTGCGGGTGCCCATGGCGGAGGGCGACGCGTGAGCGCGAGGAGTGCAGCGCAGCGGAGCCCCGCAGTCGCGAACAACAGGAGCGCCGTGAGCGCGAGGAGTGCAGCGCAGCGGAGCCCCGCAGTCGCGAACAAGAGGGGTCCAGCGTGAGTGATCTCGTCGGCCGGTTCCGGAAGCTGTGGGACGAGATCGCCCCGGTGGGGCGGGACGCCGGCAGCGGCGGCTACCTGCGGTACGCGCTCACCGAGCCCGAGCTGCGGCTGCGCGGCTGGTTCCGCGACCAGGCGGCCCACCGGGGCCTGCCCGTCGTCGAGGACGGCAACGGCAACCTCTTCGCGTGGTGGGGTGACCCGGACGCCGGCGACGCGGTGCTGACCGGCAGCCACTTCGACTCGGTGCCGCACGGCGGGGCGTACGACGGTCCGCTCGGCATCGTGAGCGCCTTCCTCGCCGTCGACGAGCTGCGGGCCGCGGACGTCACCCCGGCCCGGCCGGTGGTCGTCGGCGCCTTCGTCGAGGAGGAGGGCGGCCGGTTCGGCGTACCGTGCCTGGGGTCTCGGCTGCTCAGCGGCGCGTTGCCGGCGGAGCGGGCGGCGGTGCTGCGCGACGCCGCCGGGGTGAGCTTCGCCGAGGCGCTCGGCGGCGTGCCGGCGGGCGCCCGCCCCGAGCTGCTGGGACGGTTCCGGGCCTTCGTGGAGCTGCACGTCGAACAGGGCCGCGCGCTCGCGGAGACGTCCTCGCCGGTCGCCGTGGCCAGCGCCATCTGGCCGCACGGCCGCTGGCGCTTCGACTTCGCGGGCGAGGGCAACCACGCGGGCACGACCCGCATGGCCGACCGCCGCGACCCGATGCTCACGTACGCGTTCACGGTGCTCGCGGCGAACAAGGAGGCCCGGCTGCGCGACGCGCACGCCACCGTGGGCCGCGTGTCGGTGGAGCCGAACGCGACGAACGCCGTCCCGTCCCGGGTCAGCGGCTGGCTCGACGCCCGGGCGGCCGAGCCGGAGACCCTCACGGGGCTCGTCGAGGCGGTGCACCACAAGGCCGTCGAGCGGGCCCGGCGCGACGGGACGACGGTCACGCTGACCGAGGAGTCGGCCACCCCGCTGGTCGCGTTCGACGGCGGGCTGGCCGGGCGGCTGGCCCGGCTGCTCGACGCGCCCGTGCTGCCGACCGGGGCGGGGCACGACGCCGGTGTGCTCGCCGCGCACCTGCCCACGGCGATGCTGTTCGTCCGCAACCCGACCGGGGTGTCGCACTCCCCCGCCGAGTCGGCCACCGACGAGGACTGCGCCGCCGGCGTCACCGCCCTCGCCCGGGTGCTCAAGGAGCTGGCATGCTGACGGCGACGCCGTTCCCGGCCGGCCGCCGGGGCCGGCTCCGCGGCGGTCCTGCCGCCCCGATGTCGCGACCGGTCCAGCGCCGAAGGGGGCGCGGAGCATGACCGCGACGCGCTGGCTGGCCGAGTACGCCTGGTTGCCGGACCGGAGCGAGCCGACCGCCGACGTGCTCATCGAGGCACAGGACGGTCGGTTCACGGCGGTGACCCCGCTGGCCGGCGCGGGCGCGCCCACCGCCGGGGTCGAGGTCCTCACCGACGCGGTACGGCTGCCCGGGCTCACCCTGCCCGGGCTGGCCAACGCGCACTCGCACGCCTTCCACCGGGCGCTGCGCGGGCGCACGCACGGCGGGCGAGGTGACTTCTGGACCTGGCGGGACCAGATGTACGCGGTGGCCGCCCGCCTCGACCCGGACTCGTACCTGGCGCTGGCCCGGGCCACCTACGCCGAGATGGCGCTGGCCGGGATCACCTCCGTGGGTGAGTTCCACTACCTGCACCACACCCCGGACGGCACGGCGTACGACGACCCGAACGCGATGAGCGCCGCGCTGGTCGAGGCCGCCGCCCACGCGGGTGTCCGGATCACCCTGCTGGACGCCTGCTACCTCACGGCGTCGGTGGACGGCGGGCCGCTCACCGGGCCGCAGGTGCGCTTCGGCGACGGGGACGCCGCGCGGTGGGCGGAGCGGGTGGCCGCCTTCACGCCGGAGGGCGGGCACGCCCGCGTGGGCGCCGCCGTGCACTCGGTCCGGGCCGTACCGGCCGAGCAGCTGGGCACCGTGGCGAGCTGGGCACGTGAGCGCGACGCGCCGCTGCACGTGCACCTCTCCGAGCAGCCCGCGGAGAACGACGCCTGCCGGGCGGTGCACGGCTGCACCCCGACGCGCCTGCTCGCCGACCGGGCCGTGCTGGGCCCCGCCACGACCGCCGTGCACGCGACCCATCCGACGAGCGCCGACCTGGCGCTGCTCGGGGAGAGCCGCACGGGCGTCTGCCTCTGCCCCACCACCGAGCGTGACCTCGCCGACGGCATCGGCCCGGCGCGCCGGATGGCGGACGCCGGCAGCCCGCTCAGCCTGGGCAGCGACAGCCACGCGGTCATCGACATCTTCGAGGAGGCGCGGGCCGTGGAGCTGGACGAGCGGCTGCGCACCCGCCGGCGCGGCCACTTCACGGCCGCGCGGCTGGTCGACGCGGCCACCGTCGCCGGGCACGCGGCCCTGGGCTGGACCGACGCCGGCCGGCTGGCCGTCGGCGCCCGCGCGGACCTGGTCACGGTACGGCTGGACAGCGCCCGGACCGCCGGTGTCCCGCCGGTCGGGGCGTTCTTCGCGGCCACCGCCGCCGACGTCGCGCACGTGGTGGTCGACGGCCGGACGGTCGTGGCCGACGGCCGGCACCTCGCCGTCGACGTGCCGGCCGAGTTGCAGGCCGCCATCACGGAGGTGACCGCATGACCGGCAGCCTGCTCGTCGACAACATCGGTGAGCTGGTCACCAACGGCTCCGGCGAGGGCGGTGGCGGCCCGCTCGGGCTCCGGCGCGACGCCGCCCTGCTCGTCGAGGACGGGCGGGTGGCCTGGATCGGGCCGGCCCGGTACGCCCCGGCCGCCGACCGACGCATCGACGCCGACGGCGCGGCCGTGCTCCCCGGGTTCGTGGACAGCCACGCCCACCTGGTGTTCGCGGGCGACCGCGCCGCCGAGTTCGCGGCGCGGATGGCCGGCGAGCCGTACACCGGCGGCGGCATCCGGACCACGGTGGGCGCCACGCGCGCGGCCAGCGACGACGAACTGCGCGCCACCGTCCGCCGGCTGCGGGGCGAGGCGCTGCGGCAGGGCACGACCACCATCGAGATCAAGAGCGGGTACGGCCTCACCGTCGCCGACGAGGCCCGCTCGCTGCGGATCGCCGCCGAGTTCAGCGAGGACACCACGTTCCTCGGTGCGCACGTCGTGCCCGCCGAGTACGCGGACCGCCCGGACGACTACGTCGGTATGGTCTGCGGGCCGATGCTGGCGGCCGCCGCCCCGCACGCCCGCTGGATCGACGTGTTCTGCGAGCGGGGCGCCTTCGACGTCGACCACGCCCGGGCCATCCTCGCCTGCGGGCAGGCGGTCGGCCTCGGCGTGCGCCTGCACGCCAACCAGCTCGGTCCCGGCCCGGGCGTACGGCTCGGGGTGGAACTCGGCGCGGCGAGCGTCGACCACTGCACCCACCTCAGCGACGCCGACGTCGACGCGCTGGCGTCGACCGCCGCGGACGGGCCCTCCGGCCGGGCCACGACGACCGTCGCCACGCTGCTGCCCGGCGCCGAGTTCTCCACCCGGTCGCCCTACCCGGACGCCCGGCGGCTGATCGACGCCGGTGTCACCGTGGCACTGGCCACCGACTGCAACCCCGGTTCGTCGTACACCTCGTCGATGCCGTTCTGCATCGCGCTCGCCGTACGCGAGATGCGGATGACCCCGGCGGAGGCGGTCTGGGCCGCGACCGCCGGCGGCGCGCGGGCGCTGCGCCGCGACGACGTCGGGGTGCTGCGCCCCGGCGCCCGGGCCGACCTCGTCGTCCTCGACGCCCCGTCCCACCTGCACCTGGCCTACCGGCCCGGTGTGCCCCTGATCCGCACCGTCCTGCACAACGGAGTTCCGCAATGACGACCGTGACCATCCAGCCCACCGGGATCACACCCGCCGACGTGCTCGCCGTGGCCCGTGGCGCCGCCAAGGTCGTGCTCGACCCGGCCGCCACGGAGGCGATGGCGACCAGTCGGTCCATCGTGGACGGCATCGAGGCGGCCGGCCGGCCGGTCTACGGCGTCTCCACCGGCTTCGGCGCCCTCGCCAACACGTTCGTGGCCCCGGAGCGGCGCGCCGAACTCCAGCACGCGCTGATCCGCTCGCACGCCGCCGGGGTCGGCGCGCCCATGCCACGCGAGGTGGTGCGGGCCATGATGCTGCTGCGCGTCCGCTCGCTCGCGATGGGCCGGTCCGGCGTCCGGCCGCTGGTCGCCGAGGCCCTGGTCGACCTGCTCAACCACGACATCACCCCGTGGGTGCCGGAACACGGGTCGCTCGGCGCCTCCGGCGACCTGGCCCCGCTGGCGCACTGCGCGCTGGCGCTGCTCGGTGAGGGCTGGGTGCTCGGCCCGGCCGGCGAGCGCGTCGACGCGGCGGAGGCGCTGCGCGAGGCCGGCCTGAGCCCGATCGAGCTGGCCGCCAAGGAGGGGCTGGCGCTCATCAACGGCACCGACGGCATGCTCGGCATGCTGCTGCTCGCCCTGCACGACGCCGCCCACCTGTTCACCATGGCCGACGTGACCGCGGCGCTGGCCATCGAAGCGATGCTCGGCTCCGAGCGGCCCTTCCTGCCCGAGCTGCACGCGATCCGCCCGCACCCCGGCCAGGCGGCCTCGGCGGCGAACATCCACCGGCTGCTCCAGGACTCCCGGGTGATGGACTCGCACCGCGACGACCTCGCGCACGCCGTGCAGGACGCGTACTCGATGCGCTGCGCCCCGCAGGTGGCCGGCGCGGCCCGGGACACGCTGGAGTTCGTCTCGACGGTCGCGGGCCGCGAGCTGCTGTCGGTGGTCGACAACCCGGTGGTGCTGCCCGACGGCCGCGTCGAGTCGACCGGGAACTTCCACGGCGCGCCGCTGGGCTTCGCGGCCGACTACCTGGCCATCGCCGCCTCCGAGGTGGGGGCGATCGCCGAGCGGCGGGTCGACCGCCTGCTCGACGTCACCCGCTCCCGGGAACTGCCGGCCTTCCTGTCGCCCGACGCCGGGGTGAACTCCGGGCTGATGATCGCCCAGTACACGGCCGCCGGGATCGTCGCGGAGAACCGCCGGCTGGCCGCCCCCGCGTCCGTCGACTCGCTGCCCACGAGCGGGATGCAGGAGGACCACGTCTCCATGGGCTGGGCGGCCACCAAGAAGCTGCGCACGGTGCTCGACAACCTGACGAGCGTGCTCGCCGTCGAGCTGCTGGCGGCCGTACGCGGGCTCCAGCTCCGCGCCCCGCTGACCCCGTCGCCCGCCGGCCGGGCAGCGGTCGAGGCCCTCGGCGGGATCGCCGGCGAGCCGGGCCCGGACGTGTTCCTCGCACCGCTCATGGAGGCCGCGCGCGAGGTGCTGCGCGGCCCCGACCTGCGCGCGGCCATCGAGCGGGAGATCGGGTCGCTGAGCTGACGCTTCGGGGGCGGCCGTCCGGTGTGGGCGGCCACCCCTGCGGGCAAGGCGGCCGGCGTCGGCAGCACGGCGGTCCGGGAATGCCCAAGATCCGCGCAACTTCCCCGAAGTAGTGGCCTCAGCGATGGTGGAGGCCACTACTTCCCGGATGTTGTGCGGATCTTGCGCGGGCCCGACGTGGGGGATCTTCGTGCGGGCCCGACGTGCGGTGACCGTGGAGCCTAGGCGGCCGGCGGCAGGACCTTGGCGATCAGCTTGGCCAGCTCGCGCAGCGCCTTGCCGCGGTGGCTGATCGCGTCCTTCTCCTCCGGCGTCAGCTCGGCGTTCGTGCGGGTCTGCCCGTCGCCCAGGAAGATCGGGTCGTAGCCGAAGCCGCCCTCCCCACGCGGGGCGCGCAGCAGCCGTCCGGCCTGCCGGCCGTCGACCAGGTGCTCCTTGCCGCCCGGCAGCACGAGGGCCACCGTGCAGACGAAGGACGCCCCGCGGTGCTCGTCCGGCACGTCGGCGGTCTGGTCCAGCAGGAGCTGGAGGTTGGCCTGGTCGTCACCGTGCCGGCCGGACCAGCGGGCGCTGAACACACCGGGCATCCCGCCCATGGCGTCGACGGCCAGGCCGGAGTCGTCGGCGACGGTCGGCAGGCCGGTGCGCCGGAAACCCTCCCGCGCCTTGATGAGCGCGTTCTCGCCGAAGGTGAGGCCGGTCTCCGGCAGCTCCGGGTACTCCTCGACGTCGTCCAGGCCGAGCAGGGCGACCTGGTGCGCGCCGAGCGCGCCGTCGAGGATCCGCTGGAGCTCCACCAGCTTCTTGCGGTTACGGGTGGCAAGCAGCACCTTGTTCATGAGAGCGCCTTCCGCTGGGCTTCGGCCAGTTCCGCGCAGCCCGCCACGCCCAGGTCGAGCAGGGCGTCGAGCTGGCTCCGGGGAAACACGCCGGCCTCCCCGGTGCCCTGCACCTCGACGAAGTCGCCGGTGCCGGTGCAGACCACGTTCATGTCGACCTCGGCGGTCACGTCCTCGGCGTAGCACAGGTCGAGCCGGGCCTCGCCCCCGATGACGCCGACGCTCACCGCCGCGACCGACCGGTGCATCACGGCCGCCGGCTTGCCGGCCAGCGCCTTGCGCTCGGCAAGCCACGTGACGGCGTCGTGCAGCGCCACGTACGCGCCGGTGATCGCCGCCGTACGGGTGCCGCCGTCGGCCTGGAGCACGTCGCAGTCGAGCACGATCGAGTTCTCGCCGAGGGCCTTGAGGTCGACGCAGGCGCGCAGGCTCCGGCCGATCAGCCGGGAGATCTCGTGCGTACGCCCGCCGATGCGGCCCTTGACGCTCTCCCGGTCCGAGCGGGTGTTCGTGGCCCGGGGCAGCATCGCGTACTCGGCGGTGACCCAGCCGAGACCGGAACCCTTGCGCCAGCGGGGCACCCCCTCGGTGACGCTCGCCGTGCACAGCACCCGCGTCGCGCCGAACTCGACGAGCACGGAGCCCTCCGGATGGGTGCTCCATCCCCGGGTCAGCGTCACCGGTCGGAGTTGGTCGGGCCGTCGCCCGTCGGGTCGTGCCATGCCTGCACCCTATGCGGTGGCCGGATCCAGTCGCGCGGGTGTCCCCGGGCCGGTGGCCGCCCGGTCAGGCGGGTGCCGGCGGCCGGGCCGGTTCGGCGGTGTGCACGCGCAGGAAACCGGCCACGGCGGCGGGCCAGCCGAACTCCTCGGCACGCGCCCGGGCCGCCGCGCGCCGCTGCGCCTCGGGCCGGGCGAGCAGGTGCCGCACCGCCTCGGCGACGGCCGCCGGCGAGCCGTCCGCGGCCCGCCCGGCCGTGCCGACGACCTCGGGCAGCGCGCTGGCGGCGTTGACGACCACGGGGGTGCCGCAGGCCAACGCCTCGAGCCCGGCCAGCCCGAACGTCTCCACGGGCCCGGGTGCGAGCACCACGTCGGCGCTGGCCAGCAGCGCGGCCACGGCCAACCGGTCCGGTAGGAAGCCGGTGAAGGTGACCGGCAGCCCGGCCGCCCGCCGTTGCAACGCGGCCCGCAGCGGGCCGTCGCCGGCCATCACGAGCACCGCCGGCACGCCCGCCCGGCGGAGCGCGGCGAGCGCGTCGACGGCCAGCTCCGGCCGCTTCTCCCGGGACAGCCGCGCGCAGTGCACGAGCAGCAGCTCGCCGCGGTCCGCGTACCGGCCGCGCACCTCGGGGTCGGCCCGGTCGGGATGGAACGTGGCGAGGTCCACCCCGAGCGGCACCAGGTCGACGTTGCGCGCACCGATCCGGGCGAACTCCTCGGCCGCCCACCGCGTCGTGCAGGCCACCCGGTCGTACGCCCGGGCCGTGCGGCCGTTGAACCGGTCGGCGAGGGGGCGGCGAAGCGCACCCGGCACTTCCCACTGCCCGAGCAGGCCGGTCAGCGACTCGTGCGAGACCATCACCGACGGCACGCCGTGCGCCCGCGCCCAGTCCCCCGTCCACCGCAGGGTGAACCGGTCGGAGACCTCCAGTCGGTCCGGCGCCAGCTCGGTGAGGACCCGGGCCAGCGGGCGCCGCGCGGTGAGGAGCCGGTACCCGCCGCTGGCCGGCAGCTCCGGCCCGGCCAGGGTGATCACCCGCCCCCACGGGTGCCACTCGTCGGAGGGACGCCGCCCGGGGACGACCAGCACCGGCTCGTGCCCCGCCTCGCAGTAGCCCACACCGAGCTGGTGCAGCGCGGTCCGCAGCCCGCCGGAGCGGGCCGTCACGAAGTTGGCCAACCGGACGATCCGCAGCCCGGCGGCGGGAGCCGACCCCGTCACGAGGCGGCGGGCAGGTTCGCGGCCGTCGCGCCGGCGCGTACCGCCTCGTAGTGCCCGATCAGCTCGTCGCCCACGGCGGCCCAGCTTCGCCGCCGCACGGCCGCGCGGGCGGCCCGCCCGTACGCGACGCGGCGCTCCTCGTCCGCGGCGAGCGCGGCCACCGCGGCGGCCAGCGCGTCCCCGTCGCCCGGCGGCACCAGCAGCCCGGTCACCCCGGACTCGACGAGGTCCACGGGCCCGCCGGCGGCAGGCGCCACCACCGGCACGCCGCTGGCCAGCGCCTCCTGCACGGTCTGGCCGAACGTCTCGTGCGGGCCGGTGTGCACGAAGACGTCGAGGCTCGCGTAGAGCCGCGCGAGGTCCTCGCCGTGCCGGACACCGAGGAAGGTGACCCCGGGCAGGGCCCGGGCCAGTTGCCGCCGAACGGGACCGTCGCCCGCCACCACCACCCGGACACCGGCCAGCCGGGACGTCTCCGCGAGCAGCTCGACCCGCTTCTCGGGAGCGAGCCGCCCGACGTAGCCGACCAGCAGCTCGCCGTTCGGGGCGAGCCCGGCGCGCAGCTCCGCGGACCGCTTCGCCGGCTGGAACCGCTCCGCGTCCACGCCCCGCCGCCACAGCCAGATCCGCTGCACCCCGTTGGCGATGAGGTCGGCCGCGGCGCGGGTGGACGGCGCGAGCGTACGCTGCACCGAGTTGTGGATCTCGCGCAGCCGCCGCCACGCGGCCGCCTCGCCCCAGCCGAGCCGGTACGCGCGGGCGTACGAGGCCACGTCGGTCTGGTAGACGGCCACCGTGGGCAGCCCGTGCCGCACGGCCAGCGTGGCGGCGCGCGCGCCGAGGACGAACGGGCTGGCGAGGTGGACGACGTCCGGCGCGTGCCCGAGCAGCGCCCCCGTGAGGCGGGGGGTCGTCGGCACACCCAGCCGGAAGCCCTGGTAGCGGGGCATCGGGACGCTCGGGATCCGCACCACCGGGTAGGGGTGCCCGCCACTGTCGTGTCGGGTGGCGCCGGGCGGGGCAGGCGCGATGACGAGCGGCTCGTGGCCGCGGGCAGCCAGGTGTTCGGCGGCCCGGACGACGGAGTGCGCGACGCCGTTCACGTCCGGCGGGAACGACTCGGTCACGATGGCGATCCGCATGCCCACACCGTGCGGGTGCCACGGGTGCGTAAGACGACCGGATGCTGACCGGTTGGCGAACACTGCGGCAAGAGCGATAGCCGGGCGGCCCGGGCGTGGAGCGGGTCAGATGTCGTAGCTGGCGCCGGCGCGGACCACCTCGAGCGGGCCCGCGTACGCGGCGGCGGCCGACTCGACGGTGTGCGCCTCGCTGCCCCAGGCGGCCACCAGATGCGTGAGCAGCAGCCGGCCCACACCCGCCTTGGTGGCCGCCTCGCCGGCCTCCCGGCCGGTCAGGTGCAGGTCCGGTGGGTTCTCGACCCCGTCGAGGTAGCTCGCCTCGCAGAGGAACACGTCGGCGTCCTGGGCCAGCCGCACCAGCGCGTCGCACGGGGCCGTGTCGGACGAGTAGCACAGCACCCGTCCCTCGTGTTCCAGCCGCACCCCGTACGTCTCGACGGGGTGATTGACCCGGTCGACCGTGACGGTGAGCGGGCCGATCGGGAAGGTGCCGGGCTGGAGGCCGTAGAACTGGTAGACGTCGTCCATCGTGCCGTCGTCGCCGTACGCGGCCATCAGGCGGTCGGGCGCGCCGGAGGGTGCGTACACCGGCAGGGCCGGGTACGGGCCGTCGGGCGCGTACCGGCGGACCACCACGTACGTCACGGCGTCGAGGATGTGGTCGCAGTGCAGGTGGCTCAGGAGGATCGCGTCCGGCGCGTGCAGCCCCGCGTAGCGCTGGAGGCTGGAGAGCGACCCCGAGCCGAAGTCGACCAGCAGCCGGAAGCCGTCCGCCTCGATCAGGTAGGAGGAGCAGGGGGCCTCCGGCCCGGGGAAACTTCCCGCACAGCCCAGGACGGTCAGTCGCATCTGGTGCTCTCGCCGTCACGCTTCGTAGTCGCCGCGCCGGTCACCGCTCGGCCCATGATCTCTACCGACGCGTACGCCACGCTGCGCAGCCTACGCCCGCGCGCGGGGGCGCAAGAATCATCCGTAGAAAGTTGTCACCAAGGTGACACCCAGCGCGTCCGGCGGCGGCCGACCCTCCGGCGGGCCGGCCGTGAACCCGATCGACCGTCGCGCTCCGTGATGGCGCGGCGACATGCGAAAGCGGGTGCCGCCGGCACGACGCGGCCGGCGGCACCCGCCTCGGGGCTCGCGGGCTCAGGCCCAGAGCTGCCCCTCCAGCGCCTCCTCGGCGTCGGCCAGCGTGCCGCCGTACGCCCCGGTGGAGAGGTACTTCCAACCGCCGTCGGCGACCACGAACGCCACGTCGGCCCGACGGCCCTCACGCACCGCCTCGTGCGCGACCGCCAGCGCCGCGTGCAGGATGGCCCCGGTCGAGAAGCCCGCGAAGATCCCCTCCACCTCGACGAGCTGGCGGGTGCGCAGCACGGCGTCGCGGGTGCCGACCGAGAACCGACGGGACAGGACGCCCGGGTCGTACAGCTCGGGGACGTACCCCTCGTCGATGTTGCGCAGGCCGTAGACCAGCTCGCCGTAGCGCGGCTCCGCGGCCACGACCTGGATCCCCTCGACCTTCTCCCGCAGGTACCGTCCGGTGCCCATGAGAGTGCCCGTGGTGCCCAGGCCGGCCACGAAGTGGGTGATGGTGGGCAGGTCGTGCAGCAGCTCCGGCCCGGTCGTCTCGTAGTGCGCCCGGGCGTTCGCCTCGTTGCCGTACTGGTAGAGCATCACCCAGTCGGGGTGCTCGACGGCGATCTGCTTCGCCGTGGCGACCGCCTGGTTCGACCCGCCCGCCGCCGGCGAGAAGATGATCTCCGCGCCGTACATCCGCAACAGCTGGACCCGCTCGGTCGACACGTTCTCCGGCATCACGCACACCAGCCGGTAGCCCCGCAGCTTCGCGACCATCGCCAGCGAGATGCCGGTGTTGCCGCTGGTCGGTTCGAGGATGGTGTCCCCCGGCCGGAGCCGGCCGGCCTCCTCGGCAGCCCGGACCATGAACAGCGCCGCCCGGTCCTTGATGCTGCCCGTCGGGTTCCGGTCCTCCAGCTTCGCCCAGAGCCGCACGGGCGGCGCCCCCGCGGCGACCGTCGGCGAGAGCCGGGGCAGGCCGACGAGCGGCGTGCCGCCGCAGGCGTCGAGCAGGCTGTCGTACCGCGCCATGGCGCGCCGCCTCAGCGGGTGGCGGAGGGGTGGCCGGCCGTCGTGGGACCGGTGACCTTCTGCTGCGCGATGGCCGCGGCCGCCGCGAAGCCGAACGCCCCGCCGGCGACCGCCGGCAGGATGGTGACGCTGTCGCCGTCGCTCAGCTTGGCGTCGAGCGCGCCGAGGAAGCGGACGTCCTCGTCGTTGACGTAGACGTTGACGAAGCGGTGCAGCGCGCCGGCGTCGGTGACGAGGCGGGCCCGCAGGCCGCCGTGCCGGGAGTCAAGGTCGGTGAGCAGGTCGCCCAGGGTGTCGCCGCTGCCCTCGACGACCTTCGCGCCGCCGGTGTAGCTGCGCAGGATGGTGGGGATGCGAACCTCGATGGCCATGATGTCGTGCTCCTTGTGTGCCGGGTGACGGGACGTAAACGGGTGTTGCGGCGCGAGGGATCAGCGGCCGGAACACTCGTAGTCGACCGTCGCCGGGCTCTGCCCGAACATGTAGGACTGCACGGCGTGCGGATCCACTGCGGCGTCCACGATCCGGACCGGCTCCTCCGTCACCACGCCGTCCACGATCCGGAAGGAGCGGATCTCCTCGGTGTCGGGCTCGCGGGTGGAGACGAGCAGGTAGTGCGCGCCGGGCTCACCGGCGAACGAGACGTCGGTGCGGGACGGGTAGGCCTCGGTCGCGGTGTGCGAGTGGTAGATGACGACGGGCTCCTCGTCCCGGTCGTCCATCTCGCGCCACACCCGCAGCTGCTCCATCGAGTCGAACTCGTAGAACGTCATGGAGCGGGCCGCGTTCGCCATGGGGATGTGCCGGGTCGGAGCGTCGCTGCCGACGGAACCGGCCACGACCCCGCACGCCTCGTCCGGGTGGTCCCGGCGCGCGTGGGCCACGATCGCGTCGACGATCGACCGGTCGATGCTCAGCACGCGCTCCAGCCTAACGCCTGGCCGGCCCGGGCGGCGAAGTGGCGGCGGTCACGCCCCGTCGATCAGGGCGTTGAGCAGGGACTCCTGGAGATAACCGAGATACGCGTAGACGGACAGTTGGAACACCCGGCTGGACGTCGGATCCTCCGCGACCGCCTCGTCGAGCTCCTCGCCGAGGTCGGTGCCGTCCTTGATCTCCAACCGGACGCCCATGGCGAGCCGGGCGTCGTTGAGCGCCCGCAGCCACGCCTCGGCCGCCTCGGCGTCCAGCCGCACCTCGCCGGCCTCGCCGGGCAGTGCGGCGAGGATGGCGCCCGCCTGGTCGATCTTCGCGGTCTTGAGGTCGCCCTCGGTGTAGCGGCGGAACTCGGCGTTGCTCCTCGAGTCGTCGGGGTAGACCTCGGGGAAGAGCCGGCCCACCACCGGGTCGGAATGGTCGAAGCCGTCGGTGAGCAGGCCCACGACCTCGGAGGCGACCTTGCGCAGCACCCGCACCTCGTCGACGGCGAACGTCGCGACATAGCGGCCGCTCTGGCGGCGGAACATACTCACGGCGACATTCCTGTTCGCGACTGCGGGGCTCGCAACCCCGGCCCACTCCTCGCGCTCACGAGCGGTCCACCGTTGCCCACAACCCGTACGCGTGCAGCTGCGAGGCGTCGTGCTCCATGCGCTCCCGGGCGCCGGTCGACACGACGGCGCGCCCCTTGTGGTGAACGTCGAGCATCAGCTTCTCGGCCTTCTCCCGGCTGTAGCCGAACAGCTTCTGGAAGACCCACGTCACGTACGTCATGAGGTTGACCGGGTCGTCCCACACGATCGTCACCCACTGCCGGTCCGAGACCGGCACCTCTTCGGTGGCCGGCGTCTCGACCGGTGCAACCTGCGGAGCCGCCATGCCCCCCATCGTGCCACCGGTTTCCCGGAACCGAGGAACCGGAACGCCGGACCGGCCGGGATCGCCCTCGGCAGGCGGCCCCGACCCGCCGGCGCCGCGCCCGAGGGGTGGGCAGGCGGGCCCGGCGGGCCGGGGGGCGCGGGCGCCGTCAGGCGAGCAGGATGCCGTGGTCGACCGCATCGGAGAGCACCGCCCCGAGGCCGAGGCGGACGACCTCGAACCGCCGGGAGATCTCCCGGGACAGTTCCAGCTCGACCTCCCGCAGCGCCCGCTGGGCCCACGCCCGCGCCTCGTTGGGGTCGTTGTTGCCCGGACTGCGCCAGTGCTGCCAGCAGCCGCCGGAGAGGGCGACGGCGACCGGCGGGAGCACCTCGGCGCGGGCGCGGCTCGGATAGCCCGCCAGCGCGTCGATCGCCCCGTCACCGCTGAGGCCCGCCACCCCGGCCGTGCTGGTGACGAGCAGCACCCGGTCGAGGTCGCGGCCGGTCCGGTCCTCGATGAGGCCCCACCGCATCGCCTTGACGACGCGCCGGTCCACGCCATCGGGCAGCGGGGCGCCGAACACGCGCGCCACGGCGTCGTCCACGATGCCGCGCACGGCGCCGTCGCACTGGGCGGTGGCCAGCAGCGACAGCGCCTCCATCTCGCGGTCGAGCAGCTGGGGCAGCCCCTCGCAGCCGACCCCGAAGACGATCTCCTGCACGACGCGCAGGTGGACGTTCGCCAGCTCGAGCGCGAGGTGCTGGCGGATGCGCTGGGCGCAGGTGCGGGTCTGCCGGTCGAGCCGCTCCGACCAGTCACCGGGGTCGGCGGCCACGGACACCCGGACGTGCTCGCCGGGCAGCACCGGCGGGTCGGAGCTGGCTCGGCGCAGCCCCTCGTCGGCGGCCCACCCGACCAGGGCCCGGCGCAGGTCGGCCGCGGCGCCGGGATGCAGCGCGAACCAGCGCGCCTCGGCGAGGCGGGGAACGGCGGTGAGCAGCGCGGCACGGTGCGCCTCCACCGTCACGGCGACCGGGTCGACCGTGGGGCCGGGCGAGGGGAGCCCGGCCCCGGACGGCGGGACGGACGCCCCCGTGTCCTCCGTCGCCGCCGTGCCGTCGGACCCGGACCAGCCGGCCGAACCCGGCGTGACCACGAAGAAGACCGTGACCGGCGTGCGGGCGACCTCGGCGAGCAAGTTGAGCTCCGCCGCAGTGAACGCCTGGTCGGCGGCGATGACGAAGAGCAGCGCCCCGGCCCGGCCGACCGCGTCGAGCACCACCCGCGCCCCGGCGACGCCGAGGGCGCCCGTGTCGGTCGTGTCGACGAGGTTGAAGTGGCGCAGCAGCGGGTCGGGCAGGCCGAGCTCGACACGGCGTGGAGGACGCGCCAGCGCCGGGCCGGCGGCCGTCCGGTCGGCGCCGTACGGGTGGGGCTGCCGGTAGCCCGGGACGTACGCCGCCCGGGTGGAGGTGGCGGAGTGGCGCATCACCAGCCAGCTGCCGTCGGGCGTGCCGAGCAGGGCGGGGTCGAGGTCGAGGAGGGTGGCGAGCACGCCGCGGCGGTTGGCCCCGCCCGGACCCACGGCGAGCACGCCGAGCGGCTCGTCCGGGCCGGGCTCGGTCACACCGAGGCGGGTGGGCAGGGGTGCGCATCGCGGCAGGTCGCTCGGCCCGGGCATTTCGGACACGTCCGTGGAGGGGAGAGGACCCGGCTTCATCAGGGCGACCTCCCGGGACGGGCGGACGGGCAACGCCGGCCGCGTGGAATCTCCGGTGCGAAGAACCGGATGCCGGAAGACTACGAGCCATCCGGCCACCTGGCGGAACACTTCGGATACTCACCGGTAATCGCGGGATTACTCAACTTCGGTGCGTGACGGTCTGCACGCGGACCGATTTCGATGGATATGCTGCCGGGATGAGTCGGTGGAGTTTCGTCGGCCGAACGGATGAGCTCAACCGTCTGCTGTCGGCGGTGACCGGCGCGGAGGGACGGGGGCTGTTCTTCAGCGGCAGCGCGGGCATCGGCAAGAGCCGGCTGCTCCGCGAGGGCGTCGCCGCGCTGCCCACCGATCGCTACGCGATCTGGTCGATCGCGGCCAGCGCCACGACCGCCGCGCTGCCCTTCGGCGGTCTCGTGCAGGTGCTCCCCGCCGAGCAGCCGCAGGGCCTCTCGCCGGCCGGCATCCTGCGCTGGGCACTGGACGTGCTCCAGCAGCAGGCGGCCGGCCGCCGCATCGTGCTGGCCATCGACGACGCCCACCTGCTCGACCCGCCGTCGGCCGCGCTCGTGCACCTCGTGGCCCGGGCCGACAACACCACCGTGATCGGCACGCTCCGCGACGGCGAGCAGATCCCGCTGCCGATCCGGGCACTCTGGACCGACGACCTGGTGGAGAAGGCCGAGCTGAGCCCGATGGCGCCGGCCGAGACCGCCGGGCTGCTCGCCGCGATCCTCGGTGGCCCGGTCGACGCCGGCTCCGCCGACCGGCTCGGACGACTCTCCGCGGGCAACCCGCTGCTGCTGCGCGAGTTGGTCCACGCCGCCTCCGGCAGCGCCGAGCTGACCCGCACGTACGGCATCTGGAAGTGGACCGGGCGGTTCGAGCTGGCGCCCAACCTCACCGACCTCATCGACACCCGCATCGGTCAGCTCACCCCCGGCGTCCGGGCGGTCGTGGAGCTCGTCGCGTTCGGCGAGCCGCTCGGCCTGCACCTTCTCAACCAGGCCGTCGACCCGGACGACGTGGAGGTGGCCGAGGAACGCGGCCTCATCTCGGTGATCCGCCATGACCGGCGCACCAACGTCCGGCTGGCCCACCCGCTCTACGGCGAGATCATGCGCCGCCGCTGCCCGGTGAGCCGCACCCGCCGCCTCCAGGCCCACCTCGCCGAGCTGCTCGAGCGGGTCGGCAAGCGGCGCCGCGACGACCTGCTCCGGGTCGCGGTGTGGCGGCTCGACTCGGGCACCGCGCAGGACGCCGCGCTCCTGCTCGACGCGGCCGGTCAGGCGTTCAGCCGGTACGACGTACCACTCGCGACCCGGCTGGCCCGCGCGGCGCTCGACGCCGGCGGAGGGTTCGACGCGGCGGAGCTGCTCGCCACCATCCTGATGTTCGCCGACCGGCCGGAGGAGGCGATCGAGGTGATCGACGCCCTCTCCCCCGACGCCACCGACGGCCCGCGGTTCAGCCGCTGGTTGACCGTGCGCGGCATGGTCACCTACTGGGGTCTGAGCCGGGAGTCCACGGTGGAGGAGATCGCCGCGCGGGCGGCCGACCTCACCGACTCGGCCGACCAGGCGCGCGTCCGCGCGTTCGAGGCCATCATGCGGCTGCACCGGCTCGACACCACCACCGCGCTGCGACTCAGTCAGGGCGTCCTCGACCGCCCCGCCGCCAGCGTCGCCGCCCGCGAGCTGGCGCGGTCCACGATCGCCTACCTGCAGGCCGCGCAGGGGCAGCTGCGGCGCAGCGGCACGGCCATCGCCCAGGTGCACTCCGAGGCCGCCCGCTGGCGCGCCGACATGCCGTACCTGCAACTCGCCCTCGAACTCGCCCGGGGCACCCGCCTCACGCTCGCCGGCGACCTGGCCGGCATCGACGCGATCGCCGCCGACGAGTTCGCCGACCTGGCCGGCGCCGGCGACTTCCGACTCGGCACCGGCTACCTCGCCATCCTCCAGGCGTACGCGGCGCGGCTGCGCGGCCAGAGCGACGCGGCGCTGCGCACCAGCCTCGGCGCCTGCGCGGTGCTCGCCACCAGCCGGGTCTACGCGGGGCTCGCCCAGGCCGAGCGGGCCCAGGCGGCGGCCCTCCGGGGCGACGCCGTCCAGGCCGCCGAGGCCATGGCCGAGGCCGACAACACCCAGGCGCCCGGGATGGCCGTGCTCTACCCGTGGCTGGAGCAGGCCCGGGGAGCGGTCCTCGCCGCGGCGGGTGACCTGCCCGGGGCGGTCAAGCAGCTCGTCGACCTGGCCGACCGGCTCCGGGCGGACGGCTTCGCCGGCCACGAGGTGCACGTCCTGCACGACCTGGTCCGGCTCGACCAGGCCGGCACCCCGGTCGGCCCGACCTGCTCCGACGGCAGCCGCCGCACCGTCGCCCAGCGCCTCACCGAGCTCTCCGAACGCGTCGACGGCGACCTGCCGCCGTTGCTGGCCCGGCACGCCCGGGCCGCGGCCGCCGACTCGCCGGCCGACCTGCTCGCGGTCGCCGGCGACTTCGCGGCGCGGGAGCTGAACGTGTACGCCGCCGAGGCCACCGCCACGGCCCTGCACCGGCTGCGCCGTGACCGGCCCGCGGCGGCGGGCGAGGCCCGGGAGCGGCTCGCCGCCCTGCTGAACCGGTGCGACCTGATCCGCACACCCGCGTTGCGGGCCGGGGCGCCGGCGCTCACCGACCGGGAGTGGGAGGTGGCCCGGCTCGCCGCCCAGGGGGTGACCAGCAAGGCCATCGCGGAGAAGCTCTTCCTCTCCGCCCGCACGGTGGAGAACCATCTCCAGCGCGTCTACGCCAAGCTCGGCGTGGCGGGCCGTGCCGAGCTGCGGGCGGCGCTGCGGGCGATCCCGGGCCACGAGGGCGGGGCCGTCGGGTGAACTCTAGGCTGGTGCCGTGACCACCCTTCGCCCCGCACTGCTGACCGATCACTACGAGCTGACCATGGTGAGCGCGGCGCTGCGCGACGGCACCGCCGACCGCCGGTGCGTCTTCGAGGTGTTCAGCCGCCGGCTCCCAACCGGCCGTCGATACGGCGTGGTCGCCGGCACGGGGCGCCTCATCGAGTTCATCCGCGAGTTCCGGTTCGACGCGGCCGAGGTGGACTACCTGCTCCGTGCCGGCGTGGTCGACGAGCAGGCCGCCGCCTGGCTGCGGGACTACCGCTTCACGGGGGACATCGACGGGTACGCCGAGGGCGAGCTCTTCTTCCCCAACTCCCCGGTGCTCACCGTCTCCGGCGGCTTCGCCGAGTGTGTCGTGCTCGAGACGCTCGTCCTGTCGGTCCTCAACCACGACAGCGCCGTCGCGGCGGCCGCCGCCCGGATGGTGACCGCGGCCCGGGGCCGTACGCTCATCGAGATGGGATCCCGGCGGGCGCACGAGGGTGCCGCCGTGGCCGCAGCCCGGGCCGCCTACCTGGCCGGCTTCGGCTTCACCTCGAACCTGGAGGCGGGCCGCCGCTACGGCATCCCCACCGCCGGGACGGCGGCGCACGCCTTCACCCTGCTCCACGACGACGAGCGGACGGCGTTCGCCTCCCAGGTCGCCACGCTGGGCAAGGACACCACGCTGCTCGTCGACACGTACGACATCAGCCAGGGCATCCGCAACGCGATCGCCGTGGCCGGCACCGGCCTGCGGGCCGTCCGGATCGACTCCGGCGACCTCGCGGTGATCGCCCAGCAGTCCCGCGAGCTGCTCGACTCGCTCGGCGCCACCGAGACGAAGATCATCGTCTCGGGCGACCTCGACGAGTACGCCATCGCCGCGCTCGCCGCCGAGCCCGTCGACATGTACGGCGCGGGCACCGCCGTGGTCACCGGGTCCGGCGCGCCCACCGTGGGGCTGGTCTACAAGCTGGTCGAGGTCGACGGCCGGCCGGTGGTGAAGCGCTCGGAGCAGAAGGCCACCATCGGCGGCCGGAAGGTCGCCGTCCGGCGGCACAAGCCGACGGGCACGGCCACCGAGGAGGTGATCGTGCCGCAGGGCGTACCGGACCGGCAGCCCCACGACCGGCTGCTCCAGCGGTCGTTCATGGCGGGCGGTGAGCCGGTCGCACTGCCCACGCTCGCGGAGTCGCGGGAACACCTCCGGGAGTGCCTGATCTCCATCCCCTGGGAGGGGCTGAAGCTCTCCGCGGGCGATCCGGCCATTCCGGTCACGGTCGTACCCGCGGGATGAGACGTGGACCGGTCACGGGTCGAGGCGTCAGGAAGGGAGCAGCCGTGAGCACGGCGCTGATCATCGTGGACGTGCAGAACGACTTCTGCGAGGGCGGCTCGCTGGCCGTGGGCGGTGGGGCGGACGTGGCGGCCGGCATCAGCCGGCTGCTCGCCGCCGAACCGGACCGCTGGGACCACGTCGTCGCCACGAAGGACTACCACGTCGACCCGGGGGCGCACTTCGGCGACCCGCCGGACTTCGTCGACTCCTGGCCGCGGCACTGCGTGGTCGGCACCGCCGGCTCGGAGTTCCACCCCCAGCTCGAGACGGGGCGCATCGAGGAGATCTTCCACAAGGGCGAGCACGCGGCCGCGTACTCCGGTTTCGAGGGGCACGCCGCCGACGGCGAGTGCCTCGCCGACTGGCTGCGCTTGCGCGGCGTGGACCGGGTGGAACTCGTCGGCATCGCCACGGACCACTGCGTACGGGCCACGGCCCTGGACGCCGCCCGGGAGGGCTTCGCCACCACCGTGCTGCTGGACCTCACGGCCGCCGTCGCCCCGGCCACCACCGACGTGGCGCTGCGGGCTCTCGACGGCGCGGGCATCGAGCTGCGCGGGCAGCCTGTGATCAGGACCGCATGATCCGGTAATCCGGTTGGCGGTGGCCGCACCTCCGGCGAGGATGGCGCGCGGAGGTACGGACCGTCGTGAATCTGAAGCCTTACCGGGAGACCCTGGCCCTGCCCGGGCTCCGGTCGCTGCTGCTCGTGGCCGTGCTCGCCCGTATCCCGCTCACCGCGACCGGGGTCACGATGACCCTCCACGTGCTCGACCTCGGGCGCGGCTACGCCGCCGCGGGGCTCGTCGGCGCGGCGATCACCGTGGGCTCGGCGATCGGCGGCCCGGTGCTCGGCCGGCTGATCGACCGTCGGGGGCTGCGCCCGGTGCTCGTGCTCACCGCGCTCGTCGAGGCGGTGTACTGGTCCACGGCGCCCTCGCTGCCGTACGTGCTGCTGCTCCCGGCCGCCTTCGTGGCCGGTTCCCTGGCCCTGCCGATCTTCTCGGTGGTCCGCCAGTCCGTCGCCGCGCTGGTGCCCGAGGACCGCCGCCGCCCGGCGTACGCGCTGGACTCGATGTCGGTCGAGCTGTCGTTCATGGTCGGCCCCGCGCTGGCCGTGGCGCTGGCCACCGCCATCTCGGCCCGTACCACCCTCTATCTGGTCGGTGCCGGCATCGTGGCCGCCGGCGTGGCGTTCTGGCTGCTCAACCCGCCCACCGCGGACGCGCGGGAGGAGCCGGGCGCGGCCCGCCGCCTGTCCCGGCGCGAGTGGGTCACGCCGAGGCTGCTGGCCGTGCTGGCCGTGAGCCTCGCCGCCACCCTGGTCCTGGGCGGCACCGACGTGGCGGTCGTCGCCGTGCTGAAGGAGAGCGGCGAGGTCGGCTGGACCGGCGTCGTCCTCGCCATGTGGGCCGTCGCGTCGCTGGTCGGCGGTTTCGCGTACGGGGCGACGCGCCGTCCCGTCCCGCCGCTCGCGCTGATGGCCGGGCTGAGCCTCTGCACGATCCCCGTCGGGCTCGGCGGGTCGCACTGGTGGCTGCTCTGCCTCGCCATGATCCCGGCGGGTGCCCTGTGCGCGCCCACCATCGCGGCGACCGCCGACGCCGTCAGCCGCCTCGCGCCCGCCGAGGTACGCGGCGAGGCGATGGGCCTGCACGGCTCGGCCGTCACCGTTGGCATCGCGGTCGGCGCCCCCCTCGCGGGCGCGGTCATCGACGCGCGGGCGCCCTGGTGGGGGTTCGCCGTGACCGGCGCGATCGGCGTCCTCGTGGCGCTCGCGGTGCTCCCCGTCGAGCTGCGCCGCCGCCGCGCGGCCGCCCCGGTCTCCGCCCCCGACGAACCGGAGCGGGAATCCGCCACCGCCCGCTGATCCACGCCGGCCGGAACCTCAGGGGTCGCCGGGACCGGCCGACAGGCGACCAGCGGGACCGGCGCACCTGCGGGACCGGCGGGCGTCCGCGACCAGCGGGACGAGCCGGACCGGCGGACCGGCGGGCCCGCGGACCGGCCGGACCAGCGGGATCTGTCGGACCAGCGGCACCGGCGGACCGGGCAAGATCGACGCAACATCGCCGATGTAGCGGTATCCGGCGCACCCGGACCCCGCCACATCGGCGGAACGGAGTCGATCACCCCTTGCACGGGAGATCAACTCGACATCACGGAAGTCGCGGCATTCCACCGGCCGCGACAGCCCAACTTCCAGGAAGTCGAGTCGATTACCGCCGGGGCAGGCGGACCTCGGAGCCGATCACTCCGGCGCAGGCAGGCACGCCGGCGGGCTCGTCCGTCCGACTTCGCATCCGGAAACGGCGACGGGCGCCGCTCCCCGGAGATCCGGAGGGCGGCGCCCGTCGTGGTGTCGTGCTGCCGGCCGGTCAGGCCCGGTCGACGTTGCTGGCGGTGTCCTCGTTGTAGCGGGCGCCGCCGTCCGACTCGCTGGTCAGCGGCTTGGCGCCACCCTCCGGCGGGCCGGCGAGGGTCTGGCCGGCGGCCAGCTCCGGGAACTTCATGTCGAACGCCGGCCGCTCGGAGCGGATCCGGGGCATCCGGTCGAAGTTACGCAGCGGCGGCGGGCAGCTCGTGGCCCACTCCAGCGAGTTGCCGTGACCCCACGGGTCGTTGACCTCGACCACCGGGCCGGTCTTGTACGACTTCCAGCAGTTGTAGATGAACGGAAGCGTCGAGATGCCGGTGATGAAGGCGCCGATGGTGGAGACCGTGTTCAGCGTGGTGAACCCGTCGCTCGGCAGGTAGTCGGCGTACCGGCGGGGCATGCCCTCGGCGCCGAGCCAGTGCTGCACGAGGAACGTGGTGTGGAAGCCGACCATCGTCAGCCAGAAGTGCACCTTGGCGAGCCGCTCGTCGAGCATCCGGCCGAACATCTTCGGGAACCAGAAGTAGATGCCGGCGAACACGGCGAACACGATCGTGCCGAAGAGCACGTAGTGGAAGTGCGCCACCACGAAGTACGAGTCGGACACGTGGAAGTCCAGCGGCGGGCTGGCCAGCAGCACACCGGTGAGACCGCCGAAGAGGAAGGTCACCAGGAAGCCGATCGACCACAGCATGGGTGACTCGAAGCTGACCTGGCCGCGCCACATGGTGCCGATCCAGTTGAAGAACTTCATGCCGGTGGGCACCGCGATGAGGAAGCTCAGGAAGCTGAAGAACGGCAGCAGCACCTGGCCGGTGGCGAACATGTGGTGCGCCCAGACGCTCATCGACAGCGCGGCGATGGCGAGGGTGGCGGCCACCAGGCCCTTGTAACCGAAGATCGGCTTGCGGGAGAACACCGGGATGATCTCGCTGATGATGCCGAAGAACGGCAGCGCGACGATGTACACCTCGGGGTGGCCGAAGAACCAGAACAGGTGCTGCCAGAGCATCGGCCCGCCGGTTTCCGGGTCGAAGACGTGCGCGCCGACGAGCCGGTCCGCGGCCAGCGCGAAGAGCGCGGCGGCGAGCAGCGGGAAGACCAGGATCACCAGGAGGCTGGTGACCAGGATGTTCCAGGTGAAGATCGGCATCCGGAACATGGTCATGCCGGGCGCCCGCAGGGTCAGCACCGTGGTGATCATGTTGACCGCGCCGAGGATGGTGCCGAGACCGGAGATGGCCAGGCCCATGACCCACATGTTGGCGCCCACGCCCGGCGAGTGCTCGACGTTGCTCAGCGGCGTGTACGCGAACCAGCCGAAGTCGGCCGCCCCGCCCGGGGTGATGAAGCCGGCGGTCGCCATCGTGCCGCCGAACAGGTAGAGCCAGTAGGCGAAGCTGTTCAGCCGGGGGAAGGAGACGTCCGGCGCGCCGATCTGGATCGGCACGATGTAGTTGGCGAAGGCGAACACGATCGGCGTCGCGAAGAACAGCAACATGATCGTGCCGTGCATGGTGAAGAGCTGGTTGTACTGCTCCGGCGACAGGAACTGCAGCCCCGGCCGGGCCAGCTCGGCCCGCATGATCAGGGCCATCAGGCCGCCGATCATGAAGAACGCGAACGCGGTGACCATGTACATGATCCCGATCTGCTTCGCGTCCGTGGTCCGCAGCAGCCGCGCGATGGCCGACCCCTTGACCGGCTCTCGGACCGGCCAGGGCCGGGTCACGACCGGCTTGGGTGCGACGGTGGTCACGAGTGGCCTCCGGTTCTCGGTTGTCCCGCTCGGCACGCGCTGGTATCTGCGAGCCGTCATCCGCAAGGAGGATAGTCCCCGGCAGGTGGGAGCGCCGCGTGGGGTGGTCGGGGGCGATCTACAGCGGGCCCAGCAGCAGCCGGTAGTGCTCGCCGAAGATGCGGTCGCCGCGACCGCGCAGCAGCGGGTCGCGCAGCGCCGGCGGGACGTCCCGGGTCCGGTTGCGGTCGCGGGTCCGGTCCCGCACCCATCGCGTACGCGGGCGGCGGCGACTCTCGTACGCGACGAGGGCCGCCTCCACGCTGCCGGCGGCCTTCAGCGACTCGGCGAGCACCACGGCGTCCTCGAGGGCCATGGCGGCGCCCTGGGAGAGCGTCGGCGCGGTGGCGTGGGCGGCGTCACCGACGAGCAGCACCCTCCCCCGGTACCAGCGTCCCAGCTCCACCTCGTCGGTGATCCCGACGTGCACCCACTCGACGGCGTCCAGCAGCTCGGGCACCGGGCCGCCGTAGGAGCCGAACAGTTCGCGCAGCCGGGCGATCGGGTCGGCGGGCGGCTCGGTGCCCGCCTCGTCGGCGTAGCAGTGCAGCCGGCCGGCGCCGATGGGCACCACGAGGAACCCGGACCGCTGGCCGAGGAGGGCGGTCCACTCGGCGACCGGCGGGCCGTGGCGCAGCACGGTGCGGTAGACGACCTGACCGGCGGGCCGGGGCGGCCCGCCGAGCGCGGCGAGCGTACGCACCGTCGAGCGGGGTCCGTCGGCACCGATCACGAGGTCGTACTCGGCGGCCGTGCCGTCGACGAACGTCACCCCGACGCTCGCGGGCAGCAGGTCGAGGGTGCGCACCTCGGCGCTGTGCCGGACGGCGCCACCCGCCCCGGTGAGCAGCACCCGGTGCAGTTCGGCCCGGGGCAGCGCGCGGCACTCGCCGACACCGGCCCAGAGCTCGTCGAGGTCGACCTCGCAGAGCACGTCTCCCGCGGCGTCCAGGAACCGCTGCCGGTGGACCACGTGACCCAACGGCCGGACGGGGCCGTCGAGGTCGAGGCGGCGCAGGGCGCGCGCCGCGTTGCCGGGCAGGTAGAGGCCGGTCTCGTGGGACTCTCCCGGCGGCAGCCGGTCGGTGACGTCCGGACGGAAGCCCGCCATCCGCAGCGCCCGGGCGACGGCCAGGCCGGCGATGCCCGCGCCGACGATGAGGATGCGCAGGGGGGAGCCACCCATGGTGCGGTACGCCTCCGGAGGGGTTTCGGCACGCGTCGGATACAGGAGACTACTCGGCGCAATCGGAGCACACCAGGGCCGATCGGCTCACCGGGAGCGCTTTCACGGGCGTCCCCGCCGCTCCCCGGACGGGAAGGCATGGTCACCCGGTCGGCCCGGTCCGTCGCCTCGGCGGCCATCCCCTCCGGCCGGCTGGGGCTGCTCCTGGGGGGCAACGTGGCGGGGACATGGCGAAGGGGCGCGGCGGGCGCTCCCGCCGCACCCCTTCGGGGGCGGATCAGACGCGGGTGAGCCGTACGGCGTCGGCGATGACCAGCCCGGCGCCGTCGCTCCACCGGCTCACGGCGACCCGGTTGGCGTCGCCGGCCGGCAGCGCGAAGGTGCCGAGCGTCCGCCACTGCCCGCCGGTGGCCCGCTGGTCCACGTACACCGTGCGGTTGCCGCTGCTGGTCGCGACGATGTACGGCGTCGCGCTGTTGTAGCCGGAGTTCGCCGGCCACCAGGCGTCGACGCGGTAGTTGCCGGCCGCCGGGACGTTGAACCGGTACCAGGCCGGGTCGCTCAGGGCCACGGGGTCGGCGTAGCGGTAGTCGGCGCCGTAGCGCTGCCCGGAGTACGAGGAGACGCCCCAGTTCGCGCTCGCCGTGAACCGGCCGGCCGTCGTGTTGTCCACGATGGACGACCAGGCGGTGCCACCGCCGCCCATCTTCGCGGCCACGTCGGCGCGCATGACGTCCAGGTCGATGAAGGACGGGTCGATCTTGCCGGTGGTGCTCGTCTCCCGATGCCCGCGGGCGTAGCTGGCGTCCCGGCCCAGGCGCGTGAGCACGGCGGCGGTGGCGGCGATCGACGCGTTGTACTGCGCGGCGGTCATCTCCTGGTCGACGCCGTTGTAGTCGATCTCCCACCCGATCATGAGGGTGTTGCCGTCACCGGCCGGGATCGGCCCGCTGCCCCGGCTCGCGCCGGCGTGGTTGCAGCGGCCGGCCGAGATCACGTGGAAGACGCCGTGGTAGTCGACGAGGGCGTGACAGAGCGGGCCCGCGAGGTCCGGCCGGCCGTTGATGCAGATGTTCAGCGCCGGGTGCGGGTTGGTGGCGCTGGAGGTGGACGCCGTGTGGTGCCAGAGCACGCCGATCGGGTTGAAGTCGCCGGGGCGCATCCGGTTGAGCCAGTCACCCTCGACGACGACCTGGACGCCGGCCGCCCGCAGCACGTCCACGAGCCAGGGAATGGTGGCCATCAGGCGCCGCCGAGCAGGTCGGCGAGGCACTCCGGTTTCGGTGCGGCGGGAGCCGGGGCCGCGGCGGCCGCCGGGGCGGGCCGGACGGCGGCGCCGGTGAGCGCGGCGGCCACCAGGGCCGGGACGCCGAGCAGGCCCCGGCGGCGCAGACGGACGGATCGGGACGTGGCCATGGCGCTCCTTCTCGGAAGGCGGAGGGTCACGACGTATCGACGTACGTGATGGCGGCACGCTACATCCTCACGTACGTCGATGTCGATACCCTTCAGAAAGTCCCGCCTCGCTGAAGGTTTTTGGCAGACCGCCCGGTCAGCTGGAGCCGAGCGCGTCGAGGTCGCGCATCTCCTCGGCCGAGAGGGAGAAGCGGAACACGTCGGCGTTCGCCTGGATCCGCTCCGGCGTGACGCTCTTCGGGATGACCACGATCTCGTGGTCGATGTGCCAGCGGAGCACCACCTGGGCCGGCGACACGTCGTGCGCCGACGCGATCCGGGCCAGCACCGGGTGGGACAGGTCGCTCGTGTCGAGCGGGCTGTAGCCCTCCAGCACGACGCCGCGGTCGCGGTGCTCGGCGTGCCGCTGCCGGTCGTACAGGAAGGGGCTCCACCGGATCTGGTTGACCGCCGGGTTCTCCTCGGTGGCCTGGATCAGCTCGTCGATCTGGCTGGTGCTGTAGTTGCTGACGCCGACCGCCCGCGTCATGTTCTCGTCCCGCGCGGCGAGCAGCTCCCGCCACATGGGCACGCTGTCCCCGGGCGCGGACGGCGGCCAGTGGATCAGCCACAGGTCCACGTGGTCGGTGTCGAGCGCCTCGAGACTGGCCTCCAGCGTCCGCCGTTCCCGGCCCACCCGCTCCGGCGGCAGCTTCGTGGTGATAAACACGTCCTCCCGGCGCAGGCCGCTCTCCCGCACCGCCCGGCCGACCTCCTTCTCGTTGCCGTACATCGTGGCGGTGTCGATGTGCCGGTAGCCGGCGTCGAGCGCGGCGAGCACCGCGTCGTACCCGGCCTTGCCCGTGGCGCGCCAGGTGCCGAATCCGAGCAGGGGCATCCGCACCTCGCCCGGCAGCAGGACGGTGGGCTGGTCGTCGTGGTCCATGACGACCGTTCTACCCGACCTCGCCCCCGGCATGCGGCGTAACGGCACTCCGCGCCCGCCAGCGCGACGGCCCGGCGTACCGGAGAATGCGGGTGTGGCGGATCGGCTTGAGGAGTACCGACGCCGGCGGGACGCGGCCCGCACCCCCGAGCCGGTGCCCGAGAAGACCGCCCGCCGGCGCCGGCGGGCCGACGGCGGCCGGTTCGTCATCCAGCAGCACCACGCCCGCAGCCTGCACTGGGACCTGCGGCTGGAGCGGGACGGCGTGCTGGCCTCCTGGGCGGTGCCCCGCGGCCTCCCCCGCGACACCGGCCGCAACCACCTCGCCGTGCACACCGAGGACCACCCGATGGAGTACCTCGCCTTCCACGGGGAGATCCCGGCCGGCGAGTACGGCGGGGGGACGATGACCATCCACGACCGGGGGACCTACCGCTGCGAGAAGTGGCGCGACGACGAGGTCATCGTGGTGCTCGACGGCGAGCGGACGTCCGGGCGGTACGTGCTGTTCGCCACCGGCGGCAAGGAGGGCCGCGACTGGATGGTCCGGCGGATGGACCCACCGCCGGAGGGCTGGACGAGCATGCCCGAGCTGGTCCGCCCGATGCACCCGACCGGCGCGGCGCGGCTCCCCCGCGACCCGGCCGACTGGGGGTACGAGCTGCGCTGGGACGGCACCCGGGCCGTCGCGTACGTGTCGGGCGGCCGGCTGCGGCTGGTGTCCGAGACCGACGAGGAGGTCACCGGCGCGTACTCCTGGCTGCGTGACATGGCCGAGGCGCTGGCGCCCACCGAGGCGGTGCTGGACGGCGTCCTGGTCCGCATCGACCCCGCCGGCCGGGTGCGCCCGGCCCCCGCGACGTCCGGCAGCCGCGTGCCCTCCGGCGCGCAGTACCTCCTCTTCGACCTGCTCTGGCTGGAGGGGGTGAGTTGCGTCGAGCTGCCGTACGCCCAGCGCCGCGAACTCCTCGACGGTCTGGCGCTGACCGGCGCGCACTGGCAGACTCCGCCGTGGTTTCCCGGCACCGGCGCCGAAGCGCTGCGCACGAGCCGCGAGCAGGGGCTGCCCGGTGTGGTGGCCAAGCGGCTGGACGCGGGCTACGAGCCGGGCCGGCGCAGCCGACACTGGTTGAGCATCGACGCGACCTGACGGCGAGGAGTTCCGTGTACCTGACCCACCTCGAGTGCCCGCGCTGCGGCAAGGACCACCCCGCCGACCGGCCGCAGAACCTCTGCGACTGCGGCTCGCCGCTCCTCGCCCGCTACGACCTCGCCGCCGTGGCCCGCGCGGTCACCCCGGAGCAGTTCTCGCTGCGCCCCGCGGATCTCTGGCGCTACCGGGAGGTGCTGCCGGTCGCCGACCCGCGGCACGTGACCACGCTGGGCGAGGGGTGGACGCCGCTGCTGCGCACCCCGTCCTACGGCGCGGAGATCGGCATCCCCGACCTTCTCGTGAAGGACGAGGGGCTGATCCCCACCGGCTCGTTCAAGGCGCGCGGTGCGGCCGTGGGCATCAGCCGCGCCCGGGAACTGGGCATCGAGCGCATCGCCATGCCGACCAACGGCAACGCGGGCGCGGCCTGGGCCACGTACGCGGCCCGCGCGGGCATGGGCGCGACCATCGTGATGCCGCTGGACGCGCCGACGATCTGCCGTCGCGAGTGCGTGGCCGCCGGCGCCGACCTGCGGCTGATCGACGGGCTCATCAGCGACGCTGGCAAACGGGTGGCCGAGCTGGTGGCCGGCTCCGACGGGGCGATCTTCGACGCCGGCACGCTGCGCGAGCCGTACCGGCTCGAGGGCAAGAAGACCATGGGGTACGAGATCGTCGAGCAGCTCGGCTGGCAGGTGCCCGACGTGATCATCTACCCGACCGGCGGCGGGGTCGGCCTCATCGGCATCCACAAGGCGTTGCAGGAGCTCCGCGAGCTGGGTTGGGTGGAGGACAGGCTGCCCCGGCTCGTGGCGGTGCAGTCCACCGGCTGCGCGCCGATCGTCCGGGCGTTCGCGGCCGGGGAGGAGCGCGCCGAGCCGTGGGCGGACGCCCACACCGTGGCGTTCGGCATCACCGTGCCGGCCCCGCTCGGCGACGAGCTGATCCTGGGCGCGCTGCGCGCCAGCGCCGGCACCGCCGTGGCGGTCGACGACGAGGAGATCCTGACCGACCTGCGGGACTTCGCGGCACGGGAGGGCCTGCTGCTCTGCCCGGAGGGGGCGGCCTGCCTCACCGCCGCGCGGCACCTGCGCGCGGGCGGCTGGATCCGGGCCGGGGAGCGGGTGGTCGTGCTCAACACGGGAGCGGGGCTGAAGTATCCGGAGACGGTGGACGTCTCCGCCGTGCCGGTGGTCGCCTGAGCGCCCGGCTCAGAAGGCGCTCGGGTCGGTCAGCCGCCAGGCCGCGTTGATCAGGCCGATGTGCGACAGCGCCTGCGGGATGTTGCCGAGCTGGGCCCCGGTGGTGAGGTCGATCTGCTCGCTGAACAGCCCGACGTCGTTGGCGTGTGCGGCCGTCCGCTCGAACAGCGCCCGGGCCCGCTCCGACTCGCCGGTCATCGCCAGGCACTCGACCAGCCAGAACGAGCAGAGCAGGAAGCCGGCCGGGTCGGTGTTCCAGCGCCGGACCAGCCCGTCCTCGGTGCCCAGCTCGCGCTCCACGACGGCGATGGTCGAGCGGATCCGGGGATCGTCGACCGGCAGGAAGTGCACGACCGGCAGGAACAGCGCCGACGCGTCCAGCTCCGTCGACCCGAAGGCGCCGGTGAACGCGCCGACGCGCTCGTTCCACCCCTCGCGCAGGACGGTGTCGCGGATCTCGTCGCGGGCCGCCGCCCAGCGTCGGGGATCGGCCCGCTCGCCGAGCCGGTCGGCCATCCGCACGGCGCGGTCCAGCGCCACCCAGCAGAGCACCTTCGACGACACGTAGTGCCGCTCCTCGTCCCGGGTCTCCCACATCCCCCGGTCGGGGAGTTGCCACGTGGCCGCCACCTGGTCGGCCAGCCCGAGCACCATCTCCCGCAGCTCCGTCTGGAAGGGCCGCCCCAGGTAGTCGCGCAGCCGCCACACCCCAGAGATGATCTCGCCGGGCACGTCAAGCTGCCGCTGCCGCCAGGCGTCGTTGCCGACGCGCACCGGCCGGCTCTCGGCATGACCGGCGAGGTGGGTGCACTCGTGCTCGCTGAGGTCCCGCTCCCCCTCCAAGCCGAAGAGCACCGGCACGGGATCGTCACCGATGCGGCCGATCGAGCGGCTCAGCCAGGCGAAGAGGCGGGACGCCTCGTGCGGGCAGGCGGCCACCCACAGCGCCCGCAGTGTCATGGAGAAGTCGCGCAGCCACGAGTAGCGGTAGTCGTAGTTGCGCTCGCCGCCCAGCTGCTCCGGCAGGGAGGTGGTCAGCGCCGCCGCCAGGGCGCCGCTGCGGGCGTAGGTGAGACCGGTGACAACGGTCGCGCTGGGCCGGACCAGCTCCGGGTACCGGCCCGGGTACCGGTGGTGCTCCCGGAACGCCTCCCAGGCGTGCACCGTCTCGTCCACGGCCCGCACCGGGTGGAGCCGCGCGGGGGGCTCGCCGTACGCGGGCGCGTACGCCAGGTCGATGCCGACGACCTGCCCGGCGGACACCTCGAACTCCTCGTGGACGCTGTCCCGGCCGGCCCGCAGCGGCAGGCCGTCGGCTCGCAGGACGAGCACCACCGACCCGGCGGCGGCGAGGACGCTCCCGTCCGACTGGTCATGGAGGTACGGGGTGAGCAGGCCGTTCTCGGGGCGCGGCACGAAGTCCAGCGCCATGCGTACCCGCCCGGACAACCCCTGGACCACCCGGAGCAGCACCGCCGGGGAGTCGATGCCGAGGTCGTGCCCGCGGGCGCCCAGCGCGGCGGCCAGCGCGTCGGTGACCGCCACGCTTCCCTCCGGCGTGTGGTGCACGCTGCGGAGCACCAGCGTGTCCGGGTGGTACGCCCGCTCGACCCGGTGACCAGGCCCGCCCACGCCGACCGGCGCCAGACGGAAGTAGCCGGCGCGCATGTCGAGCAGCCGGTTGAAGACGGAGGAACCGTCGAACCGGTCGGGGCACCACCAGTCGACCGAACCGTCCCGGCCCACGAGCGCGCCCGAGCGGCAGTCGGACAGGAACCCGTAGTCCGAGATCACCGGCTGCTCCACGCGCTGCGGGTACCCGGAAGGGCCGCGATCCAACGGCGCCTCCCGGCCCGCCGTCAGTTCGGCGGCTCGTCCTCGCCCGCGGCCTCCGCGGCGTCCGCCTCCTGCTTCGTCCGGTGGACCGCCTGGTCGGCGTGCTCCGGCGGACCGTAGACGGTGTAGAGCACGAGCGGGTTCGGCCCGGTGTTCACGAAGTTGTGCTTCGTGCCGGCCGGCACCACCACCAGGTCACCCTGGACGACCTCGCGCTTCTCCCCCGCCACTCGCGCCTCGCCCGTGCCGCTCACGAACGTGAGGATCTGGTCGATGTCCTCGTGCACCTCCTCGCCGATCTCGCCGCCCGGCGGGATCGTCATGATCACCAGCTGGGTGTGCTTCCCGGTCCACAGCACCCGCCGGAAGTCCGGGCTCTTCTCGGCGACGGTCGCGATCGTGAAATGCTCCATGCGGCGTCCATACCCGTTGCGGCGCCTCGCCACGCCGGGACTGGCAGATGGTGGAATTCCCCACTTCGCCGAGGTTTGGATCCGCGTCGACCGGGGATCGACCATGCCAGGACCGGTTCCGCCGGTCGAGCCAGGTCCCCGCTGGCGTACCGCCGAACGGCTGCGACGGTGGGAGACGGCCAGAGCGCGGCGACGTTCCGACCACGGGTCGGGCGGCGCCGTGCGCTCGTTGCCGGAGCCGCGAGGCGGCGTCAGTCGTCCTCGACGGCCACCGGCTCCCCACCGAGGCAGCGCACCTTGAGCTCGTACTTCCCCGCCGCGCCCTCAAAGCGCACCTCGACGTCGTCGTCCGGGCCCCGGTCGACGTCGTGCACGCGGAACCCCTGCCGAGGCGCCCAGGAGACGAGGCGTACGCCGGCCGGAGCGCACTCGGCGACCGCCGTGCCGCCGCCCGTCGCGAAGCTGCGCCGGGAGCCCGAGTCGGCCGGCGCGGACCCGGGCGCCGTGGGCGACGCGGTGCCCGCCGGGACGCCGGCCGGCGCGGAGGACGGCGGGTCGGCGGCGAGCGCGCGGGCGATCTCGCCCTGGCTCCGCACACCGCCCGGCGTACCGCTGATGCTGTCGCCAACCAGCCGGATCGCGCCGAGCCCGATCAGGGTGGCCACGGCGGCGGTGGCCAACCATCCGGCGGCGACGAGGAACCAACGGCGGCGCATCCTGCGAGTGTGCCCGACCGGAGGTTGGCGCGGGGACAGCGCGACGCTAAGGCACGGTTAACGTGCTGCCGCCGCGCCCCTGGCAGCGGTTAGCCTGCCAGCGTGGCCCGCCTGCTGCTCATCGAGGACGACCTCGCCATCCGCACCCCGCTCATCCGGGCGCTGCGGGAACGCGGGCACGCGGTGGCCGCCGCCTCGACCGCCATGGCCGGCCTCCGCGACGCGCTCGACGACCGGCCCGACCTCGTCGTGCTCGACCTGGGACTGCCCGATCTGGACGGACGGGAGCTGCTGCGGATGCTGCGCGCGGTCAGCTCGGTGCCCGTCATCGTGGCCACCGCCCGCGACGACGAGACGGAGATCGTCCGGGTGCTGGACGCCGGCGCCGACGACTACGTGGTGAAGCCGTTCACCGCCGCGCAGCTGGACGCCCGCGCCCGGGCGGTGCTGCGCCGGGCACCGGGCGCCACCGGCACGTCCGAGCCCACGCTCGTCGTCGGCGGGCTGCGGGTCGACCCCCGGTCCCGGCAGGTGACCCTCGACGGGACGCCCGTGGAGCTGACCCCGCGCGAGTTCGACCTGCTGCACCACCTCGCGGCCCGCCCCGGCCAGGTGGTCACGAAACGCGAGCTGCTCACCGAGGTGTGGCAGATCCCGTACGGCGGCGCCGACAAGACCGTCGACGTGCACCTGTCGTGGCTGCGCCGCAAGCTGGGCGAGAGCGCGCAGGAGCCGCGCTACCTGCACACCGTGCGCGGCGTCGGGGTCCGGTTGGAGCCACCCCGGGCGGCCGGATGAGGACGCGCCTGGCGCTGCTCGTCGCCGCGGTCAGCGCCCTCATCCTCGTGGCATTCCTGGTGCCGCTCGCGCTGCTCGTCCGCACCGTCGCCGAGGACCGCGCGACCGTCCGCGCCACCGCCGACGCGCAGAGCCTCGTCCCCGTGGTGGGCACCGCCGACACGGCCACCATCCGGCTCACCGTCGAGCAGCTCGCCGCCGACTCCGGCCGGCCGGTGAGCGTCTACCTGCCCGACGGGACGGTGCTGGGCGCACCGGTGCCGCGTACGCCGGCCGTGGCGCTGGCCGCCCGCGGCCAGAGCCTGACCGGTGAATCCGAAGCGGGCCGCGAGGTCGTCATCGCCGTGCAGGGCCGGGCGGACGGCACCGGTGTGATCCGGGTCGGGGTGCCACGGGACGAGCTCACGGCGGGCGTCACCCGGGCCTGGCTGGTGCTCGCCCTGCTCGGGCTCCTCCTGGTGCTGATCGGGCTGCTGGTCGCGGACCGGCTGGCCCGCACCCTGGTCCGACCGATCGGGGAACTCTCCGCGGTCTCGCACCGGCTCGCCAACGCGGAGCTGGACGCCCGGGTCACCCCGTCCGGGCCGGCGGAGCTGCGCGAGGTGGCCGGCGCGCTCAACCACCTGGCCGGCCGGATCCAGGTGCTGCTCGTACAGGAGCGGGAACAGGTCGCCGACCTGTCGCACCGGCTGCGGACGCCGTTGACCGCGCTGCGCCTCGAAGCGGAGTCGCTGCGCGACCCGGACGACGCGGCGCGGATCACCGCCGCCGTGGACGGGCTGGAACGGGCGGTCACCGGCCTCATCCGGCAGGCCCGGTGGCGGCGGACACCGACGAGCGGCCAGCGCGGCTCGGACGCCGCGGAGATCGTCGGCGAGCGCGTCGCCTTCTGGTCGGTGCTCGCCGAGGACACGGGCCGGCCGGTCACCCTCGACCTCGCGCCCGGCCCGCTGCCGGTCGGCGTACCCGCCGACGAGCTGGCGGCCGCGGTCGACGCGCTGCTCGGCAACGTCTTCGCGCACACGCCGGACGGCACCCCGTTCACCGTGCGGCTGTCCCGCGACGGCGGGCAGGTGGTGCTGACCGTGGCCGACCGGGGGCCGGGCCTGCCGGCGGACGCGGGCCGGCGAGGCGCCAGCGCGGGCGGCTCCACGGGCCTCGGGCTGGACATCGCGCGCCGGGCGGCCCAGACCGCGGGCGGGCGTCTGGAGCTGCGTGACGCGGCGGGCGGCGGCGCGGAGGTGCTGCTCCGGCTCGGCTCGGCGGCGGTGCCGACCGGCTCGTCCGCGCCTTAACCCGGGCTTAGCTTCCGGACAGCGCGGCGCTATCCCCGCCGGACCGATCCTCGGAGACAGGATTCGAGGAGAGGTGGACAGCATGAAGCGCAGTGCGATGATCCTGGCGTCGGCCGGCGGCGCCGCGGTGCTCGCCGTGGCCGGAGTGGCCCTCGGTTCGGCCGTCGCCGACGACGGGCGCGACCGGGGCGCCAGCCTCGCCGCCGCCACGGTCGCACCGACCGCGCCCGACGACAGCGCCAGCCCCGACGACAGCGCCACCCGGGACGACAGCGCCACCCCGGACGACAGCGCCACGCCGGGCGACAGCGCCAGCCCCGACGACAGCGCCACCGGTGGCACGCCCGGTGGCACGCCGACGACCGGCGGCACGACGGCGGGCAGCGGCACGACGGCGGGCAGCGGCACCCCGACGGGCGGCGCGCCCGCCGCCGGCGATCGGATCGCCTCGCAGCGGGCGGGCGAGATCGCCCTCGCGAAGGTGGGCGGCGGCCGGATCGTGGAGATCGAGGCCGAGCAGGAGCACGGACGACCGGTGTGGAGCGTCGAGATCGTGGCCGGCGGGGTCGAGCACGACGTCGACGTCGACCGCGACAACGGCGCGGTGCTGAGGGCGGAGCAGGAGCGGGCCGACGACGATGACGACGACGGCCGGCACCACGACGGCTCCGACGATGACGACGACCGCGACGACGACGACCGCGACGACTGAGTCCCCGGTCCGACTGAACCCCTTCTCACTGATCGTGCTCGAACCACGAAGTAGTGGCCTCGCGGACGCGCCGAGGCCACTACTTCCCGCATCGAGCACGATCATGGCGGCCCAGCTCCGTCAGCGGTGGCCCACCCGAGGGGGTGCGGCCCGCCGCCCGAGACGGTGCGGCCCGCCGCCCGAGGCGGCGGTGGGCCGGTCGGCGCCGGTCGTCCGATCCGATCGGCCCTGTGCCGCCGGGCGATGTCCGCCTACATTGAACTATGGTGCCCGCCCACGGAGGCCGGGCGGCGGAACCGGTCTACCGCCCCATCCTCGCCACGCGGCGGGGCGAGCTGGAGGCGTTGGGTCACCTCGACGCCGCCGCCGTCCCGCTGGTCACGCCGATCCTCCACGTCGACACACCCGAACGATCCACAACGGACACGCTCGCCCGGCTGCCCGCCGGCCTGCTCCCGGCCGTCGACGTCGGCGCGCTGCCCGACTCCCCGCAGACCGAGCTGGTCCGCTGGGGCGTACCGCTGGTGCCGGTCGTGGGGCTCGCGGACAGCGACCGCCGGCTCGTGGCGCACGGCGCGGCGGCCCGGGCGTATTCGGGGCGGGCCCTGATCCGGCTGAGCGCGGGACGGCACCGGGCCGGCCCGGACGCCACCACCACCGCGGTGGAACGCGTCTGGCGGTTCACGCGTCTCGTGCCCGAGCAGTGCGACCTGCTCGTCGACGCGGGTGACGTGTGCTGCCCGGCGGACGTGCGGCAGGCCGAGCCGCGGATCCGCCGGTTGCTGGGGTGGTCCCGCCGGTACGCGTGGCGCTCGGTGACGATGGCGGCCGGCGGGCTGCCACCCAGCCTGACCGGGCTGCCCACCGACGAGCCGGTCCGGCTGGAGCGCTGGGACTGGCTGCTCTGGCAGCGCCTGGCCGACCTCGGCGTGCGGTACGGCGACTACGGTGTCGGGTCGGCGCAGCCCGGGACCGGGCAGGCCGGCGACCGGCTGCCGACCATGTGCTACACGACCGACGGCGCGTGGTGGGTCTACCGCTGGTCGCGGCGCGGCGGGCGGGGCGACGACCGCGTGGCGGACCTGTGCCGCACCCTGGTGTCCGCGCCGCACTGGCCGACCGGCGGGGCGACGTTCTCGTGGGGCGACCACGAGATCCTCCGCCGCGCCCGGCGGGCGGCCGGCGGCGGGTCGAGCAGCAACTGGACGGCGTGGAGCACCTCGCACCACCTCGCGCAGGTGCTGGCCGCGCTCGGGCACCCCGGCCACGACAGGCGACCGGGACCGTGGCGGGACACCGAAGACCGACCGGACCGGCACCGGACGCCCCGCCCGCAGCGGGGCGGCGAGGCCCGCCGGGCCGGGTGAGCGGTTACTGCTTCTCGGTGAAGCCGAACTGCACGATGCCGTCGTCGTCGACGGTCGCGTCGACCGAGGCGTCCCCGAGAATCTCCGCGGCGTCGGAGTCCAGGAAGATGCGGGCGCCCTGGTTGTCCACGACGTGGTCGCCCTGCACGGGCGCGGCGACCAGTTCGACGGTGAGCGAGCCCGCCTCGGCGTCCGCGGCGATCCGCACCCCGCCGTCCTCGCCGACGTCCTGCTGGTTGGCGAGGTCGCGGATGACCAGGACGGCGTTGTCGGTCATGGTGAGCATGACGGAACTCCTCGTGGATCTTCTGGGATCGCGGTCGGAACGGCGCAGACCGGTGATCGGCCCGCGTCCGGGCTACACGTCGGAGGCGGTCGGGTGGCGAGCGGTGCGCCCCCTCGTCGGGGCAGGTGAAGGCCCCCTTCGCCGCCTACGTTGCCCGCCGCCGGGCCATCCGTCAAATAGATCCGGATCAGTGGAGAGCGGCGCTCCGGGCGAGCAACGCGCGGATTTCCCGCACCGCCGAGCGACCCGCGCGGTTGGCGCCGACGGTGCTCGCGGACGGTCCGTACCCGATCAGGTGAATCCGCTCGTCGGCGACCACACGGGTCCCGTCCATCACGATCCCCCCGCCGGGGCCGCGCAGCTTGAGCGGGGCGAGGTGGTCGAGCGCGGCACGGAAGCCCGTGCACCAGAGGATCACGTCCGCCGGCACGAAGCGGCCGTCGTCCCAGGCGACCCCGTCGGGCGTGATCCGGTCGAACATGGGTAGCCGGTCGAGGACACCCTGCTCGCGCAGCCGCCGGACCTCCGGGGTGACGGGCAGCCCGGTCACCCCGACCACGCTCGTCGGCGGGCGGCCGGCCCGCACCCGCTCCTCCACGAGGGCGACCGCCGCCCGACCGTGCTCCTGGGTGAACTCGATGTCCCGGAAGTCGGGCGGACGCCGGCTCACCCAGGTCGTTTCGGCCGCGACGGTGGAGATCTCCCCGAGGAGCTGGACGGCCGAGGTGCCGGCGCCGACCACCACGACCCGCCGGCCCGCGAACTCGTCGGGCCCCCCGTAGTCGGCGGTGTGCAGCTGCCGCCCACGGAACTCCGACCGGCCCGGATAGTGCGGCCAGAACGGCCGGCTCCAGGTGCCGGTGGCGTTGATGAGCGCCCGCGCCGTCCAGTTCCCCCGGTCGGTCCGTACGTCGAGCCGCCCGTCCGGAAGCGGGTGGACCGCCTCGACGCGGACGGGACGCCGCACCGCCAGGTCGAACTCCCGCTCGTACGCCGCGAAGTAGTCGGTCACCACCTCGGCCGCCGGGCGGTCGGGCGCGGCGTCGGGGAAGGGCATGGCGGGCAGGTCGTGGAAGCCGTGCACCCGGTCGACGGTCAGGGTCGGCCAGCGGTGCCGCCAGGCCCCGCCCGGGCCGTCGTCGGCGTCGAGGAGGACGAAGCCCGTGCCGGGGGTGAACCCCGTCCGGCGCAGGTGGTAGGCGGCCGAGAGGCCCGCCTGACCCGCGCCGACCACCACCACGTCGACGGAACGATCGTCCATGCCGTCTGCAACAACCGACGCCGCCGCGCGATGCCCCGCGTCGTCGTCTTCCCGCTCACAGCAGCATCGCCATTCCGTCCGCATCTGCCCTGTTCATCCCTAGGGTGGGTCCCATGACGGACACTCGCCGCCACGTCGCCGAATTCCTCGGCACCCTGCTGCTGGTCCTCGTGGGGGTGGGCAGCGCGGTCGCGGCCCGGGTCGACGGCGGCGTCGTGGTGGTCGCCCTGGCGTTCGGCTTCATCATGCTGACGCTGGTCTACACGATCGGTCCCCTCTCCGGCAGCCACGTGAACCCGGCCGTCACCCTCGGTGTGCTGCTCTCCGGCGAGATCTCGCGGCGCGGGGCGGTGGCCTACTGGATCGCCCAGCTCGCCGGGGCGCTCGTCGCCGCCTTCATCCTCTGGGTGCTCACCCGTTGGGGTGACGTGGCGGACCAGACGGGCGCCCTGGGGAGCAACGGCTACGGCGCCACCATCAACCTGGGCGGCGCGGCCCTGCTGGAGACCGTACTGACCTTCGTGTTCGTGCTGGTCGTGCTCGTGGTCACCAGCCGCACCGAATACCGGGCCGCCACCGGCGTCGCCATCGGGCTGACCCTCGCCGCCGTTCACCTGGTCGCCGTCACCCTGGACGGCACGTCGGTCAACCCGGCCCGGTCCTTCGGCCCGGCCGTCTTCGAGGGCGGCGCCGCCCTGCGGCAACTCTGGGTCTTCATCGTCTTCCCGCTGCTCGGCGGGGCGTTGGCCGCGCTGGTGGCACGGCTGATTCTCGGGTCGAGCCGGCCCGGCCCGGGTGAGCACGGCGCGGCGACCGGCCCGGCCTGACCCGAGCCGGCCACGCCGGTGGCCCGCGCCCGCCGAGGCGAACGCGTGGAAAGAATTTTTCGTACGAGGTCCTTTCCTGGCGATAACCTGCGTGACAGCATCACCGCATGCATCGTCGTCTCTTCCCCCGGACGCTCGCGCTGGTGGCGCTCGTCGCCACCACGGCCACCGTCGGCGCCTCGACCGCCACCGCCGAGGCCCCCCCGCCCGCGGTCACCCGCCTGGCCGCGACCATCGACGACGTCCTCGCCGACCCGGCGCTGGCCGGGGCGCAGGCGTCGGTGGTCGTGGTGGACACCGCCACCGGCCAGACCCTCTACGACCGCAACGGCGACCGGCGGATGGTCCCCGCCTCCAACACGAAGCTGCTCACGTCCACGGCGGCCATGGCGCTGCTCGGCCCCCAGCACCGGTTCACCACCGACGTGCGGGCCAGCGGCCGACGGCAGGGCGGCCGGGTCGCCGGCGACCTGTACCTGCGTGGTGGCGGCGACCCCACGATGCTGGCGGCCGACTACGACGCGCTCGCCGCGCAGGTCGCGGCCGAGGGCGTCCGGATGGTCACCGGCAACCTCGTCGCCGACGACACGCGCTACGACCGGACCCGGCTCGGGCCGGACTGGACGTGGGACGACGAGCCCTGGTACTACGCCGGGCAGGTCTCCCCGCTGACCGTGGCGCCGGACACCGACTACGATGCGGGCACGGTGATCGTCCACGCGGCGCCCGGCCGGGCCGGAGCGCGGCCGAAGATCACCACCACCCCGCCGACCGGCTACCTGCGCTTCGACAACCGCGCGACCACCGTCGCCGACGGAGAGACGTCGATCTCGTTCGAGCGCGAGCACGGCAGCAACACCATCGTGGTCACCGGTCAGATCGCGATGGGCGACGCACCGGCCAGCGACTGGGTGACGGTCTGGGAGCCGACCGGCTACGCGGCGGACGTGTTCCGGGCCGCGCTGCAGCGCCACGGCGTACGGGTGCTCGGCCGCACGGTGCTCGGCCGGGCCACCCCGGCCGGGGCGACCCTGGTGGCCCGGCACGACTCGATGCCGCTCGCCGACCTCATGGTGCCGTTCCTCAAACTGTCGAACAACGGGCACGCCGAGGTGCTGACCAAGGAGATCGGCCGGGTGGTGTCCGGCTCGGGCACGTGGTCCGCCGGGATCGCGGCGATCCGCGACTACCTGGCCGACACCGGCATCGACACCGGCACCCTCCTGCAGCGGGACGGCTCCGGCCTGTCCCGGCGCAACCTCGTCCCGGCGGGCCAGTTCGTCGACCTGCTCGCCACCGTCCGCCAGGAACCCTGGTTCGACTCGTGGTATGCGGCGCTGCCGATCGCCGGCCAGCCGGAGCGGTTCGTGGGCGGCACGCTCCGCAGCCGGATGCAGGGCACCCCGGCGGCCGGCAACGTGCACGCCAAGACCGGCAGCCTCACCGGGGTCTCCGGCCTCTCCGGCTACGCCACCGACGCCGACGGACGGGTGCTCGCGTTCTCGATCCTGTCGAACAACTACCTGGCCCCCTCCGTGAAGGGGCTGGAGGACCGGATCGCCGTGGCGCTCGCCTCGTACAGCGAGAAGAGCGGGAGCAGCGCGAACGTGGCGCCGCCCGCGGCGTCCGCCGGACGGGCGGCGCCCGCCGCGCCCGAGGGCGTGGAGTGTTCCTGGGTCAAGCCCATCGCCTGCTGAGCACGCGGCGCGGGCCCCTGCCAGCCGGCGGGGGCCCGCGTGTCAGACGCCCTGCGGCGGGGGCAGCGGAGCCGTCGGGTCGCCCCGCTCGATGAGCGCCGCGATGTCGGCGTCGCGCAGCCCGCGCAGCGCCAGCACCCGCGCTGCTCATCTGCTCAATCCTCCACACCGGATGGTCAGACCGGGGCCAGCAGGAAGTTACGCCGTCGTGGACGGGGGGCGACGGACAAACTGTCCCCGCCGATGAACGCGCCCCCGCCGGACGGCACGCGGTCAGACGCGTTCCAGCACCACCACGGGGATGTCCCGGTCGGTCCTGGCCTGGTAGTCGTCGTACGCCGGCCAGATCGCCGCCATCGTGGACCACATCCGCGGCTTCTCCTCGGGCGTGGCGGTGCGCGCCCGGGCCGTGAACCGCTCGGCACCCACCTGGACCTCGACCTGCGGATCCGCCATGAGGTTCAGGTACCACGCCGGGTGCTCGGGTGCGCCGCCCTGCGAGGCGACGACCAGGTAGTCCTCCCCGTCCCGGCCGTAGATGAGCGCGGTGCGGCGCAGCTTCCCGCTGCGCCGGCCGCGGGTCGTGAGCAGCAGGGTGAACACCCCTGGCCGCCACTCGTGCCCGTCGGCCCCGTCGGTCTCCACGTACCGGCGGATGTGCCCGGCCACCCAGTCCGTGGGGCTGTCCAGCACTCCGTCGCGTGACGTCATCGGCGCTCCCTTCGCGATCTTTCCTGGCCGATGCCCACGCTACCTCCGCCGCGGCCCGCGGTCAGCGCAGCGCGACGGCCTGGAGGCCGACGTTGCCGCAGTCCCTGCTGAACGCCGCCTCGACGGTCCAGGTGATCAGGAGCCGGGCGCCCTTCGGCGCGCGGAACCGCAGCGTGAACTCGGCGCTGCGACTGGTGTGCGGATCCTCCATGCGCAGTGTGGTCGTCGGACCGCCCACCGAGAGGCGCGCCTCCAGACGACCGCGCGCCATCCACAGCCCGGCGTAGAGGCGCACCGTGCGCAGCTCGCCGCTGCCCGCCACGGCGAGCGCGAAACCGTTCCCGGCGCCGCACGTGTAGACGCCGGCCGGTGTGTCGTCGACCGTACGGACCGTCGCCCCGTCACGCCAGCCGAACAGTTCCTGGTTGCCGTCCCAACCACCGCGGGCGCCGCGACCGCCCTGGTCCACGATCTCGCCCGACCCGTCGCGCTTCCGGACCGTCGAGCCGCCGCCGCGGAGCCCCCAGTGCACCCAGTCCCGGGGCCCGACGGCGGTCAGGTCGACCTCGGCCGGGATCTCGGCCTGCGTGACGGTGAGAAGCGGCGATGAGGGCGTGGACTCGGAGGCCGACGGGCTCGGCGACGCCGACGGCGGCCGCCGGCGGGGCCGCAGCCCGGGGCTGGCCGGCTCGGCGTCGGCGCGTTTCGCCTCGATCGGCGGGAAACCCGTGGGGCGGCCCACCCCCGCGGGCACCCCGCCCTGCGGCGCCGCCTCCGGCTGCGGGCGCGTGCCCACGTACCCGAGGGCGGCGGCGAGGCAGGCGGCCACGGCGAGCCCGGCGGCCAGCCACCGGTGCCGCCGGAGCGGGCCGAGCCCGCGCCGCAGCAGTATCCCGGCGGCGGATCCGGCGGCCGACCGGTGTCGGGCGACGGTGGTGACCGCGCGGTGGGCGGCTTCCCGGCCGGACGCGTCGGTGGCCGTCCTGGTGAGGTCCTCGTCCGCCACCGGCCCTCCGTTCCGCGCCGGGTGCCCGGCCGCCGCGCCGCGCCGTGCACCCCGTGGTACGCCGGGGCGCATCCGCTCGCCGGCCCGAATTAGGCACCGGACGGTCCACCTGTCCGGTCTGCTACGGCAACGTAGCGGACATCGACGCGAAGCGGAATCGCGACCCGACCCACGGTCGGGCCGTCGCCCGGGCGTCCGGAACGGCCGCGCAGGTCAGCGCCGCTCCCGGCGGCGCAGGCCCCGATCGGGATGCCAGCTCTCGATGACCAGGTGGTCCGGCGGGTCCCCGACGCGGGTGAGCACCACCTCGGTCAGCTCGATCCGGAACCGGTGCGAGCCGTCCTCGCCCGGCGGCTCCTCGTGGGCGATGCCGCTGATCTTCGCGTCGCCGTCCCAGGCGGTCGGGTCGTCGGGCGGGTCCTCGGTGGGGCAGTGCAGGGCCAGGCGCGGGTCGCGGCGCAGGTCCGTCGCCTTACGCGCGCCGGCCATGCTGCCCAGCCGCAGGTGCTCGGCGTCGAAGTCGAACTCGGTGCCACTGATCCGGGGGGAGCCGTCCCGGCGCAGGGTCGCCATGGTGCCGTGCTTGCGCACCGCGAACCGGGCGCGGACGCGTTCGGCGAACTCGGGTTGCTCGGTGACGAAGTCTGACCACCATGCCATGACGTCCACCCTGGCAGGCATACCTGACAGCGGGCGTCCGCTTTTCCGGAGTCGACTTGGCCGGCGCTCAGCGGACCTCGAAGCCGAGCGCCCGCGCCAGAAGCACCGCCTGCGCGGCGTCGACCACCGCGCCGGCCCGCTCCACGGTCAGCGGGTCGAGCGCGCTCAGGTCGCTGCCGCGCAGGTCGGCGCCGGTCAGCCGACAACCGTTCAGCTGGGCGGCGGAGAGGTCGACCCCGGTCACGACGGCGTCGGTGAGGGTGGCGCCGGTCAGGTCGACCTCGCGCATCCGCACGTCGAGGAGGCGTACGCCCCGCAGGTCGGCGCCGGGCAGCGCCACGAAGGACCAGTCGCCGCCGGTGACCGTCAACGGGCGCAGGTCGCACTGGGTGAAGGTGCTGCCCACGAGCTTGCAGCCGGTGAACTCGGCCTCGAAGAGGTTGCAACGCTTGAACGTGCAGCGGGTGAAGGCCGAGTCGGTGTGCCGCGACGCGTTGAACCGGACGCTGCCGAAGGTGCACTCGCTGAAGACCGCGCCGCGGCTGACCGCCTCGGTGAGATCGACGTCGAAGAACTCGCAGCGGGTGAACCGGCGGTCGGCGAGGTCCTCGCCGTACCAGTCCTCGCGTCGGAAGGTGACGTCCTCGGTCGGCTCCGGCATCGGGCCAGGCTATCCACGCCCGCCGACAAGTGTGACGGCGGCACTTCCGGCCGGGGCGAACCGGCTAGTAGGTTCGGCCCCGTGAGTGTGGCGCGGAGCATCGACCCGGACCAGATCGGCTTCGACCCGGCGCGGCTGGCGCGGATCGACGAGCACTTCGGCAGGTACGTCGACGACGGCCGGCTCGCCGGCTGGCAGGCGGTGGTCACCCGGCGCGGCGAGGTGGTGCACTCGACCTCGCACGGTCTGCGCGACCGGGAGTCCGGCGCCCGGGTCGAGGGCGACACCCTCTGGCGGATCTACTCGATGACCAAGCCGGTCACCTCGGTCGCCGCCATGATGCTCTGGGAGGAGGGCCGGTTCGAGCTGACCGACGAGATCAGCCGGTGGCTGCCGGAGTTCGCCGACCTCCGCGTCTACGCGAAGGGCTCGACGCTCAAGCCGTACACCGTGCCGGCGGTCGAGCCGATCCGGGTGTGGCACCTGCTCACCCACACCGCCGGCCTCACGTACGGCTTCATGCAGACCTCGGTGGTCGACGGCCTCTACCGGGCCGCCGGCTACGACCTCTACCCGCCGTCGGATGTCGACCTGGCCGGGGCCTGCGCGGCGTTCAGCCGGTTGCCGCTGCTCTTCCAGCCCGGCACGGCCTGGGGCTACTCCGTGGCCACGGACGTGCTCGGCCGGCTCGTCGAGGTGGTCTCCGGGCAGAGCCTGGACGCCTTCTTCACCGACCGGATCTTCCGGCCGCTCGGCATGACCGACACGCGTTGGTACGTCGAGGGTGACGAGGCGGTCCGCCTCGCGGCGCTCTACGCGCCCGACCCGCGCACCGGGCGGGCCATGCGGTACGACAAGCTCGGCGCGCTCGCGTACCAGAAGCCGGCCCTGCTCTCCGGCGGTGGCGGCCTCATCTCCTCCGCGGCCGACTACCACCGGTTCACCCAGATGCTGCTGCGCGGCGGCGAGCTGGACGGCGTACGCCTGCTCGGGTCCCGCACGGTGCGCTTCATGACGCGCAACCACCTGCCCGGCGGGCAGGACCTGGGCACCCTCTCCACGGGCGGCTTCGCGGAGACCACCCTCGACGGGATCGGCTTCGGGCTCGGGTTCGCGGTGGTCGACGACCCGATCCCCAGCCGGGTGCCGAGCAGCGTCGGCGAGTACTACTGGGGTGGCGTGGCGAGCACGGCGTTCTGGGTCGACCCGGCCGAGGAGATCACCGCGCTCTTCTTCACCCAGTTGCTGCCGTCGAGCACGTACCCGATCCGGCCGCAGCTGCGCCAGCTCGTCTACTCCGCCCTCGTCGACTGACGGCGGCCCCGCCCGCCGGGTCTTCCGGTAACGGCACCGCCCGGCCGGCCCGGTCAATAGCCTGAGGGCGGGGTCACGTCCGGCGGGAGGCGGTCATGAGCAGCATCGTCGTGTTCGGCGCGGGTGGCACCGCCGGGTCCCGGGTCGCCGCCGAGGCGATCGACCGGGGGCACCGGGTCACCGCGGCGGTACGCCGTCCGGAGGCCACCTCGTACCTGCCCGCCGGGGTCCAGGTCGTCACCGGGGACGCCACGAGCGAGCGCAGCGTGCGCGAGCTGGCGCCCGGGGCGGACGCCATGGTGGTGGCCATCGGCGGGGGCGAGCGCGGGCTCTGGCTGGACGCGGCGCGCGCCCTGGTCGGGGTGCTGCGCGGGATGTCGGACGCGCCCCGGATCATCCACCTGGGCGGCGGGTCGACCCTGCTCACCCCGAAGGGCACGCGCTACCTCGACGAGCCGGACTTCCCGGAGGAGTACCGCGACTCGGCGCAGGGCCAGGCCGACGCCCTGGACTACTACCGGAGCCAGGCGGACGGCGTGAGCTGGACGTACGTCTCGCCGCCGCCGCTGGAGTTCCACCCGGGCGAGCGGACGGGCCACTACCGCACGGGCGGCGACGAGCCGGTCACCGACGCGCAGGGCCGGTCGGTGCTCACCTACGAGGACCTCGCCGTGGCGATCGTCGACGAGATCGAGAACCCGCGGCACGAGAACATGCGGTTCACGGCCGCGTACTGAGCACGCCGGCCGCGCGCCCGGCCGGCCGTAGGGTCTGTCTCGAAGTCCCTAGTCGGCGAGGCGGGCCGGGAAGCCGCCGGTGGCGATCGGGCCCCAGCTGTCGATGGTGACCCGGATCAGCGACTTGCCCTGCCGCGTCATGGCGGCGCGGTACTCGTCCCAGTCCGGGTGCTCGCCTGAGATGCAGCGGAAGTACTCGACCAGCGGTTCGAGCGCGTCGGGCAGGTCCAGCACCTCGGCCGTGCCGTCGACCTGCACCCACGGCCCGTTCCAGTCGTCGGAGAGCACGCAGGCCGAGACGCGCGGGTCGCGGCGCACGTTGGCCACCTTGGCCCGCTCGGGGTAGGTGGAGACCACCAGCCGCCCCGCCGTGTCCACGCCCGCGGTGACCGGCGAGGACTGGGGTCGGCCGTCCGCCCGGGTGGTCAGGAGCACCACCCGGTGCCGGGGCCGGAGGAAGTCGAGAAGGCCGTCACGGTCGACGGCGGTGTTCGTCGCGATGCTGCGTGCCACGGCTCGTTTCTACCAGGGAGTTCGTGCCGGTCTCCACCGAGGACCGGGTTCCGTCTCCGGGCTGATCGCCAAGGATCGTCCGCTTGCCGGCCACGGGGAGGGCCGACCATCGCGGATGAGGTTGATGCCTCAGAGGCATATTCATGACTCAGAGGCATGATGCTTTCGGCGATGTCGCCCCGGGCCCGCCCCGCAAGCGCCTCTACCAGCGACCCCCAGGCGCCACCACCACCGGCATCGGGGGTCGTGATCAAGTCGAACTCCCGACGCGGCGCGGGATCAGTGCGGGCGGGGCGCGGGACGGTCGCCGCCCTGCTGCACGGGCACCCGGGGCCGGACGGAGGGCCGCCAGGCCCGGCCGTTCGCGTAGATCACCCGGAAGCCGAGGTACGACGCGAGCGGCGCCCAGTGCGCCGATCCCATCCGCAGCTCGGCGGCGTTGTGCCGCTGCCCGTTCGCCAGCACGTCGAGCAGCACGGTTTCGAACGCGGCCGATTCCACCCAATCCACCTCGCGGGTGAAACCGCAGATCAGGGCCGCTCCGGTCACGTCGAGGAATTCGCGCAACGTCGCGTCGGAGGCACGCAGCACGGAGCAACTGCCGAAGTAGAGACGCCGTCCCTCGCACCGGCCCGCCATGAGGTCGGCGACGTCGGCGAGTTCGACCGAGACCCAGTCGGTGAGGCAGAGCCGGCTCGGTTCGCCGTGCATGGCGAAGAACCCCACGCGGTGGTCGGCGTACTGCTTGAGCAGCCACCGATCGAGGAAGTAGAACAGCTCGTCCCGGGTCGCCGCGTCCTTGTGGATGAACCGGATCTTGCCGAGCCGCTCGAGCAGCTCGAGCGTGGGCAGCACCGAGCCACGCTCGTTGAGGTCGCGGTGCCACTGACCCTCGACGCAGAAGACGCCTCCCCGCGCCACGTCCACCTCCCCCGCGTACGCCGGCCCGGGCGCTGACGTTACCGGCTCCCTCCGGCCCGGGAACATCACCCTCGGTGTGGCGTTCCGCGACGTTCGGTGCCATCTGGCGCCTCCTATCGCCGCTTGGCGGAAATGGCTGTTTCGCGAATCAGGCGAATTCACAGGCAGTGCCCAGGAACGGCAAATCATGAGGACGATTCCCGTTAATCGCCACCAACCGCACCGACAGATGCGAGGGTGGAAATCACGGGGCGTCCCGGTCGATGTCCCCGAGGCCACCCCATTTCCGCTCCTATCGGGAGGACTTCTGTGCGCGTAAACACCTTGAAGCGGGCTGCCGTCGCTTTCGCCCTGGCCCTGCCGGGCACCGCGATCGCCGCGGTGGTCGCCGCGCCAGCAGCCCACGCCGACGGCTGCTACACCTGGACCCGCAACCTCTACCAGGGAAGGTCCGGCGCCGACGTCCGCCAGTTGCAGATCCGCGTCGCCGGCTGGGCCGGCTACCGGGACATCGTGGAGAACGACGGCATCTACGGGCCGAAGACCGCGGCGGCGGTCCGGCGGTTCCAGCAGGCGTACGGGCTGCGGGCGGACGGCGTCGCCGGCCCCGAAACGTACGCCAAGCTGTACGAGCTCCAGGACAACGACTGCACGCCCCGGCACTTCAGCTACAGCGAGCTGGACGGTGGCTGCGGCAAGGGCGGGTTCAGCGGCGGCCCCGTGTCGGCCACCCAGACCCGGGAGAACGCGCTGCGCACCATGTGGAAGCTGGAGGCGCTGCGCCGCAGCCTCGGCGACAAGCCCCTCTACGTCAGCAGCGGCTTCCGCAGCCGGGCCTGCAACAACCAGGTCGGCGGCGCGTCGGACAGCCAGCACCTCTACGGCACCGCCGCCGACGTGGTCTCCCGCACCTCGTCGCTGTGCCAGGTGGCCCGGAGCGCGCGCAACAACGGGTTCAGCGGGCTCTTCGGGCCCGGCTACCCGGACCACGACGACCACGTGCACGTCGACTCACGCCGGGAGAACAACAGCGACCGCACCCGGAACACGACGAGCTGGTCCGCGCCGGACTGCGGGGTGGGCAACAACTGATCCGGTCACCGGTACGACGCCGGCCCGGCGCGGGATGTGGGGGATCCGCGCCGGGCCGGCGTCCCGCCCGGGCGGAGCCGGCGAGCGACCTTCGCTCAGCTCGCCCGGGGCCAGCGCGGCGCGATGGCGGGGGCTGCCACCGGCCGGCCGCTGCCGGCGTGCGCCACCGGGCGTACGCCGGACGGCGTCACCCGGGCGGCCGGGCCGCGGACGGGTGACGCGCCCCGCTCGACGGGACCGCGCGCCGGCTGGGGGCCCGGCCCGTCGGGGCGCGCCGGGCCGGTGGCGGTGAACGGGAAGGGCACGTGCACGAACGGGTTGCCGTGCCGGATCAGCGCGTCGACCTGGCGGTCGTTGAGCCCGTGGGCGAGCAGCACCCGCCGACCCCAACGGTGCAGCCGGCAGGGGTAGGTGGCTCCGTCGTTGCGGCACTTCGGCCCGGCCGGCCACTCCTCCGCGGCGTGCACCACGATCGCCCGCACCGCGAGCCGGACGTCCTCGGGGGTCAGCGGCGCCGGCATCGGCACCTCCCCCAGCACCTGGTCGATGGGATCCGTCGACTGCTCACCAACACGCACGGCAGGCCTCCCGCAGCTCGGCAGGGGTGCGGCGGGCCCGCCGCACCGGCATCCTCGGGCAGTGGTACGGCCCCCGCCGGGCGAAGGTTCAATCGCGGTACGCGGCCAGCAGGTCCTCCGGCGTGATGCTCCGCACGCCGTCGGCGACGACGCCGCCGCGGGCGACCGCGACGGGAGGCGTCGCCTCGTCCGCGCCGGGGAGCCGGGCGCGCCGCTGGAGCAGGCGCCCCAGGTCGTCGTCGTCGAACGGCCGGTCGTCCCGCCAACTGATCGCGCCGACGAACGTGATCCGCGTGGCCACGGGAGCACGGTCGGCCCCCACGAGGGGGATCTCCGGGTCCCCGGGCCGCATCCAGTAGGCACCCACCTCGAAGGTCCCGTCGGGCAGCCGGCCGGGCGGCAGTCGGCGGAGGGCCTCGCGTACGACCGGCTCGACGGCCCGTTCCCGCCAGGCCGGCCAGGCCGCGGTGAGGCGCCTCAGTGTGCGGTCGCCCCCGCCCCGCTCGACCTCGTCCAGGTGGGGCCCGAGGAACGCCAGCCAGAACCGCAGGTGCGGGTCGGTGGCCGCGTACCTCGTCTCCCGCGAGGGCCGCGTCGACAGCGGCAACCCCACCTCGACCGTCCGCTGCTCGGTGAGCGCCCGCAACGTCCGGGTGAGCGACGCCTGTGGCAGGCCGCCGGAGGCGCGGGTGATCAGCGAGAAGGTCCGCTCGCCCGCCCCGATCGCCCGCAGCACCCACGCGGCCTGGGAGCGCGGCGGATACTCGGCCGCGAGGGCCCGCTCGCCGCCGACGATCAGGGCCGACGTCGGGTCGGTGACCGCGCGGGCGAGGTAGTCGTGCGGCGCGGCGCCGGCCGGCCACTCGTCGACGATCAGGGGCAGGCCACCGCAGACGAGATAGGCGTCGAGGGCCTCCGCGGCCGGAAGGTCGAGCAGGTCCGCGACGTCGGCGGGGCTCAGCGGCGGGAGGACCATCTCGTCGGCGCGGTGCTGGAGCGGCCGGCCCTCGCCGGTCAGCGCCTCCATGGCGGCCAGGTCCGAGCCGATGCCGATGAGAAGGACCGGCCGTCGGGACAGGTCCCGGTCGAACACGCTGCCCAGCGTCGCCTCGAAGCCGGGATCCGCGGCCACGAGATGGGGCAGCCCGTCCAGGACGACGACGCCGGGCCGGTCCGCGGGGAGGGCCGCGCCGAGCACTGTGAGCGCGGCGTCCCAGGTACGCGGGACCCGCGCCTCGAACAGGGACGCCCCGGGGAGGGTCGAGGTGGCCGCCGCCTCGACGAACCGCGTGAGGTCGGCCGCCGGGGTGGGTTGCGGGACGGCGCTGAAGAACAGGTGCGGGACACCCGCCCGCTCGACGAACTCCGCCACCAACCGCGACTTGCCCACCTGGGGACGGCCGCGGACGAGCAGCGCACGGCCCGGACGCTCCACCCCGCCGTCGCGGCCCACCCGGCCCAGCAGGTCGTCGAGCCGGGCGAGTTCGCGCCCGCGTCCTACGAAGCAGCCCACATCCCGATACTGGCAAAGACCGGGCTCACACCAGGCCGGCGTCGTGCACGAGCAGGGCGACCTGCACCCGGTTGTTGAGGTCGAGGCGGGTCAGCAGCCGGGAGACGTACGCCTTCACGGTCGCCACGCTCATGTGCAGCTCGCCCGCGATCTCCGCGTTGGTGCGGCCCCGGCCCAGCGCGACGGCGACCTCCCGCTCCCGCTCGCTCAGCCCGTCGAGTTGCCGCAGCGCGCGCTCCCGCCGCGGGTCCGGCCCGCCGGCCGTCGGCGCGACACCGGTGACGTGCGCGATGAGCGTGCGGGTGACCGCCGGCGACAGGGTCGCCTCCCCGGCCGCCACGCGCCGCACGGCCTGCACGATCTCGGCGGGCGGAGTGTCCTTGAGCAGGAAGCCCGCCGCGCCGGCGCGCAGCGCCCGGAGCACCTGCTCGTCGGCGTGGAAGGTGGTCAGCACCAGCACCTCGGGGGGATCCGGCAGCGCGCGCAGGGCCTCGGTGGCGGCCAGCCCGTCGAGGCGGGGCATCCGGACGTCCATGAGCACCACGTCCGGCCGGCCGGCGGCGACCGCGGCCGGGACCTCGGCGCCGTCGGCGGCCTCCCCCACCACCCGCAGGTCCGGCACGCCGCCCAGGATCATCGACAGCCCGGCCCGCACCAGCGCATCGTCGTCGACGACGAGCACCCGCACCGGCTCGCCGCCCGACGGCCGACCCGCGGCGCCGGCCGGGCTCGGCTCCGGCCCGCCCGGGCCCGTCACGCCGGCCACGGCAGCCACGCGGCCAGCCGGAAGTCGCCCGCGTCGTCCCGCCCGTGCTCCAGCCGGCCACCGGCCAGCGTGACCCGCTCCGTGATCCCGACCAGGCCGGTGCCGGCCCCGGGGATCTGCGCCTCGGCCGTACCGCCGACCGGCCACCGGTTGCGGATCTCGACGGTCAGCCCCGCGCCCGGGCCGCCCGCCACGCCGACGGTCACCACCGCGCCGGGAGCGTGCTTGCGGGCGTTGGTCAGCCCCTCCTGCACGATCCGGTACGCGCTGCGCCCCACCGCCGCGGGAACCGACTCGGGGGCGGCCACCAGGTCGCTGGCGTTGACCCGGACCCCGGCGGCGCGGGACTCCTCGATCAGGGCGGGCAGGTCGGCGAGGGTGGGTTGGGGGCGCTCGGGGTCCTCCTCGGCGCCGGCTTCCGCCCGGAGCACACCGATCACCTCGCGCAGGTCCTGGAGGGCGGCGTGCGCGCTGCCGCGGATGACCCCGGCTGCCTTCGCCACCTCCTCGGGCGGGGCGTCGGGACGGAACTCGAGCGCGCCCGCGTGCAGGCTGAGCAGCGAGATCCGGTGCGCGAGCACGTCGTGCATCTCCCGGGCGATCCGGGTGCGCTCCAACTGGCGCGCCTGCGCCACCCGCAACTGCTGCTCCGCCTCGGCACGCTCGGCGCGTTCCCGCAGCGACACCACGAGCTGCCGGCGCGCCCGGACGAACATGCCCCACGCCAGCACCGTGAGGCTGAGCACCACGCCCCACACCGTCGACACCCAGTACGGCACGTCCGGCTCGGGCCGCAGGTAGGCGAAGAGGAAGTTGGTGACGAGACCGGCCGCGGTGAGCGCCAGCGCGATCGCCGTACGCCGGTGCACGATGGCCGTGAAGTAGATGATCAGCAGCGGCGCCGCCCCGGCCATCGAGAATGCGGTGAGCGGCAGCGTCGCGAGCGCGAGCCCGAGCGGCCAGCGCCGGCGGAGCCACAACAGCCCGCAGCAGACCAGGCCGACCAGCGCGTCGGCCGCGATCATCCAGTCGTACGGCGGCGGAGCCGCGATCTCCGGATCCGGGGTGGCCGCGTCCAGCGTCACCACCAGCACCCAGAAGAGGGAGATCAGGAAGGCGACGCCGTCCACGATCCAGTCCCGGGTCGTGCGTCTCGGGTGCGATCGGGCCCGGTCGGCCGGCACGGCGAGCGCCCCGGGCAGCAGCCAGGGGTGGTCCGGCACGACGGCGCTGGTCACGCGCCCATGCTAGGCAGCGGCGGCGGGCGGCAGCCAGCTACCAAAGTCGAGACCCCGCCTCGACCAAGGTCGGTGCGACGGCCGACCGCCGGCCGCTGTGGACGGCCGGGCGGCGGGAGCAGGCTCAGCGCATGATCGGTGTGGAGAACCTGAGCAAGCGGTACGGCCGGCACCAGGCCGTCGACGACGTGTCCTTCTCCTGCGAGCCCGGCACGGTGACCGGGTTCCTGGGGCCGAACGGCGCCGGCAAGTCCACCACCCTGCGGATGATCTGCGGGCTGACCCCGCCCACGGCGGGCCGGGCCAGCGTCAGCGGTCGGACCTACCGGGAGCTGCCCAACCCGGGGCGGGAGGTCGGTGTCCTGCTGGACGCGTCGGCCCAGCACGCCGGGCGGACCGGCCGGGAGGCGCTGGCCGTCGCCGCGTACACGATGGGGCTCGACCGGCGCGAGGTGGGCGAGAAGCTCGACCTCGTGGGGTTGGACGGCGCGGCGGCGCGGCGGCGGGTCCGCGCGTACTCGTTGGGCATGCGGCAACGGCTCGGTCTGGCGCTCGCGCTGCTCGGCGACCCGCGGGTGCTGATCCTCGACGAGCCGGCCAACGGGCTCGACCCGGAGGGGATCTTCTGGATGCGCGGGCTGCTGCGCGACTTCGCCGACCGGGGTGGCACCGTGCTGCTCTCCTCCCACCTGCTGCGCGAGGTGGAGGCGGTCGCGGACCGGCTGGTGGTCATCGGGGGCGGCCGGATCGTGGCCCAGGGCGACAAGGCGGAACTGCTCGCCGGTGGCGGCACGCTGGTGCGCGCCCGCGACGGCGCCGCGCTGCGCCGCGCCCTGGACGCCGCCGGCGTCGCCGCGCGCGAGACGACCGACGGTCTGGTGGCCCGCGCCGACAGCGAGACGGTCGGCCAGGCCGCCGCCGACGCCGGCGTCGTCCTCACCGAGCTGCGCCCGGCCGACGGCGGGCTGGAGCAGCTCTTCCTCTCCCTCACCGCCGCCGAGTCGACCAGGGAGGCCGGCAAGTGACCGCCACGACCGCACCCACCGCGCGCCCCGTCGCGCCCGACCAGCGGCCGGGCGTACGGCGGCCGTCCCTGTTCCGCCTGACGACGGTGGAGCTGCGCAAGCTCACGGACACCCGGGCCGGGCTCTGGTTGCTGATCACCATCGGGCTGGTCGTCGCCGTCATCGTCACCCTCCAGCTCGCCTTCGCCAAGGACGCCGACCAGACGTACGCCTCGTTCTTCGTGCCGTCGCTGCTGCCGGTGGGGGTGCTGCTGCCCGTGCTGGGGATCCTCTCCATCACCGCCGAGTGGTCGCAACGGACCGCGCTCGTCACGTACGCGCTGGTGCCCCGCCGGGAGCGGGTCGTCGTCGCGAAGCTCCTCGCCGTGGTGGTGGCCGCGCTCGCCTCGGTGGCGGTCAGCCTCGCGGTGGCCGCGGCCGGCACGCTGATCGCGGGCGCGACCGGCGGCGCGGGGCGCTGGGAGTTCGAAGGGAACCTGCTGCTGAACGCGGTGGTGTTCCAGGTCGCCAACGTGCTCATGGGCGCCGCCTTCGGCCTGCTTCTGCTCAACACCCCGCTGGCCATCGTGACCTACCTGCTGCTGCCCACCGTCTGGTCGGTCGTCGGCGAGCTGGTGCCGGCGCTGCGTGGGCCGGCCGGCTGGCTGGACACCGGCCGCACCATGGAGCCGCTGTTCAACGGCTCTCTGACCGGCGAGCAGTGGAGCCGCGTGGCGGTGTCGCTGCTGGTCTGGCTGGCCGTGCCCCTGGCCGCCGGGCTCGTCCGGACGCTTCGCCGCGAGGTGGCCTGACCATGGCCGGCGGCTCCGGCACGAGGGTCGGCGGCGCCGTGACCGACCTCGTCGTGATGTGGGGCGGGTTTCCCCTGCTCGGCGCCGGGGCCGGCGCGCTGCTCGCCGTGGGGGCGGGCGCGATCTCCGACCTGCCGTGGGTGCCGCTCAAGGGCCTGTTCGAGGCGCTGTCCCGGCTGCCGCAGCCGCAGGTGACGGTCGGCGCCGCGCTCGTGGGGGTGGTGGCCGGGCTGCTGCTCGCCGGCGCGGGCACCGCCGAGCGGCTCACCGTGACCGTCGACGGGCAGCGGGTCCGCCTGCGGCGCGACGGCCGGACCCGCGAGGTGCCCCGGCACGACGTCCGGGGCGTCCTCGTCGACGGCAGGAGTCTGGTGCTGCTTGACACCGACGGCGGCGAACTGGTCCGGGAGACCTCGGACCTGAGCCGGGACCGTCTGCGGTCGGTGTTCCGGGAGCACGGCTGGCCGTGGGCCGAGGAGGATCCGTACCGGGCCGCGTACCGGCTGTGGGTGGACGGGCTGCCCGGGCTGCCCGAGGGGGCGGACGCGCTGCTGCGGGCCCGCGAGCGGGCGATCGGGAAGGACCGCCGTGACGACGTCCGGGAGCTGCGCCGGGAACTCGGCCGGATCGGAGTGGTGGTGCGGGACGAGGACGGCCGGCAGTACTGGCGGCTCACCGGGCGGGCGGTCCTTCCTCCCGCCGACCGTCCGGCTCCCGCCCGCCCCGACGCCGAGCGCCGATAGCGGCGCTCGGTGTCTCGTTTGGAGAGTCGTCCGCCCGGGCATCGGCTAGTTCGCACGGATCGCGACTCCGACGGGGAGGAGGACGGCGATGACCTCCAGGGGGAACGCCATCGGCGGGGGCAGCGGCATCTTCCGCCGCAAGTCGGTGGAGGAGATCGACGACGAGACCCGGCAGGGGCTGTCCCGGTCGCTCGGCCTGTGGCAGCTCACCGCCATCGGGGTGGGCGGCATCATCGGCGCCGGCATCTTCGCGCTGGCGGGCGCGGTGGCCAACGAGACGGCCGGCCCGGCCGTGCTCGTGTCGTTCCTCGTGGCCGGTCTGGCCAGCGCCGCCGCCGCCCTGTCGTACGCCGAGTTCGCCGGGATGATCCCAAAGGCCGGTTCCGCCTACACCTACGGGTACGCGGTGCTCGGTGAGGCCGTGGGCTGGTTCATCGGCTGGGACCTGCTGCTGGAGTACACGGCGATCGTGGCGGTGGTCGCGATCGGCATCTCCGGCTACTTCACGTTCCTGGTCGGCGAACTCGGCGGGCACCTGCCGGCCTGGATGCTCGGCGCCCCCGGCACCGGTGACGGTCACGTGGTCGACCTCTTCGCCGTGGTGCTGTGCCTGCTCATCGCGTTCCTGCTGACCCAGGGCATCCGGACCGCCGCGCGGTTCGAGACCGTCGTGGTCGGGGTCAAGGTGGCCGTGGTGCTGCTCGTCGTCGTGGTGGGCTTCTTCCACATCAAGACGGCCAACTACTCGCCGTTCTTCCCGTTCGGGCTCGGCGGGGCGTTCACCGGCGCGGCCACCGTCTTCTTCGCGGTCTTCGGCTACGACGCCATGAGCACGGCGGCGGAGGAGTCCCGCGACGCCCGCCGGCACATGCCGAAGGCCATCATCTATTCCCTGGCCATCTCGATGGTCCTCTACGTGCTGGCCACGCTGGTGCTCACCGGCATGCAGAACTACCGCCAGATCGACGCGGAGAGCGGGTTCTCCTCGGCGTTCGCGTCGGTGGGGCTCTCCGGGCTCGCCAGCGTCATCGCCGTCGGCGCCATCATCGGCATCCTGACCGTGATGTTCACGTTCATGCTCGGGGTGACCCGGGTCTGGTTCTCGATGAGCCGTGACGGCCTGCTGCCCGCCTGGTTCGGCAAGCTGCACCCGGTGCGCCGGGTGCCGACCCGGGTGACCTGGATCGTCGGCGTGGCGTCGGCGGTGATCGCGGGGTTCCTGCCCATCCGGGAGGCCGCCGAACTCACCAACATCGGCATCCTGCTCGCGTTCGTGGTGGTCTGCGTCGCCGTGATCGTGCTGCGCTACCGCCGCCCCGACGCGCCACGGACGTTCCGTCTGCCGGGCATGCCCGTGGTGCCGGCCGTCGGCGCGCTCTTCTCGCTCTGGCTGATCACCTACCTGGACCGGGTCACCTGGCTGCGGTTCGCCGTCTGGTTCCTGATCGGCGTGCTGATCTACGCCTTCTACGGCTACCGCCGTTCCGCGCTCGCCGACCGCCGGGGCCGCTCCACCCCCGTCGACCGCTAACGGGCGGGGTTGGCCGGCCGGGTCGGCGCCGCGGCGGCCGGAGCGCGATCCGGCTGGATCGCCCACGGCCCGGCGAGCAGCAGCGCCATGCCGAGGCCGGCGAGCAGCCCCACCAGGGACAGCAGGATGTCGGAGTCGGCGGTGTTGATGGGGCTGTTGCCGGCCAGCGCCGTGAACGGCGCGCCGATCCGCAGGGTCATCGTCACGATTACGCCGAAGATCGTCATGGCCGTCGGGCCGAGCAGCGCCGCGACGGCGGCCAGCCCGTGCCGGCCCCAGTCGGGGCGCCCGTTCGGCCACTCCCAGGCGAGCAGCGTAACCCCGGTGAGCAGGACCGCGCCGAGGACGAGCTGCGGCAGCAGCCGGTTGCCGGGCGGCGCGGCGCGCGTCAACCCGACGCCGACCAGGGCGGCCGCGCCCACCACCGCGGCCAGCGACCACCGTACCGGTGTCACGGCCGGCGCCGCGGCCAGCGCCGCGGCCACGGCCACCACGACCAGCAGCGCGCCGGTGGCGAAGGCGCCCGGGTTCAGCTCCCGCTCCCGGTCCGTGGGCGACTCGATGGTGGCGGCCACCAGGGCCAGCACCCCGGCGATGCAGGCCACCGCCGTCAGCAGCCGCTGGCCGCCGGCGGGTGCGGAAACGCCGCGTCCCCGGCGTACGAGGAACACGGCGACCGCGGCCACCACCAGGCAGCCACCGGCGGCGAGCAGCACGGCCGTCCCGGCGCCGTACGGGTCGGCCCGGTCGACCAGCAGGTCGGCGGCGACCCACGCCCCGCCGAGCAGCACGGCCGGCGGGACCCACCGCCGGTCGCCCCGGCCCGCGAGGAGCAGACCGAGGACGACCGCGACTATCGTGGCGAACCGCAGGTCACGGGCCCAGTACGAGTTGTTGCCAGGCAGCGACTCCGACCAGGGACCGACCGGCTCGGTCAGAGGTTGCAGCACGGTCATGTTGACCGCCCACAGCGTGGCGGCGGCGCCCGCGAGGAGCAGCCCGACGGTGCGTGCGTGTCGCATGCGGGCAACCGTAACCGCGCCACCGTCCCGGGGCGACCCTGTGGCGGCCGGGGACGGCGAGCGGGCCCGCACCGGATTCTGGTGCGGGCCCGCCGTCGGGCAAGGTCGGCGGGTTATCTGCCGTTGCCGGTGTTGCGGACCTGGAACGTGTAGTCGGCGTCCAGGAAGGTGAGGTCGCCGGTCGGCAGGTTGGAGATCAGGACGGCGAAGTCGTCCTGGTTGCCGTTGGCGCACCTGGTCTTCAAACCGCTGGCGGTGAACTCGTCGCCGGTGAAGCGGTAGACCCAGTTGCCCGCGCCGTCGCTGGTCTCTCCGGCCGAGGTGGTGCCCGGCGTGAGGTCGCAGTGTGAAACCACCTGGACCGTCCAGTTGTTGTCCTGGGTGCCGGTGGTGGTGAACCAGTCGCCGGCCGGCGAGGACAGGGGCGCGGCGGCCCCGTTGACCAGCACGTCGTCGACGAACCAGCCGGTGTCCAGGTAGGCGGCGTCGGTGGAGTAGCGGAACCGGACGTCCGTGGCGCCGGCCGGCAGGTCGGCGGTCAGGTGCACGTAGACCGGGTCGTCGACGAAGTACTCGCCGCCGGAGGTGCCGGTCAGGCCGTTGCCCTCCTCGTTGTTGCCGTGCGGGTTGTCGTCGGTGGTGACGACCTGCCCGGCGTCGTTGCGCAGCGGGACGGTGACCCACTGGCCACCGACCAGGGCCTCGACGAAGCCGTAGTCCCAGCCCTCCTCGATGAAGTTCCAACTCCAGAAGTCCAGCGAGGAGACGGTGCCGGAGGTGGCGACGTCGAGGATGTTGTCGGACTGGCTCTCGTAGCCCGCGTACCAGTGGGTGGTGCCGGTGTGCGGGGCGATCACCGTCTCGTCGTCACCGTCGAAGGCGACCGCGACGGTCGGGCCGGGGTTGCGGAACCGCTCCACTGACAGGCCGAAGGGCACGGCGGTGGTGTCGGGCCGGTTCTTGAGCCGCGCCCATTTGGCCTCCGGCGTGGCGCCCTGGTAGCTGCCGCGGCCGCTCCAGTAGACGTCGTCGGCGATGTCGATGGTCCAGGACGTGTCGGCCGGGTCGCCGAAGTCGAACGCCTTGATGTCGTAGACCGGGGAGTCCTCGTCGTCCAGGTAGACGGCCACCGACCAGTCCCGGAACAGCTCCTCGGCGCTGCGCAGGTGCGCGCCGGTCGCCGCGTTGAACGTGTTGATGGCGTTCTGCACGCCGGCCATGCCGTCGGCCTGCTCCTCGAAGATCGTCTTGATGAGCAGGTCACCGGCCGTGCCGTCGTACTGCTTGTCCGGGGTGAAGGTGCCGTCGCCGTTGCCGCCCGCCTGCTCCCAGAGGTACTGGAAGTAGGTGAACGCGGCGCCGTAGTTGGCCAGCGTCCCGCCCCAGCGGGTCAGTGACGTCTCCTCGTAGAAGACCTGCTGGTTGGACAGGTGCGAACCGCCGGCGTCCAGGCCGTTGAGGAAGATGGCGAAGTCGGCCAGCCCCTCGTCGACCCAGGACAGCTCGCCCGGGTCGCTGTAGTTGTGCAGCAGGTGCTCCAACTCGTGGGCGACCGTGCCCTCGTACAACTCGGGACGGTCGTTGGCGGGGTCGTCGTCACGCCACGGGGCGTCGTCCGGCCCGACGCGGTTGGCCCAGTCCAGGGCGTCCACGACGATGACGTTCATCCCGTTGCTGTCGATGAAGTCCGGGGCGAAGTAGCCCGCCGTGTACGAGGTGACGGCGCAGTCGTAGTACGCCTCGTCCTGGATGTTGTAGAGCACCATCACCAGGGAGTCGCTGGCCGGCTCGTCCGGGTCGGCCGCGTCCATGAGGCCGAAGTGCTCCTCGTCCACGGCGACAATCTGGTTGGCGAGCTTGTCGCCCACGTAGTTGATCTGCGCCTGGGTGAGGGCGAACTGCGCCGCGGTGGCCGTGGCGCAGGGAGTGAACTCGTCGCCCGGGTTGTGGTCGAACTGCGGGTCGAGGCTCGCCACGCCGGCCGGCGCCGAGCCGTCCAGCGGGGTGCCGACCGGCACGTAGATGTAGACGGGCGTGCCGTCGGGGGTGGTGTTGGCGTACACCCGGGTGAAGTCCTGGTCGTACGTCCCGCCCGCCGCGCTGTCGTTGATCGGCAGCGTGATCGTCGGCTCGCCGGGAAGGTTCTCGTGGTCGTGCGCCTGCGCCGGGGCGGACACGGTGAAGGCGAGCGCGGTCGCGCCCGCCACCGCGGCCGCGATCCGGCTGGGTCGTCTCATTCGCACGCAGCTGCCTCCTGCGGTGAGGACCGGGCGGATCGGGCCGCCCGGTCATCGATCAAAAGATGGAGATGTAACGTTCACAGGCCGGGTGGCGCTGCACTTGAACCGCCCCTGACCTGCGGCTTCACCCCACGAGCAGACCACTTCGGACGATGAACTGCGAGGGACCGTCCGGTTACATCTGCGTCACGAACGGTCATGCGGTGACCTCCGTTGCGGCCGCCCCGCGAAGCGACCGCAACGTCGGGACCATGCTTCCCGCGAGCGCCAGCAGCAGGCACAGGCCGACCACGCCGGCGACCACCGACCACGGCACCACGAGGTCGACCGGCGCGCCGACCTGTTGGGAGAGGCCGGCACGGATGCTCACCAGGCCGGCGAGCGCCACGGCCCCACCGAGCAGCGCGCCGATCAGCACCGCGAGCGCCGCCTCCGCCGCGACCAGCCGGACGACCTGCCGACGGGTCGCGCCGGCCAGCCGGATCAGCCGCAGGTCGGCGGCTCGGCCCGCGGCGGCCATGAGCAGCGTGTTGACCACGGCGATGCCCCCGTAGCCGGCCGTCACCCCGATGAGCAGCAGGGTGGCCAGCCACACCAGCCGGTCCTCCGCCTGGTCCGCCTCGGCGGCCCAGGTGGCGACGTCGACGATCCGCGCCCCGACCGGCGGATCGACCGGGTCCCGCAGGTAGACCACGGAGGTCAGCGCCGACGGGTCGTGGGCGCGTACGACCGCTCGCGGCAGGAGCAGGTCTCCCGGGAACGAGTCGTCGGTCACCACCGCCACGACGCGCAGCCCCACCCGTTCCCCGTCGGCGAAGACCACCGGGTACGGCTCGGCGGGCAGCCCGCCGCCCGGCGCGGCTCGGGCGGGGACCACCACGGTGTCCGGGCCGCGCAGGTCGGCCAGCGATCCGGCGAGCACGGTGAGGGCCCGGTTCGCCGCGGTGAACGCCGCCGGGTCGATGCCGAGCGCGGTCAGCGGTCGGATCGGCGTCCCCGGCGTCTCGTCGGTGTCGTACACCGTCGTGGGCAGCAGGGCGGCGCCGGAGGTCGCCGCGACGGCCGCGTCGGAGAGGCCGGGCGCCCGATCCGGAAGGACGACCCAGCCGGCGTTCACGGCGCTCGACCGGCCCGCCGCGTACACCGCGGTGGAGGTGCGGACCATCCCGGACACCAGCACCGCGAAGGCGACCGTGAGCAGGACCGGCGCGGCGGTCGACGCGGTCCGGCGGGCCGCCGTCGACGCTCCGGCCCGGACGAGCAGCCGGATGGCGCCACCCCGCCGCGACGGCGGGCAGAGCAGGCCCACCACCGGGCCGACGAACGCCGGTGCGAGCACGGCCGCGCCGGTGACCAGGCCCATCACGGCCCAGAGCGCGTAGCCCGCGCCGTCCTGCGCGTCCTCGGCGGCCGCGGTCGCGAGCCCGAAGGCCGCACCGGCCGCGACGAGGAGGCCGCCGGTCACGGCGCGCCGCCACCCTATCGGCCGCTGCTCGACGGCCGCCTCACGCAACGCCTCGAGCGGCCGCACCCGCGCCGCCCGCCGCGCCGCCGACCAGACCGCCACCACCGCGACCAGGGGCCCGGCCGCGAGGGAGACCGCCACCGGCCAGAGGGTGTACCGGACGCGGAAGGTCGCCGGCTCGAAACCGGCGTCCACGAGCAGCCGTCCCACGACCGGGGCGAGCACCGCTCCGGCCAGCAGGCCGGCGAGCGCTCCGGCGGCGCCCACGACCACGGCGTGCCCGTACAGCATGCGGCGGACCTGCCGCGGGGTGGCGCCCACGGCGCGCAACAGTCCCAGCTCCCGGCGACGCTGCGCCACCAGGTACGCGAAGGTCGCGGCGACCACGAAGATCGTGACGAAGCCGGCCAGGGCCGCGGTGCCGGTGAGCACCTGGAGGCCGATCCACCGGGTGCGGGCGTCGCCCCGGGGCTCCAGCACGCCGCGCCCGTCGCCGGTGAGCACCCGGCCGTCGCGGCCGACGACCTCGCGAGCGGCGTCGGCCACCGCCTCCGGCTCGGCCCCCGGATCCAGGAGCAGGCCGATGGCCTGCACACCGGGCGCGAGGGCGGCGGCGACCCCGTCCGCGACGTGCACGCCGGGAGCGTCGAGCAGGCCACTGACCGTGTACGGCTGCGGGCCGGTGGCGGTCAGGAGGGTGACCGGGGCGCCGGGCCGAAGGCCGAGCGCGGCGTCGACGACCACCTCGCCGGGGCGCCGAGGCGGCGTACCCGCCGTCAGGCGCAGGCCGCCCAGCCGGGCGCTGGACCAGCCGTGCCCCTCGTGCGCGTCCTGCCGCTGCCCGTGGGTCGAAGAAGGACGGCCCCCGACGAGGGGTTGGGCGTAGAAGGCCCGGTCCGGCACGGCCGCGGTGACGCCGGGGAGCGCGGCGAGCCGCGCGGACAGGTCGGCCGCCGTCGCGGCGGACCAGGGACGTGCGGGCGGAAACGGGTCCGCGGGGCTGCCCGCCTCGGGGCTGGCCACGACGACGGCGGCGTGCGCGAGCCGGTCCGGCACCTGCGGTCGTCCGGACGCCAGGAGCAGGGTGGCCGCGGCCACGAGCGTCACCCCGACGGCGACGGCCATGAAGGCGCCGGCGGACCGCCGGACGGTCAGCACGACGGCTCCAGCGTCAGGTCGGTGATCCGGGCGGCGACCGCCGCCGGGGTGAACGGGCCGGTCACCTCGTCGACGAGGCGCCCGTCGGCGAGCAGGAGGATCCGGTCGGCGTGGGCGGCGGCCACCGGGTCGTGCGTCACCATCACGACGGTCTGCCCGTGGTCGTCGACCAGGCTTCGCAGCAGCCGCAGCACGAGACCGGACGCGGCGCTGTCCAGCGCGCCGGTGGGTTCGTCGGCGAAGACCACCGCCGGTCGGGTGACCAGCGCCCGGGCGATGGCGACCCGCTGCTGTTCGCCGCCGGAGAGCTCGCCCGGCCGGTGTCCCGCCCGTTCGGCGAGCCCGACGGCGGCGAGCGCGGCCGTGACCTCGGAGGCCGCGGGACGCCGGCCGGCCAGGCGCAACGGCAGCTCGACGTTCTGGGCGGCGGTCAGCGTGGAGATGAGGTTGAACGCCTGGAACACGAAGCCGATGCGGTCGCGGCGCAGCCGGGTCAGCGCGTTCTCGCCCAGCTCGTCGAGGCGGATGCCGTCGACGGTCACGCTCCCCTCGGCCGGCCGGTCCAGCCCGGCCGCGCAGTGCAGCAGCGTCGACTTCCCCGACCCCGAGGGGCCCATGACCGCCGTGAACGTGCCGCTCGCGAAGGCTGTCGTCACGCCGTCGAGCGCCGTCACCCGCCGGCTTCCGGACCCGTACACCGCCCGGACCTCGGTCAGCGTCACCGTGTGTGTCGTCATGCTGCCACCGTGCCGGGCGGGGAGGGCACGGCGCGTCGTGCCGGGGCCGGCACTTCGCCGCCATGCCCGGGGATGAGCCGGAGCACCGGAGGCGCCGATTGTCATCCCGCAGGATGACCGCCCGCGGGTCGATGCCCCCGGCCCGGCGCGGCGTTACCGTCTGACCATGGGCCCTCATCTCCTGACCCGCCGGCTGCGGCCGGTGGATCTGTACGTCGTGGACGGTGTGCTGGCCCTGGTGCTCGGCGCGGCGCTCACCGCGTACGCGGCGCTGGAGTCGCCGCTGCACGGCGGCGTCCGCGAACCGGTGTGGCTGTCGGTGGTCACCGGGCTGGTCATCGGGATGCCGGTGGCGGCCCGGCGCCGGTGGCCGGTGGCGGTGGCCGTCGCGGTGAGCGTGTCGGCCGCCGTCGCGCTGACGACCGGCGTGATCCCGAACTTCGCGGCCGCCGCGCCGGCGGTCGCCATCGGTCTCGCCTTCTACACCCTGGCCCTCGTCACGCCCGCCCGTTGGTCGCTGGCCTGCGCGGCGGCGTGCCTCGTGGTGGTGAGCGTGGCGTTGGCGTCGACGGCCGGCGACCTGTGGACGCGGACGGGCGCGGTCGGCTACGCTGCCGTCATGATCACGCCGGCGTGGTTGCTCGGCTGGTCCGTCCGGGAACGGCGTGCCCTCGCCGCCCGGCAGAGCGAGCACCTGGTACGCCAGGCCGCCACCGAGGAGCGGCTGCGGGTCGCCCGGGAGCTGCACGACGTGGTGGCCCACACGATGAGCCTGATCGTGGTGAAGGCGGCCGTCGCCAACCACGTGGCCGAGGCCGACCCGGGCGAGGCCCGGGACGCGCTGCGGGTCATCGAGGAGACGGGCCGGACCGCATTGACCGACATCCGCCGGGTGCTCGGCGCGCTGCGCGAGGGCAATCCGTACGCCCCGGCGCCCGGCCTCACCGAGTTGTCCGGGCTCGCCGATCGCGCGGCGATCGGCGGGGTGGACGTCCAGGTGGACGTCCGGCGGGACGTACCGGACGTCGGCGTCGTGCCCGAGTCGGTGGGCCTCGCGGTGTACCGGATCGTGCAGGAGGCGGTGACCAACGTGGTGAAGCACGCCGCACCGGCCGCCTGCCGCGCCACGGTCACCGTGGCCGCCGGGGAGGTGCGCGTCGAGGTCACCGACGACGGGCGGCGGCCGGTCCGCTCCGATGTGGAGGGCCACGGGCTCGCCGGCATGCGGGAGCGCGTGGCGCTGCACGGTGGCGAGTTCTCGGCCGGTCCCCGCGCCGGCGGCGGTTTCGCGGTCGCCGCCCGCCTGCCCTACCGGGTGGTCGCGTGATCCGGGTGCTCATCGCCGACGACCAGGCGCTGCTGCGCGGCAGCTTCCGGCTGCTGGTCGACCTGGCGCCCGACTGCACGACGGTCGCGGAGGCGGGCACCGGCGTGGAGGCGGTCGCCCTGGCCGCCCGACACCGGCCGGACGTCGTTCTGATGGACGTCCGGATGCCGGAGATGGACGGCATCGAGGCCACCCGGCGGATCTGCGGCGATCCGGCGACGGCGGGCGTCCGGGTGCTCATCCTCACCACGTTCGACCTGGACGAGTACGTCTACGGCGCCCTGCGGGCCGGGGCGAGCGGCTTCCTGCTCAAGGACACTCCGCCGGCCGAGTTGCTGGCCGGCATCCGGGTGGTGGCGACGGGCGAGGGCCTGCTCGCCCCCACGGTGACGCGGCGGCTGATCGACGAGTTCGTCCGGCGGCCGGAGCCGGCCCGGCGGCTGCCGCGCCGCCTCGACGGCGTGACCGAGCGGGAGCGGGAGGTGCTGGCGCTCGTCGCGCGGGGGTTGTCCAACGCGGAGCTCGCCGCCCACCTGCACCTCAGTCTTGCCACCGTGAAGACGCACGTCGGGCGGCTGCTGACCAAGCTGGCCGTGCGGGACCGGGCGCAACTCGTCATCGTGGCGTACGAGACGGGCCTGGTGGGCCCGGCGCGGAGGGAGGACGCATGACCCGGTACGTCGCCCTGCTGCGGGGCGTCAACGTGGGCACCACCGCCCGGATCGCGATGGCCGACCTGCGGCGGATTGTCACGGCCCTCGGTCACGAGGACGTCCGGACGTACCTGCAGAGCGGCAACGTGGTCTTCGGAAGCGGCGTGCGTGACGCCGAGCGCCTGGCCGCCGGCATCGCGCGCGCCATCGCCGACGAGCTGGGCCTGACCGTGCCGGTGCTGGTGCGCAGCGCCCGGGAGATGGCCGCGCTCGCCGGCGGCAACCCGTACGCCGATCGGGAGGACGACCCCACGAAGCTGCTTGTCGCGTTCCTCGCCACCGCGCCCGAGCCGAGCCGGGTGGCGGCGCTCACCGTGCCCGGCGGCGAGACGGCCGCGTTCACGGTGACCGGCCGGGAGGTCTACCTGCACCACCCCGACGGGTACGGGCGGTCGAAGTTCAGCAACGCGTATCTGGAGAAGAAGCTCGGGGTGGTGTCGACCACCCGGAACTGGAAGTCGGTGCGGGCCCTGGCCGACCTGTCCGCCTGATCCGGCGGGTGGCCGCCGCACGGCGACCACCCGCCGACCCCGGTCAGAAGTGGTACGCGGTGTCGTACTCGGGCACGAGCACCCGGCTGCGCGGCGACGACTCCCGCACCGCCGCGACCAGCTTGTCGAGCTGCGTCCGGTCGGCCGGCGCCACGGTGGGCGGGTTGCGCAGCTCGATTTCGAAGTTGTCGAAGTGCACCGGCACGACGACCTTCGGGTAATTGAGCGCCGCCATCAGCCGCGGCACGTAGTCGGCGGTGACGTTCGTGCTGTTCAGCGCCACCATGGCGACGTCGGGCGAGATCCCGGTGAGGTTGCGCTCGGCGAAGTCGCTGGCGCCCATGAAGAACACCGACGGGCCGCCGGGAATCCGCAGCACGTAGTTCAGCGTGTCGCCCTCGGGAAGGTCGGCGATGGTGGCCGGCTTCGCGGGCGGGTCCACCCGCACGCCGGGGAAGGCCACCGCGTACGACTTGTTGCGGCTGTGCAGCGAGGCGACCACCTCGACGGTGTAGTCGCCGAAGTCCATCACCTCGCCACCCTTGACCGCGCTGAGCTGCGCGGACGGCACCCCGTACGCGAGACCGAGGTGGTACGCGGTCAGCGTGCCGAACACGCGGGCTCCGGTGCGCTCCGCGATGTACGGGACGTCCATGAAGTGGTCCCAGTGGGTGTGCGTGACGAGCACCGTCTCGGCCCGGTCGACGCGCGCGTCCACGGCGCTGGTGTCGACCTCGAGCGGGGTGGACTCCTTGAGGGCGCCCTTGAACAGCCCGGTGTCGATGCGGCTGAGGAAGGGGTCGACCAGGACGGTGCGGTCGCCGATGTCGACGCGCCAGCCGGCGGTGCCCCACCAGCGGAAGCTGACCCGGCCGCTGCGGCGGGTGCCGGCGGGTGCCGGCGCGGCTTGCGTCGGCGCGCCGGCCTGCGCCGGGGCGCCGAGCGCGGTCGAGGCGAGTCCGCCCGCGGTCACCACGGCGGTGGTGGCGGCGGCGTCGCGGAGGAAACGGCGTCGGTCGAGACTGGGCATGCGGAAGTGCTCCCGTCGTACTGGGCGATCGGTCGGTGCGAGCCAACCAGCCCGCCTCCCGCCGCGTCCAAGATCGACCAGCGGGGCCGTCGATATGCTTTCGCGTATCGGGCCTGGTCATTCCGGGTGCCGTCGCCGCCGCAGCCGGTCGAAAGTCAGTTCGCGCGCAGCGCCTCGACCGCCACCCGGGCGGCCTCCCCCATGGCCAGGTCCACGTCGATGCGGCGGGTGGCGAGCTGGTCGGTGCGGGCGAAGACGGCGATGCCGTACCGGCCGCCGTCGGGATACTCGGCGACCCCGGCCTCCAGGTGCAGCCCGGGCAGGGTGCCGGTCTTGCCGGCCACCCGTACGCCCGCTGGGAAGCCGGCCGCGAGCCGGGTCCAGAAGATCTGACGGGCCATCAAGTCACGGACCATCCGGCAGGCCTCGGCGGGACCGGCCTCGTCCCGCCAGATCAGGGCGAGCAGCCGGGTGATCTCGCGGGCCGTGCTGGAGGTGGTCTGGTGCGGGTCGAGAACCCGCATGGCGCGCACCCGCTCGGGCGTCAGCGTGGGGAAGATCCGGGCGAAGTCGGCCTCGGTACGCGCGCCCACGTCGGCGAGCATCACCTCGACGAGTTCCCGGGGGCCGCCCACGACACGGGTACGGGTGAGCCCCAGCTCGGCGGCGAGCATCGGCAGCAGGTCCCGGCCGACCCGGCGCAGCAGCAGGTCGGCGGCCGTGTTGTCGCTCACCGACATGGCGAAGTACGCGAGGTCGCGCAGCGACACCTCGGCGTCGTCGGCGCAGCCGGCCAGCCCCCAGCCGCCGAGGCGGTCGGCCGCGGTGACGAGGATCCGCTCGGTGGGGTCGAGCTGGCCGGCGGCGACCTGCCGGGCGAACTCCAGCACCAGCAGGATCTTGAAGATCGAGGCGATCACCACCTGCTCGTCGGCCCGTACGGCGACCTCGCCCGTTCCCGGCCGGTCGGGCGCGTCGATGTCCACGACGTGCAGGCTGGCGCTCACGCCGGCCCGGCCGAAGATGTCCTCGATGAGATCGTTGACTGCCACTCCGGCACGGTAACCACCGGGCGGCCCGCCCGGCGGGCGGGCCGGCGGGCGTAGGGTCCGGCGGGTGGACCTGCTCCGACACCTGCGGCACTTCGTGGTGGTCGCCCGCGAGCTGCACTTCGGGCGGGCCGCCGAGCAGCTCGGCATGGCCCAGCCGCCGCTGAGCCAGTCCATCCAGCGACTGGAGCGCGAGCTGGCAGTGGAGCTCTTCGACCGCTCCCGTCGCCAGGTACGCCTCACCACCGCCGGCGAGCTGCTGCTCGGCGAGGCCGAGGAACTGCTCGCCGCCGAGGGGCGGCTGCGCAACCTCATGCACCAGGTACGCGCGGGCGCCCTCGGCGTCCTGCGCGCCGGCGTACCGCCGGAGACGCCGGCCGTGACCCTGCGCGCGCTGCTGGACCGGCTCGCCGACCGGGCACCGGGGCTGGACGTGGAGCTGCACGAGCTGACCACCGGCGAGCAGTTGCGGGTGTTGGCCGAGCGGCGGCTCGACGTGGGCCTCGTGCACCACCCCGTGCCGGACGACGGTCTGCGCTTCGGCGCGGCGGTCGACGTACCGCTGGGGGTGCTGCTGCCGCGGACCTCGCCGCTCGCGCGGGAGCGGGAGGTGGACCTTGCGGCGCTCGCGGGGCTCGACCTCGTGACCGCGCCGCGCGCCACCGCCCCCGGCTGGCACGACCACCTGCTGGCGGTGTGCCGGCGGCACGGGTTCCGGCCGGGGCGGGTCCGGCCCGCCCGCAACCCGGAGTTCCTGTTCGGGTTGGTGCTGGCGGGCAACGGGGTGGCCGTGGAATCCGCGGCCACGGCCCGCCGGGAGCCGCGGATCGCCTGGCGTCCGATCGCGGGCGCGCCGCTGGCGAAGCGTACGTCGGCGGCGTGGCCGGAGCGGGCGGCGCATCCGGCCGCCGCGATGTTCGCCCAGCTGGCCGCCGAGGTGCTGGCCGACGCGGAGCCGGCACCCGCCGAGCCGGTGCCGGCGCCCGCGCAACGGCTGTGGCGGGTGCTGTTCGACACGACCGGCTGAGCGCCACATCGGTGTCGCCCGGCGCCGCCGTGGCCGAACTCACCGCCGGCCGGTCCGTGAACCCGCCCCCGGGAAGGGTATGGGAGAGGGTTGGCAGGTCCGGTGGCGCGCAGAGCACCTTTCGCCCCGGACGTCCCGAACGACGCGCGAAGGAGCCGCAGTGGCAAACACGATTCCCACCATCAGCCTGAACGACGGCAACACCATCCCGCAGCTCGGCTTCGGGGTCTTCCAGGTCGAGCCGAGGGATACGGCGCAGGCGGTCGGGAAGGCCCTGGAGGTCGGCTACCGGCACATCGACACGGCGGAGATGTACGGCAACGAGGCCGAGGTCGGGGAGGCCGTCCGCGCCTCCGGACTGGACCGGGGTGACATCTTCGTGACCAGCAAGCTGAGCAACGCGGCCCACCGGCCGGACGACGCCCGCCGTGCCTTCGACGGGACGCTCGCGGCGTTGGGGATGGACTACATCGACCTGTTCCTGATCCACTGGCCGCTGCCCACCCTCTACGACGGCGACTTCGTGTCGACCTGGAAGGCGCTGGAGGAGTTCCAGCGGGACGGTCGGGCCCGCTCGATCGGCGTGTCGAACTTCCAGGTGCCGCATCTGGAGCGACTGTCCGCCGAGGCGGACGTCGTGCCGGCGGTCAACCAGATCGAGGTGCACCCGTACTTCGGCAACGAGGAGGTGCGGGAGTACGGCCGCAAGAACAACATCCTCACCGAGGCCTGGTCACCGATCGCGCAGGGCAACGTGCTCGGCGACCCGACGGTCACCGACATCGCCGAGCAGGTCGGGCGGACGCCGGCCCAGGTGGTGCTCCGCTGGCACGTCCAGCGTGGAGACATCATCTTCCCGAAGTCGGTGACCCCGGCACGCATCGAGGAGAACTTCCGGATCTTCGACTTCGAGCTCGACGACGCGGCCATGGAGCGGATCACGCAGCTCGACCGGGGCCCGGCCGGCCGGCAGGGCGCCGACCCGGACACCTTCGACTGGGTGCCGGCCTGACGTAACGCGGCTGCCGGCGGCGGCGCACTGAGAGGGGGGCCGACGAGCCCCCCTCTCCGGTATGAAAGGACCGCCCCGCGCGATGTCGCCCCGCCGTGCCCCGCTCGTCCTGCTGTCGTTGCTGCTCCTGATCGGCTCGGCGGGCTGCGGCCCGGGCGAGCCCGCCGAGGCTGCCCGCTGGTCCGAGCCGGCATCCGCGTCCCCCACGCCGCCACCTTCCCGGCCCGCGCCGACCTCCACGGCCGAGGTGCGCACCCGGGTCACCGGGGCGATGCTCCAGCTCGACACGTCCTTCCACCCGGAGACGGCGGCCCACACCGAGGAGAACACCGACGCGTGGAAGCTGATCTCGCTGTGTCAGGCGAGCCTCCCGTCGGACCGTAAGCGCACCGCGTACCGGGAGCGGGTCTGGGACGGCGAGACGATCTGGATCCGGCAGTACGTCGTCGGCTACCTCACGGTGCCCGGTCGCAAGCTCGCCGACGAGCTGCGGTCGGTGCTCAAGACGTGCAAGCAGTACGAGGTGCCGAGCGACGGCCGTACGTCGACGATCGTGCAGCCGTCACCGCCGCCGGTGCCGAACGGGCCGGACGTGATCACGTTCTGCGAGCGGCTGAAGGGCAATGCGACCCGGCACCAGTGCACGCTCCTCCTGACCCGGGGCAACTTCGTCATGGAGGTGGACGCCGCGGGTGGGAACGGCGACCTGGCCGCCACGACCGCGCTGCTCACGAAGATCGCCCCGCTGGCCACGGCCGCCCTCCAGAAGATCGCCTGAGCCGCCGTCTCCGCGCGACGGCCGCCGCGGTCAGGAACGGACACGCTCGGCGAGCCGGCGGAACACCGTGTGGGTGGGCGAGCCGGGCTCGGGGACGTAGACGATGAGGCGCTGGTCGGTCTCCGGTACGTGCAGCACCCGGCACTCGAACTCCAGCGGGCCGAGGTCGGGGTGCGGCACCCGCTTGACGACCGGCCGGCGCTCCTCGACGTCGTGCTCCGCCCAGAGCCCGGCGAACCGGGGCGAGGTGCCGAGCAGCTCGGTGACCAGCTGCCGAAGCCCCGGGTCGTGCGGGTAGCGGCCGTACGCGGCGCGCAGGTCGGCCACCGAGCTGCGGGTGAAGCGCAGCAGGTCGGGGTCGGTCCAGTGGGTGTCCGTGGCCGGCTGCCGGAACATCCAGCGGACCATGTTGCGGTCCTCCGGCGGCACGGTGGCGAGGTCACCCACGAAGTACGTGGCCAACCGGTTCCAGGCGAGGATCTGGTAGCTGGCGTCCACCAGGTACGCCGGGGTCTCGGCCATCGCGTCGATGAAATGCCGCAGCCCGGCGCCCACCTCCCGGCTCGGGCCGACCGCCGGGGGCGGGCTCTCCCCCGCCACCCGGAACAGGTATTCGCGCTCGTCGCGGGTGAGCAGCAGCGCCCGGGCCAGGGCCGCGAGCACCTGCCGGGACGGATGCGGGCCGCGGCCCTGCTCCAGACGGACGTAGTAGTCGACCGACATGCCGGCGAGCTGCGCCACCTCCTGGCGGCGCAGGCCGGGCGTGCGGCGGCGTACGCCGTCGGGCAGGCCGACCTCGGCGGGACGCAGCCGGGCGCGGCGGCTGCGCAGGAACGCCGCCAGTTCGTCACGGCGCAGGCCGGTGCTCGTCATGCGTTCCAGCTTGCCCCAGCCCCGGGTGCCCAGGGTGGTACCGCCGGTACCAGCCTCGCCCGGTCTCTCCCGCCCGGGCCGTTCCGGCGGGACCGTCGACGGCATGACGACGAACATGATCGCCCTGGTGACCGGGGCCAACAAGGGAATCGGCCTCGCGACCGCCCGGCAGCTCGGGGCGCTTGGGATGACGGTGCTGCTCGGCGCGCGGGACGCCGAGCGGGGCCGCGCGGCCGAGCGGGAGTTGCGCGACGGCGGGACGGACGCCCAGTTCGTGCCACTGGACGTCACCGACGCCGAGTCGGTGGCCGCCACCGCGAAGCTGGCCGAGGAGGAGTACGGCCGCCTCGACGTGCTGGTCAACAACGCCGGCATCGCGCTCGGCGACGGCGAGCGGGCGCTGCCCAGCGAGACCACCGTCGGCACCCTGCGCCGGGTGTTCGAGACGAACGTCTTCGGGGCGGTGGCGGTCACCAACGCGCTGCTGCCGCTGCTGCGCCGCGCGCCCGCGGCCCGGATCGTCAACGTGTCCAGCGAGGTCGGGTCGATCGGCACGATCAGCAACCCGGAGAGCTTCATCTGGGGCTTGACGTCGGTGCCGTACCCGGCGTCGAAGGCGGCGCTCAACATGGTCACGGCCATGTACGCCAAGGAGCTGCGCGACACCCCCGTCAAGGTCAACGCCGCGAACCCCGGCTACTGCGCCACCGACCTCAACGGGCACCACGGCTTCCGCAGCGCCGAGCAGGGCGCCGAGGTGAGCGTGCACCTGGCGACGCTGCCCGCGGACGGCCCGACCGGCTGCCTGTGGGGCCACCTCGCCGACGGCGACGGCGGGTACGGCGTCCTCCCCTGGTGAGGCCGCCGCGGGCCGCGCAAAGATCCGCGCAACATCGGGGATGTAGTGGCCTCCGCCGGCCCGGAGGCCACCACATCAGGGAAGTTGCGCGGATCTTGAGCGCCCCGTCCCGACCCGCGCGGACCCTAGACGGCGACGGTGCGGGCGGCCGACCGGCGGAGCGTCAACACGAGACAGCCGGCGATCGACAGCGCCGCCTGCGTCAGCACCGCGGACCAGCCGAGCGGCTCCGGGGCCTGCACCGTGAACAGGCTGATCACCACGGGCAGGGCGAGGACGGCCACGACGTCCACCCCGTTGACCAGCCAGAGGAGTACGCCGCTGGGGAACGCGCCGACCGGCGTGTCGATGAAGATCGTGCCGATGCTGCTGGCGCTGATCTTGGCGCGGTAGAGGGCCGCGACGGCGGCCGCCGGGCCGACCGCGACACCGAGCGCCCACCACGGGCCGGCCAGCTCACCGGTCACCTGCGCCAACGCGAGGGCGAGCGCGCCCCAGAGCGCGGCGACCACGGCGGGGACCACGAGCCGCTGCGACAGCACACGCCGGGCCGAGAGGCCGAGCAGCCGCAGTGCCGCCGGGTTGGACGCGTCGGTGTGCGTGGCCTCGCCCGTGACGCTCGCGGCGGCCAGGGCGCCGACCAGGACGACGGCCGCCAGCAACCAGGCCGGCCCGTCGGCGACGAGGGCGGGCAGCATCGCGGTGCCGACCAGCCACGGCAGCCGTCCGGGCCGGCGTCCGGCGGACAGCAGGTCCTGCGCCACCAGCGGCGGGACCCGGCGGGCGCGCACCAGCCGCGAGGTGCGGATCCCGGTGCGCCGCCGCCAGTACCGGCGCGAGCCCTGCTCGGCCAGGAACGACGGCTCGATGGCGTAGACCGCGTCGGCGTACGAGCCGACGGTGGCCGACGCCTCGACGATCCGGTGGGTGGGCCACCCGTCGAGCCGCCACCACACCCGGGCGACGGCCGCGGCGGCCAGCGACACGACGATGAGCGCCGGCGCCAGCACGGCCGATGCCGGAGGCGGCACCGCGTCCGGCAGCGCGTATCCACCGGCCAGCCGGTCGGCGGCGGCGGCGGCCACGACGAGCGTGGCGGCCGTACCGCCAGCCACCAGGTCGACGACCCGGCCGGTACGCGGCCGCTGCTGGCAGCGCACCGCGAGCAACACGAGGAGGAGGCCGAGCGCGGCACCACCGAAGGCGCCCGCCACGACGACCGTCGCCTCGGCCGGGCGTCCGACGGCCCGACCGGCGACGGCGAGCCCGAGCAGGCCGCCCACGACGACCGCGGCGAACGCGGTCAGCAGCAGGGCCGGCGTCAGCAGCGTGCGCCGGGACACCGGCGCCACCAGCAGCCAGGTGGCGTCCGCCCGCGTGACCACCACGGGGCCGACCCGCCGCAGCACCCCGAAGAACGCCAGGAGCGCCAGCGCGGCGACGGCCAGCAGCGGGATCGACAGTCCGTCGCCGCCGGCCGGCCAGACGGCCGCGGTGAGCGGGTGCCAGACGAGGGCCGTGGCCATGACGATCGCGAGCAGGACGCAGTAGACGCTGCTGGGGTCGATGCGCCCGGCGGCGGCGACGCGCATGCGACGGATCCGGCGGCGGACCGCCGCATCGCTCGGCGGGGCCGCGCTCGGCGCCCGGGTGGTGGTCACCGGGTCAGCCCTCCGGCCGGCGCAGGACGACCTCGTCGGCGCCCACGTCGCGCCAGAACCGCTCGTCGTGGCTCGCCATGAGCAGCGTCCCGCCGCCCGCCAGGTAGTCGCGCAGGTGGGCGGCGAGGACACGCTTGGCGTCGGTGTCGAGGCGCTGCTCCGGTTCGTCGAGCACCAGCAGCCGGCTCGGGCGTACGAACGTCGCCGCGAGCAGGAACCGCTGCCGCTGGCCGGAGGAGAGAGTGATCGGCAGACTGTCGGCGATCCCGGCGATCCCGAACAGCGCGGACACCTCGTCGATGCGCCCGTCGGCCGGGTCACCACCGTTGGCGACCCGCACCAGGTCCAGGTGCTCCCGCACCGTGAGGCCGTGGTACCAGGTCGGCGACTCCACGGTCGTCGCCACCCGCCGCCAGAACGCGACCCCGCCGTCGGGCGGCTCGCCGAAGACGCTGACCACGCCGCCGGAGGGCGCCTGGAGGCCGGTGACGCAGCGCAGGAGGGTGGACTTGCCCACCCCGTTCTCACCGGTGAGGGCGACCACGGCACCGACGGGCACCCGCAGGCCCACCCCGTCGAGCACGGTCGTCGACCCGTACGTGACCGTCAGGCCGGTGACCGCGACCGCGCTGCCGTCCGCCTCGCCCGCGTCCCGCTCACGGTCACGCGTGGCGCTGCTTTCCCCGTCCCGCATCCGGCCATGCTACTGGCCGACCGCACGCTCCCCGGCCGACGCGGCACCCGCCGGCCGGCCGCTGCCGGGCGCCACCGCCGTGAGGTCGAGCCGCCAGTCGTTGGAGTGCATGATCCGGCCCGGCGGGTGCTCGAACTCGGTCTCGCCCAGCAGCGTGAAGCCGGCCTTGCGGCAGACCGCGTTCGAGGCGGGGTTGTCGACCGACGGGTACGCGTGCGCCCACCGGCGCGTCCGCCGGGCGGCCGCCACGGCCACCACCGCGCGCACCGCGGCCGTGGCCAGCCCTCGACCCTGCTGCTCGGGGAGCACCGCCCAGCCCATCTCGTAGACCTGCTCGCCGCGCCACTCGCGTTCCCAGTAGCCGACGCTGCCGGCCTTCGCCCCGTCGGGCAGCACGACCGTGAACATGCAGCCCTGGCCCGTGCCGCCGAACCGCACGTACCGCTCGTGTCGCGCCACCACCTGCTCGTCCGTCTCCGGGCCACCGGTGTGCGCCCGGATCTCCGGCGCGTTGAGCCGCCGCAGCAGGTCGAGATCGTCCTCGCTCCACGGCGCGATGCGCACCTGCACCCTGCCACCCCCTCGTTCCCGGTCGTCATTCAACCCGACCCCACCGACAGCCTCGCGACACACGCCGAGCCCCGTCCGGCGTCCGCTAGATCCGATCTAGCGGGCGCCGGACGCCGTCTCGCGCCGAAGGGGTGAGACCGGGAGGCCGGGAGGGGGACGCATGACACCGCTGCGACTCGCCGTGATCATCGGCAGCACCCGCGAGGGACGGATGGGCGAGACGGTCGCCCGCTGGTTCGTCGAGCAGGCCGACCACCGGGACGACATGACGGTGGACGTCCTCGACCTCGCCGACTACGACTTCCCGGCCGGCTACCCGACCGAACCGACCGGACCGATCCGGTCGTTCGTCCGGGCGGTGGGCCGGGCGGAGGCGTTCGCCGTGGTCACCCCCGAGTACAACCACAGCTTCCCGGCCTCGTTGAAACAGGCGATCGACTACGCGTACGACGAGTGGCAGGCCAAACCGGTCGGCTTCGTGGCGTACGGCTGCCGCTCGACCGGCCTGCACGCGGTGGACCAGCTCCGCACGGTCTTCACCGCGCTGCACGCCACGACGGTGCGTGACGTCGTCGGCGTCGACCTGCTCTGCGGGGAGCCGTCGCCGCTGCACGCGGACCAGCTCGGCCAGGACGCCCGCGTCCTGCTCGACGAGCTCGCCTGGTGGGGCCTCGCGTTGCGCGACGCCCGCGCGGCGCGCCCCTACGTCTCCTGAACTCCTGAAGGAAGGTACGGATCATGAGTAAGCGCACGACCGGCCTGGCCATCGAGGCCGAGGGCCTGACCCGGTCGTTCGGAGCGACACGGGCGCTCGCCGGGATGGATCTCCAGGTGCCCGCCGGCACCGTCTACGGCCTGCTCGGCCCGAACGGGGCCGGCAAGACCACGGCGGTACGGGTGCTCGCCACGCTGCTGCGTCCGGACGGCGGCCGGGCCCGGGTCTTCGGCCACGACGTGGTGGCCCAGGCCGACAGGGTCCGCGCCCGCGTCAGCCTCACCGGCCAGTACGCCTCGATCGACGAGGACCTGACCGGCATCGAGAACCTCGTGCTGCTCGGCCGGCTGCTGGGGCTGCGGAAACCGGCCGCCCGACAGCGGGCCGACCGGTTGCTCGCCGCGTTCGGGCTCACCGAGGCGGGGAGCCGGCAAGTGAAGAAGTACTCCGGCGGCATGCGGCGGCGCATCGACATCGCGGCCAGCATCCTCAACACGCCCGATCTGCTCTTCCTCGACGAGCCCACGACGGGTCTGGACCCGCGCAGCCGCAACCAGGTGTGGGAGATCGTCCGGGCGGTGGTGGCGCACGGCACCACGGTGCTGCTCACCACGCAGTACCTCGACGAGGCCGACCAGCTCGCCGGCCGGATCGCCGTCGTCGACCACGGCCGGGTGATCGCGGAGGGCACCCCGGGCGAGCTGAAGTCGTCGGTCGGCTCCGGCACCGTCCACCTGCGGCTGCGCGACGCCTCGCAGCGGCCCGAGGCGGAGAAGGTGCTGCAGTCGGCGCTGGGCGTACCCGTGCAGCTCGAGGCCGACCCGCTGGCGCTCACGGCCCGGGTCGGCGGTGAGGGCAGCGACCTGGCCGCCAGCGAGCAGGCCGCCCGCGCGCTGGGCGACCTGTCCCGCGCCGGCATCGTCGTCGACGACTTCTCCCTCGGCCAGCCCAGCCTGGACGAGGTCTTCCTGGCCCTGACCGACCACCCCGCCACGCCGACCGACGAGCGGGACGAGCAGCTGGAGGCAGCTCGATGAGCGACACCGCGACCACGACCGACCGCGCGCCGTCCGTCTACGTACCGTCCGCCGAGGCGCTGGCGACCGTCCTCGCGCCCGGCGAGCGCCCGGTCAGACCGAGCGCGCTGTCGGCGTCGCTCACCTTCGGCTGGCGGGCGCTGCTGAAGATCAAGCACGTGCCGGAGCAGCTCTTCGACGTGACCGCGTTCCCGATCATCATGGTGCTGATGTTCACGTACCTGTTCGGCGGCGCCCTCGCCGACAGCCCCCGTGACTACCTGCAGTTCTTCCTGCCGGGCATCATGGTCACCAGCGTCGTGATGATCACCATGTACACCGGGGTCGGGCTCAACACCGACATCGAGAAGGGCATCTTCGACCGCTTCCGTACGCTGCCCGTCTGGCGGCCGGCCGCCCTCGTCGGCATGATCTTCGGCGACGTGCTTCGGTACGTCCTGGCGGCCGTGGTGATCCTCGGCGTGGGCCTGGTGCTCGGCTTCCGGCCGGACGGCGGCCTGCTCGGCGTGGCCGTCGGGATCGGCCTGCTCGTGGTCTTCTCGTTCGCGTTCTCGTGGGTCTGGACGTTCTTCGGCCTGGTCCTGCGCAGCGAGAAGTCGGTGATGGGCGTGAGCATGATGGTGCTGTTCCCGCTGACCTTCCTCAGCAACGTCTTCGTCGACCCGGCCACCATGCCGGGCTGGCTCCAGGCGTTCGTGAAGGCCAACCCGATCACCCACCTCGTGGCGGCCGTCCGCGCCGCGATGGCCGGCTCGTCCGACGCGGCGAACACGATGTGGCTGCTGCTGTGGAGCGCGGGTTTCGTGGCCGTCTTCGGGACGCTGACCATGTACCGCTACAACCGCCGCTGAAACCGGCCGCTCCGCCGGGCGTCGCCACCTCGGGTGGCGGCGCCCGGCGCGTTCGGAGGTCAGAGCCGCCAGGGCAGCGGCTCGGGCGGGAGGTACCGGCAGGTGCCGCCCGTCGAGACCGCGTCGCGCAGGTGCAGGGCGAGCGCGGGGTGCCGGTCGTCGAGCTTGCGCAGCGTGTCCCGGATCCGGGCGGTCACCGTCTTGCGGGCCCGTTCCGCCTCGTCACCCAGCCGGCGACTGCGCCCCGCGAGCCCGGCCGCGGCGCGCAACTCCGCGAGGAGCGCCGACCGCTCGGCCTCCAGCCGGCCGACCCTTCCCGCGTCGTCGCGGACGGCGGCCCGGTCGATCTCGTCGTCGAGGCGCTCCAGGTGACTCCGGTAGCGGGCCTTCGCCTCGTCGTCCAGCACCGGGTCGCCGCCGAGCCGGCGGGCGGCCACGAGGTCCGGCCCGGCGGCCGGGTCGAGCAGCTCCACGGCGGGCACGTCGGTGCCCGGCCGGCTGAGCAGCAGGTGCAGGTCGTGCAGGCCCTTGGCGTCGGGCAGGTGGACCACCGTGCCGGCGTAGGCGAGCTGCCAGACCGGGCCGTCGCGGCGGAACTCGTACCGCGCCGGCGCGGGCGCGTTCGATCGGTCGTCCCGCTCCGGCGCGACGCCGGCCGTGCCGTCGTGGTGCGGCTCGTCGTCACCCTGCCGTCGACCGGCCGCGCCGACACCCACCAAGACCTGATCGACGGCCATGGCCGCGGGCGCGGCGGTGAGGCGGTCGCGCACCTGACACATGCCGAGGACGGCCGCGTCGCGTTCGGCGCCGGCGCGCAGCGCCGACGCGGCGGTCGCGTCACCCGGGCGGCCGCGTCGGGCGAGCGCCTCGGCGAGGGCGGCGCGCGCCAGCACGGACCAGGGCCGGGAACCCATCCGGTCGGCGGCGTCCCGGGCCGCGGCGAGGTTGGCCACCGCGTCGTCCCACCGGCCCTGGGCAGCGTCGAGCAGGCCCAACCAGTGGTCGACGGGGCCGCTGACCTCGCACCCGAACAGCGCCACCGTCCACTGTCCACGGTGCGGCGCGAGCGCCTTCCGCACCGCCTCGCACCGCCGCGGATCACCCGAGGCCGCGGCGGCCTGCGCGCGCAGCCGCAGCCACAGCGGTGACACGGCTCGCGCGTACGTGGTGCCGGCGGCCTCGATCCCGGCGGTGAGCCGCACCGCGGTCGCGTGGTCGCCACGCTCGGCCGCCGTGATGGCGCGGGCCAGGTCGAGGTACGGGTAGTCGGCGGCGACCAGCCCGTCGAGGAGCGCGTCGATCTCGGCGAAGAGGCCCTGGAGCAGCAGCCGCGACCAGCGCAGGTGGTGGCCCATGAACGCGAAGTCGGACGGCGCCTGTTCGCCGACCTCGTCGAGGGCGGCGAAGTGCCGATCCGCCTCGGCGAACTCACCGCGGAAGCCGGCGATGATGCCGGCGTCGATGGCGCTGGCCATGCGGTGCCGGGCCGCCTCGCTGGCCTGGCAGCCGGTGACGAAGGCGGTCAACTCCTCCAGGTAGCGCGGGTCGCCCAGTTCGAGGAGGGCGACCCAGCGCAGCGACGTCGCCCAGAGCTCGGTCTCCCGGTCACCCGTCCGGCGGGCGACCTGCCGGATCTCGGCGGTGATCGCCGCCCGGTCGGCCGCGGTGCCGAGCCCCCAGGTGGTGTCGTGGCGGGCCCAGAGGCTGAAGGTGAGCGCCTCGTCGTCCTGCCCGCGGCGGGCGAGCGTCTCGGTCGCGGTGATGAGGTCGGTCACGAGTGTGGCGACCGGCGCCCCCTCGGGAGGTTCGCCGATCAGCCGCCGGTATGCCTCCCGCAGCAGCTCCGGCGAGTCGCCGGGGCGTACGTCGCCGGCCTGCCGGTGCCGCTCGACGCTGAGCGCGACGCGGGCCAGCACCGCCGGCTCGTCGAGCGTCACGGCGAGCGCCGCCGCCTCGTCGAGCAACTGCCGGGCCGCCTCCGTCCCGCCGCAGTGGAACAGCAACTGGGCCAGCTCGACGGTGATCCGCACCCGGTGGGCCGGGGCCCGCACCACCTCGAGGGCACGGCGGAAGTGGAGCACCGACTCGTCGGTGGCGAGCCTTCCGCCGGCGTCCCGCGCGGCCGCGACCAGCAGCTCGGTGACCTGCGCGGGATCGAGGGCGGCGCCGGCGAGGTACGCGTGGCGGGCCAGGTCGGCGGGGACCAGCCGGTCGAGGAGGTCGGGCGCGCCGTCCACCGCCCGCACCACGGCCGCGTGCCGCGCCCGCCGGTCGTCCTCGGCGAGCCCGTCGTAGAGGGTCTCCCGCACCAGGTCGTGGGCGAACGAGAAGCGGCCGCCGCCGCGGGCCACCACGAGGCGGGCGCTCGACGCGTGGTCCAGGAGCCGGTCGACCTGCGCCGCCGGGGCCGCCGCGCACGCGGCGAGGACCTGCCGGTGGAACTCGCGACCCAGGACGGCGGCGACGGTGAGCGCCTCCACCACCGCCGCCGGGAGTTGGGCGAGCCGGCCGCGCACCGCCTCCCGTACGCCGGGGGCGATGGTGCCGACGGCGCCGCCGGCCCGCCACAGCCGGGCGGTCTGCTCGACGAAGAACGGGTTCCCGCCGGTGCGCCGGTGCACCTCGTCGACGAGGTCGGGGGCCGGCTCCCGCCCGGCCGTACGCGTCATGAGCGCGCCCACCTCGTCGCGGGACAGGCCGGTGAGGGTGAGGGTGGTCGCCTTGGCGAGCAGCGGCAGGAGCAGCGGTCGCAGCGGGTGGTCGCCCGACTCGACCTCGGCGTCCCGGTAGGTGCCCACGAGCAGCAGCCGTTCGAACCAGGTGTGCCGGGCGGCGAACCCGAGCAGCCGCAGCGACGCGGGGTCGGCCCAGTGCAGGTCGTCGAGGACCACCACGACGGGCCGGTGCTGGGAGATCGCGACGAGGGCGGTGGTCACCGCGTCGTGGAGGGTGAACTCCTCGCGCTCGGCGTCGTCACCGCTCTCACCCGTGCCCGCCGGGCCGGCGGTCATTACGTCGCCGCCGGGCCGCGCGTCGGCGCCCGCGGGTTCGCCGAGCAGGACCGCGAGGGCTGGTTCGGCGACCTGCCGCGCCACCGCCCAGTCGTCGGCCGAGCGTCGAAGGGCGCGCAACACCTGAACCCACGGCCAGTAGCCGGGCGCGCTCGCCGAATCCCAGCAGGCCGCGCCGAGCACCAGCGCGCCCTGCCTCCGGGCCTCCCGCGCGGCGGCCGTGACCAGCGTCGTCTTGCCGATGCCCGGCTCGCCCGTCACGAGGACGAGGCCGCCGTGGCTGCTGGTGGCCCGCTCGAACTCGGCGCGCAGCAGACCGGCGGGGTGGTCCCGCCCGATGATGCCGTCGCCGACCTGCGCGTCCATGACCTCCCCGACGGTAGCCGAACCATCCGACAGCCCGGGGACCGTCGCGCTGCCGCCGCCGCGCGATCCGGCACCACGCGGCGCCGCCGGGGGTCCGGTGTCGCGATCAGCGATATGACTCAGAGGCATATTGATGACTCTGCGGCATCGCCCGCACGGCCCAACCGGGTCCGGCGGGGCCGAGCGGCAGCCGGTCAGAGACCGGCGGCCTCCAGGTAGTCGGCGAGCCGGCCGGAGGCCACCAGCATGGCGCGTCCCCGTGCCGTGAGCCGTTGCCGCCACCCGTCGAGCGACGCGGCCAGCGGCCCGGGGCCCTCGGCGGCGCGGACCTGCCGTATGACAGTGGCGATGTGGTCCAGCAGGTAGCCGCCGCGGCGCAGCAGGTGGGCCAGCTCGGCGTCGCGTACGTCGTCGGCGTCGTACCGGCGCTGCCGGCTGCCCCGGTCGCGGGCCGGGGCCAGGACGCCGGCGCGTTCCCACTTGCGCAGCGTCGCGGGGGTCACCCCGATCCGGTGGGCGAGCGCGCCCACGGTGAGCGGCCGCTCGGGGCGGGTGCCGGTCGGCACGGAGGTGAGCACGGCGACGGTCGCCTCGACGGCGTCGAGAGTCTCCCGGTCGCGCAGGAGCTGGGCGTGGCCGCCGTCCACGGCACGCAGCGCCGCGTCGACGTCGCCGCGCGTCGCGGCGCGCATGATCTCGGCGGCCAGCCCGTAGCCGTACGCGGGAACGAGCGCCAGGTAGGCGCGGAGCGCGGCGGCGTGCAGCCCGGTGTACACCCGGTAGCCGCTGGCGGTGCGTTCGGCCGCGGGGAGGACGCCGTCGCGCTCGTAGTTGCGGACCGCCTGGGTGGAGATCCCGTGCTCGCGGGCGAGGTCCACCGGCCGATGGTGAGCAGCTGTTTGAGACTTCAGGGCAGGCTCCCCCGTCGAATGTCGGGCAAAGCTTCAAAAGCTGGTTCAACGATACGGTGAAGGTCATGGCTGCTGGACCCGTACCCCCCGCCGGCTGGTCGTACGACCTCGGCGACCCACACCTCGACGGCGCCGCCGCCGCGCTGCTGGCGGCGCTGCCCTCTGCCGCGGAGATCCTGGCCGTCGGCGAGCCCACCCACGGCGAGCCGGCGTTCCCCCGGCTGCGCAACCGCCTCCTGGAGTCGCTCGTGGCGCACGGCTTCCGGTCGGTCGCCGTCGAGTCCGACCGCGTGGCCGGTCTCGACGTCGACGCGTACGTCCAGGGCGGCGACGCCTCCCCCGACGCGGTCCTCGACGCCGGTTTCAGCCACGGCATGGGCCGGCTCGACGCGAACCGCGAGCTGGTGACCTGGCTACGTGCGTACAACGAGCGGCGGCCACCGGACGAGCGGGTCACCTTCCACGGCTTCGACGCGCCGTTGGAGATGACGAGCGCGCCCAGCCCCCGCCGCCACCTCCACCACGTGCACGCCTACCTGTCCCGGCACCTGGGCCCGGACACGTTCCGGCACGGCCGGGCCGACCTGGACGCGCTGCTCGGCGACGACGAGCGGTGGAGCGACGCCGCCGCCATCTTCGACCCGCACCGGTCGGTGGGAGCTTCGCCCGAGGCCGGCGCCCTGCGGCTGATCGCCGACGATCTGTCGACCATCCTGTACGCCGAGGCCCCCGCCCTGGTGGCCGCGTCCTCCGCCGACGAGTGGCACCGGGCCCGGGTGCACGCGAGCGCGGCGGCCGGCCTGCTCCGCTACCACGCCCAGGCCGCCGAGCCGGCCCCACCGGCCGTACGCACGTCGCGGATGCTCGCCGTCCGGGACGCCTGGATGGCGCAGAACCTGCTGGACATCCGCTCCCGGGAACGGCACCGCGGGCCCACGCTGGTGTTCGCCCACAACCGTCACCTCCAGCGGCACCGCAGCACCTGGCGACTGGCCGACATGGACCTGGGCTGGTCGAGTGCGGGCGCCATCGTGTCGACCCTGCTGGGCCCGCGGTACGCGGTCGTCGTGGGCAGCCTCGGCGCGAGCGACGCGGTGGGGCTGGCGGAGCCGCCCGCCGGCACGTTCGAGGCGGCGCTGGGCGGGCGGACCGCGCTGGTCTCCCCGGCGGCCGTGCCCAATGCGGACGGGCTGCGGTCGCGGAGCGACGTCACGCCCGAGCAGGGGTACTTCCCGCTGGACACGGAGACGCTCGCGCACTGCGACGCCGTCCTGCACGTCGGCGTCGCCGGGCCGGCTTCCCCGTCGACGACCAGGGCGCCCGGGGTGAGGCTCGACCTCGACGAGGTCGCCGCGCGGATCCTCGCCCTTCCCGAGGTCGACATGGTCGTGGCGACCGAGGAGTCGGGCGCCCCGGCGGTCGCGTGGGGCTGGCGGTTCTTCTACGTCGGCCCGGACCGCCGCCGGCCGTTCGCCACCCTCGGCGACAGCGACATGGCCGGCTTCGACGAGGAGTCCCGGCTCGACCGGCCCGGCGTCTTCCGGCTCAACCTCGACCTCGGCCAGCGCGAGTTCACACGCCTCTTCGGCTACCCACCCGCCGAGTTCGCGGACCACCGCGCGACCATCGACTTCAGCGTCCTCGACGAGGTGCTGCCCAACCCGCTGTACGGCGCGGCCGCGTGGGCGTCCGTGCTCAACCCGGGCCCGCGCAGCCTCGCCGAGGTCGAGCGACTGATCGCGTACGCGCACACCCGCGCGCGGGAGCGTCACCGCCGGACGTCCGACCGCTCGTCCTGACGGCACCCACGGTTCAGCTCGGTCATCTCACCCGTTCACCCCCGCGTGATCGGCTCATCGGGACTTTCCGCTGGTCCGGCCGTTCGCCGGGCCGGCCCGAACCTCCCGGGCACCGGCCCGGAACCCGAGAAGAGAGGAGCGGCGATGAGGTCATCGACCCTCGTACGCCCCGGTCTGGCGCTGCTGCTCGCCGCAGGGCTGAGCACGCTCGTGGCGCCCGGCGCCGCCCAGGCGGAGACCGCGCCCACGGCGGTCGCCCCGGTCACCGTCACCTCGACCGAGCAGCTCGCGCCCGGCGTGACCTACGGCTCCTTCCAGGTGGACACACCCCGCGGCGTCACCGTCGGCTACCTGCTCACCGCCGACCTGAGCAAGAACAAGGTCTCCCTGGACCTGCTGCACCCCGACGCCGTCGCGCAGCGTCAGGTCGTCTCGGCCATGGCGAACGCCCAGGGTGCCGTGGCCGGCGTGAACGGGGACTTCTTCAACATCAGCGAGACCCACGCCGGGGTCGCGGCGACCGGCTCGGCGTCCGGCCCGGAGATCGCCGACGGCGAGGCGCTGAAGTTCGCCGTGCCGAACGCCCAGCGCTTCGGCCCGGGGCTCGCCCCCGGCACCTCCACCCGGGACGTGTTCGGCGTGGGCGTGAACGGCAAGGCGCGCGTCGACACCCTGAGCCTGGCCGGCGAGGTGCGCAGCGCCAAGGGCACGATCACGCTCGAGGGCCTCAACCAGTACGCCCTCCCGGTGGGCGGCGTCGGCGTGTTCACGTCCGCCTGGGGCGCCGCGAACCGGGTGCGGTCGACCTGCGGCAGCGACACGAGCCGCCTCGACCCGTGCAGCACCCACACGTACGAGGTGGTCGTCCGCGACGGCGTCGTGACCTCGGTGAGCACGACGCCGGGCACGGGCCCGATCCCCGCCGGGACGGAGGTGCTGGTCGGCCGCGAGGGCGGCGCCGACGAACTCGACGACCTCGTGGTCGGCGACCGGGTGACGGTGGACGAGAAGCTCGTCTCCGCCGGCGAGCCGAAGCTGACGTTCGCGGTCGGCGGCGCCCCCATCCTGCGGGACGGCCAGCCGCTGGCCGGCCTGGACACCAAGACGGCCGCCGTACGCAGCGCGGCCGGCGTGAGCGCCGACGGAAAGACCGTGTACCTCGTGGCGCTGGCCGGGCGCGCCCCCGCCAGCGCGGGCTTCACGATCGCCGAACTGGCCGATCTCATGCGCTCGTTCGGGGCGGACGCCGCCGTGAACCTCGACGGCGGCGGCTCGACCACGATCGCCGTGCGGGAGCCCGGCCAGGCGGCGGCCACCGCCCGCAACAACCCCTCCGACGGTACGGAGCGCGCGGTCGCCAACGGCGTCGGCGTCTTCGTGGGTCACCGCTGACGGGGCTGGCTCTTGGAGCAGCGCCCCGCCCGGGGAGTCACCTCCGGGCGGGGCGCTGCCCCTTCAGGTAGCTGATCATCGTGTGGTTGGCCGCCCAGCCGTCCGGGAACCGCACCGGCACGTCGAGGTGCACCGGCTCGGTCGACGGGTGGGCGTCGAGCAGCTCGGCGATGCCGTCCCGCGCCACCACGACGCACGCGTGCCGGTGGCGGGACGCCAGCACGCACAGCCGCCCGGATTCCAGGTGGAACGCCGTGGCGTCCCGCCTTCCGGACAGCGGGTGCAGCACGATCGTCACGTCGTACTCCCGCCCCTGCAGCCGGTTGGCCGTGTCGACGGTGACGCCCGCGCCGGCGGCGCCGAGCCGGGTGCGGATCGCCGCGGCTTGGTCGCGGTGGGCTGCGCCGATCGCGATCCGGTCGGCGGTCACCGGCGCCCCCGCCGGGTGCTGCTCGGAGACGGCGACCGCGCCGCGCTCCAGCAGCCGCACCGCGAGCGCCGCGCACGCCGACGCCGCCTCCACGTCGGTGCGCAGCGTGTGCCGCTCCGGCAGCTCGTACAGCCCCCAGCCGGTCGTGGCGGCCAACTCGATCGCGGCGTCGACCGCGTCACCCGGCCCCGGGCCGGTCAGCGACAACGCCCGGTCGCCCGGACCGGTGCCGGCGCGGAACCCGGTGAACGGGTAGAACGCCTCGGCGACCACCGGCGCGGCCGAGGCCGGCAGCCGCCAGGAGACCGGCAGCCGGTGCACGGGCAGTTCCGGGTTGTGCCGCAGCAGCACCGCCACGGCCGACTGCATCGGGTCCCAGGTGAGGCCCGTCCACCGCGCGGTGTCCACAGTGGAGAACGGGTCGAGCTGGCCGGGATCGCCCACGAACAGGGCCCGCTCGAACCGGCCGGCCACGCGCAGCAGGGCGTCCGACCGCATCTGGTACGCCTCGTCGACGATCGCCCACGGCCAGCAGCCCTCGGCGACCGTGGCCCACTTGGCGGCCGTACCGACGACGACGGCCGGACCGCCGAGGTCGGCGACCTTCGCGGCGACCCGAACCGTCCCGTGCGCCCGCACCCGCTCGGACGGCTGATAGTCGGCGGCGGAGAGCCGGCCGATCCGCAGCTCGGGCGCCTTGCGGGCCAACCGGTCGACGAGGTCGTCGACCTGCTCGTTGGTCTGCGCCACGATGATCAGCGGCTCGCCCGTCCCGGCCAGCTCGACAGCGGCGCGGACCACGAGGGTCGACTTGCCGGCCCCCGGCGGCGAGTCGACGACCACGCCGCGGTGGTCGCCGGAGCGCAGGTCGGCCAGCACGGCCGCGACCACTCGTTCCGCCTCGACGGCGGGCGGCACCTCCAGCCCAGCCAGCACCGGCCCTCACCCCTCACTCACGCTGCCGGAACCCTACGGCACCGTTGTGGTCGGGTCCCTGCCCGCCGGGCGGGTGGAGGACTAGCCGCGCGGGGACCGGGTACGCGCCGGCCATGGGTAGCCAGAAGCCGAACAAGCATGATCCGGGCGGCGAGTCGGCGCGCGGGCGGCAGCATCCGGGCAGCGGCGCCCGGGGGCGCCAGGGCTCGGGCATGGAGCGCTCGCCGGACCGCCGGCACCTGCGCTCCGCGACCGGCACGTCCGGCTCGGAGCGGGACCAGGGCCGGGCGAAGGTCGAGGGCGGCGAACGGGTTCAACGCCAGGGGACCTGACCACGGCCGTGGTACGTCGGAAAGCGGAGCCGTGCCGGCGCCCCTGTGGTGTCGGCGTGCCTGAGAGGTGACGTCGAGGTGGCGAAGTTCCTGCTCAAGTCGACCTTCACCCCGGAGGGGGTCAAGGGCCTGGTCAAGGACGGCGGCAGCAAGCGTGCCGAGGTCGCCACCCGGGCCATCGAGGCTGCCGGTGGGCGGGTGGAGTCGCTGTGCTTCGGCCTCGGTGAGTACGACACGTACGTGGTGTGCGACCTGCCGGACCACAAGACTGCCGCCGCGCTGGCCATCGCCATCCGGGCGGCCGGCGGCGTCGACACCCGGGTCGTCCCGCTGCTGACGCCGCAGGAGGTCGACGAGGCGGTGCGGAAGCAGATGTCCTACCAGCCGCCCGGCGCCTGAGCGCGACCAGGCTCGGGGCTCGGGGCTCCTGGCCCGGGGCCGGGGCTCGGCGAGCGGCTCGGGCTTGATCGACTCCGTTTCGCCGATGTGGCGGTGTCCCGACGTGCCGGATGCCGCCACATCGGCGATCTGGTGTTGATCTAGGCCGGGTCAGCGGGTGTCGGCGACGACGCGGGCGGGGGCGTCCCCCGCGGGCTGCTGCCCCTGGGCCACCGCCATCTCCACCTCGTCCGGCTCGACGCCCCGGCGGTGGGCCTGGTCGGCGGCCCAGCGCAGGTAGGCGAGCCACTCCTCGGACACCCAGCCGGACTCCCGCCGGACACCGGCCTCGGCGGGCAGGCGGCGCGCCACCACGCTGTCGAGGATCAGCGGTTGCAGGTGGCCCGCCACCGCGGCGCCGGGCGCCACCGCGGCCGCCGCCGCCACCGTCCCCGCCGCCACCGCGCCCGCCGCCGACCCGGGGGCACCGCCCCGGCGGTAGCCCGCGAAGTAGAGCAGCTTGGTGACCATCGCCGGCCCGAGCCGGGGCAGCCGCGACTCCTTCGGGTCACGCAACCGCCGGTAGGCGGTCCGCAGCACATCCTCGTCCAGCTCGGGTACGCGCAGATCCGCCAGCGCGTACGCCACCCGCTTGCCCTCGGGATCGGCCTCCAGCGAGCGGGCGGCGCGCCAAGGCCCGTAGCCGATGGGACCGTATCCCCACATCAGCACCGCGCTCAGCAGTTGGCGCGGGCTGGCCTCCCCGGCGCGCCACGCGTCGGCGACCGCGAACACGTCCCGCCGCCACACCGCGCCCGTCTTCGGAAACCCGACCGGCCAGGCGTCGGGCGGCAGCACCGTGAGCCACCGGTCGATCCGGACCGTCACCGGCGCTGGCTCTCTCGGCAACGCGGGGTTCGTCGACTGGGTCATGGCGCCTCCCTCGCCCGGGCGGCCACCGCCGGCCGCCACTGCCAGGAAGCCTTCCGCGCGCCCGGCCGTCGCGCGGACCCGGAACGCCATATCGCGGTATCGACGCGCGTGGGATGCGGCCGGCACCCGAAGCCGGCCGCACCCCACGCAGGGTGTGTGGCTCAGTTGCCGCTGCGGTACGGGCCGTCCACGTAGACGAGCGCGTCGCCGACGGCCCGCTCCGAGCCGCTCGGATGGCTGACCAGCGCGCCGTCGACGGCCATCGCGGTGGAGCCGCCGCCGTCGAGGTTGATGGCGTCGGTCATGCCGAGGGCCTGCGCCACGGCGGCCGTCTCGTCCATCGTGGTGCCGACGCTCGTGGTCTGGCGGCCGTCGATGGTGGCGAGCACGATCTTCCCGTCGCGCGTGGTGCCGGCGATCGTGCGGGGGTTGCGGGCGAAGAAGCTGTCACCGGGGGCGCCGTCGGGCACGACGACCTGGCCGTCCCTCGTGAGCTGGTACCGCCCGGTGACCCCGAACAGCCCGCGCCGCAGGGGCAGCTTCTCGCCGTCCTGGTCGGTCAGGGTCGACGTCTGCTCGACGCAGCCCCGGCCGGCCACAGCCAGCAGCGCCACTGTGTCCTGGCCGGTGGCCTGGAGCGACGTCTGGTCCGCGGCGAGCGCGGTGCCACGCGTGGTCGCGGTGCGCACCACGCAGCCGCGCCGGTCGAGCACGATCTCGACGCCGGCGCCCGCCGGGGTGGCCGCCGCGAACTCGGGGGTGAACCGCACGACGTCGCCGGGCACGGTGCACTGCGTCTGGTCGGCGAGCGCCTCGCAGCCCGCGGGGACGACCGGCGGGTGGTTGATGAACTCCAGCGGCAGGGTCGCCCGGGTCTGCCGGTTCCGCACGCTGCCCGACCAGCTCAGCTTCCCGGTGAGGGCGCGGTTGCTGTTGGCGTCGACCACGAAGTTGGCCTCGGCCGGGTCGGTGACGGGCTCGCTGAGCAGCTTCCCGCCGAACAGCCCCAGGCCCACCGGGTCACCCGGGTAGAGCTGGCTCGCCGTGAAGGTGAAGAACGAGGCGTTCACGCCGGCCAGGGCGCCGGAGAGGCGTACGAGGTCGGTGGTCTTCTCGACCTTGGCGAGGTCCGGGCCGTACGTCGCCTTCAGGTGCCCCCGCGCCGTGCGCGGGTCGATGGTGAGCACGTTGACCACCCACGGGCCGCGGGTCGTGGTGTTGATCTGGTCGGCCGGCGCCGGCTCGGTGCCCCGCACGATGCGGGTCAGGGTGACACCCTTGGCGAGGGTACGGCTGGTGGTGACCTCGGTGAGGTCCGCGTCGCCGAGCGGCAGGGCGCCCGTGGCGGCCTCGGCGGGTGCGCCGGCGGCGGCCTCGGCGCGGGCGCCCGGCGCGACACCGAGGCTGATCGCGGCCAGGGCGGCCGCCGCGACCGCGCCGGCGCGGCGCAGGCCGGACAGGCCGGAAGTGGAAGCAGTCATGCCTGCCACCCTCGCGAAGCCACGGAACCAGCACCTGACGTCGAGCCGAACTGTGGCGAAACGGCGCGACAGGTCACGAGAAGTGCGTCTTCGGTCGAGGGAGCCGCTCGCCGTTCGCCTCGGCCGGCTGACGCGCTCGCCCCACGACATGGCCGTCACTTGGGAGTACTGGGAGAACCTCCCCGCGTCGGTGCGCGCACCTGCCGTGCCCGGTGATGAAGACGCTGACGCCGATCCGCCAGAAGCACACCATCGAGGGCCTGGTGATGGGTGCCGAGTGATCCGAGGCTTCCCCGCCGCGTCGGGCTAGCCGTCGGTCGGCGGGGGTGGGGCCTCCGCCGACCGGGCCTGCCGCTCGGCCAGGTCGACGAACTCGCGCACCAGCGGTGACCGGTTGTTCTCGACCCAGGCCAGACAGACCTGATTGGGCCGGAGGCCGTCGACGAGCACGTGGACGACGTCGGGCCGGGTGTAAAACATCGCGGTCGACAGGGGCAGGATCACCACCCCGCCGTACGCGGCGACGTGCTCCAGCTTCTCCTCGACCGAGGTGAGCACGGGACGAGGGCGGAAGTCGGAATCGGCCGGCCGGTACGGCAGGTCGCGCCACTCCGGCACCGCCTGCGGGTCCTGGAGCAGACGCTCCTCCCCCAGCTCGGCGAGGTCGACCGACGCCTTGCCGGCCAGGCGGTGGTCACCCGGCAGGACCACGACGCGCGGTTCGCTGAACAGTGGGAGCAGGCGCAGGCCCCGCTGGTCGACGGGCAGCCGTACATAGCTGACGTCGGCGCGCCCGTCGCGTACCACCTCGACCTGATCGTTCCAGGAGGTGCGGATGACGCCGACGGACAGGTCCGGGTGGCGCTCGGCGAGAGCGCGAGCCTCGGCGGTGACGATGATGCCGGGCATGAAGGCGATGGTGAACGTCGCCCTGCCGTGCGCGGCCCGCCGGACCCGCCGACGCAGCGCCTCGGCCGAGTCGAGCAGCGGGTGGGCGTCGGCCAGCAGTTGGCGGCCGGCGTCGGTCAGGACGGTGGAGCGGCGGTCCCGGACGAAGAGTTCGGCCTGGAGTTCGTGCTCCAGGGCCCGGATCTGGCGGGACAGGACCGGCTGGGCGATGTGCAGGCGCGCGGCGGCCCGGCCGAAGTGCAGCTCCTCGGCGACCGCCACGAAGTAGCGGAGCTTGCGCAGATCGACGTCCATCCGGCCCCTCGTTCCGGCGTACGGCGCCCCTCTCGGTATCCGCGGCGGCGCCTGCATGGAACGATACCCGGCGGGCATCACAGGAGGTGGAAGAGGTCTTGGACGCCGCCTCCCCGACCGGCGCAGGGTGGAACCGTCACTACGACACCTTCCCATCGCACCCCGAAGGACAAGATCATGGCCCTCACCGACCAACGCGTCGTGGTACTTGGCGGAACCTCCGGGATCGGTCTCGCCACCGCCACCCTGGCCGCCCGCGAGCGTGCCCAGGTCGTGGTCGCCTCCAGCAACCGGCGCAGCGTGGATCGCGCCCTGTCGACCCTGCCGCCAGGCGTCACCGGGCACGTCGCCAACCTCACCGACACCGGGGACGTGTCCCGGCTGTTTGAGGACCTTGGCCCGTTCGACCATCTGATCTACACGGCCGGTGAGCCGCTGGCGCTGATGTCCGTCGACGCCCTCGACCTCGCCACCGCCCGCGCCGCGTTCGAACTGCGCTACTTCGGCTCTCTGTCGGCCGTCAACGCGGCCGTGCCGTACCTGCGCCCGGGAGGGTCGATCACCCTCACCACCGGCACCGCCAACCACCGCCCGAGCGCGGGCTGGTCGGTGGCGGCCAGCATCACCGGCGCGATCGACGCGCTGGTCCGCGCGCTCGCCGTCGAGCTGGCCCCGCTCCGCGTCAATGCCGTGTCCGCCGGCGTCATCCGTTCGCCCCTGTGGGATTCGTTGCCCGAGGAGACCCGCGAGCAGATGTACGCCCAGCTCAGCGCATCGCTGCCGCTCGGCCGGGTGGGCGAGCCGGAGGAGGTCGCCGAGGCGTTCGTCTACCTACTGCGCTCGACGTACGCCACCGGCACGGTGGTGACCGTCGACGGCGGCACGCTGATCGCCTGAGCACCGGCGGTGGACCGACCGGTCCCGGGGGTCCACGCGGGCCGGGCCGCGGGTGAGGTCAGACCACCCGGCTACGGCCCAGGGCCTCGGCGGTCCCCCACCGGCCCGGAAGGTCGAAAATCTCGATGCGACCCAGCCCCGGGGGGCACCTCGGGGTGCGTCCACGGGAGGCGGTCCCGCCGAGGTCGAAGAAATCTCCGGGTACGCGGCAACATTCGCCCGGGCCGCCGCCGTCCTAACCGCGTGAGAGCCGAGGACGAGGAAGCCTTCCGGGAGTTCGTGGCCGTCCAGCTGCCGGTGCTCCGGAAACTGGCGTACGTGACCTGCGGTGACTGGCACACCGCGGAGGACGCGGTGGCGAACGCCCTGGCCAAGCTGTACCCGCGGTGGCCGCGCCTGGATCGCCCCGACCTGTACGCGAAGACGATGGTGGTCCGCGCCGCCATCGACGAGAAGCGCCGGCCCTGGCGACGGGAACGCGCAGCCGGCGACGCACTGCCCGAGGTGACGCAGCGCGACCCGGCGACGGTGGTCGACGAGCAGTTGCGGGTCCGTGCCGCCCTGCGGGCGATCCCGCCCCGGCAGCGCGCGGCCGTGGTCTGCCGGCACTACCTCGGCATGACCCTCGAGGAGACGGCCGGCGTGCTCGGCTGGCACATCGGCACCGCGAAGAGCCAGACCTCGCGGGGCCTGGCCCGGCTGCGTGAGGTGCTGAGCGCCGACCGGAGAGACCGTGACGAAAAAACCGAACCAGAACGGGAGAGAGCCAGTGCACGTGCATGACCTGGTGGAGACGGCGACGTCGGACGCGCCGTCGCCGCGGTACACCGTCGACGACATCGTGGCCGCCGGCCGGCGGGTGCAGCGGCGCCGCCGGACGGGGTGGAGCGTGGCCTCCGCCGCGGTCGCCGTCACCGGCGTGGTCGCGGCGATCAGCGTCGGCCTGCCCACGGCCGCGGAACGCCCGACCGTCGAGGAGCAGGCCGCCGCCATGACGTCCGCCGTGCCGGTCGCGTCGCCGTCGCGCCTGGCCGCCGGCTGGGAGTTCCCGGACGACCCGTTCACCTACGTCTTCGAGGGCTTCGACGCTGGCAGGCTCCACGTGGGAAACCCGATCGTCGTGTCCCGCGCGTACCAGATCGCTCCGCTGCGGATCGACGGCCTGGTCACCAACGACCGCGCCGTCGACCCCGCGGCGATTGCCGCGAAGAAGGGCGGCTCCGCGAAGAAGACGGAGTCCCGCGGCGACGACCCGGGGCAGCTCTACGCCTACCTGACCGTGTACCGCCCTGGCGCCTTCGCCGCGGCGAAGTTCACCGGAACCCGGGTCACGGTCGCCGGGCACCAGGCCATCGAACAGGAAGGACCCCGCTACGGCGCGAACCTGCGCCGGGCGTTCGCCTGGGAGTACGCCCCCGGCGCCTGGGCCGTCGCGGAGACCTTCGCGGAGCCGACCGACGTCAGCGCGGCCGACCTCCACGGCCTGGTGGACGGGTTGCGACCCAGCGTGCCACTGCCCGCGCGGGTGCCGTTCACCGTCGGGTACCTGCCCGCCGGCTACCACGCCGCCGAACTCGGCCAGCACACCTTCTCCGGTCTGAACGGCATCGCCAGCGCCGGCGACGGCAACTACGGCGGCGCCATCTTCGCCTCCCCGGCCCTGCCCAGCACCGGGCTGGTCGAGCCCTACGGCGGCGCGGAAGGCGCGGACCCGGCCGGCAGCTTCACCATCTTCGTCCTGCCCAACGACAAGTCGAACCAGGCGCTGAAGGACGGCGCGAAGCCGCCGGCCGAGCCCCGGTGCGGCAACGGCTTCTGCAACGCCTGGACCGCCGACGGCAAGACCACCATCCAGGTGGCCAGCGGGGGCCGGCTCTCCGAGGCGGAGATGACCCGGATCCTGAAGGGCATCACGCTCGCCGACGTCACCGACGACAGCACCTGGCCGAAGGCCGCCACCGCCCTCCGGGCCGGCTGACCGCTCTTCCGCAGGCCGTTCCCGCCCTCCCCGGCACCCCTCGGCCGGGACGGCCGTCCGCCCCGGCCCTCGACAGCGACACGCTCGCCGTCGAGGGTCGGGGCGTTTGGTTGCTGTCATTCTCAGGGGCGTTGCTTGGGCACCTGCCGGTTGAAGCGGGGCTTCAGGGCCAGGACCAAGGCTTCCTTCGTACCCTCCGGGTTGTCGGTCTCCTGCCAGCGGACGTCGCACCGGCCCAACCAGCCGGCGATGTCCTCGCGTGTCGCCGCTTGACCCGGTGTGTCGAGGAGCTGGCCGACCTGATCGTGCAGCACGGACGAGTCCCGGTTGCCGGTCAGGTGCTGGCGGAGCCGGTTGCGCAGGTTACCGGTCCGGCCGACGTAGACGACGGTGTCACGGTCGACGACCACGTGCACGCCGGGCGCGGGTGGCGCCTCCTCGGCGGCCTCCCGCGTGTACAGGCGAGGAGGTGTGAATCCGGCCAGCAGGTTGTCGATCATGGGGTCGGGCATTGCCGGAGGTTACCCGGGTGAGTCCTCGTCCGTGGCCCCACACGGGCCGTCGTGGTCGTCGCGGCGTCGGCAGCGGCCGGCGCCGTCGAGCCGAGCATCACACCAGACTCGGGTACGCAGGAACTGCTGGTCCTCCTCGCTGAGCGTGGTCTCACCGAAGTCGATGGCGGTCACGTGACTGAGAGAGTCGCGGAGCGCCACGGCCAGGATGCGAGCGCCGTCGGGGCTGGTCAGCGCGGTCGGCAGGTGGATGATCCAGCGGGGTGCGGTCATCGCGGCCACCGACTGTTGGGAGAGCCTGCATCGCCGTGACGGCAGGTGGCGTGGCGGGACTGCCACTGACGCAGGGCCTGGCGGATGCGTTCGGCTTCGGTATTCGCGGTAATCAGCTCGCGGTGCAAGCGGTCGAGCTCGTCGGCGAGCTGGTGGAGATAGGCGTGGACCTGCTCGGCGTCGAGGCCCCGCCACCGGGTGTCGAAGGTGGCGACCCGCACCTGGTATGCCTGGAGACGCCTGCCGGTCAGGTAGATCATGCTCGCTCACTTCCTGTCGCGCGCGACTCCGATCTCGCGCGACGCGCCTCCGTTATCGCAATGGGCGACGTGGCACCGGGACGGGCGGGGACGACGGATCCGCGGTCGGGGGAACACGGATTTGCCGGAGCCCGGCACCCGCCCCGGGCCATGGATTTCAGCTTCGACGAGGCGTTGACCAGGAACCACAGCGTCCAAGTCGCTCGTGTGACGCAGAAATGAGGCATCTGCGTACGCGCCTGGTCGACGGGCTGTTACTAGGGTGGCAGCGGAACGGATGGAGGTCAGGCGTGGCGTTGAAGCGACACCGGCTCTGCCAGCGACGTAAAGCCCTCGGGCACAGCCAGGAGCGTCTGGCCGACATCCTCGGCGTAGAGCGGTCGACGGTGGTGCGCTGGGAGAACGCCGAGACCGACCCTCAGCCATGGCACCGATCCCGAATCGCCTCCGCGTTGGGGGTTACCCTCGAACAGCTCGACGAGATGCTTGTGGACGTATCGGTGGCAGCGCATCGAGGGCAGATCATGGGAGACGAAACTCGCAGTCCCGCTTCCTGCGCCGCCCGGTCGGACCTCCTGAGCGACCTGCGGGCGTTCCTAACAAGCTATCTGACGCCTACCGGTCGTCCGGCCCGGTCGCTCGTCGAGGTGCGGCGCTCGGTGGGTCGGGTGCACAGCCACTACCAGCGCGCGAGCTACACGTCGGCCGCTCGGCTGCTGCCGGACGTCCTCAGCCAGTCGACAGAGCTAGCCAGTCGGGCCGTCGGAACGCCTCGCCGTGGCGCCTTCCGGCTACTCGCCGCCGCGTACGTCGCGGCCGCGAAACTTGCCGCGAAGGTCGGTGACGGCGAAAGTGCCCTACTGGCGGCAGACCGGGCTTCCACCGCCGCTAGGCTCGCGGACGACCAGGCGTTGACGGCGGTGGCGGCGTACCAGGCGGCCTGCGGCCTCATGCGGCTTCCGGGGAGAACGGCCGACGCCGAGCAGATTATTCGGACCAGCATTGATCGTCTGGCCCTCACCGGACGAAACGCCAATCCGGATCTGCTCTCCGCTCGGGGAGCGCTGCTGCTCCTGGCTGCCCTGATGACTGCTGCGCGCGGCAACCAGAAGGAGGCGGCGCACCTGCTGACACAGGCGGAAGGGCTCGCAACCGCTTTGGGCGCCGACCGTAACCGACTCTGGACCGGCTTCGGTCCGACAAACGTCATGATCCATGCGGTTTCGGCTGCCGTTCAGGCTGGGAACGCGAACCAAGCCCTGGAACTGGGTGCGCGGCTCGACACCTCGCGGCTGCCTCCGGTGCTGATTGGCCGACGGGCACAGGTGCATGTCGACCTGGCTGCTGCCGCTTTGATGTCGTCCGGTGACAGAAGTTTCTCGGTGTTACACCTGTTAGAAGCCGAGCGGATAGCCGCCGAGACGGTCTACGCCAACCTCCAGGCGCGCGCTCTACTGCTCGATCTGTTGGCGAAGGAGCGCCGAGTAGCGACGCCGGGCCTGCGGCCGTTGGCCGGACGAGCCGGGTTGCTCGCGTGACCGGACGAGGCGTCATCGCTCTGGTCGTCTGCGCCGCGCCCCCGGTGCTGCGGATCGGCGAGTTGGTCGAGCTCCTACAGGACGCCGGTTGGACGGTGTGCCTCACCGCTACACCAATCGCGGCGACATGGATCGACCGTCCCGCACTAGAACGGCAGACCGGCTATCCGGTGCGGGTGGAGTGGCGGATGCCGGGTGATCCCGAACCGCATCCCCCGGCGGCGGCCATTGCCGTGGTGCCGGCCACCTTCAACGTCATCAACAAGTGGGCACAGGGGATCAACGACACGCCCGCGCTCGGCCTTCTGAACGAGGCGCTCGGCGCTGAAATCCCGGTCTACGCGTTCCCGAACGTCAAGGCACAACTTGCCGCTCACCCAAGTTACGGCCGACACGTGGCTCTACTACGGGACGCTGGCGTGGTCGTAACGCCGTTACCTGTCGAGCTCACATGGCAGTTCGTGGCGGATGGACTTCGGACGCACGGATAGCAGCGTTAACAAGTGTCGAGCACCCGACAGGAGGTCTTCCCGTGCGGAGAAGGAGGCAAAAATTCGGCTAGTTTGCTCTACGTGACGGATCTTGAGCGGGGCATCTACGAGCACCTGATCACCCATCAGCTCGCCACAGATCTCCATCGCCTCGACCCATCTCTCTTGCAGCACGGCAAGCTCGACCCAGCCGACGCGCCCGACGTTCTGGCCCGTCATATCGCGAAGCTGGCGCGTCGGGCGCTGCTCTCCGTCCCCGCTGGCGACGACAGGACGGTCCGCCAAGTCGCGCTAGCCAACCGGATCGCCGATGCCATCGCCGAGGCAGAGCCTCGCGCCGTCGGGACGGACGACCAGGTCGTCGACGGCCGAAACCTCGGGCCATCACTGACCGCCTCTTCCAGTGGGAGTCGCAGAGCTTCATCTCGTCAGTCACACCGACCGGCCAGCGGTACATCAACCATGAGAAGTTGGGCACGACGGTTCACCTGTTCCTGCGGGAGACCAAGGCCGCCGACCGCGATCTCGGCGCGCCCGCCTACCTGTACGCCGGACCGATGACGTACGAGTCGCACACCGGCGACCGGCCGATGCGCGTCGTTTGGCGTTTGGCGCATCCGCTACCCGCCGACGTCTACGGCGCCGCCCGTGCCATAGCAGCGTGAGATCGGCGTAGCTCGGCCACCATCCGTTCGGGAAGAATGGGTTCATGCCAAGACGCGTACGGTGGCTCCTTCTCGTGCTGGGCGTCGCCCTAACGGGATACGGGTTCATCGACGGCGCGACAGCGGGCAGCGACTACGAGGTGCACTTCGCCGACGCCGGGGACAAGTGTTACGGCACCGAGGTCTTCATAGACGCGGACACCGGTGAACGTCTGACCTGCTTTGGCGCGACGGACGAGCGGAATTCCTCTCCGTTCACCCGTTCCGAGCGGGACCATGTGTTCGCGGTGGCCGAGAGGCTGGGCGCCGACGGTGACGGCCTCTCCGACGCTGACCGCCAGCAGGTCGAGGAACTGGTCGACTCCATCGGCGCGGCGAACGGTGACCCCGACGAGGCGGCTGACCGGACCTGGTGGTCGCCCGGGAGCCTCGCGTATCTGCTCGGTCTGCCGATGATGCTGATCGGCGGGATGGCCGTCCTCGTCGCCTGGTCGGATCGGCCACCCCGCTAGTGAGCAACGTCAGGGCTTGCGGCCCACCGCGCAGTACCCGTCCACCCGGGCAGGCGTGCCGTCGCCCTCCGGCCGCCACTGCGTGAACGGCACGAGACCGGGCTCGACCAGCTCCAACCCCTCGAAGAACCGCGCGATCCGCTCCGGGCTGCGCAGGTGGTACGGCATGGCGCCGCTCTCGTTGTACTGCCGGTGCGACTCGACGACACCCTCGCTGGTGTCGGTGCCGTCGGACATGGCGAGGTAGCTGCCGGACGGGACCGCGGCGAGCAGCGTACGGATGATGGCGACCACCTGGTCGTCGTCGGCGACGTGGCCCATCACGCCGAACAGCAGCACCGCGACGGGCTGGGCGAAGTCGAGGTGCTCGGCGGCCTGGCGCAGGACCGCGTCGGGGTCGCGCAGGTCGGCGTGCAGGTATTGGGTCATACCCTCGGGCGTGCTCACGAGCAGCGCACGGGCGTGCGCGAGCACCATGGGGTCGTTGTCGACGTACACGATCCGGCTCTCCGGGCGGACCCGCTGCGCGACCTCGTGGGTGTTGTCGGCGGTGGGCAGGCCCGTGCCGAGGTCGAGGAACTGCCGGATGCCGGCCTCCCCGGCGAGGTAGCGCACGGCGCGGGACAGGAAGGCACGCGACTCGCGGGCGGTCTCGACCATCGCGGGGAAGATGGCACGTACCTGGTCGCCCGCCATCCGGTCGACCTCGAAGTTGTCCTTGCCACCCAGCCAGTAGTTCCAGATGCGGGCGGAGTGCGGCACGCTGGTGTCGATCTTCGAGAGCTGCTCGGTCACGGAGTGCGAGGCGCTGTCTGCCACGAGGCCACCTTCCGACGGGCGTGGACCGTACACAACGGACGGACCATGTTCCCACAGCGCCGGCGACAATCGTGACCCCGGCGGTCGCCGTGTGATGCGAGGACGCCGGCGGACGCCGTACACACGGAATGATCTTCGAACGGGGGATGGAGGACGCTTGACCGCCCACGGACCCACCCACCTACGACGGATCGGCATCGCCCTGGTGGCGGCGCTCGTCGCGTTGACGCAGCTCACCGCGACACCCGCCCAGGCCGCCCCGGCGGTCACCCCGCCGCCGGCAACCAGCGCCGTGGCCGTCTCGTCGACCCAGATCCGGGTCAGCTGGCAGGCGGCGTCGCAGGCGTCCGCGTACCGGATCTCGCGCTCCACCGGGTCGAGCGGCCCCTACACCGAGGTCGGCCGGAGCACCGGCCTGGACTTCTCCGACTCCGGTCTCGCCCCGGCCACCACCTACTACTACGTGGTCCAGGCGGAGTACCGGAACAAGGTCTCCGGCTACTCCCCGCAGGCCAGCGCCAGCACCGACCCGGTCCTGCCGGCACCCGGCGGCCTGCGGCTGACCGGCACGCCAACCGTCATGGACCTGACCTGGGAGCCGGTGGCGGGGGCCGCCCGCTACGAGGTGTACCGCCACCACGTGATCGACGGCGACACCCTGCTCGCCACGACCACGCAGACCTCGTTCCGGGAGACCGAGCGGTCCGACACCTACTACTACCAGTACCGGGTGCGCGCGGTGACCGCGAGCGGCGCCGCCGGCCCGTTCGCCTCAGCGGCCGGCTACACCGGCACGGCGACCACCACCACGATCGCCGCCGACCCGGTCCGGTCGGAACAGGGCCAGAAGGTGGCGCTGTCGGCACGCGTCACGACCGCCGACGGCGCCGAACTGCGGGGCAGGGTGATCTTCCTGTCCGGCAGCGAGGTCGTCGGCCAGACCGACGCGTGGCAGGGGTACGCCGCCGTGGTCGTCACCCCGACGGCCACGGCGACCTACCACGCCCGCTTCGAGGGCACCGGCGGCGATCCCGCGTACGGCGCCAGCGCCTCGAAGGACCTGACCGTGCAGGTCGACCCGGCGTACGGCGAGGTGTCCTTTGGCCCCGCCGAGGCGGCTCGTGTGGGCTCGCAGGAGACGGCCGTCGCGGCCGGTGACCTGACCGGCGACGGGCTCACCGACGTGGTGCTCACCACGGCGGACGAGGCGGACGCCGGTGACCTCAACCACTCGGTGTACCTGTTCGTCCAGCTGCCCGAGCACCGGCTCGGCGCGCCCGTCCGGTACGCGACCACGGTGCCGACGGCCGGCAGCATGGTCCCGGTCGTCGCCGACGTCGACGGCGACGGGCGCAACGAACTGCTGGTCGCCTCCGGGACCGGGCTGGACCTCTACCGGCAGTCGGCGGGCGGACTGTCCGCTCCCGTGGCGCTGCCGTTCGGCGCGGCCCTCGGTGACGTCCGGGTGGTCGACCTCGACGGCGACGGCCGCCTCGACCTCGTGGCGACCACGAACGAGTCGGTCCTCGTGCGCTACGGCACCGGCCCGGGCGAGTTCGCGCCGCCGGCGTCGGTGGCCACGCCGACCTCCGCCCCGCTCCTGGGCGTCGCCGACGTGACCGGCGGCCCCGGGTTGGATCTGGTACGCCTCGACGGCCGCCGGGTCATCGTCGTGGAGCAGACCGGGGCGCGTACCTTCGCGGCGCCCGCCGGCATCCCCGTACCCGAGGGGCAGGAGATCTCCGCACAGTCGTTCGCGGTCGGCGACGTCACCGGCGACGGCCGGGCCGACGTGGTCGTCACCGTCACCGGCAACATGCCCGACCCGCGGGTCTCCGTGCTGACCCACCGGGCCGACGGCACCCTCGGCGCCTGGCAGGTCTACGTGGCGTACGACATGCCGGAGCCGGTCGCCCTCGAGGACATGGACGGCGACACGCGGCTGGACGTGGTGGTGGCCCACGGCGGCTGGTACGAGGTGGGCGTCCTGCTCCAGCGTCCCGACGGCCGGCTGGGCCGGGAACAGTTGGGCTACAACCCCTACTACGCCTCGCACTACGGCCACCGGGGTCTCGCGGTCGGGGACATCGACGACGACGGGCACAAGGACGTGCTGCTCGCCGACTACAACAACGGGCTCGTGGTGGTCCCGGGCGCGTAGCGGCGTTCGTTCCACGACGGGTGGTGCCGGCGCCACGGGATGCGCCGGCACCACCCGTCCCGTGTATCCGGCCCGATAGGCCAGCCACCAGGGGCGCCGGCGCCCTACGGCTGGCCCGGCCGGTCCCCCGGTGCCTAGGGTGGGGCCATGGAGATCCTGCGCTACGCGGCGTTCACGACCGACCCGGCCGGCGGCAACCCGGCGGGAGTGGTCCTCGACGCCACGGGCGCCGATGACGCAGAGATGCTGAGGATCGCCGCCGACCTGGGTTACTCGGAATCGGCCTTCCTGATCCCCAAAAAGGACGGCCGGTTCGAGGTGCGGTATTTCAGCCCGCTGGCCGAGGTGCCGTTCTGCGGCCACGCGACCATCGCGTCCGCGACCGCGTACGCCGAGCGGCACGGCCCGGGGCTGTTGCGCTTCGACACCCGGTCCGGGCCGGTCGACGTGTCCACGGAGGCCGCGCCGGACGGCACCACCACGGCGACCCTGGTCAGCCCACGGCCGCGCACCGAGCCGCTCGCCGACGACGACCTGGCCGCGCTGCTCTCGGCGCTGGGCTGGGACCGGCACGACCTCGACCCGGCGCTGCCGCCGCGGGTGGCGTTCGCGGGCGCGTGGCACCCGATCGTCGCCGCCGCCACCCGGCAGCGGCTGGCCGACCTGGACTACGACTTCGCGCGTCTCGGGGCGTTGATGGCACGACGCGACTGGACCACCGTCGACCTGGTCTGGCGCGAGTCACCGACCGTGTTCCACGCGCGTAACCCCTTCCCGCCGGGCGGAGTGGTGGAGGACCCGGCGACCGGAGCGGCGGCTGCCGCGCTCGGCGGCTACCTGCGAGAGCTGCGCCTGGTCGACCCGCCGGTGACCGTCACCGTGCACCAGGGACACGACCTCGGTCGGCCCAGCCTGCTCCGGGTCGGGATCCCGGCCGAGGCGGGCACCGGCATCGCGGTCACGGGCACGGCGGTCGTCCTCGCCGGGTGAGCCGGAGCGGGGCCCCCGGCAGGTAGCAGCTCCGCTCGGCTTCGGGAAGTTCCTCTGCGGCAGCGAGGTTGATCACAACCGATGCCGGCACAGGGCCGGGCGGGTTGCCCGGCTGCGGCCCGTCTGGACGGCTGGACGTGGGCCGATCAACCGATCGCCCCTGTCGTCCGGCGTGCACGGCGCGGGCCGCGCGACCGACCGCTCCCGACCCGAAAAGATGACCGTCGCGAATCGACCACTGATAGTAGTGTTCCTCGGGTTATTGCTGGTCCCGACGGTCGTTGATCCAGTCGGACTGCCCAGTTCCCGCACGAGCGGGAACCGACACTCAACCAAGGAGCTCTATGCGTACGCTCAAGATTGTCGGCGCCGCGGTCGGCGCGTTCGTCCTCACAACCCTGGCACTGACGGGCCCCGCCCAGGCCGCGCCCGGCGACCCGGTGTGGACCGCCAACGGTGAGTCGTCCATCACGGGTCCGCACACGGTCGAGCTGGTCGGCGGCAACACCTCCGTCGAGGCGGCGAACCTCGGCGTCGAGGTCGAGGCCGGCGATGAGGTCACCTTCTCCATCGCTCTCTCGGACGGGGCGGCGTGCAGCGCGGGCGCTCCCCGTGTCTTCGTGGTCGTGAACGGCACCAACACGAACTCGTGGGACCAGAACGTCGCCGCCGGCAAACAGTGTGGCGAGGAGGGCACGATCTCGTTCACGGCTCCGGCGGCTGGCACGATCGGCCAGGCCGGCGTGGTGTACGACAACGGCACGGACGGCACGGTGGTCGTGTCGGACCTGCGGATTGCCGGTGACCTGGTCGATTTCCAGGCTGTGGAGCCGGGCACCGAACCGACGGGTACGCCGACCACCCCGCCGACCAGCCAGCCCGCGGAGCCGCGCGACTGCGAGGCGTACGTCTACACCGGCACCACGCAGAACCTATGCGCCGACTTCTCCAACCCTTCCGGCACGGTCAACTGCTCTGACGTGAAGTACCGGGTCACGTTGGTGGACGTGAACAACGACCCGTGGGGCCTGGACGGCAACAGGGGCACGCCGGGGATTGGCTGCGAGTCCAACCCCCTCAAGCCGACGACCGGGTCGACCGAGGAGCCGACGGCCGACCCGACCGCGTCTACGTCCGACAGTCCCGCGCCGGGAGCGGGCGGCGGCCTTCCCGTCACGGGTGTCAACGCCACTGCGCTCGGCGCCGTCGGTGTGATCGCGGTGCTGGCTGGCGTGGCGCTGACGGTGGCACGCCGCCGCCGGGTCCGCTTCGACGCCTGATCTTCTACCGGAACGCCCCGCTGTCTTCAGGCAGCGGGGGCGTTCGTGTTTGCCGGACCCGGTTAGTGGACTGGTGCGGCCCTCGACCCGCCCCGGGCATCCCGCGGGGGCAGGCCGCGGCCGAGTACGGCCCGACGGTCACTCGGTGCGCAACTCGAAGTGCACCGTACGGCCCGTCCTGCCCCGCCCGAGCCGGTGCGTGAGCGGCACGACCACCCCGTGCAGCAGCGGGTACTTGCGGCGCAGCGCCCGCCGCGCCTGCGCGTACTCCTGCTCGGTGAGCCGGTGGGCGGTGGCCTGGACGGCGGGACCGGTCGGCACGCCGCGGCCGGTGGACGCGGCGACCGTAACGGTCGGGTTGTTGCGGATCCGGCGTGTCTTCCCGGCCCGCTGGTAGCTGCGCACGTACGCGCGTCCGCCCGATACGGCGATGCTCACGGGCGTGGCGACGGGGGTGCCGTCACGGCGGTACGTGGTGAGGGCGACGGTCTTCTGCCGGACGTACGGTGCCCACTCGCCGGCCGTGGCCGGCTCGACCCGGCCGAGCACCCAGCCCAGCTCGCGCCACCGCTCGACGAGCGCCACGGCCGCGAGCAGCGACGACACACCGATGATGACGGTCTGACCGGTGCCGCCGCCGAGGTCCCGGTCCACGACGTGCCCGACCGTGTGGGTGACGCTCCCGACCAGGTATCCGCCGAGGGCGACGGTGAACCCGTCGGCCCACACGGTGGCGAGCAGGAGCGACACGCCGATGCCGAGTTGGAAGGCGCCGACGTCGTGCACGAAGTGCTCGCTCGGCGGGAAGTTCACCGAGTCGGCGAACGATGCGGGCGCGCCCATCGCCCACACCCCGACCACGACGGCGAACAGGGCGAGCAGCACGGTGGCGGGTGTGATGATTCGTCTCATGCCCTGCGGACGCGGCAGCCGACGCGGGCGTGACCGACGGCGGCACATGTCACACCCGGCGCCTAGGGTCGGGCCGACGACAGCCCGGAGGAGCGTGATGATCGACCATCTGTCCGTTCAGGTCCGCGACGTGGCGGCCAGTGCCGCCTTCTACGACGCCGTGCTCGCGCCGCTCGGCGGCCGGCGGCTGCTGGAGTTTCCCGGCGTCATCGGCTACGGCCGCGAGCGGCCGGACTTCTGGCTCGGCCCGACCGAGTCGCCCGGCACCGCCCGGGAGGTGCATCTGGCGTTCGCGGCCGACAGCCGCGCCGCCGTGCAGGCGTTCCGCGACGCGGCGGTCGCCGCCGGCGCCGAGGTGCTGCACGAGCCGCGCCTCTGGCCGGAATACCACGCCACCTACTTCGGCGCGTTCGTCCGCGACCCGGACGGCAACAACGTCGAGGCCGTCTGCCACAACCCGGAATGAGTGGGGCCCCGACGATGGAGCAGCGGATCAGCCTGGTCACCCTCGGCGTCACCGACCTGCCGCGCGCCCGGGCCTTCTACGAGCGGCTGGGCTGGCGCGGCCAGGAGGCCGAGGAGACCGTCTTCTTCCAGGCCGGCGGGTTGGCGCTGGTGCTCTGGGGCCGCGACAAGGTGGCCGCCGACGCGGGCATCGACGACCCGGGCGGGGGCGGCTTCGGCGGGATCACGCTGGCGCAGAACGTCCGGTCCCGCGCCGAGGTCGACGCGCTGCTCGCGGACGCGGCCGCAGCCGGCGCCGAGGTGACCCAGCCGGCCCGGGAGACCTTCTACGGCGGTTACGCGGGCTGCTTCGCCGACCCGGACGGGCACGTCTGGGAGATCGCCTGGAACCCGGGCTTCCCGCTCGCGGCCGACGGCACACTGACCCTCCCCGACTTCGGCACCACCGCCTGAGACGAAGCGTCATCGCGTCAGGAGCCGGAGTCGTCCCGGGGGCAGAGCAGCGGGTCGAGCAGGGGAAGCCGGAGCGGGTCCAGGCAGACCGTGAGCAGGCGCGAGTCCGGCGACGACGGTGGTGACGTCGTCGGGGCGGGGGTCGGCTTCGACGGCGGCGGGGACGCGGGCGGGCTCGTGGTCGGGGGCGTGCTCGGCGCCGGCGCGGGGCTGGTCGGGGGCCTGGTCGGCTTGGGCGGCGCCGGCGCGGTGGTCGGTGCCGACGGTGCGGGTGCCTCCGGGGCGCCGACCGAGCCCCGGCCGGACCCACCGCCCGCGCCGGGATCCGCTGCCCGCTCACGCGCGCCGGGTCCGGCTGCCCCGCCAGCCGTCGTGACGGCGACGCCGCCGGCCGGTGTCCCGTCGTGCGTGGCGGGCGCCGTGGGGCCGGTCGTGGGCGGGGCCGTCGCACCGCCCGCGGCAGGCGGGGCCGGGGCGAGGGTCGGCACGACCGCGCCGATCGCCGGGGGCGGCTCGACGTCCAGGACGATCCCGCCCGCCTCGGCGCGGTAGCGCGGGATGTCCTCGTCGGACCCGTACGCGCTGGCCGCGAACGCCACGAACGCCACGGTGGCCGCCGCGACGGCGGCCCGCCGGTCGGGGCGGCGCGCGACCAGCGGAGCGTGCCACGGGTCGGCCGGCGCCGGCAGCGCGGGACGGCACCGCTCGTGGATCTCGGCGAGGGCGTCGAGTTCCGCGACCACGGCGGCACGCTCCCCACGGGCCGCGGCGACGGCGAGGGTGAGGTAGAACCGGGCGTTCGCCACGGTGGTCGCCGGCACGAGCAGCCCGGCGAGCCGCCCCCCGTCGGTGGTGTGCAGCAGGGTCAGCGGCACGTCGGGGTGGTGGGCCGGCGCCGTGAGGTCCGCGTACCTCCACTCCCGGCGCAGCGCGCGGCCGGCAAAGGCGACGCGGTGGTTGGTCACGACGGCCAGGCCGGCGCCCGCGACCCGCAGACCCTTCGGCAGCATACGGCTCGACGGCGCCGGAGGCCCGACGCTGAGCGCGGCCTGCGGCAGACCGGGTACGTGCCGGGCGGTGGCCTCGACCAGTTCGGTGGTGGGCAGGATCCGGTAGACGAGTTCGTCGTCGTCGAGGTCCACGGGCAGGCCGGTGCGGGGCTCGGTGCAGCCGAGGAAGGTGGCCGCTTCGATCCGCTGCCGGGTGAGTTCGTCGGCGCGGCGGCGCCACGCCGCGAGCTCGCGGCGGTGCGCGCTCCGCCGCCGCTCGTTCTCGCGTTCGGCCCAGGCTGTCCGCCATGTGGGTGACGGGGTGGCCGCGACGACCGTGCCGGGTGATGTGGTGGTCACGCGCGGTACAACCGCTCGCGTACGAGTCAGGTCACGCTCGAGGGATCGAAGCTTCCCTTTGTTCCCGATAAGAGCGGATTGGTACGCGCCGATGCGGCCGACCCTACGAGATCACCCGCTGCGGGTACGCCTCGATCTCCCGCGACCACTGCTCGGCGGCCACGGCCAGGGCGTCGGCCGAGACGGTGAGGGGCAGCGGGTACACGGCGCTGAGCGGGCGGCGCATCCACGGCGGCAGCGACTCGTAGGAGAACTCGACGACGAGTTCCATCCGGCGCCGGCGAATGACCCGGGTGCGGAACGTCAGGTTGGGCTCGGTGAAGCGCAGCACCGCCGGCAGCGTCGACGGTTGGGTGGCCAGCCTCGCCTGCAGCGACAGCCAGTCGGCGAGGACTCCGGCCTCGGCCACGGTGAGACACGGCTCGCTGTGTGACCAGGCCTGGCCGTCGGCCGTCCGGGCGTCCACCTCGATGAGCAGCCAGTCGTCCCACCCCTCCATCTCCTCGGGCTCGACGGGCGGCTCGACACCCGGCTGGTAGCCGACCGGCCGGATCCGCAGCCGCGCACCATCATCCGAGCGCACTTCCATACCAGCCATGATCCCTCATAATTAGCCCAAAAATACCCAAACCAGACAGACCCCTTCGTTTCCGCGATCTTGCAGATTGTGCCCTCGATCTGCGGCATTCGCCCCTTGTACCCGGGCACAAAGTGCAAGATCGACGGACTGGGCGGCCCTGAGGGGGTCGGGGATGCGGGTTCCGGGGTGGGTGCGGGGAGACCCCCATGGTGTGGCCGGTGCCGCGCCGCCAAGCTTGGAGGATGACTGCCACCAGTGCCGCCCGCCCGGCCCGCGGTGCCCCGCCGCCCCGCGTCACCGTACGCGCGATCTCCCCACTGCGGCTGGCCGCCGTCGCGGCGCCGGTCCTGCTCCTGCTCTACGGGATCTTCCGGCTGGCCGACGGTCTGGACGGCGATCACGGGCCGGGCTGGGCGTGGAACACCGGCCACAGCCTGTTCCTCGTTTCGATCGTCCTCTTCGCCGGACTGGCCGTGGGCCTGCGGCGCGTGCTGCTGTCCGACGCGCCCCGCCTGCGGCCACTCACCAACACCGCCGCCGTAGCGGCCCTGGTCGGCGCCGCGAGCTTCGTCTGGGTGATCCTCGGTGACCTGTTCGCCGGGTTGGCCGACGCCGCCCCGCTGCCGGACCCGCTGTTCGCGGTCGGGCCGCTGCTGTTCCAACTGGGCGTGCTGGCGCTGCTCATCCAGACCGCCACCACCCGGCCACGCCGGCTGCCGCTCTGGGCGCCGCCGCTCGTACTGCTCGGATTCGTCGGCATCGCGGCGAACCTCGACCTGCTGCCGGTCGGCGGCGCGCTCATCTTCGCGGCCCTGCTCCCGCTCCGGCTGGGCACCGCCGATACCTGACGCGTCGGACGGGGGCGGCGCGGAGCCGGCGAGCGAGGCGGCGAAGGGCCTGCGAGCGGAGCGGCGAAGGGCCTGCGACCCGGGGCGGACATTGTCGGGCCGCGGTACTACCGTGCGGGACATGGCGGAATTCGTACTGGTGGCGGGCGCGTGGCTCGGAGCGTGGGCATGGGACGAGGTCGTGCCGAAGCTGCGCGCGGCCGGGCACGGCGCTCACCCCGTGACGCTCTCCGGTCTCGCCGAGCGTCAGGGTCTGCCGGCCGGCCAGCAGACCCACGTGCAGGACATCGTCGACGAGATCGAGCGGCAGGATCTGCGCGACGTGGTGCTCGTGGGCCACAGCTACTCGGGCATCCCGGTGGGTCAGGCCGCGGAGCGCATCGGCGACCGGCTGCGGCGAGTGGTCTTCGTCGACTCGAACGTGCCCCACGACGGCGAGTCGTTCGTACGGCCGCCCTTCGGGGAGCGGGTGCGGGCCGCCATCGACGACAACGGCGGGTTCTGGCCCCCGCTGACCGCCGACGACTACGCCGGCCAGGGGCTCAACGGCGAGCAGATCGCCCGCATCGTGGGCGGCTCGACGCCGCACCCGGGCGCCACGCTCACCGAGCCGGCCGTGCTGACGCGTCCGCTCGGCGAGCTGCCGGCGACGTACGTCAAGTGCCTGCTCGACGGCGACGAGCCCAGCCCCGACGTCGCGGCGCTGCTCAAGAACGACCGGTGGCGACTGGTCGAGATGGACACCGGGCACTGGCCGATGTTCTCGCAGCCCCACGAGCTGGCGCAGGTGCTGCTCGACGCCGCCACCGAGTAGACGGGCGGGCCCCGGCGCCCCGGCTTCCGGCGAGCGTCAGGTCCAGACCGTCCGGCGGACGCCTCGGTGTGCGGTGCAGGCGTCGCGGCGACCACCGTTCAGGCTGACCACACCGTCGCGGCACTGCACGAGGTAGCCCCGGCCGGCCCAGAACTCCTGGGCGCAGTCGAAGTAGTCGCAGGTCGCCGCGGCGGGCTTGCGGATCCGGTTGCCGCCGCAGAAGTCGTACCCCATGGGGTTGGCGGGTGCGCCGCAGAGCCGTTCGCCGCTCGGCGACGGCGTCGCGCGCTTCGGCTTCGGGGCGGACGTGCCAGCTGACGAAGCGCCAACCGAGGACGCACGACCCGAGGCCGAGGGGGCCGGGGCGGAGTCCGCCGGCCGGCCCAGCGCCGGCACGGCGCTCGGGCTGGCGGCCGGCGTGGCGGCCACGGCCCGCTCCCCGGCCGGGTCGGACGGGTTGGACTCGATGAGCGCCGCGGGCACCAGCACGGCGACGGCCGCGGCGATCGCCACCGTACGGCGGCCGCCGGGGACCAGCCCGGACAGCCGCGCCTGCCCCGGGGTCGCGACGGCCGGCCGGAACGGCTTGAGCTGCTCGTGTTCGGCGATCATCTCGTCGAGCTGGGCGATCACTGCGGCGCGCTGTTCGATGGCGTCGGCGAAGGCGAGGGTCAGCTTGAACCGGAAGTCGGCCGCCGCCTCGACGGGCAGCAGGAGACCGGAGGTGCGCCGGCGGTCGAGCACCTGGATCAGGGTGACGGGGGCGGACGGGTCGTGGGCCAGGCCGGTCATCTTTCCGTACGCCCAGTCGCGCCGGCCGCGTCCGAGCAGCACCAGCCGACGGCTGGTGATCACGGCCATCCCCGCGTCGGCGACGCGGACGCCGTCGGGTCGGCGGGGCCGCAGCGGCGCCGACTCCGGGATGACGGCCAGGTCGGGAGCGGGCAGCACCGCGTGGTGCCGGACCTCGACGAGCTGCGCCGCGGGCCACACCCAGAGCACCACCTCGTCGGGCGCCAGTTCCAGCGGGAGGCCGGCGCCGGCCGCCGCGGAGCCCTGGAAGTCGGCGGCGAGCGCGCGCAGCCGCCGCAGCTCGTCGTCGCGCCGCCGCCATGCCGCGTCGGCGCTGCGGTACGTCCGGTGCCGGCGCTCGTTCTGCCGGTGCGCCCACCGGTACCGCCATGTGGAACCCGTCGAATCAGTCCTTGCCATGCCGACTCCTTCGCCGCGCAGGCCACCAATCGGGGTGTCACCCGGGACAACTTCCACGGGGGCCGGCGCGGACCCGCCAGAACGGACGAAATATCCGATCGGCGGAGCAACATGGACGATAGGCCGGTACTGCCGCGTCGATTCATGTCCGTCGGGCGTGTCGCGCACACACCGCCCGGCGGACGCGCACCGCGCCCGCCGGGCGAGGGTCTCAGTGGCGGCGGCCCTCCCCCACCCGGTAGGTGCGCAAGTGCAGGTCGGCCTTGATCTGCGCCTCGGTGTACTTGATCGTGTCCCAGCCCTTGCGGGAGTAGAGCGCGGTCTGGTCGCCGTACCAGGGGGAGTTCGGGTTCGTCGACTGGGAGTACGTGAGGATCTGCCGGCCGGACGGGCCGTGCGAGCCCAGTTCGACGGCCATCACGAACGACGACCCGTGCACCACCTTCGGGTAGCCGACACCCGGCACCCGGGTGCTGACGATCATGTTGAAGATGCCGGCCTCGGCGCGGCCGCCGTGGATGGGGATGCGCCGGTCGCCGCGCGGCTCGGTCTGGATGTCGCCGAGTCGGGCGTCGAGCGGTACGCCGGCGAGGTTCCGTACGGCGTCGGCGAGCGCGGTGAGCACCCGGGGGTCGGCGGTGTCGAGCCGTCGGGGGGTGCGCACCGGGTCGGCCGCGGAGAAGGCGTCGGCGAAGCGCAGCCCGCCCTCGACCGCGAACTCGACGAACACGTGCGCGCCCCGGCTGCCGAGGTCGGCGTGCAGGTCCCAGCGCCGGAGCGCGGCGCAGGCGTCGCGCAGGTCGACGGTGGCCCCGTCGGAGGCGGTGGCGGTGGGCCGGGCGGTGCACAGTCGCACCAGGTCGTCGCGGACCAGCTCGCCGCCGTACACGCGGTTGCCGAAGACGGTCTGCCACAGGCGCTCGGCGGTGAACCCCCGTCCGGGGAGCCCGTCGGTGCCGGCGAGCCGCCGTTGCACCTGGTCGAGGCCGAGCCGGGTGCGCAGACTGCGCGGCGTGCCCTCGTCGCCCATGATCCGCGGGTAGCCCTCGAGCGGCGCCTCCGGGTTGGCGAGCCAGTAGCTGTCGTTGGAGTTTGTCACGTAGTCGCCCCGGAAGCGGACCGGCAGGTCGGCCGGGCCGAAGATCCCGGGTACGGCGGCGTCCGGGTCGGCGCCGAGCCCGCACGCCGACCGGGAGCCGTCCAGCACGGCCTGGCCGCTGCTCGCGTACATCGGGCGGAAGGCGGCCGGGATGCAGGTCGCGGCGAGCGCGTCGGTCACCCGGGGCACCACCGAGTGGTCGGCGTAGAGGGCCTCGCCCCGGGCGTCGGCGGCGATCACGTTGACCCAGGGCAGGAACTGGTAGCGGTCGAGCACGCTCTTCAGCTCGCGTACCGTCGAGGCCCGGCCCATCTGGAGCCAGCCGTCGAGGGCCCGGTTGTTGGTGGCGTTGACGTCGGTGATGGCGTACGCGGTGGTGGCCGTCCAGTCGAACGTGCCGGGCACCACGACGACGGGCCCGTAGTGGGTGTCGTGGAAGGTGCGGCGCACCGGGGCGAGGCGGCCGTCCGGGCCGGGCGCCTGCACGGTGACCGTGCGGGTGGTCATCCTCCGCGGCCGGCCGTCGACGTAGTACGAGGTGGGGTCACCGGGGACCAGCGCGAGCCGGTGCCAGACGAAGCGGCGGGCCGTGGAGACGGTGTGGCTCCAGGCGAGCGTGCCGTTGTGCCCGATCTCGACGATCGGGTCGCCGATGAGCGCGGCGCCCTCCACGTCGTAGCGGCCGGGCACCTTGAGGTGCATCCGGTAGAAGCGTTCGGCGCCGTCCCAGGGGAAGTGCGGGTTGGCGAGCACCATGCCGCCCCGGTTCGCGGTGGCCGCCTCGCCCAGGCCGTACGCGTTGCTGCCCACCCCGGCGGGGGTGCCGTCGGCGGCGGCGACCACCGCGGCCGCGCCGGGCGCGTCCTGCACGGCGGCCTCGCCGGTGGCCGTGGGCGGGGCCGCGGCGACGATCCCGTCGAGCACGGCCGCCGAGCCGGCCCGGACCATGCTGGCCCAGGTGGTACGCCAGACGTCCAGTTCGGTGAGCGGGCGCACCCAGCCCCGGCCCCGGCACGCCGGGTCGGTCAGCCTCGCCACGCCGGTCCGCCGCAGGTACGAGTTGTAGCCGGCCGCGAAGCCGCGGACCAGGTCGCGGACGTCGTCGGAGGGGGCGTGGACGCCGTCGCGGCGGCCGTCGAGCAGCCGCTCGACGGCCCGGTCCTCGATCGCCTTGCGGAAGAACAGGTCGCTGCGCACGTTCGCGTCGGTGGGGCCGCTCGCCCCGAACCAGCGGGACCGCTCGCCGTTGACCGTCACGGCGGTCTCGGCGATGACGCAGAGATTGTCCTCGGCCTGCACGTAGCCGGCGCCGAAGCCCAGGTCGGCGAAGGTCCGGGCGGTGATGTGCGGCACCCCGTACGAGGCGCGGCGGATCTCGGCGGAGTAGCCGCGGTCGCGCTGGTGGGCCCCGGCCGGGGTGGCGGCGAGCCCCGTGGCCACCAGCCCCATCGCGACCAGCGCGGCACCGAGGCGTCTCGTCTGGGTTCTCATGGCACCCTCCCCCGTCGGCGCCCCCGGACACCGATGCCCGAGAGGCATTCACGTCGATGCATTCTCGTCGATGGAGCGGTCGTGCGCACGCCCGGACCGCCGGGATGCGCTCCACCACGGCTCCCGAGCAGGGCGATCCCACTACGGGGCCGCCGGTGTCTGGGTAACGTCGGCCCCAGGCGGGTGGCGCCGCCCGCCACCCCGGATCGGAGGGGGCGTCGTGACCGGCACGGGACGCCCACCCGCGGTGGTGATCGGCGTCGACATCGGCACCACCAGCACCAAGGCGGTCGCGTACGACACGGGCGGCCGGCTGCTCGCCAGCGCCTCGGCCGGCTATCCGCTCGACGAGCCGCAACCCGGGTACGCCGAGCAGGACCCGCGGCGCATCCTCGACGCGGTACGCGACACGGTCCGCGCGGCGGTCGCCGACCTGGACGGGCCGGTGGCCGGGCTGTCGTTCGCGAGCGCCATGCACAGCCTCATCGGGCTGGACGCCGACGGCAACCCGCTCACCCCGTCGCTCACGTGGGCCGACTCGCGTGCCAGCCGGCAGGCCGAGCGGCTCCGCGCGGTGCCCTCCGGGCTCGCCCTGCACCGGCGCACCGGCACGCCGGTGCACCCGATGGCCCCGCTGCCGAAGCTGCTCTGGTTCGCCGAGCAGGAGCCCGCCCTCCACGACCGTGTCGTGCACTGGGTGGGCATCAAGGACTGGGTGCTGCTGCGGCTCTGCGGGCTGCTGGTCACCGACCACTCGCTGGCCTCGGGCACCGGTCTTCTGAACATCCACACGCTCGCCTGGGACGCCGAGGCGCTGGCCATCGCCGGCATCAGCGAGGAGCGGCTGCCGCAGCTGGTCTCGACGACCGCGGTGCTCCCGCGGCTCACCGCCGGGGCCGCGGCGGCCACCGGCCTGCCCGAGCGCACCCCGGTGGTGGTCGGCGCCGGCGACGGTCCGCTGGCCAACCTCGGCCTCGGCGCCGTGCACCCCGGCATGGTGGCCTGCTCGATCGGCACGAGCGGGGCCATGCGTGTCATGGTGGAGCGCCCCGGCGTCGACCCGCTCGGCGGGGTGTTCTGCTACGCGCTCACCGAGCAGCGCTGGGCGGTCGGCGGCGCCGTCAACAACGGCGGCATCGTGCTCCAGTGGGCGGGCGACGCGCTCGCCCCCGATCTGGGCGGGCACGCCGAGGACGAGCTGGTGGCCCTGGCCGCTCGCGCGCCGGTCGGTTCCGGCGGGCTCATCATGCTGCCGTACCTGCTCAGCGAGCGGGCGCCGCACTGGAGCGCGCTGCCCCGGGGCGCGTACGTGGGGCTGACCCACGGGCACCGCCGCGAGCACCTGGTCCGCTCCGCCATGGAGGGGGTGTGCCAGCAGCTCGCGCTGGTGCTCGCCTCGGTGCGGTCGGCCGGCAACGAGGTCCGCGAGATCCGGGCCAGCGGCGGGTTCGCCCGCAGCGGGCTGTGGCGGCAGATGCTCGCCGACGCGCTCGGGGTGCCGGTGGGCTTCCCGGCCGGGCACGAGGGCTCGGCCTTCGGCGCGGCGCTGCTCGGCATGCAGGCGCTGGGCCTGATCCCCTCCATCGACGTGGCCGCCGACCTGGTGCGGATCGAGGAGATCATCCGGCCGGACCCGGCCGCCGCCGCCACGTACGCGACGCTGCTGCCACTCTTCGCCGAGCTGTACGACGCGCTGGTCCCCACGTTCACCTCACTGCGCCGGTTGGCGCCGGGCCTGCCCCCGGAGCCGATACCGGAGCCACCCCCGATGTGAGCGTCCGGCCCGGCCGGGATCAGGGCGCCTCGACCGCGGAGATCAGGTAACGGTGCACCTCGGCGCCGCGGATGGCCGTCGTCTGTTCCTCCGACGGCCCCGAGCCACGGAACGCGAGCAGCTGCTCGGCGGACTCCCACCGCTCGTAGACGTTAATCCGCCCGGGCTCCACCAGGTCGGGGCTGATCGCGAAGTCGACACAGCCGGGCGCCGAGCGGGCCTGCCGGACGGCGTCCAGGCAGGAGGCCAGGTAGTCGTCCCGCCCGGCCGGGTCGACGTAGAGGCTGCCGGCGACGATGAGCACGTGGACCTCCCGGCCACTCGGGGACCTGCCCATCATCTCCCACGTCCACGGTGGTCCGCCGCCCCGGACGGGTGATGCCGTCGCCGTCCGCACCGCCAACCTCGGGGGCTTCTTATCGTACGAACGTGAAGAAAACAGACAAGCAGGCCTCATCTTCCCGGCGGGCGGCGTCCCGCGTACCGCTGCGGAGGCTGGTCGCCGCGGGCCTCGCGCTCACCCTGCTGCCCGGCGAGCCGGCGGTCGCCGACGGCGGCGGGCCGGGCCCGGCGTCCGAGTCGTGGCGGCCGCCGGCCAGCGCCCTCGCCTGGCTGGCGGTTCCGGGCGGCGCGTTCTCGGTCGACAGCGAGGCGCGCACGGTGCGCTACCGGGCCTGCGACGGCGACACCGGCCGGGTGCCCGACCCGGACATGCGGGTGGACGGCCGGGTGGCGAGCGGCGAGGTCACGGTCGGCGACACGACGTACGCCTACGACGTCCCCCTGGTCGGCCGCAGTCGGGGCATCGTGGAGGTGACCCGGCCGGACGCCGAGCCGGTGGGGCTGGTCGGCGACGTGGTCACTGAGCCACAGCCGCCCACCGACCCGGTCGCCGGTCGGCGGCTGCTGCCGCTCACCGGGCAGCTCCGGCAGGTGGTGGACGCCTCGACCGCCAACCCGGCCGGGGTGACCGTTCGGGACCTCTCCGGCCGGTACGGCGACCAGCAGATCGCGGTGAACGGCGCCTTCCGCCCGAAGGCGGCCAGCGTGATCAAGCTGTGGATCCTCGTGGAGCTGCTGCGCCGGGTGGACTGCGGCCAGGCGTCGCTGGACGACGGCGTGCTGGTCACCCCGGCCGACGTGGTCGACGGCACCGGCGAGTTGCAGCACGAGACCTTCCCGCAGGTGGTCACCCTCCACCGGCTCGCCGAGTACATGGTCGAGTTCAGTGACAACACGGCGGCCAACGTGCTGATCGACTACCTGGGTGGCTTCGCCCCGGTCAACGCGCTCATCGACTCGATGAACCAGCGGGAGACGATCCTCGCCCGCAAGATGCTCGACACCGAGGCCGCCATGCGTGGCGAGGAGAACTACACGAGCCCGGACGACGTGGTCGCCCTGCTCGGTGCGGTGTGGGACGCGCAGATCCTCAGCCCGGACTCCCGGGATCTGATGATCGGCTTCATGGCCGAGCAGACCCTCAACACGAAGATCCCCGCCGCGCTGCCGCCCGGCGTGCCGGTGGCGCACAAGACCGGCGACCTGCCGGACGCCTCGCACGACGTCGGCTACTACCTGATCCCCGGCTCGCAGGTGGCCGTCGCCTTCCTCACCTCCGGCCCGATGGCCGGCGGCGACGAGACGGTGCGGCGGCTCGCCCGCACCGTCTTCGACTACCTCGTCGAGCCACCGCCCGGCGCGGTCGAGGAGTGAGGCGGGGGTGCGGCCCGACACCGGTCGCACCCCCGGCCCCTTCTCAGGCCCGGCTGATCGCGTTGGCGTGGATCGCCTCGCTCAGGTACGCGGTCAGGCCGGGGGCGAGGCTCTCGTAGTGCGCCGTGAACCGCTCGTCGGCCAGGTACATGTCGGCCAGGCCGGTGTGGATCTCGTACGAGCACTCGTAGAACCACCGGCTGATGATCTGCCGGTGCTCCTCGGCCAGGTCCCTCGCCTCCGGGCTGTCCGCCGGGGCGCCGGAGGCCAGGACGGCGACCATCCGTCTGGCCCAGTCGTCGTTCTCCTGCCGGAACCGCAGCCAGTCGTCCCGGCCGTACCGGGACACGCGCCGGTTCGACTCCCGGTACGCCTCGCTGCCGCCCCACCGTTGCTCCGCCTCCTCGGCGTGCGCGTCCGGGTCGAAGTCCCCGAAGACCTCGAACCGCTCCTCCGGGGTCAGCCGGATGTCCATCTTCTTCGCCTCCATCGCGAACTCGATCGCCGTGACCATCTCCTGCAACCGCTTGATCCGTACGGTCAGCAGCTCGTGCTGGCGGCGCAGGTGCGCCGCCGGATCAGCCGCCGGGTCGTCGAGGATCGCGGCGATCTCCTCCAACGGGAACCCCAGCTCGCGGTAGTAGCGGACGAGTTGCAACCGCTCCAGGTCCGCGTCGTCGTAGCGGCGGTAACCGGCCGCGCTGCGCCCGCTCGGTGAGAGCACGCCGATCTCGTCGTAGTGGTGCAGCGTCCGCACCGTCACGCCGGCGAGCTTCGCCACCTGACCCACCGTGTACGCCATGGTCCCCTCCCTTCCGGAAACCAGGCTCCCGCCTGCCGTTACGTGAGGGTCAAGCCCGATTCTGCGGCCTCGCTCACGGGCCGTCAGGCCGTTGGCGGGTCGCCCTGCCGGTAGAGGCTCACGAGCACGCCGTACCGCGGCTCCGCGTCACCGGCGTCCTCGGCCTCGTGGACGAGCTCGCTGAGCGCGGCGCCGAGCCGCTGGGCCTGGGCGGCGGTCAGCCGCAGGTGTCGCAGCTCCAGCAGCGGTTCGTCGGCTGCCGCCGCGATCTCCTCGGCGACGGCCCCGAGCATCGCGGCGGTGGCCCCCGCGTGGCCGGGCGCCACGTGGAGCCGCCGGGCGGAACGCTGGTAGTACTGCTCGGTGCCACCGCGCACCGGCCGGGTGTGCACCACCCGGACCATGCCGGCGTCGCGGAGCACCTTCAGGTGGTGGGCCACGTTGCCCTTGGCCGTGCCGAGCGCCGCCGCGAGCTGGCTGATGGTGGCGGGGCGCTGGCCGAGCGAGAACAGCAGCCGCTGGCGGAACGGGTGCCCGAGCGCCTTGAACTGCTCGGGCGTGGTGACCTCGAGAAGGTCGTCGAGCGGGCGTTCGGGAAGGGTGTCGGCCACGACAGAAAGTGTCTAGTCCTCTTGACGCTTTGTCAATCGAGCTGCTCTACTGCTCGGCACCGATCCTCCGACAGGCAGGAGACCGCCATGCGCCAGGCCGACATCACCGCGGCCGTCGAACGGACCGCCGTCGTCGTCGACGAGCACTACGTCTTCCCCGACGTCGCCGCGCGGCTGGCCGCCCTGCTCACCGACAACCTCGCGGCCGGTCGCTACGCCGCCGCGCCCGACCCGCGTACGCTCGGCGCCCTGGTCACCGCCGACCTCCAGTCCCTCAACGGCGACCTGCACCTGCGACTCAAGCACCACGAGGAGGAGCTGGCCGACCGCGACCGGGACCCCGACGACGACCGGATGGTCCACCTCGCGGCCAGCACCATGGGCGGGATCAGCCGCGTGGCGCGCCTCGACGGCAACGTGGGCGTGCTGGAGATCCGGCCTTACCTGTTCCCGCCGCAGCTCGCCGGCGACGCGATGACCGCGGCGCTCCGGCTGCTCGGCGGCACCGACGCGCTCCTGCTCGACCTGCGCGACAACCTCGGCGGCAGCCCCGACATGGTGGCCCTGGTCTGCGGCTGGCTGCTCGACGAGCCCACCCTGCTGCACACCATGTACGACCGCACCGGCGAGCCGGTCCGCCAGTCCTGGAGCGCGGCCTGGCTGCCCGTGCCGGCCTACGGCGCCGGCAAGCCGATCGCCGTGCTCACCAGCGCCCGTACCTTCTCCGGCGGCGAGGAGCTGGCCTACAACCTCCAGCACCTGGGCCTCGCCACCGTCGTCGGTGAGCGCACCGGCGGCGGCGCGCACCCCCGGATCGGCTTCCGGGCGCACCCCCACCTGGAGGTCACCGTCCCCGTGGCCCGGCCCGTGCACCCCGTGACCGGGACCAACTGGGAGGGCACGGGCGTCACGCCCGACGTCGAGACACCGGCCGCCGAGGCGCTCGACGTGGCGCACCGCGCCGTGCTGGCCCGCCTGGGCACGTCCCCCGAGCGGGCCGCAGCCTGAACGTTGGCGATCGTTGACGCCCCGGCGTTCGGAGACACGGCGTGTCGGCTCGCCCAGCCGTCACCGTTTCACGCGGGTCAGGCCCAGTCCTCCGTGCCGCCCCCATCGGCAGCGGTCGCTGGTGGGCCGCCGTGGGTCCACGGTGTCTCCTCCGGGGGCGGGAAGGAGCCGGCCGGCAGGAACCCGTCGGAGAGCGTCGTGTAGCAGAGCCGTTCCCCCACCTCCGGCACGCTGCCCGGCGGCGCCGTCCGGCCGCGTCCCATGCCGCCGGACAGCTCCAGCACCACCTCCGTCTTCCCGTCCGCGGCCGGGGTCAGGAAGACCACCTTCGCCTTCTGCGCGGGCCGGGCCGGCGAGTACAGCGTCGCGCCGACCGGCACGAGCACCGGCTCGGTGGTGACGAGCTGGATCCGGGGACGCAGCACGGGCCGCTTCCCCGTGTCGTCGATCCGCCCCGGATCGGCCAGCGTCACCTCGCCCACGAACGCCTCGCCGGTGAGCCGGTGCTCGGCCATCACGAGCGGATCGTCGTAGGCGCGCTGCACCGCGTACGAGGTGAGCGCCCGCTCCAGCCGGTGCAGCCGGGCCGCGGCGGCCACCGCGCCGTCACGGCGGGGCTGCGGCGCGCCATCGGCGTCGACGTGCTCGGCGTACGCCGTGAACGCGTCCCGGTCGCCGGCCCAGCGGCCCTCGACCCGCGCGCCGGGCGGCAGGGCGCGCAGCAACCCGACGCCGCGCCACATCAGCTCCCACGTGGGCGCGAGCTGGTCGCGCAGCAGCCCTTCCAGCGACGCGTACGCCTCGGCGCGGGCGTCCGGATCGTCGGCCGCCTCGGCGTACGCCTCGATGGCCGGGGCGAGCCGGTGGTTGTCGAAGTCCGGGTCGGTCGCCGGGCCGGCCGGTGGATGGGTGGCCGGGTCCTCGGCCCGGGCGGCCGCCTCGGCGCCGGTGAGCCCGGCCGGCGGGTCGATCCACCCGAGCAGGGCGGGCAGGTGCAGGTCCTCCACCCTGCTCTGCCCGGTCGCCCAGTGCAGGGTCAGCGCTTCGGTCATCGCGAGCAGCGCCGACGAGCCGGGGTGCTCGGCCCGCTCGGCGAAGAAGGTCAACCAACGCCCGAGCAGCGGCACCGACGGGTCGACCGGGTACTCCCCGTCCGGCCGGCGGAACCGGGTGGCGCGGCCGAGCAGCCGCAGGAACGTGATCCCGGCCGGGTTCGGCACCAGCAGCTGCGGCGCCTCGACGTACCGGTGCCGGACGTCCCGGCCCCGGTCCACCGCCACGGCCTCGCTCGCGGCCCGGTGCCCGTCCAGGTAGGGCAGCAGGATCCCGGCCAGCTCGGCCGCGAACGCGAACCGCTGGTCGCGGTTGCGGGGCTGCGGCACGACCAGCAGGCGCGCGTCGTCCGGCGCCGCGCCGACAAGCGCCGCGAGCGGGGCGTTCGCCTCGCCGGCCAGGGCGAGCGGCACCACCACCAGCGGTCGCTCGTGCAGGTGCAGGTGCCGGACAGTGGCCACCGGCTGGGCCACCCCGGCGGCGACCGCCTGGGCCGCGGCGAGGGCGCGCAGCGTACTCACGATGCGACGCCGAGGGCGTCGGCGCGCAACCGGGCCGCGGAGCGCAGCAGAGCGGCCGCCTCGGCCTGCTCCGGCTCGGGCGTGCCGCCGGCGGTCGCGAGCGCCACCACCTCCGCCACCGTGCCGAGGCCACCGAGCGCCTCCCGGACCGGCCGGCCCAGCGCGGCCGTGTGCCCGCGCGCCTCGTGCCGGCAGAAGTACGCCAGCTCGCAGCTCGCCAGGCACTCCGGCGCGTACCGGGCCTCCACGGTGGCCAGTGCGGCGGTCAGGGCCGCCGGATCGGCGGCGAGGTCGGCCGTGAACGACTCCGGCACGGCGGTCAGCAGGTCGTCGAGCCGGGCCATCCGGTCGAGCTGGCGACGCAGCACCAGCAACTGCTTGCGTACGTCGAGGAGGCTGGCCATCGGCCGGTTCGCGAAGTCACGCGGGCAGATGAGCACCACCTCGTGCGACACCAGCTCCGGATCGTGGCCGGCCGCGGCGAGCAGCTCGCGCAGCGCCAGCACGTACACGGCGGACTGGGTCGCCGCGGCGGACACCTTCGCCGGGTCGGCCTGCCCGTCGATCACCGGGAAGGACTTGACCTCCACGACGTGGTAGCGGCCCGCCAGCCGGGCGGCCACGAGGTCCGGTTCCAGGTGCACCCGACGCCCGGCGACCTCCAGGCTGAGCAGCGGGTGGTCGAAGAGCGCGGCCGGCTGGTCCGCACCCGTGGGTGCGGCGGCGGTCAGCAGCTCCCGCGACCGCGCGTGCCGCTCGGGCAGGTCGTCGTCGGCGCCGAGATCGGTCCAGTCGGCCCCGCCGCCGGCCTCGATCCCGAGCCGCTCGGTTACCAGCCGGAGGAGCTCACCGCCGCCGTCGGCCTTGACCTGCGCCTCGAACGCGTTGCCACGGGTGATGGCGAAGCGGGACTGCCCGAACCGGGCGGGAAACCCGATCCGCTCGGCCAGCTTCGGCTTGTCGACCCCGGCCCCGTCGAGCACGGCCCGCCGGGTGCAGCCCGGGTTCCCGGTCAACGCGGCGATCGTCCGGGCGTTGTGCCGCCGGGCCGGGGCGCCGCCCCGGATCGCGGCCAGTCGCTGCTCGCTGCTCGTCATGATCCCGCCAGGATAGGCGCGGCGCGCACGTGTGTGACGGGTCCGCGCCGAAGCGGTCGCCGGCTCGACGGCTCGCCGGCTCGCCGGCCTCAGCCGACCGGGATCTCGTCGAGCTGCCGGACCGGCGCGACGGCGGCGCGGCGGACGAGCAGCGCGACGGTCGCGGTGGCCACGAGAGCCGTCCCGGCCATCGTCCACAGCACGGCCCGCAACCCGCCGGTGAACCCGGGGTCGGCCAGCCGGCCGCCCGTGGTGCTCGCCAGGACCGCGCCGACCACCGCGATCGCGACCGTCTCGCTGGCCAGCCGGGCCGTATTGATCATGCCGGCGCCGGTGGCCGCCCGCTCGGGCGCCACGCTCGCGATGGCCATCTGGTCGAGCAGCCCCATGGAGAGCCCGACGCCGACGCCGATGGTGAGCAGCGGCCCGGCCAGCAGGCCGGTGCCGCTGTCCGGGGCGAGAACGGTTGCCCAGGCGGCGCCCACGGCCACCACGGCGACCGACACGACGACCACCACCACGGGTGGCACCTGCCGGGACAGCGCCCCGCCCAGCAGCGGGAGGACCAGTGTGGGCGCGGTGAGCAGGATGAGCGTGGCCCCGGCCGCGCGGGGGCTCAGCCCGACCACCGTCGTGAGGTACGAGGGCAGGTAGACCAGCAACGGCACCAGGACCGCGACGATGGTGGCCGCCGACAGGCAGATGGCGAGGAACCGGTGGCTGGCCAGCAGCGCCAGGTCGAACATCGGGTCGGCGCGGCGGCGCTCCACCCGGACGAAGACCGCCAGCAACGCGACGGCGGCGACGAACGCGGCGACGATCCGCGGGTCGGCCCAGCCGAACTCCGGGCCCTGCACGAACCCGAAGATCAGCAGGAGCAGCGCCGAGGTGAACGAGACGGTGCCGGGCCAGTCGATCCGTCCCGCCGCGGCGGCGCGGGACTCGGGCAGCAACGGCACCAGGGCGAGCACCACGACCTCGGCCAGCGCCGGCACGGCGAAGACGGCCCGCCAGCCCAGGCTGTCGATGAGCAGCCCCGCGACGGAGGGACCGAAGGCGAGACCGACGCCGAGGGCCGTACCGAAGAGGCCGAACACGCGGGCCCGGGCCCGGCCGTGGAAGGCGCCGGCGAGCAGCGCCGAGGCGCTCGTCGCGGCGGCGGCCGCGCCCACACCGGCCACCGCCCGGGCCACGTTGAGCAGCACGATGTCACCGGCAAGCGAGGCGAGCAGCCCGGCGCCGGCGAAGATGGCGACACCGGCGGCGAAGACCCGGCGGCGGCCCACCAGGTCGGCGAGCGCTCCGGTGGCCAGCATGAAGCTCGCGAAGGTGGCGTTGTAGCCGTTGACGACCCACTGCACCCCGGCGAGCCCGGCGTCGAGGTCACGGCCGATGTCCGGCAGCGCGACCGAGGCGCCGGTCAGGGACACCGGCAGCAGGAGGGTGGACAGCAGGACGGCGACCAGCACGACGGCCGGGTGGTTGCGCACGGTTCTCCCCGTTCGGACGGCCGCCTCAGCGTAGTTGCGCCCGGAGGGACCGGCGCCCGGTCGGGGTCGAAGATCACAGGCGGTGGTACGCCTACCGGCTCGCGGACCGGTTTCGCGGCGAGCGGGGCAGGGCGGTGCCGGCGAGCGGGCGGCGGCCCCGGCGACGCGGTCGGCGGCCCGGGGTGCACGGCGGCCGGACGACCGCCGCCGGCGGTGGGGGAAGCGGTCGCCGGCCGATGAGCCAGCAGAGGAAACGGCTCACCGGGTCAGCCGACCGCGAGGCGGCGGGCGTCGGCCTTGTCGATCTGGTACTGCGCGCCGCAGAACGTGCACTGCTGCACGTACCGGGTGCGCACCGGGATCAGCGGGACGAAGAACAGGGTGAATTTCGTGGACCGGCGGGTGATCACCTGCGCCGCCTGGTTGCCGCAGTGGCGGCAGACCTGCTGCACCACGCCGGACTGGTCGACCTTGGTGCGGAGCCCGAAGATGAAGAACATCGCCGCGCAGTACCCCGTACGGCACCGTTCATCACCACCGATCCGCGTCGGAGATGTCCAACTGGCCAGCGGACCCAACGCTGGTATACTAATTACTATACTTCCACGGTGGCGCACCAGGAATGGGAAGTCTTCGTGGTGGACGAGGTACGGGCCTGGATCGACAGCCTGGACGACGCCACGTTGGCCCGCGTGGTCCAAGCCATCGACGCCCTCGCCGAGGCCGGGCCCGGGCTCGGCCGGCCGCTCGTCGACACGATCACCGGTTCATCGATCGCCAATCTCAAGGAGCTGCGACCGGGGACCGTCCGTATCCTCTTCGCGTTCGACCCGTGGCGTTCGAGCATCCTGCTCGTCGCGGGAGACAAGGCGGGACAATGGAACGCCTGGTATCGACACGCCATCCCGCTGGCCGAGCAACGCTACGAGATCTACCTGAAGGAACGCGCGCAGCAAGAGGGGGACGAGACATGACCGGTCACGTTCGCTGGAGGGACATCCGACCGGACTATGTGCGGCGTGCCGGTGGCGAGGACGCGGTGGAGGCGGGCAAGGAGGAACTCCTCGCGCAGGTGGTCGGCCACCGGCTGGCCGAGGTACGCCGGGCCCGTGGTTTCACCCAGCAGCAGATCGCCGAACGGATGGGGGTCACCAAGGGCCGGGTTTCCCAGATCGAGCAGGGCAAGATCTCCGGCCAGGACGTGGTGGCCCGTTACGCCACCGCGCTCGGCGGCCGACTGCACCAGGCCATCTACTTCGACGACGGAGACATCGCCGCCATCGCCTGACCCGGCGTGCCCTGACGTGGCCCCTGGCCGCCACGCGCCGGAAGCGCCTGACCGCTCACTCAGCGGTCAGGCGCTTCCGGTGTTGCCGGTCAGCCGGCCGCGGCGGCCGTCTCGGGCTGGTCGGCGCCCGGCATCTCGACGCCGAGCCAGATGGGCTGCCAGTCCTTCATCTCGTGGTAGCGGCGCAGCTCGGCGAGGCCCGCCACCGACCCGCTCCACGCCGCGTACGGCGGGTTGCTCTCGTCGAAGCCGCTCTGCACGAACGTGAGCTTGGTCTTCCCGCCGGACTCGGCCAGCTCCCAGGTGGTCACACCGACGGGGCCCCAGTCCACCGACATCCTCCGGCCCGGGTCGAGGTCGACGACCTTGGCCGCCTCGCCGGCGTCGAAGCCACCCATGGCGTAGCGCCCACCGACCCACGGCTCGATCCCGATCGGGTAGCCGAACCAGGCGCTGGCCTGCTCCGAGTCGGTCAGCGACTCGTACACCTTGGCCACCGGCGCGTCGATGAGCATCTCGCCGCGCATCTCGGCGGAGGTGAAGTCGGTCTTCGGCAGCAGTTCCGCGCCCTCCAGGTGGGCCGCGAGGTTGGCGATCGCCAGGGACCAGAACGTCTGGAGGACTCCGCGGATGCTGCTGCCGCTCATCGCCTCCGCGAAGCTGAAGTGACTCTGGCTCAGCGTGAGCACCGTCGAGTCGCCCTCGGCCCGCCACCGGAACTCGGTGGTGGTCTCGACACCGTCGAGCACCCACGCGAAGCGCAGGGTGTCGTCGTCGACGTGCAGCGGACGCTGGTGCGGCGCGTCCCCCTCGGGCGTGTAGCGGCCCCAGAACTCGTACCGCCCGGGCAGCTCGACCTCGGCGTGCTCGGCCAGCCAGACGCGCAGCTCGGCGGCGTCGGTGAGGGCCCGGCGGACGGCCTCGACCGGGGCGGCGAGGCGGGCGTGCAGCTTCAACAATTCACTCACGGTCTTTCCCCTTCGGGTAGCAGGCCACGGCGAGCTTGAAGGCGTCTCCCTCGGCGCCGCCGTAGCGCGTGAACAGGTCCTGCAGAGTGGTCTGCAGGTCGTGCAGGAACTGCTGGCGTTGCTCCGCCGGCACCCGGATCTCGCCGGACACCCCGATCGAGGGCAGCTCGGGCTCGCTCCGGTCGAGCGCGGCGATGTCGGCCTGGACCTCCTCCATGAGGTCGAGCAGGTAGCCCAGGCTGAGCTCGTCGCGGGCCCGGCGCAGCCCGATGCGGCCCACCAGGCGCGGCGACAGCCAGTAGGACCGGGCGGCGGCCTGGTAGATGCCCTCGGTGATGCCGCGGACCTTGCGCTCGGCGACCAGGTCGACGAGGCCGGCCGCGACGAGTTGCTTGACGTGGTAGTAGACGCGCTGCGGCGTCTGCTCCAGCCGGGCCGCCACCTCGGTGCAGGTGCGCGGCTCGGCCAGTTGCCGCAACACCTCCACGCGTTGCGGCTTGAGCAGGGCCTCGGCCTGCTCGATCTGCTCCAGGTACAGGACGTCTCTCATGGCAAAATCAGTTTGTACGTACAAAACTTCTTTGTCAATGGGTTCGACGAAAGCCGCGCCGGCGCGGCGCGGCTTTCGTCAGCTCACGGTCAGGGCAGCCAGTCCGGACGCAACGGGTAGCCGTTGCTGCCGTCCGGGTTGTTGCGGGTGGCCAGCACCTGGTGCAGTTCGATGTCGTTGCGCTCGAAGGCCAGCCGCGAGCCGGCCATGTAGAGCCCCCACACGCGCGCGGTGCCCGCACCGACCTCCGAGACGCAGAAGTCCCAGTGCTCCACCAGGTTGCGGCACCATCCGGCCAGCGTCAGCGCGTAGTGCTGACGCAGGTTCTCCTCGTGGTGCACCTCGAACCCGGCGTCGTGCACCTCGCTGATCAGCCGTCCCGGACCGGCCAGCTCGCCGTCCGGAAAGACGTACCGGTCGATGAACGCGCCGGAGCGGTGCGGCGCCCGGTTGTTCGCCCGCGTGATGCAGTGGTTGAGCAGGCGCCCGCCCGGACGCAGCCGCTCCCGCAGCGCCCCGAAGTAGGCCGGATAGTTGCGCACTCCGATGTGCTCGGTCAGCCCAATGGACGAGATGGCGTCGAACTGCTCGCGCGGGGCGTCCCGGTAGTCCATGTGCCGCACCTCGGCGAGCTCGCCGAGGCCTTCCCGCTCGATGGCCGCCTGCGCCCACTCGGCCTGCGCCTTCGACAACGTCACCCCGAGCGCCTTCACGCCGTACTCGCGGGCCGCGTGCCGGACCATGCCGCCCCAGCCGCACCCCACGTCGAGCAGCCGCATCCCCGGCTTGAGCGCCAGCTTGCCGGCGACCAGGTCGTACTTGGACGCCTGGGCCTGCTCGAGGGTGTCGTCCGGAGACCGGAACACCGCGCAGGTGTACGTCATCGACGGGCCGAGCACCTTCTCGTAGAAGGCGTTCGAGACGTCGTAGTGGTGCGAGATCGCGGAGCTGTCCCGCGACCGCGAGTGCCGCAGGCCGCCCATCACACGCTTCCAGCGGGGCTGCGACTCCTGCGGCGGGGCCGGCGGCGGGCGCAGCCGCTCCCAGCCGAGCCCGCGTACCAGGGCCAGCGCCTCGCCCACCGACGGCAGGCGCAGCCTCAGGTCGTCCTTCAGCACACGGAACGCCTCGTACGGGTCGCCCGGGTGCACACCCTCGAGCGTCAGGTCCCCGCTCACGTAGGCGCGCGCCATGCCCAGGTCACCCGGCGCGGTGAGCAGGTACGACAATCCCCGCTCGGAACGGACGGATAGGGTGATCCCGGCGTCGGCCGGGCCGAGTGCGCTGCCGTCGTAGGCCGTGATGCGCACCGGCAGGTCACCGGTGGTCACCGCGCGGACAACGTCCGCAACGGTCGTACGCGGACGCCGGCCCCCCGCCGGCGGTGTTCCGGGGACGCTCGTCGCCCCCTGGTCTCGGTCGGTCAGGCTCATGCTCGTGCTACCGCCTTCTCGTACAGTCCCGTGAGCCGGTGATCCGGGTCGTAGCGGTCCCGCACGGCGTGCCACGTCGGCCCGCCGTAGAGGCGCTCGAACGAGTCCCGGTCGTAGTACGCGTCGGAGTAGAGCGACTTGTGCCCGCCCATCTCCGACACCACGCGTTCGATCGACCGGTTGACGTCACCGTCGGCGGCGCCCTCGGCGATCGGCACGCTCCCCCAAAAACCGATGTTGACGTAGTCCTGCCCCGGCCGCAGCGGATACAGCGGCCAGGACCGGGCCGAGCCGGGACCCGCCGGCTCGCGTAGTCGCAGTGGGCAGAGCCAGACCGGGGTCATCCCGACGTCCCGCGCGAACCAGCGCAGGAAGTCGGCCGTCCGCTCCAGTGGGATCTCCACGTCCTGCACCACCCGTTCCCGGGCGGGCCGGCCGCGCAGCCGCTCGATGCGGGCGGCGACGCCGTGCCGGTGCTCCAGGCGGACCAGCCGGTGGTAGACGTCGCTGCGCCGCAGGCGCGCCGGCCAGAGCCGGCGCACCACGGGGTGCTGCACCCCGAACGCCGCGGAACACCAGAACCAGTCGGTGTCCCAGCGCCAGAGATAGTCGTACGTGGTGAGGGTGTCGCGGGTGCGCCGGCGCAGGGACCGGTAGTAGATGTCCTGCCCCGTGTAGTCGCTGGGCCGCTCGACCTCGTCGGTGAACGTGGCCAGCACCAGGTACGCCTCGCCGGGGCTGAACATCACCCCGTCCATGGCGTCGACCGGCGTGCCCGCCCACGACCGGGTGGCCGTGACCTCGGCGATCGCGTCGGTGAGCGCCTCCAGCCGCGTGAACCGGACGTTGCGCGTGGCCACGTACCGGCGGATCGGCTGGAGTTCGATGCGCAACCGGGTCGCGTAGCCGAGGCTGCCCATCGAGTTCGGGAAGGCGGCGTAGAGGTCGGCGTGCTCGCCGTCCGGCCGCGCCGTGACGATCTCGCCGGAGCCGGTGAGCACGTCCATCTCGGTCACCGACTCGTGCGGCAGCCCGTTGCGGAACGAGGTCGACTCGATGCCCAGGCCGGTGACGGCCCCGCCGAGCGTGATGGTGCGCAACTGCGGCACCACCAGCGGCATCAGCCCGTGCGGCAGGGTCGCGTCGACGAGGTCCTCATAGGTGCACATGCCCTGCACGTCGGCGGTCCGCGCCGCGGGGTCCACCCCGATGACGCCGTTCAGGCCGCTGACGTCGAGACCGGGGCTGTGCACGGTGGTGCGGGGACGGAACAGGTTGGAGGTGCGCTTCGCGAGCCGCACCGTCTCCCCCGGGGGAACCGCCGCGTACGAACGCCGCAACTGCTCCACCGCACTGTCGTGATCGACCGGTTGATGATCCACACGGACGGCGCACATGTGATCACTGTACGCCGGTTGTTGCCTGCGGCACCTGAAGTCCACGTTGGCCTTTTCACACTTCGGCCTGCTCATGACCGGTTACCGTGCACGGCATGCCGTCGCCCGCACTCGCCGCCCTCGACGCCGCCGGACTGCCCTACCGGGTGATCCGCCACGGGCCGGTCACCAGCCTCGGCGAGGCCGCCGCCGTCCGCGGCGTCGAGGTGCCCGACGTGGTGAAGACGATCGTGGTGCGGCGGGGGCCGGACGACCACCTCTTCGTCCTGGCCCCCGGCGGCCGGGTCGTGTCCTGGCCGAAGCTGCGCGCCCTGCTCGGCGTCAACCGCATCTCGATGCCGGACGCGGCCACCGCGAAGGCCGTCACCGGTTACGAACGGGGCACCATCACCCCGTTCGGGGCGACCACCGCCTGGCCGGTGATCGCCGACGAGCGCGTGCGTGGCCGCACCATCACGCTCGGCGCCGGCGAGCACGGGGTGGCCGTCGCGGTGGACGCCGACGCGGCGATCGACGCGCTGGGCGCGACCGTCGCGGACGTCACCGACCCGGAGCCGACCCGCTGACCCGGTGGGGTGGCCCGCAGACCCGCTGGCCGGCCCGGCCGGGCGCGGTGGTCGCCGCCCGACGGGCCGGGAGCGGCGACCACGGCCCGGCCGGGCGCGGTGGTCGCGGCCGGCCGGGCGGCATAGCGTGGGAGTCATGCCGAAAGCCGTCTGGAACGACCTGGTCCTCGCCGAGAGCGCCGACACCGTGCTCGTGGAGGGCAACCACTACTTCCCCCGGTCCGCCCTCCGCGACGACCTGATCCGCGAGTCCGACACCCACACGGTCTGCCCGTGGAAGGGCACGGCCTCGTACTACAGCCTGGAGCACGAGGGGCGGACCAGCGCCGACGCCGTCTGGTACTACCCGGACCCCAAGCCGGAGGCGGAGATGGTCCGTGACCGGGTGGCCTTCTGGAAGGACGTCCAGGTCGTCGACTGAGCCCGCCGGTCCGCGCCCGGAGGAGGAGGCCGTCCGCCGGTCAGCCCCGGTAGCGCCAGGCCCTGGCGCCGGCCGGGGCCGCCGTGACCAGCACCGGCGTGGGCGCGACCGCGGCGCCGCGGCGGCGCAGCAGCAGCAGCGACAGCCCGGCCGCGGCGATCGCGAGCGCCCCGGCCACGTACCAGGCGAGCGCGTAGTCGCCGAGCCGGTCCCGGACGAGCCCGGCCGCGGTCGCGGCGAGGGCCGCGCCGAGCTGGTGTGAGGCGAACACCCAGCCGAAGACGACGGCACCGGCGCCGCCGAAGTACTCCCGGCAGAGCGCCACGGTCGGCGGCACGGTGGCCACCCAGTCCAGCCCGTAGAAGATGATGAAGACCAGCATGCTGGGCCCGGTGCTGCCGTCGAAGAGGCTGGGCAGCACCAGCAGCGACGCGCCCCGCAGGGCGTAGTACGCCCCGAGCAGCAGCCGGCTGTCCACCCGGTCGGTGAGCCAGCCGGAGGCGACGGTGCCCACGATGTCGAAGAGCCCGACCAGCGCCAGCAGGCCGGCCGCCGTGGTCTCCGCCATGCCGTGGTCGTGGGCGGCCGGCACGAAATGCGTACCGACCAGGCCGTTGGTGGTCGCGCCGCAGATCGCGAAGCCGCCGGCGAGCAGCCAGAACGCGCGGGTCCGGGCCGCCTGGGCCAGCGCGCCGACCGCCCGGGCCGCGGCCCCTCCGGCCGCCGCGGGCGCGGGGGTCACCTCGCTGGCGCCGTAGGCGGGCAGGCCGAGGTCCGCCGGGTGCTCGCGCAGCAGCCAGACCACCAGCGGCACGACGGCGAGCGCGGCCCCGGCCACGACGAGCGCCGCCGCGCGCCAGCCGTGGTCGCGTACCAGGACGGCGAGCAGCGGCAGGAAGACGAGCTGCCCGGCCGCCCCGCCGGCCGTGAGCACCCCCGTGACGAGGCCGCGCCGCCGGACGAACCAGCGGCCGGTCACGGTGGCCACGAACGCCAGGGCCATCGAGCCGGTGCCGAGCCCCACGAGCACGCCCCAGCAGAGCACGAGCTGCCAGCTCGCCGTCATGAACACGGTCAGGCCGCTGCCGGCGGCCACGAGCAGCAGCGCGACGGCCACCACCCGCCGGATGCCGAAGCGGTCCATGAGCGCGGCCGCGAACGGCGCGGTGACCCCGTACAGCAGGAGGTTCACCGAGACGGCGGACGAGATGGTGGCCAGCGGCCACCGGAACTCGGCGTGCAGCGGGTGCAGCAGCACCGACGGCGTGGCGCGGAAGCTGGCCGCGCCGACCAGCGCCACGAAGGCGACGGCGGCCACGACCCAGGCGGGATGCAGGCGGCGATTGGTCACGGTACGAGTCTCGGGAGCAGCGTGGCCTCCGACGAGTGGCCCGAAAGCCATCATGCGCAATAATCGGGCCATGACCGCTTTCCCGCACCGGATCGCGGTGCTCGCCCTCGACGGGGTGGTCGGCCTCGACCTCGGCACACCGGCCCAGGTCTTCAGCACGGCCCGCGACGCCGACGGCACGCCGATGTACGCCGTCGAGGTGTGCACCGCGGGCGGCCGGCCCGTCCGCAGCACCGCCGGCTACCAGGTGGTGCCCGACCACGGCCTCGACCTGCTGGACAGCGCCGACACGGTGGTCGTCCCCGGTGTCCACGAGAACCCCGCGCTCACCGACGGCACGCTCGACCCGCAGGTGTACGACGCACTGCGCCGCGCATACGACCGGGGCACGCGGATCATGTCGATCTGCACGGGCGCCTTCGTGCTGGCCGCCGCCCGACTGCTCGACGGCCGCCCCGCCACCACCCACTGGGCGTACGCCGCGCGGTTCCGCCGCCTGCACCCCCGCGTCGACCTCGACCCCGACGTGCTCTTCATCGACGACGGTCAGGTGCTCACCTCGGCCGGGGTGGCCGCCGGCATCGACCTCTGCCTGCACGTGATCCGCACCGACCACGGCACCGAGGTGGCCAACCGGGCGGCGCGGCGCTGCGTCGTGCCGCCGTGGCGGGAGGGCGGTCAGGCGCAGTACATCGAGCGCCCGGTGCCGAAGGTGACTGACACGAGCACGGCGGCGGCGCGCGAGTGGGCCCGGCTGCGGCTGCACGAGCCGGTGACCCTGCGCGACATGGCCGAACAGTCGCGGATGAGCGTCCGCACGTTCACCCGCCGGTTCCGCTCCGAGACCGGGCTCAGCCCCGCGCAGTGGCTGCTCCAGCAGCGCACCGACCATGCCCGGCTGCTGCTGGAGACGACGGACCTGAGCATCGACCAGGTGGCCCACCGGGCCGGGTTCGGCACGGCCGCGGCCCTCCGCCAACAACTCCACCAGCGCCTGGGGGTGGCCCCAAGCACGTACCGCCGCACGTTCCGCCACCCGTAGCCCGCCACCACCTCCGCGATCTTGCACTTCCGGCCCTCGTTTCGGGCTTGATGACCGGTTCGTCCGGGCCCAAAGTGCAAGATCGCGGGAGATGTCCGGCGGGTCAGGGTCAGGCACGCAGCATGCGCAGCTGCGCCAGGTGCTTGGGCAGGTGCACCCGGGTGTGCAGGTCGACGGTCCGGCCCCAGGGCAGCGAGTCGTCGACGTTCAGGTCGTAGCCCTCCCGCAGGTGGGTCTCGACCGGGGTCTCCGCGGCCGGGCCGAGCCGCTCGGTCAGCGCGCACAGCTTCTGGCTCGTCGCGCGGAACAGCGTCGCCAGTGCGTCCAGGCCGCCGCACTCGGCGACCAGCGCGTCCACCTGAGGGCGGTGGATGGTCTCCAGGTCGTAGTACGCGAACGGTGACCCGGCGAGCACCGCCTCGGTCGCCTCGCTCATCAGCTCGTCGTTGGCCGCGAGGTGGGCGACGATCTGCTCCGCGCTCAGCTGGCCCTCCGGCGGCGGCCCGAACCCGCCCGCGTCGATCTCCACGAGCAGCTCGTCGTACGCCCGCCGCAGCCTCTCGCTCTCCACCATCCCCCCAGTCAACCCCGCCCAGCCCTGTCGATCACGCAGTTGGGGTGCCCGGTTCACCCGGATGGGCGGCCTTTGTCACCCACCACAACTGCATGATCGGCGAGCGCTGAGGCGGGAATCAGCGGGACTGGCGTGAGCGGAGGTAGTCGGAGACCACATACTCGCCCAGGTCGTCCGGGTCGGGGGTGAACATCCGCCCCTTCGACCGGCGGGCCACCGCGTCCACGAAACGGCGCAACCCCGGGTCGTCGCCCAGCATGAACAGGTTGAGCGTGGCCCCGTACCGGGACAGCCGGTCGACCTCGCGGATGGTCGCCTCGATCGTCTCCGGCAACGGCGGCCAGTGGAACAGCGCCTCCCCGTCATCCGGGTCGAGGTGGGCCGTCGGTTCACCGTCGGTGACCACCAGCACCACGGGCTCCGCGTCCGGGTGGCGGCGCAGGTGCCGGCCCGCCAGCCGCAGCGCGTGCTGGAGGTTGGTGCCCTGCTCGAAGTCCGGGTCGATGGCGGCCAGCTCCTGCTGCGTCAGCGGCATCGCCTGCCGGCCGAAGCCGACGATCTGGAGCGCGTCCTGCGGGAACCGGGTCGCCATCAGGTGCGACAGGGCCAGCGCCGTCTGCTTCATCGGCCCCCACCGCCCCTGGGAGATCATCGAGTACGACAGGTCGACGCAGAGCGCCACCGCTGCGGACGCCCGCCGCTCCGTCTCCACGACCTCGAAGTCGTCGACCGCGAGCTGCACCGGCACCCGCGGGCCGGCCCGCCGGACCGCCCGGGTCAGCGTGCGTACCACGTCCAGCGGCTGCTCGTCGCCGTACTCCCAGGGCCGCGACGCCCCGCTCACCTCGCCGGCGGCGCCCGCCGTACGCAGGTCGTGCTGGCCGCGCGGCCCCGCCGTCAGGTCGGCGAAGACCCGCCGCAGCGCCGTGCCGCCCAGCCGCCGCAGCGCCTTGGGGCTCAGCGTGAGGCCGTCGGCGTCCCGGCTCACCCAGCCCTGCCGGCGCAGCTCCCGCTCCAGCTCCCGCAACCGGCGTACGTCGTCGGCCGCGTCCCGCCCCAGCGTGCGCGCCACGGCGTCCACGTCCACGTCGTCCAGCGTCGCCCCGGGGTGCTCCTGGTCGAGCTGGTCGAGCAGGTCGTCCAGCTCGCCGATCTCGTCGAGCGCGCCGGCCGCCTCGCCGTAGCCGAGGGGCTGCTCGCCGCGTACCCGCTCGCCGCGCCCCCACCGCAGGTCGGGGCGGAGCGCGCGCAGGTGCTCGTCGAGCGCGGAGAGCTCCCCGGCCAGCCGGTCGCCCAGCGACTGCCGCATGAGCCCGGCCAGCTCCTCGCGCTGCCGGTCGGACAGGGAGCGCATCAGGCGTTCGCCGGCCGCGGCCCGGCGCGCCAGCACGTCGACCAGCTCGTCGACGTCCTTCGGCTGCTCCGGGAAGAACTCCCCGTGGCGGCGCATGAACTCGGCGAACGCGTCGGTGGTGTCCTCCGACCGGGCGTGCCGGGCAAGCAGGTCGTTCAGGTCGTGCATCATCTCGGCCATGCGCTGCTGCGCGGCCGGGTCGGCCGAGGCGCGCACCGCGTCGCGCAGCCCGGCGAAGCGCTGGCCCAGCACGTCGTCGCGGAGCCCGTCGAGGATCTGCCGGTACGACCGGCGCGCCTCGTCGCTGGCCCACTCGTAGCCGGACAGCTCCTGCACGGCACGGGCCGTGGAGCGGGGCAGGTTGTCCAGGACCGCCTCGGCGAACCGCGCGCCGTCGTCGTCGCGGCCGCGCAGCTCGTCCCGCTCGGCGGCGAGCGCCTGGTCGAGCAGCGCCCGTGCCCGCGTCACGGCACCGTCCAGGTCGCCCCGGCGCAGCGCCTCCCGGCGCAGGCGGCGGGCCCGGGCGGCCAGGTCGTCGAGGCCGCCACGCCCGTTCGGGCCGCGCCGCAGCAGGTCGCGCAGCGCCTCCCGCAGGCTGCCGCCGGCCAGCACCTCGGCGCCGACGGCGTCGACCGCCTCGCGTACGTCGTACGGGGGCGCGAGCGGGTCCGGCCCGCCGCGCCACTGCCCGTACCGGAACCGGTTGCCGGCCATGCTTAGCCCCGGCCGCCGTAGACGGTGCGGCCGGTGTCGGTCACGTCCTTGCCGAGCCGGCGGGTCAGGTGCAGCCCTTCCAGCACGAACTCCACCCCGGCCGCGGCCTCCTCCGGCGTGGGCGCGTCGCCCATGCCGAGGCGGTCCAGCACCTTGGCGAGCCCCGGAACCGTGCCCACCTGGCGCAGCAGGTCCGCCGAGCCGACCAGCTCGCCGGTCTCGATGACGGTGCCCTCGGCGACGAGGTCGGTGAAGCCGGAGAGGTCCAGCCCGGCCAGCCGGGCCCGGAACGTCTCGGCCGTGGCCGTGCGCAGCAGGTGGGCCAGGACCTCGATCTCGCGCCCCTCCTCGCCGCTTTCGAACTCCACCTTCCCGCGCAGCGTCGAGGTCACCGACACCGCGTCGCCCACCCGGGCCACGGGGGTCTCGGGGCGTACGCCCTGGTCGCCGGAACCCGAGGCGGGCTCGGCGGCGAGCAGGGCGGCCCGGCGCAGCGCGGCGCCGGCCACCGTCTCGGCGGCGGCGATGGCGAAGCGGGCGGAGACGCCGGAGCGCGGGTCGACCGACGGCGACTCGCGGACGGCGCGGGCGAACCGGGCGAGCACCTCCAGCACGTGCTCCGGCACCTCGGCGACGAGGTCGGCCTCCTGCCGGATCAGGGCCAGCTCCAGCTCCAGGTCGACCGGGTAGTGGGTGCGGATCTCCGCGCCGAACCGGTCCTTCAGCGGCGTGATGATGCGGCCCCGGTTCGTGTAGTCCTCCGGGTTGGCGCTCGCCACCAGGAGCAGGTCGAGCGGGAGCCGCAGCTGGTAGCCGCGGACCTGGATGTCGCGCTCCTCGAGCACGTTGAGCAGCGCCACCTGGATCCGCTCGGCCAGGTCGGGCAGCTCGTTGACGGCGAAGATGCCCCGGTTGGTACGTGGCACGAGGCCGAAGTGAATGGTCTCCGGGTCGCCCAGGGTGCGGCCCTCGGCGATGCGGATCGGGTCGACGTCACCGATCAGGTCGCCGACGCTGGTGTCGGGCGTGGCGAGCTTCTCGCCGTAGCGCATCGAGCGGTGCAGCCAGCCGACGGGCAGGTCGTCACCGGCCTCGGCCACCTGGGCGCGGGAGGCGGGGGTGAGCGGGTGCAGCGGGTGCTCGTTGAGCACCGAGCCGGGGATGACCGGGGTCCACTCGTCGAGCAGCGCGCCCAGCGAGCGGATCAGGCGGGTCTTGCCCTGGCCGCGCTCGCCGAGCAGCACCATGTCGTGGCCCGCGAGCAGCGCCCGCTCGACCTCGGGCAGGACGGTGTCCTCGTAGCCGACGATGCCGGGGAACCGGTCGGCGCCGGCCCGCATCCGGGCGATGAGGTTGTCGCGGAGTTCCTGCTTGACGGTGCGGTAGCGGTGGCCGGCCGCCCGCAGCTCGCCGAGCGTGCGGGGCAGGTCGGCCGGTGGAACCGGGATTACCGGGTTGGGCGCAGTCACCCGACCCACGCTAGCGCGGTACGAGCGGGGGTGCCGGCGCGTTGCCGGGTACCCCCGCTCCCACCCTCGTTCAGCCGCGGCCACAGCGGCGGCAGGCCCCACGCCGGCGCAGGTGGTACGCGTACGTGGACAGGCCCAGCGCCGGCCCCCAGGCCGGCCAGAGCAGCATCGGCGCGGAGGCCAGGTCGAAATCGTGGCCCCCGGCCAGCTCCCAGAACCGCGGGTGGGACATCAGCCCCAGGACGGCAGCAGTGACCGCCACCGCCACGAGAGTGGCCGGGATCACGGCGAGCTTCACCGGCACCCGGCGGCCGGCCAGGCCGACCATCCAGCGGGGGAACCGCTCGCCCCACCGCTGCACCAGGCCGAGAGTGAGGACCGCGCCGACGGTGGCGAACGCGCCCAGCCCGAGTCCGGCCCAGACCAGACCGGTCTCCTGCATCTCGGTGAGGAACTCGCGCGAGATGCCGAGCGGGATGCCGGCCGCCCAGGCGAAGCGGGTCACCGCGTACGCGAGCGGGATGACGGCGGCGATCCCGGCGGCCCACCGGCCCCAGCGCGCGGCGGCGGCCGGTGTGGTCCAGCCCCGCTCGCCGTCGCCGCGACCGCAGGCCACGCATGCCCCGGTGGTACGTCGTTGCCAGGCCAGCACCGCGCCGGCGAGCAGCAGGCCACCGATCACGGCCGCGAAGCGGGCGAAGAGGGCCCAGGTGAAGACGTCGGCGTAGTCGACAGGAGGCCAGCCGAACGGCGCGCCGATGATCAACATCGGGGCGTAGCCGAGGATGACCAGCACCCGGGCGTCCGGGACCACCAGGGCCAGGACGGCCGCGACCGCCCAGGCGTAACCGGCGAGCAGCATCCGCGGCACACCGGACGGCCGGCCGACCGGGCGGGTCATGGCCAGCGCCGCCACCGCAGCGGTCAGCAGGAGGGCGGCGAACAGCGGCGGCCCGAGCCGGACGGGCAGCAGCCGGAGCAGGTTCACGTCGCCGTCCGGGTCGTTCGCGCCGAACGGGTAGCCGGCGCCGGTGACGGTGGCGAGCAGGGCGAGGACGCCCCAGAGACCGAGCCAGCCGGCCGCGAGCGGGGCGAGTCGGTCGGGCCAGCGGGTGGCCGTACGAGGTGGCGCATCGGTGATCGTCATACCCCCAGCCTCGGCCGGCGAGCGCCGGAAACCCTCCCGGGCGCCGGTGAACCCGCTCCCCTGGGCGAGGGAGACGTCAGGCCGCCGGGGTGACGAAGCCCGACTCGTACGCGGCGATCACGGCCTGGGTGCGGTCCCGCACCCCCAGCTTCGCGAGCACGTTGCCGACGTGCGTCTTCACCGTCTCCACCCCCACCACCAGGTGCGCGGCGATTTCCGGGTTGGACAGTCCGGCCGCCATGAGCCGCAGCACCTCGGCCTCCCGCTCGGTCAGCCGGGCGGCGCGCAGTCGGTCGCCTCCCGGCCGCCCGTACGCGCCCACGAGCCGGCGGATCGCCGCCGGGAAGAGCAGTGACTCGCCGGCCGCCACCACGCGCACCGCCTCCACCACCTCGGCGGGCCGGGCGCGCTTGAGCAGGAAGCCGCTCGCGCCGGCCCGCAGCGCGTCGTAGACGTACTCGTCGTTGGCGAAGGTGGTGACGACCAGCACGCGGGGCGGGTCGCCGGAGGCCGCGAGCAGGTGCCGGGTGGCCTGGATGCCGTCGATGCCGGGCATGCGGACGTCCATGAGCACCACGGCCGGCCGGTGCCGGGCGACCAGCGGCAGCACCTCGGCGCCGTCGGTGGCCTCGGCGACCACCCGCAGGTCGGGCTGGGCGTCGATGATCGCCCGCAGCCCGACCCGGATCAGCTCCTCGTCGTCGACGACGAGCACGCCGATGGTCACGGCGCCTCCCGGTACGGCAGCCGCGCCCGGATGCGCCACCGGTCGCCGTCGGGCCCGGCCGTCAGCCGGCCGCCGAGCAGCAGCACCCGTTCCCGCATCCCGTCCAGCCCCCGCCCACCCCCGCCGTGGGCGGCGCGGCGCGGCGCGGGGAGCGCGTTGACGAGTTCGAGGTCCAGCGCCTCCGGGCCGACGTCGAGGCGCAGGATGACGGGGCCCCGCCCGTGGCGGGCCGCATTGGTGAGTCCCTCCTGGACGATCCGGTAACCCTCGCGGGAGACCGCCGCCGGCAGGGCCGCCGGGTCGCCGGCGCGGTGCGCGTCCACGGCGAGGCCGGTGGCGCGGGTGTCGGCCACCAGCCGGTCCAGGTCGGCGAGCGTACGCTGCGGCGCCGTGGCGGAGCCGCCGCCCTCCCGCTCCCGCAGCAGCCCGAGAACGTGGTCCAACTCGTCCATGGCGGTGCGACCGGCCTCCTCGATGGCGGCCAGCGCCCGGCGGACGAATGCCGGATCGCTGTCCAGCACGGCGCGGGCCGCGCCGGCCTGGAGCGTGGCCACGGTGAGCGCGTGACCGACCGAGTCGTGCAGCTCCCGGGCCAGCCGGTTGCGCTCGGCGAGCCGCGCGGCCCGGGCCTCCAGCGCGGCGATCCGTTCCGCCTGCGCCGGCCCGAGCAGCACCGGCGCCATCGACGCCGCGAGCGCGCCGAGCCCCGCGACCGCGTAGCCGAGGCCGGCCAGCAGCAGCACGCCGGCGAGGGTCAGCCAGCCGGTGTCGTTCCCGTCGAACGGCCCGAACCGTTCGTCGCGGAGCAGCTCCGCGCCGACACCGACCTGTTGGGCGAGGAAGGCCAGCGCCATCGGCACGGTGCTGAGCAGCGCGAACATGAGCAGCCCGCCGACGACCAGGTGGGTGACGATCCACAGTGCGGCACGCAGCCGGGTCTCCCGGTCGGCGCGGTGCCCGGGCACCGGATCGGGCAGGTCCACGCCGAGCAGGGCGCGAGACGCCGCGATCTCCAGCGCCCGACTGCCGTCGAGCAGCAGCGGCACCCCGGCGATCACGATGGCCACCAGGAGCAGGACGAGCACCAGCGGCCGGGCGATGGCCGGGCCGGTGAAGATCTGCCCGAACGCCACCGCGAGCAGCACGTACGGCAGCACCAGCACCCCGCCCAGCAGCAGGAACACCCCGCGCCGCCAGGTGCTGGCGGCGACCAGCGGTGCGAGGACGGCTCGGGGGCTCACCGGCACATTCTCGCGCCGCGCACGGGCCCGCGACTCCCCCGCGTCGGGGAGATGTCAGCGGTGTTCCTGCACGTACCGCTGCGGGTCCTTGTCGTGGAACGTGAGGTTGCGGCCGTTCTTGTGCTCGCCGTAGAAGGTGAGCCAGCGGTGGCCCAGCTCGGCCCGCAGCTCCGCGCTCGCGTGACGGCGGAAGTCCGGCAGCGCCTCGTCCTCCTCCTCGGCGAGGTGCTCGCTGTTCTCCCGGCGGGCCCGCCAGACCGCCGCCCACCACTGGTCCGTGCCCACCGGATACTTCTTCGCCTCGGCGATCGCATCGCGGATCTTGTTGTGGTCGCCCACCGCGTCGGTGGTCTCGGCCTCGCCGTCGTCGCCGTGACGGACCAGGTGCGGGTAGAGGATGGCCTCCTCGGCCTCGGCGTGGATGTCGAGGTGCAGGGCGAGCGCCTCCCAGACGGCGAGCATCTCCTGCTCGTCCCTGGCGTCGTCGAGCCGGGCGAACCCGCGCCGGAACGCGGCGTGGTCGTCCATGATCATTGCGGTGATGTCGTCCATTCGGTCCCCCGTTCGGATGCCGGCCGTGGTGGTCAACTCCCGGGCGACCGCAGGGGTGACGCCGGGCCCGGCCACCTGTCGGCGCCCGCGCGTAGGCTCATGATCGTGACCTACCTTGCCGCGGAAGACCGCTACGACACCATGACCTACCGGCGCAGCGGACGCAGTGGCCTGCGCCTGCCCGCCATCTCCCTCGGCCTGTGGCACAACTTCGGCCCGGACCGCCCCTTCGAGCGGCAGCGGGACATCGTGCGCCGCGCGTTCGACCTCGGGGTCACCCACTTCGACCTGGCCAACAACTACGGCCCGCCGCCGGGCGCCGCCGAGGAGAACTTCGGCCGGATGCTCGCCACCGACCTGAAGCCCTACCGGGACGAGCTGGTCATCTCCAGCAAGGCCGGCTACCTCATGTGGCCCGGCCCCTACGGCGAGTGGGGCTCCCGCAAGTACCTGGTGTCCTCGCTCGACCAGTCGCTGCGCCGGATGGGCCTGGACTACGTCGACATCTTCTACTCGCACCGGTTCGACCCGGACACCCCGCTGGAGGAGACGATGGGCGCCCTGGACGCCATCGTCCGCTCCGGCAAGGCTCTCTACGTCGGCATCTCCAACTACAACTCGGAGCAGAGCGCACGGGCCGCGGCCATCCTGCGCGACCTGGGCACGCCGCTGCTCATCAACCAGCCCGCGTACTCGATGTTCAACCGCTGGACGGAGGCCGACGGCCTGCTGGACACGCTCGAGGAGGCCGGCGCCGGCTGCATCGCGTACAGCCCGCTGGCGCAGGGGCTGCTCACCGACCGCTACCTCGGCGGCATCCCGGCCGACTCCCGGGTGCGCACCAGCGTGTTCCTCAACGAGACCGACCTGAGCGACGAGCGGATGACCGCCATCCGCGGGCTCAACGCGATCGCGGAGCGGCGGGGCCAGTCCCTCGCCCAGCTCGCGCTCGCCTGGGCGCTGCGCGACCCGCGAATGACGAGCCTGATCATCGGGGCGAGCAGCGTGCCCCAACTGGAGGCCAACATCGCGGCGCTGGACAACCTCGACTTCACGCCCGAGGAGCTGGCCGAGATCGACCGGCAGCTCGGCTGAGCGTGGGAATCCCGGCGGCCGGGGCGGCGTTGTCCTGACGTACGGCAGAGGCAGGACCCGAGCCGAGGAGAGGCAGACATGAAGGTACGCAGCTCCCTGCGGTCGCTCAAGCAGAAGCCGGGTTCCGTGGTGGTTCGCCGCCGCGGCCGGGTGGTCGTGGTGAACCGCACGAACCCCCGCTGGAAGGGCCGCCAGGGCTGAAACTGGCTGAAAACGGCGCCGTCGCTCTCGCGACGGCGCCGTTTTGCGTACGGCCGGACGACCGGCCGGCCGTGGCACGGGCCGGTGGTGTGAACGGAGTTGATGCCTCAGAGGCATATTTATGACTCACAGGCATCACACTCACGGCGATGTCCGTCTCCCGGCCCTCGCCCGGTCCCGAGCCCCCTTCAACCCGGGGGCGACGCGGCCAGCTCGGCGAATTGCCCCAGTTTGTCGGGGTTCAACACGAGGAGCAGTCGTTCGATCCCCCGCTCGGAGGCGTCCAGGGCGATGAGGGCCTCGGGCGTGCCGTCCGGCGCCGCCACGAGCAGGCCCGTCGCGCCGTTGACCTCGACGGCCCGGATCGTCGACGCGTGCCAGTACTTCCGGAAGACGTTGTCCAGCAGGGTCGTGACCCGGGCCGCGCCCACGAGGTCCTTGCGCGAGGCGTGCACACGACCCCCGCCGTCGGACCGCGCCACCACGTCGGCCGCGAGGAGCCGTTCGAGAGACGCGAGGTCGCCGCGACGGGACGCCGCCAGGAACGCCTCCACGAGCCGCCGGTGCTCGCTGCGATCGACGGTGGCCGACCGCTCCGACGCGAGGTGCTTGCGCGCCCGGGTGACGAGTTGCCGGGCGTTGACCTCGGAGGTCTCGAGCACCTCCGCGATCCGCCGGTGCGAGTAGTCGAACGCCTCCCGCAGGACGTAGGCGGCCCGTTCCGTGGGCGGAAGCTTCTCCAGCAGCATCAGCACCGCGAGGTCCAGCGCCTCCGCCCGCTCCGCGCCGAGCGTCGGATCGGCGGTGGTGTCGACCGGTTCCGGAAGCCACGGGCCGACGTACGTCTCCCGGCGGGCGCGGGCCGACGTGGCGGCGCTGATCGCGAGCCGCGTGACCGTGGTCGTGAGGAATGCGGCCGGGTTGCGGATCACCCGGCGGTCCGCCCGCTGCCAGCGCACCCAGGCTTCCTGCACGACGTCCTCCGCGTCGCCGACGCTGCCCAGGATCCGGTACGCGACCCCGAACAGCTGCCCCCGGACCGCCTCGAAGTCGGTCACATCCTCCGCGCGGAGGTCGTCGGTCTCCGACAGCCGGCCCAGCTCATCCGTCGGTTTCCTCGCCACCCCGCAACCGTAGCCACGAACCGGGCGGGGCGTCCGGCAGGGCACCCACGCCCGCCCGTCCGGTGACCCTCGGCACAGCCCCCGGAGCAGTGATCGCGCCAGCGGCCTGAACGACGAAGGGCGTCCGTCTGCCGACGAACGCCCTGACCACGAAGGGTGGAGCCGAGGGGACTCGAACCCCTGACCCCCACACTGCCAGGAGCAGGCACGGCTTGGTCACGGTGGTCCTGCGCCGCTAGAGCGGTCCGGTGGCGTCCGCAAGGGTCCGGGTGATTCCGTGGCCTTGGCTACTCGCGTGGCTACTCCTTGCGGTGCCTCTTCCTCGACGTGGCACCGCGCACGCCGGCCCAAGTATGCGTAGTCAGCCAGGGGAACTGAACGCCTTGACGCCTCCGAGTTGTCGGGGCGGCGGTCTACCCTCGCCTTCGGCGGCATCCCTAGGTTGACACGACCCCGAGACCGCAGAACGTGAAAGCACGTCAACCCGACACGCCGAGTTACCTCACGCGGGCCTCAGATGAATTTGTTACATCCAAGCCGCCGCGTGCGGCACATCAGGTTTCATGCGCACCATCGCTTGCATCCCGTCGATCGCCTCATGTACGGTTCTTCCTGCCAAGGAACTTCGGGCTCACCCGTGCGGGTGTGTCCTAGTTGTGGCTGCCCTGCTGACAGGGCAGCCCAGAGAATCGTGGAAGGTGACACATGGGTCAGCCCCACCTCCGTCCTGTCCCCGAGCTCGCTGAGGGCTCCGCGGGTTCCACTGAGCCCCCGGCCCCTGCTGGTCCGAGCCGGGCTGCTCAGCGCTCCCGTCCGACCCGGGTCCTGCCGACCGACCGGGTGAAGTTCGAGATGCAGATCGATATCCTGCGGACCTTCGCCCGGCTGAGCGGCGGGAAGCGGCCGGTGAACAGCGAGCAGATCGCGAACGCCCTCAAGATCAGCACCAACTCCGCCGCGCTCAGCAACGGCTTCTTCGTTGAGTCGGGCTGGCTTGCCCGGGTCGGCCGGGGCCAGTATGTCGCCACGGAGCAGGCGGTTGCCTACAACCGGCGCATGGAGTTCGGCGCGCCGGCTGCGGCTGTCGAGCTGCTGGCCGAGCCCGCCCGGTCGGCGTGGTACTGGCAGGCGCTGGAGCCCGCCCTCACCGGCAGCCGGTTGTCGAAGAACGAGGTCTTGGTCATCCTCGCCGACGAGGCGAACACGATCGAGGAGCACCGGCCCCAGCTGGAGAACATCCTCCAGTGGTTGCAGTTCCTCAACCTGATCAGGACGGATGGGGAGTACCTGGTCGCCACCGAGGCGGCGCCTGACGCGGACGAGAGTGAGCCCGCGCAGGCCGATGTGGAAGGAGACACGGACCTGAACCCGAAGCATGGGCAGGGCAGCCCGGACAAGCCCGACGAGCGACGGGCGGCGAGCAGCCGGATGAACGGCTCGGGTGACGTGGTCATCGCGTTCAGCACCGACCTTCGTCTGACCGGCGAGGACTTGGCTGCCCTCAGTCCGGATCAGATCCGGGCGCTGTTCGAGGCGGTTGGCACCGTTGCTTCGCTGACCAAGCGTCAGTGATGAGCTGGCGGCCGTCCCTCGGAGAATCGTTCTGCCAAGAAACTTCTTCGTTGCGAGGGACGGCCGCCTTCGCCGACAGCAGCATAAACAGATTCTTTAGCAACTTGCTAGATCTAACGTCTACCAGCGAGATATTTCACGAGGGCTGATGCCATCCCGTCTGCCGTCGACCCGTCCCTCCGGGGAGCTGGCCGCCGCCCGGCCCGCCACGTCAAGCGGACCTTGACACAGGTTCGGACGCTGGCGGGCCGGGCGGCGGTCTGCTCGGCTTGCCCGGGTCGATGGCAGACGGGATGGCCTACCGCAACCACCCACGGAACCGCGACTCGCCGACGAGCCCCGGCCATCCTGGAGCCGGAGCGCCCCCGCCGGAGGCGCAGTAACCGCAACCCCGCGACCGCCGCCGGCTCGCCGACGCGGCCGGCGTGCGCTCCCCTACGCCGCGCGGTCTCGTGGCCGCGCGGCCCCGGCTGGCTGCCGGCCCAACCCGTCACCGGTCGACGGTCTGTCGTTCTGCGGCGGCCCCTTGGGCTTCACGCTTCCGCGCCAGCCGCCGGGCGTAGGCGTGGCGGCCGCGTGCGACAGCTAAGCGGCCGGCGCGCGCCCAGGCGGCGGCGCGTGCGGCCCGTTGCGGGCCGCCTTGAAGACGTACAGAAACTTTGAACCAATTCGCCGGCAGCCGGCGGCCTCACCTCGGCGGCTGGGTGGCAGCATTGCCGGTCTGCTCGCGCCACCGGCCCCCGTCGGCCTGAACCAGACGCCGCACCATCGCGCGGGCCTCGTCTTCGGTGTCGAACTCCCATCGGAGCACCTTGCCCGTCTCGGAGTCACCGGCCCTGGCGACAACATGCCAGCGGACCTCGCGGGCAAGCCACACGTCACGGCGGGTGAGCCGTCCCCATACTCCGTTCCACCAGCGCCCGACCAGTTCCCGCCCCACCAGGTGATCGTACAAGCGTTCTAACGCTTGCCGTGCGGGAGACCCAGAATCCGACGAGGCTCTGAGCGGCTTCGATCGGTCGGTAATGCGAGAATGAGGCGGTGGAAGCTGGCCCAGACCCGACCGCGGAGTGGTGGACAACCTCCGACGTAGCTGTGTACCTCGGCGTCAAGGTTGCGACGGTGACGAACTACCGGAAGCGGGGCCAGATGCCAGAGCCAGACGCAACGATCGGACGCACCCACGTATGGCGCCCAAGCCGCGTGGTGTCCTGGCACGAGAGTCGGCCTCGGCCTGGCGTCGGCGGCCGTCCGAGTCGAGCGGGTTCGGATGAAAGCACGGAAGGCCTCAGCTCCCGCTGAGAGCTCGAACCTCGTCCAGGTACGAGACGGCATCGGGCTCTTTCGGGTACCGCTCCCGCAGCGCCGTAGCGAGTTCCTGCGAACACATCAGCAGAGACGGCAACGACTTGCGGTCGCCTTGAAGTGCCCGTCGGCCGTAGGAAACCGCCTGTTCGAGGTCGCCAGCTCGGGCAGCCACCACGCCGAGGGTGATCCGAGCCTCGGCGTTACGCATCGGCTTTCGTTCGGTCCCGTCAGGTTCCGTCGATGAGCGGATGACCTCGCGGGCGTACATCTCTGCGAGGCGGTCTTCGCCCGCGATGCGGTAGCAGTCCATGGCGTAGAAGTCGAACTTGGCCGGGTCCACCACGAAGTGGTGGTCGGTGTCCTCGGGATAGGGCAACGACTCAAGCAGCGTGCGGCCTTTGTCCAGTGCCATCTCTACCTGTCGTCTGTCGCCGAGCCGCGCCCATGCCTTGGCGCGCTGCGCCGCCAACTGCACTGCTGCGCCGTCGTGGGCGGCCGCTGCCTCGCCGGCCTCGGCGGCTGCGATGACGCCTCGGTAGTCACCCTGGGTCAGCGCGTACCACGCCCGCATCTCGTACGCCCAACCTGAAATAGCGGCGTTGCCGGCTTCCTCACCGAGTGTCAACGCAGCCTTGCGGGTGCCCTCCGCGATTCGACGTAGCCCCATGTCGTACTCCACGCAGCCAACCAGCAGCGCAACCCAGCCTGCCAGGGTCAACACCTCCTGGTGCTGAGCGAGGGTGAGCCGACGATCCATCAGAGCAGTGATTCGGCGCAGCCACGCGCGACCCTCCACCCGTAGCTGATCAGACGCCATGTAGGGGTACTCGCAGCAAAGGCGATCGGCAGTGATCCGCAGCGCTTCAAGAGTCGCGGCTGAGACATCGGAGCTACGCAAACGGGCGAGGATCTCGACTGTCTCCATCCCCGTGCCCGCGATCAGTTGCGCGTCAGCCTCATGCGGTGTCGCGGGCGGGAAGAATGCGGCGGTGACGGTGCCGAACGTCTTCGCAATGAGCGACCTGTAGAAGCCGTCTGGCTCGGAGCTTCCCGACTCCCACCGCTTCCAGTTCCGCAACAGCGTGCTGTCGGCCGGTAGCCGCTCGGTGGCATGTGCTCGCATCGCGCGTACGGCCTCGCCCTGAGACCACCCTCGGGCAGTGCGCTCAGCCCTCAACCTGGTTGCCCAGACCGGTCGGTCCAGGTCAGCAGCTACATCGGCCATGTCGCCAGTATCGCGCCGATCGAGGGGACATTGCGAGGGGACTTGGACCTGTCCCCGTAGTGACACCTGTCGTTGTAGCGCAGTCAAGGTCATCGTTGTGGGTGTCAGCGAATCGTCGGCCAACGAATCTGGCGAGAGTCTGGCGTAGTACCAACTGAGTTGGTACTTTGACAGTGAGGCAGTCATCCAACAAGGGATGCGCCTAGACACAGGAGGTCTGTTGTGAAGCTGTACGTGGACACCACGAGCAAGCAGGTCACGGCGTCGAAGGACCCGGAGCCGAAGAACGACCAGAACGGCAACCAGAAGTCCGAGAAGAACACGGGCCGGCCCATGTGGTCCACCCAGGTCTTCGTTCTCGACGAGACGGGCGGTGAGGTCATCACCATCACGACGGCGGGTGAGAAGCCGAACGTGAAGGTGGGGGACTTCCTCGCGGTCGAGCAGTTGGAGGCCATTCCGTGGGCGACCAACGGGCGTAACGGCGTCGCGTTCCGGGCGGTGTCGCTGAAGCCGAAGACTGGTACTGCGGCCAAGTAGGTCACTTCGCACGACGTGTTGTGTGAGCCACTGGTGTCCGTGGTTCGCGAAGCGGCCTGACTGGTCCGCTGACCCAACTCCACATCGGTCCGGGAATGGATCCGACTCCTACATTCCCGGCCTGGTCATCACCAGTGGTGATGGCATCCCCGCAAGAGCTGGCGCGGGGTCGGTCCGACTCCTACATCTGCCGACCCCGTGCCCTCCAACTCATCCACCCTCATCAGGGAGGACTCGTCGTGTCCAAGTCTAGCCCCCGCCGCCCCTTCGGCGGGAAGTCCAGCGGAACGGTGACGGTCATCGAGGCCAAGGTTCACCGTTCCTCGGCCAGGAAAGCTCGCCTGGCGTTCATCCTCTCGGCGGTCATCGTCGGCCTGCTCTCGGCCGTGGTGGCCGCTTCCTACATGCACCCCATCCTCGCCCTGTTCCTCGGTGCGCTCATCGGCGTACCGGTCGGCGGGATCGTGTGGGTCCTCGTGCGGATCTGGCCGGTGCTGCGGCTGCTGTGGTGGTGGCTCCCCGAAATCACCATCACCATCCTGCTCGGCTCCGGATGGACGCAGCTCGCCAACCACACCACCGGCCCGGTAACCGCCGTGGTGGTCGCCCTGGTCGTCGGCGTCCCCGCCGCCATCCCGGCGTCACGCCGGTTCATCTTCGCCTGGGCCATGTGCCTGTTCGTGCGGCACCGGCTGCGCGTGTGCTTCGCGCAGTTCATCATCGCCAACCAGTCCGGCTCGTTGCCGCTGATCCTGTGGGCCAAGCCCACCCCCGTCGGTGAGCGGGTCTGGATCTACCTGCGGCCTGGCCTGTCCGGCAAGGACCTGGAAGGCCGCCTCGACAAGATTGCCGTGGCCTGCCACGCCTCCACCGCGCTCGTCGAGCGCGCCTCCGACCGGACCGCCGCCTATCTGCGGTTCGACATCAAGCGCCGCGAGGTGCTGACCGCCAACGTGGCTTCGCCGCTGGTCGACGTCATCGACCCGACCGTTCCGACGGTCGAGCAGGCACCGCTTGCGGTGCCGACTGCCCTGGACCTCCCGGACGTCGATGTCCCGACGATCACCCTCCCGGTACAGGGCAAGCCGGCCGCGAAGAAGCCGGCCACCACCGCCAACGGCAGCAAGCCCGCGGCTTCGTCCTCGACGCCCGAGGACGACGTCTCCGACTGGATCTGACCCTTACCCGCACCAGGTCGCGAGGAGCCTCTTCGGCTCGTTCGTGTGGCTCCTCGCGCCCACCAATCGCCCAAGGAGGGCACACCTCATGACCACCACGGCACCCGCCCCGACCTCCGGGGTTCCGGTGGGGCCTGGCCTGTCGATGTTCGACCCCATCTTCGTCGGGATCGACGAGTTCGGTCAGCCCGTCTACATCACCCTCGCCTACCGCAACCTCCTCGCCGGCGGTGAGCCCGGCGGAGGTAAGTCCGGCCTGCTGAACTGCATCGCCGCCCACGCCGCCCTGTCTGTGGATTCCCGGCTCGTGTTGCTCGACGGCAAGCTCGTCGAGCTGGGCCAGTGGGAAGACTCCGCCGACGCGTTCATCGGCCCCGACATCTCCGACGCCCTCACCGTGCTGCGGCGGCTTCAGGTCGTGATGAACAACCGCTACGCGTGGCTCCGTGCCCACGGGCGCCGCAAGCTCACCAAGGCTGACCGGCTGTCGGTCATCACCGTCCTCGTTGACGAGATCGCCTTCTACTCGGCGACCGTCGGCAGCAAGCAGGAGCAAGAGGAGTTCGTCGCGCTCCTGCGGGACCTGGTCGCCCGGGGTCGGGCCGCCGGTATCCCGGTCGTGGCCGCGACGCAGCGACCCAGCTTCGACATCATCCCCACCTCGCTGCGGGACCTGTTCGGCTACCGCGCCGCGTTCCGCTGCACTACCCCGAACAGCTCCAACATCGTGCTTGGGCACGGCTGGGCGGAGCAGGGCTACTCCGCCACCGACATCGCCCCTACCAACCAGGGCGCGGCCTACCTCATCGCCGAAGGCGGCGTCCCCCGCCGCATCAAGGTCGCCTACCTGTCCGACGCCCAGATCTCGGGCATCGCTGACTACGCCGCTTGGATCCGCCGACCCGACACCACCGCTCCGGCGGGCGTCCCTACTGATCTCGGGTTGGCGGCATGACCACCCGGGAGCGCACCTACGCCCGCGCCAACCAGCAGCGGGCCGCCCAATACACCGAACTGTGGATCATCGGCCGTCCCGAGGACATCGCCGCCATGGTCCAGGTCGCCAGCGCCAGCGGCCGACTCGTCTACGTCTCCGCACCACATCAGATGGGCGGGGACGACACCCGACAGCGCCGCTACCTGCGGCTGCGCGCCTACTGATCGGCCGACAGGACCGGACCACGCCTGGCAGCAAACCCGGTCCTGCCGACCTCCCACCAACAGCCCATTCGAAAGGACGTGGCTGCCATGAAGGCTACCCAAAACCCGCCCACCGACGTCCAGGTCACACCCGCTGACCTGCTCCGGATGGCCGCCCTTTACCTGCGCCGGCACGGCTGGCACCAGGGCACCTACTACGCCGACGCCTCCGCCGACAACCCCACCCCACCGGCCTGCCTGGTCGGCGCGATCGGAATCGCCTGCGCCGGACACCGCGTCGAGCACTTCTCCGACCTCGACCCCGACGATCGACACGCCTACCTCGACGCCATCGCCGTCCTGGTCGACTACCTCGACGACCACTACCCCATCCACCTGTTCGACGACGACGGCCTCTGCATCGACGAACACACCTCCCCCTACTCCTGGAACGACGACCCGCTCTGCACGGCAGAGAAGGTCATCGCGGCCCTGGAAGGTGCCGCGAAGGAGTGGGACCGCCTCCACACCGAGGGAGGCGAGAACTGATGTTCACCGTCAAGGCGTCCTTGACGCGATCCGCTCCCCGCCAGCGACGTCGCGATGTCGTCGAGAACGACGAGTTCGCCGCGTTCGCCCGCCGCATCATCCGCGCCCACGGCCGCCGCGTCGCCGCCGGTGACGTGGAAGCACTCCGCGACCTCGTCGCACTCTCCGCCAACCTCGACGACGCCATCGGCGAGGCCGTGATCGGCCTTCGGGCCTTCGGCTACTCCTGGTCCGAGATCGGGCAGCGGCTCGGCATCTCCAAGCAGGCCGCCCAACAGCGCTGGGGCGGTGAAAAGCCGTGACCGACCTCCGCAGTCCCGACCTCGACACCCTCGCCGACCGCACGGGCATCCGGGTCGAGTTCTACGACCCGACCGGCACCCGCTACGGGTTCCCCACCTTCCCCTACCACTCCGCCCCTGGTGGGCTCGCCACCCGCCGGCAGCTCCGCGCCGCCGGCCTTCGCCCCGGCGGCCATGAGCCGGTCGCCCAGATCCTGTGGCGGCACCGCCGGCAGCGCCGGATCGCCTACCTCTACCGCCCGACCTCGCCGCACCCAAGCGCACCGCCACGGCGGCTCAACGGGAGGCCATCGCCAAAGCGCTGCGTGCTCGGCGGACCTGCCGAGTCTGCGGCGACCTCAAGCCGTACTACATCCCCCGCCGCTACGGCGAGTGCTTCGACTGCCACGAAAGGAGCCAGTCGTGAGCTTCCACCTGTCCGACCCGTGCCTGTGGTGCATCGAGGGCAGCAGCCCCGCCGGCGTCCACGACCTGTTCGGCCCCGTCTACAAGCCCTGCCCGGCCTGCCTCGGCCGCTGCGTCCTCTGTGAGGGCGAGGGCCTGTTCCCCGCCGACTTCACCTGCCTGCCCTGCTTCCGCCAGAAAATGGCCGCCCTCGGCCTGGCCCCCATCATGTGCGCCCACTGCTCCGGCGTCGTCGACCTCATCCCCACCGACACGACACCGGAGGTGACTCCCCATGTCGACCACTAGCGCGCCGACCACCTTGGCCGCTCGCCTGGAAGGCGGCGTCCTGGTCCTCATCGTCATCTTCGTCGGCCTCGCCGCCGGGGCCGCGTCCTTCACCCACGTTCACGACTGGACGATGGCCAACAGCCCCGACAACACCCCCGGGTGGTTCGGCTGGGCCAACGCGATCATCTCCGAACTCGTCCCCGTCGCCTGCCTGCTCGTCATCCGGCGACGCAAGCGCCACGGCGGCCCCATCCGCTACCCCCTGGTCCTGCTCGTCGGCTTCGCCGGATTCTCTCTCGCCGCTCAGCTCGGCGTCGCGGTCGGCAAGGTCGGCCCGTCCGGGTGGCTCCTGTCCGCCGTCCCCGCCCTGGCCTTCATGGCCCTGGTCAAACTCGTCCTCGCCCCCGTCAAGACCGACACTGAGGACCCGGCCGACGAACCGGCCACCGCTGGCGACGACACCCCGGCCGCTGCGCCGGACGTCGTCGACAACCCGCCGGCCGCTATCACCGCACCCGTCAACCCGGCACCGATCGTCCGGCCGGAAGTGCCGGCGCACCTGGTGCCCACCGCCCGTTTCGTCATCGGACGGCACGAGCAGAGCACCGGCCGACCCATCACCGCCGACGAGCTGGCCGCGCTGCTGTCGGTTGGCCCGGACATTGCCCGGGAACTGCTGCACACCCTGACCGGCCATACCCCGGCCGTGAACGGCACCCCGGTTGCCGGTGGTGCCCGATGACCATTCACGTCGTCGACATCGAGCAGGTCACCCACACCTGCCCCGCCCACGTCGAGCCGCACCCGTTCGACACCCGACGCACGGTCATCCACGTCATCCCCGGCGGTCCTTGCCGGACCCCGGTCACCATCCGCTGCGGCCAGACGACCACCACCATCGCGTGCTACCGGCACGAACCGGCCGACCGCCAGTGCGGCGCCTGCCGGACCATCGTCACTCAGCACTCCATCACCAACCGGCCCCTCGTCGAGGTGGCTGCCTGATGGCGTCGACGCTGGACCTCACACCCCGGACCTCCCTGGCCCGGGGTGTGGGCTCGAACGCCGACACCACGCCCGTTTACGCCTACACCGCCGCCGGCTCCGCCTTCATCCGTGCCACCCAGTCGGACTACTTCGGCTGGCTTGAGCACGTCCGCGCCGCCGCCGGCTGCACCCGCCCGATCCGTCTCGCGGGCAGCCTCTACACCGTCGAGCCGGGCACCGGCCGGATCCTCGACGCCCGGCACACCGACGCCATGCCCGACGCCGCCATCTACACCGCGTGCGGCAACCGCCGGGAGAGGGTCTGCCCCGCCTGCGCCCGCACCTACCAACGCGACGCCTACCAGCTTCTGCGCGCCGGCCTCGTCGGCGGCAAGGGCGTTCCCGAGACGGTGTCCCGGCATCCGGCGGTGTTCCCGACTTTCACCGCCCCGTCGTTCGGGCCGGTTCACGTCCGGGTGGTGAAGCGGCACACCTGCCGCGACCGGAAGCGCTGTGACTGCCGGCCCGAGCCCTGCCACGCCCGCCGTGGCATCGGCCTGTGCGAGCACGGCCGGCCCTCTGTCTGCTGGGCTCGGCATGAGCCGACTGACGTGGTGCTCGGGCAGCCGTTGTGCCTGGACTGCTACGACCACGACCACCAGGTCGTCTGGAACCTCTACGCGGGCGAGTTGTGGCACCGCACCAAGCAAGCCGCGGAACGCTACCTAGCGAAGCTCGCCCGCCGCCGCGGCATCCCCCGCGTCGACGTCGTCACCGCCTCCGGCAAGGTCCGCAAGGTCGCCCCGGTCCGGCTCTCTCACGGCAAGGCGGCCGAGTTTCAGGCACGCGGCGCGGTCCACTTTCACGCCCTGGTCCGCCTCGACGGCGTCCACCCAACCGACCCAGCGGCCATCGTCCCGCCGCCGGCCGGGTTCACCGTCGCCGACCTGGAAGACGCCATCCGCGCCGCCGCCACACAGGTCGCGTTCACCACCCCCGGCCACCCCGACCGGCCCGAGGGCTGGCCGATCGCCTGGGGCGAGCAGGTCGACGTTCGTCCCATCTCGCTGACCGGTCGTGGTGAGGTCACCGACAGCATGGTCGCCGGCTACCTTGCCAAGTACGCCACCAAAAGCACCGAGGTAACCGGGCACACCTCCGTCCGACTCGACACCGACACCATCGGCGACTACGCCGACCCCGACGGCGACCACACCGCCCGCCTCATCGACGCCTGCTGGCGACTCGGCCGACCCACCGGCAACCCGGCCCCCCTGTCCGAGCGGCCCCGTGGCCACCGGCCCACGCCCGGCTTCGTCCAGCCGTGGCAGTGCCCCGACTGCGGCACCCACACCCGCTACGCCGCCTGCCCCACCTGCGTCGCCGACCGTCAAGCCAACCTTGACGCCCAACCGCCGAACTCGGCCAGCGCCAGCCCTTACGCCCGGCTGCGGCGGTGGGCGCACATGCTCGGCTTCGGCGGCCACTTCCTCACCAAAGCCCGCCGCTACTCCGTCACCTTCCAACTCCTACGCGACACCCGCGTCACCTACCGCCGCAACGCCGACCACGACCAGGGCGCCAACGACCCGGTCAAGGCCGTCGACCACCTCGACGACACCACCCTCATCGTCGGCACCCTCACCTTCGCCGGAGTCGGCTGGCACACCACCGGTGACGCACTCCTCGCCAACACCGCCGCCGCCCTCGCCCGCGAGCGACACGCCACCGGCCGCGAAGAACTCGCCCACGAACTCGGCAGCCCCCCGGCCGGTACCGCGCCGGTCGCCGCTTGATCCCACAAACCCGCTCCCCGGACGGAAGGACAAGAGTTGGACAAGCTCTGCTACACCCCTCGCGAGGCGGCAACGCTACTGAGCGTCAGTCGCACGAAGGTCTACGAGCTGCTCGCCGCCGGCGAGCTGTGTTCCATTCGCATCGGCAGGTCTCGGCGAATCCCAGCCGATGAATTGCGACGGTTCGTATCGGCTCAGGAGAAAGGTGTGGCAGCGTGAGCAAGCGCCGACGCGCTCAGGGTGAGGGCACCATCTTTCAGCTTCCGAACGGGAAATGGCGTGCGGAGCTTGACCTGGGCTGGGTTGACGGCAAGCGTCGCCGCAAAACCGCTACCCGCTCGACTCATCGGGAGTGCGCCCAGTGGCTTACTGAGGCCAAACGAGCCAAGGAAGCCGGTGGGCTGGTCTCTCGCACTCCGACCGTGGCTGAATGGTTCGATACCTACCTCAGCGAAGTCGCCGCCGGCCGTGTTCGATCCTCGACGTTGTCGAACTATCGACGCGACTTTGAACGGCACATCCGTCCCGGGCTGGGGCGTCACCGACTGGATGCCTTACGGCCCGAGCACATCTCACGGTTCTACGCGACCAAGCTTCATGCAGGGCTGTCCGCCTACTCGCTGCGCTATCTACACGCCCAGATCCGCCGCGCGTTGGCCGTGGCCGTCACCTGGGGGCTGGTCGCACGGAACGTCGCCGTCTCGGTGCAACCGCCGAGCCTGCCTCACAAAGAGGTAAGCCCGCTCACCGTGGAGGAAGCAAGGCAACTCCTCGCAGCCGCACGCGGTGACCGGATGGAAGCCCGGTGGATCATCGGTCTTTCTCTTGGACTTCGCCAGAGCGAGGTACTCGGGCTGTGGTGGGAGGACATCGACCTCGACGCCGCGACCCTACGGGTACGCCGGCAGCTCACCCGCGCCCGTGTGGCCGGCGAAAAGATGTCCTTCGGGCCGTTGAAGTCGGCCAGGTCCATGCGGGTACTACCGCTGCCAGCACCGCTGGTCGCCGCACTACGCGAGCACCAGCAGCGGCAGCGCCAGGAGCGGAACGCTCTCGGTGAGACGTGGGCAGACCCCCGGCTCGTCTTCACATCAACGATCGGCAGCCCGGTCGACCACCGAAACGACACCCGGGCCTTCAAGGCGCTCCTGATAGCGGCCAACGTTCGATGCGAGGAAGTAGCGGCCCCGGATGGATCAGCTCGTCTTGTGCCAAAGGTCCGGCTTCATGACCTGCGGCACACGGCTGCCACGCTGCTGCTGGCTCAGGGTGTGCCGGCGCGAGTGCTCATGGAACTCCTGGGCCACTCGCAGATCGGCATCACCATGAACATCTACAGCCACGTCATGCCCACACAGCTCGTCCAGGCCGCCGACGCCATGAAGAACGTCTTGTGGGACGAGGGGCAGTAGCGTGCCTACTCGCTTGGCTACTTTCGAGGTCCGGAATGATGAAGGGCGTCCGCCATGTCCGACGAACGCCCTGATCCCGAAGGGTGGAGCCGAGGGGACTCGAACCCCTGACCCCCACACTGCCAGTGTGGTGCGCTACCAGCTGCGCCACGGCCCCTTGGTGTTCGCCCGGTCGCCCGGGCACTTGCGAAACTATACACATGCCGGCCCCGGTGGTCATCTCGCGGGGGTCCCCCGGAAGAGCGTGGCGCGCCGGCTCAGTTGAGCGCCACGTCCGGTGGGAAATGTGCCACGGCGGCCATCATGCCGCCCTGCCGCCGCAGCACCATGGGCCACAGGTCGTCGGGCCGGTCGACGAAGGCGTCACCGGGCAGCGCGTCGAGCACGAACCAGGAGCCCTCCTCGATCTCCTGCTCGAGCTGGCCCGAGCCCCAGCCCGAGTAGCCGGCGAAGACCCGGATGCCACCGATGCTCTCCCGCAGGCGTTCCGGGTCGACCGACAGGTCGATCGTGCCCACGGCGCCGGAGACCTGGTGGAAGCCCTTGAGCCGCTTCACGGGATGGCGCATCCGGGCCAGGCAGATGGCCGAGTCGGGCTGCACCGGGCCGCCCTCGAAGAGCACGGCGGGGTGGCGGGCCAGGTCGCTCCAGTCGCCGAGCACGTCGGCCACCGGCACCTCGGTGGCCCGGTTCAGCACGACGCCGAGCGCTCCGCCCGGCTCGTGCGCCACGAGCAGCACCACCGTCCGGTCGAAGTTCGGGTCCTTCAGTGCCGGAGTCGCGACCAGCAGCCTCCCGGTCATCGACTCCATCGCCCGCCCGCCGATCGCCTGGCCCTCTCCCTGCATGTCACGCACCCGTCATCCGTGCACGGCGGCAGAGAGACGGTCGGCCTTTCCGCCGCCAAGCGCCCGCGCTGTCAACGCCATGCCTGGCACCATAGCCTGCGGCTGCGGTGGTGGTTAAGGTCTGACGGGCGGTCATCGAGCGCGGAAGAGGGAGCGGTGATGGGTCCCAGGGCCGAACTCGCGGTGATCGGCGGGTCCGGTCTCTACGCGCTCCTCGACGGCGCCACGGAGCACGCGGTGGAGACGCCGTACGGGTCGCCGTCGGACGTGGTGACCATCGCCGAGGTGGGCGGCCGGACGGTGGCGTTCCTGCCCCGCCACGGCCGGGACCACCGGTACCCGCCGCATCTGATCCCCTACCGTGCCAACCTCTGGGCGCTGCGGTCGCTGGGCGTACGGCAGGTGTTGGCGCCGTGCGCCGTGGGCGGGTTGCGCCCGGACCTGGGCCCCGGCACCTTCGTCGTGCCCGACCAGCTCGTCGACCGGACCAGCGGCCGTGCCCAGACCTACTACGACCGGGGGGCCGTCCACGTCCCGTTCGCCGACCCGTACTGCCCCGACGGCCGCCGTACGCTGCTGGCCGCCGCGGCCGGCCGCGGGATCCCGGCGGTGGACGGTGGCACGGTGGTGGTGGTCGAGGGTCCCCGCTTCTCGACCCGCGCCGAGTCCCGCTGGTACGCCTCGATCGGCGGCGCCGTGGTCAACATGACCGGCCACCCGGAGGCGGTCCTCGCCCGCGAGCTGGCTCTCTGCTACTCCTCCATCGCGCTCGTCACTGACCTGGACGCCGGCCTGACGGTCGGCGAGTCGGTGACCCAGGAGGAGGTGTTCCGGGTCTTCGGCGAGAACACCGACCGGCTGCGCGGGGTGCTGTTGGACGCGCTGGCGGCACTGCCGGCCGAGCGGGAATGCGCGTGCGGCCACGCGGTGGACGGCATCCCGCTGCCGATCGCGCTGCCCTGAGGCACTCGGCACACAGCGGCGAAACACCCGAACTGCCTGGCCTGTCCCGATAGATTCGGGAGGTCGGGGGCGCCACCTCCGGCGAGCCGCAGCACGCGCCGGACACGGAGGCAGGTGGCGATGGCAACGGTCCGGGACACGACGTACGACCTGCTGCGGGACCTCGGCATGACCACCGTCTTCGGCAACCCGGGGTCGACCGAGGAGCCGTTCCTGCAGGAGTTCCCGGGCGACTTCCACTACGTGCTGGCCCTGCACGAGGCGTCCGCGGTCGGCATCGCCGACGGGTACGCGCAGGCCACCGGCCGGCCGGCGCACGTCAACCTGCACACGGCGCCGGGCACCGGCAACGGCATGGGCAACCTCGTGACGGCGTGGCACAACAAGACACCGCTGATCGTCACCGCCGGCCAGCAGACCCGGGAGATGCTGCTGCTCGAACCCCGGCTGACCAACCGCCGCGCGGCCGAGCTGACCCAGCCGTACGTGAAGTGGGCCTACGAGCCCGTACGCGCCCAGGACATCCCGGCCGCGCTGCTGCGGGCGTACGCGACCGCGGTGCAGCCGCCCGCCGGGCCGGTGTTCCTCTCGCTGCCGCTCGACGACTGGGCGCAGCCCGCCGACCCGCCGCCGCCGCTGCGCTCGGTGGCGACCCGGTACGCGCCCGACCCCGAACAGCTGGGGCACTTCGCCGCCGTGCTGGCCGCCAGCCGCGCCCCCGCGCTGGTCTTCGGCGCCGCCGTGGACCGCGCCGACGGCTGGCCGCTCGCGGCGGCGCTGGCCGAGCGGTTGGCCGCCCCCGCCTGGTCGGCCCCCGCCCCGGAGCGGGCCGGCTTTCCCGAGGACCACTCGCACTTCCGGGGGGTGCTCCCGTTCGCCATCGGTCCGCTCGCCGAGGCGCTGCACGGGCACGACACCGTGCTCGTGGTCGGAGCCCCGGTCTTCCGCTACTACCCGTACGTCCCGGGGTCGTACCTGCCCGACGGGGCCCGGCTGCTGCACGTCACCGACGACCCGGACGAGGCCGCCCGCGCCCCCGTGGGCGACAGCCTGCTCGCCGACGCCGGGCTGGCGCTGTCCGCGCTCGTCGACCTGCTCCCCGCGGCGGACCGGCCACCGCCGGAGCCACGGCCGGCGCCGACGCCGCCGGAGATCACCCGGCCGCTCACCGCCGACGCGCTCTTCGCCACGCTCGCACGGCACTGGCCGGAGGACGGGGTGCTCGTCCAGGAGACGCCGTCCAACCTTCCCGCGCTGCGCCGCCAACTGCGGATCACCCGACCGTGGTCGTACTTCACGATGGCCAGCGGCGGGCTGGGATACGGCCTGCCGGCGGCGGTCGGGGTCGCGTTGGGCGAGCGGGACACCGGTCGCGGCCGGCCGGTGATCGCGGTGATCGGCGACGGCTCGTTCCACTACTCGGTGCAGGCGCTCTGGACCGCCGCCCGGCTGCGGCTGCCGCTCGTCGTCGTGGTGCCGGTCAACCAGCAGTACGCGATCCTCAAGGCGTTCGCCGAACTCAAGGAGACGCCCGGTGTGCCCGGGCTCGACCTGCCCGGCCTCGACATCACGGCGGTGGCCGCCGGCTACGGCTGCGCCACGGCGGTGGTGGAGACGCCGGAGGAGCTCGCCGAGGCGCTCGCCACGGGGCTGCGCCGGGAGGGCCCGACCGTCCTGCCGGTGCCGATCACCACCGACCTGCCGCGGATCATCTAGGGCCCGGCGCCGGCGTCGCCCGGCGCGTACCGGGCGACGGTCAGCGCGGGGCGACCCGCAGCGGCGTGCCGGTGAGCACGTCGAGCACCGGTCGCGCGCCGAGCGGCGCCGTGAGCGTGACGGTGACCGGCTCGAGCTTCAGCTGCTCGGTGCAGACGTCCGTGGCCTGGGTGACCCAGCCGCCGACCACCACGGCCCCGTCGTGCTCCTGCACGAGCGGGGTGATGTCCGTGTCGCAGGCGCCGACCCCGAGCCGGTACGTGAGCCGCGTGCCGTCCACCGACTCGATGTCCTGCGCCCCCACGAACCCGTCCGGGGCCGGCCGGCCCGGGGCGGCGGGTTCCGGCACGGCGGTGACCGCGTCCGCGGCGACCGCGAGGCGGGCCACCGGGCTGGTGAGTTCGTCCACGGTGAACAGCCAGGCCGGCACCTGCGCCTCGCCGCGGCTGGTGAGCACGGACGCGGTGCCGAGGCGTACGGCGGTCACCGTGAGCGGGATGCACGCGTTCCGCGGCGCGCTGGTGGCCCACCCGTCCGGGCCGGGCTCGATGGTGGGACCGTGCTTCGGCAGCGGTGGCACCTGCGGCCGCCCCTCGCACACCGGCGGGTCGCCCTGGTCGAGCTGCCGGTACGCCTCGCCGGCGCTGACGAGCGGAACTGTCAGCGTGCCGTCCGGGAAGCGGATGACGCCGTCGGCGGGCCGGGCGCCGGGCAGGTCGATCTGCTCCCGGTACCAGCCCGCGCGGAACGCCATCTCGGTGTCCGGAGTGAAGCCCGGGTCACCGGTCAGCACGGTCGGCCCCTCCAGCGGTACGTAACCGCTGGTCCACCCCGGATCGGGCCGCCACGCCTCCGCCACCTCGGTGGCCCGCTGGTGGAAGCCCTCATAGCGGTGGTCGGGGCTGCTGCCGGGCCCGGTGGGCGCGACGGCGGGCTCGGGTCCCGCCGCCGCGCAGCCGGCGGCCAGCATCAGCAGCGGCAGACCCAGGAGGACGAATGATCGACGCATACCGGGTTCGACGGGCGGCCGGAGCCGCCGGTTCCCGGTAGCGACGCCGCCGTCAGGTCTCGCCGCCGAGATCCGTCTGGTACGCCTGCCAGAGCAGGTCGGCGCCGCGCTGCCGGTGCCGGGAGAGCGCCCGCAGCAGGTGCTCGGCCAGGCCACGCAGCTCGTCCGCGGACGCACCCGGCGCCTCGGCGGCGTACTCGAGGGCCGTGAGCACCCCCGCTATCGCGGCGTGTTCCCGGGTCAGCAGGCGCACTTTCCGCTCCAACCGTGGCGCCTGGGCGAGCAGCTCGGCGTAGAGGCCGCAGGGTCCCTCGGTGGCCCGCACGTGCGCCGCGAAATCCTCGCGGATCGGCGCCAGCCGGACCACGACACGCTCCCGCCACCGCCGTTCGCCGGGCGGGACAGCCAGCGCCCGGGCGAGGCCGTGCGGGTCGCCGGGGCGGACGGGATGGTGTGGGCGGTCGGCGGACGGCCGGGGCGCCCAGGCGAAGGCTGACGGTTGCCGGATCGGTTGGGTGACCATCGGGCACCTCCCGCGCTGCGTCTGACGCGTACGCCGATGGTGAACCCGTCCGTGCCGCCTGTCCAGAGGCAGAGCAAGTCTCACCAGTCCCGCCGGCACCAGCACCCCCGCAAGTCACAACGGCCACGCTCATCACGCGCCGAGGAAGGTCTGGACGGCGGCCGGATACGACTGTGCGCCCCGGTCCGGTGGACCGGGGCGCACAGGCCGGTGGTGGAGGTGCCGGGAATCGAACCCGGGTCCTTCGCCGCCTTGTCAGGGCTTCTCCGAGCGCAGCTCGCTGTGCCTCTACTCGGCCCCTCCGATCACGCGAGCGAGTCGGTGTGACGGGCCCAGTCGCTGATTGATCTCGCCGCACGGACCCCGCGACCGGGTCCGATTGGCCAGCCTCCTAGCTGATGCCGGCTAACTGGGTCGAAGGCGCTCCCAGGCCGACAGACTTGCTACTCGCCTCAGGCGGCGAGAGCGAAGTCAGCGCGATTGTTCTTGGCGCTTATTGGTTTCCGACGACCGATTCACGAGACGACGTCGGCTTCCTCGGCTCGCTTCCCCTGCCGCAACGCACGAAGTCGAAACCAGTCACCCCCTCGACAGGCTGCCGCTGTTGGCAGCACCGTCAAGCCTAACGCCTGCCGCAACGGGTTTCATCCCGAGCCCCGGGCCGGCACGCCGACCGGGACGAAGCGGACAGGTCAGTCATCCATGCCCTTACCACGCCGGCCCGAGACCCGGGCGATCTCCCGGTCCGCGTCCCGCTTGGCGAGGTCCTGCCGCTTGTCGTACGACTTCTTACCCTTGGCCAGGGCGATCTCCACCTTGGCCCAGCCGTCCGAGAAGTAGACCTGCAACGGCACCAGCGTGTGGCCACCCTCGCGGGTCTTGCCGATCAGCCGGTCGATCTCCAGCCGCTTGAGCAGCAGTTTCCGGGTGCGCCGGGGCTCGTGGTTGGTCCACGTGCCCTGCGTGTACTCCGGGATGTGCATGCCGTGCAGGTACAACTCGCCGTTGCGCTCCTGCGCGAACGCGTCGACCAGCGAGGCACGCCCGGCCCGCAGCGACTTGACCTCGGTGCCGGTCAGTGCCATGCCCGCCTCGTACGTGTCGAGGATGGCGTAGTCGTGCCGCGCCCTGCGGTTGGAGGCGACGACCTTGCGCCCCTTCTCCCGTGGCATCGGCGCCACCTCCCTTCCGTTCCCGCCGTCGGCCCGGCTTTCCGGCCGGGCGGCGGAGATCATGCTACTGGATGCACAAGGGCCCTCCCGCGCCGATTATTCCGGCGCGGGAGGGCCCCGACGACGACCCCGGGACGACCCGTACGGCGACTAGACCCGCAGGTAGAAGCGGAGCGTCACCCAGGCGGTGACGGCGCTGACCAACCCGCCGACGATGGCCATGAAGGGGAAGACGAAGAGGATGTCGCCCCAGCTGACCGGCGACAGCAGACCCTGCAGCGCCTCCAGCGACCCGTCGAAGAGCAGATACTTCGCCAGGATGAGGGCGACCAGGCCCAGCAACGCGCCGATGAGACCGGCGACCACCGCCTCCAGCACGAACGGCGCCTGGATGAACCAGTTCGACGCGCCGACCAGCTTCATGACCGCGACCTCACGCCGTTTGCTGTACGCGGCCACCTGGATGGTGTTCGCGACCAGCAACAGGGCGGCGATTGCCATCACGATCGCGGCGGCGAGCGCGATGTTCTGGATCGCCGTGAGGATGTCGAAGATCTTGTCGAGCAGACGGCTCTGGTCGACGATCTCGTCGACGCCCTCCGTGTCCTTGTACTGGTCGTAGATGTTCTTGTACTGCTCCGGGTTGTTCAGCTTGATCCGGAACGACTCGGGCAGCTGGTCCGGCTTCACGGCGTTCACCAGGTCCGGCGCGTCCTGGTACATCTCCTTGAAGCGCTTGTACGCCTCGTCCTTGTTGACGTACAGGACCTCCTTCACCAGGGGGTCGCTCTTCAGCTTGGCGTCCAGGTCGTTGCGCTGCTGCTCGCTCACCTCCTGGGACAGGAAGATCGAGACCTGGATGTTCTTGTAGTACAGGTCCTTCATGTCGTCGACCTGGCGGTACATGAGACCGCTGGCGCCGAGCATGGTCAGGGAGACCGCCATCGTGATGATCATCGCGATGGTCATGGTCACGTTGCGCCACAGTCCGACCAGTACCTCGGACAGGACGTACTTCATCCGCATCGGGAATTCCTCCGGGTCTCCGGCGTGAGGTGTTCGTCGTCAGGTCGTACGGCAGGGGTGGGAGGTTCGGCTCACCCGTAGACGCCGCGGGCCTGGTCACGCACGATGCGGCCGCTCTCGATCTCGATGACCCGGCGGCGCATCTGGTTCACGATGTTGGAGTCGTGGGTGACCATCACGACGGTCGTGCCGGTGCGGTTGATCCGGTCCAGCAGGCGCATGATCTCGATCGAGGTGTCCGGGTCCAGGTTTCCCGTCGGCTCGTCGGCGAGCAGGATGAGCGGACGGTTCACGAACGCCCGCGCCACCGCGACCCGCTGCTGCTCACCACCGGAGAGCTCGTGCGGGTACCGGTGCTCCTTGCCGCCCAGACCGACCAGCTCGAGAACCTCCGGCACGACCCGGCGGGCGACCGCCTTCGTCTTGCCGATGACCTCGAGGGCGAACGCGACGTTCTCGTACGCGGTGCGGTTGGGCAGCAGCCGGAAGTCCTGGAACACGCAGCCGATGGAGCGCCGGAAGTGTGGTCGCTTCCAGGACCGCATCGACGTGACGTCCTTGCCGTTCACCACGACGCGGCCCTTGTTGGGGCTGACCTCGTGCAACAGCATCTTGATGATGGTGGACTTGCCGGAGCCTGATGGACCGATGAAGAAGACGAACTCGCCCTTCTCGATCGAGACGGACACGTTGTCGAGCGAAGGCCGGGACGCCTTCGGGTACGTCTTCGTCACTTGCTCAAGCTGAATCACGGGTGGTGAGTCTACGCGGTGTAACCGGAGAGCCAAGCCCCACGCCCCGCCGATGCGGAGCGCGTCATCGATTTAGACGGTTGTGCGGAGATCGAAGACGCGCTGCGCCCGCGGGCCGTCACGCATTGTCGCCGGCAAGCTCCCGCTGCTTACGCCAACGGATTCCGGCCTCGATGAAGCCGTCCAGGTCACCGTCGAAGACCGCGCTCGGATTGCCGGTCTCCTGCTCGGTTCGGAGATCCTTCACCATCTGATACGGGTGCAGGACGTACGAGCGCATCTGGTCGCCCCACGAGCCGGCCGCCTCGGTCTTGAGGCCCTGGAGCTTCGCCTGCTCCTCCTGCCGCTTGCGCTCCAGCAGCCGGGCCTGGAGCACCCGCAGCGCGGAGGCCTTGTTCTGCAGCTGGGACTTCTCGTTCTGGCAGGTCACCACGATGCCCGTCGGGATGTGGGTGATCCGCACCGCCGAGTCGGTCGTGTTGACGCTCTGCCCGCCCGGCCCCGAGGAGCGGTAGACGTCGATCCGCATCTCGTTCTCGGGAATGTCGATGTGGTCGGTCTGCTCGACGACCGGGAGCACCTCGACGCCCGCGAAGCTGGTCTGCCGCCGGCCCTGGTTGTCGAACGGGCTGATCCGGACCAGCCGGTGGGTGCCCGACTCCACGCTGAGCGTGCCGTAGGCGTAGGGGACCTTGACCGTGAACGTCGCCGACTTGAGGCCGGCCTCCTCGGCGTACGAGGTCTCGTAGACCTCCGTCGGGTAGCCGTGCCGCTCCGCCCACCGCAGGTACATCCGCAGCAGCATCTCGGCGAAGTCCGCGGCGTCCACGCCACCGGCGCCGGCCCGGATCGCCACCAGCGCCTCCCGGGAGTCGTACTCGCCGGAGAGCAGGGTGCGGACCTCCATCTCCTGGATGGACTTGGTGAGCCCGGTGATCTCGCTCTCGACCTCGCCGAGCACCCCCGGGTCGGACTCCGCCTCGGCCAGCTCCAGCAGCACCTGGGCGTCGTCGAGCCGGGAGCGCAGGCTGGAGAGCTTGCTGATCTCGCCGTTGACGTACGACAGCCGGGAGGTAACGTCCTGCGCCTTGGCCTGGTCGTCCCAGAGATCCGGCGCGGAGGCCTCCTCTTCGAGGCGGGCCTTGTCCTCGCGCAGCCGGTCAATATCGAGGACGGCCTCGATGTTGCGCAGGGTGGCGTCGAGTTCCTTGAGCTGTTCGGCGAAGTCGGCAGCGGTCACGACAGACAAGCGTACTGCGAGGGCGAGGACTGGGCCTGCGAGCCCCGCGGTACCGGGCAAAAAGATCCGACGCGGGCGAGATCACCCGCCGGAGGGGGCGGTCTTCAGCCAGGACAGCGCCGCCCGGTGGTACGCGACGGCGAACTCCAGCGCGCTCGCGTCGTACGTCTCGCCCTCCTTCTTCGCGTTCTTGACCTGCTCGCGGACCTGGGCCAGCGCCTCGGTGTGGTATTCGTTGGCCTGCGCGTAGAGGTTCTTGAGCTGACTCGCCGAGTGCAGGTTGCCGAAGGCCATCCGCAGGGCGATCGGGTTGCGGATCGTGTCCCGCCCCGGGTTCTCGGCCAACCACTTGGAGAATGTCCGTTTTCCGGCGGCCGTGAGCGCGTACGGCTGACTCAACCGCGGGCCGGGCTTACCCAACCGCACCAGGCCCCGCTCGGCCAGCACCGGCAACTCGCGGTAGACCTGGCTGCGGGTCATCGACCAGTACGGCGCCAGACGGCGCTCAGCGGCGGCCATCAGCTGACCGCCTGTCATCGGGCCCTCGTGCAGCAGCCCGAGCAGGGCAGCCGCCGTGGGGTTGACTCCGGAATCCGCCATGGCCATTACGCTGCCACTTTGCCGTCGCGCCGTCCAGGATTTGGCGGTTTGCCACCCATCAGGACTTCCAATGTGCACTGTCGGCCGACGACAGTCCGTTGAGGCGGTGACGCGCGAGGGGCCTCCTGCCCGGCAGGAGGCCCCTCGGACGCGTCGGTCAGCCCATGTGCGGGTAGGTGTGGTCGGTCGGCGGCACGAACGTCTCCTTGATCGTCCGCGGGGACATCCAGCGGACCAGGTTGTGCCAGGAGCCCGCCTTGTCGTTGGTGCCGCTGGCCCGGGCGCCGCCGAACGGCTGCTGCCCCACCACCGCGCCGGTCGGCTTGTCGTTGATGTAGAAGTTGCCGGCCGCGTACCGCATCTTCTCCGCCACCCGGTCGACCACCTGGCGGTCGGTCGCGAAGATCGACCCGGTCAGCGCGTACGGGGCGATCGCCTCGGCCTGCGCCACCACGTCGTCGAAGCGGGCGTCGTCGAAGACGTGCACCCCGAGGATCGGGCCGAAGTACTCGGTGGTGAAGGTCTCGTGGGCGGCGTCCGTGCACTCGAACAGCGTCGGCCGGACGAAGTAGCCCACCGAGTCGTCGGCGGTGCCGCCCGCGAGGATCCGGCAGGTGTCGTCACCGGAGATCAGCTCCAGCGCGGCGGTGTGCCGGGCGAACGCCTTGTCGTCGATCACCGCGCCGCCGAAGTTGGCGAAGTCGGTGACGTCGCCGTACGCCAGCGAGTCGGCGGTGGCGGCCAGCCGGTCGCGCAGCCCGCCCTCCCAGATCGACCGCGGGATGTACGCCCGGGACGCCGCCGAGCACTTCTGGCCCTGGTACTCGTAGGCGCCGCGGATCAGCGCCGTGTGCAGCGCGTCCACGTCGGCGCTGGCGTGCGCCACCACGAAGTCCTTGCCGCCGGTCTCACCCACGAGCCGGGGGTAGCCGCGGTAGCGGGCGATGTTCTCGCCGACCGTGCGCCACAGGTGCTGGAACACCTTCGTGGAGCCGGTGAAGTGGATGCCCGCCAGGTCCGGGTCGCTGAGGACCACGTCGGAGACCTCCTCACCGCGCCCGGTGACCATGTTGATCACGCCGGGCGGGAGGCCGGCCGCCTCGAAGAGACGCATGGTGAAGTGCGCGGCGAACTGCTGGGTCGGGCCCGGCTTCCAGACCACCGTGTTGCCCAGCAGGGCGGGCGCCGAGGGCAGGTTGCCGGCGATCGCCGTGAAGTTGAACGGGGTGACCGCGTAGACGAAGCCCTCGAGCGGCCGGTGGTCGAACCGGTTCCAGGTGCCCGCCGAGGAGAGCGGCTGCTCGGCGAGGAGCCGGCGGGCGAAATGGACGTTGAACCGGAGGAAGTCGATGAACTCGCAAGCCGAGTCGATCTCCGCCTGCACGACCGTCTTCGACTGGCCGAGCATGGTGGCCGCGTTCAGCGTGTCGCGCCACGGGCCGGAGAGCAGCTCGGCGGCGCGCAGGAAGATGGCGGCCCGCTCCTCGAACGGCAGCGCCCTCCACATCGGGGCGGCGTCCTTGGCGGCCTTGACCGCCGCGCGGGCGTCCTCGTGGGTGGCGTGCCCGGTGACGCCGAGCACGTGGGCGTGCTTGTGCGGCTGGACCACGTTGATCGACTCGCCGCCGGCCATCCGCTGCTCACCGGCGATGGTCATCGGCAGGTCGATGCGCTCGGCGGCCAGCTCGGTGAGCCGCCGCTGGAGCCGCTCCCGGTCGGCACTGCCCGGCTCGTAGGTGCGTACCGGCTCGTTGCGCGGTTCGGGTACGGAGAACACGGCGTCCATGAAGGCTCCTGGCGATTTCGACAGCGGTGGCGGAACCGGACCCGCGGGCACCGACCGGACGGCCGGAGCCGCACGCCACCCGGGTTGACCGGCCACGGCGGCGGGACCTGCCGCGATTCTTCCACGCTCCGGTGGCCGTCCGGCTTCCCCGTCGCCGCGCTGTGACGCCGGGCGCCACGGCGGCTGCCCGGGCGGCATCCCCGTGACGGCTGCGGGGGTCGCAAGGGGCGCGGGCTCGCGGGGAGCGCGGGCTCGCGAGGCGCGCGGGCTCGCGAGGCGCCCAAGATCCGCGCATCTACCCGGTTGTTGTGGCCTCCGGGAGCCGCGAAGCCACAACAACCCGGAAGTTGCGGCCACGCCGCCAGGTGACGCCCCCCGGGTGACGCCGCCAGGTGACGGGGGGTCCGCGTTCGACGTGATCGACACCAGATTGCCGATCTGGCGGTGACCAACGCCTCCGGACACCGCCACATCGGCGAACCGGAGTCGATCACGGCTCCGACAGCGTCATCGCGGCGAGGAAGGTGCCCGCAAACGGCGGGCGTCGCGCTTGGGGTGCCTGCGAACGGCGAGCATCACGGCGGGCACGCCCACGACGGCGGGCGCGGGGAAGGCGAACGGGCGGCGGCTACCCTGGATGGTCGGTGACCTGCCGACCCCGCGAAGGGAAGACGATGACCAAGCAGCCCGGCGGCCCCGACGCCGCGGAGCCGGACCGGCCTACGGCCGGCGACACCGCGGCGAGCACCGCGACCGAGGCCGCGCCCCGAGCGGCCGACGGCGCACTCCCGGCCGACGACGGCGCTGCGGCCGCCGGCGGTCGCGACGGGGCCGGCGACGATTCGGAGGCCGACGACGCTGCGGCCGACGCCACGGTGGGGGCTGACGGGTCCGACCCGACCTCCGAGGCGCCCGCCACCGCGTCGGTGCCGGCTGCTCCCGTGCTCGCGCTGCTGTCGCTGGTCTGGCTGGCCGCCATGCTCTGGTCGACCCGGGAGGCGATCCACTCCGCGGAGGCCGGCATCACGGCGATCAGCCTCTCCGCCTTCGCGCTGCCCGGGGTGATCTCGGCGGCGCTCGTGGCGGGCGCCGCGTTCGCCCTGTTCGGGGTCGACCTGCTGGGCCACCGGGTGAGCGACCGCTCCACGCTGCGTTTCCTCGCGGCGACGGGCACCGGCCTGCTGATCGGGCTCGCCGCCGCGGTGGCCGTGAACCTCACCTACCTCGACACCGCCACCACCAACGTCATCGCCGGCACCACGGTCGCCGCCGCGATCATCGGTGGGGCGGTGGCGGGCGCCCGGTCCGCCCCGGTGGTCGGCGCGGTGGTGGCCTCCGCGCTGGGCGTCCTGATCTTCGTGGTCGCGTTCAGCCGCGCGCGGGACCCCCTCTTCGACCTCTTCGGCGCGGGCGACACGCAGGAGTCGCTGGTCAACGCGGCCAAGTGGGTGTCCCGCACCGAGTCCCTGCTGGCCGGGCTGGTGGCCGGGCTGCTCGCCTTCGCGTACCTCGCCTGGGCCCGCCGCCGCGCCGCCCGCCGGGACCCGGCCGCCCCCGCGCTCCGCTGGCCCGCGTACCTGCTCGCCGGGGCCGGACCGGGTCTGTTCCTGCTGCTGTCCGAGGTGATCATCCGGGTCGGCGGGCACACGCTGCTCGACCTGGCCGGCGCGCTCAGCGAGGCGGACTCGGTGGCCCAGACGATGCTCGGCACCTCGCGGGTCGACAACGGCATCTGGGTGCTCTTCGTGGGCGCGCTGACCGCGCTCATCGCGTTCGGCCGCACGCTCGGCCCGAGCGTCACCGAGGACGAGCCCGACGACGAGGCCGTGGCGGCCGGCGCCGGCCGCTGACCCGGCCCCGCTCCGGCGGGGTCAGGAGACGGTACGCAGAAGCAGGTCCAGCTCGGTCACGTCGTACCACTCCAGCTCGTGGTCCTCGGCGCTGTCGACGGTGAACTGCGCGTCCGGGTCCCCGGCGAGCGCCTCCGTCACCACCTCGGCCGCCGCGGCCACGTCCTCCGCCGCGTCCGCGCCGTCCACGTGGATCGCCGCGACGGCGCTCATGGGCACTGCGCCGACCAGCCCGAGCACGCTCGACCCCAGCTCACCCTCGGGGCGTCCCACGGCGGCGCGCGGCAGGTCGGCGGAGACCACGACCCGGCGTCGGGGCGCGGCGGCGTCGGCCCGGAGCAGTTGCAACGCGTCCTGTGCGGCGCGGGTGAAGGCGACGTACTCCAGTTCCTCCTCGTCGCCCTCGGCGTACCACTCCCGCAGCGCCGGCGTGACCGCGTGCGCCTCGGCGGCGGTGAGCCCGTGCTCGCGCAGCCGGGCCAGCATCGGAACGGTCGCCGGGACGTACACCCGGACAAGCTCGTCGGTCACCGGTCGTCTCCCCGCTCGGATCGTGAACCGGCGGTCACCGGTCCGGGCGCCGATCATGCCGTACGCCGTGACCGTCATACACCTCGCGTCCGGCCGGTGGAAGTTCCCCGTCGGTGTGTCCGGCCGCTTCCGAGCGGCCAGGCGGCGGGGGCGTGCCGGCGCCAAGACGCGGGGCGCTGGGGCGCGTCGGCGAGTGGTGGCAAACTGACGCTACCGAAACCAACCGAGGGAGTTCCCGTGGAGCCGAGGTTCCTGCTCCTGTCCGACGTGGCCGCCGAGCTGAACGTGTCGGATTCGCAGGTCTACCACATGGTGCGCAGCGGCGAACTGCCCGCCATCAAGATCGGCGGCCGGGGGCAGTGGCGTGTCGAGCGCGCCCGGCTGGAGGAGTACATCCAGCGCAAGTACGAGGAGACGGCCGACTGGATCCGGGGCAACCCCCTCCTCGACCGCGACGCGGAGTAGTTTCGCCGCATCCCTGGGCATTGACGGATGGCTCTGCTTGCCCGAAAATCGGAGGCAGTCGAAGGCAAACGAAGGCAAACGCAAGGTTTGGGAGCAGTCCGATGACCGACGTCCGCCGTCCGGGGCCGTCCCGACCGCCCATTCGCCTCCGGCCCGCGCCGCCGCTCGACCCCCCGTACGCCGACGAGGACGTCGGCTGGCCGCCGCCCACCCACGGGCAACTCGCGCTCGACCTCTTCGCGGCGTCCCGCCCGGATGCCCGGCGTCCCTCCGACCGGCGGGCCGGGTTCCGTCCGGCACCCACCCACCCGGGGCGGGGCCGAGCCGCCTCCATGCCGCCCGCCGCGCTCGTCAGCGCCACGCCGGAGGCGACCCGGGCCGCCCACCGGTTCGTCGCCACCTGCGTCGAGGTGCTCAACGGCTACCGGCCGCCGGGGCAGCTCCGCCCCCTGCTCGACCCCGCCCGGGCGCACGAGTTGCTGCCCGAGCTCGCCCGGGGCGGCGCCCGCGTGGGCGCGTCCCGCCGGCGGACGGCCCGGCCCACCCGGCCGACCGTACGGCTGCTGCGGTTACGGGCCGGCTAGCCGCGTGCCGGGGCCGTGGAGGTCGCCGCGGTGCTCACCGGCACGGCTGGGCGCAGCTGGGCCCTGGCGCTCCGCCTCGAACACCGCCGGGGCCGCTGGCTGTGCACGGCCCTGCACGTCCTCTGACCACCGGAGGCGGCGAACTCCCGGGGCGTCCGTCTGGCGCGGTCGGCGGGCGCCCCGGGTCTCCACGTCACCGGTGGCGCGACTTCACGAATCGCCTATGCAGATCGCCGATGTGGCGGAGTCCCTGTCTGCGGGATACCGCCACATCGGCGAAATGGAGTCGACCATGAGCCCGGCAGATGACCCGGGCTGACCGAGGCCGGGTCGGATCACGACCCGGCTCGGCTCACGTGCTCGTCAGGCGGCGCCGCCGGGCGCGCCGTGGCACCGCTTGTACTTGCGGCCGGAGCCGCACGGGCAGGGCGCGTTCCGCGACGGGCCGCCACTGCCCTCGGCCTGGCCGGTCGCCGCGCGACGGGCCGTGCTGCCCGCGACGGCCGGGCCACTCATCCCGCTGGCCGGCCGCTGCGGCGCGGACGGCGCGTGGGTGCCCGGGGCGGCCGGGGGCGCCGCCTTCGCGGCGGCCCGCCCGACGCCGAGCGCGGGCGCCTGCTGCTCGGCCTGCTCCACGGCGACGCTACCGGCGCCGGCTTCGCCGTCGATGGTGGGCGAGGAGTACTGGAAGCCCTGCTGCTGCGGCGTGCGGTTGAGGCCCTTAGCCCGCAGCTCCACCGGCTTGTCCAGCAGCTGGACCTCCTCGGCCTCCGGCTCCGGCTCGGCGACCTGGACCTCCAGGTTGTAGAGGAAGCCGACCGTCTCCTCCTTGATGCCGTCCATCATGGTGGCGAACATGTCGAAGCCCTCGCGCTGGTACTCCACGACCGGGTCGCGCTGGGCGTACGCCCGGAGGCTGATGCCCTCCTGGAGGTAGTCCATCTCGTAGAGGTGCTCGCGCCACTTCCGGTCGATCACCTGGAGCAGGACCATCCGCTCGAGCTGCCGCACGCCCTCCTCGCCGAGCTGCTCCTCACGCCGGTCGTACGCGGCGTGCGCGTCCTCCTTGAGCCGGGCGACCAGGAAGTCGGCGTCGATGCCGGCCCGGGAGCCGACCTCCTCCTCGAGCTCGTCGATGGTGATCCCCACCGGGTAGAGCTGCTTGAGGCTGGACCAGAGCTGCTCGAGGTCCCACTCCTCGCCGTAGCCCTCGGAGGTGGCGCCCCGCACGTACGCCTCGACCACGTCGTCGATCATGTTGCGGACCTGCTCGGAGAGGTCCTCGCCGTTGAGCACCCGGAGCCGCTCGGCGTAGATCACCTGGCGCTGCTTGTTGAGCACCTCGTCGTACTTGAGGACGTTCTTGCGGATCTCGGCGTTCTGGCCCTCGATCTGGGCCTGGGCGCTCTTGATCTGCCGGGTGACCATCTTCGACTCGATGGGCACGTCCTCCGGGATGTTGAAGCGCTCCATGACCGCCTCGACCGCGCCGGCCCGGAAGCGCCGCATCAGCTCGTCCTGGAGCGACAGGTAGAAGCGGGACTCGCCCGGGTCACCCTGCCGGCCGGCGCGACCGCGCAGCTGGTTGTCGATGCGGCGCGACTCGTGCCGCTCGGTGCCGAGCACGTAGAGCCCGCCCGCGGCGGCCACCTCCTCCGCCTCGGCGTCGCAGGCCTGCTTCCACTTGGGCAGGACCTCCTCCATCGCCTTGGCGTACTCCTCCTCGTTCTCCTCCGGGTCGAGGCCGCGCTGGCGCAGCTCGTTGGCGGCGAGGAACTCGGGGTTGCCACCGAGCAGGATGTCCGTGCCACGGCCGGCCATGTTGGTGGCCACGGTGACGGCACCCTTGCGCCCGGCCTGGGCGACGATCTCCGCCTCGCGGGCGTGGAACTTCGCGTTCAGCACCGAGTGCGGGATGCCCCGGCGGCGGAGTAGCTGGGAGAGGATCTCGGAGTTTTCCACCGAGACGGTGCCGACGAGCACCGGCTGGCCCTGCTCGTGCCGCTCGGCGATGTCCTCCACCACGGCGTTGAACTTGGCCTTCTCGGTCTTGTAGATCACGTCGGGCCGGTCGGCCCGGACCATCGGCCGGTGCGTCGGGATGGTGACCACGCCGACCTTGTAGACCTTGTTGAACTCGCCCGCCTCGGTCTGGGCGGTACCGGTCATGCCGGCGAGCTTCTCGTAGAGGCGGAAGTAGTTCTGGAGGGTGATGGTGGCGAGGGTCTGGTTCTCCTGCTTGATCTCCACCCCCTCCTTGGCCTCGATCGCCTGGTGCATGCCCTCGTTGTAGCGGCGGCCGTGCAGGATGCGGCCCGTGAACTCGTCGACGATCAGGACCTCGCCCTCGTTGACGATGTAGTCCTTGTCGCGCTTGTAGAGCTCCTTGGCCTTGATCGCGTTGTTCAGGTAGCCGACCAGCGGGGTGTTCACCGACTCGTACAGGTTGTCGATGCCGAGCCGGTCCTCGACCTTGGCCACGCCCCGCTCGGTGACGGCGATCGTCCGCTTGGCGTAGTCGACCTCGTAGTCGCCCTCGCCGTCCTTGCCGGCCTGGAGCCGGGCCACCACGGCGGCGAACTCCTGGTACCAGCGGGCGGAGTGCTCGGCCGGGCCGGAGATGATCAGCGGCGTCCGGGCCTCGTCGATGAGGATGGAGTCGACCTCGTCGACCACCGCGAAGAAGTGGCCGCGCTGGACCAGCTCCTCCTTCGACCACGCCATGTTGTCGCGCAGGTAGTCGAAGCCGAACTCGTTGTTGGTGCCGTAGGTGATGTCGCACTCGTACGCGGTGCGGTGCTCGTCGGCCGGCCGGTTGGGCAGGACGACGCCCACGGTGAGCCCGAGGAACTCGTGCACCCGGCCCATCCAGGCGGCGTCGCGCTGGGCCAGGTAGTCGTTGACGGTGACCACGTGCACGCCCTTGCCGGCGAGCGCGTTCAGGTAGACGGGCATGACCGAGGTCAGCGTCTTGCCCTCACCGGTCTTCATCTCGGCGATGTTGCCGAAGTGCAGCGCCGCGCCACCCATCACCTGGACGTCGTACGGGCGCTGGCCGAGCACGCGGGCGGCCGCCTCGCGGCACACCGCGAACGCCTCCGGCAGCAGGTCGTCGAGGGTCTCGCCGTCGGCCAGCCGCTCCCTGAACTGCTCGGTCATGTCGCGCAGCTCGGCGTCGGTGAGGTTGACGTAGTCGTCCTCGATCGAGTTGACGGCGGCCGCGATGGCCTTGAGCCGACGCACCATGCGGCCCTCGCCAGCGCGGAGGACCCTTTCCAGAATCGACACGGATCTACGCTCCCCTAGACGGTCTCGAACCATCGTAGGCGCTCCATCGGGCCGATGGTCACTGGTGGCGGTGGACCGCAGCAGCAAAACCGACATAACGCGTCGCAGGTGCGGGACGGGGCGGATATCCGGTTACGCCGTGGGCGAACGATCCGGCACCATGCTCGGGTGGAGCCAGTGGAGATCATCGAGGACGGCCTGCTGCTGCGCCCGTGGCGGGCCGACGACGCCGAGGCCGTGTACCGCGCCTGCCAGGACCCGGACATCCAGCGCTGGACCACCGTACCCCGCCCGTACCTGCCCGAACACGCCCGCGGGTTCGTCACGGAGTTCGCGGCCGGGGCCTGGGCGGGGGGCACGGGCGCCCCGTTCGCGGTCTGCGACGCGGCGACCGGCGAACTGCTCGGCTCCTGCGGGCTGGTGGCCCTCGACACCCGCCTCGGCTCCGGCGAGGTCGGCTACTGGACGGCGCCCTGGGCGCGTGGCCGCGGCGTCATGGTCCGGGCCGTCCGGGCGGTGGCCCGCTGGGCGTTCGACGCGCTGAAGCTGCGCCGGCTCCTCTGGCACGCGGCGGTGGGCAACCACGCGTCCCGGCTGGTCGCGCTCCGGGCCGGTTTCCGGATCGAGGGCCGCCTCCGGCTCGCCGACCCGGCCCCGGGCGGTCGGCCGGACGCCTGGATCGGCTCGCTCCTGCCCGGCGAGGTGCCCGCGCCGGGCGCGCCGGGCCCGGCCGGCCCCGGCACCATCGAGGCCCGCCGCGCCGCCGTCTTCGGCCGGCCGCAGCCCGTCCTGTTCGCCACCACGGCGGCCACCGCGGGCGGCGCCGGCGCCACCGAGTTGCGACTGCGCCCCATGGAGGAACGGGACCTGGACGCGATCGTGGCCACCTGCCGCGACCCGGAGACCATCCGCTGGACCAGCGTCCCCGACCCGTACGAGCGGGCGGACGCGGAGTCCTTCCTCGACGTCACGCAGGGCACCTGGGCGGCCGGCACGAGCGCCTGCTACGTCTTCGCCGGCCCCGACGACCGGTACGCCGGCTCCATCGACCTGCGGCTCTCCCCCGTCGACCCGCTGCTGGCCGACGTCGGCTTCATGACCGCCCCGGCCGCCCGGGGCCGCGGCTTCCTGCCGGCGGCGCTGGCCGCGCTCTGCGCCTGGGGCTTCACGACGCTGGGCCTGGCCCGCATCGAGTGGCGGGCGAACGTCGGCAACACGGCCTCCCGGCGGGCCGCCGAGAAGGCCGGCTTCACCGTCGAGGGCACGGCCCGCGGCGGGCTCACACACCGCGGTCAGCGCGTGGACGTCTGGGTGGGCGCCCTGCTCGCCGGGGACCTGGCGTGACTCCCGAGGTCGTCGAGGCGTACGGCGTGCGGCTGCGGCCGTTCCGGCTCGACGACTCGGCCGACGTGGTCGACGGCTGCGCCGACCCGCTGACCGGGCGCTTCATCTCCGGCCTGCCCGCGCCGTACACCGAGGCGGACGCGCACTGGTGGATCACCGAGGGCGCTCCCGCGGCGTGGGCCGGCGGCGGTGCCGCGTACGCGGTCGCCGACCCGGCCACCGACCGGCTGCTCGGCGCCGTAGGGCTCAGCCAGGTGGTGCCCTACCGCGGCCAGGCGGAGATCGGCTACTGGGTGACGCCGCGGGCGCGCGGGCGCGGGGTGGCCCTGGCGGCCACCCGCGCGCTGACCGAGCGCGCCTTCGCCACCGGCACCGCCCGCGTCGAACTGCTCACCCACGAGGAGAACACGGCGAGCCAGCGGGTGGCGCTGGCCGCCGGCTTCCAGTTCGAGGGCGTACGCCGCGCGGCCAACCCGTCGCGGGGCGGCGGGCGACAGGATCTGCTGGCCTGGGTACGCCTCGCCGACGACCCGCCCGGGCCCGCTCCTCGCCCCCTGCCCGACCTGCCCGAGGGCCACCTCACCGACGGTGTGGTGACGCTGCGCCGACTGGGCCCGGACGACGCGGACCTGATGTACGGGCTGCACACCCTGCCGGAGGTGGTGGCGAACCAGGCGCCGCCGGTGCCGCCGGAGCGCGCCGCGATCGAGCGGCGGTGCCGGCTCGCGGAGACCCAGTGGCTCACCGGTGACATCGCGCGGATGCTGATCCTGGACGCGGACAGCGGCGCACCGGTCGGCAGCTGCGGGCTCTCCGTGAGCGATCCCGGCGCCGGGGAGGGCACCCTCGGGTACGCGCTGCTCCCCCGCTGGCGCGGCGGAGGGCGCGCCACCCGGGCCGTCCGGCTCCTCGCCGGCTGGGCCTTCGGGCCGGCCCGCCTCGCGCGGCTCGCCGCGGGCACGATGCCCGACAACGTCGCGTCGCATCGGGTGCTGGAGAAGGTCGGCTTCCGCCGGGAGGGACTCCTCCGCGGCCGGCTGCCCGGCCTCGCCGGCACCCGGGTCGACGACCTGGTGTTGGGGCTGCTGCCCGGCGAACTCCGCTGACGATCAGGGAGCCGTCACGGCTCCCCGATCGCACCGCCGTGGTCAGGTGGCCAGCGAGATGATGCCGTAGTCGTAGGCGCGGCGCCGGTAGACCACGCTGGGCCGGCCGGACTCCTTGTCGAGGAACAGGTAGAAGTCGTGCCCGACCAGTTCCATCTGGAACAGGGCGTCGTCGATGGTCATGGGCTCGGCGGGGTGCACCTTCTCCCGCGCGATGTGCCACGGCTGGTCGTCGTGCTGCTCCTCGACGCCGATTCGCTCCGCGAGGGCGGTGGCGGTGCGTCCGTTGTCGCTCAGCGCGCCGAGTGGGTCGGCGCCCAGGTCGGCCACCGGCAGGCCCGCGGTGGCGGCCGCCACGGAGAGCGGCGCGTGCCGGCCGCGGTGCACCCGGCGGCGGTCGGCTGCCCGGCGCAGCCGGGTGTCGAGCTTGGCGATGGCGGCGTCGAGGGCGCTGTAGAAGTCGTTCGTGCAGGCCTCGGCACGGATCACCGGGCCCCGCGACACGCAGGTGATCTCCACCCGCTGGCAGTGGTCCGCCTGACGGGGATTGCGCTCGTGGAACAGTTCCACGTCCACGCGAATGAGTTTGTGATCGTAGCGTTCGATCTTGGCGAGTTTCTCAGCTACGTGTACCCGGTAATGGTCCGGCACTTCGACGTTACGGCCCTTGACCACGATGTCCACGTGACCTCCCTGGCTCGGACGGTCTTCGATCGGTAACCCGGTCGTTCGCCCCTAGGGATGAGGCCCTGTTCGGCGTCGACCGGTCAGTGCGGCTACGCCTCCTTTCACCGCCGGGGGCGGGTGGGAAAACCTCCTACCCCCGACACGATGACGCTAACTCCTGTTCTTCGGGCAGTCACCCCTGGTTGCCAAGACCGCCATGATTTTTCACAGCTCATACACCATCGGGTGAAACGGGAACACGAAGGGTTACGACTGTTGCCGTTTCTCGGTCGCCGCGAGCACCGCGGCGACGGCGGGTACCCGGCCGGTCGCGGTGAGCGTCCGACTCACGGCGGCGAGCGTCGCCCCGGTGGTGAGGATGTCGTCGAGCACCACGAGCGTCGCCGCGGCGGACCCGTCCCGGCTGCCCGGACGCGGCGGGCGGGCCCGGAACGCGGCCTCCGCGGCGGCGGCACGGCCGGCGCTGTCGAGCGTCACCGAATCCGGTCGCGGCAGCGCCCGCAGCGGCCGCAGGACCCGCACCGGCCACCCGGCCCGGCCCAGCCGGTCGGCGCAGTGCCGGGTGAGCCGGTCCAGGTGGTCGCCGTAGCGTGCGCGGGCGGCCGCCGCGGTGTCCGGCACCGGGACCAGGGCCACCGGGCGGGCCGCGCCCACGGCCGCGGCGACCACCTCGGCGAGCAGGGCGCCCAGCGGCCGGGCCAGCCCGTGCCGCCCGTGTTCCTTGTACGCGAGGAGCGCCTCGCGCAGCGGTCCCGCGTACGGACCGAGGGCGACGCACGGCGGCAGGCCGGCCGGGGCGGGTGTGGGGCGTACCGACCGGGGACGCAACGCCTCCAGCGCCGCCACGCACTGCGGGCAGACGCCGTGCCGCAGGCCCGGCCGGCGCTGCCGGCAGCCCGCGCAGTCCGTGGGCAGCACGAGGTCGCCGAGGTCCGCCCAGAGCCCGCCGAGGCCGCGCACGGCGTCAGAACAGGAAGAACGGGGCGGACGGGGAGCCGGGGCGGACCCCGGTCGGGGGCGGCGTCACGTCGAGCACCTGCTCCCGCTGGATCCGCTCGACCGGGCTGCTGCGGTACGACACGTTGTTCGCCTCGTACATGAAGGCCCCGGAGGGCAGCTTCGTGGCGGGGTTGGTGGGGAACGCGGTCAGGTGCGTCACCCGCGCGCCCGTGTCGTCCTTGAGCGGGGTCTGCAACGCGCCGTCCACGCTGATCTCGTAGATCGCCGGGCGGCCGGCCGCACCGGCCACGATGAGCCGTTCCTCGTCGCCCCAGTCGACCGCGGAGAGGCTGGTCAGCGAGGTGGCCACCCGTCGCGGCGGCCCGACGGCCACGGTGCCGCCGTCCAGGTTGAGCGCCGCCACGTAGAGGGCGCCGCCGGCGATCAGGGCGATCCGCCGCCCGTCCAGGGAGGCGGCGACCGCGGTCACCGAGCCCGGGGGCAGGTTGAGCACGATCTGGGACATCCGCGCGTTCTGGTCGAACCGGTAGAGCCGGCCGTCGGCGACCACGAGCCCCTGCGGCTGGTGCGGATCGGTGGCGCGCAGCCAGACCGGCCGGCCGATCGCGGTGTGCTCCGGGCCCTTCGTGAAGGTCGTCACCGGGGCCGGCCCCGTGCCCACGCTGAGCCGTTGCCGCCCCGCGGACGCGGTCACGAGGGCCGCGAACACCTGCTTGTCGGCGCGGGTGAACCCGGCCGACACGACGTTCCGGTTCGCCCCGGGGTCCAGCGGCACGGCGCCGGGGGACTCGCCCGCGATGCCGAGCGGGTGGATCGACCCCTCGTACACGCAGTACCGCACCGGCGCGTCGAGGCCCTGGTAGAGCGCCCGGGCCGACCGGCGCTCGCCCAGGTCCTCGGTGAGCACCGAGTTGTTGCGGACCTTCAGCTCGAGCTGGCCGTCGAACTCGGGCAGCGACCACGCGATCTGCGTGAGGAGCTGGTCGGCCCGGGTCCGGTCGTCGCCGGACATGTCCAGGTTGACCTCCCAGCGGCCGTTGCCACCGGTGGCATTGTTGATCAGCTCGGTGCGGTCGGGCAGGCCCACCACGCCCGGGCGCAGCCAGTCGGACGGGCCGCCGACCAGCCACTTCACCACCTCGTTGAGGCGCCGCTCGTTGGGCACGGTGAGCGGGAGGTACCGCAGGTCCGGCACGAGCCGCGTCCGCTCCGAGTTCCAGAAGTAGATCGTCTGGCTCTCGTAGTAGTCCCGCAACGCGACGTCGCTCAGCAGCAGCACGTTCGGCGGGTCGATCACGTAGAACCCGGCCCCGTCGTCCACCGAGCCGGCCGGGGACGCGCTGCGCAGCCCGAACTCGTACCGCGTGTCGGTGGAGACCGGCGGGGCGAGCTTGCCGTCGGTGCGGAGGACACCGACCTGCTGCACCGCGATGGTGACCCGGGTGCTGTCGATGTCCGGCGTGATCACCGGCTTGTCGACCAGCCGGACGACGGTGAGCTCGACCTCGCTGCCCTGCTTCTCCTGGAGGCGGTGGTCGTCCTCCTGGGCGATGAACTGCTTGACCCGGTAGTACGCCCGGTCCGGCTCACCGGCCGCGGCCGAGAGGAAGTTGCGGACGAACTCCTCCGGGTCCGTGCCGCTCATCGACCGGGGCGGCGGTTCCTTGCGCCAGGCGTTGACCGCGCCGGACTCCGTGGCCGGCTGCCGCCGCCCGTCGACCCGCACCTCCGAGCGCTCCGGAATGCCGCAGCCGGTGAACCCGGCGACCGCCAGGGTGCCGCAGAGCGCCCCGGCCACGAGACGGTTTCTCACTACCGCACCTCCGCCCGTGCCGTCGCCGGATCGCCGGCCGGCGCCGGGCCGATCGCCAGCGTCCCGCCGGTGCCCGGGCCGATGGCCAGTTGGTTGCCGTCGCGCGGCCCGCCGAACGGCAGCCGGGCGTCCTCAGGCACCAGACGCAGCGGCGAGGTGGTGAGCCGGTCCCCGGCGCGGGACGGCAGGGTGAGCCGGAACTGGGCGCCCTGCCCCGGCGCGCCCCACGCCTCCAGCCAGCCGCCGTGCAGGCGCGCGTCCTCCAGGCTGATCGACAGGCCGAGGCCGGTGCCGCCGGTCTGCCGCGCCCGCGACGGGTCGGCCCGCCAGAAGCGGTTGAACACCAGCTTCTCCTCGCCCGGTTTCAACCCCACCCCGTGGTCCCGGACGGTGATCGCCACCGCCGTGTCGTCCATGCCGAGCCGGATCAGCACCGGCCGGCCCTCCCCGTGCTCGACCGCGTTGCCGACGAGGTTGCGCAGCACCCGCTCGACCCGGCGTGGATCCACCTCGGCGATCACCTCGGTCTCCGGCAGGTCCAGCTCGATCGGTACGCCGACCCGCTCGGCCAGGCCGGTCAGCCGTTCCACCACCCGGTGCACGATCGGCACGAGGTCGGTGGGCTCGGCGTCCAGCATCGCGAAGCCGGCGTCGAAGCGGCTGATCTCCAGCAGGTCGGTGAGCAACTCCTCGAACCGGTCCAGCTCGGCCTGGAGCAGCTCGGCGCTGCGGGCCACCGCCGGGTCGAAGCCGTCGCGCTCGGCGAAGATCAGGTCGGCCGCCATCCGGACCGTGGTGAGCGGCGTGCGCAGCTCGTGCGACACGTCGGAGGTGAACCGGCGCTGCAACCGCGACATCTCCTCCAGCCGCAGGATCTGCCGTTGGAGGTTGGTGGCCATCTGGTTGAACGAGGCGGCGAGCAACGCCAGGTCGTCCTCCCCGTTGACCACCATCCGCTGGTCGAGCAGACCCGCGGAGAGCCGCTGGGCCGTGCGCGCGGCCACCCGTACCGGGTTGACCACGAGACGGGTGACCAGCGCCGCGAGCAGCCCGAGCAGCACCACGAGGGCGGCGCCGGTGGCCACCACGGTGGCACGGGCGTCGGCCGCCGTGGCGTCCTGCCGGTCCAGCGGCATCAGGTAGTACAGCTCGATCTGGCCGAACCGGGTCGGCACCGGCGAGCCGTACGCCAGGTACTTCGTCCGGTCCCCGGTGAGCACGCCCGTGCCGATCTGGCTGGCCACGTTGCCGGAGGCGACGGCGGCCCGCAGCTCCGGGCTGATCAGCGGCTGCACGTTGACGGCCGGGGCCGTCCGGCTCTGGATCGCGCCCGGGAAGCCGTCCGCGGTGATCGTCACGACCATCCCGCTGGTCTGCTGCGGGTCGGCGCCGGCCAGGTAGTTGACAGTGCCCTCGATGGTCTCCTGGAGCTGGGCCTCCTGCGGCTGGCCGTAGAGGTAGACCTGCTTGGCCGCGTAGTCCGCGCCGCTCTCCAACCGCTGGCGGACGTCGGTCTCGGCGTTCTCCAGCAGGATGTTTGTGATCTTGTCAGCGATCAGATACGCGAACCCGCCGACGAGCAGGCTGGACGCGACGAGCGTGATGGTGACCACCCGGACGTGCAACGACCGCCGCCACGTGCGGTGCGCCCCGGCGACCAGCCGCGCACCCCGCGCGACGAGCCCACGCCACAGCTCGCCGACGGCGCCGAGCCGCCGGGCGGTCGCGGTGTCGGGGGGCGGAAGCGCGGAGGAGGCCACAGTGCGCCCCAGGCTATCCGGTGCCCGCCTTGTAGCCCACGCCCCGCACGGTGAGGATGATTTCCGGCCGCTCCGGATCCGGCTCGATCTTGGCGCGCAGCCGCTGCACGTGCACGTTCACCAGCCGGGTGTCCGCGGCGTGCCGGTAGCCCCAGACCTGCTCGAGCAGCACCTCGCGGGTGAAGACCTGCCGCGGCTTGCGGGCGAGCGCGACCAGCAGGTCGAACTCCAGCGGCGTCAGCTTCACCTCCTCGCCGTTGCGGCTCACGGTGTGCGCCGGCACGTCGATGCTGATCTGGTTGCCGGGCGGCCCGATCGTCAGCATCTCCGGGGCCACGTCCTCGCCGCGGCGCAGCCGGGCCCGCATGCGGGCCACCAGCTCCTTGGGCTTGAACGGCTTGACCACGTAGTCGTCGGCGCCGGACTCCAGCCCGAGCACCACGTCGACCGTGTCGCTCTTCGCGGTCAGCATGACGATTGGCACGCCGGATTCTGCCCGGATCGCCCGCGCCACGTCGATGCCGCTCATCCCGGGCAGCATGAGGTCGAGCAGGACGATGTCGGGCCGGTTGTCGCGGAACGCGGCCAGGGCGCGTTCCCCGTCGGCCACGAAGGAAGGCAGGAAACCTTCGCTGCGCAGCACGATGCCGAGCATCTCGGCGAGCGCGGGGTCGTCGTCGACCACCAGTACCCGGGCTCTCATGGGGTTAATTTTCCATCCCCGTTCCAATGTCGGTGGGACCGGCGTCACCCGGCACGGTACCGCCGCCGGCAAGCTTGCCACAGAGATCCGCGCCGGCGGTCGACCGCGCGCGTCGCGCGACCTGCGGGTCCACCGGTTCGGGCCGGGCGTGTCACCATGATCCCTGCGTGCGCCGCCGCGCGCCACCGTCGCCCGTCCCCCAGGAGTCCGCGTGCCCGACGCCGGCCCTACCGCCGTCCTCCCGCGCCGACCCCTCACCGTGGGCGAGCTGCTGGACTCGGCGGTCCTGCTGCTGCGCGACCACGCCTCCGTGCTCCTGCCGTTCGCGGCCCTGCTCGCCGCGGGCGAGCAGCTCCTCCTGGCTCCGCTGCGAACCCTGGCCGGCAGCGTGCCCCCGATCTGGTGGTACGCCGACGGCCGGGTGTCCGCGTACTGGCTGCTGCTGGCCGTCGGCGCCGCCACCGAAGGGGTGGTCATCGCCCTGCTCGGCAGCCCGGCCGCCCGGGCCGCCGGGCCCGCGCTGCTCGGCCGTACCGCGCGCGCCGGCGAGCTGCTCCGCCCCGCCGGCGCGCGGTGGGGCGCCACCCTGCTGCTCGCGCTCGTCGCCGGCGCCGTGATGTTCGTGGCCGCGCTGTGCGGACCGGGCTGGTTCGTCGGGTTCGCACTGCTCGGCGCCCTCACGCCGGTGCTCGTCACCGACCGGACGCCCCTGCTGCGCGCACTCCCCCGCGCCGTCGCGCTGGCCGCCCGCGGTGGGCTGCGGGCCGGTCTCGTCCGGCTGCTCGGCTACCTCGGCTGGTGGATCCTCCGGGTCGGCCTCGCGTCCGGGATCCTCCTCACGCTTCCGGGGCTCGGCCTCGTCCCCGCCGAGTGGGCGGTGCCGGTCGCGCTGGTGGTGTGGGCCGCCGTGAACACCGTGGCGTACCCGGCGCTGGCCTGCCTGGACGCCGTGCTCCACCTCGAGACCCGGATGCGCAGCGAGGGCCTGGACATCCTGCTCGCCCGGTCGCCGGCCGGCATGCCGGAACGGGTCCTCCTGGCGGCGGACCGATGAGCTTCAGCCGGTGGTGGACGGAGACCGTCGCGGCGCTCGGCGACCACGTGCCGCTGCCGCTGGCCGCGTTGCTGCTCGTCGTCGTGGCGGCGCTGGTGGCTCTGGGCTGGTACACGTTTCCCGCGTGGGTGCCCCGCCGCCTGCCGCGGGTGCGGCTGCGCCTTCCCCGGCTCCGGCGGCCCCGGCTCCGGTGGCCCCGCCTGCGGTGGCCCCGGCTGCGGCTGCGGCGCCGTCGACGGGCCGACGAGGCCGCCCCCGCGATCGACGCCACACCCGCGCCGCCGGAGGAACCGGTCGCGCCGGCCACCGGGCAGCTCTCGCTCGCCGACCGGCTCGCGGCCGAGGGCCGGTACGCCGAGGCCGTCCGCGAACGGCTCCGCGACATGGTCGGCGAGCTGGTGTTCCGGCGGGTGGTGCCCCCGCAGCCCGGCCTGACCGTGCTCGAGGTCGGTGCCACGGCCGCCCGGAACCGGCCACCCGCCGGCCCCGCGGTGGTGGCGGCCGGGGCGATCTTCTCCGAGGTCTGGTACGCGCAGCGGCCCGCCTCGCCCGAGCACGACCGGCGAATGCGCGATCTCGCGGCCGAGCTGCACCGGGTGCTCACCACCCCGCCGTCCCCCGGCGCGATGGCCGGTGGCGTCGTACCCGCGCCGGTCGACGCCGGCGGACCGGCTCCCGCCGGGACCGTCCCGTCGCCGACCGGCGTCGCTCCCGAGCGGGTCGTACCCGCGCCGGCCGGACCGGGTGACGAGCCGGCCGCCGCACGGGAGGAGCGACCGTGACCGCCGCCCCACCGATCCCGGCCCCGGCCCGTGACGAGACGGCGAAGCGGCCGCCCCGGCGCCGCTGGCACCGCCTGGCCGTCCCTCTCGGGCTGGCCGCGGCGCTCGTGACCACCACCCTCGTCACGTACGCGGTGGACCGTCCCGACCCCACCGACCCGGGTTTCCTCTCCCCGGTGGAGACCGGCGGACACGGCGGGAGCCGGCTCGCCGAGGCCCTGCGCCGCGGCGGTGTGACCGTGCAGCGGGAGACCGAGCCGGCACCGGCCCTGCGCGCCGCCCGCACCGGACCGGCCACCGTCTTCGTGCCGGCGCCCGACCTGCTCCAGCCGGACACCCTGGCCCGGATCACCCGCCTGGCCCCCGGCAGCCGGCTCGTGCTGGTCGACCCGTCCCGCCGCTCGCTCGTGGACGCCGGCCTGCCGCTCACACCAAGGGACCGGCGCTGGGCCGCGAAGGTCGGGGACCCGCGGTCCGACGGCCGGCCCTGCCCCTTGCCCGAGCTCGGCCCGGTACGCCGGGCCGCCGCGCAGCTCCAGCGGTACGAGGCCGACGACGTCGCCGACCTCTGCTTCTCGGCCGGCCTGGCCCGGCTGCCCGGAGCGACGGAGGTCGTGGTGGTGGGGGCCGACGACCCGTTCCGCAACGACCGGATCGCCGAGTGGGACAACCAGGCGCTGGCCACCGGCCTGCTCGGGCTGCGGGGCCGGGTCGTCTGGCTCGACCTGCGCCGTCCCGAGCCGCCCCCGCCGTCCAGCAGCAGCCCGCCGCATCCGGACACCGTTCCCTACTCCGAGGAGCCCGGCGGCGACGGTTCCGACGGTCCACACGGCACGGCCGACGGCCGGCCCGGCCCGATGCCCGGCGGCGACGGCTCCCCGAGGGGAGGGCGCCCGCAGAGTTCGGCCGACGACCGCCAGGACGCCGGCAACCCGCTGTGGGACGCCTTCCCCGTCTGGTTCTGGGCACTGCTGGTGCAGCTCGCGCTGGCGCTGCTGCTCGTCGCGCTCTGGCGGGCCCGCCGCCTCGGGCCGCCGGCACCCGAGCCGCTGCCGGTGACCGTACGCTCCGCCGAGACGACCCTCGGGCGCGCCCGGCTGTACCAGCGGGCCGGCGCCCGGGGCCCGGCGGGACGCACACTGCGGACCGCCGCCCTCGCCCGCCTGCTGCCCTGGCTGAACCTTCCGGCGGGCGTGCCGCCGGAGCGGGTGTCCGCGGCCGTCGCCGCGCGCACCGGCCACGACCCGGAGCAGGTCGAGGAGCTGCTGTACGGCGACGACCCGGCCACCGACGCGGACCTGCTGGACCTCGCGCGGTCGCTGGACGACCTCACGCGTACCGTCGCGGCCGTCCCGCCCGATCGCGCACGCCCCGCCGACCCGACCGGCCCCGACCCCACCGAAGGAGGACCCCGGTGACCCGACCCGCCGGAACCGCCGAGCCGCCGACCATCGGCCCCGACGACGCCCGCGCCGCCCTGCACCGGCTGCGCGCCGAGGTGGCCAAGGCGGTCGTCGGCCAGGACGCGGTCGTCACCGGCTTGGTGATCGCCCTGCTCTGCCGGGGGCACGTGCTGCTCGAGGGCGTACCGGGTGTGGCCAAGACGCTGCTCATCCGCACCGTGGCCACCGCGCTCGACCTGGATTCCAAGCGCGTGCAGTTCACGCCCGACCTGATGCCCGGCGACGTCACCGGCTCCCTGATCTTCGACCCGCACACCGCGGCGTTCACCTTCCGCGAGGGACCGGTCTTCACCAACCTGCTGCTCGCCGACGAGATCAACCGGACGCCGCCGAAGACCCAGTCGGCGCTGCTCGAGGTGATGGAGGAGCGGCAGGTCTCGGTGGAGGGCGCCCGCCGCCCGCTGCCCGACCCGTTCATCGTGGCCGCGACCCAGAACCCGGTCGAGTACGAGGGCACCTACCCGCTGCCCGAGGCGCAGCTCGACCGGTTCCTGCTCAAGCTCACCGTGCCCCTGCCCAGCCGGGAGGAGGAGCTGGGGGTGCTCCGCGCCCACCACGCCGGTTTCGACCCACGCGACCTCGCGGCGGCCGGCGTACGGCCCGTGGCGACCGCCGCGGACCTCGCGGCGGCGCGGAGCGCGGTCGGTCGGGTGCACGTGGCCGATCCGCTCCTCGGCTACCTCGTCGACCTCTGCCGGGCCACCCGCACCACCCCCGCGCTGGAGCTGGGCGCCTCGCCCCGCGGCGCGACCGCGCTGCTCAGCACGGCCAAGGCGTGGGCCTGGCTGGGCGGGCGGGACCACGTCGTCCCGGACGACGTGAAGGCGGTGGCCCGGCCCACCCTGCGGCACCGGCTGCGGCTGCGCCCGGAGGTCGAGCTGGAGGGCGTGGCCGTCGACGCGGTGCTGGACACGGTGCTCGCCACCGTGCCGACGCCGCGATGACCTGGCGGGCGGCGCTGCTGCTGGCGGCCGGGGCGCCGACCCTGCCGCTCTGGCCGTCGCCGTTCGTCGGTGTGTCGGTCATGACCGGCGCCGTGCTGCTCCTGGTCGTCGTGGACCGGCTGCTCGCGGTCCCTCCCGCCGCGCTCACCGTGCGCCGGGAGGGCGACCGGACGGTGCGGCTCGGCGGCACGGCCACCGTCGCGCTCCGGGTCGAGAACACCTCTGGCCGTACGCTGCGCGCCCAGATCCGCGACGCCTGGGTGCCGTCGGTCGGGGCGCGTCCCGACGTGCCGCCGCGGCGGGTCGTCACCGTGGCGCCCGGCGAGACGGCGGTGCTGCCCACCCGGCTCACCCCGACCCGCCGCGGCGACCGGCCCGCGGTGGCGCTGACCGTACGCTCGCTCGGCCCGCTGCGGCTCGCGTTCCGCCAGCGGTCCGGCCGACCCGCCACACCACCGTGGACGCTGCGGGTGCTGCCCCGCTTCGACTCCCGCCGGCACCTGCCCGAGAAGCTGGCCCGGCTGCGGGTGATCGACGGCACCCAGGTCAGCCGGGGACGCGGCCAGGGCACCGAGTTCGACACGCTGCGCGAGTACGTGGTGGGCGACGACGTCCGGTCGATCGACTGGCGGGCCAGTGCCCGGCAGGCGGACGTGCTGGTGCGCACCTGGCGACCGGAGCGGGACCGGCGGCTCGTCTGCGTGCTCGACACCGGCCGCACCTCGGCCGTACGGATCGGTGACGAGCCTCGCCTGGACACCGCCATCGACGCGGCGCTGCTGCTCACCGCGCTCGCCTCCCGGGCCGGCGACCGCGTCGACCTGCTGGCCGCCGACACCGCGGTGCGGGCCACGGTCACCGGCACGGGTCGGGCCGCCCTGCTGCCGCGGCTCGTGCACGCGCTCGCCCCGTTGCAGCCGGCCCTCGTCGAGACGGACTTCGAGCTGGTGGCCGGCGAGGTCCTGCGCCGGCAGCGCCAGCGCAGCCTCGTGGTGCTCTTCACGGCGCTGGAGGCGGGCGCGCTGGGCGAGGGCCTCCTGCCGGTGCTGCCCCGGCTGGCCGCCCGGCACCGGGTGATGATCGCGGCGACTCACGACCCGGTGCTCTCCGCGATGACCACAGGCACGCCGTCCCGGCCCGAGGACGCCTACGCGGCGGCGGCCGGTTGGCGCGCGCTTGCCGAGCGGGACCGCGTCCGCGCGGCGCTCACCCGCTACGGCGTGCTGGTCGTGGACGCCCCCGCTGGTGCGCTCGCCACCACCCTGGCCGACACCTACCTACGCCTGAAGTCCCAAGGCCAGCTCTGACCCCACCCCCGGCGCCCGTCCGCTTCCGCCACGTTGATCATGAAGTTATTGCCCACCGGCACGGCGTGTCGGGGCAACAACTTCATGATCAACCAGGGTCGGCGGGGGCGGCGCCGGCGCCGGGTGGGTGGCGCGGCGGCCGAGAACGAACACGTACGCCAGGAAGGCGATCCAGACGGCGGCGCCCACGGCGACGCGCAGCGGGACCGGCACGGGGGCCGGCGTGACGAACGCCTCGACGAGCGCCGAGAGCGCGAACACCCCGACGAGGCCGACGGCCACCAGGATGGCCGACCGGCCGGCCCGGGCCACGGCCTGCCCCCGCGTCAGCTCCGGGGGCGGTGAGATCCACGCCCAGGCGACCCGCAACCCCAGCCCGGCGGCCACGAAGACCCCGGTCAGTTCCAGCAGGCCGTGCGGGGTGATCAGGCCGAAGAAGACGTCCGCGCGGCCGTACGAGACCATCACGCCGCCGGTGACGCCGATGTTCAGCGCGTTCTGCCAGAGCAGGTAGAACACCGGCACGACGAGCACACCGGACGCGAGGCACTGGGCCGCCAGCCAGGCGTTGTGCGTCCAGAGGTGGAACGCGAAGGTCGGCGCGGAGAACTCCGTGTAGTACCCGGCGAAACCGGACTGGACAAGGTCGGCCGCCGCGTCCTCGCCCACGAACGCGGCCGCCGTGTCGGGGTTGTTGGCGACGAACCAGATCAGGAAGAAGCTGAGCAGGCTGAAGCCGGTCGCCACCCCGCACCACCAGGGCCACGCCCGGTAGACAGCGCCCGGGAAATCGGCGACCAGGAAGCGGGTGACCGCCGCCCACGACGGGCGGGGCCGGCCCGTGAGCCTCGCCCGGGCCCGGAGCACCAGCTGGGAGAGCTGACTCACCAGCGCCGGGTCGGGTGACCGGCTGCGCAGGGCGGAGAGCTGGGTGGCCGTCCGCTGGTAGAGGGCGACCAACTCGTCGACCTCGGCGGCGTCGAGCCGGCGGCGCCGGCACAGCTCCTCGAGCCGCCGCCACTGCTCGCCGTGCTCGGCGACGTACGCGTCGAGATCCACGCTCACCCCCGTCCGCGGATCATAGTGTTCACTGTCGGGGTGAGCGCGCAACCATCGGCACCGGCCGCCACCCGGACCGTTCCCTGGAACGACGCCGGGCTGGTCAGCGGTGAAGCCGTGGAGCTGGACATCCGGGTGGCCCGGCTCGGCTCCCGGGTGCTCGCCCTGCTGGTCGACGTCCTGGTCCAGCTGGGACTCGCGCTGGTGCTGGCCGTGCTGGTCGCGCTCGCCATCGAGGCCCTGCCCTTCGGAGTGGTCGACGCGGCGCTCACGGGGGCCACGGGCACCCTCACGCTCATCGCGGTGCTGGTCGGCTACCCCGTGCTGTTCGAGCGGTTCAACGACGGCCGGACGCCGGGCAAGATCGCGGTCGGCCTGCGGGTGGTCAGCGCGGACGGTGGCCCGGTCGGGCTGCGGCAGTCTCTGACCCGCGCCCTCGTCGGTGTCGCCGTGGAGTGGCCCGGGCTCGTCCTGCCGCTGCTCAGCTGGGCGGCGGGAGTGACGGTCATGCTCACCGACCGGCGGGGCCGCCGGCTCGGCGACCTGGTGGCCGGCACGCTCGTCGTCCACACCCGCGCCGCTGCCGTGTGGCGGCCCGTCCCGACGGCGGTGCCGCCGCTCGTCGACTGGGCGTACACCCTGGACCTGAGCCGGCTCGACGACGCCCTGGCGCTCGCGGCGCGGCAGTACCTGGCCCGTGTCCACCAGCTCGCGGAACCGGCGCGGAGCCGGCTGGCCCGCGGTCTGTGGACCGAGGTGGCCGCGGTGACCACCCCACCCCCGCCGCTGCCCGCGTCCGAGACCGTCTACCTGGCCGCCGTCCTCGGCGAGCGCCACCGCCGGGCCATGCACCGGCTGCACCGCGCCCGCGCCGTCACCGCGGCGCTCTGGCCGGAGCTGGCGCCGCCCCCGGCCGAGCCGATCCGCCGGGCCGTGCCCGATCCGCACCCGCCGGCCCGTCCCACCACGGCCCTACGCCCCGCCGCGCCGCCGGCACAGGCGGGGCCGCCGGTCGTACGCCCGCCGGTCGACGCCGTCGACGGTCCCGCCGCCTGACGACCGGACGGGTCAGGCGAACAGCGCCCGACCCCAGTAGTCGCCGCCGTCCCGCACGCCCGGCGGGCAGGCGAACAGGCTGCTCGAGACGTGCCGCAGGTACTCGTTCATCACGTCGTGCCGGGCCAGTTGGGTCTGGATCGGTACGAACTGCCGGCGCGGGTCGCGCTGGTAGGCGATGAAGAAGAGGCCGGCGTCGAGTCGGCCCAGGCCGTCCGAACCGTCCACGAAGTTGTAGCCGCGGCGCAGCAGACGCGCCCCGCCGTTGCGCGTCGGGTGGGCGAGCGTGACGTGCGCGTGCGCGGGGATGCGCGGCTGGCCGTCGTCGCCCGTGGCCGCGAAGTCCGGCTCCTCGAACTCGTCCCGCTGTCCGAGCGGGGCGCCGTTGCCCTTGGCCCGCCCCACGATCTCCTCCTGCTCGGCCAGCGAGGTCCGGTCCCAGGTCTCGATCAACATGCGGATCTTCCGCGTGACCACGTACGAGCCACCGGCCATCCAGTCCGGCCCGTCGCCCGGCTGCACCCAGAGCTGGTCCCGGAGCAGGTCGGTGTCCTCGGCCTTGAGGTTCGCCGTGCCGTCCTTGAAGCCGAACAGGTTGCGCGGGGTGGCCTGGCCGCGGGATGTGGACGACGTCCGGCCGAAGCCGAGCTGGGACCAGCGGACACTCACCACGCCCATGCCGATCCGGGCCAGGTTGCGGATCGCGTGGACGGCCACCTGCGGGTCGTTCGCGCACGCCTGGACGCACAGGTCACCGCCGGAGATCTGCGGCTGCAGGGCGTCGCCGGGGAACCGGGGCAGGTCGGCGAGGGCTGCCGGGCGCCGGTCGGCGATGCCGAACCGGTCCCGGCCCTCGGCGTCGCGGAACAGCGTGGGACCGAAGCCGACGGTGAGCGTGAGCTGCGACGGGGGCAGGCCGAGCGCCTCGCCGGTGTCGTCCGGCGGCGCCTCCGGCACACCGCCCACCGCGCCGAGCACCCCGGCCTCCTGACCGGCGGTCATCCGGGCGGCCGCGGCCGTCCACTCCTGGAGCAGGTCGACGAGACGCGCGCGGTCCTTCGTGATCACGTCGAACGCGACGAAGTGCAGCCGGTCCTGGGCCGGCGTGACGATGCCGGCCTGGTGCTCGCCGTGGAACGGCACCGCCCCGGACGCGTGCTCGCTGGCGGCGGCCTGGTCAGGCGAGCCGCGCAGCAGCGCGCCCGTGCCGGCGGCCACCCCGGCGACGCCGGCCACCCCGGCCCCGGCCAGCGTGATGGCCCGCCGGCGACTGACTCCACTCATCGACACCACCCGTCCCGGCTCACTTGGCGACGACCGCGGCGACCTTGCTGATCGGCTCGGCGAGCGCGTTGATGCCGTCCGAGAGCTCCTTGAGATCGGCCTTGCTCAACGCGGTGTGCAGCTTCCACCCGTCGCCGTCCCGGTGCTTGCCGAGCAGCGTCTCGACGTTCGCGAACTCGGTGTCGAGCTGCTTGGCGAGGTCGGGCGACCGCTGCTCGAGCGCGGGGCGCAGCGCGGCGATCGCGGCCTTGGACCCCTCGAGGTTGGCGCTGAAGTCCCACAGGTCGGTGTGCGAGTAGCGCTCCTCCTCGCCAGTGATCTTGCCGCTGGCCACCTCGTCGAGCAACTCCTTGGCGCCGTTGGCGAGCTGCAGCGGGGAGAGCTTCTCGGCGTTGGCCTTCGCCACGATCTCCCTGACGTCGGTCAGCAGCCGATCCGCGATCTGGCCGTCCTTGCTGATGTCACCGGTGGTCCAGAGGTCCTTCTCGATCCGGTGGAAGCCCGTGAACTCCATCCCCTCCTCGATGACCTCCTCGCGGCCGTCGATCTTGGGGTCGAGGTCGCCGAAGATCTCGGCGACCGGCTCGATCCGCTCCCAGTAGGTCCGGGCCACGGGGTAGAGCGTCTTGGCCTTCGCCACGTCCCCGGCCTTGACCGCGGTCACGAACTCCTCGGTCTTCTCCAGCAGGGCCGCCGTCTGGCTCTTCACGTAACGCTGGTAACTGTCGGCGGCCCCGGCCAGCGCGGCGTCCTCGGTGAGCGGCGCGGAGGAGCCGCTGACCTTCAGCGCCCCCCGAATGCCCTTTCCGCTCATCCCGGGCTTGCAGGCCGTCTCGTACGTCCCGGCCGGCAGCTCGACCCGCAGCTCGCGGCTCAGCCCGGGAGCGATGTTCTCCACCTCGCCCATCACCCGGTCACCGCTCGCGTAGACGTAGAACTCCGTGACCTTCGCGCCCGCATTGGTGATCTTGAAGGTGGCCGTTCCAGCGGGCAGGTCGGTGTCGGCGACCTGGCAGGCCGTGTCGTCGGCCTTGACCACGATCGGGCCGCCGGCCGCCGCGGGCTCCTCCTTTTCACCGGAGCACGCGACGACGCCGGCCGTGGCCAGCAGGCCGACGGCGGCCAGCGTGAGGTAACGGGTGGTACGCATCTGGGCAGTTCTCCTCGTCGGATCAGGCACGCTGCGGCGCGGAGGGCGCCTCGGCCCCGGCCGCGGTGGTGGTGGTTCCGGCCGTGTCGCCCGGGCCAGCGGTCTCGGCGGCAGGGGCCGCACCGGGAGTGGCGGCCGCGCTCGGCGTGGCGGCCGCGTCCGGGGCGGCCGCGCTCGGGGCCGCGGCCTTGCCCGGCGCGGCGGCCTTGCCCGGCGCCGCGGGGCGGAACAGGAAGAGCGCGAGGACCGGCACGGCGTACGCCACCCAGGCGATCGTCTCGAGCACGGTGGGTGCGGCCGTGACGTTGAACATGCCGGCCAGCAGGGCCGCGTACCAGGTGCTGGGGTCGAGCACGGAGGTGATGTCGAACGCCAGGTCGTTGAGGCCGGGCAGGACACCGGCCTCCTGGAAGTCGTGCACGCCGTACTTGAGGATGCCGGCGGCCACGAGGATCAGCAGCGCCCCCGTCCAGGTGAAGAAGCGGCTCAGGTTGATCTTCAACGCGCTGGCGTAGAGCAGCACGCCGATGACGACGGCCGTGACGATGCCGCCGATCAACGCGAGGAGAGGGCCGCTGTCACCGGCCGCTCCCTGCGCCGCCGAGTAGAAGATGAGGGCGGTCTCCAGGCCCTCCCGGATCACCGCGAGGAAGGCCATCCCCGCCACGGCGAGCGAGCCGACCGCCAGCGCGTCGGTGAGCTTGCCGCGCAGCTCGCCCGCGATGGTGCGGGCGGCCCGGCGCATCCAGAAGATCATCCAGGTGACGAAGACGACGGCCGCCACGGACGTCACGGCCTCGAACAGCTCGCGGTCCTCGGAACGGGCCAGCAGCGTGGTCGACGTGTACTCGATGAGCCACCCGAACAGCACCGACAGCGCCACGGCCAGCCCGACTCCACCCCAGACCTGGGGCAGCCGGTCCCGGCGCTGCGACTTCACGAGGAAGGCGACGAGGATGCTGACCACGAGGGTCGCTTCGAGGCCCTCGCGCAGGCCGATCAGGTAGGTGGCGAACATCGGTGCTCCGGTTCTTAGGCACGCCTCAGCTAAGTAAGGGCAGCCATACCTTCCTCCTGTTCGGAAGCCTCGTCAAGTTGTTCATGCCAACGCCACTCGTCCGGCCCGTGAACTCGACGTACGCGCGCCGTGGGCCACCGCGCGGCGGGCGGCTGTGGCAGGATTCCGGCTCGCCCCCACGCAGACAGGACGACCGTGCCCGACGATCACCCCGCCTCCCCCCGCACGCCCACCACGACCCTCCGGCCGCGGCCGTGAAGGGCTTCGGGCCCTGGCTCGCCGTCCTGGCCGTCGTGTTGCTGCTCAGCGCGCTGCGACTGCGGGCGCTCGCCACGGCCGTCTCGCTCGCCTGGCTCGCCTGGTGTGTCTGGACCTGGATCCGCCCCCGCCGCCGCGACTGACCGCCCGCCATTACGGCGCCGCTGCGACTGACCGCCCGCCAAAGTTCGCCGCCGCGACTGACCGCCCGCCACCGCGCCCGCATCCCCGAAACGAACACCGGGCCGGCCGCGTGGTGCGGCCGGCCCGGTGTGTCGGGAACAGGATCAGTAGCGGTAGTGCTCCGGCTTGAACGGGCCCTCGACGGGCACGCCGAGGTAGGCGGCCTGCTCCTTGGTGAGCGTGCTCAGCTTCGCGCCGAGCGCGCCCAGGTGCAGCCGGGCGACCTTCTCGTCCAGGTGCTTCGGGAGCACGTAGACGCCGACCGGGTACTCGTCGGTCTTCGTGAAGAGCTCGATCTGGGCGATCGTCTGGTTCGAGAAGGAGTTCGACATCACGAAGCTCGGGTGCCCGGTCGCGTTGCCCAGGTTCAGCAGGCGACCCTCCGAGAGGACGATGATGGCGTGGCCGTCGTCGAAGCGCCAGAGGTCGACCTGCGGCTTGATGTTCTCCCGCGTGACGTCCGGGCGCTTGGCCAGGCCGGCCATGTCGATCTCGTTGTCGAAGTGGCCGATGTTGCCGACGATCGCCTGGTGCTTCATCCGGGCCATGTGCTCGTGGGTGATGACGTTGAAGCAGCCGGTGGCGGTCACGAAGATGTCCGCCTGCTCGACCACGTCGTCCAGGGTGGCCACCTGGTAGCCGTCCATGGCGGCCTGGAGCGCGCAGATGGGGTCGACCTCGGTCACCACGACGCGCGCGCCCTGGCCCCGCAGCGACTCGGCGCAGCCCTTGCCCACGTCGCCGTAGCCCATGACCACGGCCATCTTGCCGCCGATCAGCACGTCGGTGGCGCGGTTGATGCCGTCGATGAGCGAGTGCCGGCAGCCGTACTTGTTGTCGAACTTGCTCTTGGTCACCGAGTCGTTGACGTTGATGGCCGGGAAGAGCAGGCTCCCCTCGCGCTGCATCTCGTAGAGCCGGTGCACGCCCGTGGTGGTCTCCTCGGTGACGCCCCGGATGCCCGCGGCGATCCGCGTCCACCGCTGGGCGTCCTCGGCGAGCGAGCGGTGCAGCAGGCCCAGGATGACGGCGTACTCCTCGGAGTCGGCCGACTCGACCGGCGGCACGGCGCCGGCCTTCTCGAACTCGACACCCTTGTGCACGAGCAGCGTGGCGTCACCGCCGTCGTCGAGGATCATGTTCGGCCCCTGGCCGTCCGGCCAGGTGAGCACCTGCTCGGTGCACCACCAGTACTCCTCGAGCGTCTCGCCCTTCCAGGCGTACACCGGGACGCCGGCCGGGGCGTCGGGGGTGCCGTCGGCGCCGACCACGATGGCCGCGGCGGCGTGGTCCTGGGTGGAGAAGATGTTGCAGGACGCCCAGCGGACCTGCGCGCCGAGCGCGGTCAGCGTCTCGATGAGGACGGCCGTCTGGATGGTCATGTGCAGCGAACCGGTGATCCGGGCGCCGGCCAGTGGCTGGGCGTCGGCGAACTCGCGACGGATCGCCATGAGACCGGGCATCTCGTGCTCGGCGAGCCGGATCTCCTTGCGGCCGAACTCGGCGAGCGACAGATCCGCCACCTTGTAGTCGCCCTCGGCGACGCTGCCCGGCCTAGCCTGGGCCGGCGTGCCGCTGGCCGTCGGGAGGGTGCTGGTCATGGAAGCTCCTGTCGGACGATGTGCTGCGCGACCCTCCACCTTACGCGCGCGCCGGACGGCGGGCGCCCCGGCCGGCCATCGCCGCGGGCGCGGATGCCAGGGTCGGCCGGTGGGAGGTGCCGCGGACAGCGCACGGGGCGGTCGGTCGTGAACGGACTTTCCGTCCACCAGCCGGCCGCCCCGTGCATCCCCCCGGTTTGGTTCCCCGCACGTTGTCGGACCGTCGTCGCGATAACGCTGCGTACCCATAGAGTCACACTGCGCTAGGAGCGCGTCAAGCTATTCCGGGAAAGTCGGACTTGCGATTTTCACCCCGCGGCCGTGTCCGGGTCAGCTCAGGCCACCGGAGGCCACGTACGCCTCCCCACTCCCGCTGATCCGCACCGGCCCGCCCGCCGCCGCGCCGATGGCCGCCTGGCCGCGCTCCAGCGTGAGCGCGCCGGTCCCGTCGTCCACCGACACCGAGCCGGTCACGCAGAGCACCACCCGCGGGCCGACGGGCGACAGCTCGGCCGACGGCACCGCGTCGCCCACCGTCACCCGGCAGAGCGCGAAGTCGTCCACCGGCACCGGCCAGCAGTCGACCCCGGGACCCACCGGCTGCGCCCGGCACACCGGCTCGTCCAGCACCTCGAAGCGCAGCACCCGGAGCAGTTCGTCAACGTCCACCCGCTTCGGGGTGAGCCCCCCGCGCAGCACGTTGTCGCTCGCCGCCATGATCTCCACGCCGCAGCCGCGCAGGTAGGCGTGCAGGTTGCCGGCCGGCATCCAGATCGCCTCACCGGGCGACAGGCGTACGTGGTGCAGCAGCAGCGCCACCAGCACCCCGGGGTCGGCCGGATAGTCCACGGCCAGCGACCGCGCCAGTTCCGCCTCCGGCCCGTCGACCGGCGCCGCCACCACGGCGGCCACCAGCGCGGCACGCTCCTCCCGCGGCCACATGAGCAGCGTGCGCACCGCCGTCCGCAGGCCGGACACCCCGGACCGCAGCGCCGTGACCACCGGCTCCAGCGCCGGTACGCCGAACGCGGCGAGCGCCTCCGCCGACTCCGCCGGGTCGCGGAACCCGCAGAGCGCCTCGAACGGCGAGAGCGCCACCAGCAGTTCCGGCTTGTGGTACGGGTCGACGTAGTTGCGCTGCTCCGGCGGCCGGGCCGCGTCGGCCGCGTAGCCGGCCCGGGCCTGCTTCGCGTCCGGGTGCGCCTGGAGGCTCAACGCGGCGTCCGCGGCGAGCACCTTGAGCAGGAACGGCAGGCGCGTGCCGAAGCGGTTGACCCCCTGCTCACCGAGCCAGCGGGCCGGCTCGGCGGCCAGGACGTCGAGAAGGCTGATCCGGGCGCCGGCGCGCTCGATGGCGGCCGGAGCGCCGGGATGCGCCCCGAGCCACAGCTCGGCCTCGGGGCCGTCGCTGGGCACGGGGCGCCCCTGTAGGGCGGCGATGGCGGAGCGGGACCCCCAGGCGTAGTCCCGGATCGGTCCGTACAGCAATTCCACGCTCAGCTCCCCGACCGCCCGGACGCCTCGTCCTCGGGCTGCGGGACGGCCGTCCGGGCCGCGGACCCGGTGCCGGCACGCTCGGCGGCGGCGCTGTAGATGTCCGGCTCCAGGTAGATGACCCGGGCGATCGGCACGGCGGCGCGGATGCGGGCCTCGACGGCGTTGATGCCGCGGGCCACCTCCTCGGCGGTCTCACAGGCCGTCACGCCGACCTTCGCGGCCACCATGAGCTCCTCGGGCCCCAGGTAGAGGGTCTTCATGTGGATGATCCGCTCCACCTCGGGGCCCTCGGTCACGGCCCGCTCGATGGCGGCCAGGTCGTGCGTCTCCGCGCCCTCACCGAGCAACAGGCTCTTCGTCTCGATGGCGAGCACGATGGCGATGGTCACGAGCAGGATGCCGATCATCGCGGTGCCGAACGCGTCCCACCGGCCGTTACCGGTGGCCAGCGTCATGCTCACGCCGAAGAGCGCGAACACCAGACCCACGAGCGCGCCGAAGTCCTCCAGCAGCACCACGGGCAGTTCGGGCGCCTTGGCCCGGCGGATGAACCGCAGCCAGGACTGGTTGCCCCGCGTGTGGTTCGACTCCTTGATGGCCGTACGGAAGGAGAACGACTCCATGACGATCGCGACGAGCAGCACGGTGACCGGCACCCAGTGCCAGGACTCGATGCCCTCCTTGTGCTGCCACTTGTGGTACGCCTCGTACAGGGCGAACAGGCCACCGAGGCTGAACAGCACGATGGCCACGATGAACGCGTAGACGTAGCGCTCCCGCCCGTAGCCGAACGGGTGCTGCGGCGTGGCCTCCCGCTTGGCCCTCTTGCCGCCGAGCAGCAGCAGGCCCTGGTTGCCCGAGTCGGCGACCGAGTGGATCGCCTCCGCGAGCATCGACGAGGAGCCGGTCAGCACGAACGCGAGGAACTTCGTGATGGCGATGCCGATGTTCGCCAGCAGCGCGGCGATGATCGCCCTGGTCCCACCCTCGGCGCTCACGCCACCGCTCCCTCGGGCCGCGCGACACCGGCGGGCGCCGGAGTGCCGCGCCGCCCCCAACGTTCGATCACTGGTTCGACAGCTCCTTCATCTCGGTGATGGCCGGTACCGCCATCGGATCCAGGCCGTGGGCCATGGCGAGGTAGATCGAGGCGAAGTCCGGGACCGCGACGAGCGAGGCGAGCCGCTCGATCGCCGACCCGCCCTCGGCGGCCACCACGTCGCAGCGCACGCCGCGGCGCTCGGCGAGCGTCTGCACCGCCTCGGCGCGGCGCTCCTCGACGGCGAGGGGCTCGTCGGTGTCGTCCTCGGCGTTCAGGCCACCGTCGCGCAGCAGCACCAGCCGCAGCCGGGTCCCGTCGCCACCGGTCTCGTCCGGGTCGGCGAAGATGTCCCGCTCCCCCTCTGCGAGGCCGCCGAAGACACCGTCGAGCAGGCCGACCCGGCCCCGCCCGGCCTCACCAAGCGCCCCGGTCACCACCGGGTAGCGGGCGTTGGCCGAGAGCGTGTCGCCGAAGCGGCGGGCCGCCACGGTGGCCAGCGGAGACGAGCCCCAGACGATCGGGATCGAGCCGGCCAGCCCGAGGGCCAGCGACTTCGCCGGGTTGACGAACGACTCGGCGGTGGGCCGGCACCGGTCGGCGTCCGCGTCGAGCCGGGCCGCGGTCTCGGCCAGGTCCGCCTCGTTGACCTTCACGAGCCCGAGCGTACGGGCGGCGAGCAGCACCGGCACGGTGAGCGCCCAGAGGCTGGCCCGGGCGGGCGCGCGCCGGGGCACCGGGATGAACGGCGCGCGTGCCCGCTCGGCGACCGACTGGAGCTGCGAGTCCGGCGCGCCGACGGCGACCAGACGGGCGCCCCGCCGGTGCGCGGCCTCGGCGGCCCCGAGCGCCTCGGGGCTGCGGCCGGAGGCGCTCACCGCGATGACCACGTCCGCGGCGCCCACCCAGCCCGGCACGCCGGCGCTGCGGTGCGGGATGACCGGCACGGGGCAGCGCGGCCCCGCGACCGTGGCGAGCACGTCGCCGGTGCGACCGGCCGTGCCGATGCCGGCGATCACGACGGCGCGCGGCCGCCCCTCGTCGGCGAGCACGGAGAGGTTCGCCTCGGCGGCCAGCGCGGCCGACTCCCGCACCTGGGCGCCCGCGGACGCGGTGTGCCGCAGCATGCCGCCCGGGTCGCGCTCGGCGAGCGCGTCCGGGTCGTCGAGCAGCGACTCGTCGGCTTCCCGGTGGCCGCTGACCCCGGCCGTACCGTCGATCACGACTGCTGCCCCGGGCCGCCGCGCGCCTCGTCCAGCAGCAGCACCGGCACGTCGTCGCGGACCTCGAAGACGCGGCCGCACTCGGTGCAGGTCAGCGTCTGCGCCTGCGCGTCGTAGTCGAGTGGTGCGTGGTGCGTGTCGGGGCAGGCGAGTATCTCGAGCAACTGCGGATCCAGGGCCACGGCGCGGCTCCTTCCACGTGTGCGGCTTCACCGCCGGCGGTGCCGGACGGCGCAGGGGATCTTATCGGCGAACCCGGTCGAGCACCTCGTCGCGGAGGGAGACCATCCGCGCGCGGGTGGGGGCTTCGACGTTCAGCCGCAGCAGCGGCTCGGTGTTGGAGGCACGCAGGTTGAACCAGGCCCCGTCGGGAAAGCGCAGGGTGAGCCCGTCCATTTCGTCGGCCTCGGCGTCCGGGTATGCGGCGCGCACGTCGCGCATCGCCCCGGCCTGGTCGGCCACCGTCGAGTTGATCTCGCCGGACGCGACGTACCGCTCGTACTCGCCGGCCAGCACCGACAGCGGAAGCGACTGCTCGCCGAGCGCCGCCAGGGTGTGCATGGCGGCGAGCATGCCGGTGTCGGCGAACCAGAAGTCCCGGAAGTAGTAGTGCGCGGAGTGCTCGCCGCCGAAGACCGCGTTCGTGCGGGCCATCTCCGCCTTGATGAAGGAGTGCCCCACCCGGGCCACCACCGGCTCGCCGCCGTGCTCGCGGATGATCTCCGGGACCGCGCGGGACGTGATCAGCCCGTGGATGACCGTGGAACCCGGGTGCTTGGCCAGCTCCCGGGCCGCGACCATCGCGGTGATCGCCGATGGCGACACCGGCTCGCCCCGCTCGTCCACCACGAAGCAGCGGTCCGCGTCGCCGTCGAACGCCAGCCCGATCTCCGCGCCGTGCGCGACAACCGCGCGCTGGAGGTCGACGAGGTTGGCGGGGTCGAGCGGGTTGGCCTCGTGGTTGGGGAAGCTGCCGTCCAGGTCGAAGTAGAGCGGCACGATCTCCAGCGGCAGGGGCGGAAGGCTGGCGTCGCCGAGCACGCTCGGCACGGTGTGGCCGGCCATCCCGTTGCCCGCGTCGACGACCACCCGCAGCGGGCGGATGCCCGAGAGGTCGACCAGCTTGCGCAGGTGCGCGGCGTAGTCCGGAAGCAGGTCCCGCCGCTCGGCCGGACGCGTCGGGTCGCCGGCCGGCCGGGGCTCGTCCTTGTCGAGCAGCGCCTGCGCCCGGTCGCGGATCTCGGCGAGCCCGGTGCCCTGCCCGATCGGGCGGGCGCCGGAGCGGCACATCTTGATGCCGTTGTACCGGGCCGGGTTGTGGCTCGCCGTGAACATCGCGCCCGGCAGGTCGAGCGAGCCGGAGGCGAAGTAGAGCATGTCGGTCGAGGCGAGACCGATCTCGACGACCGACCGCCCCTCGGCGCGTACGCCGGCGGCGAACGCGGCGGCCAGACCGGGCGAGGTGGCCCGCATGTCGTGTCCGATCACGACGGCGTCGCCGGGCTCGTCGGTCGCGTTCAGCAGCTGCGTGAAGGCGGCACCGAGTGCCTCCGCGGCCCGCTCGTCCCACTGGTCCGGCACCGTCCCGCGGACGTCGTACGCCTTCACGATCTGGGACAGATCAGACACCGGTTTCACTCCTTGGCCGCAGGTCGTCACGAACCTTGAGCGTATCGGAGCGTGCGGCTGCGCTTCGCTCAGCCGGGGAGCCGGGGCATGTACACGGTGTGGTCGCCGTCCCCGGCGGACGCCGGTGGCTCACCGGGCGCGTCCGCCACCGGACCCGGGACCTGCGGCGGCACGGTGCCGGGCTGGCTCGGGATCCGGCCGCCCGCGTGACCGGGCAGCGGCCGGGTCGCGTCCGGCGTGGGCGACGGCAGGGCCGCGTCCCCCTCGGCCGGCGACCAGGTCTCGCCGGGCGCGGAGATCGGTCGGGTCGTGTCCGGCTCGGCGGCCGGACGGGATCCGTAGACGCCGCCGGCGGGCCGGGAGGACGGGACGCCGTAGACGCCGCCCGCGGCCGGCTGCTGGCCGTACACCTGGCCGGGCTGGCCCGGCGCGGCCGGAACGCCACCGCCCGAGCGGTAGGTGGTGCCACCGGGGCTGCCCGCGAGCGGCAGGACCGGCTCGTCGGCGGGCGCCCTGTCCTGGCGGGACCGCCGGACCAGCAGCACGATCAGCAGCGCGCCCGCGACGACCAGGCCGAGCCCCACGAACATCACCGGGGAGAGCCCCGAGGACTCCTCGGCGGCCCGGGTGGACGGCCCGCCCGTGGGCACGGCGAGCGCCGCCGGGGTCGTACCGGCGTCGGAGGGCGCCTCGGTGGCCTCCGGGGTCGGCGACGGCGACGGCTTCTTCGACGGGGTCGGCGAGGCCGTGGCCCGCCCACCGACCACCCGCGCGGACTCCGCGTCCCGGCCCAGCGCCTGGCCGACCGCGTTGCTGGCCTCGCCCGTCACGCTCAGCCGGCCGTTCGGCGCGCCGCGCTCGAACGAGATCCGGTAGCGCACGGTGACGCCCTTGCCCTTGCAGAGCGTCGGCTTCGCCGGCGAGGTCTGCGACGTGGTCACGTGGCCGGAGCCGCCGCCCAGCGGCACCGGAAACCAGCGCCCGCCGTAGTTGACCTGGACGGTCACCTGGCTCGCCTCGAGGCCCTCCAGCCGCAGGCCGAGCGCGGTACGCAGCATCACGCAGCCGTCGCTGCGCTTGCGCACCTCGAGGTTCACCCCCTCGGCCGAGCCGCCGGCCGTGAAGCTGTCGGCCGAGCGCAGCCGCACCGAGTCGTCGTCGGCCATGGCCGGTGAGGCGCCGAGCAGCACCAGGCCACCCAGCACCGCGAAGACCGTCGCGAGCCGCTTCACGTGCCCCCGTACCGCCATGATCACCTCGCCGTCCTCCCCGGGTGGGGACCGCCGGTCAGGCTACTACCGCCCCATGAGACCCACCCGTCATAGAGCGCACCGCATGTGTGCCGCATTACCCTGCCGAGTCGTCGCGGTCCGGTGTCGCCGGGGCCTCGGGGTCCGGTGTCGTCGCTGCGTCGGCGTCCCGTGTCGTCGGTGTCCGCCCGTCGCGTCCGGCCGGTGTCGTGGGTGACCGGCCTGACCTTCCTTCAGCGGCGGCCAGGGCCTCCCGCGCGAGCCGGTCGGCGGTCCGTGTCGTCTCCGGTAGCCGGTACCGCGGGGTCAGTGCGAGCACCTGCGCCACGGCATTGTCCACACTCATCCGGTGGCCGACGCTCACGAAGACGGGCTTCACGCCGTCACGGGTACGCAACACCCGGCCCACCACCTCACCCCCGTCGCGCAACGCCGACCACGCGCCCCGCCGGGCGGCCGGTGGCGCCCACTCGCCGACCAGCGGCGTCTTGCCCACACCGATCGCGGGCAGGCCGGTGACCACGCCGAGATGACAGGCCAGCCCGAACCGACGCGGGTGCGCCAGGCCGTGCCCGTCGCAGACCAGCAGCTCGGGACGGACGCGCAGCCGGTCCAGCGCGGCGAGCAGCGCGGGCAGTTCCCGGAACGCGAACAGCCCCGGGACGTACGGGAACGCGGGCCGCCCGACGCTGACGGCCTCGTCGACCACCGCGAGCGTCCGCGTGTCGAGCACCGTCACGGCCGCCGCGAGCAGCTCACCGCTCTCCGCGTACGCCACGTCGAGCCCGGCCACCGTCTCCGGCGCGGACGGACCCGGCCCCACCAGGTCGACCCGCGACCGCAACTCCTCCTGTACGGCCACCGCCTCGGCGACGCTGCCCGGCACCGCCCAGCGATTAGGCGCGGCGACGGGATCCCGCGCGGGTACGGGGTTCGGTGTGGGTGCGGCTGTCATCGCCCGCGGGCTCCGTCCTGCTGATCGATCGACGCGACGTCCCCGAGACCCGGCTCTCGTCGAGGCGCCGACTTTCGCGATGCCGAGGAGCTCATCGGGTTTCGTCGGGAGAACCCGGCTCGTTGCCGGCAGCCCCGGGAGCGCCCAACCCGGTCGCGCCGTCGGCGCCGTCCGCGGCCTTGCGGGTGCCGCCGCCGTTCGCGCCGAACGCGAGCGCGAAGGCGATGCCGATGGCGATCCCGAAGCCGACGCCGCCGAGACCGCCCAGCGTGCTCACGCCGATCACGAGGCCGAGCAGGATCCCCACCGGCCAGGCCCAGACCTGCTGCTGGCTGCTCTCGGATCTCTCCATCACCCGATGGTAGTTCCGGGCCGTCGATGGGTGTTGATCGACACCATTGCGGCGATGTAGCGGTGTCCGGCACGTCGGGATACCGCCACATCGGCGAACCGGAGTGGATCACGTCGCTCCCCGTGGGTGCCCGGTGCGCCCCGCGGCCACCGTCGCCGCTACTGGCCGATACGGCCGTCGATCAGCTCGCGCAGCAGATCGGCGTGGCCGTTGTGCCGGGCGTACTCCTCGATCATGTGCAGGAGCAGCTCGCGCAACGAGATGCTGTCGCCGTCGCGCGTGGTCCCCGTCGCGCGGAGGTCCGTCCGGTCGACGAACTGCTCGGCGAACTCGATCTCGGCCCGCCAGTTCCGCCACGCCTCGGCAACCACGTCGGGCTCCGCGAGCGCCTCGTTGAAATCGGCGTCCGGGTCGGCGTCCGTGCGGTAGATCGCCGGAACGTCCTCGCCGGCCATCACCCGGCGGAACCACCCACGCTCCACCTCGGCCATGTGCCGGACCAGGCCGAGCAGCGACAGCGTCGACGGGGGTACGGCGCGGCGCGCCAACTGCTCGGCGTCCAGGTCGGCGCACTTCAGTTGCAGTGTGAGGCGCTGGTCGCGGAGGTACCCGACGAACATCGCCCGCTCGTCGTCGAAGCCACCGTCCGAACGCGGATCCTCGTCCGGGTGCATGAACATGTTCGACCAGGCGAAGCCCTGCCCTTTCTCTGCGGGCGAGTCGGCGGCGTGATCAGCGGACGAATCGGCCATACCGCGACCCTCGCCGACCGGCCGCGACGCGGCAAGCGGTTTGGCCAGCCTCCTTGCGGCGCCCTCACCACCCTGCTGCTCGGCCGGGCCCCGGCCCGCGTCCGCGACGACGGCACCTGGTGACGGGGCGCCGCCGACGGCCGCCCGCCCCGCCTACAGGGACACCCCGGTGAGGACGAGGACCCGCGGCTCGGTGTAGTCGTCCATGGCGCTGCGCAGGCCCTCGCGGCCGACGCCGCTGCCCTTCGTCCCGCCGTACGGCATCTGGTCGGCCCGGTACGACGGCACGTCCCCGACGATCACCCCGCCCACCTCGAGCACTCGGGCGGCGCGGAACGCCGTCCGGACGTCGTGGGTGAAGACGCCGGCCTGCAACCCGTACGCCGAGTCGTTGACGGCGGCGAACGCGGCGTCGTCGTCCTGGACCCGGGCGACGACCAGCACCGGCCCGAAGACCTCCTCGGCGCTGACCCGGGCGTCGGCCGGCACCCCGGAGAGCACGGTGGGCGGGTAGGTGGCCCCTTCGCGGCGTCCGCCGACCTCGATGGTCGCGCCCGCGACGACCGCCTCGTCGACCCATGCCTCGACCCGGCGCGCGGCGTCCGTGGAGATGAGTGGCCCCACGTCGGTCCGCTCGTCGGCCGGGTCGCCGGTGCGCAGTTCCTGGACGGCGGCCACGAGCCGCGGCAGGAAGCCGTCGTAGATCCACTCGTGCACGTAGACCCGCTGGACGGCGATGCAGGACTGCCCGGCCTGGTAGTTCGAGAACGTGGCGATCCGTTGCGCGGCGAACGTGAGGTCCTCGTCGGCGGCCCAGTCGGCGCAGACGACGGCTGCCGCGTTGCCGCCCAACTCCAGGGTGACGTGCTTCTCGGGCGCGGCGCGGCGGATGGCCGCCCCGACCGGGCCGGAACCGGTGAACGACACCACCGGCAGCCGGGGATCGGTGACCAGGTCGGCGGCGCGGTCGTTGGGCAGCGGCAGCACCGAGAACGCCCCGGCCGGCAGCTCGGTCTCGGCGAGCAGGTCGCCGAGGAGCAGCGCGGAGAGCGGGGTGGCCGGGGCCGGCTTGACCACGATGGGCGCGCCAACGGCGATGGCGGGGGCGACCTTGTGCGCGACGAGGTTGAGCGGGAAGTTGAACGGCGTGATCCCGAGGACGGGGCCCCGGGGCACCCGCCGCACCAGGGCGATCCGGCCGGTGGCGGCCGGGTCGGTGTCGAGGCGTTGCAGCTCGCCGGAGAAGCGCCGGGCCTCCTCGGCGGCCCACCGGAACGTGGACACGGCCCGGCCCACCTCGGCGCGCGCCCACTTCAGCGGCTTGCCGTTCTCGGCGGTGACGAGCTGGGCGACCTCGTCGGCCCGTTCGGCGAGCCGCCGGGACACGTGGTCGAGGGCGGCCGCGCGGACGTGCGCGGGCAGGGCCGCGGCCTCCGCGGCCACTCCGGCCGCGGCCGCGACGGCCGCCTCGACCTGGTCCGGCGTGGCCACGGTGGTACGCCCCACCGCGCGGCCGTCGTAGGGGTGGTGGACGGTCAGCTCGTCCTCGCCGTGTGCGGGACGGCCGGCCACGTAGAAGGCTCTCGGCTCCACGCACGCAGCCTAGACGACCACCGATCCGCACGGAAACAGTCGCGTTAGGGCTTGTATGCCGCGAATTCAGTGGCCAATATGGCACTCAGATTGCGAATACCTCCGCTGACCTCCTCATCCCCCGGCCACCCTCGGAGACTCCTCATGAGTGACCAGCAGCAGTTGCGCAACTTCGTCAACGGCCAGTACGTCGACCCGGTGGACGGCGGGTACGCCGACCTGGTCGATCCGTGCACCGGTGAGGTCTTCGCGCAGGCCCCGATCTCCGGCGCCGCCGACGTGGACGCCGCCATGCGGGCCGCCGCCGACGCGTTCGAGAGCTGGCGGGACGTCACGCCGGCCGAGCGGCAGAAGGCGCTGCTGAAGCTCGCCGACGCCGTCGAGGCCCGGGCCGCCGAGCTGGTCGACGCGGAGGTCCGCAACACCGGCAAGCCGCGTCAGCTCACCGCCGAGGAGGAGCTGCCGCCCTGCGTCGACCAGTTCCGCTTCTTCGCGGGAGCGGCGCGGCTTTTGGAGGGCCGCTCGGCCGGCGAGTACCTGGCCGGGCACACGTCGTACGTGCGACGGGAGCCGATCGGCGTCTGCGCCCAGGTCACGCCCTGGAACTACCCGCTCATGATGGCGGTCTGGAAGATCGCCCCGGCGCTGGCGGCGGGCAACACGGTGGTGCTCAAGCCGTCGGACACCACCCCGGTCTCCACCCTGCTGCTCGCCGAGATGGCCGCCGAGTTCCTGCCGCCGGGCGTGTTCAACGTGGTCTGCGGCGACCGGGACACCGGGCGGGCCCTCGTGGCCCACCCCACCCCGCAGTTCGTGTCGATCACAGGCTCGACCCGGGCCGGCATGGAGGTCGCGGCGGCGGCCGCCCCCGACCTCAAGCGCACCCACCTCGAACTGGGCGGCAAGGCCCCGGTGGTGATCTTCGACGACGCGGACGTCGCGGCGGCGGCCGAGGCGATCGCGGTCGGCGGGTACTTCAACGCCGGGCAGGACTGCACGGCGGCGACGCGGGTGCTGGCCGGCCCCGGCATCCACGACGACTTCGTGGCGGCGCTGACGGAGCAGGCCCGTAACACCCGGACCGGCGCGCCGGACGACGAGGACGTGCTCTACGGCCCGCTCAACAACGCCAACCAGCTCGCGCGGGTCCGCGGCTTCGTGGACCGGCTGCCGGACCACGCGAACCTCGACGCGGGCGGCTCGCAGGTCGGCGAGCGCGGCTTCTTCTACTCGCCGACGGTCGTCTCCGGGGTCCGGCAGGCCGACGAGATCATCCAGCAGGAGGTGTTCGGCCCGGTCATCACCGTGCAGCGGTTCTCCGACGAGGACGAGGCGGTGCGCTGGGCGAACGGTGTCGAGTACGGCCTCTCGGCCTCGGTCTGGACGAAGGACCACGGGCGGGCCATGCGGATGACCCGGCGGCTCGACTTCGGCTGCGTCTGGGTGAACACCCACATCCCGTTCGTCTCCGAGATGCCGCACGGCGGGTTCAAGCACTCCGGGCACGGCAAGGACCTCTCGGTCTACAGCCTGGAGGACTACACCCGGATCAAGCACGTCATGCACAACATCGAGGGCTGAGCCCCATGACGTCCTCCGAGGAACTGCACAAGCGACGAGGCGCGGCGGTCGCCCGGGGTGTGGGCAGCGTGATTCCATCCTATGTGGACCGGGCGTCGGACGGGACGATCGTCGACGTCGACGGGCGGGAGTGGATCGACTTCGCGGCGGGTATCGCGGTCGCCAACGTGGGCAACTCCGCGCCGCGGGTCGTGGCGGCCGTGCGGGAGCAGGTCGAGCGCTTCACGCACACCTGCTTCATGGTGGCGCCGTACGAGTCGTACGTGGCGGTGTGCGAGCGGCTCAACGCGCTCACGCCGGGTGGGTTCGAGAAGCGATCGGCGCTGTTCAACTCGGGCGCCGAGGCGGTGGAGAACGCCGTGAAGGTCGCCCGGCACGCCACCGGAAGGCCCGCCGTGGTGGTCTTCGACCACGCGTACCACGGGCGGACCAACCTCACCATGGCGCTGACCGCGAAGAACATGCCGTACAAGCACCGGTTCGGGCCGTTCGCCGGGGAGATCTACCGGGTGCCGATGTCGTATCCGCTGCGCGACGGCGGCCTCGACGGCGCGTCCGCGGCGTCCCGGGCCATCGAGATGATCGAGAAGCAGGTCGGCGCCGAGAACGTGGCCGCGCTGCTCATCGAGCCGATCCAGGGCGAGGGCGGCTTCGTCGTACCGGCCGAGGGGTTCCTGCCGGCGCTGCGCGAGTGGGCGACGGCGGCCGGTGTCGTCTTCGTGGCCGACGAGATCCAGACCGGGTTCTGCCGGACGGGCGACTGGTTCGCGTGCGAACACGAGGGTGTCGAGCCGGACCTCGTGACGCTCGCGAAGGGGATCGCCGGCGGGCTGCCCCTCGCCGCGGTGACCGGCCGCGCCGAGCTGATGGACGCGGTGCACGTCGGCGGCCTCGGCGGCACGTACGGCGGAAACCCGCTGGCCTGCGTCGCGGCGCTCGCCAGCATCGACACCATGCACGAGCGGGACCTGGCCGCCGCGGCCCGGCGGATCGGGTCGGTGCTGACGCCCCGCCTGCGCGCCATCGCCGAGCGGGATCCGCGGATCGCCGAGGTGCGCGGCCGGGGCGCGATGCTCGCCGTGGAGCTGGTACGCCCGGGCACCCTCACGCCGGACCCGGCCGCCACGGCCGCGGTGTCGGCCGCCTGCCACGCCGCGGGGCTGCTCACGCTCACCTGCGGCACGTACGGCAACGTGCTGCGTTTCCTGCCCCCGCTGGTCATCTCCGACGCCGAGCTGCACCGCGGCCTCGACATCCTCGACGCCGCGTTCGGTTGAGGAGCGGGCGGGGCCCGGCACCCGAGACCGGGCCCCGCCCGCTCCTCAGCGCAGCAGTTCGACCGTGTTGCGGCGGACGACGTTCTTCCCCGGCTCGCGGATCTGGTCCATGGCGGCCACGTTGAGCAGCACACAACTGCCCGACGGGCCGGTCACCGTCACCGTCGTCGCCCGGTTGTTGTCCAGGTTCGTCACCCGCAGCCGCGTCCCCACCGGAAACCGGTCGCTCGTGGCCGCCGGCGCGCCACCCTCGGCCGAGAACGTCACCGAGCCCGTGCACACCGAGCGGGGTGCCGGCCCGGGCGCGCCCGGCGAGGCCGCGCCGGGCCGCATCTCACCGGCGCCCGGCGCGGGCGGCGCCGCGTCGTCCAGCCGTTCGACCACGTTGCGGCGCACCACGTTCTTTCCCGGCTCGCGGATCTGGTCCATGGCAGCCACGTTGAGCAGCACACAACTGCCCGACGGGCCGGTCACCGTCACCGTCGTCGCCCGGTTGTTGTCCAGGTTCGTCACCCGCAGCCGCGTCCCCACCGGAAACCGGTCGCTCGTGGCCGCCGGCGCGCCACCCTCGGCCGAGAACGTCACCGAGCCGGAGCAGGCGGACTGCCGTGCCGGTGCGGTGTCCGCGAACCCGAGCCCGGTGCCCACCGCGACGACCGCCGTGGCGGCCACCGCCACACCCGCCGCCAGCACGTGCCTGCGTTGCACCCTCACCGTGTCTCTCCCGTCGTCCGGTGGTGTCGTACGACGCCTGGTACGGACGGGATGCCTCCACCGTTCAGTGCGGGCGCACGATCACCGGGGGCCGTCCGGGGTCGGGGTGCCGGGCCGCTCCGCGTGGCGGGCGAAGGCGAGCGCGACCAACCGGTCGACGACCTCCCGGTAGCTGACCCCAGACTCCGCCCACACCTTCGGGTACATCGAGTGCGCGGTGAACCCCGGCATGGTGTTCAGCTCGTTGACGTACAGGTCACCGGTCGCCTCGTCGTAGAGGAAGTCCACCCGGGCCAGGCCCCAGCCGCCGATAGCCGTGAAGGCCCGCACCGACAGCTCGCGGATCCGCTCGGTCACCTCGTCCGGCAGCGGAGCGGGAACGACCATCGGGTCGGCGTCGCCGAAGTACTTCTGCTGGTAGTCGAACCAGCCGCCCGTCACCCGGACCTCGCCGACGGCCGACGCCTCCGGCCGCCAGCCGCCGAGCACGCCGCACTCCAGCTCCCGGCCGGTGACGCCCTGCTCGACCAGGACGACGTTGTCGTGGCGGAGCGCCTCCTCGACGGCCGCGCCCAGGTCGTCCCCCTCGGCGACCCGGGAGATCCCGATGGAGGAACCCATCCGGGACGGCTTCACGAACAGCGGCCGGCGCAGGCCCAGCACCAGCTTCTCCGGGTCGTCGGCGGCCCGGTAGGTCTGCTCGTCGAACCACACGTGCGGGGTGATCGGCACCCCCTCGGCGCGCAGCGCCCGCTTCATGGCCACCTTGTCCATGCCGACGGCGGAGGCGAGGATGCCGCACCCGACGTACGGCACACCGAGCGACTCCAGCACGCCCTGCACGACGCCGTCCTCGCCGTACGGGCCGTGCAGCACCGGGAAGACCACGTCCAGCTCGGCGTGCGCCGTCCCGGGCGCGTCCGCGGGAGCGACGACGGCCGTCCCCGGCCGCTTGCCGGCACGCAACTCCACGACCGGCCCCGTCACCGTCAACCGGTCGTCGATCGCGCGGGCGGCCCCCACGCCGGCGCGCAGCTCGGCAAGCACCGCGTCCGGCACCAGCCGGAAGACGCCGGTGCGGGTCACCCCGATGGCCACCACGCGGTGACCGGCCTCGGTGAGGGCCCGGGCCACACCGAGAGCCGAGGCACACGAAACCTCGTGCTCCGCCGACGGGCCACCGAACAGAATTCCGATCCGGACAGGCGTGCTCATGCCGCCACCTCTTCCACACTCGTCAGGTCGGCGAGCTGCCGGGTCGCCAGGCGCGCGACCAGCTCCGCCTCGACATTGCCGCCGGTCAGCACCACGCCGACCGTGCGGTACTCCTCCCGGCGCCCGCCCTCCGGGCCGGCGCCGGGCCGATCGACCACGTCGTCGCCGAGGCTCGCCGCGAGCCGCAGCGCGCCCGCGAGACCGGCGGCGCCCGAGGGTTCGACGAGCACCTTCAGCTCCATCAGCAGCAGCCGGAACGCGTCGGCGATCTGGTCGTCGTCGACCCGCACGACGCCCCGGATCGCGTCGCGCGCGATGGCGAACGGCAGCTCACCCACACAGGTGGGGCGCAGGCCGTCGGCGATCGTCGGTGCCGGGGCGACCGGTGTCGGGCGTCCGGCGGCGAGACTGCGGGCCAGCGAGTCGCAGCCCACGGGCTCGACACCGTACACCTGGATGGTGGTTCCGGCCGCGGCCAGGCAGGCGCCCGCGACGCCGCCCGCACCGCCCACGGGCACCACCAGCGCGTCCAGCGGGCTGCCGACGCGCTCCGCCTCCTCGATCAGCTCCAGGCTGGCGCTGCCCTGCCCGGCGATGACGTCGGGGTGGTCGTACGCGTCGATCAGCGGGTGGCCCCGGGTCTCGCTGATCTGGCGGGCGGTCGCGACCCGCTCGTCGAGCGTGGTGCCGGCCACGACGACCTCGGCGCCCGCCGCCCGGGCCCGGGCGACCTTGGTCTGGGCCGCGTCGGCGGGCAGGACGACGGTCGCCGTCAGGCCGTGCCGTCGGGCGGCCAGCGCCACCGCGACCGCGTGGTTGCCGGTGCTCTGCGCGACCACCCCGCCGTGCCCGGCCGCGGCGAGCCGGCCCACCGCCAGCATCGCGCCGCGCATCTTGTACGAGCCGCCGGCCTGCAGGTTCTCCGCCTTCAGAAGGACGCGGGCGCCGGCGAGCCGGTCGATCACCGGTGAGTTCAGGACGGGCGTACGCACCACCCGGCCGGACAGCCACCAGGCGGCCTCCTGCACGCGAGCACGGTCCGGCGGGGGCGGTACGGCCGGTTCTGTGCGCGACATCGTTTCTCCTTGATTCCGTCGGGACCGGGTCGTTGTCCGGGGCAACCGGAGCGGGACGTCGCGTACACGGATCCCGGTCGGCATCGGTTCGGCTTGGCGGTTCCGGGTGAGCTGCGTCACGATGGGCGCGAGGAGGTCGCCCATGGCCGACCCGTGGCTCGCCCTGGAAATCGGCGTCGATCCGGCGGAGCGGATGGCGCGGGTCGGTGCCGCCCACGAGGCCTTCCTCGCCGGTGGCCCGGAGGCCGCCCGGCGCACCGACCGGCACCTGCGCGACGTCGTGGCCAACTCGTGGCGCCGCTCGGCCGGGGCGCTGCTCGACCCGGAGAGCACCCCGCCGGTCGACCTCGTCGACGACGCGCTCGCGAGCTACCGCGCCGGGCACTCCCTCGCCCGGGTGCTGCCGCTCTTCCGCGACCTGCTCGGCGGGATCGCCCAGGACGGCGCGCACCTCATGGCGATCTGCGACGCGCACGGGCGGCTGCTCTGGGTCGAGGGCCACCCCGGGGTGCTCCGGCGCGCCGAGCGGATGAACTTCGTCCCCGGCGCCCGATGGGACGAGGCGCATGCCGGCACCAACGCCCCTGGCACCGCCCTCGCCGTCGACCACAGCGTGCAGATCTTCGCCACCGAGCACTTCAGCCGGCGCGTCCAGCGGTGGACCTGCGCCGCCGCGCCCATCCACGACCCCGCCACCGGCCGCCTGCTCGGCGCCGTCGACATCACCGGGGGCGACCACCTGGCCACCCCGCAGAGCCTCGCGCTGGTACGGGCCACCGCCCGGGCCGCCGAGGTGCAGCTCGCCGCCGACCGGCCGGCCGAGCCGGGCGTGGTCACCGTCGCGGCGCTCGGGCGGGACGAGGCGGAACTGCGGGTGGCGGGACGGCGGATCCGGCTCGGCCGCCGGCACAGCGAACTCCTGGTGCTGCTGCTCGACCACCCGGAGGGGCGCACGGGTGAACAACTCGGCATCGACCTGTACGGCGACGACCGGCTGCACCCGGTCACCCTGCGCGCCGAACTGTCGCGCCTGCGCCGGGTGCTCGGCCCCGAGCTGCTCGACTCCCGCCCGTACCGGCTGCGCGGGCCCGTGCGCGCCGACTTCCGTACCGTCACGGCGCTGCTCGACCGGGGCGATCCGGCGGGCGCGCTCGACGCGTACGCCGGGCCGCTGCTGCCCGCCTCCGACGCGCCGGGAGTGACGCGACTGCGCCGGCTCATCGACGGCCAGCTCCGCGCGGCCGTCCTCGCCGCCGCGGACCCGGTGCTGCTCGCGGCCTGGACCGCGACCCCCGCCGGCGCCGACGACCTGACCGCCTGGCAGGCGCTGGCGCGGGCATTGCCGCCGGGCGCGCCGCGCCGGCCGCTCGCCGTCGCCCGCATCCACCAGCTCGCCCGGGAGTACGACCTGACGCGCGCAACGTTCCTGCAACGTCCCGGCAACTAGCGTCGCCGCCGTTCCCGCACCTCGACGGCGGAGGTAACCATGGCACGCTACGACGCGCCCACCCACTGGCAGTCCCGCTACGACCACTACATCGGCGGCGAGTACGTCAAGCCGCACAACGGTCGGTACTTCGAGAACCCCACGCCCGTGACCGGCCAGACCTTCTGCGAGGTGGCCCGCGGCACGGCCGAGGACGTCGAGAAGGCGCTCGACGCCGCGCACGGCGCCGCCGACGCGTGGGGCCGCACACCGGTCGCCGAACGGTCGTTGATCCTGAACCGGATCGCTGACCGGATGGAGGAGAACCTGGAGGCCCTCGCGGTCGCGGAGACCTGGGAGAACGGCAAGCCCGTACGCGAGACCCTGGCCGCCGACATTCCGCTCGCCATCGACCACTTCCGGTACTTCGCCGGGGCGATCCGGGCGCAGGAGGGCTCGCTCGGCGAGCTGGACGACGACACCGTGGCGTACCACTTCCACGAGCCGCTCGGCGTGGTCGGGCAGATCATTCCGTGGAACTTCCCGCTGCTCATGGCCACCTGGAAGCTCGCCCCGGCCCTCGCCGCCGGCAACGCGGTCGTGCTGAAGCCGGCCGAGCAGACGCCCGCCTCGATCCACTACTGGCTGTCGCTGGTGGCCGACCTGCTGCCGCCCGGCGTTGTCAACGTGGTCAACGGCTTCGGCGTCGAGGCCGGCAAGCCGCTCGCCTCCTCGTCCCGGGTGGCCAAGGTGGCGTTCACCGGCGAGACCACCACCGGGCGGCTGATCATGCAGTACGCCAGCGAGAACATCAAGCCGGTCACCCTGGAGCTGGGCGGCAAGAGCCCGAACATCTTCTTCGACGACGTGAGCGCCTCCCGCGACGACTTCTTCGACAAGGCGCTCGAAGGGTTCACCATGTTCGCCCTCAACCAGGGCGAGGTCTGCACCTGCCCGTCCCGGGCGCTCATCCAGCAGGGCCACTACGCGGACTTTTTGGCGGCGGCCGTCGCCCGCACCGAGGCGGTCACGCAGGGACACCCGCTGGACACGGACACGATGATCGGCGCGCAGGCCTCCAACGATCAGCTCGAGAAGATCCTGTCCTACCTGGACATCGGCCGGCAGGAGGGCGCGCGCGTCCTCACCGGCGGCGCGCGGGCCGACCTGGGCGGCGAACTCTCCGGCGGGTACTACGTCCAGCCGACCATCTTCGAGGGCGACAACTCGATGCGGATCTTCCAGGAGGAGATCTTCGGCCCGGTCGTCTCGGTGACCTCCTTCGCCGACCTCGACGACGCCGTGAAGATCGCCAACGACACCCTGTACGGGCTGGGCGCCGGCGTGTGGACCCGGGACATCAACACCGCGTACCGGGCCGGGCGGTCCATCCAGGCCGGCCGGGTGTGGACGAACTGCTACCACGCGTACCCGGCGCACGCCGCGTTCGGCGGGTACAAGCAGTCCGGCATCGGCCGGGAGAACCACAAGATGATGTTGGAGCACTACCAGCAGACCAAGAACCTGCTGGTCAGCTACTCCCCCAAGAAGCTCGGGTTCTTCTGATGGACGCCGCTCGTGAGGGCGCCGGGGTTCCCGGTCCGCCGGGCGCCGCGGCGCCGCCGGGCGTCGCGGCGCCGCCCGGTCCCGTTCCGCCGCCGGGCGCCGTTCCGCCGCCCGGTCCCGTTCCGCCGCCTCGGGATTCGTCGGCGCCGCGTCCCGGAGCGGCTGGGCCGGCTTCGACGCCGGTTCCCCAGGCGGTGTCTCCGGCATCGACGCCGCGTTCCGGGGCGGCGTCTCCGGCATCGACGCCGCGTTTCGGGGCGGCGTCTCCGGGCTCGGCGCCGCTTCCCCGGGCGGCGTCGCCGGTCTCGCTTGCGCCCGCCACGGACCCCGTCAGCGTGACGCCGGCCGCGGCCGAGCTGATCCGGACGCTGCGGGAGCAGCACGGGCCGCTCATGTTCCACCAGTCCGGCGGGTGCTGCGACGGCAGCGCCCCGATGTGCTACCCGGCGGGCGAGTTCCGCACCGGCGGCTCGGACGTGCTGCTCGCGGCGCTCGAGGTGGAGGGCGTGCCGGAGCCGGTCGAGTTCTGGATGTCGAAGAGCCAGTGGGAGCTCTGGAAACACACGAGGCTCACGGTCGACGTGGTCCCCGGCCGAGGGAGCGGCTTCTCCCTGGAAGCCCCCGAGGGCGTGAGATTCCTGATCCGCTCCCACCTGGCGTAACCCCAGGCCCCGCGATCTTGCACTTTGCGCCCCTGAAATGAGTTCAATGTCGGGAATGTCGGGGCAGGAAGTGCAAGATCGCGGAGTCGTGCGGGCTCAGGCCAGGGCCGCGCGGATCGTCGTGATGATGTGCTGCGGCCGGCGGTAGAGATCCTGGTCGGTGAAGTACCGCATGCGCCAGCCGTTGGCGTCGAGCCAGTTCATACGCTCGCGGTCGTTCCGAAGGCGGTCACGGTTCAGGTGCGACTGCCCGTCGTACTCGACGCCGAGCCTGCACTCGCGATAACCCAGGTCGAGGCGGTAGCGGCGGATGCCGTACGAGTCGTGAACCCAGATCTGCGGCTCGGGTGCGGGCAGCCGGCCGTCCAGCACGATCAGGCGAAGCTGGCTCTCCTGACGGCACTCCGCCCGGCCGTCCGCCAGTGGGACGAGGTCCCGCGCCTGCCGGACGCCACGCAGAGCCCGGTGCGCCGGCAGTTCCGCGAGCAGTTCGTCTCGCGTGACGGCGCCGGACCGGAGGGCCGCGTCGAGCACCGGCAGAGCGTCGAGCCGACGCACTCTCCGAGCGAGGTCGACGGCGCACCGGGCCGCCGGCACGCAGGGCAGCCCACCGACGAGAACCGGCCGCACGGGCAGGGCCGAGTGATGCACGACCAGCCCGGGCAGCCGTGGCCGGGGCACGCTGGCCGGCAGCTGGACATGAACCTGATCCTCGCGGAGGACGCCGAACCCGTGCCGGCGGGCCGCGCTCTGCCGGGTCAGCGCAGCGCCCTCGGGCAGGCACAGCAGCAGTGCGCGGAGTTCGTCGTCGTTCTCGCAGGGCCGGGCGGCGTAGACGCCCCGGCGTACACGGAACAGCTCCTCCCTGCCGACCTGAGTCCGGAGCCGCTTCACCGTGAGCCGCCGCAACAGGTACTCGACGCGCCGCAACTGAGTCGCCACAGCCGCACTATCCCGAACCCCGCCACCTACGAGCCGCCCCCGCACCCGCCCGCTGTGGACAACCTCTCCCCTGTGGACAACCACCCCGAGAGCCCCGGCCCGTGCTAGCCCCCTCCTACTTCAGCCCGCGATCTTGCACTTGTGGCCCTGGATATGTCCGTTACATGCGAAAAGCCGGGGCAGAAAGTGCAAGATCGCGGAGGTGCGGGGCGGGGGCGGGGAGGGGGGCGGGTTAGCGGGTGTTTAGGAGGGGCTGGTGCGGGTTCCAGGGGGTGCCGCCCTCGGCGTCGCGCCGGCGGCGGGCGATCGCCGACAGGGCCTCCAGCACGACCCGGTTGCCGAGGTACGCGGTGATGTCCGCGTGGTCGTACGGGGGTGCGACCTCGACCACGTCCACCCCGACCACGGGCAGCTCGTAGCAGCAGCGCCGCACCGCGTCGAGCAGTTGCCGCGAGGTCAGCCCGCCCGGTTCCGGGGTGCCGGTGCCGGGCGCCATGCCGGGGTCCACGACGTCCACGTCGACGGAGAGGAAGACGCCCTCGCACTCGTCCACCGCGATGCCGAACGCCTCGGTCAGGCACTCGTCGAGGCCGCGCGTCACCAGCTCGGTCATCTCGTACGAGCGCATCCGCTGCTCCGCCATCCAGGACAGCACCGAAGGGCCCGGCCAGTAGCCCCGCAGGCCGATCTGGAGGAACCGGTCGCCGCGCACCGCACCCGACTCGATGAGCCGGCGCATCGGCTGGCCGTGGCCGTGCAGGCTGCCGAACTCGACGTCACCGGTGTCGGCGTGCGCGTCGAAGTGCACCAGCGACACCCGACCGAGCCCGTGCCGGCGGGCCACCCCGGTGGCGTCGGGCAGGGCGATGGAGTGGTCGCCGCCGAGAACGACCGGGATGGCGTCGGCCGAGGCGACGGTGTGCACCGCGGACTCCAGCGCCGCCAGGGACCGCTCGATGTCGCCGGAGAACATCTCGACGTCGCCGGCGTCGTACACCCGCAGGTCCCGCAGCCCGTCGACGCGCAGCGCGAGCGACGGGCGGGAGCCGTCGTGCGGCAGGTAGCAGGCCTGCCGAATGGCGGACGGCCCGAACCGGGTGCCCGGCCGGTGCGAGGTGCCACCGTCGAACGGCGCTCCGACGATCACCACGTCCGCGTCGGCGAAGGAGGCCGGGTCGGACAGGTCGCACGCGGGTACGCCGAGGAAGGTCAGGTCCGGCCCGTACATGGCCCCGTAGCGGGTCACCGCTCCTCCATTCCCCAGGGTGAGCCGTAGGCGGTCAGCAGATCCAGGAACGGTTTCGGCGGCATCGCCTCCGGGCCCAGCACCCCCACGCCGGTCCAGGCGCCGGTGGCGAGCAGTTCCAGCGCCACCACCGGGTTGAGCGCGGTCTGCCACACCACGGCCTGGTGGCCGTACTCCCGCATCGACCACTCGTTGTCGACCACGTGGTAGAGGTAGACGCGCCGCGGCAGGCCGTCGACACCGGTGCCGGTGACGTACGTGCCGGCGCACGTCTTCCCGTGCATCCGGTCGCCCAGCGTGGCGGGATCGGGCAGGCAGGCGGCCACCACGTCGCGCGGCGAGACGGACACGCCGCCGACGGGCACCGGCGCCGTGGAGTCCAGGCCGACCTTGTGCAGCGTCCGGAGCACGTCGATGAACTCGGCGCCGAGACCGTACTTGAACGTGACCCGCTTCGCGTCCACCCACCGCGGGATGAGCAGCACCTCCTCGTGCTCCACGTTCACGCACTCGACCGGGCCGATGCCCGCCGGGAACTCGAAGACCTCCGGCTCCGAGAAGGGCGCAGTCGTGTACCAGCCGCGGCCGGCCTCCCAGACGACGGGCGGGTTCAGGCACTCCTCGATGGTGGTCCAGATGGAGAACGACGGGGCGAACTCGTGGCCGTCGACGGTGAGGTTCGCCCCGTCGCGGACCCCGATCTCGTCGATCTCGGCGAAGAGTTCGTCGGCCGCGTACCGGGCGAAGACGTCGGAGAGGCCGGGCTCGACGCCGATGCCGCACAGCGCGAGCCGCCCGGCGTCGACCCACCGGTCGGCGCGGGCGAACTGCTCGTCGCCCAGCTTGACCCCGGTCTCCGCGTACGGGCGGGCGGGGTGCGGGCGGGACAGGGACATCGCCATGTCGAGGTAGTCGACGCCAGCCGCGTACGCGCCCTCGAAGATCGGCAGAACGAAGCGCGGGTCGACGGCGTTGAGCACGTGCGTGATCCGCTGTTCCCGGCAGAGCGCGGCGACCGCCTCCGCCGACGAGGCGTCCACTGACGCGGCCACGAACCGGTCGTCGCGGCCGGCCACGGCCCTGCGCGCCCGGGCGGGGTCGCGGTCGGCCACCACCATGGTCTCGAAGAAGGAGCGACGGGCGGCGATGGCGACGGCCGCGGAACCGACGCCGCCCGCACCCACCAGCAGGATGCGCATCAGGAATCGAACCCCAAACCGAGTCGGTCGAGCGTACGGAGCCAGAGGTTGCGCCGGCCGTGGTCGGCGTCGGCGCGGGCCAGGGACCAGCGGGTCAGGTTGATGCCGGTCGCGCGGAACGGTTCCGGCGGGAACGGCAGGGGTGCCGTGCGGACGAGGTCGAGCCGGGTGAGCGGGGTGTCCGCGCCGGCCAGCAGGTCGAGCATCACCCGGGCGCCGAACCGGGTGGCGCCGACGCCGAGGCCGGTGTAGCCGGCCGCGTACGCGAGCCGCCCGGAGTAGGCGGTGCCGAAGAACGGGCAGAACCGGGTGCAGGTGTCGATCACCCCGCCCCAGCGGTGGCTGAAGCGCAGGCCGTCGAGCTGCGGAAACGTGCGGAAGAAGTGGTCGGCGAGCGTGTTGAAGGTGTCCCAGCGCTGCTCCAGTGCCGGGTGCGTCCGGTTGCCGTAGTGGTAGACGGCGTCGTACCCGCCGAAGAGGATCCGGCCGCCGGGGGTGATCCGGTAGTAGTGGAACTGGTTGCCGGTGTCGGCGATCCCCTGGCGGTTCGCCCAGCCGACCGATCGCCGCTCGTCGTCGCCGAGCGGCTCGGTCATCAGCGCGTAGTCGTACACCGGCACGAGCCAGGCCCGCAGCCGGCGCAGCAGCGGCGGGAACGCGTTGGTGGCGAGCACGACCCGGCGGGCGTGGACCCGGCCCGGGGCGGCGTCCCGGCCACCGGCCGTGGTGGCCCGCAGCGCCGCGCCGTCGCCGCTCAACCCGGTCACCCGGGTGTGCTCGGCGATCCGCACCCCGAGGTCGAGGCACACCCGGCGCAGCCCCCACGCCAGCTTCGCGGGGTCGAGCATGGCCACCCGGTCGCGGTCCCACAGCCCGCCGAGGTACGTGGGCGACTCCACCTCGGCGCGTACCTCGTCGGCGTCGAGCAGCCGCACGTCGCGGCCGTACCGGCGGCCCAGCTCCGCGTCGGCGGCGAGCCCGTCGACCTGGTACGGCTCGACGGCGACGGCCAGCTCGCCGGTGCGCTCGAAGTCGCAGTCGATGCCGTACTCGGCCACGGTCGCGGCGATGGCGTCGAGGTTCTCCCGGCCGAGCCGCTCCAGCTCGTCGATCTCGTGTGGGAACCGCTCGACGCCGTTGGCCAGCCCGTGGGTGAGCGAGGCGGAGCAGAAGCCGCCGTTGCGCCCGGAGGCCGCCCAGCCGCAGGTGCCCGCGTCGACCAGCAGCACGTCCCGACCGGGATCGTCCCGTTTGGCCAGCAGCGCGGTCCACAGCCCGCTGTAGCCGCCGCCGATCACGAGCAGGTCGGCCGTGTGCGTGCCGTGCAGCGGCGGGAGCGGGTCCGGGCGCTCGGGACGGTCCAGCCAGTACGGCACGGGCACCGCGTCGGCGAGCGCCCGGCCGATGCCCGGGCGGATCATGACCGGGGCCGGGCGACCCCGCCGCCCACGGGGGTGACCGGCAGGGCGGCGCGGCGGGCGCGCCGGCCGCGCAACATCGAGGCCAGCACCAGCAGCAGGGCGATCGCGAACATCGCGGTGCCGATGACGTTGACCTGCGGTGGGATGCCCCGCTGGGCGGCGCCCCAGACGTACATGGGGAACGTGACGGTGGTGCCCGCGTTGAAGTTCGTGATGATGAAGTCGTCGAAGCTCAACGAGAAGGCGAGCAGCGCGGCGGCCACGATGCCGGGCAGCACGAGCGGCAGGGTGATCCGCCGGAACGTCTGCCACTCGCTGGCGTAGAGGTCCATGGCGGCCTCCTCGAGCCGGGAGTCCATGCCGGCGAGGCGCGCCTTGACGGTCACGACCACGAACGAGACGCAGAACATGACGTGCGCGATGACGATGGTCCAGAAGCCCTGCGGCACCCCGGCGGCCACGAAGAGGGCGAGCAGCGAGGTGCCCATCACCAGCTCCGGGGTGGCCATCGGCAGGAAGATCAGCACGTTGATCCCGCTCCGGCCGCGGAACCGGTGCCGCACCAGGGCGAACGCCATGAGGGTGCCGAGCACCGTCGACACCGCCGTGGCGAGGAAGCCGATCTGCACGCTGCGCACCACGGCGTCGCACATGTCGGAGGTGGCGCACGGGTTCCGCCAGTTGTCGAGCGTGAACTCGTGGAAGTCGTACGACAGCCTACTCGACGGGCGGTTGAAGGACAGCGCCGCCACCACGACGATGGGCAACGACAGGTAGCCCAGCACCAGCAGCGCCACGCCCATCACCCACCGGTCGGCGACCCACCGCCAGAATCGGTTACTCATAGGACGTCCTCCGTTCCGGCCCGCCGCAGGTAGACGAACACCACCGCGAGGATCGCCGCCATGAGCAGGAACGACAGCGCCGCGCCCTGGGGGTAGTCGAGCCGGACCAGGAACGCGGAGTCGATCACGTTGCCGATCATGTACTCGTTCGGCGTGCCGAGCAGTTCCGCGTTGATGTAGTCGCCGCTCGCCGGGATGAAGAACAGCAGCGTGCCGGCGACCAGGCCGGGCATGGACAGCGGCAGCGTTACCCGGCGGAACGCCCGCAGGGGGCTCGCGTACAGGTCGCTCGCCGCCTCCAGCAGCCGGGGATCGAGCCGTTCCAGGCTCGCGTAGAGCGGCAGCACGAGGAACGGCAGGAAGTTGTACGTGAGGCCGAGCACCACCGCGAACGGGGTGGCCAGGAGCCGACCGTCGGCCCCCAGCAGGTGCACGTCGCGCAGCAGCCCGACGAGCCAGCCGTTGTCGGACAGGATCGTCTTCCAGGCCAGCGTGCGCACCAGGAAGCTCGTGAACATCGGCGCGACCACGCACACCAGCAGCAGGTTCTTCCACCGGCCGGCCTTCTGCGCGATGGCGTACGCGAGCGGGTAGCCCATCAGCAGCGCGAGCAGCAGCGCGAGGCCGGCGTAGCCGAACGAGCGGACGAACTGCGGCCAGTACGCCGCCAGCGCGTCCGGGTAGTTGCCGAACGCCCAGGTCAACGCGTACCCGGTGGAGAGCGACCCGCCGGGGTCGTACAGGCTCGCGGCGGCGAGTTGCAGCAGGGGCAGCGCGAAGAAGACGAACAGCCAGGCCGCGCCGGGCAGCAGGAGCAGGTACGGCAGGAGCCGGTGCCGCCCGCGTCGTGCGGCCGGCGGCGGGGCCGCCGTTCCCGGCTGCCCGGTGGGCAGCTGCGCCAGGGCCGTCATGACGTGGCACCCACCGCTTCGTCGAGCACGGGCGTGGTGCGGTCGTCCGCGCCGGGCTCGCGGGGCAGCAGGAACGCGTGCCGGGGGTCCCAGTGCGCGACGGCCTCGACGCCGACGGCCACCCGCTGCGCGGCGCCGCTGTTCGCCGCGAAGACCGACAGCTCGGCGCCCCACGGTGTACGCAGCAGGTACTGGGTGCTGACGCCCACGTAGGAGGCGTCGGTGACCACGCCGGTGAGGTGCTGGTGGCCGACGGGCACCTGGTCGGCGGAGTCGACGAGGTGCAGCTTCTCCGGGCGTACGCCCAGGTGGACCGGCCCCCGGTCGGCCCGGGCGCGCTCGGCGGGCACCGAGTAGCGGGCGCCGTGCGCGGTGACCGGCACCTCTCCCCCGGTGGCGCCGGCGGCCTCGGCGGCGAGCAGGTTGGACTGGCCGAGGAAGTTCGCCACGAACGCGGTCGCCGGGAACTCGTACAGGTCGGCGGGCGCGCCGAGCTGTTCGATGCGCCCGGCATTCATCACGGCGACCGTGTCGGCCATCGTCATGGCCTCCTCCTGGTCGTGCGTGACGTGCACGAACGTGATGCCGACCTCGGTCTGGATCCGCTTCAGCTCGATCTGCATCTGCCGGCGCAGCTTCAGGTCGAGCGCGCCGAGCGGCTCGTCGAGCAGCAGCACCTGCGGGTGGTTGATGAGCGCGCGGGCCAGGGCCACGCGCTGCTGCTGCCCGCCGGAGAGTTGGGCGGGACGCCGGCGGCCGTACCCGTCGAGCTGCACGAGCGACAGCATCCGCGCCACCTGGTCGTCGACCCTGCGGATGCCGCGCCGGCGCAGCCCGAAGGCCACGTTCTCGAAGATGTCCAGGTGCGGGAAGAGCGCGTAGCTCTGGAACACCGTGTTGACGGGCCGCTTGTACGGGCGCAGCCGGGCGATGTCCCGGTCGCCGAGCAGCACCTGCCCGCTGGTGGGCTCCTCGAGGCCGGCGATCATCCGCAGTGTCGTCGTCTTGCCGCAGCCGGACGCGCCGAGCAGGGCGAAGAACGAGCCCTGCGGGACCGTCAGGTCGAGGTCGTCCACCGCCGTGAAGACGCCGAACCGCTTGGTGAGGTTGGCCAGCCGCAGGTCGCCGACCGGTGTCTCGCGTCCCACTGTCGTCCCGCCCATCTCCTCGTCAGGCCCCGATGACCTGCTGGAACTTGCCTTCGTACTCGCGCTCCTGCTTCTCGTCCAGGGCCATGAACACCTTGGCCTTCGACAGCATCGTGTCGTCGGGGAAGATCAGCGGGTTGGCGGCGAGATCGGGATCGATCTTCTCCATCTCGGCCTGGGCGCCCTGGACGGGGCAGATGTAGTTCACGTACGCGGCGAGCTGGGCGGCCACCGCCGGCTCGTAGTAGTAGTCCATGAGCTGCTCGGCGTTGCCCTTGTGGGTGGCCTTGTTCGGCACCAGCATGTTGTCCGACCAGAGCATGACGCCCGACTCGGGCACCACGAACTTGATCTTGTCGTCCTCGAAGCCGAGCTGGATGACGTCGCCGGACCAGCCGATGCACGCCGCGATGTCTCCCTTGGCCAGGTCGGGCGCGTAGTCGTTGCCGGTGAACTTGCGGATCTGACCCGAGTCGACGGCCTTCTTGAGCTTGGCGAGCGCGTCGTCGAACTGCGCCGCCGTGAAGTTCGACGGGTCGTGGCCGTTCGACTGGAGCAACAGGCCCATGGTGTCGCGCATCTCGGACAGCGCCGTCACCTTGCCCTTGAGGTCGGGGCGGGTGAGCAGCTCGTCGACCGTACGCAGTTCCTTGGCGACCCTGCCGTTGTAGGCCATGCCGGCGAGGCCGGACTGCCACGGCACGGCGAGCTGGTTCTCCTTGTCGAAGGAGCGTCCGCGCAGCGAGGGCAGCAGGTTCGCCGCGACGTTGGGCATCTTCGCGGGGTCGAGCTTCTGGATCCAGCCGAGCCGGATCATGCGCGCGGCCATCCAGTCGGTGAGCACCATGATGTCCCGGCCGGTGGACTGGCACCCGGCGAGCTGGTTCTGCACCTTGCCGAAGAACTCGTTGTTGTCGTTGACGTCCTCGGTGTACGTGACCTGGACGCCGCTGCGCGCGACGAACGCGTCGAGGGTGGGTCGCTTGGACTCGTCCTTCTCGTCCACGTCCATGTACTGCGGCCAGTTGGAGAACGCGAGTTTCTTCTCGGTGCCGGAGAGGTCCTCGCTGACGCAACCCGCCTCGGTCTGCTGCGCGCCCTTGGTGCCGCAGCCGGCCAGCGAACCGCCGGCGGCGAGCAGGGCGGCCGATCCGAGGGTGCCGGTGAGCAGACCGCGCCGGGAGAGGGGCCGGAGGGGAGTACGCATGTGACGACTCCTTCGGGGGGTCATCGTCGGCGGCGGGGACGGGGGTGACGACGCCGGCGGGAGGTCAAGTGCGATTGACGACCGATCCTGGCATGAGGTGACCTTCCTTACAAGGGATTCCGTTGCGGGATTAGCTCTCCACGACGAAATACGCCAGACTGCGCGAGGCATTAGGCTCACACCGCGGATCGGACATGGGGAGCGGTCGATGACGAACCGGCAGCAGGAGCACGGCAACGGCGGGCGGCGGGTGGCGGTGCGTGACGGCGCCAGTCACGCCCTGCTCGACGACGTGGCCAAGCAGATCATCGAGCAGCTCCAGGAGGACGGGCGTCGCCCGTACGCGACCATCGGCAAGGCCGTGGGGCTCTCCGAGGCGGCCGTACGGCAGCGGGTGCAGCGGCTGCTCGACGCCGGCGTGATGCAGATCGTCGCCGTCACCGATCCGCTCCAGCTCGGCTTCCCCCGCCAGGCCATGATCGGCCTGCGCACCGACGGCGACCTCGAGGCGGTGGCCGACCGGCTCGCGGAGCTGGACGAGGTCGACTACGTGGTGATCACCGCTGGCTCCTTCGACCTGCTCACCGAGGTCGTCTGCCGCAACGACGACCACCTGCTGGAGATCCTGCAACGGCTGCGCGCCGTCGAGGGCGTGCTGTCCACCGAGGCGTTCGTCTATCTCAAGCTCCGCAAGCAGACCTACACCTGGGGTACGGCCTGAGGCGTTTGCCGGGCGCCGACCAGGCGCGAGCCGACGGTACGGAATCCGTTGCCCCTCGGACTCTGGTTAGCAGATTTCGTTGCGACAGCGATGATGTACCACCGATACCACTTGCCGTGGGCAGTCCGGCTGTGCGATAACCGTGGGCAGAGCGGCCGGTACGACCCCCGACCGGCCCGGGACCGATGGGGCTCACATGGCCAACGCCACCGACCACCTCTGGATGCACTTCACCCGGATGGCGAGCTACTCCGCGGGCGAGGTGCCGACCATCGTGCGCGGCGAGGGCGCGTACGTCTGGGACGCGCAGGGCCGCCGCTACCTCGACGGGCTCGCCGGACTCTTCGTGGTCAACGCCGGCCACGGCCGCACCGAGCTGGCCGACGCGGCCGCGAAACAGGCGGCGGAACTCGCGTACTTCCCGCTCTGGTCGTACGCCCATCCGAAGGCCGTCGAGCTGGCCGAGAAGATCGCCTCGCTCACGCCCGGCGACCTGAACCGCGTCTTCTTCACGACGGGTGGCTCGGAGGCGGTCGAGGCGGCGTGGAAGCTCGCCCGCGCCTACTTCAAGCGCACCGGCAAGCCGACGAAGCACAAGGTCGTGAGCCGCTACATCGCCTACCACGGCACCTCGATGGGTGCCCTGTCGATCACCGGCCTGCCCGGCATCAAGAGCGACTTCGAGCCGCTCGTGCCGGGCGGCATCAAGGTGCCGAACACCAACTTCTACCGCGCCCCGGAGCACGGCGACGACGCCGAGGCGTTCGGCCGCTGGGCGGCCGACGAGATCGGCCGGGCCATCGAGCGGGAGGGGCCGGACACGGTGGCCGCCGTCTTCCTGGAGCCCGTGCAGAACTCCGGCGGCTGCTTCCCGCCGCCGCCCGGCTACTTCGAGCGCGTACGGGAGATCTGCGACGCGTACGACGTGCTGCTCGTCTCCGACGAGGTGATCTGCTCCTGGGGCCGGCTCGGCGAGTACTTCGGCGCCGTCCGGTACGGCTACCAGCCCGACATCATCACCACGGCCAAGGGCATCACCTCCGGGTACGCCCCGCTCGGCGCGATGATCGCGAGCGAGCGGCTCATGGCGCCGTTCCTCACCGAGACCGGCATGTTCGCCCACGGGGTGACCTTCGGCGGCCACCCGGTCTCGTGCGCGGTGGCCCTGGCCAACCTGGAGGTGTTCGCCCGGGAGGACCTGGTGGGCCACGTCCGGGCCAACGAGGCCGCGTTCCGCGCCACCCTGGAGAAGCTCACCGACCTGCCCATCGTGGGCGACGTCCGCGGCGACGGCTACTTCTACGGGATCGAGTTGGTCAAGGACAAGGCGACCCGGGAGACGTTCGACGAGGCCGAATCGGAGCGACTGCTGCGGGGCTTCCTCTCGACGGCGCTGTTCCAGGCCGGTCTCTACTGCCGCGCCGACGACCGCGGCGACCCGGTGGTGCAGCTCGCCCCGCCGCTGATCGCGGGCCAGCAGCAGTTCGACGAGATGGAGCAGATCCTCCGCGCGGTGCTGACCGAGGCGTGGCGGTGGCTCTGACCGCCGTGTCGTACCGGGACCTGTCGTACTGGCTGTCCACCGTGGACGATTCGCTGGCGCCGCGCCCGCCGCTGCCCGGCGACACCGACGCGGACGTGGCCGTCGTCGGCGCCGGCTACACCGGGCTCTGGACGGCGTACCACCTGGCCCGGGCCGATCCGACGATGCGGATCGTCGTGCTCGAACGGGACATCGCCGGGTACGGGGCGTCCGGCCGCAACGGTGGCTGGTGCTCCGCGCTCTTCCCCACCTCGCTCACCGGCCTGGCCCGCCGGCACGGCCGTGACGCGGCGGTCGCCATGCAGCGGGCCATGCAGGCGACGGTGCGCGAGGTGGGGCGGGCCGTCGCGGCCGAGGGCATCGAGTGCGACTGGGCTCCGGGCGGCACCGTGGTGCTCGCCCGCAGCGACGCCCAACTCGGCCGGGCGCGCGCCGCCGTCGCGGAGGCACGGGCGTTCGGCTTCGGTCCGGAGGACCTGACGCTGCTCGACGCCCGCGAGGCGGCCGACCGGTGCGCCGCCGAGGGCGTACGCGGCGGCACGTACACCCCGCACTGCGCGGCCGTGCACCCGGCCAAGCTGGTCCGGGGGCTCGCGCGGGCCGTGGAGCGTCTCGGGGTGACCATCCACGAGCGAACCCCGGTCACCGCGATCCGGCCCGGCGCCGCGCTGACCCCGGCCGGGCGGGTCCGCGCACCCGTGGTGGTCCGGGCCACCGAGGGCTACACCCCGGGCCTGCCCGGCCAGCGGCGGACCGTGGTGCCGGTCTACTCCCTCATGGTGGCCACCGAGCCGCTGCCGGCGCAGACCTGGGCGCGGATCGGGCTGGCCGAACGGGAGACGTTCGCCGACCACCGGCACATGATCATCTACGGGCAGCGCACCGCGGACGGGCGGCTCGCCTTCGGCGGGCGCGGCGCGCCGTACCACTTCGGGTCCCGGGTCCGGCCCGGCTTCGACCGCGAGCCGGCGGTCTTCGCGGCCCTGCGGCGCACCCTCGGCGAGCTCTTCCCGGTGCTCGGCCCGGACGTGGCGGTGACCCACCGCTGGGGCGGGCCGCTCGGCGTGGCCCGGGACTGGTCGGCGTCGGTGGGGCTGGACCGGGCGACCGGGCTCGCCTGGGCGGGCGGGTACGTCGGCGACGGCGTCGCCACCACGAACCTCGCCGGCCGTACGCTCGCCGACCTGATCCGGGGCGTGGCGAGCGACCTCACGACGCTGCCCTGGGTGGGGCACCGGTCGCCGCGCTGGGAGCCCGAGCCGCTGCGGTGGCTCGCCGTCAACGCCGGGCTGCACGTGATGGCCTCCGCGGACGCGGCGGAGGCACGTACCGGCCGCCCGTCGCGGCGAGCGGCCCTGTTCGGTCGTTTCCTCGGGCACTGACGCGCGCCGGACGCCCGGAACCCGGGGACCTGCGCCGGAACCGGCACCGGCCCGTCGCCCGGCTGCCTAGCCTGACAGCAGAGAGCAGGCTGGGGGGATCCTTCGACGGAGGCCAGGGTGAGCACTGAGGCGGTCATGGACGCGTTCGACGGGGAGCAGGAGATCGAGATCACGGTGACCGGCCGGAAGACCGGACGCCAGATCTCCCACCCCGTCTGGTTCGTGCAGGAAGAGGAGAGCATGTTCCTGGTGCCGGTCAGCGGCTCGGACAGCGACTGGTACAAGAACATCCGGCGGACGCCGGCGATCCGGGTGGCGGCGAACGGCACGGCCGTGAACTCGAGCGCCACGCCGATCACCGAGCCGGACCGGGTCGACCACATCGTGGGGATGTTCCGCGACAAGTACGGCGCCGACCAGGTGCGCAGCTACTACCCGAAGCACGACGTGGCCGTGCAGGTGCCGCTCGGCTGACCGCGGTCGGGTCGCCGGCTCCGGTGGCGGAGCCGATCAGAGGTTCGGCGGGATCACGCGCAGGTGGCCACGACGGCCGGTGGAGTGCGCCTGCGGGTCCTGGTCGTCCTCCGGCGGGCGGGGAGCGGGGCGGGCGGCCTCGCGGACCGCCTCGGCCAGCGCCACCAGGTCGTCGGTCGTGGGCGGCGGCGGCTCGAACTCGCCCTCGTGGCGCACGACGTCCCAGCCGCGGGGGGCGGTCAGGTTGCGGGCGTGCGGCTCGCAGAGGTCGTACGTGTGCGGCTCGGCGAACGCGGCCAGCGGACCCACCACGGCTGTGGACTCGTTGTAGACATAGGTCAATGTGGCGACCGCTTGCCGGGGGCAGCCGTTACGGGAGCAGCGCCGTGGTGACCTCACGGCGGCAGGGTATCTCCATTACCGGGTCCGGCGCACCGGTTCGCGTTGCGACACGCCCGTCGTGGTGATCACAATTCGCCCGTCCGGCAGACGGTTCCGGCTCCGGCGCGCCAACCGGTGGCGCTGCCGCAGGCCAGGCCGCCTCGGGGGCTACCCTGTGCCTCATGACGAGCCCGGAACACCGCCGCCCCGGCTCCGGCCGGCGGGCCCACCGTGACCGGCACGGGCGTGGTCTGCGCGGACGGTTGGTGCCGGCGACCGTGCCGCTGGCCCGCACGAAGGCCGAGGTGTTCGACGACCTGGTCCTGGACACCGTCGAGACGTTGGAACGACGGTTCGCCAAGGAGCTTGCCGGGGTCGAGTTCGCGGTCGAGGACGTCCCGCCGGAGCTCAACGTCTACGACTCCGACGTGCTGGAGGACGGCGAGGTGCCGCTGGCCCGCCTGCTGCCCGGGCGGCCGGGCCGCCAGGAGGTGCCACCCCGCATCGTGCTCTACCGGCGGCCGCTCGAGTTCCGGGCCATGGATCGGGAGGACCTCGCCGACCTGGTGCATGACGTGATCATCGAGCAGGTGGCGAACCTGCTCGGGGTCGACCCCGACGAGCTGGCCTGAGCGGTTCCGCCCCCGCCGGCCCCCGCCGGCCCCGACCTCGGAGCCGCAGACCTTGGCGCCCCGGACCTCCGGCGCCCCCGCGCCGGGTCGGCCCCGCCGGCCGAACGTTCGAGCCGGGCGGCCCCCACCGCCCGGGCCCGACGTCGTGTCAGGCGGCCCGCCGCTTCAGCTTCCGCCGCTCTCGTTCGGAGAGGCCGCCCCAGATCCCGAACCGCTCGTCGTGACCGAGAGCGTATTCGAGGCATTCCGTCTTGACCTCGCAACGCGAGCAGATCCGCTTCGCCTCGCGGGTCGAGCCGCCCTTCTCGGGAAAGAACGCCTCCGGGTCGGTCTGCGAGCACAGCGCCCGCTCCTGCCACTCCGGCGCGTTTCCGAGCAGGTCGGCCACCTCAAGCTGGCCGTCCATCAAATGCCTCCTTGTCGCGCACCGGCGTCATCGCCGCTGCAACCCCCCACGCGAAAGGCGTGCTTGTCCGTCCGGTCCCGTTTTGATGCGTTCCGTGCGAACAACCCCATTCAAATTACACGCGTGTAATGCGTGCGCCGTCAAGCGGAACTTGATAATGGAGTCGCCCTCCCGACACGCCCCGGACGGCCATCCGACCACCCGGCCCTCGCAACCTGCCCTATCGATTCAGACCCCGGCCGAGTAACGCCCTCTCCGGCGAGTTGCCGAAGATTTCTGCTCGTGGCGTCCCCCCGTCGGCCGGCGGACCGCCACGGCGGCGACCCCCGACAGCAATGCTGATCTTGGTGGGGCACAGGTTAACGCGAGTCGAGCCGAGCCGCCCGTCGAGCGGGCCGGCATGACCGCGCACCGTCCACATGATGGACAGTGCCCGGCGCCGGGGCGCGGTCGGCGGTCCGGCGGGGCCGGCCGGAGCGCTGCTCGGCCAGACGGAGCCCGCCACCGCGCCCCCGATGGCACGGATCCTCCCGACCGGCCTCTCTCGTCCCACCAGACGGTATCGAGGGCCGCGGGCAGATCCGGGTACACGGCACTGTGGAAGATGCCGCCGCGCACCCGGCGCTCACGGACGCCGCGTACGTACGGGTCCGTCCAGGCGCTCGGCGGGGCTGACCTCGATCTCCCGCCCGTGCAGATCGCGTCCCGTGTGGATGAACCGGGAGCCCCGGTGTCGCCACCGGCGTCCAGCGCCACGGTGCCGACCTCCGACGGCCCGTACGCGTGCCCGCGCCCGCCCCCGTCACGCCGCCGCCCGCGGGTTGCCGACCCCGCCGTACGACAGGCCCAGGTAGGGGAAACGGTCGAGGAAGGAGGCCGCCGTCACGTCGGCGGCGCTCAGGCCGGGTCTTACGGGGGCCGGCCGCGGAACACCCGCCGCCGGCCCCACCTGGGAGTGCCGGCGGCGGAGGTCCTCGCCACGACCGCCGCCGGCGTGCGGTGGTACGGCCGGCGGCGCGGAAAGGTTCGATGTCAGCGGCTGGCGTGCCCGTACGCGGTCGTACGCCGGCGCGCGGGGCGCCCGGCCGCCGCCGCGATGCCCCTCAGCTGCTCCTCGGTGCGGGCCGACCCGTTGGCGGACCCGGCCATCCGGGAGATCGTCTCCTCCATCAGGGTGCCGCCCAGGTCGTTGCACCCGCCCTGGAGCATCGCCACCGTGCCGGCGTCGCCGAGCTTCACCCAGGAGCACTGGATGTTGTCGATCCGCCCGTGCAGCAGCAGCCGGGCCATGGCGTGCACCACCCGGTTCTCCCGCCACGTGGGACCCGGGCGGGCGATGCCGGCCAGGTAGATCGGCGCGTTGGTGTGCACGAACGGCAGCGCCACGAACTCGGTGAAGCCACCGGTGCGGTCCTGCACGCCGGCCAGCACCCGGAAGTGGGCCAGCCACTGCCCCGGGTGGTCGACGTGCCCGTACATCATCGTGGAGCTCGAGCGGATGCCCAGCTCGTGGGCGGTGGTGACCACGTCGACCCAGGCGGCGGCCGGCAGCTTGCCCTTGGTGAGCACCCACCGGACGTCGTCGTCGAGGATCTCGGCGGCCGTCCCCGGGATGGTGTCCAGCCCCGCCTCGCGCAGCATGCCGAGCCAGTCCCGCACCGGCATCCCGGCCTTCGCGGCGGCGGTGACGATCTCCATGGGCGAGAAGGCGTGCACGTGCATCCCCGGCACCCGCGCCTTGATCGCCCGGATCAGGTCGGCGTAGCCGGTCACCGGCATCTTCGGGTCGATGCCGCCCTGCAGGCACACCTCGGTGGCGCCGGCCGCCCACGCCTCCTCGGCCCGGTCGGCGACCTGGTCGACGGAGAGCCGGTACGCGTCCGCGTCCCGCTCGCGCTGCGCGAAGGCGCAGAACCGGCAACCCACGTAGCAGACGTTCGAGAAGTTGATGTTGCGGTTGACCACGTAGGTCACGTCGTCGCCGACCGCCTCCCGGCGGACGTCGTCGGCGATGCGGCACAGCTCGTCGAGCGCCGGACCGTCGGCGGCGAAGAGCGCGAGGGCGGCGTCGGTGTGCCGCGGCTCCAGCAGCGCGGCCGGATCCTCGGCGGCGAGCCGCAGGCCCGCGCGGAGGTCGTGGTCACCGGACGCGGCCACGGCGGGCGCGGAGGTCACCTTCGTGGCCACCTCGGCCCAGTCGCCGTAGACGCTGTCGAAGTCGCCCCGCCGGTCCTCCGTACGGCCGCTCGTGTCGATGGTGACGTGCAGGTCGGTACGCCCGCCGAACACCTCCTCGGGCTCCTGCCACGGCCGGCCCACCGGGCGGGCGTCCTCGACGGCCAGCCCGGTCTCCGGGTCGGCCAGCGCGCTCACGTGCGCCAGCAGGCGTGGGTCGAGCCAGGGGTCGCCGGCGCGCACGTACTCCGGGTAGACGGTGAGCCGCTCCCGCAGCGTGAACCCGGCCTCGGCGGTACGCCGTGCCAGCTCGTCGAGGTGCGGCCACGGACGCTCGGGGTTCACGTGGTCGGGGGTCAGCGGGGAGACCCCGCCCCAGTCGTCGATGCCGGCGCGCAGCAGCAGCTCGTACTCGCCCTCGATGAGGTTCGGCGGCGCCTGGATGCGCGCCCGGGGGCCGAGCAGCACCCGGGCTACCGCCACCGTGGCGGCCAGGTCGTGCAGCTCCGCGTCGGGCATGCCGCGCATCGCGGTGTCCGGCTTGGCGCGGAAGTTCTGCACGATCACCTCCTGGAGGTGGCCGTACTCCCGCTGGGCGCGGCGGATCGCGAAGATCGCGTCGACCCGCTCGGCGGGCGTCTCGCCGATGCCGATGAGGATTCCGGTGGTGAACGGCACGCCGACCCGACCGGCGTCGTCGAGCACCCGCAGCCGCACCGCCGGCTCCTTGTCGGGCGAGCCGAAGTGCGGGCCGCCCGGCTCCGACCAGAGCCGCGTCGCCGTGGTCTCCAGCATCATCCCCATGCTCGGCGCGACCGGCTTGAGCCGTTGCAGCTCCGACCAGGTGAGCACCCCCGGGTTCAGGTGCGGCAGCAGCCCCGTCTCCTCCAGCACCGCCACCGCGCACGCGCGCAGGTAGTCCAGAGTGGAGTCGTAGCCGCGCTCGTCGAGCCACTTCCGGGCCGCCGGCCAGCGCTCCTCCGGCCGGTCGCCGAGGGTGAACAGCGCCTCCTTGCAGCCCTGGGCCGCACCGGCGCGGGCGATCGCCAGCACCTCGTCCCGGTCGAGGAAGGCCGCGGGCAGCCGGTGCGGCACCGTCGCGAACGTGCAGTAGTGGCAGCGGTCCCGGCACAGCCGGGTCAGCGGGACGAAGACCTTCTTGGAGTACGTGACGACGCCGGGTCGACCGGCCTCGCGCAACCCCGCGTCCCGGATCGCGGCGGCGACGCCGAGCAGTTCGTCGAGGGCGTCGCCGCGCGCGCCGAGCAGCGCGGTGGCCTCGTCGACGTCCAGCGCCCGCCCGGTGGCCGCCCGGCGCAGGGCCCTGCGCACGCTCGCCTCGGTGACGCCGGAACTGGTGCGATCAACCATCCGCTCAGCCTATGACGTGATCGGCACGGTCCCGCCGCCTCCGCCCGCACCGTGGCGCACCACACCTCCGCCGCGGATCGACGGACGTCGGCTTCGCCGAGGCAGTGCTGCCTCCTGGCTCGGAAGGCAGCACTGCCCGGAGCGGGATCAGCGTGTGGCGGTCGGGTCGTCGCCCGGGTTGATCGGCTGGGTCCGGTCGCTGCCACCGTCCGCCGGGCGCGGAATGGCCTGGGTGGGCTCGGCGCCCTGGCGCGGGATGGCCTGGGTCGGGTCGGCCGACGGCGGCTGCCCGAACGGCGGGGCGGAGTGCGGAGCCGGGCTCGCGGGCGGGGCCGAGTGCGGCGCGGTGCTCGCGGGCGGAGCCGACTGCGGGGCGGGGTTCGCGGGCGGAGCCGACTGCGGAGCGGGGGCGAACGGCGGCTGGCCGTACGGGCTGCCGTACGGGCCGGGCGCCGGGTAGCCGGCCGGCTGGCCGGGGTAACCGCCGGCCTGCCCCGGCGCCGGGTATCCGCCGGGCTGCCCCGGTGCCGGGTAACCGCCGGGCTGCCCGGCGCCCGGCCAGCCACCCGGCTGCTGCGGCCAGCCCGGCTGCGGCGAGCCGTAGACGCCCGGCTGCGGCTTGGGCTTCGGCACGTAGTAGAGCGCCCGCCAGATCGTGTAGACCACGAAGGCGGCGACGCCGAAGATGGCGAACCAGGCCAGGCGGGAGAGCAGGCCGAGCAGGACGTCGACCAGCTCGCCCTGGGCGAGCCGGCCGACCATCCAGATGAGGAACGTGAGCGCGCCGAACAACGTGCTCACGGCGTACTCGGCCAGCGCCACCTGCGTGATGGTCCGCGCCCTCGGCAGCACCGGCTGGATGTGGGTGGCCAGCAGCACGGCGAGCACCGGCAGGACGGCGGCCTGCAGGCCGACGAACGCGAGGAACGCGTCCCCCGCGCGACCCGTGAAGTCTTGCGGACCGATGGGCGCGAGGAGCCGGAGCAGGGCGACGAAGAGCAGCACCGCGTTCGCGCCGAGCAGCACGAGCGCGGCCAGGTCGCGTAGCGGCTTGGTCAGCTGGCGGGCCTGCGTCGCGTCGGCGGACGTGGGCTCGGCGGGGCTGGTCACGAGCTCTCCCTTGGGCGGAAGCGGACAGTTGCCGACGTGAGCCTAGTCTCCCCGGCCACCGGCGGACCGCAGGCGTCATGTGCGCGAGGATGGTCGACATGCGCATCGTGGTTCTCGCGGGCGGCATCGGAGGCGCCCGGTTCCTGGTCGGTGTGCGGGCGTACGCCCGCGAGGTGGGCGCCGAGGTGACCGCCGTCGTCAACGTCGGCGACGACCTCTGGCTGCACGGCCTGAAGATCTGCCCCGACCTGGACAGCGTCATGTACACGCTCGGCGGCGGCGCCGACCCGGAGCGGGGCTGGGGGCGGGTCGGCGAGAGCTGGACGGTCAAGGCGGAGCTGGCCGCGTACGGCGCGGAACCGACGTGGTTCGGCCTCGGCGACAAGGACATCGCCACGCACCTGGTGCGCACCACCATGGTCAACGCCGGTTACCCGCTCTCCGCGGTGACCGAGGCGCTGGCGACCCGCTGGCAGCCCGGCGTACGGCTGCTGCCGGCCACGGACGACCGGCTGGAGACGCACGCGGTGGTCGACCTCGACGGCGGCCAGCGGGCGATCCACTTCCAGGAGTGGTGGGTACGCCACCGGGCGGACGTCCCGACCCACCGCTTCGTGTTCGTCGGCGCCGAGACGGCCAAGCCGGCACCCGGCGTGCTCGACGCCATCGCCTCGGCGGACGTCGTGCTGGTCGCGCCGAGCAACCCGGTGGTGAGCATCGCGCCGGTGCTGGCCGTGCCGGGACTGCGCGAGGCGGTCACCGACGGCCCGGCGCCCGTGGTCGGCGTCTCGCCGATCATCGGCGGCGCCCCGGTGCGCGGGATGGCGGACCGCTGCCTCGCCGTGCTCGGCGTCGAGTGCAGCGCGGCCGGGGTGGGCGGCCTCTACGGCAGCCGTTCGGCCGGCGGCCTTCTGGACGGCTGGCTCGTGGCCGAGGAGGACGAGGGCACGCTGGTGCCCGAGGTGACCGTCCGCGCGGTACCGCTGCGGATGACCGACGAGGCGGCGACGGCGGCGATGGTCCGCGCCGCGGTGGAGTTGCGGTGAAGCTGGAGATCCTGCCGGTGCTGGGCATCGGCCACGTGTCCGAGGGCGACGACCTGGCGACGCTGATCGCCACGGCGGCGCCGTGGCTGCGCGACGGCGACGTGCTGGTGGTGACCAGCAAGATCGTCTCGAAGGCGGAGGGACGGCTCGTCGACGTCCCGGCGGACGGCCCCGAGCGGCAGGCCGCCCGGGACGAGGTACTGGCCGCCGAGACGGCCCGGGTGGTCGCCAGCCGCGGCACCACCCGGATCGTCCAGACGCACCACGGTTTCGTGATGGCGTCCGCCGGCATCGACGCCTCGAACGTCGACAAGACCCGGCTCGTGCTGCTTCCCAAGGACCCGGACGCCTCGGCCCGGGCGCTGCGCACCGCCCTGCGCGAGCGCTTCGATCGGAACGTCGCGGTGATCATCAGCGACACCATGGGCCGGCCCTGGCGCAACGGGCTCACCGACGTCGCGCTCGGCGTGGCCGGGATGGACGCCATCCGCGACCACCGGGGCGAGTTCGACCCGTACGGCAACGAGCTCCACCTGACCCAGATGGCCGTGGTGGACGAGCTGGCCGGGGCCGGGGAGCTGATCAAGGGCAAGATCGACCAGGTGCCGGTGGCCGTGGTCCGCGGCTACCTCAGCGCGGCCACCAATCGCGACGAGGACGGGGCGGGCGCCTCGGCGCTGATCCGGGACGCGGCGTACGACCTGTTCTCCCTCGGTACCGCCGAGGCGCGGGCCGCCGGCCTGGCGGCCGCCGCCGCGCTGCCCGACGGCCCGGGCGAGACGCCGGCCGACCCGGCGGCGATCCGGCGCGCGATCGACGCGGTGGCCGCCGTCGTCGCACCCGGAACGGTGTTCACGCTCGTCGCCGACGACCTGCGCGCGGGCCTGACCGCCGCGGTTCCGGGCTGGCCGGAGGCGGCCACCGCGCTGGTGCTCGGCTCGCCGCCCACCCCGGTGGATCCGGTCGACCTGGTCCGGTTCGGCGCGGACCTGCACCGCCTGCGCGTCGCCCTGGCCGTCGAGGGGATCCCCTCGCTGCTCCTGCCACCCCCCGACGCCAGCACCGCGAGCGCCGCCCTGGCCCTGTGACCGCCGCCCGCCGCGCTTCCTTCCGCGGTGATCATGAAGTTGTCGCCCGTCGACACGGCGTGTCGCGGCAATAACTTCATGATCACCGCCAGGGGCGGGGCGAGGGCCGGGCCCCGACGTCGGGGTCAGGCGTCCAGCATGGCGCGCCCCAGCGGGGTCAGGGTGTGCAGGACCGTGTTGCGGTCCCGGTGGCTGACCAGCAGGCCGGCGTTGCGCAGCACGGCCGTGTGCTGGCTGGCCGCCGCGGCCGAGATGTTCAACCGGCGCGCCACCTCGCCGGTGGTGCAGCCCTCGTCGCTGACCTCCAGCACCGCCGCCCGCGTCCGGCCCAGCAGCGCGGCGAGCGCCTCACGCCCCGGCGCGGGCCCGCCACCCTCGCCGGACGACGGGAACAGGCCGCCGAGCCGGTCCACCGGATAGACGAGCACCGGCGGGAGCGCCGGATTGAGCAGCGCCACCGGGGTACGCGCGCAGAAGAAGGACGGCACGAGCAGCAGCCCCCGGCCGTCCAGGTGCAGCTCGCGGCTGTCCGGATAGTCGTGTACCTCGAGCACACCCGAGGCCCACCGCATGGCCGGGCGCAGGCTGGTCAGCAACCCCTCGACGCCGCCGTCGAGCAGGGCTCGGGCCCGCCGGGTGCGGTCGGCCTCCACGGCGGCCTGGATCCGCCCCCAGTACGGGTTGATGGCCACCGAGCCGTACCGCTGCATCGAGTCGGTGAGGTGTCGCAGCACCTCCGGCTCACCCCGCGCCAGCGCCGACGCCGACGCCGGGAGCGGGCTCTCGCTCGCGAGCACGGTGAGGTCGTGATGCAGTAGCGGTGTGGGCGTGCTGCGGACGGCGTCCAGACCCGCCTCGAAACCGCCGAGGCTGGCGTACGGGGTGAGGAAGTCGGGAAAGTAGCCGCGGGGCGGGTTCAGCGCGAACAGAAGGCGGAGCTGGTCCGAGGTGCTCTCCTGGCGCAGGCCGCGGGCCACGGTGCGGCGCCAGGTGGCCATCATGGGCTCGCGACTGCGGCCCTGCAGCAGGTGCAGGCTGAGAATGAGCTCCCAGACCGGGTCCGCTGCCGGGGCCACCCGGGTCCGCAGTATGTCCTCACCCGAAAAGTAGATCTTCAGCATGTCGCGCTCCCGCTCGCCCGGCATGGGGGTGCCGGACGACCGTTAGCACTCTACCGGCCGGCACTTATCTCCATCTTTAAGCGTGAGCTGAAAAACCTCGACGTCCACAGGGCGGGTTGGGCATGCTTCGAATGCCCACCGGTGTCGGCGCGTCGCGCACGCCCGGCATCCGGGCACCGGGACCGGGGAGGACCGGCGACCGGGCGGCACCACGAGGGTCTGCGGCCCTTCGCACCGCAGGGGTGCCGCCCGGCTGTCCCGCCGTACGTGACCGACACGCGTCGCTCCTGGTCAACCCACCCAGAGCGCCACCCGGTGGTCCTCGTCGGTGACGTAGAAGCACCCGCCGTCCGACTCGGCGAGCCCCTCCACGTGGTGGAACGGCGCCAGGTCCGCCACCAGTTCGCCGGCGAGCACCTGCTCGTCCGGCTTTCGCGTCCCGATCGGTCCGGCACCGGGCACCGCCAACGTGTCGGTCGCGGGCAGGGTCGTCGGCGTGCGCGTCGCGGGCAGGGTCGCCGGCGTGCGCGTCGCGGGCAACGTCGCCGGCGTGCGCGTCGCGGGCAGGCGGAAACGGACATGGCGGGAGGTGACGTCGCCGCCCGTCGGGTGGTCGTCGAGCAGCACCGAGCCCTTGCCGAGCGCGTCGATGGAGCCGATCACGGCCGCGTACCCGCCGTCGGCGACGGGGGCGATCGCCCGGAACCCGGTGAGGGCGCCCGGCGGGGTCACCCCGCCGACCGCGTACGCCCCGACCGCTCGCGGCCAGGCCGGCGCGGCGTCGAACATGGCGGGCACGCCGGCCAGCTCCACGAGGATCGGCTCCCCGTCGACCGTGACCGGAAACCGCAAGCCCAGCAGGACGGTGCCGGCCGGCGTGAAGGTGGCCGCCTCGACGTTCAGCGGCACGTCGTCCGGCGTGAGGCGGCGGACCCAGCTCTTCTCCCGGGCGGTGCCCCGCGCCAACGTCTCCACGATGAACCGGGCCCGCACCCGCTCACCGGGCGGCAGGAGGCTCAGCGCCGAGCCGGCGAGCGCGTCGTTGACCGCCCGGTGCAGCCGGAACCGGTTGCGCACCACCTGCACCGGCAGCGCGCCGGTCGCGGCGGCCTCCTCCCAGAACCGGGCCACGAACGCCCGGCGCGGGCGCAGCGGGCCCGCCTTCGAGCCGAAGTGCGAGCCGAAGACGTACACCCAGCCGTCGTGGTGGGCCAGCGCCTCCCCGTCCTCGGTCCGGCCGTTCTCCGCGCCCGCGTCGGCGGGCATGTGGTGGGCGACCCAGACGCCGTCCTCCCGCTCCAGCAGCAGGGCCAGGCAACGCTCCACCGGCCCCTCGTCGAGCACCGTCCAGAAGCCGCGCCGGGCGCGGTGGGCGCGCAGCAGCGCCGCGGACCGGACCGGAAGCAGGTCACTTGCCTCGTTGCCGCCGACGACGAACTCGACGAGTCGCAGGGTCACCCGGCCAGGGTAGGCGGGGCCGGCTCGTACAGTGTCCGCATGCCCGACGCACCACACGCCTCCGCCCCGACCACCGCCGGCCGGACGCCCGTGGCGTCCACCGGGTCGCCGGAGGTGGCCCACGAGGAGGCGTACGCGGCGCTGCACGCCGACGCCACCGCGGTGCTCGCCAGCTGGGAACCGACCAGCCGGACGGCCGCCGCGGCGCGGGACCGCACCCTGGCGCTGCTCGCCGCGGGACCGGTGGCCATGAGCCGGACGCACCGGGCCGGTCACGTCACCGCGAGCGCCCTGGTGCTGGACGCCACCGGGACTCGGGTGCTGCTCTGCCTCCACGGCAAGCTGCACCGCTGGGTGCAGTTGGGCGGGCACTGCGAGGTCGGCGACCGGACCCTGGCCGGGGCCGCGCTGCGCGAGGCGACCGAGGAGTCCGGGATCGCCGGCCTGCGGATCGACCCCGTGCCGATCGACGTGGACATCCATCCCGTCGCCTGTCAGGGCGGCTCACTGCACCACGACGTCCGGTTCGCCGTGCTGGCACCGGCCGGCGCGGTGGAGCGGGTCAGCGACGAGTCGTCGGCGCTCGGCTGGTTCCCGCCGGGCGCGCTGCCCGAGCCGCTGGCCGACGGCACCGTCCAACTCGTCGCGCCGGCCCGGGCGGCGCTCAGACGTAGCCCTCTTCGCCGCGCTCCTTGAGCTCGTCGACCAGGGCCTTCACGTCCTGGGCCCGATCGCGGGGGCAGACCAGCACGGCGTCCGGCGTGTCCACCACCACGAGGTCACGCACCCCGAGCGCGGCCACCAGCCGACCCGAGTGCGGCACGACCACCACGCCGGTGCTGTCCCGCAGCAGGACGCCGGGCTTCGCGGCGCCCAGCACCACGTTGCCCGTGTGGTCCGCCGGCAGCACCTCACCCAGGGTGTGGAAGTCGCCCACGTCGTTCCAGCCGAAGTCGCCGGGCACCGTGGCGACCCGACCGGCCGTCGCCGCCCCCTCCATCACCGCGTAGTCGACGGAGATCTTCGGCAGCGTCGGCCAGACCGCGCCCAGCACGTCGTCCTGCTCGGGGGTGCCCCAGGCCGCGGCGATCGCGGTGACGCCCGCGTGCAGGGCCGGCTGCTGCCGGGCCAGTTCGGCGAGGAAGACGTCCACCCGCCAGACGAACATGCTCGCGTTCCACAGGTGCCGTCCCGAACGCACGTACGCCTCGGCCACCTCGGCGGCCGGCTTCTCCTTGAACTCGGCGACCATCCGCAGCGGGCCGTCGCCGATCAGGTCGCCACACTCCAGGTAGCCGTAGCCCGTCTCCGGCCGGGTCGGGGTGATCCCGACCGTCATGAGCAGCCCCTGCTCGGCCCCCCGCATCGCCTCCCGGACCGTCTCCGCCCAGCCCTGCGGGTCACCGATGAGGTGGTCCGCGGCGAACGAGCCCATCACGGCGTCCTCGTCCCGCAGCGCGATGACGGCGGCGGCCAGCGCGATCGCCGCGCAGGAGTCCCGTGGCGAGGGCTCGACCAGGATGTTCTCCTCGGGCAGGCCGGCGAGCTGTCGCGCCACCGCCGTCACGTGCGCGGCACCGGTGACCACGAGTGTGCGGTCGGGCGTCGTCAGCGGCGCCAGCCGCTCCACTGTCGCCTGCAACAGCGAGGCGGACGTGCCGGTGAGCGGGTGGAGGAACTTCGGATGCCCGGCACGGGACAGCGGCCACAACCGGGTGCCGCTGCCACCCGCCGGGATGACGGCATAGAGCATCAGCACATCATGCCCGACCCGTGCACGCCCGGAGCGCCGGTTGCGCGGACGTCAGGACCGCGCACGGCTCCACGCCGCGATGTGCACCTCGGCGCTGGACTCCCACGTGAACTCCTTGGCTCGGTCGAATCCGGCCTTGGCCAGTGCCAACCGGCGCTGCTCGTCGTCGAGCAGCGCCGCCAGGTCGGTGGCGATCTGGTCGGGGCTCTCGCTCGTGTACGCGACGGCGTCGCCGCCCACCTCCGGCAGGGAGAGCCGGGGCGTGGTGAGCACCGGAGCCGCGCACGCCATGGCCTCCAGGATCGGCAGGCCGAAGCCCTCGCCGTAGGACGGGTAGGCCGCCACCAGCGCACCGCCGAGGAAACCGGGCAGGTCCGCGTAACGCAGGTAGCCGGGGCGCAGCAGTCGCAGGTGCGACGGCACGTCGGCCACCGCGCGGTCGATGTCGTCGTCGTGCCCCTGGCCGCCGGCCAGCACAAGCGCGGGCGGGTTGGGCCGGTCGGCGACCGCCCGCGCCCAGCCCCGGATCAGGTTGGGCACGTTCTTGCGCGGCTCCTTCGCGCCGAGGAAGGCGATGTAGCTGCTGCTGCCGAGCCCGAGCCGCGCGCGTACGCGGGCCTTCTCCTCGTCGCTCGGCGCGTGGAACGCGGCGTGGTCGACCCCGTGGTAGGCCACGTCGATCCGCGTCGGGTCGGCGTCCAGCAGGCGGATCAGCTCGTCGCGGGTCGCCTTGCTCGGCACGATCACCCGGTCGGCCCGGCGCAGCGACGTCTTGATGGCGCTGCGAAAGAACGTGCGGCGGGACTTGTCGTAGTGCTCCGGCTCGGTGAAGAACGTCGCGTCGTGCACGGTCACCGTGACCGGGCAGCCCGCGCGGAGCGGACACGTGTAGAAGGGCGAGTGCAGCACCTGCGCGCCCACCTGCTGTGCCAGCATCGGCAGGCCGGTCTGCTCCCACGCGAGCCGGGCGGGCCGGTGTGCCACGGCCGCCGGCGCCGGGATGATCTCGGCCCCGGGCAGCATGCGCGAGTAACGCTCGAGGTCGGTGCGGAGGCTCACCACGGCCAGGTCCACACCCGACCCGCACACCTTTCCGAGGGCGCCGAGGAGGCCATCGACGTATCTACCCACGCCGCCGCGGTCGGCGGGGACACTCGTGGCGTCGATGAGCACGCGGGGCGGGCGACCGGGGGTCACGGGGCGACTCCTTGGAAGCTGGCGATCTGTGGGGAACAACACTCCGGGGGCAAGCCTACGCCGGGGCCCGGCCCGGGCGCTGACTGCGACCCGACCGTACGCCGACTTGTCGTCGCCATCGGGTACGGCCCGCGGGGGCGTATCGTTCGCGCCGATGGCCGAGAACATTGCCCGGGTCCTCGCCGACGCGGTGGCGTCCGACCCGACCCGACCGTTGCTCACCTGGTACGACGACGCCACCGGTGAGCGGACCGAACTTTCCGGTGCCACGCTGGCCAACTGGGTGGCCAAGACGGCCAACCTGCTGGTCGACGGGCTCACCCTGGGGCCCGACGACCGGGCCGGCGTGCTGCTGCCTCCGCACTGGCAGACCGCCGCCGTGCTGTTGGGCTGCTGGTCCGCCGGGCTCACGGTGGCCGAGGTGGCCGGGCCGGTCGACGTGCTCTTCGCGGCCGCCGACCGGGTGACCGAGGCGGACGCCTGGCCGGCCGGCGAGCGGTACGCGCTCGCGCTCGCCCCGTTCGCGATGCCGCTGCGCGAGGTGCCGCCCGGCTTCCTCGACTACGTGGTGGAGGTGCGCGGCCACGGCGACCACTTCACGCCGTACGCCCCCGCGGGCGGCCCGGTCGAGGAGGACCTGCTCGCCCGGGCACGCGCCCGTGCCACGGCGGCCGGTCTCACGCCCGACGACCGGGTCCTGGTCGACGCCGCGCGGCACCCCGACCCGGTGGACTGGCTGCTCACCCCACTCACGGCCGGAGCGAGCGTGGTGCTCTGCGGCAACGCGGACGAGTCCCGCCTCCCCACCCGCCGCACGTCCGAAAAGGTGACCCGCGACCTGACCTGATCCCCCGCCCCGGCTCGGCCGGCTGAGGGCGCGTCAGGCGGGGGCCGGGTTGTCGTGCGGGGCGCGACGCTGGGCCAACTGGGCGAACGCGGTCAGGGACTCCGGGTTGGCGAGGGCGCCCTTGGCCGCCGCGCGGTCGACCGGCGTGCCGGTGAGGATCTTCTTGACCGGCACCTCGAGCTTCTTGGCCGACAGGGTGCGCGGGACGGCGCGGACCTGGTGGATCTCGTCCGGCACGTGCCGGGGCGAGAGGGCCGTACGCAGCTCGCGGCAGATCTTCCCGCGCAGCGCGTCGTCCAGCTCCAGCCCCTCGGCCAGCACGACGAAGAGCAGCAGCTCGCCGGCGCCGCCCTCGCCGTCCTCCAGGTGCACGACCACGGAGTCGACGACCTCGTCGAGCCCCTCCACGACCGAGTAGAACTCGGCGGTGCCGAGCCGTACGCCGCCCCGGTTGAGCGTGGCGTCGGAGCGTCCGGTGATCACGCAGCCGCCCCGCGAGTTGACCGTGATCCAGTCGCCGTGCCGCCACACGCCCGGGTAGACGTCGAAGTACGCCTCCCGGTAACGCGACCCGTCCGGGTCGTTCCAGAAGCCGACGGGCATGCTCGGCATCGGCTCGGTGATCACCAGCTCGCCGAGCTGGTCGACGACCGGCGTGCCGTCGGCGGAGCGGGCCTCCACCTTGGCGCCGAGGGCCCGGCAGGTGATCTCCCCGGCGTGCACCGGCAGCAGCGGCACCCCGCCCACGAACCCGGTGCAGACGTCGGTGCCGCCGGACAGGGACTGGAGCTGGAGGCGGTCGCCGACCGCCTCGTACACCCAGGTGAAGCCCTCGGCGGGCAGCGGCGCGCCGGTCGACCCGAGACCGCGCAGCGCGGAGAGGTCCGCGATCTCCCGGGGCACGAGGCCGGCCTTGCGGCAGGCCAGCAGGAACGGCGCGGACGTGCCGAAGTACGTGGTGCCGGTCTCCTCGGCCAGCCGCCACAGCGTGCCCAGGTCCGGGTGGGCCGGGTTGCCGTCGAAGAGCACGATGGCCGCGCCCACCGCCGGGCCGGAGACCAGGAAGTTCCACATCATCCAGCCGGTGGTGGTGAACCAGAAGAACCGGTCCGCCGGGCCGAGGTCGTGGTGCAGGGCCAGCATCTTCAGGTGCTCCAGCAGGATGCCCCCGTGCCCGTGCACGATCGGCTTGGGCAGCCCCGTGGTGCCGGAGGAGTAGAGCACGTAGAGCGGGTGGTCGAAGGCGACCGGGGTGAAGGCCAACGGCTCGTCGGTGGGGCCCGCCAGCTCGGCCCAGCCGATCGCGTCCGGCGGCGGGGCGCCGGTCGGGTCGAGGTACGGAATGTGCACGGTGTGCGCGAGCGACGGCAGGGCGGCCCGGACGGCGGCCACCTCGGCCCGCCGGTCCACGGCCTTCGCGCCGTACCGGTAGCCGTCGACGGCCACCAGCACCTTCGGCTCGATCTGCTGCCAACGGTCGGTGACGCTGCGGGTGCCGAACTCGGGCGCGCACGAGGAGAAGACCGCTCCGAGGCTGCTCGTGGCGAGCAGCAGCACGTACGTCTCCGGGATGTTCGGCGCGTACGCCGCCACCCGGTCACCCGCCGTGACGCCGAGCCGGCGCAGCCCGGCGGCCACCCGGCGGACCTGCTCGCGCAGCTCGGCGGCGGTCAGGGTGACCGGCGGGCGGGTCTGGCCGTGCGCCACCACCACCGGGTCGTCGTCGGCCCGGCCCGGCATGCGCAGCACGTTCTCGGCGTAGTTGAGGGTGGCGCCGGGGAACCACCGCGCGCCGGGCATCTGCCGGTCGGTCAGCGTGGCGGTTGGCGGGGTGTGCGCCACCACCTCGAAGTGGTCCCAGACCGAGCGCCAGAAGGCCTCCAGGTCCGTGACCGACCACCGCCACAGCGCGTCGTAGTCGGCGAAGTCCAGGCCGCGGTGCTCCCGCAGCCAGCGCAGGTAGGCCCCGATCCGGGACCGCTCGCGTACGTCCGCCGGCGGCGTCCACAGCACGTCACCCACTGCTCCACCCTCCCCTGGCCCTCGCACGACACTGTGAATGGGCCGTGGCGCCATCTTGCCCTACCTCAGAGCGCCATTCTGCGCACCGGGTGCCGCCCACGACGCGTGCCCGGCCCACACCCCCACCGGCCACCCTGTGTGGGAGGCGGCCGGTCAGGCCGCGCGGTGGGCCTGGATCGCGCGGCGGCGGGCGAGCCGGTGCGCCCGGCGGATCTCCGCCTCCCGGTACCGGCGCTCGTCCTCCGGGGTCTCCGGCAGCACCGGCCGCACCTGGCGTGGCGCGCCACCCACGTCGACACCCACGAAGACCAGGTACGCGGTGGCCACGTCGATCGGCTCGTCCTCGGCCGAGTCCCACCGCTCGGCGACGACCCGGACGCCGACCTCCATGGAGGTCTGGCCGGTCCAGTTCACCTGCGCGTGCGCGTGCACGAGGTCGCCGACCCGGACCGGCTCGGAGAAGACGATCTCGTCGATGGCGGCGGTCACGGCCGTCCCGCCGCTGTGCCGGGCGGCGGCGGCCCCCGCCACGTCGTCGACGAACTTCATCAGCACGCCGCCGTGCACGGTGCCGTAGAGGTTGACGTCCACGGCCGTCATGATCCGGCTCAGCGTCACGCGGGAGTACGACGTCGGCTTACCCGACGGCGTGGTGGAGGGGTGCTCGGTCATGACGGAAACGGTACGGTGCGCGGATGCGACATCTCTGGAGCTTCCTCGCCGGGTTGGTGGTGGCGCCCGTCACCTGGGTGCTGGTCACGCTCGGGCAGGACGGTTCGAGCCGGACGATCGGCCGCTGGGCGGAGATCGGTACGTTCAACACGGCCAACCTGATCGAGCCGGCCGTGTACCTCGGTGTCGGCGGTGTCCTCCTGGGCCTGCTCGGCACGTTGCGCATCTCGCCGCTCGGCCCGCTCGTGGCCGGGCTGCTGCTGGTCACCCCGTACGTCGGGATGTTCGTGGCGCCGTTCGCGGTGCGCGACCGCATCCCCGACGGCTGGAAGCTGTTCGGCGATCCGCTGCCGCTCCAGCTGCCGGTGGAGAACGGGACCCTCTTCCTCATCGGCCTGCTGCTGCTCATGGCGACCGTCAGCGTGCAGCGGTGGCGCCGCTGGCCACAGCCCACCGCCGAGCCGGCCGCGGCCGCGGTGGAGGAGACCCCGCAGCGTGACTTCACGCTGACCGACTGGCCGCCGCTGGACTCGCCGGACCGGGACACTCCCCCGATCACGCTGGCGTACCCGGACTCGACGCCGACGGAGCCGCTGCCGCGGCGCACCGGTGGCGAGTCACCGTGGTCGGCGCCGCCGCGCGCCGCCAACCGGCCGGAGGACACCGCCCCCGGCATCCGCTGAGCCGCCGGGCGGGCCGGCGCTCCCGGCCCGCCCCCGACCAGGCGACGGCTCAGTCGCGCAGCAGCTGGCGGGCCATCACGATGCGCTGCACCTGGTTGGTGCCCTCGTAGATCTGCGTGATCTTGGCGTCCCGCATCATCCGCTCGACCGGGTAGTCCCGGGTGTAGCCGTAGCCGCCGAGCAGCTGCACGGCGTCCGTCGTGATCGCCATGGCCGCGTCGGACGCGAAGCACTTGGCGGCCGCGCCGAAGTAGGTCAGATCGGCGTCGCCGCGCTCCGACTTGCCGGCCGCCGCGTACGTGAGCTGCCGGGCCGCCTCCAGCTTCATGCCCATGTCGGCGATCATGAACTGGATGCCCTGGAACTCGGCGATCGCCTTACCGAACTGCTTGCGCTCGCGCGCGTAGCCCTTCGCGTAGTCGAGCGCGCCCTGGGCGATGCCGACGGCCTGGGCGGCGATGGTGACCCGGGTGTGGTCGAGGGTGCGCATCGCCGTCGCGAACCCCGTGCCCTCGGCGCCGATCATCCGGTCCGCCGGGATGCGCACGTTGTCGAGGTAGACCTCGCGGGTCGGCGAACCCTTGATGCCGAGCTTCTTCTCCGGCGCGCCGAAGCTCACCCCGGCGTCCGACTTCTCCACCACGAAGGCGGAGATGCCCCGGGACCGGGCGGACGGGTCGGTGGTGGCGAAGACCGTGTAGAACTCGGACACCCCGGCGTTGGTGATCCAGCGCTTCACGCCGTTGAGCACCCAGTGATCCCCGTCACGGACGGCCCGGGTGGTCATCGACGCGGCGTCGCTGCCAGCCTCGGGCTCGGAGAGGCAGTAGGAGAACATGGCGTCGCCGGCGGCCACCGGCGTCAGGTAGCGGCGCTTGAGCTCCTCGGAGCCGGCCAGCAGCAGCGGCATGGTGCCCAGCTTGTTCACCGCGGGGATGAGCGAGGACGAGGCGCAGGCGCGGGCGACCTCTTCGATCACGATGGCGGTCGCGAGCGCGTCCGCGCCGGCGCCGCCGTACTCGACGGGGATGTGCGGCGCGTGGAAGTCCGCCGCCCGCAGCGCGTCGTAGGACGCCTTCGGGAACTCACCGGTCTCGTCGGCCTCGGCGGCGTTCGGGGCCACCTTCGCGGCGCAGACCTCCCGGACCGCCTCCCGGATCGCCTCGTGCTCCTCGGGCAGTCGGTAGACGTCGAACGACTCCTCTGCGGCCATGCCGGCCCCTCCCCTTCACCGCTATCATGCGCAGTCTGTACCGTCTCGTGAACGCTGACCACGCAGACTGAAGGATAGCGACCAAGGTTCAGGTACAAGTTACCGCGGCGTACGCTCGTGCTCGATGAGGGCCGGCGCCGCCCGGCGACCATGGAACGACGCCGCAGGGCGACCATAGAGAAGGCGCCGTAGGGCGACCATAGAGAAGAGAAGTTCCTCCCGGTGCCCGGCCAGGCGCCGCAGCAGTACGCGACGCGACGGTGCGCCGCCCAGTGCGAGCGGAGAAGACAGGCGTGACGATCCCGTACCCCAACAGCCAGCCGGTACCCGCCATCGCCGCGGTGACGCCCCCCTCCGGCGCACCCCGGCCCCGGGTGACCTTCCTGGGCACCGGCTACCTCGGTGCGACGTACGCCATCTGTTACGCGGAGCTGGGCTACGAGGTCCTCGGCTTCGACGTCGACGCCGACAAGATCGCCATGCTCAACGCCGGCCAGGTGCCGATCCACGAGCCCGGGCTCGACGAGTTGCTCAAGCGCAACCTCGCGGCGGGCCGGCTGCGGTTCAGCACCGACATCGCCGAGACCGCCGACTTCGGCGACGTGCACTTCATCTGCGTGGGCACCCCCCAGCGCGCCGACAGCATGGGCGCCGACCTGTCGTACGTCGAGGCGTCGGTCACGAGCCTCGCCCAGCACCTCACCCGCAAGGCGCTGATCGTCGGCAAGTCCACGGTGCCGGTCGGCACGGCCGAGTGGGTGGAGCAGCTCGTCGGCAAGCACACCCCGGCCGACCTCGGCGTCGAGGTGGCGTGGAGCCCGGAGTTCCTCCAGGAGGGCTTCGCCGTCGACGACGTGCTGCGCCCCAACCGGATCGTCGTCGGCGTGAAGAGCGAGTGGGCCAACGGCATGCTCTACGCCGCGCACAAGGGCGTCTTCGACCTGGCCGCCACCGAGGACCGCGAGGTGCCCCTCGTGGTCACCGACTTCGCCACCGCCGAGCTGGTGAAGGTCGCCGCGAACGCGTTCCTCGCCACCAAGATCTCGTTCATCAACGCGATGGCCGAGGTCTGCGAGGCCGCCGGCGGCGACGTCACCCAGCTCGCCCGCGCGATCGGCTACGACCCCCGGATCGGCAACCGGTTCCTCCAGGCCGGCCTCGGTTTCGGCGGCGCGTGCCTGCCGAAGGACATCCGCGCCTTCCAGGCACGGGCCCAGGAACTGGGCGCGGGCGAGGCGCTGCGGTTCCTGCACGAGGTCGACCTCATCAACCTGCGCCGTCGCGGCCGGGTGCTCCACCTCGCCGCGGACCTGCTCGGCCGCCGCTCCGGGCCCGCCGGCCCGGACCTCTCCGGCACCCGGATCGCCGTGCTCGGCGCCACGTTCAAGCCCAACACCGACGACGTACGCGACGCCCCGGCGCTCGCCGTCGCCGGGCTGCTGCACAAGGCCGGCGCCGAGGTGCACGTCTACGACCCGCAGGGCACCGAGAACGCCCGCCGGGCGATGCCGGAGCTGACGTACGAGGCCACCATGGCCGACGCCGCGACCGGCGCCGACCTCGTCTGCGTGCTCACCGAGTGGGCCGACTTCCGCAACGCCGACCCGGTCGCCCTCGGCGAGCTGGTCGCCGGGCGCAAGGTCGTCGACGCGCGCAACTGCCTCGACCCGGCACTGTGGACGCAGGCCGGCTGGGAGTACCGGGGCATGGGACGCCCCTGACCCACCACGCCACGACGGCCGGCCGCGGAATTCCGCGGCCGGCCGTTTCCTTCCGGCGCCGGCCTCGTTTGTCCTGGACCCGCCGACAACTGTCGAAAATCGCGCCGCTATTGGGCATGCTGCGACAGTGGGAGTCCACAGTGCGGGTGGAGGGGTGTCGTGGCGACCTTTCAGTGCTCCTCGTGCGGCCGGGAGATCAAGCCGGCCGTCCGCTGCCCGCACTGCGGCGCCGACCAGCCACAGTGGGTGGAACACCTCGCGGAGATCGAGCGCTCCATCGCGGAGATGAAGGCCCGTGACGCCGCCATCGCCCGGGAACAGCGGCAGATCGCCGCGAAGATGCAGGCCGCGCTCTTCCAGCGGGACATCCTCTCCCACGCCGGCGAGGAACGGCTGAAGCAGGCCACCCGGCCGCGCCGGGTGCTGCGCCGGCGCGCCGGCCGGCGCCCACCGACCGCCGCCACGGGCGCACCGCCCCGGGTGCCCCGGCAGGGCACGCCGCCGGGGTCGGCCGAGCCGCCACCACCGCCCCCGACCTGGCTGGACGCGGACGACCCGGAGCACCCGCCGGAGGCGTCGTCGCGGGAGGTGCAGAACATCCCGCTCGGTCTCGGCGCGCTGCTGCTCGGGGTGGCCGCCGTGGTGTTCGCCGCCGTGGCGACCAGTTCGATGGACGCCCTGGCCCGGCTCGGCATCCTCCTCGTCGCGACGGTGCTGCTGCTGCTCGCCCCGCCGGTGCTCGCCCGGCGCGGGCTCACCTCCACGGCCGAGACGATCGCCGCCGTCGGCCTGCTGCTGGTGCCGCTCGCCGGGTACGCCCTCTGGGCCGTGGACCGGATCGGCAACGGTGGCGCCTCGGGCGCCGTCTTCGCCGGGGTTATCTTCGCGGTCACGGCCGCGGTCTCCGTCGGCTACGCCGGCTGGACAGGGCTGCGCGCGCCCCGCTTCGCGGCCGTCCTCGCCACGCAACCCGTGGTGCCGCTGCTGGCGTACGACCGGATCACCGGGCCGGCGGGCTGGGCCCTGGCGCTCACCGTGGTGGCCCTCCTCGACATCTGGCTGGTCCGCTCCGCGGTGACCGTGGAGCGGCCGGTCCGCCGCGACCTGCCCGAGCCGACTCCGCCGCCGGCCACCCCGACCGCGCCCCGGCAGCGCGGCGCCTCCGAGCGCCCCGAGGGCGCGCCCGAGGAGGGCGCCGAGGTGCTCGCACCCGAGGCGCCAGCCACAGGGGCCGAGCCGGTCCGTCCCGTGCCGGGGCTGCGCGAGCTGACCTGGCTGCTGCACGGCGTCGCCGTCGCGCTCGCGCTCGCGTACGCCGTGACCGCCCTGCTCCGCGCCACCACCGTGCCGACCGCCACCGGCGCGGGGCTGGTGCTCCTGCTCGCCGCGGGCACCGCGCTGGCCGGCACGCTCGCGGTACGCCGCCCGCCGCTGCCCGACGTGGGCGCCGGCATCTTCACCCTCGCGGTCATCGGCGCCCTGAGCCGCGTCGCCTCGGTGGCGCTGCCCGGCCGGGCGCTGCTGCTCATCGCGGCGGTCATCGCGGTCACCGGGCTGGCCGTCCGGGCCGTGCCGGAGGCCGCCCGACGCGGTCCGCAGCTCGCCTCGGCCGTGGCCCTCACGGTCAGCGGCCTCGTGGTGGCCGGGGGCGCGCTGCGCGCCGGCGTGGCCCCGGTACGCGCCGCGCTGCCCGCGTGGGCCGCCGATCTCGACCGGCACTCCGCCGAGCTGGCCGCCGCGGTCGGGCCCGCCGCCTGGCAGCTCGCGGCCAGCGCGTTCCTGCTCACCGTCGCCGCGGTGCTGGCCCTTCCCACGGACATCCGCCGGGAGTTCGCGGTGGCCGGGGCCGCGCTCACGGCGCTGGCCGTGCCGGCCTCGTTCGGCCTGGACTGGGCCGTCGCGCCGTGGCCCATGGTGCTCGCCGCCGTGGGCATCGGGGTGGCCGGCCTGTCCGCCCGCACGAGGCGGGCGGCGCTGGCCCATGCCGCCGGCGCGGCCGGGGTGGGCCTGTTCGGCGCGGGCGCCGGCCTGGCCCGACCGGCGCTCACCGCGGCCGTCCTGCTCGTGCTCTTCGCGGCCGGCGCCCTGGTGGCCGTGGCGCCCCGGATCCGGATCGCGCCCGCGCCGGCCGACATCGTCTCGGCCTGGGCCGCCGGCGGCGCCGCCTTCGCCCTGCCCGGGGCGGTGGCCGCCTTCGTGGCGTCCACCGTTCGGGCCGACTCGACGCCCACCCCGGCGGGCCTGCGCGAGGTCACCGTCCCGGTGCTCGCGGCCGCGTTCCTCGCGGTCTGCGTGACCCTCGGCCACGCCGCGATCATCCAGGTCTCGCAGCGGCACATCCCGGCGCCGCTGGCGGTCGGCACCGGCCTCGGCGCGCTCGTGGTGACCGCCGCCGCGTTCGGCGCTCCCGGCGCGACGGTCGCCGACGCCTGGGTCGGCGCGCTGCTGCTGGTCTCCGCGGTGCTGGTCTTCCTGGCGCCGTCGATCGACGCCGGCCGCCGCTCCGACCTCACGCTCGACGGGTCGGACCTCGCCGCCGCCGCGGTGACCGCGACCCTGATCGCCACGCTGGCCCGGATCGCGGCCGTCCTCGCTCCGGGCGGCCAGCTCGTGGTGGCGGCCGGGCTGGTGCTCGTGGTCGCCGTGGCGGCCCGGGCCATGCCGGAGGAGTGGCGGCGCGGCCCGATCCTCGGCATCGCCGTGGGTGGCCTTCTGATCGGTCTTCTCGCCGGCTGGACGGCGCTGCGCGGCGGCGTGGGCGTGCTGGCCACACCCGGCCCGATCTGGGCCGGTGACCTCTCCGGGTGGCCCGCCGCCCCGACCGGGGGTTCGACCTGGCAGGCACCGGTGGCCCTGGTGCTGCTCGCGCTGGCGGCGGGCATCCTGCTGCCCTCGCCGTGGAGGTACGACGTCTCCGGCGCGGCCGTGGTGCTCGCCACCATCGGCGCGCCCGCCGCGTTCGCGCTGGACTGGTGGTCGCCGGTCCTCGTGGGCGCCATGGTGGCCACGGTCTTCGGGATGGCCGCGGTGGCCTCCGTGGATCCGCGGGCCGCGCTGTCCCGGGCGGTGGTCGCCGGGGTGGTGGCTCTGCACGCGGCGGGCGCCGGCCTGGTCCGGCCGTGGACGACCGCGCTCGCGTTGGGCAGCATCGCGCTGATCGGCCTGGTCGTGGCCACGCTCGCCCGCAACGTCGCCGGCACGATGGTCGACGACGTCGAATCCGAGGGCATGCCGCCGCACCTCGTCCAGATCGGCGGGGCCGCGGCGGGCGCCGCACTGCTCGCGCTCCCGGGCGCGCTGGCCGCGCTTGCCGCCGAGTTCGAGCACTCGGCGCAGGTGGTGCTGACCGCCGCCCTGGCCGCGTCCAGTCTCGGGCTGGCGGCGGTGGCCGCGGCCCGCCGGCGGGTCCCGCAGTACCTGCCGTGGGCCAGCGTGGCGGTGGCCGGCGGCGCCACGATCAGCGCGCTCGCCGCGTTCCCCAACGACCTGGCCGTCGGGGTGTACGCGGCCGCCGCGGGCCTGCTGGGCGTGCTCGCCGAGCTGGTGCGCGGCGCCACCGTGCCGCCGGCCGGGTCGGCGCGGCCGGTCCGACGCTGGCAGGTGCTGCTCGGCGGGGCCCTGCGCCGCCTGCCCGACGACCCGGACCGGCGCCGCTGGCGGGTGAGCCCGGCCGCCGGGGCGCTGGCCGCGGCCGCCCTGCCGACCGCCCTGGCGCTCGCCTCGATCGCGCAGGCGTTGGAGGTCGCCCTCGTCGAGCCGCATCGGACGCTCGCCCGGATCTGGGAGGGCCCGCCGCCCGAGCTGCTCGATCCGCCGGCCGGTGCGGTCGACCCGACGCACGTGCTCACCGCGCTGCTGCTCACCGCCACGGCGACGCTCGCGGCCACCGGGTTCAGCGGCGGCCGGCGTTCCCGCGCCGTGCCCGTGGTGCTGCCGGGGGCCGCCGTGACGCTGCTCATCGCCCCGACGGCGCTGGGCAGCGGCTGGCCGGCGAGCGTCCTCGCCGCGCTCTCCGTCTTCACCATCTCGATGCTGGGCTTGGCGCTGACCCCGCCACCGCCGCTCGCCGAGCCGGCCCGGTCGCTGCGCCTGGCCCGGGTGCTGGTGTTCGCCATCGGCCTGGCAGCCGGCGGCGCGGGGCTGGCCGGCAGCCTCGCCACCCGGGAGCTGACCCTGTTCACCCTGGGCGGCGCGGTCGGCGTCGGCACGGTGGCGGCGCTGTTCGGCACCACGCAGCGGGCCCGGATCCTCGGGTGGCTCTTCGCCTCGCTGATGGGGCAGCTCTTCGTGCTGACCGCCGGTCTCGTCGCCGGGCTGGCCGCCGTGTGGTCCGCGTTCGGCGTCCTCGCGGTGGGTGCCGTGTTGCAGGTGTTCGCCGCCATGCTGCCCCGACTGCGCCGGCCGGAGGCGCAGCGCGAGGCGGCCACCGTGGAGTGGAGCGGGCACGCCGCCGCGCTCATCGCGCTGGCGCTGGCCTTCGACTCGCCCCGGCACATCGCCGCGCTGCTGGCCGCCTGGGGTGCGGTGCTCGGGGTGGCGGCGAGCCGGCCCAACCGCCGCCCGGTGGAGCGCCGCATCCTGTTCTGGGCGGTGGTGCTCTGCGAGATCACCGCCTGGTGGATCCTCATGCGGGTCGCCGAGGTGGCGCTGCCCGAGGCGTACACGCTGCCGTTCGCGGCTCTGGCCCTCCTCGTCGGGGTACTGGAACTGCGGCAGCGGCCGGATCTCAGCAGCTGGGTGGCGTACGGCCCGGCGCTGGTCGCCGCGTTCCTGCCGAGCCTCGCCATCGTCCTGGCGACCGGGTCGACCACCCTGCGGCAGGTGCTGCTGCTGCTCGGCGCGGTCGCCGTCCTGGTGTTCGGGTCGTCGAGCCGGCAGCAGGCCCCGGTGATCGTTGGGGCGACGGTCACGGCCATCACCGCGATCCACGCGCTCTTCGCCTTCGGGCCGTGGCTGGCGCTCATCCCGGTCGGCATCCTGCTGCTCGTCCTCGGGGCGAGCAACGAGCGCCGCCGCCGCGCGCAGGAACGCCTCCAGACGGCGCTCCGCGGCATGAGGTGAGACCGGAGGCTTCACGGCGGGCCCGTCGCGCCACCTCGTCGGGCTGACGCCGGTGTGAGCGTGGGGTGACACGGGCGACCCGCTCCGGGCTTTTGCGCGCTGTTGGCGCGCTCCCGCCCTCACGCTCGGTGACATGCGTCCTGTCGCCCTGCGTAACCAGAACCTCCGGGCCCCAGCCCTCCCCCTCGCCTCCTTTGCTCTGCACCCCTCGATGCACCATCGCCTTGACCAGGGAGTGTGCGCCGACCACCGGGCCTCGCGTCGACGGCGACGGTTACGCCGCGCAACTGGTGCATATGGGGGTGCAGAGCAAAGGGTCCGCGAGGCAGTGGCGGAGGCAGCCGCGAAAATCACGAAGAGTCACCGGGGTGGGGCTCATGGCCACGAGAGCGGACCGCCCGCCCGACCGGCCCCGAGCGACGGCGATGGCGACGGAACGGGGACGGGAACGGGACGGGGACGGGAACGGGACGGGGACGGGGCGACGGGGGGCGACAACGTGCCCAACCGGCCACGACGCCGGCCGGCGAGCGTGCAGGGCTCGCGAAGACGCCCCGGTCAGGCGAGGCTGGCGCGCAGCGCGGCGTCCTTCTCGGCGACCAACTGCTCCAGGCTCGCCTGGTAGTCGGCCATTCGGCCCCGCAGTTCCGCGTCGCTCGCGCCCAGGATGCGGACGGCGAGCAGGCCGGCGTTGCGGGCGTTGCCGATCGAGACGGTGGCCACCGGGACACCCGCCGGCATCTGCACGATGGAGAGCAGCGAGTCCATGCCGTCCAGGTGCTTGAGAGGCACCGGTACGCCGATCACCGGCAGCGGCGTGACCGAGGCCACCATGCCGGGCAGCGCCGCGGCCCCACCCGCCCCCGCGATGATCACCTTGAGGCCGCGGTCGGCGGCGGCCCGGCCGTAGTCGATCATCTTGACGGGCGTCCGGTGCGCCGAGACCACCTCGACCTCGTACGACACGCCGAACTCGTCCATGACCTCGGCGGCAGCCTTCATGGTGGGCCAGTCCGAGTCGCTGCCCATGATGATCCCGACCGTGCTCACTCGTGCCCCTCGCGCAGCCAGCGCGCCGCCCGTGCGGCCCGCGCCCGTACGTCGTCCAGGTCGTCACCGAGCACCGTCACGTGCCCGATCTTGCGGCCGGGCCGCACCTGCTTGCCGTAGAGGTGCACCTTGGCGCCCGGCTCGGCAGCGAAGAGGTGATGAAGCCGCTCGTCGATGGAGATCCCACCCGGCTCACCGCCGAGCACGTTCGCCATCACGACCACCGGCGCGGCGAGCGACGTGTCCCCCATCGGGTAGTCGAGCACGGCCCGCAGGTGCTGCTCGAACTGCGACGTACGGGCGCCCTCGATCGTCCAGTGCCCCGAGTTGTGCGGCCGCATCGCCAGCTCGTTGACCACGATGCCCGGCCGGCCGGACGCGTCGACCACCTCGAACAGCTCGACCGCGAGCAGCCCCACCACGCCGAGCGAGGTGGCCAGGTCGATGGCGAGCTGCTGGGCGGCGACCGCCAGGTCCTCGGGCAGGTCCGGTGCCGGGGCCAGCACCTCGACGCAGATGCCGTCGACCTGCACGGTCTCGACCACCGGGTACGCGGCCACCTGCCCGAACGGCGACCGGGCGACCTGCACGGCCAGCTCCCGGCGCAGCGGCACCCGCTCCTCGACGATCAGCTCGGTGCCGCCCGCGAGCAGCGTGGCCGCCAGCTCGGCGGCGTGCGCCGCGTCGGTCACCATCCAGACGCCCCGGCCGTCGTAGCCGCCGCGGGCCGCCTTGAGCACGACCGGCCAGCCCACCTCGGCGCCGAAGCTCACCAGCTCGTCCGGCTCCCCCACCGGCCGCCAGGCCGGCACCGGGGCGCCCAGCTCGGTGAGCCGCTCCCGCATGGCCCGCTTGTCCTGGGCGTAGCGGAGGGCCTCCGCGGGCGGGTAGAGCTTCGCGCCTTCCGCGGCGAGCGTGCGCACGTGCTCGTTCGGCACGTGCTCGTGGTCGAAGGTGACCACGTCGCAGCCTTTCGCGAAGGTGCGCAGCGCGGCGAGATCGGTGTGATCGCCGTACTGGACGTCGGCGGCCACCAGCGCGGCGCCGTCGTCGGGGGCCAGCGCGAGGACGCGCAGCGACTGGCCGAGGGCGATCGCGGCCTGGTGGGTCATTCGGGCGAGCTGGCCGCCGCCCACCATGCCGACAACGGGCAGACCGGTACGGGAATCCATAGCGCCGCCAGCCTATCGGGGCGGCCGACCGCGCCCGTTACCGGCCACCAAGCTGGGCGACCAGATCCACCACGTCGGTGACCGGGCGGTCGCAGACGAAACCCCGGCAGGCGTACGCCGTGGGCCGCCCGTCGACCATCGGCCGGTCGGCGAGCAGCGGCACCCCCGGCTGGTCGGACCGGCCCGCCACGACCACCGCCCCGGGCGGGGCGTGCCGGTGCGCGGCGGCGAGCAGCGGCTTGCCGGCCGGCTGGTCGGTCACCACGGCGATCTCGTACGGCCCGGACAGCAGCGCCTCGCCGACGGTCGCCGCGTACCCGGTGAAGCGGGCGTGCCGGCCCACGATCGGCGCGACGGTGCCCAGGGCCGCCTCGGCCGCCTCCCGGTACCGGGTCTCGCCGGTGAGCGCCGCGTACGTCACGAGCGCGGCGACGAGCGCCGAACGGCCGGACGGCGTGGCGTTGTCGGTGGGGTCCGCGGGCCGGGCGACCAGCCGCTCGGCGTCGTCGGCCGTGTCGTAGAAGCCCCCGCCCGGCGCGGCGAACCGCTCCAACGCGACGTCGAGCAGCCGCCCGGCCAGGTCCAGCCACCGCCCCTCGCCCGTGAGCTGGTGCATCGCGCAGAACGCCTCGGCCACGCTGCCGTAGTCCTCCAGGACGCCGGCCGGCTCGCCGACCACGCCGTCGCGGGAGACCCGGCGCAGCCGCCCGTCCACGATGTGCCTGCTGGCCAGGTGCTCGGCGGCGTCGCGCATCGCGCCGTCGCTCACGATGAGGACGCCGTCCATGAGGTTGGCGTCCTCGTCGTCCGCGCTCGCGCAGCTCGCGGCCACCTGCTGGAACTCGGCGATCGCGGTGATCGCCAGCCCGTTCCAGGCGGCCACCACCTTGTCGTCCCGGGCCGGCTGCGGCCGGGTGTCCCGCGCGGCCAGCAGCCGGGCGACGACGGCCTGCCAGCGGGCCCGGATCTCCGGGTCGGCGTCGTCGACGTCCCGGGCCAGTCGCAGCACGCTGGTGCCGTGCTCGAAGGTGCCGGAGTCGGTCACCTCGAACAGGTCGGCGGCCCACCGGCCGTCCTCCTCGCCGAGCGCCTCCACGAGCTGGGCCGGGGTCCACACGTAGGTGAGGCCCTCGACGCCCTGGGTGTCGGCGTCCAGCGCGGAGGCGAAGCCCTCGCCGGCCCGGTGCAGCTCGTCGGCGAGGAACCGTGCGGTGTCCCGGGCCACGCGCCGGGCCAGCCGGTCGCCGGTCAGGCGCCAGAGCTGGGTGTACGTCCGCAGCAGCAGCGCGTTGTCGTAGAGCATCTTCTCGAAGTGCGGCACGGTCCAGTGCGCGTCCACGGAATAGCGGGCGAAACCGCCGGCGAGCTGGTCGTAGATGCCGCCCCGGGCCATGGCCTCGCAGGTGTGCCGGACGATCTCCAGGCTCCGGGCCGAGCCGGTGCGCTGGTGGTGCCGCAGCAGGAAGAGCAGGTTCATGTGCGGCGGGAACTTCGGGGCGCCGCCGAAGCCCCCGTTCCTCTCGTCGTACTCGCTGGCGAGCTGCTCGGCCGCCGCGTCGAGCAACGGGGCCTCCAGCGGCGCGGTGGGGCCGCCGACGGCCTGGGCTCCACCGATGGCCTCCACCACGGCGGCGCCCTGGCGCAGCACGTCGTCCCGCTGGTCCCGCCACGCGGTGGTGACCGACTGGAGCAGCCGGACGAAGTTCGGCTTCGGGAAGTAGGTGCCGCAGAAGAAGGGGGTGCCGTCCGGGGCGGCGAAGACGGTCATCGGCCAGCCGCCCTGGCCGGTCATGGCCTGGGTGGCCGTCATGTAGACGGCGTCGACGTCGGGGCGCTCCTCCCGGTCCACCTTGATCGAGACGAAGTCGCCGTTCATGAGCGCGGCGACCGACTCGTCCTCGAACGATTCGTGCGCCATGACGTGGCACCAGTGGCAGGCGGCGTACCCGACGGAGATGATGACGGGCACATCACGCCGCCGCGCCTCGGCGAACGCCTCCTCGCACCACGGCCACCAGTCGACCGGATTGTCGGCGTGCTGGAGCAGGTACGGGCTCGTGGCGTCGGCGAGTCGGTTCACCCGACGACCATAACCACCCCCGGGGACGCCCGCTGGAGTCGCGGCGATCTTCAGGCGCCGTCGGCGCGCAGCGGGAAGACGTTGGGGCGCGCCTCGTCCAGGAGGGTGCCGAGGACGGCGCCGATCTTGTCGGCCGGCATGGGCTTGAAGAAGTGGTAGCCCTGGGCGGCCGTGCAGCCCAGCTCGGCCAGGGCGCTGCGCTGCTCGGCGGTCTCCACGCCCTCGGCCACCACCCGCAGCCCCAGCTCCTGCGCGAGACCCACGGTGGTCCGGACGATCGCAGCCGCCTCCGGCGAGTCCGCCATCTTGAGCACGAACGAGCGGTCCACCTTCAGCTCGTCGACGGCGATCCGGGTGAGGAAGGTCAACGACGAGAAGCCGGTGCCGAAGTCGTCCACCGCGAGCTGCACGCCCATCGACCGGAGCGTGGCCAGCACCTCGTCGATGACCTCCAGCTCGCTCATCACCACCGTCTCGGTGATCTCGAGCACAAGCCGGTGCGCCGGCACCTGGTGGCGACGCAGCGCCTCGCCGATCTCGCCGGGCAGGCGCGGGTCGAGCAGGCTGCGCGCCGAGAGGTTGACCGAGATCGGGATGTCGAGCCCCTCGCGGGCCCAGCCGGCGGCGACCGCGAGCGCCTTGTCGAGCACGTACCGGGTGAACGTGCCGAGCTGCTCGCTGTTCTCCACGGGCCGGATGAAGTCGACGGGGCCGAGCCAGCCGCGCCGCGGGTGCCGCCAGCGGATGAGCGCCTCCACGCCGGTGGGGGCGCCGGTGGCCAGGTCGACGGCCGGCTGCAACGCCAGGACGAGCTGGTCGTCCACCTCGAGCGCCTCGCGCAGCTCGGCCAGCAGGGCCAGCTGGTCGGTGCTCGCCGCGTCCCGGGTGCTGTCGTACGCGGCGACGTTCCCGCCGCCCTCCTTGGCCTGGTACATGGCGATGTCGGCCCGGCGCAGCAGCTCGGTCAGGTCGGCGGTGCCGGCGTCGGCCACCACCACGCCGACGGAGACCTCGACGGACATCCGCACCCCGGCCACCTCGGTCGGCGCCGCGAGCCGCTCGGCGATCTCGCGGGCCTGGCGCAGCGCGTACGCCGTCGGCGCGGCCCGGTCGCCGATCACCGGGACCGACGTCAGCAGCAGCGCGAACTCGTCGCCGCCGAGCCGGCCCAGCAGGTCACCCGAGCGCGCCATCGTGCCGAGCCGGTTGGCGGCCAGCCGGAGCAGCTGGTCACCGGCCGCGTGCCCGAGGGTGTCGTTGACCTCCTTGAACTGGTCGATGTCGAGCAGCAGCAACGCCACGGGGTGGTCGTGGGCGAGCTGCCGCAGCGCCTGGTCGCCCTTGCTGAGCATGGCTGCCCGGTTGATCAGACCGGTGAGCGGGTCGTGCACCGCCTCGTACGACGACCGGGCCGTGACCATCCGCAGCTCGCGGTGCGTCGCCGCGTCGTGCAGCGCCGCGGCGAGGGCGTCCCCGAACGCGGCCATGGCGTCCCGCTCCCGCCCGTTCGGGGGCGCCGACCGGGGAAAGCGCACCCGCAGCCGGCCGACGGACACGCTGCCGACCGTGAGCGGGCGTACGAGTTCGTGCTCGTCGGGCTCCGCGGGCGGCGACCCGGTGACCTCCCGCTCGACGAGGCCGCCCGCGGCGTCACCGCGGTAGCGCTGCCAGCGCCCGTCACCGCGGGCCACGTCGACGTCCACGAGTTCCGCGTGGAACAGGGCGAGCGCCCCGCTCACGGCGGCGCCCGCGACGCCCCGCTCGTCGAGCTGGTTGAGCGCGGCGGTCGCCTCGGCGAAGCTCCGCCAGGTGCGGCGCTCCTGGTCGGCCCGCAGCCGCTGCCGGTAGGTCTGCTGGAGCAGCCAGAGCGGAGGCGGGAGCAGCAGCAGCCAGCGCGGGTCGATCTCCAGCAGCGTGACCACGACGAGGCCCACCGCCACGTTGCCCACGAACATCAGCAGCTTGCCCCGCAGCGCCGCGAGCACGGGCGGCCCGATCGGCACGCCGCTGCGTACGCCCAGCGTGACGCCGCTGAGCCAGGCGGTGACCAGCAGGTACGTCACCGATCCGGCGACCACGGCGGCGGCCAGCGCGGGGGTGGGGGCGGCCAGCAAGGGCCGCCCGACGGCCGTGGTGACCGCCACGGCGAGCGCGGACGCGGCGGACAGCGACGCCGCGATGCGCACGATCTCCAGTACCGGCCGGCGCTCGCCGAACGCGGAGAGCGCCGACCAGGCGAGCCCGGCGCCGAGCAGGGTGGCCGAGGGCAGCCAGCCGGCCGGCGCCAGGTGCAGGCAGATGATCAGGGCGGCCTCGCCCCACGTGATGCTGACCATGCCGGCGCCGGCGCGGAACCGCAGCCGGGCCAGCTGGGCCACGCCCAGGACGGCGACCGCGATGCCGTAGCGGACCGGGGCGGGGATCGCGTCGTCGGCGGGCAGCCCCGAGGGGAGGCTCAACCCGACGGCGGAGGCGACGAGGGCCGTCACGGTGACCGCGGCGGTGAGCACGAGCACGCGTGGCGGAGTGCCGCGCAACCCCAGCCGGTCGGCCTGCTCGTCGGCCCTGCCGGAGGTCACCGACCCGCTCCGTGGGCCGGCCGGTCGGCCGTGCGACGGGCAGCCGCTGCTGTAGTGGTCATCGGCGCCCCCTCCCGCGCACGGCTCGGGGACTTTTGGTCCCCCCGGCGGAAGGCTAAGCCAAACCCGATGGCCGCAACAGGGGTCGGCGGTGGGGTTCGGCGTGAATCACGCGGGGACTACCCGTTCCGGTGCTGCTGGGGGCCGGTGGGAGATTCCGGGGATGAATCCTGTCGGCCGGTCCCGTCTGTCGGATCGGCGACGACCGCGTCCGTCCGACCCGGCTCGCCCGGCCGCCCCTGTGCGGGGAACCGGTCGGGCAGCCGTCGCAGCCGGGAGTTCATGTTGCGGATGAGCAGAACGGTCGCGGCGCTCAGCACCAGGATGAGGAACAGGCCCATCGGGCCGGCCAGGCCACCCGTGCGGGTGTCCCCGAAGTTGTTCTCCGCGAGCACCTGGGCAGCGGTCAGCATGGCATTCCTCCGAAGTGCGGGTCCTGACCAGCGTAGCGCCGGATCGGGTCAGCGGGCACGGGCCGTCTCGCGTACCCCGGCGAAGAGGTCCGACTCGGGCAGCGGACTGTCGACCAGCGAACGGGCCAGGTGGAAGTCCTCGGTCGGCCAGGCGCGCTGCTGGACCTCCATGGGCACCCGGAACCAGAAGCCGTCCGGGTCGACCTGGGTGGCGTGGGCGCGCAGCGCGTCGTCGCGGACCGGGAAGTACTGCGCGCACTCCACCCGCGTGGTGACCTCCGGGCGCACCTCGTCCGGGTTCTCCTCCCAGCGCTTGAGCCAGTCGAGGTAGGGCGACTCGAGCCCCGCCGCGAGCATCGCCTCGTGCAGCGCCATGATCTTGCCCTTGGAGAAGCCCACGTCGTAGTAGAGCTTGAGCGGCTGCCAGGGCTCGCCGAGGTCGGCGTGGCGCTCCGGGTCGCCGGCCGCGTCGAAGGCCGCCACGGTGACCTTGTGGCACATGATGTGGTCGGGGTGGGGGTAGCCGCCCCGCTCGTCGTACGTGGTCACCACGTGCGGGCGGAACTCACGCATGAGCCGCACCAGCGGGCCGGCGGCCACGTCGACGTCCTGCAGGGCGAAGCACCCCTCGGGCAGCGGGGGCAGCGGGTCGCCCTCCGGGAGCCCGGAGTCGACGAAGCCGAGCCAGGCCTGCTCGACGCCGAGGATCGCGCGCGCGGCGTCCATCTCGCCGCGGCGGATCTCCGCGATGTTGGCCCACACGTCGGGCCGGTCGAGCTTCGGGTTGAGCACGCTGCCGCGCTCGCCCCCGGTGCACGTCACGACGAGGACCTCCACGCCCTCCGCGACGTACTTCGCCATGGTGGCGGCGCCCTTGCTGGATTCGTCGTCCGGGTGCGCGTGGACGGCCATGAGGCGTAGCTGTTCTGCCAACTTCGGCACTCCTCGTCTGGGTCGGCCGGGGCGGCCCGCCACGGGCCGCTGACCTGCCGGAATCCTCCCGCCCGCTGATCGGCCGGACGGTCACCTCCGTCGGCCGACCTGCCATGATTGGCACGGAGCCGGGCTGGGAGAATGGACAGAGCCATTCTTGCCGATGCCGCCGACAACAACGCCAGGAGATACCCGCCGGTGAGCGAGACGCACGCCACAATTCCCTCGGGAGCGCCCGTCTTCCCGCCCGGGCGGTACGGCCGCCGCCGAGAGTCGGGCCGGCGCCGCCCGAAGGTGATCGCCGCGGCGGCGCTGGTCGTCCTGCTGGCCGCGCTCAGTCTGATCGCGGTCCGCCTCTACCGGCAGTACGGCGATCCGAACTACGACGTCCAGGTCATCACGTACACGGACATCACGGACACCCAGGTACGGGTCGACTTCCGGGTGACCGTGCCCTCCGGCGGGTCGGCGGTCTGCCTGCTCCGTGCCCGGGACCGCGCCGGCAGCGAGGTGGCCCGGGAGCAGGTCACCGTGTCGGCGGCGCCCGGCGAGCGGCACGTCACCGCGCAGCATCGGCTGACGACGACGGGCCGGCCCTTCATCGGCGAGGTGCTGCGCTGCCGGCCCCCGGCCTGACGCGCGCGACCCACCCGGAGCAGGGAGCCCCGGCCCGGCGTCACCCGTACCGGGGCCGGCACTCCTGGTGATCGTCGCCACCTCGTGTCGTACCGCACTGGTAATTTGGAAGTTCACCTGTCAGCCAGCCACGCACAACTGAGGAGACCGCCTGTGTCCACTGGCAACGAGGCGCCCGCCACCTGGCTGTCGCAGGACGCTTACGACCGACTCAAGGCCGAGCTCGACGAGCACATCGCCAACCGGCCGGTCATCGCCGCCGAGATCAACGCGCGGCGCGAGGAGGGCGACCTGCGGGAGAACGGCGGCTACCACGCCGCCCGCGAGGAGCAGGGCAAGGCCGAGGGGCGCATCCGCTACCTCCAGGAACTGCTGCGCACGGCCAAGGTCGGCGAGGCGCCGTCCGCCGACGCGGTCGCGCCCGGCATGGTGGTGACGATCTACTTCGACGACGACAAGGACGACACCGAGACCTTCCTGCTCGGTTCCCGCGAGATCGCATCCACCACCGACATGACCGTCTACAGCCCCGAGTCGGCGCTCGGCAAGGCCATCCTGGGCGGCCGGGCGGGGCAGACCTGCACCTACACGGCGCCGAGCGGCGCCGACATCAAGGTGACCGTGGTCAGCTTCGAGCCGTTCTCCGGCTGAGCCCGATCGCTGCGGTCCGCCCGCGGCCCGCACCCCTGTCGTTCCGCGCGAGGCGTGGCACCGCCCGGTGTCACGCCTCGCCCGCGAAAACCACCTGATAGCCACTCGCCCGCAGGGCGCTGATGAGCGTGTCCGAGTGCTCCACACCGCGCGTCTCGACCGAGAGCGCCACCTCGACCTCGCCGAGGTGCAGGTGCGGGTGGGCCCGCTGGTGCACCACGTCCACGACGTTCGCCCGGTGCTCCGCGATCTCGCCGAGCAGCGAGGCGAGCTGGCCGGGCCGGTCCGAGCAGCGCACCGTGAAGCGCAGGTAGCGGCCGGCCGCCGCGAGACCGTGCTCGATCACACGCAGCATCAGCAGCGGGTCGATGTTGCCGCCGGAGAGCACCGCCACGACCGGTGCCTCCACCTCCACGACCCCGGCCAGCAGCGCCGCCACGCCGACCGCGCCGGCCGGCTCCACCACCTGCTTGCCGCGCTCCAGCAGCATGAGCAGCGCCCGGGAGATGTCCTCCTCGGAGACGGTGACCACCTCGTCCACCAGCTTGCGCACGTGGGTGAACGTGAGGTCACCCGGCCGGCCGACCGCGATGCCGTCGGCGATGGTGGTGAACGCGGGCAGTCGCACCGGTTCCCCCGCGAGCAGCGACGGCGGGTACGCGGCCGCCCCCACCGCCTGGACGCCGATGACCCGGACGTCCGGGCGCAGCGCCTTGGCCGCCACCGCGATACCGGAGACGAGCCCGCCGCCGCCCACACCCGTGATGATCGTCTTCACCTCCGGGCACTGCTCGAGGATCTCCAGCGCCACGGTGCCCTGCCCGGCGATCACGTCCCGGTGGTCGAAGGGATGGATCAGGACGGCCCCGGTCCGCTCGGCGAAGGTCTGCGCCGCCACCAACGACTCGTCGACCGTGTTGCCGACCAGCTCGACCTGCGCGCCGTACCCCTTGGTGGCGGCGACCTTCGGCAGCGGCGCGTTCACCGGCATGAAGACCGTGGCGTGAGTGCCGACCAGGCCCGCGGCGAGCGCCACCCCCTGGGCGTGGTTGCCGGCGCTCGCCGCCACCACACCGCGCGCCCGCTCCTCCTCCGACAGCCGGGAGATCCGCACGTACGCGCCGCGCACCTTGTACGAGCCGGCGCGCTGGAGGTTCTCGCACTTGAGCCACGTCGGCCCGCCGAGGGCCGCGCTGAGCGGCCGGGAGGGCTCCAGCGGGGTGGTCCGGGTGACGCCGGCGAGCAGCTCCCGCGCGGCCTGTACGTCGGCGAGACCGACCAGATCCGTCATGCCCCGATCGTGCCACCAGCCCCGGTGACGCCCGGCGGCGACGCCCCGGGACCGGGGTTGGGTCGCCCGGGCCGCCAGCGGATCACGCCACGGCGGGCGACCCCGTGCCGACGCGCGGATAGCCGGGCGCGTGCCGGGACCACGGGGCGGCCATCTCGAACTGGCCGGCCACACCGAGCAGCAGCAGCTCCGAGCCGGGCGGCCCGACCAGCTGCGCGGCGACCGGGAGGCCGTCGGGGCGCCGCCCGACCGGCACCACGATGGACGGCAAGCCCGCGATGTTCCACGGCGCCGCGTACGGGGCGTACCGGATGTTGGCCGCCATGTTGGCCCGCCAGGAGCGCGTCGACCAGCCGGCCGCCTCCGGCGGCCGGCCCGCCAGCGCCGGGGTGAGCAGCAGGTCCACGGAGTGGTCGGAGAAGAAGCCGACGGAGCGGTCCCGCCACGCGAGCCGGTCGGCCTCCCGCACGTACCCCCGTCGCTGCGCCCACTCGCCGAGCGCGACGTGCCGGCGGCTGCGCCGTTGCAGGGTGCGCCGGTCGATGCCGGCCGCCGCGACGTCCGCGGCCGCCGCCGCGAACCAGGTGGCGATCCCCTGCAGCCCCAGGCGGGTCGGGTAGACCGGGTCGGCCGGCACCGTGTCGTGGCCGGCGGCGGCGAGCAGCCGGCCCGCGGCGGCGACCGCGTCGCGGTTGGGCGCGTCGGGCGACACGCCGCGCACCGGCGAGCGGAGGGAGACGCCGACCCGCAGCCGCTGCGGGGGCACCAGCTTCTCCGGGCGGCGCCCGGCCAGCACCGAGAAGCCCACGGCCGCGTCCGCGACCGTGGTGCTGAGCATCCCGTGCTCGGTGAGGCCGAACCAGTCGTCGGCGCCGAGTTGGCACGGCACCACGCCCCGGCCCGGCTTGAGCCCGATGAGCCCGCAGCAGGCGGCCGGAATGCGGATCGAGCCGAGACCGTCGTTGCCGTGGGCGATCGGCACCAGCCCGGCGGCCACCGCGGCCGCCGCGCCGCCCGAGGAGCCGCCCGGGGTGCGGCGGAGGTCCCACGGGTTGCGGGTCACGCCGGTGTCGTCGTCGGTGAGACCCCAGAGGCCGAGTTCCGGCATCCGGGTCACTCCCATGATCACCGCGCCGGCGCCGCGCAGCCGGCGGACCACCTCGTGGTCGGCCTCGGCCACCGGCGTACGCACCGCGGCGGAGCCGTTCCAGGTGGGCAGGCCGGCGACGGGCGTGTTCTCCTTCACCGCCACCGGCACACCGGCCAGCGGGAGGTTGGCGAGGTCCTCCTGCTCGTCGACCTTCTCCGCCTCGGTGATCGCCTCCCCGCCGCGTACCGTGCGGAACGCGGCGAGGTCGGCGTCGGCCCGGGCGATGTGGTCGAGGTGGTCCGCGACGACCTGGGTGGCGGAGACGTCGCCGCGGCGTACGCCCCGGGCGATCTGCTTGGCGGTCGCCCCGACCCAGGTCGGCATGATGTCCTGCACGGCCACCCTCCCCAGCCAGCGGTCAGCCCAGCGCCTGCTCCAGATCGGCGAGCAGGTCGTCGACCGTCTCGATGCCGACAGACAGTCGCACGAGATCGGCGGGAACTTCAAGCGGTGAGCCCGCAGCGCTTGCGTGTGTCATCCGGCCGGGGTGCTCGATCAGGGATTCCACGCCGCCGAGGGACTCGGCGAGCACGAAGAGCGTGGCCCGGTTGCAGATCTCCACGGCGTGCTCCTCGCCGCCCGCGGCGCGGAACGAGATCATGCCGCCGAACCGGCGCATCTGCTTCGCCGCCACCTCGTGGCCCGGGTGCGACGGCAGGCCCGGGTAGATCACCTGGGACACCTTCGCGTGCCCGTCGAGGTACGCGGCCAGCCGCTCGGCGTTGTCGCAGTGCCGGTCCATCCGTACGCCCAGGGTCTTGATGCCGCGGAGGGTGAGCCAGGCGTCGAACGGGCCGTTGATCGCGCCCATGGCGTTCTGGTGGTAGCGCAGCTCCTCACCGAGGCCCGCGTCGGCGGCGATCAGCGCCCCGCCGACCACGTCGGAGTGGCCGCCGATGTACTTGGTCGTCGAGTGCACCACCACGTCCGCGCCCAGCGCGAGCGGCTGCTGGAGGTACGGCGAGGCGAAGGTGTTGTCCACCACGAGCAGGGCGCCCGCGTCGTGCGCCACGGCGGCCAGGGCCGCGATGTCGGCGATGCCGAGCAGCGGGTTGGTCGGCGTCTCGACCCAGACGATCTTCGTGCTGCCCGGGCGGATCGCGGCCCGGATCGCGGCCGGGTCGGAGACCTTGGCCGGGGTGAACTCCAGGCCCCACCGCTCCACCACCCGGGCGAAGAGCCGGTAGGTGCCGCCGTACGCGTCGTCCGGGATGACCACGTGGTCGCCGGGCTTGCAGACGGTACGCAGCAGGGTGTCCTCGGCCGCGAGCCCGCTGGCGAAGGCCAGGCCGACCGGCCCGCCCTCCAGCGCCGCCAGGCACTCCTGGAGCGCGTCCCGGGTCGGGTTGCCGGATCGGCTGTACTCGTAGCCGAGCCGCGGCGCGCCGACGGCGTCCTGCGCGTACGTGCTGGTCTGGAAGATGGGTGGGATCACCGCGCCGGTGCGGGCCTCGGGGTCCTGGCCGGCGTGGATGGCGAGCGTCTCGAAGCCGTGACTCATTCCCGTGACGTTAGTCCGCGACCCCCGCCGACCGGGCGCAACCCGGGGTGCGTCACGTCGGCGCGCTGCTTGATCGACTCCGATTCGCCGATGTGGCGGTGTCCGGACGCGCGGGATGCCGCCACATCCGGGATCCGGTGTGGATCAAGCAGGGGCCCCGGCCGGGGCGGCGCGCGGCGGCCGCGGGCTCGACATAGCCTGGTCGGGTGGCCGGGTGTGTGTTCTGCGGGATCGTGGCGGGTGAGGTGCCCGCGTTCCGGGTGGCCGACGAGCCGGACGGAGTCGCCTTCCTCGACACCCGGCCCGTGTTCAAGGGCCACGTCCTGGTGGTGCCGCGCACCCACCTCGTGACGCTCGCCGACCTGCCGCCGGCGTCCCTGCCCGGCTACTTCGGCCTGGTGCAGCGGCTCGCCGTGGCGGTCGAGGCCGGTCTGGGCGCCGGTGGGACCTTCGTGGCGATGAACAACAAGGTATCCCAGTCGGTGCCACACCTGCACACCCACGTCGTCCCGCGGACGAAGGGCGACGGCCTGCGCGGCTTCTTCTGGCCCCGCACCCGCTACGCCGACGACGCCGAGGCGCAGGAGTTCGCGGCCCGGGTCACCGCCGCGCTCGCGCCCGCCTGAGCCGCACGCCCGGCTGAGCCGCGCGCCCGCCTGAGCCGGGGCCCAGCGGGTAAGGATGGGGCACCCGGCGGTGTTGCACAGGCTGGGAAAGCCACGAGAGGAGTCCCACCGTGTTCCTTCGCCGCATGAAGGCCGAGATGATCTCCCCCGACCAGGCCCTGCCGGGCCGCCCGATCGCGATGCCGGTCGCCGACCGGCACGAGGTGCTGGGCACCCCCCTGAAGGGCCCGTTCCCCGAGGGCAGCCAGGTGGCCGTCTTCGGCATGGGGTGTTTCTGGGGAGCCGAGCGGCTGTTCTGGACCCTGCCCGGCGTGATCACCACCTCGGCGGGCTACGCGGGCGGCTACACGCCGAACCCGACGTACGAGGAGGTCTGCTCGGGGATGACCGGGCACGCCGAGGCCGTCCAGGTGGTCTACGACCCCTCCAAGATCAGCTACGAGGACCTGCTGAAGGTCTTCTGGGAGAACCACGACCCGACCCAGGGCATGCGCCAGGGCAACGACGTGGGTACGCAGTACCGGTCGGCGATCTACGCGACCACCGACGAGCAGCTGGCCACCGCGATCGCCTCCCGTGACGCGTTCGCGCCGATCGTGGCCCGCGCCGGCAAGGGTGAGATCACCACCGAGATCGACCGGCTGGGCTCGTACTACCTGGCCGAGGACTACCACCAGCAGTACCTGGCGCCCACGAAGAACCCCAACGGGTACTGCAACCACGGCCCCAACGGGCTGAGCTGCCCGGTGGGCGTGGCCCGGGTGCCGTCCGACCTTCACTAGATCGCTCGGACAGAGCCGGTCCACCGCTCCCCCGCCTACATCGAGGTGGAGATCTGCCGCCTGAGGTGTCGTATCCGCCCGGCGCCGTTCGTAGCAGAGGTGGGGGCAGACGAAGGTCTGCCGAGACGAAGGAGCGGACATGGCCGAGTACCTCATCTACTTCAACCAGCAGTGGGTGGGTGACCACACTGCGGAGTGGTTCCGCGAGCGCGGGCCACTCGCCAGGGCGGTCGTGGACGAGATCAAGGCGGCCGGGGCGTACGTGTTCGCCGGGGGCCTGGAGGAGGACGGCCCCGTCTTCAGTGCCGACGCCACGAGCGGCACGTTGATGTTCGCCGACGGGCCCTACGCCGAAACCAAGGAGTGGCTGGGCGGGCTGACCGTGGTGGACGTGGCCGATGAGGAGACGGCCCGGATGTGGGCCGGCAAGCTCGCGGAAGCATGCGGCTGGCCCCAGGAGGTCCGACGGTTCGGCCGCGGCCCCCAATCCGGTGATGAGTGAGTGAAGAGACGGGCTGAGCTGCCCGGTGGGCGTGGCCCGCACGGCCGGCTGAGCGACCCGGTCAGCGCCCGCCGCCCGTGGCCCCGCGCCGCGGGCGGCACCGCATTCCCACCGCCGTGTGATCGAAATCCGTTGCCGGGCCCCTCGGCGAGTGGATAGCGTGGCGGTACACGGGAAAGGAGGTGGTCCAGACTTGTATAGCAATCGGACTCGTGAGGTGGCTGTCCGCTAGCCGCTGTCCTCGACAGTAGAACCGTCCGCCGCGAGGCGGGCTCAGGCACCATCGTCGAGACCGTGTGGCAGCGGTGCGGCGAATCCACGACAGCCACCCGACCCCCGGGGTGCCGGCCACAGTCCAGCCGGCCCGCGCGCGAGCGCGGAAACCCCGGGGGTCGCTTTCTGTTCCGGCCCGAGCCGGACGACCCGCCGGAGGCCCCCGTGTCGATGCGCGAGCTGGTGGTGCTCGGGACGGCCAGCCAGGCGCCGACCCGGCAGCGCAACCACAACGGGTACGTGCTGCGCTGGGACGACGAGGTGATCCTCTTCGACCCGGGCGAGGGCAGCCAGCGGCAGCTCCTGCACACCACGGTCACCGCGACGGACCTGACCCGGATCTGCGTCACCCACTTCCACGGCGACCACTGCCTCGGCCTGCCCGGCACCATCCAACGGCTCTCCCTGGACCGGGTGCCGCACCCGGTGGCCGTGCACTTCCCGGCCGGTGGCGCGGAGTTCTTCGCCCGCCTGCGGCACGCCACGAGCTTCTACGAGACGGCCGAGCTGCGCGTCGAGCCGATCGACGCCGACGGGCAGCGGATCGCGCTGCGCTGCGGCACCCTGGAGGCCCGCCGGCTGCGGCACCCCATCGAGACGTACGGCTACCGCCTCGTCGAGCCGGACGGCTGCCGGATGCTGCCGGAGAAGCTGGCCGCGTACGGCATCTCCGGTCCCGCTGTCGGGGAGCTGATCCGCGCCGGCCACCTCGACCTCGACGGCCGCCGCGTCACCCGGGACGAGGTGAGCGTCCCCCGTCCGGGGCAGCGGTTCGCCTTCGTGATGGACACCGGCCTCTGCGACGCGGTGTACGCCCTCGCCGAACACGCCGACCTGCTGGTCGTCGAGTCGACGTTCCTCGAGTCGGAGGCCGCGCTCGCCGCCGAGGTCGGCCACCTCACGGCGGGCCAGGCCGCGCGGGTGGCGGCCGAGTCGGGCGTACGCCGGCTCGTGCTCACCCACTTCTCCCAGCGGTACGCCGACCCGCGCCGGTTCCTCGACGAGGCCCGGGCGCACTTCGACGGCGACCTGGTGATCGCCGAGGACCTGATGACCGTTCAGGTTCCGCCACGGCGGGTAGCCTCGGCCGGGTGACGATCACGCTCCGTCCGGCCACCGCCGAGGACCTGATGGCGGTCGGCGCGCTTCACCAGCGCTCCCGCGTGGCCACGTACTCGCCCTTCCTGCCGCCCGAGGCGCTCGTCGAGCCGACTCCCGACGCGATGGGCCGTTACTGGGTCGAGCGGTGGGGCTGGGAGCGCGACGACCACCTCATGACCGTCGCCGAACGGGACGGTGAGCTGGTCGGCTTCACCTACGTGGGCCCGGACGACGAGGGCGACCCGGCCACCGGGCTGCTGAACGCCATCCACCTCGACCCGGCCGAGCGGGGCCGCGGGACGGGACGCGAGCTGATGATCGACGCGCTGAACGGCATGCGGAAGCGGGGCTGGCGGCGCGCCGCGCTGTGGGTCCTCACGGGCAACGTGTCCGCTCGGCGCTTCTACGAGCGGGGCGGTTGGACGCCGACGGGGACCGAGCGGGAGGACCTGATCGGCTCCGTGGTCACGGTCCAGCTCCGCTACGCCCGCCCGCTCTAGGCCGGCGGGGCTGGCACGCCGGAACCAGTGCCGCACGCAGGCGCGCGCTCGACACCAAGATCCGCGCAACTTTCGGGACGTAGTGGCCTCCGTCGCCCCTCGATGCCACTAGTTCAGGGAAGTTGCGCGGATCTTGCGCCACCGGCCGGCGTTCGCTCTGAGCGGAGGCCCGCCGGGCATGGCCGTCGATCCGGAGGCGTTGCCAGTGTCATGGACACCGAGCACACCGCGCCGGAGCGGGCCGAGGCCGCCGCTCTGGACGCGTACTCCCAGGTGGTCACGACCGTGGCGGCCCGGGTGCTGCCCAGCGTGGCCGCTCTGTCGGTGCGGACCGCGCGCGGGGCCGGCGCCGGCTCCGCGGTCACCGTGGGCACCGACGGCCTCCTCCTGACCAGCGCACACGTGGTGCAGGGCGCGCGGGACGGCGTCGCGACGTTCGGGGACGGCACCGAGGCCCGGTTCCGGGTGGTCGGCGCCGACCCGCTGTCGGACCTCGCCGTGCTCCGCGTCGACGAGACCACGGTGCCGCCCGTCGAGCTGGGCGACGCGGACGGGCTGCGGATCGGCCAACTGGTGGTCGCCGTCGGCAACCCCATGGGGTTGGCGGGCTCCGTGACCGCCGGTGTCGTCTCCGGCCTGGGCCGCTCGCTGCCGGCCCGCGACGGCCGGGTGACGCGGCTCATCGAGGACGTCATCCAGACCGACGCCGCGCTGAACCCGGGCAACTCGGGCGGGGCGCTGGCGGACTCGGCCGGCCGGGTGATCGGCGTGAACACGGCGGTCGCCGGGTACGGGCTCGGGCTCGCGGTGCCGATCAACAGCACCACCCGGCAGATCATCGACGACCTCACCACCGACGGTCGGGTCCGCCGGGCCTGGCTGGGTGTGGCCGGGGTGCCGGTGCCGCTGCCGCCCGAGGTGACGGCGCGTACGGGCCAGCGGCGCGGCCTGCGCGTCGTGGAGGTCGTACCCGGCAGCCCGGCCGGAACGGCCGGCATCTACCTGGGCGACGTGATCCTCTCCGCGGGTGGGCGGCCGATCGGCGACGGCCAGGGCCTGCAACGGCTCATGCTGGGCCCGGCGATCGGCAGCCGCCTGCCGGTGACGGTGCTGCGCAAGGGCGCGTTCGTGGACGTGGTGGCGGTGCCGACAGAGCTGGGCCGCTGAGCGACGCCGCCGGAGGTCGCCTCCGGCGGCGTCGTCGGATCAGCGGGCGCCGAGGTGGGCGAGCAGGTCCTGACGGGTGAGCACGCCCTTCGGCTTGCCGTCGACAAGCACGAGGGCGGCGTCGGACTTCTCCAGCAGCCCCACCGCCTCGCTCACCGGCTGCCCGCCGCCGATCATCGGCAGCGGCGCGGCCATGTGCCGCTCGATGGTGTCGTGCAGGTGCGCCTGGCCGGTGAAGAGCGCGTCCAGCAGGTCCTTCTCCGCGATGGAGCCGGCCACCTCGCCGGTGACCACCGGCGGCTCTGCCTTGAGCACCGGGAGCTGGGAGACGCCGTACTCGCGCATGTAGTCGATCGCGTCGCGGACCGTCTCGGTGGGGTGCACGTGCACCAGTTCGGGCAGGCCGCCCGGCTTGCTCGACAGGGCGTCGGCCACGGTGGGCTCGGTGCCGGAGTTGTCGAGGAAGCCGTACCGGGCCATCCACTGGTCGTTGAAGATCTTGGACAGGTAGCCCCGGCCGCCGTCGGGCAGCAGCACCACGACCACGTCGTCGGGGCCGGCCTTGCGGGCCACCTCGAGGGCGGCCACCACGGCCATGCCGCAGGAGCCGCCGACCAGCAGCCCCTCCTCGCGGGCCAGCCGCCGGGTCATCTCGAACGACGCCTTGTCGGAGACCTCGACGATCTCGTCGGCGATGCCCCGGTCGTACGTCTCCGGCCAGAAGTCCTCGCCGACGCCCTCGACGAGGTACGGACGGCCGGTGCCCCCGGAGTAGACCGAGCCCTCCGGGTCGGCGCCCACGACGCGCACCCGGCCGCCGGAGGCTTCCTTCAGGTAGCGGCCGATGCCGGAGATCGTGCCGCCGGTGCCCACGCCCGTCACGAAGTGGGTGAGCCGGCCCTCGGTCTGCTTCCACAGCTCGGGCCCGGTGGTCTCGTAGTGCGAGCGCGGGTTGGCCGGGTTGCTGTACTGGTCGGGCTTCCACGCGCCCGGGATCTCGCTCGCCAGCCGGTTGGAGACGTTGTAGTAGGAGCGCGGGTCCTCCGGCGCGACCGCGGTCGGGCAAACCACCACCTCGGCACCGTACGCCCGCAGCACGTCCTGCTTGTCCTGGCTGACCTTGTCGGGGCACACGAAGACGCAGCGGTAACCCTTGAGCTGGGCGACGAGGGCCAGCCCGACGCCGGTGTTGCCGCTGGTCGGCTCGACGATCGTGCCGCCCGGCTTCAGGATCCCGGCCGCCTCGGCGTCCTCCACCATGCGCAGCGCGATGCGGTCCTTGACCGAGCCGCCCGGGTTCAGGTACTCCACCTTCGCGAGCACCGTGGCCTGGATGCCCTCGGTGACGTTGCGCAGCCGCACGAGCGGAGTGTTCCCGATCATCTCGACGACGTTGTCGTAGTACTGCACCTTCGTTGTGTCCTTCTCCTCGACGCCGGCGACGCCGGGCGGCTGGACGGATTCCCAGCGCCCAGGGTACGTGCCGTCAGGGCACCACACGCCCCGGGATCGTCTGGCTACGCCGTGCTTCCCACTCCAGGAATCGCTCGGTCTCGGCCAGCACGCTGCCGGCCAGCCAGGTGACCATGACGGCGTCGTCGGCCAGCCCGAAGATCGCCAGTGGGATCTCGGGCAGCAGGTCCACGGGCGAGACGATGTAGGCGGTCGCCGCGGTCATCAGGGCCAGCCGGAGGCCGCCGTCGTACTCGCCGCGGGCGGTCGCGCGGATCATCCGGGGCAGCGCGGCCAGCCGCGCGCCGAGCGTGGGGCCTCCGCGCGCCCCGGCGGCCAGCGCCCGGGCCAGGGCCGTGAACGCCGCGCTCCGCTTCAGTGTCTTCGCCATCTCGGGCTCCTCTCCGGGGGTCAGCGTGGCGTCCGTACGCAAGCCGGCCGGAGCCCGGCCGGCGGGCCCGGTCGCGTCGGGCCGCCACAGTCTCCGGTACCCAGAACGGTCGTCCGTCAGGCCGCCGTCAGCCGGTACGACGACAGCGGCCCGTCGGGCCCGCGCGATACTGTCGGAGCATGGGGGTGGCTGGTTCCGTCGCACCGGTGGGTCCGCGTTGGCAGCGCGCGCGGCAGGTCGCCCGCCTGGCGGCGATCGGCACGGGCGCCACCGCGGCGGCCGCCGTGGCCACCGCCGGAGTGCTGCTCGGCCAGGCCCGTCAGGCCCGCCGCACCATCCCCCTGGCCGAGGCGCCCCCGCCGCGCTGCGACGGCGTCTACGGGGCGAAGTTTCCGGGGCCGCCGCTCACCATGGTCGTGCTCGGTGACTCGTCCGCGGCCGGCTACGGGGTGCACCGCCGCCGGGAGACACCGGGCGCCCTGCTGGCCACCGGCCTGTCCCGCCGCACCCAGCGGCCCGTGCGCCTGCACCGCTTCGCCGTGGTGGGCGCCATCTCGGCCGGCCTGAAGCACCAGGTGGAGGCGGCACTGGACTGCCGCCCCGACATCGCGGTGGTCTTCATCGGCGGCAACGACGTCACCAACCGCACGCCGCCCGCGCTCGCCGTGCGCTACCTGGTCGAGGCGGTCCGCACCCTGCGCGCCGCCGGCTGCGAGGTCGTCGTGGGCACCTGCCCGGACCTCGGGGCCATCCAGCCCATCCAACCGCCGCTGCGGTGGCTGGCCCGGCGCTGGAGCCGTCAGCTCGCCGCCGCCCAGACGATCGCCGTGGTCGAGGCCGGCGGGTGGACCGTCTCCCTCGGTGACCTGCTCGGCCCCCGGTTCGCGGCCGAGCCGGCGCGCATGTTCGCCTGGGACCGGTTCCACCCCTCGGCCGAGGGCTACGCGGTGGCCGCGGCCGCCATGCTGCCCACCGTGCTGTCCGCGCTCGGCGCCGGGCAGGAACGGCGGGCAGCGCCCACCCTCGCGGGGGGCGTACGGTCACTGCCGGACGCGGCCCAGGAGGCGGCCCGGCACGCCGGCACGGAGGTCAGCGGTGCCCAGGTACGGGGCCGCGACCGCGGGCCGGCCGGCCGGTGGGCGCAGTTGCGCCGGCGGGCCTTCTTCGGCGTGGGCGCCGTGCCGCAACCCGGTCCGGCCGCCGACTCACCCACTGTGGAGGGACTGGCATGAGCGAGCACGACATCGCCACGAGGGTCGCCGGCCGGCTCGGCCGGGCGACGGCGCTCACCCTCGTCGCCGGCACGGTGGGCGGCGCTGCCGTCCTCGCCGGTCAGGCGTTCCTCGCGCGGCACCGGCGTTACGCCCAGCCCGAGCTCGGTCTGGCCCTGCGCGCCACGGTCGGCCGGGTCGGCGCGCCGCCGGTGCGGCTGGTCCTGCTCGGCGACTCGTCCGCCCTCGGTGTCGGGGTCGACCGGCTCGACGACACGATCGGCGGGCAGCTCGCCAACCTGCTCGCCGAGGGTCCCAACGGCCGGCTCGTGCACCTGTCGAGCGTCGGGGTCTCCGGCTCCCGCTCGACGGACCTCGCCACGCAGGTGGCGCGCGCCCTGCTCGGCGAGCGGCCCGACGTGGCGCTGATCCTCATCGGGGCGAACGACGCCACCGGGCTGCGCCGTCCCGCCGACGCGGCGGCCTACCTGGCCGCGGCCGTGCACCGGCTGCGGGACGCGGGGGTCGAGGTCGTGGTGGGCACCTGCCCCGACCTCGGCGCCGTACGCGCCATCGCACCCCCGCTGCGGCAGGTGGTCGGCTGGTCCGGTCGACGCGTCGCCCGCGCGCAGACGGCCGCCGTGCTCGACGCCGGCGGGTCGGTGGTCGACCTGGCCACGGAGACGGGTCCGGTGTTCCGGGCCGACGCCGGCACCCTCTGCCACGACGGCTACCACCCCTCGGCCGACGGCTACCGGGTGTGGGCGCACGCGCTGCTGCCCGCGGTCGCCGCCGCGGCGGCCGTCGCGTCGCGCCACTGAAACGTCGTCCCGCACTGCGCGATCGGGAGTGACATTTCCCGGCGTGCCCGCGACTTCCGCGCCAAGTTACCCGCGAGTTAGCGTGGATTCATGTCGACCGAGTCGTCCCGCGACGCCGTCATCGTCGCCACCGCCCGCTCCCCCATCGGCCGCGCCCACAAGGGCTCCCTGCGCGACGTACGCCCCGACGACCTGGCCGCCACCGTCGTCCGGGCCGCCCTCGACAAGGTCCCCCAGCTCGACCCGGCCGAGATCGACGACCTCTACCTGGGCTGCGGCCTGCCCGGCGGAGAGCAGGGCTTCAACATGGCCCGAGTGGTCGCCACCCTCATGGGTCTGGACGGCCTGCCCGGCGCCACCCTGACCCGCTACTGCGCCTCCTCGTTGCAGACCACCCGGATGGCCATGCACGCGATCCGGGCCGGCGAGGGCGACGTCTTCGTCTCCGCCGGCGTGGAGACCGTCTCCCGGTATGCCCGGGGCAACTCCGACGGCCTTCCGCCGGAGGCGCAGGCGCTGGTCGGCGGCGGCTGGGAGAACCCGCGCTTCGCCGCCGCCCGCGAGCGGTCGAAGGCCCGCGCCCAGGGGGGCGCCGAGACCTGGACCGACCCGCGCGAGTCGGGCGAGCTGCCCGACATCTACCTGGCCATGGGGCAGACCGCGGAGAACCTGGCCCAGGTGTACGACGTGAGCCGCGCCGACATGGACGAGTTCGGCGTACGCAGCCAGAACCTCGCCGAGAAGGCCATCGCCGACGGCTTCTGGGCCCGGGAGATCACCCCGGTGACCACTCCGGACGGCACGGTGGTGAGCACCGACGACGGCCCGCGTCCGGGCGTCACCCTGGAGGGCGTGGCCGGCCTGAAGCCGGTGTTCCGGCCGGACGGGCGAATCACGGCGGGCAACTGCTGCCCGCTCAACGACGGCGCCGCCGCCGTGGTGGTCATGAGCGCCGAGCGCGCCCGGGACCTCGGCATCACCCCGCTGGCCCGGATCGTCTCCACCGGCGTCACGGCGCTCTCCCCCGAGATCATGGGCCTCGGTCCGGTCGAGGCGACCCGGCAGGCCCTCAAGCGGGCCGGGATGACCATCGACGACGTCGACCTCGTCGAGATCAACGAGGCGTTCGCCGCCCAGGTGATCCCGTCGTACCGGCAGTTGGACATCCCGCTGGAGAAGCTCAACGTGATGGGCGGCGCGATCGCGGTCGGCCACCCGTTCGGCATGACCGGGGCCCGGATCACCGGCACCCTCCTCAACGCCCTCGAGTGGCACGACAAGACCATCGGGCTGGAGACCATGTGCGTCGGGGGCGGCCAGGGCATGGCCATGGTGCTCGAACGGCTCAGCTGAGCGCGGCCAGGTCAGAGGGCGTTCCGGGTCGCCGCCACCTCGGCGGCGGCCCGGGCCAGCACGTCGGGTGCCGCGCCGGCCGCCACGAGGTCCGCGGCGACCACCCGGAGCTGGTCGGGCAGGGCGAGGTCGTTCGCGAGCCGCGGCACCGTGCGGCGGGGCTCCCCCTCCGCGTCGGCCGCCAGGTTGGCGATCTCCTGCACGAGCCGGTGCACCACGTCGGCGCGGGCCGCGTTGCCGCCCGTCGCCGTGGCGGCCCAGCGGGGCTGTTCCCAGTGCCCGACCTGACGGACCAGGAGCTGCACCGCCCGCTCCAGTTCTGCTGCGCTCATCGCCGCCGAGTCTACGGACCGCCGCCGCCGGGCCGTGGGCAGCCGCGGGTCACCGGCGCACGTAGCTGAGCAGCCGCAGCAGGTGCCAGTAGAGGAACACCAAGCCGGTGAGCAGGCCGAACGCGCAGAGCCAGGCGTACCGACGTGGTCGCCCGGCGCGGACCGACCGCTCGATGAGGTCGAAGTCGAGGATGAAGCTGAAGGCGCCCGCGATGATCGCGACGATCGCGAACACGTACGCGAGCCCGCCGACCTCGCCGGTCAGGCTGTAGACCTCCAACCCCTGCCGCCCGGTGACCAGGTAGACCACGAGGTTCACCACGCTGATCGCCACGATCCCGAACAGCGTGCCGATGACCAGGCGGGCCATCCGGGGCGTGGCCCGGATGAGCCGGGCCCGGTAGAGCAGCGCCATGCCGAGGAAGACCCCGAACGTGCCGGCCACCGCCTGCGACACGATCCCGGGGTAGACCAGCTCGAACGCGCGGCTCGCGACACCGAGCAGCAGCCCCTCGATCACGGCGTACGCCACCATGGGCACCGGGTTGGTGATCGCGCGCAGCGAGATGACGAGCGCCAGCACGATGGCCGCCAGGGCGCTGCCGGCGAGCGCGGCGGGCACCCAGACGGCCTGCGGCACCACGAACCACGCCACCACGCCGGTGACACCGGTGATCAGCAGCAGCGCGACGGTACGGACCACCACGTCGTCGACGGTCATCTCCTCGGCGAGGCCGAGCACCCGGCTCTCCGCCCGGGTGGTCTCGTCGAGCCGGTTCAGCACCGGGTTGCTGCTGCGCACCGTCACCCCCTCGCCGCCGTACCCCTCGCAGTCACTCTGCACCGGCCGGTCCCGCGGCGGCGGGTAAACGGCGGGGTCGGACGCGACGGCGCCCGCCCCCGGTGCGGGGACGGGCGCCGGTCGTCAGCGGACGGACGGGTCAGTCGTCGCCCTGGAAGTAACTGATCAGGCGCAGGAGCTCGAAGAAGAGCCACACGACGCTCACGAGGATGCCGAACGCGGCGACCCAGGAGTAGCGCTGCGGCAGCCCCATCCGGATGCCGTCCTCGATCTCCTTGAAGCTCAGCACGAAGCTGAGCGAGGCCACCACGATGCAGACCAGGCTGAAGACGATGGCGAGCTTGCTGCCGTCGCGCAGGTGCGTGTTGACGCCGAACAGGGACAGCACGAGGTTGATCAGCATGACGGCGAAGAGGCCGGCGATCACGGCGACCATGCCCTTGACGAACGCCGGCGTCGCCCGGATGACCCGCGCCTTGTAGAGCATGGTCATGACGAAGAAGATGCCGAAGCTCGCGACCGCCGCCTGGAGGACGATGCCCTCGTAGGCCGACTCGAACGTCTTGCTCACCATGCCGACGAGGACACCCTCGACGACCGCGTACACGACGATCAGCGCCGGGTTCGCCATCCGGGAGAACGAGATGATCATGCCGAGGGCGAGGGTGACGACGAGGGCGCCGATCCAGGCGGCGCCGACCAGCGCGTCGGGAACGAGCACCCACGCGGCCGCGGCGGACACGCCGAGGATCCCGAGCAGGGCGACGGTCTTGACCACCACGTCGTCGAGGGACATGGGCGCCACCGTCGAGGGCGCCGCCGGGTAGCCGGCCTGGGTCGGGTACTGCTGCGGAATACCGGGCGCGCCGTACGGCCCGGTCGGGGCGTACCCGGCGGAGCGCTCCCGCTCGGCCGCCTGGCCGAGCCCGGCGAGCACCGGGTTCGTGGTCTTCACTTCTGGCCTCCCTCAGGGGGTCGTGTGCACGTGAGAGTGCACACACAAGAGTAGACGGCAACGCACGTCCATGGAGATCACCGAGGGAAGAGGGGTGGAGACGCGTCGGTGCCCGGGGCGGGGGTCGAACCCGCACGCCTTGCGGCAGCCGCTTTTAAGGCGGCCGTGTCTGCCGTTCCACCACCCGGGCGGGTGACACCGGCGCGTCGACACGCTGCGGTGCAGTGTCACGTTAACCGGTCGGGCGCGACTCGGCGTACCCCGTTACCGTTGCGGGATTGTGAGCAGCGCAGCCCCCACCGCCCCCGACATCACCCCCGAGCGGTCTCTCCGCCGCGCCGATCCCGCCGCCCGCCGGCCCCGGACGGCGCGCGTCCTGGCCGCGCTCGGCCGGCACCGCGCCGACCTCACGCTCGCCCTCGCGTTCGTGGCGTTCGCCGGGTGGCTCACGCACGGGTTCTGGCCGGACCCGGCGGCCCGGACGCTGGCCCTGAACCCGGCCGACCAGGCCCTCTACGAGTGGTTCCTCGCGGTCGACTCGCGGGCCCTGCTCGGCGACTTCAGCCTGCTCACCGACCGGCTCAACGCGCCGGACGGGGTGAACCTGATGGCCAACACGACGGTCATCGCCCTCGGGATCGCGCTCGCCCCGCTCACCCTGCTGCTCGGCGCGCCGGTCACCTTCGCCGTGCTGGCGGCGGCCAACCTGGCCGGCACGGCGGTCGCCTGGTACCTGCTCTACACCCGGACCCTGCGCGCCCGCCGGCTCGCCGCCGCGCTCGGGGCCGCCCTGTGCGGCTTCGGCCCCGGCATGGTGTCCCAGACCAACAGCCACCTGCACATGACGGCGCAGTGGCTGGTTCCGGTGATCGTCTGGCTGGTGGTACGGCTGCTCCGGGCCGCCGACCCCGAACGGGTGGGGCCCACCGACGCGGACGGATCCGTCGTCGTGCTCGGTCCGGACCGGCGCCGGATCGTCAGCTCCGCGCTCGGCCTGGCGGCGGCGGTCACGGCGCAGGTCTTCATCGGCGAGGAGGTGCTGTTCCTCGCCGCGGTGACCCTGCTCGTCATGGCGGTCACCTGCGCGGTCGTGGACCGGGACCTGGCCCGCCGGGCGCTGCCCGGGTTCGCCGGCGGCATGGCGATCGCCGCCGGTCTCGCGCTGGTCGTGCTGGGGTTCCCGCTCTGGTTCCAGTTCGCGGGGCCGCAGGGCGTCGCCGACGGGGTGTTCAGCCCGTACCACTTCTCGGCCGACCTGCGCAGCTGGTGGACGATCTCGCCGCTGTCGCTGGCCGGCGGCGACGAGGCGGCCCGGCTGACCACCGGCCCGGCCGAGTACAACAGCTTCCTCGGCTTGCCGCTGCTGCTGGTCGGCGCGGGCTGCGCGGTCTGGCTCGGCCGGCGCCGGATGGTGGCGGTCGCCTGCGCGGTCGCGGCGCTCGTCATGGGCGCGCTGTCGCTCGGCCCGGTCGTGGTGCTCGACGGCACGCGCACCGGGCTGCCCGGCCCGTACGCCCTGCTGCGCGGGCTGCCGGTCGTGGACGGCGCGCTGCCGATGCGGTTCGCCCTAGCGGTGCTCCCGCTGATCGGGACGCTGCTGGTGCTGGCCGTGGACCGGGCGCTGGCCGGCACCGGCCGCGCCCGCCGACTGGTGCCCGCGGCGGTCGGGGTGGCGTTGCTGCCGCTGCTGCCCACGCCGCTGCCCACCGCCGAGCGCCCGCCGCTGCCGCAGTTCATCACCGGCGGCCACTGGCGGACGTGCGTCGAGCCGGGCGGCGTACTGGTGCCCGTGCCGCTGCCGAGCCCCCGAGAGCCCTGGCCCATGCGCTGGGCGGCCGCCGCCGACGCCGCCTTCCGCATGCCGGAGGGCTTCTTCATCGGGCCGTACGGGCGCGGCGGCACGGCCGCCTTCGGCACCTACCCGCGGCCGACCTCCGCCCTGCTCGGCGACGTGGCCCGGCGGGGCGACCGGCCGGTGATCGGGGAGGAACAGCGGCGGCAGGCGGCTCGCGACGCCGACTTCTGGGGCGCGTCGTGCGTGGCCCTCGCCGACGGCACCCCGCACGGGGACAGCCTGCGGATCACGCTCGACCAGCTCTACGGCCCGTCCAACCGGGTCGCCGACGCCTGGATCTGGCGGGTCTGAACGCGACGGGGCCCTTCCGCCGCGGCGGAAGGGCCCCGTCGTACCGTCGTCACCTAGCGGGCGCTCACCGGCTGCGACGCCTCGGCGAACTCCTCGCGCGGGTCGTGCAGCTGGCCGAGGGCGACCACCTCGCGCTTCAGGAAGAAGGCCAGGCTCCAGTCGACCACGACCCGGACCTTCCGGTTGAACGAGGGGATCCGGCTCATGTGGTACGTGCGGTGCATGACCCAGGCCGGCCAGCCCGTCATCTTGATCCCGTACACCTGGGCCACGCCCTTGTGCAGGCCGAGGCTCGCCACGCTGCCGGCGTGCTTGTGCCGGTACTCGACCGGCTCCCGGCCGCGGATCACCGCGCGGATGTTGTCGGCCAGCCGGGCCGCCTGGCGCACGGCGTGCTGGGCGCTCGGCGAGCAGTACGCCCCGGGCGGGCCGGTGAGGTCCGGCACCGCGGCGCAGTCACCGGCGCTCCACGCGCCCTCGACGACCTTGTCGCCGTCGACGATCTGCAGGGTCGGCCGGCAGGTGACGCGGCGCCGCTCGTCGCGCGGGAAGTCCGTCTTGTCGAGCAGCGGCGACGGCTTGACGCCCGCCGTCCAGACGATGGTGTCGGAGGCGAAGCTGTCCCCGTCGGACAGCTTGACCACCCCGTCGACGCAGGACTCGAGCCGGGTGTCGAGTCGGATGTCCATGTTCCGCTTGAGCAGCTGCTGCACCGTGTAGGCGCCCATGTCCCGGTCGACCTCGGGCAGCACCCGCTGCGTGGCCTCGACCAGCACCCAGCGCATGTCCTCCGGCTTCAGCTCCGGGTAGTAGCGCAGGGCGTCGCGGGCCATGTCCTCCATCTCGGCGAGCGCCTCGATGCCGGCGTAGCCGCCGCCCACGAAGACGAAGGTCAGGGCGCTGCGGCGGACCTCCGGGTCGGAGGTGGCGGCCGCCACGTCCAGCCGGTCCAGCACGTGGTTGCGCAGGTAGATGGCCTCGCCGATGGTCTTGAAGCCGATGCCGTGCTCGTGCAGGCCCGGAATCGGCAGCGTCCGGGACACCGAGCCGGGCGCCACGACCACGTGGTCGTACGCGATCTCGCGCGGGGGCCCCGCGATCGGCTGGACCGTCGCGACCTTGCGAGCGTGCTCGATCCGCGTGACCGCGCCCGCGACCACGGTGCACCGCCGCAACTCGCGTCGCAGCGGCACCACGGAGTGGCGGGGGGAGATGTTGCCGGCCGAGGCCTCCGGCAGGAACGGCTGGTAGGTCATGTGCGGCTGGGGGTCCACCACGATGACCTCAGCCTCACGGGAGCTGAGCTTCTTCGACAGGCGCAGGGCGGCGTAGAGACCGACGTGCCCGGCGCCCACCACAAGGATCCGCTTCGGATTCACGTCAACTATCTTTCCCCGCGGCGCTCGGCTAATCCCGGTCGCGGCCTCCTTCTGTGACGGAGCACAACCGCTGTGACCTGCACAACGTGCTTTTCACCCCGGGTCTCACCGGCGCCGCAGCAGCCAGCCGAGCAGTGCCGCGACGCCCACGGCGACCAGCAGACCGGCCACCGTCACGAGCTGGTGACCGGCGGTCCCGCCGAGGCCGCCGACCCCCATGAGCAGCACCCCGAGGACGGCCGCCGCGAGCACCACGGCACCGGCGCGGAGCAGCCAGCGCGTGATGAGCGCCGGATCCACCACCGCGTCGTACGGCAGCAGCGCGGCCAGCGCGCAGAGGGTGTGCGCGAGATAGAGAAGCGCGGCCAGGGCGAGCAGCCGCCAGAGCGCGAACGGTCGGCCGTACCCGTCGGCGGCCAGCAGCCAACCGGCCACCGCCACCAGCGCCGCGAAGGTCGGCCAGACCCGGCGCGGCCCGATCGCGGGCAGCGACGCCGCCAGCACGAGCAGCCCGAGGTTCCGCCCGGTGAGCGCCTCCGCGGGGAACGCCACCAGGAAACCGACCAGCACGGTCAGGAAGACACCGGCGCGGACCAGCAGCGGCGTGAGGCTGACCCGGCTCGCCGCGACGCGCAGCGCCCGCACGCGCCCGAGGGCCGACTCGATCATCGGGCGCCCACCCGGGGTGCGGTGGCGAGCCGGGCCACGTCGCGCAGCACCTGGTCGAGGCTGCCCGCCCCCGCCCAACGCACCACCGGCACGCCGTGCTCGCGCAGCTGCGCGACCATCGTGTCCCGGTCGAGCCGCCACAGCCGGTACGCCACCTCGGCCCAGCCCCGATCCTTCGGCGGGCTCAGATCCGCGGGAAGCGTGTCCACGGCCACCACGAAACGGCCGGAGCGGGCCAGCCGGGCGAGCATCTGCGCGGAACGCTCGTCCAGCAGCGGGGTGAGCACCACGACCAGCGCGTCCGCGGCGAGCAGCTGCGGGCCGAAGACCTGGTCGTACGGCTCGTGGGACCCGCTGGACTCGACGCGGACGTCGAGCAGCCACTCCAGCACCGTGAGGTACTGCCGCCGGCCCGTCGCGGGACGCAGCCGGCGGGCGGCCGGCCCGTACTCCAACATGGACACCCGGTCGCCGCGGTGCAGGTAGTGCTCGGCGATCGCGGCCGCCGCCCGCACCGTCGTGTCGAGCACCGAGGCGGCGCCCGAGACGCCACCGGAGCGGCCCGCCTCGGCCAGCACGTCGAGCAGCACCACCACCTCGGCGTCCCGGTCGGAGAGGGTGGCGGCCACGTGCAGCTGGCGGGCCCGCAGCGAGACACGCCAGTCGATCCGGCGCAGCCGGTCCCCCGGCGCGAAGATCCGGACGCCGGCCAGCTCGCCGCCCTCGCCGGGCCGCCGCGAGTGGTGCGCGCCGACCAGACCGGCCGCCCGCGGCATCGCCTCGACGGCCTCGAACGGCTCCGTCCTCGGATAGACCGGAACCCGGACCGGCTCGGCGATCACGGCCCGGGAGACCAGCAACCCACCGGCCGCCGCCACGCGGGCCCCGGCCGGCCCGATCGGATGCCGCCCCCAGCGCAGCGCGGTGCCGGACAGCTCCAGGTCGACGGCCTCCGCCGCGGGCACCGACGTCACGAACGGCCGGTCCGCCATCCGTTCCGCCGCCAGCGAGCCGCCGGCGATCCCGGCGCGCTCGACGCGCAGCCACGGCGACACCCGGGCCCGGACGACGGCCACGTCGTAGTCGACGGCGTCGGGGTTGCCGACGGTCACCGCGCCGGCCATCTCCCCTCCCTCGACGAGGTGGTCGTCGGCGCCGCCCACCCACACCTGCGGCAGCGCGGCGGGCCGGCGGCGCAGCGCGTACGCGGTGCCGAGGGCGAACGGGGCGGCGAGCACGATCAGGTCGATCCGCCCGAGCACCACCCCGGCCACCAGCAGCAGACCGGTGAGCAGCACGGCGCGGCCGAGCGCCCGGGTGGGCACCCAGCCGGTCACCGCCGGCTGCTGGTCCGGCACGCTCGACCCCGCCATCAGTGCCCGGGCCGACCGGCCGCGTAGCTGGGCAGGGCGCCGCTGGCCGGCGCCGGGGTGCCCTCAAGAACCTCGCCGACCACGAAGGACGGGTCGACCCGGCGCAGCCACATCTCCGGACGCAGCGTGATCCGGTGCGCGAGCGCCGGCGCCGCCACCTCCTTGACGTCCTCCGGCACCACGTAGTCCCGGCCCGCGAACACGGCCCGGACCCGGGCCAGCAGCAGCAGCGCCAGCGAGCCGCGGGGCGACGCGCCGACCAGCACCGACGGGTGCTCGCGGGTAGCCGCCGTCAGCGACACGATGTACCGGCCGATCGAGTCCTCGACGACCACGTCCTCGAGCGCGGCCTGCATGGCACGCAGGGTGGCCGCGTCCACCACCGGCTTGATCTCGGCCTCCTCCCGGCGGCGGGCCATCCGGCGGCGCAGCACCTCCCACTCCTCCTCGTGCTCCGGGTAGCCGAAGGAGACGCGGAGCAGGAACCGGTCGAGCTGCGCCTCGGGCAGCGGGTAGGTGCCCTCGTACTCGACGGGGTTGGCGGTGGCGAGCACGTGGAACGGCTCGTCGAGCCGGTAGGTCACACCCTCGACCGAGACCTGCTTCTCCTGCATGGCCTCGAGGAGGGCCGACTGGGTCTTCGGCGGGGTCCGGTTGATCTCGTCGGCGAGGAGCAGGTTGGTGAAGACCGGGCCGGCGCGGAAGGAGAAGTCGCCGCTGCGCTGGTCGTACAGGAACGATCCGGTGACGTCCGCCGGCAGGAGGTCGGGGGTGAACTGGAGCCGGCGGAAGTCCAGCCCGAGCGCCTGCGCGAACGAGCGCGCGGTGAGCGTCTTACCGAGCCCCGGCAGATCCTCCAGCAGGACGTGCCCGCCGGCCAGGATGCCCGCGAGCACCAGCTCCAACGCGTCCCGCTTGCCGACCACGACCGTGCCGACCGCGTCCAGCACCGCCCGGGCCAGGTGGCCGACCTCGACGGCGGGCATGCTCCGGTCCACGTCGTTCATCAGATCTTCTCCAGTTCGGCGACGATTGCCGCGAGGTCGCGCGGCGAGGGGGTCCGGCGGGGCGGTGTCTCCAGGAACGTCCACAGTCGCTCGCCCAGCAGGGCGCGGGCGCGCAGCGGATCCGTCTCGCGGGTCACGCCGTGCTTCAGGCGCAGTCGCTCGTCGGCCAGCTCACCGAGGCGGGGCAGGATCACGTTGGTAAACCGTTCGGGCCGGGTGTCGGACCACTCGAGCGGCCACTCCCAGCCGTTGATGGCGCTGCGCAACGCGTCGCGGGCGCTCCAGTTCCAGGTGCCGTCGTCGACGCCGGTGACCGGCGTCCGGGGCGGTGGCGGGAGCGGTCCGGGCGCCAGCGCGGCCACGACGCGGCGTACGGCGAACAGCGCGAGCACCCCGGTGACCAGGATCAGCAGCGAGACCCGCAGGCCGACGGCGCGCAGGCCGACCACCACCACGGCCACCGTGGCCGCGGTGCCGCCGAGGATCCGCAGCAGCTGGCCCAGCCGGCCGCCCCGCGGCTCCTCGTCGCGCCGCGGTCGCTCCTCCTCGAAGGTGAGCAGGTCGTCGATGCTGGTGCTGCTCATGCCCCCGCCCCGCCGTCCGGGGTCGTCGCCGTCAGCTCGCCGCGCAACCGGCGCAGCGCGGCCCGCGCCTGGTCCCGCGTGCGTTCGTCGACCGGGCGGGTGGCGTACCGGGCCTCCCGGTAGACGTGCGCGAACTCGGCCAGCACGTCGGCGCTCACGATCGCCGGGACACCGGCCGACGGGTCGCCCCGCAGCAGCCGCGTGACGAGGTCGGTCGGTGTGTCGCCGGCCAGCCGGGACACGCCGGCAGCGGCGGCGGCCTCCTCGAGGCGCACCCAGCAGGCGATGACCGCGACCCGCGGGTCGGTGTCGCGGTCGTCCAGGTCCACGAGGCCGGCGTCGAGCGCGGCCACCACCTCGCGGGTGGTGCCCTCGGCGCTGCGCCGCGCCCGCTGCCGGGGCAGGGTCCGCGTGGTCCGGCGCCGCCCGCCCCGGATCAACGCCCAGGCCAGGTAACCGAGCACGCCGAGGATGGCCACCGCCAGCAGGACGAGCGCGCCGGTCACGACCCAGTGCGGAAGCTCCGGCAGGCTCCGGCCGTCGCCGCGAGGCTCGACGGGGATCGACGGCTGCGGTTCCGCGGTCGGATACTCCGGGACGAACGGGATCTCCTTCGCCGCCGGCGGGATCCGGCTCGCCCCGATCGAGGAGTGGGCGGCGGCGGCCGCCGCGACGGCGAGCAGCACGGCCACCACGGCCACCGGCCACCAGCGGCGCACGAGACCCGCTCCCGGGCCTCCCTCGCCGGCCGGGGCGTACGGTGCGGGCCGGCGCGTTCCGTCCGTCATCGCCACCGCCCCACGCCGTTCTTCAGTCCACTCCGGCCAGCCGCTTCGCCCGGGCGAACACCTCGTCCAGCATCTCTGGTGTGAGCCGCCCTGTGAAGGTGTTCTGCTGGCTGACGTGGTAGCAGCCGAGCAGATCCGGTGCGGCCGTGCCGGACCAGTGTGCCCCATGGCCGAACGCCGGTCGCGGGCTGGGCGGACGGACGGCGTACACCTGGCGCAGCGCCGGCCACCACGCGGCCCACGCGAACGCGCCCAGGGCGACCACGACCCGCAGTGTGGGGCGAATCAGCGCGACCTCGCGGTGCAGCCAGGGCGCGCAGGTGTCCCGCTCCTGCGGAGTCGGTTTGTTGTCCGGCGGGGCGCAGCGGACGGCCGCGAAGATGCGGGTGTCGCGCAGGGCCAGGCCGTCGTCGGCCGCCACGCTGGTCGGCTGGTTGGCGAGACCGGCACGGTGCAGGGCCGCGAAGAGGACGTCACCCGAGCGGTCGCCCGTGAAGATCCGGCCGGTGCGGTTGCCGCCGTGTGCGGCCGGCGCCAGGCCGAGGATCCCGATCCGCGCGTCCGGCGGGCCGAAGCCGGGCACCGGTCGCCCCCAGTACCGCTGCTCACGGAAGGCCGCCCGGCGGGTCCGGGCGACCTCCTCCCGCCAGTCCACCAGCCGGGGGCAGGCGAAGCAGTCGCTCACGGCGGCGTCGAGGTCGGGCAGGTCGGTCGCCCGCGCGGCGCGGTCGACCACCTCCTCCGGGGTACGCGGCTCAGCCAAGCTTGGCCCGGAAGAGTTCGAGGGTGCGGGCCCACGCGGTCGCGGCGGCACGCTGGTCGTAGTTCTCCGGCCGGTCCTCGTTGAAGAACGCGTGGGCCGTGCCGGGGTAGTCGTGGGTCTGGCAGCTTCCGCCGGCGCTCTCGATGGCCCGGCGTACGGTCTGCACACCCTCGTCGGCCGAGGTGCCGTCCGCCTCGGAGCAGTGGATGACGGCCGCCTTGCCCGCGTAGTCCGTCCACTCGGCGCGCATGCCCTCCCAGGGCAGCCTCGGGTAGAACGCCGCCGTGGCGACGATCCGCTCGGAGCGGGTGGCGGCCCACAGGGCCAGACTGGCCCCGGCGCAGAAGCCCGCGCAGCCGACCTTGCCGGTGACCTCGGGGCGACCGGCGAGGAAGTCGGCGGCGGCCGCGATGTCCGACGCGGCCTCGTCCATCTGGGCGCTGTTCAGCATCTGCCGCGGCTCACTCGGTCTGCTGGCGGGGCCGCCGTGCCGGAAGTCGGGAGCGAGGGCCACGAAGCCCGCCTCGGCGAACCGGTCCACGACGGCACGCACGTGGGGCACCAGGCCCCACCAGTCCTGGATGACGATGACCGCGGGGCTGGCCGCACCGCCGGAGGGTATCGCGAGATACCCCTCGCTCGTACCCTGGCTGCGGTACCTCACCATTTCGCCCATCGGCCCATCCTCCTAGCGGTCAGTCATCGTTGGCTGGTCGCCCAGTGCCGGTAGCCTGCCACGCCACGACCGCCCCGGGAAGACGCCGGAGCAGTGGCATTCACCTCCTGTTCGTCCACTGCTGACGGCGCGTACGCCGAGGGCGGCGCGGAGGATCTCCGCGCCGCCCTCGGGGAGCCCGTGCCGGGCGTCGGGCCCGGCCCGTCCGTCAGGACTTCTTCGTGAGGCAGAGCAGGTAGCCGGTCTTGCCGGGCTCGATGCTGTAGAAGAGGTAACCCTCCTGGTCCTCCTTGATGTACTGCTCGCACGCGGTGCCGGCCTGCGCCTGCGCCTGGGTCTGGCCGTCGACGCGACCGACCACGCTGTACACCGCGTCCGTCGAGGCGCAGTCCACGACCTTCGCGTCGTCGACCTCCTTCTCCTCGGTGCCCAGGACCGCGGGGAGTTCGGCGATGCAGTCGCCGGCCTTCGCCTCGGCGGTGGCGTCCTTGTCGAAGAAGTTGCCGACGGCGCTGGCGAGACCGAACTTGAGCCCCGCGACCACCACGAACACGAGGATCGCGCCGACGACGCCGAGCGCCTTCCGGGCGCCGGACTTCTTCGCCTCCGGCTCGACCGGCGACACCGGCGACACCGGCGCGGCCGGGTCGGGCTGCGCGGCCGGCTGGGGCTGCTCGGGAGTGGCCGGAGGGGGCGGTGCGACCTGCTCTGACACGGAGGTTCCTTCCAAGGGGTTGATGAGCAGACGACACCGTAGCGATGATCAACGTCTGCCCGCCGCCCCGTGGGGGTCAGCCGTTCAGCCATTTCCCAGCTTGCACAGAAACCTCACAGGTTCGCGGAAACGGCGGGATGCCCGGCCGCCGTTCGGCGGCGACCGGGCATCCGCACGGGACGGTCAGCCGGTGGCGCCCGGCGTGGGCGTCCCGGTGGGTGTGGGCGTTCCCGTCGGCCTGGGCGACGCCGTGCCGCTCGGACTCGCCGTCGCGCCGGGGCCGGCGCTCGTCGTCGGCGCGGGGGCCCCACTCTCGGACGGGCTGGGCGGCAGCGGCGGCAGGATCACCGGCCCGGTGGACGCCCGCGGCGCGAAGGGCGCCTGCTCCGGGCAGTACGGGTAGGGACGCAGCAGCGGGTTGCCGTACGTGGCGCTCGGGTCGTCGCAGTCCGGGTAGCCGAGGCGGATCGGGTCGCCGTTCTGGTCGAAGAGCCGGGCGTTCTCCACGAGCCGGCCCTCGCTGTCGTAGACGAAGACGTCCCGGATCCGGTCGTACGGGTTGTCGACCGCGATCGGGTCGTAGCCGTAGTCGGAGTAGCCTGCCCGGTCCTCCGCCTCCTGCAGCCCGGCCAGGGCGAAGACGACGAGCACGAGACTGCTGGCGTGCAGCGCCCATCGAGGCCAGCGCCGCAGCCGCTCGGAGCGGCGGCCCAGCCAGATCGAGGCCAGCAGGAAACCGACGAGCATGAACAGGCCGGCGAGGAGTTCGCCGCCGAACCGGGGGAGGAAGCCGACGCGGCCACCCGTGCTGATCACCGTGACCAGCATGGCCGCCAGGTAGGCCCGCAGCACCCACCAGGCGGGCCGGAGCAGCCGCAGGAACTCGCTCGCGGTCGGGTAGCCCAGTGGCGGGCCGAGCCGGGCGTCCAGGTCGCGCAGCCGGGCCCGGCCGCGCGCCACGGCGCAGGCGACGCGCTGGTCCAGCTGGCTCCTGCGGGCGATCGGGGCGCCGGCCGCCACCCGCAGCTCGGCGGCGTACGCCTCGGGCGCGCCGAGCCGGTCGACAAGCGACCCCTCGCCCTCGGCGGCCACCTCGGCGAGGTGCTCCGGAAGGTCCTCGAGCAGCTCCTCGCGGAGCGTCGGCGGCAGGTCGGCCAGCGCCGCGCGGACGCGTCCGACGTACGCGGCGATCTCCTGCTCCATGACGGTCATGCCGCCATCCCCCGTTCGTCGAGCAGTGCGTCCATGGTCGTGGCGAAGGAGCGCCAGAGCTTGCCGGAGCGGGTGAGTTGGTCCCGCCCGGCCGCGTTCAGTGAGTAGTACTTGCGGTGCGGGCCGGACTCGCTCGGCACGACGTACGTGGTGAGCAGCCCCGCGGCGAAGAGCCGGCGCAGGGTGCCGTAGACCGACGCGTCCCCGACCTCCTCCAGCCCGGCCTCCCGGAGCCGGCGGAGGATGTCGTAGCCGTAGCCGTCCTCGTCCCGGAGCACGGCGAGAACGGCGAGATCCAGCACGCCCTTCAACAGCTGGGTTGTGTCCACGCGACTGACACTACTGTGCTTTGCACAGTAGTGTCAACGGAACAGCACCGGTGTCGGAGGCCGGTCGTAGGGTCGGGGCATGTCGTGGAGCAGCTACGGATCCTTCCTGGTCTTCGCCCTGGTGCTGATCCTGATCCCCGGCCCCGACTTCGCGGTGGTCACCCGCAACACCCTGGCCTCCGGCCGGCGCCGCGGCGTCTGGAGCGCCGTGGGGGTGAGCGGCTCCAACGCCGTGCAGGGCATCGCGGCCGCCGCCGGTCTGGGCGCGCTCGTGGTCCGCTCGCAGCCGCTGTTCGAGGCGATCCGGTGGGCCGGCGTCGCCTACCTCGGCTACCTGGGCGTGCAGGCGTGGCGCTCGGCGTGGGTGGGCCGCTACGCGCCGCTCGACGACGGCCTGCCGGATCCCGGCCAGGCGTTGACCGGGTTCCGGCAGGGCTTCCTGTCCAACATCACCAACCCGAAGGTGCTGGCCTTCTACCTGGCCGTGCTACCCCAGTTCGTCGGCGGCTCGGCACCGCTCGCGGTGCTCGTCGCGTTCGCGCTCAGCCACGCGGTGCTCTCCCTGCTCTACCTGCTCGTCCTCGTCGGCGCGCTGCACCGCGCCCGGACGCTGCTCTCCCGCCGCCGGATCCGCCGCCGGCTGGACGCGCTCACCGGGGTCGCCCTGCTCGGGTTCGGCGTACGCCTCGCCACCGAGCGCGCCTGACCCGCGCCCACCGTCACCGCTACCGGTCGGTCGCCAGGCTCCAGGCGATGCCGTCGAGGATGTCGTGTTCCGAGGCCACCACGGACGGCATCCCGGCCCGCTCCATGATCACGCGGAGCACGAGGGCTCCGGCGCCGATCACGTCGGCCCGGCCCGGGTGCATCACGGGGATGGCCAGGCGCTGCTCGCGCGTCTCGCCGAGGAGGTCGGCGGTCACCTCGGCGACCGCGTCGTACGACACCCGGGCGTGGTGGATGCGCTCCGGGTCGTACGCCTGGAGCCCCTGGGCGATCGCGACCACGGTGGTGACCGACCCGGCGAGCCCGACCAGCGTGGCGGCCTCGCGCCCGGGCACGAGGGAGAGCGCGCGGTCGACGGCCACCGCGATGTCGGCCTGCGCGGCGGCGATCTCGTCGAGGGTCGGCGGGTCGCCGTGCAGGTGCCGTTCGGTCATCCGGACGCAGCCGATGTCCATGGAGACGGCGGCCTCCACGCCGCCCTCGCGGGTCCCCACCACGAACTCGGTCGAGCCGCCGCCGATGTCGACCACGAGGAACGGCGGCTTCGCGTCGGTGGGCAGCCCCCGCACCGCGCCCGTGAAGGAGAGCCGCGCCTCCTCGTCGCCGGTGACCACCTCGGGGGCCACGCCGAGCGTCTGCTCGACCATTGTGCGGAAGTCCGCGCTGTTCGAGGCGTCGCGGGTGGCCGATGTGGCGCACATCCGGACCCGCTCGGCGCCCAACTTCTCGATCTCGGCGGCGTAGCCGGCCAGGGCGACCCGGGTGCGCTCGATCGCCTCGGGCGCGAGCCGGCCGGTGCGGTCGACGCCCTGCCCCAGCCGGACGATCTCCATCCGCCGGCTGAGGTCGGTGAGCGGCACCTCCGGCCCGGCGGCCGGATCGGGCAGGTCGGCGACCAGGAGCCGGATCGAGTTGGTTCCGCAGTCGATGGCAGCCACGCGCGTCGTCACGCCGCAACCCTACGGCAGGACGAGACGCGGTCCCCTCGCCGCGCGACGACCATCCACCCTTACAGACAGCAATAACCACGGAAGGTCACCAGCCAGCGACCGTCAACACCCCAGCATGGACGCTTTGCTCTGCACCCTCATATGCACCACCGGCTCTGAGCAGGCGAATCAGGTCGGCAAGGTCGCTGCCGGGCCCTACGCACCGTGACTGGTGCATCCGTGGGTGCAGAGCAAAGGCGCGAAGATGGTCACGCCGGAGGAACGCTGAAACCACGGTGCGTGACGGTCGCCTCAGAGACGCAGCAGCATGCGGGTGTTGCCGAGCGTGTTCGGCTTCACCCGTTCCAGGTCGAGGAATTCCGCGACGCCCTCGTCGTACGAGCGCAGCAACTGCTCGTAGACCGGCTGCGGCACCGGGGCGCCGTCGATCTCGGCGAACCCGAAGGACCCGAAGAAGCTGGTCTCGAAGGTGAGCACGAAGATCCGGGCGACACCCAGCTCACGCGCCGCGTCGATCAGCTCGCCGACGATCCGGTGCCCGAGCTTCCGCCCCCGGTACGCGGGGTCGACCGCCACCGTGCGGATCTCGGCGAGGTCCTCCCACATCACGTGCAGCGCCCCGCAACCGACCACCGCGTCGTCGTCGGCGCGCGCCGCCACGCGGAACTCCTGCACGTCCTCGTAGAGGGTGACGGTCGCCTTGCTGAGCAGCCGGCGATCGTCGGTGTAGGTGTCCACCAGGCGACGGATCCCCCGCACGTCCCCCGTGCGGGCGCGGCGCACGACGATCTCGTCCGTCACGGCGTCACTCACTCGTCCGAGGGGACGTCCACGCAACGCCCGGTCGCCCACCAGGGCTCGACCAGCGCGAGCGTCTCGTCGCCGAACGGGTTGACCCCGGGGCCGGCCGCGAGCGCGTGGCCCAGGTGCACGTGCAGGCACTTGACCCGCCCCGGCATGCCGCCCGCCGAGATACCGGCGATCTCCGGCACGTGGCCGATGGCCTCCCGCCGGGCCAGGTAGTCCTCGTGCGCGGCCCGGTAGTGCGCGGCCAGCTCGGGATCGGCCGCCAGCCGCTCGGCCATCTCCTTCATCAACCCGGCCGACTCCAGTCGGCTGCACGCCGCGGTGGCCCGGGGACAGGTGAGATAGAACAGCGTCGGGAACGGCGTGCCGTCGGCCAGCCGCGGCGTCGTCTCCACCACGTCCGGCAGGCCACACGGGCACCGGTGGGCCACGGCCCGGGTGCCCCGCGGCGCGCGGCCGAGCTGCGCGGCCACCGCGGCCAGGTCGGCCTCGGTGGCCGGTTCCCGCTGCGGCGGAGGTACGGAATCCGCCGGGTCCTGCGGTGGTACGACAGTCACGGTGCCCATCTCTCGTTCGCTTGCTCGACCGGTGCTCACTTGGCGGGCTGGTCGCCGTTCGCCGCCCGCACGCTCGACCAGAGGGTGTCGTACCAGGGGTCGGGCGTGGTCGGCGCGCCGGGCGCGCTCTTTCCCGCGTCCCGGGCGGCGCCCTCCGGGTCGTTCAGCAGGATCACCAGCTTCTCCCCGGGCCGCCCCATGAAGAAGCGCTCCCGCGCCTTGGTCTCGATGAAGGCCTTGTCCTTCCAGTTCTCGGCCTCGGCCGACAGCCGGGCGATCAGCCGCTCCTGCTCCTCCTGCGCGGCCTCCATCCGCTCGATGTCCGCCTGCTGGTCGAGGTAGACCCGGACCGGATAGGTGTACGCCAGCGCGAGCGCGATGAGCACCGCGAACAGGACGGTGGCCCGACCCGTGAAGCGCCGGGGATGGGGTGCCGACAGCCGCTTGACCTGGCCGCCCGCCCCGCTGCGCCGGGCCGCGGCGGGCCGGTTCGCGGAACGTACGCCCTCGGTGCCGCGGGCGGCACCCGGAGCGCGACCGGCGGCACCGCGCGGCTCCGCGCGGACGCCGGCCTCCCGGAGCGACGTCCGGGCGGCACGAGCCCCGCCCGGCCGGCCGGTCTGGCCGGGCCGGCGGGCGGGACGCTGACCACCCGGTGTGCGGCGCTGCTGCATCGTCACACCCCTCCCCCGAGGCCTCGCGCGTCTCAGGCGGAACGGTAGCGCGGGAAGGCGCCCACGCCGGCGTACCGCGCCGCGTCGGCCAACTCCTCCTCGATCCGCAGGAGCTGGTTGTACTTGGCGACCCGGTCCGAACGGGCCGGCGCGCCGGTCTTGATCTGCCCGCAGCCGGTGGCCACGGCGAGGTCCGCGATCGTGGTGTCCTCGGTCTCGCCGGAGCGGTGGCTCATCATGCACTTGAAGCCGGCCCGGTGGGCCAGGTCCACGGCGTCGAGGGTCTCGGTGAGCGAACCGATCTGGTTCACCTTGACGAGCACCGCGTTGGCGGCCTGCTCGGCGATGCCACGCGCGATCCGCTGCGGGTTCGTGACGAACAGGTCGTCGCCCACGATCTGGATCCGGTCGCCGACGGCCGCGGTCAGCGTCTGCCAGCCGCTCCAGTCGTCCTCGGACAGCGGGTCCTCGATCGACACGATCGGGTAGTCGCCGATGAGCTTCGTGTAGTAGTTGCTCATCTCCTCGGCCGACTTCTGCGCGCCCTCGAAGGTGTAGACGCCGTTCTCGCAGAACTCGGTGGCGGCCACGTCGAGGGCGAAGACGATGTCGGTGCCCAGGCGGTAGCCGGCCTTCTCGACGGCCTCCGCGATGAGGTCCAGCGCGGCGGAGTTGGTGGGCAGGTTCGGCGCGAAGCCGCCCTCGTCGCCGAGGCCGGTGGAGAGGTCCTTCTTCTTCAGCACCGACTTCAGCGCCTGGTAGACCTCCGCGCCGGACCGCAGCGCCTCACGGAAGCTCGGGGCGCCGATCGGCGCGATCATGAACTCCTGGATGTCGACGTTGGAGTCCGCGTGCGCGCCGCCGTTGAGGATGTTCATCATCGGCACCGGCAGCAGGTGCGCGTTCGGCCCGCCCAGGTAGCGGAAGAGGCTCAGCTCGGCACTGCCGGCGGCCGCCTTCGCCACCGCAAGGGAGACGCCCAGGATCGCGTTCGCGCCCAGCTCCGACTTGGTGTCCGTGCCGTCGATGTCGAGCATCTTCTGGTCGATGATGCGCTGCTCGCTGGCCTCGTAGCCGATGATCTGGTCGACGATGCGGTCCTCGATGTTCGAGACGGCCTTCTCGACGCCCTTGCCGTTGTACCGGTCGGCGTCACCGTCGCGCAGCTCGAGCGCCTCGAAGGCGCCGGTCGAGGCGCCGGAGGGCACCGCGGCGCGCGCCACCGTGCCGTCGTCCAGACCGACCTCGACCTCGACGGTCGGGTTGCCCCGCGAGTCGAGAATCTCCCGGGCGACGATTCCCTCGATGGTTGCCACTGAGTCGCTCCTCGTATGTGTTGTTCGGGTGCGGCCGCGACGGTGCGGCTGAGGCAGGTGTTGAACGCAGCGTAGCGGGCGACGGCTGAGCGCGGGCCGTCCGGTCACGCACGGGGCACGTCCGGACGGCCGTGGACCGGCCCGCCGCGCCTGCCTACACGGACATTCCCGGATTCTCCGGCGTCAACCGGCAACCGGTTTGCGTAGCGTGGACCTGATCGATCAGGCTGGGCGGCATGCCCGCCGCCTCGACCACCCTTCGCCTGCTCGCCGTGTCGGTCATCGCGTCGCTCACAGTCACCGGCTGCCAGACCCTGGACGACGCCGGACGGACCATCGGGCGCGCGGATCTGGTCAACGACCTCGCGGCTCGGCTGGACCGGGCGCTCGAGCTGACGTACTCGGCGGACTACCAGCTCCCCGGCGGGCAGACGGCCTCGATCTCCCAGGCGCAGGACCCGGCGCGCTCCGCGTACAGCTACCCGGGCGGCAAGCTCACCGTCACCGCCGACGCCACCACCCAGTGCGAGGCGACCGGCGCCCGCACGGTCTGCACCCTCGCTCCGCCGCCCACGCCCGGCAGCAAGCCCTCGGTGGCCGTGTTCACCGAGGCCAAGCGGCGCGGCCTGCTCACGCCGCCGGTCGTGGTGGGCATGCTGACCGCCGCCGCGCTCGACCCCGAAGCCGTCATCGGCCAGAGCGACACGACGGTGGCCGGGCACCACGCCACGTGCGTCGACGTCGACCGGTCGGCGGGCGACTTCACGGCGTGCGTGACCACCGAGGGGGTGCTTGGCAGCTTCACGGGACACGTCGACGGCCGGCCGGTGGAGCTGGCGTTGAACCGGTACTCCGAGACGGTCGACGGCGCGGCGTTCGAGCTGCCCGCTGGGGCGGGCGTGGTCGACCGGCGGACGACCGGCTCCTGACCGTTCGGCGCGGGGAGCGCCGGTCGCCGCCGTGACCGTCAGAGACCGAGCAGGGTACGCAGGTGGCGCGGGGGCGGGCAGTCGTGGGCGAGCATCGCGTCGTGCCACTCCCGCAGCGACACGCCGTCCGGCCGGGCCGCGGCGATCTCGGCGACCTCGCTGTAGCCGACGAAGTACGTGGAGAGCTGCGTCGAGGTGAGCAACGCCCGGCGCCACTTGCCGGCCGCCTCGCCCTCCTCCTGGAACCCGCGCCCCGTCATGAGGGCCATCGCCTCGGCCTCGGGCAGGTCCTCGCCGTGCACCAGCTGGTCGAGCAGCGCGTTGATCGTCATCCGTAGCTGCATCTTGAGCTGCTGCAACCGCACCGGCAGGCCACCGAAGCCCCGCCCCGCCATCAGCTCCTCCGCGTAGACCGCCCAGCCCTCGATGAACGGCCCCGACTCGGCCAGCGCCCGCACCCGGGTGCCGCCGGCGTACCGGCGGGCGTGGGCGAGCTGGAGGAAGTGCCCCGGCATCGCCTCGTGCACCGTCAGGTTGCGGATCATGTGGTCGTTGTACTCGCGGTAGAACGACTCCACCCGGCGCGCCGGCCACTCGGCCGGCGTGGGCGCGATGCAGTAGAAGGTGGGGACGTCCGCGCTCTCCAGGGGGCCGGGCGCGTCACAGTAGGCGACGGCCACACCCCGCGCGAACTCCGGCATCTCCTGGATCACGCACGGGTCGCCGACGAGCGTCACGAGGTCGTGCGCGCGGACGAAGTCCGTCGCCTCGTCGAGCGTGATCGAGGCGAGGTCCACGATGGTCGCGTCGTCCGGGTGCTCGGCGGCGAGCAGATCCAGCGCCCGCCGTACCGTCTCGTCGTCGGCCGGGCCACCGACCAGCTCGACGGCCGCCTCGCGGATCTCCGCGGTGACCCGGTCGAGGTTCGCCCACGCGCGGTTCAGGATCTCCGGCGCGCCCAGCTCGGTGTCGAGCGTGTGCCAGAGCCGCGCCTCCCACCGCCGCCGGCCCAGCCTCGGGTCACGGCCCGGGCCGGCGTCGGCGGCCAACCCGGCACGCAGCCAGGCCACGAACTCCTCGAGCGCTGCCATCGCCGCCGTGGCGGCCGGTTCGACCCGGCTGTACAGCGCGGGGGCCTCGGCGAGCAGCGCCGGGACCTCGTCGCGGATCAGCGCGGCCGTACCGGTGAACTGCCCGACGGCCGTCTCCGCGTGGATTCGTGGCATGTCGCGCAGCGTCCCCCGGGCGATCGCCAGCGCGTCGGGAACGGCCCCGAGCCGCCCGGCGAGCTGGGCCAGGCGCTCCTCCGCCGGAGCGTACGGGCGCGCGACGATCGCGTGCAGCAGCGGACCGGGGTTGTGCCGCAGCGGATCCCACTCGTACGCCCGGATCTCGGTGAGCTCGAAGAGCTCCCGGTCGACCAGCGCGCTGAGCAGGGCGTGGTCCACCCGCTCCTCGACCTCCAGCGACTCCGGGTCGATCTCCGACAGCGCGTTGGCCGCGTCGGTGAGCATGGTCCGGTCGGCGATGCGCCCGTCGGGCGAGAGGTCGGGCAGCCGGTCGTCGAAGCGGTGGTCGCCGGCGGACGTGGCGAGACCGGGGCGGCTCTCCAGCAGCGCCTCGACGATCCGCTCGGCCAGCGGTGCAAACGATTCCACCCGACGACCCTACCGGCCCGCCCGATCACCCGCGCGGAACATGGTTGATCATGAAGCTGTTGTCCCCGGCACCGGCGTGTCGTGGCGACAACTTCGTGGTCAGCGGCTGTCGGCGGGGGGTTCGGCGGCGCGGACGGCGTCGGCGTACGCCAGGGCGGCCCGGCGGAGGGCGGCCTCGGCGTCGAGGCCGGACTCCCGGGCGGCCGCCACCGTGGCCAGCAGGCTCGCGCCCAGCCGCGCCTCCGGGTCGACCTGACCCTCGGCGAGCGGCGGCGGCACGGCGAGCCCGACCCGGCTGGCGCGTTCCAGGATCTTCGCGGCCAGGGCCAGCGCCGGCTGGCTGAGCGCCACACCGTCCAGCACCGAACCGCTCGGCTTCTCGGCCCGCTTGATCCGGTCCCAGTTGGCGGTGATCTCGTCGAGGCTGCCCGCCTCGGCTCCGGCGAAGACGTGCGGGTTGCGGCGGATCATCTTGTCGACCAGCCCGCCCGCCACGTCGTCGACCGTCCACCGCTCGCCGTCGGGCAGCTCCTCGGCGAGGCGGGCGTGCAGCAGCACCTGGAGCAGCACGTCGCCCAACTCCTCGCGGAGCGCGTCGGTGTCGCCGGCGCCGATGGCGTCGTACGCCTCGTAGCACTCCTCGAGGAGGAACCGCGCGAGACTCTCGTGCGTCTGCGCCCGCTTCCACGGGTCGCCGCCCGGGGAGGCCAGCCGGTCCATGACCGCCACGGCATCGAGCAGGCGGGCGCCCGGCGGGTCCCACGAGCCGTACATGAGCTCCAGCTCGGCGAGACCGGGCTCCCGCGCCAGCCGCAGCCCCAGCTCCCGCGCGAGCGGCTCGTCACCCGCCGGCCCGGCCAGCCAGACCGCCGTCCCGTGCGCCGACACCGCGTCCAGCAGCGCCTGTGTCGCCGGGCCGTCGACCACGTCGACCCGGCCACCGGCCGCGCGGACCGCCACCGTGAGCTCGCTCTCCGCGCCGGTCAGCACGGGCGCCGACCGTACGACGTCCCACGCGGCCGCCGTCAGCAGCCCGGCCGGCAGCCGGGGCGAGGTGACCAGCAGGACGATCCGACCCGGCATCAGTTCTGCGTGCCGGGCGTCTCCTCGCCGGCAGTGGCGGCCGGCGGCTCCGGCGTCGAGATGTCGGTGACCGGGCCGCTGCGGTCGATGTAGGGCAGCGAGTAGAAGACCAGGCCCTGGGGACTGTTCACGAAGGACGGCACGCCGATCTCCTGGAACCGCGGGTTCACCGACGTGTCCACCCGGTCGGCCTCCTCCTCGAGAGCGGCGCTGACCGCGGAGGCGCTACGGACGAACCCGCCGTCGCCGAACGCCTGCCGGATCTGCTCCATGGAGAGCCCGGCGTCGATCGCCCCGGTCTTGGCGATCGCCTGGTAGACCGCCATGACCGCCTCGTCGTTCAGGTCGGCGGGCGGGAGCTGCTGGTTGAGGACCTGGAGGATGTCGACCCACTCACCCCAGAGCCGGGTGTACTCGGCCGTGGCCGGCACCCGCAGGCCCTGCTGCAACTGCTCGGCGCTGATCTGGTCGGGCACCTGCAGGTTCTTCGCGGCCGCCACCCGCTTGCCCAGCTCGAGGCTGACCAGCAGGTTGAGCACGTCCTGGCGCGTCACCGTGGAACGCAACTGCTCGGGCGACGGGCTCGCCCCCGTCTGGGACGCCTCCTGCCGAACGGCCTCGCCGTACTTCGCCTGCACGTCGTCGTAGATCTCGTCGACCCGCTGGATCGACCAGGTGGTGTCGCCCACGTACGCGGCGACGTCCGGCGCGGACTTCCCACAGGCGGTGAGGGAGAGGAGACCGAGGGCCGCGACGCTGGCGGCGGCGATCAGGCGACGAGCACGCATGTGCGCCACTCTCTCATGCCGAGCGGCGGCCTGTGACGCCCCCCACCCCTGCTCGCGTCCACGATGGCGTGCCCCGGAGCCCAGGCGGGCCGCCGGCCCCCGGCCGGCCGCCGGAGCCCAGGCGGGCCGCCGGACCTCTGCCGGCCGCCGGGGGCCAGCCGGGCGCCGAAGCCCAACCGCCCCCGGAGTTGAACCAGCCGCCGTGGCTCAGCCAGCCGCCGTGGCTCAGCCAGCCGCGGCCGCGAGGGCAGGTTCCCCGAGGACGTCGGAGAGGAGCTGGGCGCACCACTCCAGCAGGGCCTGGTCGCGCAGCGGCTCGCCGCCGACCCGGCGCGTGCTCGGCCGGGGCACGCTCACCTGGTCGGTGGCCTGCTTGTAGACGGCGTCCGGGTGGTAGCGCTTGAGCCGCATCTGCTTCGAGTCCGGCAGCGGCAGCGGGCTGAACCGGAGGTGCTTGCCCTGCATGCTCACGTCGGTGAGGCCGTACCGGCGGGCCAGCAGCCGGAACCGGGCCACCGCCACCAGGTTCTGCACCGGCGCGGGCGGCTCGCCGTAGCGGTCGGTCATCTCGGCGACCACCTCGCGCAGCCGCTCCTCGTCGCGGGCCTCGGCCAGCTTGCGGTACATCTCGAGTCGCAGCCGCTCCACACCGACGTAGTCGTGCGGCAGGTGCGCGTCCACCGGCAGGTCGATCTTGACGTCGGCCTCCTCCTCGGGGCGCTCGCCCTTGAACGCCTGCACCGCCTCGCCGACCATCCGCACGTACAGGTCGAAGCCGACGCCCTCGATGTGCCCGGACTGCTCGCCGCCGAGCAGGTTGCCGGCGCCGCGGATCTCCAGGTCCTTCATGGCCACGTACATGCCGGCGCCCAGCTCGGTGTGCTGCGCGATGGTGGCCAGCCGCTCGTGGGCGTTCTCCGTGAGCGGCTTGTCGGCCGGGTAGAGGAAGTACGCGTACGCCCGCTCCCGACCCCGGCCGACGCGGCCCCGGATCTGGTGCAGCTGGGCCAGGCCCAGCAGGTCGGCACGCTCCACGATGAGGGTGTTGGCGTTCGGGATGTCGATGCCGGACTCGACGATCGTGGTGCAGACCAGGACGTCGAACTCCTTCTCCCAGAAGCCGACCATGACCTTCTCGAGCGCCTCCTCGCCCATCTGGCCGTGCGCCACCGCGACCCGCGCCTCGGGCACCAGCTCGCGGAGCCGCCGGGCCGCCCGCTCGATCGACTCGACCCGGTTGTGCAGGTAGAAGACCTGGCCGTCGCGCAGCAACTCGCGGTGGATGGCCGCGGCCACCTGCCGGTCGTCGTACGCCCCGACCGCCGTGAGCACCGGGTGGCGCTCCTCCGGCGGGGTGGCGATCGTGGACATCTCCCGGATGCCGGTGATCGCCATCTCGAGCGTCCGCGGGATCGGGGTGGCCGACATGCTCAGCACGTCGACCGAGGCGCGCATCGTCTTCAGGTGCTCCTTGTGCTCGACGCCGAACCGCTGCTCCTCGTCGACGATCACGAGCCCGAGAGACTTGAACCGGGTCGCCGCCTGGAGCAGCCGGTGCGTGCCGATGACGATGTCCGCCGTGCCGTCGGCCGCCATGGCGAGCGTCTGCTCGGCCTCCTTCGGCGTCTGGAACCGGGACAGCTGCCGGATGGTCACCGGGAACTGGCTCATCCGCTCGGCGAACGTGTTGTAGTGCTGCTGCACGAGGAGCGTCGTGGGCACCAGCACGGCCACCTGCTTGCCGTCCTGCACCGCCTTGAACGCCGCCCGGACCGCGATCTCGGTCTTGCCGTACCCGACGTCGCCGCAGATCAGCCGGTCCATGGGGACCGTCTGCTCCATGTCGCGCTTGACCTCCTCGATGGCGGCGAGCTGGTCCGGCGTCTCCTGCCACGGGAAGGCGTCCTCCAGCTCCCGCTGCCACGGCGTGTCGGGGCCGAAGTTGTGCCCCTTGGACGCCTTCCGGGCCGCGTAGAGCTGGATGAGCTGCGCGGCGATCTCGCGGACCGCCTTGCGGGCGCGGGCCTTGGACTTCTGCCAGTCCGAGCCGCCCATCTTGTGCAGGGTGGGCTGCTCGCCGCCGACGTACCGGCTGAGCTGGTCGAGCTGGTCGGTCGGCACGAAGAGCCGGTCACCGGGCTGGCCGCGCTTGCTCGGCGCGTACTCGATGACCAGGTACTCGCGGCTCGCGCCGTTGACGGTGCGCTGCACCAGCTCGACGTACCGGCCGATGCCGTGCTGCTCGTGCACCACGTGGTCGCCGGCCTTCAGCTCCAGCGGGTCGATGGTGTTGCGGCGCCGGCTCGGCATCTTGCGCATGTCACGGGTCGAGGCGCCCCGACCGCCCGTGATGTCGTTGCCGGTGAGCAGCACGAAGCGGGACGCCTCGTCGACGAAGCCGGCGCTCAACGAGCCGCAGGTGACCAGCAGCTCGCCGGGAGCGGGAGCAACGGGCACGTCCTCGGTGAGCCGCGCGCCCAGCCCCGCGTCGCGGAGCACCTCGACCGCCCGCTGGGCCGGGCCGTGCCCCTCGAACACCAGCGCGATCGACCAGCTCTCCCCGGCCCACCGCTTCAGGTCGTCGACCACCCGGGCCGTCTCACCGTGGTAGAGCGGCGCCGGCTGGGCGGCCAGCGTCACCGCGATGGCGTCGTCCGGGGTGACGCTGACCTCCTCGGGCGCGTCCTCCCAGGGCTGGCGGGCCGGCGCGGCCTCCGCCTCGACCAGGCCGAACGGGGACAGCGTCCACCAGGGCAGGCCGAGCTTCCCGGCGGCCGCGCGCACCTCCGCGAGGCTGCGGAAGGCGGCGGCGCCCAGGTCGACCGGGGCCTGGCCGCCGACGGCGGCCGCGGCCCAGCTCGCCTGGAGGAACTCCTCCGAGGTACGCACGAGGTCGTGGGCGCGGGTGCGGATCCGCTCCGGGTCGCAGAGCAACACGTGGGTGCCGGCCGGCATGACGTCCAGCAGCAGCTCCAGGCTCTCGCCGCCCAGCAGCGCCGGGACGAGCGACTCCATCCCCTCGACCGGGATGCCCTCCGCGAGCTTGTCGAGGATCTCGGCCAGCTCCGGGTGCCGCTCGGCCAGCGCCGCGGCCCGCCGGCGCACCTCGGGGGTGAGCAGCAGCTCACGGCAGGGCGGCGCCCAGAGCTGGGTGACCTGCTCGATGGTGCGCTGGTCGGCGACCGCGAAGGTGCGGATCTCCTCCACCTCGTCGCCCCAGAACTCGACCCGGGACGGGTGCTCGTCGGTGGGCGGGAAGACGTCGAGGATGCCGCCGCGCACCGCGTACTCGCCGCGCTTCGTGACCAGGTCGACCCGGGCGTACGCCATGTCGGTGAGCCGGCGCGCGACCTCCTCGAGGTCGGCCTCCGCGCCCGGGGCGAGCTGCACCGGCTCCAGGTCTCCGAGACCCTTGAGCTGCGGTTGCAGCAGCGAGCGGACCGGGGCCACCACCACGCGCAGCGGGCCGGTGCGCCCGTGCGCGTCGGCCGACTCCGGGTGGGCCAGCCGGCGGAGGACGGCGAGTCGCCGGCCGACCGTGTCCGACCGCGGCGACAGACGCTCGTGCGGCAGGGTCTCCCAGGACGGATAGACCGCCACCTGCTCGGCGGGCAGCAGGCTGCCCAGCGCGGCGGCCAGGTCGTCGGCCTCTCGCGTCGTCGCCGTGACCGCGAGCACGGGCCGCCCGGCGCCCCCCGCGCCGGCGGAGCTGCCCGCGTTGCCCGCCCGGCCCCCGTCGGCCGCGACGGCGGCCACGGCGAACGGGCGCAACGCCGGCGGCGCGGTGATGTCGAGCCCGTCGACCCGGGCGGCACCGGAGCGCGCCAGGTCACGGGCCCGGGCCAGCCCGGGATCGGCCAGGGCGGCGGAGAACAGTCCGGTGAGCATGCGATCACTTCCAGGGGAGTCGACGCGCGTGACGCGCTCGGGGCACACGAGCAGATCCCCCGCGTCCAGCCGGACGGGGGGTGCACGATCACCAGCCTATCTCCGCAGACCGACACCGGCCCGTTTCCGCCCGGCCTGTCACCTGCCCGCCGCCCGGCGCTCCACACGGCGGCCGTCCGGCGCCCGGCCACAACGGGCCGCTGCCCGGGCAGCGGCCCGGCCGTCAGCGGCCGGGCCGGCCGCCGCCGCGCCCAAGATCCGCGCAACATCCCGGAAGTAGTGGCCCCGAAGCGGGCGGAGGCCACTACTTCCCGGAAGTTGCGCGGATCTTCGCCGCGGGCCCCGAGGGAAATCCCGGCCCGCAGCCTCCGTGCGGCCCGGGGATCTTGACCGGACGCGGGATCGCGTGGTCGGGTTTCGGGGTGAGCGAGCAGTGGCGGGCACAGTTCGACGCGGAGGTGAGCTTCGCCAACGGTGGCGGGCTCAGCACGGAGGGGTTCCGGCTGGACATCCCCGGCCGGGAGATCAGTGACGAGGACCTGGGCGCGCTGCTGGTGCGGCATCTCGGCCTGCTCATGGTCGCCGAGGTACGCGTGCGGAACAAGACGATCATCCAGGAGCCGCACAAGGGCGGGCGCGGCGTGACCGGCGCGCAGCCCGCGGGACCGGCGACCGGCCGGCGCCTGGTGGAGTTGAGCCACGTGATCAGCGACGGCATGGTCACGTTGCCCGGCTGGCCGGGGCCACGCATCACCGACTGGTTGACCCGGGAGGCTTCCCGCGCGCACTACGCGCCGGGCACCGAGTTCCACGTAGGCAAGATCGAGATGATCGCCAACACCGGCACGTACGTGGACACCCCCTCCCACCGCTGGGCGGACGGCGCCGACCTGACCGGGGTGCCCATCGAGCGCCTCGCCGACCTGCCGGGGCTCGTCGTCCGGGTGCCGGCCGGCACCCGCGCCGTCGACCGGCTCCTGCTCGCCCCGTACGACCTGACCGGCAGGGCGGTGTTGCTGCACACCGGCTGGAACGCGCACTTCGGCACCGACCGGTACGCGGGCAGCGACGCGCCGTACCTGACCGGGGGCGGCGCCCGGGCGCTCGCCGACGCCGGGGCGGCCCTGGTCGGCATCGACTCGATCAACATCGACGACATGAGCCCGGCGGGCGGCGGCGAGCGGCCCGCACACAGCGTGCTGCTCGCCGCCGGCATCCCCATCGTCGAACACCTGACCGGCCTGGACGCGCTGCCGCCGGAGGGCTTCCGGTTCACGGCGGCCCCGCCCCGGGTCGCGGGCATGGGCACCTTCCCGGTCCGCGCCTTCGCGACCGTCGACGCCTGACCGACCCGAACGCCGAGGGCGGCGCCGTCAGTAGCGCACCGAGATCCGCCGTTCGACGGCGTCGACCCGGATCTCCCCGCCGTACGGGATGATCAGCTGCGGGTCGGTGTGGCCGAGATCCACGTCGAAGACCGTCACGGCGTCCGGGTTGTACGTGGCGAGCACCTTCGTGATCGCCTCCCGCTGCGCCGCGCACCAGGCCAGCCGCTGCTCCAGCGTGTGCGGCTTGTCGAACTCCCACGCCTTCGCCCGCCCCACGACAACCGCCCCGAACGCGGCGAGCAGCCCCCGCTCGCCCATGTTCCGGACGATGCGGAAGACCTCGGTGGCCGGCGGAAGCTCCTCCGACGTCTCGATGATCAGCACCGATCCGCTCAGCTCCGCCGCGGACGGCACCCGGTCGGCGGCCATCAGCCAGTGCAGGATCTCCAGGTTGCCGCCCCAGGTCCGCCCGGTCACCACGCGCTCCGGCCCCTGCCACCGCCAGCCCTCGCCGGGGAACATCACGGGCTCGACGGTCAGCGTGGTCGGGTCCCGCCAGTCACGCGGCTCGTCGCCCCACTCCTTGGCGGGCGTCAGCTCGTACCAGTCGGACGAGAACAGCGCGGCGCGCAGCGAGTCGAAGGTCGACGGGTGCGGCGCGCCGGACCGGCCGAGGTGCACGAGCACCGACCCGCCGTGGTACGCCACGATGCCCAGCCGGTAGAGGTGGTTGAGCACGTTGGTGTTGTCCGAGTAGCCGTAGTACGGCTTGGGGTTGGCGCGGAGCACCGCGTCGTCGAGGTACGGGGTGACCGTGATCAGGTCGTCGCCGCCGACGGTGGCGAGCACGGCGGTGATCGACGGGTCGGCGAAGGCGGCGGTGAGGTCGCGGGCCCGGTCCCGGGGGTGTGCGCCCATGACCCGGGTCGTCGGGTACTCGACGGGCTCCAGGCCGAACTCCTCGCGCAGCCGGCGCAGCCCCAACTCGTACACGTGCGGGAAGACGGCCGGCAGGCCGGCGGAGGGCGAGACGATCGCGACCCGGTCGCCGGGGCGCGGCTTCGGCGGATAACGCAACGACACCATGATCGGACGCTAACGGACGGGCCAAGGCGTTTTCACCGGGCGAATCGCCACAGAAGGAGCCCCGACAGGGTCCTGCTTCTGTGAAGGCGATAACACGGGTCCCCTCCTTGGATCCGCGCCCGCGCGGCTACCATCCAGGGGAGTCGGACAGCGCTGTCCTTCGTACGCACGTAAGGAGCGCCCCGTGACCGACCAGCACGACCACGACGGCCCCGACGCCGCCCTGCGCGCCGACATCCGCCGCCTCGGCACTCTGCTCGGCCAGACCCTGGCCCGCCAGGAGGGCCGCCCCCTGCTCGACCTCGTCGAGGAGATCCGCGCGCTGGTCCGCTCGGACGCCCCGACCGCCGCGCAGCGGCTCGCCACCCTCGACGTCACGACCGGCACCAAGCTGGCACGTGCCTTCTCCACCTACTTCCACCTGGCCAACATCACCGAGCAGGTGCACCGCGCCCGCGACCTGCGCCGGCGGCGGGCGGTCCACGGCGGCTGGCTCGACCAGGCGGCGAAGATGATCGCCGAGCGGGGCGTACCGGCCGAGGAGATCGCCGCGGTGGCCCGCCGGCTCGCGGTCCGGCCGGTCTTCACGGCGCACCCCACCGAGGCGGCCCGGCGGTCGATCCTGTCGAAGCTGCGCGCCATCGCCGACGAGTTGGACGCCGAGACCGCCAACGCGATCCTCTACGGCGCGAGCGACGAGGGCCCGGCCAACCGGCGGCTCGCGGAGCTGCTGGACCTCATGTGGCAGACCGACGAGCTGCGGCTCGACCGGCCGGACCCGACCGACGAGGCCCGCAACGCCATCTACTACCTGCGCGACCTCTACGCCGAGGCCGCTCCCCAGGTCCTCGACGACCTCGCCGACACGCTGCGCACCCTGGGTGTGGAGACCTCGCCGACCGCCCGGCCGCTGAGTTTCGGCACGTGGATCGGTGGCGACCGGGACGGAAACCCGTTCGTCACCCCGACCGTCACCCGTGAGGTCCTGCGGATCCAGCACGAGCACGGCATCCAGGCCACGGAGTCGGCGATGGAGCACCTCATCAACGAGGTCTCCGTGTCCCGGCGGCTGCGCGGGGTGTCGCTGGACCTCTCGGCCAGCCTCGCCGCCGACCTCGACGCCCTGCCCGAGGTGGCGCCCCGGTTCCGGCGGGTCAACGCGGAGGAGCCGTACCGGCTCAAGGCACGCTGCGTGAAGGCCAAGCTCGCCAACACGCGCGAGCGCCTGCGCCGGGGTACCCCGCACGTGCCGGGCCGCGACTACCGGGGTTCCGCCGAGCTGATTGCCGACCTGGAGCTGCTGCGCGCCTCGCTGGCCCGCAACTCGGGGCAGCTCACGGCCGTCGGCCGGCTCGCCTCCACCATCCGTACGGTCTCCGCGTTCGGCCTGCACCTCGCGACGATGGACGTCCGGGAGCACGCCGAGGCGCACCACGCCGTGCTGGCCCAGCTCTACGCGGCCGTCGGGGAGGTCTCCGACTACCCGGCGCTGACGCGGCTGGAGCGCACCAAGCTGCTCGCCGACGAGCTGGCCGGTCGCCGGCCCCTGTCCACGCTGGACACGCCGCTCACCGAGTCGGCCCGCAAGACGTTCGACGTGTTCGGCGCCATCCGCGAGGCGCAGGACCGGTTCGGCAACGAGGTCATCGAGTCGTACATCATCTCGATGACCCTCGGCGTGGACGACGTGCTCGCCGCGGTGGTGCTCGCCCGCGAGGCCGGTCTCGTGGACGTGCACAGCGGTCGCGCCCGGATCGGCTTCGTGCCGCTGCTGGAGACTCCCGGTGAGCTCAACGCCGGCGGTGAGCTGCTCGACGAGTTGCTGTCGCTGCCCGCGTACCGGGCGCTCGTGGCCGCCCGGGGCGACGTGCAGGAGGTCATGCTCGGCTACTCCGACTCGAACAAGGAGGCGGGGATCACCACGAGCCAGTGGTCGATCCACCGGGCGCAGCGCGCGCTCCGCGACGTGGCCGCCCGGCACGGGGTGCACCTGCGGCTCTTCCACGGCCGCGGCGGCACCGTGGGGCGCGGTGGCGGGCCCACGCACGAGGCGATCCTGGCCCAGCCGTACGGCACGCTGGACGGCGCCATCAAGGTGACCGAGCAGGGCGAGGTGATCTCCGACAAGTACACCCTGCCGTCGCTGGCCCGGGAGAACCTGGAGCTGACGCTGGCCGCGGTCCTGCAGGCCACCCTCCTGCACACCGCGCCGCGCCAGCCCGCCGAGATGCTGGAGCGCTGGGACGCCACGATGGACGTGGTCTCCGAGTCGGCGTTCCGCTCGTACCGCTCGCTCGTCGAGGACCCGGACCTGCCCGCCTACTTCTGGGCGTCCACGCCGACGGAGCTGCTCGGCGCGCTCAACATCGGCTCACGCCCGGCGAAGCGGCCGAACACGGGCGCCGGCCTGTCCGGGTTGCGGGCCATCCCCTGGGTGTTCGGGTGGACGCAGACCCGGCAGATCGTCCCGGGGTGGTTCGGGGTCGGCTCCGGGTTGGCCGCCGCGCGCGAGGCGGGGCTGGCCGACGTCCTGGCCGAGATGCACCGCAACTGGCACTTCTTCCGGACGTTCCTGTCCAACGTGGAGATGATGCTGACCAAGACCGACCTGACGATCGCCCGCCGGTACGTCGAGTCCCTCGTGCCGAAGAAGCTCCAGCCGATCTTCGAGAAGATCGAGGAGGAGTACGAGCTGACCAAGCGAGAGGTGCTCGCGGTGACGGCCTCCCCGGCCCTGCTGGAGAACTCGCCCGTCCTCCAGCGCACCCTCGCGGTGCGGGACACCTACCTGGAGCCCCTGCACCACCTCCAGGTCGCACTGCTGCGCCAGTACCGCGACTCCGGCGCCGCGGGCCGGGCCGTGGCCACGGCGCCGGGTGGCCGCCGCGCCCCGAGCGACGGTACGGCGTTGGAGCGGGCCCTCCTCACCACGGTGAACGGCATCGCGGCCGGCATGCGCAACACGGGCTGAGCGCACACCAGCCTGCGCGGTGCGCGGGGCCGTCGTGCGGGACGGGCGGGGTACCTACCTGGTGAGCCTGATGCCTCAGAGTCATAAATATGCCTCTGAGGCATCAGGCTCGCGGTGCGGTGGGGGTCCACCCCCGACGTTGCGGGCCGGGGCGGCGGGTCAGAAGTCGCCGCCCCCGAAGTCGCCGCCCCCGAAGTCGCCGCCCCCGAAGTCGCCGCCGCCGGCAGCGAAGTCACCGCCCTGGTCGCCGTAGTCGCCCTGGTCGCCCTGGTCACCCTGGTCGCCGTAGTCGGCGCCGTCGGAGAAGCCCTCCTGGTAGCCGGCCTCGTAGCCGTAACCCGGGTCGGCGAAGGCCGGCGAGAAGAGCGCGTCGGCGATGAGCATGCCGCCGAGCACCCCGGCCCCGGCCCCGAGGGCGGTCTTCCACCACGGCGTCGAGTACCACCCGGCCGGCACGGGGCGTCCCTGCCAGTTTCCGCCCGGATAGTAGTAGGGCGTCTGGTTTCCCGGCTGCGGGCCGGCCCGGTAGGTCTGCCCCTGGACGTTGACCTCGCGCTCCTTGGTGAGCATCCCGGCGCCCCGGGCGGCAGCCAGCGGCGGCAGCTCCGGGCCCGGGTCGATGCCCATCGCGGTCCGCGCCGCCCGGATGTACGCGAGACCTTCCAGCGCGGTCTCCCGGGCCAGCGCGAACTGGTGCGGGGTGTTCGCCGCCTCCAACTGCGAGCCGGCCGCGTTGTACCGCTCACCCGCGTCGGCGAGCGCCTGCCGGACCGCCGGGGCGTCCCCGTGCAGGTTCATCAGCTGCCCGCCGAGCCGCTCGTACCACCGCTGCGCCTCGGCGCGCGCGTCGGCCAGCTCGGCGGCCCGCCGGGACCGGCTCCCCCACCGCCACAACACCAGTGCACCTCCGAGCATCAGGATCAGGGCCACCCACAGGGCAACATCCATGATTCGAACGTACCCAGCGGGCGCTCGTCGTACCCGTTTGGCAAGCTTCAGTGATGGACTTCCCAACGCTGGCCGTGGTGGTGGTCTGCCTCGGCGTGGGCGGCGCGGTGGGCTGGCTCGCGGCCCGGTCCCGCTCCACCGCCGAGATCGCCCGCCTAGACGCCACGCTGCGGGCGACCCGGGAGGGCGAGGGGCGGCTCGAGCAGTCCATGCGGGCGCTGAGCTACGAGGCGACGGCCCAGTCCCAGGAGGCGGTGGCCCGGGCGGTCGCCCCGCTGCACGAGACCCTGCGTCGTTACGAGCAGCGGGTGGCGGAGCTGGAGCGCGACCGGGTCGACGCGTACGCCGAGCTGCGCGAGCAGGTCCGGTCGATGAGCGTGGTCTCCGGCGAGCTGCGCACCGAGACCAAGCAGCTCGTGGCGGCGTTGCGCGCGCCCCAGGTCCGCGGCCGCTGGGGTGAGCACCAGTTGCGCCGGATCGTCGAGGCGGCCGGCATGCTGGAGCACTGCGACTTCGCCGAGCAGGTCACGGCGGCCACCGACCACCAGGGCGTCCGCCCCGACCTGGTGGTCCGGCTGCACGGCGGCCGCTCGGTGGTGGTCGACGCCAAGGCGCCCTTCGACGCGTACCTCACAGCCATGGAGGCGCGCGACGAGCGGGGCCGCGACACGCACCTCGACGCCCACGCCCGGCACCTGCGGGCGCACGTCGACGCGCTGGCCGCCAAGACCTACTGGGCCGCGTTCGACAGCACCCCGGAGTTCGTGGTGCTGTTCGTGCCGGCGGATCCGTTCCTCGACGTGGCGCTCCAGCGCGACCCGACGCTGCTGGAGCACGCCTTCGCCCGCAACATCGTGCTCGCCACCCCGGCCACGCTCGTGGCGCTGCTGCGCACCGTCGCCTACTCGTGGCGCCAGGAGGCCCTGGCCCGCAACGCGGCGGCCGTGCACTCGCTGGCCCGGGAGCTGCACGGCCGGCTCGCCACGCTCGGCGACCACGTCGGCAAGCTGGGCTCGGCGCTGGGCGGCGCGGTGACCGCGTACAACCGGGCGGTCGGCTCGCTGGAGGCGCGGGTGCTGGTGAGCGCCCGCAAGCTCGCCGAGCTGGGCGTCTCCGACCAGGAGCTGGCCGCGCCGGCGCAGGTCGAGTTGGCCCCCCGGCAGCCGCAGGCGCCGGAGCTGGTCGACGCCCCCGACGGCGAGGCCGCGCCGCGCTGACCCCGACGGGGCGCGTCAGGCGCGGCGGGCGCTCTCCACGACGAACGGGGTGCCCTGCTGGCAGGTCGTCATCATGCCCGGCTCGGGCCGGCCGCTGACGGTCACCGTCGCGCCCGCGGTGAGCACGTCCCGGGGCCCACCGATCAGCAGGTAGCCGTCGAGCAGCAGGCATTTCGGCTCGACGCCCGGGACGACGGTGCCGGTCAGCGTGGTGGCGCCGACCGGCGGCGGCAGGGTGGGGCCGCCCGGGCTCTTGGGCGGGACGGTCGGGCGCACGGGCCCGCTCGGTGGCGGCGTCGGTCGCGTCGACGCCGTCGGTCCCGTCGACGCCGTCGGGGGCGGCGTCGCGCTCGGCGGCTGCTCGGTCACCGGGGACGCTCCCGTCGCGGTGGGGGTCGGGGTGCCCGTGCCGTCCGGGTCGCCGCACGCGGCGAGCGCGGCGGCGGCGACCAGTGCGAGGGCGGCGAGCCGAAGGGTCCTCATGCCGGTATCGGACGTGCCGGGGGCACGAGACGTTCCGCCCGGTCAGCCACGGGCCGCGGCGGCCCGCATGTCCCGCTTGAGCTCCTGCGGCAGCGAGAAGGTGAGCCGCTCGTTCGCGGTCGTCACCTCGTCCACGTCGGTGAAGCCCCGCGCCGCGAGGTGCGCGAGCACCTCCGCCACCAGGTCCTCCGGCACGCTCGCCCCGGACGTCACACCCACCGTGCGGGCGTCCTCCAGCCAGGCGTCGTCGATCTCGTGCGCGAAGTCGACGAGGTGCCCGGCGCGCGAGCCGGCGTCGAGCGCGACCTCGACGAGGCGTACGGAGTTCGACGAGTTGCGCGACCCGACGACGATCATGACGTCGCACTCCGGCGCGATCTGCTTGACGACGTGCTGCCGGTTGGACGTGGCGTAGCAGATGTCGTCGCTCGGCGGCGACTGGAGCATGGGCAGCCGCTTCTTGAGCCGGGCGACGGTCTCCAGCGTCTCGTCCACGGACAGGGTCGTCTGGGAGAGCCAGACCACCTTGTTCGGGTCCCGGACGGTGACCTTGTCGGCGTCCTCGGGGCCGTCGACGAGCTGGATGTGCCGGGGGGCCTCGCCGGAGGTGCCGATGACCTCCTCGTGCCCCTCGTGGCCGATGAGCAGGATGTCGTAGTCCTCGGCGGCGAACCGCTTCGCCTCCTGGTGCACCTTCGTGACCAGCGGGCAGGTCGCGTCGATCGCCTTCAGCGAGCGCGCCCTGGCCTGCTCGTAGACCTCGGGGGCGACGCCGTGGGCGGAGAAGATGACGGTGGCGCCCTCCGGCACCTCCTCGTTCTCCTCCACGAAGATCGCGCCCTGTGCCTCCAGCGTCTGCACCACGTGCTTGTTGTGCACGATCTGCTTGCGCACGTAGATCGGGGCGCCGTAGAGCTTGAGCGCCTCCTGCACGGTCTGCACCGCTCGGTCGACACCCGCGCAGTAGCCGCGGGGCTTGGCCAGGAGTACGCGCTTGCCGGTCCGCGAAGTCGCTTCAGCCTGAGTCACCCGCCCATCGTACGTGCCGCTCGGGAACCCGACATCGGCTGTGACCGTCCCCCACCGCCCCCGCACGCCGTTGATCATGAGGTTGGCGGCGCCGCCGGAGATCGACACCGCCGTCAACCTCATGATCAACGAAGAGGGGGTCGGGGGTGGGCCGTAGGGTGGGCGGGTGAGCACGGGTGAGGTGGGACGGAGCACGTCCGAGGAGCCGTGGCCGGTCCGGGTGGTCAGCCAGAAGGTGGGCGCCTGGATCGCGCGGCTCGGCTGGGTGTGGGTCGACGGGCAGGTGGCCCAGATCAGCCGCCGGCCGGGCGCCAGCACGGTCTTCCTCACCCTCCGGGATCCGTCCGCCGACCTGAGCCTGACCGTCACCACGAACCGGGACGTCCTCGACATGGGGGCGCCGGAGCTGCGCGAGGGCGCGCGGGTGGTGCTGCACGCCAAGCCCGAGTTCTACGCCGCCCGGGGCACGTTGAGCCTGCGCGCCGACGAGATCCGCCAGGTGGGTCTCGGCGAGCTGCTGGCGCGGCTGGAAAAGTTGAAGAAGCTGCTCGCCGCCGAGGGCCTGTTCGACCGGGCCCGCAAGCGCCGCCCGCCGTTCCTGCCCGGTCGGATCGGGCTGATCACGGGGCGGGCCTCGGCCGCCGAGCGCGACGTGCTCACCAACGCCCGCCGGCGCTGGCCCGCCGTGGAGTTCCGCACGGTCAACGTGGCCGTGCAGGGGCCGAGCGCCGTGCCGCAGATCGTCGACGCCCTCAAGGTGCTCGACGCCGACCCGACCATCGACGTGATCATCATCGCGCGGGGCGGCGGCAGCATCGAGGACCTGCTTCCCTTCTCCGACGAGGCGCTCTGCCGGGCGGTCTTCGCCTGCCGCACCCCCGTGGTCAGCGCGATCGGCCACGAGACCGACGCCCCGCTGCTCGACTACGTGGCCGACCTGCGCGCCTCGACACCGACCGACGCCGCCAAACGGGTCGTACCCGACCTCACCGAGGAGGTACGCCTGCTCGGCCAGGCCCGGCACCGGCTCGAACGGGCGGTGCGCAACCTGGTCGACCGGGAGGCGCACCGGCTCGACGCGCTGCGTTCCCGGCCCGTGCTGGCCCGCCCGCAGGTGATGGTCGACCAGCGGGCGACCGACCTGGCGGCGCTGCGACAGCGGGCCGGGCGCTGCCTGGACCACCGGCTGGCCGCCGCCGATGACGAGCTGCGACACACCCTCGCGCGACTGCGCGCGCTCTCACCGGCGGCCACGCTCGAGCGGGGGTACGCGATCGTCCAGCGCGCCGACGGCCACGTGGTGCGCGCGGCGGCCGAGGTGGGCAAGGGCGATCCACTGCGGGTACGCCTCGCCGACGGCGAGCTGGCCGCCACGGTGGACGGGTGACCCGTGTGCTGGGATGGAGCCGATGACTGACGAGACGAAGGCCGCCCCCGACGAGCGGCTCAGCTACGAGCAGGCCCGCGCCGAGCTGGCGTCGGTGGTGGAGCGGCTGGAGGCCGGTGGCACCTCGCTGGAGGAGTCGCTGGCGCTGTGGGAGCGCGGCGAGGCGCTGGCGGTGATCTGTCAGCGCTGGCTCGACGGCGCCCGCGCCCGCATCGACGCCGCCCGCCAGGAACAGAGCTCCTGACGGGCGGCGCCCCGGCCTTTCAGTTGAAGAGGTTGTACAGCTCCGGCGGGGCCTCGACGACCTGGTCCGCGGGCGGCTTCTGCGCGGCGGTCGCGTTGCCGTAGTCGGAGTACGTGATCTTCACGTCCTGGGCCTTCGTCTGGCCGGCCGCCGGGATCTGGATCACCAGCTCGCTGAGGCGGCCCTGCGGGTCCAGCTTCGCGGTGAACGGCACCGACTTGGCCTGCGCGCCCAGAGCCGTGATCACGTTGGCGTCGAGCGACCCGGCCTCGGCGGCCTTCGACACGTCGATCGTGCCGGCGTACGCGCCCTCGCCGGTCTGCCGGACCTCGGTGATGCCCTGGGTGAGCACCTCGCTGCCGGCCGGGTCGAGCTTGTCGAAGTCGAAGCCGAGGTTGCGGTTGCCCTTGATGCGGGTCTGGTCGAGGTGCTGGTACTTGCCGAGGTTCAGGCTCTGCTGGCCGGGCACGCTGCCGGCCGCCTTCCCGCCCAGGTCCACCTTTACCCAGCTGTCCGGCTTGGCGTGGATCACGTCGAGCGTCATCGACAGGTCCGAGGACGCGTCGCCGATCGACACCCGCATCTGGGCGCTCTGGCTCGGCTCGTGCACCTGGCCCTCGGCGGTGCTGCCGACCCCGCTCATGCTGAACCGGAAGTTGCCGCCGCGGATCGCCTCGGTGGAGGCGAGCAGGGCCTGCTTGGCGTCGCCGGCCACCGGGGACGCGGTGCCGCTGGCCGTCGACGTGGCCGTGGCGGTGCCGGACGCGGTGACGGACGGCGACGCGGAGGTGCCCGGTGCGCCGGCCGCGTTGCAGGCCGCCAGACCGGGGGTGAACAACGCGGCGGCCACCAGGCCGGCGCTCAGTCGTCGAAGAGTCATCTGTGTCTCCCAGGAAGGATCAGCTCGCCACTGTCTTGTTCCCTCCCGTGGAGTCCGGCAATCGCCCAGCCGTCGGGTTTCCCGATGGCCCCGGAAACGGAGAACGGGGCGGCAGCCGCCGCCCCGTTCCGGTCGTGCCGATCTACTTGAACATCTCGTACGTCTGGGCGGGCGCCTCGACCACCTTGTCGGCCGCCGGCTTCTGCGCGGCGGTGGCGTTGCCGTAGTCGGCGTAGGTGACCTTGATGTCGTGCGCCTTCGTCTCACCGGCAGCGGGGATCGAGATCACCCACTCGGTGAGCCGGCCCTGCGCGTCCAGCTTGGCGGTGAACGGCAGCGACTTGGCCTGGGCGCCCAGCGCCTTGATGACATCGGCGTCGAGGGAATCGGCGTCGGTCACGCCGGACACGTCCACCTTGCCGCTGTACGCCCCCTCGCCGGTCTTCTGCACCTCGGTGACGCCCTTGAGCACCATCGCGCTGTCGCCCGGGTCGAGGTCCTCCATGTTGAGGGTCAGGTCCCGCACGTCCTTGACCTTGGACTGGTCGAGGTGCTGGTACTTGTCCTTCATGGCGGCCGCACCGGGGATCATGGCCCCCAGCTCGCCCAGGTCGAGCTTCACCCAGCTCTCCGGCTGGATGTGGATCAGCTCCATGCCCATCTTCGTGCCGGAGCCGTCGTCCATCGTCATGGTGACCTGGGCGCTGTTGCTGGGCTTGTGCACCAGGCCCTGGCCGGTGACGCCGTCACCGGCCAGGGTGAAGGTGAAGTTGCCCTTCTCCAGCTCCTTCGTGGAGGCGAGCAGCGCCTCCTTCGGGTCCGCCGGTACGGCGGCGGCGGAGGAGTTCGCGGCGGCCGGCTCGTCCGCGTCGGTGCCCGAGTTGCAGGCGGTGAGGCCGGGGACGAGCAGGGTGGCGGCGAGCATGCCGAAGCTCCACCGTCGAATGTTCACGTTTTTCTCTCTTCGCTGTACGGAAATCGCCCGGGCGACGTACACGTCCCGGGCGGTGAGCCGGAGCAGCGTAACCGATCTTGCGGAGCTTCGGGGGGCGTGCCTCAGCGCAGCGACCCGGCGAGCTGGCGCAGCTCGCTCTCCCGCGCGTCGCCGACCACGATCACCGTGCGGTTCGGTTCCAGCAGCACGAACGCCTGCTCGTTGGCCCGGGCCGTGTACCGCTGCCAGTTCCGCCCCGCCAGGTCGGTCTGGCCCTGAGGCTGGGCCTTCTCGGTCAGCTCGGACGGCAGCAGCCGCTCGGCGGGCACGTTGCTCTGGACCAGCTGGGCGCCCTGGCCCTCCGGGGTCAGGTAGCCGAGCCGCAGGCTGCTCCCGTCGTCGACGGTCTGGTAGCGGGCGGTGACCGTACGCCAGCCGTCGCCGAGACCGGCCGGCTCGCTCACCGGGAAGGCGTTCGCCGACCGTGCCTGCTCGATGGCCGGCGCCGGGTCGACCGGGGTCGCCTGGTCGCCGCCGAGGAAGCCCCGGTAGAACGCCAGCAGCAGGGCGATCGGGATCAACAGGACGAGCAGCGAGATAGCCATGTCCTTCGGCGACCGGTCGGACCGACGGGCCTCGACGGCGGGCGGCGGCGCCGGCGGGTCCACGGGATCGGTCGCCGACGGCTCCCGCGGGACGGACGCCTCGGCCCGCCCGGCGCCCGCGGGCTCGACGAGCGCCGTCTCACCCGTCGGCTCGACCAGGGCCGGCTCGCCGGTGGGCGCCGGACTGGTCGGGACGGGCTCGGAGGGTACGCGGTCGGCGGGGTGTGCGGGTTCCACCCCTCCATTGTCGCAGCCCTCCCGACGGGCGGTATCCGGGCCATCACCGCCCCGCCCCGGCGGCCGGTCCGCCATCGTGTGAGGATCAGCGACAAAGCCGGCAGCCACTGGCGCCGGGCCACCCCGCACCGTCGCGAGGAGGAGCCGTCATGACGAACACCAGGACCCGGATCCCGCAGAATCTGGACCGAAACCTCGCCCTCGACCTGGTACGGGTCACCGAGGCGGCGGCGATGGCCGCCGGCCGGTGGGTCGGCCGCGGCGACAAGGAGGGCGGCGACGGGGCCGCCGTCGACGCCATGCGCAAGCTGATCAACTCGATCCCCATGCGGGGCGTCGTGGTGATCGGCGAGGGCGAGAAGGACAACGCGCCGATGCTCTTCAACGGCGAGGAGGTCGGTGACGGGAGCGGGCCGGAGGTGGACGTCGCGGTCGACCCGATCGACGGGACGACGCTCATGAGCAAGGGGATGCCCAACGCCCTCGCGGTGCTGGCCGTCGCCGAGCGCGGGGCGATGTTCGACCCGAGCGCCGTCTTCTACATGCAGAAGCTCGCCGTCGGCCCGCAGTACGCCGACGTGGTGGACATCAACGCGGGCGTGGCCGACAACCTGCGCCGGATCGCCCGGGTCAAGGGCGCCGACGTGTCCGAGGTGACGGTGTGCGTCCTGGACCGGCCGCGGCACAAGGACCTGGTCGCCGAGATCCGGCGGGCGGGCGCCGGCATCCGGTTCATCTCCGACGGCGACATCGCCGGCGCCATCGCGGCGGCGCGGGGCGAGTCGGACGTCGACGTCCTCATGGGCATCGGCGGGACGCCGGAGGGCATCACGGCCGCCTGCGCCCTGAAGTGCATGGGCGGGATGATGCAGGCGAAGCTCTGGCCGAAGGACGACGAGGAGCGGGAGAAGGCGCTGGCCGCCGGCCACGACCTGGACCGGGTGCTCACCACCGACGACCTGGTGACCGGCGACAACTGCTTCTTCGTGGCCACCGGCGTCACCTCGGGCGACCTGCTCCGCGGTGTGCGCTACCGGTCCGGTGGGGCGTACACGCAGTCGATCGTCATGCGCTCCAAGAGCGGCACGATCCGCGTCATCGACTCCTACCACCGTCTGGAGAAGCTGGCGCTCTACTCGGCCGTCGACTTCGACGGCCGGCCCCTGGCCGAGCAGGAGTGAGCGCGGCGACGACCGACCGGCCCGTCCTGCCGGCGAGCCAGCGGATCGCGGGGGTGGGCCTGGCGACCCTTTCGGGGGTCGCCGTCGCCATCCAGTCGCGGATCAACGGCGAGTTGGGCGTACGCCTCGGCGACGGCTTCGGAGCCGCGGTGATCTCGTTCGGCATCGGGCTGCTGGTGCTGCTCGTGCTCGTCCCCCTCACGCCCACCGGGCGGCAGGGCCTGCTCGCCCTGCGGGACACCCTCACCGCCGGGACGCTGCGCCCGTGGCAGTGCCTGGGCGGCCTGTGCGGGGCGTTCCTGGTGGCCAGCCAGGGGCTCACCATCGGCACGCTGGGGGTCGCCGTCTTCACGGTGGCGGTCGTCGCCGGCCAGTCGGGCAGCGGTCTCGCGGTGGACCGGGCGGGGATCGGCCCCACGGGCGCCCAGCCGGTCACCGGTCAGCGGCTGGCCGGCGCGGCGCTCGCCGTGGTGGCGGTGATCCTGGCGGTCAGCGACCGGCTCGGCCAGCCGGACGCGCTGGTGCTCGCCGTGCTGCCGCTCCTCGCCGGTGTGACCACCGCCTGGCAGCAGGCGGTCAACGGGCGGGTACGGGTGGCCACGGGGAGCGCGCTGACCGCCACGCTAGTGAACTTCACGGTCGGCACGGCGGCCCTCCTCGTCGCGTTCGCCGTCGACGTGGCCGTACGCGGTTGGCCGGCCGGGAGCCTGCCGGCCGAGCCGTGGTTGTACCTCGGCGGCCCCATCGGCATCGTCTTCATCGCGGTCGCCGCGGCCATCGTCCGCTTCACGGGCGTGCTGCTGCTCGGCCTGGCCACCATCGCCGGTCAGATCGTCGGCGCCGTCCTGCTGGACCTGGCCCTGCCGACGGCCGCCTCGCACCCCGGCCTCACGACGCTGGCCGGAGCCGCCCTCACCCTGGTCGCCGTGCTGGTCGCCGCCCTCGCCCCGCCCCGCTGACCGTCAGGTGCCGTCCGACGAGTGCCCGGGGAAGAGGTGCGCCCCCGGGTCGATGACCACGGCCGCGTTGTTCACGGCCGTCGCGGCCTCACCGAATCCGGTAGCGATGAGCCGGACCTTGCCCGGGTACTCGGTGATGTCGCCGGCCGCGAAGATCCGCGGCAGGTTGGTGGCCATGGTGCTGTCCACGACGATGTGCCGGCGGTCCAGCCGTAGCCCCCAGTCGGCGAGCGGGCCGAGGTCGGCCGTGAACCCGAGCGCCGCGACGACCGTGTCGACGGGCAGCGTCTCGGCCGCGCCACCCCGCACGGTGATCTCCGCGCCGGTGACCGTGCCGTCGCCGTGCAGCCGGGTCACCTCGGCGTTGACGATGACCCGCACGGGCAGCCCCAGCACCCGCGCCACGGTCCCGGCGTGCGCGCGGAACTTCTCCCGCCGGTGCACGAGCGTCACCGAGCGGGCCAGCGGGTGCAGGGTCGACGCCCAGTCGAAGGCCGAGTCACCGCCGCCCACGATGAGGACGTCCCGCCCGGTCAGATCGGCCGGTCGCGGCACGAAGTAGACGATGCCGGTGCCGACGAAGTCGGCGGCGACCGGCAGCGGGCGCGGGGTGAAGCTCCCCAGCCCGCCCGTGACGATCACCGCGCCGCAGCGGAGTTCCGTGCCACCGGCGAGGCCGAGCACGGGCCTGCCCTCGGCGTACGACAACCGCTCCGCCCGCGTGCCCAGCAGGTAGGACGGGTCGAACGGCGCGGCCTGCGCCACGAGGTTCGCCACGAGGTCCCGACCCTTGATCGAGGGGAAGCCCGCCACGTCGAAGATCAGCTTCTCCGGGTACATGGCGGTGACCTGGCCACCCGGCTCGGGAAGCGCGTCGACCACGGCCACCGAGAGACCACGGAAGCCGGCGTAGTACGCGGCGAAGAGACCGGCCGGACCGGCCCCGATCACGGCGACATCGACCTCGCGCATGGCGTACCGTCGCTTCCCGCTCGCGGATCAACGCGTGCTGAAGCCGACGGTAGGGCCGGGAGGCGGCCCGGGCAAGCACGTCCCGCGGCCGACGGGGGCGGGTCGCGTCGGGTCAGGGCAGGCTGAGCGTGGACTCGGACCGGTAGGGGTCGTGGCGGCGGCGCCGGAACAGGATGGCCGCGACCACGCCGCCGATCAGCCCGAACAGGTGCCCCTGCCAGGAGATCCGCTCGTCGGTGGGCAGGACGCCGACGATCTGCCAGCCGTAGAGGAGGCCGACCAGCAGGAAGACCGCGAAGTTCCACCAGCTGCGCTCGACGATGCCCCGGGTGAGCAGGATCCCCAGGTAGCCGAAGATCACCCCGCTCGCGCCGACCACCACCGAGTTCGGCGAGCCGGTGAACCACACGCCGAGGCCGCTCACCAGGACGATCAGCAGCGTGGACCAGAGGAACCGGCGCGCGCCCGCGGCCAGCACGAAGGTGCCCAGCAGGATCAGCGGGATGCTGTTGCTGTAGAGGTGGTCGAAGCCGTGGTGCAGGAACGGCGAGAAGAAGACCCCGTCCAGCCCGTCGATGCGCTTCGGGATGATCCCGGCGGCCGTGTCGAGACCGAACGCGAGGCCCTGGTCGACGACCTCGATGAGGAAGAGGAACGGCACCACCGCACACATGGCGACGAAGGCACGGCCGAGCGCGGCGTAGAACGCCTCGGTGCCGAAGCGGTGCGGGTCGCCGCTACCGGGGAGCAGGGTCACCCCCCAACAGCTATCAGTAAAGAGCGACAACCGCCACTCACGTACCGACGTCCTCGCGCGAACGGGGGCGGGTGAATCACCACCCGCCCCCGTTCCGCCGCTGGTCGCGAATCAGTACCAGCCGCTGCTCTTCGAGTGCGCCCAGGCGTCGCACGGCGTGTCGTACCGGCCCTCGATGTAGCCGAGGCCCCACTTGACCTGGGTGGCGGGGTTGGTCCGCCAGTCGTCCGCCACGGAGCTCATCTTGCTGCCGGGCAGCGCCTGCGGAATCCCGTACGCGCCGGAGGACGAGTTGCTGGCCTTGTGGTTCCAGCCGCTCTCCTTCGTCCAGAGCTTGTCGAGGCAGGGGAACTGGTCGATGCCGAACCCCGCCTTGATCATCTCTGCACAGCCGATCTTGCGGTTGCCGCTGAACTCCTCGCAGGAGGCGGGGATGGGCCCCGTGTACGGCTTCGCGGCCTCCTCCTTCGCGGCCTCCCGCTCGCGCTTGCGGGATGCCGCCGCCTGCTCGGCCTTACGGGCCCGCTCGGCGGCCTCCTTGGCCGCCTCGGCGGCCCGCAGCTTGGCCTGGTACTCGGCGGCGCGCTGCCGGGCGGACTGCACCTGGTGGGCGGCCTGGCGCTCACGCTGGTAGTCGTACTCCGCCTGGTCGACCTCCGCGCCGACCTGCGCCGTGAGGCCCTGTTGCTGGGTCTCCCGGTCTTCGCCCAGATAGAAGCCGCCGGCAACGCCCACGGAGAGCAGTGCGACGGCGGCCGTACGGGCACCCAACCGGCTCCACAGCCGACTCACGAAGTGGTCCCTTCGTCGGGGGCAAGGACACGGCGCGCCGGGCCGTCGGGGACCGCTGCCACGCCGTGAGCGCCCCGACGGTGCCGGCGGCTGCCGGCGTACCGGTGGTCGTGACGGGTGTGACGAACGATTCCCGACGATCTCTCCGGTGCGGAGGCGCTCGTGGGAAACGATGGCGCACAGTGAGGCTGATGGGAAACCAAGAGGCAGATTTGTGACTTGCGCCACAAAAATTATCGGGACGAACGCTTACAAACCAGTCATCAGTTCGGGATGTCCTCCAGGAGATCCGTCACCATGGCCGCGATCGGGGACCGCTCCGACCGGCTGAGCGTGACATGGGCGAAGAGCGGATGGCCCTTCAACGCCTCGATCACCGCGGTCACGCCGTCGTGCCGGCCGACCCGGAGGTTGTCCCGCTGCGCCACGTCGTGGGTGAGCACGACCCGCGAGCCCTGCCCGATCCGGGACAGGACGGTCAGCAGCACGCCCCGCTCCAGCGACTGTGCCTCGTCGACGATCACGAACGCGTCGTGCAGGCTCCGGCCGCGGATGTGGGTCAGCGGGAGCACCTCCAGCAGGCCCCGGGACGTGACCTCCTCCAGCACGTTCTCGTGCACGACCGCACCGAGGGTGTCGAAGACCGCCTGCGCCCAGGGCGACATCTTCTCCGACTCCGAGCCGGGGAGATAGCCCAGCTCCTGCCCGCCGACGGCGTAGAGCGGGCGGAAGACGACCACCTTCTTGTGCCGGCGGCGCTCCATCACCGCCTCCAGACCGGCGCAGAGGGCGAGGGCCGACTTGCCGGTGCCGGCCCGGCCGCCGAGCGAGACGATCCCGATCGACTCGTCCAGCAACAGGTCCAGGGCGATCCGCTGCTCGGCCGAGCGCCCGTGGACGCCGAACGCCTCCCGGTCGCCGCGCACCAGTCGTACGGTCTTGTCGGGCAGGACGCGGCCGAGCGCCGACCCCCGCGCGGAGTGCAGCACGAGGCCGGTGTGGCAGGGCAGCCCGGCCGCCTCGTCCAGGTCGAGCACCTCGCCGGCGTAGAGCCGCCCGATCTCCTCCTCACCGAGCGAGAGCTCGGCCATCCCGGTCCAGGTGGGATCGCTGGCCTGACCGTGCCGGTACTCGTCGGCCCGCAGGCCCACCGACGCGGCCTTGACCCGCAGCGGCATGTCCTTGCTGACCAGCGTGACCGCACGCCCCTCGGCGGCCAGGTTGAGCGCCACGGAGAGGATGCGCGCGTCGTTGCTCTCGGTGCGGAATCCCGGTGGCAGCACGCCGTCGTCGGTGTGGTTCAGCTCGACGCGCAGCGTGCCGCCCACGTCGTTGGCGGGCACCGGGCGGTCCAGCCGGCCGTGCCGCACCCGCAGCTCGTCGAGCATGCGCAGCGACTGGCGGGCGAACCAGCCCAGCTCCGGGTGGTGCCGCTTCCCCTCCAGCTCCGAGATCACCACGAGCGGCAGCACCACCTCGTGTTCGGCGAAGCGATGGAACGCCGCCGGGTCGGAGAGCAGCACCGAGGTGTCCAGGACGAAGGCCTGGCCTGCTGGTCGGGGCTCCTTGGCGTCGGCCGGCGCGTCGACCGCCCTGCGGCGGCTCCGGGTGGCGCGGCGGGTCGTGGCGGTCGCGGCCGGGGTCTGGTCGGCACCGGCGGTCGTACGACGAGTCGTCACAGGCTGCTCCGGCGGATGTGCACCCGGACACCCGCGTTCCGCCTCCTCCGGTGCCCGGGGACACGGGGTCGGATGCGGGCCCCGTGCGCGAGGTCGCAGGTCCGGGCTTGCCGGTTGGCCCGGGAGAACCCCGTGCCATGCCTAAGACGCTAGCCGTGCGCGGGCATCCCGGCTAGAGGTCGATCGTGACTCCCGGGGGACGGGCAGGTGAACGGCCGCCCGCGGCAGCCGGCGCGATCGGGCACGCCGGCTGCCGGGCCACGGGGCGGCGGGCCGGCCGGGATGCATGCCCCCTGCGCGCATCCCGGCCGGTGGGACCACCGTCACCGGTCTGACGTGGCCCCGACGGTGCGTGTCCGCCGCGGACGACGCACCGCGTCTCGGGTGCCGGCCGGCGGGGCGCCCCGCAGGCACCCCGCCGGCCGTTCAACCGGTCCGTCTCACCAGGGTGCCGGTCGGGTGCCGCCCGGTGACCGGTGCGGCCGGCGTCGAGAACGACGAACCGGTGTAGGTGGTGCCGGGGCCGGGGCGGGCGACCGCTCCGCTCACCCGGATGGTGCTCGGCGGGGCCGCCGCCAGCGCCGACGCGATGGCGGCCTGGGCGTCCCGGCGGCGGCGGTTCCAGGCGCCGCGGTCGCCGTCGAAGTAGCCCTGGCGGTAACCGAACCGGTAGCCGATGCGGTAGCTGAGCTGCCCGTGCAGCCGCCCGGCGGCGTAGCTTGTCGCGCCGAGCACGAGCACGAGGAAGATCGCGAGAAACGGGCTCATCGAGTCTCTCCCGGGTGCCGCTGTGGCCGGATCATCGCTCCTCCGGCTCGACCGATGTGGGATCGGCGACGAGCAACCGGTCCAGGTCGTCGGTGCTGACCTCCTCGACCAGCTCGACACTGATCCGGCAGCCGTCCAGGACAACCTCCGCCACCGACGACCGGCGGATCTCCCCACCGGAGTCGTAGACCCGCACGCTCAGCTCCGGGCACCCGAGGTGGGTGCGCCAGGCGTTCCACTCGGCCCGGTCACCCACGCTCAGGGAGAGGTAGCGGCAACCCCGCGCGAGGTAGAGGCGCCAGGGGGCGCTCAGCCCGGCGGCGACGCCCTCGGCGATCAGGCCGAAGGCCTGAGCACGGGTCGCGATTTCGGTCACCACACCTCCCCCGCACCGGGGGCGTGACGCTTGTGAGCACCAGTCGTCTCAGGCACGTGACACACCGTAGGTTGTCCCATGTACGTGACAGTATCAGCTTTTCGTTCGTTTACTCCGACACCTACGGGCATCTATTCTGCCCCTGTGACGCCCCTCAGGAACGGCGCTGGATCGTTTACCGGAAACCCGAACGAGCCGTCACGTTCGCGTGACAACAGCGTGCCAGGGACCACCTCTGCCGCGGAGTGGTCGTACCGTCACCGGGTGACCGAGACCGCCAACGCCCGGAAGATCGCCTTCGCCACCTTCGTCCGGCGTGCGCTCGACGACGCGCGCGCGACACGGGCGTGGAGCGGCACCGAGGTCTCCCGGCGCACCGGCGTCTCGCGCCAGACCATCAACCGCTGGGTGCGCGGCGACTGGGCGAGCGACCCGGAGGCGGAGCGGGTGGTCGCCTTCTGCGAGGGCCTCGGGCTCAACCCGGCCACCGCGTTCGCCGCCCTCGGCTGGGACCGCACCGCCACGGCCCCGCGCGCCAACCAGCCCGCCCCTCCGATGGACCCCGACGTCGAGGCACTGTTGCGTCGACTGGTGGACCCGAACGTGTCCGACGCGGAGAAGTTCCACATTCGCGAAACCATTCGTTATCTCGCCTATCGTCCAACTCTCCCGCTCGGTGTCCGAAAGCGCGGTAAAGAAGCGGGCTAGTTCCTCAGATGGCGAAAGAACGGCAGGCCAGACTCATTCGTTTCGCTCCGGGGCCGGAACGGGCACGCTAGCGTCCCTATTCGTACTGCTTGGGCTCGTCGTCGGCGGGGGGACGGGACAAGGCCGAACCCAGCCCTGCGGGACAGAAGGAGGGGTCTGTCCATGACCCTGAAATGGTTGGCAGTCGTGGTGGCCACGGTGTCGGTGACACTGTGCGCCACCGGGAACGCGGTGACCCTGGTGGTCGACGGCGGGCAGCTTCCCCTGCTCGTCAATCTCTTCGCGCTCGTGGCCGCCGGCACCGCTGTCGTCCTTGCGGTGCTCGCCGAGCTGCACGAGCGGTTGAACGACCGCGTAAGCGCTCTCACCGAGTTCCTGGTGGCACGGCTGAACGAGATCGAGTCACGCGCCGGCGACCGCAACACCGGATTCGTGGAGGGCTACCTGCTCAGCCACGGTCAGGAGGCTTCGGTCGTGCCGTTCGGGCGCCGGGGACGGGGAGCCGCCGAACGCTGACGCGCCGCCCCCGCCGACGCCGCTTCCGGGCCACGAATGAGCCGCCGCCACCGGGGTACGCTGACGCGCGTGCCGCCGTTGAATCTGGGCAACCAGCAGCCGAAGACCCCGCTGAACGCCGACGAGGCGTGGCGGACGACCGCCGGCCGGGCGGCCGGGACCGTGCTCTTCTTCGACTTCGACGGCACCCTGGCCCCGGTGGACGACGATCCGACCGCCGTACGCCCCGCGCCGAAGGTGCTGGCCGCGATCGAGGCGCTCGCCCCGCTCGTACGCCGGATCGCCATCGTGTCGGCCCGGCCGGTCGAGTTCCTGCGCGACCACCTCGGCGGCCTCGACGGCATCGACCTCTACGGCCTCTACGGCCTGGAGCACAGTCACTCGGGCGGCGAGACGGTGACCGAGCCCGCCGCGCTGCCCTGGGTGCCGACGATGGCCGAGCTGGCCGACCAGGCTCGCGCCGAGCTTCCCGCCGGCGCGCTGGTGGAGTACAAGCGGCTGTCCGTGGCGCTGCACTGGCGCACCGCGCCGCAGCTCGGCGAGGCGGTGCAGGAGTGGGGCCGGGCCCAGGCCGACCGGCTCGGGTTGCGCGTGCAGGCGGGCCGGATGGTGCTGGAGCTGAAGCCGCCGGTCGACCGCGACAAGGGCATGGTGATCGGCGAGGTGATCCGCGACGCCGACGGCGCCTGGTACTTCGGCGACGACGTGTCGGACATCAAGGCCTTCGCCGCGCTCCGGGCGCGCGCCACGACCGACCCGGGCTTCTTCGGCGTCTGTGTGGCGGTGGCCAACCCGGAGACGGGTCAGGAGGTGGCCGACGCCGCCGACCTCACCATCGACTCCCCCGCCGCCCTGGGCGACTTCCTGACCGAGGCCACCCACCACCTGGGCTGACGGCCGACGCGCACCCGCTCGGCGCAGAGGCGGCGGGCGGGGCGGTCAGGCGCCGTAGCGCCGTTGCCGGTTGCCGTACGACCGCAGCGCCCGCAGGAAGTCAATGTGCCGGAAGTCGGGCCAGTTGAGTTCGCAGAAGTAGAACTCCGAGTGTGCCGACTGCCACAGCATGAAGCCGGAGAGGCGCTGCTCGCCGCTGGTGCGGATGACCAGGTCCGGGTCCGGCTGCCCGCGGGTGTAGAGGTGCTCGGCGATGTGCTCCACGTCGAGCGTCTCGGCCAGCTCCTCGATGGTGCCGCCACCCGCCGCGTGTTCCAGCAGGAGCGAGCGGACCGCGTCGATGATCTCCCGGCGACCGCCGTAGCCGACCGCGATGTTGACCTCGGCGCCGCCGCTGCGGCCCCGCGTGCGCTCCTCGGCCCCCTTGAGCGCGGCGGCCGTCTGCGCGGGAAGCAGGTCGAGCGCGCCGACCATCCGCAGCCGCCACGGGTTGCCCTCCTCGGCCAGCTCTACCACCAGGTCCTCGATGATCTGGAGCAGCGGCTCGAGTTCGCTGGCCGGGCGGCGCAGGTTGTCGGTGGCCAGCAGGTAGAGGGTGACGTGCGCGATACCTGCCTGGTCGCACCAGCCGAGCACATGTTTGATCTTGGCGGCGCCGACCCGGTGCCCGTCGTTGGGGTCGACGAAGCCCATCTCCTTGGCCCACCGGCGGTTGCCGTCGCACATGACGCCGACGTGCCGGGGCACCGGCTTGCCCACGAGCTTCGCCCGCAGGCGGCGCTCGTACACGGAGTAGACAAGGTTCCGCAGAGACATCACCTAGCAGCGTAGCGACCCGCCAGGCACATCATCGCCGCGGAGCCTCATCCCGCGCCCGCAGACCGATGCCGATCATCGCGAGGGTGCGGGCGTCCAGCCGGCCGTCACCCAGCCCGAGTTCCACGATCGCGCGGTAGACCCGGTCGTCCCGCCTCGCCGCACGGACCGCCGCGTCGACCACCCCCCGGCGCCGCGCCAGCCAGGCCGCCATCGAACTGTGCCGCAGGTGGGCGCCGACCCGGCGGCGCAGCGCGTCGGCGTAGCGAGCGGCGGCCCGCCCCGGTGACCCGGCCGCCGACGCGCCGGCCAGCGCGCCCGAGAGCAGAGCGTAGAAGATCCCCTCACCGGTGAACGGATTGATCAGCGAGAGTGCGTCCCCGGCCAGCACGACCCTCCCCCGGCCCGGCGGCGGGCGGTGCGTCGACAGCGGCAGGTGGTGCGCCCGCAGGCCCTCGACCGTGGCCGGGTCGGTGCCCGGCAGCAGCGCGGCGAGCCGTTCCAGCAGGTGCGTGCGGGTCAGTGCCTCACCGCGAAGAACCTCCCCGTACCCGACGTTCGCCCGGCCGTCGCCGATGGGGAACGACCAGGCGTACGCCGGCCAGCGGGCGTGCGAGGTGACGATGAGCTGCTCGGGCGGCCCGGGCAGCGCCGGGGCGTAGCCCCGCATCGCGAGCGCGAGATGGCGGTCGGGGTTCACCGGATTGCCGAGCACCCGGCGCACCACCGAGCCGGCCCCGTCGGCGCCCACCACGGCCCGGGCCACCAGCTCGCCGTCGAGGACCACGCGGTCGGCGTGCTGCTCGACCCGGCGTACCGCGTGCCGGCGCAGCTCCGCGCCGGCCGCCACGGCCGCGGCGACCAGCCGGGCGTCGAAGACCGTCCGGGGCACCGTGTACGCCGGCCGGGGCAGCTCCCGGGCGACCGTGCCGCCACCCGGGCCCACCAGCCGCAACGCCGGCAGCGGCGGATATCCGGCGACCGCGTCCGGCACGCCCAGCTCGTCGAGGACGTCCAGCGCGTGGGCGGCTATCCCGTCCCCGCACGCCTTGTCCCGCGGAAAGTCTGACCGGTCGAGCAGCAGCACGCGCGCGCCCGCCCGCCGCGCCGCCAGGGCGGCGGCCGAACCCGCCGGACCGGCGCCGACCACCACCACGTCGAACTCGTCGCTCACGGAGTCGCCCTCCCCCGGCGGACCGCCGCCGCCCCGGCCGGTGACCAAGCTCACCCCATCATGCCCTCCGGGGACGCCCGATCGTCGACCCCGCACCGGCACGTCGCACGGATGCCCGACCTCCCGGCCCGCGTGATCATGAAGTCATTGCTCCGGCAGCCGGCGTGTCGCCGCAACAACTCCATGATCGACAGGCCTCGGGGACGGCCAGGACCAGCCCGAACGGGTGGGCCACCGTCCGAACACGACGGACGTGCCCGACGAGCACCACGAAACCGAGCGAGCGCAGCATCGCCCAGCCGGTCCGGACCGCGAGCCCGAAACCCTGCTCCGGGGCGTACCACCGGGCGAGCAGCTCGACCACGACGGTGGCCGCCGCCGTCACCGCGAGCAGCGAGGTCGGCGCCCGGACGGCGGACGGCCGCCGGACCTCGGTCTCGGCGGCCGTCCTCACGGGATCGGAAGATGCCCCGGGGCGGGGCGCGGTACACCTATCGCCGCGGCTGCTCCGCGTCGAGCCGCTCGCGCAGCGCGTCCAGCTCGGCCCACAGCACACCGGGCAGCTTGTCGCCGAACTTCTCGAACCACTCGGTGACGAGCGGCAGCTCCTTGCGCCACTCCTCCGGGTCCACCTTCAGCGCGATTCGGACGTCCTCCGGGGTCATGTCCAGACCCTCGACGTCCAGCGCGTCCTGGGCCGGGACCATGCCGATCGGCGTCTCCACCGCGTCGGCGCTGCCCTCGATCCGCTCGACGATCCACTTGAGCACGCGCGAGTTCTCGCCGAAGCCGGGCCAGAGGAAGTTGCCCTCCGGGTCCTTGCGGAACCAGTTGACGTAGTAGATGCGGGGCAGCTTCGACTCGTCGCCGTCGGCGCCCTTGCCCATCTCGATCCAGTGCCGGAAGTAGTCGCCGGCGTGGTAGCCGATGAACGGCAGCATCGCCATCGGGTCGCGGCGGACCACGCCGACCGCGCCCGAGGCCGCCGCGGTGGTCTCGGACGAGAGCGTGGCGCCCATGTAGACGCCGTGCACCCAGTCGCGCGCCTCGGTGACCAGCGGGATGGTGTCCCGGCGGCGACCGCCGAAGAGGATCGCGTCGATCGGCACGCCGTTCGGGTCGTAGTAGTCCTCGGCGAGGATCGGGCACTGCGTGATCGGCGTGCAGAAACGGCTGTTCGCGTGCGAGGAGAGGCTGTCGCTCTCCGGCGTCCAGTCGTTGCCCTTCCAGTCGGTCAGGTGCGCCGGCGGGTCGCCCATGCCCTCCCACCAGACGTCGCCGTCGTCGGTGAGGGCCACGTTGGTGAAGACCGAGTTGCCGCGGTCGAGCGTGCGCATCGCGTTGGCGTTGCTCTTCCAGCCGGTGCCGGGCGCGACGCCGAAGAGGCCGAACTCCGGGTTGACCGCGTAGAGGCGGCCGTCGGGACCGAAGCGCATCCAGGCGATGTCGTCACCGATCGTCTCGACCTTCCACCCCGGGATGGTCGGCTCCAGCATGGCGAGGTTGGTCTTGCCGCAGGCCGACGGGAAGGCGCCGGCGATGTGGTAGACGCGACCCTCCGGCGAGGTGATCTTCAGGATCAGCATGTGCTCGGCGAGCCAGCCCTCGTCGCGGCCCATGACGCTCGCGATCCGCAGCGAGTAGCACTTCTTCCCGAGCAGGGAGTTGCCGCCGTACCCGGAACCGAACGACCAGATCTCGCGGGTCTCCGGGAAGTGGGAGATGTACTTGGTCTCGTTGCACGGCCAGGCCACGTCCTTCTGGCCGGGGGCGAGCGGCGCGCCGATCGAGTGCAGCGCGTGGACGAAGTCCGCGTCGTTCCCCATGGCGTCGAGGACCTTCTTGCCCATCCGGGTCATGATCCGCATCGAGGCGACCACGTACGCGCTGTCCGTGATCTCCACGCCGAACATGGGGCTCTTCGCCTCGACCGGGCCCATCACGAACGGGATGACGTACATGGTGCGGCCGCGCATGGAACCCCGGTAGAGGTCCGTCATGACGCGCTTCATCTCGGCCGGCGCCATCCAGTTGTTGGTGGGACCGGCGTCCGCCTCGTCGACCGAGCAGATGAAGGTGCGCTCCTCGACCCGGGCGACGTCCGACGGGTCGGTACGGGCGTAGAACGAGTTCGGCTTCTTCTCCGGGTTCAGGCGGATCAGCGTGCCGGCCTCGACCAGCTCGTCGGTGAGGCGACGCCACTCCTCGTCGGACCCGTCCACCCAGACCACCCGGTCGGGTGTGGTCAGTTCCGCCACCTCACGGACCCAGGCGAGCAGTTTCGGATGGGACGTCGGGGCCTGATCGATACCCCGAACAGTAGCCGGAGCAACCATGACACATCTCCTTGTGGTCGACGCTGACCGATCTATGGGATGCACGAGTCTGGGCGGGCGGGAACCGCTGCGCCTACGTGGAAACCTGGGATTGGGCTCAGCGTAAACCGGGCAGCCTCCCCAGTCAGTGGTACTGGTTGTGAAGAACTGCACAAGGTACGGCCACGCTGCGGCATCACGAGCTGATACCCGTTTTTGCGCGCAGTTTCACGCAAATCTTCAACGGAACCTCCGTCGCCGGATGTCCGCGCGCCGGTTTCCGACCCGCCCCGGTACGACCCGCGCCGGTCGTACGGGATCCACCGTTCCGCCCCCGCTCGGTGGACCCGGTGACTACGCTCGGTTCATGTCCACGGCGGACGCGGGAGGCGCTGGCGATGCCGGCCGCCCCCGAAACCCGTTGCTACCCGTGCCAGGTGCCCCCAGCCGGTAGGCTCGGCGGGTGGCCGCGACGATGACGGGAGAGCAGCCGAGCTCTCCAGGGACGCGCACCGGTCCGTTCCGGGCACTGGTGGACCGCTTCGGCCACCTCATCCGGGAGATGAGCAAGTTCGCCACGGTGGGCGGGGTCGCCTTCCTCCTCGACTTCGCGTTGTTCAACTACCTGACCGCCGGTCGCGGCATGGAGCAGGTGACCGCCAAGACCATCTCGACGGTCGTGGCCGCGACCGTCGCCTTCGTCGGCAACCGGTTCTGGACGTGGCGGCACCGGCAGCGCAACAATCCCGCGCGCGAGTACGCGCTGTTCTTCTTCTTCAACGGTGTGGGCCTGGGCATCGCCGTCGCCTGCCTCGCCATCAGCCGCTACGGGCTGGGCAGCGTCTGGCCGGACGTCTTCCGCACCCCGCTGGCCGACAACATCGCCAGCTTCATCGTCGGCACGGGGCTCGGGACGCTGTTCCGGTTCTGGTCCTATCGACGGTTCGTCTTCGTCGAAGCGGGAACCCCAGCCGTTCCGGAAGCGACGTACGACCGAGATCACGGGGCGTGACCTTCCGCCCATCCTGTCCGGCCGGAGCGACCGGCCCAACCCACTGCCCTAAGGTGTTCCGCATGCGTCTTGTCCGTCTGCTGCCTGAGCGCTGGCAGAAGTTCATCCACGAGGCGCTCAAATTCGGCATCGTCGGTGGCATCAACACCGCTATCAATTACGCCGTGTTCAATGCGCTGGCACTGACCGTTTTCGTCGACGGTCAGCTGAAGGCGACGGTCATCGCCACCGTGGTGGCGACGATCACCTCGTACCTGATGAATCGTCACTGGACGTACCGGGACCGACCGAAGTCGGCACTTCGGCGCGAGTATGTCCTGTTCTTCCTCTTCAACGCGACGGGCCTGCTCATCGAGTTGGGCGTCCTCGCCGCGGCCAAGTACGGCCTCGGCGTGACCAGCCTCCTCGCGTTGAACGCGGCGAAGACCGGCGGCGTGCTCCTGGCCACGATGTTCCGCTTCTGGTCCTACCGGACGTTCGTCTTCCAACCACCCGCGCCCGTTCCCACCGAGGAGAACTGGCACCGCATCCCGCGGGACGAGTGGGACACCATGGCGGAGATGGACCCGGTCGCCGAGCTTGCCGAGTCGGTCTCGGAACTCGAGGAGGCCGAGCCGGCGCAGGGCGAGGAGCCGGGCCGGCCGAGAGGTGTGCCGAACGGCCAGTCCGTGACCCCGGCGCCCCAGCGCACCCCGCACCTGGACACGGGCCTCACGGGCGTCGACCTGGACGCCGAGCTGGCCGAACTCGAACCCATCACCCGCCGCCACCCACGCCGCTGACCCCCGCCGCGGCCCGCGCCGCCTCGCCGCGGTCCGCGCCGCCTCGCCGTGGCCCGCGCCGCCCTCGCCGCGTGCCCGCCGCCCTCGCCGCGTGCCCGCCGCCCTCGCCGCGTGCCCGCCGCTTCGCCGCGTGATCATGAAGTTATTGCCGCCCTGACCGGCGTGTCGCAGCAATAACTTCATGATCAACGGGGAGGGCGACGGCCGATGGCCCGGCAGGGGCCCGGGCCGGGCTGGGGGGCCGGTCAGGGTGTCGGGTCGCGGAGCGGTTTGCCCTCGCGCATGTCGGCGAGGATCTCGCGCATCTCACCGTCGCCGAGCGAGTGCTTGTCGTGCTGCGCCTCGACCAGTTCGTAGAGCTTCGTCTGGACCTGGCCCACCCGGGGCACGTCGGCCAGGACCGACTGGCCGCGCTCGCCGGCGGACTCGATGGTCAGCGTGCCGCACCCGAGCAGCCGCTCGAGGAAGCGCTGGTTCATCGAGTGGTCGTTGACCCGGGTGAGCGGGATGTCCCGGCGGTCCCGCGAGAACACGCCGTGCTGGAGCAGCACCCGCTCGTTGGTGAAGAGGTAGTGGGTGGTGCGCCACACGAGGAACGGCCAGAGCGCGAACCAGAGCACCGCGACCAGCGCGAGCACACCGATCACGGCCAGCGCGATCGACCCGCCGCCGCCGGAGGGGAGCAGGGCCACGCCGGCCACCACCGCGGCGACGGCGAGCACCAGCACCACGACCGGCCGGATCAGCGCCTTCCAGTGCGGGTGCAGGTGCAACACGACATGCTCGTCCTCGGTGAGCACGTCTTCGGGGAACGCCACGGAAACCTCCTCGCAGGAACGGACGGGGTGACCGTAACCGGTCACCGCCCATCGGGCCATCAGCCGCGCGGCCGGCCCGCGCCCGGCACGCACCCGCCGCCGCGATCTTGCACTTTACGCCCCCTGTTTGCCCCTTTTATCCCGTCTGGCGAGGCACAAACTGCAAGATCGCGGGGGTACGGGGTCAGCGCAGGTGGAGGACATCGCCGGCGGCCAGGTGACGCTCTCCGTCCGGCGTCTCGACCACGAGCTGGCCGTCGGGGTCCACGCCGGTGGCGGTGCCGGTCACCTCGCCACCGCCGGGCAACAGGACGCGTACCGGGCGGTCGACCGTGGCGCACGCGGCCAGGTAGGCCTCCCGCAGGCCGCTGCCGACGGCGTCCCCGCCCGCCGTGCGCCAGCGGTCGTACCAGTCGGCGACCGAGCGGAGCAGTGCCCGCAGCAGGGGATCGCGGTCGGTGGCCGTGGCCCCGGCGAGCTGCAGCGAGGTGGCCGGCAGGCCGGTGGGGTTCTCCGGCAGCTCCTCGGCCCGCAACGTGACGTTGAGCCCGATGCCGACCACGACGGCCGGCGGCTGGGCCGGCGCCGCTCCCGGAGCGGTCTCGGCGAGCACGCCGGCGCACTTCGCGCCTCCGATGAGCAGGTCGTTCGGCCACTTGAGCACGGCGTCCAGCTCGGCCAGGCGGGCCACCGCCTCCACGAGCGCGACGCCGGCCAGCAGCGGCAGCCAGCCGTACCCCGTGAGCGGCACCGCGGCCCAGCCCTTCTCCGGAACCGCCTCGCCGGGCCGGAGCAGGACGCTCGTCGCGATGCCGGCCCGCGGTGGCGACTGCCACACCCGGCCGCGGCGCCCGCGCCCGGCGCTCTGCCGCTCCGCGACCACCACGAGCCCCTCCGGCTCGCCCGCCCGCGCCGCCTCCGCCGCGTCGGCGTTCGTGGAGCCGGTCTCGGCGTGCAGCTCCAGCCGGCTCCACGGACCGTACGGGGCCACCAGAGCCCGGCGCAGCCGCGCCGCCGACAGGGGCGGGCGGTCCAGATCGGTGTACGGGGAACCCGGCATTCCGCCAGCCTACGGCGGCCCGACGGCGGGCAGTGAGGTGTACTGCACAGCGGCCCGGTCCTGAACCATCGTTATATTCCGTGGGTGACTACCGACACCGGGATCAACATCCACACCACGGCGGGCAAGCTGGCGGACCTGGACCGGCGGGTCGACGAGGCGGTGCACGCCGGGTCGGCGCGGGCGGTCGAGAAGCAGCACGCCCGGGGCAAGAAGACCGCCCGGGAGCGGATCGAGCTGCTGCTCGACGAGGGCTCCTTCGTCGAGCTGGACGAGTTGGCCCGGCACCGGTCCACGAACTTCGGCCTGGAGAGGACCCGCCCGTACGGTGACGGCGTGGTGACCGGCTACGGCACCGTGGACGGCCGCCAGGTCTGCGTCTTCGCCCAGGACTTCACGGTCTTCGGCGGCTCCCTCGGCGAGGTGTTCGGCGAGAAGATCGTCAAGGTCATGGACCTGGCCATGAAGATCGGCTGCCCGGTCATCGGCATCAACGACTCCGGCGGCGCCCGGATCCAGGAGGGCGTGGTCAGTCTCGGTCTCTACGGCGAGATCTTCTTCCGCAACGTGCGCGCCTCCGGCGTCATCCCGCAGATCTCGCTCGTCATGGGGCCGTGCGCGGGCGGCGCCGTCTACTCCCCCGCGGTCACCGACTTCACCGTGATGGTCGACCAGACCTCGCACATGTTCATCACCGGCCCGGACGTCATCAAGACGGTCACCGGCGAGGACGTGGGGATGGAGGAGCTGGGCGGCGCGCGTACGCACAACACCCGCAGCGGCAACGCCCACTACCTCGCGTCCGACGAGGAGGACGCGATCGAGTACGTGAAGGCGCTGCTGTCGTACCTGCCGTCGAACAACCTCGACGAGCCGGTCGTGTACGACGCTCCCGCCGACCTCGACGTCACCGACGCGGACCGGGAGCTGGACACGCTGATCCCGGACTCGGCCAACCAGCCGTACGACATGCACCGGGTGATCGAGCACGTGCTGGACGACGGGGAGTTCCTCGAGGTCCAGCCGCTGTACGCGCAGAACATGGTGGTGGGCTACGGCCGCGTCGAGGGGCGCCCGGTCGGTGTGGTGGCCAACCAGCCGATGCACTTCGCGGGCACGCTGGACATCGCCGCGTCGGAGAAGGCGGCCCGGTTCGTGCGCACCTGCGACGCCTTCAACATCCCGGTGCTGACCTTCGTGGACGTTCCCGGTTTCCTCCCCGGCACCGGCCAGGAATGGGACGGCATCATCCGCCGCGGCGCGAAGCTCATCTACGCGTACGCCGAGGCCACCGTCCCGAAGGTCACGGTCATCACCCGCAAGGCGTACGGCGGGGCGTACGACGTGATGGGCTCCAAGCACCTCGGCGCGGACCTGAACTTCGCCTGGCCGACCGCGCAGATCGCGGTGATGGGCGCGCAGGGCGCCGTGAACATCCTCTACCGCTCGGAGCTGGCCGGCGCCGAGGACGCGGCCGCGCTGCGCGCCGAGAAGATCGCCGAGTACGAGGACACCCTCGCCAACCCGTACATCGCGGCGGAACGCGGGTACGTCGACTCGGTGATCCCGCCGCACGAGACCCGCAGTCAGATCGTCCGCGCGCTGCGGGTGCTGCGTACGAAGCGCGAGACCCTGCCGCCGAAGAAGCACGGCAACATCCCGCTGTAGGTCCGCGCCGCCCTGCCGCGCGCCAAGATCCGCGCAACTTCAGGGACGGTGCCCCCTCCCGGCCGTGGGAGGGGACCACGTCCCGGAAGTTGCGCGGATCAACGGGCTGACGCGGATCCACGCAGCCCCCGCGGATCCGCGCGGCCCCCACGGATCCACGGGGCCGTCGCGGGGGTCAGTGGGGCTGGCGTGCGGGTCAGCAGGCCGGATTGGCTGCGGCGCACATCCGGTCGGCGGCCACCACGGCGAGCTTCGCCAACTCCGGCTCCGTTCCGTCCTGACCCGGCCGGAGCACCGTGACGAGGTCACCGACCCGGACGACGGCCACGCTGCTCGGTGCCGAATCTCCGCCGAGCGTCCGCCCGGTCCGCACGTCCCGGGCGGCCGAGAGCGAGAGCCGCAGCATGGCGGAGTCGTCCCCCGCGAATCCGCGCCGCGTCACCGACCACCGGTGGACCACCTCCGTCGCGCCGACGCGCCCCCCGCTCCCGCCCGGCGCGACGTTCCGCCATTCGGCGCACGGGGCGATCGTCTCGTCGAGGCCGGAGAGGACCTGTGTGGCGGCCTCCGGCGTCAGCCGGTAGAGGTCCTGAGTCAGGACCGTGCCACCGACCTGGCGGTCACCGTACGCCTGCTTCCACAGCAGCGACTGGGAGCGGGACCAGCGGGACGTCTGCCAGCCTTCCGGCAGCCCCTGGCTCGTCCGGCAGAGGCCGAGCAGGTCGTCGATCCGCACCGGCTCGGCCATTCCCGACTGGCTGAGCTGCACGTCCACCTTCTGCTGCAGGTCGGCCGGCAGCAGCAGCGCGTCGGCGCTGATCTCGTGCCGGATCTGGTTGTCCGGTGTGGCCGAGGCCGCCGGCAGGGCCGGTTCGGCGGGCGGGCCAACGACACCGGCACCGGCGACGGCCATCGCAGAGGTCCCGGCGAGGGCCAGCACGGCGGTCGCCGCGGCGATCCTCCGCCGGGTGCGCCGTCGGGCCCGGGCGCGGATCTCCTCGGGGCCGGGCCAGCGCACGTCGCGCAGCTCCCGCTGCACCTGGTCGACGAACATCAGGTCGTCACGCATCGGCGGCCTCCTCCAGGTCAGAGACGGCGAGCAGCCCGGCGAGCGCGGCGCGCCCCCGGGAGAGGCGGGCCTTCACGGTGCCCACGGGAGCGTCGGTCTCGCGGGCCACCTCGGCGACCGGCATACCGAGCAGGTAGTAGAGGGCGATGGCGGTGCGTTGCTCCTCGGGGAGCCGGCGCAACGCGGCCACCACCTCGACCGTTTCGGTGCCCGGCGGCGGCACGGTCTCGACGGCGCCGTGCCGCAGGTACGCGCGGGCCCGGCTGCGCAGGCTCCGCCAGCGGCTGACCGCGATGCGGCTGGCCACCACCCGGGTCCACGCCTCCGGGTCGTCGTAGCCGCTCACCGTCGACCAGCGCTGCCAGGCCCGGATGTACGCCTCCTGCACCGCGTCCTGCGCCTCGGCGAGGTTGCCGGTGAGCACGTAGACGAAACCGAGCAGCCGTTGCCGGCTGCCCCGGTAGAACTCGTCGAATCCCTCGACGTCGGGCACCTGGTTACCTCCCGTGCGGTCGCAGGTGACACGCGCCGGGCCGTGCCTCGGGTTGCCTGCTCAGCCGAGCAACTTGGTCAACTCGGCGAGTGGGTACCCGCCGGCCGGGATCCGCTCGCGGACGGCCCGGCGTACCGCCTGCTGCACGGCGGCGTTGGCGGGCGTCGGTACGCCGTGCAGCCGGCCCAGCAGCACGATCTCCCCGTTGAGGTGGTCGGTCTCGACGGACCCCGCGCCACGGGCGAGGCTCTGCCAGGTGGAGCCGCCGGCCCGCTGCTCGCCCCCGACCGGCCGGTGCCGCACGAGGTCACCGCGCGCGGCCGCCTCCTCGTGGCGGTCGGTGTGCGGGATGCCGGCCGCGGCCAGCGCCGCCTCGCCCTCGGCCCGTACGCGCTCGGCGAGATCCTCCGGGATGTCCTGGCCGAACAGCGCCTGCAACCCGTTGCCGAGGTTGCCCAGCAGCTTGCCGTACTTCCAGCGCATCACGTCGGCCCGCACCGGCGCCACGAAGCCGGCGGCCGTCAGGTCGGCGGCGACCGCGCGGTCCGTGTCGTCCGAACCGGACGGGTAGCGGCCGAGGTGCAGGACTCCGGGGTGCGGGTGCCCGTTGGCCACCACGACGCCGGGTTCGAGGTGGGTGGCGGGAAGCCAGACGCACACGCCGTGCACCCGGGCGAAGAGCCGCAGCGCGGCCCCCTCGTTGGCCACACCGTTCTGTGCGGTGAACAGCGGCAGCCGCTCGCCCGCCGTGCCACCGCCGGCCACCGGCGCGTCCACCCAGGTGGCCAGCGCCGCCTCGGTGTCCTGCGACTTCACGGTGAGGACGAGCACGGTGTCGGCGGGCAGCGGCCGGGAGTCCGGGCGGTCCGTCGCGGGGAGCCGGACGGTCCGTTCCTGCTCCGGCTGCCGCAGGGTCAGCCCGCGCTCGCGGATCGCGGCCAGGTGGGCGCCCCGCGCCACCAGCGTGACCTCGTGTTCGGCCGCCGCGAGGCGTGCCCCGATGGTCCCGCCGACCGCTCCCGCTCCGATGATCAGATACCGCACGCCCTCATTCTGCCCCTGCTCGGGGCCGGTCAGAGAGCGAGGCCGCTGTCGGCGAGGAGCGGATCGGCAAGCAGGGTGGCGCCCACGAGCAGCACCGCGAGGTTCACGAGGGCGAAGACGACGACCCAGAAGAACGCCGGGAACGGAGTGAGCCCGGCCAGTTGGTCGGCGTCGGAGGCGGGCATCCGCCCCCGGGATCGCAGCCGTTGCAGCTCGACAACCGGCCGTACGCCGCCGAGCAGCAGGAACCACACCCCGGCGTACGCGAAGGCGGCCTGCACCTGCGGCGTGGCGTACCAGGAGACGGCGAGCACGAGCCCGCCGGTGACCAGGAGCGACACCACGCCGAACGCGTTGCGGATCATGATGAGCATCGCGAGCAGCAGGACGACGGCCAGCCAGAGCAGCAGCGTGATCCGGTTGTCCCCGAGCAGCCAGGCGCCGGCCAGCCCGACCAGGGGCGGGGCGACGTATCCCGCGAGCAGGGTGAGGACCATGCCCGGCCCGGTGGGACGGCCGGCGGAGAGCGTGAGACCGGACGTGTCCGAGTGCAGCCGGATGCCGCGCAGCTTGCGACCGGTGAGCAGGGCCGCCAGCGCGTGCCCGCCCTCGTGGGCGATCGTCACGGCGTTGCGGGCGATCCGCCAGGGCAGCCGGGTGCAGACCACCACGAGCGCGACCGCGGCCGTCACGAGGACCAGCAACGGCGGCGGGTCGGGCTGCGCGCCGAACAGCCGGTCCCAGAGGTCGGTCAGCCCGTCGAACGACACCATGGGGCGCGAGCCTACCGGCACGTCCGGCCGGAGATCACCTCCGTGACGAGGCGTGGTCGGACGGCGACCTTCGGTCCAGATCCCGGCCGTCCATACCACCGCCTATGAAAGTTTCTTTAGGCCCCCTTGCGATCTTGGGTAGTTATCTCCAAAGATTTCCATCAATCGATCCGCCCCCTTGGAGGCTCCCATGTCCCGTACCAGATCACCCCTGCGTCGGATCCTCGCGGCCGGCCTCACCGTCGTCGCCACCGCGGCCGCCGCGCTCGTCGCCACCGCCGGCCCGGCCTCCGCCGCCACGGTCGCCGGCATCGACGTGTCGCGCTACCAGGGCAGCATCAACTGGACCAGCGTCCGCAACGCCGGCATCGAGTTCGCCTTCATCAAGGCCACCGAGGGCACGAGCTACAAGGACCCGAACTTCAACGCGAACTACGTCAACGCGTACAACGCCGGCGTGATCCGCGGCGCGTACCACTTCGCCCGGCCCAACATCTCCTCCGGCGCGGTCCAGGCCAACTACCTGGCGTCCAACGGCGGCGCGTGGTCGGCCGACAGCCGCACCCTCCCGGCGGCGCTCGACCTCGAGGCCAACCCGTACACCGGCGGCTACTGCTACGGCCTCAGCACGACCGGCATGCGCAACTGGGTGCAGGACTTCCTCAACACGTACCGCTCGCGCACCGGCCGCTACGCCGTCATCTACACCACCACGAGCTGGTGGAACCAGTGCACCGGCAGCTGGACCGGGCCGTGGGCCAACCACCCGCTGTGGATCGCCCGCTGGGCCAGCGCGCCCGGCACCCTGCCGGCCGGTGCGCCGTTCTGGAGCTTCTGGCAGTACACGAGCACCGGCAGCGTCTCCGGCATCAGCGGGGCCGTCGACCGCAACTACTGGAACGGCGACCGCTCCCGCCTGATCGCCCTCGCGAACAACACCTGATCCCCCCGAGGTGCTCCGGTGGCGGCAGCGGGATCGACTGCGACCGTACGGTCGACAACCGGTCCGGCTGCCGCCACGGCGACCTCTTCGGGGTCAGGCCCGGCGCCGGTTCCCCACCGGCACCGCGACGCGGGCGGGTAGGGGGTCCTCACGGACGAGGGAGGCGCGGCGGCTCACCCGCCAGGCGCCCACTCCGGCGGCGGTGACGGCCACGACGCTGAGCAGCGCGATGAGCGCCGGGACCCCGATGCTGGCCAGGAGCAGGACCGCGTCGCCGAGCGCCACGAGCATCCACAGTGCCACCCGCGGCCGGGCGTCCCTCCGTCGGCAACCCATGTCGTACCTCCTTCCGTCGTCGGAGATCAGGTACCCCGGACGGTGGGAGGTCATGCGAACGAGTCTCGCAACGACACGAAATCCCGTGGTCAGTCCTTGCGGTCCGGCACGAAGCCCTTCGCGATCCGCTCGAAGTCGGGAAGCCGGGCCGCCCAGTCCCGGTCCGCCACTTCCCACCGCATGGCGTAGCCACGGTTGTGGGCGGTGACGAAGCCCCGGTTCCGCACGTGGATCCGGGTGTTGTCGCGGGTCTCCAGCCACTCCCAGTCGGCGCACGTCTTCCAGAAGTCGCAACGCTTGATGCTGATCTTCTGGTAGTTGCTGACGTAGTTCTTGCGCGCCGGCTCCTTCTCCTCCCAGTCCGCCAAGGCGTCCGGCTGGGGGCGGTCCGTCCACTGGACGAGCAGCTCACCCACCCCGTCGACCTCCTCGAAGACGACCGTGTCGCCGCTGACCCGCTTGCCCTTCCAACCGGGTGGCAGCGGCAGCTTGAAGCCGGCGGCGTCCTCGTGCATGGTCCAGCCGGGCGGCAGCGCATTCGGATCGGTGGACGGGCTGGCCGACGCGGTCGGGCTCGCCGCGGCGCTGGTCGGCGGCGGCGCGGCGGGCGCGGAGCTCTCCGGGGCGGTCGCCGACGCCGACGCCACGCTGCTGCCGTCGGCCTGCGGGGTGCCGCCGCCGTCGGGGTCGTCGCCGCTGCTCAGGAGCGGCACGACCACGGCGAGACCCACCAGGAGTACGGCCACCAGCGCGCCGATCAGCAGGTTGCGCCGCCGGTGGTCGGACGGCGCGTTCGACGGCGGCGGGATGGGCGCCCGCCCGGCGGGTGACGCGGAGGGGCTCACCGGGAGAACGGACGTGGGCCTGGCCGGCTCGGGCGTCGTCGGCTCGGGCGTCGCGTCGGTCGTTCCGGTCGCGTCCGCCTCGTCCACCGGGTCGCCGGCCGGAACGTCCGCCGGGTCCTCGACGGCGGTCGGCCGGTCGACCGCCGCCGTGGGCGCGGCGTCCGCGGCTGCGGGCTCGCGGTCCACCAGCTCCGTGGGCGTGGCGTCCGCGGTAGACGGAGGGTCGACCTTCGCGGTCGGGGCGGCGTCGGCGCCGGTCGGCACCTTCGCGGTGGGGTCCGCCGCCGGTCCGGCCGCCGCCGCGGCGCCGGCCGCCGGAGGCGTCCGCGGCGCCGGTGGGGTCACCGGCCGATCTGCCGGTTCGGCCGGGCGCGGCGCGGGCACCACCGTCGGGCGGGGCACGCGTGGGCCGTTCGGGCCCGGCCGGCGTACGCCGTCGAGCAGGGAGATCCCCCGCCCGCGCTTGCCGCTGGCCCGGCGCAGCAACCGCTCCGCCACCTCGGCGTTGATCCGCTCGCTCGGGTCCTTGCGCAGCAACCCCTGCAGCACCGGCTTCAGCGGGCCCGCGTTCTTCGGCGGAGGCAGCGGCTCGGTGGCCAGCGCCGCGAGGGTGGCGATCGCGGACGGCCGCGCGTACGGCGACTTGCCCTCGACCGCCGCGTAGAGCGTGGCGCCCAGGGACCACAGGTCGGCCTCCGGCCCCGCGGTGCCGTCGCGTGCCCGTTCCGGCGCGATGTACGCCGGCGAACCCAGCACCATGCCGGTGCGGGTGACGTTGGGGTCTCCGGGGATGGTGGCGAGACCGAAATCGGTCAGCACCACCCGGCCGTCGTTGCCGAGCAGCACGTTGCCCGGCTTCACGTCCCGGTGCATCACGCCGGCCTTGTGCGCAGCCTTCAACGCCCCGAGAACCCCGAGCCCGATCTCGACGGCGCGAGCCGGTGACACCGGGCCGGACTCGGCGAGCGTGTCCTGCAGCGACTTCGACGCGACGTACTCCATGACGATCCACGGGTCGCCGTCGGTGCGCAGCACGTCGAAGATGCGGACGACGTTGATGTGGTTGAGCCGGGCGATGGCCCGCGCCTCCCGCAGCGAACGTTCCCGCATCTCCCGGCGCTCGTCGTTGGTGAGGCTGGGCGGCGGAACCAGTTCCTTGATCGCCACGTCGCGGTGCAGCACCTCGTCGCGCGCCTTCCACACGCGACCCATGCCACCCTGACCGAGCGGCGAAATCAGCCGGTATCGGTCAGCGACAAGTTGGGGAAGCGCGTTCGACATCGCAGAGACGGTACCCGGCGCCACCGACCGCCACACCGCCGGCACGCCACACTGCGGTGAAGGTCGAGGTCGTCCGGCGCGTACGCTGGGCGCATGTCTGCCGAAGAGCCGCTGTTCCGGGTCGTCCGCGGGGCTCCCACCGCCGAGGAACTGGCCGCGCTCGTGGGCGCCGTCGTGGCCCGCTCACGGCCCACCGCCGCACCCGCCCCCGTCGCCGTGTCCGCGTGGGCGCGCAGCGGCCGGCCGGCCCCGGTGGCCCCCGGCCCCGGCGCCTGGCGGGCGTCCGGCCTGCCGCGCTGACGTCGGAGCCGGCTCGCCGCCGGCTGATGGCCGCTGCCGTCGCGGTCCTTGCGGCGACGCGACTGTCGCGGTGATGCGGTCCTCGTGAGGGTGCGGCCCTCGTGGCGGTGTGGCCCTTGCGGTGCGGCGCTTGCCGCCACGCGGCTCTCGTGGCGGTGTGGCCTTTGCGGTGCGGCCTTTCGGTGTGGCGCTTGCCGCGACGCGGCTCTCGTGGCGCTGTGGTCCGCGCCCCAGCCGGCCGCCGCCGCGCCCCGATCCGGCTGTCGCGGCGATGCGCCCCCGGAGTCGGTGGGGGCTGTCAGGGGCGCGGGGAGGGGTTAACCTCACTCAGGGAAATGGGGCCGTGACGGTGAGGGAGGACCGATGATCCCCGAGGAGGACCGCCCCCCGGCGTGGCTGAGCGGCTACGGCGGCATCGAGGCCGACATCCGCCAGTTGCGGGAGTTCGCCGACCGGCTCGCCGCCGAGGTGGACCGCAACTACTCGCCGCACCTGTCGTACATCGCCGACGACATGACGGCCCCCCTCCCCAACCCGTGTGACGCCTTCATCGAGCTGGTGCACTTCCTGCGCACGCACCACGAGACCCAACAGGCCACCGTCGAGATGGTGTGGGGCGTACGCGGAGCGACCGGCCACCTGGCCGCCGCCGCGGGCACCGTCGCCGACCGGTACGCCAGCGCCGACGCCTTCAGCGCCGCCCGCGTCGCCGACGTCGAACAGGCCCTCGCCGATCCCCGCGCGGTCGCGCCCGCCGTCCCGTCGGTGCTCCTCCGCGACCCGACCGGGCCGGAGGAGGGACCGGTGGTGCTGCCGTGATCGACCGGGGCAGCGGCCGCACATCCGGCCTCACCGACTGGCACCGCATGGACGTGAACAGCATGTGGGCCTGCCTGCAGGACCACGACACCACCAACCACTGGAAGCAGGTCGCCGGCTGGCGCAAAATCTGCGACCTGGCGCAGGCGCACCTGGCACGCCTCCAGGAGTACCGGCGAGGCCTCGCCGAAGCCTGGCCGCCCGCCACCAGTGCCGCCGCCCGCAGGTACCTCGCCGAGTTGGACGAACTCATCGAGAAGGTCCGGCACACCCACGACGCGGCGGCCACCAACTACACCACCCTCGCCGCCGCCACCCAGGCCATCAGCGGCACCAGGGCCACGCTCGGGAAGATCCACGAGGAGTACGCGGTCAAGCTCCAGCAGAAGCGCGCGTACGAGGCCACCGCCGCTGATCCGAAGGCAGCCATGGGCAGCCGCGTACCGGACCGGCCGGTGACCGACGCCGACCTGGAGCAGCTGAACGTGCAGGCGCGCGGCATCATGTACGGCCTCAGCGCCGAACTCCAGCACGCCCAAGTGGCGCTCCGCCAACCACCTCCGCCGTCACGGCCGCCGAAACAAACGGAAAATCCCGATGTTTACGGTGCCAGCGGCCCGCCGATGATTCCTCCGATCATGCCGCTTCCGGCTAACAACCTCGCCCAGCAAGGTCAAAGCCCCAAGGCAAGCGCCGCTACTCAACCCACCGCACCCCCGTTTTCGCGCCAATCAGGGCCGGTACTCGGCGGTGCAGGTGCCGGGCCGAAAGGCTCCCCCGCCCACGCCTCGCGCCCGACAACGTCGCCGAATAACGCACCGCATGTCGGCGCTCTACCTACGGGTCCGCCGCTCAAACCATCGAGACCGCCAAAAATGCCTAGCCTTGACCAGCGTCCACCCAACATGGGAAGCGAAACAACGCCGGGCGACCGCGCGGCCCCACCCCGCACCGCTGGGCCTGCTCAAAGTCGGCCACTACCGCCAGGTGGAATGATCGGTAGCGTTTCTGGACCTACCACCAATCCAAACTCAGCCGATTCGCAGCCGCGTCGAATAAACCCGGTCGGTGGAGTAATCGGCGGTGGCAGTGCCGGCACGGCACCCACCGGTGGAGCCGGCTCTCGCCCGGGCATTGGTCGAGGTCTCGGCACCCCACCCTTCCATACATCACCGAACTTAGGCCCCCGTAGCGCGAGTGGAACAGAAAAGCGATACGAAAGCCAAAGACGCGATCTTGACTTGCGGCGCACCTGGGACCCAAATGATCCATGGAAGATCGATCGAGGCGTCAATCCTATTATGATGCCGCCGAACGAGGAGGGCCCGATCGACCCGGGGCCAGCCATTGGCCTGCGGCGGTGAGCACTAACGCAACGGTTGCAGCAGTTGCGCTACTCGCAGCCTTTGCCGCGCCAAGTCCGCCTTCCCATTTGCACCGGGTGCAAGACTGGCGCGACGCCAACCCGAGCGCCGCCGATCTCATCCGGACCGATCAGTGGCACTTGGCCTTCTTGCGCGTTACTCAGGCACATCGAGTTGCGCAAGGAGAAGGCATTGTGGTTGCAGTGCCGGACACCGGAGTGGATCCACACCCTGATCTTAACCGGAACTTGCTGTCGGGAACGGATATCCTCCCCGGCGGAGCTGGTAATGGCCAGGAAGATCGAGACAGCCATGGTACTTCGATGGCAGGGCTGATTGCGGCCCATGGTCAGGGCGATACAAGGGGAGCTCTGGGCATCGCACCGCAGGCGAAGATATTACCAATTTTCACCTCTCCGCCTGCAGGAGAGGGCGAGCCAGATGCTCTTGCTCAAGCCATCGAGTACGCAATCTCCCGCAAGGCCGGCATCATCAGCATCTCTAGTGGGGGCGGCACCAGCGCACGCCTGAGGCAAGCAATTCGAACGGCGCTCGCCTCGAACATTGTCCTAGTAGCAGCCGCCGGCAATAAGCCCGCAGACGACCGGGTCACTTACCCTGCATCCTAAGACGGAGTTATAGCGGTGGCGGGCGTGCAGCGCTCCGGCAATCACGCCGAAGTCTCGGTCGCCGGGTCCGAGATAGACATTTCCGCGCCCGCCGTAGATATCTATAGCACCAGCTATGACGGGAAGTACTCCAAGGGCACTGGGACATCGAGTGCTACGGCGATCGTCGCCGGGGCGGCTGCCTTGATCCGGTCGAAGTATCCGTACCTGCCGGCGCGGGAGGTCGCGCACCGGCTGACCGCCACGGCTGTCGACAAGGGGCCACCCGGGCGTGACGACGAGTACGGGTACGGCGTGATCGACATCGTTGCGGCGCTGACGGCGGACGTGCCGCCTCTGGGTTTCGAGTCGGCGACGCCGAGCACGCCGACTGGCGGCAGTGGGGGCACGACCGCGGCGGCTCCACCCACCGATGAGAGCACCAGCGACAGAGCGGCGACGGTCCGCGGCCTGGTCACGCTCGGCGTGCTCGTGGCGGGCGGAGCGGCGTGGGCTCTGGTCGTACGCAGGCGGCGCCGCGACGACCCGCCACCCCACATCAGCCACTGACCCGTCCCGCTCCTGCAGCGGGACGGTGTCGAAGAGAGCCTCCACCTTCGCAAGCGCACAACTTCAGGGAAGTTGTCCCCTCACGGCGGCAGGAGGCAACAACTTCCGTGAAGTTGCGCGGCCCGACGCCGCCAGACCACGCCAACGCCCGGCCCGACCGACCAGACCACCTTCGCGAGCCCACAACTTCAGGGAAGTTGTCCCCTCACGGCCACAGGAGGCAACAACTTCCCTGAAGTTGCGGGCCCGACCCCGCCAAACCACGACACCGCGCGGCACGCCCCCGCCAGACCACGCGAACGCCCGGCCCACCCCGCCAGACCACACCAACCCCGGCCCCACCCCGCTAGCCAACGCCGACACGCGGCCCAAGCCCCCGAGACAGCGACATCCCCGCACCGCCTGCGGACGCCGGCCACCCCTCGGCGAGGACAGCCGGTAACGTCGGCGGGGTGCCTGATCAGTTGCCGCTTCGTCTCGTACTCGCATCGGCCAGTCCCGCGCGCCGCAAGCTTCTCCGGGCCGCCGGCATCGAGCCGGAGGTCCTGGTCAGTGGTGTGGACGAGTCTCTCGTGGTCGCGGACCGCGCCGAGGAGCTGTGCCTGGAACTCGCTCGCATGAAGGCGCAGGCGGTGCTCACCCGACTCCGGCCGGGCACCGACGAGCGCACGCTGGTGATCGGGTGTGACTCGGTGCTGGAGTTCGACGGCGAGATCTTCGGCAAGCCAGCCGACCCGGCGGATGCCACCAGCCGGTGGCGACGGATGCGGGGCCGCAGCGGGGTCCTGCACAGTGGGCACAGCCTGGTCGACGCGACGGCCGGGCGGCGCGCCGAGGCGGTCGCCTCGACGGTCGTGCACTTCGCCGACATCAGTGATCGGGAGATCGACGCGTACGTCGCCACCGGCGAGCCGCTCGCGGTGGCGGGCGCGTTCACCATCGACGGGCTGGGCGGCCCGTTCCTGGAGCGCATCGAGGGCGACGCGGGTACGGTGGTCGGGCTCTCACTGCCGCTGCTGCGCCGGCTCCTCGCCGACCTCGACCTGCAGATCACCGATCTGTGGACGAAGGTCGCGCCTGGCGGCCAGTCGATCGAGCCACTCGGTTAGCGTCCAGCCATGACGACCAAGTCGATCCCGCTCACCGAGGAACTGCACGCGTACCTCGTGGGGCACGGCTCCCCGCCCGACGAGATCGTCCGCGATCTCGCCACGGAGACCCGTGCCGTGCTGCCGGACCAGGCGACCATGCAGGTTGCGCCCGAGCAGGCCGCGTTCCTGACGTTCCTCACCCGGCTGCTCGGTACGCGGCAGGCTGTGGAGGTGGGCACGTTCACCGGGCTGTCCTCGCTGGCGATCGCCCGCGGGTTGGCCGAGGGTGGCCGGCTCACGTGCTTCGACATCTCGGACGAGTACACGGGCATCGCCCGCCGTTACTGGGCCCGCGCCGGTGTGGCCGACCGGATCGAGCTGCGCCTCGGCCCGGCCGGGGACACGCTGCGCGAGCTGCCCCACGAGCGGTACCTCGACTTCGCGTTCATCGACGCGGACAAGACGGGTTACCCGATCTACTGGGCGGAGCTGGTGCCGCGGATGCGCCCCGGCGGCGTGATCGCCGTCGACAACGTGCTGCGCGGCGGTCGGGTGATCGCCCCGCAGAGCGCCGAGGACCGGGCCATCGCCGCCTTCAACGACGAGGTGCTCGCCGATGTCCGGGTGGACGCGGTGATGCTGCCGATCGCGGACGGGCTGACGCTCGCCCACGTGCGCTGACCCCAACCCGCTGCCCGCCGGGCCGGCGCCGAGCCGAGCCGCGGCCAAGCCGGGCCGCGGCCAAGCCGGACGGAGCCGAGCTCGCACCGCCACGCCCGCCCCGACCACGGGCTCCCGAAGATTCGGGGTGCCGGAACGGGTCCGACACCCCGACTCCCCGAGAACGGCGTGGATCGACCGGGACCGTCAGCGGACGCTGCGGGCGAACTGCCGGGCCGCCCAGAACACGCCGAGGGCCGCGAGCACCGCGATGATCGTCAGCCCCTGCCAGACCTTGTCGTTGCCGAGGTCGCCCGCGAACAGCGCCCGGGTGCCGTCGACGGCCCAGGCGAACGGGTTCCACTCGGCGACGCCCTGCAACCAGCCGGGGGCGTAGAAGAGCGGCAGCAGGATGCCGGAGAGCAGCAGGACCGGCTGGGCGACGGTGTTCATGAGCGGCGCCAGCGCGTCCTCGCTCTTGACCTTGAGCGCCACGCCGTAGGAGACGGCCGAGGTCATGAGCGCGATGAGGGCCAGCATCAGGTACGCGAGCAGCAGGTCGCCGATGAAGACGCGCAGGTCGAACACGAGCGCGAGCAGCGTGATGATGACCGCCTGCACGATCAGCGAGACGACGTCGCGCAGCGAGCGGCCGAGCAGCAGCGCGAGTCGGCTGACCGGGGTGACCCGGGACCGTTCGATGACTCCGGCGCGCAGTTCGGCGATCAGGCCGAAGCCCTGGAACAGGCCGCCGAAGATGGCCAGCAGCACGAGCAGGCCGGGAACGAAGACCTTGTAGGCCTCGGCCTGGGTCGACACCCTCAGCGCCGGCTTGAGCAGCGGCGCGAAGAGCAGCAGGTACATCACCGGCTGGAAGACCCCGACGAAGACCCAGACCGGATTGCGGATGAGCAGCAGGAACTGACGCTGGAAGATCAGCCAGGTGTCGCGGACGAGCTTCATGATCGGTCTCCGGAGGGTCAGGACTCGCGCAGCGAGCGGCCGGTCTTGGTGAGGAAGACGTCGTCCAGGCTGGGCCGGTGCAGCTCGATCGAGGAGAGCGCCAGGCCGGCATGGTCGAGCCGCCGGAGGATCTGCGGAATCGCGGTGGCGCCCTCGTCGACGTAGAGGCGCAGCCCGCCCTCGTCGGCGGTCTCCAGCTTCTTGACGTACGCCTCACCGTCGAGCGCCTTCGCGGCCTGCGGCGTGGTGCCGATGTCGAGGCCCACCTGGACCACATCGCCGGAGATCTCCCGCTTGAGGTCGGCCGGCGTGCCCTCGGCCACCACCTCGCCGTGGTCCATGATCGCGATCCGGTCGCAGAGCGCGTCGGCCTCGTCGAGGTAGTGCGTGGTGATGAAGACGGTCATTCCGGCGGCGCGCAGCCGGCGGATCTCGTCCCACATGTGGGCACGGCTCTGCGGGTCGAGGCCGGTGGTGGGCTCGTCCAGGAAGACGATCCTCGGCTCGTGGATGATGCCGAGCGCGATCTCCACCCGGCGGCGCTGGCCGCCCGAGTACGTCTTGCACTTGCGGTCGGCGAACTCGCTGAGCTGGAAGGCGTCCAGCGCCCGGGCGGCGCGCCGGTGCGCGTCGGCCTTGCCGATGTCGTAGAGCCGGGCCTGGAGCACCAGTTCCTCGCGGGCGGTGGACTCGTCCCAGGTGCTGCCGCCCTGGGCCACGTAGCCGATCCGGCGGCGCACCTCACCGGGGGCCTTGCGCAGGTCGGCGCCCGCGATGGTCGCCTCGCCGCCGTCCGGCTCGATGAGCGTGGCGAGCATCCGCAGGGTGGTGGTCTTGCCGGCGCCGTTCGGGCCGAGGAAGCCGAAGATCTCGCCCTCGGCGACGGTGAGGTCGACGCCGCGCACGGCCTCGACGGTCTTCGTCTCCCGGCCCGCTCGGGATCGGAAGGATTTGCGTAACCCTCTGGTCTCGATCATGCGTGCTCCTGGTCGTCCGGGCCGGTGCGACCGGCACGGGTCCGCTGGAAGCACCGCCGGACGGCGTGCTCCCCCCGTTCTGTCGCGCAGAGGCTAACGCGATATAGCTCTTGTGGTCAACGTTGATTATTCGAGATCGGACGGTCGGGCGGGCAGGCGCTCCTCCCAGCCAGACCAACCCTCCGCCCGCTCCACTCCACCAGGCAGGTACGACACACCCGTCTCGATGCGTTCGGCGATCCGGTCGCACCAGGCGATCTCCGCCTCGGCCCGGGCCGTCCACAGCTCGAACATCCAGCCCACGTGGACCGGCTTGGTGTCGCGCATCCAGCCCGAGTCCAGCGACGTCCGCATCCACGCGGTGCCGGCACGCAGCAGGTTCGCGCGGTTGCGCAGAGCGGCGGCCGCCTCGTCGCGCGGGAGCGCGGGCAGGAACGAGAAGGCGGCCGCGAACGGGTCGGCCGGCTCGTGCAGCTGCCACCAGAGCCCCCGCAGCAGCGACTCGAACTCCTCCTGGCCCTTGTCCGTGATCTCGTACGTCGTGCGCGCCGGGCGACCGCCGACCTGCTCGGTCGCCACCGCGCGCAGCAGCCCCTCCTCGGTCAGTTTGCGCAGCGCGTGGTAGATCGAGCCCGGCTGCACGTTGGCCCACTTGTCGGCGTTCCAACTGAGCAGTTCGCGTCGGACGTCGTAGCCGTGCACCGGCTGCATCCACTTCACGAGGCCGAGAATCATCATCCGAGTGGCAGACACCGGACAAGCGTAATAGGCAAGTTTGACTAAAGCGCGATGTGATGGTGCGCCATCCCACACTGAGCGATCGTTAGGGCCCGTTCGGTGGCCGATACACTCCCGGTCAACGACCTCCCGGGAGGAGCCCCCACGGTGCGCAAGGTACTCATCGCCAACCGCGGCGAGATCGCCGTCCGCGTCATCCGCGCCTGCCGCGACGCCGGTCTGGAGAGCGTCGCCGTGTACGCGGACTCCGACCGGGACGCCCTCCACGCCACCCTGGCCGACGAGGCGTACGCCCTCGGCGGGGACACCGCGGCGGACAGCTACCTGCGTATCGACAAGCTGATCGACGTGGCCGCCAAGGCCGGCGCCGACGCCGTCCACCCGGGCTACGGCTTCCTCTCGGAGAACGCCGACTTCGCCCAGGCGGTCATCGACGCCGGGCTCACCTGGATCGGCCCCACGCCGCAGGCGATCCGCGACCTCGGCGACAAGGTCACGGCCCGGCACATCGCCCAGCGCGCCGGCGCCCCGCTCGTCCCCGGCACCCCCGACCCGGTCGGCAACGCCGACGAGGTGATGGCCTTCGCCGTCGACCACGGCCTGCCGGTGGCCATCAAGGCGGCCTTCGGCGGCGGCGGTCGCGGTCTCAAGGTGGCCCGGACCATGGAGGAGATCCCGCAGCTGTTCGAGTCGGCCACCCGGGAGGCGGTCGCCGCGTTCGGCCGGGGCGAGTGCTTCGTCGAGCGTTACCTCGACAAGCCCCGCCACGTGGAGGCGCAGGTCCTCGCCGACCAGCACGGCAACGTGATCGTGGTGGGCACCCGTGACTGCTCGCTCCAGCGGCGGCACCAGAAGCTGGTCGAGGAGGCGCCGGCGCCGTTCCTCACCGACGCTCAGCGGGCGCAGATCCACGACAGCGCCAAGGCGATCTGCCGCGAGGCCGGTTACCACGGCGCCGGCACCGTCGAGTACCTGGTCGGCGTCGACGGCACCATCTCCTTCCTGGAGGTCAACACCCGGCTCCAGGTGGAGCACCCGGTCACCGAGGAGACGGCCGGCATCGACCTGGTACGCGAGCAGTTCCGCATCGCCGACGGGGAGAAGCTCCGCTTCACCGAGGACCCGACGCCGCGCGGGCACGCCATCGAGTTCCGGATCAACGGCGAGGACCCGGGCCGCAACTTCCTGCCCGCCCCGGGCGCGATCACCGCCCTGCGACTGCCGACCGGGCCGGGCGTACGCGTGGACACCGGCGTCTCCGCCGGTGACGTCATCGGCGGAAACTTCGACTCGCTGCTCGCCAAGGTCATCATCATCGGCGAGACGCGCACCGAGGCGCTGGAGCGGGCGCGCCGCGCGCTGGACGAGATGGTGGTCGACGGCATGGCCACGGCGCTGCCGTTCCACCGCCTCGTGGTCCGCGACCCGGCGTTCACCGCCGAGCCGTTCAGCGTGCACACGCGGTGGATCGAGACGGAGTTCGACAACACCGTTCCGCCGTTCACGGCGGTCGCCGGCACGGCCGCCGAGCCGGCCGAGCGGGAGACCGTCGTGGTCGAGGTGGGAGGCAAGCGGCTGGAGGTCACCCTTCCGGCCGGCCTCGGCGCCGGTACGGCCCCCGTGGCGGCGGCCGCCCGCAAGCCGGCCCGCCGGGGCGGCGGCGCCAAGGCCGGGGCGACGGTCAGCGGCGACGCGCTCACCTCGCCGATGCAGGGCACGATCGTCAAGATCGCCGTGGCCGACGGGGACACCGTGGCCGAGGGCGACCTGGTCGTGGTGCTCGAGGCCATGAAGATGGAGCAGCCGCTGCACGCGCACAAGGCCGGGACGATCAGCGGGCTCACGGCCGAGGTCGGTGCCGTGATCACCGCCGGCGCACCGATCTGCACGATCTCCTGACCCGTTCGGGCCCCGCGCGCCCGTGCTTTGGCGCGGGCCACGGGCGCCACGCGCCCGTGCTCCGGCGCGGGCCGCGGACCGGCCCGGCGCGCGGTCAGCGGAGGGTCTCGGCGGCCACCGCGCGTACGGCGCCGGTGAGGGCGTTCAGCACGTCCGACTCGAGCCGCCAGTGCTGCCAGTACAGCGGGAGGTCGACGTGCCGGCCGGGGGCGATGTCGACGCAGCGCCCGGAGGCGAGGTCGTCGTCGGCGATCTGCTCGGGCACCAGCCCCCAGCCCAGGCCCAGCCGGATCGTCTCGCTGAAGGCCGGCACCGACGGCACGTAGTGCACGGGCGGATCGAGCACCTGCCCGGTCACCGTACGGATGAAGCGGTGCTGCGTACGGTCCTTGCGGTCGAAGACGATCACCGGCGCGGTGGCCAGCGCCTCCGGGGTGAGGCCGCCGGCGAAGTGGGCGGCGGCCAGCGCCGGGGTGGCCAGGGCGCGGTAGCGCATCGCGCCGAGCCGGCGTACGCGGCAGCCCTGCACCGCCTCGCGCTGGGCGGTCACCGCGGCCGTCACGACGCCGTCGCGGAGCAGTTCGGCGGTGTGGTCCTGGTCGTCCTGCCGGAGGTCGAAGGAGAGCGCCAACCCGTCGGGCAGCCGGGCCAGGGCGCCGGGAAACCAGGTGGCCAGCGAGTCGGCGTTCACCACGACGGCGAGCCGCGTCCGGGCACCGCCTCCCGTGAGGGGGCCGCGGGCGTCGGCCAGCGCCTCCCGTTCGAGGAGGACGAGCTGACCGGCGAGGCGCAGCAGCGGCGCGCCGGCGGACGTGGCCACGCAGGGCCGGGCGCGCCGGACGAGCACCTGCCCCACCGTCTCCTCGAGGGCCTTCACCCGCTGGCTCACGGCCGACGGGGTGAGGTGCAGGAGCCGGGCCGCGGCCTCGAAGCTGCCCTCCGAGACGACCGCCGCGAGGGTACGCAGTTGGGTGGAGTCGAGCCCGTCCATCAGTTGAGCTTAATCGGCAGCAGAATCTTTAGTTCGACTGATGATCAGGAGCGGCCTATCGTCGGTCCGTGCTCAGCTCCGCCGTCGCCGGCTTCTCGGTCGCCATCGCCCTGATCGTCGCCATCGGGGCGCAGAACGCGTTCGTCCTGCGCCAGGGGTTGCGCCGCGAGCACGTCGTACCCGTCGTCCTCACCTGCGCCGCCTCCGACGCCCTCCTCATCGGCGCGGGCATCGCCGGGGTCGGCACGATGGTGACCGGCCGGCCCGCGTTGCTCACGGCGGTCCGCTGGGGCGGCGCGGTCTTCCTGCTCTGCTACGCAGCGCTCGCGGCCCGCCGCGCCCTGCGCCCCGGCGCGCTGGTGCCGACCGACCGGCCCCCCGCCACGCTGGGCGCCACCATCCTGGCCTGCCTCGCCTTCACGTACCTGAATCCGCACGTCTACCTGGACACCGTGCTGCTGCTGGGCGGGATCGCCCAGCAGCACCCGCACCGCTGGGTGTTCGGCGCCGGGGCCGCCCTGGCCAGCGTGGTCTGGTTCACGGCGCTCGGCGCCGGCGCGCACCGGCTCGCGCCGCTGCTGGCGCGTACCGCCGCCTGGCGGGTCCTCGACGGCCTGATCGCCGCGGTGATGGCCGCGCTCGCGATCACCCTGCTGCTCGGCTGACCGGCGCGCCTCGCGGCAGGGGGGTTGGGAAGGTGTTTTCCGCTACCAGCGGGGGCGGGGGCGGTCCGGGCCAGCCATGATTGCCGGGTGCGGTTTCTTCACGGCGCGGTCCCCGCGCACGACCTGACCTACAACGACGTCTTCATGGCGCCGGCCCGCTCCGACCTGGGCTCCCGCCTCGACGTCGACCTCTCCACGGGCGACGGCACCGGCACCACGATCCCGCTCGTGGTCTCGAACATGACGGCGGTGTCCGGCCGGCGGATGGCCGAGACGGTGGCCCGGCGCGGCGCGATCGCGGTGATCCCGCAGGACATCCCCATCGAGGTGGTGGCGAACGTCGTGGCCTGGGTGAAGCAGCGCCACCTCGTGTACGACACCCCGATCACGCTCGGCCCCACCGACACGGTGGGTGACGCCATCCACCTGCTGCCGAAGCGGGCGCACGGCGCCGTCGTCGTGGTCGACACGGACGGCCGCCCCCTGGGCGTGGTCACCGAGGCGGACACGGTGGGCGTGGACCGCTTCGCGCAGTTGCGGCACGTGATGTCCACCGAGCTGCACACGGTGCCCGCGGACGCGGACCCGCGTACCGGCTTCGACCGGCTCTCGGCGGGCCGCCGCCGGCTCGCCCCCGTGGTCGACCCGGAGGGGCGCCTGGTCGGCGTGCTCACCCGTCAGGGCGCGCTGCGGGCCACGCTCTACCGCCCGGCGCTCGACGACCGGGGCCGGCTGCGGATCGCGGCGGCCATCGGCATCAACGGGGACGTCACCGGCAAGGCCGCGGCCCTGCTCGAAGCCGGGGTGGACACCCTGGTCGTGGACACCGCCCACGGGCACCAGGAGCGGATGATCTCCGCGCTGCGGGCGGTCCGGAAGCTCGACCCCGGAGTGCCCGTGGCGGCCGGCAACGTGGTCACCGCCGAGGGCGTGCACGACCTGGTGGAGGCGGGCGCCGACATCGTGAAGGTGGGCGTCGGGCCGGGGGCCATGTGCACCACCCGGATGATGACCGGCGTGGGACGGCCACAGTTCTCCGCCGTCCTGGACTGCGCGGCGGCGGCCCGCGCGCTCGGCCGCCACGTGTGGGCCGACGGCGGTGTGCGGCACCCGCGGGACGTCGCGCTGGCGCTCGCGGCCGGCGCCTCCAACGTGATGATCGGTTCCTGGTTCGCCGGCACCTACGAGTCGCCCGGGGATCTCTACACGGAGCCCGACGGCCGGCGGTACAAGGAGAGCTTCGGCATGGCCTCCGCCCGGGCGGTCAGCGCCCGTACGGCGGACGACAGCCCGTACGACCGCGCCCGCAAGGCCGTCTTCGAGGAGGGCATCTCCTCGGCCCGGATGTACCTCGACCCCAACCGTCCGGGTGTGGAGGACCTGATCGACGAGATCATCGCGGGCGTACGCAGCGCCTTCACCTACGCGGGCGCCCGGAGCCTGCCGGAGTTCCACGAGCGGGCGGTGGTCGGTGTGCAGAGCGCCGCCGGCTACACCGAGGGGATGCCGCTGCCGACGAGCTGGTGAGCCGGGCGCGGCTTCACCGTCAGGCGCGGGCGGCCCGCGAGTTGACGGTCAGCCCTGCCGCAGCGGCGGCATCGGCACCGGAACCGCCAGCGCCGTCGCGCCGGCGCCGACCCCACCGTCACAGGTGTACGGCGGCACGGTACCGATGCCCCGCGTGGACGGGCGTTCGGCGGCCCAGAACATGAAGCCCAGCATGCCGGGCGTGGTGCCCGCACCGTTGGGGGCGACCGTCTGGACGTAGGGGGCGGTCGCCCGCTGTACCGAGGTGGCGTAGTCGACGCACTCGGGCAGCGCCCTGCCCCCGTAGGCGATGTAGACGCCGCCGGTGAACTTGGCGGGTGCGAGCGGCGGCACCGGCGGGCTGAACTGCGCCTTGCCGTCGACGTGCTCCTGCCAGTTGTCCTGAGAGGCGCTGGCCGAGGCGGGCCGGGCGGTGACCATGGCGTTGGCGTAGTCGAGCACTGGTCGGTCCGTCCGCAGCCAGTCTTCGGTGGCCTTGCGGTTCAACGCGATCAGCCAGCGATCACCGGCCGCCACGTCGATGGTGAGCCTGGCCTCCGGCCGGCTGCCGGTGGCGTCGTACGGATGCACCGCCCGGTACGCGTCGATGAAGGCCTGGAGACCGGTGAGGTCGGGGTCGGTGTTCTGCTCGTAGTCGATTTCGATGCCGACACCCAGCCGGCTGGCGACCGCCGCGGCACGCTGGCCGAAAAGCGTCGGGTTCTCAGCGAGCGCGGCGTCCCAGTCGTCGGTGTAGGTGATGCCGCCAATGGAGAGCATCACCCGGACGCCCCGAGAGGTGAAGTAGCTGACGATCTCCGGCGTCATGCCCCTGGGGACGCCGTCGAGGGTGGTCTGGTCGGTGGTCTGGCGCAGCAGCGCCAGCGGGTTGACGAAGCTGAGTACGACGAGGTTGACGGAGGGACGGCCGTCGCCGCGGTCGACGAGCCAGCGGTTCTGGCTGTCGAAATCTGCGAGGCCACGCACGGTGCCCCAGGTGCAGTAGTCGTTGCCGCAGTGCCAGGCACCGTAGACCTGCGCGGGGGTGGCCGCGGCGCTCGTGGTGGCGGCACCGGCCGCTCCACGCGTCCCGACCCTGTCCGGTGCGGCGGTCGCCGCCCCCGGCACGGTCGTGGTGAGCAGGAGCAGCACCGTGAGGAGGACCAGGGACCGTCGCATCCGACACCTCCGCGGGCGCGTATCAGTGCACCTTCTTTACAGTGACGCCGCGATGTGTGTCAATATGCGACGGAACCGTTCCCGCGCTATTCGAAAAGACGGCGGATCACGACCCGGGCCGCCTTTCGTGGGTCGTCGCCCACGCGCTCGGGCAGCGCTCCGGCCAGCCACAGCGTGGCGAAGCCGTGCACGATCGACCACGCGGCGAGCGCGTCCCGCTGCGGGTCGGCCGGGCCGCCGTCGCGGGCCGACAGGCCGGCCACCCGGGACCGCAGGACGTCACCGGCCCGGGCGCTGGCCGCCCGCACCTCCGCGGCGTCCGCCCGGTAGAGGTCGGGCCGGAACATCACCTCGAAGTGCGCGCGGTGCCGCACCGCGAAGTCGACGTACGCGACGCCCGCGTCGAGCAGGCCGTCGCCCGCGTCGCGCAGCGTCTCGGCGAGCAGGTCGAAGCCCTGGACGGCGAGCGCGGTGAGCAGGCCGGCCTTGTCACCGAAGTGGTGCGCGGGCGCGGCGTGCGAGACGCCGGCCCGGCGGGCCAGGTCGCGCAGGCTGACGGCACCGGGCCCGGACTCGGCGATCACCTCCACGGCGGCGTCGAGCAGGGTGCGGCGCAGGTCGCCGTGGTGGTAGCCACGCGTCGAAGTCATACCGCCATCCTATCTTGGCATTGACAAGATGGCATCCCATGGCACATCTTGTCGTTGACAAGTTATCGAGGAGGACGTCATGGCCCCCCTGGTCGCACTGCTCGCCGTCACCACGCTCGCCCGCCTCGCCGGCCTGGCGGGCGTCGACTCCCTGCACGGGTGGTCACCCGCACTCCGGGTCGGACTGGCCGCCCTGTTCGTCCTGACCGGCGTCGCCCACTTCGTCGAGCCCCGCCGGTCCGGCCTGATCGCCATGGTGCCGCCGCGGCTGCCGCGGCCCGGTTTGCTGGTCGCCACCACCGGCGTACTGGAACTGGCCGGCGCGGTCGGGCTGCTGGTGCCCGCCACGGCCCGGTGGGCCGCGGCCGGGCTCGGGCTGCTGATGCTCGCGATGTTCCCGGCGAACGTCTCGGCGGCCCGGCGCGGGCTCACCCTGGCCGGCCGCCCCGTCACCCCGTTGGTGCCGCGGACCGCGCTGCAGATCATGTTCGTTGCCACGGCCGCCGTTATTTCGTTTGGCCCCTGACTATCAGGGGGCTAAGGTACCTCCGTGGATCTGGTCACCCTTTCCGACGTGCCCATGGGCCGCCTGCTGGCGGTTGCGGGTCACGTCGTCACCCAGCGGTGGAACCGCTTCCTGGCAGAGAGGTTCAACCTCACCCAGGCCGGCATGGCCACCCTCATGACACTCGCCCGCGCCGGCGCCCTGCCACACCGCGAGGTGGCCCAGCAATGCTTCGTCCGGCCCGCCACGCTGACCGGAATCATCGACACCCTCGAGCGTGACGGGCTCGTCGAACGGCAGCGCGACGACAATGACCGGCGCAGCATACGGCTGGCGATCACCCCCGCCGGCCGCGAGCGGGTGGCGGGCATCAACGCCCTCATTCGCTCCGGGAGGCCGCTCACCTCGGTCGACGCCGACCCCGAGAAGGCCGCCGTGATCCGCGAGTTCCTGTTGGAGGTCATCGGTAGTGGAGAGGACCCGCGCATGACCGAACCCACCGGCGAGACGGGAGGGCCGCTGTGCTGATCCGGCTGCTGCGCGGCCACCTGCGCCCGTACCCGAAGCCGCTGGCCGCCGTGGTGCTGCTGCAGTTCGTCGGCACCATGGCCTCGCTCTACCTGCCCAGCCTCAACGCCGACATCATCGACCACGGCGTGGCGCAGGGCGACACCCACTACATCGTGCGGACCGGCGGCTGGATGCTGCTCGTCAGCCTCGTCCAGATCGTGTGCTCGATCGCGGCGGTCTACCTCGGCGCTCGGACCGCGATGGGCTTCGGCCGCGACGTCCGGGCGGCGATCTTCCGGCACGTCAACCGCTTCTCGGCCCGCGAGGTCGCCCGCTTCGGCGCGCCCTCGCTCATCACCCGCAACACCAACGACGTTCAGCAGGTGCAGATGCTCGTGCTGATGAGCTGCACCATGCTGGTGGCCGCCCCGATCATGAGCGTCGGCGGCGTGTTCATGGCGCTCCGCGAGGACGTCGGCCTCTCCTGGCTCATGCTGGTCTGCGTCCCGGTGCTGGCCGCCGCGCTGGCGTCGGTCATCCGTCGGATGGTGCCCGGTTTCCGGCTCATGCAGACCCGCATCGACACCGTGAACCGGGTGCTGCGCGAGCAGATCACCGGCATCCGGGTCGTCCGGGCCTTCGTCCGCGAGCCGTACGAGACACGGCGCTTCGGGGTGGCCAACGCCGACCTGACGGCGACCGCCCTGCGGGTCGGCCGGCTGCTCGCGCTGATCTTCCCGGTCGTGATGCTGGTGCTGAACGTGTCCAGCGTCGCGGTGCTGTGGTTCGGCGCCCAGCGGGTCGACTCCGGCGCCATCCAGGTGGGCGCGCTGACCGCCTTCCTCCAGTACCTCATGCAGATCCTGATGGCCGTCATGATGGCCACCTTCATGCTCATGATGGTGCCCCGGGCCGCGGTCTGCGCCGAGCGCATCGGCGAGGTGCTGGACACCGACTCGTCCGTGGTGCCGCCCGAGACCTCGTCCGCCCAGGTGCCGACGACCCGCGCCGAGCTGGAACTGCGCGACGTGCGGTTCCAGTACCCGGGCGCCGCCGCGCCCGTGCTGCGGGACATTTCGTTCCGGGTGCGGCCGGGCACGACGACGGCCGTCATCGGCAGCACCGGCGCGGGCAAGACGACGCTGCTGTCGCTGGTCCCCCGGCTCGTCGACGTGACCGCCGGGGCCGTGCTGGTCGACGGGGTGGACGTCCGGGACCTGGCGCCCGACGAGCTGTGGCGCCGCATCGGCCTGGTGCCGCAGCGGCCGTACCTGTTCACCGGCACCGTGGCGAGCAACCTGCGCTACGGCAACCCGGACGCCACGGACGACGAGCTGTGGGCCGCGCTGGAGATCGCGCAGGCCGCCGATTTCGTCGCCCAGATGCCCGACGGGCTCGACGCGCCGATCGCGCAGGGCGGCACCAACGTCTCCGGCGGCCAGCGCCAGCGGCTCGCCATCGCCCGGGCCCTGGTCCGCAAGCCGGAGATCTACCTGTTCGACGACTCGTTCTCCGCGCTGGACCTGGGCACCGACGCGCGGCTGCGGGCGGCGCTGCGGCCGGTCACCGCGGACGCCGCCGTGGTCATCGTGGCCCAGCGCGTGTCCACGATCGTCGACGCCGACCAGATCATCGTGCTCGAGGACGGGGGGGTCGTCGGAGTGGGACGACACGAGGAACTGCTGGAGAGCTGCCCGACGTACGCCGAGATCGTGGCCTCGCAGCAGACGGCAGGGGTGGCGGCATGAGCGACCGCAGCACGAGGGCGGTGCCCGCGCAGAAGCCGGCCGGCGCCGGGCGGACGCCGCGGCGCCTGCCCGGGGGCGGGCGGGGCGGGCCGCCGTGGGGCGGCGCCGGGATGCCCACCGAGCGGTCGATGAACTTCGGGCCGTCGGCGCGGCGCCTGCTCGGCCGGCTCCGTCCTCAGCGGCTCCAGCTCGGCGTGGTCATCGCGCTGGCCCTGGTGAGCGTCGGGCTCAGCGTCACCGGCCCGAAGATCCTCGGCCACGCCACCGACCTGATCTTCACGGGCGTGATCGGGCGGCAGATCCCGCCGGGCGTCACCACCGAGCAGGCCGTCGCCGCGGCCCGCGCGGCCGGCAACGACGCGTACGCCGACATGCTCGCCCGGATGAACCCGGTGCCGGGCGCGGGCATCGACTTCACCGCCCTGGGGCGGGTTCTGCTGCTGGCGCTCGGGCTCTACCTGGCCGCGAGCCTGCTCATGTGGTGGCAGGGCTGGCTGCTCAACGGCGTGGTGCAGCGCACCGTGCTGAAGCTGCGCGCCGAGGTGGAGGAGAAGCTCAACCGGCTGCCGCTGCCGTACTTCGACCGGCAGCCCCGCGGCGAGCTGCTCAGCCGGGTCACCAACGACATCGACAACATCTCGCAGAGCCTCCAGCAGACGCTGAGCCAACTGCTGACGTCGCTGCTCACCGTGGTCGGCGTACTCGGCTTCATGTTCTGGATCTCGCCACTGCTGGCCCTCGTGGCGCTGGTCGCCGTACCGCTGTCGGTGCTCGTGACACAGCGCATCGCCAAGCGGTCGCAGAAGCAGTTCATCGCTCAGTGGACGCACACCGGTGAGCTGAACGGCCAGATCGAGGAGGCGTTCACCGGCCACGAGCTGGTCAAGGTGTTCGGCCGTCAGCGGGAGGTCGAGGCGGCCTTCACCGAGAAGAACGATCAGCTGTTCAAGGCCAGCTTCGGTGCGCAGTTCATCTCCGGGATCATCATGCCGTCGATGATGTTCATCGGGAACCTGAGCTACGTGGCGATCGCCGTGGTAGGTGGCCTGCGGGTCGCCTCGGGCACGATGAGCCTCGGTGACGTGCAGGCGTTCATCCAGTACTCGCGCCAGTTCACCCAGCCGCTGACCCAGGTGGCCTCGATGGCCAACCTGCTCCAGTCGGGGGTGGCCTCGGCGGAGCGTGTCTTCGCGGTGCTGGATGCCGAGGAGCAGAGCCCCGACCCGGCCGAGCCGGCCCGGGTGGCGCAGCCGCACGGCCGGGTCGAGTTCGAGCACGTCTCGTTCCGGTACGAGCCGGACAAGCCGCTGATCGACGACCTGTCCCTCGTGGCCGAGCCGGGCCACACCGTGGCGATCGTGGGGCCCACCGGCGCCGGCAAGACCACCCTCGTCAACCTGATCATGCGCTTCTACGAGCTGGACGCCGGGCGCATCACCCTGGACGGGGTGGACGTCACGACGATGCGGCGCGACGACCTGCGCGGCCGGATCGGGATGGTGCTCCAGGACACCTGGCTGTTCGGCGGCACCATCCGGGACAACATCGCGTACGGCCGGCCGGACGCCACGGAGGAGGAGATCCTGGCCGCGGCCAGGGCCACCTTCGTCGACCGGTTCGTCCGCAGCCTCCCCGACGGGTACGACACGGTCATCGACGAGGAGGGCAGCAACGTCAGCGCGGGCGAGAAGCAGCTCATCACGATCGCCCGGGCCTTCCTCGCCGAGCCGTCGCTGCTGATCCTCGACGAGGCGACCAGCTCGGTGGACACGCGTACGGAGGTGCTGCTGCAACGGGCGATGGCCGCCCTGCGCTCCGACCGGACCAGCTTCGTGATCGCGCACCGGCTCTCCACCATCCGGGACGCCGACCTCATCCTCATGATGGAGGCCGGCCGGATCGTCGAGCAGGGCACGCACGAGCAACTGCTCGCGGCGGGCGGGGCGTACCACCGGCTGTACCAGTCGCAGTTCACGTCCGCGCTCACCGAGCCCGACGAACCGGCCGACGGCGCCCCCCGCCGGCCCGCACCGGCGCAGGGGGCACTGTCGGCGTGAGCCGGTCAGCCGGGAAGCAGGTCGGCGGAGCGGGCGGTCACCACGCCGGTGACCAGCCCGAGGGCCGCGTCGACGGGCATCGGGTCGAGCCCGCGCCCGTCGCGCAGCCGCAGGGCCACCCGCCCGTCGCCTGCCTCCCGGGCGCCGATCACCGCGACGTACGGGATCCGGCGCCGCGCCGCGTCGCGGACCCGGGCGCCCAACGAGCCGTCCCCGTCGACCTCGACGCGCAGCCCGGCCTCCTCGGCCCGGCGGGCCAGGTCGGCCGCGGCGCCGGCCTGCCCGCCGTCCACGGGCAGCACGACGAGCTGGACCGGCGCGTACCACGCCGGGAAGGCGCCCTCGTGCACCTCGATGAGGTACGCGAACAACCGCTCCATGCTGCCGACCAGGCTGCGGTGCACCATGACGGGCCGCCGCCGCGACCCGTCCCGGTCGGTGTACGACAGGTCGAACCGCTCCGGCTTGTCGAAGTCGAGCTGCACGGTCGCCAGGGTCGACTCCCGGCCGGCGGCGTCCACGATCTGGATGTCGATCTTCGGCCCGTAGAACGCGGCGTCGCCGGGCGCCTCGACGTACGCGGTCCCGGCCAGCGCGGCGCGCAGCAGCTCCTCGGCGCGGGCCCACTGGGCGTCGTCGCCCACGTACCGCTGCCCGGGCCCGCGCAGGGACAGCCGGAACCCCGCCGGCCGGACCCCGAGCGCCGCGTGCGCCTCGCGGGTGAGCCGCAGGATCTCGGCGACCTCCTCCCCGACCTGCTCCAGGGCGCAGAAGTTGTGCGCGTCGTTGAGCGAGATGGCCCGCACCCGGGACAGCCCGCCGAGCACCCCGGACCGCTCGGAGCGGTACATCCCGCCCAGCTCGGCGATGCGCAGGGGCAGTTCACGGTACGAGCGGCCGCGGGCCGCGAACACCAGTGCGTGGTGCGGGCACAGGGCGGGCCGGAGCACGAACTCGTCGTCGGCCGAGACCCGCATCGGCGGGAACATGTCGTCGGCGAAGTAGCCGAGGTGCCCGGAGCGCTCGAAGAGTTCCCGCTTGCCCAGGGGCGGGGAGTAGACGTGCCGGTAGCCGGCGCGGCGCTCCACCTCCCGGACGTACTCCTCGACCGCGTGCCGGGCGGCGGCGCCGGCCGGCAGCCAGATCGGCAGCCCGGCGCCCGCGAGGGGATCGGAGACGAACAGCTCCAGCTCCCGGCCGAGCCTGCGGTGGTCGATCATGTCGCTCTCCCTGATCGGGTACGACCCGGAGGCGACCTGGTCACCGAACGCCGCGAGGCCCTCGGGGCGGATCGCCCCGGGGCCTCGTGGACGGAAACGTCAGTGCGGCACGCCGGGGTTTCCCGGCGTCGTGGTCAGATCCGCGCTGCGCATGGCGCGACCGTACGCCCGGCCCCGCCCCCCGCGCACCCGGATTTCCGTGGGTCGGGCCTGCCAGCGGACAGGGCGGGGGCGGGTCGGAGAGGGTGGGCCGCCGGCACGGGACCTGCCGGCGGCCCGATGCGGCCCGGTCGTCAGGAACGGGGGACCTGACGGTCGTGGGGCCGCGTCCGCACAACGGTACGCCGACGAACGCCGATCCGCCGACCGCCGGCGGCCGTGACCGGAGGCGGGGGAGCCTCGTTGTGCCTGGGTGGCCCTGCCGTGTCCATGGTCACCACCGACCAGGGCTGTCCACGGTGACGGCGGACACGCCGTCAGGCTCGGTACATCCGATCGGCCGCATCCGGCGAGGTGGCAGGCGTGCCCGAACTACTCACTGACGTCGCGTCGCCGACGTGGGCGTACCTCGCGCTGCTCGGCCTGCTGCTCGCCGACGCGTTCGTGCCGGTGATCCCCACCCAGGCCATCATGATCACGGGCGGGGCCCTCACCGTGTACGGCGGCCTGGACCTGCCCCTGATCATCGCCGTGGGCGCCACCGGCGTGCTCGCCGGCGACCTGGCGTGCTACCTGCTGGGGCGTACCGCGCCCGACCGACGGCCACCCCGACATGCCGAGCCGAGCCGGACCCGACGGGTCGCCGGTCGGGTCACCCAGGGCCTGCGCCGTCCCGGCCCACTGGTGATCCTGCTCTGCCGGTTCGTGCCCGGTGGTCGCATGGCGGCCTGCTTCTCGGCCGGCCGCAGCCGCTACCCGTACCGGCTCTTTCTGCTCTACGAGACGACCGCCGCGGTGGGCTGGGCGACCTACGGCGCCCTCGTCGGTCACCTGGGCGGGACGGCGCTGACCCAGTCCACCTGGCGGCTCGCGGCGATCGCCGCCGTGGCGGCGGTGGGCTTCGCGGGCGCCGGCTGGGTGATGACCATGGTCAACGCCCGCCGCACCCATCCCGACCTCCCCGTGGACTGAGTGTCGCGGTCGACGCCCGGTAAGTCGGAGCCGACCCCTGCGGTCAAACCCCGGCCCGTGCCTCGGGGTGCTCCCCGGGACCGAATTCGGTGGCCCGCCCCGATCCGTTTCGGGTGGTTCCGGCGACAGGCTGAGGCATGCCTGGAACCCGGAAAGCCGGCCTGTCCGCCCTCGCCGGCATCGCCCTCGCGGCGCTGCTCGTCGTGGTCGGCCACGTCGAGGTGAACGAGGACCTCTCCCCCTGGTCGCTGACGGTGAGCGACTTCGCCGTCTCCGACCGGGGTGGCGTGATCGACACGGCGATGGTGGTGCTCGCGCTGGCCACGGCCGCGCTGCTGCCCGCCCTGCGCGGGATGCGTACGGCGTTACCGCCCCTTCCGGCGGCAGGCCGGGACCGGCCGGCGCGACGACACCGGGGTCGGTGGGCGGAGGGCCTGCTGATCGCCTGGGTCGGCGGGTTGCTGCTGGCCGCGTTCGTGCCGACGAACGAGCCGGGAGCCCCGATGGGCGCGGCCGCGTACGTGCACCGGTACGCCTCGGTGGTCGCGTTCCTCGCCCTGCCGCTCGGCGGCTGGCTGCTCGCCGAGCGCCTGCCGCCGGACGTGGCGCGGTGGGTACGCGGCCTCGCGATCACCAGCGCGGTGCTCGCGGCGGCGATGGTCTGGTCGGCCTATCCCGGGGACCGGCTGCTCATCGGCCTGGCGGAACGCCTGCTCATCGTGACCGAAGCCGCCCTGCTGACCGTCCTGGCCCTCACGGTAACCCGCGCCTCCCGCTCGGCCCCCCGCTCAGCCCTCCGCGATGCCTCCCGCGATCATGCAGTTGTGGTGCCTCGCAAAGGCGACGGATCGGGAGCAAGCGGGCACCACAACTGCATGATCGACGCAGAGAGGGACGCGGGCGCCGGGGCCGGGGTGGGGGTGGGGACGGGGGGCGTTACTCCAGTACGTGCAGCATGAGCTGGCGCGCCGCCTCGGTGATCGAGCCGGAGAGGCTCGGGTAGATCGTGATGGTCTGGGCCAGCTCGTTGACGGTCAGGTTGTTCTCGACAGCCATGGTGATCGGCAGGATCAGCTCGCTGGCCTTCGGTGCGACGACCACGCCACCGATCACCTGGCCGCTGGCCGGCCGGCAGAACAGCTTCACGAAGCCGTCGGCGAGGTCGTCCATCTTGGCCCGGGCGTTGCCCGACAGCGGCAGCATCACCTGCCGGGCCGGGACCTTGCCGGCGTCCACCTCGTCTTGCGAGACGCCCACGCTGGCCAGCTCGGGATCGGTGAAGACGTTCGCGGCGACGGTCCGCAGCCGCAGCGGGCGGACCGCCTCGCCGAGCGCGTGCCACATGGCGATCCGGCCCTGCATGGCCGCGACGCTGGCCAGCGCGAGCACGCCCGTGCAGTCGCCGGCCGCGTAGATGCCGGGCACGTTGGTGCGGGACACGCGGTCGACGGTCACATGGCCCCCCGGGCCCAGCTCGACGCCGTACTCGGCGAGACCGAGGCCCTCGGTGTTCGGGATGGAGCCGACCGTGATGAGCGCGTGTGACCCGGACACCGTGCCACCGTCGGCCAGCTCGACCTCGACGCCGGACTCGGTGCGACGCACGGCCGCCGCCCGGGAGTTGTTGAGGATGCTCATCCCCCGGGCACGGAAGACCCGCTCGAGGACCGAGGCCGCGTCGGCGTCCTCGTGCGGCATCACCCGGTCACGGCTCGAGACCAGCGTCACCTTGATGCCCATCGCGAGATAGGCGCTCGCGAACTCGGCGCCGGTCACGCCGGAACCGACGACGATCAGGTGCTCGGGCAGCTCGGCCAGGTCGTACACCTGGCGCCAGGTCAGGATGCGCTCGCCGTCCGGGAGGGCGGTCGGCAGCTGGCGCGGGGTCGCCCCGGTGGCGATCAGCACCGTGGACGCGTCGATCGTGTACTCGCTGCCACCGTCGGCCGGTGTGACGACCACCCGGTGGGTGTGACCGAGCGTGTCCTCGCCCAGCCGGGCGGCGCCGGCCACGAAGGTGACCCCGGCCTTCAGCAGCTTGGCGTGGATGTCGGACGACTGGGCCAGTGCGAGCCGCTTGACCCGCTGGTGCACCGCGTGCGCGTCGACGGTGACCGCCTCCAGGCCGTCGGAGTGCACCCCGAACTCCTCGGTGTCCCGGTAGCCGGTCACCACCTCGGAACTGGCGATGAAGGTCTTCGAGGGCACGCAGTCGGACAGCACGCACGCCCCGCCGGCGCCCTCGGCCTCGACGACGGTGACGTCGGCGTCCAGCTGTGCGGCGACCAGCGCCGCCTCGTAGCCGGCCGGCCCCCCGCCGATGATCACGATCCGGCTCACAGCTCTCGCCCTCCGTCGATGCTCACAGTGACTTTCTTCTCCCGAACGCGTCCGACACGCACCGTCGTATTCTCCCCCACCCGTTCGCCGGGCTATCGTCATCGCCGTGCGTCTTCACGCCGCCTACGGCTCAAACCTCGACCCCGGCCGGATGCGCGCCTACTGCCCGCATTCGCCCATGGTGGGCACCGGCTGGCTGGAGGGCTGGCGGCTGACCTTCGCCGGTGAGGACGTCATCGGCTGGGAGGGCGCGGTGAGCACCGTGGTCGAGTCCCCCGGCGACCGGGTCTTCGTGGCGCTCTACGACATCCATCCGTACGACGCCGCCCAGCTCGACGAGATCGAGGGCGTGACCGCCGGCACGTACCGCAAGCTGCACGTCCGGATCTCCACCCTCGACGGCGACGTGACCGCGTGGATCTACGTCTTCGACGGGTACGAGGGCGGCCTGCCGACCTCGTGGTACCTCTCGGAGATCGCGAACGCGGCCGAGAAGGCCGGCGCGCCCGACGACTACGTCACCGAGCTGCGGTCCCGCCCCACCGGCACGGCCTCGGCCTGACCGCCCGGGAACCCGGGAGCGCGGGGGGCCGCTGAGCGCGTTTCGCACGCTCCCAGTGTGCTACCGGGGCCGCTCCGACGGCCCGCCGGCCCCGGTCGGCGTCGCGCATCACACACCCCGCGGGCGGCACCGCCGCCCGGGCGGCCGGGACGGCAAGCTCGTACATCTCGGTCCAGCGGGTCTCCCGCAGCCCCACCGAACGGGGCGGTCCGGTTCCGGCGCGACCGTCGGCGTTCAGGCCGCCGGGTGCGACCGCGCCACCGCGCCGAGGTGGGCCCGGGTGACGGTGAGCAGCTCGACCAGTTCGGCGCCGTCGACCGGGCCGAGCGCCGCGAACGCCGGGGCGGCCAGCCGGTCCGTCACCGCCTCCGCCCAGAGCCGGCGGCGGACCAGCGGCCCGACCGGCGGGTACGGCGGCGGCCAGCCGCAGGCCATGGCGCCGGCCTCCCCCTCGGGGCCGGCGAGCACGGCCTCCAGGGGAGTCATCCCGCTGGCCCGGACGGCGAGCAGGTACGCGGCCGTGAAGTGCTCACGGAGCTGCCGGAGGGCCGCCGCGGCACGGGCGCCCGGTGTGCGGCCCGGCACCAGCATCGCCCGCCAGGCGGCGAACAGCGGCATCCCGCTCGCGTCCGCCGCGGCGACCGCGCGCTCCACCAGCAGGGCGAGACGGTCGACGCGGGGTGCGTCGTCCAGGTGCTGCGCGCCCCACCGGCAGCACTCGGCGAGGGACGCGGCGGCCACCTCGAACGGCCGGACCGTCCGGGCGGCGCCGTCCCAGCCGTCGGCCACCGCGTCCGGTGACAGGAAGCCGAGCGCGGCGGCCACCGTCTCGGCGCGGACGTCGCCGAGCGCGCCGGCGCGGCCGCTCACGTAGAAGGCCCAGCCGGAGATGCCGAGCAGCCGGGCGCGGCGCAGGGTCACGGGGCAGCGGCCGTACGCCTCGCCCAGATCGAGCACCAGGGGCTTGCTCGCCGCGGCGACCTGCTCGGGCGTCACCGGAGCCACCCGCGGCCGGCACCGGCCCACCCCGCCCGCACCCCACGTCCGTCCATCGACGTCAGTCTGCCTCGCCGCGCCCCGTCCCGGCAGCCCCCTCCTCGGCCTCGAGCGCCTCCATGGCCGCCTCGACCTCGCCCGTGCGTCGGCGGGCCGCCGTGAGCGTCCGCTCCGCCCCGCGGCGGGCCAGCTTCGCCCGACTCAGCTCCTGCTCGGCGACCGCCCGCCGCCGCTCCAGTTCGGCCAGCTCGGCCTCAATGTCGTCGAGAGCGGCCGCGCCGTCGCGCTCGGCCTCCGTGGCGTCGGCCAGCTCCGACTCGGCGTGCTCCTGGTCGGTACGCGCCTTCGCGAGCTCACGTTCGAGCGCCCGGCGCTGCCGCGCCCGCTCGGCCCGGGCGGCCTTCTCGGCCCGTTCCGCGGCCCGCTCGGCCGCCCGGTCGCCCGGGGCCCGCTGGGCGGGGGCCCGGCCCGCCTCCTTCGGCGGCCGGCGCTCCTCCTCGTCCTCGCCGCCGGTGACGAGGCGCAGCTGGGGCCGGGGCACCTCGCCGAAGCCGGCGTACGTGGCCGCCCGCAGGAGCCGGCCGGCGCGGAGCTGCTCGGCCACCTCGGTGTCGGCGAGCGCCGCGTTGAGGGTCGCCTCCACCTCGGCCAGCGGCAGCTTCCCGGCCGACGGGGCGCCCTCCTCGCCGGCGGCCAGCTTGCGTACCTCGGCGACGAGCGCACCGACCACTGCCCGCCGCTGCGCGGAGAGTTCCCGCAGGCGCGGGCCGCGCAGCTCCCGTTGGGCCGATCGCAGCGACCCGGCGAGCTCCACCAGATCGGCCACGAGTTCGGGTCGGCGGATGGCGAGCAGGTTGACCAGCCACGCGGCCACCGTGGGCCGGCGCAGCCGGGCGATCTGCCGGGCGGTCGCCGCGTCGCCGGCGCGGCGTGCCTCGGCGACCGCCGCGTCCCGGGCGGCGACGAACCGGTCGGGAGGCGTGCTGTAGAGCTGCCGGACCAGCTCGGGCGAGGGGTCGGGCATCGCCTCAGGCGTCCACCCGCGTGCCCGGCTCCAGGCGCCGGTAGTCGGTGCGGGACAGCGCGCTGTACTGGCGGTCGAGCACGGCGTAGCCGTTGTCGTTGAGCAGCGCGTCGTGCAGCGCGTACGCCCGGCGCGGCGCGACCGCCCGGATGAAGTCGAGCACCTCGGAGAACTTGTTCCACGGGGCGTGGATCGGCGCGAAGAGCGTGTCGACCGGCAGGTCCGGCACCACGAGCGAGTCCCCCGGGTGGTAGACCACGTCGTTGATCAGGTAGCCGATGTTCTCGACGACGGGGATGTCCGGGTGGATCACCGCGTGCCGCCCGCCGTACGCGCGGATGGCCACCCCGGCCGCCGTGAACGACTCGCCGGCCCGCACCGGTTGCAGGGTCTCGGCCGCGTCGCCGAGCGCGGCCGAGAGCGAGGACGGCCCGTGCAGCGTGAACGGCCGCCGGTCGAGCTGCCGGGTGATCGCGGCGGCGTCCAGGTGGTCCGGGTGCTCGTGCGTGATCAGCACCGCGTCCGCCCCGTCCAGCGCCGCCGGGTCGCTGAACACGCCGGGGTCGATGACCAGCACTCCCCCGTCGTGCTCGACCCGCAGGCACGAGTGGGCGTACTTGGTGAGCTGCATCGTGACTCCTCGATTATCGAATCGTGACGTCCTCAGCGCAGTCTGCCGGAACCGGCGTGCTCACGCGCCGCGTCCGAGGTATCGCCCACTTCGGGCGGACGCAGACGGGAGCGGGGATGGACGGGCGGACGGATCGGCGCCACGGCGTGGCGCTCGCGGCGATGGGTTTGACGGCGGTGCTTGCCGTGGGCGGCTGCACGGCCGACGGCGGCGAAGACAGGGCCACCTCGGCCGGGGCGCCGGCGGCCGGACCGGCGGACGCGGGCGCCGCCGAGCGCAACGCGGCGGGCGCCGGCGCGCCGACCGGGGCCGCCCCGGGCGCCCCGGACCTGCGCGTGGACCAGCGATCGATCATCTACACGGGAACGATGCTGGTGCGGGCGGACGATGTGGACGGCGCCGCTCGGCGCGCCGTCGAGACGGTCACCGCGGCGGGTGGCTTCGTCGGCGGCGACCAGCGCAGCAGCGCGGCCGCCGACGCCCGGGTCGAGCTGCAGCTGCGGGTGCCGGCGGCGCGGTTCACGGCCGTGGTCGACGAGCTGGCGAAACTGGGACGGCCGGAGCAGCGGGAGATCCGCACCGAGGACGTCACCGAGGAGACCGTCGACCTGGACGCGCGGATCGCCACCCAGCGCGCCCGCGTCGAGAGCGGCCGGCGGCTGCTCGCCCGGGCCACCACGATCAGCGACCTCGTGTCGCTCGAGTCCGAGCTGGCGAAGCGGGAGGCGGACCTGGCCTCGCTGGAGGCGAAGAAGCGCCGGTTGGACGACCTCGCGGCGCTGTCCACCATCACGCTCACGGTGGTCGGACCGGACGTGACCACGGCGGAGAAGGAGACCGAGCTTGGCTTCCTCGTGGGTCTCCGCAACGGCTGGCGGGCGTTCCTGGGTTCGATGACCGTGCTGCTGACCGTGCTGGGCGCGTTGCTGCCGTGGCTGGTCGCGTTGGGCGTACCGGTGGCGGCGCTGCTCGTGGCGCTGCGCCGGCGGCGGCGCCGCCGGGTCGCGCCACCGGTCAGCGCGCCGCCTCCAGTGCCCGCAGCGCGGTCTGCACCATGACGCGTACGCCGGCCGGGATGGCGCGCTCGTCCACGTCGAACGAGGCGCGGTGCAGGTCGACGTTGGGTCCGGACCGGCCGACGCCGAGCCGGGCCAGCGCGCCGGGGACGTACTCCAGGTACCAGGAGAAGTCCTCACCGCCCATGCTCTGCGGGGTCTCGGCGACACCGTCGGGGCCGAGTGCCGCGGTGGTGGCCGCGGTGAGGACCTGGATGGCCCGGGCGTCGTTGCTGACGGGCGGGCGGCCGCGCAGGTACTCCAAATCGACGGTGGCGCCGGTGGGGGCGATCACGTCCCGGACCACCTGACCGACGATCTTCGGAGCGAGTTCCCAGGTGTCGCGGTCCATCACCCGCAGGGTGCCGGCCGCGCACGCCTCGGAGGGGATGACGTTGTAGCGGGTGCCGGCCTGGGCGTGGCCGAACACCAGCAGCAGCCCGCTGTTGGCCGGCACCCGGCGGCTCACGAGCGCGGGCACCTCGGTGACCAGCCGGCCGAGGGCATCGACGAGGTCGACCGTCAGGTGCGGGCGGGCGGTGTGCCCGCCGGGCCCGCTCAGCCGGACGGTGACGTTGTCGGCGGCCGCGGTGATCGGGCCGACCCGCAGGCCGATCTGCCCGACCGGCAGGTTCGGGTCGCAGTGCAGCGCGAAGATCTGCACGACGTCGTCCAGGCCGCCGGCCTCGATGACCTCCAGCGAGCCGCAGGGCAGGATCTCCTCGGCCGGCTGGAAGATCAGCCGGACCCGGCCGTGCAGCTCGCCGCGCTCGGCGAGCTGGGCCAGGAGCATCCCGACGCCGAGCATGATCGTGGTGTGGACGTCGTGACCGCAGGCGTGGCAGACCCCGTCCACGGTCGAGCGGTAAGGCACGTCCTTGACGTCGGTCAGCGGGAGCGCGTCGATGTCGGCCCGCAGGGCGACCACCGGGCCGTCCGGGCGGCCGTCGATGTCGCAGAGGACGCCGTTGCCCTTCGGCAGCATCCGCGGGTGCAGCCCGGCCAGTGTGAGCTCCCGGGCGACCAGGGCCGCGGTGTCGAACTCGTTTCCGGAGAGCTCCGGGTGGGCGTGGATGTGACGACGTGTGGCGACGAGCCCGGGTACGCGGAGCGCGAGCAACTGGTCCAGCTCGAACGGCAGGGGTTGGGACCCGGACGGCGTCTCCGACCAGGGCGACGCCAGCTGGCTGCCGGTCGGCAGCGTCAACGCACTCGTCACGTCGAATTCTCGATCACTAGAGATGGATGGATCATCAGGAACAGGAGACAGCCTAGACCTCCGACGGTGACGCTGCGCAACCTCGTTCCGGTAGTGGTCGGAGCGCACAGCGTCACGAATGCCCTGCTGGGAGCGCTCGGAGATCTGCGGCGCAGCAGGTAGATCGCGTTCGAACGCTGTCATCGGCCGCCTCACCTCCTACAACGCGTAACCGATTCGGTGGTCACGAATCCACGCTCGCCCACTCGGGCCTTCGTTGCGAATTGTCGCATTAGTCAGCTTGGTGAACTGACAGTCCGCCAATTGGCGACCACACTCCGCAACAAACCGGACCGAACGCTCACACACACCCGCCGAGCGGAACCGCACACGGTGTCCGTCCCCGTTCACCAGCGGGGTACCCGCAAACCCCACGGGCACACGCCGCGCGCCGGTCGGGGCAGCGCCGCCCCGGGGCGATCCGGGGCGGAACGGGCGGCGCCGCGCGTGCCGTCCCGGAGGCGGGCGTTTCGCCACGCCGGCCGGGGAACTGCTTCCGACTGTAGCGCCGCCCGAGCCCGACGACGGAGCGCCTGAGCAGCAGAAACACGACAGCCGCCCGGCGGCGCGAACGCGCCGGGCGGCCGTGCGTACGACGGGTCAGAACCGGTCGCTGGGCCGGTACTGGCCCCACACCTCGCGGAGCGTCCCGCAGACCTCGCCGACCGTGGCCCGGGCGCGCAGGGCCTCCTTCATCGGGTAGAGCACGTTCTCGGTGCCGGACGCCGCGGCACGCAGCTCCCCGAGGGCGCGGTCCACGGCGCCAGCGTCACGGGTCCGCCGCAGCTCCGCGAGGCGCTGCCCCTGCGCCGCCTCGATCGCCGGGTCGACCCGCAGCGGCTCGTACGGCTCCTCCTCGTCGATCTGGAACCGGTTCAGGCCGACCACCACGCGCTCGCCCGAGTCGATCTCCTGGGCGATCCGGTACGCGGACTGCTCGATCTCGCGCTTCTGGAAGCCGGCCTCGATCGCGTCCACCGCCGAACCGTGGTCGAAGACCCGGTCCATCAGCTCGGTGGCGGCCGCCTCGATCTCCGCAGTCATCGCCTCGACGACGTACGACCCGGCGAACGGGTCGACGGTGGCCGTCAGGTCCGTCTCGTACGCCAGCACCTGCTGGGTGCGCAGCGCGAGCCGGGCGGCCTTCTCGGTGGGCAGCGCGATCGCCTCGTCGAAGCTGTTGGTGTGCAGCGACTGCGTGCCGCCCAGCACGGCGGCCAGCCCCTGCACCGCCACCCGGACCAGGTTGACCTCCGGCTGCTGCGCGGTGAGCTGCACACCCGCCGTCTGGGTGTGGAAGCGCAGCATCATCGACTTCGGGTTCCTGGCACCGAACTCGTCGCGCATCAGCCGCGCCCAGATCCGCCGGGCCGCGCGGAACTTCGCGACCTCCTCGATGAGCGTGGTGCGGGCCACGAAGAAGAACGACAACCGGGGCGCGAAGTCGTCCACCGCGAGGCCGGCGGCGAGCGCGGCGCGGACGTACTCCACACCGTTGGCCAGCGTGAACGCGATCTCCTGCGCGGGGCTCGCCCCGGCCTCGGCCATGTGGTAGCCGGAAATGGAGATCGTGTTCCACTTCGGCACCTCCTTGCGGCAGTAGCCGAACGTGTCGGCGACCAGCCGCAGCGAGGGCTTCGGCGGGAAGATGTACGTGCCCCGGGCGATGTACTCCTTGAGGATGTCGTTCTGGATCGTCCCGTTCAGGGCGGTGCCGGGAACGCCGTTCTCCTCGGCGACCAGCTGGTAGAGCAGGAGCAGCACCGAGCCGGGCGCGTTGATGGTCATCGAGGTGGAGACCTTGTCCAGCGGGATGCCGTCGAAGAGCAGCCGCATGTCCTCGATGGAGTCGATGGCCACCCCGACCTTGCCCACCTCGCCGTGCGCGATCGGGTCGTCGGAGTCGTACCCCATCTGCGTCGGCAGGTCGAACGCGACCGAGAGACCCATGGTGCCCGCCCGCAACAGCTGGTGGTAACGGGCGTTGGACTCGGTGGCGGTGCCGAACCCGGCGTACTGGCGCATCGTCCACGGGCGGGACGTGTACATGGTCGGGTAGACACCGCGGGTGTACGGGAACTCGCCCGGCGCGCCCAGCCGCGAGTCCAGGTCGTCCGGAAGGTCGGTCGCCGTGTAGACGCCCTGGATGGGGAAACCGGACTCGCTCAACCGCCGTTCGCTCATCCCCGGATGGTAGGACGCGCCGCGGCGGCCCGCGGTGAGGGATTCCGCACAGTGCGTCGGGGAAGGTCAACGAGAGGTGAACGACTCGGCACGTAACGTCGACTTCGACAAACGCCCGACGCGTCGGCTTTCGCATCGGGCGTCGGAACCAGCAAGATAGGGGGGTTGTGTCCCAGCCCCCTCGATATCCCCCGGTGGCTCTTCTGTGACTCAGATCCCGACCTGGAGCGGCGGACCTGTCAGTCCCCCCAGCGGCCGCGCGGCGCCCGGCACCACCATCGGTGGTCGCTACGAGCTGCGCTCGGCGGTGGGCAACGGCGGCATGGGCACGGTCTGGCGCGCGACAGACACTCTGCTGCGGCGGGACGTGGCGGTCAAGGAGGTCGTCCTCCCCCCGGGGCTGGCCCCCAGCGACCGCGACGCCATGTACGAGCGCACCCTCCGCGAGGCCCGCGCCGCCGCGGCGATCCAGCACCCCGCCGTCGTGCAGGTGTACGACGTCGTGACCGAGGCCGGCCGGCCGTGGATCGTGATGGAGCTGCTCGACGCCCGCAGCCTCGCCGACATGGTCATCGAGGACGGGCCCGTCGCGCCGCGAGTCGTCGCCAAGATCGGCATCGCGTTGCTCGGCGCGCTGGAGGTGGCGCACGCGATCGGCGTGCTGCACCGCGACGTCAAGCCGGCCAACGTGCTGATCTGCACCGACGGACGCTGCGTGCTGACCGACTTCGGCGTCGCCCGGATGCCGACCGACGTGCAGCTCACGACGCCCGGCATGGTGCTCGGCTCGCCGCACTTCATCTCCCCCGAGCGGGCCATGGGCCAGGAGTTCGGGCCGCCCAGCGACCTGTTCTCCCTCGGCGTGACGCTCTACACCGCCGTCGAGGGCCGGCCGCCGTTCGACAAGGGCGACCCGATCGAGACCATGCACGCCGTGGTCGAGGACCCGCCCGCCCCACCGCAGCGCAGCGGCCCGCTGACCAACGTGCTCATGGGCCTGCTCGAGAAGGACCCGGCGCGCCGGATGGACGTGCACACGGCCCGCGCGATGCTCCGCGAGCTGCTCGCCGGCCCGCTGAGCAACACCGCCGCCGCCGTGCACTCCGTGACCGACCCGTACTCCGTGGTGCCCGTGCAGCGGCCGCTCCCACCGCCGCCGGCCCCGCCGGAGCCGAAGCCGACCGGCCAGATCGGCGGCCCGGCCATGCTCGCCCCCGGCGAGTCGCTGACCGACCGGCTGGCCGCGCTGCGGCGGGGCGAGCGGCCCGCGCCGGCCGCCGGGGACGCCGCCGCCCTCGACGAGACCAGCACCGACGCGCTGGCCGGCCCGCTGCACACGCCGACCGGGGCCATGCCGGCGCCCGGCCGCACGTACGGCGGCAGCGCCGACGCCACCCAGCGGGTTGACGCCGGCGCGCAGGCGGACGCCACCCAGCGGGTCACCTGGGGGGTCCGGCCGGACGCCACGCAGGCGGTTCCGTACCCGGGCGCGCCCGAGGCGACCCAGCGGCTGGGCGGCACCTACGGCGGCGGCCAGTGGTCCGTCCCCGGCACCGGGCAGCCGTGGACCTCGCCCGCCGCCACGCCGGGCACCGGCGGGCCGCTCGACCGCGTCCGGCGGGTGGGCGCCGAACTGGTCCGCACCGTCAAGGGCTGGCCGCGCAACGTCCAGCTCGCCGCGGCCGGTGGTCTCGCCGTGCTGCTGGTGATCGGGGCGGTCGCCCTGTTCAGCGGCGGGGACGACGCGCCACCCGCCCCGCAGGCCCAGCCGACCGCCACCGCACCGGCCGGCCCGGGCGTCGACATGCAGGAGCACACGGCCCGCGGCGTCCAGGTGATGGTGCCGAAGGGCTGGGAGAAGGCGACCGGCGGCGTCTACATCGACTACGTCGACCCGGAGGACAGCGGCCGCAAGGTGCGCATCCTCACCGAGAACTTCAGCGGCACCAGCTCGATGCGCTGGGCCGAGATCGCCGAGGGCAACCTGAAGAAGGCGAAGAGCTGCCCCAAGCCGTACGCCCGGATCGCCATGACCGAGCAGGAGCTGGCCGGCAAGCCCGCGGCCGAGTTCGAGTACACCTGCGGCGAGAGCGACTCGAGGCGGCACGGCGTGTGGCGGGGCGTGGTCAGCAACGGGAAGATCTACTCGTTCTACCTGTCGGTGACCGACGCCCGGTACGCCGAGAGCAAGCCGATCTTCGACGAGATGGTGCGCACCTTCAAGCTCACCGACGCCGGCTGAGCGGGCCGCCGGGCGGCCCGGCCGGGAGGGAACCGTCAGCGGTGATCCGTCGGCGTGCTATCAAGAGGCATGCCGGCGGACACCACTGACATCGACGACATCCGCGCGCGGGCCCGACGCTGGCTCGACGACGACCCCGACCCGGCCAGCCGGGCGGAGCTGGAGGCGGTCCTCGACCGGCTGCCGGCGAGCGCCGGCGACCTCGCCGACCGGTTCGCCGGCCCGCTGACCTTCGGCACCGCCGGGCTGCGCGGCCCGCTGCGGGCCGGCCCGAACGGGATGAACCTCGCCGTGGTGACCCAGGCGGCCGCGGGGCTCGTCGGCTGGCTCGCCGACCAGGGCGGCGCCGGCCCCCTGGTGATCGGGTACGACGCCCGGCACGGCTCCCGGGAGTTCGCCGAGCGGACCGCCCGTGTGGCCACGGGAGCGGGACGCCCCGCGCTGCTGCTGCCCCGCCCGCTGCCCACGCCCGTGCTCGCGTACGCGGTGCGGAGGCTCGACGCCGTGGCCGGGGTGATGGTCACCGCCAGCCACAACCCGCCGCAGGACAACGGCTACAAGGTCTACCTCGGCGCCCAGCTCGGTGGGCAGCTCGGCGCGGGCGCGCAGATCGTGCCGCCCGCCGACGCCGGCATCGAGGCCGCCATCCGGGCCGTCGGCCCGCTGGCCGAGGTGCCGCTCGGCCCGCCCGGCCAGGTGCTCGGCGACGACCTCGTCTCCTCGTACGTGGAACGGGCCGCCGCCGTGATCGCGCCCGAGGGGTCGCGGGACCTGTCCGTGGCGTACACCCCGCTGCACGGCGTGGGTGGGGCCGTGCTCACGGCCGCGTTCGCCCGCGCCGGTTTCCCGGTGCCCGGGGTCGTGCCCGAGCAGGCCGAGCCGGACCCGACCTTCCCCACCGTCTCCTTTCCCAACCCGGAGGAGCCCGGCGCCGTCGACCGGCTGATCGCCCTCGCCGACGCGACCCGGGCGGACATCGCCATCGCCAACGACCCCGACGCGGACCGCTGCGCCGTGGCCGTCCGCGACGGGGCGGCCGGGTGGCGGATGCTCCGCGGCGACGAGGTGGGCGTGCTGCTCGCCGACCACCTCATGCGCCGCGGCGTGACCGGCCTCTACGCCACCACGATCGTCTCGTCGTCGCTGCTGCGGGCCATGTGCGCGGCGCGCGGGCTGCCGTACGACGAGACGCTCACCGGGTTCAAGTGGATCGTCCGGGCCGGCGGCGGCTCGGACCCGCTGGTCTTCGGGTACGAGGAGGCGCTCGGCTACTGCGTCGCACCGGACCTGGTGCGCGACAAGGACGGGATCACGGCCGCGCTGACCGTGGCCGAGCTGGCCGCCGGCCTCAAGACGCAGGGGCGGACCCTCGCCGACCGGCTCGACGAGCTGGCCGCCGAGTTCGGGGTCCACCACACCGACCAGCTCTCGGTGCGGGTGGACGACCTCAAGCAGATCGCCGACGCGATGGCCCGGCTGCGGGCGTCCACCCCCACGTCGCTGCTGGGGCACCCGGTCGAGACCACCGAGGACCTGCTCCCCGAGGCGGACGTGGTGATCCTGCGCACCCCGTCGGCCCGGGTGGTGATCCGCCCGTCGGGCACCGAGCCGAAGCTGAAGGCGTACCTGGAGGTCGTGGAACCCGTCGCGGAGGGCGAGGTCGAGGCGGCCCGCGACCGGGCCAGCCAGGCCGTCGCCGAACTACGCGCCGAGATCGCCGAGGCGCTGGGCCTCTGACCCGCGCCCGCCCGCCGGTTGCGCGTGCTGCCTTCGATGGCATCGCGCGGAGCGGATGCGGCCTGGGCTGGGGGTGGCCAGTGGCGCGGGCCCAGGGCGGCGTTCACGGCCTGGGCCGGGTGGTCAGTGGCGCGGGCCCAGGGCGGCGTTCACGGCCTGGGCCAGGGCGGCCACGACGAGGCCCACCGAGGGGCGGACCACCGAGTCGTCCGCGGTGACCTCGCCGGAGAAACCCGCCCCGCTGGCGATCTCCGCGAGCCGTTGGCGGGCGTGCTCGGCGGCGCCGTCGCTCACGCCGAGGGCTGACTCCATCCGCAGCACGGCGACCAGGGTCGCGAGGGCGGCGGTCCGCTCGTCCGGGGCCGCGCCGCCGGTGAGCGCCTCGGCCAGCCGGCGGCGGGTGTCCGCCTCCACCGTCCTGTCCACCACCGGGTACCGGTGCACGTGGATGAAGCCCAGCTCGGTCTCGTCGACGTCCCGGACGACCCCCTGGCTGCACAGGTCGCCCAGGATCCGGTCGCGCAGGCCGTGCCGCAACCGCTGCACCCAGGACGAGGCGGAGTGCGGGGTGTCGGCGGCCATCCGGGCCAGCACACCGTCGGCCACCGGCTCACCGGTAGGCGTCGGGTCGACCACCGTCAGGTTGCCGTCGGTGTACGCGACCCGGCCGGCCAGCGCCAGCTCGATCAACACCGCGGCGGCCATGCCCAGGTCGAGGCTGATCCTCGGCATGGTCGCCTTGCCCGTTTCGTCGTCGTACGCGAGCAGCAGCAGCTCTTCGGCGAGCGCAACACCAGTCATGGCCGCAGACGGTAACCCGTAGACGCACGCGTGTACGCCAACCCGCCGACGGCAAGTCGGAGATCCGTGGCACCCGGCCCCGTCTGCGCGGGCGGGATCGGGGTGCCGCTCACCTCGGCGGACCGCCTCACCGGTCAGCCGAGCCTGTCGGTCCGGCCGGCCTCGAGCACCAGCCCGTAGTAGAGCACGCGGCGCTGGGGGGCCAGTTCCAGGTATTCATGGGCGAGCAGTTCGCCGGTGGACGGTTCGAAGACCAGCAGCATCTGCGCACGCTGCGGATCCTGCGTTGGAGGCGTGAGATCGGCCGTGACCCCCACGCCGCGCCGGCCGGCCCGGTCGACGACCCGTCCCCGAAACACGAAGCCGGGTTTGTCCGCCAGGATGGTGAGGATGTCGGCCCGGGCCCGACGCGGTATCAGGTAACGGACATAGGTGTCGTACACCACCCTGGCCATGTCTCCCGCCGGCAGGTCGCTCCGAAGAGCGCGGGCGAGCGCCGCCCGGTCGGTGGGAAGCCGGCGGATCTCCTGACCGGGCGGCTCCTCGACAAGTCCCCCCGGCGAGGACGTCGCGCCGGGGCGCGGACCGCCCGCGGAGGCCAGTTGCTTCGTCCAATACTCACGAGAGGCCGCGTCCGGGAACTCGATGTCGAGCGTCTGCTGGTCCGACCACCGTCTGCCGTCCCGCGTCACCCAACTCCGGCGCTCCTCCACATAGCTGGCGACATGCCCCTCCGGTGACTCCTGGACCATGTTCCCCCAGGATCGGACCCGGTGATGGTCGTAGCGACCACCCGCACCGTCGTAGGGCGCGGCCACGAGGTGCGCGGCGAGCGCCCGCAGGTGCGGCCCGGCCTGTTCGGCGTCAGTGGTCAGCTCGTAGGCCACCGGTCGCAGCACGATCCCCTCGCCCGGCTGCGGCGTCGCGGGCACTTCGGGGGCACGTCGGTCTCGCAGGGCCGCTACCAGACCCGCGGACGCCACCGCGGTCGCCACGGCGGCCCCACCGACCAGGACCGTGCGGCGGCTCGCGACCCGCCGAATCGGGGTCTGCTCGGGCTGCGCCTCCCGTTCCGCCCGAAGGATCAGCTCGCGCGCGGCGGCCGGGGCCGGTGGCACGGTGGCGCCGCGGGCCGGGTCGGCCGGACCGAGGAGGGCCCGGACCTGCTGTTGTGTGGGCATGCTGCTCCTCTCAGACATCAGCGGACACCGGACGGGTGCCGTCGAGTGACATGTGCGTGGCCAGGGCGGCGCGCAGGCGACGCCGGGCCCGGAAGAGGCGCACCGCGGCGGCGGACCGGCTGCAGCCCAGAGCGGCGGCGGCGTCCGCGACGCTGAGGTCCTCCCAACCGACCAGCCGGAGGATCTCCTGGTCGACCTCCGGCAGTTCATCGAGCGCCCGGCGCAGGTCGAGCACCGGCACCAGGGCGTCCGGCTCGATGATCCGCGCGGGCACCTGGTCGGCCTCGGCAAGCGGAAGGAGGGCGGGAGTGGCGCGGCGGTGTCGCCACCGGTTCGCCACGACATGCCGGGCCACGCCGTACAGCCACGGGAGCGCCCGCTCCGGTACCTCACTCCGTCGCCGCCAGACGACGACGAACACGTCCTGCGCGAGTTCGGTGGCCGCATCCACGTCGGGGAGTCGGCGCAGGCCGTACCGGACGATGTCCGGGTAGTGCGTGGCGTAGAGGCTGGTGAACCAGCCCTCCCCCCGCTCGCCCACGGGTTCCATCTATCGATCTCCCGACCGGAGTTCCTGACAGGACACCAGGTATGTGTCGCGGACGGGGTGCATCGTTACCGACGGCGGTGGATGCGATCGACGCGCCCTCGCTACGGGAACAGGGCTCACTCGACGTCGAATGAGCCCTGTTCTCAATGAGCGAGCGACATTCCGCTCGGGTGCCGGGTGAGGTGTCCGGTCGGCCTCGCCGTGATCGGTGGACCGCAGGTGGGTCAGAAGCGGGGCATGCCGCCGAACTGGCGGTCGCCGGCGTCGCCGAGGCCGGGGACGATGAACATCCGGTCGTTGAGGCCCTCGTCGATCGACGCGGTGACGAGGCGCAGCGGCAGGCCGGAGCGCTCCAGCCGCTCGACGCCGGCCGGCGCGGCGAGCACGCAGAGCACCGTGATGTCCGTGCAACCGCGATCGGCCAGCAGCTGGCAGGAGTGCTCCAGCGACCCGCCGGTCGCGAGCATCGGGTCGAGCACCAGCACCGGCCGGCCGGTCAGGTCCCGGGGCAGCGACTCCATGTAGGCGCGGGGCTCGAACGTCCGCTCGTCGCGGGCTAGGCCGACGAACCCCATCGAGGACTCGGGCAGCAGGCCCAGCGCGGCGTCGGCCATGCCGAGGCCGGCCCGCAGCACCGGCACCAGCAGCGGCGGGTTGGCCAGCCGGGTGCCCTCGGTGCCGGTGACCGGCGTCTGCACCGGGTACCGCTCGATGGGGAAGGAACGCGCCGCCTCGTACACCAGCATGGTGGTCAGTTCGTGCAGCGCCGCCCGGAACGAGGAGGAGTCGGTGCGCTCGTCCCGCATGGCGGTCAGCCGGGACTGGGCCAGCGGGTGGTCAATGACGTGTACGTCCACGGTCGCCCAACCTACCGAACGGTGAGGCCCTCCCGTGCGGGTGCGGCCGACAGGGCGATTCCGCTCACCCCGGACACCGCTCGCCCGCCACATGTGATCAAGATCACTTCCTCGGCGGATGCGTAGACTTCTGGGCATGACGGCGACAGCGACGTCGGCCCGGTCGGACCTCTCCGAGCTGGGACGATCCGAGACCGCTCTGCGGACCTTCCTGCACGGCCTGCCCGGCGTGGACCAGGTCGGCGCGGAGCAGCGGGCGGCCCAGCTCGGCACCCGCTCCATCAAGACCACGGCCAAGGCCGAGGCCATCGACCTCGCGATCCGGATGGTCGACCTCACCACCCTCGAAGGCGCCGACACCCCCGGCAAGGTACGGGCGCTCGCCGCCAAGGCGCTCCGCCCCGACCCGGCCGACCCGTCCTGCCCGCACGTCGGCGCGGTCTGCGTCTACCCGGCCATGGTCCCGTACGTCGCCGAGGTGCTCCGCGGCTCGAAGGTGCACCTCGCCAGCGTGGCCACCGCCTTCCCGTCCGGGCAGGCGCCGCTGGAGGTCAAGCTCGCCGACACCCGGGCCGCCGTCGAGGCGGGCGCCGACGAGATCGACATGGTGATCAACCGGGGCGCGTTCCTGGCCGGCCGCTACTCCGAGGTGTACGACGAGATCGTCGCCACCAAGGAGGCCTGCGGACCCGCGCACCTCAAGGTGATCCTGGAGACCGGCGAGCTGGCCACGTACGACAACGTGCGGCGCGCCTCCTGGCTGGCCATGCTCGCCGGCGGCGACTTCATCAAGACCTCCACCGGCAAGGTCCCGGTGGCCGCCACGCCGCCCGTGACCCTCGTGATGCTGGAGGCGGTGCGCGACTTCCGCGCCGCCACCGGCCGGCAGGTGGGCGTGAAGCCGGCCGGCGGCATCCGCACCACCAAGGACGCGATCAAGTACCTGGTGATGGTCAACGAGACGGTCGGCCCGGACTGGCTCGACCCGGACTGGTTCCGCTTCGGCGCGTCCAGCCTCCTCAACGACCTGCTCATGCAGCGCACCAAGCTGACGACCGGCGTCTACGCCGGTCCCGACTACTTCACCCTGGACTGAGCGCGATGTTCGAATACGCCCCCGCCCCCGAGTCCCGCTCGGTGGTGGACATCAAGCCCGCGTACGGGCTCTTCATCGACGGAAGGTTCGTCGACCCGGCCGACGGCGGCAGCTTCAAGTCGGTCAACCCCGCCTCCGAGGAGGTGCTGGCCGAGGTCGCCGAGGGTGGCGCCGAGGACGTGGACCGCGCGGTACGGGCCGCCCGCGCCGCGTACGAGAAGGTCTGGGGCCCGATGCCGGGCCGGGACCGGGCCAAGTACCTGTTCCGGATCGCCCGCATCATCCAGGAGCGGTCCCGCGAGCTGGCGGTGCTCGAGTCGCTCGACAACGGCAAGCCGATCAAGGAGTCACGGGACGTCGACGTGCCCCTGGTCGCCGCGCACTTCTTCTACTACGCGGGCTGGGCCGACAAGCTGCCGTACGCCGGCTTCGGCTCCGACCCGAAGCCGCTCGGCGTGGCCGCGCAGGTCATTCCATGGAACTTCCCGCTGCTCATGCTGGCCTGGAAGATCGCCCCGGCGCTCGCCGCGGGCAACACGGTCGTGCTGAAGCCCGCCGAGACCACCCCGCTCACCGCGCTGCTCTTCGCCGAGATCTGCCAGCAGGCCGACCTGCCCCCGGGCGTGGTCAACATCGTGACCGGCGCCGGCGAGACCGGCCGGGCGCTGGTCGAGCACGCGGGTGTCGACAAGGTGGCCTTCACGGGCTCGACCGAGGTGGGCCGCGCCATCGCCCGCTCGGTGGCGGGCACCCGCAAGAAGCTCACCCTGGAGCTGGGCGGCAAGGCGGCCAACATCGTCTTCGACGACGCGCCGATCGACCAGGCCGTCGAGGGCATCGTCAACGGGATCTTTTTCAACCAGGGGCACGTCTGCTGCGCCGGCTCGCGCCTGCTCGTGCAGGAGTCGGTGGCCGACCGGGTGCTGGAGTCGCTGAAGCGGCGGATGGCCCAGCTGCGGCTCGGGGACCCGCTCGACAAGAACACCGACATCGGGGCGATCAACTCGGCGGCCCAGCTGGCCCGGATCCGGGAACTCACCGACGCCGGGTCGGCCGAGGGCGCCGAGCGCTGGTCGGCGCCGTGCGAGCTGCCCGAGCGGGGCTTCTGGTTTGCCCCGACCATCTTCACGGGCGTCACCCAGGCGCACCGGATCGCCCGCGAGGAGATCTTCGGGCCGGTGCTCTCCGTGCTCACCTTCCGCACCCCGGCCGAGGCCGTCGAGAAGGCGAACAACACGCCGTACGGGCTGTCGGCCGGGATCTGGACCGACAAGGGCTCGCGGATCCTGTGGATGGCCGACCGGCTGCGCGCCGGTGTCGTCTGGGCCAACACGTTCAACAAGTTCGACCCCACCTCGCCGTTCGGCGGCTACAAGGAGTCGGGCTACGGCCGCGAGGGCGGCCGGCACGGGCTGGAGGCGTACCTCAATGTCTGAGCGGGTCGCGGTACGCAAGACGTACAAGCTGTTCATCGGCGGGAAGTTCCCCCGCAGCGAGTCGGGACGGTCGTATCTCGTGCAGAGCGGTGACGGCACTGTGAATGTGGCACTTGCGTCACGCAAGGACGCGCGGGACGCCGTGGTCGCCGCCCGCGCAGCCGTGAAGGGCTGGGCCGGCGCGACCGCGTACAACCGGGGTCAGATCCTCTACCGGGCCGCCGAGATGCTGGAGGGCCGCCGCGAGCAGTTCGTGGCGCTCGGCGTGCCCGGCGACGAGGTGGACGCGGCGGTCGACCGCTGGGTCTGGTACGCGGGCTGGTCCGACAAGCTCGCTCAGGTGTACGGCGGGGCCAACCCGGTCGCCGGCCCGTACTTCAACCTCTCCGCGCCCGAGCCGACCGGCGTGGTGGCGGCCGTCGCCCCGGAGCGGCCGGCGCTGCTCGGGCTGGTCAGCGTGATCGCGCCGGCCATCGTGACCGGCAACACCGTGGTGGTGGCGACGTCGCCGACCGAGCCGCTCGCGGCGGTCGCCCTGGCCGAGGTGCTGGCCACCTCCGACCTGCCCGGCGGGGTGGTGAACCTGCTCACCGGCCGGATCGCCGAGACGGTGCCCACGCTGGCCGCGCACATGGACGTCAACGCCATCGACCTGACCGGCGTGACCGACGGTGAGCTGGCCGCCGACCTGGAGGTCCGGGCGGCGGAGAACCTCAAGCGGGTGCTGCGCCCGGCGCCGGTCGACCACGACTGGTTCGCGGACCCCGGCCTCGCCCGGATGACCTCCCTGCTCGAGACGAAGACGGTCTGGCACCCGAAGGGGGTCTGAGGCCGTCCCGGCCTCCGGTCACACCCCCCGGGGGCGTGGGCGTGGGCTCCTGTCGAGATCCGCACAACTACCCGAAAGTTGTCCCCTCCCGGACGCCGGACCCCACTACATCCGTGGAGTTGCGCGGATCTTGGGCGTGGCCCGCGGCGGCCCGTCCCCGGGCCTCACCGTGGCTCTACTACGGGGGGTAGGATTGGTGTGTGACTCGGCTGGGCGATCTTGAGCGTGCGGTGATGGACGTGCTGTGGGACTCGGTCCCCGGCACGTCGGACGGCGTGACCGTGCGCGAGGTCGCCGACGCGCTGGCCGGCCGGGAGCTCGCCTACACGACCGTGATGACGGTGCTCGACCGGCTGGCCGGCAAGGGCATGGTGCAGCGCGAGCGGGAGGGACGGGCCTGGCGTTACCGGGCCGCGGCCAGCCGCGAGGCGCACATCGCCCAGCTCATGCTCGACGCGCTCGACCTCGGCGGCAGCCGGGACGCGGCGCTCGTCCGCTTCGCCCGCTCGGTGACCGGCACCGAGGCCGAGGTGCTGCGCGCCGCCCTCGGCGCCGAGGCGGGCGGCACGGCGACCGGTTTCGGAAGCGGCGGCACGGCGACCGGTCACACGACCGGCGGCGGGCCGGTCGACCCCGCCAACCGCGCGGGCACGTTGGCCGACCGGATCGAGGCGCCGGCGACCGGGCGGGCCGACCGCCCGGCCACCGCCGACGAGGCGGCGGAGCGGTAAGGCGGCGGCCGTGGCGTACGCCGTGCACTTCGCCGCAACCATCCTGGCCTGCTGGATGACCGCCCAGGTGCTGGCCCGGTCGACCTGGCCGTGGCACAGCCCGCGGGTGGCGATCATCTGCTGGCAGGCGGTCGGGTTGGCGCTCGGTCTCTCCGCGATGGGCGTGCCCATCGCGCTCGGCCTGGGCGCGTACGACCTGCCGACCGGCAGCGCCCTGCTCGCCCTCGTCTCCGACCTGCTGCACGGCACGCTCCCCGCGGGGCTGGGCGTGCTGCACCTCGCGGGTGTGGGGGTCGGGTTCGGCATCGGGGCGGTGCTGCTCACCACGACCGTCCGGAACATCCACGCCACCGTGCGGGCCCAGCGCCGGCACCGGGACCTGCTCGCCCTGGTGGCTCGGGACGACCCGGCCGCGCCCGGCGCGCTGGTGCTCGACCACCCGAGCGCCGCGGCCTACTGCCTGCCCGGTGTGAAGCCCCGGGTGGTGGTGAGCGCCGGCACGCTCAGCCTGCTGGACCGCGCCGAGCTGGCGGCCGTGCTCACGCACGAGCGGGCACACGCTGAGGAGCGGCACGACCTGGTGCTGCTCCCGTTCACCGCACTCTCCCACGCGCTGCCCTGGTTCCGGTGGGTGCGGGAGGCGCACGAGCGGGTGGCCCTGCTCGTGGAGATGCGCGCCGACGACAAGGCCCGCGAGGTCCACGCCGACGCCCCGCTGGCGGCCGCGCTGCGCCGGTTCGCCACGGCCGGCCACCGGATCACTCCGGCCGGCGCGCTCGGCCTGGGTGACCGGGACCTGGACGCCCGGGTGCAGCGGCTGCTGGTCGCGGACGAGCCGCCCCGGTTCATCGGGCTCACGGCGCTGGCCGTGGCCTCGACCCTCGTGGCGCTTCCCGTCTCCCTGTTCCTGAGCTGAGCCCGGGGCCCGGCGCCTCGACCCGAAGGCCGCCCGCCCGCCCGTTCACGCCCCCACAACTACTACGATCTGTCGTAATATTGACTACGACAATACGTAGTAGACATGCGTAGGGAATCTACGTGTAGGCTCGCTACGAAAAGCGAGCCAACAGTTGGAGAGCGGCCATGGACACCCTGCTCCTCGCCCGATTGCAGTTCGCCACGACCGCGTCGATCCATTTCCTCTTCGTGGTCGTGACGCTCGGTCTCGTGACGCTCCTGGTCGGGTTGCAGACGACCTGGGTGCTCACCGGCAACCCGAGGTACGAGCGGCTGACCCGCTTCTGGGGTCAGCTCTACGTAATCAACTACGTGCTCGGCATCGCCACCGGCATCGTCATGGAGTTCCAGTTCGGGCTGAACTGGAGCGGCGTCTCGCGCTACGTGGGCAACGTCTTCGGCGCGCCGCTCGCCATCGAGACACTTGTCGCGTTCTTCCTCGAATCCACGTTCCTCGGCATGTGGATCTTCGGCTGGCACCGGCTGCGGCGCGGTGTGCACCTCGCCCTGCTCTGGGGCGTGGCGCTCACCGCGTACGCCTCGGCGTTCTGGATCCTCGTGGCCAACTCCTGGCTGCAGAACCCGGTGGGCTACGAGGTGCGCGACGGGGTCGCCCACCTCACCGACTTCGGGGCGCTGCTCACCAACCCCACGTTCGGCATGGCCTTCGGCCACGTCGTCGCCGCCTCGCTGCTGGTCGGCGGGATGCTGATGGCCGCGGTGGGCGCGTTCCACCTCATCCGCCGCACCCCCGACCACGCGCTGCACCGCACCTCGTTGCGGATCGGGCTGGTCACCTCGGCGGTGGCCATCACGCTGGTACAGGGCTTCGGCTTCGCCCAGTTCGGCCCGGTCGGCGCCGTGCAGCCCACCAAGTTCGGCGCCGGGGACGACGCCCAGAGCTTGATCGCCGACTGGACCACCCGGTTCGGCCCCGGCGACTACACGCCGCCGGCGCTCGCGGGCGTCGGGCTCGGCTTCATGATCCTGATCGGCACCACCCTCGGCGCTCTCTGGCTGCTGCTGCCGCTGCTGTGGCGGGACTGGGTCATCCGGCTCCGCTTCCCGCTCTGGCTGGTCCTGCTCGCCGTGCCGCTGCCGTTCGTGGCGGTCCTCCTCGGCTGGCTGGCCCGCGAGGTCGGTCGCCAGCCCTGGGCCGCGTACGGCCTGCTCCCCGTCGACCAGGCGATCTCGCCCGTCGGCGCCCCGGTGATGCTCGCCTCGCTCGTCGGCTTCAGCCTGCTGCTCGGCACGCTCGCCGTCACCAACTGGGTGCTCATCGCCCGGCACGCCGCCCGGGGAGCGCACGACCCGGCCCTCGGCCGGCCGCCGGGGCACCCCGCCGACGTCCGTCCCGAACCCGCCTTCACCTAGAGGAGCCGAGACGTGGAACTCGCCTGGTACGCCCTGCTCGGCCTCTTCTTCGCCAGCTACCTGGTGCTCGCCGGCTACGACTACGGGGTGGGCCTGTCGCTGGCCCGCAACGCCGACCCCGGCCTGCGGCGCGCCGCGCTCAACGCCGTCGGCCCGTTCTTCCTCGGCAACGAGGTGTGGCTCGTGGCCGCCGTCGGCATCCTCTTCGGCGCCTTCCCCGTGCTCGAGGGGGAACTGCTCTCCGGGTTCTATCCGGTCGTGCTCGGCGCGCTCGCCGGGGTGATCCTGGTGACGGCCGGTGTGCAACTCCGCAGCCGCCCGGCGCACGAGCGGATCCGGGCCCGCTGGGACCGGGTGGTGGTCGTCGGCAGCGCCCTCGCGGCGTGGGGCTGGGGGGCCCTGCTCGCCGGGCTGCTCCAGGGCGTACCGCGGCACACCGACGGCCACGTGACCGGCCTGACCCACCTCCTCACGCCGTTCGTGGCCGCCGCCGGGCTCGCCATGGTGGCGCTGGTGGCGGCGCACGGTGCGACCTTCCTCACCCTCCGGCTGCCGGCCGCCGACGCCGCCGGGGCCGGCCGACTGGCCCGCCGGCTCGTCCCGGTGGCGATCACCGCGGTCGGCGCGGCCGCCGTCCTCGGCCTGCTCTCCGGGCGGGTACGCGAGGCCGCCCAGCGGCCCGCGGTCGGCGTACTGCTGGCGTTGTTGCTGGTCACGGCGTTGCTGGTGGCCCGGGCGGCGCTCGCCCGGCGGCGGCCGGGGGTGGCGTTCGCCGCCACCGGCGTGGCGCTCGCGCTGCCCGTGGCGCTGGTCGGGGCGACCCTCTGGCCCTACGTGCTGGTCTCCACCACCGGGACCGGCGCGTCGCTCACCGTGGCCGACGCCGCCGCCAGCGCACCCACCCTGCGCCTCCTGGGCTGGCTGGCGCTGCCGCTCGTGCCGGCCCTACTAGGCTTTCAACTGATGTGCTGGTGGGTGTTCCGCGGACGGACCGACGGCAGGGCACCGGTGTACTGGTGAACCGCCGCCCCTTCGACCCGCGTCTGCTGCGACGGGTCCCCGCGGCCCGCCGCGACCTCGCCCTGCTCGCCCTCCTCGGCGTCGTCGCCGCCGCGCTCGTCGTCGCGCAGGCCACCGCGCTGGCCGCGTTGCTCGCCACCGCGTTCGACGCGCGGCTGGACCGCCCGGCCCTCGCCGGCTTCGCGGCCACGGTCGCGGCGCGCGCCCTCGTCGTCTGGGCGCAGGGCACGGTGGCCGCCCGGGTGGCCGCCACGGTCAAGGCCGCACTCCGCGCCGACCTGCTCGGCGCGGTCGGCCGGCGCGGGCCCGGCTGGGTCGCCGGGCAGCGGGCCGGTCAGCTCGCCACCCTGGCCGGGCGCGGGTTGGACGCCCTGGACGCCTACTTCACCGGCTACCTGCCGCAGCTGGTGCTCAGCGTCACCGTTCCGCTGGCGGTGCTCGCCCGGATCGGTCTCGCCGACTGGAGTTCGGCGCTCATCATCGCGCTGACGCTGCCCCTCATCCCGATCTTCGGCGCGCTGCTCGGCTGGCAGGCGCAGGCCGCCACCGAGCGCCAGTGGCGTCGGCTCTCCCTGCTCGGAGGGCACTTCCTGGACATGGTGGCGGGCCTCCCCACCCTCCGCGCCTTCGGCCGCGCCCGGGCCCAGGTCGACGTGGTGCGCCGGATGGCCGACGGCCACCGGGTCGCCACCATGCGTACGCTGCGCATCGCCTTCCTGTCGGCCCTCGTGCTGGAACTCGTCGCCACGCTCTCCGTGGCGCTGGTCGCGGTGCCGGTCGGCATCCGGCTGCTCGGCGGCGGGATCGCCCTGCACACGGCGCTCCTCGTGCTGCTGCTCACCCCGGAGGCGTACCTGCCGCTGCGGGCGGCCGGCAGCCGGTTCCACGCCAGCATGGAGGGGCTCACCGCACTCAACGAGGCGTTCGAGGTGGAGGCCGGCGCGCCCGCCCCGGAGCGGGACGGCGAGCGGGTCGCCCGCCCCGTGCCGGACGGCCGGGGTGAGATCCGGTTCGAGTCGGTGACGGTCGCGTACGAGCGGACCACGGCGCTGCGGGACGTGACGCTGACCGTACGGCCGGGTGAGCGGATCGCCGTCATCGGGCCCAGCGGCGCCGGCAAGAGCACCCTGCTCGGGCTGCTGCTCGGCTTCGTGACCCCGACGAGCGGCCGGGTGAGCGTCGGCGGGGTCGACCTGGCCGGCGCCGACCTGGACGCCTGGCGCCGGCAGCTCGCCTGGGTGCCGCAACGCGCGCACCTCTTCGCGGCCTCGCTGGCCGACAACATCCGGCTCGGCGCCCCGGACACCCCGGCCGAGACGCTCGCCGCCGCCGTGCACGACGCGGCCCTGGACGAGGTGGTCGCCGGGTTGCCGGACGGGCTCGACACGGTGCTCGGCGAACGCGGTCACGGCCTGTCCAGCGGGCAGCGGCAGCGGGTGGCGCTGGCCCGGGCGTTCCTGCGGGACGCCCCCGTGGTGCTGCTCGACGAACCGACCGCGCGGCTCGACAGCGCCTCCGAGGCGATGGTGCTGGACGCCACCCGCCGGCTCGTGGCCGGCCGGACGGCGCTGCTGGTCGCGCACCGCCCCGCGCTGCTCGCCCAGGCCGACCGGATCCTTCGGGTCGAGGACGGCCGGGTCACCGAGCTGACCCCCGCGCCGACGCAAGGGGCGGCCCGATGAGCGACGACCCGCGCCGCGATCCCGTTCCCGAGCCATCGGTGGAGTCGGCCACCGGGCCGGCCCTCCCGACCGAAGCCGACCCGACCGCCGCGGACCGGACCGGGGCCGGCCCCACCGTGGCGGGCGTCTCGCGGCCCGCGGACTTCGACGTGCGCGGCCCCGCCACCGTCGACCCGCCCGTACGGGCCGCCGACCCGGGCGACCGGGCCGAGCGGGGGCGGGCGGGGGCGGCCGAACGGGCCGTGCTGCGCCTGGCCCGGCCGTACCTCGGCCGGCTGGTCGGCGCCGGGTTGCTCGCCGCCGCCACCGAGTTCGCGGGCCTGGCCCTGATGGCGACCGCCACGTGGCTGCTCATGAGCGCCGCCGGACGGCCACCGCTCGACCGGCTCACGGTCGCCATCGTCGCGGTACGCGCGCTGGCGATCAGCCGGGGCGTGTTCCGCTACACCGAACGCCTCGCCGGCCACGACGCCGTCCTGCGGATGATCACCGACGTCCGTGCCCGGGTCTTCGCGGCGCTCGCCGCCCGGCGGTCCGCCCCGCCGCGCTCGGGCGACGCGCTGAGCCGGCTCGTCTCCGACGTCGAGACGGTCCAGGACCTGCTGCTGCGAGTGCTCGTGCCGGGCGCCGGCGCGGTGCTCGTGAGCGTGGTGGCCGTGGGCGGCGCCCTGCTGATCTCGCCGCCGGCCGCCGGCGTGCTCGCCGTCGGGCTGCTCGTCGCCGGGGCGGCGCTGCCCGTCCTCGCGACCCGGCTGACCCGGCGCAGCGCGGCCGAGCTGGCGCCGTTGCGCGGCGCGCTGGCCGCCGACGCGATCGACCTGACCCACGGCGCCGCCGACCTCGCCGCGTTCGGCGCCACCGACGCCGCGTTGCGCGCCGCCACCGGACGCACCCGGCGGCTGGCCCGCCTGGAACGGCGCCTCGCCGCCGCCGGGTTCGCGGTGGACGCGGCCGGCACCCTCGTCGCCGGGCTCACGGCCGGCGCGGTGGTGCTCGTCGCGCTGGCCGCGGGCGTGCCCGGCGCCCTGGTCGGCGTGCTGGCCGTCGGCACCCTGGCCGCCGTCGAGGTCGCGCTCGCGTTGGTCGGGGCCGCCCGGCAACGGTCACAGCTCGGCGGCGGCCTGACCCGGGTCGCGGCCCTGCTCGGCGACACCGGAGCACCACCGGCTGCCACGCCGGCCCCGGCGGAACGCCCGATGACGCAGACCGAGCCGCTGCCCGGCGGCGCGCTGCCCCCTCCGGCCGGGGCCGCGCCGACCGCCGGCAACCACGGCCTGCGGCTCGACGACGTCACGGTCCGGTACCGCGCCGGGGCGGCGCCCGCGCTCGACCGGGTGAGCCTCGACCTGCCCGCCGGTCGGCGGATCGCGGTGGTCGGTCCCAGCGGCGCCGGCAAGAGCACCCTCGCGGCCGTCCTGACCGGCGCGGTACGCCCCTCCGGCGGGCACGTCACGGTGGGCGGGCGCGACCTCGCCACGTATCCCGAGGACGAGCTGCCCCGGGTCGTCGGCGGCCTCCTCGCCGAGGCGTACGTCTTCCACGCCACGGTCCGGGAGAACCTGCTGCTCGGCCGGTCGGGCGCGTCCGAGGCGGAGTTGGCCGCCGCGGCGGCCGCGGCCGGCCTGCTCGACTGGGTACGCGCGCAGCCCGCCGGCTGGGACACGGTGGTCGGCGAGGAGGGCGGGCAGCTCTCGGGCGGGCAACGGCAGCGGCTGGCGCTGGCCCGCGCGCTCCTGGCCGCCGCACCGGTGCTGGTGCTCGACGAACCCACCGAGGGGCTCGACCCGGCCGCCGCCGACGCGGTGCTCGCCTCGGCGCTGGCCGCCACGCCGGCCGGCCACTCGGTGCTGCTGATCAGCCACCGGCTCACCGGCCTGGACGGGCTGGACGAGATCGTGGTCCTCGACGCCGGGCGGGTGGTGCAGCGCGGACGCCACCCCGAGCTGGTGACCGTCCCCGGCTGGTACCGGGACCAGTGGCTGCTCCAGGAAGCGGCCGAACGCGGGTACCTGGCCCTCGCGCCCTGACCGCTTTCCGGGTCGGACCAGGGTCTTTCCCGGACCCCACGATCCCGCGGGACGTGGCAGGGTGGTGCCATGCCGTGCGGTGAGGACGTCTTGGTGGAGGACCGGCTGCGGGAGCTCGCCGGTCGGCTGCGCGGGCCGGCCCGGCTGAAGGCCGACCTGCTGACCGAGGCCCGGCACGGGCTGCTCGACGCCGTCGACGCGTACCGGGCGGGTGGGCTCCCCGCCGTGGAGGCGGAGCGGCGCGCGGTGGCCGAGTTCGGCAGCCCGGCGCAGCTGCTTCCCGGCTGGCAGGCCGAACTCGCGGTGGGTGCGCTGCGCGGCCTGTCGCTGCGCGTGCTCTCGGTGGCCACGGTCCTGGTCGTCGCGGGAGACCTCACCTGGCGTGGTTCCAGCTGGAGCGAGGGCGAGGTCCCTCCCCCGGAGGGTTACCGGCTCCTCTCCAGCACCGTGCACGGCGTCTGGATGGCGGCGCTCGCCCTGGCGGTCGGAGGGCTGCTGCTCGTCACGGTGGCCGCCCGGTCGGCCCGCCCCGGCCACGCCGCGCTCGCGCGGCTGGTGGGCGCCGGTCTCACCGGTGCGCTCCTGCTCGGTGCGCTCACCGGCGCCGGCCTGTTCGGTTGGTCGGCCCTGCTCTGGGACGCCGCGCTCACCTGGCCGCCGATGATCATCGGGTCGGTGGTGGCGAGCGCGGGTTACGTCTGGGCGGGCGGGGCCGCCCGCAACTGGCTGCTGGCCGCTCGCTGACAACGGCCGTTCGCGCGTCCCCCGGGCACCGCGTCCGGGGCGCTCGGGCCGGGTCGGCGATGCTCGTGCCGAGCTGATCGCGCTCGTGCCGTGCCGGTCGCGCTCCATGCCGTCCTGCGGCACTCGCGCCGTCCGGGCGGCGTGCCGGCCGGTCGCGGCGACCGGCGGGCGCGGCGGCGCTCAGGCGGGGGCGGCCGGGGACGTGCCGGGGTCGAGGAAACGGCCCACCGTCGAGCTGAACTCCCGCCAGCCCGCCCGCTCGCCGGCCAGCTCCCGGCGCCCAGCGTCGGTGAGGTGGTACGTCCGCCGCTCGCGCCCGTTGACCGTGCTCCAGGTGCTGACCACGTGCCCGGCCCGCTCCAGCCGGCGCAGCGCGGGGTAGATCGTGCCGGTCGGCAGGTCGAGGTTGCCGTCGCTGCGGGCACGCAGCGCCTCGATGATGGCGTAGCCGTGCAGCGCACCCCCCTCCAGCACCGCGAGCAGCAGGGCGTCGAGGTGTCCGTGCAGCGCCTGGGCCTTCATGCGTAGTTACGCTACTTGTCCGACGGGCGGACCGCCACCTGATCCATGCGGGGTGCGGGCATCGGCGTTCCGCAGCGGCCCACTAGGGTATGTGCCCAGAGTCACTCGCCGGCCGGAGACGCCGGCGGGTGGGCAACCCGAAGCACACGGAGGTCAGCGTGGCCCGCCAGTCGCCTCAACGGCCAGACGCAGACGAGCCCGAGCTCGACGACACCGTCGACGCGGTCGAGCCGGAGGACGCCGACACCGACGAGCCCGCCGCGGCGCCCGACCGCTCGCTGTGGGAGGCGGTCGCCATCGACCCGGTGGAGATCGCCCTGCCCGCCGGCACGGGCTTCACGCTCCGGGCGTACCGGCCGGCCCGCGAACTGACCCCGACCGACGTCGCCGAGCGGGACGAGGACGACCCGTTCCTCGCGCGCCGCCAGGTGATCGAGGAGGAGGAGGACGACGAGACCGTCGTCATCCTCGACGAGGATCTGGCCGAGGAGTTCGCCGAGAGCGACGAGGAGGCGGCGGAACGCCGCAGGGCGGCCGGCGACGAGGCCGACGCCGACGAGGAGGAGACGGCCGACGAGGCGGGCGACGAGGAGGTGCCGATCTTCCTCAGCCACAAGGGCCGGCTGCTGCTCTTCAAGACCCCGGAGTCGTTGGTCAGTTTCATCCGGTCCGGCGCGCCCAACGATCTGTCTCAACTGGACAGCTGGCGAGAACTGTCCGAACGGGTGGAACCGGCCGACATCGCCCCGCTGGACGAGGACACCTACGAGCTCGACCTCGTGGTGGAGAACCTCCGCGGCGGCCACGACACGTGGGATCCCACGCTGCTCATCGAGGCCGGCGAGGTCGCCCGTGACCTGTCGTACGCCCTGCGGCTACCGGCCGTGCTCGACATGCTCTCCGCCGGCTCCAGCCTGGACGACCTGGACGAGGCGTTGCGGGCCAGCGTCAACGGCGGGCTCGGCGGTTTCATGGGTCGGCGGCGGCTGAAGAAAATCGGGGCACAAACCGCAAGTCTCGGTTGGCGCACCATTGTCGGCAAGATCTCTGCTGTCGTGGACTGGCGCGACTGACCCTTACCGGGGAGCATCAGTCTCTGGCAGAGGAAACCTTTGTCCCGGGAGGAGGACGACGCCGTGGCGCTCGTGCGCGTGTACTGCGGTCTGGCCTCGGCGGATCCGGCCGACCGACCGGCCTCGGCCGGTTCGACGCTGACGTCCGCTGTGGTCGACGACGCAGGCCGTCTGCTGCATGTCTGCGAGATCGGCGACGACCCGGCCGGCTACGCCCGGTTGGTCGCGCTGCTCGTGGAGCGGTCGGGCGGGCCGAGCGGTGCGGCAATCGCCGCCGACAGCGACGACCACACGGTGACCTCGCTGCTCAGCGCGGCTGGGCGTCCCCTGGCGATCGCCGACGACGACTCGGTCGACGACTTCGCGGAGCGGTTCGCCGACGACGACTCGCTGGAGGAGATGCAGTCGCCGCCCGCCGAGCGGCGTGCGGTCGGCCTGGCCCGGGCGCTGCAGGCCGGCGCGCTCTCCGCGGTGACACTTCCCGCTCCCCGGGACCTCGCCGGCTACAAGCAGGTCCTCGCCGCGCACGCCGCGCTGGCCAGCGGCCGTCACTCCGCCGCCGTCGCGCTGCGCGAGGTGCTGCGGGAGCTCTACCCGGCCGCGCTGCGCGCGTACCCGGATCCGGCCGAGGCCGTTCCGCTGGCCGTGCTGGACGCCCTGCCCGAGCCCAGCATGCTCGCCGGCACCGTGGCCCGCGGCCGTGAGGTCTCGGTCGCCGCAGACGCGATCGCCGCGCACCTCGCGGCGGACGGTGTGGCCGAGGCCCAGGAGATCGACGAGGCGGTGACGGCCCTGCGGGTCGCCATCGCCGAGACCCCCCGGCGGGCCGCGGTCAACCGGGCGCTCACGTCCGCCGTGGCAGAGACCGTCCGGCAGGCGGTCGCCTCGGTCCGGGCCTGCGATGCGGGCTGCGAGGCGCTGGTGAGCGCGCTCGCCTCCCGCGTGACCACGCCGGCCGCGACGCCGGGCCGTCGGGCGGCCGCCCGACGGGGCGAGCCGGTGGGCGACCTCCCCGGCCTCACGGGCACGACCGGGGGGATCCGCGCGATCCGTCCGGGTGCCGCCGAGCCGACGCCCTCCGGCGGGCGACGCAGCCGCCCCGAGCCGGTCTCTGCGGGCAGCCCTCCGCCGCCTCCCCGCCCCCTCGGGCCGCCCCCGATCGCGCCGGCCCCGGTCACGCCGCCGCCCGTCGCGCCCGCGCCGGTGATCCCGGCCGCGGTGGCCGGGCCGCCCGTCTCCGCGCCCCCCGGGCGCACCGAGCCCGCGCCCAGCCAGATCGACGCGCCGACCAATCGGCCAGTCTCCGCTCCGCCACCTCCGCCGCCGGGCATCACGCCCATCGCCCCCGCACAGCGCGGCAAGGTGCCACCCGCCGAGGCGGGTGAGCCGTTCCGGCCCACGCTCACCACCGCGGCGATCAACAGCGCCCGCGCCGAGCGGCAGCGCACGGTGATCCCGCCCCGGCCGAAGACGAACGGTGCGGCCGGGTCGCCTCCCACCGGCGGCTTCAGCGTCACCGACCTGAGCGTGCCCGTGCCCACGCCCCGGCCCGACCAGGAACCGACCGCGCCGCCCGGCTCCCGCGCCAACTGGCCGCTCGTCAACAACCCGGAGGACCCGGCCGACAGCTCGCCGAACAACCCGGTGGCCTACCCCTCGTACGGCGGTGGCCGGAGCGTCGACGCGCCGACCGACCCGGGCACGGGCGAGGGCCGGGTGACGCCGCCGTGGCTCGCCGACGACCTGCCCCAGGAGCCGCCGATGCTGCGGCTCGTCGAGCCGCCGCCGCTGGCCGACCGGGCGCTGCGCGAGAACACCGACCCGCAACTGGAGACGCCGCCGCTGCGGCTCGTCGACGGGCCCGAGTCCGGCCGCAACGGCCGCCCCGCCGCCCGGTCCGAGCGTCCCCCGGTCGAGCACCGGCCGCCGCCTCCGGTCGAGCACCGGCCACCGCCGCCCGTCGAGCACCGGCCGCCGCCCGTGGCCGAGGAGAGCGGCGACGGTGACCTGCTCATCTTCGCGCAGGCGAAGTCCGCCTGGTTCGTCGGTCACGACACCGACGAGACCGAGCTGGACTGGTCGACCATGGCCGACAGCGGGTGGCAGGCGGCGGAGCAGGCCGCGCGCCCCGCGGTGGGTTCGGAGACCAGCTCGGGACTGCCCAAGCGGGTGCCGCAGGCCAACCTGGTGCCCGGTTCACCGCTGCGCGAGGAGCGGCCGCTGCGGATCGTGCGCGACGCCGCCAGCCTCGCCGAAAACACCACCGGCTACTTCCGCGGCTGGCGCCGCGGCCAGGAAATCGGTGGCTTCGCGGTGGGCGGCCGGCCGGGCCGCGAGGCCGCAGGTGGCTGGGACTTCAGCCGCGACCACGGTGACCGCGACGACGACCGGGAGTACGAGTACCGCTCCGCGGGCTACCGATCCTGACTGCACGCGGAGAGCCCCTGCCCGGGCCCGACCGGATCACCCGGCGGGAATCGGGCAGGGGCTTTTCGCTGCGGCCCTCACGGGTCGGCGTGGCGGATGGTTCGCACGGGGCCGGCCGACGCGCGGACGGCCCTCAGCGTGCGGCTCGTGGCGCCTGACCGCCGCCCCGGGGCAGCTGCGCTGCGACAGCTACCGTCCACGGCCTACGTCGCGCGTTGCAGGACGCGGCACGGTGAGCGCCGGTCGGGCCAGGCGGCTGCCCGGCGGGCCACCGGCGCGGGATGCTCGACGGGACGTTGGGGCTCGCGGCAAGGCGCCGGGGCGCGGGGCTCTGGGGCGCGGGGCGCCGCCGACGCGCGGGACGCCGCCGAGGCGCGGACGCTGGGGCGCTGGGGCGCAAGATCCGCGCAACTTCCCTGAAGTAGTGGCCTCACGGCCGCCCGAGGCCACTACATCCCTGAAGTTGTACGGATCTTGAAGAAGGCTCCGAGCGCCCGGGCGACGACCCCCACCCGCCAAACCCCGATCAACGGCGGGACGACCGCCGGGGCGTTGGGACGCCGGGGCGTTGGGGCGTTGTGACGCCGAGGCGCCGCCCCCGCCTGGGCGAGGCGCCGGGTGCCGGGGCACAAGATTCGTGCAACTTCCCTGAAGTAGTGGCCTCACGGCCGCCCGAGGCCACTACGTCCCTGAAGTTGCGCGGATCTTGGCGCGCGTTCCCAACACACCCGCCCTCACACACAGCAGGGCCCCGCCCGCGGACCCCGCCGGCCTGGAACGGGCGGGTGTAGCGGACGAGGCCAGCCGGGATCGACCAGGACTCTGGTCCGGACAGCGACAAGCGCCCGACACGGCCGAAGCCGTGCCGGGCGCCGACGAGACCGGTCAGGCCGGTGCGACCGCGCGGGAGCGGCGCATCGTGAGCACGTACTCGACCAGCGAGATGAGCACGTGCTTCGTCGACTCCCGGTTCCGGGCGTCGCAGGCCACCACGGGCACGTCGCTGGAGATCGCGAGCGCCTCGCGGACGTCCTGCGGGTCGTGGTACTGCATCCCGTCGAAGCAGTTGATGGCCACCAGGTACGGCAGCCGCCGGTGCTCGAAGAAGTCGATCGCCGCGAAGCAGTCGGCCAGCCGGCGGGTGTCCACCAGCACGACGGCGCCGATGGCACCGCGTACCAGCTCGTCCCACATGAACCAGAACCGCGTCTGACCGGGCGTACCGAACAGGTACAGGATCAGGTCACGATCGATCGTGATACGACCGAAGTCCATGGCCACGGTGGTCGTCGCCTTGCCCGGCACCTGCCGGGTGTCGTCGACGCCCACGCCGGCGGAGGTCATGATGGCCTCCGTGGTCAGCGGCGTGATCTCCGAGACCGAGCCGACCAGCGTCGTCTTGCCGACGCCGAACCCACCGGCGATAACGATCTTCGCCGACGTCACGCGCCCGCTCGGGTTCGGCGGGCGGTGCGACATGTCAGAGCCTGCGAAGTCCACTCAGCACCCTCTCCAGCAGTTCAGTGCCCACCGCGTCGTTCGAGTCGTCCAGGATGGTCGGCTCGTGGACCGCGACCAGGCCGTCCGTCGCCATGTCGGCGATGAGCACCCGGGCCACACCGAGCGGTAGCTGCATCCGCGCCGCGATCTCGGCGAGCGACTGCACGCGTCCGTCACACAGCGCGGCGATGTACTGGTGCTCGCGGCCCTGGCCACCGTTGCCGTTGGCAGTGGCCCGGCCGCGCACCGTCGTCTCGACGAGCGCCTCCAGCGCGATGTCCAGCCGGGGGCGGGTACGACCACGGGTGACGGCGTATGGACGGACCAACGCGCCGGTCGGTTCGTCACGATCGGCCATGTCGCCGCTCACCTCCTTCGTACCCGACACCGGCTCCGCACGATGGAGCCCGTCCTGTCGTTGCTGCCCCGCCGACCTCGGTCAGCAGGACGTCAGCCCAGCATTCCCGCGGCCGCGCGCGGCTGCGGGGTCAGCGCGTCGCCGACCCGGTCGACGAGCAGAGCCATCTCGTAACCGACCTGACCCACGTCGCAGCTGCGCGCCGCGAGGACCGCGAACGACGAGCCGTCCGAGATGGACATCAGGAACAGGAAGCCATTGTCCATCTCCACGACTGTCTGCAACACCGCGCCGCCCTCGAAGCAGCGGGCCGCGCCCTGGGTCAGGCTGACCAGGCCAGACGCGATCGCGGCCAACTGGTCGGCCCGGTCACGCGGGAGATCCCGTGACGCCGCGAGGAGCAGGCCGTCCGCCGAGACGGCGACCGCGTGCGCGACCCCGGGTACCCGGTCGGCGAAGTTGGCGAGCAGCCAACCGAGATCCTGCGTACTAGTCATCCTTCTTGCTCCTTCTGCCCGCTCCCGGCCACGGGGCCTGAGTCAGACTGCGAGGATTGCTGCCCTCCCGGAGTTGCCTCCGGGTTGGTCGGGTTGCTCTCCGCGGGGTTCGTACGCCCCCGCTGCACACCCCGGTGGTAGGCGGAGAGCAGACCGCGTACGCCCTCCGGAGTGCGCTTCTGGACGGACGTGGACGGCTTCTCCACCGCGCCGGGCACGAGCTGCGCCATCGGCGTGCGCTTCGGCAGCCCCGTCGGGGTGGTCGACCGTACCGGCACGTCGGTGGCTGCCGTGGCGGCCCGCCACCCGTCGTCGGCAGCGGTCTGCCAGCCGTTGGTCTTCTGCGAGGGCCGGCGGGTGGGCAGGCTCTCCGCGATCGTGGGACGGCGGGCGCCCCCGTTCGCGGTCGACCCGCTCTCCTGCGACGCCCCCGCGCCCGTCGGAGTGTCTGCCATCGGTGCGTTACCTGTCGTCCCGGGTGGTGTCTTCTGGACGGCGTGACCGGTGGCGTCGACCGCGGCGAACTGCTGCGTCGGGGCACCGTTCGTGGCCGCCGCGGGCTTCGCGGCGCCGGCCGTCTCCTCCGGCCCCGGCCGGCGGGTGCGGAACCAGGCCGACTCGAGCTCCCGGAAGATCGGCAGCTCCATCGTCTCGTCCGCGTACCGCTGCTGGTTCTGGCCCTGGGGAGCCTGCGCGGGCCGGGCCTGCGCCTGCTGTGCGGGCCGGACCTGCGCCTGCGGCGCGGGGGCCGCCGGTGCGGGCGTCGGCGCCGGTGCGGCGGCCGGCTGGGCCTCCGCGCCCGGCCGCGGCACGCGCGGCAGCTCGGTGGTCATGTCCAGGGCTGCGGCGAGACGCTCGGGCACCGGTGGGGTGGCCGTGTCGCGCTCCGCACCGGCCACCGGGGGCCAGGCCGGCGGGGCCGCGGCACTCGAGGCCGGGCGGGTCGGCAGCGGGCTCGCCGGCTGCGGCGGAGCTGGCTGTCCGGCCGCCGGAGGCGCCGGGTACGGCTGAGCGGCGGGCGACGCCGGGTACGGCTGGCCGGCCGGAGGCGCCGAGTAGGGCTGACCCGCGGGCGGCGCCGAGTACGGCTGACCGGCGGGCGGCGCCGAGTAGGGCTGGGCCGAGACGGGCGGCGCCGAGTACGGCTGGGCCGACACCGGCGGGCCGCCGTAGGGCGACGCGGAGGTGGGCTGGGCGTACGGCGACGCGGAGGTCGGCGGGCCGGCGTACGGAGACGCGGAGACCGGCGGACCCGAGAACGGCTGCGCGGAGACCGGCGAGCCGGACACCGGGCCGCCCGACACCGGGGGCAGCGGAGGAGCGGAGACCGGCGGCGGCGAGTACGGCGCCTCCGGGCTGCTCGGCAGCTGCCGCGGGATGGCGGGCGAGGAGCCGTTGGTCGGTTCACCGTCACCGGACCGCCGCTGGGGCAGCGGGTCGGCGGACTGGCCGTTGGTCGGGCGCGGCGTGAACGTGCCGCTGCCGTTGGCGCCGCTCGCACCCGTGAGGTCCGACCAGGCGGGCATGCTGCGCGCCGGGCCGGCCACCGCCGGGGCGCCGGAGCCGTTGCGCGACGGCTCGAAGGGGCGACCGCCGAGGGTCACCTGGTTGCCGGACTCGCTCTGCCGGGCGCCGAGCGCGGGCAGCGCGCCGAAGGCCGGGGCGGGGCCGGAGGAGGCGGGGCCACCCGCCGACGCGGGGAGCGCCGGGGGCTGCTGCGCCCGACCGGAGAGCGCCCGGGGCACCAGGACCGAGGTGGGCAGCGTGACGTCCGCGACCGTCCCGCGGTCGGCGCCGGGGCGCAGCTCGACCCGGACGCCGTGCCGGGACGCCAGGCGGGCGACCACGACCAGGCCCATCATTCGGGAGACCGCCACGTCCACCTGCGGCGGCGTGGCGAGACGCTCGTTGAGCTCGTGCAGCTGGTCGGCGCTGATGCCGATGCCGCGGTCCTCGACGTAGAGCGAGGCACGGTCACCGACCCGGCGTGCCTCGACCATCACCTGCGAGTCGGGCGGCGAGAACGCGGTGGCGTTGTCGAACAGCTCGGCGACGAGGTGCACGAGGTCGTTCACCGCGTGCGCGGCGATCTCGATGTCCCGGTCGATGACGCCGAACTCGATACGGGTGTAGTGCTCGACCTCGGACTGGGCGGCGCGCAGCACGTCGATCAGGGCGGCCGGCTCCCGCTGGACGCGGGTCGAGTCGGCGCCGGCGAGCACCAGCAGGTTCTCGTCGTTGCGCCGCATCCGGGTGGCCAGGTGGTCGAGCTGGAACAGCTCGGCGAGCCGGTCCGGGTCCTCCTCGCCGCGCTCCAGCCGGTCGAGGTGACCGATGAGCCGGTCGACCAGGATCTGGGACCGGCGGGCGAGGTTGACGAACATCGTGGCGACGGACGCGCGCAGCGCGGCCTGCTCGGCGGCGGTGCGGACGGCCTCCAGGTGGACCGCGTTGAACGCCTCGGTCACCTGGCCGAACTCGTCCTTGCTGCGCACCGGCAGCGGCTCGGCGATCTGGTTGGCCAGTTGGGCCGGGGAGAGCTGGCCCGTGACCTGCGGGTCGCGCAGCCGGGCCACGGCCTGCGGCAGGCCGTACTGTGCCACGGAGAGGGCGCCCTGGCGCAGCTCGCGCAGCGAACGGGCCATCGAGCGGGCGACCAGGTAGGCGAAGAGGATGGCCAGCAGCAGCATGCTGAGCAGCAGGCCGGTCTCGAGGAACACCTGACGCTGCACGTCGGAGCGGATGCTGTCGGCCTGCCGGACCACGTCGCCGTCGAGCTTCGTCTCGACCGCCCGGATCAGCTTCGCGTTGGCGACCATGGCCGCGTCCCACTGGTCGGGCCCGAACGGGGCGCCGGCCATGCTGCCGCTGGTGTTGCCGTTGATCCAGCCGATGTAGCGCTCGGCCTCGCGCCGGTCGCCGCCGGCCACCGTCTGGTCGTGGAAGCGCGTCTCTTCCTCGTTGGCGACGGCCTTGAAGTTCTGCACGGCCTGGTCCTGGCCGGTGCCGCTGGCGATGTACTCGGTGCGCAGGACCGGCGTCAGCTGCTTCTGCGCGAGCGCGCGGTGCACCACCACACGGCGCAGGGAGAGGAACTCCTTCTCCCGCGCCACCGCGGCGGCGGCCCGCATCCGGTCGCTCAGGTCGTTGTCACCGGCGAGCTGGGTGGCCGAGTCGCGGATGGCGAGCAGGTCGGTGATGAGCCCCTCGTACGCCTGGGTGGCGTCGGTCGGCCGGAGCTTGCCGTTGTAGACCTGGCTGCGAATGCCGGGCAGGTCGGTCAGGCTCTGGTCGATCTCGTCGAGCAGGCCCTCCATGCTGGTGGGGACGTCCTCGAGCGTGGCCCGCTGCCCCAGGTAGGGCGCCTTGGACTGGTCCACCCGGGTGTTGACCCGGCTGTACGCCTCCTGGTATTGCGCCCGCGCCTGGCCCGGGGGCGACACCAGCAGGAGGACGGCTGTGGTGCGCTCGTCCTGCAGGGTGTCGATCAGGTCACCCGAGTAGCCCGACAGGTTGGCCAGGTCACCCGCCCGGTTGGCATTGTTGAGCGTCTCCAGGTGGTCGATCAGACCGTTGGTGCCCACCACGACTGTGGCGATGGTCGGCACGATCATGATGAGACCGAGCTTGGACCAGATCGGCATGTCCCGGAGCCGGCTGGCCGGCTGGCGCAGCCGCGACAGGAAGGAGCCCGCCGTCTTTGGCCGTTTGCTCACGTCACCGCCCTCGCGATTACAGCTTCCGCGCGTTGCCCGGGCAACGCCCAGCGACCGACCCGGCGGGTCGGACCCCCGAGATTCCATCACGCCGCCCGGCAAGAGGAAAGCCCAGGTTAGTCGCCGCCGATGGTGTGATGAGATGTTGATGCGATTTGATAGCAGTCCGTCTGGCCGGAGTCACTGAAGGTAATGGAACACCCGCACCGTGTCGTCCTGTTGGCCGGTCCCTCCGGCTCCGGAAAGTCGTATATAGCGCAGCAAACCGGTCTGCCGGTGCTGTGTCTGGACGACTTCTACAAGGACGGTGATGACCCTACGTTGCCCCGCCAAAACGGCCAGGTCGACTGGGAGTCGCCCCTGTCCTGGGATGCCGAGGCGGCCGTGGAGACGATTTCCCGGCTCGCCCGTGAGGGTCGGGCCGATGTGCCGGTTTATGCGATAGGCGCGGACCGTCGGGTAGCCACCCGGACATTCGACATAGCCGGATCGCCACTTTTTGTGGCCGAAGGGATTTTCGCCGCCGACATAGTCGCGGAGTGCCGCCGGCGCGGGCTGCTCGCCGGGGCGTACGCGCTGCGCCGGCCCCGCGGGGCGACCTTCCTCCGCCGGCTCGCCCGCGACCTGGGCGAGCAGCGCAAGGCGCCCCGGGTGCTCATCCGGCGGGGCGTGGCGCTGCTGCGCGCCGAGCCGGCCGTGCTGCGCCGGCAGACCGGGCTCGGCGCCGAGGCGGCACGGGGCCGGGAGGTGCTGCACCGGGTGGCCGGGCTGCTCGCCGGCCACCCGCACCGGTCGTGATCGACGCCGCGACCGGGCCGGTCGATCAGTCCCCCAGCAGCACCGCGTACGCCGGCTTGATCACCTCGTCGATGATCCGCAACCGCTCGTCGAACGGGATGAAGGCGCTCTTCATGGCGTTGATGGTGAGCCACCGCAGCTCGGCCCAGCCGTAGCCGAACGCGTCCACCAGCAGCGCCATCTCCCGCGACATCGACGTGCCGCTCATCAGCCGGTTGTCGGTGTTGACCGTCACCCGGAAGCGCAGGTCACGCAGGAGCCCGATCGGGTGGTCGGTGATCGACGCGGCCGCGCCGGTCTGCACGTTCGATGACGGGCACAGCTCCAGGGGGATCCGCTTGTCCCGCACGTACGCGGCCAGCCGGCCGAGCACCGGCTCCGGCCCCTCGATGCTGATGTCGTCGACGATCCGCACACCGTGGCCCAGCCGGTCCGCGCCGCACCACTGGATGGCCTGCCAGATCGACGGCAGCCCGAACGCCTCGCCGGCGTGGATGGTGAAGTGGAAGTTCTCCCGCTGGAGGTACTCGAAGGCGTCCAGGTGCCGGGTGGGCGGGAAGCCCGCCTCGGCGCCCGCGATGTCGAACCCGACCACGCCGGTGTCCCGGTGCCGCACGGCCAGCTCGGCGATCTCCTGCGAGCGCGCCGCGTGCCGCATCGCGGTGAGCAGCGTGCCCACCCGGATGGGAGTGCCGGCCGCCGCCGCCAGCGCGCTGCCCTCGGCGAAGCCGGCCAGCACCGCCTCGACCACCTCGTCCAGGGTGAGGTCCCGCTCCAGGTGCTGCTCCGGCGCGAAGCGCACCTCGGCGTAGACGACCCCGTCGGCGGCCAGGTCGAGCGCGCACTCCGCGGCCACCCGACGCAGCGCGGACGCGGTCTGCATGACGGCCACCGTGTGCGCGAACGTCTCCAGGTAGCGCTCGAGGGAACCGGAGTCGGCCGCCGCCACGAACCAGCGCCCCAGCGCCTCGGGATCCGTGGTGGGCAGCTCGTGGCCCACCTCGGCGGCCAGCTCGACGATCGTCGCCGGCCGCAGGCCGCCGTCGAGGTGATCGTGCAGCAGCGCCTTCGGAACCTTGACGATGTCCTCGTACCGGATGTTCGCGACCATGCTCAGACCCTAGTCAGGCGCCGACGGGACCGCGCCGGGACCGGCCGTGGACCCGGCGCCGCGTCACAGGTGGTGCCAGCCCCACCATGAGGTGTCGTGCCGGCACCATCGAACGGACGACCCGGCCCGCCTAGCGTCGGAGGTGTCGGGCGGCGGGCGGAGGCGGCGATGGGGACCACGGCGGCAACGGGGGTGGGCGGGTCGGCGAAGAAGCGTTCCGTGGCGGACCCGCTGCGTGCCGGCGGGGACGTGGAACCGGTGAGCGTCGCGCGTCAGGCGATACTCGACCTGCGCCACCTTGTGGGCGGCCTGCCCCTCGCGCTGGCCGGCACGCTCCTCGCCGTGGCGACCCTGACCGCCGCCGCGCTGTGCGTGGTCGGCATCGGGCTGCCGCTGCTCGACCGGGCGGTGACCCGCACACGCGCGGTGCTCGACCGGCAACGGGCGCGGGTCGGGGGCGAGCCGGTGCCGTCGCCGTACCGGCCGGCGGCCGGCCCGTTCACGGCCCGGCTGCCAGTGCTGCTCGCCGATCCGGCCTCCTACCGCGACCTGGCCTTCCCGCTCGTCCATCTCCCGCTCGGCCTGGTGGCGGCGGCGCTGCCGGCGGCGCTCTGGCTGGGCGCGGCGCTGGGGCTGGCGCTGCCGGTGCTGCACGAGGTCCGGCCCGGCCTGGTGGACGCCCGGTTCGCCCTCCCGGTCGGCTCTCCCCACGCCTGGCTCGCCGGGGTGCTCGCGGCGGTCGGCGCGTACTGGCTGCCGCGCGGGCTGATCGACCTGGAGGCCCGGCTGACCCGGACGCTGCTCGGGCCGACCGCCGGCGCCGCGCGCACCGAGCGGTTGCCAGAGCCGACCGGCATCCGGGCCCGGACGGTCGGCACGCCGGCCGGTGGGCCTACCGTGGTGGCCGTGGAGCTGCCCACATCGACCCGATCCGCGCGAAGCGCGACCCGCACGGGTGCGACGACGACCACCGCCGCGGCCGTGCGGTGCTGACCGACCAGGACACCTGACCATGCACGCCCGCATCCTCGACCGGCTGCGCTGCCCCGTCTGCGGCGAGCCGCTGGCCGAGGCGAGCGCCGGCACCGCCCGTGCGTTGCGCTGCCCGCGCCGGCACAGCTTCGACGTCGCCCGGCAGGGCTACGTGAACCTGCTCGCCGGCCGCGCGCCGCACGCCGGGGACAGCCCCGAGATGGTGGCGGCCCGCGCCGACTTCCTGGCCGCCGGCCACTACGACCTGATCTCGGCGGCGCTCGCCGACGCGGCGGTGGCCGTGATCGGGCCGGCCGTCGGGGCGTACCCCCTCGTGGTCGACGCCGGGGCCGGCACGGGCCGGCACCTCGCGGCGGTGCTGGCGGCGCTGCCGGACGCCGTGGGCCTGGCGCTGGACGTGTCCAAGCCGGCGCTGCGCCGGGCGGCCCGGGCGCACCCGCGGGCCGCCGCGGCGCTGGCCGACACGTGGCAGCGGCTGCCGCTCGCCGACGGCGCCGTGGCGCTGCTGCTGAACGTGTTCGCGCCGCGCAACGGCGCCGAGTTCCGTCGCGTGCTGGACCCGGCGGGGGCGCTGCTCGTGGTGACGCCCGACGACGACCACCTCGCCGAGCTGGTGGGCCCGCTCGGGCTGCTCCGGGTCGACCCGGCCAAGGAGGACCGGGTGGCCGGCAGCCTGGGCGGGCACTTCACCCGGGAGAGCACGTCGGTGCACCGCCGCGAGCTGGCGCTGACCGGGCCGGAGGTCGCCACGCTGGTGGGCATGGGGCCGAGCGCCTGGCACACGGACCCGGCGGGGCTGGCCGCCCGGATCGCGGGGCTCCCCGAGCCGGTGCGGGTCACCGTGGCCGTGCGGCTGGCCGTGTGGCGTCCCGTGCCGCGCTGACCGCGCGGCTCAGGTGGAGAGGTCGACCTCTTCCCAGCCGGGGGGCTCGTCGTGGTACGGGCCACGCAGCACCACGGCCCACTCCAGCGCCCACCGCCGCTGGCCGATCGCGTTCGCGTCGACGAGGCCGGGCGGGATCCGGCCGTGCCGTTCCAGCTCCAGGTACGCCCAGTCGAGGCAGTAGTGCAGGTCGAGCAGGGCGGCCGCGTCGGCCGGGTGCTGCGGCGCGGCGAGGATCCGCGACTGCCACTGCGCGAAGGTCTCCCCGTCGGCGATGTGCGGCATCCGCTCGACGAGCCGCTCGTCGACGGGCAGCGTCGGGTCGAGCTGTTTGGTGAGGCCGAGCACCCAGGCCAGCGAGAAGAGCGCGTCGTGGTGCAGCACGAAGGACCGGTGGTCGCCCTTGCTGCCGGTCACGAACTGCCACTCCGGCGGGGTGACCATCTCCACGAGGTGCGAGGCGAGCAGCCAGCTCATGGCGGCCTGCGGCGGCATCCCGAAGCAGCGGGCCAGGATCAGGTGGAGCACGGCGATCCGTGCCTCGATCTCCGCCGTGGGGCGGAGCTCGATCTGGTCACCCGGCTCCCAGACCAGCGGGAACTGCGGCGGCGGCAACGGCAGGCCGAGCCGGCTCAGTTCGTCCAGGCTCGCCTCGCGCACCTCACGCGGGTCGGGGGCAGGTACGGTCACGGCGTTTCCCTTGCTCGCGGCGGCTCGACGCCGGTGGTCCCCCCTGGCCAGGCAGGATAGCGCCCCTGCGTGACCGGCACCACGCCGCCCCGCCCGCTGTGTCAGCCGATCCGCTCCAGCACCAGCGGTGTGGCGGCCGGCGGGGTCGCGGAGATCCGTACCGCGCGGGCGGCCTCGGCCAGCGCCGCGGGAATCCGGGCGGCCTCCTCGGCCCGCAGCTCGTAGAGGGGCTCCCCGGCGACCACGGCGTCACCGGGCCGCTTGTGCAGGAGCACACCGGCCGGGACGCTGACCGGGTCCTCCTTGCGCGCACGGCCCGCGCCGAGCCGCCAGGCGGCCACACCCATGGCGTACGCGTCGACCGACTCGACGTAGCCGTCGGCCACGGCCCGGACCACCTCGACCTCCGGGGCGCTCGGCATCGGCGCGTCCGGGTCGCCGCCCTGGGCGCGGATCATCGCGCGCCAGGCGTCCATGGCGCGGCCGTCGCGCAGGGCCTTCAGCGGGTCGGCGTCCGGCAGCCCGGCCGCGTCCAGCATCTCCCGGGCCAGGGCCAGCGTCAGCTCCACCACGTCGGCCGGGCCGCCGCCGGCGAGGACCTCCACCGACTCGGTCACCTCGACGCCGTTGCCGATGGCGCGGCCGAGCGGCGTGGACATGTCGGTGAGCAGCGCGACGGTCCGTACGCCGTGCGCACCGCCCAGCTCGACCATCGTGCGGGCCAGCTCGCGGGCGTGCTCGACGGACTTCATGAACGCGCCCGAGCCGACCTTCACGTCGAGCACCAGCGCGCCCGTACCCTCGGCGATCTTCTTGCTCATGATCGAGCTGGCGATCAGCGGGATGGCCTCGACGGTGCCCGTCACGTCGCGCAGCGCGTAGAGCTTCCGGTCGGCCGGGGCGAGCCCGGCGCCGGCCGCGCAGATGACCGCGCCCACGTCGCGCAGCTGGCTGATGAACTCGTCGTTGCCGAGCGTCGCCCGCCAGCCGGGGATCGACTCGAGCTTGTCCAGCGTGCCGCCGGTGTGCCCGAGGCCCCGGCCGCTGAGCTGCGGCACGGCGGCCCCGCACGCGGCCACGAGCGGCGTGAGCGGCAGAGTGATCTTGTCACCGACGCCGCCCGTCGAGTGCTTGTCGACGGTCGGCCGGTCCACGGCCGACAGGTCCAGCCGCTCGCCGCTGGCGATCATCGCGGCGGTCCACCGGGCGATCTCCGGGCCGGTCATGCCGCGCAGCAGGATCGCCATGGCCAGCGCCGACATCTGCTCGTCGGCGACCACGCCCCGGGTGTACGCGTCGACCACCCAGTCGATCTGGGCGTCCGACAGCACACCCCCGTCCCGCTTCGTCCGGATGACGTCAACGGCGGTAAAAGCACTCACCAGAAATTCCTCACAGTCCTCACCGACAGCGACCGGCGGACGGGCTCAGCCACCCCAGCGAGTGGGGATCTCCAGCGGCGGCTCGCCCTCGCCGGCCCAGAAGATGGTGCCGGTCTCGTCGACGACCACCACACGGGGTGTACGTGCCAGCCCCCAGGTGATCGCCTCCGCCGTGTCGTCCCAGCTCGGCCCCTCCTCGAGGACACCGGTCTCGGCGTCCGCGTCGTCGCCGGCCGACCGCTCCCAGTACGCCGTCCAGACCTGCTGGCCGGCGGAGAGGTCCGGGTGCACGAAGACCGTGCCGCGCCCCCGCCAGGCGGCCAGCCGTTCCGGCACCACCGGCAGCGGGGTCTCACCGGTGACCGCCTCCAGGTCCTCCACCCCGAAGGCGTGCGGCAGCAGCTCGGCCATCCGCAGCGGGCGCTCCCTGGCCTCGATGAGGCACTCCGGCCCGCCGTTCTCCCAGAGCAGCTGCCGGCACCGGCCGCACGGCATGAGGGGCTCGCCGGTCGCGTCGACGCAGGACAGGGCGACGATCCGGCCGCCGCCGGTGGCGTGCAGCGACGACACCACCCCGCACTCGGCGCAGAGCACCACGCCGTACGCGGCGTTCTCCACGTTGCAGCCGACCACCACCCGGCCGTCGTCGACCAGGGCGGCCGCCCCGACCGGGAACTTCGAGTACGGCACGTACGCGTGGCGCATGACCTCGGTGGCGGCGGCGCGCAGCCTCGCCCAGTCGATCTCCATGTGGTGCTCCCCTGTCAGCCCTTGACGTACGGCTTGCCGTCGGCGGCGGGCGCCCGCACCCGGCCGACCAGCCCGGCCACGGCCAGGATGGTGGCCAGGTACGGCAGCATGGCCAGGAACTGGCTGGGGATCACACTGTTGATCGCGCCCAGGTAGGTGGCGAGCTGGTCGGCGAAGCCGAAGAACAGCGCGGCCAGCAGCGCGCCGGTCGGGTTCCACCGGCCGAAGATCAGCGCGGCCAGCGCGATGAAGCCCTTGCCGCCGATCATGTTCTTCGTGAACGAGTAGAGCGCCAGCGTGTAGGAGGCGCCGCCGATGCCGGCGACGACCCCGGCCAGCAGTACGTTGCGGTAGCGCAGCCCGAGCACGCGGACGCCGAGGGTGTCGGCGGCGGTCGGGTGCTCGCCCACCGAGCGCGTCCGCAGGCCCCACCGGGTGCGGAACAGCGCGAGGTGGATGACGAGGACCAGCAGCAGCCCGAGGTAGAGGAAGATGTTGCCGCGGAACAGCGCCGGCCCGAGCACCGGGATGTCCTTGAGCAGCGGGATCTCCCAGTTGCTGAACCGCGGCGCGCTGTTGTACCGCTCCGCGTTCGTCTGCATGAGCCGCTCGTAGAGGAAGCCGGTGACGCCCACCGCGAGCAGGTTCAGCACGATCCCCATGACCGTCTGGTCGACGAGGTAGCGGATCGAGAAGATCGCGAGCAGCAGCGAGATGACCGCGCCGCCGATCGCCGCGGCCACGAGGCCCACCCAGACGCTGCCGGTGATGCTGCCGAAGAGGGCGCCGCTGAACGCGCCCATGAGGAGCTGCCCCTCGATGGCCACGTTGACGACGCCGGAGCGCTCGCAGAGGACACCGGCGAGCGCACCGAAGATCAGCGGCAGGGCCAGGATGAACGTGCCCCGGATGATGTTGACCAGCGGCATGAAGTTCTGCCCGGCCGGAGCCGAGGAGACCTGCCAGCAGAGGAACGAGAGCACGAAGCCGACGAGCCCGACGCCGAGGACCGTGAGGAACCAGCGCTTCGGCAGCCCGGCGAGCAGCGCCCCACCGGCGGCCGCCGCGATCGCCCCGAAGAGGATCGCGCCGACCGTGCCGTTGACCTCCAGAGCGGCGCCGCCGGCGTCCTCGCTGAGCGTGAACCGGGCCTGCTGGTCGGTGGCGAGCGCGCCGAACAGCACCGCGGCCAGCAGGCCGAGCAGCAGCAGCACGAGGCCGGCCTTGCGGCCGCGGGTCCAGAAGCCCGCGTCGACCGGAGCGACCGCCACGTCGGGGACAGCCATGGTGGACATGAGTTACCAGCCCTTCGCCAGGCTCGTCTGCAACCGGGCGGCCCGCGCGGCCCGGAGCTGGAAGATCGCCTTCACCAGGGCCGGCGCGGCGATGAAGATGACGATCAGCGCCTGGAGCACGGTGACCAGCTCCAGCGAGATCCCCGAGTACGACTGCATCCGGTTGCCGCCGGCCTGGAGCGCGCCGAAGAGCAGCGCCGCGAGCGCGACCCCCCAGGGCTTCAGGCGGCCGAGCAGCGCCACGAGGATGCCGTCGAAGCCGATCTGCGCCACCACGAGCGGCGTGAGCGCGCTCGCCGTCGAGCCGAGCACCATGTTCGAGCCGCCGAGGCCGGCGAGGAGCCCGGCGAAGACCATGATGAGGACGAACGTGCGGGTGACGCTGATGCCGGCGGTGCGGGCGGCGTCGGGGTTGGCGCCCACGGCCCGCAGCTCGAAGCCGAGCGTGGAGCGGTTGAGCAGCCACGCCACCGCCCAGGTGGCCAGCACCGCGAGCAGGATGCCGGCGTGCACCCGCAGGTTGTCGCCGAGCAGCCGCGGCAGCTGCGCCGAGGCGTCCACCGGCCGGCTGATCGCGTCCGTACGAACCGGGTCGTGCACGCCGTTCTGCACGATGAGCCAGGTCAGGAAGTACGTGGCCACGTAGTTGAGCATGATCGTGATGATCACCTCGTGGGCGCCGGTGCGCGCCTTGAGGATGCCCGGGATGTAGCCCCAGACGGCGCCGCCCAGGGCGCCGGCGAGCACGGCGACGATCAGGTGCAGGCCGGGTGGGAGCGGCAGGAGGAAGCCGGCCAGCGCGGCCAGGATCACGCCGAGGGTGGCCTGGCCCTGTGCCCCGATGTTGAACAGGCCGCCGCGGAACGCGAGCGCCACCGACAGACCGGTGAAGACCAGCGGGGCGGTGTACGTGAGCGTCTCCGAGATCGGCGCGAGCACGGCCTGCCAGCCGTTGCTGCCGTTCAGCCAGCCGGAGAACGCCTCCGGGTCGAAGACCGAGCCCTTGAAGAGGTTCGCGTACGCCTCGCTCACGAGCGTCCAGCTCGACTCGAGCGCGTCCGACGGACGGGCCGTGATGTAGGAGTAGGTCGACAGGACGTCCGGATCCGAAATGATCATCAGGATCCCGCCGACCACGATGGCCAGCACCAGCGACAGCAGGGTGACCGTGAACGTGTTGGCCGCCCAGAGGTTCTGGACGAACAGCCGGCCCAGGGTGGGCTGGGGCTCCGGCGCGCCGCCCTGCGGGGTGGTCGCCGCCTCGGCCCGCTCGGTGTTGCCCAGCGCCGTCTGCCGCGCCTGCGCCTCGGTCGCCGGCTCCTTGTCCGGCGAGCCGGACTGCGGGTTCGGGTTGGTCATTCCTCGTCCTCGCTCCGTGCGCCCTGGGCGGTCGCCGCGTCGTCGTCGGTCGCGCCGGTCCGCTCGGCCGCCGCCTCCGGGGTGACGCCGGCCATCAGCAGGCCGATCTCCTCGCGGGGGGTGTCCGGGCCGACGATGCCGATGATCCGGCCCCGGTACATCACGGCGACCCGGTCGGCCAGCCCGATGACCTCGTCCAGCTCGCTGGACACCACGAGGACGGCGGTGCCGACGTCCCGCTCCCGGATGACCCGGCTGTGGATGAACTCGATGGACCCGACGTCCACGCCGCGCGTCGGCTGGGCGGCGATGAAGAGCTTGAGCGGCCGGGACAGTTCCCGGGCCACGATGACCTTCTGCTGGTTACCGCCGGAGAGGGTGCCCACCGGCGCGTCGGCGGAGGACGTCCGCACGTCGAACTGCGCGATCCGTTCCTTCGCCGAGGCCGCGATCGCGTCCGGCTTGAGGGCCAGCCCACCGGCGAACGGCGGCCGGTCGTAGATGTCCAGCACCAGGTTCTCGGCGACGCTGAACTCCTTGACCAGCCCGTCGACGCTGCGGTCCTCGGGCACGTAGCCGACGCCGGCGCGGAGCACCTTCTTGGTCGACCAGCCGTCGATCCGCTCGCCGTCGAGGGTGATCGAGCCGGCGAGCGCCGGGCGCAGGCCCATGATCGCCTCGATCAGCTCGGTCTGGCCGTTGCCCTGCACACCCGCCACGCCGAGCACCTCGCCCGCGCGCACGGTGAGGTCCACGCCGTCCACGGCGCGGACCTGCCGGTCGTCGTCGACGACCAGGCCCGCGACCTCGAGCACCGGCTTGCCCGGCTCGGCCTGGGCCTTCTCCACGGTGAGCCGCACGCTGCGGCCGACCATCAGGGCCGCCAGCTCGTCCCGGCTCGCCTCGGGCGAGGCCGTGCCGACGGTCTTGCCACGCCGGATCACCGTGATCCGGTCGGCGATCGCCTTGACCTCGCCGAGCTTGTGGGTGATGAAGACGATGGACTTGCCGGCCGCCTTGAGCGACCGCATGACCGTGAGCAGTTCCTCGGTCTCCTGCGGCGTGAGCACCGCGGTCGGCTCGTCCAGGATGAGCAGGTCCACGTCGCGGGTCAGCGCCTTGACGATCTCCACCCGCTGCTGGATGCCGACCGGCAGGTCCTCGATCACCGCGTCGGGGTCGACCCGCAGGCCGTACCGCTCGGACACCTCGACGACCCCGCGGCGGGCCCGGCGGCGGTCCAGGAAACCGGCGATGCCGCCCCGGACCTGCTCGGCGCCGAGCATGATGTTCTCGGCCACGGTGAAGACGGGCACGAGCATGAAGTGCTGGTGCACCATGCCGATGCCGGCCGCGATCGCGTCGGAGGGGCCGCGCAGCTTCAGCGGCTTGTCGTCGACCAGGATCTCGCCCTCGTCGGGCTGGTAGAGCCCGTAGAGCACGTTCATCAGGGTCGACTTGCCGGCGCCGTTCTCGCCGAGCAGGGCGTGGATCTCTCCAGGCTCCACCGTCAGGTCGATGTGGTCGTTGGCGACCAGATCACCGAACCGCTTGGTGATGCCGCGCAGTTCGAGTCTCAGCGCAACCTCCTGGAGTGCGAACGGATGGAGCAGCCTAGCTGCCGTCCGGCGCGGCCGGGCCGGCCGGTCGCCGTGGTGCGCGATCGGCCGCCCCGGCCCCGGCGGGGGTCCCGCGCGGAGCCGGAGCGGCCGGATCGGTCGTACCTGTTGCCGGCCAACCTTCCGATGATCTCACCGGGAGGTACGGCCGCCCGTCACTTGGTCGGCTGCGCCTTCGAGGTGACGGTGATGGTGCCGGCGGCGATGTCCGCCTTGATCTTGTCGACCTCGGCCTTCAGCTCGGCCGGAACCTTGCTGTCGAAGTCGTGGTACGGCGCGATGGAGACGCCGTTGTTGGCCAGGGTGCCCACGAAGCCCGGCTTGGCCTGCAGCTTCTCGCCGCCGGCGGCCTTGAGCACGGCCTCCTTGACGGCGTCCGGGATGTTCTTGACGACCGTGGTCACGATCGCCGAGCAGTCCGGGGTGCTCTCGCAGCCGTCGACGTCCACCCAGATGGTGCTGAACTTGCCGCCCGAGGCCTTCGCGGCGGCCGTGGTGCCGAGGCCGGAGCCGCCGGCGACCGGCATGACGATGTCCGCGCCCTGGGCGACCAGGGTGTCGGACACCTTCTTGCCCTCGTCCTGCTTGGCGAAGTCGTTGGTGAAGGAGCCCTTCTGGGTCTCCTTGTTCCAGCCGAGCGCCTGGACGTTCTTGCCCTTGGTCTTGTTGTAGTGCGCCACGCCGTCGACGAAGCCGTCCATGAAGATGGTCACCGGCGGGATCGGAACCGCGCCGTACGTGCCCACCTTGCCGGTCTTGGTCATGCCCGCGGCCAGGTAGCCGGCCTGGAACGCGGCCTGGGCGGTGTCGAACTGCATCGGGTAGATGTTGGCGTCACCCGGGTTGGCGTCGACGATGCCGAACTGCTGGTTCGGGTTCGCCTTGGCGATCTTCGAGGTGGCGTTGGCCATGAGGCCACCGACGGCCAGGATGAAGTCGCACTTCTGGTTGACGAACTGCGTCAGGTTCGGCTCGTAGTCGGCCTCGGCCTTCGACGCCACGTACTTGATGTCGATGTTGTCGTTGGCCGCCTTGGCCTCCTGGAGGCCCTTCCACGCCGACGCGTTGAACGACTTGTCGTCGATGCCACCGACGTCGGTCACCATGCAGGCGCTGAACTTCTTGCCGCCGTCACCGGCGTTGTTCTCGTCCGGCGCCTCACCACACGCGGCGGCGCTCAGGACGAGCCCACCCGCCGCCACGATCGAGGCGATCCGCATCCCACGCACCGAGCGCAAGACGTCTCCTTCCCATCGCACACCGCGCCTTGTGCGGTGGCTGCCCTTGAACCGGCCTGCGCTGCGCCGCCGGCGTCTCACATTACGGACGGGAGCGTACGCCCGCGCCCACCCACCGGCCGACAATCGTGCACGACTGTTGAGCGCCTGTTACCCCTACGTAACCCTCGCGTGGGGCATCTCACTCTTCGTGTTGGCAGGCATGCGCCTAGGTGTCGAGAATGCCCCGGTACGGGCGTTCTGTGACCGGCGACCTCACCGCCAGAAGACCGCGACCGCCGCGTTGACCAGCGTCAACCCGATTATGGCCAGGAAGTGACCCCGGTTGACCGCCTCCCGCTTCCGGGAGAAGAAGACCATCACGAAGATCAGCAGGGCGATCACCAGCTTCACGCCGAGCTTCGCGGGCGACGGCTCGTCGCCGTCACGCAGTGGGGCGGAGAGCCCGATGCCGGTCAGGAGCTGGATCACGCTCCCCCAGAGCATGGCCGCGTTGATCCGCAGCCGTCCGCTCACGTACTGGGCGATGCCCCCGCCCAGCAGCAGCGCGAACCCGATCAGGTGAATGTAGAGAAGGACCAGCCTCAGAGCTTCCACGTGCCCTATCCTCCCCCATCAACGACAGGTTGTAGTAGGGGGGCCGGCGTGGCGCTCCCGGGGCGGGGCGGTGGGCCGGCGGCGGCGCCGCACGCATGATCCGCGCAACTTCCCTGGTGTAGTGGCATCACGGACGCCGGAGACCACTCGATCCCTGATGTTGCGCAGATCTTGGTGAACCGACGCCCCAACGCGCTGGCGTCAATCCAGCCGCCACACCTGGAAGGTCGGGCCGTCGCCGGGCAGCGTCACGCGGCCTCCCGCGTCCGGCCGTAGCCCGGGCGCGCCCCCGTAGACGTTCTCAGCCGCCGGCAGGCCGGTCAGCCGCACCGGCCGGGCGGCCGCGCGCCGGGCCAGCACCAGGACCGCGCCGTCTGGCGACTCGCGCGCGAAGACCAGGGTGTCCGGGTCGTGGTGCAGCCGGCGCAGGCCGCCGTGGCGCAGCGCTGGCTCGGCGCGGCGCAGCGCGATCAGGGACCGGTACGCGGCGAACGTGCCGCGGTCCCAGCGCTCCGGCCGGTGCCACGGCATGGGGGTACGTGAGTCCTCGCCGTTGTCGCCGGTGAGCCCCAGCTCGTCCCCCGCGAAGATCATCGGCGTGCCGGGCATCGTGGCGAGCAGCCCGGCCGCCACCTCCTGTCGGGCCGCGTCGCCCACCACCGTCCGGATGCGCGCCGAGTCGTGCGAGCCGAGCAACTGCCACGAGTGCGTGTAGGAACGCCAGGAGACCAGGCTGCGGTACGCGTCCATGGTGGCGAGCACCGTGCCGGCGTCGCGGCGGCGGACCCCGCCGGGTGTGCCGAGGAAGTTCGGCAGCGGCTGCCGCCAGCCGCCGGCCCCGGCCGGCCGGCGCCCGGAGCGCAGCCAGGACCAGACCGGGTCGGTGAAGCCGACGTAGTTCATGGTGCCGTGCCAGCCGTCCCGGTCCAGGTCACCGGTGTGGTCGTGGCCGTGCTCGGCCATCACCAGCGCGTCCGGCCGGGTCTGCGTGACGACCTCCCGCAGCAGCGCCGCGACCTCGTGGGTGTACGCGTCGGCGCCCCGCCGGCCGGTCATGTTGGCGACGTCCACGCGCCAGCCGTCCAGCCGGTACGGCTCGCGCAGCCAGCGCCGCAGCAGCGCGTCCGGTGCGGTGGCGAAGCGGCGACGCAGCTCCGCGCTGCCCCAGTTGAGCTTCGGCAGGGACGTGACCCCGTTCCAGGACTCGTGGTCGCCCGTCGCCTCGTCGAAGTAGTACAGCTCCCGTTCCGGGGCGTACCGGTCGGAGGCCGCCGCCGTGAACCACCGGTGCGCGTCCCCGGTGTGGTTGCTCGTGATGTCGCCGAGCAGCCGCCAGCCCCGGGCGTGTACGGCATCCGCGAGCCGGGCCAGCGCCGCGTCCCCACCGAGCAGCGGGTCCACCGCGTCGAAGTCGGCGGCGTCGTAGCGGTGGTTGGAGCGGGCCGGGAAGATCGGCGTGAGGTAGACGGTGTTCACGCCGAGCCGGTCCAGGTGGTCGAGCCGCTCGACGATCCCGTCCAGGTCGCCTCCGTAGAACTGATACGGAGTCTCCGGGCCCCGCCCGACCACCGGGGTGTCCCAGTCGCAGGGGATCGCCCAGTCCGGCGCCGGCCGGCCGTCGGCCGCGGCCGAGCGGGCAAACCGGTCCGGAAAGATCTGGTAGATCACCGCGTCCCGGGCCCAGTCCGGCGGCGGTGCGTGGCTGACCAGGCGGAAATCACCCGCGTCCGGGACGTCGTGCGCGACGAGGCCGGCCGCGTTGAGCCAGCGGTAGCCGTGGCGCCCGGTGAGCAGGAAGCGGTAGGTGCTCACCGGGTTCCGGACCTCGACCGGCGCCCGCCACCAGACCTCGTCGCCGTCGACCCGGTCCACGACGGCCTCGGCGAACCGGGGCTCGCCGTCCGGGGTGGTGCGCACGTGCACCCGACGTACGTCGCCGCCCGCCGGCACGCGCACGAGCACGTCGACGGTGTCCCCGAGCGCGGGCGCCTGCTCGGGGACGTACAGCGCCGACCCGTCGTGGTGCGGCAGCCTCCTCATCCCTTGACGGCTCCGGCGGTGAGGCCGGAGACGATGTAGCGCTGGAGCACCTGGAAGACGAGCACCGTCGGGATCGCCGTGAGCAGGGTGGCCGCCGCGAACATCCCGAAGTTGTTGTTCCGCTCGTTGCCCTGCAACATCCCGTACATCCCGACCGCGAGGGTCTTCGAGTCGGCGTCGGTGAGGAAGACGTTCGCCATGAGGAACTCGTTGATGGTGCCGATGAACGCGAGCAGCCCGGTCACCGCCAGGATCGGCGCCACGAGCGGCAGCATGATCCGGAAGAAGACCTGGGCGTGCGTGGCGCCGTCCATGGTGGCCGACTCGTCGAGCTCCCTGGGCAGGGTGTCGAAGAAGCCCTTCATGAGCCAGGTGTTCACGCCCAGCGCGCCGCCCATGTAGAGCAGGAAAAGCCCCCACGGCGTGTTGAAGCCGATGCCCGGCCACAGGTCGGTGATCGTCGTGAAGATCAGGAAGATCGCCACGATCGCCAGGAACTGCGGGAACATCTGGATCAGCAGCAGCGAGAGCAGGCCGGCCCGCCGGCCGCGGAACCGCATGCGGGAGAAGGCGTACGCGGCCAGCGCCGACAGGGCCACCGAGGCAAGCGCGGCGAGACCGGCGATCAGCAGCGAGTTGAGGAACCACCGCTCGAACGCCGTCTGCGCGAACAGTTCGCGGACGTTGCCGAACGACAGCCCGTCGGTGGGCACCAGGTCCGTCGAGGACAGGGTGCCCAGCGGGTTGAGCGCGGCGGAGAACACGAACACGATCGGGAAGAGGCTGAACAGCACGGCGAGCACGGCGACCAGGTGCCGCCAGCCGACCTGGGCCAGCCACCGGTTGTTCCGCCGGCGCGCGTTCCGGTTCGCCGGTGGTGAGCCGGCGGCGGTGACGGCCCGCCCGGTGAGCGCGGTCATGCGTACACCTCCTCCTGTTTGCGGGTGCGCCGGAAGCTCACCGCCGAGACGACCGCCACGATGGCGAAGATGAAGATGGAGATCGCCGCCGCGAACCCGAACTCGGCGCCCTGCCCGCCGAAGGCCAGCCGGTACGTGTAGGTGATCAGCAGGTCCGTGGCGCCGTTGGTCGGGTTGTCGGCGGGGAACGGCCCACCCTCGGTGGTCAGGTAGATCGCGTTGAAGTTGTTGAAGTTGTACGCGAACGACGAGATCAGCAGCGGCGAGAGCGCCACCAGCAGCAGCGGGAGGGTGACCGTCCGGAACGACTGCCACGGCGAGGCGCCGTCGACGGAGGTCGCCTCGGTGAGCTCGCGCGGGATGGCCTGGAGCGCGCCCGTGGCCACCAGGAACATGTACGGGTAGCCGAGCCAGAGCTGCACGAGCAGCACCGCGGCGCGGGCCGACCACTCCTGGCCGAACCAGTTCACGCTCAGCCCGAACAGGTCGTTGACGAGGCCGAAGTCGGTGTTGAACATGTCCCGCCAGACCAGCAGCATCGCGAACGACGGCATGGCGTACGGCAGGATCAGCAGCACCCGGTAGAGGTTGGTGCCGCGCATCCGCGGCGAGTGCAGGGCCAGCGCCACGAACGTGCCCAGCAGGAACGTGCCGCCCGTCGAGCCGAGGGCGAACGCGAAGTTCCAGACCAACGTGCCGAGGAACGGGCCGGAGATGGTCTCGTCGGTGAGCACGCGCGTGAAGTTGCGCAGCCCCACGCCGACCTTCCAGCCCTGGGCCAGCCGCTCCCCGTCGGCGGCCACGAACGTGCCCGTCGACTCGTCGGCGGTCCAGGTCCGGCCGGTCTCGGCGTCGCGGATGCAGTCGCACCCCGCGTCGTACGCCCGGACCGCCTTGCCCTCGTAGGCGCGGGACAGGCCCGCGGAGCGCAGCGCGCCTCCGGCGGTCGGCACCACCAGTTCGGTGATCTCCTGGCTGCGGGCGCTGGCCTGGCCGACGTTCAGCACGGTGTAACCGTCGGCGGCCGTGACCTTCCCACCGGGGGCCACCGTGACGTCGCCGGCGTCGAGGCGGCGCAGCCCCTCGGCGTCGCCGACCGACACCGCGCCGGTGGCCGGGTCGGTGACGAGGAAGACCAGCGGCCCGGTGGCGGGATCGCCCTCGGTGGCGACGGACAGGGCGTACTCGGTGGAGCCCTGCACCTGCTTCACGGAGGCGGTCTGGATGGCGACGACCGCCTCCTCCTTGCTGCCGCGGTGCCCGTCGCCGAAGTTCGTGAACGCGGTGCTCGCCGTGTAGAGCACCGGGAACACCTGGAACGCGACGAGGAAGAGCGTGCCCGGGACGAGGTACTTGGCGGGCACGTGCCGGCGGGTCAGGTACAGGTAGAACAGCCCCGCCGTGGTGGCCGCCACCAGGGCCACGCCCATCCACTTCCCGGCGTCGACCAGCGGGAAAGCCGCCCAGATCGCGATCCCGGCCACGAGGCCGAGCAGGACCACCTTGACCGCGAGGCCGGTCACGGTGGTCGGCGCGTGCTCACGCGCGGTGCGGCGCCTCGCGGGCCGGGAGCCGACGGGCTCCCGGCCCGGGACCCCCGCGGGGCCCGGGCCGGACAGCGACGTGCTCATTACTTGATCTGGCCTGCGATCGTGTTGCCGGCCGACGTGATGGTCCGCGCCGGGTCGGCGCCGCCGATGACGGCGGCCTCCGCCTTGCCGAACGGGTCCCAGATGGCGGCCATCGCCGGGATGGCCGGGAGGACCTGACCGTTCCTGCCGGCCTCGGTGAACTTGGTCAGGTCCGGGTCGGTGCCCTTGACCTGGTCCAGCGCCGCGGTGAGCGCCGGCGGCCGGGGCTCGGCCTGGTACAGCGCCACGGCGAGGTCCGGCCGGGTCACGTAGTTGGTCACGAACTCCTGCGCGAGCGCCTTGTTCCTGCCCTTCGCCGCGACGTAGAACGCCTGCACCCCGACGAACGGCTGGGCCTCCTTGCCGCCGGCGAAGCCGGGAACCGGCGAGATGTCGTACGAGATGCCGGCCTTCTTGGCGTCGGCGATGGCCCACGGGCCGGAGACCAGGAAGGCGCACTTCTTGCCGGTGAAGGTGGCGATCGAGTTCTCCGGGGTGATGGAACGCTTCAACGCTCCCTCGCCCTTCTCGCCGAGCGCGCCGATCTTCTTGAACGCCTCGATCGACTCCGGCTTGCCGACGCCCAGGTCCTTCGGGTCGTAGTCGCCGTTGGCGGCGGTGCCGAAGAGGTAGCCGCCGGCCGAGGTGTAGAGCGGGTAGATGTGGTACGCGTCGCCGTTCTGGCCGGACTGGAGGCAGAGGATCTCGCTGGCCTTCTTCTCGGCCTTGAGCCGCTTGCCGGTGGCGACCAGGTCCTCGATGGTCTTCGGCGCCTCGGGTGCGAGCGCGGTGTTGCGGATCAGCGCGAGGTTCTCCATGGCGTACGGCACGCCGTAGAGCTGGCCGTTGAAGGTCACGGCCTTCACGGCGGTCTCGTGGAACGCGCTCTTCTGGTCGGCCGCGAGCTGCACCGGGTCGATCGAGCCGTTCTGCACGAGGTTGCCGATCCAGTCGTGCGCGCCGACCACCACGTCCGGCCCGCTGCCCTGCTGCGAGGCGGTCACGAAGTTGGTCTGCAGGTCCTTCGAGACGGCCTGCACCTCGACGGTGACGCCGTTCTCCTGGCCGAACTTCTCGGCGAACGGCTTGAGGGCGGCGGTCCGCTTGTCGTCGGCCCAGATGACCAGCTTGCCGGCCGCGGCCTTGGGGGAATCCTTCGTGGCCGGTTCGTCGCTGCCGCCGCCACAGCCCGAGGCGGCGAGCGCCAGGGCGAAGACGGCGACCACACCCGCCGTACGGATGCGCATCGGTACTCCTGTCGTTTTCACGCGGGGCCGCCGGGGGAAGGGGCCCCGCCAGGGGAAAGCTCGGAAAGTTCTTGCCAACCGGCGCGCGTAGGCGGCGCCGCTGCTCTCGCGTGTTGCCCGGACGCTAGCAAGGGGTTTCAGGGAATGGAAGGGCTTGCAGAGCTGTACGCAAGAACTTGCCGGTGGGCTAAAGTGCCGCCATGCGCGCTCGACTGTCCGACATCGCCCAACAGGCCGACGTCAGCGAGGCCACGGTGTCGCGGGTGCTCAACGATCGCCCCGGCGTGGCCCCGGAGACCCGGCAGGCCGTCCTCACCGCCCTCGACGTGCTCGGCTACGAGCGCCCGGCCCGGCTGCGAAAGCGCAGCGCCGGTCTCGTGGGCCTGGTCGTGCCGGAGCTGGACAACCCGATCTTCCCGGCGTTCGCCCAGGTCATCGAGTCGACCCTCGCGCAGAGCGGCTTCACGCCGGTGCTCTGCACGCAGACGGCGGGCGGGGTCACCGAGGACGAGTACGTCGAGATGCTGCTCGACCGGCAGGTCTCCGGGATCGTCTTCGTCTCCGGCCTGCACGCCGACACGGCGGCCAACCACGACCGCTACCGGGCGCTCATCGCCCGGCCGCTGCCCATCGTGATGATCAACGGGTACGTGCCGGACGTCGCCGCGCCCTTCGTCTCCTGCGACGACGGCGAGGCCGCCGAGCTGGCCGTCGCGCACCTGGTCGCCCTCGGACACCGCCGGATCGGCCTCATCACCGGCCCCGACCGGTTCGTGCCCGTACGCCGCAAGGTGGCCGGCTGGCGTAACGCCATGGCCCGGCTCTCCGGGCTGCCGGAGTCCGAACTGGACGCGCTCGCCGAGCTGACCCTGTTCGGTGTGGAGGGCGGCGAGGCGGCCGCCGGGCGGCTGCTCGACCGGGGCGTCACGGGAGTCGTCTGCGGCTCGGACCTCATGGCCCTCGGCGCCGTCCGGGCCGCTCGCCAGCGCGGCCTCACGGTTCCGGGTGACCTCTCGGTGGTCGGCTACGACGACTCACCGCTCATGGCTTTCACCGACCCGCCGCTCACCACCATGCGGCAGCCGGTCGCCGCCATGGCCGTGGCCGCCGTCCGCGCGCTGGTCGACGAGATCAACGGGCACGCGGCGCCGCACTCGGAGTACCTGTTCCGGCCCGAGCTGGTGGTGCGCGGCTCCACCGCCGTGGCGCCGGCGGCGGGTGGCGGCTCCACTTTGGTGGCCCCGGCGGCGGGCGGCGGCTCCACCCGACGCCGGCCGAGCCCGCCCACCCTGGCCGTACCGGCCTGAGCGCCCGACCGGCGGCCGGGGCCGAGGGCGGGCGACCGGCGGGTCGGGTTCCGCGGCGAGCCTTGCCCGGAAGCCCCTGCGCCACGTTGGTGCGGGTCCCGGGGTGGGCCGGGGAAGATCCGCGTCCCGGAAGTTGTCTCCGTGCCGGCGCCGGACCCCACAACATCCCTGATATTGCGCCCTCCCGGGCGCCGGACCCCACAACATCCCTGATGGTGCGCGGATCTTGGCCGGATCGCCCAGGCCATCGGCGCTTCCGACCCGCCGGCCCCGGTCGCCGTCGCCCGCCTTCCACGGTCAGCCTTGCCCGTTTCTTGCGCAAGGACTGGTTGACTCTTGCAACGGTCGGGCGGCATCCTGCGGGGACGCCCGTGCCGCCCGCGTCGCGCCGGGTGCCCACCGCCCGATCCCGAGAACGGGGACTCCGCCGATGACCGCCAGCCACGCCACCCCGCCGGCCGCCAGCGACCGCACCCCGCCTAACGCCGACCACGACTGGTGGCGCTCCGCCGTCGTCTACCAGGTCTACGTCCGCAGCTTCGCCGACGCGAACGCCGACGGCATCGGTGACCTGGAGGGCGTCCGGCGGCGGCTGCCGTACCTGCGCGACCTCGGGGTCGACGCGCTCTGGCTGACCCCCTTCTACACGTCGCCCATGGTCGACGGCGGCTACGACGTGGCCGACTACCGCGACGTCGATCCCCTGTTCGGCACCCTCGCCGATTTCGACGCGATGATCGCCGACGCGCACGCCCTGGGGCTGCGGATCATCGTCGACCTGGTCCCCAACCACACCTCCGACCGGCACCCCTGGTTCCAGGCCGCCCTGACGGCCGGCCCCGGCTCGGCCGAGCGCGAGCGCTACCTCTTCGCCGACGGCCGGGGCGAGGGCGGGAAGCTGCCCCCCAACGACTGGGAGAGCATCTTCGGCGGGCCGGCGTGGACCCGGCTGCCGGACGGCCAGTGGTACCTGCACCTGTTCGACCCGGCCCAGCCCGACCTCAACTGGCGCCACCCCGAGGTGCGTGCCGAGTTCGAGGACGTCCTGCGCTTCTGGCTGGACCGCGGCGTGGACGGCTTCCGGATCGACGTGGCACACGGAATGATCAAGGCGGAGGGGCTGCCGGACGTCGGCTTCAGCACACTGACCACGGGCCGCCGCCAGGTCGAGCTGCTCGGCAAGGGCCGGCTGCCCTACTTCGACCAGGACGAGGTCCACGACATCTACCGCGCCTGGCGGCCGATCCTGGACAGCTACCCGGGCGGCCGGATGGCGGTGGCCGAGGCCTGGGCCGAGACGCCGCAGCGGCTGGCCCGCTACATCGGCCCGGACGAGCTGCACCAGGCCTTCAGCTTCGACTTCCTCGACGCCACCTGGTCGGCCGAGTCGTTCCGCAAGGTCATCGACACCGCGCTGGCCGAATCGGCGATCGTGGGCGCGCCCACCACCTGGGTGCTCTCCAACCACGACAAGCAGCGGCACGTCACCCGCTACGGGGACGGGCCCGAGGGGCTGCGCCGCGCCCGCGCGGCCACCCTGCTGATGCTCGCCCTGCCCGGCAGCGCGTACCTCTACCAGGGCGAGGAGCTGGGCCTCCCCGAGGTGCTGGACCTGCCCGACGAGCTGCGCCAGGACCCGGCGTTCCGGCGCACCGGCGAAAGCCGGGACGGGTGCCGGGTCCCGATCCCGTGGAACGGCGAGCTGCCCCCGTACGGCTTCGGGCCGCAGGGCTGCGACCTGAGCTGGCTGCCGGCGCCGGCCACCTGGGGCGCCCTCTCGGTGGCCGCCCAGACCGGCGCGCCCGGCTCGACCCTGGAGCTGTACCGCGACGCGCTCCGGATCCGGCGCGCGCATCCCGCGCTGGCCGCCGACGCGGGCGACGTGACCTGGCTGGAGACCGGGCCCGGCGTGCTGGCCTTCTCCCGCGCCGCCGCCGGCACGGTGCTCACGTGCGTCGTCAACATCAGCGGCGGCCCGGCCCCCGTCGACGGGTACGGCGACCCGCTCGTCGCCAGTGAGCCGCTCACCGCGCGGGACGGCGGTCGCCTGCTGCCGGTGGACTCGGCTGCCTGGTTCGAACGGCGCTGAGCGGGTAAGCCGTTCTCGACCTGGTCGTCCGTCGTGCTCCGCGCCGACGGGCGGCTGGGGCACCGACCCCTTGTGGTGGGGGGTGAGGTGGCGCCGGCGCCTCGCGGGGGTCCGCTCCGGGGGGCGCCGGCGTCCGTCGGCGCGCCCCGGACCACAGTGGCCCGTCACGTGTCGCCGCCGCGACGGCGGGGTACGGCGGGAGGACGGTCGCGTGGGAGGTGGCGCATGGTTGCCTGGGTGGCGCAGTACACGCTCGACGTCGAGGACGTCGACTGCATGGCGGCGTTCTGGTCCGCCGCGCTCGGCTACACCGTCGACCAGGGCGGTGACGGCAGCGCGAAGCTCTACCCGCCGCCGGGCGGGACCGGCCCGACCGTGTGGTTGCAGGGCTCCGGCACCGCCAAGCGGGCCAAGAACCGGCTGCACCTCGACCTGGTCAGCGACGGTGACCCGGCCGCCGAGGTGCGGCGGCTCATCGACCTCGGCGCTCGGCACGCCGACGTGGGGCAGACCGGCGACGAGCAGTTCGTGGTGCTCGCCGACCCGGAGGACAACGAGTTCTGCGTCCTCGACCACGCGCCGGCCCGCCGCCCCTGAGGCGCGCGGCGGAGTCCGCGGTCGAGCGGCCGGCGGTCGCGCCGCCTGCGCGCGGGTCGGGCGGCTCGCGCGCGGCCGGCGGGTCGCGCCGCCCGCGCGCGGCGCGTTGTTCGCCCCCGCGGCGCGGGCCGGCCGGTCCCACGCGCGGCGGTCACGCCCCCTTGGCGGTGAGGATCTCGGCGATCCGGCGGAAACCCGCGCGCAACTCGGCCTCCGTCGGCGGCTCGGTCGGCTCGCCCCGGCCGGCCTCGTCCGCCGCGGCGTCCAACTCCTCGTCGATCGTGTCCTCGAAGTCGCCGTAGAGGTCGGCCTCGTCGACCTGGGCCGCCTCGTCGGCCGCCGCGATCTGCGCGGCGGCGATCTCGCTGCGGATCTCCTCGGCGGACAGCGCCGGCAGCAGCGGCTCGACGACGGCCATCAGCTGCTCCTCGGCCACCACCGCCTCGGCGAGCGCGAGAGCGTGCGGGCGCTCGTACGGGCCGCACACCACCGGCTCCCATTCGTCGTCGTCGCCGAGCGGCCCGAACGTGATGATCCACGGCAGGCCCAGCATCGGCGAGTCGCTCGGCAGGTCCAACGTCACGAGTGCGCCCACCGGCCCATCATGGTCCGTCCCACCGGGTGGCTGGGGGCGCATTCCCCCGATCCACCCGCCCAGGGTGCTGTCGTCCACGGCGCTCAGCCGGGCCGGGACGCGTCCAGGGCCGCGCGGACCAGCGCGAGCGCCGTGGCGGGTGGCACGCCGAGCCGGCGGGCCTGGGCCGCGTAGTCGGCGGCGGCGCGCTGCAACCGGTCCGTCGCGTCGTCCCGGCCGGGAGCGACGAACGTGCCGTTGCGGCCCCGGGTCTCGAGCAGCCCGGCGCCCTCCAGCTCCCGGTACGCCCGGGCGACGGTGTTCGGCGCGAGGTTGAGGTCGGCGGCGAGCTGCCGCACGGTGGGCAGGCGGGTGCCCACCGGCAGCCGCCCGTCCCCGATCATCCCGGCGACCTGCGCCCGCACCTGCTCGTACGGAGGCACGGACGAGTCGAGGTCGACGGAGATCAGCAACTTCGGGTCCTCCCCACTCATCCGGCGCCGCCGGGGGCGCCGGGGGCGATGTCCTCGTCGAGGTCGGGCGGCGCCGGGCCCTCCGCGAGGTCCACCACCCGCCCCCGGGTGCTGGTCGCGGCGAGCGCCGCGCCGAAGAGCAGCAGCTGGTTGAGCAGGTAGAGGTAGAGCAGCAGGCCCACCGCGCCGGCGACCACCGTGTAGGCCGGGTTCCGCTCGGTGCGCACCACGTAGTAGCGGCCCACCGTGTTGAGCAGCGTGATGCCGACCGCCACCAGCCACACCACGGGGCGCAGCCGGGACCGGCTCATCCGCAGCCGGGGCACCGCGACCAGCAGCAGCGCGGCGAGCACCGCGTTGACGAGCACGCTGAGCACCGCGCTCAACGTGGTGAGACCGAGCGACCCGGTGCTGCGCAGCAGGAAGCGCAGCACCGACTCCAGCGCGTCCACGGCCGCCACCGACGCGCCGAGCAGCACGAAGACGATGATCATCACGCCGATGTCGACCAGCCGGCGGATCACCAGGTTGCCGGGTTGCTGGTTGAGCCCGTACAGGAGCCGCTGGGAGGAGCGGATGGCCTCGATCCAGCCGATCCCCGTGAAGGTCAGGATGATGAGGCCGATGATGCCGACCGTGCCGCTGCTGTCGGCGATCTGCGCCGGGTCGAGGAAGGGCAGGTTCTGCTGGAGGAAGTCGCCCACCGCCACGCTGAACTCGTCGCCGTCGTCCAGCGTCGCGCCGAAGATGGCGTACACGACGAGGGCCAGCGCGAACACCGCGAAGAAGCCGTAGTAGGCGATGGCCGCCGCGAGCCGGCCGCCGAGCACCTGGGCGTAGAGCGCGCCGGCACGCCAGACGTGGTCGAAGACCGGCGACCGGCCGCGGGCGACACTCACCCGGCGGTCGATCGCCGCCTCGATCCGGCCGATCACGTTCACGCCCGTCATCCTCGCCGATGTGGGCCCGGTGTGGGGGTAACCGTCGCGGGCGCGCCCGTCAGCCCAGCCGGAAGTCCCGGCGCGGCTGCCAGCGCGCCTGTCCGCTGTGGGAGAAGAGGGTGAACGCCTCCACCTCGAACATCGCGGAGAAGTCGGCAAGGTCCTCGTACGCCTTGTCGAGCGCCTCCGGCGCCACGTCCTGCGCCACGGTGACGTGCGGGTGGTACGGGAAGCGCGCCTCGCGGCGCAGCTCGGGGGCGGCGCGGATCGCCGCGGCGAGCAGCTCGCACTCGCTGATCCCGGCCGCCACCGCCACGAAGACCACCTGGGTCACCGGGCGGAAGGTGCCGGTGCCCCGCAGGTGCAGGGTGAACGGCAGGTGGGCGGCCGCGACGGCGGCCAGGTGCCGCTCGACGGCCGGCAGGGTGACCACCGGGATCTCGGTCGGCCCGAGCAGTGTCACGTGCGCCGGGATGTCCGCCGCCTGCGGGTCGCCGGCCTCCGCGCGCCGCCGGGTGAGCTGGCCGCCCCACGGCTCGGGAATGTCGACGGCCACCCCGATCTGGATGACGTCGCCCTCCCCCGGCGCTTCGTCCCTGCGCTCCACGCTGCGCGCCACCTTCCCGGCCAACGGCCCGTCCACCCGTCCCGCGCCGCGGCGTTACTCGCCGCGCACCGGCGGGAAGAACCCCACCCGCTCGTACGCGTCGCGCAGCGTCGCGCCCGCCACGGCACGGGCCTTCTCCGCGCCGGAGGCCAGCAGCTTGTCGAGCTGGGCCGGGTCGTCCAGGTAGCCGCGGGTGCGCTCCTGGATCGGGCGGACGAACTCGGTGACCACCTCGGCCAGGTCCTTCTTCAGGTCGCCGTACCCCCGGCCGGCGTACGCGGCCACGAGGTCGTCGATGCCGCGGCCGCTCAGCGCGGAGTGGATGGTCAGCAGGTTGGTGATGCCGGGCTTGCCCTCGGCGTCGAAGACGATCTCCCGGCCGGTGTCGGTGACCGCGGAGCGGATCTTCTTGGCCGTGCGGGCGGGCTCCTCGAGCAGGTCGATGATGCCGGCCGGCGAGGACGACGACTTGGACATCTTCGCCGTCGGGTCCTGCAGGTCGGTGATCTTCGCGGTGTCCTTCACGATGTGCGGCGCGGGCACGGTGAAGGTCCTGCCGAACATCGTGTTGAACCGCTGGGCCAGGTCGCGGGAGAGCTCCAGGTGCTGCCGCTGGTCCTCACCCACGGGCACCGCGTCGGCCTGGTAGAGCAGGATGTCGGCGGCCTGGAGGATCGGGTAGGTGAACAGGCCGACGCTGGAGCGCTCGCTGCCCTGCTTCTGCGACTTGTCCTTGAACTGGGTCATCCGGCTCGCCTCGCCGAACCCGGTGATGCAGCCGAGCACCCAGGCCAGCTGCGGGTGCTCGGGCACCTGCGACTGGACGAAGAGGGTGCTGCGCTCCGGGTCGATGCCCATCGCGAAGAGCTGCGCGGCGGCCACCCGGGACCGCTGGCGCAGCAGCGCCGGATCGTGCCCCGCGGTGATCGCGTGCAGGTCGACCACGCAGTAGAACGCGTCGTGCGTGTCCTGCAACGCCACCCAGTGCCGCAGCGCGCCCAGATAGTTGCCGAGGTGGAACGAGTCGGCCGTCGGCTGGATGCCGGAGAAGACGCGGGGACGGGCGGGAACGTCGGGCATGCCGCCAATTCTGTCAGCACGCCCGGGCGCGCGTCATGACGGGCCGGCGGGTCGGCCTCCGCCTGCGGCCGCCGGCGCCGTGGCCTCGCGGCGCTGCTCCGGCAGGCGTACGGCGGACACGGCGATCCGGGCCACGCGGCGGCCCTCCAGCGCCAGCACCCGCAGCAGCCAGCCGCCGGTCGGGTCGCCCGGTTCGGGCGCGCCGGCGTCGGCGGGCCCCGCGGCGACGGGCACCTCGTCACCGGCGACCGGGAGCCGGCCCAGCGCCGCCATCACGAACCCGCCGACCGTCTCGTACGGCCCGGCCGGCAGCGGGATCCCGGTGCGCTCGGCGAAGTCGGCCAGGTTGAGCCGGCCGTCGACGACGGCGGGGAGCCCGGCGTGCGCCGGGTCCGGCGCGTCGTCGTACTCGTCGTGAATCTCGCCGACGAGTTCCTCGATGAGGTCCTCCAGCGTGACGATGCCGGCCGTGCCGCCGTACTCGTCGACCACCACGGCGAGGTGGTGCCCCTCGCGGCGCATCTCGGTGAGCGCGGCGAGCACCCGCTTGCTGCCGGGCAGCTGCTTCACCTCGCGGGTCAGCTCGCCGACGGTCACGCACGGGTCGGCGTCCGGCCGGAGCAGCACGTCGCGCAGGTGGACGAAGCCCACCACGTCGTCGTGCGTGCCGTCGGTGACCGGGTAGCGGGTGTGCGTCTCGACCCGCACCAGCCGGGCCGCCTCGGCGATGGTCAGCCCGCCGGGGAGGAAGACGACCTCCGTCCGGGGCATCATCACCTCACGGACCAGCCGCGCGCCGGCCACCAGGACCTCGTCGATGATGCGGCGCTCGTCCGCGTCGAGCCGCGTGTTGGCGGCCACCAGGTCCCGCAGCTCGGCCTCGCTGATCCGCTCCCGGCCCGCCGCCGGACTGGCTCCGAGCAGGTCGGTGACGAGCCGTGTGGCGGCGTCGGCGGCGCGGACCACCACCCGCGCCACGGCCCGGGCGACGGGCCCCGGTTCGGGGCCGACCCGTCGCCGCCCGCGCCGCCGGCGCTCGGGACCGCCCGCTTCCCGCATGCCAGAGATGGTAGACACCGGGACGTTCCGACGCCGGGCTTCGGCACTCACGGGCCATGTTCAACTCTGTTGGATCGTGAGAGTTTATGATGAAATCAGGTTCGGATGGGCGCGGCCGGACGCGCCCGTAGGGTGAGCACCGACACCGGCCGCTCCCGGGCCGGCAGGCAGGAGGCAACGACGTGAAACTGCTCGTCACCGGCGGCGCCGGCTACATCGGCAGCGTGGTGACCCGGATGCTGCTCGACGCCGGCCACGAGGTGGTCGTCCTCGACGACCTGCGCACCGGGCACCGGGAGTCCCTCGCCCCCGACGCCGTCCACGTCGACGCGCCCGTGCACGACGCGGCCAGGGTGATCACCCGGGAGGCCGGCTTCGACGGGGTGCTGCACTTCGCGGCCCTCATCGCCGCCGGCGAGTCGATGGTCAAGCCCGAGCTCTACTGGCACACCAACACGGTCGGCTCGCTGGCGCTGCTCGACGCCGTCCGGGCCGCCGGCGTGCCCCGCCTCGTCTTCTCCTCCACGGCCGCCGTCTACGGCAACCCCACCGAGCTGCCGATCCCGGAGACCGCCGTCAAGGCGCCCACCAACACGTACGGGGCGACCAAGCTCGCCGTCGACATGGCGCTCACCTCCGAGGCGATCGGGCACGGGCTCGCCGCCGTCTCCCTGCGCTACTTCAACGTCGCCGGCGCCCACCTCGACGGCGACGTCGCCCTCGGCGAGCGGCACGACCCGGAGACCCACCTGATCCCGATCGCGCTGGAGGTCGCCGCCGGCCGGCGCGAGAAGCTCCAGCTCTTCGGCGACGACTACCCCACCGTCGACGGCACCTGCGTCCGCGACTACATCCACGTGGCCGACCTGGCCCGGGCGCACCTGCTCGCGCTCGACGCGGCCACCCCCGGCCAGCACCGGATCTACAACCTCGGCAACGGCAACGGCTTCACCAACCGCCAGGTGGTCGACGTGGTCCGCGAGGTCACCGGCCACCCGCTGCCCGTCGAGATCGCGCCGCGCCGCGAGGGCGACCCCGCCGAACTGGTGGCCTCCTCCCGCCTCGCCCGCGAGGAACTGGGCTGGGTGCCGCGCAAGCCCACCCTGCAGGACATGGTGGGCGACGCCTGGGCCTTCTACCGCACGCACATCCTGGAGCAGGCATGACCGACGTCGCCGACCGCGCCGCCGCCGGCTTCGAGCGGGAGTTCGGCGGGTCGCCCGCCGGCCGCTGGGCCGCGCCCGGACGGGTCAACCTCATCGGCGAGCACACCGACTACAACGACGGTTTCGTGCTGCCCTTCGCGCTGCCACTGCGGACGGTGGCCGCGGCCCAGCCGCAGGCCGGCCCCCGCTGGACCGTCTGGTCCGAGCTGTCCGGCGAGACGATCGACTTCGGCGCCGACGAGGTCGCCGAGCCGGGCCGCGTCACCGACTGGGGCGCGTACGTCGCCGGCGTCGTGTGGGCGCTGCGCGAGGCCGGCCACGACGTGCCCGGTGCCCGGCTGGCGATCGCCTCCGACGTCCCGCTCGGCGCCGGGCTCTCCTCGTCCGCCGCGCTCGAGGCCGCCGTGCTGACCGCCCTCGTCGACCTGGGCGGCCTCGACCTGCCCGCCGAGCGGCAGCCCCGGCTCGCCCAGCGCGCCGAGAACGCCTACGTCGGCGCGCCGACCGGGATCATGGACCAGTCCGCCGCCATCCGCTGCCGCGACGGGCACGCGCTGTTCCTCGACTGCCGCACCGAGGAGGTCGAGCACATCCCGTTCGACCTGCACGCCGCGGGGCTCGCCATGCTCGTGGTCGACAGCCGGGCTCCGCACCGGCACGCCGACGGGGAGTACGCGGCCCGCCGCCGGTCCTGCGAGGCCGCGGCCGAGCGGCTCGGCGTACGCGCGCTGCGCGACGTCGGCGTGGACCAGCTCGACGCCGCGCTGGCCCGCCTCGACGACCCGGAGACCCGGCGCCGGGCGCGGCACGTGGTCACCGAGGACCAGCGGGTGCTCGACACGGTGGCGCTGCTGCGCGCCGGCCGGACACGCGAGATCGGGCCGCTGCTCACCGCGTCCCACGTCTCGATGCGCGACGACTTCGAGATCACCGTGCCGGAGATCGACACGGCCGTCGAGGCGGCGCTCGGGGCCGGCGCGCTCGGCGCCCGGATGACCGGCGGCGGCTTCGGTGGCTGCGTCCTCGCCCTGGTCGGGGCGGACGCCGCCGACGCGGTCGCGGACGCCGTCACCACCGCGTACGCCGACAAGGGCTTCCAGGCCCCCACGCACGTCACCGTGCTCCCCGCCGCCGGCGCAGCCCGCCTCGACTGACACCCTCCTCCCGGCCCGCCGGCTGGCGGGCCGGGGAACCTCAGCGAGCCTCCACGATCATGCCGGCGCCCACCGTGCGGTTGGTGGTCTCGTCGATGATGACGAAACCGCCGGTCGTGCGGTTGCGCCGGTACTCGTCGGCCAGCAACGGGACCGTGGTGCGCAGCCGGACCCGGCCGATCTCGTTGAGCCGCAGCTCGGCCGCCGACTCGTCGCGGTGCAGCGAGTTGATGTCGAGCCGGTAGTGCAGGCCCCGCACGATCGCCCGCGCCGACCGGGTGGTGTGCTTGACGGCGTACCGGCCGCCGACCTGGAGCGGACGGGTCTCGTCCATCCAGCACACCATCGCCTCGATGTCCTGCGCCGCGGCCGGGGCGTTGTTCGGCCGGCAGATCATGTCGCCGCGCGAGATGTCGATCTCGTCGGTCAGCCGTACGGTCACCGACATCGGTGGGAACGCCTCCGCGACCGGCCCGTCGGCGGTCTCCACGGCGGCGATCCGGCTCGTGAAGCCCGACGGCAGCACCATGACCTCGTCGCCCGGCTTCAACACCCCCGAGGCCACCTGGCCCGCGTAGCCCCGGTAGTCGGTGACGGTGGTCGACTGCGGACGGATCACGTACTGCACGGGGAAACGCACGTCGACCAGGTTGCGGTCGCTCGCGATGTGCACCCGCTCCAGGTGGTGCAGCAGCGCCGGCCCCTCGTACCACGGCATGTTCGCCGACCGGCTCACAATGTTGTCGCCCTTGAGCGCCGACACCGGCACCACCGTGAGGTCGGGCACCTCGAGCTTCGCCGCGAACGCGGTGAACTCGTCGGCGATCCGCTCGAACACCTCCTGCGAGAAGTCGACGAGGTCCATCTTGTTGACGCACAGCACCAGGTGCGGCACCCGCAGCAGCGAGCAGAGGAACGCGTGCCGGCGGGACTGCTCGACGAGGCCCTTGCGGGCGTCCACGAGGATGAGCGCCAGGTCGGCCGTGGACGCCCCGGTGACCATGTTCCGCGTGTACTGGATGTGCCCCGGGGTGTCCGCGATGATGAACTTCCGCCGCGGCGTGGCGAAGTACCGGTACGCCACGTCGATGGTGATGCCCTGCTCGCGTTCCGCCCGCAGGCCGTCGGTGAGCAGCGCCAGGTTGGTGTACTCGTCGCCGCGCGCCGCGCTGACCGCCTCCACGGCGGCCAACTGGTCGGTGAACAGCGACTTGGTGTCGTAGAGGAGCCGACCGATCAGCGTCGACTTGCCGTCGTCGACGCTGCCCGCGGTGGCGAACCGCAGCAGGTCCATGGGTCGGGCCTCCGGCCCGGCCGCGGCCCGCGCGGCGGTCTCGGCGGTCATCAGAAGTACCCCTCCCGCTTGCGGTCCTCCATGGCGGCCTCACTCACCCGGTCGTCGCCGCGGGTCGCGCCGCGCTCGGTGATCCGGGTCGCCGCCACCTCGGCGATGACCTTCTCCACCGTGTCGGCGTCCGAGCGGACGGCGGCCGTGCAGGACGCGTCGCCTACCGTGCGGTAGCGCACCCGCGCCTTGAACCGCTCCTCACCGGCCCGCGGGCGGAGGAACTCGTTGACCGCGTACAGCATCCCGTCGCGGTCGACGACCTCGCGTTCGTGCGCGTAGTAGATCGACGGCAGCGGGATCCGCTCCCGGGCGATGTAGTGCCAGACGTCCAGCTCGGTCCAGTTGGACAGCGGGAAGACGCGGATCGACTCGCCCGGGTGGTGGCGGCCGTTGTAGAGCGCCCACAGCTCCGGGCGCTGGTTCTTCGGGTCCCACTGGCCGAACTCGTCGCGGAAGCTGAACACCCGCTCCTTGGCCCGGGCCTTCTCCTCGTCCCGGCGGGCGCCGCCGAAGAGCGCGTCGAAGCGGTGCTTCTCCACCGCGTCGAGCAACACCGGGGTCTGGATGCGGTTGCGCGTCCCGTCGGGCGACTCGCGCACGAGACCGGTGGCCAGGGCCTCCGGCACGCTCGCCACCACGAGGTGCAGGCCCAGCTCCGCGACCCGCTGGTCGCGGTACTCGAGGACCTCCGGGAAGTTGTGCCCGGTGTCCACGTGCATCACCGGGAAGGGGACGTTCGCCGGCGCGAACGCCTTCTGCGCGAGCCGGAGCATCACGATCGAGTCCTTGCCGCCGGAGAAGAGCAGCACCGGCCGCTCCATCTCGGCGACCACCTCACGCATCACGAAGACGCTCTCGGCCTCCAACGCGTCCAGGTGCGACACCTGGTAGGCGGGGGCGGTCACGACCCGGGCTCGATTCGCTCGCTCATCCGATTTCCAGACCTTCCCGGTCGGAGAACTCAAGAACTTGCGTCAGGCTACCCGGAATGTCTCTGCAACGCCGCAAGCAACCGGGGGGCGAGATCCCTGCGACAGACCAGCAGGTCGGGCAGGCGTGGATCCGCCTCGTTGTATTTCAGCGCAGATCCATCGATCCGGGAAGCGTGCAGACCGGTGGCCGACGCCACAGCCACCGGCGCCGCCGAATCCCACTCGTACTGGCCACCCGCGTGGATGTACGCGTCCACCTCACCGGTCACCACCGCGGCGATCTTCGCGCCCGCCGAACCCATGGGCACCAGATGCGCCCCCACGTCCTCTGCCAGGTCGGTGAGGAACACCGGCGGGCGACTCCGGCTCGCCGCCAGCCGGATGATGCGGCCACCGGCCGTCGCCGCCTCCACCGTCATCGGCGGATACGCCGGCGGATAGTCCGTGGCGAGCACCCGGTGCTGCGCCGGCAGCCCCACCGCGCCGGCGACCAACCCGTGCGGGCTCGGCGCCGTACGCGCCCACAGCGCCACGTGCACCGCCCAGTCCGTCCGGCCCTCCTCGGCGAACTCCCGGGTGCCGTCCAGCGGATCGACGATCCACACGCGGTCCGCCGTCAACCGCGTCACCGCGCCGGCGGTCACCTCTGCCGCCCAGGCCAGCCGCGACCCCTCGTCCTCCTCGGAGAGCACCGCGTCCCCCGGACGCCACTTCGCCAACTCCGTACGGATCAGGTCGTGCGAGACCTTGTCCCCCGCCGACTTCAACGCCCCCGGATCGGCGAAGCCCATCTCCGCCCGCAGCCCGAGCAGCGCCTGACCGGCGCGGGCCGCCAGCCACCGCGCGAACGCACCGTCGATCATCGGAGGACTGCCCATGACATCCGCTCCCGTCGCCTGCCGCGGCCCAGGGCGTCGCCGGCCGTCCGCCGCGACCCGGGTCACCGGTCACACACGCCGAAAGGCGCAGACTACCGGCTCACGACCCCCGAGCGGGCGCGCCCCGCCCGACGCTCAGCCGCCGTGGTACAGGTTCTGGGTGGGCTCCACACCCCGGGTGATCACCGACTCCACCACGTCCGCGGCACGGTCCACGAGGAACTCCAACTCCTTGCGCTCGACCGTCCCGAAGTCGGACAGCACGTAGTCGGCCGGGTCCTGCCGCCCCGGCGGCCGGCCGATACCGAACCGGACCCGCACGTACTCCTTGGTGCCCAGCGACTTCGTCATCGAGCGCAACCCGTTGTGGCCGCCCTCGCCGCCGCCACACTTCACCCGCAACTGCCCGTAGCCGATGTCCAGCTCGTCGTGCACCGCGACCACCTGCCCCGGTGCCACCTTGTAGAACTGGGACAGCGCCGCCACCGGCCCGCCGGACAGGTTCATGTAGGTCAACGGCTTTACGAGCACCAGGCGCGGGCCCCCGAAGCCCAACCGCCCCTCGGCGACCTCCGCCACCGCACGCCGGTGCCGGCCGAACTTCGCGCCCACCCGCTGCGCCAGCAGGTCCGCCACCATGAAGCCGACGTTGTGCCGGTTACCGGCGTACTCCCGGCCCGGGTTACCCAGGCCGACCACCAGCCACGGCCCCGTCTCGTCCGTCACGACCCGCCCTTCCCGCAGTCACTTGCACCCGAACCCCGATACGACGACAGGCGCCCCCGACCGAGCGGGGACGCCTGTCGCACGTGGTGCGGCCCGATCAGGCCTGGGCGCGCGCCTCGGTCTCTTCCCCAGCCTCGGCGGCCGGAGCAGCGTCCGCGCCCTCGGAGCCCTCGGTGACCTCGCCGACCTCGGCCTCGGCCTCCTCGGTGGCCTCCTCGACCTCGGGCAGCGTGGCCTCGAGCTGCTCGGCGGTCGGCGCGGCGGTCACCGTGGCGACCGGCAGCTCCGGGTCGGCCACCAGCTCGACACCGGCGGGCAGCGCGACGTCGCCGGCGGTGACCTGGACGCCCGGCTCGGCGCCCTCGATCGACGCCTCCAGGTGGTCCGGCACGCGGGTGGCGTCCGCGGTCACCGAGAGCGTGTCGTGGTCGTGCACGATCAGGGTGTTCTTCGCGGCCTCGCCGGTCAGCTCGACCGGAACGTCGACCGTGACCTTCTCGCCCCGGCGGACGAGCAGCAGGTCGACGTGCTCGAAGGTGTCCTTCACCGGGTCACGCTGGATCGCCTTCGGCAGCGCGAGCACCTGGGTGCCGTCGCTCACCTCGATGGCGAAGAGCTGGTTCGCGCCACCCTTGCGGATCGCGGCCGCGAACTCGCGGGCCGGCAGCGCGATGTGCTTGGGCTTCTCGCCGTGGCCGTACAGCACGGCGGGCACCTTGCCGGCCCGGCGGGTACGACGGGCACCACCCTTGCCGAACTCGGTACGGGGCTCGGCGCTGATCTTTACCTCGGACACGGGGAAACTCCTGATGCTTCGCTGCGGCGGCTTGTCGACTGGCGGTGCTGGGGCGGGGGGCTCGCTGGGGCTCATGCGTCATGAACGACTGCCCGGAGCACCGCGTCGATGACGGCGCCTCCGTGCGGCGCTTCGTCAGCGACCCGCCGGGCACCCTCGCCGTGGCAACCGCACCAGTCTACCCGAGCCGATTCCCCGCCTTCCGCCAGTCCCCACCCAACGTGCCCGGAGCCCGCGTCGGCCGCCGCCGAGCGCCCCTCGCGGCCCGCATCGCAGCCCGCCCCCCGGCGCGCGCCTCGCACGCCGGCCCCGGGGCGCGCCCCGCGGCGGATCCCGGCCGCGGGGCGCCGCGGGTCAGCTCAGGCCACCGAAGAGGGTGGTCACCGAACCGTCGTCGAACACCTCACGGATCGCGCGCGCCAGCAGCGGCGCGATCGACAGCACGGTGATCTTGTCGAGCTGCTTCTCCGGCGGCAGCGGCAGCGTGTTGGTGACCACGACCTCGCTGATCGGGCTGTTCTTCAGCCGCTCCGTCGCCGGGTCGCTCAGCAGCGCGTGGGTCGACGCGACGATCACGTCGGCCGCGCCGGACTCCTTGAGGATGTCCGCCGCACGGCAGATCGTCCCGCCCGTGTCGATCATGTCGTCGACGATGAGGCACACCCGGCCCTCGACGTCACCGACCACGCGGTTCGCCACCACCTGGTTCGGCTTCAGCGGGTCGCGGGTCTTGTGGATGAACGCCAGCGGGCACCCGCCCAGCCGGTCGGTCCACCGCTCGGCGACCCGCACCCGGCCCGAGTCCGGTGCGACCACCGTCATGGGGCGGCCCGCGTACCGCCGCTCCACGTACTCGGCGAGCACGTCCATGGCGAACAGGTGGTCGACCGGACCGTCGAAGAAGCCCTGGATCTGCGCCGTGTGCAGGTCCACGGTGAGGATCCGGTTCGCCCCCGCCGTCTTCAGCAGGTCCGCGATCAGCCGGGCCGAGATCGGCTCCCGGCCGCGGTGCTTCTTGTCCTGCCGGGAGTACGGATAGAACGGCAGGACCACCGTGATCCGCTTGGCCGAACCGCGCTTCAGCGCGTCGATCATGATGAGGGTCTCCATGACCCAGGTGTTCACCCCGTGCGTGACGGACTGCACCACGAAAGCGTCCGAACCACGCACCGAATCCCTGTAACGGACGAAGATCTCGCCGTTGGCGAAGTCGTACGCGTCGGCCGGCGTCGGCGCGACGCCGAGCACCTCGCCGATCTCCTTGGCCAACTCCGGAAAACCACGTCCGGTGAAGAGCATCAGGCTCTTACGGTTTTCGGCGACGATGCTGCCCATGGGCCCGTCTGCTCCCGTTGGTCGGTGGTGCCCGGCACGGTGGTGGTGGGCCGGGGACTAGTCGGTTGCAGTATCTCCCGCAGCGGATTCCCCGCCCACCGCCTGGGCATCCCCGTGGATTGCCTCACCTTCACTTGCCGCCCCGGTGCCGGCCGACGCATCCTCCGCCGCCCGCAACGCCCGCTCGGCCGCCGCCGCGGACACCGTCCCCGGCCGCTTCCGGGCCACCCAGCCCTCGATGTTGCGCTGCGGCGCCCGGGTCACACCGAGCGCGCCCGGCGGCACGTCCTGGGCGATCGCGCTGCCCGCCGCCACGTACGCCCCGGCGCCCACCTCGACCGGCGCGATGAGGCTCGTGTCGCAGCCGACGAACGCGCCCTCGCCGACCACCGTCCGGTGCTTGTTCACACCGTCGTAGTTCACGAAGATCGTCGCGGCCCCGATGTTCGCCTTCGCGCCGATCGTCGCGTCACCCACGTACGACAGGTGGGGCACCTTGGCGCCCGGACCGACCTCGGAGTTCTTCACCTCGACGAACGTGCCGACCTTCGACTTCTCCGCGAGCCGCGCGTCCGGGCGCAGATACGCGTACGGACCCACGCTCGCCCCCGGGCCGACCTCGGCGCCCACGGCGTGGCTGCGCAGCACGGTCGCGCCCTCGCCGACCACCGTGTCGACGAGCGTGACGTCCGGCCCCACGACCGCGCCGGAGCCCACCACCGTGGCCCCCCGCAGCTGCGTGTTCTGGTCGACGACCGCGTCGCGGTCGAGCGCCACGGTCACGTCGATCCAGGTGGTCTCCGGGTCGAGCAGGCTCACCCCGGTGCGCATCCAACCCTCGTTGATCCGGTCGCGCAGCAGCCGGCGCAGCCCGGCCAGCTCGACGCGGTCGTTGCAGCCCAGCGTCTCCACGTGATCCGGCGCCACGTGCACGGTCACCGGCTCACCCGCCGAGCCGAGCAGGGCGAAGACGTCGGTCAGGTACTCCTCGCCCTGGTCGTTGTCCGTGGAGAGCTTGCCCAGCGCGTCCCGCAGGCGAGCCACGTCGAACGCGTAGCTGCCGGCGTTGATCTCCCGGATGGCACGCTGCGCCGGCGTGGCGTCGCGCTCCTCGACGATCTGCTCCAGCCGGCCGTCGGCGCCGCGCACGATCCGGCCCAGGCCGGTCGGGTCGGGCACCTCGGCGGCGAGCACCGTGGCGGCGGCCCCGGCCTGCTCGTGCGCGTGCACCAGCGCGCTCACCGTCTCCGGGCGCAGCAGCGGCACGTCCCCGTTGATGACGACGACCGTGCCGGTGGCGTCCGGGACCGCCTCCAGCGCGATGCGCACGGCGTGGCCGGTGCCGAGCTGCTCGGCCTGGAGCACGGGAACGGCGTCCGGGGCGATCTCGTCGAGGTGCGCGCGGACCTGGTCGGCGCCGTGGCCGACCACCACGACGGTCCGGTCGGCGTTCAGCGGAGCCGCCGCGCTCAGCACGTGACCGAGCAGCGTACGACCGAGCAGCGGGTGCAGCACCTTCGGCAACGCCGACTTCATCCGCTTGCCCTCACCGGCGGCGAGCACGACAACGGTGCGGAGGTGGGGCTGGGGCACGACGTGGCTCCCGTCGGGACGGCGACACTTCCGCGGCCATGCTAACCAGACATCAACCGGCCGTTGGCACGGCCGTGGCGAATGCCGATAAACCAGCGTGAGCTGGGGTGCCTGGATTCGAACCAGGAGCTCAAGGCTCCAAAGGCCTGCGGGTTGCCGTTACCCCACACCCCAATGACCGTCAGGCCTCACCGTCTGTTACCCGAAGGCCCACGTCGTCTGCTTTTTCGAACAGCCCGGCGATCATACCTTCGATCCGCCAGTAGAGCGCGCGACTGCCCGGCACGTTGATCACGAGACAGCCGTGGTAGTCGGGGCCGGTGTTCCGCCGGACGCTCGACGGGTTGTGCCGCTTCAGCGTGGGCCGGCGGAATCGGGCCGGTGGCAGGGCCAGCCGCCGCGCCCACCAGTCGGTCGCCGCGTCGGCGTCGGCCGTCTCGTGGATGCTGACCCGGTACGTCGGGACGGACCGGTCCACGCCGCATCTCTCCAGAAAGCGCAGGAAGAGCGCCAGCAGGCCGGAGTCGCTGTTGATGAACTGGACGTGGTCGTCGCGTCGCCACGGCTTCGACTTGGCGCCCTCGCACCAGTAGACGGCCGCGCCGAGCAGCAACAGGTCCCGGTCGTCGAGCGGCCCCACCACGGTGGCGGCCTCGGCGTGCACCCGGGCCCGGGCCGCATCGCGCTCCGCCCGGTGCGCGGCCCAGCGGGCTTCCGACATCGCCTTCGCGTGCGCCCTGCGCCGGGATCGTAGGGCGTCGTCGTCGGGCGGTAGCGGCACGTCGCGCACCCACTGGGACGCCGTCGACTTCGCCACCCCCGTGCGGGCCGCGATCTCGGACAGCGAGCAACCCCGGGCGCGCAGCTCGACCGCCCGCGCCCGCAGCTCGTCCTTCGCGTTCGGGCGGCGGGTCCACTCCGGCGGTGGCACCCCCCGCAGCAGGTCGTAGACCCGGTTGCGGCCGAGGCCCGTGCGGGCCCGGATCTCCCGGACGGAGAGCCGTTCGACGGTGCGGAGGCGACGCACCTCGGCAGCCACGGGATCGGTCACGGGCCGACGCTAGGACACCGGTACGACGAGAAGCGTTCGCGAACTTCGCCGTGCGATCTACGGTTCCGTAAGTTACGGTGACGTAGGCGTAGCTTCGTTGATCTTCCTACCCCTTGTGCGAGGTGCCATGTCGACCGCTCTGCTCGAACCCAAGGCCTCTGGACCCAAACCGCTGACGCAGGGCGCCCAGTCGCCCGCCATCCTCGTCGCCCTGTGGGTGTTCGTGGTGATTCCCTTCGTGGCCCTCGTCGCCGCGGTGCCGGTGGCCTGGGGCGGCTGGCTGAGCTGGACCGACGTGGGCATCGCCGCCTTCTGGTACGTGCTCTCGGGGCTCGGCGTCACGGTGGGCTACCACCGCTACTTCACCCACGGCTCGTTCAAGGCCCGGCGCTGGCTGCGCGCGGCGCTCGCGGTCTCCGGCTCCCTCGCGGTGCAGGGCGAGATCATCCAGTGGGTCGCCGACCACCGCCGGCACCACGCGTTCTCCGACGTGGAGGGCGACCCGCACTCGCCGTGGCGGTTCGGTGAGAGCGTCTGGGGTCTCACCCGGGGCATGTTCCACGCGCACATCGGCTGGATGTTCAACCGCGAGCTGTCCAACCGGGAGCGGTTCGCTCCGGACCTAATCGCCGACCGCGACATCAAGCGGGTCGACAAGTCCTTCCCGCTGCTGGTGACGATCTCGCTGCTCGGTCCGGCCCTGATGGGGGGCCTGCTGACCTGGTCCTGGCAGGGCGCGCTGACCGCGCTCTTCTGGGGTGGCCTGGTCCGCGTCGCGCTGCTGCACCACGTCACCTGGGCGATCAACTCGGTCTGCCACGTCTACGGCGAGCGGCCGTTCGCCATGCGCCAGGGTGACCGGGCGGCCAACTTCTGGCCGCTGGCGATCCTCTCGTTCGGCGAGAGCTGGCACAACCTGCACCACGCGGACCCGACCTGCGCGCGGCACGGCGTCCTGCGCGGCCAGGTGGACATCTCGGCCCGGGTGATCTGGTTCTTCGAGAAGGTGGGCGCGGCGTACGACGTCCGCTGGCCGAAGCCGGAGCGGCTCGCCGCGAAGCTGGTGTCACGCACGGCGCCGTAATGAAGGCGATGGGCTCGGCGGCTACCTGGCAGTATGGCCGGGTGACCGAACGAGGCGGGGGGAATGCCGCGGGGCTCGGCGACACGGGGGCCGGGCGGGCGGGGGGTACGGTCGGGTGGCGCACGAGCGCCTTCCGGCCGTACGCCAGTGAGGCGGCGAGGTGAACGGGCACAGCGGAGGCACCATCCCACGGCAGGGCGTCACCGAGCGCCGGCGAGGTGACGAGATGGCGGATGTCCCAGGCGACGGCGGCAGTGACCGACGACGGGCGGTGGCCGCGAGCGGCAAGCCCTCCTCCCGCGTACGCATGTCGGCGGCGCAGCGCCGGGAGCAGCTGATCTCGATCGGCCGGCTGATCTTCGCGGAGCGGGGGTTCGACGCGACCTCGATCGAGGAGGTGGCGGCCCGGGCGAAGGTCTCCAAGCCGGTGGTCTACGAGCACTTCGGCGGCAAGGAGGGCCTGTACGCGGTGGTGGTGGACCGCGAGGTCCGGGCCTTGCTGGACCGGATCACCACGGCGTTGACGGCCGGCCATCCGCGGGAGCTGCTCGAGCAGGCGGCCATGGCGCTGCTGGGCTACATCGAGGAGGAGACCAGCGGCTTCCGGGTGCTGGTCCGGGAGTCGCCGCTGATGGCGGCGACGGGCAATTTCAGCAGCGTGCTGAACGACGTGGCGCACCAGGTCGAGCACATTCTGGGCGCGGAGTTCAAGAGCCGGGGGTACGACCCGAAGCTGGCGGAGCTGTACGCGCAGGCGCTCGTGGGCATGGTGGCGCTGACCGGCCGCTGGTGGCTGGAGGTGCGCAAGCCGCGTAAGGAGACGGTGGCGGCGCACCTCGTGAACCTCGCCTGGAACGGTCTGTCGCACCTGGAGTCGAAGCCCACGTTGATCCGGGCGCGCGGCCGCTGAGATCCGGCCGACGCGGTCCTGGGCCGACGCGGCGGTCAGCGGCGGTGGGCCTCGGAGACGGGGTGGGCGCGGAGCATCCGCTCCTGTTCGGCGTGTTCCGGCGTGCCGATCTTGTCGTACAGGCCGGTGCCGAGCAGCACGAGGCCGAAGATCATGGACACGATGACCGTGGACATGGAGAAGTTCAGGAAGTTCGCCTCGGTCTGCAGCACCGACATCATGAGGATGCTGGTGACGAGGAAGACGATCCCGGCCGTCAGGTTCATGTAGTGGCCGAGGTTGGTGCGCCGGGAGGCGCCGATCAGCAGGAAGGCGCCGAAGATCAGCGACGCCAGCGAGAACGCGAGGTTGGTGCGTAGTCCGAGCGCCCAGTTGCTCTCGCGCCCGAAGAGCGGCTCTCCGGCGGTGAGGACGACTCCCCACACCCCGAAGGCCAGGATGTAGAGCCCGATGAGGCCGGAGAGCACGCGGTAGATCGGCCGCGCCGGATGGTTGACCGGAAAGTGCGCCATGAGCCTCTCCTCCGCCCGAGATGACCGGTTCCGGAGGATTGTCGCGCGTAAGGGTGCCGGTTGTCCGGCGAATCGTCCAGGCCCCACAGCAAGCCGCCCTGCCGGCGCGGGAAGCGCCGGCAGGGCGGGCGGAGAGGGTGTGGCGGGCAGGGTCAGAGGACGAGGCGCGCCTTCTGCCAGGCGTCCTTCTCCTCCTCCGTGCCGACCTTGCCGTACATGCCGACCATCAGCAGCACGAGGCCGGTCACCATGACCACGATGACCGTGACCACGGAGAAGTTGAAGATGTTCGCGTCGGTCCGGATGAACGCGAGGCCGGCGAGGCCGATGGCCATCACGACGTACGCGAGCCAGGTGTTGATCAGCACGTCGATGTTGCGGCCGAGCGCCACTCCGGCCAGCACCAGAAGGCCGAGCAGGATGCTGACCACCGAGAAGCCGAGGTTCGTGCCCTGACCGAGGACCCGGGTGTCGTCCTGGGCGAAGAACTCGTTGCCGGCACTCGCGATGATGCCGAGCACACCGAAGACCACCAGGTACAGACCGGTCAGCCCGCCGATCGCCCGGTAGATCGGCCGCGCGGGATGGTTGACGGGGGTGTGGGCCATGTCTGAGTCTCCAACGCCGTTCGGGTGAGGGTCGCCGACGATTCTCCCGCACGTCGGGATGTGACGCCGCACACGGGGGTCCACCTGCGGTGTCGGCCCGGGGACGGGCGCCGGGTCAGTCGGCGGGAAGCTGCTCGGCGAGGGTGAGCCAGGCCTCCTCGGTGCGCTCCCGCTCGGCCCGTACGTCCTTGAGCTGGCCGTCCAGCTCGGCGACCTTCGCGTAGTCGGTGGCGTGCGCGGCGAGTTCGTCCAGCAGGGCGGTCTCGCGCTGCTCCAGCTTGCCGACCTGCCGTTCCAGTCGGGTCAGCTCCTTGCGGGCCTGCCGCACCTCGGCGGCGGAGAGACCGGTGCGGGCCGGCGCCTCGGGTGTGGCCGCCGGTACGGCCTCCGCCCGCGCGGACCCGGGGCGGGCGGCAGCCCGGGCGAGGTACTCGTCGACCCCGCCGGGCAGGTGCACCAGCCGGCCGTCGCCGAACATCCCGTACACGACGTCGGTGACGCGCTCGATGAGGTACCGGTCGTGGCTGGCCACGACGAGCGTGCCCGGCCAGGAGTCGAGCAGGTCCTCCAGGGCGGCGAGGGTGTCGGTGTCGAGGTCGTTGGTGGGCTCGTCGAAGAGAAGGACGTTGGGCTCGCCGGCGAGCAGCCGGAGCATCTGCAGCCGGCGGCGCTCGCCGCCGGAGAGGTCGCTGACGGGCGTCCAGAGCCGCCGGTCGTCGAAGCCGAACATCTCGGCGAGCTGCGCGGCGGAGATCTCCCGGTCGCCGAACTGGACCCGGCGGGCCACCTCCTCGACCGCCTCCAGCACGCGCAGGTGCCCGGGCAGCTCGGCGAGCTCCTGCGACAGGAACGCGGGCCGGACGGTCGACCCGGTGACGAACGCGCCGCCGTGCGGGTGGGTGACGCCGGCGAGCATCCGCAGCAGGGTGGTCTTGCCGGCGCCGTTGGCGCCCAGGATGGCGACGCGGTCGCCGGGGCCGACCTGCCAGGTGACGTCGTGCAGGATCTCCTTCGGGCCGGCGTGCAGGGTGACGTCCGTGAGGTCGTACACCTGCTTGCCGAGCCGTGCGGTGGCCAGCCGTTGCAGCGACATGGTGTCGCGCGGCGGCGGGACGTCGGCGATCAGCGCGTTGGCCGCCTCGATGCGGAACCGCGGCTTCGACGTACGGGCCGGCGGCCCCCGGCGCAGCCAGGCGATCTCCTTGCGCAGGAGGTTCTGCCGGCGCGCCTCGACGGCCGCGGCGACCCGCTCCCGCTCGGCCCGGGCGAGGGTCCAGGCGGCGAAGCCGCCGTCGTACGCGCGGACGGTCTGGTCGGCGACCTCCCAGGTGGTGGTGCAGACGGCGTCGAGGAACCAGCGGTCGTGGGTGACCACGACGAGGGCGCCCTTGCGGCCGAGCAGGTGCCGGGCCAGCCAGTCGACGCCGCCGACGTCGAGGTGGTTGGTGGGCTCGTCGAGGATCAGCAGGTCGGAGTCGCGGACGAGCAGCGCGGCGAGCGCCACCCGCCGGCGTTCGCCGCCGGACATCGGGCCGACGGGCTGGTCGAGGCCGAGGTGGGGCATCCCGAGGCCGTCGAGGATGGCGCGTACGCCGGCGTCGCCGGCCCACTCGTGCTCGGCGCCCATGCTCTCGTCGAGCCACTCGGTGCCGAGGACGACGTCCCGCACGGTGGCGTCGGGTGCGAGGGTGAGGTTCTGCGGCAGCCAGGCGACGCGCAGGTCGCGACGGTGGGTGACGCGCCCGTCGTCCGGGTCCTCGGTGCGGGTGAGCAGCCGCAGCAGGGTGGACTTGCCGGCGCCGTTGAGGCCGACCACGCCGATCCGGTCGGCGTCGTCCAGGCCGAGCGAGACGTCGGTGAGCAGCGGCCCGGCGGCCCCGTAGCCCTTGGACACCCGGTCCAGGTTGACGATGTTGGCCACGACCTACCTTCCATGATCAAGGCGTCCGGTGCCGGCGGGCACGGGACGCCTGGCCTCCCAGCGTACGCGGCGCCCACGGTCCGTGCGTCCGGCGAGGGTCCCCCGCGGCGCCCCGCGATCCGCGGTGCGCCCGCGGTCCGTGGCGTGCCGGCGCAAGATCCGCGCAACATCCCGGAAGTTGTCGCCTCGGGCGTGCCGGAGGCAGCAACATCCGGGAAACTGTGCGGATCTTCGGGCCAGTCGGTCGGCCAGCGGCAGGCCGGGCGGCCGGCCAGCGCGGGTCGGGCGGCCGGCCAGCGCGGGTCGGGCGGCCGCCCAGCGCGGGTCGGGCGGCTGGCCGGCGGGAGCCGCCCGGCCCCCCTCCGAGGGCCCGCCCGGCGTCAGACGATCCGGGCGCCGGCCACCGGCCCGTGCGCGATGCGCACGTCGCGGCACACGTCCGCGGCCGTGAGGTCGGCGGCGATGCTGCCGGCGTGCGCCGCGTCGGTCGCCAGGAACACGCAGGTCGGCCCGGAACCGGAGACGATGCCGGCGAGCGCCCCCGCCGCCTCCCCCGCCTTGAGCGTGTCGGCGAGCGCCGGCCGCATGGCGAGCGCGGCGTCCTGGAGGTCGTTGCCGAGCGCGGCGGCCAGCACCCGCGGGTCCCGCTGGCGCAGCGCGGCGAGCAGCCGGTCGGTGCTGCCCAGCGGCGGGCCGGCCGTGCCGGCCTCGCGGAGCCGGTCGAGTTCCCGGTAGGCGGCCGGGGTGGAGAGGCCGCCCTCGGCGATGCCGACCACCCAGTGCCAGGAGGTGGGGCGGGCCAGGACGGGGCTCACGGCCTCGCCGCGCCCGGTGCCCAGCGCGGTGCCGCCGTGGATGAGGAACGGGACGTCGGAGCCGAGGTCGGCGGCGATGGAGGCCAGTTCGTCGCGGGACAGGCCGGTGCCCCAGAGCGCGTCGCAGGCCACGAGGGTGGCGGCCGCGTCGGCGCTGCCGCCGGCCAGCCCGCCCGCGAGGGGGATCTGCTTGCGCAGGTGCAGGCGGGCGTGCGGGAGGACGCCCGCGTACCCGGCGAGCGCGTGCGCCGCGCGGATCACGAGGTTCGAGTCGTCCAGGGCCAGTTCGCCGGCGCCCTCGCCCTCCATGGTGAGCGTGAGGGTGTCGCCGCGGCGTGCCGTCAGCTCGTCGTAAATGGAGATGGCGTGGTAGACGGTGTTCAGCTCGTGGTAGCCGTCGCGGCGCAGCGGTCCCACGCCGAGGTGCAGGTTGACCTTCGCGGGCACGCGGACCTTCACGGGCCCGCTGGCGCCACGCCGCTCGTCCTCGCCCTCCGGTCGCCAGGCCTCGGTCACGGTGCGATGTCTCGCAGGCTCAGGCGGATGTCGAACGGCTTGTCCACGATCAGCTCCTCGGCGGAGTCGGCGACCGGCTCGTACCGGCCGTCGACCAGGTCGTACGCGTACAGGTGCGGCGGGTGCCGGACGCCGGCGTCGGCGGGCACGGCGCCAGCCTACTGCCCGGCGGAGGTGGCGGCCGGGGCCGACGCGGCGATGGCCGCGAACTGCTCGACGGTGAGCGACTCCCCCCGGGCGCCGGGGTCGACACCGGCCGCGGTGAGGGCGGCGGCGGCTCGGTCCGCGCCGCCGGCCCAGCCGGCGAGGGCGGCGCGCAGCGTCTTGCGTCGCTGGGCGAACGCCGCGTCGACCACCGCGAAGACCTGTTCGCGGGGTACGTCGGGCCGGGGCGGCTCGCGCCGGGTGAACGCGACGAGGCCGGAGTCGACGTTGGGCACCGGCCAGAAGACGTTCGGCGGGACGCGGCCGGCGGCGCGGGCCCGGGAGTACCAGGCGAGCTTCACCGAGGGGATGCCGTACACCTTCGAGCCGGGGCCGGCGACCAGCCGGTCGGCGACCTCCTTCTGCACCATGACGAGGCCGTGGCGCAGGCCGGGCAGCTCGGCCAGCAGGTGCAGCACCACGGGCACGGCCACGTTGTACGGCAGGTTCGCCACCAGCGCGGTGGGAGCCGGATCGGCGAGGTCGGCGGCGGTGACGCGCAGCGCGTCGGCGCGGTGCACGGTGAGCCGGGCGGCGTCGGGGCCGGCGTGTCGGGCGGCGGTCTCCGGCAGCGCGCCGGCCAGCACCGGGTCGATCTCGACGGCGTGCACGTGCGCGGCCACGGGGAGCAGGGCCAGGGTGAGCGAGCCCAGGCCGGGGCCGACCTCCAGCGCCACGTCGTCGGGGGCGAGCCCGGCCGTGGTGACGATCCGCCGCACCGTGTTCGGGTCGTGCACGAAGTTCTGCCCGAGCTTCTTCGTGGGCGCGACGCCCAGCCGGGCGGCCAGTTCCCGGATCTCCGCCGGGCCGAGGAGACCGGTCATGGACAGCAGCGTAGGCAGCGGGCGGGCGTGTCCGGCGCGCACCCCGTGCGCGCGGTCACCACGGGCCGAAGACGCGGTCGCCGGTGGCGGAGATGGCGGCGCACAGCGTGTCGAGGTCGGCGCCGGTGGTCTCGGCGAGCGACCGGACGGTCAGCGGGACGAGGTAGGACGCGTTCGGCCGCCCCCGGTGCGGGGTCGGGGTGAGGTAGGGGGCGTCGGTCTCCACCAGCATCTGCTCGAGCGGGGTCACGGCGGCGGCCTCCCGCAGCGGTTTCGCGCTCGCGAAGGTGACCGTGCCCGCGAAGCTCAGCAGGTAGCCGCGGCGCACGCACTCGGCGGCGAAGTCGGCGTCGCCGGAGAAGCAGTGCAGCACCACGGTCTCCGGGGCGCCCTCGTCGTCGAGGACCCGCAGGACGTCGGCGTGCGCGTCCCGGTCGTGGATGACCAGCGCCTTGCCGTACCGCTTGGCGATGGCGATGTGCGCCCGGAAGCTCTCCTCCTGGGCGGCGCGGCCCTCGTCGCCGGTGCGGAAGAAGTCCATGCCCGTCTCGCCGATCCCGCGGACCCGGTCGTGGGCGGCGAGCGCCTCGATCTCCCGCAGCGCCTCGTCGAGGTCGGGTAGGCGGGGCGCGTCGTTGGGGTGCAGGGCCACGGTGGCCACGACGGCCGGGTACCGCTCGGCCGTCTCCACGCCCCAGCGCGAGGAGGGGACGTCCACGCCGACCTGCACCAGGCGGTCGACCCCGACCCGGGCGGCGACCGCGACGGCCGCCGCGACCGGGTCGTCGGCGGGACCGCCCCCGGGAACGCCGGCCTCGCTGACGGTGATGTCCAGGTGGGTGTGGCTGTCGAGCACCGGCCGGGGCAGCGGCTCCGGCGCGGGCGGGAACTCGCCGGCACGGCGGGCGGCCCGGGCCCGACGCGATTCGGTCTGCTCCGTCGTCTGTTCGGTTGGCTCGGTCATCCACCAAAGGATCACACACGGGGGTGGTCCATCCGCCCGCCACCTGACGTTCACCTCGATTACCGAGTGCGACTCTACGGTCGCCCGGTGATCGAGCAGCCGTGGCAGCACAGTGACGCCCTGGGCGTCACTCCGGCCGGCGGGGACGCGGGCGAGCGCACGGGGCTGCGGGTGGCGTACGGCGGGGGTGTCTACCCGGCGGAGGAGATCGCCCGGGGCGCCGCCTACGAGTTGTTCAGCGCCGACGAGGTGCCCGGGTTCGAGTGGTCTCCGCGGCCCGGCTCGGCCCTGCCGTGGCGCCGGTTCGTGCACGTCACCGAGGTCACCGCGGTGCACGGCGCGCCGGAGCCGGCGGAGGAGCCCGACCCGCCGCTCATGGTGCCGGCGCACCGTGAGCGCGGCTGGGCGTACGTGCAGCAGCTGAGCCAGCGCCCGGACGCGGCCGGCGACCCCAGCCTCGCCGCGGTGCGGAGATCGGCGGTGGTGCGGCGGGGCACGCGCATGGTCAAGGTGCTGTCGGCGCGGCAGCTCTCTGGGTACGTGCGGGGCTGGCTGCCGCACGGCTTCTGCTACCGCGAGCACGACGTCGCCCACCTGCGTACGCCGGCCGCCTTGACCGTGTTGCGCACCGACGGTGAGGTGGGCCGCGACGGTCCGGACGTGGCGTACGCGCTGCGGTGGCGGGCCGCCGACCCGAGCGACTACGACGTGCCGGTGGGTGAGGCGTTCCGGGGCCTGGGCGCGCTGTCCCCGCGGGACCGGGTGGGGCCGCCCGTGCTGGGCACCGGTTTCGTGCCGAGCAGCGGCCAGCTGATCCCGGAGTTCGTCACCCGGGACTTCGCCGACCTGCCGATGCCGGCGAACGCGACCCTGCTCGCGTACCCGGCGGAGGGCGTCGAGGTGGTGCTCTACACCTACCAGGCGGAGCAGCGGGGCTGGTTGCGCATGGTGGGGCCGCAGTGGCGGCACCTGCTCGCGGCGGTCCCCGGGGTCTCCCCCGACCAGGAGTACGTGCCGACCGGCGAGGCGCCCCGCTCCACGCAGTTGGTCGGCCTGTACGGCGGCGCCGAGTACGAGGCGGTCGGTGACCTGCCCGGCGGCTTCCGGGTGCTGGCGATGACGCGGGCCGCCCGCTATCCGGTGGAGGCGGCGGCCCGGCGGCTGCGCGTCGCGCAGTGGCGGGGGGTGCCCTGCCTGGTGCTGCGGGAGGAGGCGGGCTGGCTGCGGCTGCGGCTGCGCCGGCCGGATCCGGAAACGGTGGCCGTGACGGGGGCGCAGTGCCACGACCGGGGCGTCTACGAGACATGGGCCCCGGGCGCGGAGGTCACGGACGACCAGGTGGTGAACCTCCCGTACGCGCTCTGAGCAGCGGCCACGGACGGGCGGCGGCGGGCATATCGGCGGATCGGGCGGGAATGCGCCGGGCGAGGAGAGACCGAGCCCGACTTCAGGAGAAGAGCATGCCGTTCATCACCGTGGGTACGGAAAACTCCGCGCCCATCGACCTGTACTACGAGGACCACGGCTCCGGCCAGCCGATCGTGCTGATCCACGGTTTCCCCTTCAACGGGGCGACCTGGGAGAAGCAGGCCATGCCGCTGCTCAACGCCGGATACCGGGTCATCACCTACGACCGGCGGGGGTTCGGCAACTCGGCGCAGCCCTCGATGGGGTACGACTACGACACCTTCGCCGCCGACCTCGACGTCCTGATGTCCGAGCTGGATCTGCGGGACGTGATGCTGATCGGGCACTCGATGGGCACCGGTGAGGTGACCCGTTATCTCGGCGCGTACGGATCGCAGCGCGTGAACCGGGCCATCATGCTGGCCCCGTTGGCGCCGTACCTGCTCCAGGCCCCCGACGACCCGCAGGGCGTCGAGAAGAGCAAGTTCGACGGCTTCCAGCAGGCGATCATCGACGACCGGTTCGCCTTCCTCACCCAGTTCTGCAACAACTTCTTCAACTGGGACGAGAACAAGGGGAAGCTGGTCAGCCAGGAGGCGTACCGGGCCCACTGGGACATCGGCGCGCGTGCGTCGGCGAAGGCCACCTACGACAGTGTGGACGCGTGGCTGACCGACTTCCGGGGCGACCTGCCGCAGATCGACGTGCCGGTGCTGATCGTCCAGGGTGACAAGGACAACGTGCTGCCGTTCGCGGTGACCGGTCAGCGGTTGCAACCGATGCTCGCCGGCAGCCAGCTCATCACGCTGAAGGGCGCCCCGCACGGCATCCCGTGGACGAACGCCGCCGAGGTCAACAAGGCGATCATGGACTTCATCGGCGCGCCGGCCATGGCACGCGCCTGACGCGGTTCGTGGCCCGCGCCGGGTGCGGGGCGCGGGCCTGACACGGCCGGCCTCGCGGTCGGCCGGGTGAGGTGCGGCCCGGGGGTGCCCCGGGCCGCACCGCCGTGTCCGCCGTCAGCCGCCCAGCCGGGCCAGCTCCTCGTCGACGATCGACGGGTCGAGCTTGCGGAACACCGGCTTCGGCGCCGCGAGCGGCCGGCCCACCTCCAGGGGTACGGACTCCCAGCGCGCGCCCTGCGTGTAGTCCCCGGTGAGCACCGGGTACGACGGGCCGCCGTCGAGGTCCTCCACCTCGACGATGGACGGCATGGGCGCGTGCACCCCGGTGCCGCCGAGCAGCTCGTGCACCTTCTGCGCGGAGTGCGGCAGGAACGGGGTGAGCAGCGTGTTCGCGTCGCTGACCACCTGGAGCGCGACGTGCAGGATGGTGCCCATGCGGGGCTTGTCGGCCTCGTCCTTGAGCTTCCACGGGGCCTGCTCGGACAGGTACCGGTTGGCCTCGGCGACCACCCTCATGGCCTCGCCGATGGCCTGCTTCTGCCGGTGCCGGGCGATCAGGTCGCCCACGGTGGCGAAGCCGGCCCGGGCGGTGGCCAGCAGCGCCTCGTCGGCCTCGGTGAGCCCGGCCGGGTCGACCGGCGGGATCGCGCCGAAGTTCTTCGCGGCCATCGAGATGGACCGGTTGACCAGGTTGCCCCAGCCGGCGACCAGCTCGTCGTTGTTGCGGCGGAGGAACTCCGCCCAGGTGAAGTCGGTGTCGTTGCTCTCCGGCCCGGCGGCCGCGATGAAGTAGCGCAGCGCGTCGGCGTCGTAGCGCTCCAGGAAGTCACGGACGTAGATGACCACCCGGCGGGACGACGAGAACTTCCGCCCCTCCATGGTCAGGTACTCGCTGGAAACGACCTCGGTGGGCAGGTTGAGCCGGCCCAGCCCACCCGGCTCGCCGTCGCGCGACCCCTCACCCGAGTAGCCGGCGAGCAGCGCCGGCCAGATGACCGAGTGGAAGACGATGTTGTCCTTGCCCATGAAGTAGTAGGCGCGGGCGTCCTTGCCCTCCCCGTCGGCGGACCACCACCGGCGCCACGCCTCCGGGTCGCCGGAGCGGCGGGCCCACTCGATCGAGGCGGACAGGTAGCCGACCACCGCGTCGAACCAGACGTAGATCCGCTTGTCCGACCGGTCACGCCAGCCCTCCAGCGGAATCGGCACACCCCACTCCAGGTCCCGGGTGATGGCCCGGGGCTGGAGGTCGTCGAGGAGGTTCCGCGAGAACCGCAGCACGTTGGGACGCCAGCCCTCCCGGGTGTCCAGCCACTGCCGCAGCACGTCGGCCAGGGCGGGCAGGTCCAGGAAGAAGTGCTCGGTCTCGACGAACTCCGGCGTCTCGCCGTTGATCTTCGACTTCGGGTCGATGAGGTCGATGGGGTCGAGCTGGTTGCCGCAGTTGTCGCACTGGTCGCCGCGCGCGCTCGTGTAGCCGCAGATCGGGCAGGTGCCCTCGATGTACCGGTCCGGCAGCGTACGACCGGTCGACGGGGAGATCGCGCCCATCGTCGTCTTCGGCACGACGTACCCGTTGCGGTAGAGCCCCTCGAACAGCTCCTGCACCACGGCGTAGTGGTTCCGGGTGGTGGTGCGGGTGAACAGGTCGTACGACAGGCCGAGACCGTGCAGGTCCTCCACGATCACCCGGTTGTACCGGTCGGCCAGCTCGCGCGGGGTGGCCCCCTCGGCGTCGGCCTGCACCTGGATGGGCGTGCCGTGCTCGTCCGTCCCGGAGACCATGAGCACGTCGTGGCCGGCCATCCGCATGTACCGGCTGAAGACGTCGGAGGGAACGCCGAAACCGGAGACGTGGCCGATGTGGCGCGGGCCGTTGGCGTAGGGCCAGGCAACCGCCGCGAGAACGTGACTCATGACCAGCAAGCGTAGTGACCCGGTCGGCGCGGCCGCGAACCAATAGGGCCCGCGGGTCGGCGGTAGGTCGGCGTGGGGTCCGCTGTTGGTCCGATTTGTCGCCGACACGCGGCCTGAACTGGCCGGTGCGCCTCCGCTCCGGGTGTGCAATGAACGTCGTGACTGGCAGACGAGCGGCCCGGAAACCGGACGATCACCCCACCGGGGCGGCGGTCGTCGACGGCGGGGACGCCTCGACGGGAACCGACGCCCCGGCCGACGAGGGCCCGGCCACCGGTGCCGCGACCGCTTCCCCTGGCGGCGCGGCCACCTCGGGCGGCGCGGGCGCTCCCTCCGGCGGCGCGGCAGCCTCGGTCGGCCCGGCCGGCTCGGGCGGCCCGGCTGGCTCGGGCGGCCCGGGCGGCGCGGCCGCCTCGGGCGGTGGGAAAGGTCCGATCCGCCCGGCCCGGGCGTCGGGTGTCGCACCGCAGCCCCGCCCGGACTCCGGCGTCGCCGCGCAGCCGCCCGCCGCCGCGCAGCCCGCCGGGTCCCCTCAGCAACGCCCGAAGCCGGGCGGCGACGCGACCCCCGCCCCCAGCCGGCCTCCGCGCACCACACCCCCGGCCCGGCGGGCACGGCCGGGCCAGGGCACCCGCCCGAACAAGCCGGCCGGCCCCCCGCGGCCCGCCCCGTCGACGGATCCTCCGGCCCCCGCGCCGCCCACCGACCAGGAGAACGTCGAGCCGGCGCCGAAGGGCCGGCCTCGGGCACCGCGCCAGGCCGACCGAGCAGCACCGGAGGTGGCCGGTGCGCCCGGAGAGCCGTCCGTCGAGGTCGAGCCGACCACCGGCGCGCCGGTGGACGCGATTCCCAGCCGGGTGCCCGTACGCCAACCGAACCGCTGGCGCCGCCTCCGGGGCGGTGCGGAGGAGGACGACGAGACGTCCTGGGCACCGATCGAGGAGGTGCACTGGGACGGCACCCCGATCCGGGAGGAGCCGGCGCGTGAGCAGGAGCGTCCGGCCCGTACCGCCGCAACCCGGCGCCGCCGCCCGACCGCGTACCCGATCGACCCGCTTCCCGGGCTCACCGCGCTGGTGACGCTGAGCCTGGTGGCGGCGTTCTTCGCGTGGGTGAGCGCGGGGCCGCTCTGGCTCGCGCTGGGCCACAGCACCCGCGGCACGGTGGTGATCACCGACTGCGACGGGGGCGGGCTCACCCAGCGGTGCCGCGGGATCTTCGCCGCCGACAGCGGGCGGGTGCTCGCCCACGGGGTCCGGGTCAGCGGCGTGCCGGCCGACCGGAGCGCGGCCGGCAGCACCCTTCCAGCCCGGATGACCGGGCCGGAGGGCACCACGGCGTACGCCGACACCGGCGCGAGCCAGCACCTGCGCTGGCTGCTCGGGCTGGCGGCGGTGGCGCTGTGCGGGGCCGGCATCGCCCGCTGGACCGGCGCGTCCCGCATCGCGGGGCAGCGCGCCCGGCGCTGGGCGATCGGCGCGTCGTTCGCCGGCCCGGCGCTGATCGCCGCGGGCTTCCTCGTCGCGGCCTGGTGACCGGCCCCCCTCCACCCGGTCGATCATGCACTTGTGGTGCCCGGCTCGACCGCGTTCACGGCCTCTGTCCCCCACCACAACTGCATGATCGACGCCGCGGAACCCGGGGGGCGGGGAGGGGCGAGGGTCAGGCGTGTACTACCGCGTAGACCTCGCGACGGCGCAGGCCGTACGTGGTGGCGACGTCGGTGATCGCGTCCCGGCGGGAGAGGCCGGCGGCCTCGCGGTCGGCCACGGCGGCGCGCAGCGTCTCGTCGTCGGGACGTTCCGGCGCGGTCGCCGGTGCGCCGCCCACCACCAGCGTGATCTCGCCGCGCGGCTCCCCCTCGGCGGCCCAGCGGGCCAACTCACCGAGAGGACGCCGGAGCACCTCCTCGTACGTCTTGGTGAGTTCACGGCACAGCGCGGCCGGCCGGTCGGCGCCGAACGCGTCCGCCAGGTCGGTCAGCGCCGCGGCGATCCGGTGCGGCGCCTCGAAGAGCACGAGGGTGCGTTCCTCGCCGGCGAGCGCCCGCAGGCGGGACCGCCGGGCGCCCGGCGAGCGGGGCAGGAACCCCTCGAAGCAGAACCGGTCGGAGGGCAGCCCGGAGAGCGCCAGGGCGGTGGTGACGGCGCTCGGGCCGGGCGCGGCGGTCACCGGGGCGCCCACCTCCAGGGCGGCCCGCACCAGCCGGTAGCCCGGGTCGGAGACGCTGGGCATGCCGCCGTCGGTGACCAGCGCGACCAGGTAGCCGGCCTGGATCACCTCGACCAGTTCCGGGGTGCGCCGCTCCTCGTTGCCCTCGAAGTACGAGACGATCCGGCCCGGCACGTCGACGCCGAGATCCCGGGCGAGGCGGGTGAGCCGGCGGGTGTCCTCGGCGGCCACGACGTCGGCCGTGGCGAGCATCTCGCGGAACCGGGCGGAGACGTCGGCCGGATTGCCGAGCGGTGCACCGAGCAGGACGAGGCGCCCGACGTCCGACATTTCACCCACGAGTCCGTGCTCCTCCATCGACGGCCGTACCGGATCGGGGACGACGGGCGCCACCGGTCACCCTCGCAGCCTACGATCGCCGGGTGACGAGTGCGTCGACAGCACAGAGCGCGAACGTGGGCCGGACGGAGTCGGGCCGTACGGTCGAGGGGGCGCCCGCCGAGGCAGCCCCGGCGGAGGGCCGCCTGCCCGGCGTGGTCCGCCGGCGGCTCGCCACGGTCGACGCCCGGCTCGACGCGCGGTCGTGGCTGGCCACCGGCGTGGTGGTGCTGATCGCCGGCATCCTGCGCTTCCTCAACCTGGCCCACCCCGCCGGAAAGATCTTCGACGAGACCTACTACGCCAAGGACGCGTACGGGTTGATCTCGCGGGGCGTCGAGTGGAACTACAAGGACGGCAACGCGTCGTACGTGGTGCACCCGCCGCTGGGCAAGTGGCTCATCGGGCTCGGCGAGTGGGCCTTCGGCTACCAGGACGCGGAGAGCCGGATCTCGGTGCCCGGCCACCTGCTCACCACGGCCCCGGAGTTCGGCTGGCGGTTCTCGGCGGCGGTCGTGGGCACCCTGTCGGTGCTGCTGCTCGTCCGCATCGGCCGGCGGTTGTTCCGGTCGACCGTGCTCGGCTGCGCGGCGGGTCTGCTGCTCGCCCTGGACGGCTTCCACCTGGTGCTCTCCCGGACGGCGCTGCTCGACATCTTCCTGCTCTTCTTCGTGCTGGCCGCGTTCGGCGCGATCGTGCTCGACCGGGACGCCCGCCGGCGCCGCTGGGCGCGCGCCCTCGACGCCGGGCTGGATCCCACCCGGCGCGGACGGGCCGGCCGCCCGGCGACCGGGTGGCGGGGGTGGCCGTGGTGGCGGCTCGCCGCCGGGGTGCTGCTCGGCTGCGCGTGCGCGGTGAAGTGGAGCGCGCTCTACTTCCTGCCGGCGTTCGTGCTGCTGGTGCTCCTCTGGGAGGTCGGCGTCCGGCGCTCGGCCGGGGTGCCGCGGCCGTGGCGGGCCGCGCTCGTCGACGAGTTGCCCTGGATGGCGCTGGCCGGGGTGCTGATGTTCGGCACGTACCTGGCCACGTGGTCGGGCTGGCTGTTCACCGACGACGGCTACTACCGGCTCGCCTCGGCCTACCCGGGCGCCCCACTCAGCGACACCCCGGTGATCGGTCCACTGATCAACCTGTTCGAGTATCACCGGGCGGCGTACGGGTTCCACACCGGGCTCGACGACCCGCACAAGTACCAGTCCTGGCCCTGGCAGTGGCTGCTGCTGGGCCGCCCCGTGGCCTTCTACTGGTCGGGCGACGGGCCGTGCGGCGCGGCGAGCTGCGCGGCGGAGGTCCTGCTGCTCGGCACCCCGCTGCTGTGGTGGTCGTTCCTGCCGGCCCTCGTGGCGGCGGCCTGGCTCGGCCTGGCCCGCCGAGACTGGCGGGCCGGCGCGATCCTGCTGTTCGTGGCCGCCGGGCTGCTGCCCTGGTTCTGGTTCGCCCTCGACGGCCGGACGATGTTCTCGTTCTACACGGCGCCGGCGCTGCCGTTCCTGGTGCTCGCCGTGGTCTACGTGCTGGGCGCCATCGTGTCGCCCGCCCGGGCGGGGGCCGGCGCGGCCCGACGGATCACGCCGGGCGATCCGGGGTACGACCGGCGCCTGGTCGGCGGTGTCGTGGTGGGCGTGTACGTGCTGCTGGTGGCCCTGTGCTTCGCGTACTTCTATCCGCTCTTCATGGGCACCGTCATGCCGTACGCGGACTGGTCGGCCCGGATGTGGCTGGGCGGTCGCTGGATCTGAGCGGGCAGCGGCCCGGGAACCGGTGGACCTGCGGGACGACGGTGGGCCCCGCGCGCGAGTCGCGTGCGGGGCCCACCGGACGAAGAAGCGCGCCCCGATCGCCTGCCACGGGGGAAGCGGGCGATTGGGGCGCGCAAGAGAAGCTTAACCACCGCGCACCACCGGCACAACGGGTCAACTTGGGTCAGATTTCTGACGGATACCCGATTGGTGACGGGGCACATTCGGTGGTTGACCGACGGTCACCGGGGTGTTCCAAAGGACCCGCCGTACGCCACCGGACGGCGGCTCCCGGCCGGCCGACGGCGGTCTTCCGGGTCCGGCGCGGACGATCTTCCAAGCCCCACCCCGATGATCATCCAAAGTGGATTCTCTCTACACTCGCCCGGTGATCAACTCAAGACGGTCCACCACCGTCCTCACCGGACTGGTGGTGGCATTCGCGCTGCTCAGGCCGGTGCCCGCCGCGGCCGACGAGCCGAGCACGACGGAGCCGGCACCCGCCGAGCCGCCCCGCGTCGAGCTGGTGCTGGACGTCAGCGGGTCGATGCGGGCCCGGGACATCGACGGCCGCAGCCGGATCTCGGTGGCGCAGCAGGCGTTCAACGAGGTGGTGGACGCGCTGCCGGAGGAGACCCAGCTCGGCATCCGGGTGCTCGGCGCGACCTACCAGGGCGACGACAAGAAGGTCGGCTGCCAGGACACCCAGCAGATCGTGCGGGTCGGCCCGGTCGACCGGGCCCAGGCGAAGGGCGCGGTCGCCACGCTGCGCCCGACGGGCTTCACCCCCGTCGGGCTCGCCCTGCGGAAGGCCGCCGAGGACCTCGGCACCGGAGCCACGACCCGGCGGATCGTCCTGATCACCGACGGGGAGGACACCTGCGCCCCGCCCGACCCGTGCCAGGTCGCGCGGGAACTGGCCGCCCAGGGCACCCGGCTGGTCGTCGACACGCTGGGCCTCGCCCCCGACGAGAAGGTACGGCGGCAGTTGCTCTGCATCGCGGGCGCGACCGGTGGCACGTACACGGCCGCCCAGAGCACGGAGGAGCTGACCGGCCGGATCAAGCAGCTGGTGGAGCGGGCGCGGGAGACGTACACCCGGACGCCCACGGTGGTCGGCGGCGGCACCGCCTGCGACGGCGCGCCGCTGCTCGCCCCCGGCGTCTACACCGACCGGGAGGCCTTCTCGGAGCACCGCTGGTACCGGGTCCCGGTGCGCCCCGGGCAGGAGCTGCGCGCATCGGTCAGCGTCGCGCTGGACCGGCCGGTGAACCGGGACTACGGCGTCCTGCTGCGGGCCGTGGCCCCGGACGGCCGGGAACTGGTGCGCGGGGCGGACGCCGGCAGCGGCCGGGCGGACGTCGTCTCCGCGGGCCTGCGCTGGTCCGACGACCGCACCGAGGACGACGACGCCGAGGACGACGACGCCGACCCCACGCCCGACGTCGACGAAACCGCGGGCGCCGCGACCACCGGGCGGGTCGCCATGGTCTGCCTCGTGGTCAGCAACTCGTTCGCCCCACGCCCCGGCACCGGCGTGACCCCCGGCATGCCGGTCGAGCTGACCGTCGACGTGGTCGCCGCGTCCCCGACACCGCGGGGACCGGACCTCGGCCGGGGCTGGGTGCTGCTGGTCCTGCTGACCGTGGCGGGCCTGCTCGCCGGCCTGGTCACCGGCCTGCTCACCCGCTGGTGGGTGGCCACCTGGAGGGAGAAGTGAGCATGCGTACCATCCTCGTCCGGTCGCTCGCGGCGCTCGTGGCCGCCGCCGGCCCCGCGTTGCTGCCCGCCGCGGCCCTCGCCGCCCCCGGGTCGCCCACCCCCTCCCCCGGCGCCGTCACGGTGAACCGGGCCGGCACGTCGTTCCTCACCGCCACCACGATCGCCGCCGGCCAGCCGGTCCAGGTCCGGGCGTCCACGGGCGACAACCTCTACTGGTCGTTCACCGCGAAGGCCGGCCAGGTCCACGACGTCGCCGCGACGGTGACGTTCCCGCGTGATCGCGGCGGCGCGTCCACGTGGACCGTCGAGGTCTTCGACGGGCTCCGGCGCCGCCAGGCGTGCACGGACGGGGCGCAGACGCCCACGGTCGACGCGGCGGCCGCCAGCGTCACGCTCGGCTGCGCGCTGCGCGAGGTGCGGCCGTGGGCCGAGCCGTGGTCGGGTGACCCGCTGCCCGGCACGTACTTCGTCCGGATCTCCGTCGTGGACGTGCCGGAACCGGACCTCGGCGCGCCCGTCGACGTCGAGTTGCTGGTGAGCGCCGACGGCGAGGGCGGCAGCCCGGCCGACGACGGCGAACTGGCGACGCCGCTCGTGCCGAACACCCGGCCCGGCGCGGTGCTCACCGACCAGCAGGTGTCGGCGTCCACCACCGACGAGGACGAGGACGACGGGCTGGCCGACCTCGTGACGCTGCCCGCGCTCGGGTCCCGCTGGATCTGGACGAGCGCCGGCGGTGTCCTGGCCGCGGTCGCCGGTGTCGTCGGCTTCGCGCTGACCCGCCGCCCCCGACGCGGCTGACCGACCTCGCGGCGCCGCTTCGGGCGCGCACGCCGGCCCCGTCCCGGGCTCGTTCCGGGGACGGGGCCGGCGCGCACGCGGGCCCTCAGTGGGTACGCGGACCTCGGGGCAGCCACCCGATGAACCGGTCCTGGAGGGACGTCACCGACGAGGGGCGCAGGTCCTGTGTGGCGGCCGCCAGGCAGGACCCGAGGTAGATGCTGAGTGTGGCGCGGTCGCCGTACTCCTCCAGCAGCCGGCTGCGCTTCGTCGCGCAGGGCCAGTCCTCACCGCAGGAGCCGCAGCTCCAGCCGGGTGTCACCGGGGCGTGTTCGTCGCTCCGCCGGCCGGACGGTTCCGCACCACCGGTCATCGCACTCCCTCTCCGGTACCTGCAGGGGCCGGGCGTCCGCCCGTGCCCTATTCATCTACGGCGATCACACCCCCGTGCCATGCGTGGCCAACAGCGCTCCGCAACCCTCCGGTGTTACATGATTGCGGTACGTTCGGCATCCATGACAGTCAGAAAGCCGACGCTCGGCCAAATTCCCGCTGGTCAGCCGCGCGCCGCCCATGCGTGACCTGCTGCCGCCCGAGGTCGCCGTGGCCGTGGCCGGGCCCGACGACTGGACCGGCCCGTTGCTCGCCGAGGAGCTGGCGTGTCTCGGCCCGCGGGCCGTCGACGACCGCCGGCGGGACTTCACGGCCGGCCGGGTCTGCGCCCGCCGGGCCATGACGACGCTCGGCCTGCCCCCGGCGGCCGTACCCTCTGCCGCGGACCGGGCGCCCGTCTGGCCAGACGGCGTGGTCGGCGCCATCACCCACACCCACGGCTACTGCGCGGCCGCCGCGGCCCGCCGCACGGACCTGCGCGCCGTCGGGATCGACGCCGAGCAGCACCGGGAGCTCGATCCGGGGGTACGACGGCTGGTCTGCCTGCCCGAGGAGGACGAGCGGCTGGCCTCCCTGCCGGCCGGTGTCTCGTGGCCCGCGGTGCTGTTCAGCGCCAAGGAGACCGTCTACAAGGTGTGGCACCCGGTGGTCGGCACCTGGCTCGACTTCACCGACGCGCTCGTGGACATCGACCCGGAGACCGGCACATTCACCGCCCGGATCGCGCCCGCCCGCGTCGACGCCGCGCCCGTTTCGGATCCACCGATGACGGTCCGCGGCCGGTTCGCGGTGGCCGGCGGGCTGGTCCGCACCGCCGCGGTGCTCCCGCCGCCCTGAGCCGACGTCACCACCCCACGCGCCGATCGCCGCGGGCGCGTCCGTTGCCGATGCGCGATAGCGTCGGCCAGATCCCCCGTCGACATCCCGAGGAGTACGGTGAGCCACCCCGAGCCGCCCGCCGGGCCGCACGACCCCCACCAGCCACCTCCGGAACCGCCGACCGAGGCGGTCCCCACGGCGCCCATCCCGCCGGTGTCCGGGGCGCCGCAACCGCCACCGGCCGGGCAGCAGCCGTGGGCCCCGCCCACCGCGCCCCAGCCGCCCGTGTCGGGGCCGCCGTACCCGCCGGTGTCGGGCGCCGCACCCTACCCGCCGGTGTCGGGCGCCGCGCCGTACCCTCCGCACGGGCCGTACCCGCCGGTGGCCCACCCACCGCAGCCGCCCTATCCGCAGGGCCCCGGCGGATACCCGCCCGGCGCCGGCTACCCGCCCGCGGGCCTGCCGCCGGAGAAGAGGTCGAACCGTACGCTGCTGATCGTCATCGCGGTGGTGGTCGCGGTGCTGGCCCTCCTCTGCTGCGGGGGCGGCATCGCCGCGGTGATCGTCGGCGCGAACACGGACGACCCCGTGGAATCGCTGCCCACGCCCGCCGTGACCAGCGGCGTGGGCGACACCCCGGGCAGCCGCCCGTCCTCCCCGGCGGCGCCCACCCGGGGCTCCGCCGCGCCGACCGACGGCGAGACCATGAACATGCCGGCGGGCGACACCCTGGTGATCAGCGACGACGACGGCACGATCCACATCACCGTGACGAGGTTCAGCACCCGGAAGACGGCCTGCGAACAGTTCGGGCTCGACCCGGACGAGGGCATGTACCTGATCGCCGACGTCACCGTGAAGGTCACCGAGGGCAGCGGCTCGGTGAACCCGCTCTTCTTCCGCTGGATGGCGGCGGACGGCACCGAGTCGAACGCGGTGGCCGGCGCGTTCTCCGGCTGCGGCAAGACCCTGCCGCCCGGCAACCTCAGCACCGGCAGCGAGCGGACCGGCACGGTCGTGTTCGACGTGGCCGACACGAACGGCGCGTTGGAGTACCAGCACCGGTTCGAGACCGCCGGATCCTGGCGACCGTGACGACGGCCGGGAGGCCGGCCCGCCGGTCGGCCTCCCGCCGGTCACACCACGCAGAACTCGTTGCCCTCCGGGTCGGTCATCACCACGTCCGCCATCCTGGCCAGCGCGCACCGCCCAGCGAACGAACGGGAACCCGCTCGTCAGTGCGCCGCGCGCCAGGCGCGAAGCCGCCGGTACGCCTCCAGACCGTCCGGCACCCACTCCCACTCCGCGAGCCGGCGGTCGAGTTCGTGGTCGGAAAGGAACGCGTGCCAGGCGACCTCGTCGGCCTGCGGGGCGACCTCGGACGGGCAGCGCACCTCGTAGACGGCGGACCACCAGCTGTGCTCGGGTGTCTCGTAGAGGAACGTGAACAGCGGTACGGGCGCTGGCAGTCCGCGTACGCCCAGCTCCTCCTCGGCCTCGCGCAGCGCCGCAGCGTCGTACGACTCGCCGGCCCCGACCACGCCACCGACGAACATGTCGTGGAGGGACGGGAAGACGAGCTTCCGGTCGGTACGGCGGTGGACGAAGACGCGGCCCGCGGGGTCCCGCGCCAGCACGAACACGCAGCGGTGCCGCAACCGTCGGGCGTACGCCTCGGCGCGCCGCGCCTGGCCCACCACCCGGTCGTGCTCGTCGACGATGTCGAGCATCTCGTCGGCGGAGAGCGGCGACTGGTCGTCCATGGGCAGATTCAACCAGGCCGCGGGGCCGACGGTGGGCGGCGGTGCGGCGGGAAACTACGGTCGTGGATGTCGACGTGTCCCGAGCAGCCAGGGAGATCGCATGCGCCCCTCCGCGTCCCGCCTCTTCGCCGCGATAGCGACGGCCGAACCGCCGGCCCAGACCCGGGTGGTCATGCGACGCGCGGTGGTGCTCGGTGGCAGCATCGCGGGGCTGATGGCCGCCCGGGTGCTCAGCGACCACGCCGACGAGGTGCTGATCGTCGAGCGGGACCCGTCCGACATGGCGGACGGGCCGCGCCCCGGCGTGCCGCAGGGCAGCCAGGTGCACGCGTTGCTGCCCGCCGGGCAGTTCCAGTTGGAGCGCTGGTTTCCCGGCATCGTCGACGAGGCGGTCGCGCTCGGTGCTCCGCTGCCGCCGGGCCAGGGCGCCACGGCGCAGATCTTCGTGAACGACGTGCTGGGAGTCCCGCCGGCCCCGTCGTCCACGGGCCCGATGCTGATCACCACGCGTCCGTTCCTGGAGGCGCTGGTCCGGCGGCGGACGCTCGCCCGTCCCAACATCACGATGGTGTACGGCCGGGCGGACGGGCTCGTCTTCGCCGACGGGCGCGTGGCCGGCGCGCGGTACGTGCCCGAGGGTGGCGGCACGCCGGTCGTCGAGCCGGCGGACCTCGTGGTCGACGCCATGGGCCGGTCCAGCCGGCTGAGCGACTGGCTCGAGGCCAACGGCTGGCCCCGGCCGCCGATGCAGCGGATGCCGATCAAGCTGAACTACGCGACCGCGCTCTTTCGGCGGGACGAGGAGGTGAGCGACACCTGGGTGGTGGTCTACCAGACCATGGCCGGCAGGGGCCGCACGGCGCGGATCGGCGGGATCAACTCCGTCGAGGGCGACCGCTGGATCATGCTGGTCGCCGGCTACGACGAGGACCGGCCCAGCCGCGACGTCGCCGACTTCACGGCCCGCTGCCGCGACCACTATCCCCCGATGTTCGGCGCCATCGCGGAACGCGGGGAGTTGCTGGGCGGAGTGGTCACGTACCACCAGGCGGATAGCCGACGCCGGGACTTCCACCGGCTCGACCGGCTGCCCGCGGGACTGGTCGCCGCCGGCGACGCCGTCGCTTCCTTCAATCCGGTGTACGGCCAGGGCATGACGTCCGCGATGCTGCACGCCTCCTGCCTGTCGGCGTACCTGCGATCCGGGCCGGCACCGCACCGGCAGCCGGCGCGGGCCTACTTCGACCAGGTACGCGTCGTCGTCGACGCCGCGTGGCAGATCTCCACCTCCGCCGACATCGCGCTGCCGCACGTCGACGGCCCGTACCCGCGCGGGTACCGGCTCACCCGGTGGCTCGGTGACCTGGTCTTCCGGGCGTCGATGACCGACCCGGTGCTGAGCGCCCGGCTGGGCCGGGTCACCACGATGCTCGACCATCCGGCGGCGCTGAGCCGGCCCGGCGTCCTGCTGCGGGCGCTCCGGATCCGCCTGTTCCCGCCCCGCGCCGCCACCCCGGCCGAGGGCCGCACTCCGGCGCGGACCTGATCCGCTGCCGCGGGCCGACGTAGCTGTCGTCGGCGGCGATTCGGCCCGGCCCGGATCGGCCGATCCGGGCCGGGCCGGCGATGGCGGTGGCCGCGGCGGTGGCGGTGGCGGTGGCGGTGGCGATCAGTGGAACGCGGCGGCGAACATGCCGGGCTCGTAGGAGCCGCCCTTCTGGTGCACGATCACGGCGAGCCGATTGGCCGCGTTGATGAGGGCGACCAGGGCGACCAGCGCCGCGATCTGGTCGTCGTCGTAGTGCTTGCGCACCTGGGCCCACGTCTCGTCGGACACGCCCGGGTGGGCGTCGCCGAGCCGGGTGCCCTCCTCGGCGAGCGCCAGCGCGGCGCGCTCGGCCTCGGTGAACACCGTCGACTCGCGCCAGGCGGCCACCAGGTTGAGCCGGACCGACGTCTCACCGGCGGCCGCCGCCTCCTTGGTGTGCATGTCGATGCACCACCCGCAGCCGTTGATCTGGCTGGCCCGCAGCGACACCAACTCCTGCGTCGACGCCGGCAGCGGCGACTGCTGGATCACCAGGCCGGCGTTGGCGAACCGCTTCGCGAACTTCACGGCGACCTCGTTGTCGAACATGTTGAACCGCGTCTCCATGGCCTCGTCCTTCCGTCGTGGTGGTGCGTGGACGAACATGGGATGCCGCCGAGCGGAGCCCTGTGACGGGGCGACGGCGTGACGTACGACATAGCGTCCCGGTGTCACACGACGGCGCGGCCCGGCATCTGATGGGTGACACAGCCGCGAGCGAACAGGAGCCACCCATGGCCGGCACGTCGCAGACTCCGCTCGACGACCGCGACCGGGACGGCAGCCTCGACAACCGTCCCGACCCCGCCACCGAGGCGTTCCTCGCCCACCGGAACCTGCTGTTCACCGTCGCGTACGAGATGCTGGGCTCGGCCGCCGACGCGGAGGACGTGCTCCAGGAGACCTGGCTGCGGTGGGCGGGCGTCGACCTCGACGCGGTGCGGGACCAGCGGGCGTACCTGGTCCGGATCACCACCCGCCAGGCGCTCTCCCGGCTGCGGACGCTCGGCCGCCGCAAGGAGTCCTACGTCGGCTCCTGGCTGCCCGAGCCACTGCTCACGACGCCCGACGTGGCCGAGGACGTCGAGTTGGCCGACAGCGTCTCGATGGCCATGCTGCTCGTGCTCGAGACGCTCGGGCCGATCGAGCGGGCCGTGTTCGTGCTGCGCGAGGTGTTCGACCTGGCCTACGACGAGATCGCCGAGGCCGTCGACAAGAGCCCCGTCGCGGTGCGCCAGATCGCGCACCGGGCGCGGGCACACGTCGCGGCGCGGCGGCCGCGCGGGGTGGTCTCCGCGGCCGAGACCCGATCCGCGCTCGAAGCGTTCCAGCGGGCGGTCGACACGGGCGACCTGCAGAACCTCCTCGACATCCTCGCCCCGGATGTCGTCCTTCTCGGTGACGGCGGCGGCGTCAAGCAGGCCGTCCCGCGGCCCATCGTGGGAGCCGACAAGGTGTCCCGGGTGCTGGCCGCCGGGCTGCCGAGGATCCGCGCCGCGTCGCTGCGGCCGGCACAGGTCAACGGCTACCCGGCGCTGATCCTCCGGCTCGACGGCGAGATCGACACCGTCCTGGCCGTACGCATCGACGACGGGCTCGTCACCGGGCTCTACGCCGTACGCAACCCGGAGAAGCTGTCGCACATGGAGCGCGAGACCGCCCTGCGCCGTTGAACCCGTCACCGTCGTCCGGGCCCGTTGGGCGAGCCCGGCGGACGGCGGTCACGAGCCGGATGCCGGTCCCGTCGCGTGCGCCACGGGGGCGAGTTGTCGGCGGCACCTGCGAGGATCCGGACATGAGCGCGACCGCCTCGGACTACACCTGGTTCTCCGACCGCTTTCCGGGCCTGGCGGAGGCGTACTGCCGGACCCCGTCCGGTTCCGTCGAGTGGGAGACTCCGGTCCATGGCCGACGATGATGTGGCGTGGTACCAGCGGCTGCTCGACGCGAAGCCGGAACTGATCGACGAAGTACCATGCTGGACGGTCATACAGCCGTTGACCAAGCCGGTCACGGTGGCCGAGGTGGTGCGCCGGCTCGGTGGAGATCCAGCCGAGATCGAGCACCGGAGCGGATGGGACCCTGATGCCCCCGCATCGGTGGTGCACCTCAACCAGGTGGGCCCGGCCGTGGTGATGGCGGAGGTGATGAACGCCGAGGGCATCCGCGAGGAGGTACTGCGGCGGCTGTCCGACGGCGCTGTCGTGCACAGCTCGTGGTGGGGTTCCGCCAACGGCCGTAGTTTGCTGTGCTACGCCGTCTTCGGCCGGTTGCTGACCCAGTTGCAGTATCTCGACGACGACCAGCCCGGCGGTGAACAGCCCGAAGCCCTCGACGAGGATCGCGCCGCGCTGCGCGGGCTCACCGACGATCCCGACCTGGACTACCCGGCCCAACTGGCCTTGGTGGAGCGGCGCACCGGGGTCCGGCTGGACGCCGCCTGGTTGGACCAGCCGCACCCGACAGTCGTGCTGCGCAAGCCGATCCCCGACGACCCACGCCCACCGGGCAACTTCGCCGCAACGGACCCGGACCTTGCGGCCAGGCTCCTCATGGCCGACGAGCCGACGTACCGCGCCGCACTGCGCTGGGTGCTCGACCAGCTCGCCGACGACTGGGATCTGCGTAGCGAGCCGTTGGTCGACGCGGTGCTCGGCACGTTGACGCACGACTGGCCCGCCCGCAAGGACCTGGGGCCCGAGTCTCACGCATTGGATTCCCGGCTGAACGCGGAAGTCAACGCCAGCCCGGGCATGTCGCCCGAACGCTGGCGCCGGTTCTACCGCATGCGCGCTGGTCAGGCCTTCACCGCGACGGTCGTCGACCCCCACGACAGGTCAAAGCCATTGGACGCGCTGTGGTACGCCCAACAGGCGCTTCAGGAGCGGTGGCCGGCCATCCGCGCCGAACTGTGGCGACGGGCGAGGCATCACGGCAGCACGCTTTGACTCATTGAAACTGGGCGGTAAGCGGTTTTTTTCCGGGGTCAGCGACGATGCCATGGCCGGGATGTGGCTGCCCACCGGGCCCCTCGCGCCTCGCTGACCAGTCGTGTGCAGGTCGTCCGGTTGCTCACGGCGTTACCGTGTCCCGTGATCGTATGGCTCAACGGCGACGCGCTCCGCGACGCGCGCGCCAAACAAAAACGGGGCCCGAAGGCCCCGGATCCTCGCTGATGCGTGCCCGCCGATCTTGCTGGCGGATTCCCTGGATAACGGTGTTACTGGTGGAGCTGAGGGGATTTGAACCCCTTACACCCACGGTAGCGAGAGAACATCATCAATCGGTCCGATCGACGGCGCGATCAGGGGGAAGAACCTGCGGACGCCTGCCAACGCTTGCCACCGTTGGTTGCCCTCAGTTGTACCCGATCTGTACTAGATGATCTTCGACGGCTTCAAGCTCCTCGGCGATCCCAGCCCGCCGGCCCCAACTCCTGGCAGCCGCCGGTCGATCTAGATTGGGACGTGTGACGTGGGAGACCTTCGACAACGGCCTGCCGCCAGTACTGCGACACGCGGGGGAGGCACACGATCCGGCCTATGCCTTCGGGATCGGCGAGACGCCCCTCTTGGAGTCGTGGTCACTGATCTTCCAGGAGTGCCCCGGAACGAGTGAGGAGGACAAGTCGCACGGCATGGACACATACTGGATCGGGGTCGGTCCGTATGGCGAGCTGGGCTGCTATGGGGAGGTGATCGAGTGCGAACTCGCCCCGTCGCGGCAACCAACCCTTCCCATGATGCCTCCCAGCGACACGAGTGAGTTGCGGCTGGTCTTCGCTGCCCAGACTGCAATAGACCTGGATCTACCGCGGGAGGTCCACTTCGCTCTCCACTTGCCTCCTGAGCAGCTTCAGATCGTTAAGCGCGGGTTGGTCCGGGTCCTCAGTTCAGGTAGACCCAGTTCACTGCCCCGTCTCATGCGGGTTTAGTTCCAACCCCTCTGATGGCCCTGCACGTTCACCCAACATCGGTTGCGGTTCCGGACGTCACCGTTAGTCGGTCGCGCCGGGTTCCCCTCCGCTGCGCCCTTCCAGCCATCCCGTCGGACTTCGTCCGCACACCGTGGAGCGGGTGGGGCCTGCCCGGTCAAGGTGGAGCACCCAGCGGCTGAACGACCTTGACCGGGCAGGCCCTGCCCGCTCGGCTCCGCCCGGACGAAGGTTGGCGGGATGGCACCACCATCCCGGAGTGCCCGAGACCCCGCCGGAGGCATGCCCTGGTCGTCACGCTCAACTCCGAAGCCCCGGATCTGCCTGTACTCATGGCGGCCCGGGGCTTCGTCGTATGTCGCGCCGCCGGCGGGCTATCACCGACGCGCTGGCGGCCGAAGCCAGAGGCGCGGCGGCGGGCCTTCGGCCCGGCCCAGGTTCGGCGGCGCGAGCGGCCCGCGACGCGGGCCGCCTTGAGGACAGCACCCGGTGCATCGACCCGGACCGGCAGGAACTCCACGTGGTCCAGCAACTGCGCTTCCACAAGGCCAGCTACGGCGGCTTCTACCTCGCCCCACCGAAAGCCGGCTCAGTCGGCGACGTCGATCTGGACGACCACGTCGCGGCCGTCTTCGCCGAACACGTCCGCAAGTACCCGCCCGCCCTGGTCGAGCTGCCCGACATCACCGCGGGCACGCCGGACCCGGGCAAGGATCCCAAGCGACGACCGGTGCCGTTGCTATTCACCGACGACCTGGGCCGGCCGATCCACGGCCAACGTTGGTCTGACCTGTGGCAGATCTGGCGCAGGGCGGCCGGGTGGCCTGATGAAGGCACCTTCCACTCGCTGCGGCACTACTTCGCCACCCGGCTGATCACCTCAGGCGCCGATCACACGGACGTGCAGAACGCCCTACGGCACTCCAGCCTGCGAATCACCCTAGAGACCTACGTCCACTGGTGGCCGAAGAAAGACCGCCGCCGCAACATCATCAGCAGCGCGCTCCGCGACGCGAGCACAAAGCGCCAACGGTCCCCGAAGACCCAGGATTCGCGCTGACTTGTACCGGATGTGTACCCGATGATCTTGTGAGCAGCATTGCCGCTGCTCAACGGTGTTACTGGTGGAGCTGAGGGGATTTGAACCCCTGACCCCCTCGATGCGAACGAGGTGCGCTACCGGTCTGCGCCACAGCCCCTCCGCCGGCGTGCCGGCGTCGGTCCCACCCGGCTTACACCGGGCGGGCCGGCGACAAGGCTAACAGGTCGGGCGCCCCGGGGGCGAATCCGCCCCCGTCCGCCGCGCCGCCATCGGCGATCACGCGGAACCCGCAACGGTGAGAAGCCGCAGACCAGCCCATTCCGGGCACCACGATCGACACGATCCGCATGATCGACTCGGCTTTCCTGAAGTCGCGGTGTTCCGGCCGGGTGGTCACCCCGACTTCAAGGGAGTCGAGTCGATCATGCGGCCGGGCCGGCCCCGAGGGCGGACACGGGCCGGCCCCGAGGGCGGACACGGGCCGGCCCCGAGGGCGGACACGGGCCGGCCCCGAGGGCGGACACGGGCCGGCCTGAGGGCGAACCCGGGCCCGCGAAGGCCACCCGGGCAGCCGCCGCTACCCGGGGCCGTCAGGCCGTGTGGGAGCCGCGACCGGCCTCGTAGGCGCGGCCGCGCAGCCCACCCGCGCGCCGGTAGGAGACCGAGCCGCCGTTCGCGGCGGGCGGCAGGTCGGCCGGCCGGTCGAGGCCCATGGCCGCCCGGCGTACGACCTCGCGCTGGGCCGCGAGACGACGCTGCGCCTCCCGGCGGGCCGCCGCCCGGCGTGCCTGCTCGCGCCGCACCTCCGCCTGCCGGGCGGCCAGCCAGGCCGCCTCGCGGGCGCGGGCGCGCCGCCGGCGCTGGTCGGCGATGGCCCGCTGCCGCAGGTGTACGACGTACGCGACGAGCAGCGTGCCGGTGACCGAGAAGCTGATCCAGAAGCCGGGGCCGACCACGAGCACGCCGATCAGCTCGACGCCGTTGAGCAGGAGCAGGGCGGCGAGCACCCGGCGGCGCCGGTAGACGGCCGGGGTGTGGCGACGCGACGGCGGTCGACGGCGGGCGCGGTTCGGGGCGGGCGGCACGGCGCGCAGCCGGCCCGACCGGCGGCCGGCCGCGGGAGGGGCCGAGACGGGCCGGGTGAGACCACCCGTAGCCGAATCTTCACTGAGTGTGACTACGAGGGACCGAGGTGGGCGGACCGGCCGCCGTCCCGGCACAGTGCGGCGGCGGCGCTGGCGCTGGAGCACCCGCGCCGTCGACTGCGCCCGCTCCGCCACCAGCCGCTCGGTGGCGTCGTACCGGCGGACGAGCGCCGGAGCGAGGGCGAGCAGGCCGGCGGCGGCGAGGACGGCGAGGAGCACCGAGGTCGGCACCCTCACCCCTCCCGTCACCGAATTCGGAGCAACCGCTGCCCGGCCGCAGGATCTTCCACCGATCGGTGTCGGCCGCGTGGATCGTACGGGCGTGCAGCGCTTGCCACAGCTTGCAGTTACTTGAGGTTACGGGCGACGGCCCGTCTCGCCGACGCGCCGCGCCGATCCCGTGCGTGGGACGGTTCACCCCGCCCCGGCGCGTACCCGGTGCCAGCGGGCCAGCAACCCGCCCTCGGCAGCGACCTCCTCGCTGGTCATCGCGTATCCGATGTGGTCACGCCAGGCGCCGTCGATGTGCATGTAGCGCACGTGGTACGCCTCCTCGCGGAACCCGAGCTTCTCCACGACCCGCCGGGACGGCCGGTTCTCCGGCCGGATGTTGACCTCGATGCGGTGCAGGCCACCGGGGCCGAACGCGTGGTCGACGGCGAGCGCCAGCGCGGTGGGGATCACTCCGCGGCCGGCCACCCGGCGGTCCACCCAGTAGCCCACGTACCCGGAGCAGAACGCCCGCCGGACGATGCTGCCCACGTTGAGGTGCCCGACGAGCCGCTCCTGCCCCTCCTCGCGCAGGCAGACCGCGAACGGCATGCCGTCACCGGTGCGTGACGAGCGCCGCTGGTCGCGGTAGACCCAGCGAAAGGCGGCCGGCGAGTTCAGCTCGTCCCACTCGCCGGGCAGCGACGACTCCCAGGGCGCGAGCCAGGCCTGGTTGGCCCGCCGCACCTCGGACCAGGCGGCGGCGTCCGAACGCCGGTACGGGCGCAGCACCACCGCACCGTCCACGAGGACGGCCGGCCAGCCGGGCGCGCGGCCGGCTCCGAAGAGGCTCACGCGCGGGACCCTACGCCCGGCACCCCGCTGCTCGCGACCGCGCTCCGGCGCGGCGGCGGATCGGGCCGGGAGCGCCTGTTCACCGGCGGCGGTCCAGGAGCAGGACATCCACGGTGGAGCCGGCGGCGGCCGTCGTGACGCGCTCACCGAGCACCAGCAGGCCGTTTGCCTCGGCGAGGCCGGAGAGGGTGAACGGCCCGCCGCTGAGCGGCTGGACCGTGTACCCGCCGCCGCGGCGCTCGGCGACGTGCGCGGGGCGGAACTCGCGCAACCCGGTCGGGGACGAGACGGTCTCCAGGAGGTGCGCCCGCACGCTGGGCCGGAACACCGGCTCGGCCCCGGCGAGCAGTTGGATCGCCGGCCGGGCCAGCACCTCGAAGCCGATCAGAGCGGCGCCCGGGTCGCCGGGCAGGCAGACCACCGGCACCTCCTCGGCGCCCACGGTGCCGAACCCGAGCGCGGTGCCCGGATAGAGCGCCACCTCGGTGAAGGTGACGGGTCCCGCCCGGCCGCCCTCGCGACGCGAGAGGATGCGACGCACCATGTCGCCCGGGCCCGTGCCGGTGCCACCGGTGGTGATGATCAGGTCGGCGCGCAGGGTCTGGTCCTCGAGCAGCCCGCGCAGCCCCTCCGGGTCGTCGTCGCAGATCCCGACCCGGTACGCGAGCGCGCCCGCCTCGGCCGCCGCGGCCGTCAGCGCGTGCGAGTTCGCGTCCACGACCTGGCCGGGCTGGCTGCCCCGGCCGACGTCGACCAGCTCGTCGCCGGTGGCCACGACGACCACCCGCGGGCTGGGCCGCACCACCACGTGCCCGATGCCGGTGGCCGCGAAGACCGCAACCAGCGCCGGCGAGACGTACGTGCCGGCCCGGGCGAGCAGCGCCCCGGCGGGCAACTCGTCCCCGGCCCGGCGGACGCCGTACCCCCGCTTGGGGGTGCGGTAGATCTCGACGGCGGCCATGCCCTGGTCGGTCCACTCCACCGGCACCACCACGTCGGCGGCGACGGGCAGCGGCGCGCCGGCGGCCACCGAGAAGCAGGACCCCGGGGTGAGGCGGACCGGCCGCCAGCTGGCCGCGCCGAGGTCACCCACGACGTTGAGCCGGACCGCCCGTCCTCCGGCGGCCCGGCCCGCGCCGGAGAGGTCCTCCCAGCGCGCCGCGTACCCGTCCACGGCCGCCTGGTCGAAGGCCGGGAAGGCGTGCGGGGCGACGACGTCCTCGGCGAGGACGTTGCCGTACGCCTGGGTGAGGTCGAGGTCGAGCGGAGGCAGCGCGCGCAACCTGCGCAGCACGCTGCCCAGGTAGTCGGCGAGCGGCGTCAACCCGTTCGCGGCCGCCTCGGCGTCGGCCGTCGCTGTCATGTATTAGGACCGCCCGACGCGTCGGAGTTGACGAAGTCGACGAGCCACTTGCGGAACTCGGCGCCGAAGTCGTCCCGCTCCACGGCGATCTGCACCACCGTCTGGAGGTAGCCGAGCGGCATGCCGGTGTCGTAGCGGGTGCCCCGGTAGACGATCGCGTGCACCGGCACCCCCTCCATGCGCAGCAGTTCCATGGCGTCGGTGAGCTGGATCTCGCCGCCGCTGCCCGGCTCCGTACGCCGGATGGCGTCGAAGATGCGGCCCGGCAGCACGTACCGGCCGAGGACCGCGAGGTTGCTCGGCGCCTCCTCCGGCTTGGGCTTCTCCACCATCCCGGTGACCTTCACGACCTCGCCGATGTCGGTGAGGTCGCCCTCGGCCGGCTCGACGGAGGCGATCCCGTACCGCTTGGTGTCGGCCGGGTCGACCTCGAAGAAGGCCAGCACCACGCCACCGGTGCGGGCCTGCAGCTCCAGCATGGCCGGCAGCAGCGGCTCGTCCATCTTCACGAACTCGTCGCCGAGGAGAACGGCGAAGGGCTGGTCACCGACGTGCGACTCGGCGTACCCGACGGCGTGGCCCAGGCCGAGCTGCTCGGGCTGCCGGACGGTGTAGATCTCGGCCAGCTCGCTGGGGCGCTGCACGGCGGCCAGGATCTCCGGCTTGTTCTTCAGCCGCGCCTCCAGGTCCGGCCGGCGGTCGAAGTGGTCCACCATCGAGGTCTTACCCCGACCGGTGATCAACAGCACGTCGTTGATGCCGGCCTGGGTGGCCTCCTCGACGATGTACTGCAACACCGGCCGGTCGACCACCGGTAGCAGCTCCTTGGGCACCGCCTTGGTCGCGGGTAGGAACCGGGTGGCCAGACCGGCGGCCGGGATCACGGCCTTCACCGCGCGGGAACGGCCGGTCGCGGCGGCCGTCGTTGAGGAGTTCGCTGAGTGCTCCGACATGTCGCGAGACTATCGGCCACGGCTCTGCCGCGGCGGGTGTGGCCCGGAAGACGCGCCGCCTCCCGGGGCGGGCCGCGCCGGTCCGGGGCCGGCCCGGGCGACGTCGGAGCCGGTGAGCGCCGGGCCGAACGGCTCCTCGATGCTCCCGGTCTCCACCGTCGCCGGTTCCGCGCGGTCGGCGGCGTCCGCCTCGGCGCGGCTGGGCGCGACCGCGCGGCCGGCGCGGGGCAGCCCGTCCGGCGGGGTGAGCGCCCCGGCCGGCACCGGTAGCTCGCGGGCGGCCAGGGCACGCCGCGTGCTCAGCCGGTACGTGTCCCGGCCGGCCGCCTTCGCGGCGTAGAGCGCGTCGTCGGCCGCGTCCAGCACCTGCTGCCCGTTGCTGGCGTGGTCGGGGTAGACGGCGATGCCGATGGAGACGGTGACCCGCACCGGCACCGGCGAGCCGCCGTGCGCGTCGACCGCGATCGACGTGTCGCGGATCGCCGCGCCGAGCCGCTCCGCGACGATCGCGGCGCCCCGGGCGTCGGTCTCCGGCAGCAGCAGCACGAACTCCTCGCCGCCCTGCCGGAACGCCAGGTCGACCTCGCGGATCTCGCCGCGTACCCGGCGGGCGAACTCGGCCAGCACCGTGTCGCCGGCCGCGTGCCCGTACGTGTCGTTCACGTCCTTGAACCGGTCCAGGTCGAGGGCCAGGACGCTGAGCATCCGCCCGAACCGGCTCGCCCGCTCGACCTCCCGCCGGATCGACTCGCGCAGGTAGCGGTAGTTCCACAGCCCGGTGAGCGGGTCGGTGAGCGAGAGCCGCTGCGCCTCCTCGTGCATCCGTACGTTCTCCACGGCCACGGCGGCGTGGCTCGCGAAGGTGCGCAGGGTGACCACGTCGTCGTCGTCGAACTCGTCCGCGCCGAGCCGGTCGTAGAGAGCGAGCACGCCGAGCGCGGCGGCCGCGTCGCCGGCCGCAGACCGCGAGCCGGGCCCGCCCGCCGCGCCGGCGGGCCGCGCCACGGCGCCTCCGGGCAGCTCGATGGTCGGCGCGTCGTCCCGCGCCGGTGCGGACGCGGGCCCGGGTGGCTGGGACGGGCCGGGTCCGCCGGCGCCTCCCGGCCCACTGGCGCTTCCGGGTCCGCCGGCGCCTCCCGGTCCGACGGGGGCCGCGAAGGGAACCGCGACGTACGTGCGGCAGCGCGGCTCGCCCGGCGGCGCGTCGGCCGGGTCCATCCGGCCCCGCTGCGGTACGCCGGTCGCCGCGACCGCGCCCACCACGCCGCTGCCCACCGGCACCCGCAGCGCGGCCGGGCCGTCAATCTCCGGGCAGCGCCCGTCGAGTCCGTCGGTGCACCGGGCCACCAGCACGCCGCCCGAGTCGACGAGGAGCACCGCCCCGGCCCGGGCGCCGGTCGCCGCGATGGCGCTGTTGAGGATCACCCGCAGGATGCGCTGCAGGTCGTGGGTGCTGGCCAGCGTGTCGCCGAGCACGGCCAGGTGGCCGCGTAGCTGGTCGCGGCTGCTGGTCAGGGCCGCCACGTAGGCGCCGGTCTCCCGGGTCATCCGGTTGAACGCGCCCGCGAGGCGGCCCAGCTCGTCGCGCGTACGCACCGGCACCCGCGCCGTCAGGTCACCGTGCGCGACCCGGTCGACGGCGCCGGCCAGCTCCACCAGCGGTCGGGTGGTGACCCGGGCCAGCCGCCAGGCGGCGAACACGGCGAGCAGCGCGGCCAGCACCACGGCCCCCACGAGCACGGTGTGCAGCCCGGGCGGCTGGTCGCTCGGCACCGAGAGCACCAGCGGCAGCGGCTGCCCCGACGACGGGCCGATCCGGCGCACGTACCGGCCGTCGGCGGTCTCGGTCACGCGCTCGCCGTCGAGCGTGCCGGCGGCGGCCAACACCGCGTCGCGTACCTCCCGGGCCTCTGTCGTGTGGGTGACCCGCGCCGAGCCGGCGCCGTCGTCGAGCAGCGTGACCGCCACGCCGGTCACCGCGGCGAGCCGGGACACGAAGGCCGGGTCGACCGGCTGCGCCGCGGTGACCGCGCCGAGCGTCGCGCCGGCCCGGTCGCGCAGGTCGACGCGGACGGTGAGCGCCCGGACCGGGCCGCCCGCCGGGACCGCGCCGGCGCACTCCTGCCACGGCGTCGGCGGCGCGCCGGGGGTGCGGTAGGTGATTCGCCCCGCGACGTCGCTGACCACCACGGCCGAGGCGAGCCCCCGGCTGACCACCTGGCCCGCGGCGCCGGCCCGGTCGGCGCCGGTGAGCGCCACGGCGTCGGCCGCCGCGCGCAACTGCTGGCAGAGGGCGTCGACCGAGGTACGCACGGTGGCCGCCGCCACGGCCAGCCGCTCGGCGGAGCGGCTGCGGTCGACGGAGTGCGCGGTCGAGGCGACGAAGAGGGCGCCGAGCAGGACCGGGCCGAGCACCACCGCGAGGAAGGCCGCCGTCAACCGCCCGCGTAGCGTCACTCGCTCCCCCCGGAAGTTGCGCCTCCGATGTTGCGATGCTGACACAGAGCAACCATGGGAGCAGCGTTGCGTCAGGAGTGTTGCGTGCCGGAATTTTCTGATGGAGCGGAAGTGACCCATGTGGCGAAACGGGACATGCGGCGGGAGCTGCTCGCCCGCCGCCGGGAATTCACCGCCGAGACGCGTGCGACGGCCGCGTCCCGCGTCCAGGCCGAACTCGTCGCGCTGGTCCGCCGGCTGCGTCCCCAGCGGATGACGGCGTACGTGCCGGTGGGGTCCGAGCCTGGGGGGCCGGAGCTGCCGGACGTGCTGCGCCAGGTGCTGCCGCCCGGGGGCGAACTGCTGCTTCCCGTGCTCCGGCCCGACCTGGACCTGGACTGGGCCGCGTACGCCGGGCCGGGCTCGCTCGCCGTGGCCGGACGAGGGATGCGGGAGCCGACGGGGTCGCGGCGGGGTGTGGGCGCGATCACCACGGCGGAGCTCGTGGTGCTGCCGGCACTGGCCGTCGACCGGCGCGGGCTGCGGCTGGGCCGCGGCGGCGGCTCGTACGACCGCGCGCTCGCCCGCGTGCCGGCCGCGACGCTGACCGTGGTCCTGCTGCACGACGGCGAGTTGGTTCCGGCCGTCCCCGCCGAGCCGCACGACCGGCCCGTACGCGCCGTGATCACCCCGGACGGCGGCCTGCGTACGCTGGATGCCGCGTCGCCGCCCGTGGCGGAGGCGCCGCCGGGTGTCGCGCCCCACACTTCGACTGGACGAACCAGCGGAGAATGACGCAACATTGGCACTCGAAGACGTCGAGTGCCAACCGGCCGAGTCCGATCCGGAGGAGAACGTGCCCACGTACCAGTACGCCTGCACCGCGTGCGGTCACCAGCTCGAGGCGGTGCAGTCCTTCTCTGACGCACCGCTCACCGAGTGCCCGGAGTGTGCGGGACGGCTGCGCAAGGTCTTCAACTCGGTCGGCATCGTGTTCAAGGGCTCGGGCTTCTACCGCACCGACTCCCGCTCCTCCGGCTCCGAGAAGTCGACGGGCAGCAGCACCCCTGCGAAGTCGGACTCGTCGTCCAGCTCGACCACGTCGTCCAGCACGTCCTCGTCGAACGGGTCGTCGTCCGGTTCCGCGAACGGCTCCTCGTCCGGTTCGTCGTCCGGCTCGTCGTCGGGCTCCTCGTCCAAGACGGCGACCGCCAGCTCCTCTTCCTGACCGTCCCGAGTCAGGCGACCAGGCCGACGGCCCGCGGACCTCACCGGTCCGCGGGCCGCGCCCGGTATCGGGCGGCGCCGACCCGGCCGCCCCCGGCTGCTCGGGCAGGCCTGGCCGCGCCCGGTTTCCGGCGCGCCGATCCGGCCGGCGGCGGGTGCCCGGGCAGGCGGCCTTCCAGCGGACACCGGCCCCCTCCGCGCGCGTTGTCCACAGGCCGGCTCGTTGTCCACAGGTTGGCTCGTTGTCCACAGGCCGTGGTCGCGAAGCTCCGGTGCGGGCGGTCGACGAGGAAGCGATCAGCCCCAGTGCGGGGGACGCTCCGCGAGCCACCAGTCGTCGTCGCGGGTTGACGTCTCGCCCCAGCCGCGGTCCGTGTCGTCGCTCGTCTGCTCGGGCAGCACCACGAAGTCGTCGCTCAGGTCGACGGTGCGATCGTCGTCGCCGCGGGAACTCGGGTCCTCGGTGCTCACGAGCGGCAAGGGTAGCGCAGCCGGAAGCGCGACCCGGGCAGCGAGCCGCCCTCGGGACAGCATGATCGACACCAGTTCGGCGAAGTGGCGGGGTCCGGGGCGCGCCGATACCGCCACATCGGCGAAACGGAGTGGATCACCGTGCTCGTGCTGGCCCCGACCCGGCCGAGCGCGTACCGGAGGCGGAACGCCCGGCCGCGTCCTCCGGTAACCCGGTCCGGGCGTTGGTAGCGTCGGACGGCGTGACGACCCCCAGCGGCGGCAGTTCCCCGGACGACGACTACTGGCGGCGGCCGCCGACCGGCGGCGACGGGCTGCCGGACCGGTCGGCCACACCCCCACACGAGAGCGGCGCACCGGGGCCAGACCAGCCGCCGGGGGCGAGCACGCCACCCGAGGCACCCACCGAGCCCGGCCCGAGCCCGGCGACCGGAACGAGCGCGCCACCCGACCCAACCCTGCCGGCCGGACCGAGCGCGCCACCCGACCCGACCCTGGCGACCGGACCGAGCGCGCCACCCGACCCGAGCCGGACCTCCGGAGCGGGCACGCCGCCCGCCGCCAGCACCACACCCGACCCGGGCCAGACACCCGAGCCGGGCTCGCCGCCGGAGCCCGGCATCCCCTCCGACGCCGGCAGCACAGCCGGACCGAGGCAGCCACCGCGACCCGGCACCGCACCGGGCTCCGGCACGCCGACCGGTCCCGGCCCGAGCCCGTCGCCGTACGCGAGAACGCCGACCGCCCCGGGCGTTCCAGCCGGCTCGGGCGTGGCGGCGGGTGGGTACACCGGTCCGCCGCCGAGCACCCCGCCGCCTGCTGGTTGGCGTCCGCCCGTACACCTGGAGCCGGCGCCTGCGCGGGTACTGCCTCCGCAGGACATGGCCGGGCTGGACGCGGCCGAGGATCGCGCGCGCCGGGTCACCTACTCGATCGGGGCGGTGGCCGGAGTGGTGCTGCTGGCCCTGCTCTGCCTGCTCTGCTCACGCGTCATCGTCTGAACACCGCCACCACCGCACGCGCCGCGCCACGCCGCACGGGCCGCACCGCACCACACAGGCCGCGCCGCGCCGCACAGGGCAGCGCCGCGCCGCGCTGCCCGCGCCGCGCCGCACAGGGCAGCGCCGCGCCGCGCTGCCCGCGCCGCCGCAGCGCCCCGCCCGCCCGGGCCGGCGTCAGAGCGTCGTGCCCCAGACGGTCTCGGCGCCCGAATGTCCCGTCAGGTAGACGTAGATCAGAGCGGCGACCGCCAGGCCGACGACCGCCACCGACAGCACCGGGGTGACCAGCGCCGGCAGTCTCGGCACCCGGCGGTGGCCGCTGGTCGCCACCAGCAGGAGGAGCACCACGATGCCGAGCGGGACGACGATCCGGAACAGGATGTCCCCGTACCGGGAGTGGTCGAAGATCTGGTCGAGGATGGGCCCCTGGAAGCCCCGGGCCACCAGCGCGTCGGTGAACGCCTCCCCCGACTGGACGGCGAAGAACGCCGAGACGGGCGCGATCACGGCGAGAATGCCCACGGCCCAGTCCAGCCGGGCACGCCAGCGCGGCAGCACCACGTAGGCCACGCCGAGCAGCGCCAGCAGCGGTACGAACACCACGACCGCATGCACCACCAGGACGTGGACCGGCAGGCCCAGGATCTGCTCGAACATCGGCTCCTCCGTCACGGATCACGGTCGCGGCTGCAGCCTACGTGCGCGGCCGCCGCACCCAGGCCTTCGACGGGCTACACGCAGCGGACGCCGCACCGGTTCATCGGCCCGCGCCGAACGCGGCTTGTCGAGTGGGATGGTGCGTGCTGTCATTGGGCCCATGTCGAGTGCCGAGGATCTTCTCCGGTCGAGGGGCCTGCGGGTCACCCGGCCGCGCCTCGCCGTGCTGGACGTGCTGGCCGACGGCGGCCACCTCGAGGTCGAGGAGATCACCCGTCGGGTGCGGGCACGGCTCGACTCGGTCTCCACCCAGGCGGTGTACGACGTCCTGGGCGCCCTCTCCCGGGCCGGCCTGTCGCGCCGGATCGAGCCGGCGGGCAGCCCGGCCCGTTACGAGGCCCGGGTCGGCGACAACCACCACCACGTGGTCTGCCGCGGCTGCGGCGAGATCGCCGACATCGACTGCGCGGTCGGCGAGACGCCCTGCCTCGACCCGGACACGGCGCACGGCTTCGAGATCGACGAGGCCGAGGTGACCTTCTGGGGGCTCTGCCCGAGCTGCCGGGCCCGCCGCGCCGCCGACGCGTGACCCTCGTGGCCGGCGTATCACCCGCTCGCGTCGTGGGCGTGGCACGCTGGGTCGATGGATTCGGATGACCTCGGCCTCTTCGGTCCGGGTTCGGTCACGTGGAAGGTGCACGCCGAGCCGATCCTGATCGTCGCCGGCCTCCGTTCGCTCTACCTTCAGGCGCTGCACCCCCGCGCGATGGCCGGGGTGGCGCAGAACAGCAACTACCGCACCGACTCCTGGGGGCGTCTCGTCCGCACGGCCACGTACGTGGCCACCACCGTCTACGGCACCAGGACCGAGGCGGAGGAGGCGGGACGGCGGCTGCGGCGGCTGCACGCGCGGCTCAGCGCCACCGACCCGGCCACCGGTGAGCGGTTCCGCATCGACGATCCGGACCTGCTGCGGTGGGTGCACGTGGCCGAGGTGGAGTCGTTCCTCGACACCGCCCGCCGGGCCGGCCTGCCGCTGACGCCCGCCGAGGTGGACGGCTACTACACGGAGCAGCGCCGCGCCGCCGCCCTGGTGGGCCTCGACCCGGCCAGCGTGCCGGGGACCGCCGACGAGGTGGCCGACTACTACCGCGCCGTCCGCCCCGAGTTGCGGATGACCCGGGAGGCGGCCGAGACGGCCCTGTTCCTCACGGCGCCGCCGCTGCCGTGGAACCTGAGCCTCCCGGTCCGGCTGGGGCTGACCCTGGGGCCGCCACGGTGGGCGTACTTCGGCGTCGCCGGCACCGCGCTCGCGCTGCTCCCGGCCTGGGCCCGCCGGATGTACGGCGGCCTGGGGCTGCCCACGACCGCCCTGTCGGCGGAGCTGACCGTGCGGGGGCTGCGCCTCGCCCTCGCGGCGTTGCCGCAACGCTGGCGGGAGGGCCCGGTGTTGCAGGCCGCCAGGGAGCGGGCGGCCCGCCTCGCGGGCGCCGCGGAAACGAGCTGACACCCGAGCAGCCAGCCCGCCCCGCGGGCACGGCGGGAACGAGCTGACACCCGAAGCAGCCAGCCCGCCCCGCGGACACCGGGCGGCCGCGGACGGACCCCGGGATGGGCCGCGTGCCCGTCAGTCGCCGGTGGCCGCCCCGGTCGGGCGATCGACGGCGGCCCACGGCTCCTTGCCGGGCGTCTGCGCTCCGGCGGGACAGGCGCGCCGATAGTCGCACCAGCCGCACTTCGGGCCGGGCGTGGTCGGGAAGGCCTCGTCGGGGTCCGCGCCGTCGGCCACCGCCCGTTCGGCGGCGATGATGTCGCGGGCCGTCTCCTCGGCGCGGGTGACCTGCCGGGCCAGCGACTCGACGGTGTGGTCGTGCCCCGCCACGGTGCCCGTCGGCAGGTGGTGCAGCTCGACCCGGCGGCACGGCCGGCGGAACGTCCGCTCGGCCGCGTACGCGTAGAGCGCCAGCGCCTGCGAGCCACGCGCGTCGTCGGCGTCCAGCCCGGTGCGGCCGGTCTTGTAGTCGACGATGACCAGCTCGGGGCCGTCGGGGCCGGGGCGGGAGTCGATCCGGTCGGCGCGGCCGTTGAAGGCCAGCACGGCGGTCTTCACGGCGACCACCCGTTCGACGCCGAGAGGGTCGACGCCCGGCTCCAGCGTCTCGACGTACGACTCCAGCCAGCCCAGCGCCCGCCGGTAGGCGGCCCGCTCCTGCTCGTCGTCGCGGTAGCCCTCCCGCACCCAGGTGCCCCGGAGCAGCGCGGCCAGCGCCTCGGGGCGGCGGCGGTCGGGCTCCAGGGCGTACCAGTTGCGCAGGGCGGTGTGCACGCTCGCGCCGAGGGAGTTGTGCGCCCACGGCGGGCCCTTCGGCGGCGCGGGACGGTCGACGTAGGAGTAGCGGTAGCGGCGGGGGCAGTCGGCGTAGGTGCCGAGCTTGCTCGGGGTGCAGACGAACAGCCGCTCCGGCATGCCCTCGAAGCCGAGCTGCTCGGCCTGCGCCTCGCGGGGTCGGGGGGCCCGGCCGCCGGGGGACGGTCGACTGGTCGGGGAGGGTCGTCGCACGCCTCGGATCCTGCCATCCACGTACGACAGCGCCGACGCCGCGTCAGAACACCGCGAGGTAGTGGCGGATGAACGCGGCGATCGCGTCGGCGATGAGCTGCACCGCGATGGCGGCCAGCAGCAGGCCGGCGATCCGGGTCAGCACCTCGATCCCACCGGGGCGGAGGATCTTGACGATCACGCCCGAGAACCGGAGCACTATCCAGACCGCGGCCATCACCGCGATGATCGCGAGGCCGATGGCCACGTAGTCGGTGGCGTTGTCGGCGCGTTGGACGAAGAGCATGGTGGCCACGATCGCGCCGGGGCCGGCGAGCAGCGGCGTGCCCAGCGGGACGAGCGCGATGTTCGAGGTGGACTGGCCGCTCGGCTGGTCGCCCTTACCGGTCAGCAGCTCCAGCGCCACGAGCACGAGCAGCAGCCCGCCGGCCGCCTGGAGCGCAGGCAGGTCGACGTGCAGGTACGCGAGGAGGGTCTGCCCGGCCACCGCGAAGACGACGATCACCCCGAGCGCCAGCGCGACCGCCTGCCAGGCGGCCCGGTTGCGGTCCCGGGCCGGCAGCGGGCCGGTCAGCGCGAGGAAGATCGGCATCATGCCCGGCGGGTCGGTGATCACCAGCAGGGTCACGAAGACCTCGCCGAAGAGCTTCAGATCCACCTGATCAAGGTATCGGCGCCTCCGGAGGACGAACCGCGGATCAGCCGGAAGCGACGCCGGTCACCCCGCCGGCGTCCGCGACGATCCGCTCGTACGCCTCGAGGTCGGTCGTGAACGCGCCGAGCCGGACGGTCTTGTGCGTGCCGTGGAAGTCGGACGAGCCGGTGACCAGCAGTCCCAGCTCGCCGGCGAGTCGGCGGACGTGCTCCCGCTCGTCCGGGGAGTGGTCCTCGTGGTCGGCCTCCAGCCCGGCGAGCCCGGCGGCGGCCAGCTCGGCGATCAGCTCGTCGGGCACCACCCGTCCCCGCCGGGTGGCCCGCGGGTGGGCGAAGACCGGCACGCCGCCCGCCGCGCGCACCAGCCGGACCGCGTGGAAGACGTCGATGTCCTCCTTCGGCAGCCGGTAGCGCTCGCCCAGCCAGTCCGGCCCGAACGCCTCGCTCGTGCTGCCGACCAGGCCGGCGCGGATGAGGGCCTGCGCGATGTGCGGCCGGCCCACCGTCCCACCGCCGGCGGCGGCCAGGATCTCCGGCCAGCTCACGTCGACCCCGTCGGCCCGCAGCAGGTCCACGATCCGCTCGCCGCGCTCCAGCCGCGCCGCCCGCACCCGGGCCAGCTCGGCCACGAGGTCGGGATGGTCCGGATCGAAGAGGTACGCGAGCAGGTGCAGCGGCAGCGCCGGTTCGGCGCCGAACCAGCGGCAGGAGATCTCCGCTCCCCGGACCAGGCGCAACCCGGGCGGCAGCGCGGCGAGCGCGGGCACCCAGCCGGCGGTGGTGTCGTGGTCGGTGATCGCGACCACGTCCAGACCGGCGTCCGCCGCGGCGCGTACCAGCTCGGCCGGGGTCAGCGTGCCGTCGCTGGCCGTCGAGTGGGTGTGCAGGTCGATGCGGTCGCCCGGCCGGGTACGCGAGGTCATCGCCCGACGTTACCGGCCGGCGGTCAGGAGCCGGTGACCACCACTGGCCGGCCGGGCGTGCCGCTGTCCGTCACCTGGTCGGCGGTTGCCGGCTCGCCGGCGACCACCTGCTTGACGGCCATCCGGACGAGCCCGCCCGACGCGTCGACGTACGTCGCCTCGTCGGCCGAGGACCAGTCCACCGCGCCGGCCAGCGGGGGCCCGGCCGGCTGGGCCGTCAGGGGCTTGCCGTGCCCGTCAGGCTTGACCGCGGCGAACCCGGCGAGGTCGACGAGCAGGGCCTCGGCCCGGCCGTTGAGCAGCAACCAGCGGCCGTCGTCGGAGACGGCGCCGAGCCCGTCGTCACTCAGGGTCGGCCCGCAGCCGGTGTGCACCGGGGCCAGCCCGTCGCCCGGATCGAGCAGGGCCAGGCAGGTCTGGCTCGGAGTCTTCGCGGGCACCAGGCCGACGAGCCGGCCGTCCGGCAGGGCTCCGTAGATCCTCAGCGTGGCCCGGTCGGTGGCGGGCGCCAGCGGCGCCGCGGCCGGGTGCCACAGGGTGTGCCCGGGCCGGTCCGCGTCGAGCCGGACGAGGACCGCGTTCCCGACGAACCCGACCGGCGCCGCCGTCGCCGGCGCGGGTGTGCGTACCGGCGCGATGAGCTGCATGCCCACGACGCCGGCGGCGTTCAGCTCGTTCCCGTCGCGCCAGGCCACCTGCCGGCCGTCCGCGGCCACCGCGATGGCGTCCGCTCCGGCCAGCAGGACCTGGATGGTGCCGCGGCGGGGCACCGCCCAGAGCGACCGGCCGGCCGGGGTGGGTGCGCCGACCACCAGCCAGCCGGCGTCGTCGGGCAGCCGCTGGGCGCTCTCGGCGGGGCCGATTCCGCCCAGCCCCACCCGGTCGCCGTTGGCTGCCACGATCGCGTCGCCGAGGACGAGATCGGTCCCGCCGCCGGGCGGTACCGTGCCGAGCACTCCGGGGTTGGGCTTGAGGGGCTCGGGCCGGGCCTGATCGGACGGGTCGCCGAGCACGACGGTGGGCGGGGTCGGGCGGCGCGTGTCCGCCCCGAGTTGGGCCACGCCGGTGCTGACGAGCACGGTCGCCACGGCGGCCAGGGCCAGCCCGGCCACGGTCCGCTTGCGTTGCGCCCGCCGGGCGCGGCGGATCGCGACGCCGGCCGGGTCGGCCGAGAGCAGCCGAGGCTGGGCGACCTGCTGGGCGAAGGTCCGCCGGACCGCCCGTTCCAGCTCGTCCTCTGTCACGTGGAGTGGACGACTCGGGGACCCGATCCGGTTGTCGCTCCGGTGCGGGCTCATGGCTGCTCCCCGGGAACGGTGCCGGCCGGGGTGCCGGAGAGGGCGGTGGCGGGGACCGGGACGTCCGCTGCGGCGCCGTCCCGTGGCGCCGGCGCCGCGGCGGGCAGGGCGCCGAGCTCCGGGGCGCCGGCGGGATCCGGCACCAGATCGTCGACGGGCACGGCGTCGTCCGGGCCGCCGGTCCCGGCGTACGCCCCGGTCACGATCGACTCGCCCGGGGCGGGCCGCGACGCCCGGTCCGGCTGCGCCGACGGGCGAGGCGACCGGCCCGGGCGCGTCGGGGTGGACGAGGGCTCGGCGGGCAGGTCGAGCGCGGCCTCGGCACCCATCCGGCGGCGCAGCGTGGTGAGGGCGCGGGATGTCTGGCTCTTCACCGTGCCGGTGGAGATCCCCAGCAGCGCGGCGGTCTGCGATTCGGACATGTCCTCGTAGAAACGCAGCACGAGGACGGCCCGCTGCCGGCTGGGCAGGGCGCGCAGGTGCCGCCAGAGCAGGTCCCGGTCGAGCTGCCGCTCGATCTCGTCGGCGCCGGCGTGCTCCGGGAGCACCTCGGTGGGGCGCTCACCGTGCCAGCGGCGGCGCCACCAACTGGTCGACGTGTTGATGAGGACCCGGCGGGCGTACGGCTCCACCGCCTCGATGCCGCCGAGCCGCCGCCAGGCGAGGTACGTCTTGGTCAGCGCGGTCTGGAGTAAATCCTCCGCGGTGGCCCAGTCACCGGCGAGCAGGTACGCGGTGCGCAGCAGGGCGCCGGAGCGAGCCGCGACGAACTCGCGGAACTCCTCCTCCAGATCTTCCCTGCTCGGCAACCGCCACCTCCAGGACCCCGGCCGTCCAGGCTGGCACAGCCGGAACGGCGGGGTCGAGGGCCAAAGGTGTGCAGTTCATCCGATGTTCGGACGAAGGTGTCAGGCCCCGTCGTCGGCCTTGGCCTCGTCGGCCTCCTTGCCCAGCCGGGCCTCGACCGCCTGCGGCTCGTACATCTCCTCGACCACACGCAGGTAGAGCTCGTTCGGGTTGGGCAGGTTCTTGATCTCCCGCAGCGCCTGCTCCTGGCCGGCGGACTCCAGCACGAACGTCCCGTAGTTGAGCGCCCGGCCGGTCGGCGTCTGCTCGTACTTCATGTCGGTGACCCGGACCAGGGGCATCATGGCCACCCGGCGGGTGATGATCCCGTTGACCACCATCACCCGCTTGTTCGTGAGGATGAAGCGGTCGTACCACCAGTCGGCGACCCGCCAGGCGACCCACGCCATCACCGCGAACCACAGCAGCACGGCCACGGTGGTGAGCGCGCCCACGTCCTGCCCCGCGAGGAAGCCGGACAGGTAGCCGAGGACGAAGGTGGCGGCGATCCCCACGATGATCGGGGTGGCCAGGTGGATCCAGTGCCGCTTCCACTCGCCGCGGTAGCGCTCGGTCGGGAACAGGTAGCGGGCGACGAGCGAGCTGGGCTCGTCCTCCAGCGGCAGCACCCGGCGGGGGGTGTTGCCGGCCGCGTCGGCGCGCAGCCCGGCCAGCTCGTCCTCGGAGATCTCCGGGTAGCCGCCCTCCGGGTCACGGATCCACGACCGCCCGGAGCGACCCTCGCCGGCGTAACCGGGCCCCGCGCCGTAGCCGACGTCGTCCGAAAGGGAGGGACCGTCGGAAAGGCCGGGACCGGAGCCGTAGCCGGGACCCTCCTCCGGAGGGACCCGGGGGATCGGTTCCGTGTCACGGTCGCGGTCCCGGCGCTCCCGGTCGTCGGGGTCGTCCGGGTCGAAGGGCGGACCGGAGGGGCTACCCATCGGCGATCAGGCCACCAGGCTGGTGAAGAAGTCGCCGAACCCCTGGGCGATGTCCATGATCCCGCCGCCGAGCGACTTGAACACATCCGCGGCGGAGTTCGGCCGGTAGGCGACAAAGAAGATCAAGAATGCGATGCCGGCCCAGGTGAGGACCTTCTTGACCATGGCGGGCCATCCTCTCGCGCGGCGCCGGGTCCCATTACCGCAGCGGCACCCAGAGTATCAGTGTGGTGTCGTACAGTGAATATCTGCGTCCGTTCTCCGTCAGTACGGGCGGGCTTGTCAAGCCCTCCCGTGCAGATACGGAGACGGTGCGCCGTACACGAGCTCGGGGGGAGTCCACTCGGTGAGGTCGTGCAGCACGACTTCCTCCGCGAGCAGATGCCCCGCGCTCGCCGGCCAGGCTATCGCATGCAGCCACATTCCCCGAGCCTCGCCGGCGTACGCGCTTCGATCCGCAGGTGAGTTCACCAACCACAGTGGAGTGGGATGGCCGGCCACCCGGATCCTGGCCTGGCCGACGTGTTCGGGGTGTCCCGGGCCGGGATCGGTCAACGCCGCCGCGAGCTGCGGCCCCGGGTCCGGCCCGGCCATTCCGGCGAACCGGGTGCCGAGACCGACGCCCGGCTCCTCGGCCACGAAGACGAGGTCGGCGGGGCCGCCACCGAGCGGTGCCGGGCCGGCGCAGGCCACCGCCGTGGCCCGCACGCCCGTGCGCTCGTCACCGGCGTACGCCACCCCGGTCATCGTCCAGCCCGGCGGCAGTGGCCACGGGCACCACAACGGGGTGACCGTCGGGCGTGGCGGGTCGGCGTCGGCCACGATCCGCTCCACCACGCTGGCCACGATGTCGGCGCCGATGCGCTCGGGCACGTGCAGGGGCGGCACGGGCCCGCACCGCTCGCACCGGGATTCGGCGTGCATGAGGTCCGGTGGCCGGACCGGCCCCCCGCATCGGGGACAGCTCACCGCGACGCTCATGCCTCCACCGTCGCCCCGCCGGGGCGGGGCGTCAAGCGGAGCGGCGGTATCCACCCCACCGTGGCGCGTCCGACCTGGACGCGCCCGGCCGGGGAGACACGCGGGGCGTCAGGCCGGCGGCGGGCCGGCGTGCGTACGGATCCAGGCGTGCATGGCGATGCCGCTGGCCACCCCGGCGTTGATCGAGCGGGTGGAGCCGTACTGGGCGATCGAGAAAACGTGCGCGCAGGCCCGGCGCGCAGGCTCGGAGAGGCCGGGCCCCTCCTGGCCGAAGAGGAGCACGCAGCGCCGGGGAAGCGTGGCGGTCTCCAGGGGGCGCGAGCCGGGCAGGTTGTCGATGCCCACCACCGCGAGGTCCCGTCCGGCCGCCCACGCCACGAAGTCCTCGACGGTCTCGTGGTGCCGGACGTGCTGGTAGCGGTCGGTGACCATGGCGCCGCGCCGGTTCCACCGCCGTCGCCCGACGATGTGCACCTCGGCGGCGAGGAACGCGTTCGCGTTGCGGACCACCGTGCCGATGTTGAAGTCGTGCTGCCAGTTCTCGATGGCCACGTGGAAGTCGTGCCGGCGCTCGTCCAGGTCGGCGACGATCGCCTCCCGCCGCCAGTAGCGGTAGCGGTCGACCACGTTGCGCCGGTCGCCGTCGGCGAGCAGCTCGGGGTCGTACCGTGGGTCGTCCGGCGGGTCGCCCGGCCAGGGCCCCACACCGACGTCGAGCTGATCACCGGTCACGGTCACCAGAGCGAGCGTACGGCCCGCCCCACCTCATCCCCATCCCACCCCGCCCCGCCCCATCCCGCCTCGTCGATCATGCAGTTGTGGTGCCCGTCCTGTACTGGTAAGCGGCCTTCATCCACCACCACAACTGCATGATCGGCGGGACGCAGCGCAGGACGTCAGCGCAGGCCCAGCGCGTCGCCGAGACGGTCGAGGAAACGCCGGTCGGCCGGGGCCTCCCCGGCGAGCGGCGGCCGGCCCGGCGGCGCCGCGCGGCACACGCGCGCCGCGACCGACTGCACCCACTGGCGGTACGCCGCCGAGTCGGCCGGGTCGGCCCGGCGGTCCAGGACCCGGACCACCGCCCGGCAGGCGGCGAGCAGGTCGACGAGGTCGTCGCTCGGGCCGGTGGGCAGCGGCTGGTTGTCGTGCCGGGCGTAGATCGCGGAGACCACGGCGCGGACCAGGTCGCTGTCGAAGGAGCGGCCGGCGGCCATCGCCTCGAGGCCGGCGAGCCCCTCGGCCACGCCACGGGCCGGCCGGCCGGGGCCGGGAGCCGTGGCGGCCACGACGACCCGGCCGGGCAGGCTGGTGAGCAGGTCCCACTCGGCGGCGGAGTAGACGGCGGTGGTCAGCGGTGCGGCGCGGCGGCCGGCAGAGGGCGGCTCTCCGGCGACGGAGTGGCTCATGGGGACCTCCGGCGTCAGCATATGCCCCGGATCGGGAAAAGAGCCCCAACCCCACCAGAACATGCGGGCGAAGGGCCCCGGTCACTCAGCGCGGCTCGGGAAAGCTCGGCCGCTCCGGGTCGACGCCCTCCGGCACGGCGCTGGCCGCGTACTCCCGCTTGGGGACCATGACGCGCCGACGGAAGACGCAGACCATGGTGCCGTCCTGGTTGTAGCCGCGGGTCTCCACCGAGACCACGCCGCGGTCGGGCTTCGAGGCCGACTCCCGCTTGTCCAGCACCGTGGTCTCGCCGTAGATCGTGTCGCCGTGGAAGGTCGGGGCCACGTGCCGCAGCGACTCGACCTCGAGATTGGCGATCGCCTTGCCGCTCACGTCGGGGACGGACATGCCGAGCAGGAGGGAGTAGATGTAGTTGCCGACCACGACGTTGCGCTTGAACTGGCTCGCCGACTCCGCGTAGTGGGCGTCCATGTGCAGCGGATGGTGGTTCATGGTGAGCAGGCAGAACAGGTGGTCGTCGTACTCGGTGACGGTCTTGCCCGGCCAGTGCCGGTAGACCGCGCCGACCTCGAACTCCTCGTAGTAACGGCCGAACTGCATCCTGGTCCCCTTCGACGGGCGGCGATGGAGTTCGGCACAGCATGCCTTACCGCTTGTTAAGGGGATGCGCGGGGCGGGGGCCACGCGGAAACGTCACACGGGCCACATCCGGGGGGAGACGCAATGAGCGGCGGGGCCCTCCCCGGCACCCGCCGCCCACGCTCTGATGTCCAAGATTCTGCCGTACGCCCATCCGGCTGCACAGAGGCGTGGATCACATTTATATTTTCGTAACACTACTGAGGGTGAGCAACGCCGGATCGATGAGCGATCTCTGCAGCTCGAGTAGCGGCTTGTCAACCCCCCGGTGGCCGATTCGCTCCGATCGATGCTGCGGATCTTAATGGAAGCGCTCCCATCACCCCTGGTCACGCAACTGCCACCTGCATTTGCGATCCGCACCTCCGAAACGCACAGACGCGGGTCGATGACGGACCGTGCCACCGGGCGGCGCACGGCGCCGTGCGTTTCACCACCGACCGAACGGGAATGCGAGGTGGTCACTCCTGGTTCTAGGGGTCGTAGGTACATCCGCGGTGATCGGAGAGTTCACATGGCAACCGTCGAGCTGACCACGGCGAACTTCGACGAGGTGACCGGCAAGGACGGGATCGTGCTGGTCGACTTCTGGGCCGACTGGTGTGGCCCGTGTAAGCGGTTCGCCCCGATCTACGAGCGCTCCTCGGAGAAGCACCAGGGCATCGTCTTCGGCAAGGTCGACACTGAGGCGCAGCAGGAGCTGGGCGCGAAGTTCGACATCCGCTCGATCCCGACGATCATGGCGATCCGGGACGGCGTGATCGTCTTCGCGCAGCCGGGCGCCCTTCCCGAGTCGGCGCTGGAGAACCTGATCGAGCAGGTTGAGGCGCTCGACATGGACGACGTCCGCAAGCAGCTGGCCGAGCACAAGCACTGAGCCGGCGACCACACGCAGACGGCCGGGTTCCCCACGGGGGGCCCGGCCGTCGGCGTACCGGCCGGGGGACGGTGACCGTCGGAGGGACCCTGACCCACCGTTGGGTCGCGTATGGTCACGAACCGATGGAGACCTTGACCAACCGGGGACGGGCGATCCGGCTCGGCGTCACCGCGCTGGGGCTCGCCGTCCTGCTCGCCGGCACGCTCTGGGGCACCGACGACGACTTCCCGTTCGGCCCCTTCCGGATGTACGCGACCTCCAACCCGCCCGACGCGCCCGCCCCCGACACCCGCATCGAGGGCGTCGACCGCACGGGCGCCGTCGTGAGCCTCGGCCAGGAGGCGACCGGCATCCGCCGGGCCGAGATCGAGGGCCAGCAGAGCCGGTACGCGGCCGAGCCCGAGCGCCTCGCCGAGGTGGCCGACGCGTACGCCGAACGGCACCCGGACGCCCCCGCCCTCGTCGAGGTCCGCATCGTCATCCGCTGGTTCGGTATCTCCGGCGGGCGCCCCACCGGCCGACACACCGACGAGACGGTGGTCCGTTGGCAGGTCACGCCATGATCCGCTGGTTGACCGAGCCGGTGCCCCGCGGCCGCGTGGCCGCCTTCCGCACCCTGATCTACCTCTTCGTCGCCGCCGACCTCGTGGTCTTCACCCCGTGGGTGCGCACCCGGGCCAGCGTGCCCGGCGAGCTCTACCAGCCGCTGCTGGTCGGCCGCCTGCTGCCCCTGCCCACGCCGACGCCGGCGCTCGTGGCGGTCATCTTCTGGGCGCTGCTGCTGCTCACCCTGCTCGCCGCGACCGGGCGGGCGCCGCGGCTGCTCGGCTGGACGGTCTGCGCGCTCTACCTCGAGTGGATGATCGTCGCGATGAGCTACGGCAAGGTCGACCACGACCGCTTCGGCCTGCTCGTCGCGCTGGCCGTGCTCCCCACCGCCGGCCGCGCCCGGCACGGCGACCCGACGCGGACGGAGGCCGGTGGCTGGGCGCTGCGCGTCACCCAGATCGCCGTGGTCTGCACGTACTTCCTGGCGGCCTGGGCGAAGCTGCGCTTCGGCGGGCTGGACTGGCTGACCGGCTCGGTGCTGGCCCGGGCGATCATCCGACGCGGCACCGAGCTGGCCGACCTGATCGCGCAGGTCCCCCACCTGCTGATCGTCGCCCAGTTCGGCATCATCGCCTTCGAGCTGGCCACCCCGCTGGTGTTCCTGGTGCCCGACCGGTGGCGGGTCGCCGTCGTGGCTTTCTTCTACTCGTTCCACGTGGTCACGTTCGCGACCATCACCATCTCGTTCGCCCCGCACCTCGCGGCGATGACGAGCTTCCTGCCGCTGGAGCGGGTCCGCCCGATCACCTGGCTGCGCCGGCTGCGGCGCGGCAGGTCACCGGCCGCCCTCGGCCAGCTCGGCGAGCATCCCCTCGCAGCTACGGACGACGACCTGCGCCCCGCGCCGCTGGGCGAGCCGGAGCAGGGGGTCCTCGGCGCGGTCCCGCCACCGCCACTGCGCCTCGGCGGCGACCTCCCAGAGCCGCTGCACACTGGCCTCGTGCTCGACGCCGAGCCGGGCGGCCAGGCCGACCCCGTCGCCGCCGACGAGCCGCCGCGCCTCCGCCGCGACGTCGGCGTCGAACCCGAGCCGGGTGTCGCGTAGCGCGGCCAGCAGGCGCAGTTCCCGGAACGCGTGCGCGCCCGCGAGGATCTGCTCGACCGCGCCGAGCAGCTCGCCGGTGCCGGGGCCGGGCTCGTTGCGCAGCAGCGACTCCACGGCGACCAACGCGGAGCGGGACTTGAGCGTCTCGCGACGGTCGACGAAGAAGCGGCTCACCGACTCCCGCAACTCGGCCAGCCCGCTGCGGCGGATCAGCTCGGCGGAGAGCGTCGCACGGCTGTCGCAGCCGGTCCGCACCAACGTGGTGGCCAGCCGCACCCCGAACAGCCCGAGCCGGTCGAGCAGGCCGGCGCGCACCTCGGCGTCCAGCGGCACGGGCACCTCGCCGCGGACGAACCGGTCGGCCGAGAGCAGGTACGTGTCCAGCTCCGGCCGGGGCACTGCGGCCAGCTGGGCGAGCGCCGTGAACTCGGACTCGCTGAGCACCCGGCCGGCCAGCCCGATCAACCCGCTGCACGCGTTCACGGTCACGCACAGCGCGTTCACCCGGGGGTCGCGGTGCTGCCGCCGGGCGAGTTGCCGGGCCGTGAGCAGGGCGTCGATCTTCCCGCCACCGGTCTCGTCGGCCCGGGAGAGCACCATGATCACGTTCACCGGGGCCGCCTGCCCGACCGCGGTCTCCCGGCCGGACTCCAGCACCCGCAGGTCGGTGCCGCGGCCGTCCCGGGTGAGGTAGAGCACGGCGTCCGCGTCTCGAAGCACCCGGTCCATGACGGGCGACCGGCCCTGCTCCCCCGGCCCGCCGACCGCGGGCGTGTCCACGAGGGTCACCTGCCGCAGCGCCCGGGTGGGCCAGCGGACCACGATGTCGCGCAACTCGCCGGCCCGCCAGCCCACGAGGTCCACCCGCATCCCGGTGGCCGACTTGGCCATCGCCAGCTCCTGCGGCGGATGGCTGGCCGAGTACGCGGTCGCCCGCGGCTGCGGGCCGTCCTCGTACCAGGTGAAGACGTCGCTGCCGTCCGCACCGGCGACCGGGGCGACCTCCTCACCCATGAGCGCGTTGAGCAGCGTCGACTTGCCGGCCCGCCACGGGCCCACGATCGCCAGCCGCAGCGGCTGCTCCAGCCGGGCCAACTGGTGCCGCAGGTGCCCGGTGGCCCGCGGATTGTCGCGGTAGAGCTGGAGGGCCTGGTGCAGCAGACCCCACACGGCCTCGTCGAGCCGTAGACCGACCGTCATACCCGCGGCTCCAGCGACACGGGGGCCGGCCGGGCGCCGGTCAGCTGCTGGGCCTGCTCGTAGAGCGCGGCGAGCCGGGTCATCTTGAGCCGGATCTCCCGCTGGCGCTGGTCGCGGACGGCCGCGTCGGTGTCCGCGGCCTGCTTCGCCGTCCGCAGCGACTCGACGATGGCCTCCTGCAACTCGTCGGTGAGCCCGGCGAAGTGGTCGCGCAGCATCCGCTGCACCTGCCGCGTCGCGTCCCGGCAGTCCTTCACCACGCGGACGAAGAAGTCGTCGACGTGACGCTGGACCGCCGTCTTCACGGTCGCCTGGCGGCGGCGCAGCAGTTGTTTGCTCTCGTCCCGGATGCTCTTGCCGCCGAAGAGCGCGCCCGCGCCGATCGAGACCGGGTTGATCATCGGCATGCCGGCGAGCGTCGCCGCCAGACCGAACATGAGCAGGCCGCCGTACGAGCCCTTCATACCGGTGATCACCTTCTGGACGGCGGTGAACCGGTCGATGTTCGGCCGTTCGATCTCCGGCAGCCGGTCCCCCACGTCGTCCGGGACGTTCATGGACCAGCGCGGCAGCACGTCGTAGCCGTAGCGGGAGAAGTTGGCGGCCACCCGGCGGGCGGCGTGGTCGCAGCGCTGGACCAGCCATTCGTGGTTGGCCTCCGCCGCCTCGGCCAGGCTGCGCGCCAGCCACTCCTGGAAGGTGTCCCACGCGACCAGCGGATCGGCCGACTCGAACGCGTCGTCGACCTCCCGCAGGATCTGCCGGGTGCGGTCACGCAGGTCGTACTCGATGTCGGACAGCAGGTCGGCCATCTCGTCGTTCAGCGTGTTCTGCCACCGCACCGAGCACCGGCGCAGCTCCTCGACCTCGCGCTGGGCCGCGTGCAGCCGGGACATCGGCCCCGACTGCTCCTGCTCGCGCTGGCTCTCCAACTCCGCGCGCAGCGGCGCGGCGAGCTGCTCCACCACCGTCCGGGCGGTCAACCCCACGGCGGCCCGGGCCAGCACGTCCGCCTTGCCGGACAGGTCCCGTTGAAGTCGGGCGATCAGCGCCGGAAACCCGGACTCGGCGTTGAGCGCGCGGTCGTCGGCGGTGGCCGCCCGCAGCCGCAGCGCCGCCGAGACCGGGATGAGGGCCGCCGGCACGCCCGCGTCGGCCAGGTGCCGCCGGTTGCGCTCGGCGACCGCCCGCCAGTCCGGCACCAGGTCGATCTTCGTCTGCACGACCACCACGTTCGGGTGGGAGCGGGTGGCGTGCAGCAGCACGTTCAGCTCGGCCACCGAGAGTTCCCGCGTCGAGTCGGAGACGAGCAGCACGGCGTCCGCCCGGTTCAGCGCGGCGACCGGGGTGGCGCCGCCGAGGCCGGCCACCTCGTCGCTGCCCGGGGTGTCCACGAGCACCAGCCCGGCGCCGAGCAGCGCGCGCGGGAGTCCGATCTCGACGTACGCCGGGCCACCGCCCGGCCGCCGGCCGAGCGTGCCGGCCACCCCCGCCGCGATCCGGTCGAGCGGCACCGGGGTGCGCTCCTCCGTCCCGGGCAGCTCCGCACCCGCCGAGCGGCCCGGCGGGGCGGGTGGCGCGGCCTGCACCACGGCGGCCGCGGCGACCTCGGCGTGCCGCACGACGGTCGGCAGCACCGTGGTGCGGCCGTCGCCGACCGGGCAGACCGGCGCGTTGACGATCGCGTTGACGAGCTGGCTCTTGCCCTGGTTGGGTTCACCGACCACCAGCACGCGCAGGGTCGGATCGAGCAGTTGGGTGCGCTTCTGCCGGACCGCCTGGAGGAGGTCGCCCCGCCCGTGTTCACGGCACGTGCGGGCGATCTCGTCGAGCACGTCCAGCCAGATGCCCGCTATCACCGCACCAAGTGTGCGGAAATCGGCTCAATTATCAAGTGGGCGCGGAAAAGCGGAAGGGCCGGGCCGCCCCTCAGGGGCGACCCGGCCTCCCGCTCGACCGGGCGTCGGTCAGAGCAGACCGTCGGTGATGCCCAGCAGGCCGCCGCCGTGAGACGCCGGAGCGTCCCCGTGGACCCCGGCGTCGCCGGTCACACCGTCGGTGACGCCACCGGTCACGCTGCCCACCGTGCCGGTGACGCCGGAAAGGACGCTATCCACGTGGTGCGTCACGCCGCCCACCGTCGACGGAACGTCGAGCGGCGGGACGACGCCGCTGCCGCCGTCGTGCAGGCCCAGGCCGCCCAGGGTGTCGTTGACGCCCAGGCCACCCAGGGTGTCGTGGACGCCGAGGGAGTCGACGAGGCCGCCGACCTGGCCGGTCGTGCCCGAGAGGGTCCCACCGAGCAGGCCGTCCGGCGTGCCGAGCAGGCCGTGGTCGGTCGAGTCGAGCACGGACGTCGGGTTGCCGACCGTCCCGGTCACGTCACCGACCACCGGGTCCGCCACGCCGTCCACCACGCTGACCACGTCGGCGTCGAGGGTGTGGGCCACGTCGTTCACACCGGTCAGGTCCGTGGCGACGCCGCCGGGGCCGACGCCGAGGCCGATCCCGGGCAGCACCGTCGCACCGACGGCGACCGAGGACGGGTCCACGGCGATGGCGCCGAGCACGCCGGCCTTGACGTCCACACCGGAGTACGAGCTGGTGACGCTGATCTGCTGCGCCACGGTCTGCAGCTGGCTGACCACGTCGGTCACGTCGGTCACGAGCGGCTCGGCGCCGAGCTGGTCGACGACCGGCGCGACGGGGGCGAGCCCCTGGACCGGGACGTAGTCGACCACGAGCGGCACCACGTCCTGCACGTCGGCGGCGGTGATGTCGGTGAGCCCGGCGGCCTGCAGCGCGCCCTCCGGGTCGAGGTCGAACGCCGACCGGGCGTCGGGGTCGGTGAGCAGGTTGAGCACGAAGTCGTGCAGGGTCTGGTCCATGTGCCGGTTCTCCTCGGATGTGGGCGTCGTCGGCCGCCGCTCGTCGACAACGACGCTAGAAGCCCCCGGCCGCACCGGTCATCGGGGATCGACCCGCAATCCGTACCGCCTGGTTAGGGCCCCGATCCCCCTCGGCTGTTAGGGGGATTGGGGGAACCGTGCGGGCCAGATTTAGGGTCTCGATGCCGGAGCTATCTCTGGTACGAACGTAGGAGCCCGCGGGGATTCGCCGGGGGTGGGCCGTGCACCGAGCGGGAAGCCCGCGTAGCACGCACGGCCGGCCGACTCGCGGCGAAGGAAGAAGCGCATGCCGTACGTCCTGGGGATAGACATCGGGAGCACCACCACCGCGGCCACCCTGGCCCGGCGCCGCGGCGCGAGCTGGGCGCGGCCCGAGGTGGTCGCGCTCGACGCCGGCGCGGCCACCGTGCCGTCGGTGCTGCACCTGGGCGCGGACGGCACGCTCGTGGTCGGCGAGCCCGACACCGACGACGGCAACCGCACCGCCCGGGGCTTCGTCCACCGGGTCGGCGACGACGTGCCGCTGCTGCTCGCGGGCGAGGCCTGCCCGCCGCAGCTGCTGACCGCCGTCCTGGCCACCTGGGTGGTCGAGCGGGTCCTCCACCGCGAGGGCGAACCGGCCGAGGCCGTCGTGCTGAGCCACCCCGCCGGCTGGGGCCGGCACCGCCGCGACCTGCTGCACGCCGCGCTGTGGGAGCTGGGCCAGAGGAACGTCACGCTGCTGCCGCGTACGGTCACCGTCGCCGAGAGCCACGCGGCGCGCGGCTTCGCCGGCACGACCGCGGCGGTCTACGCCCTGGGCGGCGACAGCTTCGAGGCGGCGCTGGTCCGGCGCACCCCGCACGGCCGATACGAGACGGTCGGGCTTCCCCAGAGGCTGGACTGGATCGGCGGCGCCGACTTCGACGAGGCGCTCGCCGGGCACGTGCGGTCCGTGCTGGCCCGGGAACTCGCCGCCGCCGGCCGCCGCGAGACGTACGCGACCCTGCGCGCCCTCCTGCCCGAGTGCGAGCGGGCCAAGCGCGAGCTGACCGTCGGCGGCGAGACCGACGTGCTGCTCACCCTGCCCGGCGGGCCGACGCGGGTGCCGGTGAGCCGGGCGGACTTCGAGGAGATGATCCGCCCGGCCGTACAGGCCACCGTGGACCTGCTGGTGCGTTCCGTGCTCTCGGCCGGGCTTCGGCCCGCCGACCTCGACGCCGTCCTGCTGACCGGCGGATCCACCCGGATCCCGCTCGTCGCCGAGCTGCTCGCCGCCGCCTTCCCGGTGCCGGTCGAGGTCGAGCCCGACCCGCAGCTCACGGCCGCCACGGGCGCCGCGCTGGCCGCCTGCCAGGTGGTGTCGCCGCGGCCCCGGCCGCCCGAGCCCGCCCGGCCGCCCGAGCCGTCCCGCGCGGCGGATCCGTTCCGGACGCCCGGCGCGGGCGGCGCACCCCGCCGCGACGCCACACCCGCCGTTCCCGCCCCGCGACGCCCCGACCACGACCGAGCGGCCCATCCCGCGCCACCACCCCGCCCGCCGGTCCGGATCACCCCGCTGGAGCTGCCGAAACCGTCCCGGCTCGCGCTGGCCCGCAGCCGGGGACGCGAAGGATGACCACCATGACGATGAGCGCCCTCGCCGGAACCCGGCTGGTGCTGGACCGCGCGCCCAGGGCGGTGCTCGACTCCGTCGCGGCCGACCCGACGGCGCCGCTCGTGCTCGCCGTGACCGGCCCCGGCGGCCACGGCCGCACGGCGTACCTCCAGGAGCTGGCCCGGGTCTACCGCCGGGCCGGCGTGGTCGTGCAGGAGGCCGCCCCCGCGCAGCCGGAGGCCGCCGACCCGGACGCCGTGCTGCTCGTCGACGACGCGCACCTGCTCGACGACGCCCGACTCCGGACGCTGCGCCAGCTGGCGAGCGGGCGGCGGCACCGGCTCGTCGTCGCGTACCGGCCGTGGCCGCGGACCGCCGCGCTGGCCGAGCTCGCCGACGCCGTACGACGGGACGGGCAGGTGCTCCTGCTCGCCCCGTTCACCCGCGAACGGACCGCCACGTACCTCGCCGGCGCACCCGAGCTGGGCCGGCGCGCCGAGCTGGTCGACCTCGTACACGGCCAGACCGCCGGCGTCCCCCGCGACGTGGAGCGGCTGGTCCGCGCGCTGCGCGGGCAGGAACAGCCGGGCCATCCGGGCGAGCCGCCCCGGCAGGCCGTCCTCGAGTTCGGCCCGGACCTCGACGACCTCACGCCGGACGTCCGGCGGCTGCTGCTGGCCGTCGCGGCCGGCGTACCGCTGCCGGTGGACCTGCTCGGCACGCTGCTCGGCCGCCAACCGGCCGAAGTGGACGCGCTCGTGGCCGCGACCCGGGCAGCCGGGCTGCTCGGCCCGGACGGGCGGCTCGCGCCGCTGGTCCGGCGCGCCGTGACCGCCCTCAGCCCGGCGACCGAACGCATCGCGGTCTGGCGCCGCCTCAGTGAGGTGCAGCTCGCGCGGGGCGGCCCGGTGCTGCCGCTCGTCCGTGCGCTGCTCGCCGCCGGCGTGGCGGGCGACTGCCCGGCCGGCACGCTGGAGGCCGCCGCCGAGGAGGCCCTCGGCACCGAACCCGCCCTCGCGGCCGAGCTGTTCGCCGCCGCCACAGCCGCCGGCCGTCCCGTGGCCACCCGCCAGGCGGTCGCGGCGGCGCTCGCCGGTGACCTCGACGTCGCTCTCCGGCTCGCCGACCGGCTCCTCGGCTCGGCCGCCCCCACCGACCGGGCCGAGGCGGCGCTCGTGGCCGCCACGGCTCTGGCCCACCGGGGCCAGCTCGGCCGCAGCGTCGAGCTGTACCGGTGGTCCGGCGCCGCGCCGGCCGCGGCCTTCGCCACCATCGGCGCGCTGGCCGGCGGCGACCCCGCGGGCGCCGGGGCCTCCGCCACGGACGACCGCGACGGGCCGCCAACCCTGCACGCCAGCGCCGCCCGGCTGATGGCCGAGGGGGTGCGGGACACTGTCACCGGGACGCCCACCACCGCACTGTCCACCCTCGTGCAGGCGACGGCGCTTCTCGAACCGGACGGCCGGTCGGTGCTCCTGCCCGACAGCCCGGCCGCGCTCGCCGCCCTGACCGCGCTGCACGGCGGCGAACTGGACATCGCCGACCGGGTGCTCGACCGGGCCGTCGCCAGCGGCATCGGCGGCCCGCTCATGGCCCGCCGTCACCGGCTGCTCCAGGCCTGGCTGCTCATGGTCCGGGGCCGTACGGCCGGGGCCGCCGAGCGACTCGGCACGGTCACCGGCGGGGGAAGGCCCCTCGAGTCGCGCGACCTTCTCTTCGCCACCGCGCTGGAGCTGGGCATCGCCCGGCGCAACAGCGACCTCGGGGCCCTCCAGCGGAGCTGGGGGCACGCCCTGGAGGCGGTGGTACGCCACCCGGTGGACCTGTTCACCCTGCTCCCGCTCGGCGAACTCGTCGTCGTCGCGGCCCGCCTCGGCGACCTGGACCGGCTGGCGCCCCACCTGCACGGCGCCCGTACGCTGCTCGCCCGCCTCGGGGACCCGCCACTGTGGAGCGCGCCGCTGCACTGGAGCGGTCTGCACGCGGCGATCCTCACCGAGGAGCCGGCAATCGCCGACGAGCACGTGGCCGCGCTCCACGCCGCCGCCCCGCACAGCCGGTACGCGGCCGTGGTCGCCGCGGCCGCCGCCAGTTGGGTCGACGTGCTCCGCGGAGTCGTCGACCCGGTCCGGGTGGAGGCCGCCGCCCGCGGGCTGCACGACGCCGGGTTCTGTTGGGACGGCGCCCGCCTCGCCGGCCAGGCCGCCATCCGCACCTCCGACCGGCGTGCGATGACCGCCCTGCTGGACTGCGCCCGGATGCTCCAGGGCCGGCCCGGCGGGACCCGGACGGGACAGCGCCCGGCCGCCGGGGCTGCCGACGGGCAGGTCGCCGACGCCATCGCCACCCCGGCCGGCCACCGGCTCAGCGACCGGGAACGGGAAGTGGCCGAGCTGGTGCTGGCCGGCCTCACCTACCGCGAGATCGGCGACCGGCTGTTCATCTCGGCCAAGACCGTGGAACACCACGTCGCCCGGATGCGCTCCCGGCTGGGCTGCGCGAACCGGGCGGAGCTGCTGGCTCTGCTGCGCACGATCCTGGCCCACCGGCCGGACACCGCGGCCGGCCAGCCCTGGCCGGAACGGACCACCCGGTGAACGGCCCGGAAACGGCGACGACCGGGCAGCGGCTCCGGCGACTCTTCGCCGCCACGGCCGTCGTCCTCGTCGCCCTCTGGACGTACGGCGCGTACGTCACCGGCCGCGACGCCGCCGACCTGCTGCGGATCGGGGCCCTGGCCGAGACGCTCGGCCAACCCACCGACCGGCTCATCCTCGACCTGCAGGCCGAACGACGGCTCACCGCCGGGTCGATCGCCGGCGGGCCGCGGGCGCGGTCCGCGCTCGTCCTCGCCCGCAACGACACCGACCGTACGGTGGCGGCCCTCCGCGACGCCGCCGGCGGCACCGACCTGCGGCTGCTCACCGCCGGGGCGGTGCGCGACCGGGCCGACGTGCTGTTGCGCGAGCTCGACGGGCTCACCGGCCTGCGCGCCGAGGCCGACGCCGGTCGCGCCGAGACCGTCGACGCGTACGACCGGCTGGTCGACACCGCCTTCGCGGTCTACGGCCCGGAGTGGGGCTCGCGGGAGAGCAGGCTGGCCGCCGAGAGCCGTGCCGTGGTGGCGCTCGCCCGGTCCCGGGAGCTTCTCGCCCGGGAGGACACCCTGGTCACCGCCGCGCTCACCAACGGGCGGATCACCGCCGACGACCGCCGGCGCCTCACCGAGCTGGTCGGCACGCAGCGGTACGCGAGCGCCGAGGCGGTCGCCGCGTTGCCGTCCGCGGACCAGGACGACCACCGGGCCATGATGGCCGGTTCGAGTTTCGCCGCCCTCCAGTCCACCGAGGACCGGCTGCTGGCCGGCGACGACCGCCCGGCGCTCGGCGTCGACGGCTGGCAGGCCGCGGTGGAGCCGGCCCTCGACGAACTGCACGAGCTGGTCCAGTCCACGGCCCGGCACAGCGTCGAGCGGGCCACGCCCGGCGCCGCCCTGCTGATCGTCCGCACCGGCCTGGTGCTGGGGCTCGGCCTGGTCGCGGTGCTCACCCTGCTGCTCACCGGCGCCGGCGCCATCCGCCGGCTGGCCGACCGGCCGGACGCGACGCCCGCACCCGACCCGGTCGTGCCGCCCCGCCGCGCGCCGGAACCCGCCGCGCCCGTTTCCGCCGCCATGGCCGCCACGAACCCCGGTTTCGGGCCGGGCCGCCCTGTCGGCCCCGGTCCGGTCACCACCGGCTGGCCGGCCGGCCACAACCGGCCGCCCGCCACCGGACCGGGCCGGAACGAGCCCGGCGCCGTGCCGGTCCACCGGGACCTGTTCCTTCGCCTCACCCAGCGCAACCAGGCCCTGCTGCGCGACCAGCTCACGCTGCTCGACGCCATGGAGCGGCGGGAGCGGGGCCCGGAGGAGGCCGCCGAGCTGTTCCACCTCGACCACCTCGCCACCCGGCTCCGGCGCAACGTCGAGAAGCTCGTCACCCTCGCCGGCGCACGACCGGCCCGGCGCTGGCGCCGGCCGATCCCGATGCTCGACGTGGCCCGGGGCGCCGTCGCCGAGGTGCCCGACTACCAGCGCGTCCTGGTCGCGCCGCACTGGCCCTGGTCGCTGGCCGGGCCGGCGGTCACCGACGTCATCCACCTGCTCGCCGAACTGATCGAGAACGCGCTGGTGTTCTCGTCGGCCGGCACCGCCGTGCGGGTGGCCGGCGAACACCGACCGGACGGGTGCGCCGTCGTCGTCATCGACGACGGGCCGGGCCTGACCCCGGCCGCCCTCGCGGCGGCCAACCGGCTGCTGGCCGAACCGCCGACGGCGGGTCCCCCATCCGGTCACGCCGGGCTGTACGCTGCTGCCCTGCTCGCCGCCCGCTGCGGCGCCCGGGTCTCGCTGCGTCCCGGTCCCCGTGGCGGAACGGCGGCGGTCGTGCTGCTCCCGACCAACCTGGTCATGCCGACCGGGCCCGCGGGCGCGGCGCCCGGGCCGGGCGGCACCCGGCCCAGCCCGTCGGCACGCCCCACGGCCGGCACCGGCGCCACCGGCGACCTGCCGGTACGGACCCGGCACCCCGGGTCGGTGTGGTCCGGGCCGGACGCGGCCGGCCCCGCCACGGTCGAGATGCCGGTCTCCAGAGCAGCGAGAGGACGCTCATGACGCAATCAGTGGTCACCGCCGACGGCCTGACCGAGGCCCTGAACGACCTGGTCGACCGGGTGCACGGAGCGGAGTTCGCGGTCGTGCTCTCGCCCGACGGGCTGCTCCTCGGCGCCAGCCGGGACGTCGACGACCAGTTGGCCAACCAGCTCTCCAGCCTGGTCGCCGGGCTGGAGGCGCTCGGTCTGGCCGCCACGCGGGTCTGCGTCGGCGGAGCGCTGCGGCAGATCGTCGTACAGATGGCGCGGGCGTTCCTGTTCGTCGCGACCACCCGCAACGGCGCCATCCTCACCGTGCGCATCGGCGCCGAGGCCGAGGTCGGCGACATGGCGTACGAGGTGGCGCTCTTCGTGGGACAGGCCGACCGGCACCTGCCGGTGTACCTCGAACCGGCCTCCGGGGCGACGAGCGGGGAGATCGGTGCAGCAGCCGAACGGCGCCCCTGACGAGGCGTGGTACGACGACGACGCCGGGCCGGTGGTCCGGCCGTACACCATGACCGGTGGCCGCGCGGCCCCCGAGCGCGGGCGTTTCGACCTGATCACGTTGGTCGTGGCCCGGGGCCCGGTGCCCGTGAACGCGCAGCTCTTTCCCGAGCAGGCCGCGATCGTCGAGATGTGCCGCCGGCCGCTGTCGGTGGCGGAGGTGGGCGCCGAGCTGGACCTGCCGGTCGGGACCGTCCGGGTCCTCCTCGGTGACCTCCTCTCGGCCGGGCTGATCGAGACGCACGAGCCGCCCACGCTCGCCGAGCTGCCGTCCGAGGACCTGCTGAGGGAACTGCTCGCCGGGCTCCGTGCCCTGTGAGCCGAGCGCCGACCGCGCTGGCAGGATCACCACGACCGTCGCGCTCGACCATCTGAAGGGGGAACGAGGCAGTGCCGGCATCACCGCCGCAACCACGCCGGACCGCGGCCATCATCGTGCTCGACCGGATCGTGGCCTTCGCCGGGTCGCTCCGGCGCGCGGTCATCGACCGGGGCCCGGGAACGCGGGCCGTCCGGATCGCCGTGCTCGCGTCGCTCGTCGTCCTGGTCGCCACGGCGGTGCCGGTGGTCCTGGTGCTGCGGACACCGGAACGCCTCGCGCCGGTGGCCCTCGACCCGCCGCCCGACCCCGAAGTGCCGGCCGCCCCGGAGCCCGGAACGCCCGGCGCGGAGGCCCGCCCCGCCGTGTCGAGCCCGCCGCCGGCGCCGAGCAGCCCGGTCGACAGCCCCACACCGACCAGCGCCGCGCCGCCGTCGGCCAGCGCGGTCGCGAGCACGTCGGCCCCGGCGCCCGAACCGCTGCGCGGCGAGTTCGCCATCGAGGAGAAGGCACTGCTCAGCTACCGGGCCGCCGTCACCATCAGCAACCCCGGGGCCGTCCCCTCGCGGGCCTGGACCCTCGTGGTCACGCTGCCTCGCGAGTCCCTCGCCGTCACGGCGGTGAGCGGGGCCAAGGCCACCCAGGACGGCGCCACCTGGACCTTCGTGCCGGACGGGAACGGAGCCCTGCCGGGCCACGGCTCGGCCAAGGTGACCTTCCGGGTCGACGGGGCGCCGATCAGCGCGGCCCCGACGGGGTGCACCGTCGACGGCGCCGCCTGCGCCGGCCTCGACTGAGCGGGGCCCGCCCGGCCCGGACCGGACCTCCAGGTCAGTCCCGGCGCGCGGCCGGCACGGCGCACGCTGCCGTGCCGCCGGGCAGCCGGTGGCGGTTGCGCGCCACCCAACGGTACGCCGGCCAGGCCGCGGCGCGTACCGGCGGGAACCGCAGGCCCGCGCCGGCCACCCGCCAGAGCGGCGCGCTGGCGCCGAGCAGGTGGGCGATCGCGTCGGGGCCCGCCGCGCGTACGCCGTCGACGCCCACCCACTGCACGGCCTGCTCGCACTCGGCCTCGGTGAGGCCCAGGGCGGCCAGGTCGGCGAACTGCCAGGGGATCACCCGGGCCCCGTTGGGGATGTGGCGCTCGATGAACTCGGCACAGCGGGTGCAGAACGCGCAGTCCCCGTCGTAGACGAACGTCGACCTCTCCATGTCCCCATCCTCCACCCGGTGGCACCGGCCGGTGCCACGAGGTGGCGGTCACCACGCCACGACCACGATGCGGGGGTGCAGCTCGGGCCGACGCGCCGGTGACACCTTGGCCGACCCTGGCCGACCTTGGCCGGCCTTGTCGGACGGACACGCTGCGTCACAATCCTGGGTCCTCCGCACACCCTCCTCCGCCTCCTTTGCTGCACCCCTATATGCAACGGCCACCCTCCGCAGCCATGCCTGGTGATCGACTCCTGGGCCGGCGAGATAACGGCGCTGGCCACCGATGTGGTGCATCGGTGGGTGCAGAGCAAAGCGCCAGAGGCGGCTGCGGGAGGGCTCGGACTGACGTGACGCTCCGTTGCATCACGGTGCGTCACAGGCATGCTCGGATCCACCGTCGCAGGGCCGGCGCGAGGCGCTGGCGGAACGGAAGTCCGGCCGACCGCCGGAACGAGCGCGCCGCCGCGGGCGAGGCTGCTTGCAATCTCCTCGTACGTGTGTTCGAATACTGGCCATGCGCTGGGACAACCTCGCCGCTCCCCCGGCCGAGGGGGCTCCCGAGCGGGCAGCGCCAGCGACGCCACCCCTGCCGCTGGCGCTGCCCGGCGCGACCGTCCGCACCTTCGACACCCCCGGGTTCACGGGCATGACGTTCTACGAGGTGCGGGCCAAATCGATCATCAATCGGGTGCCGGGCGCCTCTCGCGTCCCGTTCGAGTGGACGATCAACCCGTACCGGGGATGCAGCCATGCCTGCGTCTACTGCCTGGCGGGCGACACTCCGATTCTCATGGCCGACGGGCGGACCAGACAGCTGCGCGACCTGGAGATCGGCGACCAGATCTACGGCACCGAGCGCCGTGGCGCCTACCGCCGCTATGTCGTCACCACCGTGCGGGCCAAATGGTCGACGGTGAAGCCGGCCTACCGGATCACCCTCGCAGACGGAACCACGCTGGTGGCGAGCGGCGACCATCGCTTCCTGTCCGATCGCGGCTGGAAGCACGTCACCGGCGGGATGCACGGGCCGCTTCGTCGCCCGTACCTGACGACCAACAACCGGTTGATCGGCACCGGGCGCTTCACGGACGGCCCCAAGGACTCCCCCGACTACCGGCGGGGCTACGTGTGTGGCATGGCGCGCGGCGATGCCAACCTGGCCAGCTACCACTACGCCACCGGTACGGTGTACCGCTTCCGGCTCGCGCTCGCCGACGAGGAGGCGTTGAGCCGGACGGAGCGGTACCTGGCCGATGCTGGCATCGAGACGAATCGCTTCTCGTTCGCCCCGGCGAGCGGCCAGCGGCGCGCCATGGGGGCGATCCGCACGTCCCGTCAGCACCACTTCGAGGCGATCAGGCAACTGATCGAATGGCCTGTCGACCCGAGTGACGACTGGCAGCGCGGCTTTCTCGCCGGGATCTTCGACGCGGAGGGCAGTTGCAGCGGGGGAATCCTCCGGATCAGCAACAGTGACGACCGGATCCTCGACGAGGTGCTCCGCGCTCTGGGCCACTTCGGTTTCCAGGCCGTTCTCGAGGACCCGGGCCGCGCCAATCGGGTTCGGGAGGTTCGGCTCACCGGTGGTATCGCCGAGCGACTGCGGTTCTTCCACCTGACCGACCCGGCGATCACCCGCAAACGCTCGATCGACGGGGCGGCGCTCAAGTGCCAGGCGAACCTGCAGATCGCCAGCATCGAGCCGCTCGGCTTGGAGCTGCCGTTGTGGGACATCACCACCGGCACCGGCGACTTCATCGCCAACGGCGTCGTCAGCCACAACTGCTTCGCCCGCAACACCCACACCTACCTGGATCTCGACGCCGGGGCGGACTTCGACCGGAAGGTGATCGTCAAGGTCAACGCGGGCGAGCTGGTCCGCCGCGAGCTGGCCGCCCCGAAATGGCGGGGCGCGCACATCGCGATGGGCACGAACGTCGACTGCTACCAGCGGGCCGAGGGGCGTTACCGGCTCATGCCGCAGATCATCGCGGCGCTCCGCGATTTCGCCAACCCGTTCTCGATCCTCACGAAGGGCACGCTGATCCTGCGGGACCTGCCGCTGCTGCGCCAGGCCGCCGAGGTCACCCGCGTCGGCATCTCGTACTCGGTGGGCTTCGTCGACGAGAGCCTGTGGCGCGCCGTCGAGCCCGGCACACCGAGCCCCCGCCGCCGGTTGGATGCGGTCCGGGCGCTCAGCGACGCGGGCTTCTCCGTGGGGGTGCTGATGGCACCCATCCTGCCGGGGCTCACCGACGACGACGAGTCGATCGACGCCACGGTGGCGGCCATCGCGGCCGCCGGTGCGGCCAGCGTGACGCCCCTGGCGCTGCACCTGCGCCCCGGCGCCCGGGAGTGGTACGCACACTGGCTCGGCCGGGAGTTCCCGCACCTGGTACCCCGCTACCGGGAGCTGTACCGGTCGGGCTCGTACGCGCCGCAGGCGTACCAGCGGGAGCTGACGGCGCGGGTGCGGATCGCGGCCCGCAGGCACGGCCTGCACCGGAGCGAGCCCGGCGACAACCGTCGGCTGCCCGAGCCGACACCCCCGGCCGCCGAGCAGCTGACCCTGCTCTGACCGTCCGCGGACGACACCCAGCCGGCGGGGATACAGTCGCCGGGTGCGTACCGCTCAACAGATCCTCGCCGACGCCGCCGTCATCGCCGTCGTGGGCGCCTCACGTGACCCGCTCAAGGCCGCGCACAGCGTGCCGTTGCAGATGCAGCGGCACGGCTGGCGGATCATCCCGGTCAACCCGACCGCCGACGAGCTGTTCGGGGAGAAGGTCTACCGGTCGCTGGCCGACATCCCGCACCCGGTCGACGTGGTGAACGTGTTCCGGCCCGCGAAGGACGCCGTCGAGGTGGTCCGGCAGGCGGTGGCGATCGGCGCCCCGGCCGTGTGGTTGCAGCTCGGGATCGTGTCGGCCGAGGCGCGGCGGATCGCCGAGGAGGCGGGCATCGACTACGTCGAGGACCGCTGCCTCGCGGTGGAGCGTGCCGTCGGCGCGCTCAGCCGGCTCGGCTGACCGGTCGGCACCGGCCGGCGCCGGAGTCGGGCCCGCGGCCGGCCGAGCCGTTCAGAGCTTGTACTCCTTGAGCAGGCCGCGGGAGATGATGGTCTTCTGGATCTCCGAGGTGCCCTCGCCGATCAGCAGGAACGGCGCCTCCCGCATGAGGCGCTCGATCTCGTACTCCTTCGAGTAGCCGTAGCCGCCGTGGATGCGGAACGCCTCCTGCACCACCTCGGCGCAGTACTCCGAGGCGAGCAGCTTGGCCATGCCGGCCTCGACGTCGTTGCGCTGACCGGCGTCCTTCAGCCGGGCCGCGTTCACCATGAGGGCGTGCGCGGCCTCGATCTTCGTGCCCATCTCGGCGAGCTTGAACGCGACGGCCTGGTGCTTCGCGAGGGGCTGACCGAACGTGCGGCGCTGCTGCGCGTACGCCACGGCCAGTTCGAAGGCCCGGATCGAGATGCCGCAGGCGCGGGCGGCGACGTTGACCCGGCCGACCTCGATGCCGTCCATCATCTGGTAGAAGCCCCGGCCGACCCGCTCCTCGCCGCCGAGCACCGCCGAGGCGGGCACGGAGACGCCGTCGAGCACCATCTCCGTGGTCTCGACGCCCTTGTAGCCCATCTTCTCGATCCGCCCGGGGATGGTGAGGCCGGGGGCGGTCTCCCCGAAGCCGGGCTCCTTCTCGAGGAGGAACGTGCTCATGTTGCCGTAGACCGAGTCGGCGCCCGTGTCGGTCTTCACGAGGGTGGCCACCACCGACGAGTACGCGCCGTTGGTGAGCCACATCTTCTGGCCGTCGAGAACGAACCGGTCGCCGTCGCGGACCGCCCGGGACTTGATGGCCGCCACGTCCGACCCGCACTCCGGCTCCGACATGGAGAAGGCGCCGCGCACCTCGCCGGTGGCCATCTTCGGCAGCAGGCGGCTCTTCTGCTCCGGGGAGCCGTGCTGGGAGATGAGGTACGCGACGATGAAGTGGGTGTTGACGATGCCGGAGATCGACATCCAGCCGCGGGAGAGTTCCTCGACGGCGAGCGCGTACGTCAGCAGCGACTCGCCCAGGCCGCCGTACTCCTCGGCGATGGTGAGGCCGAACAGCCCCATCTCGCGCATGCCGTCGATGATGTCGGTGGGGTACTCGTCGGCGTGCTCCAGCCGCTGCGCGTGCGGGATGATCTCCTTGTCGGCGAACTCCCGGACGGTCTCCAGGATCGACCGCTGCACATCGGTCAGGCCGGGCGTCTGGGCGAGTCGAGCCATCTCAGCCTCCGGGGATCGGCGCATTACTCATGGGTAACTGAACGCTCGGTCAGTATCGGTCGCCGGCCCGGCGAGGCCAAGGTGACCAGTCCACACAACCTCTGTGAAAAGGTTCACCGCTGCGGGTAGCGTCCGGCAAGAGGGCCGTGTCCGGCGCCGGCAGGAGGAGGAGACCGTGACGAACCCGCCGCCGTCCGAGCCGTCCGACCCGTCCGAGCCGTCCCGGCCGCCCGGCGGCGAGCAGCCGCCGTCGCCCTACGAGCCGCCCGGGGGCCAGTCGCCGTACGCGCCGCCGCCGGACCGCTCGCCCTACGCGCCACCGCCGGACCGGTCACCGTACGGCCCGCCGCCGCCCGAGCCCTCGCCGTACGCGCCGTACGGCGACCAGCCGCCGGGCGCGACCCCGCCGGACCAGCCGCCGTTCGGCCAGCACGGTGGCTATCCGCCGGGTCCCCAGTGGGGGCAGCAGCCGTCGTACGCCCCGCAGACGCCCTACGGGCAGTACGGCCCACCACCGGGCGGACCCGGCCGGGGCACCAACGTGCTGGCCGTCCTGTCGCTGGTCTTCGCGTTCGTGTTCGCGCCGGCCGGCATCGTGCTCGGTCATGTGGCGAAGCGGCAGCTACGGACCAGCGGCGAGGAGGGCGACCAGCTCGCCACGTGGGGCCTCATCCTGAGCTACGTCTTCACCGGCCTGGGCCTGCTCGTCTGCTGCGGCTGGGCGGCGCTGGCGATCTTCGCGGGCAGCGACGGCCGCACCTACTGACCGGCGGCCACGGCGTCACCCACCGACCGCGGCAGCTCAGCGGTACTCCGCCTCCCGGACACTGTTGCCACCGTCGACCACCAGCATCTGCCCGGTGATGTACGACGCGGCCGGCGAGCAGAGGAACGCGATGGCCGCGGCCACCTCGTCCGGTGTGCCGGGCCGCCCCACCGGCGTGCCGAGACCCTGCTTGATCTCGGCCACAGTGGACGCCGCGGTGTGGATCGTGCCGGGCGCGACAGCGTTCACGGTCACCCCGTCGGCGATCATCTCCATGGCGAGCGCCCGGGTGAGCCCGACCACGCCCGCCTTGGCCGCCGCGTACGCGGCCTCCGTGGGCAGCGCGTTGACCGGCCCGGCGGTCGCCGCGAGGTTGACGATCCGCCCCCAGCCACGCTCGGCCATGCCGCCGATGAACGCCCGGCTGCACAGGAACGCGGTGGTGAGGTTGCGGTCGATTTCGCCGCGCCACTCGTCGAAGCTGAGCTGGGCGACCGGGCGGAGCACCTCGGGACTGGCCCGGCTCGCGAGGCCCGCGTTGTTGACGAGCACCTCGACGTCGCCGAGCTGCTCGGCGACCGCGTCGGCCAGCGCTCCCACCTCGGACTCGTCGGTGAGGTCGGCGACGAACCCGATGACGCCCAGCTCGCTCGCCCGCTCGTGGATCCGCCGCGTGGTGGAGACGATCGCCACTTTCGCGCCGAGGTCGGCGAGCCGGCGGGCGGTCGCGTAGCCGATGCCGTCGGGGCTGCCCGCGCCGGTGACCAGCGCGACCCGGCCGTCGAGCCGCATCGTGACCGGCTCGGCCAGTGGAGCCGGCGCGTCGGGGCCGGCGGGGCTGGTCGGTGCGACCGCGCGGCTGCGCCGGGCGAGACCCGGACGGCTCACGTCGCGTCTCGGTCGACTGCCGGAACGATCCGCGGCGCGCGCGTCGATGGCCATGCCTGGATCCTGCCGGTTCCGGCCCATCGGAGCAACGCGGCACCCGGGCGCGGGGACATCGGGTTTGTCCGGTGCTGGCTACCCTGACGGCACCCGCACGCACTGGAGTGAAGCGCATGACCAATCCCCCACCTCCCGCCGGCTGGAACGATCCGGCGTGGTCGGGCAGCCCGCAATCGAACCCGCCGGCCGATCCGACGCTGCCGATGCCCGGCCAGCCGGTGCCAACCCAGCCCAGCCCGGCCGACCCGTACGCGGCCGCTCAGCAGTCGCCGGCCGCGGACGCGTACGCGCCGCCGGCCGCCTACCCGCCGCCGGCCGCGGGGGCCTACCCGCCGCCGGCCGCGGGTGGCTACCCACCGCCGGTTGCGGGGGGCTACCCGCCGCCCGGTTATCCGGCGGCGGGCTACCCGGGCTACGGCTACCCGCCCGCACCGCCGACCAACGGCATGGCCGTCGCCTCGATGGTCGTGTCCATCACCGGCATCATGGGCCTCTGCGGCTACGGCATCGGCGGGATCATCGGCGTTGTCGGCGCGATCCTCGGGCACGCGGCCAGACGGCAGATCCGTGAGCGGGGCGAGGGCGGCGAGAGCATGGCGACCGCCGGCATCGTCATGGGCTGGATCTCGACGGCCATCGCGCTGATCGCCGCGGCCGTCATCACCATCGTCATCGTCTACGCGGCCAGCCAGGACAGTTCCAGCGGCTCCTGAGCCCGGTGCCGGCCGTGTCGCCCGGTGTCCCGGACGGCACGACCGGCGCAGCGACCGGCACCCTCGACGGACGGCCGCGGCGTCGACCGGCGGCCCGCGCGCTCACTGCGCGGGCGGGGTGAAGGAGGACGTGCGGGTCATCCCGGCGGCCCGGCCCTTGGCCGCGACGACCAAAGCCATCTTGCGCGACGCCTCGTCGATCATCTCGTCGCCGAGCATCACCGCGCCGAGCCGGCCGCCCGCCTCCGAGGTGTAGTGGTCGTACGCGTCGAGGATCAGCTCGGCGTGGTCGTAGTCGGCCTGCGCGGGCGAGTAGACCTCGTTCGCCGCGTCGATCTGGCCGGGGTGCAGCACCCACTTGCCGTCGAAGCCGAGCGCGGCCGAGCGACGGGCCACCTCGCGGAACCCGTCCACGTCGCGGATCTGCAGGAACGGGCCGTCGATGGCCTGCTTGTCGTGCATCCGCGCGGCCATGAGGATGCGCATCAGGATGTAGTGGTAGGGGTCGCCCGGGTAGTCGGGGATCAGGGCGCCGACCACGAGGGACTTCATGTTGATGGAGGCCATGAAGTCGGCGGGGCCGAAGATGATGGTCTCGACCCGCGGCGAGGCGGCCGCGATCTCGTCCACGTTGACCAGGCCGGCCGCGTTCTCGATCTGCGCCTCGATGCCGATCCGGCCGACCTCCAGGCCCAGCGTCTTCTCGAGCTGGGTGAGCGTCAGGTCGAGCCACTGCACCTGGGCGGCGTTCTGCACCTTGGGCAGCATGATGCAGTCGAGGTTGGCGCCGGCGCCCTCGACCACGTCGATGACGTCGCGGTACGTCCACGGGGTGGTCAGGTCGTTGACCCGGACGACGCGGGTCTTGCCGGCCCAGTCGCCCTCGTTGAGCGCCGCCACGATGTTCTTGCGGGCGTCCGGCTTGGCCAGTGGGGCGACGGCGTCCTCCAGGTCGAGGAAGACCTGGTCGGCCGGGAGACCCTGGGCCTTGCCGAGCATCTTGACGCTGGAGCCGGGTACCGCGAGGCAGGACCGGCGGGGGCGACCGACAGCGGCCATGGATGTGCTCCTTCCAGCGCCCGGCGGTACGCCGACGCCAGCTCAGAAAGACCGATGCTTAACGATCCCAAAGGTGTTACGCCACGGTAACCTCGCGCCATGAACGGGGTGAACGGAGCTGTGGAAGATCTCACTGGGCGGCGCCTCGTGGTGGTGACGGGCGCCAGCTCGGGCATCGGGTTGGCGGCGGCCGTCGACCTGGCCTGCCGTGGTGACCAGGTGGTACTGGTCGGCCGGGACCCGGCCCGCCTGCAGGCCGCCGGTGACCGGGTACGCGAGGCGTCGGGCGAGCGCCCGGAGCTGTTCCGGGCCGACTTCGCGGTGCTCGACGACGTCCGCCGGCTGGCCGAGAAGCTGCGCGCCGCGTACGACCGGATCGACGTGCTGGTCAACAACGCCGGCGCCATCGTGCTCCAGCCGGTCACCACGGTCGACGGGTTCGAGCTCAGCATCCAGGCCAACCACCTGGCTCCGTTCCTGCTCAGCAACCTGCTGCGCGACCGTATCGGGCGGACGGTCGTGACCGCCTCCGGCGCGCACCGCAGCGGTGCGCTCGACCCGGACGACCTCAACGCGCCGCTGCGCCGGTACCGGGCGATGACCGCGTACGGCACCAGCAAGCAGGCGAACATCCTCTTCGCCGCCGAGGCGGCGCGGCGGTGGCCGGAGGTGCGGGCGCACAGCTTCCATCCCGGCGTGGTGCGCACCCGGTTCGGCAACGACAGCAGGCTCGTGGCGATCGGCATGCGTCTGCTGCCGTTCCGCAGCGCGGAGAAGGGGGCGGAGACGCTGCTCTGGCTGGTCAACTCCGACCCGGCGCGGCTGGTCGACGGCGGCTACTACCACGACCGGCGGCTCCGCCGGCCGCTGCGCAAGGCCGCCGACCCACAGCTCGCGGCCCGGCTCTGGGCGGCCAGCGCCAAGGCCGTCGGCATCGCCGGGTAGGCGCGGCGGGCGCGCGCCGCCGCTGCGGCGGCGGCGCAGTCAGTCGGCGAGGTGCACGGGCAGGCTCGTGACCACCACGCCGGGCAGCGCGCTCAGGGCCCGGCGCAACCGGTGCTCGGCGCGGCTGTGCAGGGGCTGGTGCCACCGCCGGCGCACCACGACCTCGGGCACGATCACCGTGAGCACGACGTCGGGCGCGGCGACGTGCAGCGCCTCGAGGTAGTGCGCGAGGGGCCCGATCACCGCCCGGTACGGCGACACGATGACCTCCAGCCGCACGTGGTCGCCCCACGCCTCCCACTGCTCGCGGAACCGGTCCCCCTCGGGATCCTCGGGGGCGATGTGGACGGCGAGGGTCGGCTGCCCGAGCGACACCGCGTACGCCAGGGCCCGCAGCGAGGCCCGGTTCAGCCGGGCGACCGGCACGACGACGAGGTGGCGTACCTGCTGGGGAAGTTCCTGGGCCTCCGCCGGGGCGCCCGGCTCGGCCGCGCCCAGCAGCGGCGCCGGGGCCAGGGCCGGCCTGGGTCGCGGCCCGCCCGGGGCGGGGTGGAGCGCCACCGAGCGCTGCAACGTCCGGTAGTGGCGGTGGATGGCCAGGGAGAGCAGCACCAGCAGCGGGACGGCGACGACCACCACCCAGGCGCCGGAGGTGAACTTCGTGAAGGCGGCGGTGACCAGCACGAGACCGGAGAGGGCCGCGCCGACGGCGTTGACGACCGCCCGCCGGCGCCAGCCGGCGTCGCGCCGCCGGCGCCAGTGAACCACCATCCCGAGCTGCGAGAGGGTGAAGGCGAGGAAGACCCCGACCGCGTAGAGGGGGATCAGCGCCTGGGTGTGGCCGCGGAACGCGACGAAGACCACGCCCGCGGCCACGGCGAGCGCCACGAGGCCGTCGCTGAACGCCAGCCGGTCGCCCATGTGGAGGAACCGGCGCGGCGCGTGGCCGGCCCCGGCCATGAAGAAGAGCAGCCGGGGAAAGCCGTTGAAGGCCGTGTTCGCGGCCAGCAGCAGGATCAGCGCGGTGGCCGCCTGCACCAGCGCGTACCAGGGGCCGGTCGGGAAGGTGACCCGGGCCAACTGGGACAGCAGGGTCACGTCGGCCTTCGGCACGAGCCCGTCGAGGTGGATCAGCACGGTGAGCCCGACGAAGAGCAGCACGAGCATCCCGACCATCCAGCCGAGCGTGGTGCGGGCGTTGCGCCACTCCGGCGGGCGGAACGCCGGCACGGCGTTCGACACCGCCTCGATGCCGGTCATCGACACGGCGCCCGAGGCGAACGCCCGCAGCACGAGCAGCAGTCCCAGCCCCTCGACGGCCGGCACGGCCGGCGGCGCGACCGGTTCGAAGCCGCGGGCGCCGGCCCGCGCGTAGCCGACGACGAGCAGGGCCAGCAGGGCGAGGATGAAGGCGTACGTGGGCCAGACAAAGAGGTTGCCGGCGGCCCGGACGCCGCGCAGGTTGCCGGCGAGCAGGACGGCGATGGTCAGCACTCCGAGCGGCACGGCGAACCGGGTGAGCCCCGGCATCGCCGAGGTGAGGGCGCTCACCCCGGCCGCCACCGACACCGCCACGGTCAGCACGTAGTCGACCATGAGCCCGGCCGCCGCGGCGAGCCCCGGCCGCACGCCGAGGTTGTCGGTGGCCACCACGTACGAGCCGGCGCCGTGCGGATAGGCGACCACAGTCTGCCGGTAGGACAGCCCGACGGCGACCATGAGCACGGCCAGCACCGCCGTCAGCGGCAGGGACGCCCCGAGCGCGCCGCTGCCCGCGAGCACCAGCACGGCGAGCATGGCCTCCGGCCCGTACGCCACCGAGCTGAGCAGGTCGGAGGAGAGCACCGGCAGGGCCACCAGCTTGCGCATCCGCTCGTAGAGCACGGCGGCGCTGGTGAGCGGCGGGCCGAGCAGCGCCCGACGGACCCGGGTGAGCCCCCGACCGAGGCGCGTGCCCGGCACGTTCGCGGGTTCGGTCGCCACCAGTTCCCCGGGCTCGCCCACGTCGAACATGGCGATCGGCGCGAGCCGGCCGAACCGGCCGGGGGTGGGGCCGCCGCGATGCCGGCGCAGGGACGGGTCGATCGGCAGCTCCGGCGACGGGGGCGGGCGGCCGTCCCCGGCGCCCTCCCACTGCTCCCCGATGCGGCGCAGCGCGCCCAGCTCCTCCTCGGTCAGCGGCGGGAACTCGGCCGAGGGCGTGACCACCGTTCCCGGTGTGCCCTCGTCCTGCCGGTCCCCGCCGCCCCGCCGCCGCATGCCCGCCCTTCCTCGCGCCGCTTCCCTTCCGCACTGTCACGCCAAAGCGGCGCCTGCGGCGGCGGAATGGCGAGTCTCGCCGGAAAAGTGCCCTCCCGGGCGCGCCGCCGGTCAGTCGGCCAGCGGTGCGGCGTCGGCGGGGACGGGGACCGGTTCCACGCGGCGACCGGCCCGCGCGCCGCCGATCACCACCACGGCCACCCCGGCCAGCAGCAACGCCAGCCCGGGCAGGGCGAGCGGGCGGGGCAGCTGGCCGAGCCAGACCCAGCCGATCAGGGCGGCGCCGGGCGCCTCCAGCAGGACCAGCACGCTGACCGTGGTGGCGGAGATCCGGTGCAGGGCGTAGTTGAACATCGAGTGCCCGAGCAGCTGGGCGCCCGCCACGAGGGCGAGGATCGCCAGCCAGGTGCGGTTGTCGAAGCCGACCAGGCGTACCCCGCCGGCCAGGCAGACGACCAGCAGGATCAGCGCGCAGACGCCGTAGCAGATGGTGGTGTACGTCGTGGTGCTGACGCTGGCCCGCGCCCGCTCCCCGAGGGCCGTGTACACCGCGGCGAACATCCCGCCGGCGACGGCGAGCAGGTCACCCCCGAAGGCCCGCCCGGACACGGCGAAGTCGGCGCCGGTGGCGACCACGGCCCCGACCACCGCCACGCCGATCCCGGCCCACACCACCACCGGCAGCCGTCGGCCCTGTCCGCGCGCGATCAACCCCTGCCACACGGGCTGCGTCGCCCCGAGAGCGGTCGCCGCGGCGACCGAGGTGAGCTGGGGGCTCGGCATCCAGGTGGCGAAGTGCGCGGCCAACGCGACACCGGAGAGGACGCAGTACCAGCCCTCGCGCCGCCCGGTGCCCACCGACAGCGCCCGGAACTCCGCACGGCGCCGGGCCAGCGAGACCGGTCCGAGCACGGCGAGCGAGAGCAGGTTGCGCCAGAACGCGACGGCCAGGGCGGGCGCCGCCGCGAAGGCGATCAGCGGGGCGGACGACGAGACGGCGACGACGGCGAGGGCGACCGCCCCGGTGGTGAGCAGGTCGAGCGGCGGGCGCTGCGGAGGCGAGGACACGGGGAGCAATCCTCACACGTTCCGGGTCACCACGGACCGTCAGCACTCCGCTACGATCACGCGGTCCGCACGGCGACCCCCACGCCGGGAGGCACCCCCTCATGCCCAGGTTCCAGGCCGTGCTCTTCGACTTCTTCGGCACGCTCACACGGTCCGTCCAGCGCGGCGCCGCCCACCGCGGCACCGCACAGCTGCTCGGCTGCACCAGCGAGACGCTCGCCGCGGTGCTCGACCGCACCTTCTACGAGCGGGCCACCGGTCAGCTGGGCAACGCCGAGGCGACCATGCGCTGGGTCTGCGCGCAGGCCGGCGTCCACCCGTCGGACGGCGCGTTGCGGGAGGCAGTGGCGTCCCGGCACCGGGCCGTACGCGCCGACACCCGGTTACGCCCCGACGCGGTGCCGACGCTCGCCGCGCTCCGCCAGCGGGGCCTGCGCACCGGCGTCATCAGCGACTGCACGCACGAGTTGCCGGCCTTCCTGCCGGACCTGGCGATCGCGCCGCTGCTCGACGTCCGGATCTTCTCGGTGCAGGTGGGGCGGTGCAAACCCGACCCGGAGCTCTATCTCTCGGCGTGCCGGCGGCTGGGGCTCCCGCCCCGGGCCTGTCTCTACGTGGGCGACGGCGGCAGCCAGGAACTCACCGGCGCCGAGCAGGCCGGGCTGACCGCGGCCCGGCTGGCCGCACCGGACCTCGTCGAGCACATGGTGTTCAACGCGGACGTCGCCTGGACCGGCCCGGTGCTCGGCTCGCTGCGCCAGGTGCTCGACCTCGTCGACGCGGGCATCGCCGCCGCCGGCCACCGGCCCCGCTGACCGGCGGCCCGCTCAGCGGCGACGGACCCGGTGCAGCCGGAACGGCCGGCGGGTCGGCCGCGCCGCGGGCGTGTCCCGTGGCGCCTCGGCCAGCGACCCGTCGGGCAGGGCGTCCCCGGTGACCGGCTCGCCGGCCGGAGTGAGCCGGCTCACCGCGCAGCCGTCGTCCTCCCAGCGCCGCACCAGCTCGGTGGCCGGGCCGGGTGCGTTCAGCCGCTTCGACGCCAGCAGTGGCGCCACAATGTCCCACTCCTCGGTGCCCGGCCGCACCCGGCTCACCTCGGCCGGCCAGGTCACGATCCGGCCACCGTGGTCGCCGCGCATCGTGACCTGCGCCTCGGCCGCGTCGGCGAGCCCCGGGGCGGCCTGCTCGCCGGGGCCGGTGACCACGACCAGCGCGCCCTCGAGCGTGGCGCACCAGAGTGCCCGGGCCGGTTCGCCGGCCACGCTCACCCAGGCCACGGCCGCCTTCTTGATCACCTCGTCGACCAGGGGCGTGCGCTGCCGCCCGTCCTCGTCCGTCACACCGGCATCCTCTCCCACCGGCGGCGGTCGCGTCAGCGTTGGCGTACCGGCCGCTCAGCCGAAGCGTCGGCGTACCGGCCCGTCACCCGACGAACGGCGGCACCATGATCTCGCCGCGGGCCACCGGGACGACCTGACCGGCCACCGTGGCGCCCACCGCCGCCCCGTTCGCCGCGGTGACCACGCAGGCGAGCGACGAGGGGCGGTTGATCTCGACACCCTGACGGACCGTGTAACCGGCCGGGCCGTCCGCGGGCAGCAGGCCGCTGGCCACCAGCCACACGCCGAGGCCCAGCGCCGCCGAGCCGGTGGCCGGATCCTCCGGGACGCCCAGCCCGGGCACGAAGACCCGGCTGTGCGCGGTTTGCGTGGCCGCGTCCCAGGAGAAGACGCAGACGTGATCCACTCCGTACCGCTGCGCCGCCGCCGGGTCCATCCGCGCCCGGGCCACGGCCTCGGGGCGCACCGGCAGGTACGGGAACTCCAGCCCGCACCCGGCGACCCGGGGCGCGGGGCCGGCGTGGTCGGCGGCGGCGAGGCCGACGATCTCCAGCAGCGGCTCGGGATCCAGCTCGGGGCCGAGCGTCGGCGCGCCGCCGGTCAGGGTCGCGCCGGTCTCCGTCACCTCGATGGGCAGCACGCCGGCCCCGCACTCCTGGGTGACCTGCCCCACGCCGAACAGCCCGCGCCGACTGGCCGCCACGGCGGCGCCGACGCTCGGGTGACCGGCGAACGGCAGCTCCTCCACCGGCGTGAAGATGCGGGCCCGGTAGGTCGCGCCGATCTGTGTGGGTGGCAGCACGAACACCGTCTCGGAAAGGTTGAACTCCAGGGCGAGCGCCTGCATCTGCTCGGTGGCCAGGGCCTCGGCACCGAACACCACGGCCAGCGGGTTGCCGGCGAACGGGCGGTCGGTGAAGACGTCCACGATCTCGTACGCCAAGGTCGACATGCTGATAAACACTAGGCGCTTAGGCTGGTGGCCGTGACAACCCCGACCCGGGTCTACATCGCCCGGCTCGCCGGAGTCGCCGTCTTCGATCCCAACGGCGACCAGGTGGGCCGCGTCCGTGACGCGGTGGCCCGCCTGCGGCCGACCCAGCGGCCGCCCGAGGTGGTGGGGCTCGTCGCCGAGATGCCGATGCGGCGGCGGATCTTCCTCTCCATCAACCGGATCACCTCCATCGACGCCGACGCCGTGGTGCTCGGCAGCGGCACGCTCAACCTGCGCCGCTTCGAGAAGCGGCCCAACGAGCTGCTGGTGCTCCAGGAGTTGCTGGACCGGCGGGTGCAGGTCGACCCGGGCGGGCAGTCCGGCACGGTGGTGGACGTGGCCATGGAGTGCAGCCGAGGCGGCGAGTGGTCGCTCGCCCGGGTGGCCGTCCGCGAGCAGACCGGCCGGCTCACCCGCCGCGGGCACCTGCACCAGGTGGACTGGGAGCGGGTACGCGGGCTCAGCGGCATCGCCGACAGCCGGGGCACGGCCAACCTGCTCGCGGTGCTGGAGGACATGCGCCCCGCCGACCTCGCCAACGCGCTGCAGGACCTGCCCGACGCCCGGCGCAACGAGGTCGCCGCCGCGCTGGACGACGAGCGGCTGGCGGACGTCCTGAGCGAGCTGCCCGAGCACGACCAGGTGGAGATCCTCGCCGCGCTGGACCGGGAGCGGGCCGCCGACGTGCTGGAGGAGATGGACCCGGACGACGCGGCCGACCTGCTCAGCGAGCTTCCCCCGCCGGAGCAGGACGTGCTGCTCGACCTCATGCAGCCCGACGAGGCCGACCCGGTGCGGCAACTGCTCAAGTACAGCCCCGGCACGGCGGGCAGCGTGATGACCTCCGAGCCGGTCATCCTTCCGCCGGACGCCACGGTCGCCGAGGCGCTGGCACGGATCCGCGAGCCGCAGCTCTCCCCCGCCGTGGCGGCGCAGGTCTTCGTGACGCGCGCCCCCCTGACCACGCCCACCGGGCGTTACCTGGGCATGGTGCACTTCCAGCGGTTGCTGCGCGAGGCGCCGGCCGACCTGCTCGGCGGGGTCGTGGTCAACGACATCGACCCGCTGCGGCCGGCCACGCCGCTGCCGGAGATCACCCGCCGGATGGCCACGTACGACCTCGTCGCCATGCCGGTCATCGACCGCAACAGCCGGCTCGTGGGCGCCGTGACGGTGGACGACGTGCTGGACCACTCGCTCCCCCGCGACTGGCGGGACCGGGACGCCATGGCGGCCCCGGGCCCCGCCGAGGCGACGCTGGACGGCGCGGATGGCTGAGCAGCGGCGGGCGCAGCGGCTGGACCAGCCGCGCGAGCCCCGCGGCGTCAAGCTGCCCCGCTTCGACCCGGAGGCGTTCGGCCGCTGGTCGGAGGGGATCGCCCGGAGCATGGGCACCGCCAACTTCATCGTCTACATGACGTTGGTGATCGGCATCTGGTTCGGGTGGAACACGCTGGCCCCGCCCCAGCTGCGGTTCGACCCGTACACCTTCACGTTCCTCACCCTGGTGCTGTCGTTGCAGGCCAGCTACGCGGCGCCGCTGATCCTGCTCGCGCAGAACCGGCAGGCGGACCGGGATCGGTTGGCGCTCGAGGAGGATCGGCGGCGGGCCACCGCGCAGAAGGCGGACACCGAGTACCTGGCCCGGGAGATCGCCGCGCTGCGGATCGCGCTGGGTGAGGTGGCGACCCGGGACTTCGTCCGCAGCGAGCTGGCCCGGCTGGCCGAGGAGCTGGACGAGGCGAGCCAGCGGCGGCTGCGGCTGGAGCGGCGTCAGCAGGAGAAGGGCACGTCGCGGGCGTCCGGCGGCGAGGCGCTCGACGAGCCGCGCGACGAGATGGACAGCGATCTCCGCAACGTTTGAACGCCGCGCGCCTCAAGGGGCCAGGCGAGCGGCGTTCGTCTCGATCGTCCCACTTCGTCGGTTGGTCGTCCAGCCCTCGTCCGGCGACCGTGAGGGTCATCGTTTCCCTCACACCGCCCCCGCTGGGCGCGGCCACGGATCACCGCCGACGTAGCATTGCGGGCATGTCAGCACCCGTCAGCACCGTCGAGGACGCGATTCAGGCCGCCCTGGCCACGGTCAACGACCCGGAGATCCGCCGGCCCATCACCGAGCTGGGCATGGTGCGGTCCGCCACGGTGGGTCCGGACGGCGCGGTACGGGTCGAGCTGTTGCTCACCGTCGCCGGCTGCCCTCTCAAGGACAAGCTGCGGGCGGACATCACGGCCGCCGTCGCCGCGGTGCCCGGGGTGACCGGTGTGGAGATCGAGTTCGGGGTGATGAGCCCGGAGCAGCGCCAGTCGCTGCAGGCCACGCTGCGCGGCGGCGGCGCGGCGGCCGAGCCGGTGATCCCGTTCGCCCAGCCCGGTTCGCGCACGCGGGTCTACGCGGTGGCCAGCGGCAAGGGCGGTGTCGGCAAGTCCAGCGTGACCGTGAACCTGGCCGCCGCGCTCGCCGCCCGGGGGCTCAGCGTCGGCGTGGTCGACGCCGACATCTACGGCCACTCGGTGCCCCGGATGCTCGGTGCGGACGGCCGACCGACCCGGGTGGAAGACATGATCATGCCGCCGCAGGCGCACGGCGTGAAGGTCATCTCGATCGGCATGTTCACGGCCGGCAACGCGGCAGTGGTGTGGCGCGGCCCCATGCTGCACCGGGCGCTCCAGCAGTTCCTCGCGGACGTCTACTGGGGCGACCTCGACGTGCTCCTGCTCGACCTGCCCCCGGGCACCGGCGACGTGGCCATCTCGCTGGCCCAACTGCTGCCCAACGCCGAGATCCTCGTGGTGACGACCCCGCAGGCCGCCGCCGCCGAGGTGGCCGAGCGCGCGGGCGCCATCGCGCTGCAGACGCACCAGCGGGTCGTCGGTGTGATCGAGAACATGTCCTGGCTCGAGCTGCCGGACGGCTCGCGGATGGAGGTCTTCGGCGCGGGCGGCGGGCAGACCGTCGCGGAGTCGCTGACCCGCACCATCGGCGCGCAGGTGCCGCTGCTCGGGCAGATCCCGCTCGACACCCGCGTACGCGAGGCCGGCGACGCGGGCAACCCGATCGTGCTGGCCGAGCCCGAGTCGCCGGCCGCCGTGGCGCTGGGCGGGGTGGCCGACCGGCTCGCCGTCCGGCGTGAGTCGCTGCTGGGCAAGCCGCTCGGCCTGAAGCCCGCCGGCCGCTGAGGCGGTCACCCGCCGCGGGACCGCCCCGCGGCGGGTCGGAGTGGCCGACCGCTCGACGACGCGGCCGCGCGCCGGCTCGGGCCGCTACGTCGGATCAGGTGGCGTCGTCGTAGCTCGCCCGGGGCGCGGGGGCCGGCGCGCTGCCCGTGGCGGTGGACGGCCGGCCGTTCGACCGCAGGTCGGCCGCGTTGGCGACGTCCTTCAGGTCGTCGTGCACCCCGGTCACGTCCGCGCGCAGGTTGTCGTAGACGCCCTGCAACGGCTTCCGGATCGCCTGCTCGTCCTCCTCGCTGAGGAGGTGCTTGCGGATGAACGCCTTCGGGTGCAGGTCCTCCAGCTGGATGTCGGTGCCCAGCTCACGGCTCAGGTCGGTGGTGGCGTTGCTGGCCATCTTGCGCAGGTTGCGCACCATCCGCAGCCCGTCGTTGATGACCGTCGGCAGGCGGTCACCGAAGATCAGCAGCGCCAGGAGTAGCAGCGCACCGATCTCCCACCAGTTCAGGTTGTCGAACATCCCGCGAGGCCCCCTCTCGGCGTCAGGGCAAGACTACGCACGTCGGGGGCGGAGCGGGGAGGGGGTGACCCCTCGTCACTTGGCATCTGCGGCCAGCGTCACGGAAGCGTTCTGCCTGCTCGCCCCCCGGCGGTACTCGACGGTGACCACCGAGCCGGGCGCGAACTTGCGCACCAGGGCGATGAGGTCGCTCGGTTCGGTCATGGGCCGGCCGTTCAGCCGCAGGACGACGTCCCCCGCCCGCAGGCCGGCACCCGCGGCGGGACCGGACGGCTCGACCGACGCGAGGCGTACGCCGCCGCCCGCCACGCTCGCGCCCGGACCCCCCACCTGGGCGCCGATCACCGTACGCCGGGCCTTGCCGGTGCCGATGATGTCCTGCGTCACCCGCTTCGCCTGGTTGATGGGGATGGCGAAGGCGAGGCCGATGTTGCCGGCCTCCTGCCCGTCCGAGACGAGTGACTTGATGGTCGAGTTCACACCCACGACGCGGCCGGCCGCGTCCACCAGCGGGCCGCCGGAGTTGCCGTGGTTGACCGCGGCGTCGGTCTGGATCGCCGCGTAGTAGCGCACCGGGCCGCCCGGCTCACCGGCCTGCATCGTCCGGTCGAGCGCGCTCACGATGCCCGCGGTGACCGTGTTGGCCAGCGAGAGCGGCGAGCCCACGGCGAGGACCGGGTCGCCGACGGCGAGCGCGTCCGAGTCGCCGAACTCGACCGGGCGCAGGCCGTTGCGATCCACCTTGATCACCGCGATGTCCGACTCCGGGTCCTGGCCGACCAGGGTGGCCGGGGCGGAACTGCCGTCGTTGAAGACCACCGAGGCCTTGCCGGTGCCACCGGCCACCACGTGGTCGTTGGTGATCACGTGCCCGTCGGCGCTCGCGATGAAGCCGGAGCCCTCGCTCGTGCCGCCGAGGCTGCTCACCCGGACGGTCACGACGCTGGGCAGCACGCGTTCGGCGACGCCGGCCAGCGATTCCGGCTTGCGCTGGGCGAGTGCCGGCGCCTGGGCCGGGTCGGCGCCCAGCACCGTGCCGGCCGCCGCGCCGCCGCGGACCGCGAGCGCGTAACCGAGCGCGCCGCCGAGCGACCCCGCCAGCAGCGCGCTGACCAGCGAGATGAGCAGCAGGTGGCGGAGACCCGGCCGGCCTGGGGCGTCCGGGTCGGTGACCGGTTCGAGTTCCGCGCCCGGCACGGCGGCCGCCGGCACGACCACGGCGGCCGGCGCGTGCGGGTCGCGCCACGGGTCGGCCAGCGCGTCCGACCACCAGGGCGGTGCGCTGCGGTCCCCGGCGGTGGCCGGCGGGCCAGCGGCCCCCGGCGGCGCCGCCGGAGCCGTCCCCTCAGCGGGCCGGCGCCAGTCCCAGCCGTCGGTCACGTCGGTGCCTCCCAGTCCGTCCCCCGGGCCCCGCACCGCGCGATCGGACAAGCACGCCCGGGCGGCGATCGACGGGACACGCATCCAGGATTGCACGGATGTCCGGAACCGGGTCAGGGGTTGCCTCCGTGACCGTACGGGCGGACGCGCGGCTGCGCCCGCACACGGCCGGCTCTAGGCTCATAGCCGCCAACCCGCCCCCTGCACCATTCGCCGCCCGGAGGTGCCCCATCGCCACGGTCGCCGGTTCCGGCAGCCAGACGAGCCCGGCCCAGCAGTTCGCCGAGTCGTACGTCGCCGAGGACCTCGTCCTGCGGACCGCCCGCAGTCTCGCCCGCGAGGTGGGCCTCGACGCGGTGACGCCGAGCGCGGGTGCCGCGCTGCGGCTGCTGGCCGCCGCCGGCAACGCCCGCGCGGTGGTGGAGATCGGCACCGGCACGGGCGTGAGCGGCGTCTGGCTGCTCCGCGGCATGCGGGCGGACGGCGTCCTCACCACGATCGACGTCGAGGTCGAGCACCAGCGGATCGCCCGGCGGATCTTCGCCGAGGCGGGCTTCGCCGCCGGCCGGACCCGGATCATCACGGGCCGGGCGCTCGACGTGCTGCCCCGCCTCGCGGACGGGGCGTACGACCTGGTCTTCGTGGACGCGGAGGCGACCGGTTTCCACGCCTGTGTGGACGCGGCGCTGCGGTTGCTGCGCCCCGGCGGCGTGCTCGCCCTCAACGGCACCCTGGCCGGTGGCCGGATCGGCGACCCGGCCGCCCGGGACGCCGAGACGGTGACCGTCCGGGAGACGATCAAGGCGATCCGCGAGTCGGAGCACTGGATCCCGGCGCTGCTGCCGGTGGGGCACGGGCTGCTCGCCGCCGTCAAGTGCTGACCGCCCCGGCGGCCGCCGGTCCGCCGGGGTCGGGCCGCCGGGGGCCGGTCAGCCCAGCGTGGCCAGCCAGCGCAGCAGGGCGCGTACGCCCCAGCCCGTCGCACCCTTGGTGAGCTCGGCGTCGTCGGCGTCGGCCCAGGACGGCGCGGACATGTCCAGGTGCGCCCAGCGGTCCCGCAACTCGCCCGTGAACTCGCGCAGGTAGAGCGCCGCGACCACCGAGCCGGCGCCCTGCGTCGGTGCGCTGTAGAGGTCCGCCACGTCGCTGCCGAGGTACTCGACGTAGTCCGCGGGCAGCGGCATCCGCCAGGCCGACTCGCCGGCCTCGGCGGCGGCCGCCACGAGGTCGGCGGCGAGACCGTCGCTCTCGCTGTAGAGGGCCGCCGTGCGCTTGCCGAGCGCGACCGCGTTGGCGCCGGTGAGCGTCGCGAGGTCCACCAGCAGGTCGGGCTTGAGCTCCTGGACGGCGTAGGCGAGCGCGTCGGCGAGCACGAGCCGGCCCTCGGCGTCGGAGTTGGTCGTCTCGCTGGTCACCCCGCCGTAGTGGCGGATCACGTCGCCGGGGCGGAACGCCGAACCGCTGGGCATGTTCTCGGCGAGCGGGGCCAGCGTGGTGACCCGTACGGGCAGCCGCAGCGCCGCCGCGCCGACGGTGGCGGCGATCACCGAGGCGGCTCCGCCCATGTCCTTGCGCATCAGCTTCATGGCCGGCACCGGCTTGATCGAGATGCCGCCGGTGTCGAAGGTGATGCCCTTGCCCACGAGCACCACGTGGGTGCGCGCTCCGGCCGGGTGCCAGTCCAGCTCGACGAGGCGCGGTCCGCTGGCCGAGCCGCCGCCGACGGCCAGGATGCCGCCGAAGCCCTCCGCGGCCAGCTCGGCGGGGCCTCGTACCCGCAGGTGCAGGTCGGGGACCCCGGCGCTCACCTCGGCCACGCGGTCGGCGAACCACTGCGGGTTCTTGACCGAGGACGGCGTGTTGGTGAGGTCCCGGGCGAACCGGGTCATCCGGGCCGTGGTGCGGGCGGCCTCGACCACCGCGAGATGGTCGTCCGGGTCGGCCACCACCAGGTCGACGGCGGCGAGCGCGGGGGCCGCGCCGGCGTCGGTCAGGCGGAAGCGGTACGAGGCCAGCAGCAGCCCCTCGTAGAGCCCCCGGACGGCGGCCGGGGACGCGTCCGCGGGCAGCACGATCGTGGCGTGCGTCTCCTCGGCGGCGGCCCGGGCGACCGCGGCGCCCGCCCGTCGCCAGCCCGCCTCGTCGCCGTCGCCCACGCCGACCAGGAGCAGCACGCCGGGCGTACGCCCCGGACGCAGCTGCACCCGGACCTCGCCCGCGCGGCCGGTGAGCCGGGCGGCCGGGGTCAGTGCGGCGGCCTCGTCGGCGACGCCGTCGGGCAGCGCCACCGCGGTCGGGACGGGCACGGCCGCGGCGTCGCCGCCTCCCGCCGTGTCGGTCGGTCGGACGGGCAGGACGAGGGCGTCGAGCCGGTCGGGCTCGGCGAGCAGACGGATGGCGAGCACGCGGGACCGTACCTCCAAGGAAGATCGCGGTGCGGCGAGCCCCGCACCGGTGAAGCCCTGAGCCACCGGCCAGGCCGGTGGCTCAGGGTATGACGAACCGTCGGGACGGCGGACGCCGCCCAGACCGCTCCTCGATCAGCCGGCGGCCGCCTTCAGCGCGTCACCGAGCGCGTTGGCCTCGTCGGGAGTCATCTCGACGACGAGCCGGCCACCGCCCTCCAGCGGGACCCGCATGACGATGCCCCGGCCCTCCTTGGTGACTTCCAGCGGACCGTCGCCCGTCCGCGGCTTCATCGCCGCCATGTTGTCTCCCCTCAGACCTACACCAGGGTCGGTGGGTTGCCCCACAGCCACTTCGTCACGACCACCCGCAACCGTCGCGGGGGCGTCGACCAACGATTTTCCCTGATGAACACCGCCGGACCCAAACCGAAGCAGCATTGATGTAACAGCATCTAGCTTATCTTGAGAAGGCCTGTCACAATGTGCGGTCATGCAGGCACGGTCGGCACTCTTCGACCTGTACGGCGACCACCTCCGGTCGAGGGGTGGCCGGGCACCCGTGGCCGCCCTGGTCAAGCTGTTGGCGCCGCTCGGCATCGCCCCGCCGGCCGTGCGCACCGCCGTTTCCCGGATGGTCCGTCAGGGCTGGCTGGACCCCCTCAAACTGGCCTCCGGCCCGGGGTATTCGATCACCCCGAAAGCCGCCCGGCGGCTGGACGAGGCGGCCGCCCGGATCTATCGGACCGGCCGGGTCGGCTGGGACGGCCGGTTCGACCTGCTGGTCCTCGAGGCACCGGCCGCACGGCGGGAACGGCAGCGGCTGGCGGCCAACCTGACCTACCTCGGCTACGGCACGCTCGACGAGTGCACCTGGGTGGCGACCCGGCCGGGTGAGGACGTGGACGTCCTGCTGAGCGAGGCGGGCGTGCGCTACGAACGCTTCACCGCGGCGCACGCCGCCGGCACCCCCGGCGCCATGGGCGTGGTGCGCCGCGCCTGGGACCTGGGCGAGATCGGGCGGGCGTACGAGCGGTTCGTCGCCGAACAGCGCCCGCTGCTGAGCCGGGTGACCGTACGCAGCGGGGACGAGGAGGCGTACGCCGCCCGGTTCCGGCTGGTGCACGCGTGGCGTACCTTCCTGTTCCGGGACCCGCAGCTGCCCCCCGCTCTACTTCCCGAACGCTGGCCCGGCACCGCCGCGGCCAGCTTCTTCGACCGGCACGCGGCGCGGCTGCGGCCGGCCGCCGACCGGTACGTCGAGACCTGCCTCGACGCCGGCAACCGTCTCGCCAGACAGAAGGGTCGTTAGACACGTGACCGAGCCCCTGCTCGTCGACCGGACCGACGCCGTCGTCACCCTCACCCTGAACCGCCCGAAGGCGATGAACGCGCTCGACGTCGCGCTGAAGGAGGCACTCCGGGACACCCTGGCCGAGTTGGAGACCGACCGGTCCTGCCGGGCCGTCGTGCTCGCCGGCGCCGGCGGGTCGTTCAGCGCCGGGCAGGACCTCCGCGAGCACGTGGCGACCCTCGAGGCCGGCGGCGGCGACCCGCTGTCGACCGTCGGGGCGCACTACAACCCCATCGCCGCCCGGCTCGCCAACCTGCCCAAGCCGGTGGTGGCCGCGGTCCGCGGGATGGCCGCCGGCGCGGGCGCATCCCTCGCCTTCCTGGCCGACATCCGGATCGGCGGCCCGGGCACCAGTTTCCTCATGGCGTTCGCGAAGGTCGGCCTCGCCGCCGACACCGGCGCCTCGTGGACGCTGCCGCGGCTCGTGGGCCACGCGAAGGCCGTCGAGCTGCTGATGCTCGCCGAGCCGGTGCGGGCCGAGGAGGCGTGCCGGCTGGGACTGCTGAACCGCCTCGTGGACGACGACGAGCAGGTGCTCCCGGCCGCGCAGGAGCTGGCCGCCCGCCTCGCCGCCGGGCCGACCGTCGCGTACGGGGCCATCAAGCGCCAGCTCTCCATCGCCGACGCCGGCACGCTCGCCGACGCGCTGGCCGCCGAGGCCCAGGCGCAGACGATCTGCGGCGCCACGGCCGACCACCGGGCGGCCACCATGGCCTTCGTGGCCAAGGAGCGGCCGGTCTTCGAAGGCCACTGAGGCGCCCGAGCGCGCCCGCACCGCCCGCCAGGCCGCTCCGGCCGCTCCGGCCTCGGGCGGCGGTGGGTGTGCTCGCGCGTGCTGTCGAGCTGCCCCAGATATGGGGCGGTGCCGGGGTGCGCGCGTCCCCAAGATCCGCACAACTTCCTGGAGGTAGTGGCCTCGACGGGCGGGGAGGCCACTACATCCGGGAAGTTGCGTACATCCAGGAAGTTGCGTACACCCGCCAAGTGCGCGCTCCCACGCCGCCGGCGTTGCCTGGGCCTGCCCGCCCGGCGCTCCAGGCCGGCCAGGGACGGCAGGCCAGGGCCTAGTCGTCCTCCTCCGGATCCTGGTTGGCCTCGGCGCCGAGCACGAACGCCTGCATGGCCAGCTCGTCGCCGGACGGCGACACGAAGGCGGGCAGCTCACGGGGGCCCAGCTCCTGCACGTACGACCAGAAGAGCCGCACCGCCTCGGCCGGGGAGTCGGCCTCGATCGGCAGGTCGAGGCTCACGAGCCAGGTGCGCCGCGGCGGTGGCGGGCCGAGCCGCTCGGCGAGCGCCCGGTAGACCGCCGGGTCGAGCGCGGTGACCGGCCCGTCGAGCGCGAGCTGGCCCGCCGACAGCGGCTCGTCGAAGGCCCGCCGGGTGTACGTCACCACGAGCACCGCCTCCCGGTCGGACTGCGGGTCGTCCGGGTCCTCCGGGCGGGCGACGGTGGGCGCGCTGACCCGGCCCAGCGCCACGAGGCGCAGCGGCTCGTCGGCGAGCACCGCCACCTCGTCGCCGGGGCGGGGGCGCACGGCCCCGGCCAGGCCGGTCAGCTCGAGCGTGTCGTGGTGCACGAGCCGCTCGGCGTCGAAGCGGCCAGCGGGCAGCAGCACGGCCCAGGCGCCGGCGCCCGGCGCACGGCTCGCCCCGGCGGCCCGGTGCGCGGTGTCGGTCGTCATGTCTCCCATCCCATCACGCCGTCCCCGTCGGCTCCACGTGACAGCCGTCGAGGTGATCGTCGACCATCCCGGTGGCCTGCATGAGCGCGTACGCCGTGGTCGGGCCCACGAACCGGAAGCCGCGCTTCTTGAGCGCCTTCGCCATCGCCGTCGACTCGGGCGTGATCGCGGGGACCTCGGCGAACGAGGCCGGACGCGCCGGCCGGCGGGCCGGGGCGTACGACCAGAGCAGCGCGGAGAGCCCCTCGGGCAGCTCGGCGGCGGCCCGGGCGTTCGCGATCGCGGCCTCGATCTTGGCGCGGTTGCGGACGATGCCGGCGTCGGCCAGCAGCCGGGTCACGTCGGCCTCGCCGTAGGCGGCCACGGTCGGGATGCGGAACTCGTCGAAGGCGAGCCGGAACGCCGGGCGCTTGCGCAGGATGGTCAGCCAGGACAGCCCGGACTGGAACGCCTCCAGCGTCATCCGCTCGTAGAGCACGTCGTCGCCGTGCAGCGGCTGGCCCCACTCGGTGTCGTGGTAGACGGCGTAGTCCGGGGTGCTCGCCCCCCAGGCACAGCGCGGCAGCCCGTCGGCGCCGATCACCAGGTCAGTCACGCGTACACGCTAGGCGAAACCTCCGACACCCATTGCCTCCCGGCCGCGGCCTGCCTATGGTGCAGGTTACCGACCGGTAGGGATGCGGCGGCCGACACCGAGCGCCGCGCCGTGGGCACCGACCGCGGGAGGCGGGCCATGAAGGAGTTCCCGAACGTCATCGCCTGGTCGATCCCGGCCTTCGTGCTGCTTGTCGTCCTGGAACGGATCTCCTACCTGCTGCACCGCGACGACGACGAGCGGGGTTACGGCGGAGCCGACACCGCGACGAGCCTCGCCATGGGGCTGGGCAGCGTGTTCACCGACCTGCTCTGGAAGGTCCCCATCGCGGCCGCGTACGCGCTGCTCTACGCGCTCACCCCGCTGCGCGTCGCCGAGGTGTGGTGGAGCTGGCCGCTGATCCTCGTGGCGCAGGACCTCTGCTACTACTGGTCCCACCGGGGCCACCACGTGATCCGGATCCTCTGGGCCGCGCACGTGGTGCACCACTCGTCGGAGCGGTTCAACCTCTCGACCGCGCTGCGCCAGCCGTGGACCAGCGTGACCGGCTGGATCTTCTACGTCCCGATGATCCTCCTCGGGGTGCACCCGGCCGTGGTGGCGTTCGCCGGCTCGATGAACCTGCTCTACCAGTTCTGGATCCACACCGAGCGGATCGACCGGCTGCCCCGCTGGTACGAGGCCGCGTTCAACACCCCGTCCCACCACCGCGTGCACCACGCCTCGCAGGGCGGCTACCTCGACCGCAACTTCGGCGGCATCCTCATCGTCTGGGACCGGCTCTTCGGCACGTTCGCGCCCGAACGAGAGCGCTGCGTCTACGGCCTCACCAAGAACATCGAAACCTACAACCCGGTCCGCGTGGCCTTCCACGAGTACGCCTCGATCGCCCGCGACCTGCGCGCCGCCACCGGCTGGCGGCAGCGCGCCGGCCACCTGTTCCGCTCGCCCGGGTGGCGGCCGGCTCCGGCGCGACCGCTTCCGGTCGCACCCGGCGAGCCCCTGCCGACCGCGTCCGCGCCCGGCTCGGCGGGCTGAGGGCGGCTGGAGCAGACGGCACCGCTCGCCGCCTCAGGGCCGGGGCACCGCGCCACGCCTCAGGGCAGGCGCACCGCGCCACGCCTCAGGGCAGGCGGCCCTGCTCGACCAGGCGGCCGAACCGGCGCAGCGCCTGCGTGAGCCCGACCTTCGGGCCGGGCCAGAGCACCGGCCAGGCCACCCGGCCGGCCGCGCCGCCGGGCAGGTGGAACCACTCGTGCCAGACCACCTGTGTGCGGTTGCGGGCGAGGGGCGTGCAGCGCAGCACCCCCGGCCCCCGCAGCAGGCGCCCGCAGTGCACGACCCCGATCTCGTACGGCTCGTCGACCCGGACCACGCGCATCTCGTCGCGCAGCTCGGCCGGGCCGAGCGCCGTCACGGCCTCCACGAGGCTGCCCTCGCGCCCGTCGCCCTCGACCACCCGCACCCGCGTGAACGGGATCCAGTCCGACTGGCGTTCCCAAGCGAGCAGGGCCGCGAAGACCCGTTCCGCCGGGGCGTCGACGATCACCGTGGCGGTGACCTCGGCGGCGCCCGGCTGGGCCTCCTCGGGCAGCCCGGTCCCGCCCTGCGTCACACCGACTCCGACCGCACCACCGGGCCCGGCTCGGCCGAGCCGTCCGCCGGCCGGCCCCGGGCCGCGGCGCCGGCCGCGTCGACCGGCGACGGGGCGACCTCGGGGGCGTCCGGCTCTCCGGGGCCGCCGGACGCCGGCGCACCGGCCGCGTCCGTGTCGACCGGGCTCCGCTCGGGACCCGCCGACGGTCGCTCGGCCGCGGGGGGCGCCGCCGTCGTCGCGTCCGCGGGACCATCTCCCGGCGCGGCGGCGTCGCCGCGCGGCGCGCCCGGCACGGCCACGACGCCGTTGGCCGCCGGCACCCCACCGGCCGCCTGCTCCCGGGCCCGCCGCAGCGCGTCCGCGTCCGCCGTGCGCCCCTCCCGCAATGCGACGACCTCCGCTTCCAGCACGCCGATCAGCTCGGACTTGTACCCGATGTCGTAGGCGGCGCGGCGCATCGCCTGGTCGACCTCGGCCATCCGGTATCCCCGCAGGGCGGTGTCGAACCGGACGTGCTCCACGTCCGACTCGTGCAGCGGGCGGTTGCCGGGCAGCGGCACGGCCCGCCCGTCGGGTTCGGCGGGCACGAGGCCCGGATCCCGCCCGGTGACCAGCACCGTCACCCCGAACACCACCGCCGCGACGGTCAACGCCACGACCAGCATGAGCAGAAGCTGACCCATGCACAGATCGTGGCATGCCGACCGGGCCGGAGCGAGCCCGCCACCGACGTCGGCCGGACGGACCGCACGGCGGCGGTGCCGGGCGACCGGTTAGCGTCGGGTCCGGCCGGCCGCGCGGGGTCCGGCCGCGGGAACTCGACAGGGAGGCGCGATGGCCGGGGAGCTTCGGCTCGGGAGGCGGACGTTCGCTCCCGGCGAGCTGGTGGTGATGGCGATCGTCAACCGCACGCCGGACTCGTTCTTCGACCGGGGCGCCACCTTCGCCGCGGACAGCGCGCTGCGGGCCGTCGAGCGGGCCGTGGTCGAGGGCGCCGAGATCATCGACATCGGTGGGGTGAAGGCCGGCCCCGGCGCCGCGGTGGACGCCACCGAGGAGATCCGGCGGACCGTCGACACGATCGCCGCCGTCCGGGCGGCCTTCCCCGAGGTCGTGATCTCGATCGACACCTGGCGGGCGGAGGTCGCCGTGGAGGCCGTGGCCGCCGGCGCCGACCTGCTCAACGACACCTGGTCCGGCGCCGATCCCGCGCTGGCCCGGGTCGCCGCCGAGACCGGCGCGGGGCTGGTCTGCTCGCACGCCGGTGGCCTCGCGCCGCGTACCCGCCCGCACCGGGCCGCGTTCGACGACGTGGTGGCCGACGTGGTCGCCACGGTGACCGGGCTCGCCGAGCGGGCGGTGGCGCTGGGCGTACGCCCCGACGGGATCCTCATCGACCCGGCGCACGACTTCGGCAAGAACACCCGCCACTCGCTGGAGATCACCCGGCGGTTGGACGAGCTCACGGCCACCGGCTGGCCGTTGCTGGTGGCGCTCTCGAACAAGGACTTCGTGGGCGAGACGCTCGACCTGCCGGTCGCCGAGCGGCTCGAGGGCACGCTCGCCGCGACCGCGGTCTCCGCCTGGCTGGGCGCCCGGGTGTTCCGGGCCCACCAGGTGCGCCCCACCCGTCGCGTGCTCGACATGGTGGCCTCGATCCGCGGTGACCGCCCGCCGGCGGCGACCCGGCGGGGCCTGGCCTGATCCGGCGCGGGCGGCGCCGGGCTCAGGTCCAGCGCAGGATGTTCCGGCGCCAGGCGTACAGGATGCCGAGCGCCAGCACCGCCACGAAGATCGCCATCTCGACGACCGTGACCAGGCCGAACCCGGGCCGGTCGAAGACCACCGCCCAGGGAAAGAGGAACACGGCCTCGACCGCGAAGAGCACGTAGAGGTACGCGTACACGTAGTAGCGGATCTGCATCTGCGCCCAGTCGCCGCCGACCGGGTCGAGCCCGCACTCGTAGCTCGTCCGTTTGCCGGGCGGATCGGCCGGACGGCTGGGACGTAACAACCGATTGGCCGAGAACGCCGTAACGAAGAAGAGGACGCTGACGAGCAGCAGCAGCCCGAGCGTCGCGTACGAGCCCAGGTATCCGGTCACGGTCGGCAGCCTACCGTCCGGGCCGAGGGGGCGTACCGAACACGTTACGGATTTGTTTCCGCTCGGGACTAGTGCCGCACGGCAACCGATGCCGACCATGGGACACCGACCCGTCGCCCCCGGAGGACAGATGGCCAGCATGGACGCACCGCCCCGATCGCGGGCGTGGCGGTACGGCGTACCCCTGCTCGGGGCGACGCTCGCGCTCGGCGTGCTGGCCGCGATCGCCGCCGTGCCGGGATGGGCGACGGCCGCTCCCGGGGCGACGGGCCCGGTCGCCATGACCACCGAGCCGGACACGGATCCCGGTGGGGACACCCCGAGCGCCGAGCCGACTGAAACCGATCCGGAACCGACCACCCCGCCGCCCACGATCGACCCGCCGGAGGAGACGACTCCACCCCCGACGGCCACCACCCCGGCGCCCACCACCGACGCGCCGGAGACCCCGGCGCCCACCACGGCCGCCCCGACCCCCGTGACCAGCACCCCCACCCGGCCCGGCCCGCCGCCACCGCGGCCCCCGGCGCCCGGCAGCGCTCCGGCGCCGAAGCCGCTCGGGGTCCGGGTCACGACCGGCGACGTACGGCTCACGCCCGCCTACTGGAACGCGCCGAGCACGGTCACCACCCTGCGGGTCACCGTGACCAACACCGGCACCACCGCCGAGGAGATCCGCCTGTCCTACACGCTGCCCGCCGGGTTGACCGACGCCGGCACGAAGGGCTGCGCGGCGGCCGGTGGCCGCGCCTACCGCTGCGGCCGGTGGACGGCCAAGGCGGGGGCCCGGTTCAGCACCCTCGTCCGCGTACGGGTCGCGGGCGACGCCTGGCGGCGGATGCCGCTGAGCGGTTCGGTGGCGGTCACCGCGAGCGCGGCGGACGCGAACGGGACGGCGAGCGACAACGAGGGGTTCGCGGTGCTCTTCCCACCGGGTCCACCGGTGCCGGGGATCGCGCTCGAGGCCGACGAGGTGGCGTTCGACATCAGCGGATCCGCGAGCGAACTCGCGGTCCGGCTCGCCAACACGGGCACGGTGGACGCCTCGGGCCGGGTCGAGGTCGTGCTTCCCGCCGGGGTCACGGCCCCGGCCCCGCCTCCCGGCTGCGCCACGGTCGACCCGACGCGGACCCGCTGCGACCTCGGTGCGATCCCGGCCGGCGGCCGCACCGGCCTGCGCCTGCCCGTCGAGGCCACCCCGGAGGCCCAGCGGGACGCCCCGCTGGCCGGTGCCGTGATCGGTCGCCTCGACCCGCGCAACGGGCGCACCCGGCAGGTCCAGATGAGCTTCCGGATCACCGCGGCCGCCGCGCTGGCGAGCCCGGTGGCCGCCGCGCCCGCGCCGACCGGCTCGCAGGGCGTGCTGCCCGCCGACGCCGCCCTCACCGACCGCGGGGGTTCCGGCTCGGCGCGACGTACGGTGATCATCCTCATCGCGGCCTCGGCCCTGGTGGTCGTGCTGGCGCTCTGGCTGGCCACCACCTCGCTGCGGCGGCGGTTCACGGAGCCCGTGGCGGAGCCGGCCCGCGTACCGCAGGAGTGAGCCGGCGGGGCGGACCGGGCGGACCGGACATCGGCCGACGGTGATCTCGATTACGGCGGGCGGCACCAAACGCCACTAAGTGGTGAATTTCACCCCCCGATTCGGTCCCAGTCGCCGAACCTCCCGGGAGGGTGGCGGGTCGATCCGACGTAGGCTCTCAGGTGAGAAAACCACATGCGGCCGGGCCGGAAACGGCCGGCGCGGTGCGCGGTGCGTCAAGGAGGTCACGTGGCCGGGCGAGGCGAGCGCACCCTGATGTCGGGCCGCCACCGGGCGCAGCGAAACGAGGTGCAGGCGTGAGCAAGCAGACCCGTCAACTCGATCGGGTTGTCATCCGGTTCGCCGGCGATTCCGGCGACGGCATGCAGCTGACCGGGGACCGGTTCACCTCGGAGACCGCCCAGCTCGGCAACGACATCTCCACGCTGCCCAACTTCCCCGCGGAGATCCGGGCCCCCGCCGGCACCCTGCCCGGCGTGTCCAGTTTCCAGGTGCACTTCGCCGACTACGACATCCTCACCCCGGGTGACGCGCCGAACGTGCTCGTCGCCATGAACCCGGCGGCCCTCAAGGCCAACCTGGCCGACCTGCCCCGCGGCGCCGACATCATCGTCAACACCGACGAGTTCACCAAGCGCAACCTCGCCAAGGTGGGCTACCAGGTGAGCCCTCTCGAGGACGACACCCTCGCCGGCTACGCGGTGCACCCCGTGGCGCTGACCTCGATGACCATCGGGGCCCTCGCCGCCCAGGACGTGTCCAAGAAGGACGCCGAGCGAGCCAAGAACATGTTCGCCCTCGGCCTGCTCTCCTGGATGTACTCCCGCCCGTACGAGTCGACGCTGCGGTTCCTCGAGCGCAAGTTCGCCGCCCGCCCGGAGCTGGTTGCCGCCAACGTGGCCGCCTTCCGGGCCGGCTGGAACTTCGGCGAGACCACCGAGGACTTCGCGGTCCGCTACGAGGTCAAGCCGGCGAAGATGCCGCCGGGCACCTACCGCAACATCACCGGCAACGCGGCGCTCTCGCTGGGTCTGGTGGCCGCCGGCGTCCGCTCCGGGCTGCCGGTCTTCCTCGGCGCGTACCCGATCACGCCGGCCTCGGACATCCTGCACGAGCTGAGTAAGCACAAGAGGTTCGGCGTGCTCACCATGCAGGCCGAGGACGAGATCGCGGCGGTCGGCGCCGCCCTCGGCGCCTCGTACGGCGGCTCGCTGGGCGTCACCACCACGAGCGGCCCGGGCGTGGCCCTGAAGAGCGAGACGATCTCCCTGGCGGTGGCGCTGGAGCTGCCGCTGGTCATCGTCGACGTGCAGCGCGCCGGGCCGTCCACCGGCATGCCGACCAAGACCGAGCAGGCCGACCTCAACCTGGCGCTCTACGGCCGCCACGGCGAGGCGCCGGTCGCCGTCATCGCCCCGAAGTCGCCGGCCGACTGCTTCTACGCGGCCATCGAGGCGGCCCGGATCGCGCTCACCTACCGCACGCCGGTGATCCTGCTGTCCGACAACTACGTGGCCAACGGCTCCGAGCCGTGGCTGCTGCCCGACGTGGAGTCCCTGCCCGACCTGCGGGTGGAGTTCGCCACGGCGCCCAACGGCGAGGACGGCGCCACGTTCCTGCCGTACCTGCGCGACCCGGAGACGCTGGCCCGGCCGTGGGCCGTCCCCGGCACCCCCGGTCTGGAGCACCGGATCGGCGGGCTGGAGAAGGCCGACAAGACCGGCGACATCTCGTACGACCCGGCGAACCACGACTTCATGGTGCGCACCCGCTCGGCCCGGATCGAGACGATCCCGGTGCCGGACGTCGAGGTGGACGACCCGGACGGCGACGCCCGGGTGCTGGTGCTCGGCTGGGGCTCGACGTACGGGCCGATCGGCGCCGCCTGCCGCGGCCTGCGCCAGCGGGGGCTCTCCATCGCCCAGGCGCACCTGCGGCACCTCGCGCCGATGCCGGCCAACCTGGGCGCCGTCCTGCGCGCGTACGACCGGGTGGTCGTCCCCGAGATGAACCTCGGGCAGTTGGCGCACGTGATCCGCGCGAAGTACCTGGTCGACGCGATCGGCTACAACCAGGTCCGGGGTCTGCCGTTCACGGCCGCGGAGCTGGAGACGATGCTGGAAGAGGTCCTGAAGAATGTCTGAGCCCGTCGCCCTCAAGCTCACCGCCAAGGACTTCAAGTCCGACCAGGAGGTGCGCTGGTGCCCCGGTTGCGGCGACTACGCGATCCTCGCCGCCATCCAGCAGTTCATGCCGGAGCTGAACATCCCCCGCGAGCGGATCGTCTTCGTCTCCGGGATCGGCTGCTCGTCCCGCTTCCCGTACTACATGAACACGTACGGGATGCACTCGATCCACGGCCGCGCCCCGGCCATCGCCACCGGCCTGTCGGCCACGCGCCCCGACCTGTCGGTCTGGGTGGTGACCGGTGACGGCGACGCGCTCTCCATCGGCGGCAACCACCTGATCCACGCGCTCCGGCGGAACGTCAACCTCAAGATCCTGCTCTTCAACAACCGGATCTACGGGCTGACCAAGGGGCAGTACTCCCCCACCTCCGAGCTCGGGAAGGTCACCAAGTCGACGCCCGTGGGCTCGGCGGACGCGCCGTTCAACCCGATCTCGCTGGCGCTCGGCGCGGAGGCCACGTTCGTGGGCCGCACCATCGACTCCGACCGCAAGCACCTCCAGTCGGTGCTCCGGGCCGCCGCCGAGCACCAGGGCTCGGCGTTCGTGGAGATCTACCAGAACTGCAACATCTTCAACGACGGCGCGTTCGACCAGCTCAAGGAGCCGGCCACCCGCGACGATTTCCTCATCCGGCTGGAGCACGGGCAGCCCATCACCTTCGGCCGGGACGGGCAGTTCTGCGTGGTGCACCCGCCCGGCGGGTTCGGCCTGGAGGTGCGGGAGACCGCGACGACCCGCCCCGAGGAGATCGTCGTGCACGACGCGACGGTCACCGATCCGGCGTACGCCTTCGCGCTGTCCCGGTTGCCGGGCCTCGACCTGCGCAACACCCCGATCGGCGTCTTCCGCTCGGTGTCCCGGTCGTCGTACGACAGCGTCGTGCAGGACCAGCTGGCCACCGCCCGGGCGGCGGTCACCGAGACGCCCGAGCAGCAGCTCGCGGGTCTGCTCAACAGTGGGGACACCTGGACGATCCTCTGAGGCGCGGCCGACGGACACGACGCGGGCGGGTCATTCCCACGGGAATGACCCGCCCGCTCGTCGTACCGCCCGACGGTCAGACGCCCGCCGAGGCCGGCACCCACAGCTCGTCGATGCTGCGCTCGGCCGCCGCGAGGCTCTCCTCGTGCAGCGGGACCAGTTCGGCCATGGCCGGCACCCCCGGTGCGAGGGTGAGCTCGGCGGTGATGAAGCGCGGCTCCAGGCCGGTCTGCGAGATGCCGTGCGGCAGCCAGGGCTCGGCGTGGTCCCAGCCCTCGCGCGGGGTGCCCGCGCCGTAGCCGCCGCCGCGGCTGGCCACCACGATGAACTCGCGGTCGCCCAGCAGGCCGGCGCGGGTCTCCGGGTCGAACGCGAGGCCGGGAGCGATCAGGTGGTCCACCCAGGCCTTCACGCTGCTCGGGGCGCCGTAGTTGTAGAGCGGCAGGCCGAGCAGGACCGTCGACGCCTGCGCCACCTCCGCCACCAGCTCCTCGCTCAGCTGCCAGGAGGCGCGCTGCGCCGGGGTGTGCTGGTCGGGCGGCGTCATCCGGGCGAGGCCGCCCGCCTCGTCGAGGTGTGGCAGCGGCTGCTTGCCGAGGTCCCGGTAGGTCACGGTGCCGTCCGGGTGGGCGGCACGCCAGGCCGCGGCGGCCCGGGCGGTGAGGCGGCGGCTGATCGAGTGCTCGCCACGGATGCTGGAATCGATGTGCAGAAGGTGCGGCATGGGTCAATCCTCCATGGGTCACGGATCGTTCGTGTAGTGCCAACTATTTATAGCAGCACTATGTTCCGTGCCCCGGGTAAACTGGCTCACATGTCCTCCGGGCCGCTCGACCAGGGAGAGCGCCGCTCGGGCGCGCTCCTCGAGCACCTCGCCCGCCGGATGCGCCTGCGGTCGGAGTCGGTGTTGGCGCCGCTCGGGCTGCGCCCCCGCCACCTCGTGGCGCTCACCGTGCTGCGCGACAGGGGCGACATCAGCCAGCAGGGGCTTGCCAGCACGCTGCAGATCGACGGCACGAACGTCGTGGGACTGCTCAACGAGCTGGAGACCGCCGGCCTGGTGGAACGCCGGCGCTCCCCCGAGGACCGCCGGCGTCACGTGGTGACGATCACCCCGGCCGGCACCGAACGGCTCAGCGAGGCCGAATGCGCCCTCGCCACCGCGGAGGACGAGGTGCTCGGCGGGCTGCGGCCGGCCGAGCGTGACCAGCTCTACGAGCTGCTGCGCCGGGCCACCAGCGGAACGACGATGACCTGCGCCGCCGAGCCCACGGAGGACCCGGACCCGCTCTGCTGACCCCGGGTTCCGGCTCCCGGGCGCTCAGTCGCGCTTCCGGCCGACCGCTCGGTCGGGACGTCAGCCGGCCGGCGTCGACTGGGGCCGGTCGTCCCGGACGTGCACCAGCATGTCGCCGGTTTCGATGACCGCGCCGGCCCGGTCCGCGAGGGTGACCACCTTCCCCCGCCGAACCAGCGCGATGACCAGGGAATCCAGTTCCCGGGGAGAACGGCCCACCTCGTCGCGCTCGGCCGACCGCATCGCGAGCGCCATGCCCTGACCCGGGGTGAGCAGGTCCTCCACGACGTCGATCAGTGGCGGGGCGGAGGTCGACAGCCCGAGCAGGCGGCCCGCGGTGGCGGACGAGACGATCACGTGGTGCGCCCCGCTCTGCTTCAGCAGCGGTGCGTTCTCCGCCTCGCGGGCGGCCGCGATGATCCGCACCTGCCCGGCGGTGAGCTGCCGTACGGTCAGCGCCACGAGGACCGACGCGTCGTCGCTGTCGGTCGCGATGATCACCGCCTTGGCGGTCTTCACGTGGGCCTGGTTGAGCGTCGCCGAACGGGTCGCCGAGCCCTCGATCGCCACGAGCCCGGCCGCCGTGGCCTGCCGCAGCGCCGCGCCACTGCGCTCGACGACGATGATTCGCGACTTGTCCAGCCCGTTCTCGAGCAGGGCGGACACCGCGCTGCGGCCCTTGGTGCCGTAGCCGCAGATGATGACGTGGTCCTTCACGGTCTTCCTCCACCGTGCCAGGCGACGGCCGGTCCGGTACTGCTCGGTCAGGACTTCCAGGGTGGTGCCGACCAGGATGATCAGGAAGAGCACCCGGGCGGGGGTGATGTAGACGACGTTCACGAGCCGGGCGGTCTGGCTGATCGGGGTGACGTCGCCGTAGCCCGTGGTGGAGAGGGTCACCACCGCGTAGTAGAAGCAGTCGAGGAGGGTCAGGCCGTCCTCGTTGACGTCGCGGTATCCGTCACGGTCGGCATAGACCACCGCTACGGTGGCGAAGACCAGGGCGAGCGCGGCGGCCAGGCGCAGGCTGAGCGCGCTCAGCGGCCCTCGGCGCTGCGCGGGAAAGTGGATCACCGTCGACCCTGCTCCGTCGGCTGCACGTGCACAACATAGCGGGTACGGCGGAATCCGCACTTCCGGGTGGCCGGCGGGCAACCTGCCGGGGTTCCGCACTCGACTACCGGTCGACGATGACGGACGGCGGAGGCCGGCGGGCGGAGGGCGGATCTTCGTGGAGACGAGCGGCGGGCGCGGAGCCAGGGCCGACGCGGAGTTCACCGACTTCGTCGCGGCCCGGATGGCGCAGTGGCGGCGAACCGCGTACCTGATGTGTGGTGACTGGGATCGCGGCGACGACATCCTGCAACGGGTGCTCACCGAGCTGTATCGCAACTGGAGCCGGGCCCGGCGGGCGGAGTACCCGGACGCCCTCGTCCGCACGATGCTGCTGCGCCGGTTGCTGGACGAACGGCGCCTCCGCTGGACCCGGGTGGTGCTCGGCGCCGCCCTGCCGGAGCGGCACGCCGACCAGGTCGACCCGACGGACCGGATCACCCTGGTCGGGGCGCTGCGTCAGGTCCCGCCCCGACAGCGCGCGGTGCTCGTCCTCCGCTACTTCCAGGATCTGAGCGTCGAGGAGACCGCGAAGGCGCTCGGATGCACGACGGGGACCGTCAAGAGCCAGACGGCGAAGGGCCTGAACACCCTGCGCGCCCTGCTCGATCCCGCACCGGCCGGACGCTGAGAGGAGCGACCATGCTGGACGAAACGAAACTGACCCACCTGATGCGCGCCGAGGTCGCCGCCTCGGAGCCACCCTCCACAGTGCTCGACGTCGGCCGGGCCATGGCCACCGGTCGTCGGCAGCGGCGCCTCGCCCGGTCGGCGGGGGCCGCGATGGTGGTCGGCGTACTGGCCGCCGCCGGCCTGACCATTCCCGGCCTGGTGGCGGGCGACCGGCCGCCGTCGGCCGTCGAGCCCGCCGCGCCGGACCGCGCGACCGGACTGCCGGCGGCGCTGACCGTCGTCGAACCGGACGTCGTGTACGTCCGGTTCGGCTGGCTGCCGGACGGGGTGCGGCACCTCCAGTACCAGTCGGGGTTGCTGCTCTCCGGGCGCGGTGTCTACCTCGGCGCTTCCTTCAACGAGACGGGCGAGCCCTGGCGCGGCGTCGCCGTGAGCCTGTTCCCGAAGGGCGCGCAGCCGCCGGCGCCGCAGCTTGACGACGGGAGCGCCGCCACGCTGCGTGGCACCCACGCCGGACCGAACCTGCATGGTGGGCCGAGCACCTTCGTGTCGTACGCCGGCGCGCAGCGGTCCGAGGCGATCCTGCGCTGGCGGTACGCCCCGGACGGCTGGGCCCAGGTGCGGGTCCTCGGCCTCCCGGGCGACCCGAGCGACGCGGCCGCACGGGCGGCCCGGACCTTGACCTTCGGGCAGGAGGTGCTGCCCATGCCCGCGACCGTGCGGGGCGTTCCCGACACGCTGCGCGCCATCACGGGCGAGGTCGTGCTCGATCTGCACGAACCCCGCTCCTGGTACGCCGGCATGACGTGGTCGCCCGAGCCGCCGGACGCCGACCCTGGCCGGCAGCGGGCCCGCACCGTGAGCGTGGGCTTCTGGCCGTACCGGCAGATCAGGGACCCGAACGAGAAGGGGTACGTCGACCCCAACACCACCCTCGACGGGCACGCGGCGCAGCTCACCGGCGAAGGTGGCATGGAGTCGCTGACGGTCTACGACGTCGCGGGCGTCAACGTGTCGATCAACGACGACGGGCTGCTGCCGGGCGGCAGCCGGGCGCTGTTCCGCCGGCTCGACATCGGCCCGGACGCTGCCCGCTGGCTGCCGCACCTCGGCCGGTGAACCGGTCCCGGGTCGGGCGCCCGGTCCGACCCGGATGCCGGTCCGGGGCCGTCCGAGCCGGCGACAGCGGGCATGATGGGGGTGTCCCCCGGACGACGAGGCAGGGAAGTGAGGCCGGCATGTCGTTGCTGCGACGGGTGATCGGTGGGGTGCTGCGCCGGCTGCGGCTGCGCCAGGGCCGCACCCTGCGTGAGGTGGCCGCGGCCGCCGGGGTGTCCGTGCCCTACCTCTCCGAGGTGGAACGCGGGCGCAAGGAGGCGTCCTCCGAGGTGCTCGCGGCGATCTGCCGGGCACTCGGCATCCACCTCTCCGAACTGCTCGAGGAGGCCCGGGACGACCTGCGGCGCGTCGAGCCCGCCGTGCCGGCGTCGCCCCGCTCCGGGTCCACCACCCTGGCGCCGGTCCCGGCGCCCCGGCCGCAGGCCGGGCCGAGTCTCCGGCTCGGTCCGCGTACCCCCCGGGGCATGCTGCACGGCGGCCCCGGCGGGAGTGCGCCCACGCTGCGCGTCGGCGGGGCCACTCCCGCGCCGGCCGGGCGTCGCGGCCCGCGTACCGCCGGGTTGCTCGCCTGCCGGCACGCCCGCGCACGCCGGCTCACCGCGATCTGATCCGGTCCCATTCTGCCGGCGGCGAATTCGCCGCCGGCAGAATCGCTGGGATTACCACCACCGCCCCGCGCAGGCTGGAGAGGCCGGTCCCCCGGGCGGTCCCGCCGCCCGCCGGCACGGTGGAGGGCGAAAGTCATGATCGGGTACGAGCCGGTACGGATGCTGGAGAGCGGGCAGCCGTCCTTCGGTGACCAGGTGTTCGAGCGGCTGCTCAAGGAGCGGATCGTCTTCCTCGGCACGGAGGTGACCGACGACTCGGCGAACCAGATCTGCGCCCAGATCCTGCTGCTCGCCGCGGAGGATCCGGAGAGGGACATCTACCTCTACATCAACTCGCCGGGCGGTTCGGTGAGCGCCGGCATGGCGGTCTACGACACCATGCGGTACGTCCGCAACGACGTGGCCACGCTGGCGCTGGGTTTCGCCGGGTCGATGGGGCAGTTCCTGCTCTGCGCCGGCGCGGCCGGCAAGCGCTACGCGCTGCCGCACTCGCGGATCATGATGCACCAGCCGTCCGGCGGGATGGGCGGCACGGCCGCGGACATCACGATCCAGGCGCAGAACATGCTGCACGTGAAGCAGACCATGCAGGAGCTGATCGCCCGCCACAGTGGCCGCACACTCGACGAGATCCAGCGGGACTGGGACCGCGACCGCTGGTTCACGGCCGAGCAGGCCCGCGAGTACGGGCTGATCGACCAGGTGATCGCGCGCGCCGATCAGCTCCCGGGATGAGCCCGGCGGCGGCCGGCGATGGTCCCGCCGGCCGCCGCCGCTCGACCTGGCCTCAGGGAAGGTCGACGAACTCCGCGAGGAAGTCGCGCGCGGTCGGGGTGTCCATCCGGTAGACCACGTTGGTGGCGTAGCAGGGAGCGTCACCGGTGATGGTGGTGGCCGCGAGGATCCGCTGCCCGTCGATGGTCACGAAGTTCGGGCCGCCGGAGTCGCCGTAGCAGGCCCCGCCGTAGCCACGGCTCTCGTTCATGGCCAGGCGGACCCAGGTCTTGTTGAGCGCGTTGAAGCCCAGCTCGGCCTTCATCCGCACCCCACCGCCGAGGTGCACCTGACCCCCCGGACCCCGGGTGGCCTCCTCGGTGCCGTACCCGACGACCTCCCATCGGGACGTGTCGAGCGCCCGGCTGCCGATCGCGTCGAGCTGCCCCGCCGTCGGCAGGGTGGCCGGGGTGAAGTCCCACCGTCGGTCCAGCTCGGCCGCCTGTGCGCCGTCGAAGGTGACCACGGCGATGTCCTGGGCGTTGGCCGAGTTGCCCGGGTAGGCGGGGTTCGTGTGGGCGACGCCCTCGACACCGACGGCGGCGGCCACCTCCTCCGGGCCCAGCCCGGCGCTCCGGGCGGCGGCGAGCGCACCGTCGACGTCGTCGGCGAGCGAGACGTAGAACCGGGCGCCCGGCGCCCAGTCGGTGGTGCAGTGGGCCGCGGTCAGGAAGACGTCCCGATCGATCATCGTCCCGGAGCAGTACCAGTCGACGACGTCGGGCGTCGCCGCGTCACCGTCCTGGTCCCACTGGACGAGCAGCGCGCCGACCTCGGTGCGTTCGGGCGCGGGCTGGGCGTTGTAGGTGTTGACCGCGGACGCCGGGGTCGCCGCAGCGATGGTGGCGGCGAGCGCCGCGGTCGTCAGCGTGCTGAGCAGTGCGGTACGGCGCAATGAATCCTCCGTCACGTCGGGCAGGCATGGACGAGGATCGACGGATGGCGGCGGACGCGCCCCCTCACTCGCGTCCGGCACCGATGGTCGCGCGAAGCCCGCGACCTGCCGATTCTCGTTACGCCGGAGCCTATGCCCGCAGGGAATACCGTGCTCGGCTCTACGGCCGCAGCGTCTTCCCACCAATTCTCGTTACATCGCCGACGCGGGCGCCGGTGGACGGCGGCCCGCGTCGCGGAGTGGGTCGGCGTAGCGTGTCGGGCCATGACCGAGCCGGATTTCCTTCGCGAGACCCGGGCGTCCTACGACGCCGTGGCCACCGACGTCGACCGGCAGTGGCGACACGAGCTGGCCAGCAAGCCCTGGGACCGCGCCGTGCTCGCCGCGTTCGCCGAGCTGGTCCGGCGCGCCGGCAACGGGCCCGTCGCCGACATCGGCTGCGGGACGGGCACGGTGACCGGCCACCTCGCCGCCCTGGGCCTGGACGTGTTCGGCGTCGACCTGTCGCCGGGCATGCTGGCGCTGGCCCGGCGCGCCCATCCCGGGCTGCGCTTCGAGGAGGGCTCGATGACCGCGCTCGACCTGCCCGCGAACGGCCTCGCCGGCATCACGGCCTGGTACTCGATCATCCACGTGCCCGACGAGCTGCTGCCGGCGACCTTCGCCGGGTTCCACCGCGCGCTCGCCCCCGGTGGCGTCGCCGCCATGGTCTTCCAGGTCGGCGACGAGCCGCTCGTACGCACGGAGGCGTTCGGCCGGGCGATCTCGCTGACCTCCCGGCGGCGGCGGCCCGAGCAGGTGGCGGCGCTGCTGACCGCGGCCGGATTCGAGCTGCGGGCACGTCTGGTGCGTGAGCCCGAGCCGTACGACGGCGGCATCGAGACGACGCCGCAGGCGTACCTGCTGGCCCGCAAGCCCGGCCGCTGAACAGCCGACCCGGGTCCACCAGGCCCGACTCCCGTCGTCGGGAGGTCGCGGAGGCAACCAGCTACGGCCACCTCCCGTCAACCGAGCGTCGGTAGCGTCCCGTCGCCAGTTTCTCGAACAGCACCTCACGAGGGGTGAAGCAATGGGCACGGTGGATCGCCGTACATTCCTGAAGATGGTGGGAGCGCCCGCGGTCGGCGCCGCGCTTCCCGTGGACCTCAGCAAGGCACTCGCCATCCCGGCCAACGACCGAACGGGCTCCATCGAGGACGTCGAGCACGTCATCTTCCTCATGCAGGAGAACCGTTCCTTCGACCACTACTTCGGCACGTTGCGCGGAGTGCGCGGCTTCGGCGACCCGCACCCCGTGACGCTGCCCTCCGGCAAGAGCGTGTGGCACCAGCCCGACGGCGCGGACGAGCTGCTGCCGTTCCGGCCCGAGGTCAAGGACCTCGGCCAGACCTTCCTGCCCGACCCGCCGCACGGCTGGAACGACGGGCACGACGCCTGGAACGGCGGACGGTTCGACCGGTGGGTGCCCAACAAGGGCGTCACGTCGATGACGTACCACACCCGCCAGGACCTGCCCTACCACTACGCGCTCGCCGACGCCTTCACCGTCTGCGACAACTACCACTGCTCGCTGATCGGGCCGACCGACCCGAACCGCTACCACATGTGGAGCGGCTGGGTGGGCAACGACGGCAAGGGCGGCGGCCCGGTCGTCACCAACGCGGAGGCCGGCTACGACTGGTCGACGTACCCGGAGCGGCTGGAGCGCAACGGCATCTCCTGGAAGATCTACCAGGACGTGGGCACCGGCCTGAACGCCGCCGGCTCCTGGGGCTGGACCAGCGACCCGTACATCGGCAACTACGGCGACAACTCGCTGCTCTACTTCCACCAGTACCAGAACGCGCAGCCCGGCACGCCGCTGGCCGACCGGGCGAAGACCGGCACCGAGATCCGGACGCAGGGCCGCGACCCGGAGGCGCTGCTCGCCGACTTCCGGGCCGACGTCGAGCAGGGCCGGCTGCCGCAGGTGTCGTGGATCGTGGCGCCCGAGGCGTACACCGAGCACCCGAACTGGGAGCCCGCCTACGGCTCGTGGTACGTCTCGCAGGTCGTCGACATCCTCGCCTCGAACCCCGAGGTGTGGAGCAAGATGGCGCTCTTCGTCACGTACGACGAGGAGGGCGGCTTCTTCGACCACATGGTGCCGCCGACGCCCCCCATGACGCGGGAGCAGGGGCTCTCGACCGTGCCGGTCACCAACGAGATCTTCCCCGGCGACGCCCACAACCAGGCCGGTCCGTACGGCCTCGGCATCCGCGTACCGATGATCGTCGTCTCGCCCTGGACCCGGGGCGGCTGGGTCAACTCCCAGCTCTTCGACCACACCTCGCTGATCCGGTTCCTCGAGGCGCGGTTCGGAAAGCGCCGGCCGGACCTTACCGAGTCGAACATCACCCCGTGGCGACGCGCGGTCGTCGGTGACCTCACCACCGCCTTCGACTTCCGGACGCCGAACCGGTCGCACGAGGTCACGCTGCCGGACACCGAGGACTTCAAGCCGGAGGACCTCGTCCGGCACCCCGACGAGGTGCCGGTCCCGCCGGCCGATCAGCGGCTCCCCCGCCAGGAACGGGGCGTGCGCCCCGCCCGCGCGATCCCCTACACGCTGCACGCCGACGGGCGCGCCGAGAAGGACGGGTTCCGCATCGACTTCCGCAACGCCGGCGAGGCCGGGGCGGTCTTCCAGGTACGCCAGGCCGGCAGCGCGGACGCCCCGCGCAGCTACACGGTCGAGCCGGGGAAGCACGTGACCGACCGGTGGGATGTCGCGTCGGCGTACGACCTGACGGTCCACGGGCCGAACGGCTTCTTCCGGCAGTTCACGGGTGGCGAGCCGGCCGGGCAGCTCGACATCACCCCGTCGTACGACGAGCACGGCTACAAGCTCGCCCTCGAGATCCGCAACCGCGGCGCGAAGCGGGTCGAGGTGACCGTCCGGGACTGGTACCGCTCGCGCCCGGTGACCCTGTCCCTGCGCCCCGGCGAGACCGACCGCGCCCGGTGGGAGCTGTCGCGCACCCACGGCTGGTACGACCTCACGGTCACCGTCGCGGGCGACTCCCACTTCGCGCACCGCTACGCCGGCCACGTCGAGAACGGCAAGGACAGCATCAGCGACCCCGCGCTCGGCGGGCTCGTCTAGCCGTACGCCCCCACACCCACCGCCCACCCACCTGCCCGCGTCGATCATGAAGTTATTGCCCGTCGTACCGGCGTGTCGGCGCAATAACTTCATGATCGACCGGGTGGGACCGGGGGGAGGTCGGATGACACACCGCCCGGCTCCTCGTGTCGCGGCATCCGGTGCCCGACTCTGGGACGGTGACGGAACGTGCGCGGGGATCAGGGGCGGCCACGCCGTTCGGCATGGAACGCGATCCCGCACGGGTGGTCGCGTTCAGCGACGCGGTCATCGCCATCGCCGTCACCCTGCTCGTCCTGGAGATCCGTCCGCCGGAGGACAGCCGGCACCTGTTCCACGGTCTGGTCACCCTCTGGCCGTCCTACCTGGCCTACATCGTGACCTTCATGCTCATCGGGCAGATCTGGGCGAACCACCACATCATGTTCGACCAGATCCGGGTCGCCGACCGCGCCGTGCTGTTCCTCAACACGGTGCTGCTGATGGACATCGCGTTCCTGCCGTTCGCCGCCTCCGTCCTCGCGACGGCTCTTCGCGACGGCCACGGCGAGCGCACCGCCGTCGTGCTCCACGGCATCGTGTTCGAGGTGGCCGCCGTCCTGTTCAACATCATCTGGGAGTACGTCCGGCGTCACGAGCGGCTGCGCGTCTCCACCCTCGACGCCGCCGGCGCGCGGGCCATCGCCCGGCGGTTCCGGCTCGCGCTCACCTGGATAGCCGCCGGCACCCTGCTGGGCGCCGTGGTCCCCGCTCTGGGCGTGGCCGTGATCGCGGCGTTCATCCCCTTCTACTGGCTGCCGATCCGGGGCGAGACGGCCCGGGCGCGGCGGGCGGCCAGCTAGGGCATGCCCTGGGCGCCGCCCGGGGCACGGCAGAGCGGCGCGATGCCGTCGAGCAGGCGTGACAGCCCGAACTCGAACAGGGTGTCGAGGGTGAGTTCGACGTCGTCGCGGCCCGAGATGCCGGCCAGGATCGGGAAGGACCCGCCGCGCAGCGCGGCGGCGAGCGCGTCGCTCTGGCTGTGCAGCCACTCGTCGTCCGTGAGGCCCGTGTCCTGTTCGGCCTCCGCCTCACGTTGCAGGTTCACGGCGGTGCCACGGACGAAGTTCGCGACGGTGGCGGCCACGTGGATCAGCGTGGTGGGGTCGAGTCCCTGGCCGGCGACGGCGCCCATCGTCCACTCGGTGTGCGCGATGGCGTGCGGCGCGAGGAGTGGCCTCGTGAGTGACACGACGTGCGCGAGCCAGGGGTGCCGCCGGTACATGGCCCACTGCGTCCGGCAGAGCAGTTCCAGCTTGGCGCGCCAGTCCCCGGTCGGGCGGGCGGGCAGGGGATGCGCGGCGAAGGCCGCGGCGAGCATCGGTCGCACCGACTTCACCCGCGACCACCAGATCGCGTTCTGGCGATCGCTCACCGACTGAGGCATCGCGCCACGGAACCGGCCGTCCCCGCCCTCGCCAGCGGGGACGGCCGAGCTCTGTCGGCCGCGCCTTCCGGTCCGCGTGCCAGACCGCGCCACCCGTGATGCCACACCTGAGCCAACATGGCTTGTGTGTGGCGCCATTCGTGTGCCATGATGGCACCATGGACTTGACCTCGTATGTAAGCAACCTCGGACGCGAGTTCGCCACGCTCGCCGAAGCCGGCGGCGACGAGGCGCGTGCGCTGGTCGAGCGCCTGACCGGGTCGCTCGAGTCGGCGATCCGGATCACGCTGCTAGACGCGCTGTCGGCCGCCGCCGACGAGATCACCCGGGACCTGGCCCCGGGTTCGGTGGAACTGCGGCTGCGCGGACGCGAGCCGAACTTCGTGGTGACCCTGCCTCCCGCCGAGCCGCTCCCGCCGGCGCCCGACGCCACGACGGCGGTCACCGACGCGTCCGACACCGACCTGCGGTACGCCGAGGACGGCCCCGCCGCGCGGATCAACGTACGCCTGCCCGAGCAACTCAAGGCCGCGATCGAGGAGGCCGCCGCCAAGGAGGGCCGCTCGGTCAACGCCTGGCTGGTCCGGGCGGCCGCCGCCGGCCTCCAGCGGCCCGACCGCGACACGCGTCCCGAGCCGCCCGGCGGCGGGAAACGAGCCCGCCAGGGCTTCACCGGCTGGGTGCGCTGACCGCACCGCCCCGCCTCCGACCACCACGTCCCCGACCTGCGGGGACGGCTCACCCACCCACGACAGGGGGACAACCATGCCCAGTTTCGAGACGCCCGAATCGATCTCCGTCACGCTCGAACTCGGCGTCGGCCACGTACGGATCGCCGCGAGCGACCGGACCGACACGACCGTCGAGGTACGCCCGAGCAACGGATCCGACGAGTCCGACGTCAGGGCCGCACAGCAGATCCGCGTCGACTACGCCAACGGTGTCCTCCGGGTCACCGGCCCGAGGGCGCGCGCCTTCGACTTCTCCCGCAAGACCAGGTCGGTCGACGTGTCCATCGAACTGCCCAGCGACTCCCGGGTGTCCGCCGACCTCCAGGTGGGCGACCTCCGCTTCGCCGGCCGGCTCGGGGAGTGCCGGCTCAAGACCTCCGCCGGAAACGTGTCGCTCGAACGAACCGGCGCGCTGCGCCTGCACACGGCGGCCGGTCACGTCACCGTCGACGCCGTCACGGGCAACGCCGACATCTCCACGGGCTCCGGCAAGGTCCAGGTCGGCGTCGTCGAGGGCACCGCCACGATCAAGAACTCCAACGGCGACACCACAGTCGACGCGGTCAGCGGCGACGTGCGCGTACGCGCGGCCAACGGCGACATCTCCGTCGGGCGGGCCGGCGCCGGCGTCGACGCGAAGACGTCCAACGGCGCCATCCGCCTCGGCGAGGTGGCCCGCGGTTCGGTCGTCCTCGGGACCGCCATGGGTGACCTGGACATCGGCATCGCCGAGGGCACCGCCGCCTGGCTGGAGGTGAACACCACCTTCGGGCAGGTCCGCAACCTGCTGGAGAACGCCACCCGGCCCGGCGAGACCGACGAGACGGTCGAGGTACGCGGCCGCACCGCGTACGGCGACATCACCATCCACCGCTCCTGACCACTCCTGGCCCCGGGAAGGGAACCCATGACCATCCAGCAGTCCCGGCCGGCGATCACCGCCACCGGGCTACGCAAGGCGTTCGGCGACCAGGTCGTGCTCGACGGTCTCGACCTGTACGTGCAACGGGGAACGGTCTTCTCGCTGCTCGGCGCGAACGGCGCCGGGAAGACCACCACCGTGAAGATCCTGTCCACTCTGCTCGGCGCCGACGCCGGTGACGTCCGGGTGGCGGGCCACGACCTCGCCCGCGAGCCGGACGCGGTACGCGCCGCGATCGGCGTCACCGGCCAGTTCTCCGCGGTGGACAACCTGCTCACCGGCGAGGAGAACCTCCTGCTGATGGCGGATCTGCACCACCTCGGCCGGCGCGACGGCCGGCGGCGCGTCGCCCACCTGCTCGACCAGTTCGACCTGACCGAGGCGGCCCGCAAGCCCGCGTCGGCCTACTCCGGCGGCATGCGGCGGCGGCTGGACCTGGCGATGACCCTGGTCGGCAGCCCCCAGGTGATCTTCCTCGACGAGCCGACCACCGGCCTGGACCCGCGCAGCCGCCGCAACATGTGGCAGATCGTGCGGGACCTCGTGGCCGGCGGGGTCACCATCTTCCTGACCACGCAGTACCTGGAGGAAGCCGACGAGCTGGCCGACCGGATCGCCGTCCTCGACCAGGGCCGGGTGGTCGCCGAGGGAACCGCCGAGGACCTGAAGCGCCGCATCCCCGGCGGACACGTACGCCTGCGGTTCGCCGACCCGCGGAACCTCGACGCGGCCATGCGCGTGCTGGGCCAGGCGTCCCGCGACAACGACGCGCTCGCCCTGCGGGTGCCCAGCGACGGCAGCCTGCGCTCGCTCAAGACCCTCATCGGCCGGCTCGACGACCAGGCCATCGAGGTCGACGAGCTGTCCGTGCACACCCCCGATCTCGACGACGTCTTCCTCGCCCTCACCGGCAACCCCACCGACGAGAAGGTGACCGCCCGATGAGCACCACCGCCCTCACCGTCCCCGCACCGGCGAGCCTCCGGTTCCACCCGCTGCGCGACTCGGCGACGATGCTGCGCCGCAACGTCAAACGCATGCTGCGATATCCGTCGATGACCCTGATGCTCGTCGGGATGCCCGTCGTCTTCCTGCTGCTGTTCGTCTACGTGCTCGGTGGCACGCTCGGCGCCGGGCTCGACGGCGCGGCGGTCAGCGGGGCGGCCGGCGGGCGTGCCGCGTACGCCAACTACGTGGCCCCCGCGATCATCCTGATGACCGTCGCGGCCACCGTCCAGGGCACCGCCATCTCGATCGCCATGGACATGACCGAGGGCATCATCACCCGGTTCCGCACCATGCACATCGCCCGCGTCTCGGTGCTGACCGGGCACGTCCTGGGCAGCATGATCCAGGCGGCGTTCAGCCTGGCGGTCGTGACCGGCGTGGCGCTGCTTGTCGGTTTCCGGCCCACCGCCGGGCCGGTCGAGTGGCTGGCCGCGGCCGGTTTCCTCATGGCGGTGACCTTCGCGCTCGTCTGGCTCTCCGTCGCGCTGGGCCTGGTCAGCAAGACCGTCGAGACCGCGAGCAACGCGCCCATGCCGCTCATCCTGCTGCCCTTCCTCGGCAGTGGGTTCGTCCCCACCGATTCCATGCCGGCCGGGCTGCGCTGGTTCGCCGACTACCAGCCGTTCACGCCGATCATCGAAACCCTGCGCGGCCTGCTCATGGACGAGCCAATCGGTAACAACGCGTGGATCTCGCTCGTCTGGTGTGGCGTCATCGCGCTGGGCGGATACCTCTGGGCGAAGCGCCTGTTCAACCGCGAGGCCTGACCTGGACCAAAACTGCCGCCGGAAATCGTGGGCGGCTGGTCCTCGGACACGGTTGTGCCCCGGCGCGAGCCGGGGCACAACCCTTCCGGGACGTGCCCGATGCCCCACGGAGGTCGGCCTTCACAGTTCTCGGAGGTGGTACTCCTGCTCCGGGTCCACGACCTCGTAGAGCGCGTCGAACCCGTCCGTCCTGCGCGGGCGCCGGCTCAGTTGGCTGCGCTCCGGCTCGTACTCGAGAATCCAGGGCATCCCCAGCTTCGGAGGCCGCGCCCAGTATCCGATCACCCGCGCGCCGTGACCGGTCGCGGCAGCCATGACAGCACGCCGAGCGCTTCGGGACGGGGCGTCGACGACCACGTCCCGGCCGTCCGAGAGGATCCGCCCGACCTGCTCGGCCAGGTGCTGGTCGCGGTGCCGCCTGACGGCCGGATCGGGGACGACGCGCACCGATCCGGCCGGGAGTTCGCGCTCCAGGAACGTACGCCCCAACGACAGAGCCATGAGGACGACGACGGTCTGCACCCTTCCTCTGTACACCCGCTCACGGGGCGTAGCGAGTCGTAGCCCGACGGCTTGCCCGACATCGCCGGCCGGACCTGCGTGACCCTCCACCGAGGGCTTGCCTGGTCTGCCGGCCGCCAGGTCGCTTACTGTCGGGCCACTCTTTCCAGCTCCGAGCGGAAGTCCCGTACCTCCCGCGGGTTCTCTTCTTGAGCAATCACCGCTCCTGCGATGCGGTGAGCCAGAGCCTTGTCTCCGGCCACCGCCGCCGCGAACGCTGCTGCCTGCAATGGGGCTGTGCCGCCCGGATACACCTGCCGGAACGGTCCCCAGGACCCCTGTCGGGCATGGACCTCGGCCGCCCACCTGCCGAAGGTGTGGAGGTCCACGGCGTGACACAGGAAGGCGACGCCGGGCCCGACAACGTCGTCTACCAACTCTGCCGGCAACGGCTCCTCAGACGCGGGACGTGGGTACTCGTTGAGCTGGCGGACCGGCTCAAGATGCGTCCACAGCGCCTCGCGGCGGAGCTCGACCAGTGGTTCCGGCAGGCCCACGATCCGAACGCCGAGGAACACCTGGATTCCCTTCGTGGCGGGGTCGCCCCACCGAGGGGTGTAGAACCGCATCTCTCGAAGGAGCCCGTTGTCCGTTCGCGTGCAGCTGTTGCCGTGGCGCTCGAAGCCGATCGGCGCCAGGACATCGCGATGAAGGCGGTTCACGGCACGTGGGAGGCTCCAGCGACCGGGCATCCGAAGATGTTAGTGACGGCGTTGCGGAGCACGTCGACCGCGGTGGTGGCGGCCTCGTTGTCGCGAATTCGGGGTAGGCGTGACGCGATCGCGAGCGACCAACGACGCCTACCGCTCACGACGTCTGCCCAGCTGACTGGGCGTAGCCGGCCGAGTGTCCAGGGCCGATGTGCGCCGGCTCGTGCCAGGTCCGGCGTTGATCTGGATGACCTGGCACGAGCCGCGTCCTGGTCAGGCGAGCCGCTCGGCCTGCCGGTCCCGGGTCTCCTCGAGGACCACAGGTCCGCCGAGTTCTTCCTGGGCTGCGCCGGCCCGACCGTGGGCCATGTGCAGCAGGTTGATGACCACGGTGAAGACGGCCGTGAGGATCGCCATCGCAATGACGATGAGGTGGAATTGCGAGGCGTACGTCGCACCGTGTCCCGGGGCGCCGGCTGCGGTCGTCTCAGCAACGACCGGGTCGGCGATGTGGGACCGCAGGAGGGCCGCCAGGACGGCCGCGTAGGCACCCACCACGACGGCTTCGCTGCCCAGCCGCATGAAGTTGAGGACACCTGCGGCCGTACCACTGCTCCGCGCCGGGATGGCGAGCAGCGCTTCTCCGTCGACCAGGCCGATGGGGAAGCCGAAGCCGAAGCCGAGCAGGATCATGGGAACGATGAGCAACTGCAGCGAGGAGCCGGCACCGAGCAGCAGCAGCCCGAGATCTCCCAGCACCAGGGCGACGAGCGCGGCGTTGATCATCGTCATGGGCCCGATGCGCTCGAAACGCGAGATCAGGAACGACGCGATCATGGGGCCGAGGAGGACCGGGACGGTCATCGGCAGCATGAACAGGCCTGCGGTTCCCGCCGACATGCCATGGACCGCGCTCAGCGCGACCGGCAGGTAGCTGAGCACCGTCACGTATCCGATGGCGGCCGCGACGGGGACCAGAACCATCGATAGGAACTTCTTGTTGCCCAACAGCGAGAAGTCGACGGCCTTCTGGCCCGCTTCACGCTCGTGCCGGAGGTGCGGGACCGTCGGAGACCCGAGAAGGGCGACGACCATGACGACGGCGAAGAGCCCGAAGACCCCGCGCCAGCCGACGCCGGCGACGAGCCCTCCGGAGATCGTGGGGCCGAGGGCCAGCCCGAGGCCGATGGTGGTTCCGAACAAGGCGAAGGCCCGCGCTCGCTGTGGGCCGTCGAAGGCGTTGGACAGCAGTGCCGCCGCGCCCGTGAAGACCGCGGCGCCACCGGCGCCGGCGAGGATACGACCGACATCGAGAGTCAGCAGGTTTCCGGACACGGCGCTGACGATCGATGCCGCGAGGATGATCACGAGGCCCGCGAGGAAGGTCGCCCGGTAACCAATCCGGTCGGACAGTACCCCCCAGAGCAGGGTGAAGACGGCGAACGCCGCGTTGAAGCCGTTCACAACCCATTGCAGCCCGGTGGGCGAACTGCCCAGATCCTGCGAGATTGCCGGAATCGCGATGGCCGTGCCCGAAATGCTGATCGGCATCACGAACACGGACAGGAGCACGACTGCCAGCAACCAGGTCTTGGACCGCTGGGGTGAGCGGTGGGATGTGCTATGACTCGACATGACCTCTTCTTAGGTATGGAAACGCTCGTACCCGAGCGGATTCACGCGGTACTGAATTCCCTGGCCGACGCTCTACGGCTACAGTCCGGCCCGGCGGAGAAGCGCCGGAGGAGTGGAGGTCGTACCAGGTCGCAGAAGCATCAAGCAGCCGCGGAAACTGCTGATTCCAGTACAGCGATCACCTGCACTTATCGCCGCTATAAGGAATGCCGGTCGCTTTGCAGCTACCGACCCGGACGGGTCGCGCCGCGTACACGTCCGTCAACCCGGGGTTGTGACGGCTCACAGGCGGTCGGGGTGCGGATCCCGGCCGGGGTGGCACGCACCGCCGAGCCGGGTGCCACGCTCGGGCCGCTCGGGCCGAACGGGTCCGAGCAAGTTGCCCCGGATCCGGCACCGCCGGATCTCAGGAAGCATCCACACTGGCGCGAAGCGTCGTTCCTCGTGCCAGCGCCGCTCCGCGCGAATTTGTCCAGCGTCGCGACCAGCTGAGGCGGGCCCGCGACGCGGGTCGTGATGGCCAACAGGGCATTCGCCCGTTGCAACGCGCCGCGGGCCGCCGCGAGCGCAGGCCGATGTCGCACTGGTCCAGGATCTCTGGCCGACGGGGACGGGCCTGTCATCCCTTCACATCGGTGGATACACGAGAAGAATCGGAGGCTCGTACTCTCGGGAGGAGCAGATGGCGCGTTGCAGCCTCCGGGCCCGACTGGAGACCGAACCCGGCCTTCCGCGGTCCGAGAGGATCCGCTGGCGCCGCGAAGAGGAATCCCGACTGATTCGGGAATGGGTGCCGCTCGCCCAGTTCCCCACCGAATACTTCGTTCACTTTGGACGCTTTCTGATCGAATTCGACGACCTGGCCGCCGGTCGCTTCGACAAGATGCGCTCATTCCCCGCGTTCACCGAGTAGGCCGAGAGGAGCCACCTCACCGGCTTCGTTGCAGGCGGTAGCCGGAGGTGTCACCCACGTCCCGAGACTGATCCGTCACGCAGGTCCTGAGACCCGACGTCGGCGGCACCGGCCTCAACTCGGCGGCTGTGTAGCCGCGTCGCCGGTTTGCTCGCGCCACTGGCCGCTTGGCCGAGCGGCGCCTGGCAGAGTGGCTGTTTACCGCGAGATACGCCGATCTGCTCGCTTGGGCGTCAAGCAGGACTGGCGGAACGTCATCGCGAATGACGAGAAGCTCTACCACCTGGTCACCTACGTGCTGCCTGACGGGGATCGGCCGGCTACGCCTCGTCGCCGCCGTCGATGATGGTGGCCAGTCGGCTCTCGCCCGCGGGCGCTCGGGACGAGATCATGAACCCGGACGGCCGCCTTGGTAAGCGAGGCTGCCCGTCTCCGGTATCGTACGCCGTTCCACTTCCGCCTTTCGATCTTCCCGGGGGATACATGAGAATGCGTGCATTAAGGCGCGCTGGCGTGAGTACACTCGCGCTGTTCGCATCCGCCACCCTGCTCGCCACCGGCAGCCCGGCGTATGCGGAGGCTGATGACGCCGACCTGGAGCTGACTACCTCAGCCATCGCCGTGACCGCTGGCGACTCGGCCAAGGAGCTCACCACCACCGTGGTTAACAAAGGTCCTGCCAGCGGCGTGTACTGGACCCTTGAGTACGACCTGAGCGGCCTCGACGACAGCAAGGTCACGGTCGGGCCATCGACCCAGCTCAGCTGCGAGCGCAGCGGCGAGAAGATGCTGTGCCGGAAGGAGCCCGGGCTCGCTGTCGGGCACAGCCTCCTTCAGAAGATGCCGTTCGGGCTGACGCCTGTAGCGGGCAAGACGGGCGCGGCCGGCTCGTTCACCGTCACCGCGGTGTCGCCTTCCGACCCTGACCAGACCAACAACTCAGCGACTGTCACGGTCGACGTACCGGCCAAGGGCGTCGACCTGGTGGCCGTGGCCGAGGACGTGTACCAAGTGACCGACGACGGGGAGCTGACCAACAAGCCGGTAGCGCCGGGCGACAGCAGCTTCGTCCTTGGCGCCGTCGGCAACGTCGGGGACACCATCGCCAGAGGCCTCCAGGTCTCCGTCGCGCTGCCCGAGCACGTGACCTTCGCCGAGGTGGAGCCAGGCTGCACCTACGGCACGGGCAACCGCACGGTCACCTGTGACTACGAGGACGTCGCACTGGTGCCGATCGACCAGGACAGCGGTAAGGACGACGACATCCTCTCGGTCGTGGGCATCGTCTTCCCGGTGACCGTGGCCAAGGACGCCCCCGGCCCGGTGGTGCTGAACGGCGGAAAGCTCACCGGTGTCGCCCTCGCCACCCAGACCGAGGTCAGCCCCGCCTCGCTGGCTCGCAGCACGAGCGGCAAACTGCCCAAGGGCCTCAAGGCTCTGTCCACGGAAGACGTCAGGGACGCCAACCCGGCGGACAACACCGCTGAGTTTCGGGTCCACGTCGGCGCCGCGGGCTCCAGCGGCAACGGCTCGGACGGCGGCGGCTCAGACAGGGGCGGCTCGGCCGGCTCTGGCGGCGGCCTGCCGGTGACCGGCGTCCAGGCCGGGCTAATCGGTGGTATCGGCGCCGGCATCGTGGCGCTCGGCGCCGTGCTCTTCCTCATCACACGCCGACGCCGGCTCGTCCTGATGGCCCCCGATGACAAAGCCTGATGGTCGTCGATCGTCTGCGTGACACCCATTGAGGGGTGGGGTGGCTGAGGCCGCCCCACCTCTCAACAATTCGAAGATCAAGACTTTCGGTTCGCCGACAAGATCGAACATGGCGTGCCAATTTCGGGAGCGGACTTCATTATTCCGTTCTTCGAACTGGTTCGGTACGGCTACTACGAGTCGATGGTCGAGGTCGCCCTTCTGTGCCTCAAGGACCTCGCCAAGCAAGGCAGGCTGGCCCTGAACCAGCCACCGGTCCGCGTTGTGTCCTTCGGTCAGCACGTCGAGTCCCAGGGGGTCCCCGTCGCGATACTCCGGGTCTCAGCGGGCCAAGGACCTCACGACGCTGACATCCGGCCTGACGTCGTACCTATTCGAGGTTGGCTCGCAGCTCGTTGTCCCCAACGTGCTTCGCTGGCCACGCACGCGAGCTGGGTCGCGGACTCCCATGGCGTCCTGGTGGCGGCTCGTCGGCTCGTGCGCGCCAATGCCAGCATCACGACTCGTCACTACACCCGTGCGGTGGACGGGCGAGACGCGAAGGTTGCTGAGCACCTGGACGCGAGCCGGTCGAAGGTCGCAAGGCGATCGGGCACGCAGCGGGCACGGAAGCACCGGAAGGCGGATCAGTGATCGGTGCTCAAGGCTGTGACCTGGTGCCCCCGGCAGGATTCGAACCTGCGACACACGGTTTAGGAAACGAACTCGCAAGACTATGCCTACCAGGGGCGCAAGCAGAACAGCAGGTCACAGGTGATTCATGCAGAGGCATGGAGTAGCGCGTAAGAGCCTCGAAGACGCATCCCGTGAGGCCATGGCCTCACCGAGGGTGGCCGTCGCTCATCGAACCGTGATCACGACCCTCGGCTGGAGTAGGAGCGGGCGAGCTCGTCCTCGACGAACGCGGGCTTGGCCAGCGTGGCCGCCGGGATGGCCGCCACGAGGGCGACGGCGAGCAGAAACAGCAGCGGCAAAGTCCACCCGCCGCTCACGTCGTGCAGCAGCCCGACGAGTAGAGGACCGAGCGCGCCGAGCGCGTACGCGATCCCCTGCGCGAAGCCGCTCAGCGCGACGGTGCCGCCCTGGGTTCGGGTGCGTACGTTGATGAGCACGAGGCTGACCGGGAACAGGATCGAGCCCGAGCCGATGAGCAGCACCCAGAGCAGTGTGAGTGTCGCGGGCGCAAGCAGCAGGCCGAGGTAGCCGAGCACGAAGCTGGCGGTACCGGCGGCGATCAGCCGGCTGACAGCGCGCAGCCGCGCGACGAGCAGGGGCGCGATGAGCGCGATGGGCGCGCTGATGATGCCGGTGACGGCGAGCAGCACACCGGCTTCGGTCGGCGTCGAGCCAGCGATGTCGCCGAGGATCTCGGGCAGCCACGCGAAACACGCGTAGGTAAGGATCGTGCTGGTCGAGAACAAGACGGTGATCGACAGGGCCACGCGTGACCGCCACAGTCGCGTGACGAGGGTGGTGGGCGGAGACTCGACGGCGTCGGCGTCCGAGAGTCGTCCGCGGCGCTCCCGCGTGATGATGACGAGCCACGGAACGAGCGCGACCACCGTGGTCGCCGCCCATATGCCGAGCGAGAACCGCCATCCGACCTGCTCGGCGACTGGGGCGGCGACCGCGGCGGGCAGGGCCGTGCTCACGCCCAGGATGCAGACGTAGACGGCGGTCAGCAGCGCTATCCGGTCGGGGAAGTAGCGCCGCACGATCGGCGGCAGCAGCACATTTCCGATGCCCGTGCCGGCGAGTGCGACGACACTGCCGACGAGCAGCACTGCGTAGCCCGGGGCGACTGCGCGCACGAGATGGCCGAGGGTCATGAACAGCAGCGCCAGCACGATGCCGCCGCCGAGGCCGATGCCGCGGGCGACGCGCGGCGCGACGAACCCCGATACCGCCAGCAGGATCGGTGGCAACGTGCCGAGCAGCCCGACGCCGATGTTCGATATCGGGATGTCCACCCGGATGTCGCCGAGGATCGGTGACATCACCGCAACCGTCTGGCGCAGGGTGAGCGCCACAAGCACGATGCCCAGCAACGCGGCCACGCGTCCCGCCCACGAGGTAAGGGGTTTATCCGCAGACATCCCCTTACCTTAGTGCTCCAGGCGGGATCGTGATCATCACGGTTCGATGAGCGCCTGGCAAGCCCAGGAGGTGGCGGTGGTCTTGTCGTGATGAATTCGGCGTAAGCGACGCGGCTGTGATCGTCGATGGCGGTGCGCACGAAGGCGGCGCCGATCTTCGGGTTGTGGTGCATGCCTGCGGTGGCGTTGCGGTTCTTGGTAGGACCGAGCCTTGGCATGATCTAAGTCATCGCCGGTCGGTCGGCCGCCTACGTCGCGACACCGGTAAACCTCAGCCGCCGTTTCTCAGCGCTCGCGGCAAGGCGGCTGACGGCTTGCGAGGGCTGGGTGGATCAGGCTGGCTCACTCGTCGCCCGCTGACTTTGCCGGCGGGCTCGGGACACCCGAGCACCTAGCAGCCCCACGGAGACCGGCAGAGAAGTGCTAACGATGTCGCTTCTTGCGGAAGCGGTGAGGCCACGCGAAGTTTCAGATCAGAGAGGTGATCTACGTTTCGCCTGGTGCCCCCGGCAGGATTCGAACCTGCGACACACGGTTTAGGAAACCGTTGCTCTATCCCCTGAGCTACGAGGGCGCGAGCGCCCAGTCTAGCGACCTGGGGTTCACCGGAGGTGGCAGGGAGTGGCCCACGTTCACCCACGTCACCCGGACCCCGTTCTCCCAGCCCAGGACCACACGCGGAGCACACGAAGCCCGATGTGCGACCGGCGGCCGACGCGGTGACCCGCGTCGGCATCGGTTCACCCAGGTTGGCACACGCCGGAGAGCACACACCGCACACATCACGCAAGATCATGTGCGCCACCCGATCTGCCGGCCCGGGGAGTCATAGGCAGGCAGGAGCGCACCTCGGCGGCATGGCTTCGCGAGCTTCGAGCGCTGACTCAGGACAACGCGGACGCCGGGTTAGCGTTCGGCGGGGCGGTGGCGGGCGAGTCGTTGCGGGGTAATCTCCGGGCTGCCCCTGGCCGGTTGTGCCGCCGCACCCCGTCAAGCAGGTCGTCGAGGCCGTGCGCGGCTTTCCGGGCAGGACTAACTGGCGCTGGTGGCGTCATGCCGAACGAGATCAGGCGTCTGGTCGGCAACCGAGGTTCCACGGTAATACCGCCAAGCGCTTGGGTAGCACACCAAATCTTGATACATCGTTACATAACCCAGCATCGCCGTAATCTGCCAGCCTTCGCCTACCGCAGTAGCGATCATCTTGAAGGCTTGATCGGCACTCGACCAACGGCTCGGAGCCTCAAAAGCTGCCTCATCTAGCCTCGAATCACCTCGGTCGTAGCGAAAGACGTATGGCAACTGCCTCTTGACGTGATCGAGCGCATGACGCACGGACATCGGACCAGGTGCAGGCCACTCAAGACGATATGTTAAATCGATGGGAAACAGGGCGTCGAAATGGCTCTCCGGAACCCGAGCGCCATCTCGGCGGCGTCCTGGGTCTGCGTTTCCAAATCCATTCCGGTTCCACTCGGGGTTGAGGCTCCGGAAATTGGGAGTAGCGACGAGCTGCAAGCCCAAAGAAACCAGGTCTTGGGTCATAGGCAAGCACGAGAATAAGATCGCGTCCGGATCGATCCCCTGACGACCTGAGAGCTTTCGCTGATGCTGCTGTAGGCGTACGCGCAAGGACTCCCTTGCAGAGCCCACATACACTACCTCAGGTTTGCCAGTTCCACTCTGACGGACGAGTTGGTAAACGCCCGGGGAGTTCCGGACACTTTCAAGCCCGTGCCCATCCAGCCCATTCAGAGGGCTTTGCTCCAGCAGGCGCGCCAATTGCGTCCCCAACTCGACGCCATCGAAGCCGACAACACCATCCTCAGATATGGTTAGGGCGAGGCTGGTGATGACTCCGTTTGCGCTGCTTGACTTCGCAAAGTCATACGAAGCATTCCATGCAAATGGAAAGAGGTAGGCTGTGTCCGTGCCCCGGTGATTAGGTATAGGAAGGCCGCGCGCACGGAGACGCTTCTTGACCTCGGGATACAGTACCCCTAGTGTTAGTACTGGAGAACTATTCTGGACTCCGTCCCGGATGGCACCAACGAGGCTATCGGTGAACGATGTGCATAAGCCTTGGTCCTGCTCCTCTCGGGGCGGAACATGAGCGGCCTGATCTGCAGCCGTCAGGGTATACGCGCCTGCGATCTGAGTAGCATCTGCTAGTTCCTGCTCACTCGCTCTTGACAACCCTTGTATGACCCGACCTGAATAGCAGCAATCGAGAATCACAATCTTTGTCTGGGCTGGACTGGCAATCAGGGCTCGCCTCAGGCGTTCGAATTCCAGGCCGGTCAAATCCGGATCGCTGGCTTCGGTGCTTCCGAGTACGAGACAGAGCTCTCCAATTTCCGTCAAGACCCCGTGGCCCACAAAGTAAACGAGAAGTGTTCCATAGGTCTCTTCTGCCAATCTCCGCAGGCGCTGTGCAAGCTTGGTCGGTTCGGGCGGGTTCAGGATTACTTCAACTCGGTCCTCCGGCCATCCGCACAGCAATGAGTCTGTCAGCACCGAAAGAACTCTCTGCAAGCTGGTTTCCGCCGCCGGAACATCACGAAAGGCGTCGTCCTCATATCGCGAGACAGCGATCAGTATCGCGCGTGAATCCGAATAATCATTTACTGGCAGAGTCATCGGAGAGTTCCACAAGGCGCTGGAGCAACTCCTGTGCGTTTCCAAGGTTGCTCGCATCTATTTCGACGCTTCGTTCGCCTCTCGTAATTCGGATGCGAATCTTGGAGCGCGTCTGCAACCATGCGCTCAGACTTCCTGCAAGAACTGTGGCCAGGCCGCCTGAACCGATCGCGACTGAGATCAGTTCGAAAGCGCCTCCGAGCTCAGTTTCACTTGGCATCCGTCGGATCTGGCGAACGCGTCCGTGAAGCGAACGCTCCTGGCGAAGCCAGGTGGCGAGTGATATAAGGTCATCCGTCGTTGCGGATCCGTCCGGTTTAAGTTCTATTTCCAAATCTGCCCCGATCGCCACAAGTCGGAAGATGGCGGAAAATTTTCTGCGCCTGGCTTCACCAAGATACCGTACTGGCTCGGCAATACTCCACACGGGACGATGCACGAATCGCGCCGCAGTACGGAGGAACCGGCGACGCCGGCGACGGGCATCGGCAAGAGGCCAGCAACCAGCCAAAGGCTCGGCGCATACCCCCGTCCACTGCGAATGAACCTAGTCGCCGCTCTCGAGTAGCTGGGCAGGTGCCAAGCTGTCGGCGATTGATTCAGTGCTCCCTACTCAATGTCGGCGTCAACTGCCTAAGAAGCAAGCGGCTTGACCCGGCCTGGGTTGCCGGTGAGCGCTAGCTACCGCATCCAGCTGGCGGTTTTTGTCTGCGTGTCAATCTAACTGATGATCATCGCCTCTCTGGTGGGCAGCCAGCAGCTACCGGTGTCGTTCAGGTGACGGCGCTTGCGCCGTAGGAGTTCACCGAGGTCGACTCTGCTATCGAGCACATGGAAGAGGTCGTCGCCGTCGAACGTGACGAAGGGCGTGCCTCCCGGATGGAGCACCGATCGGAAGCCTTCGGTGAAGCCGTTGATTGAGACGAAGATCCCGAGGGTGTTGCGGCCTTTCCGAGAGATCTTCGCAGCGAAGATGTCGGCCTCGGCTCGGTCGACGGGCTGCTTCCACCACTTTGCCTCGAGCAGGTAATCATCGGTGTCGAAGGTGACCGACCCGTCGATCTGCTCGCTCGCGAGCGAGTAGCTGAGCCGTGGTTCCATATCGTGAATCTCGAATAGGCGGTGGAGCAGTCCTTCGAGTCGTCTGCCGCGCCTGTGCTTGTCGGCCATCGTGTGGAGGTCCAAGAAGTCGCGCTTGATTTCGGTGAGAGCGCGAGTATGGACGCGGAGCGCCTCGGCTTGACGTTCAGCGGCTTCTTGTAGGGCGCGGAGCCGTTCTGTCGTGTGGAACGTTCGGCGGTAGGTTTCCGTGATTACGGCGAGAACCTTCACGGCGTCGCGAGCGATGGCGATCCGTTCCTCCGCGTCGCCTTGGCGAGCCAGGTTCGGGAAGGTCCTCATCTCCGCTATCTCTGTCATGAGAGTGAGGGCTGCTGTCTGGTATGCGGCCTGACCTTGCAGGAGAGTCACGACGGCACCTGCCACCTGGCGTTTGGTCTGGGAGAAGTCGAGCCGTGCGATGATCTCCGGATAGTCGCGGAGGCTGCTGCGGATGTAGCGTTCGAAGGGCTGCTCGTTCCAGTGGATGACGGCGAGCGCTTCCGCGAGTGCCTCATACGCATGCGGTGCTATGCGCTTGCCGGCGAGGGCGTCAACTGACATTCGGCTTCCAAATCCTTCCGTAAGCGCCCGCTTATTCGTGCGTCGCGAGATATCCGTCGTGCCCGAAGAGGGCGGCGCGGTCGAGGTAGTGGTTGAACCGCTCGCAGACGGGTTCGCCTAGATGGAGGCAGGCGTGGCAGGCGCCGCCGTGCCGGCGGCAGGCGGGGTCGAGCGCGCATCGTGTCTCGGCGCTCATGAAGGAGGTGAGGAAATGGTGTAGGTCGTTCTCGAACACGGCTTGGACGCCGCCGAGGACGAAGTCACCGCGAGTCGCCGCGTAGACAAAGAAGACACCATGGCTGGGGACGAGGTACTCACCGAGGCTTTCCCGGTCGACACCGGCGAACACAGACAGCTGACGGATGGCGCGGTGCGCGTAAGTGTGGACGAGTTCGATGAGGTCGCGGCCCGCTGGGGTAGCGCCGGACTCATCGGCGAATCGGTCAGGAACGATAACGCTGGCGGCCAGCGCGGCGCGGGCCTCTCTGGAATCGGCAGCGGGGGGCAGGGAATGGCCGCGGCGGGTTAGCCAGCTGTGGACGCGTAGGGGGTCGAGGCGGAACATGAGCGCCTCAGAGTCCTGGGGGTCGGCGTAGATACGGGTGCCGCGGCGACCGCTGAAAAGGTTGAGTTTGCTCTTGCCTGGTTCTTGGCCGCCCCGCGTGTAGCCGTAGACGGCGCGGAGCACCGGGAATTTGTCCACGAGATCGATAGCCTCCAGCCCTGCGCGGCGGATGGCGGGTGGGTACTCGGTCTCGTAGACGCGCCGGGCGTCGTCAGGCGTCTCCGGGCGTATCAGGTCGGTGATCAGGACGCGCGATTCGATGGTGGCCAGGGCAATGTCTACGGCTTCGCGCTCCGCGACCTCGATCCGGCTGGCGGGAGCGTCCGCGAGCATGCCGATGTCCTCCTCTGGGGCGAGCTTGCCGGAGGCGGCGAGGAACGCGGCGGTGCGCTCGGCGGTCTCGCGGTCGAATCCCATCGCGAGGAGTCCGTCGATCGTTGACGTGGTTGTCTGCCGATCGATGCCGGGCTTGCGTGCCCTGAATCCGTCGATGGCCCAGGCGAGGGCTCGGCGGGGACCTCCGGCGTCGGTGACCTCGGCCATGCGGCTGCGGTTGCGTGGGTTAATCAGGGTGAAGGTCTGTGGTGTGTAGACGGTTGAGGCACGATGGACGTTATAGATCAGCGTTGTGGGGCTGCGGCGGGGGTTCCAGGCTCGGCCGCAGGGACACTTACGGAAGCCCATGCCTTGCCGTAGCAGCCTGCCGCAGACGGGACACTCGAACCGGATACGGGAGGCGTCCATGCTTTTCTGGTACGGCATGCGGCACAGGTGGTGTGTGGGGCAGCGCGGGATCGACGGGGGTTCGAGGAAGCCGCATTCGTGGTAGCCGACGAAGTGGAGTTGATCCCAGGCGCGGGTGGCGGCGCAGCTAGGGCAGGGCCGGTCGCGGCGGTCTTCGACGGTCCGGCACATGCGGCATACATAGACGTTGGGGAACCGTTCGACGCGGACGCCTCGGTCGGGGTTGAGCTGTATGACCTCGATGGGGCCGCCTCGGCGCACGCTGCCGGCGATGCCGGCGTCGTCGCCGCGGAAGGCCCAGCCGGTCAGTTGCTCGGTGAGTCGTCGGCGGACGATGGCGTCGTCGACGTCGACTGGGAGTGGGTCTTTCCACTCGACGGTGCGATAGATGCCACCGCGTAGGTCACCGGTCTGTTGGGGCAGGAAACCGTAGAGGATCTGTGATCCGCTGCGGGTGTCTTTCATCGAGTGTCCCTTGGTGGCTAGTCGTCGCTGATGGGAATCTGGGTCTCGACGTCGCGTAGCGACAACATGGGTCTGCGATGAAGCAGGTCGGAGGGCCACCTCAGCCCGAGGCCGTGCTCCTGCAGTCGAGCGAAGTAGCCGTCGATAAGTTCTCGCTCGAGGTCCTCGCGTAGTAGGTGTTCCTTGTCGCGTATGCCGAGGGTGGCGGCGACCTCGTTGGTTTCGTCCTCGGGTGACAGGGCGGTGAGGTTCACGTAGGCGCGGAGAAGGTCGATGGTGGTGAGGCGTTGCCCGGGTGAGCGAGGCTCGTGGACGAACAGGCGTCGGGCTTCGACCGCCGCCGGGATCGTCAGTTCGAGGACCCGGCGGCTGGACCGGGTGATGGGGATGGGTTCGACGAATCTGTCGCCCTGCTCGACGAACGCGCGGAAGTGGCTGTAGACGGTGGAATCTCGCTCGCGCCCGACCTTGTGGATCACGTAGACCAGGCCAGGGTGGGTTCGGCCTACTCGGGCGGTCGCTTGGATGAACTCGGCGGTGGTCAGCGGCACGCCGAGAATCGTCATGATGTTGAGTCGGTCGACGTCGACGCCGTGCGACAGCATGGAGGACGCGGTGACGACGTGGATCCGCTCGGCGAACTCGTCTTCAGGGCTGACCAGGTCGGCGAGGATGTCGCGGACCTGGGCGAAGTTGGTTTGACCGGTGAGGGCCTCGACGCGCAGCGGGTCGACGTTGACTTGGGTTCCCATCGACCGGCGGGCCGCCTCGACATCACGGATCGTGTTTCCGTAGATGACGTCGGTGCCGTAGAGATCGACGAGTTCCTGGGCGAGCGCGGGGTCAACGCCGATCTCCGCGCATGTCGCCTCCGGCTCACTGATCAGCAGGCGGACGCTCCGCTGGAGGATGGTGGTGGTGCGGTCGTTTACCCATTCCAGGGTGACTCCTCGTGGCCAGACTGCCACGAATCGGCGTAGCAGCTTGTCGGTTGCCCGGCTCCAGAAGCTCTGGCCGGCTGTTGGGCCGGCTTGTGGGAACACCCGCCCCGGGCGGGAGTAGAGGGTGTCGACCTGACGTTCATAACCTTCGAGTGTGGCCGAGGAGGCGATGATCTTTGGAGCGCGGCCGACGAGGTCACGCTGCAGTCCGTCGAGGATGGCCTCGTAGTGCGAGTCGACCGCGCCGAGAGAGTCGCGAAGTAGGTGCAGCTCGTCTTGAAGGCGGAAGGTGGGCGCGAACCGTTCGCGCTCCTGCTCACTGATCGGCTTCGTCACCGCGTCGCAGTCGGGAACAAGGCAGCCGCCCTTCCGGGAGCCGCGCTTGGCGTAGGTGAAGCCGTGGCCGTCTCGGGTGCACCAGGCGGTCGGGCCGTGCACGAACCCGCGCATGCTCGCTTGCATGCCGATCAGTGACGCCTTGTCCAAGGTGCCGATGACGACGGTGGGCAGGAAGCGGTAGATTTCGGCGTCGACCACGTACAGGGGGAGCGCCTCCCCGGCCGAGGGACAGGTGGGGTTCACGCAGTAGTGCTCGAGGCGCCAGACCCGCCGGTTGAACCTGGTCTTGATGGTCGGCTCGGCGCAGAACGAACAGCGGCTGAGCACCTGGTAACGCTCGGGCATCGAGTCGTCTTCGACGTTGATGGGGTTGTAATCGGTCGGCTGCTTCGGGATCTCGTTGGGCGTGGACGACCCTCCGATGAAGTAACCCAGCCCAATTGAGTGGCCTTTGATGTCATGATCGCGACGAACGAGTTCCGCGGCACCGAGCGCGTCGGCGAACCGCTGGGTTTGCTGCAGGGACAGCATTCGCAGCGGGAAACGGCTCCACGCGGTGATCCCGGACCGCTTGCCGCGGAGGCGGTCGTAGAAGGCGGCCAGAATGAGCAGTCCGAGATACGTCTCGGTCTTGCCGCCGCCCGTGGCGAACCACACGATCTCGACGATGTCCCACTCGGCGTCGCCATCGATGAAGCTGGGGAGCACCGACAGGATGAACCCGACCTGAAATGGCCGCCAGGCGCGGTAGCGTCCACGGGCGGCACGCGACATAGCCTCGTTCATGAACTTGAAGGCCTGGTGAAGGACGGGGTCCGAGTCAACGATATTGACGCCCCGCCGGATCCGGGCCACCTCCGCCCGGTACTTCTCGGCCTCTTGACGCGCCTGGCGCAGCATCTCCGGACTCCACCCGTGGTCACGGGCGCGAGCGGCGAGGACATCGTCGGACCAGTGGTGGGCACCCCACCGCTCATATGCTGAGACCAACGCGCTGATCGGCTCGACGGGGTGACGCGCGAGCGTGTCGAAACTCAGGTCGAGGCGGTCGGGGTCGGTGTCGTCGAACGCGTACTCAGGGCGGCGGCGCTCGACGACGACGGTGTCTGTGGTGGTGATCTCCGGCGGCGACCCACGACGGAGTTCGACTCCGCAGTTGATGCCGATCGCGTCGAGGGTGCGGTCATATCGGAAGCTGTCAGGCAGCGACTCGAGGGTGTAGGGAGTCGTGGGTAGGCCGAATACCATCAACTTCGTCTGGAAGAGATACCGCTCGCCGCGCGGTCGGCCATTCTCCTCCGTCGTGTTGACCAACTCGATCGTGAGCTCGGGCCTGCCATCGCGCCACGACTCGTCGGTCACGCGGACCTCGGCCGAGGCGGCTACGCCGACGGCACGCAACCGGCTGGTGATGTCCTTGGCGCCGAACGTCCGTTCCGCCACCCCATGGGGCATGGTGACCGGTACGTCGACCTCGACGACCTCGGTCTTGGCCCACTTCTCTGCCGAAGCCCGGCCCTCGCCTGATTCGACGCGGTACCAGCCGCAGGCGCGCACCCGCACGGAGAAGGTCCAGGGTCCGGCGGCCGCAGGACGTAGACGGATACCGACGGCGCAGGGATCCATCCGCCGTTCCCTGCCGGGGCGGGCGATGGCGGCGCTCTCTGGAGCTAGTCTGCCGAGCCAGAACACGCCCGAGGGGTCGGCGTCTAGGCTCTCGAGAAGGTCGCCCCGGCCCTCGTTGGTGACCTGCTCGTCGAGCCAGCGCACGAACTTCTCGTGCGCGGCGCTGCGGCTCACGCCACCCGTCCCAACACGGTCTCCGCCAACGCGCGAACCCCCTCGTCTTTTTGCAATACCTTGAGAATCTTGCCCTCGATCTGGCGGACCCGTTCCCGAGTGATGCCGAGCTCGATGCCGAGGGTCTCCAGAGTCAGCTCCTCGCCTCCGTAGAGCCCGAACCTGGCCTCCACGATCCGCAGCGACCGCGGGTCTAGGACGGACGCGAGTCTGCGCCGCAGCTCGGCTGCGATGTGGGAGTCGGCAACGATCTCTTCCGGCCCGGGTTCGGTCGCCGTGAGGACGTAGTCTCCCAATGTGGCCGTACTGCCCTCGTCGCTGGTCAGGGGACTGTCGAGGCGTGCGACGGGTGTTGCCCAGTCGAGCAGTGCTTGCACGCGCGCAGGGTCCTGTTCCACGCCGGCGGCTAGCTCGGTCAGCGTGGCTCTCCGACCATTACGGACCTCGAACTCGCGGGCGTAGCCCTCGACCTTGCGAATCTCGGCCCACAGATGCACAGGCAATCTGATGGTGGAACCGGTGTCGTCGATGGCTCGTTCGACATGCTGCCGGATCCACCACATCGCGTACGTGGAGAACTTATACCCCTTCTCCGGGTCAAACTTCATGGCCGCTCGGTGTAGGCCTCTGATGCCTTCTTGGATGAGGTCCTCGAAGTCGAGATCGCCGGCGCGGTGCGCGTAGCGGCGGACGACGCTCGCCACGAGCCGGACGTTGGCGACGATGAGTTCGTCGCGGGCGTGGTTAGCGTCCGCTATCAGCGCGCTCTCATCCGAGTCAAGTTCACGATCCTCGGCAGTGGCCTTCTCGGCGGCGGCGACGCCGAGCTGGATCCGCCGACCGAGAGTGACCTCTTGTTCGGCGGTAAGGATTCGATGCGCACGCATGAACGCAGGAAGCGTTCCCGCCGCTACCCGAACGGTGCGGTGTGAATCCGGCGCCAGCCCGGTGGGCGCGCCGGTGACCTCGATGTTGAGATCACGCAGCGCAGCGAGGATGCCGGCTAGTTCGGTGCCGAGACCGCGCGCCGTAGCGATGCGGACGATGTCCGACCAGACAAGTCGTCCCGCCCGGGCGGCGTCATCAGCTAAGACCTCGACACACCGGGTGAAGTCCTCCGCGTCCACCTCTCGATGCCTCCCAATCTTGCTCCGGAGAAATGGCCGCCCACCGCCGCGAACATGAAACGACGTCGTCGCTGTCGGCGTTGGTCGCCAGCCAAACCAACCACTCGACAAAACACAATGGAGGAACCGAACCCCGCGCGCAAGAGGGTGCCCGACCAATTCCAGCCGGCATGTCATCGACATTTATCAGGTGCGGAAGCAATTGTTCGGAATGACCCTTAAGCACGAATATGCCCGAAGCGTTGACACGACGGATCCGCTCAGATAAGTTCCTGCCGTGGCTGGCCCAGGTCAGTCGCTTCGACAACCATCACCAGCGGCGACGGTCGAAGGGTTCCCGTCGCGCTTCCATGGATGTCAGCGCGCGCCCGTGATCTTGCGATGCCACAACCGCACCGTATCGCCGGCCCGCAGTAGCTTGCCCGCGCCGCCGCTTGGAGCGGCCCAAAGCTAGCGGCCGCCTCGCCTCGGCGACCTCGGCTAGCAGCGGTTTAGCAATAGATCTTGCGGGTCTTCTGATAACTGGCGTCCAGTCCTCGTACACGACTGGGTCGGCGCAGGAGGCGATGTTGCTCGGTTGGAGATCGCCCGCGTCACGATCTAGAGATCGAGACCGCCTGCCCGCTGCGCGTTTGGATCTCGAAGACTGTCATGCCAGACTGCGAGACTCGGCTTGCCTTCGGAGGTGACGGGATGACTGACCAATGGACGGCGGAGTTCCGCCTCAGCATTACCAAGGCTCTCGCCGACCAGCTGGAGACCACCCTCCGCCCGCTTAAGCCCGCACTCCTGACGCCGGCTCACTTGTCTCGGGTTTCAGCGCGTCCCGGCGTGTACACGCTGTACTTCGATGGCCAACGCGTCTACGTCGGCAAGGCCGCGAAGTCCCTCCAGGACCGTTTGACCCAGCACCTCCGCAAGCTATCCGGTCGAACCGGGATCGCCTCCGACGCTGTGCGGTTTGTGTGCGTCTATGTCGATGAGGACCTCGACGCCGCGGCGCCCGAGAAGCTGCTCATCAAGAAGTATCGGAAACACGACAGCATCCCGTGGAACACCAACGGCTTCGGCAACAAGGACCCAGGGCGCAATCGGGACACCAGCGTGGTCAAGGCGGCGCACTTCGATGCCACCTATCCCATCAACCTGGACTACCAGTGTCGATTGCAGCCCGGCGCTCAGCCACTCGCTGCGGTCTTGGAGGAGGCCAAGGCCCAGCTTCCCTACCTTCTACGGTTCGACACCAGCGCGGGCGCCAAGAAGATCTACCGGGACGCATCGCTGACCATTCCTGACCAACCCATGACGACCAGGAACCTCGCGCACCAGCTCATCGCCTCCCTACCCGCAGGATGGCAACTGACCGCCTTGCCCGGCTACCTCATCATGTATCAAGAAGATCGACGATATGACAGCGCGCTCGGCTGGTGGCGACGTGAGTCAGACGGTCAGGTCAGGTACGTCCAGGGCCCCCGCCAGTTCGCCGCGGGGGCGGTGGACGCGGATGTAACCGACCGACGCACGGGCGACGCCGATTCGCTCTTCGAGCTCGACGAGTAGGCAGTCCTGCCAGGAGGGTCCGGTCCGGTGCCCAGTGTGAAGGACTACGTGGAGATCGGCGCTGCCTCGGCGCGCGAGCAATGGTGCTCCATTCGTATCCGCACTCCCGTCACGGCAGGGCGCCAGGTGGCGTTCCTCCCGGTGGAGACACTGGCGTGCCTCGCCGCGAGTCTGCTGGTCGACCATCGGAAGTACGGTGGCGCGACCGCCCACAAGGCCGAGGAGCCCGTGCCGGCGCTCGCGCGGCTCTTCCAACGGCCCAATAGCAGCATCCTGGCGAAGATGGCGAACCTCGACGGCAGCAGACGCAACGGCGCCAAGCACGAAATTGAGGTAGCCGGTCATCTCCTCGCGGTTCCCGGGCGTCTCGGTGCTGTTTACCGAGTGATACTCGCCGCCGCACGGGACGTCGGCATCGGACCTGAGAGGTTGCCGGACTTCCTCGGACTCGCGGACGGCGACTCCGAACTGCTCCTACTTGGTCAAGACGAGCTCGTCCGAACGGAAATCGAGGTAGCCGTACAGGCCATCTCGGCGGACTGGCTCGAGTCGCGAGCCGACCTCGACGACCGGACGACAGAGCGCCTACTCGTGGCTGCGGTACGGGTTGGCCAGCACCGATTCGCTCACCAGGTGCTGCGCAACCACGGACACCGGTGTGTCTTCTGTGGCCTCTCTATCAGCTTCAACGGAAGCAGCGCGGCGCGGATGTTGGTCGCAAGCCACATCAAGGCGTGGCGAGCGAGTACGTACTCCGAGCGGTTAGACGCGCGAAACGGCCTCACCGCATGCCCAACGCATGACGTGGCGTTCGACACCGGGCTCATAACCGCCAACGGTGGTCTGCGCATCCACCTCAAGCCCTCTCTCATCGCCGCCGCGGACGTGGACCCGGCCGCCCGAGCCGCGTTTGGCCGACCGCCATTAGCTGACCGCCTGCTCCTACCCGCCGGCGCCTTACCCCCTCGCGCCAAATACCTCACTTGGCACCACCAGCACGTCTACCGCGAGATCCCTCACCCGCCCTACGGATCGTCGACTAGCGGCGGTCGGCGCGTTGAACGGCCTGAGCAGGCTGCTCGCTAAAACGGCGTGCCCGGTCGACGCCATGGGAGACCTAAATGGCACGACGATCGGGAGATCGCGATCTAACTAGCCCTCTCGGACCCCGGCCGGTGCTCGACCCAACCCTTGATGCTAGCCCGCTCGGCGATGCCGCATCCCGATCATCGCCCGGATCTGGCGGACGGGTCCGGGTCTCCCGCTCGGACAGTACTTGGACGGGATGGCCGAGCAGAAGTTGCTCCCCGAATAACGCTTTCAACGCGATTGGCGGCCTCTGCGGGATCCTCGTGCTCCCAGATCCTGATCACCGTCCAACCAGCATCAACGAGCAACTGGTCGGTCTCCCGATCACGAGCGCGGTTCCCGTCAATCTTTTCCTGCCAGAAACGGTCGTTGATGTGGGCAGGACGATAGTGCTCAGGACATTTATGCCAGTAGCATCCGTCGATGAAGACCGCGACGCGGGCGGCCGGAAACACCACATCGGCGGTGCGGCGCAGACCCGGCAGGAGCCTAGCGTTGACCCGGTACCGCAGACCTCTCTTGTGTAGGAGCGAGCGTAGGCGCCGCTCAGGGTTAGTATCGCGGGCCTTGTTGGCACGCATGACCGCCCGCACGGCTGGGCTCTTAGCCCAAGAGGCCTCGGCCGCATCCGGTGCGGCGAGAAGCCCCTTAGCCGACGCCAGGCGCCACCCCTGGGCCAGATTCTCGGCTCGCGTGGCGTACTCGACCTCACCGAGATACCGGGCGGGTGAGCGCCCTCTGTCGGACCAGCGTAGGTAAGCCCGGATCCGGCGAGTTCGGGGCAGCAACTTGAGTTCGACGGACGCGCGGGCCCGCCGTCCGTCGCCGAGGTCGACCCACCGCCGGTCGGGCCCGCCAGCGGCGCGGTCCTGTTCGAGCGACGCCGCTCTCCTGCTGCGACCCTGCCGACCCTTCCACGCCTTTGGGTTCGGGGGCTTGTCCGCCCACCGGCTGTCGTACCCGGTCGCGGCCGAAGTCACCGCTTGCTCTCAGCCTCGTCGAGGGCCGTGGCGATGGCTCGGGCGAAGAACTCGCCAAGCATGACGGGCACGGCGTTGCCGAGTTGGCGCATCTGCTCACCCCGCGGGCCCGCGAGCTTCCAGTTATCGGGGAACGTCATGACCCGCGCTGTCTCGCGTACCGTCATGTATCGGTGCTTATACGCGTATGGTGAGCCCTCGACAGGTTCGGGCAGCAGGTCGTCGGTCAACATCACCGACTCTCCGCCGGGAACGCCATGCACCCCGGCCTTCACGGTTTTCGCCGGCCGATCAAGCTCGTTCGGAGTGTGACCGGGGTAGATGCGGGCGTCCGGCCACCCGATGTGATCGGTGAACCCACCGAGTAGATACTCTCGCCGGTCCAGCTTGTCCCAAGGCACCGGAGGTAGCGGAAACTGACCGTCAAGCCCCTTAAGCGCGTCCCGCAGGGTGCGCCACGGAAGCTTGCCGTCGTCATTCGGAGGTGTGTCCGGCAGTCGGGACATGACACGCTCGCGGACGTGGTCTGGGACGTCGGGATGCCGCCCCCAGTAGGAGCCGTCTAACATCGAACGGATCAGCGCCGCCTCGGAGTAGCGGGGGCGAACGGCTCGCTTAAAGCGCTCGATGTCGACCCCGCAGTCTGACCTGAACGCCACGATGATGATCCTGTTGCGGATCTGCGGAACGCCGTAGTCGGCGGCGTTGACGCTCGTGGTCACGACGTCGTATCGCTGCTTCGGATCTGCCGGCTCCTCGGCCAGCTGCTCCCGAAGCACCTGGTCGTGCTCACGCCAGGTGGTGTTGGGGTCACGTTTCACGAACGGTAGCCGCAACTCACGCTCGATGTACTCGAAGTACGGCTTGAAGGACGGACGCAGCAAGCCGCGGACGTTCTCACAGATGACGGCTTTGGGTTGGATCTCGCGGATGGCGCGAAACATCTCCGGGAACATGTTGCGCTTGTCCTCGTCGCCCTTGGCAACGCCGCCGAGGCTGAACGGCTGGCAGGGCGGTCCGCCCGCGAGTAGGTCCACGCGATCCCACAGGTATTCGAACCGGACCCCGCTCACGTCCCCCTCGACCAAGGGCCACCGCTCGCCAGCGTCGGGGATCCGCTCCTCGTCACCCCTTGAAACGGCCGCGTTGGCCTTGAGCGTGTCGCAGGCGTACTTCACCAGCTCGTTGACTAGCAAGGGCCGGAAACCCGCTCTGTGCACGGCCATCGCGAGACCGCCACCACCAGCAAACAACTCCACCGAGGTTCGGTCACTGACTGGCTTTTCTGGCGGCTCAAGCATGCCAGAAGCATACCGCGGAGTTGTCGATCTTTCTAGTGACACGGCCCGCCCTTTGCGGGCGGGTGGAGCGGCCTTCACCGACGCAATGGACGCGGAGTGGGAGATGAGGAACCCAGAATCCGAGCCTCAGCGCGGGACGCGCGCACGGTGTGATTTGGTTACGCGATCCTAAGGAGGAGTCATGGCGACGTGGCAACTCGGCCCGTTCGACAACGACGACGCGGTTGAGTGGTGCGGGGCACTCGAAGACAGCGCACCCGACCAACGCGTAGACCTCGTGCGCCACACGCTCGAAGCGGCCGTGTTAGCGGGGCCCTCCCTCTCCCCGGAAGGCGCCGCCCAAGCCATCGCCGCAGCCGCGACGGTGCTCCAAACGCTCACCGGCACGCCGCCGTCGGACTCTGCCTACGCCCCACGTTTCCTCCTCGGCCGCGACGACGTTGAGGTCACCCCGTCACTGCGAGATTTGGCCACGCGGGCACTCGACGCGGTGCTCGTCGAAGGATCGAGGTGGCGCCTACGGTGGGCCGACAACATTGAAGAGGACGAGGCGTTGAGGGTCATCGAGGAACTCCGCATCAGCCTCGCCTCGGAGGCGCCATAGCCTCGGCGCACAGTCCGAGTCGGCAAGCGGAGGACGGGCGGGGCGACGTCACGGCCTCCGTCCTGGCGCTGCGGCTGTGCCCGGTCCGTCAGGACGGGCCCGCGTCCACCGCAGCCTCTCCAGTGCTGTGGTGGACGCCGCGGTGGCATGGACCGACGGGGGCGAGGGCAGAGGACACGGTGCTGGGGAACGCGGGGCTATGGTCGTCGTTCGTGTACCAATAATGTCATTCTGTGGACGCGTCGCGTAGCTGCTGCCTCGGGCGCTGCTCGCAGCGGCGTCCCCGGAGGCGGCGCGGGGTCCTGTTCGCGCCACTGGCCCCCGGGGTCGGCGCGTAGAAGACGATCAACCATGCGTAGGGCTTCCGGCTCCGTGTCGAACTCCCACCGCAGCACCTTCCCGGTCTCGCTGTCGCCGGCGCGGGCGATCAGCTTCGTGGGGGTGCTCCGATCGTGGACCCGGACAAGCACGACCTGGTCGTGTCCTCCCCACGCACGTGGGGGTGCTCCGTCGACGAACCGGTAGCCGGCCAGCTGCAGCGCGTCCTCCCCACGCACGTGGGGGTGCTCCGATCAGGCGAGGCGGGACGGCACCTCGACGCCCGCCCTCCCCACACACGTGAGGGGTGCTCGGAATCCGGATCAGGCAGTTTCGCCAGCCGGAGACAATGCAGCGCGCGAGGGACAGAAGATTAGCCCTTCTGGGAGCGAACGGTGCGAGACCTGCTGCCGTTGAGGCGTTGAGCGACGACGATGAGCGCTCGCGCCTCGGCCTCCATCAGGACAGCGGTTCCAGGGTGGGACTGGCCCAAGTCGGGGAGACGACATTGGGTCCGGCCAGGCTGACAGCTCCAACACATGACCTCACCAGGAGCTGAACCGCCATCACAGCTTGCCGTAGCACCGGCACGTCTGCGCGACGTTGCCCGTGACTTCCTCGGCGTAACACAGGACCGCCAGGCAGTGCTGCGCCTGACGGTCCATCGATCCTGACCTCGCTCACATGCGGCAGAGCTGAGCGTCACGCCAGCGGTCGGATCAGCTTGGCCGCCACGGCGTCGAGGATCCAGTCCAGACCGGTCGCGAAGGACGTCTCGGCGTCCACGTCCATGCCGTCATGCACGGCCTTGGTCAGCGCCGGAACGCGGCCTGTGGCCAACACTCTCGTCACGCGCGGGCCGGAGGCGCGCTGCCAGTCGCGCTTGGACAGGACCCGTGGCGCGCTCGACCCGCAGATTTGCGATCTCGCGCCTGATCGCGCCGGTGACGTAGGCGCTGACGGCCTCCACGGCGCACATGACAGTGTCGATGTCGGGGAGGCCGTCGAGCACGGCCAGCTTGGCCTCGGTCACGGCGAGGCCGTTCGGGCCGAGGGTCGGGCCGCCGCCGAGCAGGTCGGCCAGCCATTCGTGGCGGAGAGCGGTCTGCTGTGGGCTACGCGTGAAGGTCCTGCCAGCGGTTGTCGCCTGGTCGGGGCGGGTTGATCGGGATGCCGTCGTTTCCGTGGTGCGCGTTGCGGCCCATCGGGTGCAGGGTCGGACCGTCGGGCAGGGTGATGGATGGTCGGGGTGTGTAGCCGTGGCGGGCGAGCAGGGGCTCGCCGCCGGGGAGTGTGGTGGTCCAGGACGGCAGGTCGATGCGGTCGAGGCGGCTGCGGTGGTGGGCCAGCAGCGCGGTGCCGAGGCCGGTCTTCTGCGCGTGCGGTTGGACGGCGAGGAACGCCAGGTGGTAGTGCGGTTCGGTGGGTTGTTTCAGGGTCAGCAGGCTGTCTAGCAGGTCGAATCGGCTGGCGTGGCCTGCGGCGGCGTCGGTGAGTCGGATGCGGTACTGGGCCGGTGGTGGGATGGGCCGGTAGCGGTGGAAGCCGACGGTGACGGCGGTGAGGTCGTCGGTGAGGTGGATGTCGCCGAAGAACATGGCGTGTTCCACCCAGATCGCTACGACGTCAGTGAGGACCTGGCGGCGCCGTGGTGGATCGGGTATCAGCCAGGCGGCGAGTGGGGTCGGGTGGAGAGCGTCGGCGATCAGCGCGGCGACAGGGTTCTTGTCCGCCCAGCGGGCGGCACGTATACGAGCGGTGGATTCCATGGCGGTTGACGTCCGTGTCGGGTGGGTTATCGGTAGGTGGCGGTGGCGAGGTCACCGACGGCGGCGTCGACGGCGGCGGTGATGTGCCGCACCGTCCGGTGGTGCTGGCCGGCGATCGTGGTGAGTCGTTCGGTGAGGGTGGTGGTGTCGTCGTCGAGGTAGAGGTGTTCGGTGAGGCCGAGGGTGGCGACGAGTCCGGCGAGTGCGGCGGTGTGGTTGTCGGGTTGCTCGCGGCCGTGCGCGAGATAGCGCAGGCGGGCGCGGGCGACGACCGGCCATTTGGTGTCGGTGGGCAGGTAGGTGTCGGTGCGGGCGAGCCCGCCGAGGCGGCGGCGGGTGTGTTGGCGGAGGATGCCGCCGGCGACCAAGCCTGCGCGGGTGCGCTCGTACAGGTCCGCGGAGAACGTGCGGAGGAATGCCTTCACTGGTGGTGCGGTGCGGCTGTGGCGGATGGCGGCGAGGGCGGTGTCGGCGATCAGGTCGCCGACCGGTTGGTCGGTGTGCAGGCGTAGCCACCGCTCGCCGGCCGGGCGGTCGTCGGCAGGGTCGAGGGTGATTCGGCCGGCGAGGAACAGGTCGATCAGGACCGCCCCGGCGAGGCCGAGCGCCAACGCGTGCCGGTGGATGTGGGGGTGGCCGGTGTCGTCGTCATGGCCGAACAGGAACAGCTCATCCCGCAGCGGCAGTCGAGGAACACCCATCACACCACTCCCCCACCCAGCCCGGCAGCGAGCTGCCGCAGCCGGCCATGCACACCGCCGTACACGGCTTCCGGAGAGGGCAGCAGGGCCTTGTCGACCGCGGCGAGGATCGTGTAGTTGGGGTCGCAGACGTTGCCGATCGGCGCCCGCCCCGCCTGGGAGACGAGCTGGTAGGCGTCCAGGGTTTCCAGGCCGGTCAGGGACGCGACCCAGCCGACGAGGTCGTGGTGGGCGATGCGGTAGGCGTCCTCCAGGGGGCGGGCGCAGCCGATCGACATGATCGCCGTGTCGGTTTCCAGTCGCGGCCACACCGTCGGCACACCCTTGATCACTTCGATGGCGAGGGTTGTGGTGGTGGCGATCTCCACGCCGACGCCGCAGGCTTCGCCGTCGCCTTGGCGGGCGTGGCCGTCGCCGAGGGCGAGCATCGTCCCATGCACCCTTACCCCGAGGTAGAGGGTGGTTCCGGCGCGGAGTTGCGGGGTGTCGAGGTTCCCGCCATGGACGTCGGGGACGATCGTGGAGCGGGCCTCCATCCCGCCGGGGGCGACCCCGATGGTGCCGATCATCGGCTCCAGCGGCAGCTCTGCGGTGTGGTCGGTTTCGGTGGCTCGGAATCGCACGATTCCGGCCTGGCGGTCGATGCCGTACACCCACACCCGCTCCTCCAAGGGCGGCTGCAACGTCGCGGTGTGCGAGGTGGAGGTGAGGGCGCCGAAGTGCGGGAACGTCGAGGACACACCCCAGTCGCGGGCGGGTGTGATCGAGGCGAGGTGGATGGCGAGGGTGTCGCCGGGTTCGGCGTCCTCGACGAAGAACGGCCCGGACACGGGGTTGAGGTAGGGCATGCGGCACACCTGCGACGGCAGATCCGCCGGCCCGCGCACGAGGCCGCCGAAACAGTCCTCGGTGAAGACCTCGAGCACATCACCGGAGCGAAGGTGGGCGACGGGCATGCGTCCGCCGAAGGTGTAGGCGAACTCGTCTCGCGCGGGACGGTAGGTGATTTTCTCCATGCCGGTCACACCCTCTCCGCGTCACGCTGCTGCTGCGGCTGCACCGGCGCCAGGCCGGAGAGGACTGGCCGACGGCCCGACAGGTACAGGCCGGCGAGCACGAGCACGCCGAGGGCGAGCCAGGCCAGGCCGAGGCGCTGGGCGGCGATGTTCGCGTTGACCACCACGTAGGCGAGGATCGCGAACCCGACCGCAGGCATCACCAGATGTGCCCACCAGTTCCCGCTGCGCGCTCGGATGAGGTGGTGCACGACCACGGAGACGTGCAGGACCAGGAAGGCGACCATCGCCCCAAAGTTGATCAGCGACGACAACAGCGTGATCCCATCCGCCGGGGTCGCCATGTACAGGCCGAGGGCAAGGGACACGGCGCCGGTGAGCAGGGTCGCGTTGATCGGCACGCTACGGCGGATCGACACCTTCGCCAGAAACGCCGGTAGCTGCCGGTCACGGGCCATCGCGTACAACAACCGGGAGGTGGCGACCTGCGCGACCATCGAGTTCGGCAACCCCCACGCGACCGCCGTGGCCACCGCACACAGGGTTGCCAGCCAGCGCCCCCCGGCGGCTTGGGCGGCGTCGTAGAAGGCGGTGCCGCTCGGGTCACCCTCGGCGAGCAGGGCGCCGGGGTTGGGGACGAGCATCGCGGCCAACCACGTCTGCCCGATGAACAACACCCCCGCAAGAACCAGCCCGTGGCCATCGCTCGGCCGATCTGCCGGGAACCGCCCTTGGCCTCCTCAGCCAGCATGCTGATCCCATCGAAGCCCAAGAAGGACAGCACGGCGATCGACACCGCCCCCGCGACGACCGACCAGGTGAAGGTGTCCGGGTTGTAGAACGCCTCCCAACCGAACCGGCCCTTCCCCGAGGCGACCGCCCAGCCAGCGACGGCAATGAAGACCGCCAGGACGATCAACTCGCCGACCAGCATCACCCGAGTCACCACCGCGGTCATCCGGATCCCCACCGAGTTGACCACGGTGTTGACCGCCACGAACCCGAGCAGCCACAGCCACACCGGCACGGCGGGCACGGTCGCGTGCATCGCCACCGACGCCACCAGATACAGCAGCCCCGGCACCAGGACGTAGTCGAGCAGGATCACCCAGCCGGCCAGGAACCCGACCGGCGGGCTGATCCCGCGGCCGGCGTAGTTGTAGACGCTGCCCGACATCGGGAACGCCTTCACCATCTGCGCGTACGAGAACGCCGTGAAAACCAGGGCCACGACGCCGATGGCGTAGGCCAAGGCGACCATCCCGCCGGAGCCGGCGTACACGCTGCCGAAGATCGCCATCGGCGCGATCGGCACCATGTACACCAGGCCGTACGCGATCAGGTCCCGGAATCGCAGCTGTCGGCTGAGCTCCTGCTGGTATCCGTAGCGGGTCAGCTCATCCTGATCAAACATCCCGTGAGCCTTTCAATTTCGCGTCCTGTGGTTTGCCCTTAAAAGGCCGTGTGGACCGCTGATTTCTGCTTCTGCCACCTAAGGCGAGGGCTACTGATGTCGGCTAGGTTGGCCAGCTGGTCCGACAATCCGTTGACAGGCTCTGCGGTGGGTGATGAGTCCAGCCGCCAGCCCCACAGGAAAGGGTGGGCGGGAGGCAGACCGCAGGAAGGATCGTGTTCGGCGGGCCAGCGCGACGTCGACTGCAGGCTCGATGCGGTCCGGCCTGCACTGATCAACCGGAGGCGTAGGCGGCACGAGTTGTCGGCGAATTGTCGGAGGTCGTTAATAGGACTTATCGACAACTCAGATCGATGGCTGTCATGGATGCGCCGTCGTTCGTTCCGCACTTGGAGCGCGCGGTAAGGGGCAGGGCGAGTTCGGCTCGCGATGCCTCCAAATGTCCACTGTCCCGTAGAAGGGAAGTGTCATGGCCAACACATCCATGCCCGAGGCCACAGCGGTCGGCCGCCGGGCCGCCGAGATCCTCGACGACATGCGGAAGCACCCGGCGTTCGACCGGTTGCACAGCTCGTCGATGAAGTACTCCAGCTGTTGGGCGACGTTCACCGGCTATCCGGCGATCAGCCGCTGGTCCCTCGAGCGGGACGCGGGGCCGCTGCTGGTGGAGGCGCTGCGGGTGCTGGCGCTGAAGGCGGCGGTGTTCGAGCTGTCCGGCGGCGACGAGGAGGCCGCCGAGTTGCTGGTGCCGGCGCCGGTGGACGAAATGGTCCACGCGGTGCTGGCCCAGTTCACCCTGATGTCTCGGATGCAAGCCGACCTCGGGGTGGTGTTCCCGCACGCGACAGAGTTGGAGGAGTTCACCTACACCCGCGGGTGCCTCACCGACGCCTACTACGCCGCCGCCGGCTGGGGTGAGCAGCCGCTGCGGTACTGGCTGGACTCCGCCGAAGTGACCCGGCGGCTGAACCAGCTCAACGCCCACTACCTGGCAGCGGGTCTCGGACGCGACGGCCGCAGCCACGACTTCGACTTCGACCAACCAGGCCCGGCCCCGGCCGTGCCGGTTGGGATCAGCGGTTAGCCAGTTCCACCGACAGCACCCGCCGCATGGCCGCCACCACCTGCTTCGGGTCGAACCGTTCACCGGCCAGCCGTTCCGCGCGGGCGACCGCGGCGAAGATCCCTTCCGGCGGCGCGTCCCGGAGGACGGCGACGAGCCAGCCTTCCAGATCCACCACGTTGGCAGGAAGTTGAAGGGCCGCCGGAGTCGGTGCCGGTCGGGGCGCCTCGACGGGGACCGGTTCACCCTGTGAGGCGTACCGACCGGGCGGAAGCCCAACCCGGTACGGGTGCACGCAGACAGCGACACCGTCTGCGGTGACCCGCCAACCGACGTCCGGGTTGTACGCGAACTCGGGTCCGGGCCGGTCGACCACGTCGAACTGGCCCGGCCCGAGCTGCTGGGCCGGGCACACGACACACGTCTGCTCACACCACTGCGGTAGCGGCCCAGGCATGGCGCCGATGCTACGGCAATCAGGAGCTATCAGACTATGACGGTCTTATCCCCTCCCCGGCCCGCCATCATCGACCACGCGCTGCGAGACGCCAGGCGGTGGTGCAACGGGCACACCATCGACGACCGCCCCGCCCTCGCGCATGCCGTGCGGGTCGCGGTGACGATCGGCGACCACGTACGCCAACCGCCGCCCGACCTGGTCGCAGCGGCACTACTACACGACGTCCCGGACTTCGCCTCGGCGACCCCGGACATCTACCAAGTGCTCGCCGCCGACTACGGGCCGGAAGTGCCGCGGATCATCGCCGCCCTGCAAGCCGAGCACCAAGCTCTCGACGAACCGGACCCACCGATCTTTGTTGACGACCTGCCCGTGCTGCTCGCATCAACCGCCGACAAGATCGTCGCGCTGGGGTCGCTGCTGCGTCGGGCGCGCGCCAGCCGCGACGTGCCCGGCTTCTTCGCTCGGCGTCCGGCGTTGCGCGCGCTGGTGCCACACTTCCGGGCATACCAGCACGCGGCCGGCCCTCGGGTCCCGGCCGGCATGTCGGCGCGTCTCGATGTCACGCTGACCCTGCTCGAACAGGCGATTGCCAGCATCCCGGCGGCGAGCCGGTCATGAGCATGCCTGGACTCGACCATGACACCGTCGACGAGCTGCGGCGTGACCTGCTCACCAGCGCCGGACGCGTCCAGACCGGGCGGCAGGTCATCCAGGCGTGGGAGCTCTCCGCTGTCGAACGGCTGTTCCTCGCAGACGGCAACAGCATCGTGTACAAGGCCGCTGCAGCACCCTTCACCGGCGAAGCCGCCGTGCTGCGAGCCCTCGGCGAGCACGGAGCCGCCGTACCCGTACTGCACGGCTGCGCGCTCCGCCGCGGGACGCTGGGCATGCTGATGGATGACCTCGGTAACTCGCTGCGACCCCCGACTACGGCCGAAGCCGCAGCCACCGCAGCCGAGGTCCACGCCGTCCCGCCGATGAGCCTGTTGCCGACGTTCGACCAGGCAGCGCTGGAGCGCCTGCCAGAACAGGCGCTCAACGCGCTCGCCACTCTTCGACAGCAGGCACGCTTCCTCAACGCCGGCCCCGTCGAGGAACTGCTGGAGAGGCTGGCCGAGGTCGCGCGAAGAAGAGCGGATGGTGCCGAACGGCCGCCCTTCGGGCTGTGCCACGGCGAGTTCCATCCCACCTCACTGCACGTCAGCCGAACCGGATGCCACCTCGTCGACTGGGCAAAAGCATTCACCGGCCCAGGACTCCTCGACCTGGCCACCTGGTTCGGCACCCGCATGCCAGCCGAACCCGCCAAGCTCGCCCAGCTCACCCACGCTTACGTCAGCGCCGGCGGTCACCCCGACGCGGCAGCCGACCGAGGCGGCCTACCCGCAGCGCAGTGGGCGCTCGGCTGGCACCGGGTATGGGCTGCGTGGTGGTTCCTGACCACCACCGCAGCCGGCCACCACCAGCCCGACACCGACCAACGCCACCACCAGATCGTGCAGCGCCAGATGTTGGAAGTCGCGCAGCTGTTCGGGATTGCCGTGCCGGCCAGCACCAGCCGCCGGTCACTGGAAGCGGAAAACTCCTTGTGAAGCGCGTGACCGTCCCCAGAGTGGTCTCCGCCCATGCTGAGGATCGAGAGTACGGTGTCACTGCGCGCTGCCCACGGGCATGATGCTGATCAATCAGGCGGTGGGCCTGCGACTTCTGCCGGGGATCCCTGCTGCTCTCTTCAACATCTCGGCCAGGATCAATGGCCTGTCAGCGGCACGGTGGCAACCGTTGCCCAGCGGTAGCTGCGGCCTTCGCGTCGTAGCGCGATCAGCGGGACTTTGCTGATCCTTACGCGCGCGGGGGGCTGGTGGCGCAGTTCGGCGAGCCGGTCCCGGATCGGGCCGGTCGGTGCCGTCGAGCCGCTGTAGGCGATGGTGACGTGCGGACGGAAGCCCTGCGCGGCTTCCGGCACGGTCTTCCACACGGCGGCGATGGCTTCTCTGATGTCCGCCCGGAGTCGCTCGACTTGGTCCCAGGGTTGGATCAGAAGGCCGATTCCTTCGGCATCGGGGTCGACAGGGCCAAGGGACAGTTCCAGGGGTGGCAGGCTGGCGCAGCGTTCACGTGCCTCGGCGACGATGGCGTCGAGATCTTTGTCGCTGACCTCGTCGGTGAACCCGAGGCCCTGCATGGTGAGGTGCAGGCCATCGAGCGGCACCAGGTCGAGCCCGGGTAGCGCCAACTGGCTCTGCAGATATGTGACAAGCTGATGGAGTTGAGGTTGATCCTCAAAGGTGAGGTGCCAGGTGTAGAACTGCCGGTCGGCTCGCCAGCCGGGACGCCAATACCAGTGCTCGGTGAGTTCATGCAGTTCCTGGTAGGCGGCCCAGCGCTGGTTCAGACTGGTTAGTTCCCGGCTACTCATGACGGAGATGGTAGGGCCGGCGGCGTCCGAGCGCCGATCTGTGTGCGATCGTGAAGCAGTTCCGCGACTTGCCGCAGTTGCGGCTGCTGGGCGAACGGCCGCGCGGTGGCCAGGAACTGACGCGTCCGCTGGTTGACCGACTCGTAACGCTGGTCTGCGGTAAGCGTGAGCGCCTCCAGGGCAAGCGCACCGGCCTGCTCGGGGTCGGGATCGCCGCGTAGATAGGCGGTGGCCAGGTCGAGGCGACTCAGGGCTTGCGGTCCGCGCAGACCTGCCACGTCGAACGCGTCAATGGCCGTGGTCAGGTGAGCGGTGACATCCTTCCCGCAGCCTAGGGCCAGGTAGGCGGTTGCCGCGTTAGCAGCTGTCCTCGCCTGGCAGTACGCGCCGAGGGCGAGGCTCGCGCTGACCTGGGAGCTGGACGGACAGTCGGATAGCGCGGTAAACGCATCGTCCACGGCCTGGTCCACACCGTACCGGTCGCCGAGACGTGCGAGAGCGCGCGCCTTGCCGTTGATAGTGAGGCGGATCCTGTGCGGGCCAGTGCCGGCGCGGCACAGGCCATCTTGCGCGTAGGCCAGCGCATCGTGATAGTCGCCAGCATAGAAGGCGATGAGGCTTTGCGTGGCCCGCGCCCATGCCTGCACATCGGGCTGGTGCGCCGCGTCTGCGAGGTCGAACGCTTCCGCGGCGTAAGCGTATGCGACGCGGAACGCACCGAGATCCAGGGCAAGGGCGCCAAGGAGCCCGGACATGTAAGCCGCGACGTTGTAGAGCCGGACACGCTGCGGCGGGTGCTGACGGCCTCCCATGAGCTGGTCGACGTATACGCGCAGCGGCCGCATGCGCGCCACAAGAGCTGCCGGGGTGAGTCGTTCGTTGTCGGCGATCGCCCGACCAACCTCGTCTTCGAGGTACGCCAGCCGGGCGTCATTATCGTTGCAGGACTTTAGCGTTAGCCGACGGGCGTCGATCCTGTCCTCGCATTCCCAGAGAACAGATCCGTCGTCGTTGCTGCGGGCGTCCGGGCAGGTGTGAGTGGGAGGGACTGGCCAGGGACCGGCCCCAATCGACTGAATCGCCGATCGGCGGCGTTGCTGCCGGGCACGCTCGGTGATGCGGTCGTACTCCTCGGCGAGCACGCCCCCAGTCTGCAGAATCGCGTCGCAGCGCGTCCAGAACCCACGGTCGGGGTACTGGTGACCGGTCTCGGTGTTCGCCACGGAGCTGCGGCCGTATTGCACAAGACGGGCGAAGCTGTGCTGCGTGTGACCGGCGGCCTTGCGCAACTGCGCAAGCCGACGGCCGAGGTGACGCCGGGCGGCCTTAATCTCGTCGCTGTCGTCCATCGCTCCTGCCCCCATCGTCTGCGGACGCCGCGGTGACGATGCGCTCCGCCTCCACCCCGACGCGGCGCCAGCGGCGCTGCCGCCAGCTCCAGCACATCCACCGCCGTCCCGTCCACGACGGCATCGTCATCGGCGGGATGGCGGGGGCTCGGGATGAGCCGGTTCGGCTCCCCTGCGGCGGCCTGTCGCGCCGGCTGGCCCGTCCACATCTCACCATGTGGCGACACGTAGACCGCGCTGGGCAGGTACGGGGCGGCGTCGAACGACAACGACGTCGAGCTGCCATCGGGCCAAGCGAGGACCGCCTTGGTGGTCGCCGTGCCGCAATCGATCGATAGCCGCGCCTCCCCCGCCCGCATACACATAGTCAAACATGAGGATCACGCTCACGTCATCTGCCGGTCACCCACAGAGAGCAGACCCGTGTCCCAAGCCAGATCCGAGCCCCGAACCGATGCGCGGACGTGCGGGGCCGCGCAGCGGCACGAGCGCGTGCGCGGGCGCCCGCTTGGCCGGGTCGCGGCCCGGCTGCTCGCCCAGCGGGTCATCGCCATCGCGCCGCTGGCCACAAACGCACCGGACTGGGACGCCGCCGCCGAGGTACGCGCGGTTGGCAGCCGAGCGCTGTCCGTCGAGGTGGAGATGGCCGACTACGACCAGGTCGTCGCGGCCGGGCAGCAGGTGGAGGACGAACTGGGGCCGATGGTGGCGCTTGACGACCCCCGTGGCAGCAACCCGATCGAATGAGTGCATCGACAGCCCCAGGAGCCACACCTGTGGCGTGATCTCTAACGTCAGGCGGAAGGGTTGCGTTCTGCCTTGGCGAGAACCTGGTCAGCGGTCCTGGTCCAGCGGAACGGCTAGCAGCGCTCGTTGTAGCCGTCGATGAACGCGCGGATCGCGCCGATCAGGTCGGCGACGCTGGTGAAGCTGCCACGGCGGACTGCCGAGTGCGTCATTGGTGGACATGTGCGCGCCAGCGCGCAGACTGCTGGTACTGCCATGCCGGCCGCCGCATCACCTAACCGGCGGCCGGCGCGGGCGGCCAGCTTGTGTTGCGGCGCTGAGTGGATGTCGAGGTCAGGAGCTGCAGGTGTTGAGCATGCTCTGGAGAGCGGTCTTCTCCGATGACTGCAGGCTGAGACCCCACGCGTGTTTCACGGTAATCCACATCTTGCTGTAGGTGCAGCGGTACGAGGCCAGCGGCGGCTGCCACGTCGACGGGTCTTGGTCGCCCTTGGCCTGGTTCACGTTGTCGGTGACGGCGATCAGCTGTGGTCGGGTGAGGTCGTTGGCGAAGCTTTGCCGGCGGCTGGTGGTCCAGGAGTTGGCGCCGGAACGCCAGGCTTCGGCCAGGGGCACGACATGGTCGATGTCCACGTCGGAGGCGGCGGTCCAGGTGGCTCCGTCATACGGGCTGTACCAGCGGCCGGACACCGCAGCACAGGAGCTGTCGACGACGACGGAGGTGCCGTCTCGTTTGAGGACCTGCTCGCGGGTGTTGCAGGAGCCGCTGATGGTGATCCAGTGCGGGAACAGGTCCCGCGAGTAGCCGGTGAGAGAGCCTTGGGCGGCGACGCGGAGCGCGTTGAGCTGCGACTGGGCGGTCGCCTTGGACGGGATACCAGGCGGGGTGGCCGACGCCGGCGTGCCCGCGACGCCGACGATGCCTATACCGGCGATGACGGCGATCGCGGTGGCCGCTGCGCGGCTGCGCCGCAGTCGGGTGTGGTGGAACAGGTGCGTCAAACGCATCGGGGCCTCCTCAGCCACGGGGGGTCAGGCTTTGATGGTTGCCGATGAGTATGGCTGTCGTTGGGTCAGTTTGTAACGGGCCGGCGACGCGCGGTCGAACGGTCATGACCAACGTGGCACACAGGCAGGGCACGATGACCGTCGATGACAGCTACGGTAGGGGTAGGCGTTCGTAACGGCGTCCATCGCGGCTGAGGCGGTGGGACCCGATAGAGCTGCTACCTCGTGTCGCCGTTGCGGCTGCGCCGAGAACGGCGCGTGGGTGGAGGGATGGACGGCGATGCCCGCGGTGGAGGCATGGTTTGTTGGCGGCCCGGTGGATGGCCGCATCTGCCCGGTCGAGGTCGACGAGGTCGGGTTCCTGCCCGAGGAGATCGTGCTGCCCCAGCTGGGCGTGTACGTCGGCGCCAGCGATCGTCCAAGTCCGCTGGCCCACTTCCGCTATGAGCGCGATGCTGACGACGGTGACCCGCCGATATTCCGCTACATCGGGCCCGTCGACGGTGATCTGTGAGGGTGTCTGACGCATCCTCACAGACCACCGTCTCGGGCAATGCCGTCGCGACAAGGTTCGCTGCCGCCCTCGGGTGAATGCTCGGGTCACTTGTCGCAGGCGATGCCGTCACCGTCACGGTCGAGGTCGTAGATGTCGCGACCGACGACGTAAAGAGGACCGTCGACATACTTGGGGCCGTCACCGCTGCCGCCGGCGCAGTCCACGTCACTGGCGACGGGTACGCAGACGCCGCTGTAGTTCGGGTCGCAGCTTCGGGTTTGCTTGGTGCCGACGCGGACGACCTGGGTGACGGGGGCCTTGGTCACTTCCGAGCGGATCAGCTTCTTGGCTGTTTGGACGCCGTCGGTGTAGGTGACCTCGTAGGTGAGGGTCCGCACTCCGGGCACACCGCGGTCGTGGTGGCAGTGCCGCAGTCGATCGCCAGCCGCGCCTCCCCCGATCGCATAGACCCCAGTCAAACATGGTGTTCGTACTCGCGCAGGGCATGCAGCAGGTGAGCCTGATTCCAGATCAAGGTCCGGTCGAGCAGCTCGTGGCGGCAGGCTTGGATCCGCCGTTCCACGAACGGGTTCATGCGAGGCATCCGGACACCTGTCCCGATCGTTCAGGCCATCCTCGTCCTCCAAGCCGCCGAAGATCCCCGCCACCCATGATGAAAATGGCTCACTGCTTGGAAGAGGTGTGCTCCAATGCGGGCAGTTCGGAATCGGTCTGGACGGTAAGCTGCCGAGCGACGTGGGCGGCCAGCGACCGATACTCCGCCTCAGTCTCCGCTCCGACGACGACGACCAGGCACCAGTCGGCGGCGTGGGCGAGGCTGAAGTGCTGTCCGATCTCCTTTACGCGGTGCCAGCCAAGCACTCCCTCTACCTTCGAGATCTCCCCGTCCGAGGGCATATGGGTGATGATCCCGGGTGTTGCCGGTGTGAGATGCGCTATCCCTATGTAAGCGGGGCCGCTCGGTTCGAGTTTTGGTGCGGCGCCCACCAGCCCGCCGGCTATGACGTCCCAGATGTCCCGGCCGTACCGGTGGGTAAGCATCAGCGCGCCCCAGCCGCCCATCATCCGGCCTCCGACCTCCGAGAACCAGAGTTCACCTTCATCGTCTTCGAACATCTCTAGATGGGTGATCGAAGTGCGCACGCCGAGGACTTCATTGGCACGCCGGTGCATCTCTTCCACTCGGCGGTAGAAGCCGGCGTGTTCCGATTCGGGAAGCAGCAGGCTGCCATCCGCCGGACCGTTTTCGACGGCCCTGTTGGTGATCGACGCAAATCTGTTCTGCTGATACGCGCCGACTGACATGTACACGGGCTCGCCGTCCAACCAGAAGGAATCTACGTGGTACTCACGTCCGGACACGAATTCTTCGGCGATGAGCTGGCGACCGATGATCAGATCCTCGAACTGAAAGGAGCTGAGCGTATCGAAGAACTCCTCCTGGCTCTCCAGGCGAACGGTCGACATCGTCCCCAATCCGGCGGCCGGCTTGACCATGATGGGAAACTTGAGTTCGTCCGCCACCGCCCGCAACTGTTCCATGTCGCCGGGATCGGAGATCGAGCGCCATTGCGCCACCCGCACACCGTTTGCGTGCACGCGAGCTTTCATCAGTCTCTTGTCACGCAGCGCGACCCGCATGAGGGGATCTACCACCCCTCCCCGGAGGAGAGCTTCCATGTAACCGGCCGCATACTGATCGAACTCGGTCACGCCGACGACGCAACCCACTCTGACGCCGCTGATCGCAATGTCCACCGCGACCGCCCCGACCTCTTCCAGAGAGTTGAAGGTCGCGAGTCGATACACCTTTCGGCAGGCCGTCAACACCTCGCCGGCCGGCTTCTGAAGCCTGATATCGGGGTCGCTGAGAACGACTATGACCGGGACGCCTCTCCGCAGCAGCGCTTCGACCAACTCTTGACGCCAGCCAAGAATGAGCGTGACCTCCGGCTGTTTCATGCTTCCCATCCCTCCCGAACAAGGACAGCCGCCTCAAGCGACAGGCATGTCATCACAACCCGGCCTCGGCCGTCGTCCCGAGCGGGGTGCGCCGGCAACGTTGGTGTGCACCCATCGGTCCTGCACTTTCTTAATTCGAGTGACCGTCCGCAGTCTTCGGGCTCGGCTTAAAGTTGGGGTACGTCCGCCACGGCGGCATCACCGCAGAGACGTCCCACTGGGGGTTCTCTCCGGAGAAGTCGATGACGCGCTGGAGGACCTCGTGATCGCCGAGGATCCCGGCAACCACCTCGCTGAGCGGGATTCTGGTCTCCGGTTCCCAGGTGACTCGCACGGGATCCCCCGCTCTCACGACACCGGCCTTCAGGACACGCAGGTACGCGCCCGGTCGTTTGGCGTCGTTGAAGCGCTTGGCCCATCCCTTCTCGCCCATCCAGCCGCCGAAGGTGCCGCAGGCTATCCGGGGCGCGGATACCTCCAAGACGGCCTCTCCAAGCTGCCATTGCTCCGCAAGCGCCGCGTTACTCACATCGAAGCTCAGCAGGTCGAGATTCTCTCCGAACATGCCGTTTCGGAGAGGCCGGCCCAGCTGCCCCGCCCACCAGTCGAGATCTTCTCGCGCACACGCGTAAACCGCCTGAAGCAGCCCCCCGTGGAAGTCGGTGGCCTGTTCGTCGCCTTCAATGCCGTGCGGTCCTATGAAAGCGCCGGACCCGACGGACACCTTGTCGATGGCGGACTTTCCGCGGCGCCCCGCCCAGGGCACCTCGACGCTCTTGCCGGCATTGATGGAAAGCACCGTGCCCTGACTTCGCATGATGATCTACCTTCCGATTCGGGCCTTACGCCCGGAACGCGTTGGGTGTTGACACATCCGCACGACGTTCACGGGACGATGTCCTTCCCGTTCTCCCGGGGCAGCAACTGAAGGTCGCGGATGTCGTCGTGCGACAGCAGCCACATCAGCAGGCGTTCGATGCCCAGCCCGAATCCGGAGGTGCGCATCGCCGAGGAGTCGCGCATCTCGAGATACCACCGGTACGGCTCGCGGTCGACACGGTGCAGGCGCAACGCCGCTTCCACCTGTGCCGAGGTCTCGTGCCGTTCGCCGCAACCGACCACCTCACCGGGGCCGAACAGCAGGTCGCCGTTCAGCGCCGTCCGTTCGTCCTGACCGAATGCCTGGTAGAACGGAACGGCCAAGTGATCCCAGTGAGTGACCCAGACGAATTCGCCCGTGGTTCGCATGAGCTGCCGTTCACCGGCCCGGGTCAGGGTGCGCCAGCCACCGTGGTCAACAATCTGATCGGGCTCGACCAGCGTGGCCGCCTCGTCGAAGGTAATCCTGGTGAACGGACGTCCGGCGACAGCCTCGATGTGATCCGTGCGCCCGCCGAGCCGCTCGATCAGGTCGCCGTGCCGGGCGAGCAGCCCGGCCGAGAGCGCAACCAGATAGTCCTCGACTGCGGCCAGCACGTCGGGCAGACCGCCTTGGATCTCGGCCTCGCTGTGGAAGAACTGGCTCAGGTGCGTCGAATCGCAGGACTCGCCGCGGAACGACGGCATGATGTAGTAACAGTCCCCGCCGGTCAGGCGGCAGCCGAATTCCAACATGAACTGCATCGAGTCGGCGAGGTAGGTCTTCACTCCGGCGAGCTCGACGTCGACCGGCGAAGAGTCGCTGCCGAGTCCCATCGGACTGGAGATGGATCCGGTCGTGACGGGCAGGAAGATGGTCTGTCCACCGCGCCCTCGCCAGAAGTCAGCGGTAAGCTCGCTGATCGAGTTCTGCAGCACCGCGATCGCCTGGTACCAGGGGTTGGTCAGGACGTCGAGGTGATACCCCGGCCGGCCGTGCCAGAGGCTGGACGGCTGGACCTTGTTCATCGTGGGCGCAGCCACAATTCCTCCTTCATGAATGCGGCGGTACATTCCCGCACCGCTACCTGGTTGTTGATGACCGCTCCCGGCCTCAGCCGGCATCGAGGCTTACCACGCCCTGGTCCAGGACGGCGGCGGTGTGGAACGACTTGGCCACCTGCACGCTGCCGTGGTAGATGGCCAGCAGTAGGGAGTCCACCGGTGAGGTGGTGAACCGGTCCGGGTCGAGCGTCACTTCAGCCCAGTGTGGGAAGCCAACTGGTGGTACGGGCAGCTGGCCCGTCTCTACCAGCAGCTCGTGAATCCGACGGCTGAGCGGCATCGTCACCGGACCGCTCGGCGGATCCCGGCGGACGCTCGCGGCCAGGGCGCCGACCGCGAAAACCTGATAGTCGACGAGCTCGGCGTACTCGTGCGGCGAGACGTCATCCGGGTTCAGTCGGTCCCACAGGTGCGCGGCCGCTTGCCGGATGAAATCGGCGAACGCGCCGGTGTCCAGCAGGTGTCGCAGGAGCGCCTGGTAGTGCAGGTGCTCCGGGATCCCGTCGGATCCGGTGATCCCGATGATCAGATCGGCATCGAACGCCTGGGGATCGATCCAGATGTCACGGTGGTTCGCGACGATCGCGCCCACGGTCGTCGCCGGATCGGTGGTGCGCAGGAAATCGACAAGCAGCATGCACAGGTCAACCACGCGTCGTCCGCTCTGCCGGCTGACGACCCGGAGCAGGCCGCGCAGCAGAGCACCGTAGAAGACCGCCATGGACAGCCGCAGTTCCATGCCGCGCAGCCAGTCGTCCTTACTCATCTTGGCGTGGGCGACGACGAACTCCGCGCGCATCTCGGGGTTGGTGATCTGGTACGGCAGGTGCCGGGTCCGCACGGAGTGGTCGCTGCGGAACGCTTCGCTCGTGTACTCCGTGTTGTTCAGCAGCAAGAGCGGGTAGACGACCGGATGGCCCCCGCTGTCGATGACGTACTCGAGTCCGGACAGGAAGGACTCGACGGTCTCGCCCGGCATTCCCCAGATCAGCTCCGTGTAGGTGGGGATACCGCGTTGCTGGAACTCCTGCTGCAAGCTGCGGTAGTAGTCCGGCTTGATGTTGGAGCGCTTCGCGATCTGCAACACGTCAGGGCTGAACGACTGGGCGGAGAGCGTGACCGCGGCGATGAGGTTTCCCGAGTAGAGGATGTCGGCGATGCGCAGCACCCGCTTGCTCGTGTTCTTCGCCCAGTTGGTGAACAGAAAGATCCGCTTGTCGAGGCGTTTGAGCTCGGCGACCAGCCACTCGGCTATCTCGACATCCTGCGGCAGGATTCCGAAGTTGGCATCGGCGAGAAACAGGGTGGCGTCCTGAGCGGCGTGGGTGACGATGAAGGTGATCTCCTCTTTGATCCGTTCCAGTGGGAACGGACGCACCTTCGACTGGGTCGCGCCGCCCCAGTAGCAGAAGGCGCAGGAGTAGGGACAGCCGCGGTTCGTCTCCATGATGATGATCCGCGAGGAGCTGATGTCCTTGATGTCGTAGACCCCACTGAGCAGGGGGGACGGGATGACCGAGAGGTCCTTGATTCGCTCACCGACCGGATTGACGACGATTTCGCCGTCGCGGCGGAAGCTGATGCCGGGAACAGTTTCGAGTTGGCCGCCGCCGCTCAGCGTGCGCAGGAGGTCCCGGAAGACCATCTCGCCCTCACCATGCGCGAGGACGTCGACGCCGGGGGCCTCGGCGAACACCGTTTCGGTCTGGTGCGAGACATCGTTGCCGCCCATGATTACGACGCAGTCGGGCCAGCGCCTCTTTACCGCCTCGACAATGTAGAAGGATGGCGCACGGTTCCAGAAGTACACCGAGATGGCCAGCGTGTCGACGTGATCGAGGGTGTCGAGCCACGCGTCGATGCGGTCGACCAGGCCCGGCACCTGAAAAATGACATGCTTGGTGATCGTGTACGCGTCAGCGCACTGCGGGTCGGCGGCGGCCGTCGCGTGCAGGTAGCCGAGGTTGAGGCTGTACCGCACGTCCGGCATCGGGGTGACCTCGACGAGATGGCACCGGTTCGTCGTCATCTGTGCACCCCCACGGGCAGTAGCTCGGCGGTGGCCAGGCGGTCTACCGCCTCGGCGAGATCCTCCGGCTCCCGGCCCAGATACATCCGGACGTGCCGGCCGGGATGTGGGCCGAGTCGCCGGGCAGCGGGCCAGGCGTCGGACAGCAGGACGCCAACCTCGGTAGCGGCGCGTCGCAGGAACGTCCGGCGGTCGCCGACCACCGGGAACAGCAGGTACGGATTGGCCGGGCCCGCGACGATGTCGGCGACCCCACAGCGGGTCAGGGCGTCCAAGGCGGTCGTACGCCGGACCGCGTACGCCGTCCGTTCGGCCGCCAGATATTCCTCGACGGCCGGCCGGTCGGCCAGCCAGTGGGCCATGGCGCTCTGCAGGTGGGCGCCATGGTTGTACGTGTGCCGTGCGCGCACGTCGTTGACGAGGTCGTCGAGGAGACCGGGTGGACCGGTCACCGCCCCGATCGCCCAGCCGTTGCAGTTGAACTGCTTGCCCAGCGACCGCACGGCCACCCAGGGCACATCCGTGGCGGCGGAGGCAGCGACCATCTGTGCCAACGCCGAGGTCGGTTCGGTCTCCGGAGCGATGAACCCGTAGTAGGCGTCGTCGATCAGCACGGCCGCCCCTTGTTCGGCGGCCAGCCGGATGAACGCGTCCACCGAGGCGGCGGACCATTGCAGACCGGTCGGATTGTGCTGTGCGTTGATCACCACGAGGCCGAGGCGACGTCCCGGATCCGGACGCCAGGAGCCGATCAGGTCGGGCGTCGGTAGCCAGCCGTCTCCCTCTCCAGGGGTCAGGTATGCCATGGCGAACCCGGCCTGCTCCAGTACGCCCGCGTAGTCCCAGGACGGCGCGACCGCGAGGGCGAGCGGCGGCGGGCCGTCGCCGCGCTGGGCCGCGACCAGTTCGGCGAAGTCGCGCATGACGCTGCGGGTGCCGGTCCAGCTCACGGCCAGCTCGTAGCGGTCGTCCAGGCCGCCCAGGCGGTGCGTGTCCCGGATGTAGTCGCGAAGCACGGTGCGCAGCCGGGGGAGTCCGTACATGGAGAGCTGATAGCCGTGGGCGGATGGCGGCGCTTCTGCCAGGGCGGCCACCAGCGCGGCCGGGATGCCCTCCCACCGTTCGCCGAGGCCGAGCATGATTGGTTCCCGGCCGTCATTGCGAGCCCGGAACTGCGACAGCCACTCCGTGTCGGGCAGTCGGTTCGGGTGCACTGCGTGCTCGAGCAGTTCGGCGGGGACACTCATCGGTCGGTGCCCACACGTCGGGTGGTGTGCAGCACCGGCTCCGGATTCGGGTGGTCGCGCCGGTAGACGAGGATGTCGTAACGCGCGTACGACAGGTTTTCGTCGAAGAGCCTGTAGAAGTACGAGAGCCGTGCCGCGGCGGCGTCGCGCACCGACGGATCGATGGCCAGCAGGTGCGGCTGGTCGAGGACGCGCTCGACGTATGCGGCGATCCGATCGGCCGGCTGCCGTTCGTACTCGTAGGTCTCTCGCTCCAGTAGGCATGCCCGTGGGTCGGCGAACAGATCGCTCCAGTACTGCTGGCAGGTGACCGCGAGGTCGACGCCGATCGCCTCGCCGACCCGGCGGCGCAGGTGCTCCGGCGGCGCGGTGTGGTAGTAGATCGGGACCGCGACGAGCAGGCCGCCGTCGGCGAGCACGCGGTAGTACTCGTCCCGCGCCTTGCGGTGGTTGTCGATGAACGACGTCACGTTGCTGCAGTAGACCAGGTCGAACGAGCCGTCGGGGTATGGAAGGTTCTGCCCGTCGCCGACGTCAAAGCGCACGTTGCGCAACCCGCAGCGCGCCGCCTTGGCCCGGGCGAAGGCCGTCGAGACCGGATTGATGTCCAGGCCGGTGACCTGCCCGTCGATCCAGCTGGCGAACTCGATGCTGGTGTAACCGGTGTTGCTTCCGACCTCCAGTACCCGGCTTCCGCGGCGCAGCCGGGCCAGGTCGACGACCCGGCGGATGGTCGCGCCGCCGCCCGAGGGCATGTTGGGTTCGTTGAGCAGACCCACCAGGCTGGAGAAGTCGATGGTGGCCATGTCATCCGCGGTGACCGCGGCGAAGGCGTCGAGCGCCAGGTGGTCAGGGGTGAGGGTGTCAACGGACATTGGCAGCTCCAGATCGGGTGGGGGTGAGCAACGACGTGACACCGAGTTCGGCAGCCACACGGTTGAGGCGGTCGGGATCCACACCCACCCGCCTGACCTTGTCCAGCGCCTCGTCGCGGGCGAGTGCACCGAGCCGGACGTGGTGCGCGAGCTCATACACGTACGGGTGGAATCCGTGCTTGCGGACATGGTCGACGATCAGCAGGCCGTTGAGGCGGCAGTTCGTCGAGCAGGAGTCGGTGTCCGGTGGCGTCCGCCAGCCCAGCTCGGCGAGCGCGGCCACCGTGTCCCGTTCGCTGTACTGGCTGGCGTACAGCGGGTTGAGCAGACCCGCCGGCCGGGCCGCGTCCGACGGCCGACGCCATGCGGCGAGCTCGTCGGCGAGGCTCGGGGAGGCCGCGGTCAGCGGGTCGAAATGCCGACGCACCACGTCGTCCAGGAAGGACACCGAGCACAGCGGGTTGGTGGTGAACTGTCCCGGAGTCCAACCGCCGACCAGCAGTGGGATGCGGTGCGCGGTGGCGAAGCGCAGGCCGGTGGCGAGGACCATGCTGATGCAGGAGCCGCAACCTGCGGTCGAGTACTTCGTGGTGTCCGTGCCAAAGCTCAGGCCCATGCTGATCCGGTAGAGAGGGCGCATCACGGTGCCGGGCGGGCGGAACAGCACATGGTCCGCGCCCAATTCGTCAAGTACCCGGCGCATGTTCTCGCCGGTGCCAGCGGACAAGAACCCGTTGTCCAGCGTGAACGCCAGCACGCGCAGGCCGAGTCGGCGGCGCGCGATCGACAGGGCGAGTGAGCTGTCCTTACCCCCGCTGTAGAGAACCAGGCAGTCGTAGTCGCGATCAGGTGCCGCCGTGGCGAGCGCGGACTCGACGGCCTCGTCGACGGCCGACTGGGCGACGACGACTCGTTCGGACTCGTCGCGGCAGTAATTGCACAGCCCGGTGTCGTCAAAGGTGATGTCCGGAAACGTCGCGGGCAGGATGCAACGGGAGCAGATCTGCTGGTCGTAGTGGATCGTCAGGTCGTTGTCGACCACCTCGAGGCGGACGGACGGCGCCGGGCTCATCGGATGCTCCAGCCGGGCGGCGCCGATGCCGCAGAGATCGCGCGGCGGCACCGCAGGTCAGCGGATCGCCGGGACTCGGTCCCGTCGTCGGTGAAGAACACCGTGGCTCCGAAGCCCGCGAGGTGGTTCTGTGGCTTTGTCAGATTCATCAGCGTCATGTTCATCCTGGGCCCCAGACGATCGCTTCGTGCGAGCGATCAGCGATGTGAAAATGGTGGAGCTGGAACTGGTCTCAGTCACTGCCTGCCGTCCGGCCGCAAGCTGCCTGGCACGTTCCGGCTCGACGGTCTCGCGCCGTCGTCTGCCTCAGTCCGTGACCAGGCGGACCGGGAGGGAGGCGTACTTCCGCATCGCCTGATTGGGTGCCCGCACCGCGTCCCCGATCCGCTCGAATCGGCGTACCCGGGCGGCCAAGGCGGTGATCAGCTCGGTGAGCTCCAGCCGTGCGACGGGGGCACCGATGCAGAGGTGGATGGACGTGCCGAAACTGAGATGTGACTTGGCGTCCGCCCGGGTGACGTCGAGGCGGTCCGGATCGGCGAACCGGTCCGGATCCCGGTTGGCGGCGCCCAGCAGAACGCAGACATCGCTGTCGGCCGGAATGGGGACACCGCCGATGTCCGTTTCGGCCACGGTACGACGGTAGAACGACCGGAACGGGGCGTCGAAGCGGAGTACTTCCTCGACCGCGTTCGGGATCAACCCGGGATTGGCGCGGATCAGATCCCACTGCTGCGGGAAGTCCGCGAAGGCGCTGATCGCGTTGCCCAATGAGCTGCTCGATGAATCGATGCCGGCCAACCAGATCGAGTCGAGCATCATCAGCCGCTCCCGGCCGTCCTCGAGCCCGCCGTTGTCGCCGCCGTGCTCCATGATCGTGCGCCCCATGCAGTGTGGCGGTAAGGCGGGCACGCCCTCGGCGATCAACCACTCGAGCGACTCGGTGGCGATCCGAACCATCTCCGGATCGAGATCTGCGGCCCCGAGCTGGCCCACCGCGTCACCCCAGGTCGCCATCGTGGCGCCGTCCGGCGGCTGGATGCCGGTGAGCAGGCGGATCGTCCGGTCCGGCAGCGGCAGGGCAAGTGCGGTGACCGCGTCGATCTCGCCGGCCGCCGCTGCCGCCTCCACCAGGTCGACCGCCGCGGCGCGGACCCCGGGCCGAAGCTCGTCGATGGCCGCGCGGCCGAAGAGGTTCTGCACCGAACGACGGGCTCGAGTGTGCTCGGGTGGGTCGTTGTCAATCAACGGGTACCGGTAGCCGTGGTCGGGGACCCGGGTGTAGCCGGCGCCCTGGCCGGAAACGAACGCGCGATAGTCGCGCAACACAGCGGCGGCGTGCTCATAGTGCGACACCAACCAGATCCCGCGGCCCGGGACGTACGTCGCGGGTCCTCGGGAGCGAAGTCTCCGGTAGAAGGGATAGGGGTCCACCAGCGCACCTGGGTGGTACGGGTCGATCCCGGCTGGGCACAGGCCGGACGCTGAGCCGGCGGCTGTCTCGGTGCTCATCGGACTCCTCGGTGCTCCGATCGCGACGACGTGCATGAATCTAATGGCGTAATCGCGCCCGGCGGCTGGTCGCACGCATTCAGCAAACTGCCGCGCAGCAAGCTGCCCCGGCAGGGCGGCAACAAGCTGCCATGCCCATAGCTGCGCGAGCGCAGAAGCTGACAGGGCCTTTGTGGTGCCAGACGATCGAATCCGACGCTTCCAGCTAGCAGGGAGAAACGGCAATGAGCGACGAGGTTCGCGTACGTTTCGCGCCGAACGGCGAGATGCCGTTCCCCTCCTTCATCACCCGTACGATTCTCTATTCCTGGCTCTTCGCGCGGCGTCACGGAGGGACCTTTATTCTGCGGCTGGACGACACCGATGTGGACCGGCAGATGCCGGGAGCTCTGCAGAGCTATCCCGACGGCATGCGCTGGCTGGGCCTGGACTGGGACGAGGGTCCCGAGGTCGGCGGCGCCTACGGTCCGTACCGGCAGTCCGAGCGGCTGCCCCTCTACCAGCAGGCTGTCCAGGAGCTGCTGACCTCCGGAGCGGCATATCGGTGCTACTGCCCGCCGGAACGGCTGGTCGCGCTCGCGGCCCAGGCTCGCACCCCCGGGCGCAGCAGCCGCGCGTACGACGGTCGCTGCCGCACCCCGAATCGACGTGATCAGGCGGAGGCCGCACGGCAGGGGCGGGAGCCGGCGATCCGGCTGAGGGTGCCGGACGAGGGCGTCATCACCTCCCACGATCTGATCCGCGGTCCGATCACCGTGGCGGCCGAGTCGCTCAGCGACATCGTGATCTGCCGGCCGGACGGCTGGGCGACCTATCACCTGACCGTCGTCGTCGACGACACGATGATGCGTATCAGCCACGTCATCCGGGGCGTTGAGGGCTTGTCCAACATGGCGCCGCAGGCGATCGTGTACCGGGCCCTAGGCCTCGAGCCGCCGCTGTACCTGCACCACCCGCTGGTCCGGATCCCCGGCTTCGTCATCGGCGAGCGTTTCCTGCCGCGCGGCCACCTGCTCTATCTCGACGAGCTCAAGGCCGCCGGGTACCCGCCGGAGGCGGTGATCAATTACTACGGACTGCTCGGGTACGGCGACGACGGCCAGGACGTACGCACTCTGGCCGAGATGATCGAGTCATTCGACTTCGCGCGCGTGAGCCGCAAGGAGTTCGTCAACCAATCACTGGAGAAGCTCGCCTGGATGAACCGGGTCTACCTACGCTCGGCGGCGCCCGCCACGTTCGTCGAGGAACTGATCCGCGACAGGCTGAGTGCGGCCGGGACGGAGGACCGCAGCGCACGGGCGATCGCCGCACGGGCAACGCCTGTCCTACGACGCAGGATCAGCTCGGCCGACGAGATCACCGGCCTGCTCCGCTTCGCCACCACCGACTGGGTACCCGGCTCGGCCTCCCCAGAGGCACAGGTGTGGGCCAAGATGGCGGCCGAAGCCGTCGCGGCGGGGCAGAGCCCGGCCGCGACGATCCGGGCACTGGCGGCGGGTGACCGCGGCGAGTACGGCCGGATCGTTCGCACACTACTCGCCCAGCTCGGCGGCGCCGACACACCGCTGTCACTGGCCGAGTGCATCGAGGTCCTCGGACCAGGCGAATCGGTACGCCGTTGGAGCAGCGTCGGCAACTGACCACCAGACCCGACGCACGGGGCCGGCGTCGGGTCTGGTGGGCGGTCAGCCCTGGCCGTCAGCCAGGGCCCGGACCCGACGGAGCACCTCGTCGGCGCCCAGCGCCATGGCGACGGCGTAGAGGTCCGGGCTGCGGGTGCTCCCGGTCAGGGCCACGCGTACGATCTGCGACGCCTCTCGAATCGAGCCGTGGTAGGCACCGGGGTTGGCCTTGTACTCCTGCGGGGAACCGGCAAAGCCGTGCGTCGCCGCAAGGGACCGGATCTGGTTGAACCACTCCTGCGAGTCGATCAGCGGCTGATAGGCGTCGCCGAACGCGGCAGCGAACGTCCGGACGACGTCGGCGGGAAGCTTCGCGAGCGGGGTGTCCGCCAGGTCGTTCACCAGCGGGAACAGCTCCGGGAAGAAGAACCCGTACACCGGCCGGAAGTCCGACCACTTCTGCAGGTCCTTGCGGGGGTTGGGGTGACCGTCGCGTTCAACGGTCAGTGCGCGCAGCGCGAGATCCGTCTCCGCAGCCAGGATCTTCGCCAACTCGGCGTCGTACCGCTCAGCCCAGTCGGTCACCGCCGCGAGAACCGACGCGGCGGGCATGGTGGCGATGTGGTCGGCGCACAGGCCACCCAGCTTGACCATGTCGACGAGCGCACCGGAAACGCCGCACTGGTCCAACCGAATGGTCGCGGCGAGCGCCTCGGACTGCGGCATTTCGGCCAGCCGGCCGTTGATCAGGCCGCGGAGGAAGTACAGCACCGGCTCCGCCGGGTAGCCCTCCCGGAGGTAGAAGTCGACCGACGCCTCCGGGTCCTTCCGCTTGGACAGCTTGCGCTTGCCGCCGCCGACCTGCTTCAGCAGGGGCGCGACGTGCGCGTACTCGATCCGCTCGAAGCCGAGCGCGTCGAACAACTGGTGGTGCACCGGCACTGAGGAGAGCCATTCGTCGGCCCGGAGGACGAGGTTGACCCGCATCAGGTGATCATCGACGGCGTGGGCAAAGTGGTAGGTGGGCAGCCGCGGAGACTGGTCCGAGCTCTTCAGTACGACCACGTCGTTGCGGTTGGCGTCGAACTCGATCCGACCCCGGATCGCGTCCACGAACGAAACACGTTCGCCCGCTGCTGCCTCGGCGCGGAACCGGACGACGTACGGCCGTCCCTCCGCGAGCGCGGCCTCGACGCGTTTGTGCGGGGCGTCCCGCCAGATCGCCCACTCGCCGTAGTAGCCAGTCGGAACCTTCGCGGCCTGCTGCTGGGCGGTCATCTCGGCCAGCTCCTCCCGGGTCGCGAAGCACGGGTACGCGAGACGTCGGCGCATCAGGTCCCGGATGTGCGAGAGATAGATTGTCTCCCGAGCTGACTGCAGGTACGGACCGTAGTCACCACCGGCGAAATCGGACTCGTCGGGTAGCAAGCCGAAATATTCGAACGCGCGCTGGAACTGCTCCTTGACCCCCGGTACCTCACGCGACTGGTCGGTGTCTTCGATTCGCACGACGTATCGCCCGCCCGAGGTGTCCGCCAGGTTTCGGTCGATCATCGCGACATAGATGCCACCGATGTGCAACGGGCCGGTGGGGCTGGGGCAGAATCTGACGGTTCGCGCCCCCGCCGGCAACTCCCGGGGCGGAAAGCGGCGATCCCATTCGGCCGGCTCCGGCAGGTCGGCCGGGAAAAGAGAGTCGATGAGAAGATTGCTCAACATTTATGCTCCGTCAGATCCAGCCGCGCCGATTTGCTCCTATAGCGGCGTAGAGTCGGCTGCTGCTATGTAGTTGGGGCCGTGATCTCCGAAATCGTACGTCACCGCGTCCCGACCGACGCACCTGGCCGGCACGATGGCCGTCGCCGCCGGCGGCGCGGACGATCGGACATCGGCCGGCGACGCCCAGACGTGCGCGAACATTGCGCACATCGCCGCGACGAGGGCGGCGCTACACGTCCGGTGAGCCAGCCAGCGTACGAGGCCGCCTATGCGCGCCCCGCTCGACCGCAGCCCAGGGCTGCCCGCGCTCGCCAACGTCCCATCGGTCGGTGCGCCGCGCCACGGCCGGCCATCTCGGCCTTTCGGCTGCGCGCGGCGCTGACCTCGAAGCTACTTCAACAACAGAAACTGGTTGATGACGAGGGCGTCGGCAGCCGACGTGCGCCAGAGCCTGATGGCGTTGGCAGCCGAGTCCATGAGTGGTTCGCCGCGGTCGTTGCAGGACGTGTTCATCAGAGCCGGAACGCCGGTGAGGTGGTGGAACCGGGTGAGCAGGCGGTGCACAGTGGGGTTGTCCTCGGAAGAAAGGATCTGAACGCGCGCGGTGCCGTCGGCCTGATGCAGGACCGCCGCCAATTTCTCGCGCCAGGACGGCTGGACATCAAAAGACTCGATCATGAAGCGTCCGTTCACCGCCGGATCGAGCGGGCCCAGAACGTCCGACGCGTACTCGGCCAACACCACCGGAGCGAACGGGCGCCACGTCTCCCTGTTCTTGATGGAGTTCACGCGCTCCACCATGTCCGCGGCCCGCGGGTCGGCGAGGATCGAACGATGACACAGGCCCCTGGGCCCGAATTCGGCCCTGCCCTCGCACCACATGACCGTCTTTCCTTCGGCGAGTAGCCCGGCGACCCGCCCGATGAGATCCTCCGGAACGCTGACCGGCAGATCACCGAAATCGTCCGACTCGGCCTGGATCTTCGGGCCGAGGGCCAGAGTGCGCATGGGTTCACGCTCAAGCACCGACCGCTCGGCGGCCACGGCGAGGGCGCTTCCGAGAGCGAGGCCGGCGTCACCTGCCGCAGGCTGCACGAACATTCGGTCGACCACTCCGGATTCCCGGATGACCTGGTTCAGCCTGCAGTTGAGAAAGACCCCGCCGGCCACCGCGAGATCGCGGATTCCGGTGGCCTCTACGGCGCGCGCCACGAGGTCCAGCATCGCGCGCTCCAAGAAGTTCTGCGCCGCCCATGCCACGTTCTCGTAGAACGTCTGCCGGGCTTCGCCACGGGCGGCGGGCGGCCGGCCCAGGATCTCGGTCAGCCGCGTACGCGTGACGGAGAGGTCCAGACCCATCCCGCGGGGCCTGAGGGCGTCCGCCACCAGATCCGAGACGTCGTAGCCGGTCGAGGTCAGAGTGGCGACCTTTGCGAGCCGGTCACGAATCAGTGGATCGGGGGAACCATAGGGCGCCAAGGCCATCAGCTTACCCTCGCCCTCGAAGGGCTCGAATCCGAGGTAATCCGTCATGGCCGCATAGAAATAGCCCAACGAGTTCGGGCACCTGACGTCCGAGATCGGCTCCCACTGACCGCTTCTCACCGCCCACGACGTTGAGCTGCTGACCTCACCGACGCCGTCCACCACAACGACCACCGCGTCGTCGAATGGCGACGGGTAATAGGCGGAGGCGGCGTGGGCGAAATGATGACCAACGAAGACGACACGTGTCGGATCGCTCATTCGGAGCCGGTCGGCGATGAGTTTCTCCGGGCTGTCTCCGAACATCCGGTGGCTCGCGACGCAATCCACGACGGCCCGGCCCAGATCCTCGGCTCGGCGCACCTCCTCGTCGGACAGTGTCGCGGCGAGGCCGGTTCGCAGGGCGAGCCTCTCCTGGATGCGCGAGAGTTGTGAGGCAAGACGTTCGTCCCGGAAGCCGGGATCGTAGCCGACGGCCACCGCGTCCAGATCGTCGACGGAGATTCCAGCCTCCGCTAGGCAGAAGTCGACGGCCGCGGTCGGGAAGACCCCGGGAGCCCCCTTGATCCGAGTGAACCGCTCCTCCTCTGCGGCGACCAGAAGGCGGCCGTCGCGGTACAGGGCCGCCGCAGGGTCATGATGGTTGTAGCCGGGCTCGCCGGGATTGATGCCGAGGATCCAGTTGTTTTTCATCCCTGCCCCTTACATCGCTTCCGAAGAGTGTGTGCTGAGTAATCGCTTACCGCTTATTGACTGACGTTCCGCAGGTGGGATTCATGCGGGTGAAGGGTGATGCGGCAGTTGTCCGCGTCGATCGTGGCGAGGCCCCCGACAGGGAGCGTCAGACGGGGTTCGGTGTGCCCGAAATCCACGTCGACGAGTACCGGTACCTGGCGACCGTCCAGGGCCCGGATAATCGCCGCGTCGAAGTCGGTGCTGCCCCCCGCCGCTGCCACCGGTCGATAGTGCCGGCCAACGACCAGGCCGACGATCCGGTCGAACAGCCCGGCCGCCTCCCACTGGGCGAGAAGCCCGATCATCTGGTCGGGACCCATCTCGAGGGTCTCCAGACAGAGGATCGCGCCCGTGACGTCCGGCATGTAGCGGGTACCGAACAGGCGTCCTGCCGTGGGGGCACAGCCGGGCAGCAACCACCCCGAAGCCTTTCCCGGAATGAGGGTTCGCCAGCGGGCGTTAGGTCGGGTGCGCCGCGGCCGGTCGTCTTCCCTGTCCCACCAGAGAAGTTCGTCCGTCCACTCCGACGGAGCCTCAAGAACGATGTCCACGAGAGCGGCCCGACCGCCCGCCACGTCCCGGAAGTTGCGAAGGGTGTAGGGCCAGGGACCCCCCTGCTCGCCCCATTCCGAAATTGCCATCGGGCCGTGGTACGTCGTCAGCCCCGCCTGCGCCAGTGCCGCCCAGAGCAGCGCCGTGACGTCGCTGTATCCGACGATCGGCTTGGCCGCCCTGCGTACCAGGCCCCAGTCCACGTACTTGAGGACGGGCATGGTGGTGTAGCCCCCGGTGGTGCAGAGGATGCCCTCGACTCGTTCGTCCTCGAGCAGTGCGTGCAGGTCGTCGGCCAACGCGCGGGGATCGGCGGCCGCGACGCCGGAGTTTTTCCGACAGCTGGGGCTCAACACGACGTCGTGTCCCGCCGCGGCGAGCGCCTCCAGGCATCGGGCGAAACGCCGGGGGAACAACGCGGGCGCAGGGCTGGAGGGTGTCCAGAGCCCGAGCACGGCGTTCATCCTCAGCGGCCGGGGAGGGATCACCTGGGCCACGGGACCTCGGCCGTCTTCCAGAACGGTGCCTGGCCTAGACATACGCGGGCACCGCGTCCAGAACCGTGGCCCCTAGGGCGGGGAGCCTGGTGGCGGGCACCCGTGGCCTGAAGGTCGGCAGCTGCTCGTCCAGACAACGCAGGAGGACACGGATCCCGGTGCGGGCGAGGACGGCGCCGACGCAGAAGTGGCCGCCCCTCCCGAAGGCGAGGTGGCCCTGCGCGCCGCGGGTCGCGTCGAAGCGCTCCGGAGCGGCGAATCGGTTTTCGTCCCGGTTCGCCGACGCGAGGACAAGCGCTACACGTTGACCAGCACGTATGTGGCGCCCCCGGAACTCGAAGTCGTCCCGGGCCCTCCTGGGTGCGAAGTGAAACGGCGGGTCGTAGCGCAGCGCCTCCTCAATGACGCTCTCCCAGGAGAGCGCCCCCGACCTGACCTGCCGTAGCGTCTCCGGCTGCCCGTGCACGGCCACAAGACACACGGCGGTCGTCACACTCACCGGCTCGATGCCCCCGGTGAGCAACTGGGTGAAGACGCCGGCGGCCTCCTCCACGGTTAACGATCCCTCGCGGACGGACCGCGCGAGGTTTGCGGCCACTGCGCCCTTCGCCCGGGGGAGGACGACGTCGCCGACATAGCTGGTCAACGCCCGGATCGCGGCCGACGCACGTTCGGCGATCTCCGCGTCGACACGTGAGCCGAGGTAGTCCATCACCACTCTCGCCAGAGCGGACAGGTCGGCGAGCTCCTCCGGCATGGCGCCGAGGACATCGCCGATGACCGCGAGGGCGTATGGGCGGCTCAGCTCGGCGATGAGGTCACCTCCATCGGTGAACCGCCCGACGACTGCCTTCGCGTGTTCCTGCAGCGAACCCTCCAGCTCCGCCACCGCGGACGGGCTGAACGCCCCCGCGACCATCCGGCGTGCTTTCGCCTGGTAGGGCGGATCAGCGAAAACCAGCCACCGGCTCAGAAACCGTTCCACCCGCCGGGCGTCCGTCCGGGCCGAAGGGGGCAGGCCCTCGAAGGAGCCGCTCGCGGTCCGGGCCCCGAGCCGTTGATCCATCAGGAGTTCGTAGACGTCTTCGTACCGGGTGACGAACCAGGCCTGAGCCTCCTCGCTCCAATGCACGGGATCGTCCGACCGCAGACGCGCGTAGAAGGGGTAGGGATCCAACGCTGTCGCCGCGTCGCCGAGTCCCGATCGATTTGTCCCGCCGTTGTTCGTCATGGTTCAACCCCCCGTGCCTCGCTGAATCCTGCTCACGCCACTGAGTGCGGTCACGCTCGACTCCTCGTCGACATCTGTGGTGTAGGAATGAAGATGGCCTGTTGAATCCCTTTCCCGTTGAAGGTCGGGAGGAACTGCGAAGCTGGCAGGCGAGACCGGCGGCTGGCCGGCCCGACCGGACGGGCCTTCATGTCATCTGCCTCGCCACGAAAGAGGTCAGCCGCCGGATACCCTCCGCGGCGGTCTCCGGTGTCAGGGAGCTGTAGGACAGCCGGATCTCCTTCTCGCCTCCGCCGGCCGTATAGAAGTAGCGCATCGGCGTCCAGAGCACGCCGAAGTCGCGAGCCGAGAGCTCCAGTAGCTCGTCAGTGACGTGGAAGGGGACAGAGACGGCGACGAAGAAGCCACCTGCTGGTGTCGTCCACGCGATGTCCGTCGGGCTTCGACCGAACTGCCGGGTGAGTCCGGCCAGCACGATGTCCCGGTTGCGTTCGTAGAGATCGGTCTCGCGTCGGTTCGCCCGCACCAGGCTGAAGCCAGAGTCGATCAGCTTTCCCCCGACCACGGCTTGGGCGATGGGCGAGGTGTTGACGGTCACCACGCTCTTCAAGGAGGCCAGGACGTCAGCGAGAATGACCGTGCCGTTTCCGGTGGCGATGCGTTGGTCGGCGACGACGAATCCCACTCGGGCACCGGCGTGGATCGTCTTGGCGTAGGAGCCGATGTAGATGACCCGCCTGTCCTCGTCGAGCGCCTTCAGGGTGGGAAGACGGTGTCGGCCCAGAAGCCCGTAGGGATTGTCCTCGATAACGAGGATGCCTAGTTCGGTGGCTAGCGCGAGCAGTTGCCGCCGCAGCGCGACGTCGAGCGTGATTCCGGTCGGGTTGGCGAAGTCCGGCACGATGTAGAGCGCTCGCGGGCAAAGCCCCTGAGCAACGGCCAGCTCGTGCTGCCTGCGCAGGTCGGCGAGGTCGATGCCACCCGTTCCGCTGTTGACGGCGAGGACGGGCATGTCCACCAGACGTGCGGCGCCGGTCACGCCGACGTACGACGGCGACACCACCAGTAGGGCGTCATGGGGAGTTGACGCCAGGGCTCGCAGTACGAGGAGCACACCCTCCTGGAACCCAACGGTGATCACCAGTGCGCTCGGGTCGACGGCAATCTGCTCGTCGACCTTCAGTTGTCGGGCCACCAGGTCGTGAATGATCCCCTTGGTTCGGCCGTACTGCATGACCACACGCCGGACCTGCTCCTCGTCCAATCCGACCTCCGATCGCAGGTAGGCGCAGTAGGTCTCGACGTGGCGAGTGATGTCGTGCAGATCGAACCAGCGCTCGGTGGGCCGGCCGGCAGCGAACGAGATCGCATCCGGGTATCGCATGGCGATCTCGTTGAGAAATGTCATCGCGGTCGCCGCCGGGTCCCAGGCGCTGCCGTGAATGTCGACCGAAGTCAAGTCGCCGGTGTTCGCTCCGGATGGCATGGCCTCCCGGACCGCGGAGGTGCGGGGAGTTGTCACGCCCGCACCTCCGGCCGAAACGAGACGGTCCGCAACTCCGCCACCGCAGCGAGGTCAGGGCATCCCGCTATGCGCATCCCGGACGTCAGCTCGGTCTTGAGGATGTCGAGAACGCGCGAGCAGCCCTCCTGCCCGGCGACACTGAGCCCCCAGAGAAGAGGACGACCGACCAGGACGGCGGTCGCTCCGGAGGCGAGGGCAACGAGAACATCCGTACCGCTACGGACCCCGCTGTCCAGCAGTATCTCGCAGCGGCCGGCAACCCCATCGACAATCTCCGGCAGGACGAGCAGGGGAGGCGCCGCGCGGTCCAGTTGCCGTCCGCCGTGGTTGGAAATGACGAGCGCGTCGACGCCCAGGTCAGCGGCTGTGGCCGCGTCCGTGGGATCCATGATGCCCTTGAGGACGATGGGCAGGCGGGTTCGACTTCGGATCCACTCGATGTCCCGCCACGTGACCGACGCGTCCAGGAAGCTCGCGCTGGACGTGGCGATGACCGACTCGCGGGTCGAGGGCTGCCGCCCACGATCACCGAAATCAGAGTTGACCGCGAAGACGTGGCTCGCGAGGGCGAAACCGTTGGCAAGATCGCGTAGGCGAACGCCGATCGCCGGGACGTCGACCGTCAGCACCAGACCTCTGACGCCCACAGCCTCGCCCTGGTCGAGTAGTTCCTGCATACGGCTGCGGTCGCGCAACCAGTAGAGCTGGAGCCACGTCGTGGCGCCGGTGGCGGCGATGTCGGAGAAGGAACTGCTGCTGAGCATGCTGACCACGTACGGCACGCCGGCCCGTGCTGCTGCGGCGGCGACGGCGACCTCCCCACCGGGGTGGAACAGCCGCTGATACGCCATGGGTGCCACCGCGATCGGCAGGCTGCTGTGGCTGCCGAGCAGCTCACATCGTGGGTCCGGTGCCGAGACGTCACGGAGCACCCGGGGAACGAGACCGAGGGTGCGGAACGCGCTCAGGTTGGCGTCGAGCGTCCATTCCTCGCCGGCGCCACCGGCGAGAAAGTCCCATGCGCCGCGGTCGAGGACTGCGCGAGCGCGCGCTTCCCATTCCCGAAGGCTGGCCCCGTCCGGCCAGACCGGGGTCGACGTTGTCGGCTGCGACGTCAACATTCCTGCCCCGCGACGGCGCTCATGCCCAGGCGCTCCTGCTCGTGCCGCACTGCCTCGTAGAGCGCACGGATGTTGCCGCTGCCAAAGGTCGTGGCCGCCCGCCGTTCGATCACCTCGAAGAACAGCGTCCTGCGTACGTGCGGCGAGGTGCTGAAGATCTGCAGGAGTTGCCCGTCGTGGTCGCGGTCCACGAGGATGTTGAGGGCACGCAGATCCTCGATGTCATCCTCGATCTGACCGATTCGTGTCTCGAGCGTTTCGTAGTACTGCGCGGGTGCCTGGAGAAACTCAACTCCACTAGCCCGCAGAGCACGTGCCGACTTCGCCAGGTCGTCCACGCTGAACGCCACGTGCTGCACACCCGCGCCGCCGTGAAGCCTCACGAACGTCTCAACCTGCGCCGCCGGCCGCTCCGGGTCAGACTCAGCGATGACCACTGTCGGACTGCCGGTGGCGTCACGGACGACCTGCGAGTCCATGGCCTGATCGCCGAGCACCACCCGCTCCTCGAACACCTTCTGGTAGCCGAGGACTTCCTGGTAGAACGCAGCGGTTGCGGCGAGTTCACCAGCCGGGACGCAAAGCGCGAAATGATCGATGGACAGCAGGCCACTGCCGGCGCCGACCGGCTCATGAAGCCGGAAGCCGGGCAGCCGCCACGCGGATGACGACTGCTCCACGAAGCGGTGCACCAGGTCGCCTGCTCCACCGACCTCGGCAATGACCGTCCTTACGCCGTCTTGGTCGACGTAGCTGGTGGCGGTGGCAACGGAACGCGCACCGCGACTCACCGCTGTGTCGTGGGCAAGCGCTGCGTCGGGCACCGACTGCGCGATCGTCCGTACGCCGTAGCCGTGCTTGTCGACAAACGAGCGGGCCGGGTGCGACGGGGTGAGGGCCGAGGTCACCACCAAGCGGATGTTCCCGCTGATCAGCAAGATCGAGAACGCGTCGACGTTGCCCGTCTCCGGGCCGCTCACCCCGGCGACCGTGAATCCATAGGCGGTGACGAAGTAATGGGCGAGGCTGGGTGCGTCGTCGGCAAATATCTCACAGTGATGCAGCTCCGCCTGCGGCATGTTGTCTCCCTTTCGGTGTTCTTCGGTCGGGTCGACGACGGCGACTGCCGAATGTCCCCGCCGACGGGATTCCTACTTGGTGGCGACGATGACCCCGTGCGGTGTCCAGCCCGACCACGCATGCCGCTGAACGTTACGGAATCCTGCATCGGCGAGGCACTGCTCGTGCTGCGACCAGGAGTAGATCATTCCGCCCTCTTCGGGCAGGGTCGCGAAATAGACGCTGTCCAGCGCCGCCACGAGTGGGCCGTCGCCGGAATCGTTCGACATCGAGTTGAAGATGACCACTCGGCCGCCCGGCGGGAGTGCTTCGTAAGCCTTGCGAAGCAGGGTGGTGTTCTCTTCGAGCGTCCAGATGACGAACTGATGGGCGAACAGGATCACATCGTTGCCCGCCGGGAACGCATCCTCGAACATGTCGCCGGTGGTAACCAGCACCCGGTCCGAAAGATCGCCCTCGGCAATTCTGCGCTTGGCGATCTCGGCGGCGTGCGGCATTTCGAAGATGGTGATTCTGACGTGCGGGTTCGCCGACGCCAGCGCAATGGCATTCACCGCGTCCCCGCCGCCGCAATCCAACAAATGCGAGGCGTTGGTCAGATCCAGGGCCTCCACAAGGCATTGGTTGGCAAGCTCCGACCAGGAACGCATGTATCGGTAGAAGACGCCCTCGAGGCGACTGTCCTCGCCCAGTCGGTGGTAGAGGTTGCGTCCGGTGCCGGGGAAGCGGGCGAGGCCAACGTTGGTGTTCCTCCTGAGAGACTCCGTCAGCTCGCGCTGGCCGTCGTACACGATGTACTGCTCGAAAGCCACGGTGTCCTTAAAGCGCTGCCAGTCGCCGTCGTCGATGAGCGCGGTGATCGGCTCGGCGTTGGTGTACTTCTCGGCCGTTTTGACAGTGAGTCCAAGGGCGGTGCAGCCCAGCATCAAGATGTCGCCGGCGCGCTCCTCCAAGCCCAGCTTGGCCGCGATCTCGCGCTTGGTGAGTTCGCCGGTGTCGTGGAGCAGCTCGAAAAGACCGAGCTCGCAGGCAGCATTTAGGTACTCGAATGCCGCGTGTCCGAAGAGGATCGCGCTGAGGCCCGACATGTCCAGACGAGGCGGCGTCGAGGTGGTGGTGAGGAACGAATTCCGACTGGTCTTGACTGACATCTCTACCTGCCTATCTTTGGTTGCGCGTGCTCTTGGTCGCCAGGAGGTGGAAGTTGGCGGCGGCGCGGGCCGTCGGGCACAACCGCCACACGACCGTCCAACCGAAGTTACTCTGCACCGCTCGAAGGTGCTCTGGTGCGCTCCGGCCGATTTCGGCAGCCGTGATCGGGGGTCGAGGTGTTTCCCGACGGCGGCGCTCCTGGTCATATTTCTCCCTCGCCCGCCGTTTCACCGAACAAGGGAAAGGTAAGCCAGAAGCCGGGGGAGACTGGCGATTCAGGACTTTCCGCATTGTGCCTGGCAACAAACTGCCGGGCGGATGAAGGTTAGATCCCCCGATCCTGTCGGCAACATCCTGCCAGGCCTCATCCTGTTACCCCGACCGTGAGGACGTAGGTGCCTGTCGTGCCCCAGAATGGGATTCACTTCGCGCATTCGGCAGCCTGGCGCCGGTATCCCGATCGAGATGGCTCAGGCGCCGGACGCGCGGTGGAGCCTGACCCCGTGGTAGCTGCACCCGACAGCAGCCGACCCCGGGCCAGGTAAGCGTCGCCGGCTGTCGCCGCACCAGTGCAACGGCCGTCGCGGCGCTGCCCCTGCCGCCGCCGCTTGCGCGTCCGCACGTTAACGAGTAGCTCATCGAAGTCGGCCAGTTGGATCCGCAGACGGACACCGGTCCGGTCAAGCCGGCCGGCGTGGAGGTCGCCTCACCTGTGGCTCGACACTGCTCGGACAGCAGCAAGGAGGGCGCCGACGTCGCTCCAGATGACACCCGAGCGATTCGCGGGATAGGCAGCGGCCTCGCCGCGTGCCGACGGCTCGACAACGACTCGACCGACGGCACCGCACACCCTGGGCGGCAGCCACTCACCGCCACGGTGCTCGCGAAACGTGACGTGCCGGGGACCGAGCAAGTGCGCCCTGGCCCTCGACAAGGACCGGACTCATGTTGATGACCATGCTGGTAGTGCGTGCCGATGAGCGGGAGGTGCCGCGGCTGACCAGCGAGGACTGGAGAGAGCACTTCTGGCTGCACACCCGGTCCGACGACGGCATCGAACACATCCGGGTCCAGGCCGGCGAGAGTGCCGTCAGGGTCGTCTTGTTCAGCGCCAGCGTCGACCGCGGCAGTTTTGCCGCCGCTGTCAAGGGCATCTGCATCCGTGCGCTGGAATCAATGCCTGGATCCGCTGTCTGGGAAGTCGGCTGTTATCCGGAGATTCCCGGCGAGCCCGCGCTGGGCGACCCGAGGAGCGACCCGTGACGACGGCGCGGGCATCGCGATCAGCGTGCCCGTGACCCACGTGCATCGAGTCAGGCCGGGTGGTGCGCTGATCCGGCCCGTCCCTCTGCCCGGGAGTGCGCTGGCCGGTACCACTACTCCGCGGCCCGTGCGCACGATTTGACCCCGGACCCGCCCGAACTCGGCCGCAGATCATGTGCGGAGCGGAGTCGGTAGGTGTCAGCGTGCTGTCCCCAGCCGTCGCCGTCGGCTTGTCGCAGGTGCCCTATTTATCCCACTATCGCGGCGTTGTAGGCGGGGAAGGAGCGTGGCAGTATTTCGATCTAACGGGGAGGAGTTTCAGGTGCTCACCAACCTGGGGATTTCTAGGGATGCGGAAGCAGTCTATCGAGCAATGCTCGCCGAGCCTTCGTGGGGTGTTGCTGATCTTTCCAGTTATCTCGGGATCAGCGAGAGGTCGGTACGCAAGGCTCTCGACGTGCTCGCGGATCTGTCACTGCTGACGCCTTCGGCATCACAGGATCTGCATCCGGTGAATCCAGTCCTTGGGCTTGCTCCGCTGTTGAATCGGGCGGAGGATGAGATTCGTCGACAGCAGCAAGAGATCGAGGCCACCCGTCAGGCGATTTCGACGATCACCGCGGCCTACGAGTCGCGAACTCAGGGGCTCAACGACGTCACGCGCCTGGAGGGCGTGGACGCCGTTCGCGCCCGGCTCGTCGAGCTGGCGGACATGGCCAGACGCGAGTGCTGGTCCCTGAGCCCGGGTGGCGCCCACGAACCGGATGCGATGGCGGCGAGCCGGGATCCCAACCGATTGGCCGTGGAGCGCGGTGTCGAGATGCGCTGCGTCTACCAGGACGCCTACCGCAACGACCCAGATACGGTCGCCTACGCGAAGTGGCTTTCCGGCCTGGGTGGACAGATCCGAACGGTGCCGTCCGTGCCGATGAAGATGATCGTGGTCGATCGTGCAGTCGCCCTGCTGCCGATCAGTCCGAGCGACCCCAGGGTCGGCGCGGTGGAGGTGACCAGTCCGAGCGTCCTGCTCGCCATCTGCGCGCTGTTCCAGCAGGTCTGGGCGGCCGGCGAGCCTCTCCAATCCCCGTCCCGGACCGAAGCGGACACCCCGACGCCGATGGAACTGGACGTGCTGAGGCTGCTGGCGGACGGGCAGACTGACGAGGCGATGGCGCGCAAGCTTGGCCTCTCCGTTCGCTCCGTGCGGCGCGTCGTCGCCCACGTCACCAGCCGACTCGGTGCGTCAAGCCGGTTCCAGGCCGGGGTGGCCGCGGCGCGGAAGGGGTGGATCTGACCGAGGTGCACCCGGCCGGTCGACGTGGTCAGTTATGGATGGAGCTCATGCCGGCTCGTGTTCTGGTCGACACACTGTGCCTAGTGGATCTTTGATCCACAAGAACCTGCGGTCAGCTTCGACATCCGAGACCCGCTGCGGCGGGGTCTGGTACCTCCCCTGCGCCCTGCGCGAGGATCTGGCGGATGCTCCGCCCGACCACCAGCGGGCGCGCCCGCCGGCCACCACGCGGATCCTGCGTCCGGTGGCGGGACGCCTCCACGGCCCCGCTGCTGATCGACTCCGATCCGGAAGCGGCGTTCAGCTCCGTACCTTTCCAGGGCATCTCGCGCTCGCCACGGACTGGCCGGGCAGGAAGCTGCACAGCAACCTGTGGCCCGGCCGGGAGTCGTGACACCGCGCCGGACGGGATCCAAGAATGTTCACGTCAGTGGGTCGGACTCCCATTTCGATCCCCGAGTGAACGGAGCAAATCGGATGTTCCTGCGTGTTGTCTCGGCGACGGCCATCGGCATGCTGGCGTTCGCGGCGACCGAATCGACCCACTCTGCGCCGAACCACGGACCCGTCCGGTCGCTTGTCGGCCAGCCGTCGACCGGAACGGCCGTACTGGACGGCGCCGTCGATGGCCCGGGCGTCCAGCTCATGGCCGACGGCGGCTTCGAGTGGCGTGTTTCCGTAAGGTCCGACGGCGGCTTCGAATGGAGCCCGACGGTGTGACGCCCAGTCGGCGGGAATCGAAGGCAGGACCATTCTTTCAGTTCCGGACGGGGTATGAGGTGAACGCGCCGCTCGATATCGCTGACGTGCCGAGAACCCGGCCACCTGAGGTCTGGAGGCGATACTTCGGCGCCTATCTCCTGTCGGCCGTCGGAACCGGCATGTGGATACCCCTCCAGGGGATCTTCCTGCACGAGTACCGTCATGTGCCGGTCGGTCAGCTGGGCGGTTACTTCGCCGTCATGGCGCTGGCCGCCGTAGCGATCAACCTGCCGATCGGCCCGGTCGCGGATCGGCACGGGCCGCTTGCCTTCTTCGTGACCGCCGGGGTGCTGCAGGGTGTCGGCATGCTGCTGGTGGCGGTGGATCGCGGGATCTGGCCACTGCTCGTCGCGGGTTGCCTCAGCGGCCTCGGCAACGGGATGTTCTTTGCCGTGCAGACTCCGGTCCTGATGCGGTTGGTCGGACCCGAGCACCTCTCGGCCACCTTCGGTCGCCAGTACCAGTTGATGAACGTCGGCGGTGTGGTGGGTGCACTCCTCGGCGGTGCCGTCGTACATCTCTTGGACTACCCGGGCTACCTGCTGATCATCGCGGCCAACGCGGCCAGCACCGTGCTGCACGTCTGCAACGTGGCCCTCATCCTGCCTCGCGCTCCGATACCCACCGCGGACCCCGACCGCTCCGATCCGCCCTCCCGAACGCCTGCTCGTCGGGGACTGCTCGCACCGCTGCGCGACCGCGCCTTCCTGCCGCTGGTGGTCCTCCAACTGGGACTGGTCGTCTTCGGAGCCGCGCAGATGGACACCGTCGCACCGGTGGTCTTCCAGGCGAGCGCAGGCCTGCCGGTGTGGATGGTGACGGTCTTCATCGTGGCGAACTGCCTCGTGGTCGTCGTTACTCAGGGCTCGGCGAACCGCTGGGTCGCGCGGCGCGGCTACCAGGAGGGGATTGTCGGTGCTCTCGCCTGCTGGCTGGTCGCCTTCCTGTTCGCCCTCACCGTGATGGTCTTCGACCAATGGATCTGGCAGGTGGTGGGGGTGGCGGCCTGTGCAGCGGTATTCGGCGTCGGCGAGACGCTTCTCGCGCCGAGCCTTCAGCCGCTGGTGGTCCAGCGAGCGCCGGCGGATCGGCTGGCCGCCTACTCGTCGGCCATGTCCCTGAGCTTCAGTGTCGGCATCATCGTGGCTCCGGCGTTGGGCCTGTGGGCCGTCGATCACGTCGACGGGTGGCTGTACTGGCTGATCATCGCCATCGGAACCGCCACCTGCCTACCCCTGGCCCGGATGGGTCGATCTCCTCAGAACCGCGACGTATCGGAGTTGTCCCATGAAAGGTGACCTGCTCGTTCTCTCGAAGTGGAACTCAGGCGGCGTCCGCCGCAGCGCCGAGGCCGCACGTCGCCTCGGGTACCGGCCGATCCTGGTGTCGGCTGATCCCGAGGACCTGAACCGCGACTCCTGCCACCGGCACGTCGTGTTCGATTGGGAGGACGGTTCCGTCGACGATCTCGCGGCCCTGCTGGCGCGGATCGAGGTCAGGCCACTCGCCGTACTGAACCGGGTGGAGGCCCTCGGAGAGTGGCAGGTCCGGATCAGCCGGTACTTCGGGCTCCCGGGCGGCGAAGCCGGTCGTGACGTGCTGCTGAGCAAGGTGAGGGTCCGGCAGGTCATGTCCAAGCTGGGGCTGGGCACCGTTCGCCACGTCGGTGGTCGGGCAGGGGACGCGAGCCTCGTCTCGTCGGTCGACTTCTACCCGGCGATCGTGAAGCCGTCCCGGCAGAGCGGTGCGTCCCGCCTTGTGAAGCTGGTAAGGGATCCAGAGGCGCTGGCCGCACAGCTGCACAGAATCGCGACAGTCGACGGGCCGCTCGCCGAGGTGGTGATCGAGTCTTACGTGGAGGGCCTGGAGTTCAGCATCGACGGGCCGGTGGTGGACGGCCGGCTCCGGCCGCTCTTTGTCTGCGACAAACCGGACTACGACTACGACCGGCAACAGGAGGGCGGGGTCCTGGTGTCACCGCCGGACGACGAGCGGGTGCGCGCAGGCGTTCAGCCGCTGGTCGAGCAGGTTTCCACGCTGTGCGCCTCGCTCGATATCGGTCCTGTCTGGCTGCATGTCGAAGGACGCCGGACGTCCGACGGCAGGGTCGAGCTCATCGAGATCAATCCGCGTTGCGGCGGCGGTGCGACCGCCTTGGGAATTAAACACGTGCATGGCCTGGACGTGGGGGAGGTGCTCACCAGGATGGCACTCCCCGAGGGCTGGCCGCCGCCGCACGGGCTGCTGGGGGGTGACGCCTGGGCACACCACCAGCGCGTCGCGCAGTTGCCGGTGGGAGCGGGCCGGCTCGGGCTGGTCATCCCGCAGGTCTCAGCCGCCGAGATCGCCCGAATCGACGGGGTCCTCGACGCGATCGTGCTCGACTGGTTGGAGGTGACCTCGTTGGAGCGCGAGAACTACTTCGCACACGTGCTGCTCGCCGCGCCGGACACCCCGGCCCTGCGGGCCCTGGCCAACCGGGTCCGCTCAGCGTTGTCGACCACAGTGATCGAGGAGGCGGAATCGAAGGCACCCGGCCTACGTGACGACGGCGGTTGGCAGTCGCCGAAACCGCCGTCCCCGGGGCCGGCAGATCACGCTGCTCATCCGGGGTGAGGTGCGGTCGCCCCCGCAGGAGGTGCCCGGGGCTGCCGGACCCGGTCGCATACCGATGGCGAGGAGGCGGTGCACATGCCCGACCATGTCGACATGTCTCGGCGGGACCGGCACGCCGCCTGTCCCGAACCGAGATCGGCCGGAGCCAGCCTTCGGGACCTGGAGTCTCATCTCGAAGCTGTGCTTCGCGCGGCCCATCCTTTGCGCGTCGGCATGTTGCTTCGTCGGGTCGAGGAGGAGGCGATAGTGGCCTGGCCGCGGGAGCAGGTGACCGCCGTGCTGGACCAGGCCATCCGCCTCGCGCTTCGTCGGGACGACCCGCCCCGTGACGCGTAGCCCGTAACCTTTCTGATCGTCCCAGCCGGGACCCTCGGTCACCCGGCTCGCAATGGCCTCCTGCCCCTGTCGATCGGATGATCCGGGAGTGTGGTCGCCGGGTCGGGTGGCGTCGGCGAACCGCCAATAGGGACATGGCCACTCCTGTTGGGGTAGGTCTTGTAGCGTGGCTGTCGGCAGTCCGACGCCCGACCAGCGGCCGGGGCCACGGAACGATGCGTGGAGGCGGGTCGGCGATCAGGGCGTGGACGTAGACAGTACGGCCATGCTCGCGGACCTTCATCGTCAGCGCGTCCATCCACACAAACGTGTAATGCCCTGAGTCCAGAGGCTGGTTGCGGAACGCCTCCACCTGCGCGCCCAGATGGGAGGCAATCTCCGAGACCGCGACTTCGACAGCTGCCGAATCCCAAGCTGCTCGACCAGCTTCTCCACCCGCCGCGTCGACACCCCCAGCAGACAGGAGGTCGCCACCACCGACACCAGGGCCTGCTCCGCCCGCCGCCGATGCAGTCCGGGAAGTAGGAGCCCTGCCGCAGCTTCGGGATCGACAAGTAGATCGTCCCGGCCCGGGTGTCCCACTCCCCTTTCCGATAGCCGTTGCGGGTTTCACCCGCTCGTCGCTGCGCTGCCCGTATGCGGCGCTGCAGACCGCGTCCGCCTCGGCGGACATCACCGCCTGCGCGAACGTCTTGATCATCGCCTGCAACACGTCCGGCGCGCCCGCGATCTGCTCGCACAGCAGCTCAACAGGAGCACGCACAGCAAGTCAGCGAAGATGATGATGTCGTAGGTGTGGTCGATGGTCACCACCACGTACCCGCGGCTGGCCAGGTCCTGCACCAGACTGGTGCCCCAGGCCCGCGGGTCGCCGGCACCGGGTGAGTACAACACCACCGGGTACGGCCGCTCTTGCCGGGCCACCGGCGCGCCCCGGTGGCCGCTGGTCCGGGTCGCGGCGAAGTCCACCGAGCCCGCCGGTATGCCGTACAGGCTGACACCGACGCCTGCGGCGCTGCCGAAATGGGCCGCCGCGCCGGGCAGCATGTGGGGCGCCCGCGGGAAGCGGCCCACTTCCGTGGCCGGGTACGAGAGGCTCACCATCAGCTCGCGGTGGGCCGGGGTAGCCGTCCACGGGTCGGTACGGGAGCAGTCGATCAGGTGCAGGTCGACCGCACCCACCGGATGAGGCCCCGTCGGCGCCGGCAGTCTCAGCCGGGCCGGCCCGTCAGCTCGCGGCTGGGCGTGCGGTGCGACGTTGCGGGAGGCGGACGAGGGTGCCGAGGATGCGACCGCGACATAGCCGGCAATCAATGAAGCGAGCAGGGCTGTGCGGAATCTCCGCACCATGAGCGACTCCTGAGGAAACCAGGGCTGCGCCTGCGGCTGCCCTTTATCGGCCTCACGCTATGAGCGCCACATAGTTCGGCAGAAGGCAGCTTTCACCCACATTCGGGCCGGGGATAACCCCCGTAGCCCAGCGACGGCCGAGTTGTTGGGCCCGTGGAGGGGGCGGCGAGGTGGCGGACAAGCATTCGTGCTGCCTGTTACCGATCGTGGTGGTTCTCCGTTGGTGCTCGGATGTCCGGCGGTCAACCAGCACAATCGGATCAGAATCAGGAAGATTTTTCACGCATATGCGATCGCTTCACCGGTGGAACTGGCGCCACATGCGCAGGGCCGCACTGACCAGCAGACACTCGGCCGCCAATTTCGACACGGACCAGCGCCAGGCAAGCCGCGCAAAGCTGCTGCTGCGCAGCGGAGAGCATCTTGATGGGTTCGGACCAAGGTCAAAAGGCTTGAGTCGGGGCTCTATCGCATGGCCAGAGGCAACGAGGCACTGTGCGCCGCGGTACTTCCCCACGGTTGGACCATGACGAATGCCGCCTGCCTGATCTTTAGCAAGCGATCACAGCAAGGCCCCGCCGCGACCGACATACGGCGGCAGGAAACGGAAAGCCGCAGGTCATCAGCCTGCTGAAACGGGCGGAGCAGCGTGTTAGGAAACCGATGCTCTATCCCCTGAGCTACGAGGGCGCGAGGGCCTAGTCTAGCGACCTGGGGGTTCACCTGGGGTGGCAGGGAGCGGCCCACGTTCACCCACGGTCCCCGGACCGCCGTTCTCCCAGCCCAGGTCCACACCCCGAGCACACGAACCCCGGTCTGCGACCGGCGGTCGGCCGCGATGCCCCGCGTTGGCACCGGTTCGCCCCGGTTGGCATCCGCTGGAGAGCACACACCGCGCACATCATCGAAGATCACCGGTCCGTAGCCAGGTCGCACGATTCCTGGTGACGCGAGTGAGACCCTCGGTCTAGCGCCGTTGACTCACGTCGTGACAGGTCGCCGAGATGCCTGTTCCTCGATACTCTGGGCGACCGTGACGATCCGTAGTCTCGTGCCGCTACCCGTCCGTCGCCACTTTCGCGATCTCAGCGCCGGCTACAAGCTTTGGTGAGCAGCCAGGCTCCGCACGCCGTCCACAGCAACCCCAAGAAACCGAGCCCTCCGGGCGAAGACATATAGGTCACCTTCCTCCGCGTGATGTGCGTCCATATAGTGTGGTACTACGAGATTGGAGGCAAGAGCGGCGGGGCAATAGACAGGTAACCTTCAATGTGAATCTGTCCCTTGGGGAGGCTCGGAGAGCCAAGCTGTGGATACGCCTAGGGGAGAATATGGTATCCATCTTTTCTGTAATCCAGATGACTGGCGTGGTGCTGTTGCTGTCGGGGTTCGTGAGACTGTGGCGCATCTTGCGGTTGCGACGCCGTGGGATCCGCACCACGGGAACGGTCGTTGAGCATGTTCCAGCCCAAGGTCCCTGGATCCTGTTCCAGGACCAGCAAGGCAATCCACAATATTTTACCCCCGATCTCACCTCCTCCTGGAAACGTGCCTCCGGCGCACCCGCAGGCACCCAGGTGGAGATCGTCTACCTTCCGGAAGATCCGGAAAAGGTGCGACTGCTCATCGATACCTTGCCGATCAATGCCAACAAAGCACTTGATGACCGCGCGTGGCGCTATGTCTACTTCAAGGCAGCGCGACTACAAGGTCATACGAGGCGTAAGGAAGATCGGCTTCGTCTGGAACTCCGCGATCGCGGTCTACACACAGCGGGCACGGTCGTGATAAGGAACCCCTCGATCCCTAGGAAATCTGACAACTCTGAAAGATTTCCGATCGCTTACTATCCAAGGATCCAGTTCAAGGATCAGCGGGGCGGAACAGTCACATTCGTTTACCAATGGGCCCACATGGGTTTAGAGCCCCGCAGGCTTCCCGCAGTCGGCGAGCAGGTCCCTGTTATCTACCTGCCGGAATCACCTCATGTGGCGCGGATGCCAGGCATCGCCCGCACACTCGTGGATCTCGCTCTTCGTTTTTCTGTCGGCCTGCTGCTACTGCTTTTTATTAGGTGGCTAGATTGAGGCTAGCTACGGAACCGGAACCGTATTGACTGCGACAGACCCTGGCCCTTCAACCGCTGTTGCTACATCTCCTGCTCCCACCACCCGCGCGTGTCGACGTCCGCGGCGTCCCCCAGCGCCTCCAACTCCGCGATCTCCTCGTCGGAGAGCTCGATGCCGCCCGCGCGGATCAACCCGTCGATGTAACTCGTCCTCGTGACGCCGATGATCGGGGTGGTCCCCTTGGCGATGGCCCAGGCGGTGGCGACGTCGGCGGCGGAGGCGCCTCGGTTCCCGCCGATCGCGCGCATCCTGTCGGTCAGCGCCTGGAGCTTGGGCAAGATGCCGTTGTACGCGGCCGCTCGGTTGCTGCCCGCCGGCAACGGATGGGCCGGGCCGTACCTGCCGGTCAGCGCCCCCTGCTCGAGAACCATGTAGGAAAAGAACCGCACGTCGTGCTCGCGGCAGTAGTCGAGAATGCCCGCACGCTCGGAGCCGCGGTACAGGAGACTGTAGTGGTTCTGGACCGCCTCCACGCGAAAGCCGGCCTCGCCGAGGATCTGGTCGGCCAGAGCAATCTGCTTCAGGTTGTGGTTCGAGACTCCGACATGCTTGATCTTGCCGCTCTGCAACAGCGGAATCAGAAGCGGCGTCCAGCGAGCCACATCGGCGGGGTTGTGGATCCAGTACAGATCTACGTATTCCGTACCCAATCGGCCAAGGCTCTGCTCCAGCATCTCCGCGACCGGATCGTCGCCGTCAGCCGCCGCCTGCGGGGTGAACTTCGTCGACAGCTGGTACTCGCTGCGGGCGTAGCCCTTCAGCGCCTGAGCGAGGACCGTTTCCGAGTGACCCATGCCGTACACCACCGCGGTGTCCCACAAGGTGAACCCGTTCGCTTGCGCCTTCTCGACGACCTCGCGCAGGCCGGACGCCGTCAGCTGACTGCCGAAATAGCCGTCGCCCGCCTCACCGCTGTCTCCCCAGGCCCATGTGCCCAGCGCCACCGCTGGCACGGCCAGTGTCTTGCTCGTCATGTCTCCTACCTCCGTTACGCGTTCGATCCCAGAAGACCGCGATCGCCATGGCCGGGGAAGGTCGCGTTTATGGGGGTACAACCTCCACCCCTCTCGCGCCGCGACCGGCGGCTAGCGTGGAGAACATGGACCAGCAGCCCGGAAACCGCGGCGAGATCCGAGACTTCCTCGCCGGCCGACGCGCCAAAATCACCCCGGCGCAGGCCGGACTGCCGACCAGTGCCCGTCGCCGGGTCGCCGGGCTTCGGCGCGAGGAGGTCGCTGTCCTCGCCGGCGTGAGCACAGAGTGGTACACGCGGCTGGAACAGGGTCACATCGGCGGCGTGTCCGAAGACGTCCTCGACGCGGTAGCCCGCGCCCTGCGACTCGACGACGACGAACGCACCTACCTGTTCGACCTGGCCCAGTCATCGCGGGCCGCCAGGCGCACGCCATCGCGTCGCCGGGACGTCGAGGTCCCGCCGCGAGTCCAATGGCTGCTCGACTCCATGACGATGTCCTCGGCGTTCGTACGCAACGGCCGCACGGACGTCATCGCCAGCAACCTCCTCGCCCGAGCCCTGTACGCGCCGATGTTCGACAGTGCCACCATCGACAAGCGCGGCCGCCCCAACATCGCCCGCTACATCTTCCTCGACCCCGGCGCACACGACTTCTTCGTCGACTGGGACGCCGCCGGCAACGCCACCGCCGCCCTGTTGCGCGCCGAGGCCGCTCGCGAGCCCCGCGACCGGGCACTGCGCGACCTCATCGGCGAGCTGTCCACCCTCAGCCCCGAGTTCCGCGACCAATGGGCCGCGCACGACGTCCTGATCCGCCACGACGGCATCAAGCGACTCCGGCACCCCGAGGTCGGCCACCTGGAGCTGACCTTCCAGCACCTCGACCTGCCGCTGTCCAGCCGAGTCGTACACAACCTGATCAGCTACACCGCGGAACCCGGCACTGCCTCCGAAGACCGACTCAGACTCCTCGCCAGCTGGTCAGCCACTCCATCTCGGGTGGCAGACCCTCTCCATCAGAGCGGCGCCCCGACCGCGTGAGCGTGGCCAATCGTCAACTCCCGCGTGGATCTGCACGCGGTCTGGCGTACCGCTGGTTTCAGCGCAGTATGTCGCGTAGTAGTCGGGCGTTCTTCACGGTCTGGGTTGATCCGGTGCGGGCGGCCACCGCGTCGACTTCGGGGATGTGGCCCTTGGCTCCGCAGCGTGAGGCGCATTCGGCGGCGACGGCGAGGAACGCTCCGGCCTCGCGGATCGGTTTGTCGCGCAGCAGTGCGGGCAGGGCGGCTTGGAGTATCGACCAGATGGTGGCGTAGGCGCCGGTCTCGGCGGCCGCCCGTAGCCCATCGGCGATGCGCTTCGCGTTCCGCGCCCCCGGCCGTCGCAGCTTCAGCTGGAGTTCTCCGGCCATCAGTGCGCTGTCCAGTTGGCCCTGCGCGGCGAGGATCAGCAGGGCGTCCACCGCCGTGTCGCGTTCGGTGTCCAGGAGATACAAGATCTTCCGGTGCATCGCAAATCCGGCTGGGCCGCCGCTTTCCGTCAAGCGCCGGAGCACATCGCCACTCAGTGAAACGCGTGCCGCCACCTCGTCGCGGTGATGCGGCAACTGCGCCGCGCAGAAGGGCGCCGGGTATCTGGCGCGTTCGTGCGTGCCGTTGACGAGGGCTGCGGCGACCGGCGGGAGGGGCGGTTCGTGGTCCAGCCCGGGTGTTGCGGACTTCCACCATCCCGGCTCGGCGCTGGTCGGATCGGAGACCGGCCATCCTTGCGGCGTTGAGTCCTGGTGTGGCAGGCCGCCGTCGCGCAGCCATTGCGCCAGTTGCTGTCCGGCGTCTGAGCGGAGTTCCCCGGCCGCGCGGTGTACGTGTTCGTCCGTGGTGGGGGTGACCCGGAGCAAAGCCTGGGCCAGGTCGATCGGGGCGGGTGTGACGCCCAGGCGCTCCAGCTCGGCGATCCGTTCCACCAGCACGTGGGCGTCCAGTGCGCCGGTGGAGTGGGTCGGCAGGGCCAGCAGGAACGGTTGCGTGCCGGACTCGATCAGCTCGATGGCCTCATTGAGACGCGCCTTGAGCAGCTCTCCGGGCGAGCCGCTCCCTTCGCGTTCCGACATGTGCCATGGCCTTGGCTCGTCGCCCCGTAGCGCCGCCGCCACGTCGTACAGGTCGGTCTGCGTGGTAAAGAGTGTCTGATTGATATGGAATACCGGCTCCGGCGCCTTGCGCATGACGGGTGTGAGTGCGGTAGCGAGCGCGGCACGGTCGAGGTGAGAGTGGCGGACCAGGCCGTCCAGGGCGCGTTCGAACGCCACCACGTCGTCGCGGTTCGCGAGGACCACCGCGAGTTCCTGGGCGACCTCGGCGGCGGTCTGGATGGGGCCAGGTATGGGTCGCGGTTCGGGTACGGCCGGCAGCACCTCGACGTACGGCTCGACCTCGGCGGACGGCTCGGCGGTGCTGTCCTGCGGCGGGCCGAACAGTTCGGCGGCTCGTGCCGCCAAGCCGGGGCTGAGCGATTCGGCGGCCTTGCGCAGTTCCGGTGGCACGGAGCCGTCCGCGGCGCGTTTCACGGTCGGGAGGTGACGGGCGACGATTTTGAGCGCCTGTTCCTGCAACGCCAGGTCGGCGTGTTGGAAGGCGATCGCCACGTCGAGCAGGATCTGTCCGGTGCGGGTGGGGTCGCGTCGGGCGACCCGGTCGAGCCAGGTGAGCTGGGCGCGGACCAGTTTCTTCTCGGGGCGCAGCAGGACGCGTTCGCTCGCCTCGGTGCGGACGTCGTCCTCCAGCAGCCCTGCGGTGTCCAGTTCGATCAGGACCTCCTGGCCGTAGCCGGCCACCGGCGGCGACAGGTCGAGCATGGCCACGTGGTCGCGGAGAAACGGCACCTTCTCGGCCGGGGTCAGTCCGAGGGCGCGCAGCAACGCCAGGTGCGGCGCGGTCTGCTTCTGGGAGCCGTTCTGCAGCAGCTGGGCGAGAGCGGGTTCGGCGAGAGCGTTCCGTTCGGCTGCCTTCTGGGCGTGTTCGGCGGGGGTGAGAGCGAGTTCCTCCAGCAGCCTCGCGGCGTACCCTGGATGGGCCTCGGCGACCTCCGCGAAGACCCGATGGACGAGCGCGGCCCGGTCTATCACGCCGTCGGCGGCCAGCTGGGACAACGCCCACACACCGCGAAGGGGAACGCCAGGCCGTGCCACGACCAGTGGGAGGAGCGTGGGGGTGCACGGGTCGTTGCGCAGCAGCTCCAGAAAGTCAGCACCCCGCACGGCGTCCAAGGATCGCCACGGCTCATCGCTTCGCGAGTAGTTGTGCCGGCCGGAGAGCCAGGCGTTGATGTAGGTGTCGCAGGTCGGCGCCGGGCAGCCGGTGGTCTGGATGATGTGGTCGACGAGGACGAACAAGGCGTGGTCGCCGTGCCAGGCCGGGGCCTCCTGTTCACTGATCCGCGCGACCAGTTCGGCCTGCCACGCGGCGGGATATAGGTTCAGGACGTCCGCCATCGGGACGAGAGGGTCGTGCCCGACTTTGAACCTGAACTTCCGGAGACCGGCCGCCGCAGCCTCCGGGGTGACCCAGCACCCCAGTTGGGCGGTGTACATGGCCACTCTCTGCTCTTTGGAGTGCTTCCGCCAGTCGTCCCAGTCCTCTGCGGCGAAGAGGGCTTCCACGTCCGGAGCATGGGCGGCGCGCTGTTCTGGGGTGAGGGCGGCCAGTTCCCGGAGCACTCCGGTCACGTCACCGGCCTTTGCCAGCTCGATCAAACTCACTGTGCTGACTCCTTCATCGTGTCGCGGACCATCCGCGTGGCGAGCACGTGCTTACACGGTCCGCGTCCGCCCCGGTACTTCGCCCACCAGAAGCAGGTGCAGCTCATCTGTCCCGTGTCGTCGGTGCGAACCAGGTGGGCGTTGTCGTCCTTGCCCACCCGGGTCAGCGCGCCGTCGATTTGGACCGCGCCCTCGGCGACCAGTTTCCGCGCACCGCGCAGCCGGGGGTTGCGCGCCTCCGCAGCACCCGTTGAGTACGGCAGATGCCGGTGGAAGTACGCCTGCTCCGCCAGGTCGTAGCCGATCTGGCCGGAGGTCCCCAGCATCGTCAGCGCAGCGCGTACCCGCTCCGCCGGCAGGCCGGCCTGGCGGGACAGGTCGGCCACGTCGATCTTCGGCTCCCAGGCCAGCAACTCCGCCACCTGGTCCGCGTCCTGCGCCGCCGATCCCGTCGCGAGGTCGTCGAGCACGCCACCCTCACCGGAGAACCCGCGCGAGGCGTCCTGCGAAAGCATCAGCGTCAGCCGCATGCCCGGCAGTTCGACCTCCCACGCGGCGGCGGTGGCCGCACCGTCGGCGACGTCGGGGGCGTACACCCGCAGGCCTGTCGCGTGCCGCATCACCTGCTGCAGGACCACGAGCCGCTCAGGGCCGGGCAGGCACACGGCGCCCGGCCCCGGCCTGCTCGCGGGACGCAGAGCGCGTCCTGCGGGCACCAGCCATCTCGTCGTACGAGCGTTGGACTGGGCAGTCGGCCGCGGCAGCGACCGCAGGACGGCGGCGGCCTGCGCAGCCGGGACCTCGGCGCGCAGGGTGAAGCCCGCCGCGAGCACCTGGGCCTCGGCGAAGCCGCGCAGCCACCGATCCGGCAGCGGGACCTTCTTCTCCACGAACCGGCCGTCAAAGGTCGTGGCCTCGATCCCGTCCGGGCCGACCGTGAGATGCAGGGGGTCCAGGCCACCGAGCTTGGCGAGGGCCCGCCGCAGTGGCATGTTGACGTCAACGTTGGTGGTGCCGTGGCCGACGTCGTCACCATCGAGACCGGGCGGGAGAACGTCGAGGCGCGCGTAGACGCCGCAGCATCCGGAGAAAGACTCCATTCGCAGCCGGTCTCCGTTGGCCGTGACGACGGGGTCCAACCAGGCCGACAGCTGCGGCCGGTAGTAGCGGGCGGCAGCGACATCGGCGACCGCCAGCAACGCCGCCGCCGCGGCGGCCGGCGCGGTCAGAAACCCGTTGAAGAACCGCGGGTTGGTTACCTCACCAGCGGGTGTGTTGCCGCCGGAGGTCTCCAGCGCGAGGGTACGGCCGGCCGAGGATTCGTGCACAGCGGAGGCGTGCAGGTAGGTGTAGGTCTGCATGAGTGAGGCCACGCGGGAAGGGTAGCTTCCCTGACCCACACGGCCTGACCCTCGAACCCGACTCAACCTAACCGTTCAAGATCTGTAAGGACGGGTGGGCCACATCTACGGAGTTGACCTCGGTCGAGCTCTTGATTGGATCTGTAGCAAGGGGCGATGAGACAGCCGCTGAGCCTGTTCTCGCTTTGCACGCACGCAAGAAGGTGAGGGTGAGGTCGATACCTTCGATCTCACCCAGCCATCGCTCAGTTTCGCTCGTTGTCGCCGTGCGAGGAGGCCACGCTCCAGCTCGTCGAGGCGGCCGATCAATTTCGGGTTCACGTTGAGCATCGGACAGCGAATGCAAGCGTGCTCATGCTGGCAGCCAGTTCCGTACGGACGAGCACATGAGCCGAGCTCGACCTTGCGTTTGTCGAAGTGCTCCTCGAACTCCGCCCACTCCTCGCTGCTGACCGGCTGGTACTCGTCGTCAGGGCGTTCCTGGCGGCGTTGGTGCAGGTGAGCCTGGTAGTGACGGACGACGTCTTCCTCGAGTCCGAAGACCCCGACAAGGGCGTCACCACATCCACGTACGACGCCGTCGGAATCCCAGCGGACAGGTCGCCTGCGAGGGCGCCTACAACTGCTCAGGTACCGGCTCAATGCTCTTGGTTGATCGTGGCCTCGCCTGCGGGCTCTTCAAGCACTATGTTCATGCAACTGGTGAGGACGTCGTTCTTGACGGCGAAAGATTTCTCGGGCTAACCCCTGCCTTGCGCGGCGATCCTATCCGGCCGTCGATGGCATATCCGCCGAGCACACAATCCTGTTCAGCGACGAACGGAAGTTGCTTGAGCGCAAAGAAACAGCAGGTCGAGGGTGCTGCGGGTAACCTGGCGTCTGCGGGTTAGGAAATTGATGCTCTATCCCCTGAGCTATGAGGGCGCGAGGGCCCAGTCTAGCGACCGGCGCGTTGAGTGACAGCAGCAGGGAGTGACCTCGTTGAGGCCTTAGGTCGTCAGCCGGTGATCGCCGGTACTGACCTCGGAGTCCGAGACGTCGAACCGACGTCCCGGACTCCGAAGCCTCCCGGCCCGGGCCGTTAAGCGTTACGTCCGGGCCGGCGCCGTGGGATGCCGATCGGGCTGAACGAGGCCACCTTCGGTCTTCCATGCGGATTGGTGGTCGCCGTGTCGTACCGACCGTGGTGCGCGTGGGCCGGGCGGCGTGGGCAGGATATCGGCGGCGCGTGTGGTGTTGGCGGGGCGAGAGGCCGCGAGCATGGCCGCCGTCGCGACGGCGTACGCGGTCTCGGGCGCGATCACGACCAGGTCGATCCGCAGATCCCGCGGGCCGGTGATGATGACAAGCGCGGCTCCGAGGGTGGTAAACCAGCCCACCCGCACCACGGCGCCGCTGACGCCGATCCGGGTTGGATGTCTGTCCCAGGCCGCTGGCTGCAGCATGATTCGTTCGACCAGGGCGCCGCGCCGGGCGGTAAGCGCGGTGACCAGGCTGCACAGTTCGATGACGGGGTCGCGCGAGGTCGGCCACCAACCACCGTCGAGCATTGCGCGGCTGGACGGTGGGTCGGCCAGTCGTAGGCGTGCCGTGGGCGGCTCACCAGTGCAGACCCATGTCATGCGGTCCTCAGCAGAGCGGATCACGAGTTCCGCCCCTTCGGCACGGCGGTGCCCTGGTCGTAGTCGGCGCTATCTGGACGGCCGACGGTGGTTGGGGCACGGTGCCTGCGGGCCGGGAGCCGCAGCTGGATGATACGCCGGGTGGCAGCGTGCAGGGTCACCAGCAGCACGCCGGATACCGCGGCGAGCAGCAGCGCGACTCCCACCGGCACCTGCCCCCGCATGCCGAAGAGATGCACGTCCGTACGCTGACCGTTCTGCAGAATGAAGATCAGTAGCAGGAGCAGCAGCAGGGCGGACGCCCCGAACGGGACCAGCGACCCGCCGGTGCGGACACGCGGCGCAAGGCGGGGCCGGTCGTTGATTTCGGGGCCGGATTGCACATTGGTGAAGCGGACGGAGCCGAACCTGGCCATGTGTGGCCCTCATTTCGACGGCGGTGCGCGAACTACGCAAACCGAGCCGCCGGGGTCCAGGACGACACCCTCAGCATACTCGTCGTCCCTGACTGTTCCGTGGCCCAGGTCGTGGCGGGCTCCTCATGATCGTTGTCGCCCTCCTGCGGGCGAGACCGGGCGTGGCTGGACGGCGGTCCCGTCAGCTCGGCATTCCGGCCCTGAGCTGGGCCAAGGAACGCTTCAGCAGCCGGAACACGTGCATCTGCGATAGTCCGACCTCGGTGGCGATCCGCGCCTGAGTCATACGACCGTAGAACCACATCGTGAGGATCCGACCCCAGGCGATATGCCTGCGACGCGGCGACGGCGGCCAGGAGTTCGTTGACGCCCACGCCCAGGTGATCGGCGAGTTCCGCGGTCGGGTGGCGACCCTGTCGCTGCGTGAGATCGGACGTGACGGCTCGCACCATGCTGTTCAGCTCCTGGGGCGGCGCGGGACCCGCATCGCCCATGCCGTGTCGGCTGGCCGGCGGTCAGGAGTGCATGTCGGCTGCCGTTCCTGGCGCGAGCCGCTCGGAGCCGTCGACGATCGCTTGAGCCAGGTCGGACAGCCGCCGGCTGCGACTGCGCGCGCTGCTGCGTAACAGCGCGAAAGCCTCACCCACGTCGACGTGGAGGCGCTCGGCGAGGACGCCCTTGGCCTGCTCGATGAGGATTCGGCTGTCGAGTGCGGTCTGCAGTTGCTCGGCGAGGATGTCGCGGTCGTGGATGGCACGTTGTTGGAGCAGCCCTATGGTTGCCACGTCCGCCAGGGCTTGTCCGATCCGGATCTTGCCCTCGTCGAGGGCACCCGGACGGGTGTCGAAGAGGTCCAGAGCGCCGATGACATCCGAACGTAGTCGCATGGGCAAGGCGTGTACCGCGGTGAAGCCCACCTCGGCCGCGGCGGCGGTGAACCGGGGCCAGCGGTGTCCGGCGGACCGCAGGTCGATGGCCGACACGGGTTGACCGGTGCGGAAGCAGTCCACGCAGGATCCCTCGTCGGTCTGCAGCTGGAACAACTCCAGCAGTCGCGTACGTTCGGAAGAGGCCGCCATCACCTGAAGGTTGTCCTGCTGGTCGGTTATCAGCAGCCCGGCCGCCGAGACGCCCAGCAGTTGAACACACCGGTCGGCGAGCACATGCAGGAACTCGATCACGTCGAAGTCGTCGACGAGCGTGTCCGCCATTTCCACGAACACGTCGGACAACTGGATTCCGGCCACGTCACTCACCCGCGGTAAACGATAGCCCCACTTCCCGTGCGTGCGCCCAGCGGATAGGGCTTGCCCCTCAGGCCGAGCAGGGGCATTTCGGCATCAATCCGAACGGCGTGGCATGTCAGCCCCTCGCGTCGTCCGGCCCTGGCTCCCGGATCCGACGTCGTGCAGGTGATGCAGCGCCTCCGCCCAGGAGCGGCCCAGGGTGGTCTCGTGGTAGTCGATGCCGCGCTCGTCGCAGAAACGCCGGATCAGTGGTTGGGCGCGGCGGAGGTTGACGCACGGCATGCTCGGGAACAGGTGGTGCTCGATCTGATAGTTCAGGCCGCCGAGCACGGTGTCGAGGAATCGCCCGCCGCGCACGTTGCGCGAGGTGAGAACCTGCCGCCGTAGGTAGTCGAGAGTGTCGTCGGCGCCCAGGATCGGCATGCCCTTGTGGTTCGGGGCGAAGGAGGAGCCGAGGTAGAGGCCGAGCACGCCCTGGTTGACGAGGATGAACGCGACCGCCTGCGCGGGGCTCAGGACCAGGCACACGGCGGCGAGGTAGCCACCCAGGTGCAGGGCGAGCAGCACCGCTTCGGCGGGTCGGCGATCGATGCGGCGCGGGCGGAGAATGGCCCGCACGCTGTTGGCGTGCAGATGCAGGCCTTCCAGTAGGAGCAGCGGGAAGAACAGATATGCCTGGTAGCGCACGACCAGTGCGCCGAGGCCGCGTTGCCGCCGGGCCTGGTCGGTGCTGAAGGACAAGGGCTCGAGACCGATGTCGGGGTCCTTGCCTTCGGTGTTGGGGTGGGCGTGGTGCCGGTTGTGCTTGTCCACCCACCAGCCGTAGCTGATCCCGGTCAGGAGGTTGCCGTGCATGATGCCGATCAGGTCGTTCACCCGACGCGAGCGAGCTATCTGCCGGTGCCCGGCGTCGTGGCCGAGGAATGCGGCCTGCGCGAAGACGACGGCGAGAGCCGCGGCGACGCCGAGCTGCCACCACGATTCCCCCAGCCAGACGAACAGGAGGCACAGTACGGCGAGGGAACCGACGACGAGGCAGATGCGTACTGCGTAGTAGCCTGGCCGGCGCACGAGTAGACCTGCCGCACGGACCTGCCGGGACAGGTCGGCGTAGTCGCTGCCCCGCTGACGGTCCGTGCCGATGCTGGTGTCGCTCACGATGGCTGCCCTCGCCGGTCTTATCCATCGGTCTGTCACAGCGGCGGCGGACCGACCCCGATCAGGCGGGCCACGAGCTGTCGAAGCCTCTGCCGCGTGCCGGCCTTGGCCGGCTGGCGACGGCCACACCGCATCAGATGGTCACGCCCTCCGGGCCCTGAACAGAACCTTGATCCGTTGGCTCAACGATCCGACGCGGCATTGCACACCTTCCGGGTCGGTCGTGCGCCGACTGACTCTCGGCCTCTTCACCTCGGATTTTGCGCGATCGGCCGACCCTGTGCAGCGAATTGGGCGCTATCGCGCCGGAGCGTGGAACTGGGGCGCGGGTGCGGGTCTGGCAGACGGTCCGAGCAGTCCGACCCTCACGGGGACGGGACGTCGGCGAGATCGGCCGGATCGAGACGCAGGAGGGCGAGCAGCCCGGCGTGCTCCTCGGAATCCACCCGTTCGGGTAGTTCGCGCTCGACCCACTCCGCCCTCATCAGCTGGCCGCGTTCGCGAAGAATGTTGACGATCCTCTGCCTGGCGATCCTCATCGGCTGATCTCTCTCTGAGGCCGTCCCGAAAAGTCGTGCTCAGGAAGGCGGTGAGGGCGCGGTGGTCAGATCCCGCCCATTGTCGGGGCGCCCCAGCTGCCCTGGATGTGCTGCGCCGGCGGACCCGGCGACCGGAATGTGATTGCAGACCAGCGCCAGCACGACGAGCAGGCTGTCGATGGGTAACAGGCTCACCGTACGCCGCACAGCCTGTGTCCGCACCGCGTCAGCATCCGCCCGTCAGTCGAAAGGGGCAGGACACATCTTTGGGACACCTCGCGCGATACGCCCTAAAATAGATCACGGCTTCCTGCCACCGAGTCGGCCGGTTCCCTACCGCAGCCCCCTCCAGCCGCTGACGGACCGGAGTGTCAGTAGACGGGGACCTGATGACGACCGACCACGCGGTAGGGCTCTCCCGGGCGGGCGAGGGCCCTCAGCGGGCAACCCTGCTGGAACTGTTTCTCGATCTGGTCTTCGTTGCCGCGCTCGCGCTGACGTCACGAACCCTGGCCCAGCGCCTCGACTGGATCGGGGCCTTCCAGGCCGTGGTGCTCCTGCTGGCGATCTGGTGGGTCTGGTCCGTCACCGCGCTGGCGACCGACCTCTACCATCCGCTGCGGCCCCCCATCTTCCTCATGACGCTCTGGGTCATGCTCGGGACCCTCCTGATGGCTGGCACGCTGCCCGACGCCTTCTCCGACCTCGCCCTGAGCTTTGCCGGCGCATACGTGGCGATCCACCTGGGGCGCAGCTTCTTTCTCCTCGCCACGCTGCGGAAGCGAATGGGGCGACGGCCTACCAGCCGGTTCGTGTTCTGGTTCCTCGTGTCCGCAGTGCCGTGGCTCGCCGGCGGCCTCGTGGCAGGGCCAACGCGGGGTCTGCTGTGGGCCGCGGCCCTCGCCATCGACTACGGGTCAGCCTGGCTCCGCTACCCCACGCCCGGGCTCGGTCGGGTGCCCAAGTCCCAGTACAGGGTGGCGGCCGACCATCTCGCCGAGCGCTACCAGCAGTTCTTCACCCTCACCCTCGGCGATCTCATTCTCGTCACCGCCCTGACGTACGCCGACAGCGGCATGACGATCGGCAGCACGGCCGCACTGCTCGTGGCCTTCGCCACCACCGTGCTGCTGTGGCAGATCTACGTCCACCGCGCCGGCGCCCTGCTCCAAGCCACCATCGAATCCTCCCGGGATCCCGGCGGATTCGTACGGTCCGCACCCAACACCCATCTGCTCATGGTGGCCGGCGTCGTCGCCGCCGCCGCTGGTTTCGAAGTCGTCATCGCCCACCCCACCGACCGCACCACGCCCTGGCTTGCCGGCGTCGTTCTCGGCGGCCCGGCATTGTTCCTGGCTGGACGGGCCCGCTTCGAGTACGAGGTATTCAGCCGGGTGTCACCGTCCCGGCTGATCGCACTGCTGGTGCTGATCATCGTCGGACCTGCTCTGCTGCTCGCCCCCGCACTGGTGGCCGGCCTCACCGCCACCCTCGTCCTGGCCGGGGTTGCCGTCGCGGACAGCATCCGTGCCCGCGGCGCGCCGCCCGAGCAACCGGCGCCCTCGCTGTAGCCCTGGCGTCGCCGGAGGCGGCGCGGCCGGGGGTGGTGTCACCGACGGCCGTGGATGTCGGGCTCATAGCTCCCTGAGGTGGTACTCCTGTTCCGGGACCACGACCTCGTAGAGCGCTTCGGGACGGGGCGTCGACGACCACGTCCCGGCCGTCCGAGAGGATCCGCCCGACCTGCTCGGCCACGCGCTGGTCGCGACGCCGCCTGACGGCTTTCCCGGCCGCCGCAATGCTCAGCGAACAATGACACCCACCGGAGCGGACGACCGGGCAGCGGGTGCCGTCCCGGTGGATCGCCCGGCTCAGTCGCTCTCGTCCACGAACTTGTAGTAACTCATCCGAAAGCGTTGCAGCAGGGCACGCATGAAGTCCGGGCCGGCCTGCGGCGGCACCCGGCCCGGCCCGGCCGGAACGCCGTTGTCGTAGAAGTCCCGCGCCAGCGCCCCCCACTCCGGGTCGAGGACGTCCAGCGACACCGCCTGGCCCGGTTGCCAGCGGAACTCCGCCACCCGGCGGCTGGTGTGCTGGGCGAACGTGTACAGCGCGACCCGGGTCGGTGCCTGCTCGGTCATGCCTGCCTCCTCGGTTACCAGGGCTTCGTCGGTCACCGCGGGCTGGGCGGACGGAACGCCTGCCACGCCTCGCCGGTGATCATGCCGCGACTGCGTATCTCGTTGAAGCGGTCCATGGCGCCGGCCACCGCTTGCTCGCTCATCCCGGTGTCGCGCAGCCGGCCGGCCAGCGCGGCCGGGTCGGTGGCCTGGATCCGGGCCATCGTCTCCGGGCTGAGCTGCTGGTTCATCTGCTGTTGGACGAAGTCCGAGCGCAGCGGTTCGGCGTTCGACTCGGGGAACGAGTATCCGTGGTCGATGGCGACCAGGCGACCGTCGGGGCCGGTCAGGTAGTTACCCATGTGCCGGTCGGTGTTGCCGCTGACGTAGTCGAGTACCGCCATCTGCTCCCGCTCGGGAAGCGTGTAGGCGGCGACGGGACGGCCGGGACCGGCGTTCTCCACGAACTCCTGCATCGAGCCGGACCCGTGCGGGCCGTCCCAGCGGGCGGTCGTCGGCACCAGGTCGAAGCCCAGGTCCTCGTCGAGGCGCGCGGCGGCCACCTCCCGCGCGGCCAGCTCGTTCTCGGGGATCGTGGAGCGCACCTGGACGAACTCGTTCTCCGGCACGTTGGGTTTGTAGACACCGTGCGTGCCGTCGGTGAACGTGACGTCGTACGCGTCGTTGACGTGCCCACCGGGGTCGAGCTCGACCATGCTGTGCACCTCCTTGCCGAGCAGCCGCAGCTCGGCCTCGCTCGCATGATCGGGCATGCCCGGCTCGCCGGTGGGCTCGGCCCCTGGGGCATCGGACCCGTCGAGGTCCGCCGGGTCACCGGCGTCGTGCCCCGGGCCGCCGGGCTCCGGCTCCCCCGACGGTCCGCCGTGCGGGGACCCGTCCGGCAGGGCCCGCGGTGGGAATTGCCCGCCGCCGCCACCGAGGTCCGGGTAACCGCGCGGCCCCGGGGTGGAGGTCGACGCGTCGGGGGTGGCGGTTCGGCCGGGGGTACGCCGGAGGTCCTTCAGCGCCGTACCGAGGGTGTCGAGCAGCTCGCCGAGCTTGGACAGGATCGGCCGGAGCCGTTCGACGCTGCGGGCGAGGGCGGTGAGCAGCCCGGCGATCTTCGCCGCCCACTTGGCGACCAGGGAGGACACCTGTGCCGCGACCCACGGGGTCGCCGCGCCCAGGGTGAGGCCGGCCTCGGCGAGCCACTCCCACAGCCGGACGGCGAGGACCGAGACGAAATCGGCGATCAGGTCCCGCACCAGCTCCCGGACCAGGGCGACCACCAGGCCGGCGCCCTCGACGACGGTGCCGATCAGACCGGCGGAGTCCGCCAGACCGGTGAGGTGACGCACGTGCTGCTCGCTGTAGCGGCGGTACGCCTCGGACGCGGGGCCCGTCCAGGTGGCGAGCTCGGTGCGCACCGCCTCGGACAGGGCCGTGACCTGGCCGGCGACGTGCCGGCTGACGTTGTGCCAGGTCTGCGCGTACGCGGTGATCTGGTCCGGATCGCCGGCCAGCCAGTCGAGCGCGTCGGAGAGGGGCTTGACGTGCTCGATGAGCCAGGCGACCCCCCAGGAGACGACCGACCCGATCGGGTCGACGCAGGTCACCAGCACCTCCATCGACGTGCCGAAGCCGCCGATGGCCGTGTCGATCCACGATCCGCTTTCGATGCCGTTGCGCAGGTCGACGAGACTCTCGACGATGCCGATGCCGCTGTAGCCGGTGGTGGTGTCCTGCCGGGCCGCGATCAGCGGGTTCGTCACCCCCGTGCTCATCGCTGCATCCGCTGGAAGGAAGCGGAGGCCTCCGACTCCGTGTGGTGGTAGTTGTTCGCCGTGTCGTCGAGCGCCCCCGCGGCGCTGCGCAACGCCTCCTGCGCCGCCGCCAGCGCGTCCACGGCCGGCCCTTGCAGGAAGTCCAGCAGGAAGGGGATGGCCCGGCAGGCGGGCAACTGCCCGTACGCGTCGGCGCCCGCCCGCACCTGGGCCGCCGCGTCGTGCGCGACGCCGATCGCCTCGGCGATCCGGTCGACGGACCGGGCGTGCCCGGTCAACGCCGTCGTGGTGACCTCGAAGCCGCGTGCCTCAGCGCCCACGGCCACCCCATGCGTCGTACCCGGAGTCGTCCTCCTCGGGCACCTCCGGGAAGCGCGTCTCGTAGCTGCCGACGACGGCGCGGGCGGTCTCGGAGTCGGCGCCGACGGTCTCCGCCGCGGCCTCCGCCACCTGCCCGGCCAACCGGCCCTGCGCCCGTCGCATCACCGCCAGCACCTCGGCGGCGATCTCGTCCGCCCGCCAGTGCCGCACCCGGTCGTCGAGCCGCAGGTCGGTCATGACACCGGACGAGGCGACGGTCACCCGCACCGCACCCTGGGCGCCCTCGGCGGTCGCCGACATCGACGCCACCCGGTCCGACAGCGCCTGCGCCTTGGCGGCCCGTTCGGAGATGCCCGCCGCCCAGGACGCCACGAACCGCTCGGTCGACGCGCCGAACTCACCCATCGGAACCTGTGCCATCAGACCTCCCCCGTGTGACGGCCACCGGCCGCACCCGGCGAGCACGGGGTGCGGCGCGGTCGAGTCACCGTACGCCATCACCCTCCGACGTGGAGTCCCGTGACCGGCGAAAGCGCGGGGACCCGTTCCGGACGGAACGGGTCCCCGCTTGAATCGATCCCCGCGGCGGTCAGCCGCTGCGGGTGGCGGAGTCGCCGTGGTGCGTCAGGCCGTGGCCACGGCGAACACGTGGATGACCCCGCCGTTGGTGGTGCTCGGCAACGTGAGGCTGGCGAGCCGCTTGCCGGGCTGCAGGGGAATGGGCACTGTCGCGAACACGTCCGTACCCACCGGGTCGACGCCGCCGCCCAGCACGTCGCGGTATTCCGTGTGGACGGCCGTCGTGTTGCCGAACGCGGGCTGCTGCCCGCCGCCGCCCAGCGTCCAGTCGCTGAAGCCGATCTCCGCCTGCTGGGTGGTGCCGTCGGTGTAGGTGAGCGTGACCGTCCCGCTGGCGTCGCCGAAGGCGGCGCTGCCGAGCACGCTCAGCCGGGTGGCGCCCTCGGCGGCCTGGACGCTGAGGACCTGGCCGCCACCCTCGACGACGATGTTGTCCGGGTCGCCGGGCTTCACGTTCGGCCAGGTGAAGTCGAACCCGTTGGCCGACACCGTGGCGCCGGGTGTCACACCGACCGCCGCGAGCGCCTTCGCCGAGTAGCTCCAACCGCCGCCGTCGAAGTTGGCCTGCGGGTTGGTGTCGTCGGCCGAGATGCCGTTGTTGTTCAGGTTCCACAACACGCTGTCCCGTACCGCGACGGTCACCGGAAGCGTCACGGCGGGCAGCGGTGTCCCCGAGGCCGTGGTCGCGGTGAGGGTCACCGTGTAGGGGCCGGGGGTGGTGTCACCGGCGGCCGCGACGGTGAGCGCCACGGTGCCGCGGCCGTCCGCCGGCAGCCTCAGCGTCCCCTCGGCCGGGGACACCGTCACACCGGCGGGCGCGGTGGCCTTCCAGCGGATGTCACCCGGGGTACGGGTCAGTCCCTGCACGGTGAACGTCGTGCTCGCGCCGCTGCCCGGCTCGACCTTCACCGACTGCGGGGTCGCGCCGGTCAGGAACGGCTGCTCCCCCTCGCGGAACGACGGCGGGGCGTCGGCCGGCGAACTGCCCCACGCCTTGTTCGGGGTGCTGCCGAGCACGAAGTCCAGCCTGCCGCCCTTGGTCACGAACGAGGCGGGGACCCACGGCTTGGTGGAGCTCTTGCCGTCTACCTTGAGCGACCGGACGTACGTGTTGCTGCCCGAGGCGGCCGGGGCGTCGACCGTGATGGTCCGGCCCTTGCCCGCGTGGATCACCGCGTGCGGGAACAGCGGCGCGGACAGCACGAGGTCGGCGCGGCTGGGGACCTGCGGGTACATGCCGAGCGCCGAGAAGACGTACCACGACGACATGGTCCCGGCGTCGTCGTTGCCCGGGATGCCGCCGGGGGTGTTGGTCCAGAGCTGGTCCATCTCCGCGCGGACGGTCTCCTGCGTCTTGTACGGGACGCCGAGGTAGTTGTAGAGGTAGGGCGCGTTGATGTCGGGCTCGTTGGTGGGGTCGTACCGCGTGTCGTCCCGGGCGGTGAAGTCGAAGCTGCCGTCCGGGGTGCGGAAGAAGGCGTCGAGGCGCTTCTCCGCCGCCGCGTTGCCGCCCATCGCCCGGGCCAGGCCCGCCACGTCGGAGTACACCATCCAGGTGTAGCGGGCGCTGCTGCCCTCGACGAAACCGCTTCCGGTGGCCGGGCTGAACGACCGCTCCGCCCACGTGCCGTCGGACTTGCGGTCGCGCATGTAGCCGCCCGCGGGGGTGGCCGTCAGGTCGAAGACGTTGCTCCAGTTCCCGGCACGGGCACGGAAGGTCGCCTCGTTCGCGTGGTCACCGAGCTGCCCGGCCAGTTCGGCCAGCGCGAAGTCGGCGGCCGCGTCCTCCAGCGTCTCGGCCGCGCCGCCCCAGCAGTGGCAGCCGTCCGCCGGGACGTACCCCAGCTTCAGGTACTTGTCGAGGGCGGGACGCTGGCCCACGCACTCCACGTTGCAGCCCGCGCTGTCGGAGTCGTTGGCGGTCGGCACGGTCGCCGCCGTGACGAGGGAGCGCAGCGCGCCCCGGACGTCGAAGTCCCGGCCGCCGAAGGCGTAGATCCCGGCGACCGCCGGGGCCGACGGGTCTCCGGACATGACGCTCGTCTTGCCGTTGAGGAGGAGCCAGCGGTCCCATTCCCCGTCGCGCTGTCCGGCGTAGTTGTAGAGGGACTGCGCGTAGTCGCTGCCGACCTTCGGGTTCAGCAGGGTGACGAGCTGGACCTGTGCCCGGTACTGGTCCCAGCCGGAGAAGGTGCCGTACTGGGCCTCCTGGCCCTTCGCGATCCGGTGCGGCTGCCGGTCGCCACCGAGGTAGCGGCCGTCCACGTCGCTGGTCAGCGTGGGTTCGAGCATCGAGTGGTACAGCGCCGTGTAGAACGTGGTGCGCTGGTCGCTCGTACCGCCGCCGATCTTGATCTTGCTGAGCTCGCGCCGCCACGCGGCCGCGGCCTCGGACCGGACGTCCTCGAAGGTCTTCTTCGGCGGGTTCTCCGCGCGCAGGTTGGCCTCGGCGTTGTCCGGGCTGACGTACGAGATGGCCACCTTGACCCCGACCCGCGTCGTGCCCTGCGGAAAGGTGACGTACGCGCCGGAGCCCTTGCCCGCGTTCGGGAAGCCCCGGCCGTCGATGCCGGTGCCGCCGGAGGCGGAGGAGACGCCGCGGTTCAGGGTGCCGTCCTGCCAGGTGCCGATCTCGGCGAACGGCTGGTCGAAGTGCGCCGTGAAGTACAGCGTGTAGAGGTCGTGGCGGTTGTTCGCGCTCTGCGGACCGCAGAAGTTGCCCGCGCTCACCGAGCCGGTGACGGTCCTCGCCTTCTCGTCCACCCGGACGGTGGCGGCGGTGCTGCCGGTCTCCGAGTTCGAGGTGCGGAACAGCATGCTGGCGGGCTTGTCGGCGGGGAACCCGAACCGGCCGGACCCGGTACGGGCGGTGGTGGTGAGTTCCGCCGAGGCCCCGCTGTCCAGCGCCACCTGGTAGTACCCGGCACGCGCGGTCTCGTTGGCGTGGGAGAAGGTGCTCGCGTAGCGGGCGTCGGAGACGTCGGCCGTCGGCGAGGAGTCGACGGCACCCGCGTACGGCATGATCGGGATGTCACCGTTGGCGCCGTTGCAGCCGACGCCGTTGAGGTGGGTGAGGCTGAAGCCCCGGATCTTCGTGGCGCCGTACTCGTAGCCGCCCGGCGCGGGCGTCGAGGTCTGCTGGCCCCGCGAGTTCTGCGGGCTCCAGGCCAGCATGCCGAAGGGTCGCACCGCTCCCGGGTAGGTGTTGCCGAGGTTGGCGGAGCCGATCAGCGGGTTGACGTAGGGGACGGGATCGGTGACTTCGGTGGAGCCGGGCGCGGCCGAGGCGGGGGTGCCCGCGGCGGTCGCGGCCAGAACGGCTGCGGCCGCCGCCGCGATGCCGGCGAGAGTTCGGCGTCGTGAGGCGCGCCCCGGGCGCGTCAGATGGTCCGACACACACTTGCCCTTCACGTTGGACGGTTCAGGAACGCTGCGGCACGACGGGAGACACGTGGGGGCGTCCGGTGGGGACGGTGCCTCGCGTCGTCCTGACAACGTTGTCATGGGGACGTCGGAGGATGCTCCTCCCGGTGGTGTGGACTGTCAAGAGCAGGTGGAACGTCCCTTCCGTACGCGGCGAGCCCGCATGCACCCTCCGGCGCCCGGGGGTAGGGCTGGACCTACCTGCGGAGTGCATCCAGCCGGCTGGGTCGCCGCCGGCTTCCCGATTAGCGTCGGCCGCATGACATCGCCCCCGCCTCCGCACCTGGCCGGCGCGCTGCGCCGCCGCGGTTACCTGATCTCCTGGTGGCCCTGGCGCGCACTGGCGTACCTGGTGACCACCGCACCGATCGCGGGCGTGCTCTCACTCGGGATGCTGCCGGTCGGCGCGCCCCTGATCGCGGCCGTCAACGCGGTACGCCAGCACGACCGCCCCATCTCCCTCCCCCTCGCCCTGTTCCTGGCGGTGGGCGCGCTCACCGCGGTGGCGCTGGGACCGATCGTGAGCATCGCGGTGGCGACCGTCGAGCGCTGGCGGCTCGGCGTCGTGGACCCGCGACCGCTGCCCGCCCGCCCCTGGACCGGGCTCGCGGCCCGCTACACCACGGCCGGCGCCTGGCGGGAGGTCGCGTACACGGCGTTGCTGGGCAGTGTCGTGCCGCTCGTCTACTGGTTCTCCACGCTGTTCCTTCTCATCGATCTCGTGATGATCGCCAGCCCCTGGCTGGTCGGGAACGGCGACCGGTTCGTTCTGATCTGGTCCACGGCGGACACCCCGGGCGAGGCCGTGCCGTACGCGATCGCGGGCGCCCTGCTGCTGCCGGTGCTCTGGTACGGCCTCGGCGCGCTCGCCGCGGCGCAGGCCGCCGTGGCGCGCTGGCTGCTCGGCTCGCCGGCCGAGGCCACCGCGCTGCGGGAGGTCACCCGGTCACGCGCCCGCCTCGTCGGCGCGTACGAGGCCGAGCGCCGCCGTATCGAACGGGACCTGCACGACGGCGCCCAGCCCCGGCTGACCAGCCTCACCCTGCACCTGGGCATGGCCCGGCTGGACGTGCCCGCCGACTCCCCCGCCGCCCGGCCGCTCGCCGTGGCACACGACCAGGCCAAGAACCTCATGGTCATGCTCCGTCGGATCGTGCACGGCATCCGTCCGCAGAGCCTCACCGACCTCGGGCTCGCGGGCGCCGTCCGGGAACTGGCCCACGAGGCCGTGGTCCCGGTCACCGTGAGCGCCGACCTCGACGGGCCGCTGCCGGAGGTCGTCGAGGACACCGCCTACTACGTGGTCGCCGAGTCCCTCACGAACGTGGCGCGGCACGCCGGGGCGAGCCGCGCGCAGGTGCGGCTCGGGCGGACCGGCGACCGGCTCGTCGTCGAGGTGTCCGACGACGGCCGGGGCGGCGCCGACCCGGCGCGGGGCAGCGGCCTCACGGGGCTCGCCGACCGGGTGGCGGCGGCCGGCGGGCGGCTGCTGCTGGCCAGCCCGGCCGGGGGCCCTACCCTGGTCCGGGTGGAGCTGCCGTGCCGCCGGTGACCCGGGTCGTGCTCGCCGAGGACGAGGCGCTCCTGCGCGAGGGCCTCGTCGCCCTGCTGGAGCGGTTCGGCTTCCCGGTGCTCGCGGCGGTCGGCTCCGCGCCGGAACTGCTCGACGCCGTCCGCACGCACCGGCCGGACCTCGTGGTGACGGACATCCGGATGCCGCCGCAGCGGCGCGACGACGGGCTACGCGCGGCCGTCACGTTGCGCGCCGAGCGGCCCGACCTCGCCGTCGTGGTGCTCAGCCAGCACGTGCAGGCCGAGTACGCGGCGGCGCTGCTCGACAGCGGGGACGGCCGGCGGGTCGGCTACCTGCTCAAGGACCGGGTCGCCGACGTGACCGAGTTCGTGGCGCACCTGCGCGCGGTCGCCGGCGGCGGCACCGTCGTCGACCCCGAGGTCGTACGCCGGCTGCTGCACCGCCCCCGCGACCCCCTCGCCGCGCTGTCCGGTCGCGAACGGGAGGTGCTGGCGCTGATCGCCGAGGGGCGGTCCAACGCGTCGATCGCCGCGGCGCTGCACGTCACCGAGGCGGCGATCGGCAAGCACGTGGGCAACATCCTCCTGAAGCTCGGGCTGCACCCCAGCGACGACAGCAACCGCCGGGTCCTGGCCGTCCTCACGTACCTCCGCACCTGGCCGGCGGCCGGCGCCGGAACCGACCGGTGACCGGCCCCGTATCGACGTCGTGGTCCGGCCCCCGGCTGGGATAGGATGGGCGCGGAAGGCGCAGATGGGGACGAGTACCGTCGCACGCAGCCACGAGCGATCCGGGGATGGTGGAAGCCCGGAGGTGTGCGCGGCGGGAAGATCACCCCGGAGCTGTCGGAAGAAAGGCCGCGAGGCCGAGTAGACCCGACCACACCCGAAACGAGAGGGCCGGAAACGGTCAAGGAGGGTGGTACCGCGGGGCCGCACGGCCTCGTCCCTCCGGCGGAGCCTCAGCACGACGCGCCGACGGAGGAGCGATGTACCGCAGCGTCCCGACCCAGGTCGACCTGCCCGATCTCGACCGCCAGGTCCTGCACTTCTGGCACGCGAACAGCGTCTTCAGGCGCAGCCTGGAGCAGTCCGAGGGCCGGCCCGAGTGGGTCTTCTACGAGGGCCCGCCGACCGCCAACGGCATGCCCGGCGCGCACCACATCGAGGCGCGGGTCTTCAAGGACGTCTTCCCCCGCTACAAGACCATGAAGGGGTTCCACGTCGCCCGCAAGGCCGGCTGGGACTGCCACGGCCTGCCCGTCGAGCTGGCCGTCGAACGGGAACTCGGCTTCTCCGGCAAGCAGGACATCGAGAAGTACGGCATCGCCGAGTTCAACGCGCGCTGCCGCGAGTCGGTGACCCGGCACACCGACGCGTTCGCCGAGCTCACCGAGCGCATGGGCTACTGGGTCGACCTGGACGACGCCTACCGGACCATGGACCCGGAGTACATCGAGTCCGTCTGGTGGTCGTTGAAGCAGATCTTCGACAAGGGCCTGCTGGTCGAGGACTTCCGGGTCGCGCCGTGGTGCCCGCGGGACGAGACCGGCCTGTCCGACCACGAGCTCGCCCAGGGATACGAGACGGTCGTCGACCCGTCGGTGTTCGTGCGGTTCCCGCTCACCTCGGGTCCGCTGGCCGACCGGGCCGCCCTGCTGGTCTGGACCACCACCCCGTGGACGCTGCCGTCGAACGTCGCCGTGGCCGTCCACCCCGACGTGCGGTACGTGGTGGCCAGCGACGGCAACGAGCAGCTCGTCGTGGCCGAGCCGCTGCTCGCGTACGCGCTGGGTGACGGCTGGGAGCTGACCGGCGAGTCGTTCAAGGGCAAGGAGCTGGAACGGTGGACCTACCGGCCGCCGTTCGACCTCGTCGAGGTGCCCGACGCGCACTTCGTGGTCCTCGCGTCGTACGTCACCACCGACAGCGGCACCGGCCTCGTCCACCAGGCGCCGGCGTTCGGCGCGGACGACCTGGCCACGGCCCGGGCGTACGGGCTGCCCATGGTGAACCCCGTGCAGTCCAACGGGCGGTTCTCGCCGGAGATCCCGCTGGTCGGCGGGAGGTTCTTCAAGGAGGCCGACCGGCCCCTCATCGAGGACCTCCAGCTGCGCGGGCTGCTGTTCAAGAACGTCCCGTACGAGCACACCTACCCGCACTGCTGGCGGTGCCACACCGCGCTCATCTACTACGCCCAGCCGTCCTGGTACGTCCGCACCACGGCCGTCCGGGACGCGCTGCTGCGCGAGAACGAGCGCACCACCTGGCACCCCGCCACCGTGAAGTACGGCCGCTACGGCGACTGGCTCAACAACAACGTCGACTGGGCGCTGTCCCGGCGGCGCTACTGGGGCACCCCGCTGCCCATCTGGCGGTGCCCGAACGACCACCTGACCTGCGTCGGCTCCCTCGCCGAGCTGAGCGAGCTGACCGGGTCGGACGTGACCGGCCTCGACCCGCACCGGCCGTTCATCGACGAGGTCACCTTCGCCTGCCACTGCGGCGAGACCGCCCGGCGGGTTCCCGAGGTCATCGACGCCTGGTACGACTCCGGCTCCATGCCGTTCGCCCAGTTCGGCTACCCGTACCGCAACGCCGAGCTGTTCGAGAAGAGCTACCCGGCGCAGTTCATCTCCGAGGCCATCGACCAGACGCGCGGCTGGTTCTACACGCTCATGGCCATCGGCACGCTGGTCTTCGACCGGTCGTCGTACGAGAACGTGGTCTGCCTCGGCCACATCCTCGCCGAGGACGGCCGGAAGATGTCGAAGCACCTCGGCAACATCCTGGAGCCGATCCCGCTCATGGACCAGCACGGCGCCGACGCCGTGCGCTGGTTCATGGCCGCCGTCGGGTCGCCCTGGTCGGCCCGCCGGGTCGGGCACACGGCGCTCCAGGAGGTGGTCCGCAAGATCCTGCTGACGTACTGGAACACGGTCGCCTTCCAGTCCCTGTACGGCCGTACCGCCGGCTGGACCCCGTCGGCCGACGACCCGGCGCCGGCCGACCGGCCGGTGCTGGACCGGTGGGTGCTCTCCGAGCTGAACACGCTGGTCCAGCAGGTCGACGCCGCGATGGCGGACTTCGACACGCACCAGACGGGTCGGCTCCTCGCCACGTTCGTCGACGACCTGTCCAACTGGTACGTCCGGCGCAGTCGGCGGCGCTTCTGGCGGGGCGACCGGGCGGCCCTGGCCACCCTGCACGAGGCGCTCACCACCGTGACGCTGCTGCTCGCGCCGCTCACGCCGTTCATCACCGAGCGGGTCTGGCAGGACCTGGTCGTACCGGTCGACCCGGAGGCGCCGCAGTCGGTGCACCTCGCGCCGTACCCGGTCGCCGACGAGTCCCTCATCGACCCGGGCCTGTCCCGGCAGATGGCGCTCGCGCGCCGGCTCGTCGAGCTGGGCCGCGCCGCCCGGGCCGACTCCGGGATGAAGGTACGCCAGCCGCTGTCGCGGGCGCTGGCCTCGGCCAACGGCTTCGAGGAGCTGTCCCCCGAGCTGCTCGCGGAGATCGCCGCCGAGCTGAACGTCGGATCGGTCGACCCGATGGGCGGAGCCGGCCGCTCGCTCGTGGACACCACGGCGAAGGCCAACTTCCGCGCGCTCGGCAAGCGGTTCGGCAAGACCGTGCAGCAGGTCGCGAAGGCGATCGCGGCGGCCGACGCCGCGACCCTGCGGGACTCGCTGCGCGACACCGGCTCGGCGACCGTCCAGGTGGGCGACGAGTCGGTGACCCTCGGCCCGGACGAGGTGGTCGTCACGGAGACCCCGCGTGAGGGCTGGGCCGTGGCCAGCGACGCCGGCGCGACCGTGGCGCTGGACCTGCACCTCACCCCCGAGCTGCGGCGTGCCGGCGCGGCCCGGGACGCGATCCGGCAGATCCAGGAGGCGCGCAAGGCCAGCGGCCTCGAGGTGACCGACCGGATCGAGCTGCGCTACCGCACCGACCGCGAGGAGACCGCGCTGGCGCTGCGCGAGCACCGTGACCTGGTCGCCGAGGAGGTGCTCGCCACCGACTGCGCCGAGGGCGAGCCGTCGTGGAGCGGCGCGGAGCCGTTCACCGAGGAGTCCCTGGGCCTGACCTTCTGGCTCCGGAAGTCCTGACCGGGCGCCGGAAATCCGAACCGACCGGGGTGCCCCGGGCCGTTTCACGGCCCGGGGCACCCACGTTTCACGCCCCGGATCGCAGGCGTGCCGCGAGCGCCCGCGCCGTCCGGTCGTGGACAGTCGCCTCGTCGTCCCGGCCAAGCGCCGCGGCCAGGTCGGCCAGGTGCCGGGCCACCGGACCGAGGCTGAGCACGCCGCTGCCGGCCCCCGCCAGCTCGGAGGCGGCGGGCAGCAGCTCGGCGTACACGTACCGCATCGTCGGCTCGTCGCGCGCGGCGAGCGCGGCCCGGGCCGTCAGACCGAGGCGGGCCTCCCGGAGCAGGTCGTGCGGCGACTCGGGCAGGGCGCGCAGGGCGGCGACCGCCTCGTCCCGGCCAACGGCGGCCAGCGTGAGCGCCCGCACCCACGGCTCGTACGGACCCAGCGCACCCTCCGGCACGGCCACCGGAGCGCCCGGGGGCGCGTCGGCCAGCCGCAGCGACAGCAGCGCGAGCGGCAGGAGGCCGTCCGCCATGCCGGGCATGCCGGCGGCAGGTGTCCGGGCCGCCGCCCGCCGATAGGCCACCTCCGCCTCGGCGGAGCGCCCGAGGAGGGCCAGGCGCAGCGCGGCGTACCACTGCGTGAACACGCCCACGAGCGGCAGGTCGTGCCGGGCGGCGAGCCGGTCGGCGGCGGCCGCGGCCGCGTCGGCGGCGGGAAGGTCGGCCAACGCGGAGTTCGCCTGCACCAGGACGAGGTGACCGAGCACCTCGAAGGTCACGAGGTCGTGCCGGGCCGCCAGGTCGACCAGCTCCGCGCCGAGGCGCGCGCGGTCGGCGGCGAGGCCGGTCCGCTCGAAGGTGTGCATGAAGCGGGCGTTGAGCGCGAACGCCAGCAGCGCGGGATTCCGCTGGCCTCGCGCGATCGTCTCCGCCTCGACGGCCGCCCGGCGCCCCCGGTCGCCCGTGGTGCCGCGCAGCTCCAGGGCGAGCGTGCTGAGCAGGCGGCTGCGCAGCTCGGGATCGTCGGCGCCGACCGCGGCCAGCGTACGGTCGACGGCCGCCACGATGCGGCGGGAGAGCGCCTCGTCGTCGTTGCGGGTCCAGATCGCGGGCACGTCGAAGGCCGTGAGCACGGCCGCGACGAGCGCCGGATCGTCGACCGTCTCCGCCGTGCCGATGGCCTCGGCCCGGTAGCGACGGGTGCGATCCAGGTGCCCGGTCACGGCGAGCGCGCGGCCGAGACCCATGACGGCCGCCAGCCGACCGCGTACGTCACCGTCGCCGGCCCGTTCGTGGGCCTCCACGGCCTGCTGCCACAGTCGGGCCGCCTGGTGCGGGTGGGCGCGGCGTTCGGCCTGCTCGGCGGCGGCCCGGGCGTAGCGGGCCGCCCGTACGGCCGTGGCCGGGGTCCCGGCCAGGGCGAAATGGTGGGCGAGGGTGACCACGTCGTCGGGGTGCAACCGCTCGACGGCCTCGCCCGCGGCGGCGTGCCAGCGGGCCCGGCGCGGCGCCGAGAGGTCGCCGTAGAGCGTGTCGCGCACCAGGATGTGGGTGAACCGCAGCCCGCCGTCCTGCTCGGTGAGGAACCCGGAGGCCAGGGCGTCGTCGAGGGCGTCGAGCAGGGCCTCGTCGCCACCGTCGGCCGTCGCCGCGCTGCCGCCGTCGGGCATCGCCGCGCTGCCGCCGTCGGGCGTGGTCGCCCTGCCGCCGTCGGGCGTCGCCGCGGTGCCGGCCCGGAGCGCGGCCAGCACGTCCGGGTCGACGTCCCGGCCGAGGACGGTGGCCTGCCGGAGCACCTCCTGCGCCCGCACGGGAAGCCGGGCGAGCCGGTGACGGATGACGTCCCGCACGCCGGCCGGCACCCGGTCCAGCGCCGCCAGGCCCTCCGCCGCGAGGAGGCGGGCCAGCTCCCGTACGAAGAACGGGTTGCCACCGCTGCGCCGGTGGATCGACCGCACGGCGGGCTCGGGCAGGTCCCGGCCGGCGACCGCGCGCGCGAGCTGGCCGGTCGCGTGTTCGTCGAGCCCGCCCAGGTACACGCGCAGCGGTTCGAGCCGCGCGAGCCGGGCCAGCGCCGCGGTCAGCTCCGGGGTGATCTCGGTGGCCCGGTACGCCCCGGCCACCAGCACCGGGCCGGTCACCGGTTCCGGCTCGGTGAGCAGCGCGGTGAGCAGGTCCAGCGTGCCCTCGTCGGCACGGTGCAGGTCGTCGAGGACCAGCAGCACGGGCGCGCGGGTGGCCGCCGCCGTGAGCTGCGCCGCGGCGGCGCGGTGCAGGCGGAAGCGGGCCACGGCGGGGTCCGCCTCCGGCGACTCCGCCTCGGGTGGTCCGGAACCGGTCTTCACGGCCAGCTCGTCGGCGACCTGTCGCCACGGCCAGGCCACGGGGGCGCCGTCGTACTCGGGGCTGCGGCCCCACGCCGTGATCCAGCCGGCCGCCGCGAGCTCGCCGGTCAGCGCCTCCGCGAGCGCGGACTTGCCGGCGCCCGCCTCACCGGAGAGCAGCGCCAGGGCCGGGGCGCCCCGGCGGGTCACCTGCTCGGCGGCCTGTCGGAGACGGGCCAGATCGTCGTGTCGGCCGACGAACGGCCGACGCGCGACGCCACCTCCCGCCGTCGTCAGCCCGGCCGCGACAGCTTGGCCTTCCGCTTTCGTCGGTCCGGCCGCGACAGCTTGGCCTTCCGCGTGCGTGGGTCCGGCCGCCGCAGCCTGACCTTCCGCTTTCGACGGCCCGGCTGGGAGCGTCGGGCTGGGCGGGCCCGCCAAATGCGGAGCCTGGGCGAGGATGTCCGCCTCCAGCTGCCGCAACCGGGGCCCGGGGTCGACGCCGAGTTCCGTCACCAGCGTCTCCCGTGCCCGGCGCAGCGCCGCCAGCGCGTCGCCCTGCCGGTCGGCGCGGTACCGGGCCAGGGCCAGCAGGCGCCAGGCCTCCTCGCGCAGCGGGTGGTCGGCGACGTGCGCGCGCAGGTCGGACGCCGCCTCACCGGGCCGGCCCAGGGCCAGGAGCGCCTCGGCGCGCCGCTCGACGGCCAGCATCCGCAGTTCGTCCAGCCGGTCGATCTCCGCGCGGGCCCAGCTCCGGCCGGCGTACTCGGCGTAGGCGGGGCCCCGCCACAGGGCGAGCGCGTCGTCGAGGCGGGCCAGCGCCGCGCCGGGCGCCCCGGCCGTGAGCAGCTCCGCCGACTCGCTCACCGCGGTCTCGAACCGCCAGGCGTCGACCGCGTCGGGCGCGGGGTGCAGCGCGTACCCGGGCGGAGTGGTGACCAGCAGGCGGGCCGGCTGGCGGGGCGGGCGATCGGGTTCCAGGGCCCGCCGCAGGTCCGCGACGAAAGTCCGCAGCGCGGCCACCGCCCCCTCCGGCGGCTCGTCCCACAGGGCGTCGACCAGCCGGTCCACCGGCACCACCCGGCCTCGGGCGACCAGGAGCCGGGCCAGTACGGCCCGCTGGCGGGCGCCACGAAGCGCGAGGCGGCCGCGGGCGTCGTCGGCCCGTACCTCCCCGAGCACGCCGAACGTCACCGCGGGTGCCGCCGGCTGCCTGGTCATGGCCCCAATCTAGGCACGGCCGGCCGGGCGGGGCCGATCGGTGACGGCTGAGCGAGTCGTCGGACGGCGTGTCGTGTCGCCGAGGCGTCACCCAACACGTGCGCCACTCATCCGACGCTGATCGGGTGCTGATCGGCGGGGCGCAGGCTCGACGCGTACCGCCTGGCGGGGCGAATCAGCGCCCGGCCGGGTGCCGACAGCGGAGGATTTCCTGTGAGAATCAAGGGCTTCGACTACCAGCGCGTCACGGTCGCCGACGGCGTGGCGCTCCAGGCGGCCGTGGGCGGCTCCGGCAGCCCCGTCGTCCTGTTGCACGGCTTTCCGCAGACCCACCTCATGTGGCGGCACGTCGCCGCGGACCTCGCGGCGGACCACACGGTGATCTGCCCCGACCTGCGCGGCTACGGGGCCAGCGACAAGCCGGCCGACACCGACGGTGAGCGGTACGCCAAGCGGACCATGGCCGCGGACATCGTGGCCCTCGCCCGGGCGCTGGGGCACGAGCGGTTCGCCCTGGCCGGCCACGATCGGGGCGCGCTGGTCGCCCTCCGTGCCGGTCTCGACCATCCGGACACGGTCACCCACCTCGCGGCGCTCGACGTGCTGCCCACCCTCGACATGTGGGACGTCCTGCACGGCGCCACGGCCGCGGTCGGCTTCCACCTCTACCTCATGGCACAGCCGCCCGGCCTGCCCGAAGAGCTGATCACCGGGAGCCCAGACGCGTTCTTCGGGCACTTCCTGGACGTCTGGACCCGGGATCCGGAGGCGATCCCGGCCGACGTGCGGGCCGCCTACCTGGCGGCGTCCCGGGCCGCGGTCACCTCGATCGTGGCCGACTACCGGGCCTCGGCCGGGATCGACGTCGCGCACGACCGGGCGGACCGGGCCGCCGGGAACCGCCTGCGGATGCCGGTGACCGTCCTCCAGCAGGACTGGGGTGCCGCGCTCGGCTACGACGCGGTCGCGCTGTGGCGGGCGTGGGCGCCGGACCTGGTGCACCGCACCGTCTCGTGCGGCCACTTCATGGCGGAGGAGGCTCCGGCCGAGGTCGTCGAGGCGCTGCGCGGGCTGCTGGCCCGGTAGGCCCCGCCGGGGTCACGTCGTGGCTGCCCGCCTCGGCAACCGGTCGTCACCCGACGTCACCACGACCCGGCCCGGCCACCAGCCTCTTCGACTCCTTTGCTCTGCACCCCTATGTGCACCAAGCACGGTGCGTCACCGTTCCCGCGGCGCCGGCCTCCGGCCCCTCCGCCGTTTTGGCAGCTCATCGCGGTGGTGCATCCGTGGGTGCAGAGCAAAGCGTCGAGAGGGGTGTGGGCCTCGCCCGGCGGATGGTGACGCTCCGGTCACATCACGCGGCGTGACAGGTCGATGGCGACCGCGCCCCTCCCCCAAGGGCATGTCGATGGCGACGCGCCTCTCCCCCAGGGCATGTCGATCGCGACCGCGCCTCTCCCCCAAGGGCATGTCGATCGCGACCGCCATCCCGGGCATGCCGATCCGCCCCGGCATCCGCGCGGGCGGCCTGCTAGGCGCGCCGTGCGGGCGCGCTCCTCGGCGACCAGCTCTCGGGTGGCCGGGGCGACCTCGGCGGCGAAGAGTTCGATCATGGCTTGATCGTCGGTGGCCAGGATGAACGCGCTCACCCCGTGCTCCAGAGTCAGGCCGGCGAGGTCCTCCGCCCACTGGTCGGGCGGGCCGTCGAGCAGCGACCGGCCGGTGGACGCGAACCGGCCGGAGATGTTGAGCAACCGCCGGACCCGCGCCGGCTCCCGACCCGCCGCCACGGCGGCCTCGTCGATCTGCTCGTTCATGGCGACCAGGTCGGCCGGCCCGCCGGGCAGGTACTGGAGCGTGGGCAGCCAGCCGTCGCCCACCCGCCCGGTCAGGCGCAGCATGCGCGGCTTGTACGCGCCGATCCACACGTTCACGTCGTGGGCCGGGGCGGGCCCCCGCTTCGCGCCGTTGACCCGGTAGTACTCCCCGTCCACGCGTACGCCGCCGGGCCTGTCGGTCGCCCAGACCTCGCGGATGATCCGGACCGCCTCGTCGAGCGCGGTGATCGCCTGGCCCGGGCTCAGCCGGCGCCCGCCCATCGCCTCGATGGCGTCCCAGAACGCGCCCGCGCCGATGCCCAGCTCGAACCGGCCGCCGCTGAGCAGGTCGAGGCTCGCCGCGCTGCGGGCGGTCACCGCCGGCTGCCGCAGCGGCAGGTTGAGCACGTTGGCGCTCAGGTGGACCCGCTCGGTGCGCGCTGCCACGTAGCTCAGCAGCGTCCAGGTGTCGTGGAACCGGGGCTGGTACGGGTGGTCCTGGAAGGTGACGAGGTCCAGCCCGGCGCGGTCGGCCACCACGGCCAGGTCGACGGCGTGCCGCGCCGGTTGCGCGGTGGGCGTGGTGAAGGTGCCGAACAGCAGGTCGTGCCCGTAGTCGGTCATGGTGTCTTCCTCGAAGCGGTGTCGGGTGCGATGGGGAAGTTGTCGCGGAACAGGCAGTCCGGGTCGTAGCGCTTCTTCAGCGTGCGCAACCGGGCCAGGGTGCGGGGCGGGAACGCCTCGGCGAGGCGCTCCGGCCGCGAATCGGTCTCGAAGCTGAGGTAGGTGCCGCGCAGGTGCTCGGACAACAGCTCGTCCCAGAGCGCGTCCAGGCGGGTGCGGTGCCGCCCGAACGCGGTCACGTGGAAGTTCACCCCGCGGTGGCTCCACGCCATCGCGTCCGGGTCGACGTCGGTGACCGCGCCGCCGATCGAGCGCACGTGGAAGAAGTAAACGACGCCGCTGCGCAGCAGGCGGGCCACGGCCTCCGTGAAGGCGGGCGTGAGGTGCGCGACGAGACCGGTGCGGGCGATCGGCTCGCCCTGGCCGTGGTGGTCACCACGGCCGGCGTTGGCCATCACGGAGGCGTACGAGGTGACGACCACCTGCTGGTCGTAGCCGGGCGCGACGTCGGCGACCGGCTGGAGCTGCGCGACGATCGTGGCCGGGTCGCCGGAGTCGACGAGCGCCATCACCTGCGCCACGGCCGGTTGGCCCAGCCGGGGCGGACCCATGATGATGGCGCTGGTCAGATCGCGTGGCGCGGCCTCGACGGCGGCGCCCCAGCGGGTGAGCAGGCCGGCCGGGTCGCTCCCGTCCAGGACGAACTGGGCCCAGCCGACCGGGCCGACCTCGTCCACCTCGAACTCGAACGCGGTGACCACCCCGAAGTTGGCGCCGGCGCCGCGTACGGCCCAGAAGAGGTCCGGGTTCTCGGTGTCGCTGGCCCGCACGTGGCTGCCGTCGGCGAGGACCATCTCGACGGCGCGCAGGTGGTCGATGGTGAGCCCGTGCTTGCGTGCCATCCAACCGACACCGCCGGCGGTGGCCAGCCCGCCGACGCCGACCCCGCCGTAGTCGCCGGACGTGAGGGCCCAGCCGTACGGTGCCAGCGCCGCGGCGACGTCCATCCAGCGGGCGCCCGGGCCGATCCGGACGAGTCGGGCCGCCTCGTCGAGCACCTCGATGCCGTCCAGCCGGCCGACGTCGATCACGATGCCACCATCGTTGGTCGACCGGCCGCTGATGCCGTGCCCGCCGCTGCGGATGCCGAGCGGCAGGTGCCGGTGCGCGCGGGCGAAGGCGAGCGCGTCGGCCACCTCGGCCGGGGTGCCCGGTCGGAGGACGAGTCCGGGGGCGCCCCCACGCAGGTAGGTCGACCGCACCCGGGTGTAGTCGACGTCGCCGGGCTCCACGGCGGTGTCGGCCAGCGAGGCGGGCACCTCGTCGTACGCGATGCCGGCCCCGCGACGGTGGCCGTAGTTACCTGACACGACTGTCTCCCGAAGGTTGATGCGTCAACCAGGGTACGACGCACGACGTCGACACGCGTGTGATCCCGGTCATCCCCGACGGGCCCGGAATCGCGCGGCCGGGCCACCTGCCGCAGCCCGAATTACGCTGGTCGGATGGGCGATCCCGGCAACCGGCTCGAGCAGCGCGAGTACCAGGTCTGGCGCGCCTTCCACCGGATGCACGACCTGCTGGCCCTCGCGCTGAACCAGCACCTCCAGCAGGACGCGGGCATCTCCGAACCCGACTTCCAGGTCCTCGCCGCGCTCGCCGAGGCCGACCGGCACGCCCTGCGCTCCCGGGACCTGCGCGACGAACTCCAGTGGGAGAAGAGCCGGCTCGCCCACCAGATCCGCCGGATGGAGCAGCGCGGGCTGGTCGTCCGGGACGAGTGCCCGGAGGACGGCCGCTCGGCCATCGTCCGGCTCACCGACGCCGGCCTGGCCGGCGTCCGCCGCGCCGCCCAGGCGCACGCGGCCCAGGTGCGCGACCTCTTCTCCGACGTGCTCACCCCGGCCCAGCTCGACGCTCTCGAGCAGGCCAGCACGGCGGTGCTCGAGCGGCTGCGCCGACGCTGCCCCGTGGAGATGCCGTGACCGACCGGCGGAGCCTAGACTCCCGGCATGGGGCGACCGGCGTGACCAGCGGAGCGGAATCTCCGGCCCCCTCGAACCACGTCTGCTGGGTCTACGACGACCCGACGGCGTTCGAGCGACAGGCGCGTGCCTTCCTCATCGCGGGGCTCACGGCCGGGGAGCGGCTCTGGTACGTGGCCGCCGGGCCTGCCGAGCCGGTCGTCGCGAGGCTCTCCGACACCCCGGCGCTGCGCGACGCGCTGACCCGCGGGGTCCTCGGCGTGGTGTCGTTGAGCGACACCTATCGGACGGGCGCCGTGGTGGACGGCCCGGCGCAGGTGCGGGCGTACGCGGGGGCCACCGAGGCCGCCCTCGCCGCCGGCTTCCACGGCCTGCGGGTCGTCGCCGAGGCGACCCCGCTGGTCCGCACCCCGGCCCAGCTCGACGCGTTCACCCGCTACGAGCACCTCGTGGACCGGTACATGCGCGCGCGGCCCTTCACGGCCATGTGCGCGTACGACCGGCGGGAGCTGGGTGGCCGGGCAACCGCCGAGCTGGCCTGCCTGCACCCGGAGACCAACGCCACCGAGACCCCCTTCCAGCTCTACGCCTGCGGCCCGGCCGACGACCGCTTCGGGCTGGCCGGCGAACTGGACCTGGCCGGCGACGAACTGTTCGCCATCACGCTGGAGCGGGTCGACCTGCGGCCGGCCGACGGGCGGCTCGTGGTGGACGCCTCCCGGCTGCGCTTCGTCGACCATCGGGCGCTGCTGCGCCTGCGTGAGTACGGCCGCCGCCGGGGCGCCGCCGTGGTGGTGCGCTCGCCGCACGCCGCCGTGTCCCGTCTCGTGGGGCTGCTCGACGTGCCCGGGCTGACCGTCGAGGTGACCGGGTGAGGACGGGCGCCGCCGCCGGACACCACGGCTACTACCACGAGGCGATCCGCTACGGCCGCGACGAGGACCTGCTCGCCGTCGTGGTGCCGTTCCTGCTCGGCGGCGTCGAGGCGGGCGAGCCGACGTTCGTGGCCCTCGGCGAGCGCACCGGCGGTCTCGTGCGGTCCGCCCTGCCCGCCGACAGCGGCGTCGAGTTCCTTGCCGGCGGCAGCGTCTACGCCCGGCCCACGGCGGCGATCCGCTCGTACCGCGAGCTGCTGAAGGCGCGGGTCACCGCGGGCGCCGGCCAGATCCGGATCGTCGGCGAGCTGCCCCCGGTCGCGTTCGGCGCGACGTGGGACTGGTGGGCCCGCTACGAGTCGGCCATCAACCACGCGTACGACGACTTCCCGCTGTGGAGCATGTGCGCGTACGACACCCGGATCACGCCCCCGCACGTGCTCGACGAGGTGGCCCGCACCCACCCCCGGTTCGCCACCCCCGACGGGCGGCACGTGCCCAGCCCCACGTACACCGAGCCGACCGTCTACCTGTGTGAGGACCGGGTCGCGCCACCGGACCCGTTGCAGGCCGCGCCGCCACTCGTCGAGCTGACCGATCCGACGGCCGCGCAGGCCCGCGCGGCCGTGTACGCGATCGACCACGGCGCGCTGTCGCCGGACGACGTCGACGACTTCGTGGTGGCGATCAGCGAGACCGTCACCAACGCCCTCCGGCACGGGCGTCCGCCGGTCCGGCTGCGGCTCTGGGCCGGCGCCGACCGGATCGTGGCGACCGTCACCGACGAGGGGGACGGCCCGAAGGACCCGTTCGCGGGGCTGCTGCCGGCCGGCACCGGCGCGACCGGCGGCCTCGGCCTGTGGATCACCTACCAGTCGTGCAACCACGTGAGCCTGCGTCGGGGCGCCGCCGGCTTCACGCTACGGCTCACGGCCGGCAACCCGCACTGACCCGACCGGCCCGGGCGCCTGCCGGGGTGAAGCCGCCGCTCACTCGGCCACCACGAGCGCCTGCGGGGCGGCCTGCTTCATTCGCGTACGCAGCCACTTGAGCTGCATCGAGGTCTCCCCCTCGCAGCGCTTCACGACCGCCAGCAGCTCCCGGTCCCGGGCGCCGTACGCGGCCTGCCCGACGACCGTCCAGGCGATGTCGCACTCGGCGGCCATCAGGTAGAGGTCCTGGAGGTCCCGCAGGAGCCCGATGCCGCCGGTGCGGGTGCCCGTGAACAGCTGCGAGTGCAGCCGGTCCGGCTCGGCGGGCGCCTCCTCGGCGTACCGGGCGGCGAACGGGCGCAGCTGTTCGGCGTGCTCGTCGCAGCGCTGCGCCTGCTGGTCGCAGAGGTGGTAGACGTCGGCCTCGTCCCGGTGCGCGGCGCCGACCTCCCGGAACGCGTCGGCGAGGTTGACCTGGGCCCGGTGCAGCAGGCCGAGATAGTGCGCGAGATGCATCGTCACTTCCCTTCGACGGAGGTCGCCTCGGCGGCCGGGCCGCCGACCGTGGCCGGGACGATCGCCACCATGGGCGCGCTGCCGCCGACGGTCGGTGCCGGTGCGGGTACGCCGCCACCGTCGCCGAGCCGGGCCACGGCCACCGCGGCGACCTTGAAGAGCGGCTGCTTCGACACCGGGTCCCAGGCGGTGATGGTGAGTTCGTTGGCGGCTCGGGGCGTACGCTCGGCCGGCTCCTGGTCGAACCAGCCGTAGTGGAAGGGCAGGAAGACCACCCCGGGCCGGATGCCGCTGATTCGGGCGCGGGCCTGCACGGCGCCGCGCGTCGAGGCGATCCCCACGAGGTCGCCCTCGGCTATGCCGAGGCGCTCGGCGTCGGTCGGGTTGAGTTCCACCCAGACGTCCGGCGCGGCGTCGTTGAGCTGCGGCGCGCGGCCGGTCTTCGTACGGGTGTGGAACTGGTAGACGGTGCGGCCGGTGGTGAGGAGCAGCGGGTGCTCGTCGTCGGGCACCTCGGGCGAGGGCCGGTATTCGACGGCGTGCAGGAACGCGCGTCCGCCCGGCTGCTTCGCCTTGTACTCCTCGGCCGTGAACTCGGCGCCGGTGGCCAGGTCCTGGCCGTAGGTCTCGCACACCTCCGGGTCCGTCGGGAAGACCCCGTCGGTGTAGAGGCGTTCGGTGCCGTCGGGCGCGGCGTCGGTGCACGGCCACTGGACGCCGCTGCCGCCGCGGAGCTTGTCGTAGGTGAGGCCGGTGTAGTCGCAGGGCCGCCCCCGGGAGCACTCCTTCCACGCCTCGAACGCCTCCTCCGGCGTCGTCCACCGGATGAGCGGTCGGCCGTCCCGGTCGCGGAAGTCCATCCGCCGGGCGTAGTCGAGGAAGATGTCCAGGTCGGCGCGGGCCTCACCGGGCGGGTCGACGGCCTTCTCGCTGAGGTGCACCGTCCGGTCCACGTTGGTGAACGTGCCGGTCTTCTCGCCCCAGGTCGCGCCCGGCAGCACCACGTCGGCGAGCGCGGCCGTCTCGGTCAGGAAGAGGTCCTGCACCACCACGAACAGCTCGGGCTTGCGCAGGATGTTCCGGATGCGGGACAGGTCGGGCAGGGAGACCGCCGGGTTGGTGGCGCTGATCCAGAGCAGCTTGATCGAGCCCTGCTCGGCGTACCGGAAGATCTGCATGGCGTGCGTCGGCGGCGACCAGTGCGGGATCACCTCGGGTTCGACGTTCCACAACCGAGCCAGCTCGGCGATGTGCTCGGGGTTGTCCCAGTTCCGCAGCCCGGCCAGGTCCCCGTCCGCGCCGGTCTCCCGGGTGTTCTGGGCGGTCGGCTGGCCGTTCATCTGGTAGATCCCCGCGCCCGGGCGGCCGATCATCCCCCGCAGCAGGTGCAGGTTGTTGACCTGGCAGGACGCCGCCGTGGCCTGGTTGGACTGGTAGAAGCCCTGGAGCACGGTGGAGAGCAGCCGCCGGGAGGTGCCGAGCAGCTCCGCGGCGCGCCGCACGTCGGCGGCGGGGACGTCGCAGATGTCCGCCACCCGCTCCGGCGGGTAGCCGTCGACCGTACGGGCCAGCTCGTCGAAGCCGAGGGTGTGCGCGGCCACGTAATCCTCGTCGTACCAGCCGTTGCGGATGATCTCCCGCAACAGGCCGTTCATGAGTGCCATGTTCGTGCCGTTGCGGACCGCGAGGTGCAGGTCGGCCTCGCGGGTCACCGCCGTGGACCGCGGGTCGACGGCCAGCATCGCGGGCGGGTTGGGCCCGCGCCGGCGGTCCAGCATCCGCATCCACAGCACGGTCTGCGTCTCCGCGACGTTGTGCCCCCACAGCGCGATGGCGTCACAGTGGTCGATGTCGGTGTACGACCCGGGCTGGCCGTCCGCGCCGAACGTCGCCTTGAGCGCCGCGGCGGCGGTCGCCGTGCAGAGCCGGGTGTTGCCGTCCATGTGCGGGGTGCCGATGCCGGCCTTGCCGATCACGCCGAGCGTGTAGTACTCCTCGAGGAAGAGCTGGCCGGTGGTGTAGAAGCCGAAGTGGCCCCAGCCACCCGGCCCGCCGAGGAGCTCGTTCGACCGGGCCACGATCCGCCCCATGGCGGTGTCCCAGTCGGTCTCGACGAGCCGGCCGCCCTCGCGCACGAGCGGGCGGGTCAGCCGGTCCGGGCTGTGGTTGGCCTGCCAGCCGTACAGGTCCTTCGGGTCGACGCGGCCCCGGTTGACCCGGTCGACGGCACGGCCCCGCACGCCCACGATCCGGCCGTCGCGCACCGCGATGTCGAGCGCGTCGCCGTTGGAGTGCAGCACGGACGCCGACTGCACCCAGGAGTCCACATCCGACTCACGCAGGTCGCGGTCGAGGAAGGTGTCCACCCGCACCGGCCACTCCTGCCCGGGCCCGTACGGGGTGCGGGGACCCCAGGGGTCGGCGATCCGGTCAACCATGATCCACTCCCTTCGTCGTCAGGCCGCCGGGACCGGCACGACCCGGCCCGTCGCCCTGTTGTACGCCCGCTCCGGCGCTCCGGCCCTCGCGACGCCTTCCTCCCCGCCCCTACTTGTCTCCACGCCACCGATCCTCACACCTGGGCCGCTCGGCGCAGCGGAAACGGACCGCATCGGCGACCGGCGGCCCACCGGGTGAGGAATGGCGGCGCGGGGCCCGGGTAGCCGCTGCCGTGGCCGACTGGGGGCAGCTCTTCGTACCGAGCACGCCGCTGCTGGAAACCATCGTTCGGGGCAGCGTCATGTACCTGACGCTGTTCGGGTTGCTCCGGGTCATCCTCAAGCGTGAGAGCGGCACCACGGGTGTCACGGACCTGCTGGTCATCGTGCTGCTCGCCGACGCCGCCCAGAACGGCATGTCGGGCAACTACACGTCCATCACCGACGGGGTGCTGCTCGTGTCGGTGATCATCGGCTGGTCGTACCTGCTGGACGCCGTCGCGTACCGGTGGCCGGCCGCGGCCCGTCTCATCCGACCCGGCTCGCTGGTCCTGGTCCGGGACGGGCGGATGCTGCACCGCAACATGCGCCGCGAACTCATCACGGACGAGGAGCTGCGCCAGCAGCTGCGGGAGCAGGGCATCGACGACATCGGGAAGGTACGCGAGGCCCGCATGGAATCCGACGGGCAGCTCAGCGTCACCACCCGTACCACTGATGAACCCCGGCAACAGGGCCGGCGGCGGGGCGTGCACTGACCGCGGCGCCGGTTTGCCCTCGGGGGCGGCGGGAAAGCGTGCGGTTGCCCGGCGCGAGGCCGTGCCTCGCGCCCGTTCCACGGATGGAGGCTGAGATGACCGGCCGGGAGCAACTGCACGATCTGCGTCAGCGCGCCCACAACGCGGGCATCGAGGGCAACTCCAAGATGACGGAGAGCCAGCTGAAGGACGCCCTGAAGAGGGCGGAGAAGGGCATGAGCCCGCAGGCCGCGAAGCAGCAGGCCAAGCGCTGACACCGCGCGTCCCGCCGACCGCCCCGGGCTCGTCCCCGGGCGGTCGGCGGCGTTTCGTCAACTGATGGTGGCCAGCAGGTCCCGGCAGGCCCGCTCGCAGTCGCGGCAGGCCTCGGCGCAGATCCGGCAATGCTCGTGCCGCTCGGCGTGCCGGGCGCACTCGTCGCCGCAGGCCCGGCAGGTGGTGGCACACGCCTCCAGGAGGCTGCGGGTGACGTTGGCGTCGTAGCCGGTGTGCCGGGACAGGACCCGCGCGGTCGTCGTGCAGACGTCCGCGCAGTCCAGGTCCGTCCGGATGCACTTGGCCAGCTCCGCGATGTCGTCCTCGCTGAGGCAGGCGTCCGCGCAGGCGGTGCAGGCCTGGGCGCAGGCGTTGAGCGTGTCGATCACCGTGGCGAGCTTCGCCCGGTCCAGGTTGATCGACTTCGGGTACGCGTCGAGCATCGACTTGGTGACGCTGGCCATGGGTGACTGCCTCCGATCGTCGACGGCTACGCTCCGGAGCCGCCGTACCCGGCAGGCGCCGATCCATGCCCGCGGCGGCTGACCCTCCCGCTGTCGGAACGCTCGTCAACAGGGCGTCAAGAATCCGGCGGGCGCCGTCAAATCCCCGTATCGGCACCGGCGCCGCGGTCCGCGACCGCGCCACGATGGCGACATGACGGCGAGATGGTCGGGTCGGTGCGACCCCGGGCCGGCGGACGTCGGGCGGCAGTCCCGGCGGACGTCGAGCGGGGCCGGCCGTCCCACGACGAAGGAGCCGGAACGGCGGCACGAGGTGCTCGTCGCGGTCCGGCTGACCACGGCCACACCCGGCAGCCGCCTGCTGGAACACCTGCGCGGCGAACCGTGCGCGGTCGCCGCCTGGTGGATCGCGGCGGACGTCGACGCGGTGGTCCGGCTGTCCGCCGCGAGCCTCACCACGCTGCACCGCGCCATCGCCGACCTGCGCCGCCGCGCCGGCGCCGAGGTGGTCGTGACGCACACGATCCTGCGTGCCCTGGACCTCTCCGTCGCCGGACCGGCGGCCGACGTCACCGGACCGGCGGCCGTCACCGTGGCCGACCCGGCCGGACCGGCGGCCGTCACGGCCGCCGCCGTCGCCGGACCGGCGACCCGCACCGCACCGGCATGCCTGCCGTTCCCGGCATGAACCGCCTCTCGCCCGCCCCCCGGGTCATCGTGGGCGTCGACCGGTCCTTCGCCGGGCTGGCGGCGCTGCGCACCGCCGTCCGACTCGCTCGCCGCGACGGCGCCTACCTCCACGCCGTACGGGCGTGGACGTTCGTACCGGTCTGGCGGCCCGGCACCATGCCGTGGCTCTGGCAGGAGGACCTGGCCCGGGCAGCCCGCGCGTACGTGCGGGAGGCCTTCGACGCGGCGCTGGGCGGCGTGCCCCACGACGTGCCCGTGCGGCTCGTCGCGGAGCAGGGCTACGCCGGTCAGGTGCTCGTCGACCACGCGTGCCGCGCCAACGACCTCCTCGTGGTGGGCAGCCCGCGCCGCGGCCGGTTCGGCGGCGGCGGGCACGTCACCCGGTACTGCGTGACCCGGGCGGTCGTGCCCGTGGTGGCGGTGCCCGCCCCGGCCTGGGCGCGCGCCGACGCGATCCGCCGCTTCGGCCGCGACCTCGAGCGTTTCACCCCGTGACCGGCCGCCGGCCGGCCCACCACCTCTCCTGGAAGGCACCACGATGGACGACGACGTCCCGGATACCTACCTCGTCCCGGTACGCACCGCGCCGGGGCGAGACTCCCTGACCGTACGGACCGGCCGGCTCCCGCAGGGGGAGCGGGTCGGTCTCGCCTTCACGGCACCGGAACGGCTCGCCGCCGCGATGGGCGACGACCAGCCGTGGATCCGGCTCTGCGAGTCGGCGCTGCGGAGCATGCTGCGCCCGCTGGGCATCGAGCGGATCCAGGTGGACCCGCTGCTCGTGGCGCCGCCCGTGCGGCCCGAGCCGCGGCAGGCGCCGGTCCCCCGGCAGCCCGTCACCGCGCTCGCCGGCATCCCGGAGGTCTAGCAGCGACCGTCAGGGGCGGTAGCGGTAGCCCATCCCGGGCTCGGTGATGAGGTGCCGGGGGCGCGCCGGGTCGTCCTCCAGCTTGCGGCGCAGCTGGGCCAGGTACTGCCGCAGGTAGTTGCTCTCGTTCTCGTACTCCGGCCCCCACACCTCGTGCAGGAGCTGCCGCTGGCTCACCAGCTTGCCGGGGTGGCGCAGCAGCTTCTCGAGCACGGCCCACTGGATGGGCGTCAACTTGACCTCGGTGCCGTCGTCCCGGGTGACCGTACGGTCGGCGAGGTCGACGGCGTGGCGTCCCACGCGCAGGGTGGCGCCCGTCTCGCTGGCGGGGCTGAGCCGCCGGGTGACCGCCCGGATGCGGGCGAGCAACTCCTCGACGCCGAAGGGCTTCGTCACGTAGTCGTCGGCGCCCGCGTCCAGCGCCTCCACCTTGTCCTCGCTGCCGGCCCGCCCGGAGAGCACGATGATCGGCACGCTGGTCCACCCGCGCAGGCCACGGATGACCTCGACCCCGTCCATGTCGGGCAGGCCGAGGTCGAGGACGACGAGATCGGGTGGGTGGCCGGCGGCGGCCTTGAGCGCGCCGGCGCCGCTGTCGGCGACGTCGACGTCGTACCGGCGGGCGCGCAGGTTGATCCGCAGCGCCCGCAGGATCTGCGGCTCGTCGTCGACGACCAGGACGCGTGTCATTCCTGTGGTCCCTCCACCATGCCCGCGGTGGCGGCCGGCAGCCGCAGCACCATCGTCAGTCCACCACCCGGCGTGGTCTCCGGGGTGAGACTGCCCCCCATCGCCTCGGCGAGCCCCCGGGAGAGCGCCAGCCCGAGCCCCACCCCGGTCTGGTTGTCCCGGTCGCCGAGGCGCTGGAAGGGCAGGAACACGTGCTCCCACTGGTCCTCCGGAATGCCCGGGCCGGTGTCGATGACCCGCAGCTCGACCTGACCGGCGTGGGCGCTCGCGGTGACCGTGGGCGGCTGGTCGGGCGGGCTGTACCGGAGGGCGTTCGCGACGATGTTGACGAGCACCCGTTCCAGCAGGCCCGGGTCGGCCGTGACGGCCGGCAGGTCGGCGGGGATGTCGGTGGTGACGCCCGCGGCCGGCGGCCCCAGCTCGTCGAGGGCGCGGGGCACCGCGTCCTCGAGGCCGATGACGGCCGGGATGAGGCCGAGCACGCCCGCCTGGAGCCGGCTCATGTCCAGCAGGTTGGCCACGAGCCGGGCCAGCCGGTCCAGCGACTCCTCGGCGGTGGCCAGCAGCTCGGCCCGGTCCTCCTCGTCGAACTCGACGTCGGGGCTGCGCAGGCTGGTCACCGCGGCCTTCGCCGAGGCGAGCGGCGTACGCAGGTCGTGGCTCACCGCGGCGAGCAGCGCGGTCCGCATCCGGTCGGCCTCGGCCAGCGGGCGGGCGGTGGCCGCCTCCTCGGCCAGCCGCTCCTGCCGCAGCGCCACCGCGGCCTGCGCGGCGAACGCCTCGACCAGCCGGCGGTCGGCGGCCTCGAGCCGCCGGCCGCAGAGCACGACGGTGATCCGCTCGTCGACCGGCACGGTCGTCTCGCCGACGTCCGGCGTGGTGGCCGGCTGGTCGCCGACGCTCGCCACGACGCACCACGCCCGCTCCTCCCGGGCCCGGGCCGGCCGGCCGGTGGCCTCCTCGGCGAGTTCCAGCACGCTCACGGCCCGCAGCCCGAACGTCTCCCGGAGCTGGTCGAGCAGCGCGATCAGCGGCCGCCCGCCGCGCAGGACGCCCCCGGCCACCGCGGCGAGGGTCTGCGCGTCGGCGGCGGCGCGCGCGGCCTCCCGGGTACGCCGGGCCGCGACGTCCACGATCCAGCTGACCGAGACCGCGACCCCCACGAAGACGGCCAGGGCGAGCAGATTGTCCGGCTCGGCGATGGTCAGCGTGTAGAAGGGCGGGGTGAAGAACCAGTTGAGGATCAGCGACCCGCCGAGCGCGGCGACCAGCGCGGGCCAGAGCCCGCCGACCAGCGCCACGGCCACGACCCCGGCGAGGAAGAGCAGGATGTCGCTGGCGAGCGTGAGGTCGGGCATGACCTTCAGCAGCAGCGTGAGCAGCGGCACGCCGAGCGCCGCGAGGGCGAAGCCGAGCAGGCGCCGGGGCCGGGAGAGCGCCGCCGGCACCCCGGCGGCCCGGCGCCCGCGGCCGGCCTCGGTGTGCGTGACGAGGTGCACGTCGATGGCGCCGGAGTGCGCGATGGTGGTCACGCCGACGCCGCGGGAGAACAGTTGGGCGAACCGACCGCGGCGGCTGGCGCCGAGCACGAGCTGGGTGGCGTTGACGCCCCGGGCGAAGTCGAGCAGGGCGGCCGGCACGTCGGCGCCGAGCACCTGGTGGTAGGTGCCGCCGAGACTCTCCACGAGCACCCGCTGCCGGGCGAGCTGCGCCGGGTCGGCCCCGACCAGCCCGTCGCTGCGGGCCACGTGCACGGCGAGCAGGTCGGCGCCCTTGCTGCGGGCCGCGATCCGCGCCGCCCGGCGGACCAACGTCTCCCCCTCGGGCCCGCCGGTGAGCGCCACGACCACCCGCTCCCGGGCCTCCCAGGTCTCGGCGATGCCCTGCTGGTCCCGGTAGCGGCCGAGCTGCTCGTCGACCTTGTCGGCCAGCCAGAGCAGCGCGAGTTCGCGCAGGGCCGTGAGGTTGCCGACCCGGAAGTAGTTGCCCAGCGCCGCGTCAATCTTGTCGGGCCGGTAGATGTTGCCGTGCGCCATCCGCCGGCGCAGCGCCTCCGGCGTCATGTCGACCAGCTCGACCTGCTCGGCAGCGCGCACGATCTCGTCGGGCACGGTCTCCCGCTGGACGGTCCCGGTGATCTGCGCGACCACGTCGTTGACCGACTCGAGGTGCTGGATGTTGACCGTGGAGAGCACGTCGATGCCGGCGTCGAGCAGCTCCTGAACGTCCTGCCAGCGCTTGCCGTTGCGCGAGCCGGGCACGTTCGTGTGCGCCAGCTCGTCCACCACGGCCACCTGGGGCCGGCGGGCGAGCACCGCGTCGACGTCCATCTCGCCGAACTCGGTGCCGCGGTATTCGATGGTGCGGCGGGGCACCTGCTCCAGGTCGCCGATCATGGCCGCCGTGTGCTTGCGGCCGTGGGTCTCGACCAGCCCGATCACCACGTCGGTGCCCCGCTCGGCCCGCCGGTGCGCCTCCTCCAGCATGGCGTACGTCTTGCCGACGCCCGGGGCGGCGCCCAGGTAGATGCGCAGCTCTCCTCGTGGCACGGACCCATCCTTTCCCTGCTGTGACGGTACGGGGCGAGGCCACCGAGGTGGCCCCGCCCCGCCTGTTCGGAGGACTCAGCGGGCCGGGAACTCCCGGTCCAGCGCCAGGTTGAGTTCCAGCACGTTGACGCCGGGCTCGCCCAGGAAGCCGAGCGCCCGGCCGGTGGTGTGCTCCTCGACCATGCGCCGGACCGCAGCCGGGTCCACGCCGCGCTCGCGCGCGACCCGGTTCACCTGGAGTGCGGCGTACGCCGGGCTGATGTGCGGGTCGAGGCCGCTGCCGCTCGCCGTCACGGCGTCGGCGGGCACCGCCGGGGAGGCGGGCGCGTCGCCGCGGATCGGAGTGACGATCCCGCCCTCGGCCACGTAGTCGTGGCCGGCCTGGGCCAGCTCCACCGGCACCCCCTGGTAGCTGCCGAGGAACGGGGTGGCCGGGGCGACCTGGTTCACGCTGACCACCCGGGTGACGGGGCCGGTCAGCCCGCCGGCGCGGAACACGGCGAGCACCGCGCCGACCCCGTCCGGGGTGCAGAACGGCCGGCTGCCGTCCACGCCGTCGAGGTCACCGACGGCCTTGCTGCGCTCGCAGACCTGGGTGAGCAGGCTCTGCGAGGACTCCTCCGGGTCGGTGGCGATGGTGTCCACCACGCTCTCCGGGCCGAGGTTGCTGGCCGAGGTGGCGGTCGGGTCGTAGCCGTCGCCGGCGGCCGACGGGCGGCTCTGGAAGTAGCGGGCGATCGGGTTCCCGTCCGCGTCGGTGAACGACTGCCCGATGAGGCTGCTGCCCACGGTGCGTCCCTCGACGCTGACGAGGGAGCCGGCGGCCTTGCCGTCGAGGCCGGGAATCCGGCCCACGGCGACCATCGCGAGTGGGTAGGCCAGGCCGAGCAGCACCGTGAAGACGAGCACGGCCCGCAGGGCGGCGAGGTGCTGGGCGATCCAGCTTGGTAGGCGCATCACGAGATCCCTGGGATGAACTGGATGAGCAGGTCGATGAGCTTGATGCCGAGGAACGGCACGACGAGGCCGCCCAGGCCGTAGAGCCAAAGGTTCCGGCTGAGCAGCTTCGACGCGCTGGCCGGCCGGTACCGCACGCCGCGCAGGGCGAGTGGGATCAGCACGACGATGATGATCGCGTTGAAGATCACCGCGGCGAGGATCGCCGACTCCGGGCTGGCCAGCCGCATGATGTTGAGCGCGTCCAGGCTCGGGTAGAGGCCGGCGAACATGGCCGGGATGATCGCGAAGTACTTCGCCACGTCGTTGGCGATGGAGAACGTGGTCAGCGCGCCCCGGGTGATCAGCAACTGCTTGCCGATCTCGACGATCTCGATGAGCTTCGTCGGGTCCGAGTCGAGGTCCACCATGTTGCCGGCCTCCTTGGCGGCCGACGTGCCGGTGTTCATGGCCACGCCGACGTCCGCCTGGGCGAGCGCGGGCGCGTCGTTGGTGCCGTCGCCGGTCATGGCGACCAGCCGGCCGCCCTCCTGCTCCTTCCGGATGAGGGCGAGCTTGTCCTCGGGCGTGGCCTCGGCCAGGAAGTCGTCCACCCCGGCCTCGTCCGCGATCGCCTTCGCGGTACGCGGGTTGTCGCCGGTGATCATGACGGTCCGGATGCCCATCCGGCGCATCTCGTCGAACCGCTCGCGCATCCCGGACTTGACCACGTCCTTCAGGTGGATGACACCGAGCGCGCGGGCCGGCTGGCCGTCGAGGTGCTCGGCGACCACCAGCGGTGTGCCGCCGGTGCCGCTGATCGCGTCGACCAGCTCGCCGACCTGGCCGGTCGGGTGGCCGCCGTTGTCGCGTACCCACTTCATGACCGCGGAGGCGGCGCCCTTGCGGATGCGGCGCACGCCACCGTCGACGCTCTCCGCGCCGAGGTCGACGCCGCTCATCCGGGTCTGCGCGCTGAACGGCACGAACGTGGCGTGCGGCATGACACCGGGCTCGCGCTCGCGCAGCCCGTACTCGTTCTTCGCGAGCACCACCACCGAACGCCCCTCCGGGGTCTCGTCGGCAAGGCTGGAGAGCTGCGCCGCGTCGGCGACGTCCGCGGCGGCGACCCCCTCGACGGGCAGGAACTCGGACGCCTGCCGGTTGCCGAGGGTGATCGTGCCGGTCTTGTCGAGCAGCAGGGTGTTCACGTCGCCCGCCGCCTCGACCGCGCGTCCGCTCACCGCGAGCACGTTGCGCTGCACGAGGCGGTCCATGCCGGCGATGCCGATGGCCGAGAGCAGCGCGCCGATGGTGGTGGGGATCAGGCAGACGAGCAGCGAGACGAGCACTACGCCGGTGACGCCGCTGTCGGTGATCGCGCCGGTGTCCGTCGCGGCGGCCTGGAAGCCCTTCGAGAAGATCGCGAGCGGCTGGAGGGTCACCACCGCCATCAGGAAGATGATCGTGAGCGCGGCGAGCAGGATGTTCAACGCGATCTCGTTCGGCGTCTTCTGCCGGTTGGCGCCCTCGACGAGGGCGATCATCCGGTCGATGAAGCTCTCGCCCGGCTTCTGGGTGATCTTCACGACGATCCGGTCGGACAGGACCCGGGTGCCGCCGGTGACCGCGCTGCGGTCGCCGCCGGACTCCCGGATGACGGGGGCCGACTCGCCCGTGATCGCCGACTCGTCGACACTCGCGATGCCTTCGACGACGTCACCGTCGCCGGGAATCGTGCCGCCCGCCTCGACCAGGACGATGTCGCCCTGCTTCAGCTCCGGCGCGGGCACCGCCTCGTCCCGGTATGCGTTCGCCGAGACACCCGGCCGCCACCCGATGAGGCGGGTGGCGATGGTGTCACGCTTGGCCTGCCGGAGGGTGGCGGCCTGCGCCTTGCCCCGGCCCTCCGCCACGGCCTCCGCGAGGTTCGCGCAGACCACGGTGAGCCAGAGCCAGACGGTGATGGCCCAGGCGAACACGGACGGGTCCGTGATCGCCAGCACGGTGGTGAAGACGGCGCCGATCTCGACGATCAGCATGACCGGGGTGCGCCACAGCGTGCGCGGATCGAGCTTGCGCAGCGCGTCCGGCAGGGACCGGACCAGCTGCTTCGGGTCGAGCAGGCCGCCGCCGACCCGGTTGCCCTGGGTGGCGGGCGTGCCGGGGGTCGGTTCCTCGCCGGCCCCGGATGTCACCGACGTGACGGACATGTTCTCGTTCTCCATGGGAGATCAGAGCCCTTCGGCCAGCGGGCCGAGCGCGAGGGCGGGCAGGAAGGTCAGCGCGACGAGGATCACCGTGACGCCCGTGACCATCCCGACGAAGAGGGGCCGGTGGGTGGGCAGGGTGCCCTCGGAGGCGGGCGTCGGCTGCTGGCGGGCCAGCGAGCCGGCCAGGGCGAGCACGAAGATGATCGGCAGGAACCGGCCGAGCAGCATGCAGAGCCCGAGCGCGGTGTCCCACCAGGTGGTGTTCACGGTGATGCCGGCGAACGCGGACCCGTTGTTGTTGCTGGCCGAGGTGAAGGCGTAGAGCACCTCCGACAGGCCGTGCGGGCCGACGTTGAGCGCCGTCTCGTTGTTGCCGGTGGCGAACGCCGCGGCCGTGCCGATGAGCACGAGCGCCGGCATGACGAGGAAGTACAGCGAGGCGAACTTGATCTCCCGGGCGCCGATCTTCTTGCCGAGGTACTCCGGCGTCCGACCGACCATGAGGCCGGCCACGAAGACCGTGATCACCGCGAGGATGAGCAGGCCGTAGAGACCGGAGCCCACACCACCGGGCGCGACCTCGCCGAGCATCATGTTGAGCAGCGGCACCATGCCGCCGAGCGGGGTGAACGAGTCGTGGAACGAGTCGACCGCGCCCGTGGAGGTCAACGTGGTCGCCGCGGCGAAGGTGGCCGAGTTCGACACGTCGAACCGGACCTCCTTGCCCTCCAGCGCCGCGCCGATCGCCTGCGGCACGGTGCCGTGCCCGCTCAGCTCGAAGACGTTGGTCAGCGTGACGCTGGCCAGCGCGAGGATGGCCATCACGGCCGCGATGGCGTACCCCTGGCGGTTCTGGCCGACCATCCGGCCGAAGACCCGGGGCAGGCTGAACGGGATCATCAGGATCAGGAAGATCTCGATCCAGTTGGTCCACGACGTCGGGTTCTCGAACGGGTGGGCGCTGTTGGCGTTGTAGAAGCCACCGCCGTTGGTGCCCAGCAGCTTGATCACTTCCTGGCTGGCCACCGGCCCGCCGGTGATCGTCTGGCCGGCACCGGCCACCGTGGTGACGTCCGTGCCGCCCGAAAGGTTCTGGACCACACCACCGAGCATCAGCGCGAACGCGCCGAGCACGGCGACCGGCAGCAGGATGCGGACGGTGATCCGGGTCAGGTCGACCCAGAAGTTGCCCAGGTGTTCGCTGCGGTGCCGGGCGAAGCCGCGGACCAGGGCGATCGCGACGGCGATGCCGACGGCCGCGGAGACGAAGTTCTGCACCGCGAGGCCGGCCATCTGCACGAGGTGGCCCATGGTCGACTCACCGGAGTACGACTGCCAGTTGGTGTTGGTCACGAACGACACGGCGGTGTTCCACGCGCCGTGCGGCGCCACCGGGTCGAAGCCCAGCGACAGCCAGAGCTTGTCCTGCACACGCTGGAGCAGGTAGAGGAACAGCAGCGACACGGCCGAGAACGCCAGCACGCTGCGCGCGTACACGCCCCAGCTCTGCTCGGCGGCCGGGTTGACCCCGACGAGCCGGAAGATCCCGCGCTCGACGCGGGACTGCCGGGTGCCGGAGACGACCCGATACATGTAGTCGCCGAACGGCTTGTAGATGGCGACCAGCGCCACCACCAGCGACAGAATGAAGATGACGCCGGCTGTTGTCATGGTCATCAGAAGCGCTCCGGGAACAGCAGGGCGACCACCAGGAAGATCCCGAGGCCGATCGCGAGCACCAGGCCGACGGCGTTGACCGCGCTCACAGCTTCTCCACCGCCCGGACCACCAGGGCGAGCGCCGCGAAGAGCGCCACCGTCAGGACCACGAACACCACGTCAGACACGCTGACTCCTCGTACGGATAAGGTTCGTCGCGACCGACTGCCGATCGCGCCGGGCAATCAAAGCCCCCGGAAAACCCGCACGACAGGGGCTATAACGGGACCGTGACGGCGGCCTACGGCTTTTTGACGCCCTCTTCACGGGCCGCCCTCCTACCGGTGAGCCGGGCCACAGGCCGGCCTCCGCGTCGAGAGCCGCAGGCGCCGGTAGGCCGCGCCCAGGGCACCGGCGAACACGAGCGCCGGGGTGTACGCCCAGGCCTCGCCCGAGGCGCCGGTCAGCTCGCCGAACCGGTTGACCAGGAATCCGACGAAGCAGCCCACCGCCAGCAGGGTCACTCCGGCCAGCGCCCGCAGGCCCGGTACGAGGGCGGCGTACCCGCCGACCCCGATCGCCACGACTGTCACTCGGGCGGGCAGGTCGCCCGGTGGGAAGAGCGCCGCGGCGAGCAGCGTCGCGCCGACGACCAGTACGGCGCCTGTCGCGACCCCGATCCCGGTCGGCGTCCCCCCATCTCGCGTCCCGCCGTCCCCGTCCTGATCGACCTTCACGGCCCTGCCTCCGCCGGTACGAGCGGGCCCGCCCATCGGGCCCCCGGCTCGCCATCTGATGCCGCGCCGCCCGGAGAGGTCGACGGTTTTCACACCTCCCTCACGGAGCCCGGGCAGATTTTCACGCCCGCGCAACGCCCCGCGATCTTGCAGTTCCTGCCCGGCATCCGCGACACCAGCCGCGAATCGCGGTCCGAAACCGCAAGATCGACGGGATGGGAGGGACGGGGCCTAACCTGGTCCGGTGACCGCCGAGCTGATCCTGCTTGCGGACGCCTCGTTCCGGGGCCGGGAGATCACCGGCCGGCGGCTGCGCGGCCTGCTCGCGCTGCTCGCCGGTGAGCTACGGTCCGGCTGCGGGACCGCCCGGCTGGTCGCCGGGCTCTGGCCCGACGAGCTGCCGGAGAACCCCACCAAGGCGGTGCAGATCCTGATGTCCCGTGCCCGGGCGCAGCTCGGCGCGGACGTCATCGCGCGCACGCCCACCGGTTACCGGCTCACCCTCACCGAGGCGCAGGTCGACGCCGCGGCCGTGCTGGCCCACGCCGCCGCGAGCGCGGAGCGCGCGCGGGCCGGCGACCACGCGGCGGCGCTCGCCCACGCCGAGGCCGGCCTCGCGTACTGGGCCGGGCCGCCCGAGGAGACCGGCGGCGGCGACCCGCTCGCCGCGCTGCGGGCCGAGCGCGCACCGGCGTACCACTCACTGGTGCGCGCCCGCGCGCTGGCGCTGGCCCGCCTCGGCCGGCACGCGGAGGCCGTCGGGCCGCTCGGCGACCTGGCCGGCGTCCTGCCACGGGACGAGGAGCTGCTGGCCGAGCTGCTGCGCGCCGAGGCCGCGACGGCCGGCCCGTCGACGGCCCTGGGCCGGTACGAGGCGTACCGCCGGACGCTCCGCGACGAGCTGGGCACGGATCCGGGCGCCGCGCTCCGGGCCGTGCAGCGGGACCTGCTGCGGGGCGAGCCGCCGGCGGTGCGGCACGGCGTACCCCACGAGCCCAACCCGCTGCTCGGTCGCGACGACGACGTGGCCGCCGTGACCGCCCTGCTCCGCACCTCGCGGGTGGTGTCCATCGTGGGACCGGGCGGGCTGGGCAAGACCCGGCTGTCGTACGCGGTCGCCCGGCAGGCCGAGCAGCGCACCGTCCACCTCGTGGCGCTCGCGGGCGTACGCACCGACGACGACGTCGCCCGAGAGGTGGCCACCGCCCTCGGTGTCGGCGAGACGCTCGGCGCTCCCGTGGCGGCCATGGCCGCGGGACGGGAGCCGTCGGCCGTCATCGCCGCCGCCCTCGGTTCCGGGCCCGCGCTGCTGGTGCTCGACAACTGCGAACACGTGGTCCGGGGCGCGGCCGAGCTGGTCGGCGCGCTCGTCGCGGCGACCCGCGACGTGCGGGTGCTGACCACCGGCCGCACCCCGCTCGGCCTGTCCTCCGAATCGGTTCACCTGCTGCCGGAGCTGACGCTCGCCACCAGCGTGGAGCTGTTCGGGCAGCGCGCCCGCGCCGCGCGCCCGGGCGTCGAGTTGCCCGCCGAGGTGGTGGCCGGACTCTGCCGGCACCTCGACGGGCTGCCCCTCGCCGTCGAACTGGCGGCGGCCCGCGTCCGGGCCATGTCCGTGACGGAGATCGCCCGCCGGCTGGACGACCGGTTCGCCCTGCTCCGCGGCGGGCCACGGGACGCGCCGCGGCGGCACCACACGCTGCACGCGGTGGTCGACTGGAGCTGGAACCTGCTCGACGAGGAGAGCCGGGCCGCCATGCGCGCCCTGTCCGTCTTCCCCGGCGGGTTCACCGCCGACGCGGCCCGCTACCTGGTCGACGGCGACCCGTTGCCGGTGCTCGAGCACCTGGTGGACCAGTCGCTGCTCAAGGTCGAGGAAACCTCGACGGGCGTACGGCTGCGGATGCTCGAGACGGTCCGCGAGTTCAGCGCCGCCCGCCGCGACGAGGCCGGGGAGACCGCCGCCGCGACCGACCATCTCCTCGCCTGGGCCCGGGACCTCGGCCTCGCGCACCACGACGCGCTGCTCGGCCCCGACGGGTTCGTCGCCGCCCAGCGGATCCGCGCGGAGCAGGACAACATCGTGGCGGCGCACCGGATCGCGCTGGCCCGGGACGACGCGCCCACCGTGGCCGCCACGACGGCCCTGCTCGCCGGCATCTGGACGCTGGACGCCGCCTACACGCGGACGATCCCGCTCGCCGAGGAGACCGCGGCGCTGCTCTCGCACTACCGGCCCGAGCCGACGTTCGTCGAGGTCACCCGGACCGCGGCGGCCCTCAACGCCGTGAACGCGATGATGCTCCAGGGTCCTCGGCCGACCCGCCCGCTGGTCACCCTGCGCCGCCTGCCGCCCCCGTCGGCGGCAACCCTGGCCGGTGCGCTGTCGATCGTGCTGAACGCCCTCTCCTCCGATCGCCGCCGACCCCGCCGCGCTGCATGCGCTCCGGGCCCGCCCCGAGCCACTGGTGGCCGGCCTCGCCCACTGCATCGCCACCTACGTTCACGAGCGGGAGGACGACCCGGAGGGCGCACTCGACGCGGCGCGACGGATGCTCGACACTTTCGGGCCGACCGTCAGTCCGTGGTTGCGGGTCCTCGCCCACTCCCGACTCAGCGAACTGCTCGCCCAGGTGGAGGAGTGGGAAGTCGCGCGGCAGCACCTCGCGGCGGCGCTGCGCCTGTTGGAGGAAACCGGGCCGTGGGCGGACGTGATCCAGATCCGGTGGGCGCTGGCGCTCGCCAACCTGGGGGCCGGGGACGTCGAGGAGGCGGAGCGCTGGCTCGACCTCGCGGCCCGGCACGGCATCGAGGACGCCTACGGGTTGGCGTCGTTCGAGTCCGCCGTCCGCGCCGAGGTCCGCCTCTTCCGGGGGGACGTCGACGGCGGGCTGGAGCTGTGGCGGCAGGCCGTCACGCAGGTCACGGCGTCGACGGACCCGCTGTTCGAGGCCGAGGGGACCGCCCCCACCCCGTGGGCGCTCCAGATCCAGGCCGTCGCCCTCGTCGCGCACGCCCGCTGCGGCCGGCTCGATCTCCTGCCCGCGCTGCCCGGCCAACTCACCGACCACCTGCACCGGATGCTGACCGATCCGTGCGTCAACCCGCCCGCGTTCGTCATGGAGCAGCCGGTCTGCGGCACGCTGCTGCTGGCGCTCGCCATGGTGGACGTCGAGCGGGCCCGACGCACCGGCGACCCCGGGGCCGCCGCCACGGGCGCCCGGCTCGTCGCCCTGGCGGAGCGGTTCCGCTTCCTGCGCGAGTTCCAACCCACCATGTCCTCCGCCCGCGCCCGACAGGACGCCGAGCAGGCCGACCGGGCGGCGTACGACGACGCGGTGTCGTCGTACGCCCGCCTGGATGCGGCCGGGCTGCGGGCGACCGCGCTGTCGGCGCTGGCCGCCCGCGCGGACGGTCACCGCACGGGGTCGCGGTTGTAGAGCCGGCGCGCCCACAGGTAGCCGACCAGCGCGATCCCGGCGGACCAGGCGAGCGCCTGCACGGCACTGGAACCGATCGGCCCGCCCACGAGCAGACCGCGCACGGTCTCCATGACGGGCGTGAACGGCTGGTACTCGGCGAACCAGCGCAGCCCGGCCGGCATCGAGTCGGTGGGGACGAACCCGCTGCCCAGGAACGGCAGCAGCATGAGCGGCATGGGCAGGTTGCTCGCCGTCTCGACGCTCCTGGTCACCATGCCGAGCGCCACCGACAGCCAGGTGATCGCGAACGTGACCGCGGCGAGCACCCCGGCCGCGGCCAGCCACTCGACCGCGTCGGCGGTGGGACGGAAGCCGACCAGCAGAGCGATGCCGGTGAGCACCGCGAGGCCGATCATGGTGAGCAGGAGGCTCCCCACGACGTGACCGGTCAGCACGGAAACCCGGGCGATGGACATGGTGCGGAACCGCGCCACGATGCCCTCGGTCATGTCCATGGCCACCGAGATCGCCGTTCCCTGCGCCACCCCGGCCACGGTGATCAGCAGGATGCCCGGGGTGACGTAGGTGGCGTAGTCGCTGCGGCTCCCGGCGGGTCCGCCGAGCCCCGCCCCGAGGGCGCCCCCGAAGACGTAGACGAAGAGCAGCAGGAAGATCACGGGGACAGCGATGATCATGAAAGTGAGGGAGGGATAGCGCTGCATGTGGCGCAGTTGGCGCCGCAGCATGGTCACCGAGTCGCTCAGCGTGTGCGCCATCGTGCTCATGCCAATACCTTCTCTTCGGTGTCGTGGCCGGTCAGGGTGAGGAAGACGTCGTCGAGGTCGGGCGTGTGCACGCTCAGCGACTCGACCTCGACGTGGATGTCGTCGAGCCGGTCGAGCACGGCGCGCAGCGACCGGACGCCGCCGTCGCTCGGCACCCGCAGAGTGAGCGCGTCGTCGTCACGGCGTGCCTCGCCGAGGGCGCGGGCGGCCGCCGCCAGCCCCGTGGCGTCGGCGAAGCGCAGCTCGAGGTGCCCTCCCGGAACCAGCCGCTTCAGTTCGGCGGCGCTCCCCTCGGCGACGAGCCGGCCACGGTCGAGAACGGCGATCCGGTCGGCGAGATGGTCGGCCTCCTCCAGGTACTGGGTGGTGAGGAAGATGGTCACCCCGCCGGCCACCAACTCGCGGATGATGTCCCACATGGCCCGGCGGCTGCGCGGGTCGAGGCCGGCCGTCGGCTCGTCCAGGAAGATCAGCCGCGGGTCGCCGACCAGGGTCATCGCGAGGTCGAGCCGCCGCCGCATGCCCCCGGAGTAGGTGGCCGCGGGCTTGCCCGCCGCGTCGACCAGGTCGAACTGCTCGAGCAGCTCGGCGGTCCGCCGGCGCCCCGTGGCCCGCCCGAGATGACGCAGGTCCGCCATGAGTCTCAGGTTCTCCGCGCCGGTGAGCAGGTTGTCCACCGCGGAGAACTGGCCGGTCACGCCGATGCCGGCGCGCACCCGGTCCGGCTCGCGCCCGAGGTCGTGGCCGACGACCCGTACGTCGCCGCCGTCGGCCCGGATCAGCGTGGACAGGATCTGGACGGTGGTGGTCTTGCCGGCGCCGTTCGGGCCGAGCAGCGCGAAGACGGTCCCCTCGGGGACGTGCAGGTCGATGCCGTCGAGGACGACGTGGTCGCCGTACGACTTGCGCAGGCCGGTCGCGGCGATCGCCGGGGGTCGTGGGGTTGTCATGGAAGGAGCGTGCGGGGCGGCCGGATCAACGCGGCTTCACCACGGTTTCACGGCTCCGGCGCCCCGTTCCGGGCTTGTTGACACACCGGTGAGCGAAGGCGATCGTGATGGCCATGCCCCACTCCTCCCCCTGGCGCACGCCCGAGCACGACGACCTGGCCGACCTTGCCCGCCGCTTCTTCGTGAAGGAGGTGCTGCCGCACGCCGACCGGCTGTCCGCGCAGGGGCACCCCGACCGCGACCACTACCGCCGCGCGGGCGAGCTGGGTCTGCTCGGTCTCTCCGTCCCCGGCGAGTACGGCGGCGGGGGCGGCGACTTCACCCACGAGGCCGTCGTGCTCCACGAGCAGGCGTACGCCGGAGAGACGAGCCTGGGTCTCGCCGTGCACAACGGCATCGTGACCGGCTACCTCGTGGCGTACGGCAGCGAGGAGCAGAAGCGGCGGTGGCTGCCGGGCCTGTGCAGCGGTGAGCTGGTCGGCGCCATCGCCATGACCGAGCCGGACGGCGGCTCGGACCTCCAGGCGATGCGCACCCGCGCGGTGCGCGACGGCGACGACTACGTGGTGACCGGGGCGAAGACGTTCATCAGCAACGGTGGGCTCGCCGACCTGGTCATCCTGGCCGCCAAGACCGATCCGGAGCAGCGCGCCGCCGGTATCTCGCTGCTCGTCTGCGAGGTGGGCGGCGACCCGGAGGGCTTCCGGCGTGGCCGGCTGCTGTCCAAGATCGGGCTGCACGCGAACGACACGGCGGAGCTGTTCTTCGACGGGCTCCGCGTGCCGGCCGCGAACCTGCTGGGTGGCGCCGAGGGGCTCGGTTTCGTACAGCTCATGCAGCAGCTCCCCCAGGAACGGCTGGTGATCGCGGTGGGCGCGGTCGCCGCCATGGAACGGGCCGTCGAGCTGACCGTGGCGTACGCGAAGGAGCGGACCGCGTTCGGCAAGCCGCTGCTCGGGCACCAGAACACCCGCATGGTGCTCGCCGAGTGCGCGACCCGCACGCGGGCCAGCCGCGTCTTCCTGGACGACTGCATCGCCCGGCACGCTCGCGGCGAGCTGGACGTGGCCACCGCCGCCATGGCCAAGTACTGGCTCACCGAGGGGCAGTGCGAGGTGATCGACCGGTGCCTGCAACTGTTCGGCGGCTACGGCTACACGACCGAGTACCCGATCGCCCGGATGTACGCCGACGCCCGCGCGCAGAAGATCTACGGCGGCACCAACGAGATCATGAAGGAGCTGATCGCGCGTGCCCTCTGAGGGCGGGCCGGGTCCGGCGCCGGGAGCGCCGGGCCGAGGTGGGCCGCTCGCCGGGGTGCGCGTCGTCGAACTGGCGAGCCTCGCGCCCGCCCCGTTCGGCTGCATGGTGCTCGCCGACCTCGGCGCCGACGTGGTGCGCGTCGACCGGCCCGGCGGTCCCGCCGCCGGACGGCTCGCCGCTCCGCCGGGCGGGCCGTTGCAGCGCAGCCGGCGGGTCACCGCGCTGGACCTCAAGTCACCGGACGGCGTGACCGACCTGCTGCGCCTCGTGGAGCGGGCGGACGTGCTGGTCGAGGCGTACCGGCCGGGGGTCGCCGAGCGGCTCGGTTTCGGGCCGGACGTCTGCCGGGCCCGCAATCCCCGGCTGGTGTACGCCCGGATGACGGGCTGGGGGCAGGACGGCCCGCTCGCGCCCCGGGTGGGGCACGACATCGACTACATCGCGGTGGCCGGTGCGCTCGAGCCGCTCGGTCGCGCCGGTGAGCGGCCGTACGCGCCCACGAACCTCGTCGGTGACTTCGCCGGCGGCGGGATGCTGCTCGCCGTGGGTGTGCTCGCCGCGCTGCTCGAACGCGAACGCTCGGGCCTCGGGCAGGTGGTGGACGCCGCCATGGTGGACGGTTCGGCGCTGCTCACCGCGTTCCTGCACGGCATGGTCGGCGCGGGCCTCTGGTCCGCCCCACGCGGGCGGAACCTGCTCGACGGCGGGGCGCCGTTCTACGACAGGTACCGCACGGCTGACGGGCAATTCATGGCGGTCGGCGCGCTGGAGCCCGCGTTCTACGCGGCCCTCCTCACCGGCCTGGGCCTGGCCGACGAGCCGGACCTGCCGCCCCAGTACGACCCGGCGGGCTGGGACGAGCTGCGCCGCCGGTTCGCCGAGCGGTTCGCGAGCCGGACCCGGGAGGAGTGGACGGACGTCTTCGCCGATCTGGACGCCTGCGTGGCGCCGGTGCTCGCTCCCACCGAGGCGCACCGGCACCCGCACAACGCCGCCCGGGGCACGTTCGTCGAGGTCGGCGGGGCGCTCCAGCCGGCACCGGCGCCCCGGTTCGACCGGACTCCCGCTCCCGCGCCCGATCCGGCCGGCGAGCCCCTTCCGGTGCCGGCCGTCCTCGCCACCTGGCCACCCCGCGAACCGGATCGTGGTGGGAAGCGGGCCCGCTAGGCCCACCGCCCACCACGATCCTGCTGCGCGACCGGGTCAGCGCGCGGCGGGCGCCTCGGCCTCCTCGGGTCGCCGCTCTGCCGGCTCGTCGTCGTCGTGCTCGTCCAGCATCGTGGTCTCGTCGAACGGCCGCTCGCCGGAGAGCACGGCGGTGGCCTGCTCCCGGTCGAACTCACCGGTCCAGCGGCCGATGAGGACGGTGGCCACGGCGTTGCCCGCGAAGTTGGTGACCGCCCGCGCCTCGGACATGAACCGGTCGATTCCGACGATCAGGCCGACGCCGTCCACCAGTTCCGGCCGGTGGGACTGGAGGCCGCCGGCGAGGGTGGCGAGGCCCGCGCCGGTGATGCCGGCGGCGCCCTTCGACGCGATGATCATGAAGGCGAGCAGCGAGATCTGCTCGCCCACGGAGAGCGGGTCACCCAGGGCGGAGGCGATGAAGAGCGAGGCCATCGTGAGGTAGATGGCCGTGCCGTCGAGGTTGAACGAGTACCCGGTCGGGACCGTGATGCCGACGACCGGCTTGCTCACACCAAAGTGCTCCATCTTCGCGATCAGCCGGGGAAGCGCCGACTCGGACGACGAGGTGGAGACGATGAGCAGGAACTCCCGGCCCAGGTACCGCAGCAGCGAGAAGATCGAGATCCGCGCCACGGCCCACAGCAGCGCGCCCAGCACCACCAGCACGAAGATCAGGCAGGTGACGTAGAAGCCGAGCATGATCTGCGCGAGGCTCTTCAGGGCGTCCATGCCGGTGGCGCCCACCACCGCGGCCATGGCTCCGAACGCGCCGATCGGCGCCAGCCACATGATCATGGTGAGGATCTTGAAGACGAGCCGCTGGATGGTGCCGATGGCCCGCAGCACGGGCTCGCCCCGCCGGCCCATGCTCTGCACGCCGAAGCCGACGAGGAGGGCGACCAGCAGGGTCTGCAGCACCTCGCCGCCGGTCAGCGCCGAGAGCAGCGAGGTCGGAATGATCCCGAGCAGGAAGTCGACAGTGCCCTCGCTCTCGGTGCCGGCCGCCTTCTGGCCCGCCTCGGCCAGCTCGTTGCTCAGCTGGAGCCCGGCCCCGGGATGCACGATGTTGCCGACCACCAGGCCGATGGCCAGCGCGACGGTCGACATGACGAGGAAGTAGCCGAGCGCCAGGCCACCGACCTTGCCGACCTTGGCCGCCTGTCGTACGGAGCCGACGCCGAGCACGATGGTGCAGAAGATGACCGGGCTGATCATCATCTTGATCAGCGCGACGAAGCCGGTGCCCAGTGGCTTGAGTTCCTGCGCCGCGTCGGGGGCCACGAAGCCCACGGCGATGCCCGCGAGAACGGCGACGATCACCGCGAGGTAGAGAAGGTGGGTGCGGTCCCGTCCGGACCGTGCAGCCGGTGCGCTGGTGGTGGGGGTCTGCATGGCAGACACTGTGGCGCAGGTCTCAGCCGGAATCAGCCTTGCGTTCATTCTGTTCACCGACCCTGGACCGCCGACGGAGCGGAGACCGCGAGGCCACCACACGACGAGGAGACATGACCGGACGGAAGTGGAGCATCGCCGGGCAGCTGTTCGCCCTCCAGGTCGTGGTGGTCACGCTCCTGGTCGCGGCGGCCACGGCGGGCGTCGCGCTGGTCGCCCGGGCGGACGCCAGCGACGCGGCCCGCAAGGAGGTGCTCGCCGTCGCCGAGACCATCGCCCGGTCGCCGACGGTCGCCGCCGCGCTGCGCTCCCCCGACCCGTCCGCCACGCTCCAGCCGTACGCCGAGTCGATCCGGCGCGCGACGCGTACCGACTTCGTGGTGGTGATGGCCCCCGACCGCACCCGCTACTCGCACCGGGACCCGGCCCAGATCGGCCGGCCGTTCATCGGCGAGATCGAGCCGGCGCTGGCCGGGCGGCCGATCACCGTGGTCAACACCGGCACCCTCGGCGAGTCGGTCCGGTCGGTGGTGCCGGTACGCGACACCGACGGCACGGTGGTCGGACTCGTGTCGGTCGGCATCACCACCGAGGCGATCAACCGGGAGCTGCTGGAGAAGTCCCCCGTCCTGCTCCTCGCCACCGCCGCCGCGCTGGCCCTCGCCGCCGCCGGCTCCTGGCTGCTCAGCCGTCGGCTGCGCCGGCAGACCCACGGCCTCGGCCCGGCCCAGATCACCCGCATGTACGAGTACTACGACGCGGTGCTGCACTCGGTGGGCGAGGGCCTCGTGGTGATCGGCCCGGACCGGCGGATCGCCCTCATCAACGACGAGGGGCGGCGTCTGCTCGGCCTGCCCGCCGACGCACCGCTGGTCGACCGGCCGGTGGCCGAGGTGGACCTGCCCGCCGCCCTCACCGAGCTGATCACCACGGAGCAGGCAGCCCGGGACGAGCTGATCCTGACCGCCGACCGCGCGCTGGTGGCCAACCTCCGCCGGACCGGCACCGACGGGCGGGCCATGGGCACCGTGCTGACCCTGCGGGACCACACCGACCTGCGCGCCCTCACCAGCGAGCTGGACTCGGTGCGGGGGCTCACCGAGGCGCTCCGCTCGCAGGCGCACGAGGCCGCGAACCGCCTGCACACCGTGCTCACCCTGGTCGAGTTGGGCCGCACCGAGGAGGCCGTGCGGCTGGCCACCGAGGAGCTGGCGCTGGCCCAGCAGCTCACCGACGAGGTCGTCGGGGCGATCACCGAGCCGGCGCTGGCCGCCCTGCTGCTCGGCAAGTCGGCCCAGGCCGCCGAGCGCGGCGTCGAGTTGACCGTCGACCCGGCCTCCCACCTCGACGTGGGCACCCTGCCCGTCGGGGACCTGCTCACGGTGGTGGGCAACCTGGTCGACAACGCGCTGGAGGCGGTCGCCGCGGGAGAGCCGCCCCGCCGGGTACGCGTCCACGTCGCCGAGACGGCGGGCGAGGTGCTCGTCGAGGTGACCGACAGCGGCGCCGGGCTGCCGCCGCAGCGGGTGGCCGACGCGTTCCGCCGGGGCTGGTCGACCAAGGCGAGCGGCCGCGGTCTCGGGCTCGCCCTGGTCGGCCAGGTGCTGGCCCGGCACGGCGGCCGGCACGAGGTGGCCGCCGCGGCCGACGGCGGGACCGTGTTCCGGGTGCGGCTGCCGGTGCCCGCGGAGCAGCCGTCGTGAGCGAGATCCGGGTGCTCGTCGTCGAGGACGAGGAGTTGATCGCCGAGGCGCACCGCGCGTACACCGAGCGCGTGCCCGGCTTCCGGGTGGTCGGGGTGGCGCACACCGCCCAGGACGCGCTGCGCGTGCTGCGCCGCACCGGGGCGGACGCGGTCGACCTGGTGCTGCTCGACCTGCACCTGCCCGACGTGCCCGGCCTGGAGGTGTGTCGGGCCATGCGGGCCGCCGGCAGCGACGCCGACGTCCTCGCGGTCACCTCGGCCCGGGACCTCGCGATGGTGCGCGCCGCCGTGGCGCTCGGGGTGACCCACTACCTGCTGAAGCCGTTCACCTTCGCGGCCTTCCGCGACAAGCTGGAGCGGTACGCCGAGTACCGGCGTCAGACGTCGGCGGGCGGGGCGGTGGCCGCCCAGCACGAGGTGGACCGCATGTTCGCCACCCTGCGCGGGACCGCGCCGGGCACCCTGCCCAAGGGGCTCGGCGCGCAGACCCTCGACACCGTGCTGGAGGTGCTGCGTCGCCGGCCCGGGCTCTCCGCGTCCGAGGTGGCCGAACGCACCGGCATGTCGCGGGTCACCGCTCGCCGCTACCTGGAGCACCTGGCCGACACCGGCCGGGTCACCCGCACCCCGCGCTACGGCACGCCCGGCCGGCCCGAAATGGAGTACCGGCCGACCTGACCGGCGGGTGGTGCCGGTACGCGCGCCGCCCCGCGGCGGTACCACCACGCGAACAGCGCGACGGCGAGCAGCAGTTCGGCGAGGTCGCCTCCGTAGTACATGAGTCGGGCGGCCGCGTGCAGCGCGTCGACGTCCCGTTCGCCGAGCGCCGGCGGGAGCGTCTCGGCGTGGGCGTAGAGGAACTTGGCGAGCACGGAGTGCCCGGCCGCCGCCACGAGCAGCGCGCCCGCGCGTACCGGCAGGCCGGGCCGGCGGGGCGCCGGGTCGGGGCCGACCACCGACCACGCGAACAGGTACCCGGCGAGCAGGTAGTGCAGGTGCAGGCCGTGGTGCAGCCACGGGTTGCCCTCCGCGGCGGCGTACAGCGGCGTGAGCAGCACCAGCCAGAGCCCGCCCGTGCTGAGCAGCGCCGCCGTGGCCGGGTGGGCCAGCAGGTGCACGGGACGGGCACGCAGCACGCGCCCGACCGCCCGGCGCAGCCCCGGCGGGGCGACCCGCAGCAACAGGGTGACGGGCGCACCGAGCGCCAGCGCGAGCGGCGCGAACATGCCGAGCAGCAGGTGCTGGGCCATGTGACCGGGCGGTCCGGCGGGGAGCAGGCCCGGTGGGCCGAGGGCGACCGCCAGCAGGGCGCAGCCGGTCAGCCAGGCGAGCGTCCGGCGGCGCCGCCAGCCCCGCCCGTCGCGGGTCACCGCGAACAGGTAGCCGCCGGCGAGCAGGGCGACCGCTACGAGCGGCGCCGTGTGCGACCCGGTGCCCACGAGCGCCGTCACCGCGCGCGGGCGCGCGCCGGCCGCGACCAGGCCCGCCAGGTGAGCACCGCACCGATCACGAGCAGCAGCGCGCCGCCCACGTTCCAGACCACGTCGTACGGCAGCAGGTGCACCCCGTAGCGGATCTGGTGCAGCCGCAGCACCTTGTGGTCGACGATGCCGTCGAAGATCTGGAACGCCCCGGCGCCCAGAAGGAAGCCACCCCACGCCGCCCGGGTCGCCAGCACGCCACGCCGGCGCAGGTCCGCGTACCAGAAGAAGCCGCCCACGAGGGCCAGCAGCGAGGCGGCGTGCAGCAGCCCGTCGGAGAACAACGCCACGGAGGTGGTGGACCGGTCGTAGAAGTGGTGCCACCCCAGCAGCTGGTGGAAGACGATCTCGTCGACGGCGGCCATCACGGCGACGCCGATCACCGCGCCGGCGCCCGTCGACCGCCGATCGTCCATCGCGTACCCCGCTCCAGCTCGTCTCCGGCACGGAACTACCCCGAACCCGACGCGCCATGCTTCCGTGGCCCTCCGCTCCACCCGTGCGCGGACGCGAATCGGTGGCGGGCAGAATCCCTGGTGGCGGCACCGGGCCCGCCAGCGAAGGGGGGCGACGCCGTGCCGGACGCCGACGAGCTGATCGCCGACGCGGTGGCGGCGGTACGCGGCACCGACGTACGCCTCGCGGAGCGGCAGCTCGACCGGCTCGTGGTCGGCGCGGACGCGGCGGACGGCGCCGCGGCCGTGGACGCGGCGCTGCTGCGGCGCCTGGTCCGGGACGTGGCACGGCTCTGGCCGCGCGGCTGGCAGCCCGCCGACCTGGCCCGCGTCGCGAACCGCCGGCTCGGCGCCCGGCCGGCGCGGCTGCTGCGCGACGCCGTGGCCGCCCAGCGGCGTGACCTGCCGGGCCCGGTCCCGGCATGGTGGGACGACCAGCTGCGCGACCTGGACGCCCGCGTGTGGTGGGACGACGACCTGCGGTACCTCGCCGCGTGGGCGTCCCGGGAGGCGGTGGACCGGGTAACCGCGCTGCGCGACGCCGTCGAGGCGCTCGCGCTGCTGGCGGGGCTGCCGCCGATCGCCGTGCTCCGGCCGCCACCCGGATCGCCGGGGAGCACCCTGCCCGGCCGGGCGGGCGGTGGCGGTGGCTCCCGGATCCTCGACCGCGTCCGGGCGCTGCTCGCCAAGGCGGAGTCGACGACCTTCCCGGCCGAGGCCGAGGCGCTGACCGGCAAGGCGCAGGAGCTCATCACCCGACACCGCCTCGACGAGGCGCTGCTCGCGGCCACCGAGCAGCCGCGCGACCGGCCCGGCGGGGTGCGGCTCGACACCGACGCCCCGTACGCCGGGGCCAAGGCGCTGCTCGTGCAGGAGGTCGCGGCGGCGAACGGATGCGAGTCGGTCTGGTCCGACGACCTCGGGTTCGCCACGGTACTGGGCTGGCCGGACGACCTGGCCGCCGTCGAGCTGCTCTACACCTCCCTGCTCGTGCAGGCCATGGCCGCGATGCTGCGCGGCCGGGGCGAGCGGCGGGCGGCCGGTGGACGGCGCACCCGGGGCTACGACGAGTCGTTCCTCAACGCGTTCGCCCTGCGGATCGGGGAGCGCCTGCGCGCCGTCAGCGAGACGGCGAACCGGCGGGCCGCGGAGGCGGCCGGCGCGGAGCGTCTGCTGCCGGTGCTCGCCGCGCGGGGCGAGGCCGTGCGGGAACGCATGGAGACGTTGTTTCCCGGGGTCACCCGGACGCGGCTGACGGTCCGGGACGCGGAGGGCTGGGCCTCCGGCACGTCGGCCGCCGACCGGGCGTCGCTGGACGTGGGTGGCGCCGGCCCGGGTCGGGAGGTCCGCGGCCGGCGCGGACGCCGCTGACCGTCACGGCGTGGCCGGCCCCGTGCCGGCAAGATTTCTGGGATTTTTCTTCGGTCGGGTGTAGGGCGCGGGGCGTCGGCTCCGACCCCTCGGTGAGCCGCGCCGCTGACCGGCGCGACCTGGACGCGAGGAGCACGTCGTGAAGTACATGCTGTTGATCTGGAACCGGCCCGGTTTCGTCGAGGAGCTGACCGAGCAGGATCGGGTGGCCCTCTTCGGCGAGGTCGACGAGATCATGAAGGAGCTGTCCGAGTCCGGCGAGCTGGTGGGCGGGCAGGCGCTCGCCGACCCGTCCCAGACCCGTACGGTCCGGCTGGCGGGCGGGCACCCGGAGGTCGTCGACGGGCCGTTCCTGGAGAGCAAGGAGCAGTTCGCCGGATACCTCGCGGTCGACTGCGACACCCCGGAGCGGGCGGCCGAGATCGCGGCGCGTTGGCCCGACGTCCGGTACGGCGGCGTCATGGAGGTCCGCCCGATCATGGACGAGGCCGGGACGGAGATGTGACCGGCGGGGCGCGCGAGGTCGAGGAGCTGCTGCGCACCCTGGCACCGCAGGTCCTCGGCCTGCTCGTCCGCCGGCACGGCCAGTTCGACCGGTGCGAGGACGCGGTCCAGGAGGCGCTGCTCGCCGCCGCCCTCCAGTGGCCCGGGCAGGGTGTGCCGGAGAACGCCCGCGCCTGGCTGCTCACGGTCGCCACCCGCCGGCTCACCGACGAGTGGCGCAGCGAGCGCGCCCGCCGGGACCGCGAGGTCGCGGTGGCGGTTCGGGAGCCGGCGTACGCCCTGGTGGCGCCACCGGCGGACGCGGAGCCGCCGGCCGGCGACGACACCCTGCGGCTGCTCTTTCTCTGCTGCCACCCGGCGCTGGCCCGGTCGGCGCAGGTGGCGCTGACGCTGCGGGCGGTCGGCGGTCTGACCACCGCGCAGATCGCCCGGGCCTACCTGGTGCCGGAGGCGACGATGAGCCAGCGGATCCGTCGGGCGAAGCAGCGGATCGAGGCGACCGGTGCCCGTTTCACCATGCCGTCGCCAGCCGAGCGGGACGAACGCCTGGGCGCCGTGCTCCAGGTGCTCTACCTGGTCTTCAACGAGGGGTACACCGCCTCCAGCGGACCCGACCTGCACCGGGCCGAGCTGACCGGCGAGGCCATCCGGCTGACCCGGATGCTGCACGAGCTGCTCCCCCACGACGGCGAGGTGACCGGGTTGCTCGCGCTGATGCTGCTCACCGACGCGCACCGGGCGGCGCGGCTCGGCCCCGGCGGGGAGCTGGTGCCGCTGGCCGAGCAGGACCGCACCCGCTGGGACCGGGCGGCCATCGAGGAGGGGGTCGCCCTGGTCACCGAGGCGTTGACCTGGTCCGCGCCCGGCCCGTACCAGCTCCAGGCCGCGATCGCGGCCGTACACGGCGAGGCGCCGTCGGCCGCCGAGACGGACTGGCCGCAGATCCTCGCGCTCTACCGGCTGCTGGCCCGGGTCGCGCCGAACCCGATGGTCACGCTGAACCAGGCGGTCGCCGTGGCCATGGTGGACGGCCCGCGGGCCGGCCTCGCCCTCCTCGCGCCGCTCGCGGAGGACGACCGCACGGCGGGGCACCATCGGCTCGCCGCCGTACGCGCGCACCTGCTCGAACTGGCCGGCGACATCGGGGCGGCCCGGGAGGCCTACCTGGCCGCGGCGAGGGGCACCACGAGCCTCCCCGAACAGCGCTACCTGAAGCTGCGGGCCGCCCGGCTCGCGGCCACCGACTCATCATGAGGACGGACGCATGAGCATGGTGACAAGCCAACTGTCGATCTCGCTCGACGGCTACGTGGCGGGGCCGGAGCAGAGCCTCCAGGACCCGCTCGGCCGGGGCGGCGAGCAGCTGCACGAGTGGGTCGTCGGCCTGGAGAGCTGGCGGGCGCAGCACGGGCTGTCCGGCGGCGAGCCCGGCGTGGACGCCGACGTCGTCGAGGAGGCGACCCGGGGCGTCGGCGCGTACGTCATGGGGCGACGGATGTTCGGCGGCGGCGACGGGCCGTGGGACGAGACGTGGCGCGGCTGGTGGGGCGACGAGCCACCCTTCCACGTCCCCGTCTTCGTGCTCACCCACCACCCGCGCGAGCCGCTGGCGATGGCCGGCGGCACCGAGTTCCACTTCGTGACGGGCGGCGTCCACGCGGCGCTCGACGCGGCCCGGAAGGCGGCGGGCGACGGGAAGGTCGCGATCGCCGGCGGGGCGAGCACCGTCCGGCAGTACCTGACGGCCGGTCTGCTCGACACCCTCCAGCTGCACATCGTCCCGATCGTGCTCGGGGCCGGCGAGCGTCTCCTCGACGACGTCGGCGACGTCCGGCTCGAACAGGCCGCGGTGGTCGCCGGGCCGACCGTCACCCACGTCACCTACCGGGTGCTGCGGTGAGGCGCCCGGCCGCCGGACGAGCCGGCGGCCGGGCCGCTCAGCGGGCCTGTCAGGCGGCGGGAGCCACCGCCGGGCACCACGTGCCCCGGGCCGGCGTCACCGCGTCGACCAGGTACCGGTCGATCGCCCGGGACATGCAGGTGCTGGTCGTGTAGCTGCCGTGCCCCCAGCCCTCGTACGTCAACAGCACGCCGTGTCGGCCGAGCTGGCGGGCCACGGTGGTCGCCCAGTTGTAGCCGCTCGCCGGGTCGTGCCGGGTGCTGGCGAGCAGCAGCGGCACGTCGGTGCGCACCCGGAGCCGGTGCTGCGGGTTCGCGACGGGCGTCGGGGTGCCCAGGCAGGTCGACAACGCGAAGACGGCCTGGGGGTACCGCAGATCGGGCGCGAGCCGCGCCATGCGGCGAAGGTGCTCCGCGTACTCCCGGTAGTCGCGCACCGGGAGCGACCAGTCCTGGCAGAAGACCGCGAAGGGATAGGGGCTGGCCTCCGGGGGCGCGGCGGCGGCGCGTGTGGGCGTCACCCGCGCCGACTCCATGGCCCGGATGTCCTCCGCGAGCCGCGCCCACTCCGGCTCGTAGAACGCGCGCTGCGCGAGCCGGCTGAGCAGGAACGGCGTCAGCAGCGCGCCGGGGTGGTCGAGGTCGGGGAGCTCACCCCGTTCGGCACGGGCCCGCAGGCCGGCCCACGCGGCGCGCACGTCCCGCCCGTGCAGGGCGCACTGCGGCGCCGAGGCGCACCAGGTTACGAACTCGTCGAACGAGTCCTGCGCGGTCACGGCCTGCGTGTCCAGGAAGGAGCGGGTCTCCCGGCTGTGGTCGACCACGCTCTCCAGCACCATGGCTCGTACGCGGTGCGGGAACAGCTCCGCGTACTGGAGGCCGAGCAGGGTGCCGTACGAGCTGCCGTGGAAGGTCAACTTCGGCTCGCCCAGGGCGGCGCGGATCGCGTCCAGGTCCCGTGCCGCGCTGGCCGTGTCCACGTGGTCGACGAGCGGCCCGGTGCGCGCCCGGCAGTCGGCGCGCAGCCGCGCGTTGCCGGCCAGCGTGGCGGCGAACTCCGCCTGGTCGGCGATCACCTGCGGCTGCGCGGCGAGCAGGCTCGTGGCGCACACGACCGGATGGCTGCGGCCGGTGCCGCGCGGGTCGAAACTGACGATGTCGAACCGGCGGGGCAGGTCCTCCCCGAACCGCTGCATGCCGGTCAGCACCCGGTCCACACCGCTGTCACCGGGACCGCCGGGCCCGAACACCAGCGAGCCGGCCCGGGCCTCCTTGTCGGGGGCGGCCCGTCGGGCGAGCGCCAGGTCGAACCGCTCCCCGTCCGGGTGGTCCCAGTCGACGGGGACGGACAACGTCCCGCAGTCCGCGGTGGCGTCCTGTTCGCAGGGGTGCCAGGTGATGGTCCGATCGGGCGACGGGCGGGCCGCGGCGGCGGGTGGTCCACCGGCGCCGACCAGCGCGACGACCGTCGCGGCCGCCAGCGTCCAGCCGACGGATTTGCGTACGAGCAGCACGAGATGCTGTCCTCTCCTCGAAGGGGCATTGCGGGAAGAACTCGCCCGTGGGCGAGGTGATGCTGCTTCCACCCGGGCCGTCGAGTTGCCCCTCGACGGCCCGGGGCGTCTAGTCGACGTCGCGCAGGACGCGTTCCAGCGCGGTCATCCGGTCCTCCATCGCCCCCAGCCGGCCGTCCAGGGCCGCCAGCAGGCGCTCGTTGCTCTCCTGGAGCCGGACCGTTGTCTCGGCGAGGTGGCGGTACTCCTCCTCGCGGATTCCGGCGAACCGGGCCCGCCGGGTCTTGGCGAACTGCACCACGGACACGGTGAACACGCTGATGAGCAGCGCGAAGATGCCGAACGCCCCGACCACCTCGGCCCAGTCGTGGTCGCTCATGCCGCTCACCGCTCGTCTCCGTGCGGGTCGGCGCTGTCCGGCGGGGTCAGCGTCCGCGCCGCGTCCGCGATGGCGTCCGGGGTGAGCCGGAGCGCGAACGGTTCCACCTCGTAGTACTTCATTGCCTTCCCGTCCTCCGACAGCTCCAGGTGGGCGGACACGAGGCCGGCCGCCGTCAGCTTCCGCAGGTGGACCTGCAGGAGCGCACGGCTGATCCCGAGATCCCGGGCGAGCCGGCTCACGTACGCCCGCTCCCGGGCCAGCGCGGCGATCACCCGCATCCGGTGGGGATTGGCCAGGGTGGCCAGCACCCGGACCAGGTCGTCTCCCGACAGCGGGTCATCACTCATGACGAGCCCTTGCACATGCAAACGAAAGTTAGCGGGTCTGCGGCCACCGTGAACAGAGCCACGGCCGTGATCAAGGGTCCGGTCAGGGTTGGCACCCAGGGGTGGCGGCGCCGCGCTCTCAGGGGCGGCAGTCCCGCATGAGGGTGGCCGGGATGTCGGTGTACGTCTCGGCGAGCCAGGCGGTGGGGCGCTCGGCCCGGGCGCCGGCGTCGATCCGGTCGGCCGTGCCGGCGACCAGCGTCCGGATCTCGCGGTCCTGCGCCCGCCGCGCCTGCGCGTCCACCTGGTCGGCGAGATCGGCAAGGGTCTCCCGGAGCTGGGCGGTGATCTGCTCGCCGGTCAGCTTCCGCTCGGTGGCCGCGGTCGAGTCCGCGGCGATCTTCCGGCTGGCGTCGAGAAGGAGCCGGTCGACGGCCTCGCAGACCTCGACGGTGTTGGCGGCCGTCACCGGGGACGGGCTCGTGGTGGGCGTGGCCGTCGAGGCGGATCCGGTGGGCGCGGGCGTCCCGGACTCCGCGCCGATGGGCGCCGGCGCCCCGGACTCCGCGGCGGTCGGCGTGCCGTCACCGGACGCCTGGCATCCGGCGAGCAGCGCCACCAGCAGGACGCCGCTGGCGGCGCGCCGGCCGGTCGACGTGGGCTGGGGCATGGTCCTCTCCCGTTCGTGGTGGGCGTCCCCCGCGCGGCCCGTCCGTGCGTACCTCGCCCTGCCAACGATCCGGCTTCGGGGCGGGACACGTCGGATCGGCGACCCGGGCGACAGCACGCCGGGCCGGTGGAGACCGGCCCGGCGTGCGTACGGTGTGCGGTCAGCTCTTGAAGGCGTCCTTCACCTTCTCGCCGGCCTGCTTGAGGTTCGCGGCGGCCTGGTCGTTGCGCCCCTCGGCCTCCAGCCGCTCGTCGTCGGTGGCCCGGCCGGTGTGCTCCTTGACCTTGCCCGCCGCGTCCTCGGCAGCGTTGCTGATCTTGTCATCGATACCCATGACGAACCTCCTTGGAAACGCCGCTACGTCCCGAGGGATACCCCGCCCGCGCGCCGGTCAATCGGGCGTCGACAAACGTCGTCTCCTCGTGTGACGGCGGTCGCTCCCGGTGGTTGGCGTCGGCTCCTCCGGGGAAGGAATGTCTCGAGATCGTTCTGCCCCAAACTCCACGATCATCGAAGCGGGGCCGGGTCTCAGGCCGGATCCGTCGCGCGGAAGCGGCGGAGGCGGAGGCTGTTGGCGACCACGAAGACCGAGGACAGCGCCATGGTGGCGCCGGCGATCATCGGGTTGAGCAGCCCGGCCGCGGCCAGGGGCAGCGCCGCCACGTTGTAGCCGAACGCCCAGACCAGGTTGCCCCGGATCGTGTTCAGCGTGCGCCGGGCGAGCCGGATGGCGTCCACCGCGGCCGTCAGGTCGCCCCGCACCAGGGTCAGGTCGGAGGCCTCGATGGCCACGTCCGTCCCGGTGCCCATGGCCAGGCCGAGGTCGGCCCGGGCCAGCGCGGCGGCGTCGTTCACGCCGTCGCCGACCATGGCCACGACCCGCCCCTCCCGCTGCAGGCGGGCGACCACGTCCACCTTGTCGGCCGGCAGCACCTCGGCGATCACCTCGTCGATGCCGACCTCGGCGGCCACCGCGCGGGCGACCGTCTCGTTGTCGCCGGTGAGCAGCACGGGGCGCAGGCCGAGGTCACGCAGCCGCGCCACGGCGGCCCGGCTGGTCGGCTTGACCACGTCGGCGACCGCGAGCACGCCCCGGGCCCGCCCGTCCCAGCCGGCCAGCACGGCCGTCCGACCCGCGGCCTCCGCGCCGGTCGCCGCCCGCTCGACCTCCGGGGGTACGTCGTACCCGCGATCGCGCAGCAGCCGGAGCCGGCCGACGAGTACGGCGCGCCCCTCGACGGTGCCGCGCACGCCGAGCCCCTCCACGTTGGCGAAGTCGGAGACCGGGGGCAGTGCGCCGGTGGCGGCGGCGCCGGTGGCCACCGCCCGGGCGATCGGGTGCTCGGAGGCGGCCTCCAGCGCACCGGCCAGGCGGAGCAGGTCGTCGGCCCCCGTGCCGTCGGCGGGCAGCACGTCCACGAGGGTCATCCGGCCGGTGGTCACGGTGCCCGTCTTGTCGAGCACCACGGTGTCGACCTTCCGGGTGTTCTCCAGGACCTCCGGCCCCTTGATGAGGACGCCGAGCTGCGCGCCGCGGCCGGTGCCGACCAGCAGCGCGGTCGGCGTGGCCAGCCCGAGCGCGCACGGGCAGGCGATGATCAGCACCGCGACCGCCGCCGTGAACGCGGCCGTCGGGCCCGCTCCCGTGCCGAGCCACCAGCCGAGGGTGGCCACCGCCAGCGTGATGACGATCGGTACGAAGACACCGGAGATCCGGTCGGCCAGCCGCTGCACGGCCGCCTTGCCGCTCTGGGCCTGCTCGACGAGGCGGGCCATCTGCGCGAGCTGGGTGTCCCCGCCCACGCGGGTCGCGGTGACCACCAGACGGCCACCCGCGTTCACGGTCGCGCCCACCACGGTGTCGCCCGGGGCCACCTCGACCGGCACGGACTCGCCGGTCAGCATGCTGGCGTCGACCGCGCTCGTGCCCTCCTCGACCACCCCGTCGGTGGCGATCTTCTCGCCGGGTCGTACGACGAACCGGTCGCCCACGGCGAGCTGGTCGACCGGGATGCGGGTCTCCACGCCGCCGCGCAGCACGGCGACGTCCCGCGCGCCCAGTTCGAGGAGGGCACGCAGCGCGGCGCCGGCGGTCCGCTTGGAGCGGGCCTCGAAGTAGCGGCCGGCGAGGATGAACACGGTCACCCCGGCCGCCGCCTCGAGGTAGATGTTCCCGGCCCCGTCGGAGCGGGTGATGTCGAATCGGAACGCGTGGGTCATGCCGGGCATCCCGGCGTCACCGAGGAAGAGCGCCCAGAGCGACCAGCCGAACGCCGCGAGGGTGCCCACCGAAACGAGGGTGTCCATGGTGGCGGCGCCGTGCCGCAGGTTGACCAGCGCGGCCCGGTGGAACGGCAGGCCACCCCAGACCACGACCGGGGCGGCCAGGGTCAGCGACAGCCACTGCCAGTAGTCGAACTGCCAGGCCGGGACCATGGCCAGCACGATCACCGGCACGGTGAGCGCCACGGAGACCCGGAGCCGGGTCCGCAGCGTACGCAGTTCGTCGACGGGCGTCTCGGCCGCCGCCGCACCGGCCGGCGCGGGCGGGGGCGGCACCACGGCCGTGTAGCCGGTCTTCTCCACGGTGGCGATCAGCTCGTCCGGGGTGACGTCGTCGGCGTACCGGACGGTGGCCTTCTCGGTGGCGTAGTTGACGCTGGCCGACACGCCCTCCATCCGGTTCAGCTTCTTCTCGATGCGCGCCGCGCAGGAGGCGCAGGTCATGCCGCCGATGGAGAGCTCGATCAGGTTCGGTGCCGTCGGCAGCGGCGTGCTGCTGGTCGTGGTCATCACGGCTCCCGTCAGTTGTGCCCGTGGCCGGGCGTGCCGTGGCCGGCGTCGCCGGTCGGGGCGGGTGCGCTCGGGGTGGCGGGCGTCGGGCCGGAGGGCGCCGCGGCGCCGGCCACGACGGTGAACTCCGCGGTGTGCACGGCGCCGCCGTGCTTGAAGTCCAGGTAGAGCCGGTAGGTGCCGGTCGAGGGCACCTCGGCGAGGAAGGTCACCGCCGGGCCGGGCGGGGTCCGCCCGTCGCCGGGCGCGCCGTCGGGGTGCACGTGCAGGTACGCGAGGTCGCCCTGGCGCAGCGCCACCAGGTGGCCGTACGCCCCGAGGTAGGGCTCCAGGTCGGTGACGGGTGTCCCGTCGCGGCTGACCGTCACCGTCAGCTCGGCCGTGCGCCCGGGCTGCGGGTCGCCGGCCAGCGTCACCGTGTAACCGTCGACCGTCGTGGTGGTCGCGGGCGCGGGCAGTGGCCAGTCGGTCAACGCCCCCGGCACCGTCACGTCGACGCCGAGCGTCAACGGGCCGGCGCCCGTGGGGGTGAAGTCGGCGAACACCCGCCACACGCCGGGCTCCCCGAGCGGGGAGGCCACGCGCCAGGTGCCGTCCGGCCCCAGCTCGGGGTGCACGTGCCGGAAGCCGGAGAGGTCGCGCCGCGCCACGATCAGGTGCATGCGCCTGTCGTGCGCCACGTCGTACGCCGTGACCGGCGTGCCGTCGGGGCCGGTGATCCGGAAGGCGAACTCGCCGGCCGGGGCGCGGACCGGCGTCAGGGTGTAGCCGCGGTCGGAGACGAGCAGGCCGCCCGGCAGGTGCCCGGCGGCACCCTCGGTGCCGCCGTGGCCGGATTCGGTGGTGGCGCCGTGGCCGGGGCCGGCGGTGTCGTCGTGGCGGGACTCGGCGGGGGCCACGGGGCCGGCCACCCGGCCGACCCCGTACGCCGCGCCGAACACCGCCGCGAGGCCGAGGGCGAAGGCGCTCAGCTTCATCGTGGTGTTCATGGTGGGACCTCCCACGGGCTCAGGCGCCGGTCACTCCTCGACGAGGTCGTAGCCGGCCTCGTCGACGGCGGCGCGCACGGACGCGGTGTCCAGCGGGTTGTCACTGGTGACGGTGACCCGGCCGCTGGCCAGGTCGACCTGGACGTCGTCGACGCCCGGAATGGCGCCCACCTCGGCGCTCACCGCGCTCACGCAGTGGCCGCAGGTCATGCCCTGCACCTGGTACGTCGTGGTGACCATGGATCTCTCCCTCCACCACCCATCCTATACCCCCCAGGGGTAATAGGAGGGCGGACTCCTGCCGTTGGTGGTGCCCATACCGGGTGGGGGTATCGGCACCACGAGGAACGTACCATACCCCCTGGGGGTACGCTATCCTTACGGCATGACCACACCGACTCCGATCCGCGGTTACACCGCCAGCAAGGATCAACTGCTCGCGCGGCTACGGCGCGTCGAGGGGCAGGTGCGCGGCGTCGAGAAGATGGTCGACGAGGATCGCTACTGCATCGACGTGCTCACGCAGATCTCCGCCATCCAGGCCGCGCTCGACAAGGTCGCGCTCGGGCTGCTCGACGGGCACGCCCGCCACTGCATGCACGAGGGGGCCGCCGAGGGCCGCGCCGACGAGATGGCGACCGAGATGATGGCCGCCGTCGGCCGCCTCATGAAGCGCGGCTGACCCCGGGCGCCGCACGCCGGGACAGCTCGACCGGCGTGTCACCGACACCCGGGCACCGCGGCGTGCGCGTGGCCCGACTCGACCGACGTGCCCGACGTGCCCGGCCGGCGACACCTGCCCGTGCGACCTGCGACGGGAGGTGCGCCTGGTTAGCATTCCCACGATGGCTCCCCGGATCCCGCGCCGCCCGGCCCGCCCACGCCGCCGGGCACCCGCGGTGTCCGCCTGCGGCGACCCGGGTGGCCCCGCCGGCCCGTCGGCGACCCCCGGCCGGCCGGCCATCCCGGGGTCGCGCGAGGCGCCTCCGGTGCGGGTCGCCCCACCCGGCTAAACCGATCGCCCCGCCGGCACGTACCCCGCCCCGGAATCGTTGGGAGACTCGCATTGGGCGCCGACCACACCCGTCCCGCGCCGTCCGCCCCGCCCGGGGTACGACGGATCCTCGTCGCGGCGGTGGTCCCCCTCGTCCTGGCCACGGTGGTCGCAGCCCTGCTGCTGTGGCCTCGGGACACGCCGGAGCCGATCGGCGGGGCCGAAACGCCGCGCCACCACGGCACCGTCACCCGCGTGACGACCGAGGCGTGCCCGCCCGCGCCCGAGCAGCCGGAGGGGACACCCGGGACGGGCCCGCAGCGCTGCGGCACCGTGGGCGTACGCGTGGAGAGCGGCCCGGCCGCCGGCCGGCAGGTCGAGACGCCCGTCCCGGCCGGGCCGGGAGCGCCGACGGTCGAGGTCGGCGACGAGGTGATCCTCGTGGAGTTGACCGATCCGGCCGACCCCTCGTCGGCCCTGTGGAACATCGCCGAACACCAGCGCGGCGCGTCACTGATCTGGCTGGCGGTGGTCTTCGCCGCCGCGATCGTCGCGTTCGGCCGGTGGCGGGGGCTGGCCGCGCTCGCCGGCCTCGCCGCGAGTTTCGCCATCCTGCTCGTCTTCGTGCTTCCCGGCATCAGCGCGGGTCGCAACCCGCTGCTCGTCGCGGTGGTGGGCGCGGCCCTGATCATGTTCGTGGTGCTCTATCTGACGCACGGTGTCACCGCGCAGACCTCGGTGGCCGTGCTCGGCACCCTGGGCAGCCTGGTGCTCACCGGGCTCCTCGGCACCGTGGCCACCGCCGCCACCCACCTGACCGGCTTCGGCAGCGAGGACGCGACCACGCTGTCGATGTTCCGGTCCGACGTGGACCTGCACGGCCTGCTGCTGGCCGGCATCATCATCGGCTCGCTCGGCGTGCTCGACGACGTGACGGTCACCCAGGCCGCGACGGTCACCGAACTGGCCCACGCGAACCCGACCCTCTCCCGGCTCCAGCTGTACCGGGCCGCGACCCGGGTCGGGCGCGCGCACATCGCGTCGACCGTGAACACCATCGTGCTCGCGTACGCCGGCGCGTCACTGCCGCTGCTGCTCCTGCTCACCGCCGACTCCCGCCCGGTCACGCAGATCCTCACGAGCGAGTTCATGGCCCAGGAGATCGTCCGCAGCGCGGTCGCCACGCTGGGCCTCATCGCCGCCGTACCGCTGACGACCGGCCTGGCCGCCGTGGTGACCGCGGCCGGCCGCCACGTCGCCGCACCAGAGGCCCACGATCCCGCGCCGGCTCCGGCCGCCCGACCGGCTCCCGACCCGGCCGAGACGTTGGAGGCGCTCGCCTCCTCCCGACCCGGCCCGCGCCGCACCGCGACACCGCCCCACGCCGCCCCCGGCGCGTGGCCCGAGTCCGACAGGAGCACGGACAGCGCATGGTGACACTCCTCAGCGTGAGCACGCCGGCCCGACCGGCTGCCGATCGCGTCACTCCCTACCCAGCGTTATGGCGAAATGACGCTTTTGGTCGGCATCCGGGCGTAGATCCCCGGGAGCACTCTCGGGTAACCTCGCCGTCGGTCACCGCCGAAGGCGCGCAGCGGCGCCTGCGGGGCCACCGCCCAATCGCCACCCGGCGAGCCGGGAACCCAGGTACCCGGGGTGAATCCGCGCGAGCGGTAGGGGCCACTTCCGCCCCGAACCCGTCAGCTAACCCGGTCGGCGGTCGACGGAAGGGAACACTGTGACGGCACCCCTACGCCGCTGGTTGACACCCGTGGTGGCCGTGATCGCCGCCTGCACCGTGCTCGTCGGGCCGGTCCCGGTGTCCGCGGCACCCAAACCGCCCACCCCGTCCGGGCACGAGGACGACGATCCTCCCCTCATCAACGACGTCATCGAGGCGACGAACCGCAACTACTCGGCGGCCAAGAGCAAGCTCGACAAGTCCAAGAGGCGCCAGGCCGAGCTGACCCTCGAGGTGAAGAAGGCGCAGTCCGAGTTGGACGCGCTGGCGCCGCAGATCAGTGAGATCGCCGCCCAGTCGTACCGGACCGGCCGGATCGGCGCGGTGGCCGTGCTCCTGGGCAGCGACACGCCGGACTCGTTCGTCGAGCGGGCGACCGGCCTCGACGAGCTCAACATGGTGAACTCGGAGAAGCTGGCCCGGATCAACGAGGTGAAGAACCGCGCCGAGCTCGCCAAGCTGGCGATCGACACCGAGGTACGCGAGCAACAGAAGCAGACGGCCATCATGGCCAAGCAGAAGCGCGAGGCCGAGAAGGCCCTGGCCCTGGTCGGTGGGCAGGGATTCACCGGCGGCCTCGTGTCGGCCACCTCCCCGGTCGCGCGGGTGGGCCCCGGCCGGACCGCCGACGGCGACTGGAAGCCCGAGTCGTGCAGCGAGGACGACCCCACCACCTCCGGGTGCATCACCCCCCGCACGCTGCACGCGTACAAGGAGGTCAAGCGGGCCGGCTTCAACCGGTTCGTCGGCTGCTACCGACCGGGCGGCCCGTGGGAGCATCCGAAGGGCCGGGCCTGCGACTGGTCGCTGCAGAAGAGCGGTTTCTCGCCGTGGCACAACAACGACACCCGGATGTACGGCAACAACGTCGCCGCCTTCCTCATCCGCAACGCCGACCGGCTCGGCATCTACTACGTGATCTGGAACCGGCAGATCTGGTTCCCGGCCACGGGCTGGAAGTCGTACAGCGGGCCGTCGAACCACACCGACCACGTGCACATGTCGCTGCTGTAGCGGGCGAGCACGCCGCACGAGGGCCGTTCCGCACCGCGCGGGGCGGCCCTCGTCGCGTACGTGGTGGCGGTCAGACCGCCGGAGCGGAGTCGGCCGCGAGCACGCCGGCCGCCGCCACCTGGCGGACCTCGCCGGCCGCCAGCCGGTACGACATGCCGACCACGGCGCACCGCCCGGCCGCGACCTCGTCGGCCAGCACGGAGGAGTTGCCCAGCAGGGCCTCGACGGTCTGCGCGATGTGGATGTCGACGATCCCGTCGATGTCGTCCACACCCTCGGCGGCGGCCCGGGTCAGGCTCGGCACCACGGCGTCCACCACGGCGCCGAGGTGGCCGGGCGGCCGCGTGCCGGTGGCGACCGCCTCCCGCGCCGCCCGCACCGCACCGCACGAGTCGTGCCCCAGCACCACGACGAGCGGCGTACGCAGCACGGTGACCGCGTACTCGACGCTGCCCAGCACCTCGGGCCCCGAGGTGTGCCCGGCGGTGCGGACCACGAAGAGGTCACCGAGGCCGCGGTCGAAGATGATCTCGGCGGCGAGGCGGGAGTCGGAGCAGCCGAGGATCACCGCGAACGGATGCTGCCCGCCGGCGAGGGCGGCGCGGTGTCCGGCGTCCTGATTCGGATGGCGCGGCGCGCCGGCCACGAAGCGGCCGTTGCCGGCCACCAGTTCGGCGAGGGCCTGCTCAGGCCCGGGCGCCGGCGGAGCCACGACCGCATCCGCGGGTCCGTGCTTCCGCTGTGCTCCCGGGTGCGTCTCGGCCGATCCCGCTCCGCTCATACCCCGACCTCTGCTCTCCACGTCGCTGCTGCTGGCGGTGCCCGGGCTGGTCACCGGAGTGTCCCTGCGGCCAGGGGTCGCAGGCTGTGACCAACGGTCACACCCGGTGCAAGACACGTCAAGGTATACGTGATTTGCGTTTCAGGTATTCGAAGCCCGGCGACGGGCGGGGGTCGCGGGCGGGCCCGCGCGGGCATCGAGAACGCCGCCGAGCGGCCGGCGGCCCCTACGATGGCGGCCATGGCGACGAGCGAGAGCGGGTACGAAAGCGGCCGCTACTGGACCTTCCTCACGAACCACGCACACGTGCTGCTCGCCATCGCCCGCAACCCCACCGCCCGGCTGCGCGACGTGGCGGACGAGGTGGGCGTCACCGAGCGGGCCGCGCAGGCGATCGTCACCGACCTGGAGACGGGCGGCTATCTCAGCCGCACCCGGGTGGGCCGGCGCAACGAGTACACGATCAACCCGTCCGGCCGGTTCCGCCACCCCGCCGAGGCGGACCGCGAGGTGGGCGCCCTGCTCGCGCTCTTCACCGAGCTACCCGCCGATCCACCTGCCGCCGACGGCCGGTAGCTCCCGAGCCGCGACCGGCACGGTCGCCGTGACGCCGCGGCCTCGCCGAGCCGCGGAGTTGACTCCGCCTGGGGTGCCGGGCGGATCGTGACGACGGACGCTCCCGTCACCGCGCGGCGGGCACGACGGCGGTAGTCTCACGGCGTGCGCGAGAGCTTGCGGCCGGAGGGGAACGAGGCGACCCGCCGCACCGGGCGCGTCGTCCGGACGGTCCTGTGTGGAGCGGTCAGCGTCCTGCTCGCCAGCGTCGCCGTGCCGCCGTCACCCGCGGTCGCCGCGCCCAAGTGCGGCCCGGCCGGCAACCCGCCGCCGACCGAGACGTCCTGGGCGCTGAGGCGGCTGGAGCCCTCGTCGGTCTGGCGGCTGTCCCGCGGGTCGGGCGTGACCGTCGCCGTCATCGACTCCGGCGTCTCGCCCAACCACCCGGTGCTCCAAGGGCAGGTGCGCGAGGGCGCCGACTTCAACGGCCTGCCGGCGAGCCAGGGACAGTGCGACCGCGTGGGGCACGGCACCATCGTGGCCGGCATCATCGCCGGGCGGGAGAACACCACCGTTCCGTTCACCGGCATCGCCCCGCAGTCCCGGATCCTGCCGATCCGGGTGCTGGAGGAGGAGCGCGCGCCCGACGACGAGGCGCTGCCCGGCGAGATCGCCAAGGCCATCCGCTGGGCGGTCGACCACGGCGCCGACGTCATCAACCTGTCCCTCGTGACCCTGCCCCGCCCGGAACTGGCCTCCGCCGTCGAGTACGCCCTCAGCAAGCGGGTCGTGCTCGTCGCCGCCGCCGGCAACCTGCAGAAGGACCAGCAGAACTACCTCGCCTACCCGGCCGCGTACCCCGGTGTCATCGCGGTGGGCGGCATGAACGAGCAGGGCGAGCACGTCGGCAGCTCGGTCAGCGGCAACTACGTCGACATCGCGGGGCCGGGCCTCAACATCGTCGGGCCAGCGCCGGGCGGGCCGGGTTACCTGTTCCGCGCCGAGGGCGGCACCAGCTTCGCCGCCGCGTACGTCTCGGGGGTCGTCGCGCTGGTCCGCGCCGCGCACCCGGATCTCACACCCCAGCAGGTCGCCGACCGGATCACCAGGACGGCGGACAACCCACCGGAGGGCCACAACGCCCAGATCGGGTACGGGATGGTCAACCCCTACCGGGCCGTGACCACGGTGCTCGGCACCCGGACCAACCCGCCGCTCGGCGCGATGCCCGTTCCCGCCGCCACGCCCGATCCCCTGGGCTGGCAGCGCGCCGTGGCGGTCTGGGTGGCCGTGGCCGGGGCGTTGCTCGCCGCCGTACTGCTCGCCGTCAAGCCGATCCTGATCCGGGGACGGCGGCGCGGTTGGCGTCCCGGGCGGCGCCCGACCAACGTCGACTCGCCCGTTCCGAACTAGCGGCTCGCGTTCTTGCCGCTGAAGTGGCCGTAGAGCACGGGTTGGCTGTATTCGACGCGCTCTAGCGTCGCTACGAGTCGCGCGCGGGCGAGCGGGGGCGCGGGCGAGCGCGACGTCGCAGGGCCGCGCCTCCGGATCAGCGGTGGAAAGGCACGCCGCCCGACCACGCGGGTCGGGCGGCGTCCGGTCGAGCGATCAGCGCAGGATGCCGGGCGTCCCGCCGTCGTCGACGCCCCACACGTCCTCGTCCTCTTCCAGCCAGGTGTTACGGGCGGACTCCTCCTCGCCGTAGCCGGCGCCGTGACCCCCGCCCATTCCGGCCATCCCGCCACGGGCACCCGCGCCACGGGCGCCCACACCGCCGCCCTTGGCTCCGGCGCCGCGACCGCCGGCACCCGCGCCACCCGCCATGCCGGGCATGCCCATCCCGGGCCGACCCGCGCCCATCCGGCCACCCGCGCCACGGCCACCGCCACCGGCGCCGGCCATGCCGCCGCCCATCATGGGCGGCATTCCGGGACTGACCGCCTTGCCCAACGCGCCGCCGCCCGGGATCGCCCCGGCGCCGCCGCCCAGGCCTCCCCCACCCAGGCCGGAGGTGCTGAGGCCGCTGCCCGAGCCGAGGCCGGACATGGTCCCCGTGCCGCCGCCGGCGCCCGCGAGACCGGTGCCGTAGTCGCCGGGCAGCCCGCCGGTGCTCGGGTACGCGCCGCCGCCACCGCCCCCGCCGCCCACGCCACCGGTGCTCGGGTAGTTGTTGGAGAGATCCGGGTGCGCGCCCGAGCCGATGCCCGGCGGCGTGCCGGTCTGAGGGAGGTCGCCGGTCTTCATGGTCGGCGTGTCGCCGATCCCCCCGGTCTTCGGCATGCCGCTGCCGATGTTCGGCACCGAACCGACGTTGCCCTTGTTGCCACCCCCGGTGTCCAGGTTGGGCACGTCGGGCCTGACGTTGTTCTGGTCGTATCCGCCCGTCCGGCCGGGCGCCTCCATGGTCCGGTCCCGGAAGTGGCCGTTGACCTCGTCGTAGACCTTGCGGGCCTCGCCCTCCTTGTCGGAGAACCAGCCGGTCACCCAGTCACCGAGCTTGCCCAACTGCTCGGCAGGCCAACTGCCCAGCAGGTCGGCCTTGACCCGGGTCTCGAACAGGCCGACGCCGAGCGTGATCTCGCCGTTCCGCGCGGCGAGAACGTCGCCGATGCAGGCCGCCGGGATGGGCATCTCGTTCTGCGCGGCCTCAAGCTGCCTCGCCGCGGTCTCCAACGTGGTGACGATGCTGACCTTGCCCCGGCCCGGCTTGTCGATGTCGTCCTGGAGGTTGCCCGTCTGCTTGGCCAGGCCCTCGATGTGCGTCTTGAACGCCTCGTACGCCGGGCCCTTCCAGACCGCGCCGAGGTCCTTGACGTTCTTTTCGAGGCTCTCCTTGACCTCGCCGAGGTTCTTGACCAGTTCCTTCCAGCCGAGAGCCGCGCTCTGGACGTCGGCCGGCCGGCCGGCCACGCACACCTCCCGGGCCATGTCCTCCCAGCTCTTGTCGCCCATCTCCCCGTCCCCCGCTCTACTGGTCGCCGTTGCCGCGTGCGGCGTTGGCGAAGGCCTGCTGCATCTCCTGCGCCGTCATGGCGTTGGCGCCCTCGGCGTTCTCGTAGTTGCGCTTGACCGTGCGCAGCGCGTCCGCGGCGTCGTACAGGCTGTCCGAGAGGCTGCGCAGCCCGCTCTCCGTGGAGGCGTACAACTGGCCGTGCTGCTTGGCCAGATCCTTCGCGGACTGGAAGGCGCCGAGCGGGCCCTCGCCCCCCATGCCCTGGTCACCGCCGAGCTTCTCCTTGATCTCGACCATGTTGAAGGAGAGCCGGTAGAGGTAGTTGGCGTGCGTCTCCAGCCAGTCGATGGCCGAGTCGAGGTTGCCCGCGTCCCACTCGGTCTTGACGCCCTCCTCGCCCTTGCCGGCCACCAGGCCGCTGGGCGTCTCGGCCTGACTCACCCCGACCTTGTCGTAGGAGACTCCCCGGACATCTCCGAGGTGGGGCATGGCCGGGTTGATGGGCATGTGGACCGGCAGGTCTATCTCCACCCGGTCGTTCTCGTCGCTCATCGCTGTCCTCCCCTGGCGCGGCTGAACGCTTCGATCACTGGCGCGTTTGCGGATCCGCCGGCGGCGCTCCGGGCGCCGCGGACGGTGGCGCGGGCGGCACGGCACCCGACGGACCGGGCTGGTGCGGCGGCCCGTACGGCGGCGCGGGCTGATTGGCCGGCGCCGGTGGATACGGCTGCTGCCCCGGCGGCGGGTACGGATACTGCCCGGGGGCCGGCGGGTGCGGCTGCTGGCCCGGCGCCGGCGGGTACGGGTGCGGCCCCGGTGCTGGCGGGTACGGGTGCGGCCCGGGTGCCGGCGGCCCGAACCCGGCGGGCGGCGCCGGTGTACCCGGCGGCGGGTAGGGCTGGTACGTCCCGGGCGGCGGGTACGCGCCCGGCGCGGAGCGCGCGCCCGACGGATACGAGCCCGGCGGCTGGATGCCGGACGGTGCCGCGGACCCCGCCCGACGGCGGGAGCGACGGTTCACCACGACGAGGACCACGATGACCGCCACCGCCACGAGCACGGCCAGCAGGCAGAGCATGATCTGGATGCCCGCGTTGTCGGCCAGCCCGATCGACACCGCCGGACCGTCGTCGCCCTTCTCGTCGGCGCCACCGACCGGCGTGCCCGGGCTGGCCGACCCGGAGGCGGGCGCGGCCAGCGGGTTCGCGTCGACGGCCGGTACCGAGCGGGTCAGTGCGGCGAGCACGTCGACCGAGCCGAAGCCGAACTCCGGATCCCGGCCCTCCGGGCCGCGGTCCCGCGCGGTGCGGACGAGCCGGTTCACCACGTTGGCGGCGTTCAGGTCCGGATAGCGGGCGCGGACCAGCGCGACGATGCCGGAGACGATGGCCGCCGCGTTGCTGGTCCCGTCGGAGACGAGGTAGCCGTTCGGCGAGGCCGCGGACGGGGCCGGGGCGATGATCCGCTCGCCGGGCGCGGAGATGACCATCGCGGGGCCGGTCACGGTGCCGTCCCAGAGCCCTCCGGACCGGGTGGCGCCGCCCACCGCTATGACGCCCGGGATGCTGGCGGGAACGGGGATCTCCGGGTAGCCGCTGTCCCGGTTGCCGCTCGAGGCGACGACCACCACGTCCTTGCTCAGCGCGTACCGGACCGCCTCGACCATCTCCGGGTCGTCGCCGTGCGCGCCGAGCGACACGTTCATGACCTTGGCGCCGGCGTCCACGGCCCAGCGGACCCCGGCCGGGGTCTCCTCGAGACCGTTCTCGCCCGGCCCGAGACCCACCGGAAGGATCTTCGCTTCCGGGGCGATGCCCAGTACGTGCATGGACCCGCCACCCCGGCCGGCGATGATGCCGGCCATCGCGGTGCCGTGCCCGGACTCGGTGTCCGGGTCCGTCCGACCGTCGGCGGCCGCGCCCGGGCCGAAGCCCCGCCCGCGCAGCACCTGCCCCCTGAGGTCGGGATGACCCGCGTCGACGCCACTGTCGATCACCGCCACGGTGACCCCGCGACCCTTCGTGAGCCGCTGCGCCTCGGGGATCTTGAGGGCGTCGAGATGCCACTGGAGGCCGCGCACGGTGTCGGCCGCACGCGCCGGGGCCGGCGCGGCCACCGGGCCGATGCCGACCGCGGCGACCAGCGAGAATGCGGCGCAGGCCGACCGGGTGACGGACCGAAGACGCTTCCGGGCAGGCATGACTTCCCCCATGGCGGTGTGAACTCGTAACGCACCACGGCTCCGGTCCGGTCGAACCGGACCGGAGCCGTGCGAACTGTCAGCTGCCGCCGCCCCAGACCTTGGAGTTGCTCATCTCGGTGGTCACGTAGTTCTCGCGGGCGATACCCACGGCGCCACCGATGTCGTTCAGGATCCGGTTGATGTCCCGGACCGCGGCGTCCCACTGGGCCTGGTGCTGCTCGTAGGAGTGGCGGTCCTCACCCTCCCACTGCAGCTTGGAGAGCATCTGGCGCAGCGTGTCCAGCTTCTCGTCGATGGTCTGCGAGATGCTCTGCATCTGGTGGTGGGCACTCTCGAGGACCGCGTAGTCAACCTTGATCGTCACGAATTCCTCCTCTGCTCCTGGTAGCGGGTCACGGGTTGAGAGCAGAGTGGAACTTGTCCAGCATCTGCTGCTGCTCTTCGTCGTTGACCTGGTGCGTCGTCCCCGACTTGTCGAGCAGGTCGGCAATCTCGTCCATCGCCGTCAGCAACTTCGCGGTGTCCTCGTTCCAGGTCCGCATGAGCGTCTGGAAACCCGTGGACGCCTGGCCCTTCCAGGCCATCGCCAGATCGTCGACCGCGTTCCACAGCTTCTTCAGCTCGCCGTCGACCTCGCTGCGCGTGGACCGCACGTCACTCGCGGCGGTATGCAGAGTCGCAGCTTCGACCTCGAACGCCATGCTTCACACCCTTCCGTCATTTTGTGGCGGCGGATCTGCCGCGCCCTCCCCCGCGGCAAGGCGAAACACCCCACCGACGGACACTCCTTCGAAGACCGTAGCGGAACGCGTCCAGCGCGCGCAGCCCTGCCCCGACGCCAATCGATGTCCCACAGTGGACCCGAGCCGGCCGGCGCGCGTGCCGCCACCGTCTCGACCGGCCGTCACCTGCCCCGCGGCGCCGCCGGGTGCGTCGCACGCACCGTGACCACACGTCCACAGTGTGCGCAACACGACCCTTCGCGTCGCACGCTACCAGGACGCAACGGCGCGGACACTCTCCGCTACGCCGGCTCGGACCAGGCCGTCTGGATGAGCTGCTGGCCGTCGCGCCGCCGGACGAGCGTGCCCCGGCCGGGCGGCTGCGGGCTGGGCCGCAGCGTGCCGAACACCGGACCCTCCTCACGGTTGCCCGACATGAGCAGGCCCGGCGTGTCCAGCTCGCGCAGCCGTTGCAGCACCGGTTCGTAGAGCGCCCGGGCGACGCCACCGACCCGTCTCGTGACGATGAGGTGCAGCCCGATGTCACGGGCCTGCGGCAACAGTTCGTGCAGGGCGCTGAGCGGATTGCTGCCGCCGGAGGCCACGAGGTCGTAGTCGTCGACCAGGATGTACAGGTCCGGTCCCTTCCACCAGCTACGGTCGCGCAGCTGTGCCGTGGTCACGTCGGGCCCCGGCAGCCGGTTCGAGAGCGCGCTGCGGATCGAGCCCAGCCCCTGCGCGAAGACCTGGTTCGACGGAGCGTAGTCGAGCAGATGGTCGCCCTCCACCGCGCCGAGCAGGCCACGCCGGTAGTCGGCGATCACGAGGCGCGCCTGGGCCGGCGTGTAGCGCTCGGTGATGCCCCGGGCGATCAACCGCAGCAGGTTCGTCTTGCCGCACTCCGCGTCGCCGAAGACGGTCAGGTGCGGCTCGGCGGCGAGGTCCAGGTAGACCGGCGCCAACGCCGACTCGTTGACACCGATGGGCAGACCGGGCACCGACCGGTCGATGATCCGGGCCAGCTCGCCGACCGGCAGCTTCCGCGGCAGCAACCGCACCTTCGGCGCGGGGCGGCCAGGCCAGTTCTCCGCGACGTGCCGCGCCAACGCCACCGACGCCTCGGTGAGGTCCTCGACGTCCCGGCGCCCGTCGATACGGGAGATCGCCGCGAGGAAGTGCAGCTTCTCGCGGGTGAGACCGCGGCCGGGCGCGCCGACCGGAACGTTCTGCGCGGCCCGCCGGTCGATCTCCGACTCGGCCGCGTCACCGAGCCGCAGCTCCAGCTTCGTGCCGAGCAGGTCCCGCATGTTGATCCGGATCTCCGCCCAGCGCACGGCCGTGATCACCACGTGCACGCCGAACCCCAGCCCCCGGTTGGCCAGGTTCGTGATGGTCTGCTCCAGCTCCTCGTAGTCCTGCCGGAGCGTGTTCCAGCCGTCCACCACCAGGAAGACGTCGCCGAACGGGTCGTCCGCGAACTCGCCCGCGGCCCGCCGGCGCCGGTAGCTCGCCACCGAGTCGATGCCGTACTGGGCGAAGCGGGCCTCCCGGTCGTCGATGATGGCCACGACCTCGGCCACCGTACGACGCACCGCCTCGGTGTCGCGCCGACCGGCCACACCGGACATGTGCGGCAGCCCCTCGAGGCTGCGCAGCGCGCCGCCGCCGAAGTCCAGGCAGAAGAACTGCACCTCGCGCGGAGTGTGGGTGAGCGACAACGAGGCCAGCAGCGAGCGCAACATCGTGCTCTTGCCGCTCAGCGACGCGCCCACGATCACCACGTTGCCGCCGGCGCCCGCGAGATCCACCATCATCGGGTCCCGCCGCTGCTCGTACGGGCGGTCGACCACGCCGACCGGCACGGCCAGCCGGCCCCGGCCGGCCCAGTTGGCGGTGCAGAGGCCGAAGGTGGGGTGGACGCTCAGCTGCGGCAGCAGCTCGGCGAGACCCGGGGGCTCGGCCAGCGGCGGAAGCCAGACCTGGTGCGCCGGACGGCCCCGACCCTTGAGGCGGTCGATGAGCACGTCGAGCATCGCCACGGCCTTGCCGTCGGCCGGCTCCTCCGGCTCCGGGACGGCCTCGACCGGCACCTGCGGGATCTGCACCGGCACGAAGTTCACCCCGTACGGCACGATCCGGCGCTGCACGAGCGCCTGCGAGCGGGACGCCTGCTGCCCCGGCGCGCGGTACGGCCCCGAGACGTACGCGGCCCGGAACCGCAGCATCGTGCTGGTGTCGGTCTTCAGGTAGCCGTGACCGGGCGCGTTCGGCAGCTCGTACGCGTCCGGAACGCCGAGCACGATGCGGCTCTCCACCGCGGAGAACGTACGCAGACCGATCCGGTACGACAGGTGGGTGTCGAGGCCGCGCAGCTTGCCCTCCTCGAGCCGCTGGCTGGCGAGCAGAAGGTGTACGCCGAGCGACCGGCCCAGCCGGCCGATCATCACGAAGAGGTCGATGAAGTCCGGCTTGGCGGCGAGCAGCTCGCTGAACTCGTCACAGATGATGAGCAGGCTGGGCATCGGGTCCAGCGGCTCGCCGGCCGCCCGCGCCTTCTCGTACTCGAATCGGGAGATGTAGTTCCCGGCCGCGCGCAGGACCTCCTGGCGGCGGTTCATCTCACCGGCGAGGGCGTCGCGCATGCGGTCGACGAGCGGCAGCTCGTCGGCCAGGTTGGTGATCACGGCACTGGTGTGCGGCAGCGCCTCCAGCGAGGCGAACGTGGCACCGCCCTTGAAGTCGACCAGGACGAAGTTGAGTTCCTCCGAGGAGTGGGTGACCGCCAGCGCGCCGACCACCGTGCGGAGCAGCTCGCTCTTTCCGGAGCCGGTCGCGCCGATCACCAGGCCGTGTGGGCCCATGCCCTCGTGCGCCGACTCCTTGAAGTCGAGTTCGACGACGTTGCCGTCCGGGCCCACGCCGAGCGGGATGCGCAGACGGTCCCGGTGGCTGCGCGGCCGCCAGGTCTGCTGCACGTCCACGGCCGCGGCGTCGCCGACACCGAGCAGGTCGGGCAGTTCCATGCTGCGGGCCAGCGGTTCCTCGGTGCTGGCCTGCTGCTGGGAGAGCCGGTACGGGGCGATCTGCCGGGCCAACCCCTCGGCGGCCGCGGCGCTGAGCCGGTCGGGCCGGCCCAGGTGGGACGAGGAGGCGCCGCGGACCAGGTCGAGGCTGCTGCCGTCGCCCGCGTCGAGGCAGAGCAGCCACCGGCCGGCGTCCCGCGGGACGGTGCCCGAGAGGTCGATGACGGTGGCGCCCAGCAGGCCCGGCCCCATCAGCTGGCACGTCGGCGAGACCTCGCCGCCGTCGAGCACGACCACCACGTGCGGCGCGGTGGTCAGCGGCTTGGCCTCAGGCGCGAAGCGGGGCCGGCCGGCCAGGTCGTCGGCGAGCGACTCCTCCGCCTCGGCCAGGCTCGCGAAGACGAGCCGGCGGGCGCCGGCCGCGTCGCTGCGGGCGTGGTGCTGGGCGTGCGGCAGCCACTTCACCCAGTTCCAGGCCGGCTGCCGGTCGGGCGCGGCCACGACCGCGACGACGAGGTCGTCCGGGGCGTGGAAGGTGGCCAACTGCCCGAGCGCGGCCCGGGCCAGGTCGAGCACCGGCTCCCGGTCACCGCGCAGCACCACCCGGCTGAACGCGCGGACCGACAGTGCGGTCGGCAGGTCCGGCACCGTCGAGTGGGCACGGACGAACCGGCGCAGCGCGATGGCGCTCATCGGCTCCAGGTCCTCGACCGGCTTGGTCTCTGGCGGAACGATCTCCACGGCCAGTCGCTGCGGCCCGAGGGCGATCCGGGTCTCGCCGAAGTCGTCCTCCGTGATGCGCCGTTCCCAGAGCCGGCGGGACGCCGCGATCGACCAGAGCGCGTCCGGCTCGGGGTGCCGCCACGCCATGGCCGCCCGCTGCTGCTCGGCCGCGCGCCGGGTGCGCTTGCGCATTTGGGCCAGGTAACGCATGTAGTCCCGGCGGTCGGCGTTCAGCTCGGCCTTGTCGTTCCCGCCGTTGCTCAGCGAGCCGATCGCCATCCCGAGCATCGAGACGCCGAACAGTCCACCCGCGACGTACGTCATCATGCCGCCGCCGCGACCGGCGTAGAGAAAGGCCATCGCGCCGACGCCGCAGACCATCGGCAGGATCATGAGCAGCTGCCCCATGCCGCGGGGCGTCGGCTCGGGCAGCTCGGGCGGAGATTCCAGCAGCACCTCGCCACGAGGCAGTGCCGGTCCCGGCTGACGCGGAAGCCGGCGGAACACCACCGTGCTCACGGCTGTCTCCTCCCCAGAAGCGGCCCTGGCGAACCCGTTCGACGCACCGGACCCGTCGGGTGGGCATCGTACGTGGCTGCCATCGTAGGTAATCTCCCGTGAGCGTCGCGGACCCACGGGTGACGCCGGCGGCCAGGCGTTCGGAGAGCACGAGGAGGCCACAGTGGCGACGAAGACGGCGACGGGCGGTCTCAGCCGGATCACCATCGTGGCGCCCCGCACGCGCATGGATCTCGCGCTGCCGTCCGACGTCCCCCTCGCCGACCTGCTGCCGACGCTGCTGCGCTACGCCGGCGAGGACCTCGCCGACGAGGGCGTCCGGCACGGCGGCTGGAGCCTCACGCGGCTCGGCGGGCAGCCGCTGGACGGCGGGCGTACGGTCACGCAGCTCGGCGTCCGCGACGGCGAGGTCCTCTACTTCAACCCCCGGGCGGCCACCGCGCCCGAGGTCGTCTTCGACGACGTGGTGGACGCGGTCGCCACGGCTACCAACCAGCGGCGTGGCGCCTGGCAGGTCTCCACGACCCGGTCGTTCGCCGTGCTGTTCGCGGCGGCGGCCCTCACCGGCGGCGCGGTGGCGGCGCTCTTCGCCGGGCCGCCGCAGCTGCCCGCCGCGCTGGCCGCCCTGCTGGTGGCGGTGGCGCTGCTGGTGAGCAGCGCGGTGCTGTCCCGGGCCGCGGGCGACAGCCGCACCGGTGCGACGCTCGGCCTGGTGGGTCTCGCGTACGCGGGCGTCGGCGGTCTGCTGCTGCTCGGCGGCGACCGGAGGCTCACCGAGCTGGCCAGTCCCCACGTCCTGCTGGCCGCCACCGCTGTGGTCGTCTTCGGCGCGGTGGCGGCGCTCGCCGTGGGCGACCGGCTGCCCCTCTTCCTCGGCGCGATCGCGATCGGCGTGACGACCGGCCTGGGCGCCCTGCTCTGCCTGGCCTTCGGCATCAGCGCGCCGGCCGCCGCGGCCGTGGTGGCCGTCGTCGCGTTCGGCGCGGTCCCGGCGCTGCCCATGGCGTCGTACCGGCTGGCCCGCCTGCCCGTGCCGTCCATCCCCACCGGGCCGGACGACCTCAAGACGGACACCGAGTCGGTGGACGGCCGCCGGGTGCTCCAGTTGAGCGAGCGCGCCGACGAGTTCCTCACCGGTCTGCTGTGGACCGTCGCCCTCGTGGTGCTCGGCGCGCAGGTGGTGCTCGCCGTGAACGGCCGGCTCCCCGCGGTGCTGCTCTGCCTCGTGCTGGCCGTGCTGTCGCTGCTGCGGGCCCGGCCGCTGCTCAGCCGCGCCCAGCGCACGCCGGTCCTCGTGACCGGCACCGTCGGGCTCGGCCTCGCCGCGGCGGCCACCTTCGCGGGCAACGGGATGGCGCTGCGGCTCGGCGTGATCGTGGGCGGCCTCCTGCTGGTCGCGGTGGTCGGCCTGATCTACGGCCTGACCGTGGCCGGCAAGCGGATCTCGCCGGTCTGGGGCCGCCTGCTGGACATCGCCGAGATCCTGCTGATCATCGCGCTGGTGCCGCTGGCCGTCTGGGTCCTCGGCCTCTACGGCTGGATCGTCAACCTGCGGCCCTGACCGACCCGCTCCCGCCGACCGGCGCCGCGGCCGGGGTGGTCGCCCAGACACCGGGGCCGTGCTGGCCGTCGAGCGGACGGGCCGGCGTGCCGCACCGCGCGGCCACGTCCCGGACCACCCTTACCAGCGCCTCGACGTGCTTGTCCATGGCGGCGACCCGCAGCAGCGGGGCCACCGCGCGACCACCGGGCAGCACCGTCGCGGCGACCGTGTGCGACGGCGCGGAGGTCGAGGTCACGGCGTCCACGAGAGCGCCGAGCGGGGCGTCCGGGCGGGCCCGCAGGGTCAGACAGCGGTGGGTCCACCCGCCGCCGCGCAGCCCGCTCCAGGTCTCCACCGGCGGATCGGGCGTGAGGTCGAGACCGGCGGCCGAGACCACGGCCGATCGCAGCTCGTCGCGTCCGAGCGGCCGGTGGGCGAGGCCCGCCGCGTTCAGGGCCTTGCCGAGCCGGCCGATCCCGGCGGCCAGCGTGCGGTGCACGCCGGCCATGCCGCCGCCGCGGGTCACCGTCTCCGTCCGGGCGTCCGGCACCGACAGCCGCAGCGCCACCCAGACGGTACGGTGGGCGGCCGGCGGAGCGCCCGGCGCCGGGTACCAGACCAGCGTGTGCGAGACCACCTGGGCCAGGGTGACCGGCCCGCTGAAGTCGGCGAGCACCCGCACGGCGCGGTCCACCACGGACGCCTCCACGGACCCGACCGGCGCGCCGGAACGGCCGAACAGCGCCACGGCGGCGAACCAGCCCTGCTCGTCCTGGCCGATCCCGAGGCGCGTGCCGCGGTCGGTCAGCTCGATGACGGACAGCTCGGGGGCGAGCGACGCGAGCCGTGGCTCGCTGCCGCCGCCCGCCACGAGCGTCGCGCGCGCCCGTTCCCGGCGGTCCCGCAACCGCCGCCGCAGCAGCACGTCCTCGTACCACCAACGGCCACCGCGGCGGGCGAAGACCGCCAGGAGGACGCCCAGCGCGAGCGCGGCGACCACCCCGACGAGCCAGACCGGCCCGCCCAGCGCGGCGGCGACGGCCACCGCGCAGAGTTCGACAACGACGAGCTGACCCACCACGAGCGGCCCGACCCGACCGCGGCGGCCCTGGTCGGCGGCGGGTGCCTGCCGTTCGCTCGCCTCGAGCGGATCCGCCGCAACACGCGCGGGTGGCGCCTGAACCTGCGTCATCGGTGACTGTCCCTCCTGCACGGTGCCGCTTCCCGCCACGTCGGTACGCCGCCGGGCGCGGGCGCTGGTCCCGGAAACCCGCCGACGGCCCCTTATCGTAGGGAAGCCCGCGACACGACCCGGACCTGATCGTCGCGGATCCACCCCGCCGGAGGTAAGTCATGCGGACCCGCCGCGATCAGGTGCAGGCGTACCGCTTCGTCACCCGCCGGATCGTCTCCGCGTTGCTGTCGGGCGACCCGGAGACGAACAACCTGCCCATGCGCCGACTCGGCATGGCGGTCTTCGGCAGCGTCATCGCCGCGGCCGTCGTGCTCGGCGGCGCCGGCGCCTACGGGCAGTTGACCGGCAACACCGCGCCGCTGGAGCCCAACACCGTGGTGATCGAGCGGGAGACCGGCGCCACCTACGTCTTCGTCGACGGCCTGCTGCACCCCACGCTCAACTACGCCTCGGCCCGGCTCATCGTGAACGAGGCCGACCCGGAGGTCCGGACGATGTCGCAGGCGTCCATCCGGGACCGGCCGCGTGGCCGCACGGTGGGCATCGTCGGCGCGCCGGACGCCCTGCCGGACCGCAAGTCGTTGGCCGGGCTGCCCTGGTCGGTCTGCGACGTGCCCGACCCGGCCGACCCCCGCCGGCCGAGCACCCGACTGGTGATCGACCGGCCGCTTCCCGGCGGCGACCCGCTGGGCGACCGGGCGGTGCTCGTCAACGTCGACGGCCAGCGGCAGCTGCTCACCAACAACCTGCGGCTGGAGCTGACCGGGGAGAGCCGGATCGCCGCCCTGCGGATGGCCAACGCGCCCACGCTCGTCGCGGGTCAGCAGCTGCTGAACGCCGTTCCGGCCGGCCCCGCCCTGCGCGAGCCGCAGCTCGACGGCATGGGTGAGCCGAGCAGCCGCTCGGTGGGCGACCAGCCCGGCCGCATCGGCCAGGTGTACCGCTCCTCGGGGCAGCACTACGTACTGACCCGGGAGGGGCTCGCCACGATCGGCGAGGTGGGCGCGCTGCTGCTGCTCCGCTCGGGCGGGGAGATCATCGACATCACCCCCGAGCAGGTCGGCCGCGCCCTCACCGACGAGCGGGCGGACGAGGTCGGCATGCCGCAGAAGCTGCCCACCCTCTACCCCGTGCGGGAGGGCCAGACGGTGCTCTGCGCGACGTACCGCGCGGGTGTGGCGGGCCGCCCGCCGGTCACCACGCTGGAGGTGTTCGACCGCGCGCCGGCGGAGCTCACCGGCGACGTTCCCGGTTCGCAGACGGCACGGCAGACCGGCCGCGACGCCGTCCGCACGGCCGACGAGGTGCTGCTGCCCGGCGGCAAGGGCGTCCTCGCCCAGGCCGCACCGGGGTCCGGCGAGAGCGGCACCGGGGCGCCCGGCGCGACGGTCTACCTGATCACGCCCCAGGGCGTCCGGTACCCGCTCGGCGCGGAGGCGATCCCGGCGCTCGGCTACGGCGGCGTCACCCCGCTCGCCGTGCCCGGGTCGCTGCTCGCGCTCATACCGACCGGGCCCACGCTGCGGCGCGAAGATGCGGGCACGTACTTCGAGCCCGGCGCTCCGGCATCCGCCGCCCCGGCGCCGCCGGCGGCGGGCGGGCCGGAGTCGGGCGGGTCGCCGGCGCCCGAGGAGAGCGGCACCGCGCCGCCCGAGTCGCCGGACGCCGCCACGTCGGGGCCGGCCGGGGCCGGCGGCTGAGTGGTTCGCGGGTGACAGAAGGCGACGGCGGGTCGCCTCCTGTCGCCCCTGTCGACTAACCTGAGCCTGGCCAACGGTTGTCGATTAGCACTACGGGGATGTTGCCATGACCGGGCGCACGGAAGTCGATCTCCTGTCCCTTGAGGACTTCCATTCGCGGTTGGCCGACCGGCTGACCCAGGCCGAGTCGTTGCTGCGCAAGCTCAACACCGAGATGCAGTGCACGCCTCCGGCGCTGGGCACCTTCACCGACGCGACCAGCAACTCGCGCCGTTACTCCGAGATCCGCCAGTCCTATGTGGAGCAGGTCACGCGGCTCCAACAGGCGGTGAAGGCGGCGCAGAAGGCGACCAGCACGATCCTGGCCGACTACCGGACCACCGAGGCGCGCAACGCGGCCAGCGCCGCCGACATCGCGTCCGCGCTCACCGGGGTCAACGAGGCGCTCGAGCCGGAGGGAAAGCCGCGTGTCTGAGTACGTCCAGCGCTACCAGGGTCAGAGCCACCAGACGCTCTACGACGCCGTGATGGCCGGCAAGCCGGGGCAGATCGACGGTGTGGCCGCCCAGTGGTCCGCCCTCAAGGGCATCGTCGACGCCCTCGGCCGAGACCTGAGCGGCGACCTCGAGAAGCTCTCCCACACCTGGGTCGGCTCGGCGAGTCAGGAGTTCCAGCGCCGGCTGACCCTGATCGTCGACTACGCGGGCACGCTGGGCGAGGGGATGGCCGACGTCACGTCGGCGCTCACCATGATGTCCGGCCAGCTGCGCACGGCCCAGAAGCAGGCGGAGAGCCCCGAGGAGACCGACGACCACGACCAGGCGGTGTCCGGCGCCCTCAAGGGCGCGGCCGTGTTCGGCGTGCCGGGCGCGCTGGTCGGCGGTCTGATGGGCCACCAGCAGGACAAGGAAGAGCAGGAGAAGGCGCACCAGCGCATGGTCAACGTGGTGGCCGAGTTGGCCGCCGGTTACGACCTCTCCGCCTACGGGCGGATCGTCACACCCCCGCCGCCCGACCCGGACACCCCGGGCACCGTGGACGGCAGCGGGCCGACCGTCCGCGGCGGTCCGCACGTCGGCACGCCCACGGGCGCACCGGAGATCCGGGGCGCCGGCCTGCGCACCGGTGACGCCGTCATGGTGACGCCCGACCGGGTCGGTCCCGGGCCCACGAGCGGTCACGGCGGCGACGGGTCGGGTCCGTTCGGCGACGGCGGCACGGTCACCACGCCGGATGTCACGGGCGCCGGGCTCGGCACGTCGCTCGCGGGCGCCGACCCGTCGACCGGCGGCACGCTGCCGGCCGGCACCGGTGGAAATTCACTCGGCCTCGCCGGCACGACCTCTCCCGGCACCTCGGGCTCCGGCCTGTTCACCGGCGCCGGCGCGGGTGTCGCGGCGGCCGGTGGCCTGGTCGCCACGGGCGCGCTCGCCAGCTCGTCCGGGAGCGCCCCGACGGCACCGGCCCGCCCGGGCGGCGGCACCGCCGGGGCGGACACCCGCTCGGCCACCGGCGTGGGCCGGAGCATGGACGGCCGGCGCGGCGAGGGCAACCGCGCGGCGGCGACGGGCCGCGGCGCCGGCAACCGGCCGGGCGTGCTCGGCGGGCGTGGTCAGCACGACGAGGACGAGTCGGGCGAGCGCCTCACCTGGCTCACGGAGGACGAGATGGTCTGGGGCGACGGCCGGAATGCCGCTCCCCCGGTGCTCGGCACCGGCGACTGACCCCTCCACGGCGCACCGACGGCCCGTCCGGGAACTCTCCCGGGTGGGCCGTCGTCGTCTGTCCACATGCAGGGCGTGGGCATGGTCACGTCGCGGCCGCCCGCCGCCGCGCTGCGCCCGACCGCTACGGGCGATAGGTTGGTGCCGTGCTCTCCGTAGCGTCCACCCGCCCCGTGTGGCGGGCCACGCTGCGTTCCCTGCGTGAGCTGACCCGCCTGGCCGTCGCCGCGCTCGCGCTCACCGTCGGTCTCAACGGCGCCACCTCGGTGCCGGCCGGGGCGGCCCCAGGCGCCGCCCCGCGGCTCTCCGCGAGCGTCCTGAGCAGCGCGCCCGACCTGTCGCGTCCCGCCAGCACGCGCGCCGTCGACCGGCCGACCGTCGACGACGGCACCGCCCACGGGCCCGGCCGCGAGGGCGTTCCCGCCGCTTCGGCCGCCACCGTCGTGACGACGGCTCCGGGCGCCACGGCGGCCACCGATCCAGGGCGTCGCGCACCCGGCCGCCGAGGCCCACCACTCGCCTGATCCGAGGGCCTCCGCCGGTCTCGTGCCGACGCGAGCGTCGGCTCCGGGTCGACGGTCCGGTCCGAGCGGCCTCCGGTCCGACGTCGCGCCCGCCCGCGCGAAGGCCTTTCCGGCCCGACCCGACCGCGGACGTCCCGGCCCGGCCGACCGGAGTGGTCCGAACGGCCCGAGCGGTTCGAACCGCCCGACCGTTCCGGCCCGGCCGGCGCCTCGCCCGCAGCGTCCGACGCGCGGTCGTCGCGCAGCCGGTGCACCGCGACGGCACCGTGACCCGGAGCCCGCCCACCGTCTCTCCGCCCGCCAGCGGGTCAATTCGTCCATTCTCGACACTGACCACGAGGTGCAGATGATGCAGACCGTCCTCTCCGCCGTCCTGCCCGACGTGCCCCGGGCCGCCGCGATCTGGCTGGGCCTGCTCGCCGTGGTGGGCGCCACCGTCGCCGTCCTGCTCCTGCGACCGGGACGGCTCGCGGCCGACGCCGCCGTGCGCATCCGCCGCGCCGCCATGCCCAGCCAGCTCGAACTCGCCCAGGAGGAGCGAGAACGTGCCCGCTACGCGCAGGAGGTCTCGGTGGCCGCGGAGCGCGCCACGACCACCGCCCAGCGCCGGCGGGCCGAGTGGCTGGCCGCCCAGGAGGCGGTCGAGACGGCCTGGCAGGCGTACGAGGCGGCCGAGGCGGACGTACGCCGGCTCGGCGCCGCCGCGTCGATGCCGCTGCCCCGCACCGCCCGCACCCCGGCCGAGTACGTCGACCGCGAGCGTTACCTGCACCGGGCGGCGCTCGACGCGTACTGGCGGCGGGAGCTGTCGGTGGAGCAGCTCAGTGACGTCTTCGCGCACCGCAACGGCTGGGACCCGCGGCTGCACCCCGTGGAGCAGGAACTGGTGCTCCGACGCGCCGTGCGGGACAACCTGTTCGCCCGGCACCAGGCGGCCCGGGAGCGGGAGCAGGCCGCCTGGCGGGCCGCCGAGACGGCCGTCGCGGCGGCGCGCAGTCTCCGTGAGGAGGCGTTCGTCGCGACCGGCCGCCGCATCGAGGAGCCGCAGTCGGTGCTGCCGCTGAGCGAGGTGGCCCGCCCGGTCGAGCAGACGCGGGAGAACCCGGTGGTGGCGCGGGGCCGCTCCGCCGCGGCGGCGTACTGACGTCGCGCCGCACGGCCCCGCCGGTGTGGTGCTTGCGGGAGACGGCCCGGCCGGCTCGGGCGCCTTCGCGGGACGGCCGGTGCGCTGCCGGGACGGATCTGGTGCCGCTGGGTTAGCGTGACCGCATGTCGCGGGAAGCGTGGATCGTCGTCGTGATCGTCGGCGTCGTGGTGCTCGCCACGCTGATCGGCGCCGTGCTGCTCGCCGTCAAGGTGGTGCGTACGCACCGGATGCTCACGGCGCTCGGCGCGAGCGGCAAGTTCGCGCTCTACGGCGCCCTGCTCTACACGATCTTCCCCGTCGACCTGCTGCCCGACCCGATCTACCTGGACGACATGGGCGTCCTCACGGCGGCGCTCATCTACCTCACCCGACTGGTCCACCGGCACCGGGCGGCCGCGCGTCGGCTGCCCGGCCAGCCGGACGCCCCGCCGGAGACAGGCCGGGCCCGCTGGCCCGTGCCATGATCGGTCGGCACCGGGAAACGGGGGGCGGGCATGTCGGGTGGGCACGGGTGGGACGTCCGTGACGAACGGGTTCTGCGCTTCTGCCGGGAACGGCACCTCGCCACACTCACGACCCTGCGCGCGGACGGCACCCCGCACGTGGTGCCCGTCGGGGTGACGCTGGACCCCGCGGCCGGCCTGGCTCGGGTCATCACCTCCGCCACGTCCCGCAAGGCGCGTCACGTGGCCGCCGCCGGCCCGCGGGGCGCCGCCGTGGCCGTGTGCCAGGTCGACGGCCGGCGCTGGCTCACCATCGAGGGCCGGGCGGTCGTCCGGACGGATCCGGCCGCGGTGGCCGAGGCGGAGCGGAGGTACGCCGAGCGCTACCGCACCCCGCGGCCGAACCCGGAGCGGGTGGTGCTCGAAGTGCACATCACGCGGCTGCTGGGCACCCTGTGACCCGCTGCGTGGCCTGACCGTTTCGTCCCACGGCGGCCCGAGAAGTCCCTCACCGCGGCACCTGGAATCCGGCCGTACCGATCGCTGTTGCACCTGGTCGCGACGCCGTCACGCGGTGCCGCGAGTGGCGGAATGCCAGCCGAAGCAGGGCCGTTACGTCCCTGGAGAGCCCAAGCCCACACCGGCCCCGGCTCGATCCTCACCAAGGTGCCGAGCGCCTGTCCTGGTGCGTACGCCTCCGTCGGAGGCGTCAACCCCCCGATTGGAGCCCGACGCATGAACCCGATCATCCAGAAGAGCAGCCTCTCCGTCGCCGGCCTGCTGGTCGCCGGCGGGTGCGTGCTGGGTCCCACCGTGGCCGCCCAGGCCGCGCCGCCCCAGACCGGCCCGGCGACGTCCGCCCAGGCCGACAAGCCGGGCAAGGACGGTGCCCACGACCGCCGCGCCGAGCGCCAGGTGGGCGTGGAGTACCAGGCTCAGCCGAACTTCTTCTACTGCGGTCCGGCCGCGACGCGGATCGCGCTCTCCGCCCAGGGCAAGGCCCTCTCGCAGGACGAGGTCGCCGCGCTGCTGGGCACGACCGAGGCCGGCACGCCGTCGGCCCTGGACACCACGCGGGTGCTCAACGAGCTGACCGGCGGCAAGTACAAGACCACCGAGATCCGTGACTCGGTGGCCAAGCCGGAGCAGGTCGAGCAGCTGCGTGCCAACGTGACGGCCGCGCTGGACGCCGGTCGGCCCGTGGTCGCCAACGTCAAGGGCACGGCCGTGGACGCCAACGGCAACCCGCACTCGTACGAGGGCGGTCACTACCTGACCCTCGTCGGGTACCGGGACGGCGGGGACTCGATCCAGATCGCCGACCCGGCCGACCCGACCGACGGCGAGTACTGGATGCCCCTCGGCAAGGTCGCCAACTGGATCGCCGAGCGGGGCTACTCCTCCTGATCGGCAGTGTCACCGGGCCGGGCTCCTCCGCTGGGGGAGCCCGGCCCGTTTTCTGGCACGGGCCTGACCGGACCGGCTGCGGAGGCTGGCCCGCAGCGCGGCCCGACGCATCCGCCCCTCGGGACCGGCGGAGAACTTCTGTCGTGAAGCCCGGTGCAGCCGCTGGTACGCGGGCGGCCGGATCGCCCGCTGGCCGGCGCCCGCCGCCGTACGCACCAGGCGATTCGCCTCCTCCGGCTCGTGCCCGATCGCCCGGAGCAGGTCGCTGGCGCCCGACCGGAGGTCGGTGATCAGCGAGTCGACGAACGAGTTGACCCCCCGCGCCCAGGCACGGCCCGCGAGGTCGGCCGCCTCCAGCACGAGGGCCGGGGTCCGGTCGAACGTATCCGCGGCGCGGCACTCCTGGCGCATCACCCGGACCGCGTCGGCGAGCCGTACGAACGCGGCGGGTAGTTCGTCCGGAATCGGCTCCCGGTACTGGATCGCCGTCGACGCCCGGCGCGCCATCACCCGCACGTCCAGCGCCAACCGCTCGAAGTGCGCGATCGCGTGGGCGTACCGGTGGAACTGCGCCCGGCGGTGCCACCGTGCCGGCGCCAGGGTCACCACCTCCTCGGCGCCGCTGAGCGTCTCGTTCAACCGGGCCAGGTCCGGCTCGAGCCCACGCAGCTGGTCCAGTGCCCGGATCGCCCGGTCGGAGTCCCGCTGCCGCAGGGCCTCGGCGATCTCGTCGGTCTGGTCGCTGAGCCTCGCGACGATCGGCGCCGAGGCGCGGTCGAGCACCCGAATCGGGTTGACGGGCAGCAGCAGCACGACGACCAGCATGCCCACCGCGCCACCCACGAGAGCGTCGAAGATCCGCGGTAGCTCGAGTCCACGTTCCATGGGCGCCAGGGTGGAGATCAGGACGGCGGTACCGCCGGCCTGACCGACGAGCGCGCCACCCCGACCGGCGACCACCAGCGCGATGGCGATCGCCAGCCCGACCACCAGACCGGTCTGCCACGGGCCGTTGCCCAGCGCGAACCGCAGCAGGTCCCCGATCACGATGCCGAGACCCACCCCGCCGAGCAGCTCGAAGGTCCGGCGGGCGCGCTGGCCGATCGCCGTGGCGATGGTCGCCACGGCGGCCGCCGGGGCGAAGACGTGCGCGCCGGGGCCGAGGAACTTGTGCGCGATGAGGGCGGCCAGCGCGGAGGCCAGCCCGGCCTGCACCGCGATCACGAGGGTGATCTCGAGCTGGCGCAGCCGTACGCGGCCCGCCTGGCCGCCGACGCGCCGGGCGTGCGCCACCCGCCTCCCGCTGCGCTCGGCGGCCTCGCCGAGCGGCGAGCGCGCGGGTTCCTCGGCGGGACGCTCGTCGACCATGGCGAGGGTTACCCCACCCGGAGCGGGTGAATCATGAGCGGATTTGCCGCACGCGCCCACGGTTCGGTCGGACGCGCCGGGGTACGAGCCCTGCACCGACCGTATCCGCAACCGGTAAGGGGCACGACATGACCGATCCACAGAGCAGGGACCAGGACGTCGTCGACGTGCTGACCGCCGACCACCGCGAGGTCGAGGCGCTCTTCGTCGAGCTGGAGAGCCGGCAGGGCACGCCCGAGCACCGCCGGCAGCTCGCCGACGTGGTGATCGCCGAACTCGTCCGGCACGCGATCGCGGAGGAGATGTACGTCTACCCGGCCGCCCGGAAGGCGTTCCCGGACGGCGACGAGGTCGCCGAGCACGAGATCTCCGAACACTCGGACGCCGAACGGACCATGAAGGACCTGGAGGGCGTCGACCCGTCCGACCCCCGCTTCGACGAGTTGCTCGCCCACCTCACCGGCACCATCCGCCACCACGTGAAGGACGAGGAGGGCGACCTCTTCCCCCGGCTGCGGGCCGCGGTCGCCAAGGAGGAGCTGGTCGAACTCGCCGGCAAGGTGAACGCCGCCAAGAAGTCCGCACCGACCCGGCCGCACCCCGCCGCGCCCGACCACCCGCCCGCGAACAAGCTGCTCGCACCCGGGACCGGCCTGGTCGACCGGATGCGTGACGCGCTCGCCCACCGGCCCACCTCGATGGCCGACCTGCGCGAGCAGGAGCGCTGACGACCGTCCGTCCCGCCACCGCTCCCGGGCCGCCGCGTCGCGGCGGCCCGGGAGCGGTGGCGGCTCACCGCACCTGGTCGCCCTCGCCGGTGCGTGCCTGGGCCTGGTCGACGCCCTTGTCGATCTGGTCGTCGTACTTCCCGCCGGTACGCCGGTCGGCCATCTCGCCGCCCTTCTCCAGCCCCTGGTCGACCTGCTTGTCGTGCTTGTCCGCGACGTCCTTGGCCTTGTCCATGAAGTCGCCCACGGCGTCCTCCTCTGTTGCGGGTCGGTCCTTTCGGGTTCCCTCCGCCCCTGAGCGCAAACGCCGGTCGCCGCCGGACACCGGGTGTCGAAGGCACCTGCACGGGTACCACCCCGCGACTCGCGAGGAGGGCCCACGGTGGACGAGGACGGTGCGGGGCGTTCGCCCGGTGGAGCGGCCCCCAACGTGGCCGGAAACAGCATGCGCCACGCCTGGGCGGCGCTGCCGTGGCTGGTCCGCTCGGCGGTCCTCTGGAGCGCCTGCCTCGTGGTCGTCGTGGCCGGGCTGTACGTGCTGGCCCGGATCACGGGACTGCTCGCGCCGGTGGCCATCGCGGTGGCCGTCGCCCTCTTCCTGGCCGCGCTGCTCGACCCGGTGCTGCTCCTGCTGCGCCGGCTGCGGGTGCCGCCCTCGCTGGCCGCCCTGCTCAGCATCCTGCTGCTGGTCGGCGTCCTGGCCGGGGTGGTGGTGCTGGCGTGGAACCTGACGGCCGGCCAGTTCGGGGCGCTGCGCCAGGAGCTGACGCGAGGAGTCGCCAACACACGGGAGTTCGTGACCGCGGCCCTGCCGGTCAGCGACCAGCAGCTCGACCGGGTGATCGACGAGGTCCGGAAGGCCATCGGGCGCAGCCGGTTCGACCTGGTGGCGGGTGCCCGGACGCTCACCGAGGCGTTCGGCGCCGCACTGCTCTCGCTGGTGTTGCTCTTCTTCCTGCTGAAGGACGGCCGCTGGATGTGGGGTTGGGTGCTGTCCCGCATGACCGGGCCGAACCGGGAGGTCGTGGCCGAGGCCGGCCGGGCGGGCTGGCGCACGCTCGGCGCGTACAGCCGGGGCACCCTGATGATCGCGGCGAGCGACGCGCTCGGGATCGGGCTGGCGCTGCTGCTGCTCCGGGTCCCCCTGGCGTTGCCGCTCGTGCTGATCACCTTCATCGGGGCGTTCGTGCCGATCATCGGCGCCACCGTCGCGGGCATCGTGGCGGTTTTGGTGGCGCTCGCCGCCAAGGGGCCCGTCACCGCGCTGGTCCTGCTGGCCGCGGTCATCGCCGTGCAGCAGATCGAGGGGAACGTGCTCGATCCGCTGATCATGAAGCGGCAGGTCCGGCTGCACCCGGCCGTGCTCCTGATCGTGGTGGCCGCCGGCACGTTCGTGGCCGGCATCGCCGGGGCGTTCGTCTCGGTGCCGCTCGCCGCCGTCACCTGGCGCGTCGTCGACACCGTGCAGCGCCGCCGCCGCGTCGACCCTCCGGCCGGGGCGGGATGACCCGGGCCGGTCAGCGACGGAGGTGGGTCGCGAACCAGGCGGCGGCCTCGTCGGCGACCTGGTCGAGCTTGCCGGGTTCCTCGAAGAGGTGCGTGGCGCCGGGCACCACGTGCAGCTCGACGTGGCCGGGCAGGGCCTGGCGCGCCTGCTCGTTGAGCATGATGACCTGCTCGTCCAGGCCGCCCACGAGCAGCAGCGTCGGGGCGCGTACGCCCGACAGCGACGCGCCGGCCAGATCCGGCCGGCCACCCCGGGACACCACGGCGCCCACCCGGTCGGGCCGGTACGCCGCGCTGACGAGCGCGGCGGCGGCGCCGGTGCTCGCACCGAAGAGACCGATGGGCAACTGTCGCGTCGACGGCTCCTCGGCCAGCCAGTCGACGATGGCGGCCAGCCGGTCGGAGAGCAGCCCGATGTCGAAGCGGAGCTCGGCGGTGCGGGCGTCCACCTCGTCCTCCTCGGGGGTGAGCAGGTCGACGAGCACGGTGCCGAGCGACTGCCCGTTGAGCACCCGGGCCACGGCGGTGTTCCGGGGGCTGTGCCGGGAGCTGCCGCTGCCGTGCGCGAAGAGCACCACCCCGACCGGGTCGGCGGGGAGGACCAGGTCGGCCGGCAGCCGGGCCTCCCCCACCGGGATCGTCACCTCGCTACTGCGTACGTCCATGGCTGACCTCCACCCCGCCGGCCGCCACGACCGGCGGTGCACCGGATACCCGGGCCGGCCCGTCGCACGCCTCCGGCGGCGTTTGCGCAGGCGGTGTCCGGGTAGGCGACAGGCGACCGCAGACCGTGTCGGCGCAACCGCGCCCCGACGGATCGCGAGGATCATCATGGCCGAGCAGCGGCAGACGTCCCCACAGCAACAGGCGTCCCGGGAGCAGCAGAGGGCCGCGGAGGAGCGCCGGCTTCGGAGCGTCGAACGCAACAAGGACTGGGCGGACGAAGTCGCCCATGCGCGTACCGCCGACGATCCCCGGACGATGGCACCCCGCGACGCCGAAGGCCGCCCCTCCACGGGCGAGCGCTTCTGACGCCGAGTTCGACGGTCGGGGCGGGCCTCTGGCCCGCCCCGACCTCTTGGTCAGGAACTCACGGCTCCCGCTCGGGCAGCCGGAGCAGCGGCGAGCGCCCGGGCGGTTGCTCCGGAGGCGGCCCGGACGGGTGCGCCGCGGGCACCGGTACGGTGACCGGCTCGTCGCAGGTGACCTGGATCGTCTCACCGTGGTGGCGCAGTTCGACCACGTCGTCCGGATCGGCGTGGCGCAGGGCGTACGTCGTCTGGTGCGGCCGCACGTCGACGCGCAGGTGCCGGCCGCGCCACTGGAGCGAGAACTCAAGACGGCTCATGCGGCTGGACAGCCGGGGCGCGAACGACAGCGTGCCGTCGTGGTCGCGGAGGCCGCCGAGGCCGGCCACGAGGGCGATCCACGCACCCGCGAGCGAGGCCATGTGCACCCCGTCGCGGGTGTTCTCGTTGAGATCGTGGAGGTCCATGAGGGCCGCCTCGCGCAGGTAGGTGTGCGCCAGCTCCGGGTGGCCCACCTCGGCCGCGAGCACGGCCTGGGTGCAGGCCGACAGCGACGAGTCCCGGACGGTCCGCCGCTCGTAGTAGAGGAAGTTGCGCAGCTTCTGCTCCGGGGTGAACGCGTCCCCCCGCCAGTGCATGGCGAGCACCAGGTCCGCCTGCTTGATCACCTGCTTGCGGTACAGGTCGAAGTACGGGTAGTGCAGCAGCAGCGGGTACTTCTCCGCCGGCGTGTTCGCGAAGTCCCACTCCTGCAGCCGGGTGAACCCCTCCACCTGCTGGTGGACGCCGACCTCCTTGTCGTACGGGATGTGCATGGCGGTGGCCGCGTCCCGCCAGCTCGCCGCCTCCTCGTCGGTGACGCCGAGGCGCAGCGCCTCGTCCCGGTAGCGCATCGCGGCGTCGGCCGCGGTCAGCAGGTTCCGCTGCGCCATGAGGTTGGTGTAGATGTTGTCGTTCTTCACGGCCGTGTACTCGTCAGGGCCGGTCACGCCGTCGATGTGGAACTGCCCGTGCCGGTCGTGGTGACCGATCGAGCGCCACAGCCGGGCCGTCTCGACCAGCAGTTCGAGGCCGATCTCCCGATCGAGGCCGGTGTCACCGGTGACGAGCACGTACCGGCGCATCGCGTCGGCGATGCCTGCGGCGATGTGGAACGCCGCGGTGCCCGCGGGCCAGTAGCCGGACGACTCCGGCCCCTCGATCGTCCGCCAGGGAAACGCGGCGCCCTTGAGGTTGAGCGTCTGCGCGCGCTCCCGGGCCTGGTCGAGCGTCGAGTGCCGCCAGTACAGGGCGTTGCGGACCGCGCTCGGCTGGGTGTACGTGAGCACCGGCAGCACGAACATCTCGGTGTCCCAGAAGGCGTGCCCGTCGTACCCCGGACCGGTCAGCCCCTTCGCCGAGATGGGCCGCCGCTCGGCCCGGGCGCCGGCCTGGAGCACGTGGAACAGGCCGAACCGGACGGCCTGCTGCACCTCCGGGTCCCCCTCGACGCGCACGTCGGCGTCGTCCCAGAACTCGTCGAGGTAGGCCCGTTGCTCGCGGCAGAGCCCCTCCCAGCCGTCGAGCCGGGCGGCGGCCAGCGCCGCGCCGACCTGGTCGCGCAGCGCCGGCAGGGAGCGGCGACTCGACCAGCCGTACGTCAGGTACTTGACCACCCGCAGCGTCTGGCCGGGCTTCAGCACGCAGCCGATCGTGGTGCGCACCCAGTCCTCGTACCCCTCGGACTCGACGCTCGCGTGCCCCGCGCCGTGCACCTCGTGCTCCATGGCGGCCGCCACGCGCAGCCCGGACACCTTGGTCCGGTGGATGAGCAGCCCGCCGTCCTCGGTGGTCAGCTCCTCCTCGGCCTGCAACGGCGACTCCAGCACCGCCGCCACCCGCGGGTCGCGGCTCTGCGCCGGCAGCGTCTCGTTGGCGACCAGTTCGGACTGGATGATCAGCCGCAACGGGCCGTCGACGGCCTCGACCTCGTAGTTGATGGCGGCGACCGCCCGCTGGGTGAACGACACGAGCCGGGTGCTGCGCACCCTGACCTCGCGGCCGGCCGGCGAACGCCAGTGCAGCTCGCGGTGGAGGGTGCCGGCCCGCAGGTCGAGGATCCGCTCGTGGGAGAGCAGCTCGCCGTAGCGGACGTCGAGCGGCTCGTCGTCGACCAGCAGCCGGAGCAGCTTGCCGTTGGTCACGTTGACGATCGTCTGGCCGGACTCGGGGAAGCCGAAACCGGCCTCCGCGTACGGCAGCGGGCGCAACTCGTAGAACGAGTTCAGGTAGGTGCCGGGCAGGCCGTGCGGCTCGCCCTCGTCCAGGTTGCCGCGCAGCCCGATGTGCCCGTTCGACAGGGCGAAGACCGACTCGGACTGGGCCAGCACGTCCATGTCCAGCCGGATCTCCCGTACGTGCCAGGGATCGACCGGATAGGAACGTTCCCTGATCATGCGCCGTGCCCTTCGTCCAGCAGGTCCGCGAGGTCGCGGACCACCACGTCGGCGCCGTGCGCCCGGAGCTCGTCGGCCTGGCCCACGCGGTCGACGCCGACCACGAACCCGAACCCGCCGGCGCGCCCGGCGGCCACCCCGGCCAGCGCGTCCTCGAACACGGCGGCCTGGGAGGGGTCGACGCCGAGCAGCCGCGCTCCCGCGAGGAACGTGTCCGGGTGCGGTTTGCCGCGCAGACCCTGCGCCCGGGCCACCAGCCCGTCCACCCGGGTCTCGATCAACGGTTCCAGGCCGGCCGCGGCCACGACCTCCCGGCCGTTCGCGCTGGCCGTCACGACGGCGCGGCGCAGCCCGGCCGCCGCGGCCGCCTTCAGGTAGGTCACCGAGCCCGGGTAGACGTCCACGCCCTGGGTGCGCAGCCGTTGCAGCAGCAGGACGTTCTTGCGGTTGCCCACCCCGTTGACGGTGTCGGCGTCCGGCGGGTCGTCCGGCGAGCCCTCGGGCAGCACGATGCCGCGCGAGGCGAGGAACGCCCGGACGCCGTCCGCGCGGGGCCGGCCGTCGACGTACCGGTTGTAGTCGGGGCCCGGGTCGAACGGCCGGAACGGCTCCCCGGTGGCCGCGGCGTGTTGCCGCAGGAACGCGTCGAACGTCTCGGTCCACGCGGCGTTGTGCACCCGGGCGGTCTGCGTCAGCACGCCATCGAGGTCGAAGAGACAGGCGGTCACGTGAGCAGGTAGGCCCAGCACGGTACGAATCTATCCACCCGGCCGGGCCGACAAACGCGTTTCCGCCCGTCCCGCGCGGCCCGGGCGTTTCCGCCCGGGCGGGATCATTGCGGGCGGAGCGTCCAGACCACCGTCATCTGCGACGTGGGCGTCCCGTCCTCGGTGGCGATCTCCACCTCGACCGGGAACTCCGGCCGCCGCCCGGCGTCCAGCTCGGCCGCCACCGCGGTCACCGACCCGGCCAGCCGGGCGGTGGCGCGCACCGGCCCGCGGGCCAGCTTGCGGTACGCGATGTCGGCCCGCACCGCCAGCGGCACGGCGCGGTCGAGCAGGTGCCCGAACGCGGCCAGCACCACCGCGCCGGACGCGGTCTCGCCGAGGGTGAACATGGCGCCGGCGTGCGGGCCGCCGACGTGGTTGTGGGTGGCCGGCGAGTCGGGCAGCCGGACGACGGCCCGGACGCCCCCGTCGGCCTCGGGGGCGATCTCGACGAACTCGAAGCCGAGCGTACGGGCGAACGGCACGGCCTCGAGCATTCCGGCCGCCACCTGGCGTGAGTCGATGGACATGACCAGACGCTACTCGTGGGTAACTTGCTGCGGCAAGGGCGATCCGGGCCGACGGCGGCCCACCGGCCGCGACCGCTGTCGACCTGCCCCAGATCTGGGGCAGGTCGACAGCCCGCCGCGTAGCAGCGGGGAGCAGCGACCGCTGCCCGCGCCGCCCACCCGCGCCGACCGGTCAGAGGTTGGCGATCGTGCGCAGGATCTCGGCGTAGAAGTTGCCGTCGATGCTGCGGAACAGGCTGAAGTCCTGCCCCGGGTCACCGAAGAACGGGCGCAGGGTCCACGCGAGCTGCGTGCCGACGAACCCGAATAGCAGGATCCAGATGTAGAGCAGGGTCATGCTCGCCGGCCCGCTGGCCCGGTTCGCCCCGGCGTACCGGCGGCGTGGCCCACGGGCGCTGCGCGGCCGGGTAGCCCGGCGGCACCATGCCGGGCGGGAACGCGACCAGCGGCGCGCCGACCGCGGCCGGCACGGGCTGCGCGGGCACCGCGGGGGGCGTGGCGGGCGCGGCCGGTGCCGCCTCGGCCACGGCCGTCGCCGTGGCGCTCGCGGCCGGCGTCCCACCGTTCGCGACCGCCGCGGCCGGCACGGCCGGGGAGGACCCCGCCCCGGCGGCCGGTGCGGCCGCCACGGCCGCCGGGGTGACGGACGCGGCCGTTCCGGCCGACGTCGACACCGCCTCGGTGGGCGTCGACGGGGCGAGCAGGCCGTGCTCGTTGAGCACCTGCATGCCGCCGGTCAGGAAGCGCAGCCCCACCACCGCCGACAGCGTCAGGATCGCCACGTTGAGCAGCTTGAAGAACCCGTAGTCGGGCGCGGTGATCAGGAAGAAGAGGCTGATCGGGGCGAACGCCACGGCCAGCATCGAGGTGACCGTGATGGCCACCATGACCAGCGCGAGCGACTGGCGGACCGAGAGGCGGGCCCCGAAGACCAGGTTGAACAGGTAGAGCGTGGGCAGGCAGATGGCCAGCGTGATGAGGAAGAGCAGCGGCAGCTTGACCGCCGAGGTCAGCGCCATGAGCACACTGTGGAACGCGCCGAGGACGGCGCCGTAGCACGCCAGCGCGATCGCCGAGCTCACCAGCATCCGGACGGTGAGCCCGTTCAGGTCGCGCTCGGCCACGATCTGCTGCCAGATCCCGTTCCGGTCGCGCAGGATGCGCTCGATGACGAGCGGGTTCGGACGGTCACCCGACACGGGCACACCCCTTCCTCGTTGGTCCTTGGCCTGCGGCGCACGGTAGGGCATCGGCGCCGCTCACCGCCACCCCACGTCGATACGGTCGCCGCGCTCGTCGAAGAAGTGCAGCGCGTCCATCCGCACCCGGACGGACAGCGGGTGCCCGCTGCTGACCGCCGGGTACGGGGCGAGGCGTACGGCCAGCTCGGCCGGGCGTCGGTGGTGCCGCCCGGGATCGGGCAGCACGCTGGTCCGGGCCCGGCCCACCACCTGCTCGGGGGCGTCCGCCGGCTTCCCGGTCAGCCGCTGCATCACCTGCCCGAAGCGGCGCAGGCCACGCTGGCCCGCGTCGGCGGAGTCGCCCCGGCTGCCCATCTCGTCGACGACGATGGCGGTCGCCCCGATGTCGAGGAACGCGAGCGACTCGTGCCCGTGGTGCTCCAGGTAGCGGATGCGGCCGTGGAGCACGTCGCCCGGGCTGTCCGGGCTCACCGGGGTGATCGCCTCGGCCCGCATCCCGACGACGATCCGCTCGCCGTGGTAGTGCGCCACGGCACGGCTGCGGATGTCGTCCCACGGCAGGTAGAGGGCCTGCTCGCCGAGGGTGAGCGTGACGTACCGGTCGAGGTGGACGTAGACCGACGCCTCCAGCAGGTTCATCCGCGGGCTGCCCAGGAACGCGGCCACGTAGAGGGTGGCCGGCCGGCCGTACACCTGGGTGGGTGTGCCGACGTCCTGAAGGACGCCGCGGCGCATGATAGCGACCCGGTCGGCCATGGTGAGCGCCTCGGCCTGGTCGTGCGTGACGTAGATGGTGGTGACGCCCAGCTCGCGGGTCAGGCCGGAGATCTCCGCGCGCAGCTCGGCGCGTAGGCCGCTGTCCAGATTCGACAGTGGCTCGTCCATGAGGAACAGGCCCGGCCGGCGGACGATCGCGCGGCCCATGGCCACGCGCTGGCGCTGCCCGCCGGAGAGCTGGCTGGGCTTCCGGGCGAGCACGTCGCCGATGCCCAACGCGCTGGCCACGTCACTGACCCGCTCGCCGCGCGGTAGCGGCTCCACCCCGGCCAGGCGCAGCGGAAAGGCGATGTTGTCACCCACCGACATGTGCGGATAGAGCGCGAAGTCCTGGAAGACCATGGCGATCTTCCGCTCCCGCGGTGACAGGTCGTTGGCCAGCTCGCCGTCGAGCAGCACGGCGCCCTGGGTCGGGTCCTCCAGCCCGGCGACCATCCGCAGCACGGTCGACTTGCCGCACCCGGACGGGCCGAGCAGCACCATGAACTCGCCGTCGGCCACGTCCAGGTTGATGCTGTCGACGGCGACGGTGCCGTCCCGGAACACCTTGGTCACATCCTTGAGCGCGACGGTGGTCACCGTCACCTCCCCCAGCTCGTCGGGCAGAACCCCCAAATGACTGTGACGAGGATCATGCCGCCAGCACATCGGGTAAACGTGCCATGTTCGGGCGGTGACGACGCTGTTACGGCCGCATCGAGCCCGGGCGATGCCCGTCGAACCGGCCGGCCCGGCCGCGGCGCGGCGGACCGGCCAGCGGCGGCGCGGCGGACCGGCCCGTGGTGGCGCGGCGGGCCGACTCGTCTCAGCAGCCCGGGCGGGGCGGGGCCGGCTCCCCGAGGAAGACGCGACGGACCACCCGTTCGGCCGCGTGCCCGTCGTCCAACGCACAGAACCGGGCCCGGAACCGCTGGCGCGCCTTCGTGGTGGCCTCCGATCGGAACTCGCCACTGCGGAACACGGTGAGCAGATCGGGGAACGTGAGTGCGACCGCGCCCGGCGGCTCCGCAGTGATGTCGAAGTAGACACCGCGGGCCAGCCGGTACGCCTCCCAGTCCGGCGCGTAGATCACGATCGGGCGGTCCAGGACGGCGTAGTCGAACATGGCCGACGAATAGTCGGTGACGAGCACGTCGGCGACCAGGTACAGGTCCTCCACCCGCTGGTGGGCGCTCACGTCCCGCACCCGGTCCCGGTCCACCGGCCGGCGCGGCCGCCGGTCCCGGTCGTGGAAGTAGTGGCTGCGCATCAGGAGCCGGCCGGCGGGGCCGAGCGCCTCGACGAAGCGGTCCGGGTCGAACGGCGGCCGGTAGGTGGCCAGGTGTTCCCGGTGCGTCGGCGCGTACAGGACCACCTTCTCGGCGAGCCCGATCCCGAGGTCGGCGCGCAGCCGCAGCACCTCCTCGGGCGTGGCCGTGACCAGCCGGTCGTTGCGCGGGTAGCCGACCTCCAGGGTCGTGTACGCGGCCGGGTACGCCCGGTCCCACATCTGGGTGGAGAAGCTGTTCGAGGTGATGCTGTAGTCCCAGCGGTCCACCCGGCGCAGCAGCCCCGCGAAGTCCATCCGTCCGGCGCCGATCGGGTACCGCTGCTGGTCGAGCCCCATCACCTTGACCGGCGTGCCGTGGTGGGTCTGCACGTGCACCGAGCCGGGCCGCTTCCGGACGAAGTCCGGGAAGTTGACGTTGTTGACCAGCCAGCGGGCCCGGGCCAGCATCCGGTAGTAGCCCGGGGTGCCCGCCACGACGTACTCCACCCCCGGCGGCAGGGTGTCGACCCGGTCGCGTCGGACGATCCAGACTCCCCGGATCTCCGGTGTGAGCCGCCGGGCCGCCTCGTAGATCGCGGCCGGGTTGCAGGAGTAGCCCCGGTACCAGTACGCGGCGTAGACGGCCAGTGTCGGGTCGAGCGGCCGGTGCAGTTCCGCCCGGTAGTACTCGCGCAGCAGCACGTCCCGGGCCCGGCGGGCGTTGCGACGGGCCACCGGCGCCACGCGCCGCCTCGTCCGGCGCGCCGAGCGCCGCGCCGCGTCACGCGCCCGGCTGGCGGTACGCAGCGCGCTGAACGTCCGCCAGCGTCCGCCGGCCACGAGCCGGTGCTTGAGCCCCTCCACCCCGTCCGGCGCCGGATAGCCGCCGGGCGGCAGCCAGCGGGAGTAGTCGGCGGTGATCTGCGCGAAGAACGCGGGGCGTAGCTCGGGGGCGATCCGCTGCCCGTTGCCGAGCACGGTGAGGTAGTGCCAGATCATCCGCTCGAAGACCGCGGGGCGCAGCTCGTCGACCGCGGGCCCCCAGCTGTCCATGAGCCGGAACACCCGGTGCCACTGCGGGAACACCTCGAAGTGCCGCTCGCCCCGGGTCCGGGTGATGGCCCCGGCGCGGCGCTGGCGGTAGTTGACGCAGACCCGGTCCAGCACACCGATGCGGTCGGCCGCCATGAGCGTGGGATAGCTGAAGGACACGTCCTCGTACCAGCCGGGCTCGAAGCGCAGGCCGAGGTCGAGGAGGAACTGCCGGCGGACCACCCGGTTCCAGGCGGTGTGCAGCAGTCGCATCGCCTCCGGGCGGTCCCGCAGCCGGAACGTCTCCTCCCCGGGCGGCTCCGGGAACACGTCCCGCATGGCGCTGCGGGTGGCCGTGTCGTTCCAGTGCGTCCGGACGTGGTCGACGAGCAGGACGTCGGGCCGGGTGGCGCGCAGCCGGTCGGCCACCACGGGGAGGCACTCCGGCGCGAGCCAGTCGTCACCGTCCAGGAACCAGACGTACTCGCCGACGGCCCGGTCCAGCCCGACGTTGCGGGCCGGACCGAGCCCGACGTTCTCACCGAGCCGGATGGGGCGCACCCGCTGGTCGCGCGCCGCGTACTCCTCGAAGATCTCGCCGCTGTCGTCCGGCGAGCAGTCGTCGACGCCGATGACCTCGAGGTCGTCGAACGGCTGGTCGAGGATCGAGTCCAGGCACTCGCGCAGGTAGCCCTGCACCCGGAAGGCCGGTACGACGAAACTGATCGCAGTCATCCGGCCGTCCCTCCGTCAGCCCGGCGCGCCGCCCCCCGTCCGCACCGGCACCGCCGACGCCCGCGCCGCGCGGGCCGGCAGGACGACCCAGGCCAGGACGACGCTCGCCACGAAAACCACGAGAAGGTACGTACCGAGTGTAGCCATCCCGATACCCGCAAACCCGACGATTGCCGCCAGGCACAGGAGCAGCGAGCGCCCGTCCCAGCCGAGGGTGACGGGGTGCAACGGCGGGGCGGCCTGCCGCTTCTCGAGCCGGGCCGTGAGGTCGTAGTGGTGCACGGTGAGCACGAAGACGTAGCCGAAGATCAGCCATGCCGGCACGTCGCCGAGCACCCCCACGGCGATCGCGAAGAGGTACTCACCGGCGCGCAGGGCGGCCGGCACCAGCCAGTCCAGTGGGCCGTTGTGCGCGGCGCCCGCCCCCAGACCACCGACCAGCAGCACCAGCAGGGCCACCGGCAGCAGCCACCGCAGGCCGTTCCCCGCGCCGTCCGAGCCCCCGGCCGCCAACCCCAGGGCCAGCAGCGCCGCCGGGCCGAGCGCCCCGATCACCGCGAGGGTGAGCGGGCCCACCGGCCGGACCACGGGCATCCGCGCCGCCAGCGGGCCGTCGTCGCGGTGCAACGTGGCGTCGACGGTGTCCAGCACGGGGACCCACATCCAGCGGGCCCGCAGCGTACGCAGGGCACCCGTGTACGCGAAGGCGAGCACACCCCACACCAGCACCGCCACCAGGCTCACCCACGGGTTGAACAGCGCCACGGTCAGCGCGATGAGCGCCCACCGCTCCCCGATGGGGAAGACCACCGTCCGCTTCAGCCAGTACGACAGCGAACCCGTGTCGGCCTGCACCCTCGTGGAGGCCGCGTTCAACCGGTCGCCGATGCCGCCCCCGCCCGTGCCGGAGGTGCGCGGTCGGCGCGCCGCCTCGTCGTGCAGGACGCCGTACCAGGTGTCGGTCATGTGCCGGACCGTCTGCAACGTCATGGCCGCGATCGCGAGCGCCCAGCCGTAGCGGTGACCGGCCTGCGTGGCGCCGAAGCCCAGGCCGGCGTAGACCAGGTACTCCTTCGCCCGGTCGGCCATCGTGTCCAGCCAGCCACCCCAGGCGCTGAAGTTGCGGGTGTAGCGGGCGAGCTGCCCGTCCACGCAGTCCAGGACGAAGCCGAGGTAGAGCAGGACCGCACCGCCGACCAGCGCGGGCCGGCCCTCGACGGCGAAGAGCACGGCGGCGGCCACCGCGAAGAGGATCGAGATCACCGTGACCGTGCTGGGGCCGAGCCCCAGGCGGGCCGCGGCCCGGACGAGGTACGGCGACCAGGTGCTCACGAAGTAGGTGGAGAAGAAGTCATCCCGCTCCTTCACCGACAGGCGCAGCTCGGCCCGGTCCTCGTCCACCTCCGCGAGCGCCGCCTCGGCGGCGGCCAGCTCGGGCGCGCCGTCCACCCGGTGGGCGACGAGCAGGCGTACCCGGTGGGCGAAGACCAGCGTGCCGAGCACGGCGAGGCCCGCGAAGAGCCGGTCCACGGCGGTGGCCGCCGCGGGTGGCGGCACGGTGCCGGCCGCCACGGCCCGGGCGGCGGCGGCGAGCGCCGGCAGGTCGGCGGCGCCGACGCGCAGGGCACCGCCGAAGACCCCCGTGGCCTCGCCGTTCAGGGTCTCCGCCGGGCCCGCCTCGACCACCTGGCCGCGCTCCTCGCGGACCACCGCGCGACCGGCGCCGGGCGGGCCGGTCAGCACGAGCGCCACGGTCGGCCCGACGGGGCTGGTGGCCAGGTGGCGCAGCACGGCGCCGTGCGCCACGAGGTCGCCGCCGGTCACCAGCACCGGGCCGGTGGCCACGTCGGCCAGCGCGGCCAACTCGTCGAGGTCGGCGGCGAACCGGACCTCGTGGGCGCCGGCACGGCGGCACTGGGCGGCCAGCCGGTCGGCGAGCGTCTCGCCGGTACGGGTGGGCAGGCCCGCCGCGGCGGCGCCGCCGGCGAGCACGATCGCGAGGGTCACCGGGGGACCGCGCCGTGGTACGCGTCCAGCGCCTCGGCGATGGTGCCGTCGAGGCTCAGCCGGCCCCCGTCGAGGAACAGCCCCCGACGGCAGAACCGGGTCAGGTCCTTTTCGTTGTGTGACACCAGCACCAGAGTGCGCCCCTCCCCGAGCAGACGGTCGATCGTCGCATAACACTTCTTCCGGAACTCCGCGTCCCCGACCGCGGTCACCTCGTCCATGAGCAGGATCGGGTGCGGCAGGTGCGAGATGATCGCGAAGCCGAGCCGCACCTTCATGCCGGACGAGTAGTGCCGTACCGACGTGTCGATGGCGCGCTCCACCTGCTCGCCCGCGAACGAGACGATGTCGTCGAAGTGCCGCTTCAGGTAGCCCGACGAGAGCCCGTGCAGGCCACCCACGAGGTGCAGGTTCTCCCGCCCGGTCAGGTCGTTGGAGAAGCCGGCGGACAGTTCGAGCAGCGGCGCCACGTCGCCGCGCACCCGGATGCTCCCCTCGTCCGGGATCAGCACCCCGGCGATCAGCCGCAGCAGCGTGCTCTTGCCGGTGCCGTTGCGGCCGATGACGCCGACCGTCTCGCCGGGCCGTACGGTGAACGACACGTCGCGCAGCGGCCAGAACTGGCCCGACGGCGCCGTACGCCCGCCGCGGTGGATGAACATCTCCCGCAGCCGCAGTTGGCGGCGCCGGTTGCGGACGAACCGGATGCCGAGCCCGTCCGCCTCGATGATCGGGTCGGCCATCTCAGAGTTCCTTGAGCACGGCGGGTTCGAGCCGACGGAACGACAGCCATCCGATCACCAGCACCAGCAGGCTCACGCCGACGGTCGTGGCGAGCAGGCGGGCGTCGGGGAACTCGTCCGGGTACCAGATCGAGTGGTGCAGCTGGAAGATGCCGACCAGCGGGTTCACCTCGTACGCGATCTTCAGCCAGCCGGGCAGGTCCGACTCCCGCACGAGGCTCAGCGGGTAGATGATCGGCGTCGCGTAGAAGAGCACCCGGATCACCAGCCGCATGAACCTCTCCACGTCCCGCATCAGCACGTTGAACGCGGACAGCAGCAGCGCCAGCCCGACGAGCAGGACGCCCTGGACGGCCACGGCGAGCGGCAGGGCGAGCAGCGACCAGCCCGGGTGCACCCGGCCGTGCACGGCGTACGCCACCGCGACGGCCGCGAGGATCGGCAGCCCGGCCGCGTACTCCGCGAACCGGCCGGTGACCCGGCCGATGGGGAACACCTGCCGCGGCACGTTCATGGTGGTGATCAACCGGGACTGACCGGTGAGCGCGTTGGTCGCCTCGCTCAGCGCCGAACTCGTCCACATCCAGGCGAAGATCCCGGTGATCAGGAACAGCGGGTACGACTCCGCGGCGTCGCCCAGGTGGCGCCCCGTGTCCCGCGAGTAGAGCACGCCGAAGACGAACCAGTAGATGGCGCCCATGCCGAGCGGCTCGATCAACGACCAGACGTAGCCGAGCACCGACTGCTGGTACTTCACGGCGAGATCGCGCTTGACCAGGATGCGCAGCGAGTTGCGGTGCGACCACAACGCCGCGACGCCAGAGGTCACCGCCGCCTCCCGCCTTCGAAACGGACGACAGGTTAGCAGTCGGTGAACGAACGTCCCGAATCGGGCGCGGTCAGCACTCGATCACGTTGACGGCCAGACCGCCGCGTGCCGTCTCCTTGTACTTGACCTTCATGTCCGCGCCGGTCTCCCGCATGGTCTTGATGACCTTGTCCAGCGAGACGGCGTGCACCCCGTCGCCGCGCAGCGCGAGCCGGGCAGCCGTGATCGCCTTGATGCTAGCCACCGCGTTCCGCTCGATGCAGGGGATCTGCACGAGGCCACCGACCGGGTCGCAGGTCAGCCCCAGGTTGTGCTCCATCCCGATCTCGGCGGCGTTCTCCACCTGCGCCGGCGTGCCGCCGAGCGCCTCCGCGAGCCCGGCCGCCGCCATCGAGCAGGCGGACCCCACCTCGCCCTGGCACCCGACCTCGGCGCCGGAGATCGACGCGTTCTCCTTGAACAGCACACCGATCGCGCCGGCCGCCAGCAGGAACCGGACCACACCCTCGTCGGACGCGCCCGGCACGAACCGCGTGTAGTAGTGCAGGACGGCGGGGATGATCCCGGCCGCCCCGTTGGTGGGCGCGGTGACCACCCGGCCGCCCGCGGCGTTCTCCTCGTTGACGGCGAGCGCGAACAGGGTCACCCAGTCCATGGCCCGCAGCGGGTCGGCGCTGCCGGCCTCCGCCTCCAGGCTGCGGCGCAGCTCGGCGGCGCGGCGGCGCACCTTCAGGCCGCCGGGCAGCGTCCCGTCGCGCTCGCAGCCCCGCTCCACGCACTCGCGCATCACGCGCCAGATCTCCAGCAGGCCGGCGCGCACCTCGGACTCGCTGCGCCAGGACAGCTCGTTGGCGAGCATCACCTCGCTGATCGACAGCCCGGTGGCGCCGGTGACCTCGAGCAGCTCCGCACCCGTGAGGAACGGGTGCCGGACCCGGGTGGTGTCCGGGACGATCCGGTCCGCGCCGGCCGCCGCCTCGTCCACCACGAACCCGCCGCCCACCGAGTAGTAGGTGCGCGTACGCAGCTCGGCGCCCGTGTCGTCGTACGCCGCGAAGGTCATCCCGTTCGGGTGGTACGGCAGTGACCGGCGGCGGTGCAGCACCAGGTCCCGGTCCGGGTCGAAGGCGATGTCGTGCGCGTCGAGCAGGGCGATGCGGCGCTCGGCGCGGATCCGCTCGATCCGGGGGGCGACGGTGTCCGTGTCGACCGTCTCGGGCGCCTCGCCGACCAGCCCGAGCAGCACGGCGCGGTCGCTGCCGTGACCGTGCCCGGTCGCCCCGAGGGAGCCGAAGAGCTCGGCCTGCACCCGGGCGGTGGCGGTCAGCAGCCCGTCGGCCTTGAGCCCGCTCACGAAGGTGCGGGCGGCCCGCATCGGCCCGACGGTGTGCGAGCTGGACGGCCCGATGCCGACGCTGAAGAGATCGAAAACACTGATCATGGCTGCACTTTCTTCGCCGTCGTCTCCGTCGTGCGGGTACGGCCCGGTCGTGGCCGCCCGGGTCCGGGCGACCGGCGGGGCCCGGGGTGTGGGCGCCCAACCGGCGAGCCTACCCGCCCAGGTCACCCGTCGCCCGGCGGTCGGGGCCGCCGCTGCGGCTGGCGGTGCTGCCGCACTACTTCCTGCTTGTAGTGGCCTCCCGCCTCCATCGAGGCCACGACAACCGTGCTGCGGCGTGATCTTCGGCGGTGCCGGCTCGCCGGGGGGCGCATCGTGTCGGTCTGCACGGGTAACCACCTACGGGTACACGGGTGCCCGATCGTCCTGCGGGCTGAGGGCGCGCTGGCCACCCGTTCCTACCGTGGAGGTCAGACGCGGCACGCACCGCCGCAGAGTGGGAGTACGACGATGAGTCGCAAACTGGTCCGGCCCCGCCAGGGGCGCATGCTCGCCGGTGTCTGCGCCGGCCTGGCCCAGCGGTTCGGCATGTCGGCCAACGGTGTCCGGCTGCTGTTCCTGCTGTCGCTGCTGCTGCCCGGCACCCAGGTGATCGTGTACCTGGTGCTCTGGCTCCTGATGCCCAACGAGGACCGCTACCTGGCCACCACCGCCCACTGACCGTTCCCCCTCACCCACCCGCCCGCCCAACTCCTGTTGATCAAGAGCTTTGCGTCAAGAATGGCGCTGGATCTGACGCAAACCTCTTGATCACCCGTCAGAGGAGGGCGGGGGCGGGGGTGGGGGGTCTGCGCGGCGGCGCCCGCCCCGGCCTCGGGGCGGGCGCCGTCGGTCTCCGGCCGGAGACCTGATCAGGAGGCGACGTAGGTGACGGTCACCTTCTCGTAGCCGAGGGAGCCGAGCAGACCCTCCAGCATCTTGCGGGTGTTCTCCTCCGCCCGGGCGCCGAGGCCACTGTCGCGCGCGGCCGCCGTGATCCGCTCCTCGGCGAGCCGGTAGACCTCCTGCTGCCGGTTGGGGTCGCTCGCGAACACGTCACCCAGGCGGTTGAGCAGGCCACGCTTCTCGGCGAACACGTAGCTCTTCTCCAGGTCAAGGTTGGTCTCGCCGAGCTGCGGCGCCGGCAGCTTGATCTCCACCGACTTGCCGTCGGCCGACTCGACGACGGCCCCCTCGGAGATCTTCGTGAAGTCGACGTACGCCTCCACGCTGCCCGCCCCCACGAAGAGCGTCCGCTCGTTGAGCAGGAACTCCGGCACGTACTTGCGGTCGGTCTGGAGGTCGACCACCACCTGGAAGTTGCCCTCGGCCGCCACGTAGCGGCTGAGGTCCTGGATCGACTTCAGCAGCGTCGGCTGGCTGCGGTCGGTCTGCTCCTCAGCGAACGGGTTGCGGAAGCTCGGCCAGAGACCGCTCGTCTGCACGCCGAGCAGGACGATCACGGCGAGCGCCGCCGCGCCGAGCACCCACAGCAGCCCTCGCGTGGGCCCGCCGGCGGGCCGTGTGTGGTGCTCCGGCGTCGTCGCCGGCTCGGGCGTCACGTCGGAGCGGACCTTGAGGGCCTCTCCGGTCGGGTAGCCCGGGAACTCCCTGGTGGGCTCGTTGCTGTCAGCGTCGCGGGCCATCGCCCTCACCGTCCTCGTCAGACACTGGCGTCTGACAATGACGGTACGTCCGCCGTACGACAGGCGCTCGGCGAGCCGCCCGACAGGTCGTATCCGCAGCTCAGCGATGTGAGACGGTCACGCGAACGCGTTGATCCCGGTGAGCTTCTGCCCGATCACCAACTGATGGATCTCGGACGTGCCCTCGTACGTGAGCACGCTCTCCAGGTTGTTGGCGTGACGCATCACCGGATACTCGCCGGAGATGCCGTTGGCACCGAGGATGGTGCGGCACTGCCGCGCGATGGCGAGCGCCTCCCGCACGTTGTTCAGCTTGCCGACGCTCACCTGTTCGGGGCGGAGCCGGCCGGCGTCGGTGAGACGGCCCAGGTGCAGCGCCAGCAGGTAGCCCTTCTGCAACTCGACGGCCATGTCGGCGAGCTTGGCCTGGGTGAGCTGGAACCCGGCGAGCGGTCGGCCGAACTGGGTGCGGGTGCCCGCGTACGCCAGGGCGGTCTCCAGGCAGTCCCGCGCGGCGCCGAGCGCGCCCCAGACGATGCCGTGCCGCGCCTCGGTGAGGCAGCTCAGCGGCGCCTTGAGCCCCACCGCGTCGGGGAGCAGCGCGTCGGCCGGCAGCCGGACGTCGTCGAGCACGATCTCCCCGGTCACCGACGCGCGCAGCGACATCTTGTGCCGGATCTCCCGGGCGCTCACGCCGGGGCTGTCCATCGGTACGGCGAAACCGCGCACCCCGTCGTCGGTGCGCGCCCAGATCACCCCGACGTCGGCGACGGGCGCGTTGGTGATCCACATCTTGCCGCCGGTGAGCACCCAGTCGTCGCCGTCGCGGCAGGCCCGGGTCGCCATCGAGGCGGGGTCGGAGCCGTGGTCGGGCTCGGTCAGGCCGAAGCAGCCGATCGCCTCGCCGGTGGCCATCGACGGCAGCCAGCGCTGCTTCTGCTCCTCGCTGCCGTAGCGCCAGATGGCGTACATGGCGAGCGACCCCTGCACGGAGACCAGTGAACGCAGCCCCGAGTCGCCGGCCTCCAGCTCCAGGCAGGCCAGTCCGTACGCGACGGCGGAGGCGCCCGCGCAGCCGTAGCCGGTCAGGTGCATGCCGAGCAGGCCGAGCTTGCCGAACTCGCGGGCCAGCTCGCGGGCGGGGACCTCACCGTTCTCGTACCACCCGGCGACGTGCGGCCGGACCCGGTCGTCGACGAGCTGGCGCACGACGGCGCGGATCTGCCGCTCCTCCTCGCTGAGCGCGGAGTCGAGGTCGAGCAGGTCGAGCGGGGCGGTGGGACGCTGGCTCATGGCAGCCACCCTAACGGTGGCTCAGCTTTCCGCGCGAGGAGCGCTCACCGCGAGCGCGGGAGAGCGCTACTCGACCGCCTCGGAGAGCACCAGCACCCGCGCGTGGATCTGGTTGCGCTGCTGGAGCGCCGCGCGCAGCGCCCGGTGCAGGCCGTCCTCCAGGTAGAGGCCGCCGTTCCACTGCACCACGTGCGGAAACAGGTCGCCGTAGAAGGTGGAGTCCTCGGCGAGGAGCTTGTCGAGCGCCAGCTCACGCTTGGTAGTGATCAACTGGTCCAGGCGCAGCGGCCGCGGCGGGATCTCCGCCCACTGCTTGAGCGTCAGGTTGTGCTCCGGGTAGGGACGCCCGTCCCGGACCGCTCTGAAGATCACGACGGCACGCTCCCCTCCCCGTGGCCGGGCCGACCTACGGCGCCGTGCCGGGTCGCGGCGTGGCACCGCACGGCGCGGCACCGATGACCGTGCCAGCCTAGCCGCCTGTTCCACACCGCGTTCTGCTCCCTGATGTCAGTTTCGCTACCGCTCGCCCGATCTTCAACGCGCACGTCCGGCGTGGCGCTCAGCTCCACCGGCCGCGCCGCACCACCTCGTCGACGGGACGGCGGCCCCGCCGCAGCGACGGTGACCGGTGGTCGGCCGCGCGGTAACCCACGGTGATCGCGCCGAGGGGTTCGAACTCCTCGGGTACGCCGAACGCCTCCCGGTACGCGGCCAGCCGCTGGGGGTGGATCCCGAAGAAACACGCGCCGAGCCCCTCGTCCACGGCGGTCAGCAGCATGAGCAGTGCGGCGAAGCCGGCGTCCACGTACCAGTAGGGCACCGGCCAGCGGTCCGTCGACCGGTCCGTCCAGCCCTTGTCCGGCTCGGCGTACCGCTCCAGGTACACCGACCGGTTCGCGTGCGGGACGAGGATCAGCGGCGCTCGCCGCATGCCGGTGAGCCAACGCTCCCGGCCCCCGCCGCCCGGCGTGGCCGCCGCCCAGAACCGTTCCCGGTCGGCGGCCCCCTCGAGCACCAGGAAGCCCCAGCCCTGCGCGAAGCCGGCGGAGGGCGCGCGGACCGCGTGGTCGAGCAGCCGCTGCACGACCTCGGGCGGCACGGGCCGGTCCGGGTCGTAGTTGCGGACCATCCGCCGCCGCCGGATGACCTCGGCGAACTCCATGCGGCTCCCCTCGCCGATCAGGCGCCGGGCCGGACGCCCCAGACGCCCCGCCAGGTCTCCCCCGGCTTCAACATGATCACGTCGCGGCCGGAGCGGAACGCGTCCGGCGGGCAGGTCATGGGCTCGACCGCCACCGAGCGGCGGTGCCGGTCACCCGTGAGCGTGTCCCCGGTGAAGACCTGCCACCAGCCGAACTCCCGGTCGGCCCAGATCGTCACGCCCGCCGAGCCGTCCGGGCCGGCCAGGCTCACCGCGGACCCGCCGTCGGCGTCCCGCGCCACGTCGCCGAAGGACAGGTCGAGCACGGCGTCGCCGATGCGGCGGGGGCTCGTGTAGTCGTACTCGGTGCCGTCCACGGCGGTCGCAGCGATCGGGAGCAGCCGGTTGTCGAGCACCATCCGGGTCCGGCCGGGCACCCGCATCGCCAGGTCGTCCACGGCCACCCCGGGCAGTTGGAGGTACGGGTGCACCGAGAAGCCGAACGGCGCCGGCTCGCCGCCGACGTTGCGGACCTCGTGCTCGGCGCGCAGGCCGTCGGCCCCGACGCTCCAGCGGCTGCGCAGGTCCAACGCCCACGGGTAGCCGGGCTGCGGCGGCAGCGCGTAGCCGAGGGTCACCGCGTCCGTGGACTGCTCCAGCAGGTGCCAACGCACCCAGTTGACCAGCCCGTGGATGGCCACGTGCCGCTCCGGCTCGGTGAGCGGCAGCTGGTGCGTCCGCTCACCGATGGCGTACCGGCCGTCCCGGATCCGGTTCGGCCACGGCGCGAGCACCTGGCCGGCGCAGCCGGGGCAGAGCTCGTCCTCGGCGTACCCATCGAGGTAGTCGACGCCGTCGTGCGCGTACGTCCGCACCCCGCCGCCCACCTCGACGATGACGGCCTCGTGGCCGGCGGCGGAGATCGTCCACTGGGTGCCCGAGGGTGGGCGCTGGTCCGGGGTGTCCATGGAGGCGACCCTAATCAATCACTCTCGGTCACCGCCCGACGCCGCCGCGGCGGTCGTCTCCTCCGCGGGCGGCCGCTCGGGGTCGACCGTGGTGGCGGCCCGGTAGCGCAGCAGCGCCGGGAAGGCGACCGCCAGCACCACCACCAGGACTGCGGAGGCGACGCCGCCGGCCACCCAGGCCACCCCGCCGCCGAACGCGGCCGCCGTGGTGCCGGCCCGCAGGTCGCCGAGGCGCGGGCCGCCCGCGACGACCACCGTGTTCACACCCTGCAGCCGGCCGCGCATCCGGTCCGGCGCGTACACGAGCAGCATGGTCTGCCGCAGCACGGCGCTCACCAGGTCGGCCGCGCCGGCCACGCCGAGCAGCACCACCATGAGCCAGAGCTGGTGGGCGAACCCGGCGGCCGCGATGGCCATCCCCCAGCCGACCACCGCGAGCACCAGCCCGAGGCCCTGGCGGCGCAGCCGGCCGATCCAGCCGGACGTGAGCCCGCCGAGCATCGAGCCGATGGCGATGGCGGCGTACAGCCACCCGACCGCCCCCGCACCCTCGAACCGCTCGTGGGCGATCTCCGGGAAGAGCGCGCGCGGCATCGCGAGGATCATCGCGATCAGGTCGACGCCGAACGAGAGCAGCAGCACCGGCGTCGTCGCCAGGAAGCGGAACCCGTCCACCACGCTCGCGAGCCCCGCCCTGCGCGGCGTGCCGTCGCCGTCCGGGTCCGGCTCCGGCGGCAGCGAGGGCAGCCGCAGGGTGGCCCAGAGCGAGACGGTGAACAGCACCGCGTCCACGGCGTACGCGACGGGCAGCCCGACGTCCGTCTGCCACGACGCGAAGATCAGGCCGGCCGCCAGCGGACCGACCACCGACGAGGCCGTGAAGGTCGTGTAGTTCAGCGTGCTCGCGGCCGGCACCAGGTGCTGGGGCACCAGCTTGGGCAGGATCGCGCTGCGGGCCGGCGAGGTGACGGCGAACGCGGTGGACTGCACGGCCACCAGGACGAGCAGCAGCACCGGGCTGCCCACCCGCAGCAGCGCCTGCACGAGGAGGCCGAGGGTGGACGCCCAGAGCAGCACCGACCCGCCGAGCAGCACGAGCCGCCGGTCCCGCGCGTCGGCGACGGCCCCGCCCCAGAGCCCGAACACGAGCAGCGGCAGGAACCCCGCCACGCCGAGCAGGCCGACCCAGAACGAGTCGCGGGTGAGGTCGTACATCTCGACCGGCACGGCGACCGCCGTGAACTGGAAACCGAACGTCGCGATCCCGTTGCCGAGCCAGATCCGCCGGTAGTCGGCCACCCGCAGCGGCCGCAGGTCGATGGCCCAGCGGCGCGCCCCGCGCGGCCGGGCCTGCTGCGCGCCCGTCACGGCGCGAGCCGTTCGACGGTCCAGTCGCCGGCGTCCGTACGCCGGAACCGCAGCCGGTCGTGCAGCCGCCCGGCGCGGCCCTGCCAGAACTCGACCGACCCGGGGCGGACGCGCAGCCCGCCCCAGTGCGGCGGCGCCGGGATCGCCTCCACGCCCGCGAACCGCTCCTCCGCCTCCCGGTAGCGCTGCTCGATCGCGGCGCGGTCGGGCACGACCTGCGACTGGGGGCTGGCCCAGGCGCCAAGCTGGGAAGTGCGGGGCCGGGTCGCGAAGTACGCCTCGGTCTCCGCCCGGGGCAGTGGCTCGACGGCGCCCGCCACCACGACCTGGCGCTGCATGGGGAACCAGGGGAAGACGAGGCTGGCGTACGGGTTGGCCGCCACCTCGGTGCCCTTGCGCGAGGCGTGGTTGGTGAAGAACACGAACCCGTCCGGGTCGTAGCCCTTCAGCAGCACGGTGCGGCCGCTGGGCCGGCCCGCGGCGTCGGCGGTGCCCACGACCATCGCGTTCGGCTCGGGCAGCCCGAAGGCCACCGCGTCGGCGAACCAGCGGGTGAACTGGGTGTGCCAGTCACCGGCCAGGTCGGTCTCGGAAAGGCCCCGGTCCGCGGCGTACTCGTTACGCATCGCGGCCGGGGCTGGTGTGTCGCCCGTCACGTTCCCACTCCTCTTTCCCGGGCCGCCGGCGCGCGCGTGGCTGCCCAGCCCGTACCGCCCCAGTCTCACCCCGGCGGCGGACGGGATGCTCGGCGGGGGATGTCGCGTGCGGCACAGTCCCCGCGGGTCGCGTACTGGGTTACTCAGCAGGCAAGATGTTCCGAACACATCCCTGAGGGTCGCCTAAGGTGCTCGACCGGCTGGGCCGGATTGGGGCTCACCGGGCGCACCGGACCAGAGCCAGGAGAGCGACATGGCCGACTTCAAACCGGGCCTGGAGGGCGTCGTAGCCTTCGAGACCGAGATCGCCGAGCCCGACCGCGAGGGCGGCGCCCTCCGGTACCGCGGGGTGGACATCGAGGATCTGATCGGCCAGGTCTCCTTCGGGAACGTGTGGGCCCTGCTGGTCGACGGCCGGTTCGGGCCGGGCCTCCCGCCGGCTGAGCCGTTCCCGGTGCCGGTGCACTCCGGCGACATCCGCGTCGACGTGCAGTCCGCGGTCGCGATGCTCGCTCCGTACTGGGGCCTCAGCCAGCTCCTGGACATCTCCGACGAGCAGGCGCGCGAGGACCTCGCGCGGGTCTCGGTGACCGCGCTCTCCTTCGTGGCGCAGTCCGCCCGCGGCCTGGGTCTCCCCGCCGTGCCGCAGAAGGAGATCGACAAGGCGCAGACCATCGTCGAGCGGTTCATGAAGCGCTGGCGCGGCGAGCCGGACCCGCGGCACGTCAAGGCGGTCGACGCGTACTTCATCTCGGCGGCCGAGCACGGCCTGAACGCCTCCACCTTCACCGCCCGGATCGTCGCCTCGACGGGCGCGGACGCCGCGGCCTGCATCTCCTCCGGCATCGGCGCGCTCTCCGGGCCGCTGCACGGCGGCGCGCCGTCGCGGGTGCTGAGCATGCTCGAGGCCGTCGAGCGCAGCGGCGACGCCGAGGGGTACGTCAAGGGCGTCCTCGACCGCGGCGAGCGGCTCATGGGCTTCGGGCACCGGGTCTACCGGGCCGAGGACCCGCGGGCCCGCGTGCTCCGCCGCACCGCGAAGGAGCTCGGCGCGCCCCGCTTCGAGATCGCCGAGGCGCTCGAGAAGGCCGCCCTCGAGGAGCTGCACAACCGCAAGCCGGACCGGGTGCTCGCCACCAACGTCGAGTTCTGGTCGGCCGTGGTGCTCGACTTCGCCGAGGTGCCCGCGCACATGTTCACCTCGATGTTCACCTGCGCCCGGATGGGCGGCTGGAGCGCGCACATCCTGGAGCAGAAGCGGCTCCAGCGGCTGGTCCGCCCGTCCGCCCGCTACGTCGGCCCCGGCCCGCGCAAGCCGCAGGAGGTCGAGGGCTGGGACGCCATCCCGCACGGCGTCTGAGCGATCCCCGCGAAAGGGCCCCCGCCACGCCGGCGCGGGGCCCTTTCCGCTGTCCGGGGCCGGCCGGTTGTGGCGTACGCCTCAGTGCCGGGCGCGGGACCGACCACGGGCCCGGCGGCCGGGGATGAAAGGATGAGGGCTCGGCAGTGCCGCCGGACCAGGCTCGGATCCCGGTCGGCGCGTGCCCCGCGCCCGTCGAGGATCCCGCGCCCGCCAGCTCACCCGGCCCACGCGGAAGGACCCTGAAGACCGTGGCTGACGCACCGACCATCCGGATTCCCGACGAGATCAAGCCCGCCGACGGGCGGTTCGGCTGCGGGCCGTCCAAGGTCCGCCCGGCGGCGGTGTCCGCCCTCGCCGACGTGGCCACCAGCTACCTGGGCACCTCCCACCGACAGAAGACGGTGCGCGACCAGGTGGCCCGGCTGCGCCGCGGGATCGCCGAGTTCTTCGCGCTGCCCGAGGGCTACGAGGTGGTGCTGGGCAACGGCGGCACCACGGCCTTCTGGGAGGTCGCCACGTTCGGCCTGATCCGCGACCGGGCCCAGTTCGCGAGCTTCGGCGAGTTCGGCGCGAAGTTCGCGAAGGCCGTCAAGGACGCGCCGTTCCTCGGCGAGCCCACCGTCCACAGGTCCGAGGCGGGCAGCGCCCCGCGCCTGGTGGCCGAGGCCGGCGTCGACGTCTACGCCACCCCGCACAACGAGACCTCGACCGGCGTGGCCGTGCCGATCTCCCGCGTTGCCGGCGCCGACGAGGGCTCGCTCCTGCTGGTCGACGCCACCTCCGCCGCCGGCGGCCTGGACGTGGACGTCGCCGAGACCGACGTCTACTACTTCGCGCCGCAGAAGTGCTTCGGCTCCGACGGCGGCCTCTGGCTGGCCCTCATGTCGCCGGCGGCGCTGGAGCGGGCCGCCGAGATCAAGGCGTCCGGCCGGTACATCCCGGCCTTCCTGGACCTGGTCACCGCCATCGACAACTCGCGGCTCGAGCAGACCTACAACACCCCGGCGCTCGCGACCATCTTCCTGGCCGCCGAGCAGACCGACTGGATGAACGCGCAGGGCGGCCTGGCCTGGGCGGCCAAGCGGACGGCCGAGAGCGCCGCCATCGTGTACGGCTGGGCCGAGCGCTCCACGGTGGCCACCCCGTACGTCGCCGACCCGGCGCTGCGGTCCAACGTGGTCGCCACGATCGACTTCGCCGACGGGGTGGACGCAACCGCCGTCGCGAAGGCGCTGCGCGCCAACGGCATCGTGGACACCGAGCCCTACCGCAAGCTCGGCCGCAACCAGTTGCGGGTCGCGCTCTTCCCGGCCGTCGAGCCGGCCGACGTCGAGGCGCTCACGGCGTCCATCGACTACGTGGTGGAGCGGCTCTAGTCCGGAGTGACGGTGGGTGGCCGTCGCCCGGTGCGGCGGCCACCCACCGTGATCATCGGCGCTGCTCACCCGCGACATGCGGGGTGTCGGATCCCCCACCTGCGGGCAGATGAGCGTACGGTGGTGCGAGACGCCCGGGTGGCTGGCTCGTGGCGTGCGGCCAACGAAGCGGGACGGAGGCAACGCAATGCGCCCAGTACGCTTCGTCGCCCTCTCCGAGGACGGCCAGGCCCTGGTGCTCGCCGACGAGGTGGGGCGGCTCCTCGCGCTGCCCCTCGACGAACGTGTGGCCACCGCGCTGCACGCCGAGCCGGGCGCACCGCCGCTCACGGTGGCCCCGGCGGCCGCCGCCGATCCGATCCCGTCCCTGTCGCCGCGTGACATCCAGGCCCGGATCCGCTCCGGCGAGTCCGCCGAGGACGTCGCCCGCATCGCCGGCGTGCCGGTCGACCGGGTGCTGCGCTACGCCGGCCCCGTGCTTCAGGAGCGGGCCATGCTCGCCCAGCACGCCCGGCGCACGCGGCTGAAGGGCGCGGAGAAGCCGACCCCGCTCGCCGAGGTGGTCAACGCCCGGCTGGCCCAGCACGGCATCGACACCGAGAAGATCTCCTGGGACGCCTACCGGCGCGACGACGGCACCTGGCGGATCATCGCCACCTGGCCGTCGGGCAAGGCCACCGCGCAGGCGGTCTGGGATCTCGACAAGACCCGCCAGGCGGTCGCGCCGCACGACGACATGGCGCAGTACCTGTGCGCCGAGCGGCCCACGCCGATCCTCGGCCAGGAGCCGGCGCCGGAGCGGGGCGGGCACGCCCTGCCCGGTCCGTCGCGTGGTGAGCCGAGTCGGGGTGGGCACGGGCTGCCCGGTTCGGCCGACCACCCGCGCCCGGGTCGCGACCCGATCCGCGCCGGGCGCGACGCCCTGCTCGCCTCCCTCGACCGTCCGCTCGGCGGCACGCCGGGCCGGGGCCTGGAGCCGCGCACGCCGGCGGCGCTCGCCGGGTCCGAGGCGCCCCGGCAGCGCCCGGTCGGTGGCGGCGCTGCGGCGCTGCTCGGCGGCGGTCCCGGCTCGGCCTTCGACGACGACTCGGACGCGCCGAAGGAGGTGCCGGCCGTTCCGTCGCTGGCCGTGCTCCGGCCCCGGCGCACGGGCGCCGCGGCGGCGGCCGCCGGAGGCGAGTCCGCCGACACGTCGGGCAAGCCGCGCAAGCGCCTGCCGAGCTGGGACGACGTGCTCTTCGGCAGCGGCCCGGCGGCGCGCGAGTCCTCCTAGGCACTCGTCGGGCGGGTGGCTGTTCCACCCGCCCGCCGAGAGGCACTCTAAGTGCCGCGGTGGCAGGCTCGGTTCATGGAGTACACGAATCTTGGCCGCACCGGCCTCTCGGTCAGTCGTCTCTGCCTCGGCACCATGAACTTCGGCCCGCAGACCAGCGAGCCGGACAGCTTCGCGATCATGGATCGCGCGCTGGAGCACGGGATCAACTTCTTCGACACCGCCAACGTGTACGGGTGGAAGCTCGGTGAGGGGGTCACCGAGCAGATCATCGGCCGTTGGCTGGCACAGGGCGGCGGCCGGCGGGACAAGGTCGTGCTGGCCACGAAGGTCTACAGCAGGATGGGCGACTGGCCCAACGAGCAGGGCCTGTCCGCCCGGCACATCATCCGGGCCTGCGAGGACTCGCTGCGCCGGTTGCAGACCGACACCATCGACCTCTACCAGATGCACCACGTCTCCCGGACCACCCCCTGGGAGGAGATCTGGCAGGCCATGGAGACGTTGGTCGCGCAGGGCAAGGTCGTCTACGTCGGATCGTCCAACTTCGCCGGCTGGCACATCTCCGTGGCCCAGGAGGCCGCGTCCCGGCGCAACTTCCTCGGCCTCGTCTCCGAGCAGTGCATCTACAACCTCCTGACCCGGCACGTCGAGCTGGAGGTGGTTCCCGCCGCGCAGCACCACGGGCTCGGCATCATCCCGTGGTCGCCGCTGCACGGCGGGCTGCTCGCCGGCGTGCTGCGCAAGATGGCCGAGGGCTCGGCGGCGCGCGGCAACAGCGGCCGGGCGGCCGACGGGCTGGCCGAGCACCGGTCGACCATCGAGGCGTACGAGAAGCTCTGCGCCGACCTGGGGCACGACCCGGCCGACGTGGCGCTCGGCTGGCTGCTGTCCCGGCCCGGGGTGACCGCGCCCATCATCGGTCCCCGCACCGTGGAGCAGCTCGACCGCTCGCTCGGCGCGCTGGACGTCCGGCTCGACGAGGCAACCCTGACCCGGCTGGACGAGCTGTTCCCGCCCGTCGGCAACGGCGGTCCGGGCCCGGAGGCGTGGGCCTGGTGAGGATGCGGCCGGCCGTCGGAGGGTGACAGCGCCCGTCGACGGCCGGCTGCGCCGAGATCTGGCGACCGGGCCTCGACGGCGCGCCGCGTGGGCGGGATGCCCGTGTCAGATCGGCCAGGCGGCGAGCCGGTCGTAGTGGGGCCGCGGGCCGAGGTGGCTGCGTACGAGCACCAGCTCGGTGGCCGGCCACTCCGGGCCCAGGTAACCGTCCAGAGTGGCCCGGTCCGCCTCGACGTCGACGCGGTCCACCCGGTCACCGGGCCGGGCAACCGTGAGGTGCGCGCGGAACGGCTTGTCGTCGAGCGGCAGGCGCGCGTGCCGCAGCCGTGAACGGACCAGCCGGGCCAGGGTGGCCAGCGCCTCGGCCTCGCCCCTCACGTCCACCCACAGCACGGTGAACCGGCCGCGCCCGAACCGGCCGCCGCCGCCGAGGCGCAGCCGGGGCGAGGAGTCCCGGGCGTCGTGGAACCACTGGGCGGCGAGCCCGAGGGCGCTCTCCACCTCGACGAGCCGGTCCGCCTCGACGTCGCCGAGGAAGGCGAGGGTGAGGTGGAGGTGCGCCGGGTCGGCGAGCCGGACGTTGGTGCCGGCCGCGGCGGCCGCCCCGACCCGCAACTGGGCGATCTGGGCGGTGAGGTGGGCGACCGCCTCCGGCGGCGGGTAGACCGCCACGAAGAGCCGCACCCGCGTACGCCTAGCGGTGCTGTTGGCGGCGCCCGGTGCGGGCGGCGGGCAGCGTCAGACCGGCGGCGTGCAGCAGCCCCTCGACCCGCACCCGCTCGATCTCCTGGTCGACGCCGGTCAGCTCGGTCAGGTGCTCGGTGATGCCGAGGGCCCGGCAGGCCATCCGCAGCCGGTCGTCGTACGCCTGGAGCACCGCGCCGTGCCACACCACCGACCGCCCGGTGCCGCCGAGGCGCTGGCTGCCGAGCCGGCGCAGGTCGGCGGCGAGTTGTTCGAGCGGCCGCCGGTCCGTGCGGTCGAACTCGGACAGGTCGATGTCGCGGGTCAGCGCGTCGGCCTCGATGGCCCTGTCGAGCCGGGCGATGGTGCGGCGCTCGCGGCGGCGGTCGCGCCATTCGGCGTAGCCGCAGGCCACCCGGTCGATGATCTCGTCGGCGCAGAAGATGAGGGCGAACAGCACGGGCAGGCTGGCCACGGCGACGAACGCCAGGACCAGCAGCACCGTGCGTCCGACTCCCACGCATCGACGCTAAGCCCCACCGTACGGCCGCGCCACCGGATTGGCCGCATCCGCGTCATCCGCGCAACCGGACGCTCCCGCGGCGGAAACCGAAGGGGCCCCTGCCGTTCGCAGGGGCCCCTCGCGTCGCTCAGCTCTCGGACTGGACGACGTAGAAGCGGGGCATCGGAAGCACCCGGAACCGGAGTCGGGCCCCCGAACGGCGCAGCTGCCAGGTCAGGGCCAGCAGCGCGGTGGCCAGCGAGATGAGCCCGCCACCCCAGATGGCCGCGCCCGCGCCGAAGGTCTCGGCGATCCGGCCGATCACCGGCGCGCCCACCGGGTTGGTGCCCAGGAAGACCAGCACCCACAGGGCCATCACCCGGCCGCGGAAGGCGGCGTCCACGCCGAGCTGGACCCGCTGGTTGGCGGCCTGGGCGAAGAAGACCATGAAGAACCCGGTGGGCACCAGCAGCGCCACCACCAGCCAGTACGTCGACGCGAGGCCGACCAGCGTGCCGAAGCTCGCGCAGGCGATGGCGGCGCCGAGCACCAGCCAGACCGACGGGCGGCTGCGGCGGCCCGTGCCGGAGAGCGCCCCGCCGAGCGCGCCGACCGCGAGCGCCGTGCTGAACAGACCGAACGAGGCGGCGCCCGTGTTGAACCCGGTCTTCGCGAGCGCGGCGAGGGTGAGCTGGAAGTTGAACAGCGACATGCCGATCACCGACATGACGACCATCGGCAGCAGCAGGTCGGCGCGCCGCCACACGTAGCGCAGCCCGTCGATCACGCGCGCCTCGGCCCGCTCGTCGCGCGGGAGCAGCGCCTCCCGGTGCAGGTCGGACGTCCGCATGCGGACCACGTTGACCAGCGGCGCGATCGAACTGAGCGCGGTGAAGAGGAAGACCGGGCCGACGTCGAAGGCGGCGATGGCGAGACCGGCGACGGCCGGGCCCACGATGCGGGCCGAGTTGAACACGGCGGCGTTCAGCGAGAGCGCGTTCGGCAGCAGCGAGACGCCGACCAGCTCGGACACGAAGGCCTGCCGGACCGGGGTCTCGACCGCGTTCGCGACACCGAGGAGGAGCGCGAACGCGAACACGTGCCAGAGCTGCACGAGGTCGGTGAGGACGAGCAGGCTCATGCCGAGCGCCAGCACCGTCCAGACGGTGTTCGCGACGAACAGCAGGATCCGCTTGTCGTACCGGTCGGCGAGGCGGCCGGAGAGGAGCGTCAGCAGCAGGACGGGGGTGAACTGGAGTGCCGTGACCACGCCGAGCGCGGTGGCGGAATTACCGGAGAGGTCGAGAACGAGCCAGTCCTGGGCGATGTACATCATCCAGACGCCGAGCAGCTTGATGAGCTGCCCGGTCGCGAAGAGCCGGTAGTTGCGAACCTGTAGGGACTGGAACATTGTGCTCAGCCTGGCCTGCACTCTTGGCTGCGCCTCCTCGAGTCGTACGCGTCATCGACAACGGACGGCGCGGACCCGGTGGCGCGGGTGCGTGAGTCAGGCGCGAGCCAGCTGCTGGAAGAGCTCGGCGGCCCTCCGCAACGTCTCCCGATCAGCCTCGGTGAGCTCGGCCAGCCGCTCGGCCAGCCACTCGTTACGAGCGCGCTCGAACTGCTCGAGCACCGCCCGTCCCCCCTCGGTCGGCGCCAGGATGACCTGGCGCCCGTCGGTCGGATGGGGTGTGCGCTGCACGAGGCCGCGCTCCTCCAGCTTCCCGACGATCCTGGTCATCGTCGGCGGCTGCACCCGCTCGATGTCGGACAGTTCCCGGGGCGTCAACGCGCCCGCCAGCTTGAGGCTGGTGAGCGCGGAGAGCTGGGTGACCGTCAGGTCGCCGACCGGGCGGGCCTGTCGGACCCGCCGGTTGAGTCGGGTGATCGCATCACGCAACTGGGGAGCCAGCTGCGCCGGTGGCACGCGTTTCGCCGTCACCGTCCGCTCCGTCACGATAGTTAGCTTAACTAATGAGCATGGCTAACGACATCTGATATGACCAGGCTCACGAGGACTTACGCCCTGCCCCGTGGCCGGGTGTCCGCTTTCCGGCACCCGGCCACGCGACCGGCGTCACAACACCACGGACTCGATCGGCCCGCGCAGGAAGTACACGACGAAGAGCGCGGCCACCCCGTACAGCAGCGGGTGCACCTCCCGCGCCTTGCCCTTGGCCAGCTTCAGCAGGACGTACGTGATGACGCCCGCGCCGATCCCGTTGGAGATCGAGTAGGTGAACGGCATGAGCACGATGGTGAGGAACGCCGGGATGGCGATCTCGTAGTCGGCCCAGTCGATGGTCCGCACCGCCGTCATCATGAGGAAGCCCACCACGACGAGGGCCGTGGACGCCGCCTCGAACGGCACGACGACCACCAGCGGCGCCAGGAACATGGCGAGCAGGAACAGCGCGCCGGTGACGAGGTTGGCCGCACCGGTCCGGGCGCCCTCCGCCACACCGGCGGCACTCTCGATGTACGAGGTGTTGCTGGAGGTGCTGGCCGCGCCGCCGGCCGCCGCGGCGATCGAGTCGACCAGCAGGATCTCCCGGGCCCGCGGCGGGGTGCCCCGCTCGTCGAGCATGCCGCCCTCCTGGCCGACCGCGACCATCGTGCCCATCGTGTCGAAGAAGTCCGTGATCAGCAGCGTGAAGACGAACATGAGCGCCACGAGCCAGCCGGCGCGACCCCACGAGTCGAGCACGTTGAAGTTGCCGAGCAGCGACAGGTCCGGCACGTCCACCACCGTCTTCGGCAGCTCGGGGACGTTCAGCGCCCAGCCCGCTGGGTTGGGCTTGCCGTTCACCACCGAGGGACCGACGTTCGCGATCGCCTCGACGATGACCGCCAGCACGGTCGAGCCGAGGATGCCGATGAGGATCGCGCCACGGACCCGGCGGACCACGAGCACCAGCGTCAGCAGCAGGCCGACCACGAAGACCAGCAGCGGCCAACTGGCCAGCTTGCCCCCGATGCCGAGCCCCACGGGCACGGTGGTGTTCGCGACGTCGGGCACCCGCCGTACGAAGCCGGCGTCGACGAGGCCGATGATGGTCAGGAAGAGGCCGATGCCGACGCCGATCGCCGTCTTGAGCTGCGTGGGCACCGAGCGGAACACGGCGGTACGCAGGCCGGTCAGCACCAGCACGGCGATGATCACACCTTCGATGACCACGAGGCCCATGGCGTCGGCCCAGGTCATCTCCGGAGCGATCTCGTACGCCACCAGCGCGTTGACGCCGAGGCCGGCCGCGAGCGCCAACGGGAACCGGCCCACCACGCCCATGAGAATGGTCATCACACCGGCGACCAGGGCGGTGGCCGCCGCGATCGCGGGAATCGGGAGGGTCTTGCCGTCACCGTCGACGGCGCTACCGAGGATGAGGGGGTTGAGCACCACGATGTAGGCCATCGTGAAGAAGGTCGCCAGGCCACCGCGTACCTCGCGGCTCAGCGTCGAGCCGCGGGCGGAGATGTCGAAGAACCGGTCGAATCCGTTACGCGGGCGAGCGGGGTCGGGTGGTGTGCCGTTCTCGGGCGGCGCTACTGCCATCAGAGTCCTCGCAGGTGATCTTCCGTCGGTCGCGCGCATCGTCCCAGATCAGTGCCGGACCAGGAAAGTTGATCGCGTACGCTTGGCGCGTGCCGAAGCAGCAGCAACCGCCGCGGCCCGAGCCGCTCGACCCGCCGATGGTGCCGTTCGCACTCGCCGGCATGGTCGGCTGGGCCCTCGCGGGCCTGGTGCTGCTGGTCTTCTTCCGCGGCTGGCTCAGCGACCACGGACACGAGAACTGGCTGTGGATCTGCCTGGCCGGGTTTCTGTGGGGCTTCCCCGGTCTCGCCGTGATGATGCGGCACGACGCCAACCGTCGCCGCCGCCGCGCCGCAAGCTCCTGACCCGCCCGACCCCGCTGACCTGCGCGGACGGCCGACCGAAGATCAGGAGTGGCCGTACGGCTCCGCCGGCTCGGCCGCCTCGACGGACCCCGGGGCCCGGCTCACGGAGACGGCCTCCACCGCGCTGTCGTCGTAGACCGTCGGCATCTCCTCGACGGACGTCTCGGCCGCCTCGATGAGCGTCTCCGAGTGGGCGCCGCAGCCGTGGTCGGCGCTCACGACCCGACCGTCGTCGGGGGCGTAGAAGTTGCCGCAGGCGCCGAAGGCCTGCCGCAGCGAACCGGCCAGCGGAAGGTAGAAGCCGCAGGTGCCGCAGCGGGCCGAGGCCGGCGCCGCCGTGGAGATCGGCGCGGAGGGGCCGTGCTCGCCGTCGTACCACCGCTGGGCGGCCTCGGAGCGGCCTTCGCGGGACAGCACCCGGGCCCGGCCCAGGCCGAGCTCCCATGCCGTCTCCTCGACCGCCGGGTCGTCGGAGAGCAGGTAGCCGGGGGCCAGCCGCTCGTCGTCCGGCGGCGTGGGCAGCAGGTCACCGGGGCCCAGGTCACCCGGCTTCAGCCGCTCCTGCCACGGCAACCACCCGGGTGCGAGCAGCGCATCGGTGCCGGGCAGCAGGACCGTCTCGCAGATGGTCACGGTGCGGCTGCGGGGCACCCGCGTGACGGTGACGGCCCAGCGCCAGCCGCGGTAGCCGGCCAGCCGGCACGCGAAGTAGTGCGTCACGAGCCGCTCGCCCTCGGCCACGGCCTGGAGGTGTTCGCCGACGTCAGAGGGGTCGACCTCGGTGATGCCGGCACGCGCCACGTCGACGGCGGCGGCACAGACCTGGTCGAGACGGGCGGCACGGGTGGAGGCGGGCCTGGTCACCCGACCATTGTTCCCCATGCGTACGCCCCGCTGACAGGGACTCCCCGGGGAGGTTCTGCGTAACTGGCGCGGCACAGGCGGATCGGATGGGCGAGGATGGTGCACATGCCGCTGTCATCCCGCCCTGACCGGTCCGTCCTCGGGCGGACCGTCGGCACCGGCATCCGCGCCGTCCGGCTGCTGCTGCGCGGGTCGATCGGCAGCGGGCGGTGGGTGACCCGGCGCGCCGGCCGCGCGCGGGCCCGCGGAGCGGGCAACGAGGTCGGCATGGTCCGCCTGTTCGACCTGCACGCGCTCTCCTGCGCCGGCGACACCCTGATCGCCATCGGGCTGGCCGGGACGATCTTCTTCAACGTGCCGCTCGGCGAGGCGCGCAGCAAGGTAGCGCTCTACCTGCTGATCACCATGGTCCCGTTCGCCATGCTGGCGCCCGTGGTCGGACCGCTGCTCGACCACTTCCGGCACGGCCGGCGGTACGCGCTCGCCGCCACCATGCTCGGCCGGGCGTTCCTCGCCTGGCTGATCTCCGACTACATCCACGGCTTCGGGCTCTACCCGGCGGCCTTCGGGGTGCTGGCGCTCTCCCGGGCGTACGGGGTGGCCCGTTCGGCCGCCGTGCCGAGACTGCTGCCGGAGGGGCTGGGCCTGTCCCAGGTCGGGGCGCGCGCCAGCGTCTACGGCACGGTGGCCGGCGGCCTTGTCGCCCCCATCGGGTTGGCGGCGTTCTGGTTCGGGCCGCAGTGGCCGCTGCGGGTCGCCTCGGTGATCTTCCTGGTCGGCATGGTGATCTCGCTGCGCCTGCCGCCGAAGGCCGACTCCGAGCCGCCCGAGCGGGTGCCCCGCCCGCTGCGTGCACTCGGCCGCCGCTCCGGCGAGCGCCCGCTGGGCCGGGGGCGTCCCGCGGGCCGGCTCGTGATCGCCACCCTGATCGGGGCGGCCACCCTGCGCGCGGTCTACGGGTTCCTGCTGCTGTTCCTCGCGTTCGCCATCAAGAAGGGCGACCTCACGACGGTCGTGTTCGGCCGCGACCTGACCGCCGAGGCGGCGCTCGGCCTGGTCGGCGCGGCGCTGGCCGTCGGCACCTTCCTGGCCACCGCGATCGGCACGCGCCTGCGCATCCACCGGCCGACGGCCATCCAGTCCAGCAGCATGATCATCGTGGCGGGCGTGGCGGTGCTCGCCGTGTTGAAGTTCTCGCTGCCCATGGTCGCCCTGTTCTGCCTGGTCGCCGCTCTGTTCAGCGGCCTCGCCAAGCTCGCCGTGGACGCCTCGATCCAGGAGCGGATCCCGGAACGCCTGCGGGCCAGTTCGTTCGCCCACTCGGAGACGGTGCTGATGCTGGCGTTCGTCGCGGGCGGCGGGCTCGGGCTCGTGCCGTTCACCGGGCGCACGGGCATCGCGGTCGCCGCCGGCGTCGGCGTGCTCGCGGCCATCCGGGGCGTGCTGGTGGCCGGCCGGCTGCGCGGCGAGCGGCTGGCCGGCCGTCCGCTCGGCGACGACGAGCTGGCCGAGCAGGCCAACGAGGAAACCACCGCGCCGGAGGGCGACGACCCGCGTCCCACCTCGCCGCCCCCGGCGCCGGGCGACACGGCGGGCTACGAGCCCGGCCTCGCCCCGCCCGGCTACCACATCTACCGGCCGTCCTCGGCGGTCGGCGGGGCGGGCGGCAGCGACGACGAGACCCGCCGGGAACCCCGCGGACCGGTCTCGTGACGGGTCTGCTGGTGGTGACCGCCGTGCCCGCCGAGGCCGACGCGATCCGCGCGGGCCTCACCGACCCCACGGTGACCGTGGCCCCGGTCGGGGTGGGTCCCGCCGTCGCGGGTGCGGCCACCGCGCGGCTGCTGGCGCTGGCCGAGGCGGCCGGCCGGCCGTACCGGGCGGTGGTGAGCGCCGGGGTGGCTGGCGGCTTCAGCGGGCGGGTGGCCGTGGGTGGCACCGTGCTGGGCACCGCGAGCATCGCCGCCGACCTCGGCGCGGAGTCACCGGAGGGCTTCATCCCGATCGACGCGCTCGGCATGCCGCCGGCGCTGCTCGGCGGCGGCAGCATCGTCCCGGCCGACCCGGAGCTGCTGGCCACGCTCCGGAAAGCACTGCCGGACGCCGGGGTCGGGCCGGTGCTCACGGTCAACACCGTGACCGGCACGGCGGCCAGCACGGAGCGGATCGCCGAGCGCTACCCGGACGCCCTGGCCGAGGCCATGGAGGGGTACGGCGTGGCGGTCGCGGCCGCCCAGGCCGGCCTTCCCTTCGCCGAGCTGCGCACGGTCTCGAACCCGATCGGCCCGCGGGACCGGAACGCGTGGCGCATGCGCGAAGCCCTCGCCGCCCTCACCGAGGCCGCCCCCGCCCTCACCCTCGCCCGGGTCGCACCCGGCGGTCCAGCCGCAGCGCCGTAGGCCGGCTCGCCTCCGGCCGGAACCCGCACGCCACCAGGAACCTGACCTCGCCGAACTCGGCGACCGCCCGCGCGGTCCGAATGCCCGCCCGCTCCATCTCGTCGGTGAGCAGTGCGACCAGTCGCCGACCGATGCCGAGCAGGCGCGCGTCCGGCGCCACGAGCACGCCGTCCAGGACGATCTCGCGCCGGTCGCCCAGATCATCCCCGAGAAGCAGATCGTCACTCCGCTGGTGGGCCCGTAGCTCACCGACCGGCGCTCCGTCGGGAAGTTCGGCGAGCAGCCGCCACGAGGTGGCCGGCAATCCATCCGGGTCTCGCCGCAGCCGCACCTGCTGGCGGATCCGTTCGCGCCACCGCCGCTCGTCCCGGCGCCTCCGGTCGAGGTCGTAGGTCACCTCGGGCACCCGCAGCGGCCACCGCTCGGGCGGCAGCGTGTACCAGTGCGCCCACCACGCGCCCGGCCAGTCGGAAAGCTTCCGCACCTTCCGGGCGTCCAGGTGTGGCGGATACCGTCGGCCGGCGTCGTCCCGCAGATCATCGTCGCGCAGGCCGTCGTCGCGCGGGCGGTCGTCGCGCAGGCCGTCGTCCGCCACGCCCGACGTTATGCCGCGCCCGGCCCGACCCGGCCTGCGGATCGCCACCTCGCCACCCGCCGCGCGGACCAACCGCTCCACCGTCCCGAACCTCGGCTCGGCGCCCCACCCCGCCTCGATCCGGGCCAGGGTGCTCTTCGGTACACCCGACCGGTCCGCCAGCTCCCGCTGGCTGAGGTCGGCCTGCCGCCGCAGGACGCGGAGCACGGCACCCACGTCGATCGACCCGATGACGTCCGTCATCCCGCGATGGTCCCGAGCCCGAAAGCCGATTTCAACAGCCCTTCCGGGACTGTGGATAAGTCTGTGGACAACCGTCTGGTGTCGAGTCCCACGAGGGGCCTCCGGCCACTGTCGAGCTGCCCCATATCTGAGACTCGGCACAAACCGGTGCAAGCTCTGCCGCCTGAGCATGGCCACGTGGGTCATACCCGGCCTCGCTCGCCCCAGTCGCCCCGGCGGCCCCGGTCGCTCGCTGGCGGGCTTGATCGACTCCGTTTCGCCGAAGTGGCGGTGTCCCACGAGGCCCGATGCCGCCGTATCGGCGATCCGGTGCCGTCACCGGCCCGCACGCTGCCGGTGCCCGGCCCCGGAGTCGATCAAGCGGCTCTCGGGAGTCGGGGGCTTTCCGTGTCGTCCGGGCGGCCACTCGTAGTCGACGCCGCGGCCGCCCGAGATCCGGCGATTCCCGCCTTCCCCATGCCCCATTTCTGGGGCAGCTCGACAGCGCCCGACGCAGGGCACCGTTCCCCGGATCAGCACCCGCAACGGCACCGGCACCGGCACCGGCACCGGCACCGGCACCCCAACGACACCGACACACGGCACACGTCACAGTGGTCGGCCCCCGACCCGACGGGCTGCGCGGGGGCGGGTCTACGGTGGGGGTGTGGCGCTCTCCCTCGCGTTCTCGCCCTGCCCCAACGACACCTTCGTCTTCCACGCGCTCGTGCACGGCCGCGTGGCCGGCGCGCCGCCGGTCGAGGTGACCTACGCCGACGTCGACGTGACCAACACGGCGGCCGAGCGCGGGGCGTTCGACCTCGTGAAGGTGAGCTACGCGGCGCTGCCCTGGCTGCTGGACCAGTACCACCTGCTGCCGTGCGGCGGCGCGCTCGGCCGCGGCTGCGGCCCGCTCGTGCTCACGCGCGGCGACCGCACCGACCTGTCCGGCGCGACCGTGGCGGTCCCCGGCGACCGGACCACGGCGTACCTGCTGTTCCGGCTCTGGGCGGCCGACCAGCAGCCGGTGCGGATCGAGGTCGTGCCGTTCCACGAGATCATGCCGGGCGTGGCCGCCGGCCGGTACGACGCCGGGCTGGTCATCCACGAGGCCCGGTTCACGTACCACCGGCACGGCCTCACCGCCCTCGTCGACCTCGGCGAGTGGTGGGAGGGCGACACGGGCCTGCCCATCCCGCTCGGCGCGATCCTGGCGCGGCGCGGCGCCGTCGACCCGGAGGCGGCGGCCGGATGGATCCGCGAGTCCGTCCGGCAGGCGTGGGCCGACCCCGCCGCGAGCCGGGAGTACGTGCTCGCGCACGCGCAGGAGATGGAGCCCGACGTGGTGGACCGGCACATCGGCCTCTACGTCAACGAGTTCACCGCCGACCTGGGGGACGCGGGGTTCGCCGCCGTGGAGGCGCTGCTCGGCCGTGCCGCCGACGCCGGGCTCGTGCCTCAGACCTCCAGCTCGCGCGCCACGGCGTGGACCAGCTGAGCGATCTTCTGGGCCGTACGCCGGTCGGGGAACCGGCCGCGGCGCAGGTCCGGCTGGACCTTCGCCTCGAGCACCTTGATCATGTCTTCGACGAGGCCGTGCAGCTCCTCCGCCGGCCGGCGGCGCAGCTCGGCCACCGACGGCGGCGCCTCCAGCAGCTTGACCCCCATGGCCTGCGCGCCCCGGCGGCTGTCCACCACGCTGAAGTCGACGCGCTGGCCGCCCTTGAGGTCGGTGACACCCGCCGGTAGCGCGCCCTTCGGCAGGAACACGTCGCCACCCTCGTCACTGGTGACGAACCCGTATCCCTTGGTCGCGTCGTACCACTTCACTCGACCCGTAGGCACCTGAGATCCCCTGCTTCGTTTGAGCCGTCTACTGCTCCAAGGCTAGCCGGATCATGCCGTCGAGCGCCGCCGGGAATCCGGTGAGATCATCGAGCACCACGTCCGCTCCGGCCTCCCGCAGCTCACCGGGCGAGCACGGGCCGGTCGCCACGGCGATGCCCGGCACCCCGGCCGCCGCGGCGGCCACCATGTCGGCCACGTGGTCCCCCACGTAGTGGGTGGCGCCGTGCTCGCGCAGGGCCGTGGCCTTCTCCTCGGCGAACAGGTCACCCGCGACCTCGTCGACCTCCAGCTTGAGGTGGTCCAGGTGCAGCCGGGCCAGCCGGCCGATCTTCGAGGTGACCACGAGCACCCGGCCGCCGCGCTCCCGGACCGCCTCGATCGCCTCCCGGGCGCCGGGCAGCGGGACGGTCGGGGTGATCGCGTACGCCGGGTACAGCTCCCGGTAGATCAGCACGGCCGACTCGACCTGCTCGGGCGGGAACCACCGGGCGATCTCGGTGCGCAGCGGCGGGCCGAGGCGGGACACCGCGGCGTCGGCGTCCACCGGCACGCCGGTGCGCGCGGTGAGCGCCCGGTAGGTGGCCGCGATGCCGGGACGCGAGTCGACGAGGGTCATGTCGAGGTCGAACCCGACGGTCGGTGCGCGCATGCGGAGACCGTACCCGGGCTCGTGGACCAGCCGGACGTCCGAGGGGCGGGAGGCCCCGTCGCCGGGCTAGCGTGGAACGACGATGAGCACCTCACTCGCCGACCACCTCCGGTCGCTGCCCGACGACTCCCTGGCCGCGCTGCTCCAGCTGCGGCCGGACCTCGTCGTACCCGTGCCGGCCGACATCTCGGCTCTCGCCACCCGCGCCCAGTCCCGCGTGTCGGTGGCCCGGGCGCTGGACGGGCTGGACCAGTTCACCCTCCAGATCCTCGACGCCGCCCGGCTCACCCGCGACCCGGCGGACGGCACCACCTCGACCGACGCCGTGCTCGCCATGGCGACGGCCGGGCCGCGGCCGCCCGCGCCGACCAGCGTCCGGGTCGCCGTCGACCGGCTGCGCGCGCTCTTCCTCCTGTACGGCCCGGAGAGCGCGCTGACCGTGGTGGCGAGCGTCGACGAGGTGTCCCCGTACCCGGCGGGGCTGGGCCGACCGGCGGCGGAGCTGGACGCTCGGACGGCGGCGCTGTGCGCGGACCCGGCGAAGCTGCGGCGGACGCTGCTGGCGGCGCCGCCCTCGGCCCGCGCGATCCTGGACCGGCTCGCGGCCGGCCCGCCGGTGGGCAGCGTCCCTCCGGGCGCGCTGCGGGCACCCGCGGTCGGCGCCGAGGACGCGCTGCCGCCCGATCCGGTCAACGGCGGCGCGCCGACCGGGTCGCCGGTGCGGTGGCTGGTGGAGAACCGGCTGCTCGTGGCCGTCTCCACCGGGAAGTCCGGCTCGCCGGGGACCGTCGAGCTGCCCCGGGAGATCGGGCTGCTGCTGCGCCGGGACAGCGGGCCGCTCGGGCCGCTGCGCACGAGCCCACCGACCGTCGCGGCGACCCCGCGCGAGGCGAAGGCCGTCGACTCGGCCGGCGCCGGGCAGACCATGGAGGTCGTACGCCAGACGGAGGGGCTGCTGGACCAGCTTGCCGCCGAGCCGGCCCCCGTGCTCCGCTCGGGCGGCATCGGGGTTCGTGACCTGCGCCGGCTGGCCCGCGCCGGGGGCCTGGACGAGCCGACCACGGCGCTGCTCGTCGAGGTGGCGTACGCGGCGGGGCTCCTCGGCGAGCTGGAGCTGCCCGGGGTCACGACGAGCCGGTACGGGGCGGACCAGCAGGTGCTGCCGACCGCCGGGTACGAGGTGTGGCGGGCCGCCTCGCTGGCCCAGCGCTGGGAACAGCTGGCCCGCGCCTGGCTCACCATGACCCGGCAGGTCGGGCTGGTCGGGCAGCGCGACGACCGGGACCGGCCGATCACCGTGCTCTCGGCCGAGGCGGAACGCGCCGGCGCGCCCGGTTCCCGGCGTGCCGTGCTCGGGGTGCTGGCCGACCTGGAGCCGGCCACCGCGCCCACTCCCGACGAGGTGCTGGAGCTGCTCGACTGGCGGGCGCCGCGGCGCAGCCGGGGTCGGGAGGCCGCGCACCGGGAGGTGCTGGCCGAGGCCGCCCAGCTCGGGGTGACCGGTCTGGGGGCGCTCACGTCGTACGGGCGACTGCTGCTGGCCGATGTGACCGAGGCGGACGACCGCGACGAGGACCCGCTCGGGCTGCACGCCGATACGGACAGCGAGGAGCCGTCGACGGCCGTACGGGCCCTGGACGCGCTGCTGCCCGCCCCCGTCGACCACTTCCTCGTGCAGGCCGACCTGAGCGTCGTGGTGCCGGGCCCGCCGGATCCGACGCTCGCCGCCGAACTGGACGCGATCGCGGAGCCGGAGTCGGCGGGCGGGGCCAGCGTGCACCGGATCACGACGGCGAGCGTTCGCCGGGCGTTGGACGCCGGCTACACGGCCGACGACCTGCACGCCCTTCTCCGGCGGCGGTCCCGGACCCCCGTGCCGCAGGGGCTCACGTACCTGATCGACGACGTGGCCCGCAAGCACGGCGGGCTGCGGGCCGGCTCGGCCGGCGCGTACCTGCGCAGTGACGACGAGGCGCTGCTCACCGAGGTGTTCGCCGACCGGCGGTTGGAGTCGTTGGCGTTGCGCCGGCTCGCGCCGACCGTGCTGGCCACCCCGTACCAGGTGGGGCGGCTGCTGGGCGCGCTGCGCGACGCCGGGTACGCCCCGGTGCCGGAGGACGCGAGCGGCGCGGCCGTGCTGTCCCGTCCGAAGACCCGGCGGGCGCCGGCCCGTGTGTCCGTGGCGACCCGGACGCTGGACCCGCTCGCCGCGCCGAGGGTGCCGATGCCGCGGCTGCTCGGCGTGGTCGAGCACATCCGACGGGGCGACGCGGCGGCGCGGGCGGCCCGACGGGCCCCGGCGGCGGTACGTGGCGGCGTGCGCGGCGCCACCGGACCGGCGCCCGTGCAGGGCCACGCGGACGCGCTCGCGGTGCTCCAGCAGGCGGTACGCGATCGGGCGCTGGTCTGGGTGGGCTACGTCGACGCGCACGGGGCGACCGCGTCGCGGCTGGTCAAGCCGGTCTCGATCGGCGCCGGCTACCTGCGCGCCGAGGACGAGCGGACGGAGATGCTGCACACGTTCGCGCTGCACCGGATCACGGCGGCGGTGCTGGCCGACTGACCTCAGCGGCGGCTGCGGCGTACGGTGCCGACGACCGAGATGATCAGCAGCAGGGCGAACCCGGTGCCGGCGGCCTCGCCGACCGAGTTGACGAAGCCCTGCCGGAGCACCAGCCAGCCGTAGAGGAACCAGCCGAACAGGACCACCGCGGCGACCGTGTACGCGATCACGGTCGCCGTGGACACCTCGTCGGCCTGGTCGTGCTCGTCGGCCACCTCATGATCGAGCGCCATTCGCGCCTCCCCGTCCGGTACGACGCCGATGTCCAGCGTGGCACCGTCGGGGCGCAAGTGACAGGGGATAAAACCCGGGTCCGCTGCTCAGGTGCCGGGGCGCCGCCCGACGAGCACGACCCGGCTGCCGACCTTGCCGAGTTCCCAGTAGCGGACGGCGTCGGTGTGCAGCAGGTTGACGCAGCCGTGCGAGCCGATCGACTTGTCGTGCAGGTACGTCGTGGTCTCGTGGAAGCCCATGCCCTGCGTGAAGTGCTGCCAGTAGGGCAGCCACACCTCGTACGGGTTGGACCACTCCTTGATGTTGCGGTAGTTGATCGTGTAGGTGCCGGACGGCGTCCGGTAGCCGGCCATGCCCGTCCGGGTCACGGTGGGCTTCACGAGCACCTTGCCGTTGCGCATGACCCAGGTGGTCTGCCGGGTGAGGTCGATGCAGAAGGTGGTGCCCGAGCCGGCCTCGCAGCGGCCGGTGTCGGTGGTGGCGAGCCGCTTGGCGACGTCGTACGTGGTCGGCCCGGCGCGACCCTCGGCGGGGCGGATGCCGTACCTCTTCTGGAACTTCTTGATGGCGGCGCAGTCGGCGGCAGACTGCCTGCCGTCGACGGTGACCCGACCGAACCCGCCGAGCTGGGCGAGGTACGTCTCCACGGCGCGCTGCTGCTCGCCCTGGGGGCAGCCCGCGGGAGTGCTCGTGCTGGGCTTCGGGGCGGTGCGGCTCGGCTTGGGCGGCGGTGTCGGCCTGGTCGGCGGGGCCATCCGGGTCGGCGTCGCCTTCGGCTGCGCGGGCGCCACGGGCCGCTGGCCCGGCCCGGGCGTACCGCTCGCCCCCGTTACCTGCTCCGCCGCGCCGACCGGGGCGAGATCCTCGCTCCCCTTCCCGCCGGCCTGCGGATCGAACGCACACGCACCGGCGCCGACCAGCGTGACCACCATCAGGGCGAGCAGCCGGGAAGTGACCCGAACACGCTTCATGACGCCTCCCTACACCGCCGTCCCATTCTTAGACGTTTCCGAGTACGGGTGTGGTTGCGCCCGGTGCGCGTCTTTCTTCCGGCAACCGGGCGCGTGTAACACTGGATGGTCGGCCTGCGGCGGGGTTTCAGCCGCGTGGCGGGTACTCGACGGCCATCCCGAGGAGAGGACGCTGGCGTGAGCGGTGGACCACTGATCGTGCAGTCGGACAAGACCCTGCTGCTGGAGATCGACCACCCCGACGCGCAGGCCTGCCGGATGGCCATCGCGCCGTTCGCCGAGCTGGAGCGCTCCCCCGAGCACGTGCACACCTACCGGCTCACCCCGCTGGGCCTGTGGAACGCGCGCGCCGCCGGCCACGACGCCGAGGGTGTCGTCGACACGCTCATCAAGTACTCCCGCTACCCGGTGCCGCACGCGCTGCTCGTGGACGTGGCGGAGACGATGGACCGGTACGGCCGGCTCCAGCTCGCCAACGACCCGGCGCACGGCCTGGTGCTGCGGGCGCTCGACCGCGTGGTGCTCGTCGAGGTGGCCAAGAGCAAGAAGCTCGCCGGCATGCTCGGCAACAAGATCGACGACGACACGATCGCCGTCCACCCGTCCGAGCGCGGACGCCTCAAGCAGGCCCTGCTGAAGCTCGGCTGGCCGGCCGAGGACCTCGCGGGCTACGTGGACGGCGAGGCGCACCCCATCGACCTGGCCGAGGCCGGCAAGGACGGCCGCAAGCCGTGGACGCTGCGGTCGTACCAGCGGGAGGCCGTCGAGGCGTTCTGGGCCGGCGGGTCCGGTGTCGTGGTGCTGCCCTGCGGCGCCGGCAAGACCCTGGTCGGGGCGGCGGCGATGGCCGAGGCGCGGGCCACCACGCTGATCCTCGTCACCAACACGGTGGCCGGGCGGCAGTGGAAGCGCGAGCTGGTCGCCCGCACGTCGCTCACCGAGGACGAGATCGGCGAGTACTCGGGCGAGCGCAAGGAGATCCGCCCGGTCACCATCGCCACGTACCAGGTGCTCACCTCGCGGCGCGGCGGCGCGTTCACCCACCTCGACCTGTTCAACGCCCGCGACTGGGGCCTCGTCATCTACGACGAGGTGCACCTCCTGCCCGCGCCGATCTTCCGCTTCACCGCGGATCTCCAGGCCCGCCGACGGCTCGGCCTCACCGCCACGCTGGTGCGGGAGGACGGCCGCGAGGGCGACGTGTTCAGCCTCATCGGCCCGAAGCGGTACGACGCGCCGTGGAAGGACATCGAGTCGCAGGGCTGGATCGCGCCGGCCGAGTGCGTCGAGGTACGCGTGACGCTCACCGACGCCGAGCGGCTGGCGTACGCGACGGCGGAGGCCGAGGAGCGCTACCGGATGGCGTCCACGGCGCGGACGAAGCTGCCGGTGGTGCGTGCCCTCGTGGAGCGGCACGCCGACGACCAGGTGCTCGTGATCGGCGGGTACATCGACCAGCTCCACCAGCTCGGCGAGTACCTGGACGCGCCCATCGTGCAGGGCTCTACCACGAACAAGGAGCGGGAGCGGCTGTTCGACGAGTTCCGGTCCGGTGCGCTGCGGACGCTGGTGATCTCGAAGGTCGGCAACTTCTCCATCGACCTGCCCGAGGCGGCCGTGGCCATCCAGGTGTCGGGCACGTTCGGGTCGCGGCAGGAGGAGGCGCAGCGGCTGGGGCGGGTGCTGCGTCCGAAGGCGGACGGGCGGCAGGCGCACTTCTACACGGTGGTGTCCCGGGACACGATCGACACGGAGTACGCGGCGCACCGGCAGCGCTTCCTGGCCGAGCAGGGGTACGCGTACACGATCGTCGACGCCGACGACGTCCTCGGCCCGAAGCTGCCGACGATCGACTGATCAGGGGCGGCCCGCCGCCCTTGATCCACACCAGGTCGCCGATGTGGCGGTGTCCCGGTCACCCGGACACGCCACATTGCCGACCTGGTGTGGATCACTTGTCGCGGCTCCGCGACTCAAGGCCCCGCTCGGATCGCGCTTGGTCGACTCCGCTTCCGAGAACTCGCGGTATCCACCCCGACCGGACACCCCCACTTCCCGGAACCGGAGTCGATCGTGAGGGGACGCGCCGGATGAGGTCGTGATCGAGACCAGATCGCCGGTATGGCGGCATCGGACGCGCGGGGACACCGCCGTATCGGCGGAACTGAGTCGATCAAGCCACCGCGATCCGTTCCCGGCGGAAAGCGCAACCCGCTGAAGACCCGGTTTACCCGGCGGAGACCAATCGGCAACATCGATGTGACCGGTCACGCGTGACGATCTTCCCGGTGCCGTCTCGGCCCCTCGGACGGTCCCACGCATCCGCCTTCCTGGCTGACGGGAGCCTTCATGCGCAACGGAACGACAACCCCCTCCACCGTCGACGACACCCATTCGGGTGTGAGCCGTCGGTCCCTGCTCGGCGGCGGGGCCGCCGCTGCGGGTGCCACAGTGGCCGGTCTGGCAGCCGCGCAGCCAGCCGCGGCCGCGCCCGAATCCTCAATCGACCTGCTCAAGCACCTGCCGCCGGTCGGCCGGATCCCGCGCCGGGCACGGATCGTGGACTACGAGATCGGCGAGCTGATCGTCCTGCTGCGGGCGCGGAAGGTGACCTCGGTGGAGCTGACCGAGGCGTACCTCGACCGCATCGCCCGGCTGAACGGCCCGTTCGAGGTGTACGGCGACAACGGCGGCTACAACGCGTTCGTCCGGATCGACCGCGACGGCGCCCTCGCCCAGGCGGCGGCCGCGGACCGGCGGCTGCGCACCGACCGGAAGGCGCCGCCGCTGTGCGGCATCCCCTTCGGGATCAAGGACTCCATCGCGGTGAAGGGGTTGGAGGCGAAGAACGGCACGCACGCGTACGACGGGAACCTGTCGCGCCGCGACGCGACCCTCGTGGCACGGCTGCGGGAGCAGGGTGCGGTGATCATCGGTCACACGATCGCGTCGGCGTTCTCCGGCAGCATCGCCGGCACGTTCGCCGGCAACGCCTGGAACCCGCGCTTCATCCCGGGCGGGTCGAGCCAGGGGTCCGGGGTGGCCACGGCCGCCCGGCTGGCCGCCGCCACGATCGGGGAGGAGACCGGCGGCTCCATCATCATGCCGTCGGCGGCGAACGGCGCGAGCGCCATCAAGCCCTCGCTGGGCCTCGTCTCGACCGGCGGGGTGATGCCGCTGTCCCCGGGGTACGACGTGGTCGGCCCCATCGCCCGGTCGGTCCGGGACGCGTCGCTCGTGCTGGCCGCCGTCCTCGGGCCGGACCCGGCGCCCGATCCACTGACCCTGTCCGCCCCGCACCCCTTCCCCGCCCTGCCGCTGGCCGCGGGGCGCGGCAGCCGCCCGCTGGCCGGCACGACCATCGGCATCCCGCAGACCGACTGGATGACCCGGGGCGGCACGGGCGTCCCGCCCGCCGACACGTACGACGGCGACTACCGTGCCGCGTTCGAACGGTTCAAGGCCGAGCTGGTCGCCCTGGGGGCCACGGTGAAGGAGTTCCCGGGCCTCGACGTCACCGTGCCGGAGAACGACCCCTACTTTCGTACGACCGAGCGCCTGCCGCTGCCCGACGGCAGCGCCGTGTCGCCCGCCACGGCGGTGCTCAACCCCAACCGGTACGAGATCCGCTACTGGCAGGCGGTCCAGGCCTTCGCCGAGTCGCACCCCGCGAACGCCGAGGCGTTGACCCGGCAGTTCGGCGACTTCGCGCAGGCCACGGCCGCGGCCGGCGCCATCCCCACGGCCGTACGGGACGAGGGTGAGCGCCGCCGCCGTACGTTGCAGGCCAACTACCAGCGCGCGCTCGACGAGGCCGGCGTCGACTTCATGCTGGTGCTGCCGATCGGCGCGCAGATCGGGCCCCGGTTCGGCGGCACCCAGTTGCGCAACTACCGCAGCTTCTACCAGCTCCCGAACGCCCTCACCTGGCCCATGGTGACCTTCCCCATCGGGTACGACAGCACCGAGGGACTGCCCATCAACGCGGCCTTCTGGGGCCCCCGCTTCTCCGAGCCGGCGCTGGTCCAGGCCGCCCTCGACTACCAGGACCGGCACCCGCAGCACCACCGTGCGGCGCCGACCGACCCGGTCTTCCCGCCGCCGCAGCGGGCGGGACGGCTGGCACCCGCCGAGGAGACCGTGCCGCCGGAGCTGTCCAACGACCCGCTGGTCGCCGAGGAGGCGTGGTCATGACCGAGCCGTTCCTGACGGTGGAGTGGCAACCGCTGCTCAATCCCGGTTTCCCGCTCCCCGACCCGGACGACCCACCCGCGCCGGCACTGACCGTCGAGTGGGGACCGAAGCTCGGCACGAGCTGGTACGCGTACGGCGACTACCTCCCGGAGGACACCGACGTCCGATGACGGGGCCGGCCGGCCTCCCCCTTCGAGGGCGAGGCCGGCCGGCCCAGCCGACGTACGCGCCAGAGCCGCCGCCGATCATGCAGTTGTGGTGCCTCACAAGAGGGGCATAACGGGGTCTATTGGGCACCACAATTGCATGATCGACGGGAGGAACCGCTACAGCACGCGGGTTACGTTTTCCGACGTGATGCGGGTGTCTAGCGTGGACCGGTCCAGGTTTGCGCACACCACCACGGACGCGCCCACGGACAGCGGCGCCAGCAGCCACTTCAGCGGCTGCTCGTGCTCGGCCGCGTCGACCAGCAGCCGGTCACCGGAACGCAGCCCCCACATCTCGGCCATCTCCCGGGCCAGCGCGCCCCACTCGCCGTACGTGGTGCCGTCCGGAGTGGCCGGGTCGGTGGGGCGGATGGTGGCGTGGTCGGGCGGGGCGTCGCCGTGCCGCAGCACCTCGGTCGACCAGTCGAGCCAGCCCACCGGTACGTCGGTCAGCGGCTCCTGTCGAGTGCCCACGAGGTAGCGGTGCGTCCCGTCCGGCACGTCCTCGAGCCAGTCGTCGAGGCGTTCCGGGGTCACGAACACCGCGTCGTACGGCAGATCCCCGCCCGGTTCGAGCACCGGCAGCCCGGCGGTGGCCCGCGGCCGGAACGACACCGCCAGGCCGAGCGACCAGGCGCCCAGCAGCACCGCCGCGGTACGCCAGTGCGGCGGCAGCAGCACCGCGACCCGGTCGCCGGCGACGAGCCGGCAACCGTCCCGCAGCAGGCTGGCGCTGCGCGCCGCCCAGTGGCCCAGGTGTTGCGCCGTCAGGTCGACGCGCTCGCCGGTCGCGTCGTCCAGGTAGGTGAGCAGGGGCCACTCCGAGCCGACGGGAGGCGTGGCGGTGGGCAGGGCCGACAGGTCGGCCGCGACGGATCGCTGCATCTTCACCCTCCCGGGGACGAGTCCCGCCCACCCTAACGAACCCGGTGATTCCCTAGCACCGCTAGCCAATTGGGAATGCGCGACCTCAGCTACGGCCTGCTCGGTCTCGCGCTGATCGCCTTCACCACCGCCGACGCGGTCGCCTGGTTCATGCTGATCGTCGCACTCAACCCGCTGGGCGACACGCTCATCGTGCTGAAGCACGGTGGTACGAAGGCCACGGCCTTCGGCATCCACTTCGCCACCGCGGTCGTCGTTCTCCTCGACGCCGCCCTGCTGTTCGAGCTGTGACAACGACCTGCCGCGTGGCGGCTGGGCGGTCCTTCGCCAACTGTTCACGTACGCGCAAGCTGACGCTCCTTCACAGGTGCCAGCCTCCGTCCGGGCACGACCCTACGGAGGACATCCTTGACATTGAGAAGAGCAGTCACCGCGCTCACCGCGGTCGGCGTCGCCGCCGCCAGCCTGACCGGCGCCACCTCTGCCTCGGCCGGCGCGCACCACCCGGGCAGGTCGGTCGCCTTCGACCGGGTCGCGACGTTCCCGGTGTTTCAGAACCGGCCGGCCGGTGAGGACCCGACGTCCCCGACCGTCGCCGAGATCTCGACCGTGAGCCAGGACGGGCGCACCCTCATCTACACCGACGCGCTGGGCCGTCGGATCGGGTTCCTCGACATCTCCGACGCCGACAGGCCCCGCGGCCTCGGCACCCTCTCGCTGGCCCAGCTCGGCGACGCCGAGGACGAGCCGACCTCGGTCGCCGTGGTCGGTCCGTACGTGCTCGTCGTCGTGAACACGAGCCGCAGCTACACCGAGCCGTCCGGCCGGCTGGACGTCATCGAACTGGCCACCCGCAAGCGGGTCCGCAGCCTCGACCTGGGCGGCCAGCCCGACTCGATCGCCATCAGCAAGGAACGCCGCTACGCGGCCATCGCCATCGAGAACGAGCGCGACGAGGAGGCCACCCCGCCCGGCGGCGAGGAAGGTGACCTGCCGCAGCAGCCCGGCGGTTTCGTGCAGATCGTCGACCTGACCGGCACCTCGCCGGCCGGCTGGCGGCTCCGACCCGTACCGCTGACGGGCCCGAACGGTCAGGCGCTCCCCGCCCTGGTGAAGGCCGGCCTCGCCGCGCCGACGGACCCGGAGCCGGAGTACGTCTCGATCAACAGCCGCAACCAGCTGGCCGTGACCCTTCAGGAGAACAATGGCGTCGCGCTGGTCGACCTGCCCAGCGGCCGGATCGACCGGGTGTTCAGCGCGGGTACGGCGTCCGTCAGCGGCATCGACACCGACGACGACGGCACCATCGACCTGACCGGCAGCATCACCGATGTGCCGCGCGAGCCGGACGCGGTGGCCTGGATCGACGACCGCTACCTCGCCACGGCGAACGAGGGCGACTGGCGGGGCGGCACCCGCGGCTGGTCCGTCTTCGACAGCCGCACCGGCCGGGTGGCCTGGGATGCGGGCAACACCTTCGAGCGGCTCGCCGCCACGTACGGCCTGCACAACGAGGACCGCGCCGGCAAGAAGGGCACCGAGCCCGAGGGCGTGGCCGTCGCCGAGTACGACGGTGTGCGGTACGGCTTCGTCGGCTCGGAGCGCAGCAACTTCGTGGCCGTCTACGACCTGAGCGACCCCACCAGGCCGGCCTTCCGGCAGGTGCTGCCCTCCACGAACGGGCCGGAGGGGCTGCTGCCCATCCCGTCGCGCGGGCTGTTCGCCATCTCCAGTGAGGAGGACGACGCCTCGGTCAACGTCCGGGCGTCGGTCTCGCTGTATCAGCTGGGCCAGGGCACGCCGGCCTTCCCGACCATCGTCTCCGCCTCGGACGAGAGCGGTACGCCGATCGGCTGGGGTGCCCTCGGCGCGCTGAGCGCGGTGCCCGGCAAGCGTGACCAGCTCGTGAGCGTCACCGACGCGGCGTACTCCCAGACCCGCATCCTGACCATCGACGCCAAGAAGTCCCCAGCCGTCATCACCGGGTCGCTGGCCGTCACCGACGGCACCGGCGCGCCGGTCGGCTACGACGCCGAGGGCATCGTCGCCCGTCCGCAGGGCGGCTACTGGCTGGCTGTCGAGGGCGCCAAGGGTCCGGAGAACGCGCTGGTCCGGCTCGACTCCGCCGGGATCACCCGGCAGGTCGTGCCGCTGCCCGCCGCGGTCGCCGCCGGCCTGGGCAAGCAGGGCCTCGAGGGCGTGACCGCCAGCACCGACCGGCTTGGGCGGGAGGTCGTCTGGGTGGCCGTACAGCGGGAGCTGTCCACGGATCCGGCCGGCCTCGTGCGGATCGGCCGGTACGACGTCGCGGCCGGCACCTGGAGCTGGTTCGGCTACCGGCTGAACAGCACCACCGTCGCCGGTGACTGGATCGGCCTGTCCGAGATCACCGTGGTCGGTGACAGGCTCGCGGTCGTCGAGCGAGACAAGCTGAGCGGCCCCGCCGCCGCCCTCAAGCGGGTCTACACCGTGCCGATGCCCGACGCGGCCGCGGCGCCCGGCCCGCTGCGCGTGCTGCCGAAGACGCTCGCCGTCGACGTGCTGCCCGCGCTGCGGGCCACGAACGGCTGGACGCAGGAGAAGCTGGAGGGGTTCACCGTGGCTGGCAACGGCGAGGTGTACGCGGTCACCGACAACGACGCGCTCCAGGACGCCACCGGCGAGACGGTGTTCCTGCGGCTCGGGTCCAGCCGGAAGATCTTCGGGCGCGGCTGACCCACGCCGGCCCCGCAGCGGTCAGCGGGGGCCGCGACCGGCCCGGCGTCCACGACGGGGGTGGACGCCGGGCCTTCGCCGTCTGAACCCTCCGCACCGCCTGCCGGGCCTTGCCGCCTGCCGGACCCCGCCACTGTGCCGGCCTGGGACGTCAGGCCTGGCTCACCTGATGACCTCACCGACTGTGACGTCCGCCCGCCCCACCGCCCACCCGCCTCGGACGCTTTGCTCTGCACCCCTATACGCAACAGTGACCGAGAGTCGCGGCTCCCGGCGGGCGGCCCGCGCGCAGCAAGCAAGTAACCGCAGCTCAAGCCACCGGTGCATATACGGGTGCAGAGCAAAGGACGCGAACGCGCATCTACGGGGTCGGCATCGACGGTCACTTTCGGTGCTGGCCGACAGCATCACGTTGCGTGATTTGAGGCCGGAGCCGCCCGCTGCGGGCGCCCGCGACGCGCGGTGCGGTCCCCGCACGATCGGCTGCCGGAGTGCCGGTCAGAGTCAGAGTCAGGGCCCCGGCAGTTCGGGGCCGCCGTCGAGGATCGGGGCGAGTAGGTCCCCCGACTTCTCGACCCGCTTCAGCACCTCGCCCGCCGTGTACGGCTTCGTGGCCGGCCGCTTTCCGGCCGCTCCCGCCTCCACCTCGTCCCACGTGAGCGGCGTCGACACCGACGGCACCGCCTGCGCCCGCAGCGAGTACGGCGCTACCGTCGTCTTCGCCGCGTTGTTCTGGCTCCAGTCGATGAAGACCTTGCCGGGGCGCAGGTTCTTCGCCATCTTCGACACGACGACCTTCGGGTGCCCGCGCTCCAGCTCCTGGGCGATTCGCTTCGCGTACGCCGACACGTCGTCCGACGACTGGGTGCCGGCGATCGGGCAGCAGAGCTGCATGCCCTTCTTGCCGGACGTCTTCGGGTAGCTGTCGATGCCGTCCTCGGCGAGCCGGTCCCGCATGAGCAGCGCCACCTGGCAGCACTGCTTCAGCGCCGCGGGCGCCCCGGGATCCAGGTCGACCACCATCATGTCCGGGTGCTCACCGACCTTCCACTGCGGCGTGTGCAGCTCCAGCGCCGCGAGGTTGGCGAGCCAGACCAGCGTGGGCAGATCGTCGGCCACCACGTAGTCGATCGTCTCCCTCCCCTTGCTCGATCCGGGCGCCGGCAGGTTCTCCGTACGCACCCAGTCGGGCGTGGCGGCCGGGGCGTTCTTCTCGAAGAACGAGCCGCCGTCGACGCCGTTGGGAAAGCGGATCCGGGTCAGCGCCCGGTCGGCCAGGTGCGGCAGGAGCACCGGGGCGATCCGCGTGTAGTAGTCGATCACCTCGCCCTTGGTGAACCCGGCAGCCGGGTAGAGCACCTTGTCCAGGTTGGACAGCTCCAGCGCGCGCCCCTCGACGTCCACCCGGAAGCGGTCAGCCGGCATCGTCGACCTCCTCGGGCGGTTTGTCCGGTCGCAGCCGGAGCACCCGCGGGAACCGTAGCCGCCCGTCGGGGGTGCGCTGGCCGTACTTCACCTCCACCACGACCCGGGGTGTTACCCAGATCGCCCCGCGCGCATCCTCCCGTGGCACGTCCCCGGCGAACGGCGACGCCGGCGTACGCAGCGGCTCCAGCTCGGTGAGGAGCTGACGCTCGATGGCCGCGCCGATCCCGCCGCCGACCCGGCCACGGAACGTGAGCCGGCCATCCGGGCGGGGAACGCCGACCAGCAGCCCGCCGATCTTCCGTGCCCCGGGCCGCCACCCGCCGACCACGAAGTCGCCGGTCACCTCCAGCTTGACCTTCACCCAGTCCGGCGAGCGCACCCCCGCCCGGTAGACCGAGCCGAGCCGCTTGGCCATCACGCCCTCCAGGCCGTGCTCACCTGCGGCCTGGTAGGTGGCGGGGCCGTCGGCGAAGACCGGCGGTACGGCCCAACGGGCGCCGCCCAGGCCCAGGCCGTCCAGGGTCTCCCGGCGGCGCTCGTACGGCCAGCCGGTCAGGTCCTCGCCGTCGAGGCGGAGCACGTCGAAGATCATGTACGTGACGGGCATGACGGCCGCGAGCCGGGCGGCCCGGTTTCGGTCCCGGACGTGCATCCGCTCGGCGAGCGCCGTGAAGGACGGTTGCCCTGATTCGCCGATCAGCACCACCTCGCCGTCGAGCAGCGCGTCACCCACCTGATCACGGAGCGTGGCCAACTCGGGGTAGGCTGCGGTGATCTCGACGCCGGAGCGCGCGTACAGGTGCTGCTCCCCGGCGGAGATGTCGGCGAGGGCGCGTACGCCGTCCCACTTGAACTCGTACGCCCAGCCGGCGCCCGCCGGGAGCTGCCCGGTCATCGCGAGCATCGGCTTCAACGGCGCGCCGGGCACCTCCTGACTGTAGTTCGCAGCGGAAGTCCTCGCGCCCGCTTCGATCATTTGCGATCCTGGGCTGTACCGGGGAGAGGAGCTGACATGCGGGCCATCTGGAAGGGAGCCGTCTCGTTCGGGCTGGTCTCGATCGCGGTCAAGCTCTACTCGGCGACGGAGGAAAAGGACATCCGGTTCCACCAGGTGCACCGGGAGGACGGCGGTCGGATCCGCTACAAGCGCACCTGCTCGATCTGCGGCGAAGAGGTCACCTACGACGACATCGCCAAGGGGTACGACATCGGCGGCGGCGAGATGGTGATCCTCACCGACGAGGACTTCGCCGAGCTGCCGCTCAGCACGTCCCACGCGATCGACGTGCTGGAGTTCGTCCCGGCGGAGCAGGTCGACCCGATCCTCTACAACAAGGCGTACTTCCTGGAGCCCGACGGCTCGGCCACGAAGCCGTACGTGCTGCTGCGGGACGCGCTCATCGACTCCGAGCGGGTCGCCATCGTAAAGGTCGCCCTGCGCCAGCGGGAGCAGCTCGCCACGCTGCGGGTCCGCGAGGGCGTCCTGCTGCTCAACACCATGCTCTGGCCGGACGAGGTGCGTAAGCCCGAGTTCGGCTTCCTCGACGAGGACCTCAAGGTCCGCCCGCCCGAGCTCGCGATGGCCAGCTCGCTGATCGACTCGATGACCGGTGACTTCGAGCCGGACGCGTTCACCGACGACTACCGGGCGGCGTTGCAGGAGGTCATCGACGCGAAGGTGGAGGGCCGGGAGGTCGTCCAGCCGGAGGAGGTCGAGGAGGCCCCGGCCGCGGCCGTGGACCTGATGGCCGCGCTGAAGGCGTCCGTCGAGCGGGCCAAGGCGGCGCGCGGCGAGCCTCGCGGTGAGGGCGCCGCAGAGCCGACCCCGATTTCGGCGGCCCGTTCGGCCCAGAAGAAGGCCGCCGAGAAGAAGGCGGCCAAGGCGCCGGCCAAGAAGACCGCCGAGAAGAAGGCCGCGCCGAAGAAGGCGGCGGCCAAGAAGGCGGCGCCGCAGAAGACGGCGGCGGCGGAGAAGAAGGCCACCACGAAGAAGGCGGCGCCCAAGAAGACGGCCCGCAAGACCGCCTGAGGCGCACCCTCCGCGCTCCCGGCCCGCGCAAGCGGCGCTCCGGGCTTGCCTTGACGTCGGCGACAAGGTCTAGCTTTTCCCTCGACGCCAGCGGCGAGGGAGGTCCGATGCTGATCGGCGAACTGGCAGAACGCGCCGGCACGAGCACCCGAACCCTGCGGTACTACGAGACGCACGGGTTGGTCCGGGCGCTGCCACGCCATCTCCCGCAGTCTGGGCGAGTTGGCCGAGGAGTTCGCCGGGCGGTTGTCGATCGTCACGCTGAACTCGGACGAGAACCCGGCGACGACCCGCCGCTACCAGGTGATGTCGCTGCCCACCCTGCTGGTGTTCCGGCACGGCGAGCCGGTCGGCTCGATCGTCGGGTCGCGACCCAAGAACCACCTGCGACAGGCGCTCGCCCGGCATCTGGAGGGCTGAGCGGCACAGTTGCCGGGCGCCGGGTGCGGCGCTGTGGGCGTCCGGGCGGGTACCGTGTGCGTCGGCTGTCCCTCCGGCACCCGCTGCCGGCCACCCCCACCTTTCGCAGGGAGTCGACGAGTGAGCGAGCGGACCCAGAACCGGTCGAAGTCCGAGCGGCGGCTGGCCGCCCAGTTGGCCGCGCAGAAGGCGGCCGAGGCCAAGCGCCGCCGGCAGGCGTGGCTCGGCGGGCTCGCGGGCCTCGCCGTGGTGGCCGTGCTGGTCACCGTCTTCGTGATCGTCGGTCAGCGTGGCGACGACGACGCCACCCCGCAGGCCGACACCAGCCCGTCCGCGAGCGCCCCCGCCGATCAGCCCGCGGCTCCCCAGGCCCCGCAGCTCCCCGAGGGCGCGGACCCGGCGCTGGGCACCAAGCCGACCGTCACCCCCGGCACGGGCGAGCTGAAGAAGCTGACCGTCACCCCGGTGATCAAGGGCACCGGCCCGGCCGTGAAGAAGGGCCAGACGATCACCACGAACTACGTGGGCGTGTTCTTCAAGGACGGCAAGGAGTTCGACTCCTCCTGGGAGGCCGGCCAGCCGGCCAGCTTCCCGATCGGCGTCGGCCAGGTCATCCCGGGTTGGGACCAGGGGCTCGTCGGTGTGACCGTGGGCAGCCGGGTGCAGCTCGACATCCCGGCCGAGCTGGCGTACGGCAACGACGGCGCCGGTGGCCGCCCGGCCGGTCCGCTGCGGTTCGTCGTGGACGTCCTCGCCGCCCAGTAACCAGCGTTCCCGACGCGACGGCGGGCCGCCTCCAGGCGGCCCGCCGTCCTGCTTTATCCGGGTCCGTCACCTGGTGGCGGTGCAGTTGCCCACAGAGGGCTTCCAGCCCGTTACGCACCTCCAGTAGGTTCCTGGTCACCCTGGAAGTCGGATGTCCACGGGATCCGGATGCGGACGCGGAGGTGCACGTGACGGTGCTGGACGGCCTGGGGCGGACCGCCCGGCTTCTGTGGACGCACTACGAGCCGGCGCACGCCGTGACGTACTTCCATCCGCGGGCGCGGGCCGCGTACGAGGCGGTCGGGCTGCGCGGGTACTGGCGGGGCTACTTCGCGGGCCGGGCCGCTCCGCTGGGCGCCGTCGACGCGGCCCCGGTGATCGCCGCGTTCTTCACCTTCGCTCCGGTCATGGTGTCCCGGGCGCTGCCGTCGGTCTGGTGCCTCGCCACGCCGCAGGAGGCGCTGCGGGCCCGGCTCACCGGAGCCGTGCAGGCCCTCGCGGAGCTGACGTACGAGCTGCCGGAGGCCCACCTCGCCGAGGCCGCCGACCTGCTGGAGGAGGCCGCCGGCACGGTCGAGACCGCGGGGCGGGTCCTCGGCGCGGCCAACGCGGCGCTGCCCGTCGGCGAGTACCCGCTGGCCCGGCTGTGGCAGGCCGCCACCACTCTGCGCGAGCACCGGGGCGACGGGCACATCGCCGCGCTGGTCGCCGCCGACCTCGACCCGGTGGAGACCCTGGCCTGGCGCGTCGCCGTGGACATGCCGGCGCAGAACCTGCTGGGCCGGGGCTGGACCGAGGAACAGTGGCACGCCGCCCGGGAACGCCTGACGGCGCGGGGCTGGCTCGATGCGGCGGGTGAGCCCACGGAGCGGGGCCGGGCCGGTTTCCAGGCGGTCGAGGACGCCACCGACGCGGCTGCCGCGAGGCCCTGGCGGACCCTGGGCGCCGAGCGGACCGACCGGCTGCGCGAGCTGCTGGACCCGATCGCCCGCGCCTGCCACACGGTCATCCCGCCGAACAGCCCGATCGGCCTCCCCGCCCTGCCGAGCTGAGCCCTCGCGCGGGCAGGGGATCGCCCGCGATCATGCAGTTGTGGTGTACGAAAGGCGCAAATTGCCACCGGACGGGCACCACAACTGCATGATCGACCCGGTCAGGGGCGCGTCGGGGAGGATGGGGGCGTGGTGGATGCGGTGATCTTCGACCTGGACGGCGTGATCGTGGACTCCGAACCGGTCTGGGAGGAGGTCCGGCGGGCGTACGTGGCGACGCACGGCGGGACCTGGCAGCCCGACAGCCAGCGCCGGCTCATGGGAATGAGCACCGGCGAGTGGGCGCGCTACCTCAGCGACGAGCTGGGCGTCTCGCGTACCGCCGAGCAGGTGGCCACCGAGGTGGTCGACGAGATGACCCGGCGGTACGCGGCGCGCGTACCGCTGATCGACGACGCCGACGAGGTGGTGCGCCGCGTGGCCGCGCGGTGGCCGCTGGGGTTGGCCAGCTCCTCGCCGACCCGGCTGATCGCCGCGACGCTGGCCGCCACCGGCCTGACCGACGTGTTCCGCACGACGCTCTCCACCGAGGAGACCGCCCGGGGCAAGCCGGCGCCGGACGTCTACCTCGCGGTGGCCGAGCGGATGGGCGTCGACCCGGCACGCTGCGCGGCCGTGGAGGACTCGTCCAACGGGGTGCGGTCGGCGGCCGCCGCGGGGATGCGGGTGATCGCCATCCCGCACGGGTCGTATCCACTGGACCCGGACGCGGCGCAACTCGCCGCCGTGACACTCGCCTCGGTCGACGAGCTGACGCCCGAGGTGGTCGAGCGACTCGCGTGAGTCGCCTCCCGTGCCGTTGCGCCCGTCCGCGTCCTCCGCCGACCCGGTTGTACGGTTTGGAAGCCCACCGACGGAATGATCAGCGCGCGGCCGGGTAGGGCTACGCGGGCCGCCGCGCGGGGAGGAGCCAGGACGATGAAGGCGATCGTGTACGAGCGCACCGGCGAGCCGTCGGTGCTCCAGTTGGTCGACCGGCCGGTGCCGGAGCCCGGTCGCGGTGAGGTCCTCGTGCGGATGGCCGTCTCCGGGGTGAACCCGACGGACTGGAAGGCCCGGCGGCAGTGGCCGCTGCCCGAGGGCTGGCAGATTCCCGGGCAGGACGGCGCCGGCGTGATCGAGGCCGTCGGCGAGGGCGTCGACCAGGACCTGATCGGCGAGCGGGTGTGGCTCTGGGAGGCCGCCTGGCAGCGGCCGTGGGGCACCGCCGCCGAGTACACGGTGGTCCCCGTCCGTCAGGCGGTACGCCTCGGCGACGCCTCGTTCGACCTGGGCGCCGCCCTCGGCATTCCGTTCCTCACGGCGCACCGCTGCCTGACGGCCGGCGAGTACATGCCGGACAACCTGCGTGCCGGCGCGCTGAGCGACCACACGGTGCTCGTCCAGGGCGGGGCGGGCGCGGTCGGCAACGCGGCGATCCAGCTCGCCCGCTGGGCCGACGCCTGCGTGGTCGCCACGGTGAGCAGCGCGGAGAAGGCGCAGCTCGCGGCGGCGGCCGGGGCGTCGTTCGTCATCAACTACCGGGAGCAGGACGTGGTCGAGGAGGTCCGCAAGATCGCTCCCGACGGGGTGCACACGATCGTGGAGGTCGCCCCGGCCGCGAACGCGGCCACGGACGTGGAGGTGTTGCGCCACGGCGGCTCGGTCTGCGTCTACGCCGACGACGGTGGCGGGGAGGTGACGCTGCCCGTGCGGAAGCTCATGATGCCGAACGCGCGCTGGCAGTTCGTCCTTGTCTACACGGAGCCGAAGGCGGCCAAGGCGCAGGCGGTCAGGGACGTCGCGGCGGCGGCCGCCCAGGGTGGCATCCGGGTGGGTGAGGACGCGGGCCTGCCCCTGCACCACTACCCGCTCTCGGCGGCGGCCGCCGCGCACGAGGCCGTGGAGGGTGGGGCGGTCGGGAAGGTCCTCATCGCGACGAGCGACCAGTAACCCCTGCCTGGGCTGGGTGGGTGCGGTCATGACGGCGGGCCAGGAGATTTCCCGTCATCGGGACGTAGGCGAACAAGTTTCGCAATAATGGCATTGCGGGTCGCCCCGCAAAAAACGGGCGGCCCCGGCGCGGTGCGAACGCCGGGGCCGCCCCCTGGGGAGGAAGGTCTGTCAGGAACGTCCTGTCCCCAACAGCGACCGCCCGCGGGAAAACGTTACGGCGCGGCCAGCTCCCGGACCGGGAGTTCCCCCTCGGCGTACCGCGAACGGACGACCTTCTTGTCGAACTTGCCGACGCTCGTCTTCGGCACGGCGTCGATGAACGCCCACCGCTCCGGCAGCTGCCAGCGCGCCACCGAGCCGGCCAGGAACTCGCGCAGCTCCTCGGCGGTCACCGAGGCGCCCTCCCGGACCACGACCGTCGCCAGGGGACGCTCGTCCCAGCGCTCGTCGGGCACCCCGACCACGCAGGCCTCGAGCACGGCCGGATGCGCCATGAGGGCGTTCTCCAGCTCCACCGACGAGATCCACTCGCCCCCGGACTTGATGACGTCCTTGGCCCGGTCGGTCAACGTGATGAAACCGTCCGGGGACAGGGTGCCCACGTCACCCGTACGCAGCCAGCCGTCGCGGAACTTCTCCTCGTCGGGCGTCTCGTCGCCCACGTACCGCGCGGTCACCCACGGCCCGCGGACCTCCAGCTCGCCCACGGACGTCCCGTCGGCGGACAGCGGCTCACCCGACGGCCCCACGATGCGCGCCTCCACACCGGCCGGCACCCGGCCCTGCGTGTAGCGGTAGCGCCACGCCTCCTCGTCCGCCACGCCGGCCGGCGGCCGGGAGACCGAGCCGAGCGGGGACATCTCCGTCATGCCCCAGGCGTGGATGACCTCGATGCCGTACCGCTCGGAGAACGCGTGCATCAGCGCCGGCGGGCAGGCCGAGCCGCCGACGATGACCTCCTTCAGCGAGGAGATGTCGACCTCGTGACTGTCCAGGTAGGCCAGCAGGTCGGTCCAGATCGTCGGGACGGCGCCGGCCAGGGTGGGCCGCTCGGCGGCGATCATCTCGGCGATCGGCGCCGCCTGGAGGAACCGGTCCGGCATGACCAGCGAGGCGCCGGAGAGGAACGCGGCGTACGGCAGGCCCCACGACATCGCGTGGAACATCGGGACGATGGCCAGCTCCCGGTCGGTCGGGCCGAGGCCGAACCCCTCCGGCATGCAGACCTGGAGCGAGTGCAGGTAGATCGAGCGGTGCGAGTACGCCACGCCCTTCGGGTTTCCGGTGGTCCCGGAGGTGTAGCAGAGGGCCGCCGCGTCCCGCTCGTCCACCTCGGGCCAGTCGTACGCCTCGGGGCGGCCGGCGAGCAGGTCGTCCCAGCGGTGCACGGTGATGCGGTCGCCGGCCGCCTCGACCAGTGGCGCCGGGTCGCCGCCGCCCACCACCACGACGTGCCGCACCGTGCCCATCTGGCCGATCACGCGGGCGAGCAGCGGGATCAGCGTGGTGTCGACGAGCACCACGCTGTCCTCGGCGTGATTGGCGATGTAGGCGACCTGGTCCGGAAAGAGCCGGATGTTCAGCGTGTGCAGCACCGCGCCCATGCTCGGCACCGCGAAGTAGGCCACGAGGTGCTCGTTGTTGTTCCACATGAAGGTGCCGACCCGCTCGTCGCCGGTCACGCCGCACTCGGCACGCAACCCGTGGGCCAGGCGGGCGGCGGCCCGCCCCACCTCGGCGTACGTCATGCGGCGGGGCTCGGCGCCGGTCCACGTCACCACCTCGGCCGTGGCGTGCACGGTGGAGCCGTGTTCGAGGATCCGGGCGACCTGGAGGGGAGCGTCCATCATCGTGCTACGCATGGCTGACAAGCTAGTGGCGTCGGTCACATCTTGGGAACCCCGGAAACCGGGTCGCCCCGGGCCGAGGCTCGTAAATTGTCCGGGTGAGCATCTCCTGGGCGGACTCGTACGTGGGGCAGCTTCGCGCGCTCGCCGGGGACCGGACGCTGATGTTCGTCGGTGCCCGCGCGGTGGTACGCGACAACGCCGGCCGTGTCCTGTTGATCCAACGCTCCGACAACGGGCAGTGGGCCATGCCCGCAGGCGCCATGGAGCTCGGTGAGTCGATCGCCGACTGCGCGGTCCGCGAGGTCCGCGAGGAGACCGGCCTGCGAGCCCTGCGGGTGAGCGCGTTCGCCCTCTACACCGGGCCCGACCGCACCCACACCAACATGTACGGCCACACGTACCAGATCTTCACGACGGCGTTCCGGGTCGAGGAGTGGGACGGCACGCTCGCCCGCGTGACCGACGAGACCACGGACGCGGGCTTCTTCCACCGCGAGCAGTTCCCGGCCCCGCTCTCGACCTCGGTCCTCGAGACCCTCGCCGACCTGGACGTCTTCGAGCAGACCAACCGGCTCATCCTGAAGTGACCCGGCGGGCCGCGACCAACGCGACCCGCCGACCGTGCCGCCAGCTGCCTGGCGCCTGGCGCCAGGCGCCAGGCGCCGGCGACCCTAGATCATCGTCTGGGACTTGGCCTCCATCTCGGCGGCGGCCTGGTCCTTCGACTCCTTCGACAGCGGCTTGCCGCCGGGGGCCGGGGCCTCCCCGCCCAGCCCGTCGGTGCCACCGGTGTTGCCGGCGGGCCCCGTGCCGCGCAGTTGCGCGTTCGGCATGACGAGCGTGACCAGCACCGCGGCGATGGCGATCAGACCGGCGGTCAGGAAGACCTGGTGCAGGCCCTCCACGAACGAGGCCTGGATCGCGGCCCGCACCGGCCCGGGCAGCGCCATGATGGTGGCCGGGTCGTTGATCGAGATGTTCGGGCCGCCGGCCGCCGCGACCGCCGCCTGCTGCGGCGGCGGCAGTTGGGCGATCGCCGGGGGCAGCCGGTCGGTCAGCTCGGCGGCGAGTCGTGAGGACAGCGCCGCGCCCAGGATCGCCACCCCGAACGACCCGCCGAGCGACCGGAAGAAGGTCGCCGAGGAGGTCCCGGCGCCCAGGTCCCGGACCGACACCGCGTTCTGCACGGCGAGGATCAGGGACTGCATGCACAGGCCGAGCCCGACGCCGATGACCACCATGTAGCCGAACGCCGTCCAGAGCGAGCTGTTCACGCGCAGCTGGGTGAAGAGCAGCATGCCGGCGAGCAGCACCGCGGAGCCGACCACCGGGAACCATTTGTACCGGCCGATCCGACTCATGGCCCGGCCGGTCAGCACCGAGGTCACGATGATGCCGGCCATCATGGGCAACATCAGCAGACCGCTCTTGGTCGGCGAGGCGCCCTTGACGATCTGGAGGTACAGCGGGATGAAGATGATCGACCCGAACATCACCAGACCGAGCACGAAGCCGGCCAGGTTGGCCAGCGAGAACGTGCGGTTGCGGAACAGCCGCAGCGGCAGGATCGGCTCGGCGACCCGGGCCTCCTGGACGACGAACAGCACGGCGAGCGCCGCGCCGGCCGCGAACAGCCCGAGGATGACGGGCGAGCTCCAGGCGTACTCGGTGCCGGCCCAGCTCAGCGCCAGCAGCAGGGAACTCACGCCCGCGACCAGCAGCGCCGCGCCGATCCAGTCGATGGCGTGCTCGCGGCGCTCGAACGGCACGAGCCGCATGACGTGGTAGCAGACCACGATGGCGAGGATCGCCAGCGGCACGTTGATGTAGAAGATCCAGCGCCAGTTGGCCTCCGCGAAGTACCCGCCGACGAGCGGCCCGGCCACCGACGAGATGCCGAAGACCGCGCCGAAGAGTCCCTGGTAGCGACCCCGCTCACGGGGCGACACCACGTCCGAGATGATCGTGAACGCGAGCGTCATGAGACCGCCGGCCCCCAAGCCCTGGATACCCCGGGTCAGGATCAGCTGGGTCATGTTCTGCGACAGCCCGGCCAGCAGCGACCCCAGCAGGAACGTGCCGATCGAGAACAGGAAGACCGGGCGGCGTCCGTACAGGTCGGCCATCTTCCCGTAGAGCGGGGTCGACGCGGTCGAGGCGAGCAGGTACGCGGTCACCACCCACGAGTAGTGGTTGATCCCGCCCAGCTCGCCGACGATGGTCGGCAGGGCCGTACCGACGATGGTCTGGTCGAGTGCCGCCAGCAGCATGCCGGTCATCAGGCCGAGCATGAGCAGGCGGATCTGCCGGCTGTTCAGCAGCGGTGCGGCGTGCGCTTCCGTGGTCACCCGCCCTTCTACCCCGCTCACGAAGGACCCATGCCCGGGGCAGGGGCGGAACTTGTCCCGCGTCGATCATGAGGTTGGCGGCGGGATCGGGAATCGATTCCGCCGCCAAGCTCATGATCACCGGGCTGGGGCCGCGGGTCAGTGCCTGCCCCCCGCGAACTCTTCGACGATCTTGGCGCAGAAGGCGGGCAGGTCGTCCGGCTTGCGGCTGCTGACCAGCCCGCTGTCGGTGACGCACGGCTCGTCCACCCAGTTCGCGCCGGCGTTCGTGAGGTCGGTACGCAGGCTCGGCCAGGAGGTGATGCGCCGGCCGCGCACCACGTCGGCCTCGATGAGCGTCCACGGGCCGTGGCAGATCACCCCGACCGGCTTGCCGGCGGAGAAGAACGCCCGCACGAAACGCACCGCGTCCGCGTCCGTACGCAGGAAGTCCGGGTTCGCCACCCCGCCCGGCAGCACCAGGGCGTCGTAGGCGTCGGGGTCCGCGTCCGCCGCCGTGACGTCGACGTCGTACGTCTTGGACTGGTCCAGATGGTTGAAGGACTGGATCGAACCGGGCTTGAGCGAGACCAGCTCGACGGTCGCGCCGGCGTTCTCCACCGCCTCCCGGGGCTGGACGTACTCGACCTCCTCGACGCCGTCCGCCGCCAGGAACGCGACCCGCTTGCCCTGAAGTGTCGTCGCTGCCATCTCCGATGCATCTCCTTTCCCGGGGGTACCTGTGGTTCCTTCCCGACCCGCATGGGGCGAAACGCGACGTCCGGTGACCAGCCCCACGAGGCGCCCCGCGTCCGCCCGGGCCAAGGTTTGACCCATCGGGCCGAGGGGATCCCGGAAGGCATGGCAGGAGCAGCAGCGGAACAGCGGCGGCTCGCCAGCGTGGTGGAGAGCTGGCAGGGACGCCCGGTCCTGGTGATCGGCGACGCCATGCTCGACGAGTGGCGGTTCGCGGAGTCCGACCGGCTCTGCCGCGAGGCACCCGCGCCGGTGCTCACCCTCCGGAGACGGATCTCCGCGGCCGGTGGCGCGGCCAACACGGCGGTCAACGTCGCGGCGCTCGGCGGCCGCGCCGTGCTGGTCGCCCCGGTGGGCGCCGACGTGGCCGGCGACGAGTTGCACGACTGCCTGGACCGGGCGGGAGTCTGGGACCGTACGGTCAACCAGCACGGCCGGCCCACCCCGGTGAAGCGACGGATGCTGGCCGGCAGCCAGATCCTGCTGCGGGAGGACTCCGGCGATCCGGACGACGCGCTCGACCCGGACGGCGTGCAGCGCCTGCTCACCGCGCTGAGCTGCGCCACCGAGGAGCTGCGCGCCGCCGCCGGTGGTGCCGCGCCCACCCTCGTCGTCTGCGACTACGGCCTCGGTGCGCTGCCCGCCCCGGTGCGCGCCTGGCTGGTGGCGAACCGTGAACGCTACGCCACGGTGGCGCTGGACGCCCACGACCTGGCCGACTGGCGTGGCCTCGCCCCCACCGTGGTGACCCCGAGTTTCGCGGAGGCGACCCGCCTGCTGGCCCGGGCCGCCCGCACCGCGCGGCCCGGCGGCGGGGCCGAGCTGCACCTGGACCACCCGGACGTCGACCCGGCCGACGGCCCGTCCGAGCTGACCGTGGGCGCCGCGCCCGGCGACCGTACGTCCCGGGCACAGACCTCTACCACGGTGGGCGCGGCGCGTACCGGCGGGCCCGACCGCACCGGCGAGCCGACACCCGGCGAGGACCGGCTGTCGACGACCGACGACGGGCTCACGGTGACCGCCACCGGCGTCACGGTGAACGCCACGGCCGGGGAGGGCGTGGACCGGGCGATGCTCGCCGAGTCGCGCCTCGCCGAACTGCACGCGCACACCGGCGCCCACGTGGTGGCCGTGACCCTGGACACGGAGGGCGCCGTGGTGGGCGGCGCGGACGGCGAGCGCCGGCGCAGCCACAGCACGCCGGTGCCGGCCAGCCACGCCGTGGGAGCCGGTGACGCGTACCTGGCGGCGATGACGCTGGCGCTGGCCGCCGACGCTCCCCTGTCGACGGCCGCCCAGCTGGCCCAGCTCACCGCCACCATCACGGTCTCGGACACGGGGACGTGCGTCTGCCGCCGCGAGGACCTGCTCGCCGCGCTGGACACGCCCGGCCTGGACGCCGGGCACCCGGTGGTGGTGGGCGCGGACGAGCTGTCCACCATCGTGGACGAGCACCGGCGCGCCGGCCGCTCGGTGGTCTTCACCAACGGCTGCTTCGACGTGCTCCACCGGGGCCACGTGCGGTATCTCGAACAGGCCCGCACGCTCGGCGACCTGCTCGTCGTGGCCGTGAACTCCGACGGCAGCGTACGCCGGCTGAAGGGGCCGGACCGGCCGGTGAACACGATCGAGGACCGGGCGACGCTGCTCGCCGCGCTCACCTGCGTGGACCACGTGGTGGTCTTCGAGGAGGACTCCCCGGCCGAGCTCATCAAGGCCCTCCGCCCGGACGTCTACGTGAAGGGCGGCGACTACCCGCCGGAGATGGTGCCGGAGGCGCCGCTGGTCCGCCGCCTCGGCGGCCAGGTCCGCACCCTCGGGTACGTGCCGGACCGGTCCACCTCGCGGATCATCGAGCGCATCCGGGCGCACACCCCGCAGCACGAGACCGACCCGTCCCTGTCCCGCAAGCCGTCGTGAACCGGCCGCTCGATCCGGGAAACCCGGAGCAGTTCCGCGCCGACCGGCTGGTCGACGTGCTGATCCCCACCCGCAACCGCCCCGCCGAGCTGGCCGTCACCCTGTCCGGGCTGGCCGTCCAGGAGGGGGTGCCCGGGTTCGGGGTGGTGGTCAGCGACCAGTCGGACGGGAATCCGGCATTCGCCCACCCGGCGGCCGCCACCATGGTGCGGGCACTGCGGCACCGGGGGCACCCGGTCCTGCTGACCCGCCGGCTGCCGCGACGCGGGCTGGCCGAGCACCGGGCGTACCTGCTGGCCGCGTCGGCGGCCCGGTACGTGCTCTGCCTCGACGACGACGTCTGGCTGGAGCCGGGCACGCTGCACCGGCTCGTGACCGCGCTCGCCGAGCTGGGCTGCGGCTTCGTGGGCAACGCCGTGCACGGGCTGTCGTACGTCGACGACGTACGGCCGGAGACCCACGCGCACTACGAGGAGTGGATCGGCGCGCCAACGCCGGAGCGGATCCGCCCCGGCACCCCGGAGTGGGACCGAGCCCAGATCCACCCGGCCGCGAACCTGCTGCACATCACCGAGAAGCTGGCCCTGCCGCCGGGGGCGTGGCGGGCGTACAAGGTCTCGTGGATCGGCGGGTGCGTGCTCTACGACCGGGCCAAGCTGGTCGACTCGGGCGGCTTCGACTTCTGGCAGCGGGTGCAGGAGAAGCACCAGGGCGAGGACGTCGCCGCCCAGCTCGCCGTGCTGGCCCGCCACGGCGGGGCGGGGGTGCTGCCCAGCGGCGCGTACCACCTGGAGTCGCCGACCACCGTCACGGAACGGGACGTGGAGGCGTGGGAGGTCGTCCTCGCCGAGGAGGACGCGCCGCAACCGGCCTGAACGGGCCGCCTGCCACAACCGGCCCCGGGCGGCCTGCCGCAACCGGCCCGGCCGGGCGGGGTCGTGGGATCAGGGCGCGCCGGGTTCCGGGCGGAGCAGCTCCCGGGCCGCGTCGAGCACCTCGACGACGGGCACGTCGATCACGAAGGAGTCCCGGTGCGGGCACTCGCCGTCGCCGGGCCGGTGCGGGTAGATGCCCGGGGTGCAGTCCACGCCGCAGACCGGGCAGTGCACCGTCCACGAGGTGATCGGGCGGTGCCGGCCGCGTAGCGGGGTCGCCGTGTTGATGAGGTTGCCGACCCAGAAGATGCCGACGGTGGGCGCGCCGACCGCCCCGGCGAGGTGCAGCGGGCCCGTGTCGTTGGAGATGACCAGCGCGCAGTCGGCGTAGCAGCCGGCCAGCCCGCCGAGGCTGAGCGTGCCGACCTGCGGCCGCAGCGGCACCCCGGCCGCCTCGACCACCCGGTCGACCACCTCCCGTTCCGCCGGGGTGCCGGTGACCAGCACCTCGTACCCGTCACCGACCAGCTCCCGGGCGACCTCGGCGAAGCGCTCGGCGGGCCAGCGCCGCCGGGTGTCGGTGGCGCCGGGGTGCAGCGCCACCCGGGGCGCCCGCGGCGGGCCGAGCACCTCCGCCGCCTCGGCCCGGTCGGCCACCGTCACGGCGAGCGTGGGCAGGATCGTGGTGGCCGGCGCGCCGACCAGCGCCACGACCTCCAGGTAGCGGATCACCTCGTGCTGGTAGTAGACGTACCGGATCCACCGGTCCAGCGGCGGCGCGTTCTCGCTGCGCAGGCCGGCCGTGACCCGGGCGCCGAGCGCGGCGACCAGCGGGTTCGAGTTGCCACCGCCCCCGTGCAGCTGCAGCGCCAGGTCGAAGCGCTCCGTGCGGGCCGCCGCCAGGAAGTCGTCCATGGCGGCGGCCGGCTCATCGGGCTCCGGGTAGCGGATGCCGTCGGCGGGCGGCACCACGAGCACCCGGTCCACGGGGCCGGGGCGGTCGCGCCAGAGCTTCGCGTGCCAGGGCGCCCCGAGCAGCACGATCTCCGCCTCGGGGTACGCCGCGCGCAGCGCGTCCAACGCGGGCAGCACGAAGATGAAGTCGCCGAGCGCGTTGGCGCGCAGCACGGCGATCCGTTCGACCTCGGGCAGGGGCTCGGCGGCCGGGCCGAGCAGGGACGCGGCGGCCACTCCGCCCGCTACGGCCGGTCGATCTCGCCGGCCGCCGTGTCCGGGCGGTGCAGCTCCCGGTCCGCGGCCGGGTCGCCCGGCATCGGCGTACGGTCGCCGAGAGACCCGGTGTGGGGTCCGGAGCGGCCCACGGTGATGGTGCGCGGCGCCGGCCGGGCCGCACGCGGCAGCCGAACACGGAGCAGGCCGTGGTCCATCACCGCGTCGATCGCGTCGGGGTCCACGCGGGACGGCAGCTCCACGCGGTACTCGAAGCCGCGCGTCTCGAAACCGCCGGGAATGCCGTGGTCGGCGTTGACCTCCGCCTCGGAGCGGGCGCGGACGCAGAGTTCCCGGTCGTCCAGCTCGACGGCCACCTCCTCGGGCGCCACGCCGGGAAGCCGGACGACCACCTCCCATCCGTCGGGCGTCTCGCCCAGCTCCACGTCCGGCGGCCCGGACCGGCCGCCCACCAGCCGGCGCAACTCGGCGCGGAGCGACTGGAGCTCGCCCATCGGATCCCAGCCCTGTTGCCGGCTCAGCCAGCCGCGACCGAATCCGCCACCGCTCTGTTCACTCATCGCAGCACCTCTCCATCCGCTGGCGGCCGCAGTGAGTGGCGGTACCCCCGGCTCCGGCGGGCAAACCCGGGCTCGGGCGTCTGCCCTAGGCTGGCGAACGGGGTCGCAGCGCGGCGGCTCCGCCATCATGGTCAACGCCTCCGGGGAGGTCACGTGACGGTGGAGATCACCTCGCACGACGAACTGCGCGAGCTGCTGGGCACGCCGACCGCGCGGGCGGCCAACAAGGAACGCACGCGGCTGCACGATCGGGACCGGCAGTGGCTGGCCGCGTCGCCGTTCTGCCTGGTGGCGACCGCCGGAGCGGACGGCAGCTGCGACGTCTCGCCCAAGGGCGACCCGCCCGGTTTCGTGCTGGCGCTCGACGACCGGACCATCGCGGTGCCGGAGCGGCCGGGCAACCGGCGGGCGGACGGTTACCGCAACATCCTCGACAACCCGCACGTCGGGCTGATCTCCATCATTCCGGGGCGTACCGACACGCTGCGCATCAACGGCCGGGCCCGGCTCGTCCGCGACGCGCCGTGGTTCGACGAGATGACGGTCAAGGGCCACCGGCCGATCCTCGCCGTGGTGGTGGAGATCGAGCAGATCTTCTACCACTGCGCGAAGGCGTTCCTCCGGTCCGAGCTGTGGATGCCGGAGACGTGGCAGCCGGACGCGCTCCCCACCCGCGCGCGTCTCGTGAAGGAGGTCGAGGCGCCCGAGCTGGACCTCGCCGCCCTGGAGCGCCACTACGGCCCGGACTACGTGACGAAGCTGTACGTCTGACCGTCCCGCGTCGATCCGTCTCGGGCTTGCGCGGTTGCTAAAGATAGCTTTCTAAAGATAGCTTTAGCGTATGACGCTGCCCCGCGTGAAGCTGACGGACCCCAAGGCGCTGCGCGGCTACGCGCATCCGCTGCGGCTGTCCCTCATCGGGTTGCTCCGCCGGCAGGGCCCGATGACGGCCACCCGCGCCGCCGAGGCGCTCGACGAGAGTGTGGCCAGTTGCTCCTTCCACCTGCGGCAACTCGCGAAGTACGGGCTCGCCGAGCGGGCGCCCGCCGCCGACGGCCGGGAGCGGCCGTGGCGGGCCACCGCCCTCGCCACCTCCTGGGACGACGACTCCGACGACCCGCAGGTGCGCTCCGCCACCGACGACCTGCACCGGGCGCAGCTCGCGCTCTACACCCGACAGGCCGAGGAGTCGCTCGCCCGGCGGCCGGAGGAACCGGCGGCCTGGCGGGCGGTGACCGGATTCGGCGACTGGCCCCTCTACGTCACCGCCGAGGAGATGGCCGAGCTGACCGCCCGGATCGACGCGGTGCTCTCCACGTACGACGACCGGGTCGCCGACCCGTCCCGCCGGCCGGCCGACGCCCGCCGGGTCACCTTCGTACGCCTCGCCGTCCTGTCGCCCACCCCGGGCGGCGAGCCCGCGGACGCGTCCGCGCCGCCCGCAGAGGCGACCGGGTCGGGTGACTCCCATGAGCGCTGACCTGCCCACCACCCCGGTTGCCACGCCCGCTCCCGACATCGCCGACGTTCCGGCCGGTTCCGCTCCCAGCGGCCCGGTCCGCCGCGGCCGCCTGCCCCGACTGCTGCGCGAGGTGACGTTCCGGCGGTACTGGTCGGCGCAGACCGTGTCCTACTTCGGCGACGAGATCTCCACGCTGGCGCTGCCGCTGCTGGCCGTGCTCATCACCGACGCCGGGCCCGCCGAGATGGGTTACCTCACCGCCGCCCTGCTCGCGCCGAACCTGCTCTTCTCCCTGGTGGCCGGCGGCTGGGTGGACCGGCTGCCGCACAAGCGACGGATCATGATCCTCGCCGACGTCGGCCGGGCGCTCCTGCTGGCCACCATCCCCGCGGCGTACCTGCTCGACGTGCTCACCCTGCCCCAGCTCTACGCGGTGGCGTTCGCGATGGGCACGCTCGCCGTGCTCTTCGAGGTCGCCCGCGGGCCGCTCTTCGTGTCCCTGGTGGCCCGACCGGACTACGTCGACGCCAACACCCTCATCAACGGCAGCCGGGCCATGTCCCTGGTCGCCGGGCCGAGCATCGGCGGCCTCCTCGTGCAGGCGCTCACCGCGCCGATCGCCCTGGTCGCCGACGCCGTGTCGTACCTCGTGTCCGCGTACTTCCTGGGGCGGATCCGGCCGACGGAGCCGGCGCCGGCGCGCGGCCGAGGCCTGGGGCTCCGCGAGGGCCTGCGGTTCATCACGCGGACGCCCATGATGCGGGCGATCCTCCTCGGCACCACCACGCTCAACCTGTTCAACTTCATGTTCGCGGCGCTCTTCGTGCTCTACGCGACCCGGGAGCTGCACCTCTCGCCCGGCCTGCTCGGCGCGGTGCTCGGCGCGGGCGCCGTGGGCGGGCTGTTCGGCGCGGCCGTCACCGGGCGGCTGACCCGCCGGTTCGGGATCGGGCCGACCCTCGTGGCCTCCTTCGTGCTCTTCCCCGCTCCCCTGCTGCTCGTGCCGCTCGCGGGCGGGCCGACCCCGGCGGTGCTCGGGATGCTGTTCGCCGCCGAGTTCCTCTGCGCGGTGGGCGTCATGGTGCTCGACATCGTGGGCGGCTCGGTGCAGACCGCGCTCACGCCCGAGCACCTGCTGGCCCGTGCCTCCGGCGTACGGCGCACGATCAACTACGGCATCCGCCCCATCGGCGCGGTGATCGGTGGCGGCCTCGGCGCGGCCATCGGCGTACGTGAGGCGCTCTGGATCGCCACCGTGGGCGCGCTCGCCGGCGTGCTCTGGGTGATCTTCTCCCCGGTACGCCGCCTGCGGGACCTGCCGGAGCCCGTCGACGGGTGAGGGATGTTTGGCGGGACGGCTCGGGGTACTGGTTCGGGTGACCCCGGCGCGGAAAGGCGCCACCCCCGACACGGGTCGACGGAAGGACGCACCTGCCATGGCCACGCGAAGCAACTCGGGCACGACCGCGACCACGAACCCACCGGGCAACCAGACCCCGAACACCCCCGACATCAACGAGAGCGAGATCGCCGAGCTCAAGGTGGACGAGCTGCGCAGCCGGCTCAGCCGGCGCGGCGTCGGCGGCACCACCGACATGAAGAAGGACGAGCTGGTGAAGGCCCTGATCCGGAGCCTTCGCGAGGACTCCTCCGGCAACGGATCCGGCGGGTCGTCCGGGTCGTCCGGCGGGTCGTCCGGCGGCGTCCGCACCGGCCCGCACAGCTCGTCGTCCCTGAAGTACTCGCAGGAGGTCACCTCGGTCGACGACGAGCCCGAGCGTCCCGGACGCAGCCTCGTGACCACCGACCACGACGTGATCCGCCAGTGGGCCGAGGAACGCGGCGGCGTGCCGTGCACGGTGGACGGCACCGAGCACGACGGGCGTCCCGGCGTCCTGCGTTTCGACTTCCCCAGCAACGGCCGCGACGAACGGTTGCGGGAGATCGGCTGGAAGGAGTGGTTCGAGACCTTTGACGGGCGCCGGCTGAACTTCATCTACCAGGAGGAGCGCTCCGACGGGAAGCAGAGCAACTTCTTCCGCCTCGAGAACCCGGACCGCGAGGACGGCTGAGCCGGGCCGCCCCGGGTCGCCGCGGGCCCGGCACCCACCTTGCCCCCTGCGGCGACCCTCGACCCCGATTACGTGCCCAGGTCAGCGTCGCTGACCTGGGCACGTGATCGCGCGAAGGAACATCGTATCGAGATCCATGTTTGCATGATCTCCCTTGTGGACATCTGGAGGCTCACAGCGAGCTTCCAGGGAGGGACCGATGAGTCAACCGTCGTACACCGAGCACGAGCGGCACGCGTCCGCCGCGCCGCAGGTCGCCGGCACCAACGTCATGGCGATCCTGTCGCTGGTCTTCGCGTTCGTGTTCTCCCCGGCCGGCATCGTGCTCGGCCACATCGCCAAGAAGCAGATCCAGCGGACCGGCGAGCAGGGCGGCGGCATCGCCACGGCCGGCCTCGTCCTGAGCTACATCTTCACGATCCTCGGCGTGCTCGGGTTCCTCCTGGTCTTCATCGCCGCCATGAACACCGGTACGAGCGGCGCCTGATTCTCGTTCGGGCGCGGCCGCGGTCCCGCCTGGGCGGGGCCGCGGCACGGGCCTGCACCGCGTCGGCGGCTCGGGCAGGCCGCGGCACGGGCCTGCACCGCCGTCGGCGGCTCGGGCAGGGCTACGGCACGGGCCTGCATCGCGTCGGTGGCGCGGGCCGGGCCGCGGCACGGCCGCTCGGGTCAGGCGGCCGAGCCGATCCCGAACAGCTCGCGGCAGGCGTCCAGGCCCTCCACGGTGACGGCCGGACGGTCGGCGACGGCCCAGTCCCGGCGCGCCAGCCGCAGCCGCTCCGAGACCCGCACCTCGCCGTCGAGGACGTCCCGGCTGATCCCGTCCGGCCGGTAGCCCAGCCGCTTCGACACCGCCAGCGGCGCGGGATTGTCGGCGAACGACTCGGTGACGGCGTACTCGGCGTCGAGACCCGCGAAGGCCAGGTGCAGCATCGCGGCCCGCATCTCCCGCCCGACGCCCCGCCCCTGGTGCTCCAGGCCGAGCCAGGACGCGCTCTTCACCTCCCGGAGCACGGCGAAGTCACGCCCGCGCATCTGCTGCACACCCACCGGCCGGCCGTGCTCGAAGACCACCAGTTGCAGGGTCCAGTCCTGGGGCGTCCACTGACCGCGGGTCTGCCACTGCCACTGCACCACCCTCCGCGCCAGCTCCCGTGGCGGCAGATCCGTCCACGGGGTCAGGAAGGGCCGTTCGTCCGGCCGGTGCACGCCGCGCACGGCCAGGTCGGCGAGGGCCGCGAGGTCGTCGTCGCCCGGCAGCCGCAGTTCGAGGCGCTCGGTCCGCAGGCGCAACCCGAGGAGGGGCCAGTGGTCGGTGATCACGCCGCATTCTCGCGCCCGGCCGTGCGGCGGCGCACCCCGGTTACTCGCCGTCGTTCGGCTCGTCGTCGCTCGGCGCCGGGTACTGGGCTGGTCGCTCAGTACTGGCCGGCGGTCAGTCTTGGCCGGCGGTCAGTCGTGCCCGGCGGTCGGTCCCGGCCGGCGGTCAGTCGTGGCCGGCTTCGGCGAGGATCGCGTGGAGACGCGCGAGGCACTCACGCACGAACGCCGGATACGTGTGCCAGTAGTACGACACCCCGCTGATCCCGACGGCCACGGCCCACGCCCGCGCACGCAGCCACGTCAGGTGGTCCAGGTCCATGGCGTCCCAGTAGGCGCCGCGCGCCTCTGCCGGAAGATCCCAGACCGGCGCGTGTTCGGCGTCCGGTGCGCCGACCTGCAGGCCGCCGAAGTCGATGAGCGCGTGCAGCCGGCCGTCCCGCACCAGCAGGTTGGTCGGTTTCAGGTCCGCGTGGAGCCACACGTGCCGCCCGGCGGGATCGGGCAGCGCCAGAGCGTCCCGCCACAACTGGTGCAGGAACGCGACGTCCAGGTCGAGCCCCGGGATCGCCCGGCAGGCGTCGAAGGACTCACCGACCCACCCGTCGCAGGGGCCCAGCGCACCACCGCGGTACCCGCTCAGGCTGCCCGTGCGGGCGGCACCCATGAGGTCGACGGTGTGCAGGCTGCGTACCGTCTCCGCGAGGTCCCGACCGAACGCGGCCCAGTCGGTGACCGCACCGGGGCCGGGCTCCTCGCCGTCGATCCAGCGGTACACCGACCAGGCCAGCGGAAACGCGGCTCCGGGCGTCCCGGCGTGGACGGGCTCCGGGATCCGGCAGGCCAGACGGGGCGCCAGCCGTGGAAGCCACGTCTGCTCCTTGCGCAGCGTGGCCGCCTTGTCTGGGGTGCGCGGCAGCCGTACGAGCAGGTCGTCCCCCAGCCGGTACATGTTGTTGTCCGTGCCTGAGCCGGCGGGTGACAGGGAAAGGGCGGCCCACTCCGGTCGCTGTTCCTCCAGCAGCGAGCGGACGACCACCTCGTCCACCGGAATCTCGCCCTCATGAAGCATCACGGCCGCAAGCCTGCCCGGCCGGACGCCGACGTCGCCAACGGGTTTCCGGCTTCCGGCCGTTCCGTCGCCGCTCCCGCAGGCGATCGCCCGCGTGCCGCTTGACCCTCGACCTGGATGACCCTCGACGATCCTCGGGCGGCCGGACGGGCCGAAGGACGGAGGAGAGACGTGGATCTGGACAACCCGGTGGTCAAGCTGTGCCAGGAAGGCATGCGGGCCGAGGCCGAAGGACGCCGCGCGGACGCCCGTACGCTGTTCGAGCAGGCGTGGGACGCGAGCCGCGACGACTACGACGCGTGTGTGGCGGCGCACTACGTCGCCCGCCATCAGGACGAGCCGACGGACGTCCTGCGGTGGAACCAGGAGGCGCTCGATCTCGCCCACGCGGTCGGCGACGAGCGGGTGGCCACCCTGTACCCGTCCCTGTACGTCGGGGTGGGCCTGGCCCGCGAGCGCCTCGGTGACAGTGCGGGCGCACGTGACGCGCTCCTCGAGGCCCAGCGGCACGTCGCCGTTCTACCCGAGGACGACTACGGGACCATGCTGCGCGGGGCCATCAAGGATGGCTTGCGACGCCTCGGCGGCTAACCAGTTGCTTGCCACGATCGTGCCGACAGCGCCGGCTGTCGTGCGCGTCCGTGGGCCGCGTCGGAAGGCTCGGCATGCGCTGTGGCACCCAATCGACGACCTGCCGTTACTCAGTTGGTGGTGCGATCATGTAGACAGCTGTTCGCTACGAAGACGAGGCACTGGCGCACGGTTGAACGGTAGATCGGTGCTGCTTGGATGGTCGCTGTGGAGATGGCTGGCCTGATCTTCAACGCAGTCTCGAGCCTCGTTGGGCTCGTGGCCCTGTATCTCGCGGTCAAGGCGTACAGGGTTGCGGAAGAGTCGTACCGCGTGGCAAAGGATCAGGGCCGCAGTGCGTTCGAACTGGAGGTGCTGAGAGATCTAGCACTGAGGTTTGACGAGAACGATTTCGCAGAGCGCGCCAGCAGGAGGCCTGACGGCCCTCTGTTCTCCAACGACGTCTTCGCCAGGCTAGCCATGATTCCGCGCGTGGAACTGCCGCTCTGGAAGGCAATGTCGACAGGTCGGTTAATCGACAACATGACCACCGGCCGCTCGGTCGATCGAACCACCTACGCCGACGACTACCTGCGCCAACTATTCGCCGAGAAGAGCCCCAGCATGCCGGCAGACAAGGTAAACGAAATCATTGCCGAGCACAGGTGGAACCTTGTCGCGGATCAACTGCAGGAAGAGGTCAGGCTGGCAATCAAAGGCAGGGTAGAGTAACCGGACCTCTTCCCGCGCCGTCCGCGACCTCTTGCGGACCAGATGCGGCCGCTCATTTCTGCCTCGTGGTGCGCGTGGCGAGGGGCGGGTCGCGGTGTCCAATATTCAATCCCGAGAGCACAGGTACTGGCCCCTGGACAACCCATCACGGCCTCGGCTAGTCGAAGTCCATCGACCGCGAAAAATCCCACAGAACCCAGCCGAAGACGCCGACGACGATGAGCAGGAGCAGGACGAGCAACAGGATGCCCGTGACCTTTCGCGTTCGCGCGGTCGCCATGCTGTGCCTCTCCAGAGCGTCGCCGGGTCGGGCTTCATGATCTTCCAAACCGCCCAGGCACGCTGCCCTTGCGGACGGCGCTGCCAGATCTCCACTCCTCGCCTGGCTGCTCTTGTGTTCACAGAGCGCGCCCCTCGCCGGCCGCACTAGGATCGATCGAGGAGGCGCCTCATGCCTTCCGTCGCCGGTGCCGCGCTCCTGTTCGCCGGGGTGGCCGTCCTGCTGCTGCCCAGCCGGTTCGTGCGAGCCGAACAGGAGCAGTACGGGGTCATCGTCGGGGCGGTCGCCGGCCGGGTCCTGACCCGGTTGGTCCTGGTGCTGGTTGCGGCCACCCTCGTCGCCTCCGGCGCGGCATTGATCGCACAGGCCGTCAAATCCGCCTAAGTGTGCGCGAGCGGGACCTATGCCTCACTGGCAGGAGTGGGCGGCGGTGGGGTCACATCCGTGCGCCGCTGCCGACGGCCGGAAGCAATCGCCGACCCTCGCCTTACCAAGGATCAAGACGGCTGTCCGCCAGTGTCCGGCCACGGAGCCTTCGCAAAAACCCGTTGGCGGGCCACGGCGACTACTGCTACCTTTCCGGAGTCCGTGCGAGAGACCGAGGAGGTGGTACCCGTGAACGTATCGACATGGGTGCTCCCCTCTGGAGTCACGGTCGGGCGATAGGTCGTCCGGGAGCGCCGTTCACGAGCACTCCCGAAAGGCACGACCGTGCGATTCATTTCCGAACAGCGCCTCGATGACGGTGTCCTCGAGCGCGAATTCACCCTCGGCGAGATCCCCGGCATCCTGTGGACGCCCGCATCCGCATCCGCGTCCACACCGGCGCCGCTGATCCTGATCGGCCATCCCGGCGGACTGCACAAGATGTACCCCCGACTGGTGGCCCGGGCCCGGCACTCCGCGGCGGACGGCTTCGCCGCGGCCACCATCGAGCTCCCCGGAGGCGGTGACCGGCCCCGTTTCGCCGCCGTCGAGCAGGCCCGCGCCGACCTGCACCGGTTGCTGCAGGCCGGCGAGCCGGTGGACGACGAGATTGTCGACCGGCTCGTCCTCCCACTGGTCGAGAAGGCGGTCCCGGAATGGCAGGCCGCCCTGGACGCCCTCCTTTCGCTGCCCGAGATCGGCGGCCCGGTCGGGTACTCGGGGGGAGTGATCGCCATCGGCGTCCGGCTGGCGGTGGTCGAGCCGCGCATATCGGCCGCCGTTCTGTTCGCCGGGAGTTTCGTGCCCCGCATCATGTTCGAAGAGGCCCGGCAGGTCACCATTCCGCTGCATGTCCTGCTGCAGTGGGACGACGAAGGAAACGATCGGCAGTTAGCCCTGGACCTGTTCGACGCCTTCGGCTCCAAGGAGAAGACGCTGCACGCCAATATGGGCGGGCACACCGGTGTCCCGCAGTTCGCGGGGGACGCCGCGGCCCGGTTCTTCACCCGGCATCTGAACTAGCCGCCGAACACCCCGCCGTCAGGCCAGCAGCAGACAGTAGGCGGTGCCGGCCAGGACGCCGCTCATCGAGGACAGGTCCCGGCCCTCCTCGATGGCGGTGGCCAGCAGATGCACAACGCCCCGACCGCGGCGGTACCGGCTATCGGCGGTCCTGGCCGGTCGGGGCGGCGTCTCCGGCTTGACGTCCGTGAAGAGCTCCGCTCTGGCTCGAAGGACTGACCGAAACCGTTCGGCAACTCATTCCGGAGTCGTCTGGCCCCCGCCGGAGGCATGCCCTTCATTGGCCGGCGCGCCGGCCGATGCCGGCGCTTGCGCCGCCAGCAGGCCGAGCGCGGCCGGCGCGGCCCTCTCGCGGGCCGCCTTGATCTGATAGAGCGCAATTCGGCAGTCTGAACCGCGACGCTATGTGATCCGACAACTGATGTGCGACGCAGTTCCGCCAGGTGATGCGCGACAGATCCAGCAAGCTGGGGGCGACAGGGTGGCCGCTACGCGAGGTCCTGTCATGCCGATGAGCGTGCTGTTGCCGCAAAGTCGAATCTGGCGCGCCGTCGGACGCGTTCATAGGATCGACTTTCATGGAACTGATACGAACCGTGGTCGTGTTCGAAGCCGCTGACCTGCACGCTGAAAGCGCGTTCTGGGCCGGGATGCTAGGTGGGCACGTCTTTGAGGACGAGACGTTCCACAGCGTCATCGACGCGGCCGGTGAGTGGCGGATCGGCGTCCAGCTCGCGCCGAAGCATGTTCCTCCCGACTGGCCGGACGGCGAGCCTCAGCAGGTACACATGGACCTCCACGTTGAGGACCCCGAGCCGGCGCACGAACAGGCGATGAGGCTCGGTGCCCGCTTGCTGCAAGCCGGTGATCTGGAAAGCGATGAGGGGCACCGGGTGTACGCCGATCCAGCCGGCCACCCGTTCTGCATCGGCTGGGGCCAACCATCCCGAGAGGCGCTGGCAACGTTCGTCCGCGAGAGGTTGGGATAGGCGAACCTTCTACCGGCTTCTGCGCTCGCTGACGCACACTCATGCCGCGATCAGCGTGCGGAGGCGTCGCAGATCAGTTGGCGGACGGATGTCGCGCATCAGTCGACGGAGGGCAGGACCGCGACGCTATGCGTCGAGCAGTTGCGTGCAGTGGGCGGCGGTCGCGTCGTCGTGTGCCTTGCCGGCGGCCAGCAGCGCTCGCCCTGCGGGTCGGAGTCTTCTGCGGCGCAAACACGGCGGATCAGGTCGGCTGGGCCGTGGTCGTGCAGGATCCTCAGGAGGCCGGCCCAGTCGGTGAGGCCAAAGCGGTCGGTGAGCCGGCTCGCTCCGTCACTGAGCAGCGCTGCGGCTGTTCGCTGACGACCTGGACGCGGTCGCCAACCAGATGGGCGCGGCGGTCGCGGCGAGGAGATGCGGACTGGGCACGGCCGGCGGCAAAGTTGTGAACCTTGGAAAACGGCGAAGCCCAGGCCAATGACCTGGGCTTCTTCACCGAGCCGCCTGACGGAATCGAACCGTCGACCTACGCATTACGAGATCATGTTGCCCACCTCGGTCTACCTGCCCCAACCCCGCCTGGCCTGCGGAAATCCCTCTCGGCATCTCTCAGTGTCGGTGGGCGCGGCCCGGCCCCTTGAGGATTGAATGAGGACTGATGCAGTGCGGTGCCGCCATCTGATCCGTAGATTCCCAAGACCTCTCCGCAGGCGTTCGGCAAAGTCCGCGTCGCCCTGGTCGCCGCGCTCTCGGCAACTGAATCGGTCCCAGTTCGTCCGGCTCGGTTCGCCTCAGTGGCTCCCACGCGTGGCTCCCAAGCCAGACCCTCTGATCCGTAGCCTCGGCGGAGCCGTCCGAAACGGTCCGCCATCGCTTGTAAGTCCTGGCTCTACGCCTGTCACCGTCCTACCCCGTACCCGCCAGTCCGGCGGCGTTGCTGTCGTTGTTGCTGTCACCAATGGCGGTCGTTGGCGGTCGCGCGGCGGTTGGTGCTTTGCAGTTCAGTAGACAATGCTTGCGGCATGACCGCCTCGCCCGGCCGCGCAGTGCCAACCTCGCTGCTGGATGGGTTGCGGGGCGCCGCCGCGGGTCTTGCAGTTTCCGGTGCCTTCTACCTGGCGACGCAGTATGCGAGCTCGGTCATCGACCGCCATCCGGAGATCGACGGTCCGGAAACCCTCGGGTCCACCGTCCTCGTCACGCTTGGGGTCGGAGTCCCGGGCAGCGTGGTTCTCGGCCTGCTCGTCGCATGGGCCGCCGGCTTGCGCCGCCCATGGGCAGTCTCGCTTCTGGGCCTGATGATCAGTGGCGTGCTCATCTGCGGGTGGGGGGCACTCGACCTCCCTACCTTTGCGCCACCATGGCTCCTGATCGGCACTCTGGTCGTCGTTGCATACGCGCTTGCCGGTCTAGCGGCCAGAGAGTAGCTACCTACCAGCCAAACTCTCCTGGGGCGCCAAGCGCCGGAGCCTCAGTTTGGAAGAGCGCGCTCAACCGGTCGTGATGTCCGAAAGGCCTGCGGCCGGCGGCTCGCTGGACTGCGTCTCGTGCCCTCTCGTGACCGGTGCATGCCACCGCTACTGGCCCGTGGATGGCCCGTGATGGCCCTGGCTGGTGTCGCCTGCGCGAGCCAGCCGTTGTGCGAGGGCGCTCGCTACGCCGTCCATCTCGTCAACGTTCACCACCTGGCCCTCCGGCTGCCCCAGGAATCCGAAAACGTTCGGCCCCCGGCGGTCAACGGGCAGATCGGCCGGCCGTGGGATCACGTGGAAATGAACGTGGCCGAAGCCCTCCGCCTCCGCGAACTGCACGATGTACGTCTTCACGCACCCAGTCACGGCATGCAGCGCTCGCGACAGGCGCACCTGCCAGTAGCCCAACCCGGCTGCCTCGGCATCGGTCAGGTCAGCGATGGTGAGCACGTGTCGGCGCGGGACGAGCACGAGCCAGCCCGGTAGGCCGGTGCCTGCGGCATGCGCCACACGCCAGTGCTCATCGCTGGCAATCCGCTCACGCGGCGGCAGCTCGTCAAACCGGGCGGTGTTCTCACAGGAGAAGCAACCTCGCTCGATCATTACTGTGGCAGTAGAGCTCATGTCGTTCGCTCCTGCCACCCCGCCCCTAGTGGCGGATCTCCTCGTCGGGCAGTCGCCAGACCGTCCAGCCTCCCCGGACGGGGACAAGGTGGAGCGCCCTACCGGACGAACGACCTTGGCCCCGTCCGGGGAGGCTGGTAGCCCTTGTGGTGCCCGGCGAGGTGATCGACCCGGCCGATCTCTGAGGAGGGCCGGGGTTCGGGGCAGCGCCCCGAGGTCTTCGAGGTCTTGTCGTCCGTAAACGTGGCCGGCCGGCCCGGCCGATGCCGGCCGGAGGTCGCCAGCAGGCCGGGGCCGGGCCGGCGCGGCCCGCTTTGCGGGCCGTCTTGATCCTCAAGAGGTCAATTCGGCAGTGAGAACCGCTCGCTGTGACGGACGGCCACGCGGAATGCGGCAGATCCGGGTGCTCAGTCGGAACCGGCCACCTGTGCGGACCGCCGGCGGTCGGTCGTGTCCGCATGCGTCTCGGGCGGCACGTGTGCGGGTAGGAAGAGTCGACCGCGATGAGATGACGTCAAGGGAGTGTGATCATGGCTCGCACCGCGATCGTTACTGGCGCCGGCAGTGGATTGGGGCGCGAGATCGCGCTCGGCTTGGCTCACGCCGGTTACGGCATCGTCGTCGCCGACCTCGATGAGCCAGCTGCGCAGGCGTGTGCGAGCTTGATCGAGGAGCGTGGGATGCCGGCTCGAGGGTTGTGCGTCGACGTACGAGGGCATGACGACTTGGCCCTTGTCGTGGCGGCCGCGCAAAACCTCGGCGGTCCTCATGTGCTTGTCAACAATGCCGGCGGCTGGACCCCGCGGCGACAGTATCCGCAGGCGAGGGCCGCGGAGTGGGCCGCGACGATCAACCTCAACCTCATCGCCCCGATGCTGCTCAGTCAGCTCGTTCTAGACCCGATGAGGCAACAAGGTGGTGGCGCCATCATCAACATCGCATCCAGCGGTGGCATCGGTTTCGGGTCCTACGGCTCGCCCGAATACGGGGCAGCGAAGGCTGGTCTGATTCGGTTCACCGCCAGTCTGGCCAGCTTGGCGAGCAGCCACGGGGTCCGAATGATGTGCGTGGCGCCGGACTGGATCGGGCTGAGCCGGGCCCGAGCGCAATGGGAGCGCATGAATGCCGACGAGCGGGCAGCATCTCGGCCGCTGATTCCTCCGGCCGACGTTGTCGCGGTCGTTCTGGATCTCGTCCGAGCGGGAGCCGGTGGAACGGTGGTGGAGATGTGGGGAGGCGATCAGCCGATCGTGCACGCGCCGTAGGACCCACGCCGGGGCCTCCACACGTCGGCATGTGAGTGTGCGCCCCAGTCGCTCAGGGGTCACCGACTGTAACCGGGTCGACTGAGCAACCAAGGCCGGCTGTCGTGCATGTGCTGGGACGGATTCGTCGAGCATGTGGTGGGACTAGACAGGACCGCGACGCTATGCGTCGAGCAGTTGCGTGCAGTAGGCGGCGGTCGCGTCGTCGTGGGCCTTGCCACGGGGCCAGCGCTCGCCCTGCGGGTCGGAGTCTTCTGCGGCGCATACACGGCGGATCAGGTCGGCTGGGCCGTGGTCGTGCAGGATCCTCAGGAGGCCGGTCCAGTCGGTGAGGCCAAAGCGGTCGGTGAGCCGGCTGGCTCCGTCACTGAGTAGCGCTGCGGCTGTTCGCTGACGACCTGGACGCGGTCGCCAACCAGATGGGCGCGGCGGTCGCGGCGAGGAGATGCGGACTGGGCACGGCCGGCGGCAAAGTTGTAAACCTTGGAAAACGGCGAAGCCCAGGCCAATGACCTGGGCTTCTTCACCGAGCCGCCTGACGGAATCGAACCGTCGACCTACGCATTACGAGCGTGTTGGATCGGACTGACCTTGTCTGAATGTCCCTGCTCAGGGGCTTGACCTGAGACGTATTCAGGGGCAGTCAGAGAAGGTCAGTACACCGTCCAGTACACATTTCCGAGACTACTCTCCGTGCCTTAGCTGGTCGAGCCGGTGCCGAAGCCGCGCGTGTCGTTGCCGTCGCGGCGGAAGTCGCGCAGCTCGATCACCTCGGCGGCCGGCTCGTCGCTGGCGGAGAAGCCCTCCCACCACGCGTCGCGGCGGTGCTTCTGGATGGCGTACCGGGTGAACAGGCAGGCGCTCGCGATGATGCCGATGACGCCCAGCCCGATATACACCGGGATGCGGTGGGCGGGGATGCCGGAGAAGACGAAGTGCCCGATGCCGGTGATGACCCAGGTCCCGATGGTGGCGCCAGCGGTGAGGCCGGCGGTGAGCAGCAGGCGCTTCGTCGGTGGTTTCGGTGCGGTGGTACTCACTCTGGTTTCAGCTCCGATCGTTGCTGGGACGGGTGATCGGAGGCGGCTCCCCCCACCTCCGTGCCGGGAGCCCGGGATGGTGGGCTTGCCGGCGCGTGCCCGCTGTGGTGCGGCGGGCTGGGGGGCGGCTATGCGGGTCCGGGCTCGGGGTGTTCCATGCGTCCGGCGGGCATGTGGCTGCGGGGCCGGAGCTGGTAGAGCCGGTGGAGGATCGGCCGGGAGTAGGCGGCGGCCACGGATTCGGCGACGAGCTGCTCGCCGGTGGGCGGTGGCGGTTTGACGTTGCCTGCGCCGGCTGTCTGCGGGTCGGGTGCGCCGGGTGTACCGGGGCAGGGCTTGCCGCGGGTACTCGCGGCGGTGGCCTTCTTGCGGTGGTGCTGCACTTCGAGCGGGATGGTGATGCGCTTCGGGTCGAGGTGGGCCGCGTCGAGCTCGTCGGCGCACAGCGGCACCTGGGCCGCCTGCTGCGGCTCGACCGGGCGGATGCCGTCCTCGCGCGGGGTGCCGGTGGCGGGGACGGGGCCGATGAGTACGGGCAGGTCGAGGGGCATCGTGGGCGTGGCCGGGAGGTCCGGCTCGTCGAGGGCGGGCGCCGCCGCCGGCTGGGGCTCGGGGGGCTCGGTGGTCTCGTAGAGGTCGGGCTGCGGCGCCGGGGTCTCGGGGACGGGGGTCACGATGACGGGCGGCGGGTTGACCACGACCGGGGGCGGGTTGACCACCACGGGCGGTGTGGTCGGCGGGGTGACGACCGGCGGGACGTCGGGCACCGGGTCGGTGGGCGTCTCCGGCTCGGTCTCGGCCGGCGGTTCCTCGGCGGGCTGCTCGTCGACCGGGCGTTCCGGGGCGACCTCGCCGCTGTCGTCGTCGGCCGGCTCCTGGGCGGGCTCGTCGTCCTGGCGGGGCGTCTCGCCGCGGGGCTCGTCGGCGTGCTCGGGTTCGTCGGCCGGCGCCTCGTTCTCCGGCTCGTGCTCGGTGGCGTCCTCGACGACCTCGTGGGCCCGGTCGGCCGCCTGCTCGGGCAGGTCCACCGCGCGTTCCACCAGACCCCCCGGCTGGTGGACTGCGGCGGGCGGCTTGTCGGCGGCGTGGGCGGCGGACTGCCAGGCGACGGCGCCAGCGACACCGGCGGCGGTGAACGCGCCGAGCAGCAGCGCCCGTTGGAGTGTGCGGTGGTGCATGGCGGTCACCTCCCCCCACGGTGGTGTCTGCCCGGGACTTACGTTGGTGTAGTTCCTACCAGCCATGATGGCCGACGGGAACGGTTGTTCGTGTGTGGTGCGTCGATGTGAAGGGACCCATCATGGTCCATTCGCGTGCAGCTTGCATCTAGCAGATTGCGGTTGGTGACCGTTCGTCGCGTCCGATCGATGACCGGGCGTCCGGTCCGCCCCTATCGGACGCGAACCTCTTTGCAGTATCTGAGGATCTTGGGTTACGGGCCGTGAGCGTCCCGAGTGGACGGGAGCCTGCTACTCGCCCTGCTGGCGACGCTGGGCGATGAGCCGGTCCACCGCATCGGCGGAAACCATCCGGTACCTGCCGCGTTCGGTGCGGTACCAGTCGATGCCTTCCTTGCCGAGCTTCCCGTCGGCTAGGAGGCGGCGGATGGTCTGGTCGCTGTCGCTGTAGCCGGCGGCGACGAGGCGGTCCCGGACCTGCTTGATGGTCAGGTATCCGCTCTCGGCCACGTCGTCTCCCAGGTCTGCCAGGTCTTGCAAGTTGACCAATGGTCGCATGGCAAGGCCCTGGGCGGGAGCAAGCGGTGGGCTCAACATGCGAAGTACTCTACCAACCTTTCCAACCTTTCCAAGATGTGTCATGCTGGCGGACATGCCGAGTTACCGATGCGACCTCTACGCCGCCGGCGCCCGCTTCCGGCGCACCGAGCGCTTCATCGCCCGCCACGAGGTCGAGGCGGTCGAGACCGCCCGGGGCCTGGTCGTGGCGCACGGCGTCGACTACGCCGTCGTGTACGTCGCGGACGGGGCCGGGCACGTTGAGCACATCGCGATGGTGGGGGCCGAGCGATGAACTGGCCCCGCATCCGCACGATCGCCTTCGGGATCCTCGCCGGCACGGTCGCCTCCGCTGGCACCCTCGCCGTCGCCGTAGCCGGGTTCGCGCTGTCCTACGACGCGATCCGCGCGGTCGGTATCGCCTCCCGCATCCGCACCGAGTGGGCGTGGCTGCTGCCGGTCTCCGTGGACGGGGCGATGGCCGTGGCGACGATCGCGGCGGTGGTGCTGCGCCGGATGACCGGCAGCACCGCCTGGTACCCGTGGGCGGTTGTGCTCGTCGGTGCCGGGATCTCGATCGCCTGCAACGGTCTCCACGCGATCCCGCCGGCTGGCGCCGCGTTGGTGATCGAGGAGAGTCAGGTGCGGTTCGCGGTGTCGGCGATCCCTGCGGTGATGCTGGCGCTGTCGGTTCACCTTTTGGTGACGCTCGTTGAGGCGGCCAGCGCGATGGGCGCGAAGCCGAACGCGGACGTGGACCAGGCGGAGCCGGTGCACACCGATCCGGAGCCGGTCGAGGTGGACCAGGAGCGGGTGGACCCGTGGCAGTGGTCCACTCCCACGCAGCCCGAGCCGGTCCACACCGACCCTCCCCCGGTCCACACGCCGCCGGTCCGCAAGCAGGCGAAGCGGTCCACCGCGGCCCGGTCCACCCGGTCCGCTGCGCAGAAGCAGCCGGCGCCGCGGGTGCTGGCGATGGTGGAGCAGTTGTGGGTGGACCACCCCGCTGACCAGCCCGGTCCGGTGTCTGTGAGCGCCGTCGTCAACCGGTACCGCTGGCGCAAGCAGGACGCGACGGAGGCGGTCCGTATCTACCGGGCCCAGCGCGACGCGCAGGGCGGTCCGGTGCACGTTCCCGATTCACCCGCAGACCTGGACCAGGTCCCGGTCTGACCCAAGCTGCGGGTCCCGGTCCCACCTCCTACAGCCGGGCCGGGACCCGCATCCAACCCCAACAGAGGAAGGAACACCCATCATGTCCGACACCCGGACGCACACCGACACCGAGGTCGACCTGACCCTCGACGAGCCCGACACCGTCTACGAGCGCAGCGGCTGGGGGACGGCTCGTCAACGCCGCCTCCATGATCGCCGGCGCGTTCGCGCTGCTCGCGGTCTACGGCGAGTACATCAACCGCCAGCAGCTCTACTACGGCGCGCTCATCACCAGCGTGCTGCTCATGGCCGTGACCGTGTTCGCGCTCGCCATGGAGTACCGCCACGACAACCCGAAGCCCAACACCATCGACGACCAGGAGGCCTGACCGTGGGATCTGACGCCGACTTCTCCGTCCTCGGCGACATCGAGTTCGAGAACGCCGAAGCCCTATTCACGTGGTGTGAGCTGGGACGACGCGTCGCCTCCAACTCCGGCCTGATCGTCTTGCAGGGCGCCTACGACATCCACCAGGCGCTGGCGACCATCCCCTCGATGGATCGCCGGCCACCGAACGCCCGCGCCCGCCGTGTCGCCCGGCACGCCCGCCGCGCCGGGGAGCTGCTCCACGGGGCGCAGGCCAGCATCGCCCGCATCCCGCGGGCGTTCCTGTCCGAGTACCAGGACGTCATCGGCGCCAAGCGGCAGCGCAAGGTGTTCGACATGAAGGGACTCTGATCAGCGATGGCTAAGCGTGCGACCAGCGCGAACGCTGGCAAGGCCACGGGGAGCCGGGTGCAGAAGCACGGCGCGTCGCGGCTGCTCACCTACGCCCCGCCGTGGGTGGCGTGGATGCTCCTGCCGATGCTGTCCTCAATCGCCTACGTGGTGTGGGGCCGGAACCCGGTGGCCGCGCCGTGGATGAGCATGGCAGCGTTCGCGCTGGTCGCCGGCCTGGTCCCGTTCACGTGGCGGGTGCTGCGTCCCCGCGACGAGGTGCTCCGCTGGATGGGCACCGTCTCCGCGGGGCTGGGTGGGTTCTGGTTCATCGTCGGGATGCTCGTCGGCCCCCTGACCAGGGGTGTCATCGACGCGTGGGCGTTCGGCGGATTCGGGATCTGCGTGTTCTGGACGATCCGCCGCATGGTCGTCAACGGTGCCGCGGAGCAGCAGGGCGAGCCGCAGGAGTCGAAGCTCGACAAGGTGCTCGCCGGCGGCGAGGTGTACAAGCCGAAGGAAATCGAAGGCCGGGTCGTCGCCCAGGTCGAGGTCAACCGCGGTGAGCAGACCGTGAAGGACTTGCAGGGCGTTGCCGACAAGATGGCTGGCGCGCTGGGCGTCCGGCCGGGTGCGGTGCGCATCGCCGCCGACCCGCACGACGCCGGCCGCGCCGAGCTGGTCATCGTCCCCAACGACCCGTTGGAGCGCGGCGCGGTGTGGCCGGGCCCGTCGAACCCGGGCGGATCCATCCACGACCCGCTGCCCGCCGGCGTGTACGAGGACGGCGAGGTCGGCCATCTGTGGCTCACCGGTGACGACGCCGCCGGCCGCGCGTTGGCGCACTGGCTGGTGATGGGCATGACCCGGGCCGGGAAGTCGCAGGGCTGGACGATGCTGATGGCCGACGCCCTGACCAGGCGCGATGTGGTGGTGTG